>OY761543.1:0-2648974 GCA_963664695.1 Dehalococcoidia bacterium
CTCCAACACGGATCGCGCCGCGCTCGACGCGTCGCCGCCGCCTTTGAGCATTACGCGGTCGAAAAACGGCTCGGCGCCTCGGTACTCGGGATTGCGCTCGTAAACCGCCTCCTCGTTCGGTGTGAAACTCACGATCCGGTACGGGCCGGAACCAATGGGATCAAATCGTTGGTCGCAAGAACTTTCGGCTGACAGACAATCCTCGAACTGCGCCGCACTGATGATCGGGGTACCGCTTCCAACGAAAGCCACGTACGGGTAGGGCGTCGGCGCCTCAAACGTGATCATGACCGTCTCGCTATCGATCGCTTCAACGTTAGTTATGCCATCGAACGAACTCTCTCCGGTGCAACCGGTGTTCGGATTGGTGCAGTATCGCCAAGTAAACACCACGTCGTCAGCGGTGAGACCGCTACCATCCGACCACTTCAGACCATTCTTTAATGTCCAAGTTATCGATGTCAGATCCGGAGAAACTCCGTCACCGACCACGGGAACTGACGACGCCAAAACCGGCACGATGTTTCCACGTGGGTCGTACCGCGCTAACGGCTCCAAAGTGATCGCCGCCGCATCGATGTCTTTGATGCCCCCGGAATGGTAAGCGCTGAGCACCGAAGGCGCCTGCCAGTAGACGATCGTCAGCAGCTTTTCCTCTTCTTGGAATCCCAGCTGACAGGACAAAATCGTCAACGCAACTAGCGTGGCGACAACAACCTTCAATCGGTTCTGCATGGCGGGTGTCCTAATTTATCTCGGTGCCGAACGGCTACGAAATCAAATTGATTACACAGCAATCGAAAGAAGATTCTAAAACCGTTATTGAAACGACAGAATATTCAGTGAGGTGAAGTTGAAAAACACACGTAGATTTTCAGTTTTCCCCAAAACAGCGAACTAAACCGACATTCAAAAGACAAATCGCTTTACGTCCACGGAATCGTTATATCTAGCTCGACTCCGAAACGTCGATTTCAACTGCTTCCAGTCCCTCGTTCTCTGACTCACCCGCAGCGCTTGGCAGCTCATCCCATTCACGCGCCAAATAGCGAACCACATCCCGGCCCATCGATACCAACGGAGGACCGAATATGATCCCCCAAATCCCAAAGAAATGACCGCCGACGATGATTACGAAGATCACCGCTACAGGATGAAGATTCAGTGTCCCGGCCTGTACCCGCGGCACCAGCAAGGTGTTCTCCACCAGTTGAACACCAAGGTAGAGCACCGCCACCCAGATCACCTTTTCCGGCGCGGTTGCCAAAGTCACCAGAATTCCCGCTGCACCTCCGATCAACGGTCCGACTATCGGGATCATCTCCGACACACCTGCTATAACCCCCAACACCACCGCGAATGGGACCCCCATCGCCATTAAACCGATAGTCACCGCAATCCCCACGATAGCTCCCAATATCAGTTGTCCTCGCAAATATCCGCCGACAACCTTGTCACCGATCTTTGCCACATCCACCAGGTACGGTCGCAATGCTTTGGGAAACGGCGCAAGCAAACTTGAACCCACCTGTTTCGAATCCTTGACGAAGTAGAAAATCAGCACCGGCATCGTCGCGAATCCGATGATCAACGCAAACGTTTCAGAGACCAGACCGACCGTGTTCGGCAACACCTCCCAAGCGGCATCCACGAGGATAGCGCCCGCGCCCGCGATGTTTTCTTCGATCTGAACACGCACTTCATCAGGAACCAATTCAGCGTTCTCGCCGACCCAACGTTCGATAGTCATGCGCGAAGAATTGAAGAACGTCGGGAAATTGTCGATGAATTCCTTCCCTTGTTCGATCGTCGGCGGTATCACGAGCACCATCGAACCTGCAAATATGCCGATCGCCAAGAGGAATATCAACCCGACCGCAATCCCACGACTCAGCCCCGGGCGTCTGTCGCTCCACGGCATCACCCGCACAATCACGTTCGCCAACGGGAGCAACACGTAGGCGATCAACGCACTGAACATCACTGTGATCAACACCGATCCCAACACGTAGAAAAGCACCAGCAACGCGACAAAAACAGCCGCCGCGCTCAACATCAAGAAGCGCTTGCGTTTCAGCTCTTGGTTCAATTCATGGCCCCCACCGATCTACGACACCCATATAGGTTGACAAAACCTCAAATCAAGCCGCCGCGGGAATAGCCAAATCAGGCAAGGGCAGGGGAGGACGTTGCGACTCTTCCACGGCTCGCATCTGGTCTTCGGACAATGGTGCAAAACGTTCTGCCGCGTCTAACACCTTCGGCAAGAGGCTGATCTCACCGCAACTCGGTGCGGTGTGCACTCCATGCGAGAGCACCCACCACAGCGAAGCGTCGATATCCGACTGCTCACGATGAGGATCGTACCAAGTGTTCGTCTGCTTCTCGCCATCGCCCCAACCGCCACGAGCGATCATCTTGATCGTCTGCACCCCGATATCTCGCTCTTGACACACAGCAAGGAGTCTCTCCGACACATCTCGGTAACCCGCATCCCTCGCCGCCGCTGGGTTCAACGGAAACATCACCGTATCGAAATCGAATCGTTCCAACGCTTCGAGAATCGTCCCCGGGACCTCAGGACCGTGCCCGGTGATTCCGAGCCATCTCGTCAACCCCTGCTCCCTCATCTCTACCAGCGTCTCAAGCGAACCACCCGGAGCGGTCGCCAACTCCAATTGCTCCATATTTCCTACCGAATGAAGCTGAAACAGGTCGAAGTCCTCGACATTCATCCTTTGCATAATGCTGTCGACATCCCGCCAAGCACCGTCTCGATCACGAACTGCGGTCTTCGCACCCACGAAAATCTCTTGCTTGCGGATCTCCGGCATCCAAGGCGCCACCCGTTCCATCGCGTGCCCATACGTCGGCGCAATGTCGAAATGGTTCACTCCTGCATCCAAAACCAACTGAATCGCCGGGTCGGCCGCATCTTGGTCCACATATCCCACCGCGTACGTTCCGAACGAAACGACCGTGCTGTCGTGACCCGTCCGTCCAAGGGTTCGTTTCTGCATTGAAATCCTCGCTTTGAAATTACTGTTCGCTCAACAGTCTTGCGCCGTCCAGTCTCGCAAGTTTACGGTCGAACGTGTAGAGCGGTGTAGCCTCGTGTTCATCGGCTGCGCCGAGGATCATCAGATCAGCGAAGTCGACACCGCCTTGCATGTATCTGTATGCCGCGTGGGTCATCGTGCGATCATTTTCCACGATCAAGTCGCCAGAGGCGATTAGCTCCAATATTGCGGCGCCGATGGTTGACCTAGGCAGTTTGTATACGCGCTCAAGAACCCATACGAGTTCGATCACAACTTCACGACACACAAATCCGGGATTGTGAGTTGTGAGTCCGTCAAGCAAACGGTTTGCTGCTGCAGACTGTTCCACATCGTCGTCCAAGAGGGACCGAACGATGACGTTGGTGTCAACAGCGATCACGATCCCATGGCGCTCTCGATGGCGCCTTCCACGATGCCTCTATCCATGTCTTCAAGCGAGACTGGAGGCCCATCGTATTTCAGCATGCCGCGAAGCCTTGATGCTCGGAGTATGGGCATCATCATTACCTTGCCGTCGGCTAAAATGGCATATCGCACCCGGTCGCCTGGTTCAACCCCGAGTGCCTCCCGTACCGCCTTGGGCAACGTTGTCTGTCCTTTAGACGTGATTCCAGATTCAATCAAGGCAAATCTCCTTCGTCATTACTAAACATGATATCGCATTGCTTTCGATATCAAAGTAAGGAATTACTTGCCGTTTCATTGTCAACCAACGTTCTCGGCCGCAACCCGACGCGCTCGCGGCCCATTCAGCAGCACGCCGATCCACTTGTACCGCACCCCGTACTGGTAAACGACCAACAGGACAGCGGTCACCACCGCGATGACAAGCGCTACTTCCAGATGAACGTTGAAAGTCAACTCAGCCGCAATCCACTGCGCGCCGTATATCAGAACCAGATGCCACAGATAGATCCAATACGACGCATCCGATATGTACCGAACCAAAAAAACGATCCTTCGAAGCAATAATCTTGAACAGTCCCATCAAACCGAAACACGCAGCCCACGCGTACACGATCTGCAGAACACTCGAAACGAGATGTGCAGCAGACCCTTTGTCTACAAACTCGAAATGCAGACCCACGAAAAATACGGGTATCACCAGCAGGAGCGCGAAGGCCCAGCGCTGACCGACTGTTAGACCGGTCCGGTACATGAACGCTCCAAACATGAAAAAACATGCGTAGTAAGCCAGCACCAGCGGATTGACCCACAACTGGGCCGATGTGTCCGGTCCCCAAGTCTGCTCGGTCATCAGCAACTGCGGAACCAATACTAATGGGATCAATCCCCACCAGAACCGCCGATCAAGGAGTTTGTCGCATACGGAAATCAAACCCACGAAAACCCCCACTAACAGCAGCAAAACCCACAAGAACCAAAGGTGATGAAGACTCCAGCTCCAACCCAAAAGCACGGTCCACACGACACCGGCGGAATCTACCTCGCCGTTGTGCGTAAATATCCACCAAAGGGACTGTAACGGGACAACGGTGAAAACTCCGATCAACAGTGGCAAACCGACGCGTTTGAGCCGGTGCATGATCAACGCATGTGTCCCACGCCATTGCCAAAGCAGGGCAGTGAAAAATCCGCTCAACAGAAAGAAAACAGGCATTCGAAACCCGTGAATCGCCAACACGATGTCGTCGTACGTCAGGTCAGGCGAAATCTCCTTCGCCACCACCGGCCAGTCTTTTGTAACCAGGAACAACGACGCATGCAACACGACGCCGAGAAGCATCGCGAAGGCGCGCAACGCATCTAGTTAGTGGAATCTGGTCATCTCGAACAATCGGTGAATCGTAAAATCCAATTATCGAGGTTCTCACATGCGCGCCGTACTAATCGTCCTAATTGCCTCAGCCGCATTCGCCTGCTTCGGATGCGATTCGGTTTTCGACAAGGGTTGCCCAGAAAACTTCGAACTCTGGGTCGAGTATCAGCTCTTCATGGGTCGCAGCGGACCCGACGGCGATATCGTCGACGATGCCGAGTGGGATGCCTTTCTTGCCGACGCCGTCACACCACGTTTTCCAGACGGCCTAACAGTTCTCGATGGCAACGGCCAATGGCGCGGGACGGACGGGCAGATCCAGCGCGAGGAATCAAAGATTCTCATCATTCTGACGCCAATCGACGACGAACAATCCCAAGACTTGATCGAACAAGTGGTCACGGAATACAAGACGCGCTTCGAACAAGAATCCGTCCTCAAGACCGTAGACAAAACCTGCGTCGCTTTCTAGAGGCCAAACCGCGCTCCGAATCTGGTGGGACGTAGCGCGGGGATGAGATCCGGTTCTACCTTTCGGGACCGTCAAACCTTTTCATCTTTCAGCTCCTGACGCGGCTGACATAATTCTGCGACATTTCATCTCTACCTTTAGAAACATCAAGGACGTGATGAGCGTCAAAACCACCTCACGAAAGGGGATAGGAAATGATTTACGAAAAGCTGATCAAGAAGACAAAGACCCTATGGATCGGTGCAGGCGTGGGAGCCGTCGCGATAGCGGTGATGCTCGCAGGTTGCACTAGCGAAACTAACGTCTTGCACGGTCGGGATGGCGACATTACCGCCGTAAGTCAGACAGTCTCTGAGCGAGGCGGCGAAGGCACCGAGTCCGGCGGCGAAGGTTCCGGCGGCGAGCATGCCGGTGGCAGTGAAGGCAGTGGTACCGAAGGCGGTGGCGAATCTGGCGCACCTGGCGGCGAAGAAGCCACAGCCAACCAGTTGGCCCCGGACGAGACGTTCGATGCCATACGCGGCGGCGCACGGCTCATCCTCAACTACGACAATGCGAGCAATGCCTTCGCAGGTACAGTCGAGAACACGACGAGCAACACCCTGACCAGGGTCAGGATCGAAGTTCACCTCTCGAACGGTACCGAACTCGGGCCCACCATCCCGATGGATCTGGCTCCCGGCCAGACCGCACCGATCACCTTGCAGTCGACACCGGCCTCGTTCACCGGTTGGATCGCACACGCCGAGGTCGGCAGTGCTGAAGGCGGCGGTACCGAAGGTGCCGAGGCCGGAGGCGAGGGCGCCGGAGAAGGCGGTGCCGAAGGAACTGGCGGCGAGGGTCACGGACCCGGCGGCGAAGGTGGTAGCGAATCGGCTGGCGGCGAGTCCGGCGGTAGCGGTCTGGAGCTCAACGAAGCAGCGATGTCGAGCCCCATCACTCCGCTCGATCAGACGTGGAAGGGTAACCTCGGTCCGCTAGCGATCGACGCTCGCTACGATGCTGCGACCCAGTCCGTTATCTCGACGGTCCAGAACACCACCGCGCAGAAGGTCTGCTACGTCCAAGCCGAACCTCACCTGAAGTCTGGCACCACAACCGTGGGCGAGCTCGGGCCCGACAAGCTTGGCGATCTCAACCCCGGTCAGACGGTGACTACCAATGTCAGCGTCGCCAGCGAACCCGCACTCGCAGGTGTGGCATTCGACGGCTACGTCGTCCACATGGAAGTCTTCGACTGCGCTGGCCCAGGTCCTCAGCCTCACCCGGCCGCTCAAGGCGGCGAAGGTGGAGCCGAAGGGGCTGGCGGCGTGGGGCACGGCCCAGGCGGAGAAGGCGGCAGCGAAGGCACCGGCGGCGAAGGCGCGGCTGGCAGCGAAGAAGGCAGTTCGGCCAACCAATTGGCACCGGACGAGACGTTCGACATGGTTCGGAGCGGCGCTCGGCTGATCATGAACTACGACGCTAACAGCAACTCGTTCATGGGCAATGTCGAGAACACGACCAACGGTGTTTTGACCCGTGTCAGGATCGAAGTGCACCTGTCGAATGGGACGGAGCTAGGTCCTACGACGCCAATCAACATGGCGCCCGGGCAGACCGTAGCGATAGAACTTCCATCAACGGCGGCACCGTTCACTGGCTGGGTGGCACATGCCGAAGTCGGTGGCGGTGAAGGCGGCGGCGAAGCTGGTGGTGAGCATGGCGCCGGTGGATCAAGCGGCGGCGAACGCAGCGAGTCCGGTGGCGAAGGCTCTGGTAGCGAAGGCGGCGGCGAGCACGGCGGCGGCGGGCGAGAGTCCGGCGGAGAGCACGGCGGTCGCGGCGAAAGGAGAGGAGGTGGATAGATATGATCGGAAGTCGCTGTTGATAGATGTCGCTACCTCGGCCTCCGGTGCGACAATCTAATCGAGAGCACATCCGACCCAGCGACGCGGCGTCCGAATGCGGGCGCCGCGTCTTAAACCATGTCTAGGGGATAACCGATGAACGGCACAGTACTAATCATCGAAGACGATACGAGGATTGCTAACTGGGTCAAGGTCTACTTCGAGCGCGCCGGATTCGCCGCCGAGGTTGCTCACGACGGCGAAGAAGGTCTGGATCTGGCCCGTTTTCTGAACCCGGATCTGATAATCCTTGACCTCATGCTTCCCCGTCTTAATGGCGTAGATATCTGCAGAACCCTGCGTCGCGATTCTGATGTCCCGATAATCATGTTGACGGCCAGAGAGGCGCATGTCGAGCGGATCATCGGACTGAACAGCGGTGCCGACGATTACATAGTCAAACCCTTTGATCCGGAGGAAGTCATCGCCCGCGCCCAAGCCGTACTGCGCCGCGTCCGAGGAAAAACTCAGCAGACGATCACCCGCAACAACATCACCCTGAATGAAACTACCAAGAGTGTGACCGTCGATGAAGAATCTGTTGAACTGAGCCAAGCGCAAATCGCCCTTTTATCAACGTTCATGCGACATCCCAATCAGGTGTTGACTCGTGACCAGCTGATTTCGTTGACCTTCAGCCACGGATTTCAAGGGTTCGACCGCGCTATCGATAGCCAGATAGCTCGTCTGAGAAAGCAGATCAATCGAGGCGGTAGGCAACCCATTCAGACCGTCTACGGCGCCGGTTACAAGTTTGTTTTGGAGAATGAATGATGTCATTACGTTGGCAAATCATGGGTTCGATGGTTTTGGTCATCGTCCTTACAGTTTTGATCAACATCGGTGTGGGTTACTACAGTTCGCAATCCCGTCTCGATGTGCTAGTTGACCAGATCGGAGACGACGAAGCGATACAGCTGGCACGGAACCTGAGCCGCGAGTACACCGCTACAGGTAGTTGGTTAACCGTTGACAGCGCGCTGTCCGAGGCCGGATACGTCTACGACAGTGACCGGGACGGCGAAGGCGAAGGAGACGGTGAAGGGGAGTCCTCAGAGTCCTTCCATAAAGATCGGATCAGAGTCGTCATTGCTGGTATCGATGGGCGTGTCGTCAAGGACAATTTATCCGATGTGCAGCCAGGAACTACGGCATCCAATCTCGAGGGACGCCGCGAAACAGTATTCGATTTATCTACGAACCAGCCGGTCGGACACGTCTATGTCGATGTGAACCGTGAGTTCCTGTCGACCGAGTCGCGTGGGTTTCTCAATACGCTCCTTTTGATTACTCTGATCGGTGGAACGGTGACCGCCGGTGTAGCCATACTGCTCGCCGCTCGACTATCCAAGCGCATCACGACACCAGTGACTGCGCTGACCGAGGCGACCCAAGCCATCGCACGGGGGGATACGACCCGGCTGCCGGTAACATCCTCGGACGAGGTCGGTAGCATGAGCGCGGCTTTCAACCAGATGACCGCGACTTTGGAATCTCAACGCGAACTCCGAAGACGGTTGATAAACGATGTCTCTCATGAGTTGAACACTCCCTTGAGCGTCATTCAACTGGAAGCAACCGGACTGCGCGACGGACTCCAGACTCCAGACGAAGCGTCGGGCCAGATAATCCATGAAGTCGGCATGCTGCGCGGCCTAGTAACTGACTTGGATTGGCTCGCGGAGACGGACAGCGGTGAGTTAAGACTCACCCTTCAAGTTTGTTCGGTTGACGAGCTGCTCACTTCGGAGATCGAGCGCTGGATACCGCAATCCTCGGCGAGACAGGTCGAGCTGTCGTTACAAGCGCCAGATAGCCTGCCGGAAATGAACCTCGATCGGACCCGAATGAGTCAAGCGTTGGGGAACTATTTGAGCAACGCTGTTCATGCCACCGAAGCGGGCGGGCGCATCGTGCTCCGGGCAGAGTTGGATGGCGAGGAGGAATTGGTGATCTCGATCATCGATGACGGCATCGGTATCGACGCCGCAGATCTACCTCATGTATTCGACCGGTTCTACCGCACCGACGAGGCGCGCGATCGACGGATTGGAGGATCTGGCTTGGGTCTGGCCATCGCCCGAGCGATAATCGAAGCCCATGGAGGCACCATCGCCGTGAAAAGCGACGGACTGGGGCAGGGCGCAACCGTCACAATTCGCCTTCCTTTGGATGAGTGAGAATCGTCCACAACCGCCCAACGTGATGTCTTTGGCCGTATTGCGGTCAACTCATCAAAGACTGCGCGGCCGACGGAAATGGTGGGCCCGGTGGGATTCGAACCCACGACCTTCGGATTAAAAGTCCGCTGCTCTACCGAACTGAGCTACAGGCCCGCACATCCCCTAGATTCTAACGTCCTGCACGCCCGTCACTCGTCGAACTCCTCACCTTCATCCGCCAAAGCCGCCGCCGCGGACCCAGTCCACCTGTCAGGCTGACCGTCGTCCACAACGGACGCCCGCAACCTGATCCCCAGTGCCTTCAAAACGCGCAGCACCGTCGAAAACTCAGGATTTCCGTCCGGCGACAGCGACTTGTAGAGGCTCTCGCGCCCAAGACCCGCGTCCCGGGCCACTTGCGTCATGCCCTTGGCCCGCGCGATATCTCCCAACACCGCGGCGAGCACGCGATGGTCGCCTTCTTCCAATGCCGCTTCAATGTATGCCGCAACATCGGCGTCGTCCCGGATATGCTCAGCCGGATCCCATCTTTTTGTTGCTATCTTTGTCATTTCAGCGGTTCCTGATTGCTGAATCAAAGCTGTTCAGCCAGTTCTTGGGCAGTTTTGATGTCTCGAGATTGCGAGCTTTTGTCTCCACCTGCGAGCAGGATCACGACATTGCGCCCGCGTTCGCAGAAATAGACCCGGTAACCCGGACCGTATGGTATCCGCATCTCCGAGACTCCTTTACCAATCGATTTCACATCGCCACGATTACCGAACGAAAGCCGGTAGATTCTAACGTCAATGCGAGATCGAGCGTTACGATCCCGCAGTTTCTCGAACCATCGCGTAAACGTTCGTGTCTTTCTTACCTCGATCATAACACAATCGTATCCCGTAGGATACACTTCCTCTCAGTTTTTCGACCAGCTACGAATGGCCCAAAGGAATTGACGCTTAAAATTGAAATGTCATCCCACCTGATTCTCCATTCACGATGCCTGACCGAACATTCACCGCCGACGAAATACGCGAACAATTCCTCAAATTCTTCGAGGAACGTGAACATTTGCGCCTGCCGTCCGCCTCGTTGATACCCGCGGGCGACCCGACATTACTTCTCACGACCGCCGGCATGGTCCCGTTCAAGCCCTACTTCTCCGGCGAGTTGACACCACCTTCGCCGCGGGTAACCACCGCACAGAAGAGTTTCCGCACCACCGACATCGAAGAGGTCGGCGACGTCTCGCACCTCACCCTGTTCGAAATGCTCGGAAACTTCTCGTTCGGCGACTACTTCAAGGCCGAATCCTGCAAATGGGCGCTGGAACTATGTCTCGGTGTCTACGGCATGGATTTCGAACGCATCTACGCCACCATCTACACCAACGACGACGAGGCAAACCAGATCTGGCTTGATCTCGGCGTGCCTCCAGACCGCATCTCGCGCCTCGGCGACGAGGACAACTGGTGGGGCCCCGCCGGAGATGAAGGCGCATGCGGCCCCTGCAGCGAACTCAATTACTACCTCGGCGACCTCGACGACATACCACCAGTCGACTCGCCCGCCCGCGGCACAACTTGGGGGCCGGGCATCTCCGAAGATTTCCTCGAGTTCTACAACCTCGTATTTACGCAGTACTACCGAGACCGCCAAGGCAACGACGAACTGCTGCCGAAGAAAAACATCGACACCGGACTTGGACTCGAACGCACGGTTCAGATTCTCCAAGGCAAAGACAATGTCTATGAAACCGATATCTTTGGCCCCTTGATCGACCTCGTCGCCAACCGCGTTGGCCTGACCTACGGCTCAGATGAGCAGACCGACCGCGCCATCCGCGTCGTCGCTGAGCATGGACGTTCGGCATCGTTCCTCATCTCTGACGGCGTCGTGCCCGGAAACACCGGCCGGGGATACGTCCTGCGACGAGTTATCCGCCGCGGCATGCTTTTTGGGCGCGAACTCGGACTCTCCGGCCCCATCCTGCCCCAGATCGCCGAAGCGACATCCTCCCAGATGTCCCACGTCTACCCGGAGCTGCACGCCAACCTCTCCTTCGTCCAACACGTCCTCCAACGCGAAGAAGAATCGTTCGAGTCGACGCTCGACCAAGGCTCTCGAATGCTCGACGAGGTAATCGCCGACTCCAAATCTGCCGGCATCGCAACCGTCCCCAGCGAGTCCGTGGTCCGCCTCTACGACACCTTTGGCTTCCCCATCGAAATGACCGCCGAGATCGCAACCGAACAGGACATTCAAGTCGATCTTGAAGCCGTCGACACCGAGATGGAAACGCTGCGTGCACGTTCCCGTGCCTCCGCCAGCATGTTCTCCTCTGACACTGACGCCGACGATCTCTACCGCTCATTCGGCATCGAAGAGGTCCCGTTCCTCGGCTATCGTACCCTCACCGCCGACGCCGAGGTCATCGGCATCGTCAAGGACAGCCAGCTTCTCGACCAAGCGGCCCAGGGCGACGAAGTTGAGATTGTCCTCGCTGAGACCCCGTTCTACGCCGCCCGCGGCGGCCAGATCGGCGATACCGGACACATGCGCAACGGGACAACGTCGGTCCGCGTCAACGACTGCCAGGCTCCATACGGACACCTCAACGTCCACTCCTGCGAGATCGAGAACGGATCCGTCTCTGTTGGCGACGTCCTGACCGTCGAGGTAGACCACGACCGGCGTGAGAAGATTCGCCGCAACCACACTGCGACTCACCTCGTCCACGCCGCACTGCGGGAGGTCCTGGGCACCCATGTCCGACAATCCGGCTCCCTCGTCGCACCCGACTACCTCCGCTTCGATTTCACCCACATGGATTCACTGACCGCCGACGAGATCGTCAAGGTCCAAGACCGCGTCAATCTCGCCATCCGTGAAAACATCCCCGTCGATGTCCACTGGACCACCTACGGCAAAGCGGTAGAGGAGGGCGCCCTCGCCTTCTTCGGCGACACCTATGAACACGACGTCCGCACGATCAGGATCGATCCCCCGTGGAGCTACGAACTCTGCGGCGGCACCCACATGGACGCCACCGGCGGCATCGGAATCTTCGTAATCGTCGGTCAGTCTGGCATCGGCTCCGGCATACGACGCATCGAAGCACTCACCGGCATCGGCGCCGAGGAAGAAGTTCAACGCCGTTTCGGCATCGTCGACAGCGTCGCATCAACCCTCCGCGTCGATGACGACCGCGTCCTCGACCGTACCAAAACCCTCCTTTCCGAGTTGGAAACCGCCCGTCGACGCGCAACGCAGCTGGAAGAACAGCTGCTCCGTCAGTCTGTTGACGGACAAGCATCGCCCGCTCAGGCCCTCGATTTCGAACTGAGTATCGACGGCGCAGACATCCCGATCCAGGTCCGTAATATCCCCGCGTCAAGCGTCGATGCCATGCGCCGAACCGGCGACCACATGCGCGATCGCCTCGGCAGCGGCGTCGTTGTACTCGGCAGCGTGGTCGAGGAACGCCCGGTTATCATCGTGATGACCACCCCAGACCTCGCAGGTGGAGTGGTTCACGCTGGCAATATCGCCAAGGGGATTAGCTCCACAATCGGTGGTGGTGGTGGTGGTAGGGCAGATTCGGCGCAAGCAGGCGCACGCGACCCCTCGCGTATCGACGAGGCGCTCAAAAACGCTCGTTCAGTCGTCGAATCGCTAACTAAGTCAGTTTCGGTAACGGGAGGTTGAATATGACGAGTATTGATCGCAAACGTCGTACGGGTAGGTGCCTGGGCGTTGACTACGGTCTGGCGCGCGTCGGATTGGCTGTGTCAGACCCATCCCGGGTGATCGCTTCTCCGATTGCGGTCTCGGCGACGGAAGACGCACTTTACCGCATCCGAGAGTTGGTTGATGAGCGTGGTATCACGGAGATCGTCGTCGGCGTGCCCCTCAACATGGACGGAAGCATGTCTCAGATGGGACGGGAAGTGATCTCGTTTGTAGCCCAGCTTCGCGCCGCAGTTGCGGTCCCAGTCGTGACTCGGGACGAAAGACTGAGCACCGTCGAAGCGGAACGAGCTTTGAACGAGATCGATTCCCCCACACGACGGCGTAATCGGACCAAAGGAAGAGTCGATTCCGCGGCGGCGGCGATAATCCTACAGTCCTATCTTGACGGCGTGTAGATTGCCGCCTCCATCATTGCCGTTCTAGGTTGGCGATAATCAGCAAGATCGGCATCGATTTCTCGATTGGTGCGCCACAACGCTAGCCAAGTCGCTCGGTCGTCAGCGGCGGTCAACCCTGCTTGCCTTCGATATAGCATTTACCTAGACCCAAAACGGGAACAAGTTTTCGCCACTCCAAAAGACCTCCAAAGTCATGACCACCAGCAACTTCGGCATCATTGGATACCCGTTAGGGCATACCCTGTCGCCCGTCTTCCAGAACGCCGCGCTCAAGCACCACGGGATCGACGAACTATTCGAAGCGTGGCCGACGCATCCCGATGATCTCGTTGCAAAAGTCGAATCGTTCCGGGCCGAAGGGTTTCTCGCCAGTTGCGTCACGTTGCCGCACAAACAGGCCGTCATACCTCTGATCGACGATCTCGCTGACACCGCAGTAGCCGTCGGCGCGGTCAATTGGATCATCAACGACAACGGACATCTTACCGGCCACAACACCGACTCGCCAGGATTTCTGCGCGCCCTGACCGAACTTGGCGAATTCGATCCCTCCGGAAAGTCAGCCCTCGTCTTTGGCGCTGGCGGCGCAGCCCGAGCAATCGTTCACGCCCTCAAAACCGCCGGCGTAGCGTCCATGACCATCGCCAATCGCACTGTCGAACGAGCCGAAGAGCTCGCCGCCGATTTTTCTGACGACACACTAGCCATCAACACCTGTGGCCTCGACACCTCAGACCTGAACGACATCTCCCTCGCCGCCGACCTCCTCGTCAACACCTCTTCCATGGGGATGGATGGCGGACCCGCGCCCGAAGCCACTCCCGTCACCGCCGATGCTATCTCACCAAACGCAGTCGCGTACGACGCTGTCTACGCGCCCCCGATGACACCATTCCTCAACGAGGTCGAAAAAGCCGGAGCCAAATCCCTCCGGGGCTTCACCATGCTCCTACTACAAGGCGCGGTGGGTTTCGAATTGGCAACCGGCAAACCAGCACCCGTTACGAAGATGTTCGAGGCAGTGAATCGGGCCACTTCCTGACATGACACACTTCCGATATCTAACAGCGGGCGAATCTCACGGGCCTGGCCTGACTGTAATCGTCGAGGGCGTTCCTGCCGGATTGCCCATCGATGAGGACTACGTCGAGGAGCAGATGGCCCGACGCCAAAAAGGCTACGGTTCGGGCGGCCGCATGAAAATCGAGAAGGATCGGGCCGAAATCCGAGGTGGAGTGCGGCACGGCAAAGCGCTTGGTTCTCCGATTGCGATGTGGATTGAGAATAAAGATTTCTCGAACTGGACCGACGCGATGTCGGTCGCCGCAGTCGGCGACGACGTCGACAAAAAGACCCACACGCGGATCGTCCCCGGCCACGCTGATTTCCCTGGCGCGCTCAAATACCTCCATCACGACGTTCGCAACGTGCTCGAACGCGCCTCAGCCCGCGAGACCGCGGCCCGTGTCGCGGCGTCTACCGTCGCCCGAAGAATTCTCGAACAATTCGATATCGATATCCGATCACATGTGATCAGTTGCGGTGCCGAAAAATCACCGATCATCGATCCGTCCGATATCGATTGGAATGCCGTCGAGACCTCGGAAGTCCGCGCCTGGGACACCGATTCCGACGAACGATTCCGCGCAGCCATCGACACCGCCAAAAAGGAACGCACGACTATCGGCGGAGTGATGGAAATCATCGCGTTCGGAGTTCCCGTCGGGCTTGGCAGCCATGTCATGTGGGACCGGAAACTCGATGGTCGGCTAGCCCAAGCGATGGCCAGCATTAATGCAGTCAAGGGAGTCGAGATCGGATTCGGTTTCGACAACACCGCACGATGGGGCAGAGATGTCCAAGATGTGATCGTGCCCGATCCCGATGATCGGCGTCGCTTCCGCCAATTGACCAATCATGCCGGCGGAATTGAAGGCGGCATGTCCAACGGCAATCCCGTTGTGGTACACGTCGCGGTCAAACCGATCGCCACGATGACCCGCCCGTTGCCCAGCATCGACATCAACACTGGCGAGGTAATCGAAGCCGCATACAACCGCTCCGACATCTGCCAGATCGCGCGCGCATGTCCCATCGGCGAGGCCATGATGGCGCTCGTCCTCGCAGACGCCTTTCTTGAGAAGTTCGGCGGCGATTCTATCGCCGAAACCCGCCGCAACTACGATGCCTACATCGATTCTCATCAAGAGTTCGGCGTTGGGACGAACGTTTGAGAGTGGACCCGTCTGGCAATATCTTCCTGATCGGTTTCTCTGGCACAGGCAAGTCTCTGAGTGGAATCAAGGCGGCTGAACTGTTGCGACTCCCATTCGTCGATATGGACGATCTGATCGAGTACCGAACCAAGAAATCTATTCCCGAATTATTCGAACAGGACGGCGAAGCCGAGTTCAGGCGGATCGAAACCGACATTCTGCGGGAGCTTGCGGAAAAATCTAGTCGAGTCGTTTCAACTGGTGGCGGGGTACCAGTAAGCACCGTCAACCGAGAGATCATGCGCGCAAGCGGCATCATCATTCTGTTGACCGCTTCGCCCGAAACTATCCATCGTCGCTTGACCACGAGGCAGAATCGAAACCGAACCTTGAGACCATTGCTCGGAGACAATGTGCCGGAGCAACGCGTCGCCAGCTTGTTGGCGGAGAGGAGCGAGGCATACGCATGCGCAGATATCTCCATCGACACGGAGGGATTGACCCACGTGCAGGTCGCAACCGCGATTGAACGCGCTTGGCTCGACTTGGCTGCAGAACTCCGAAATAACCGCGAGGCGGAAAATGCTTAACTACCGACCGTCGGTCAACGAGCCGGCCGCGACGGTACGCACCTCGCAAGGCGACTACCGCGTTATCGTGTCACGCGGCGCGATCGAGAGTATCGGCCCTGAGATGCGCGAGGTCGGCATTGGAGGACGTGCATTCCTAATCGCCGACTACTCAATGTTTCCGCTGTTGGTTCGCCGCGCACATGAAGCTCTGGAACGCGCCGGTTACGAGACCCACGCACTGATCCTCGAACTCGGTGAATCGGCCAAGAACATCGAGACAGCGACCAAAGTCTACGAATGGTTGGCCGAACAACGCGCTGAGCGCACGGACTGTTTGGTAGGCATGGGTGGCGGCGTAACAACTGACCTCGTCGGCTTCGTTGCTGCTACCTGGCTTCGCGGTGTTCCAGTTGTCCAAGTTCCGACATCGCTAGCCGCAATGGTCGATGCCTCGATCGGCGGCAAGGCCGCGGTCAATCTCCCGATCGGCAAGAACCTTGTCGGCGCTTTCAAGCAGCCGCGCCTCGTAGTGCATGACATCGACTTCCTCGACACGCTTCCACGCCGCGAACTTGCAGCCGGTTGGGCCGAAGCCGTAAAGCACGCGCTCATCCTGGACGACGATCTGTTGGACACATTTGAAGCCCACGCCGAGGATCTAGCGGTACTATCGGGCGAAATGGTTGAGCCGGTCATCCGACGTTCGGTCGAGATCAAAGCCAAGATCGTCTCAGCGGACGAATTCGAGACCGGCAACGATAGGGTGTTGCTCAACTATGGTCACACGATTGGACACGCAATCGAAGCAGTTACCGAATACGGCACCTACTTGCATGGAGAAGCCGTCAGCATCGGGATGATGGTTGCCGCAGGTATCTCGCGGCGAGCGGGACTGATATCTGAGGAATTGGTTGATCGCCAACGCGCTCTGCTGGAACGCTTCGAGCTACCGGTGGCTTTGCGCGGTGTGGACGCCGATACCTTGATCGAAGCGACCGCTTCCGACAAGAAATCGCGCGGCGGAAAGATCCGTTGGGTGTTGCTGCGCGGTCCAGGACGCTCTACAACGAGCCGAGAAGTCCCGGATAGGGTAGTGCGCGCCGCGCTTCACGACGTCCTCATTGGCGACTAACCGCCGGCAACCGCCGGGACGATGCTAACCTCATCTCCGTCGCTTAGCTCGGTGGAGGTTCCGTCGATGTAGCGAATGTCTTCACCGTTGATGTAGATGTTGACGAAGTGACGCAGCTCTCCATCGTCGTCGCAAAGGCGGGCCTTGATGCCCGGAAACGAACCTTCGAGCGACTCGATCATCGCCGCCACGTCGCCGCCCGCGGCGCTAACCGTCGACTCTTGGTTGGTCAGCCGTCGCAACGGCGTTGGGATCTTAACTGAAACAGCCATTCTTCATGGTCTCCGTCAATCACCGCCGCAACAAACGGCGTTCTGATTCGATTCTCGATGCTGAGTGATGATTCTAGTTGATGGTGTGTTGCTAATCTCAGAGTTTCGATCAACAAGTGCCAGATGGGTGATGCAAGACTGCCTATCGCCAAATCACGCGGGAGACTTAACTGGTCTCCGAGCTTGCATTTTGGATCTACACCAATCCCTGAGAAAATTCCTGAAACATCGGTGTGAATAAGTCTTGATATAGCACAATAATGCTATAATATGCGCAAGGTCGAAATCATGTCTATCGCTTGCGTCAAGATACCACATCTACCACTTCAGTGCGCAGTGGCCAGAGCACCAGAGTTACGCTCCAAGCTGGTCATCATTTATCACGGTGAAGAGGCGCGCCCAGTCGTTCTCGATGCTTCACCGGATGCACATCTTCGCCGTGGAACATCGCTGATCAGGGCAATGTCCCAACATCCGGAAGCGGCTGTTATCCGCGCTGATGAAGCCTTTTACGACGCGCGATGGCACGATGTCGTCGAAAAACTGCTGAATATCAGCGATCGCGTCGAGGATGCCGCACGTGGCTGCGCGTTCGTGGCTATCGACGGCTTATCCGAGCTTTACGGTGGTCAGAATCAGACCGTGGCCTTGGTATCGGGAACGACGACCAAACAGGGTTTCGAATCGCTGATCGGAGTCGCTCCAGGACGCTTCCCTGCATACTGCGCCGCGATCAGAGCACAACCGTACAAACCGATCCGTCTCCCGAACAACAGAGCTGCGGTGAAGGAGTTTCTGGCTCCTATGCCGGTTGATATCTTGCCGTTGGATACCCGGGCCATCGAGTTGATGCACGACTTCGCGCTCGATACCATGGGCGATTTGGCGGCGCAATCGATATCCGCATTGCAGGCGCAACTCGGGCCCGACGGCCGACGGGCGTGGGAACTGGTGAATGGCATTGATCCCACAAGGTTAAACACCATCGAACGGCTGAAAACAATCGGCGATACGCTTCAGTTTCCTTGGCCCGTCGCCAGCATGGATGCCTTATCTTTCGGTATCCGCACGTTGTTGGATCGCGCATTTACATCGGTGCAGCGTATCGACAAGGCTGTGGGACGGATGGATCTCACGTGCGAGATGTCCGATTCCGAGCACTGGAACTACACGCACGTATTCAAAGAGCCGACCGACTCGTCCATGCTCGCGCACAGCGTCGTAATGACTTACGTCGAAACCGTAGTGCAGAGCGATGCCTCTCCGATACGTAGTCCGATAGAAGCCATCAGCGTCCAGCTGGCGCGTCTGGGTCCCGCACGCGCGGAACAGTCCGGCCTCTGGAACGAACACGAAAAGGGCGATCTAGACACCGCGCTGCGGCAGTTGAGCGCCCAACTGAACACAAAACTGAACACAAAACTGAACACAAAGATGAGCACGAATATGACGTTGTCGCCCATCAAAACTGTAGTGGATGTGGAGCCATGGTCTCGAATCCCCGAAAGACGCCAAGCATTGGCGGAAGTTACCAGCCGTTGAACCTGCCGATGGCCGTGCAAGTAGTCAGCACATCAGACGGACAGCCCGCGAGTGTCACCGAGACGCGCAAAGGGCGTGCCTTGTCGTCGCAGGTGGAGCACGTCATCGATCTATGGGAACTCGACGACGAATGGTGGCGCGCAACTTCGATCCGACGTCGCTACTTCCGACTGCTCATGGATACCGGGCGCGTTCTTACGGTGTTCAAAGACCTATCCAACGGCGAATGGTTCCGGCAGGAATACTGAACCGTGTCGAAATACGTCGAACTACGCGCCATGAGCTGGTACTCGTTCATGGAGGGAGCATCGTCCACCGATGAGATGCTCGGACGTGCCCATGAACTGGGGTACGACGCGTTCGCCCTCGTAGACCGCAACAACATCACTGGCGCGCTCGAGTTTTCCGAAGCGGCGGATGAACTTGGCATCAAGCCCATCACCGGCGTAACCCTGATGCTCAGCGATGCTGACGACGAGACGCCGTCGCCCATCACGTTGCTCGCAGAGAACCGTCAGGGCTACGCCAACATGTGCAACCTCATCACCTTCGCTCACATCGCCGAAGGCCGCACCGATCCAGTCTTGCATGCCCGCTATCTGCCCGGACGAACCGATGGCCTCATCGCATTGATCGGAGAGCCGGGCAGCGGTATCGCAGCTTACGCCACCGACGCCGCGATGACACGAGCCGATGCCATGGTAAACCGCTTCATCAACTGGTTCGGCGAGAAAAACGTCTTCATAGAACTGCAACGCCACTTCGTATACGGCGACTTGGAGCGCAACCGCGCACTCGCCACACTTGCGGAGCGCAACGATGTCGGACTAGTCGCCACCGGAGGCGTCTGCTTCCACGAACGCGCACGGAGTCGTCTGCATGATGTGTTGACGGCGATACAACACAACCTGACGCTTGAGGCATCGCATCGCCAACGAAAGGCGAATTCGCACTACGAACTGAGGTCGCCGGAACGTATGGCGCAACTGTTCCGAGAGTGGCCGCAAGCGATCGAGAATACCTCCCGCATCGCCGACCGCTGCGAGGCCTTCAACGCCAAGCAGATCAACTACGGATTCCCCCGAGAGTCGGTTCCGAACGAGTTTGAGGATGAGCAGAAATATCTGGAACACCTCTGCAACGAGGCTGCTAAACGTCGCTACGGACGCATCACAGATAAGGTGCGGAAACGGCTCGAACGCGAGTTCAACCTCATCAAACGTCACGGACTAGCTGGATTCTTCCTGCTATACCGACGTGTCATCTCCCTCGCTCAAGACGTCGCCATAGAACTCGGACACTCATCCGCAGAAGTGCCGATAGAGGAGAAACCGCCAGGACGTGGGCGCGGGTCATCGGTCGCAATGCTTGTCGGAACCCTCATCGGACTCTCCCACATCGATCCCCTCGAATACGATCTCCCCCTCGAACGCTTCATATCCGAAGATGAGCTACTGAATATCCCAGACATCGACTTGGATTTCCCGCGCGACATTCGAGAAGCCCTGATACTGCGCGTCTTCGAGGAGTTCGGATGGGACCACGCGGCCTTGACCGCGATGCTTCCCACCTACAAGCTCAAGGGCGTCGTCCGTGATGTCGGCAAGGTGTTGGGACTACCGCCGCTCGAGCTTGACATACTCGCCAAACGCGCCGAGTCGCACAACGCCCGCAATCTCGCATCCGAGATGGAACGCATCGAAGAGCTGCAAGACAAGATTGGGCTTCCCGGCTGGCGCGACCTAATCGAGATCGGAGCCCAGCTACAAGGTTTCCCCAAGGGACTGGCGCAACATCCCGGCGGCATGATCATCAGTTCCACGCCGCTAATCGACATTACGCCAGTCCAGCCGAGCGCTATCGACGGACGCTACATCTGCCAGTGGGACAAGCACGGCGCCGACAGTGCCGGTTTCCTCAAGATCGACTTCCTAGCCCTCGGCGCGCTGTCGCAGATGCAGGAGTGCCTACAACTCATTGAGAAACGAACCGGATCCCACGTCGATTTGACTCGCATCGACTTCAACGACGAAGACGTCTACGATGACCTCGGACGAGGCGACACAGTGGGCGTGTTCCAAGTCGAATCCGCCGCGCAGATGCAGACCATCACCCGTATGAAGCCGCGCAACCTCTACGATTTGGCGCTAGAAGTGGCCGCGGTGCGTCCCGGTGTCGGTGCTAACGATGGCGTATCAGAGTTCATCCGCAGACGCAACGGCAGCGAGTGGGACTACGATCACCCGCTAGAACAACGCGCGTTGGAAAAATCCCTCGGCATCATCCTCTTCCAAGATCAAGTCGTCACGCTCGGCGTCGATGTTGGAGGCATGACCGCGTCGGAATCTGATCAGATGCGTCGCGCGTTCCAACGGCGGAACAATGAGGCGCTGCTCAAACGCTACTGGGAGCGGTTTCGTGACGGCGCCGCCGAACGTGGCGTGTCGGAGAAGATCGCCGAGAAAATCTTCCTCAAGTTCAATCCGCACTACATGTTCCCAGAAGGTCACGCGCTCGCATTCGGCGTCACCGCGTACCACATGGCGTGGCTCAGGCGTCGCTATCCCACCGAGTTCTACACCGCAATCTTCAACGCCCAACCGATGGGCTTCTGGCCGCTTGAGACCCTTAAGCAGGACGCCAAACGCATGGGTGTCGAATTGCAAAGCCCACACGTCAACCTCAGCGAGGCCAAGTGCGTGCCAGAAGGGGAGAACGCCTTCCGACTCGGCCTCACATTCGTACGTGGCCTAAACTCCGACTCGGCAAGCGCCGTCATCGAAAACCGCAACTGGAACGGACCCTACACCTCGCTGTCAGACCTCGTATCTCGGTCAGGAGTGCAGCGCGCCGCGCTTGAAAACTTAGTCAAGGCCGGAGCCTGCGACGAACTGCCCGGATTCACCGATCGTCGACGAGCCCTCTGGGAAGTCGGTCTCCGCTACCAAGCTAGTGGCTCACAAGGACGTCTCAAGTTCGAAGTCATGCAAGACATGGCTATGCTAAGGCCCGCGCTTGAACGCGATCGCATGACCTACGAATACGAGACACTGGGCCTATGGACAGCCGGGCACGTGATGTCTACTATGCGAGATTTTCTCGCCGAGAACCAAATCCTCAACAGCACCCAGCTAGACGACAAGTCAGACGGAGAGCGTGTAATCGTTGCCGGCAAGGTGCTACGACGCCAACGCCCCCTCGGCAAGATGGTATTCATGACCCTCGAAGATGAGCACGGTATGATACCCCTAGCCATCCCGCCCGACACCTGGGCCAACTACCGCGACGTCCTGCGAATGCCCATCATCGTCGCCGAGGGCAGCGTGTCACGAAAAAACGACACCATGAATATCATGGTCCACCAAGCCTGGCCCATAACTCCCGCATACACCCCACGTGCCGACGTCCGGGATATCAGCCACAACTTCAGATGACATATACTGCATCAGCTAGAAAATATGTGGTAATATTACGAGAAGAGGTAACTTCGTAATGGTTCATAAACCAAGATCAAAAAGCGACACATCCGCAAGAGCCAAAGAGCTTTACGAAAACGTCATCAAGCACCAGCTGACCGACGATCAGTTGGGTATGTACCTAGCCATCGACGTCGAATCGGGCGATTACGAGGTCGGACAAGACGGACTGAAGACGGCCCATACCTTACGGAAACGACGTCCATCGGGCCTACTATTTGGAATGCTTCACGGATCGTATACGACAGGTTCATTCAGCTATGCACCACCAACACCCGGATCATGGTCACTGGTAGAGTAGTCGCCCACGGGGCAATCCTAAAACCAGTCGCTGAAATCGCGGTTTACGGGCGATCTAACGCAAGGGCGCGCGTCCAAGCGGTTATAGATTCCGGCTTCACGGGACACATGACGCTCCCAATTAACGCCATAAGAGCACTCAACTTAACTCTCGTTGCCGAAGAAGAAATGACAATGGCAAACGGCGAAACGGTTGTTTTTGAAGCATATTCCGCACTGGCTGATTGGCACGGTCAACTAAGACCAGTGCGTGTCCATTGTGCAGAAGCCGATCCCCTCATCGGCATGGAAATGCTGCGCGATCACGACCTACAAGTCCGCGTCGTACCCGATGGCCCGGTTAGCATCGACCCGCTTGCACAGCGCGGAACCCGAGCACACTCCGGATAGCCCGTTCGCTAAAACCGGTTCAGACCACTGACACCAAGTCAAACTATCGTCTTGACGCGGAGAAACTTAAGTCGCGTCTTTTGGCGTCATCCACTCGACCAAGAGCCAAATCAAACCCGCCACGAAGAAAGCGACGACAATCGCTATCAGCACTGGGATCATGTTGTTACCTCTACTCCTTCAAGAAGCTCAAATTCCGCGCCAACATACGGTCTGCGTGAATCTACCAATCCGCCAATGCGCAATTGTACCCACTCAAACCACGGCTCCAGCTCGATCAAGCGCAACTTCAACCTCAACTATCTCAAAAGTGGTAGACAGCGTGGGTACGTCGTCAAACTTGGTCGACGTTTCCTTTGCATCCGTGAGGTTCCGACAATGATAGGCCATGGCGTCTTCCACTGACATAAGCCGATCGGGTAGTGGTTCCCCGTCTTCCAACATAGATTCGATATGGAATGTGATCGTTTCTCGAATCACATCCCGGATATTGCGCCAGCTCTTTTCGGTGCCGATGCAACCGGGTAAGCCGGGCGGGTAGGCGGAGAAAGCCTAGTCCTTTAATTCCACCAGTTCATAAGAGTTGGCTTCCGGTACCGGGAGCCCGTCTTCCTCAAGCGCCTCGATGTAGAGATCGATGGCATCTCTGATGAGTGTGCACACCTCTTCCCTGGTCTCTGCGGCGGCAAAGCACCCGGGAAGGTCTGGGACATGCGCCCCGTAGCTGGTTGGCCCCTTTTCGATGACGACGGCGTACTTCAAAATCAACTCCTCCTCGATAGTCCAGCTTGTTTCAATATAGCGTTCCACGTTCCCTGCGGCACATCTACGCCAGGATTACCCGCGACGACCACGATGCCTGGCTTGATCGGATGCTTGAACACTCGATGACTTCCACGAGTCCCCGCCAATCGCTACCCATCACGTTCGACAATGCGAATAGCCTCTCTAACCTTCGGCACAGCCTACTCTTTCAACGTTGTATTTGAAATTGTGCTTCAGAGCCTTAAGCCACCGCGCCCAACATCATCTCGTCGAACGACCTTACATCGGCGTCGATTGTCGTCACCCGGATCGAATCGGCCACCGCGTCCATAGTCTTCAGTCCACTACCCGTAATTAACGCTACCGTCTCTTCGTCCCGATTGATCGCGCCGCTCTCAGCTAGTTGTTTGAGCGCAGAGATTACGACACCGCCGGCTGTTTCTGCAAAGATGCCCTCGGTCTCCGCCAAGAGACGAATTCCGGCCGCGACGTCTTCTTCAGGCACGATACAGCCTTTGCCGCCAGATTCGGTCGCTATCTTCGCCGAGTAGTAACCGTCCGCCGGGCTTCCGATAGCCAGCGACTTGGCGATGGTGTTGGGCACGACCGGTCGCGGATGGCTATCGCCTTCCTGTACGGCACGGGCAACAGGGGAGCACCCTTCGGCCTGGGCGACGTGCATCGAAGTTGGGGCGTTATCGATCAAATCAAGGTCCGTGAATTCGCGTAATCCCTTCCAAACCTTCGTCAACAGTGACCCAGATGCGACCGGCACGACGATGTGCCGAGGCGCGCGCCAGCCGAGTTGCTCCGCCAACTCGAAGCCCAATGACTTGCTGCCTTCGGAGTAGTAAGGGCGCATGTTTACGTTCACAAATGCCCACCGGCGCTCGTCGGCAAGCTCGCTGCAAAGTCGATTCACATCGTCATAATTGCCACGCACTAGGATGACCGATCCGAAGATCGCGGCCATGTTGATCTTCGCACGTTCCAGATCGTGCGGCACGAACACCATCGTGTTGAGTTTTGCCTTACGTCCGTGAGCGGCCGTGGCGCCGGCTAGATTGCCAGTTGAAGGGCACGCCAGGGTGTCGAAACCGAACTCGAGCGTCTTCGTGGCGGCAACCGACACGACTCGATCCTTAAATGAATGTGTGGGATTCGCGGTGTCGTTCTTTATCCAAAGATTGTCCAGACCCAGAATTTCGCCAAGATTGTCCGCCTTCAACAGCGGGGTCAGTCCGGCTCCGATGTCAACCGCGTTCGACGCGCTCGCCGGCAATAGGTCTGCGTAGCGCCAAAGAGTAGCGGGTCCGCGCTCGATTGACTCACGGCTTATCGAACGACTGACGGCGTCGTAATCGTAGGTGACCTCAAGCGGCCCAAAGCAGAAGTCGCAGACGTAGAGCGGTTCGATAGGGTAGTCGGTGCCGCATTCTTTGCAGCGGAGACCGTTTACGTTTGGCACGGGTTGTCGTTCCTCGAAATTGCGCTGATGTCTATCTCACCTGCGCATGGGAACCGTTGTGGTTGGACCCGTGCCGGGAGTGACAGCAGCAGCGTTGTGATCCTAAGCTCGCTGATTCACCGACCGTTTTGAGCGCCACATTGGGATCGGCGCACCAAAACAAGGTATTCGACTTAATCTTATTCGTGATTGGTGCAGAATGTCAATTTCCGCTACGGGCATCTAACTGACGGTCGGATAGAACTCCGCATGCTCACCCATCGTCGGATGGTTCCGCTTCGGCATCAGCACCGTCCTCCGCACCGACAGCACCCGCTCATTCCGCTGGTTATACCCGAAACAGTCCAACTGAACGACGCCGCGGTCACCTTTCGACGTCTCCCATTTATCGAGGACATGCGCCTCAGAGTAGATCGTGTCGCCGTGGAACGTCGGACCCTCGTGCGTGATCTTCTCGTATTCGAGCGCGGCGATGGCCCTTCCCGAAACGCTCGGCACACATTGGCCGATAACGATCGCGAACACCAATATCCCATTGACCAAGCATTGCTGGTGCGCCGTATGGTTTTCGGCGTAGTTGGCATCGATATGTATCGGATTTTGGTTCTGTGTCAACAGCGAGAACCATGTATCGTCTGCTTCCGAAATCGTCCGCCCCGGCCAGTTCCGATAAACGTCTCCGACCTCGAATTCCTCAAAAAACCGCCCGAATGCCTGTGTTCCGTTATCGCTCATGTCACTGCTCCTCAGCCTTGCGCTGAATCCATTGTCTTATGTCCGATCAATCATCGAGGTCCAAGTTCACCCGCGCCAACACGTTGCGTGCCCTCGCTACCACCGGCGCATCCACCATCTCGCCGTCCAGCGAAACACTCCCACGTCCTTCAAGTTCCGCCGCACGCGCAGCTTCGAGCACTCGTCGCGCACGCTCGATCTCTGCATCTGTAGGAGAAAAGATCTCGTCAATCAACCCAATCTGGTCGGGGTGGATCGCGAACTTACCGCCGTAACCCAGCCGTCGAGCCAATCCCGCTTCGTTTCTGAGTCCTTCAGGATCGCGAAACTTCACATACGGAGTGTCCAGCGCTTGAACTTCCGCCGCCCGTGCAGCCACCGCCACCGCCGACCGCGCGTACAGCAACGATGCCTCGCCATACTCTGCCACACTTCCCTTGTCCGATTCCGCTACATCGACCGCTCGGCTGATCCCCATGTCCGCACTGAAATCCTCAGCACCGAACGCAACCCACCTCACCCGATCCGAAGCGCAGCAAATCGCGTACGCATTCACAATCCCGCTCGCTGTCTCCAACCATGGCAGAATACCAATTGACCCGACATCGATCCCTCGATCTCTCTCCAACTCCGACAACATCCCATCGACCACCGCAATGTCGTGCGGATTCTTGACCTTACCAATGCTGATCGCAACAATATGCGGCCCGACCACCGCTTCGAGGTCATCCATCGTCAACCCAGTCAGCAACGAGTTAACCCGCGGCACCACAGCTTTACCCAGCTCGTTCAGGCAGGGCAGAGCTTCAGCGGTGATCCTACGCGCCTCTGCCTTGTTAGCCAACGGCACCGAGTCCTCCATGTCTGGGATGTATGCCGACGGCGAATACCTTCCGGCCTTACCCAACATATCCGGTCGATTGCCCGGTATGAACAGCGGACAACGTAAATCCATGTGCGAAAATGGTGCAGGTGACATAGAGGACTCCTGAAGGGATAGTTTAGAACTACGGATGCAAGACCGACACAATATCCACATCGCTTTACCGCACCGTCCGGCAATTCGCTCTGCCCTCGAAAACGCTCTGCGGGCCGCCAGCAATCTCGATCTAGGCAAATACGACCTGACAGACAAAATCGATGACGCCGAGGTCGTTGTCACCGATAGCGAAACTCAGCTGAACGAAATTGGCCGACTGCCCGAAGCAGTTCGATTTCTGCAACTCATAGACTGCGGTTCGGGCGAACCAAACATTACCGGCGACGGTCTCACCGTGGCCAACGCCTCTTCGCTGTTGGTCAACGATCCGGCCGATTGGGCAATCGACCAGTGGCACGAAATCGCACGCCGATCATCCCGAACCCGGCAAAATGAACCGAGTGTTGCCGGAATCATCGGTTTCGGATCCTTAGGATTCGAACTCGGGAAACGGTTGAACGAGTTAGGGGCGCAAATCTGGGTGAACGATATTCGGACACCTGAACAAATGTCGTTCCAGAGCGTAGGCGCTCGCCGATCGTCGCTCGATCTGCTCTTGTCTCAAAGCCACGTCATGTTTCTCGCCGTTCATCACGGCCCCACTTCGGACCCATTGCTGTCCCACCGTGAATTAGGTCTAATTGAATCCGAAGCCACCGTCATAAACATGTCAGGTGGAAAAGTCGTCGACCGCGAGGCGATCAGGACGCTGAACGAATCTCAAGATCGGAAGATAGACTACCGCGAAATGCCGTCCGATCTAGGCAGTGCATCCGCATCGCGCAGACCCCGAGCCGCAACGAGTTGGGTTCTAGACAACCTAGGCAACTACGCACTCAACCACCATCCCCGCTCCATCGTCGAACACGTAACCCACCCCCTAGCCGGTGATCCCGCATTCTGGGCATCAAGAATGCACCCGAGGCAGACGCCGGTTTAGCTTATCGTATGCGTCACGTTTGGCATCGAGGAATTGCAGCCAGAATTTAGCTTTTCTGCACCAAGAATTCTCGGCATCGGTAAGTCACAGGCCTATGTGGATACACCACCCGAGGAAGTCTCGGCCGGTTCTCGTTCGTTACAGCGCTTGGTACAACGCACGTTCATCGCGTTGAGTGCGATTACTTGGACGTCGTAACGAAAGACGTTACGGAATTCGAGGTTATGAATCTACCGGGTGATCAGTGACCCATCCCAACCCGTCGCCCATTCACTGGCATTAACTCCGTAGGTTGCTTAACCTCTCCTGCCAACCGTATCCGCCGCTGCGCCCGTCTGAACTCCTCGTCCTGGTACTCTGACTTCGAAATCTTCACCGCGCAGGCCTTGAATTCCGGCGTTTCGGTGATGAAGTCGTAGGCATCTGATGTCACATCATTCGTTCGGGTAATCTCGGGAAAAGCAAACGACATGAACACGAGGCCGCGGGGCGAGCGCTCGGTGATGCGCGCGGAGACGGTCACCTTGCCTCGGCGAGAGGCCACATCTAACAGGTCACCGTCAGACAAACCCAATTCCGCTGCGTCTATCGGATTGATCTCCAACATTTCGTGGGGCACTAGATGTTGGAAACCGGTTGCTTTTCCTGTCTGCGTCCCAGTGTGATACGTGGATCGCCTTCGACCAGTCGTCAATATCCAAGGAAACTCGTCGTCCGGTTCCTCCGCCGGCGGGATGTGATCCACCGGAGCGAAGAAACCTGGGAAACCGGTCGAGAACTCGTCGCCGTGCAAATACTCCGTGCCCGGATCATCCTCATCGCCGCACGGCCACTGGATACCGCCCTCGCGATCCAACCTTTCATGCGAAATCCCGCCATAGATCGGCGTCACGCTCCGCATCTCATTGAAGACGTCCTTCGGTGTCTCCATCGTCTGCGGTTTCCCCATCCGCTCGAACAGCGAAAGCAGTATCTCGACGTCGGTTTTCGCCTCGCCCGGTGGCAAGACCGCGGGGCGTACCCGCTGCACTCGACGCTCGCTATTGGCGAAGGTACCGTCCGACTCTGCGAACGCGGCGGCCGGTAGAACCACGTCTGCCAACTGCGCGGTCTCGGTCAAAAATATGTCTTGAACCACGAGGAAATCGACCGACTTCAGAGCGTGTTCTGCATGATTGGCGTGAGGGTCCGACACGACTGTGTTTTCGCCCATCACGTAAACCGCCTTGACCCGTCCCTTGATCATCTGCTCCATCGCGGTGATCTTGGTGATGCCTCGCCGCCTCGGTAACGGTTCACCCCACGCCTTCTCAAAGATGTCGCGGATTCCTGGGCGCTCAACTTTTTGGTAGCCGGGAAGATCGGTCGGGATGCAACCCGCGTCGCCGGCGCCTTGGACATTGTTCTGACCGCGAAGGGGATTCACACCTCCGTTCGGTACCCCCAAGGTTCCGCACAGCAATCCCAAGTTTCCTAATGATTGGACGTTGTGCGAACCGCAAGAGTGTTCCGTAATCCCGAGGGTGTAGCAGATCGCAGATTTCGGAGCAGCCGCGGCGAAGTCGCGGGCCGTGTCGATGATCTCTTCCGGCGTGACACCGCAGATTTCGGCCGAATACTCAGGCGTGTACATCTGAACATGCCGAGCGAATGCATCAAACCCTTCCGTACGGTACTTGATGAATTCACCGTCGTGGAGGCCTTCGTTGATGATGACATTGGCCACGGCGTTGAAGAACGGTATGTCGGTGCCGACCCGTATCTGAACGTGTCTCGTTGCCCATTTCGTAAGTTCGATCTTCCGAGGATCGACCACAACCAGCTTCGCGCCGTTCTTGACCGCGCGCTTCATGCGCAGGGAGATTACCGGGTGGGCCTCAGTAGTGTTTGAACCGGTAACGAGCAAGAAGTCGGAACCCGCCAACTCCTCGATCGAGTTCGACATCGCTCCTCTTCCGACCATGACCGCCAGACCGGCGACCGACGGAGCGTGTCAAGTACGGGAACAGTTGTCGATATTATTCGTCCCAATCGCGACGCGCGCGAACTTCTGCATCAGGTAGTTTGCCTCAGTCACGACGCGTGCCGAAGCCCAGCAAACAATCGAATCGGGCCCTTCGGTGGCGATTGCTCCTTTGAACTTGCTGGTCACGAGATCAAGGGCTTCGCCCCAAGATGCTTGGCGGAAGGTCCCGTCTGACTGCTTGATCAAGGGATGTCGCAATCGCTCTTCACTCCGTACGAACTCCCAAGAGGCGAACTGACCCTTCACACAAAGCGACCCGCGGCTCGGCGCGGAGAAATCCGGCTCGGCGCCTATGATCTCGCCATCATGTGTCAACAATTCGATACCGCAACCCACACCGCAGTAAGGGCAAATGGTCTGGGTGTGATCGACGTTTTCCGCAGCGATGTCCTGACTAACCACTTTGCGGTCGGTCAACGCGCCAGTAGGGCAGGTATTGATGCACTGACCGCAGAACGTGCACGGCGAATCCATCAATTCGTTATCGAAAAAAGTGAAGATACTCGAGTCTTGACCCCGACCGTCAACCGTGATGGCCCCAGCTTGCTCCCAATCGTTGCAAATGTTGGTGCAGCGGTAGCAAGCGATGCAGTAATCGTAGTCCCGTTGAATAAAGGGATTGGTGTCGTGCGAGGCCTTTTCCCGGGCGCGAAGCTGCGGGAACGCGTCTTGGCGAGCTTCATATTCCTCGACCGCACGATCGAACTCTGTTGGTCCAACCTTGATTGAGTAAGGGTTGGTGTTCATCGACGCCATTTCCGATAGGAGCATTTCAAGCAACGTCTTGCGATAGTCCTTGATCTCCTCGGTGTGGGTTGCAACCGACATGTCGTCTTCCGCAAAGGCAGTACACGACGCGACCTGCTCGGTTCGCCCGTTGACTTCGACTTCGACGAGACACATGCGACACGTACCCTGAGCACCAACCCGCTCGTCGTAACAAAGCGTCGGAACCTCGAATCCCGCATCATTCACCGCATCCAGCACCCGCGACCCCTCAACGGCCTGGACTGTCACGCCGTTGATTCGCATATCCAACCACTTCGTCTTGGTTTGCGGTCTCGGGTTCGTAGCAACAGTAGTCATGTTTCTCACAGGTTTCTGAAGAATTACCCCAATTCTAGCGAAACGTTGCTCGTACGCAAGAACAGGGCAGGGGAGGGCGCAACGATCATTCACGATACCGTGGATCGTCTCGGTTCACGAATCCGACGATTTATCCGAGACCGGATCTACAACCTCCCTACAACCGCCCGTTAGGTGCATCAAGTTCAAACACCGCCGTAGAGCGTCGTTTCAGGGATTTCACATAACTAACCTCATCTCATGGTTTTCGAGGGCGAGTTTCGCAAAGCGCGAAGTCGGTCGGAAATTCCGAACGCCGAAATTCCTGCCGTAACATGCCGTTGGCACAGAGTCGGCAACAATCGAACGAGTTCAAACGATATATTGTATCAGTTCATACGCTTGATGATCGACTAGCAAAGCGGAATTACTCGAATGTTATACTTTGTCGAAACTGATTTCGAAACAGACCGAACTTGATCTGAACAAGTTCAATCTATGTCTGAAAAATGTTGAGCAATGTCGCGTAACGTGTTGAAACACGCTCAATACTTGCTCTAAACTAGTTCAAACACAGTGAAGAAATTACAGCGCCGACCACGTAATCGAACGGACACGCCGAGCCATGGAGGCTCATGATGACCACCGTCAACTATCTAAGAGAGACAAAAGCCGTTACGGAAGCCGAGAGAATCCTCGACGGTCCGCTACGTGACGTGCTGAGAACCAAGCTCAATGAACCGGGGATCACCGTCAGCAGTATTGCCAAGGATGTCAACGTTCAGAAGGCGACCATCAACTACTGGATGGCCAAACTTGGTATCAACTATGGGCGTGTAGCTCACTACTTCGACGAAGTCGTTAGGATTCTGTCGCAAGAAGAAGCGCAGCTCCTCGATGTGGTTTTGGAGAAAGGTCTGACGACCGAAGACCTTGATGAATCAAATCCCGAAGCCGCAAAGATCGTGCATCGCTTAGCGGAGAAGGGTATTCCGGTTGACGAACTCGCAGATCTAAACGCGATGGAGGTCTTGGCCCTCAGAAGGCTGTCGCGAATGGGGTTGACCGACGAACAAATCGATCTTTTTGAACCCGGGATGTTGGACGCAATATCCGAATTGACGCGTGCGGGAGTCTCCAGCCGGGAAGTCGCATCGCTGAGTAAATCTGACGTCGAGTTCATCGGGCATGCGCGGGAAGAGGGCATATCTGTAGAGGATCTCAGCGAAGTCGGAAGCGAATGGTTGTCCCTGATACGCCAAGTGAAGCGGCACAACATCGATCCGCAAGCGATTGCGTCCGTCGATGCCGACACCATCGGCGTCATCGACCGAGCCAAGGCGCGGGGGATCGACCTCCACGAGATCGATGCGCTAACCACTGATGAAATGGAACTGATAAAGAAAATTCGCGATCGCCAACGGGAAAACCCGGAGCAGATCGGTCACATGCTCGGAATGATGAACCTCTCATAGACGCGATCAAGTTGCGCGCTGCGCTATCGTAGAATTGTTTGAGTCGGAAGAGCCAGAACTTGGGAGAGCTCTGCATTGCGTATCGCTGGTTATTCGTTTAAGCGCGTCAAAATCGGTCGGAACCGCCTAGCGGTTGCGAGCCTAACCTTTCTGCTTCTAATCTCCGTGTTACTTATCGGATGCACGGAACTAGCAAAACCGACCGCCACAGCGGTCGTGTTCGATCCTACACCGGCGCCGCCTGGCACTCGTGAGTTAGTCTTGGCCGGCGGATCCGCAGCCGACATCGCCGCGTTGGCGCAACCGGTCGAGCTGCCAGAAGGAAATGCCTCCAACGGCGAGCAACTCCACACGACATTGGGTTGTGCGGCCTGCCACTCAATCGCCGATGACGTCATCGTGGGACCGGGATGGAAGGGTCTTTACACTCGTGCCGGCGAACGGACCGAGATGGAAGCTGAAGAATACCTCATCCAGTCGATCACGAAACCGTCCGCATTCATTGCCGAGGGCTTCACCAACGTCATGCCGGCGTTCGACTACCTGTCTGATCAGGAACTCGCCGATCTCGTCGCGTTCGTCCAGGCGAACAACTAGGGCAGCACCAGCGGAACCAGAACTTGGAGCCGGGAGAATCGGTTCCGCCTACGCCGAACCCGTTTCACTAGCCGCCCGGCAAATCAACGCGGCCTGGTATCCCGCCGAAAAGCCGGCGTCTATGTTCACGACCGACACTCCGGCGGCGCACGAGTTCAGCATCGTCAACATCGCCGCGTATCCGTCTAACCCGGTCCCGAAACCATTGCTCGTCGGTACCGCGATCACCGGCGCGGCAACCAGTCCTCCCACCACGCTTGGCAACGCGCCATCCATACCTGCCACGACAACGACCACGCGGGAGCTCCGCAGCGCTTCCTCATGGGCCAGCAATCGATGGATGCCTGCCACGCCAACATCGTTGATTCGCTGAACCTTGCAAAGCATCAACCGGGCCGTGATCTCCGCTTCGTCGGCTACACGCATGTCTGCCGTGCCAGCAGAGACGATTGTCAATCCTCCATGCATAGGATCAATGCCCCGGTCATCGGCCCATATCGCACCGCACGACGCTTTGAATTTCGCCGACGGCACGAGCGACCTGACTTGATCCGCGGCGGCCGTAGTAGAACGGGTTACTAGGACCACTTTCGCCGCGTCGTAGATGCGTTTGGTGATCAGTCCGATCTGTTCCGGCGTCTTACCTTCACCCATCACGACCTCTGGAAAACCGGTCCGACGTTCGCGATCTAGATCGATGGTGGCGAATCCCATGTCTGCGCTAAACTGTTCGTCCGCTGCGCCGGATTGGGAAATTCGCGATGGATCACGCGTTGGATCGGTGGGCATCTTGGTTCAGTTTCAGTTGAACTTGCGCGGAACTCAAACCAGAAACGGCTACGCTATATCATTACAGCGAATAAAAAGGGATTCGTGTTGTGACGTTTCCACGGTTTTCACAACGTGATTCTAGAATCAGTGCAACGACGCGAGATTCGGCTTACACACTAGATTTCAAGGCTGATCGGAATGAAGATCACTTGCATACAAGACAACCTGACGCGTGGATTGCGCGTCGTGCGGCGAGCAGTGCCCTCGAGGGCTACGCTACCTATCACGCAAAACATCTTGATTGAGACCGAGGACGCCCGACTCAAACTCGCGGCGACAGACTTGGAGCTTTCGATTACTACCTGGGTAAGCGCCCAAATCGAGCAGACCGGGTCGATTACTCTACCTGCGCGAACGTTGCTCGACACGATCAGCAGTTTCGATATGGGACGCGTCGAGCTCGAAGTCACGGACGAACCATACGGCGCAAAAATCAAAACCACAACCGAACGCGGTGGCGGTCCGATGACGATCGACACCGATCTTCGCGGTGCACCCAAGGACGATTTCCCACCTTTTCCCGAAGTGTCTCCCAAACATCGCGTCAGGGTCGATTCAGGTACACTGCGTAACGCTTTGGAACGAGTTGTGTTCGCCGCGGCGAGCGACGACGCACGGCCGGTTCTGACCGGCGTCAAGATGGAGGTTGAAGGAGACAAAGCGACATTCGCTGCAGCCGACGGCTTCAGATTGTCGATCGAATCGGCGCAATTGATGGAAGCGCCCGAAGAGGGTTTCGACGCGCTGATTCCTGCCCGCGCATTGTCCGAATTGACGCAACTTATGGCCGGAACCGTGTCGACGGTCGAGATCATGGTTTCTGAGTCTGGCGGCGAGGCAATGTTCCGAATCGGTGACGAAGTCGAGATGATCACCCAGTTGATCGCTGGAACGTATCCGGACTACAAGAGCCTCGTTCCTCAGAATTCGGACACGACGATGGCGATCCCATTGGAGAGCGTCGAACAAGTCGCGCGGTCCATGCAGGTCATCGCTCGGGAGGGGAGTGCCATCGTTCGGATGGTCGCCTCAAACGAGGAGGGGCAAGGACGCCTCACCGTATCCGCCAATGCCGAGGACCTAGGCAATAGCGAAGGAACGCTTGACATCGACATCGAAGGCGAAGAGGGCAAGATCGCATTCAACGTCCGTTTCTTGACCGACCTCGTCAGGAATTCCCAAGGCGGGACATCCAATCCAGTGGAAGCCTCAGATAGCTCCAACGAGACTACAGGGCCGGAGAAACTGATCCTCTCGATCACAACACCATCTAGCCCCGCAGTCTTTCGACTTTCACACCACCCCGGCTTTACCCACGTGGTAATGCCGATGTACGTTCAGTGGTAGCAAATCGGGCTAAATCCCTTACTGCAAAGTTAACTATTCTGCTGCTGGTTTTGCCGTTCGCGATGCTGTTCATCGCGTGTGGCGATGCTGAAGACGCCGCGCCGATCCCGACGCCAGCTTCTAAAGCGCAGAGACAACCGGAAGCAACGATTTCGTTGCCACCGACTCCCGTTCGGGCGTATGACCGCTACGATTTCCAATTCGTTGAAGCATTCGGCGGGCACGAATGGGACCGGGCAGTGGACATCGCTTTTCTCCCCGATGGAGAATCGGCACTCGTCGCGGATCAAGTCGGTCAAGTTTTTCGAGCGTTCCTCGACGCGCGGCGCGACCCGATCTTGACCTTCTCCATTCGAGAGCGCACGAGTCGCGATTCGAACGAGGAAGGACTGCTCTCGTTGGCATTGGATCCGCAATACGAGGAGAATGGCCGAGTCTGGATGTACTACTCAGTGCGCGGTGGCATTCGTCGCACGCGGCTATCGTGGTTCACCGTCGATGAATACATCGCCGATTGGAGCAGCGAGCACATCGTCTACGAGCTTATCCAGCCGTACGGTAACCACAACGGCGGCAAGATCACCTTCGATAACCAGGGATATCTCTTGCTCGCCTTCGGCGACGGAGGTTCGTTGGGCGATCCGCAGAGCAACGGTCAGGACTTGACGAATGTCTACGGAACCATCATTCGGCTCGACATCTCGGAATCCGATGACGATGAACCGTACCGAATACCGCCGGACAATCCCTACCTCAGCGACCCTGCCATCCCGGATGAGATTTGGGCCTACGGTCTGCGGAATCCGTGGCGCATGTGGTTTGATGCTGAAACCGAGTTGCTGTGGATTGGCGATGTGGGGCAGAGCTATCGTGACGAAATCAACGTCGTCGATACCAACAGCGGCGGTGGCACGAATTTCGGTTGGAGCACGATGGAGGGAACGGCCTGTTTCAGACCGCGCAGCGACTGCAACCAAACCGGCATGGCGTTGCCGATCGAAGACTACCCACCCCGATCCGGTCACTGCTCGGTGATCGCAGGTATGGTCTACCGCGGTGCCGCAATCCCGACATTGGTTGACAGTTTCCTTTTCTCCGACCATTGCAAAGGCGAGCTGCGGGCAATGGACGCGATCGATTGGTCGACTCGAAGTGTCGCATTGAAACCCGTCGCGCCTGAAGGTATCGAGTACGACAATCCGGGTATCTCATCCTTCGGGGTGGACAACGAAGGTGAAATCTACGTTTTGCGGTTCGACGGGGCGATCTTGAAGATGGTGCCCGGCGAGGAGTCGCCGTAAGCGATTGAAGGATGTAGGAACGCAACCCGACTGCGCTATCCCGCCGGTCTGCGTTGAGGTCGGTATCGATAGTTGCGGATGCCGGGCGTGTAGCGCCAGATCACGAACACGACGATTACCGAGATGAAGCCGCCAAGAATCATTACGTTCCCAGCGCCGATGATGCCTCCGACGAATGAGACCTCCATCTGTCCGAGGTGGTTGGCGCCCATCGCCGAGAAGGAGTGAGCGCTGCTTGCCCTACCAAGCATGTTGTCGGGCGCGGTGAGCTGCACGAGCGCTTGACGCATCGTCATGCCGATTGCGTCCGTGCCTCCGAGCAATGCCACGAGGACCAGTCCGATGGCGAAGATGTAGTTGAACGTGTACGACAGGTCGAACAATCCCAAGGTCAGATTGGGGTTGTCAACCAAATCGACGCGGTTGAATCCCCAAGCCAACAATAGCAACGCGTAGACGAGCGTGGCGACAAGGACGATCATTCCCTTCCGGCGCCAGCGTTCCGTTATGAAGACGATCATGCTGCCGACCACACCTCCCGTCGCATTGGCCGAGGTGAGCAAGGCAGTGCCTTGCGCTCCCATGCCGTAGAGTTCCTGTGAAAAGAAGGGGAACAGCATCCGGTAGAAGCTGAAGATCGTCACGCCGATGTCGAGCATGTAGAGGCCGGGCAGTATCGGGTGTCGACGAACGAAGTTGAAGCCTTCGATGATGGTCTGGAGCTTGACGCCGCCGCCACCGCCTTCGGGGGCGCCAGAGGCGCGGATGATGAGTGGCGCGATAACACTGACGCCTGCGATACAAGTCGTTACCAGAAGCGTAGGAGCAATTCCGTAGTTGATGTAGAGCGGGCCGAAGAGGAAGGGCACAGTGATGGCCGCAACCTGCATCGATGACGTCGAGATTGTGACCGCATTAGTGAGGTGCGATCGGGGCACACATCGTGGGAGCATCGCGGGCCGGGCGGAGCTTCCCAACATGTTCACCATGCCGGTGACCCCCGTCACTACCCAGATGTGCCACGGCGCCAAGACCTCGCTGAACGCGAGGAGGGTGAGTATGATCAATGAGACCAACGACACGGTTTGGGTCAACGACATAAGAACCTTGCGGTTCACAACGTCGGCGAGCGCCCCGCCGTAGATCACCACCGGCATTTGAAGCAGCTGTACCGCGCCCAGGATGCCGAGTTGCGCAGCCGAACCGGTTTCGTCGTAGATCCACTGACTCGTCGACAACAGACGCATCGTCATTGCCATCGTCATCGTGATCTGCGCGGCCCACAGAACCGAGAAGTTGTAGTGCTTGAACGATGACCAGGGCCGGATGCGCTCCGTTCTGGAGTGCGCTACTCGAGATGGATTGTTCAAAGTCAGATTCGCAGTGATGCGAGAACGCTGAGAACATGTTCAGTTCTCGGCGGGGGAGTTTCAAAGTTCATTGCATGATACATGCGAAGCGCGGACGTTGGGAATTGAACGACGTGATTTACCAGTCCTTGGGACCATGTCGTGAGGAAACCGATGCGGCTCGATGGAGACTTCGTCGAAAATGCTGTTATTGTGATTGGCTAAGTGTTTGAGATCTGAAACTCGAGAAATGGAGTGACAAAGTGGGTGAATTTGAAGGCAAGTCCGTGATCGTCACCGGCGGAGCACTAGGAATCGGCGGTGGTGTTTCTAGGGCGTTTGCGGCGGCTGGAGCCAACGTGACGGTGATGGATATCGACGATCAGGCCGGCGATACGTTGATCGATGAGATTACCGGTGCTGATGGGGCTGCACAGTATGTTTCCGCCGACGCAGGGACGATCGAGGGTTGTCGGGCGACGGTGGATGCGGCGATCGACGCTTATGGCGGTGTGGACATCGTCATCAATAACGTTGGTATTCAGCCGCCATCGTCATATGTGGATGCGGTCGATCTGCCAGAGGAGTCGTGGGAGCGCATCATCAACATCAACCTCCGCAGCCGCTTCCTGATGGCCAAGTACTCCGTGCCCTCCATGCGAGAGCGGGGCGGTGGCGTCATCATCTCGGTTGCCAGCGTTCAGGGCCTTCTCTCCATGCCCTTCGTCTCCGCATACGCAGCCAGCAAAGGTGGCGACCTCTCCCTAACCCGACAGATGTCCATCGACTTCGCCAAAGACAACATCCGCGTCCTGTCGGTAAATCCCGGAACCATCAACACGCCGATGGTGTGGAGGGCGTTGGAGGGGACCGGTGACGACATCAAGCAAGGATTGATCGACTCTGCCAAGACGCACCCCCTAGGCCGCATCGGTCAACCCGCGGACATCGCCAACGTGATGCTTTTCCTGGCGAGCGATAAAGCCTCGTTCATGACGGGGTCGTATGTAAACGTAGACGGGGGCATGATGGCCGTCGGAGCTTGGGCTGGCACTGTTGGTGCCGGGGGGAGTGATTGAGCGAACCGGCAGGAGCCAGGATTCAGTACTGCCCAAACCACCGGACATCCACGCTAAGCGCTTTGCGAAGGAGAGATACATTTTGGCGGTCGCGACGTAGAATGTGGTGAGTTGAAGTAATTCGCGTCATCCGCGGAAAGGCGGAAATCTTATGAAATGGGCGCCACCCCCAATGCCCATAGACCGTTTGCAACGACTTGACGCCCGTCCCTCTCGGCGTCAGTACCCCGAGAAGCGATCGGCACCAAAATCGATGCGAATTTGGCGTCGAGTTGTTGCGAATGCTATCGATCTCACCGTGTACGGGTTGTGCGCTGCCGTTTGGCATTTCGCGATAATGGGTGTTTTTAACTTCTCTTCAAATGCTCAATCCGAGGAACGGGTGCCATCAGACATTTTGGTTTCAATCATTTGGATTAGCGGGTGGTTCCTATTCGGAATCGTCGGCGACCTTTTGGTCACGAAATGGTTTAATAGGACTCTCGGTAAAGCACTGATGGGATTGTTGATCGTCGATGCCCGACCTGATTATTGGTTCTTGTCAACAGAGCAAATTGTTACCCGGGCGCTTACCAAAGCGATCTTCCTTTACGGATTTGGAGTCATGTTGCCTTTGATCCTCAACCGTTTCGTCTGGGACGGCGCATTCCTTTGGGCAGCCGTTCCTATCTATGCGATGCTGCTTTTCTTGCTCCTCGGTGTCCACCGCGAAGACCGACGCGGGCTACATGAACGATTCTCCGGAACCGAACTGATCAGATCGTGATGTGTGGATCTTGACACCCACGAGCCACCAAATCTCTAGTTTCACCGCAAACATAAAAACCCGCGGCCACCGAATCCGCCTCACCTTCGCGCTCGCCCTCCTCACCCTTGGCCTCATTTCCCTAATCCTCCCGACCCACACCTCCTCCGGCCAGTCCTTAACATCCGACCGCGGCGTCTACCTGATTCAACTGGATCGCGCAATCGATCCGGTTTCAGAGCGTTATCTGGCACGTGAATTGGATGCGGCTCAAGAGCAATTCGCGCTGGTGGTCATCGTGTTGGATACACCGGGCGGATTGTTGGACAGCACGCGGTCGATGGTGAATGCGATCTTGGAGTCTCGAGTGCCGATTGCGGTTTATGTTTCGCCTTCGGGCGCTCATGCGGCAAGTGCGGGGACGTTTATCGGCGCGGCGGCGAATATCTTGGCGATGGCACCGGTAACTGAGATCGGCGCGGCGGCGGTTGTCGGCGGGCAGGGCGAAGACCTGGGCGAGACGTTGCAGGTGAAGGCCAATGAGGATGCGGCGGCGCTCTTACGTGGAATTGCGGAGAAACGAGGCCGGAACGTCGATGCGTTGGAGGCGACTGTATTCGAGGCAAAGGCGTACTCGGCGGAGGAGGCGGTCGAGATCGGAATCGCGGACGTGGTGGTGAACGACATCGACGAGTTGTTGCATTGGGCCGAGGGTATGACGGTAGAGACGGCGTCGGGTTCGGTAACGCTCGAAGACCTGCAACATTCGCGCATCGAAGAGAGTGAATACAGCATATGGGACCGCATGCTCAGCGCAATCGCCAACCCGAATTTGGCGTTTCTGTTGATTTCGCTCGGCGGATTGGCGTTGATCGTTGAAATCTGGAACTTCGGGTCATTCATCCCCGGCACCATCGGGGTAGTCCTGCTGGTGGTCGGGTTTGCGGGCGTCGGACAACTGCCTTTCCAATGGGCTGGCGTCGTGTTGATCGTGCTCGCGCTTGCACTCTTGGTGGCAGAGATTTTCGTGACACCCGGTTTTGGGTTTTTCGGTATCGCGGGTGCGATCGCGCTCGTGCTGGGCGGGTTGTTTCTGTTCCCGTTTCCGTCGATCGAGGCTCCCGAACTCCCCGGCGGCCAGATCCAGGTCAGTCGATGGCTGTTGGCTGGTGTTGGCGTGGTAGTTCTACTATTCATGATCTGGTTGATCCGGGAACTGAGGATTGCGGCCAGACCCGGTTCGTATATGCCAGCCGGGACTTCTGACACGTTGGTCGGCAGTTCGGTATCCGTCACGAATGCGTTGTCGCCGATGGGAGAGGTGTACGCTGCCGGCGAGCATTGGACGGCCCGCACGTCTGACCGGAGCAGTGTAGACGTAGGTATGACAGTGAAGGTGGTCGATGTTGACGGTGTCACGCTGGTCGTTGAGCCTGAGAGCGAGAACGTCTCGGTGTCGGCCGATCGATAGCGGCACCAAACCAACGACCAGAGTAGCTTTTGGGATAAGGTTGCGACAAGTACATTGACTGCGAACGCAAACAACGGTTGGACGGTTGCAGTAAGGAGAAAAACATGGCATTAATCAATTTCGTTCGTGACTACGAACGAGTGGCACGCTTCCGACTCGGCAGATTCGAAGGGATGATGGGACCCGGAATTGTGATTTCGATCCCCATCATTCATCAGACCCAAAAGGTAGACACCCGAACATCGGTGCTCGAGATTCCGCGGCAGACCAACATCACCAGGGACAACGCACCTATCGACATCGACTTCCTCGTCTACATGCGAGTCGACATCAACCAGGCTGATAAGGCGGTCCTCGAGGTCGAGCACTACACCTCTGCCGTCGTCGGGCTTGCAACCACCACGCTGCGTGCCGTCGTCGGCGACATGAGCCTCGACGAGGTCCTGTCGCAACGAGAGCGCATCAACGAGATTATCCGAACGCGTCTTGACCAAGAGACTGGACGATGGGGAATCAAAGTCACTAACGTCGAGATCCGCGAGATTGAACCACCGACCGACATCCAAACCGCAATGACCCGACAGATGTCCGCCGAGCGCATGCGTCGATCGATGGTCCTCGAGGCCGACGGCCAGAAACAAGCCGACATAACTGTCGCGGAAGGGCAGAAGCAGTCCGAAATTCTGAAAGCCGAAGGTGCCAAGCAAGCCGAAATCCTCCAAGCCGAGGGTGACCAGCAAGCGGCGGTTCTCCGAGCTTCCGGTTTCGCCGACGCTTTGCAACGGATTCAGGATACTGCGAGCGGACTCGGTGGAAACACCATGACGCTTCAGTACATGGACGCGTTGAAGGAGATGGCGTCAGGATCGTCGACGAAATTCGTGCTTCCGATGGAGATGACGAAGCTGATGGGCGGTATTGGGAACATGATGGGCACGGCAACTGAACGCGACGACTAACGCTGAGTTTTCGGAACTAACAAGCTAAATCTACGGCGGGATCATCAACAATCCCGCCGTTTTTTTGCGTTTAAGTTCGTGGGTGTATAGGTTTCGCGTTAGTTTGGCCTTTTCGATAAGTTTCCGTAGTCTAAGTTGACATGACAAAATTACTACACTTTGTTGCAGATTAACTCGGAAACTCTGGATTTCAAGCCCGATCCACGAGGTTCCACGCAGCGTGCCTCGAATTTGAACATCACAGGTCTGTATTCGACCTCAATGGGACGAACAGGTCATGATTTGACCGTTTTTCGAGCTTAGTGGACAGTTGACTCGGGCGTCATTGACCGCACGGTGCCCGATGTGACGGACCAGGTGGTGATGCGATCATCGGTCAGATCTGATGGGTGCGTGATGGAGGGTAACGGACGGCTAGACCCCGGCTCCGTGCAGTGGTAGCCGAGGTACTGAATCATTAGGCAGACGCGAGTCGACATGGGCGGAACTCGAGGTGTCATCGACCAGTCGAGGGCGTTCGAAATCGGCGGTGATTGTGGGCCACCAAATCGCGAATGAGCGACAAAGAATCGGCCCATGACGGCAGGAAAAGCATATTGCCGACGAATTGCCGACGGCGCGGCAGATAAACGGATGGAGCGCGATATAATGCCGTGACATGCTTGCAAAACGCTTGCAAAGCAGAAAGCGCGCGGCAGAAACGGCAAAACATGGCTAAATTAGGTGATTTTGAGTTTCCTGAGGTCGGACTCGTAGATTCAGTCGTGTTGGCGCGTCGGATCCACGAAGACTTGGGCGGAGAGGTGCGGAGAGACGCTCTGGCGATGGTCTTGGACATGTCGCCCTCTGGAGGGGCTTACGGAGCCCGAATCGGCGCTTTACGCATGTGGGGCCTCGCGACGGGCCGCAGCGTGATTAGGTTAACTGGAGACGGTGTGAGAGTGGTTTCTGCACGCGGAGACGGCGAAGAGACGGAGATGATGCGCAAGTTGTCGCGATCGGTGCCGTTGTTCAACGAGCTTGAGGCACGGATCGGGGACGGCAAGGTTGATCAGCGAGTGTTGGCGGTGTTGTTGCAGGAGGTTACGGGTGCCGAAATAGACGAGGTGATGAGGCGTATGCCGATGGTTGAGCGCATCTACGGAGCGATACGCAGTTTCTTGGAGGGGTTTAACGACGAGGTTTGGGATACCGATTCGAATGATTCAGCGGAATCCGGTCGGCCCCAGGACGGAGTTACTGACGCTTATGTTTTACCCAAAGGTTGGATAGAGTTTCGCTATGACGATGGGACTTTGAGATTGCGAGAGACACCGGAGAATCTGGATGTATTGATCGGCGTTATGGAGGCGCGCAAGTGGCGCGTCGGAGGGGATTAGCCGGGTCCACAAATAGCCACTGACTTTGGTGGTCAGGCGTTCGGCGATACCGGTTGCGAAGTAGGACCGAGGAGCGCCAGGTCAGATTGCGCATTGAGAGCTTCAGCGCGGGCGAAGTTAGTTTAACCGCTTAGTTGATCGATCAGGGTAACGATTGAAACGACGAGGGTGGTGCTGACTGCGACCGTGCCGACGAACCAGCGAATGATTTCAGACTTGAAGTTGGCGATCTCGGTTTTAAGTTCACCGAAGCGTGCCTCTATCTTGGTGTCCTGCTGACCGAATCGTGTTGCCATCTCGGTTCGTAGATCGCCGTGGGAGTTGGCAAGGTCTTCTTTAGTAGCCAAGGCGTCCAGCCGAGTCTCGAATCGGACTAAACGGTTGTCGATGTCGAAATCGGCTTGTCGTGTGGAGGTTGTCATCTAATTTTTCCGTTGGTTCCTTAAAAGTATTACAGACTTTTCGTCGTCGTGAGACACATTATATCTAACGGATGTTAATAATTGCAATGGATGTGGCGAAGAGGTGTTCCGGCGGGTGGCATCATAGGTAGTCTTTGACTTTGGCGGCTAGGCGTTGGGTCATTCCGGGCGTCGATGCCAGTTCTAGTTCAGATGCTTCACGTATGGCTTTGACTGAGCCGAAGCGTCGCATTAGGGCGCGTTTGCGCGATGGTCCAATGCCGGGCACAAGGTCTAACGCGGATTTGAGTGATGTGCGGCCCCGGGTTTTGCGGTGATACGTGATGGCGAATCGGTGGGCTTCGTCGCGGACTTGCTGAAGGACGAATAGGGAAGGGGCGTTGCGCGGCAACCGGATGGGATCCGAGCTATCGGGTGTGTAGAGTTCCTCTTCCTTCTTGGCGATGGACGCGAGAGGGATGTCGGCGACGCCGAGGTGGAGCATGATGGCAAGCGCGGCGGATAGCTGTCCTTTGCCGCCGTCGATAAGTACGAGGTCGGGTGTGATGCCGAACGAGTCGCCGGCTTTGCTCAATTCGCCGGTCTCAGCGGTCTTTTTGCGAGCGGCGTTGAGCCGTTTGAAGCGGCGCGTGAGGACTTCGCGCATCGAAGCGAAGTCGTCGTTGCCTTCGACGGTGTTGATTTTGAATCGTCGATACTGCGATGTCGCGGGTGCACCGTTTTCGAAGACGGACATGGCGGCCACGGACGATGTGCCTTGGATGTGTGAGATGTCGTAGCACTCGATACGGTAGGGTCGGTTCGGTAAGCTCAAGGCTTCCTGCAGATCGTCCAGAGCACGCCCCATCAAGTCGGAGTTGGACTGCCACTTCAGTTTTAGCTGCGCGAGGCCCTGGGCGGCGTTCTCGTGAGCCATTTCGACGAGCTTTCGCTTAGGACCACGTTGCGGGACGTTGATCTCCATCTTGGCGCCGCGGTTTTCGGTGAGAAGCTCTTGGAGGATGGGGGAGTCTTCAGGTTCGGCTTGGGTCAGGATGCGGCGCGGCATGTGCGGGTTGCCGACGATGTAAAACTGCTCGATGAACTTTGCGATGATGTGGGAATCGGTGTCGTCGTAAGTGCCGGCCATGATGAAGTTATCGCGTCCGACCATGCTTCCACGGCGGATGAAGAAGACGTCGATCCAGGCTTCGTCGCTGCCTTTCTCGCAGGCGATGACGTCCATGTCTTCCTGCCCGATGCCCACGACTTTTTGATCCTCGTAGACGATCTTCATTGCGTTGAGACGGTCGCGGAGAGCAGCGGCGCGCTCAAACTCGAGATTTTCTGCGGCCTCGGTCATCGCCTCTTGGAGATCGACTACGACCTTTTTGGTGTCACCTTGGAGGAATGAGATGACTTGTTCGATGACCTCGTCATATTCTGGCTTGTCGGCGTAGCCGGTACAGGGTGCGATGCAGCGCTTGATGTGGTACTCGAGGCAGGGACGTTCTTCTTCACCCGTGATCTTCATCGTGCAGGAGCGGTAGGGAAAGAGCTTTTTGAGAAGATCGAGAGTGGTCCGGACGGAGTATGCCGAGGCGTAAGGACCGAAGTAGCGCGCGCCGTCGCGTTTGGAACGTCGGCGCGTGAAGTAGACGCGGGGGAACTCGTCGTCGAGGTCGACCTTGATGTAGGGATAGGTCTTGTCGTCTTTGAGCCGGGCATTAAAGCGGGGTTTGTGCTCTTTGATGAGGGAGTTTTCGAGGAGGAGCGCTTCGCGTTCGGACTCGGCAACGATGTATTCGAAGTCGTGAATGAGATTGACGAGCCGTTTCGTCTTGCCACGCAGTTTGGTTTCGTTCGAGAAGTACGAGCGGAGGCGATTACGCAGGCTTACGGACTTGCCGACGTAGAGTATCTGTCCGCTCTTTCCGCGCATGGTGTAGACGCCGGGTTTGCGAGGAACAGCGGCAAGGCGATCAGCGAAGAGATCGGCGCGGGAGGGGGATTCGGTTGGAAGCGCTGGAGGCATGGAGATAAGTTGATTTTACGGGGTTGAACCCGTACGACACGAGAACGCCCACGAATCGAGTTTGGTTGGAGATTTTCATCTGTGAATTAAGTTGCAAAAATCTATGAGTACAATTGTGAGAATCTGACACACGATTCCCTGAGTAACTCTGCAGAGCGATGCCAGTGAGTTATCGAAGTATGAATAATGGATTTAAAGGATGCCTGTTGATATGTGGGATTTGCGCTGTCGTAATCGTGGTGTTGATCGTGTTGTCTGTTGTGGCTTCAATGGTTGCTAACTTCCAAGAAGCGACCGGCATCGATCAAGCAGTTGAAACAGTCAAGGCGACACCCGGTCCGGGCGGCGGAATATTGGCGTTCATTATGAATCCCTTGGTGCTTGGCTTGGGCATCGTTGCACTAGTTACAGCGTGGATATGGGGGAAGTTCAATTCTTAATCACGCAGGCTCGCGCAACAAGTTCAGCTCTAGGAGTCGTTCAAGGATGGTGTCGTCATCGAGGGCGGCGGGGTCTTCGAGCCAGCCGTAGGCATCGAATACGGCTTGGTCGAGGTCAGCGTGGTCGGCTTTCAACCAAGATGGGTTGCGGTTGTATAGGTTGGTCAGAGTGTTTTTCTGCTTGACACCGTTGTGCAGGGCGAAAGGGCCGGATAGCGAATTTTCGCGGTGGATCATCAGAGTTTTTGCCGCGTCAGCGATTGCGTCTCGTTGGTCATCTGTTGGTTCTGGGAATGGAAAAGTCTCAAAGCAAGTGGTATGGGTGTATCTGAAACCAGATTCGCGATCTCTCACCTGACTGCCCATAGCTCGGGCCCAAGTCGCATGCACCCGAGATTGAAGGATGCCCATGAAATAGTCATCATCGCGGGCAAATACTGTAACTGCGCCGTCAGGCAATGTTGGATGGTGCACCCATACGAAGACGCGGTGTTTCCCATGTCGGGGAGTGACAATGAACCGGTGCAACTTTTGTACGGTCGATCTCATGCCGGGACGTGTACTTGTGAATAGCCACCATTGAGAACGCAACTTAGGACGCTTTTCGCGGTATGGTTTCACATGTGCCTCGACGTGCTCAAACGGCATTTCATACAGTCGTGCTTCATCTTCCTTGGTGTGGACACCGAAGTCGATTATCCATCGATTGCTAGATCCGTCGGTTACATCGCTGGCGATTAAATACGGTTTGACCACATCGCTATTGGACCTCCCACTCGGGTTAGAAGTTTGAAGCATTTGATGTGCAACATTTTCGCGAATGTCAAACGGCCCAGTTCTATCAATCCCCTTGAATGCAATACCTGCGTTTTCCTTTAGACGCCTAGCTTCTGTGACATCGGCGGATCTCGATGAAAGATCGGAATGAATAACATCAACGGGTGCGCCATCCAATACGCGGTGTTTCTCGCTGCCATCATCAAAACCGACCATGGAAATGTGAACGAACGCGCCATCTGGCCTTCTGTCCCATTCACGATCCGATTCGGCAAAGAAAATGTCGCCAGTTGTTTTGATCTTTTGGAGTACTTCCCTAGAATCAACCGCCCTGATGGTTTGCGTAGCCAGTAGCCCGGCACGTGACGATTTGCCTCGTTCAATTTGATGACGCGCTTTCTCGAACCAGAATGCACAAAAATCAGCCCTACCCGACACTTGGCCATCCCAAACTTTGTGCAACAAGTTGACGTAGTCTTCACCGAGATCCCCTCGCATGTTTGCATTGCCGAGAAACGGCGGGTTGCCGATGATGAAGTCTACTTCGGGCCATTCTGCGGGTATTGGTTCGGGTCCGGTGTCGTCGACGATGGCGTCTCGGCAGTCGATGTTGTCTAGCGGGTCTAGTACGGGGTCGCGGTCTTCAATGTTGCCGACGCGAGCCCCGTTCTGGAGATGGCCAATCCAGACGACGACACTGGCGAGTTGATGGGCGTATTCGTCGATCTCGATGCCGAGCAGTTGGCGTGGATGGACGCGCGGTTCTGGAGGATCGATTCCGAAATCGAGCGCCCAGGTGATGACCTCTCGTTCGAGGTCGTGCAATAGGTTTAATGCTACGTAGAGGAAGTTGCCTGATCCGCAGGCGGGGTCTAGGATGCGGACATTTCCCAATCGGTCTATAAAATCCTGAACTGTGACCTTGGCTAGTTCCGCGTCGGCATCGCTGGTAGAAGATTTGATGTTGTCCCAATCTCTTCGGAGTGGTGTCATGACGACGGGCTCTACAAGCGTTTCGATGTCCTTACGGGACGTGTAGTGTCTGCCGTGTTGCGCGCGTTTTTCAGGATTGTAGACACGCTCAAAGAGCGTACCAAAGATGGCAGGTTCGATCTGGGACCAATCGAGGGCATCGGCTTGACGTACGAACGGCATTATGGTGTTGCCGATCCGCAGGTTGTTGGGGCGCCCGTCAAAGAGTCCGCCGTTGAAATGCTTGACGGGTGGGGCCTCGATCGGGTCGCCGACGCTCATCTTTTGGAATAGGCGGTTTAGCCTGGCCGGAAAAACAGTCGCGGGGAATGTGCCCAACTCATGCGTGTATTTGGTCATGAGTTGTTTCGGTAAAAGACCGACATCGCTGGAGAACATGCAGAACAGAAGCTGAGAAAGGAAACGAGCGATTTCTACGTCTTTGCCAGTGTTGTAATCCTGAAGTTCTTTGGCAATGTTGTTGAAGATGTCAGCCGCCGCCTCTGTGATTTGGTCGGTGGTTCGTACGGGCTCCAAGTAGTCAGGATCGTAGAAGCAGTAGCGGAGCACTTGGTAGATCGAGAGCGGTGATTGATCTACAACTCCGAGCGAGTTCCTGCGTGTAGCGTTCTGCTCGATATCGTGTAAGTCGTCAAGCTCAATGATGTAGGTGTCGGGTGCTTTTCCTGTGAAATTGGTATGGATGCGAATGGTTTCAAAATCGGCGACGATCAGCAGTGGCGGGTTGCCAAGTCCGTCGCGGTATCTGAGGTTCTGGTTGTACGCCGCGTCAAGGTCTAATCCCGGTTTTTTGTACTCCATGATGAAGTGATCGCGGAGAAAGACGTCGGCTTCACCTTGACTTCCAGTCGCGGTGCGTACGCGCTGATTGAATTCGAAGTCGTGGTTGTCTAGGTCGTCGGAGGGTTTTGGGTGGCCGACGATCGCGCATAATTCGTTGAAGTGGGCTTGGAAATGCTGGATTTCGTTGCCTTGATAGCTCGTCCATTTGCGTCCGAAATCGGCTGCCAATGTTTGAACAGCACTTGGGACATCGCGGGACGGGTTGATTGGTTCATCCATCAGCAGCATAGATTGGTCTCAGATATGGATGTTCGAGTATAGGTCGATCGAATCGATAGGAGTTAATTTTCGCGCAAGTTGACAGTTCAGTTTAGCGACACGCCAAAGATTCACTCGCCGGTTTAGGCCGCAAAGTCGCGATACTCTTCGTTGCGTCTCGTCCAATTGGAGGGGCAACGCAACGGTAAACGAGATTGCCTACAAAGCGATCGTGAAGACCGCTAAGGCGACGATGATGCCGGTGGCTATGATGCCCATTTTGCGGATTTCCAAGGGAAAGGTGCGGGCGTAGACTTCGGAGCGTGTCCGTTGAGTGCGGCGTGGGTTGGCGGTTTGCGGTCGGTTGGGGGTGGCCGAAATGTTTCGTGGTGCAGGCGCGGATGCGACGGCTGATGGTGCCGCGATGGTTTCTTCTGGCTGTTCGGGTTGTTGGCGCCGCGCCGTCGGCTCTTCGGTCTGGACGAAGACGTTAGGTCGGCGTCCGGGTCGGCGTCGGTTTCGGTTGCGAGGTGGCATGTGAGATCGGGTGGTGGTGTATTGGTTTCTAGGTGAAATTCTAGACGATGACGGAGCAACGCCGTTAGAGTTTGCCGTCGTCGTCGAGAGATTCAGCGGCTAAAATGGTCGCCCTAGCAGCGTATGAGATGGTGACGTCGGATGTGTTGAACATGAAGTGATATAAGAACGGATCGATCGGGCTCGTACCAAATGCCTTGTCGAAGTAGCGGTGTTGTGCGGCATCCGAGTGGGAGATGAAGTCTCGTGCTTCGTCCATGGAGATGTTTTCGCGTTCGGCTACTCTCTTGGCGCGGTCTTCCATTCGCCCGACAACACCGACGCGCACGACATCGTTGCGTTCTCGAAGAATTGCGGCACCGCCGCGGCTGAGGATGACGATGTTGCCTTGATCGGCGATATCGTTGATGACCTCCCGTGTGGTAGTGATGAATCGTTCGTCGTTGACCTCTTCTGCGGTGGTGTGTGGTTCTTCCTCGTACTCGCTGTACTGTCGAGAAATAAGGTCTTCGACCCCGGGGCCGAAGTATGGGTCGCCGCCCATTCCGGCGACGGCAGAACGTTCGAGGACGCGTTGGACGCGCATAGCTAAGCGATTTACCAACGAAGGCACTCGGCGCTCTTGGTCGACGAGCGCGCGCATCGTGGCGTTCACACCTCGGGCTACCTGAGCGAGGATAAGTCGATCGACGAAGTCGATCTCCAGTTCGCGAGCCACGAGACGCCCGAGATCGGGTGCGCCGGCTCCAACTCTACCTTCGACGGTGATTATCGGCATATCAACTCCTTTGCTGAAACGATTCGGATGACCAAGTTTTGGGTTGACCAGGATTGCGATTGCGGGCGATGGTGTTCAGATAGTTCCATTATCGCCTGAGTTGGTCATTGGGGTTGAAATGGAGTCACGGGTTTTACCATCAACTAGGTTGTCGCGAGGCCATGGCGTCTATGACAACGATGGAATCTCTAGCAGCAAGGTGGTTGAATCCGGATGCCCGTAGGCGCATTAACATCTCAACGATGGCGTGACAATTCGCCAACGACGTTTAGCCTTGAGAACCGCCCAGCCGTTGGCTACGGCGGGGTTGTTGGTTCGACACACACCCTGGGTTCTGCTGCGGGTGCAGAGATGTTGGCCGCGGGCGGAAATGCGATTGATGCGGCAGTGGCGACGTTGTTTGCGCTGAGCGTGGTGGAGCCGATGAAGATGGGAATCTATGGCGCGGGCTTCATGAATATCCGTCTGGCGAGCGGAGATCGATTCGTAATCGACAACTACTCGCAGGCACCGGCGGCGGCAAGAATGGATATGTACACGCCGCTGTCGGACGAATGGCCGAACTACATGCGAGTTCGTGGGGATTTGAATCAGACGGGCGTGTTGGCTTCTGGTGTGCCGGGGGCTTTGAAGGCGTGGTGTGAGGTGCAGTCTGAACACGGCAAATTGTCGCTGTCCGACGTTATGCAGCCGGCGATCAGTCACGCCGAGCAAGGATTTCGAGCAACGGATCATCACTGCAAGTTCGTGGCTGACAACCAAGACCAGTTACAGCTTTTCAGCGCCACGAGCAGCATATTCACGCCGGAGGGGCGCGTGCCCCGAACTGGAGATATGGTGGTGCAGCGGGATCTTGCGGCTACTTTGAAGCGGATCGCGTTTGAAGGTGCGGACTATCTTTACCGCGGCCAGTTGGGCGAGGAGATTGTGAGGTATTCACAGTCGCACGGCGGTATTTTGACGATAGACGACCTGCAAGGTTACGAGACACGGACTAGCAAGCCGGTTGAAGGCAGTTATCGGGGTTACACGATTACCGGACCTCCTCCGGCGTCGGCGGGCGGTATTCACTTGGTGGAGTACCTGAATGTCTTGTCATTGCGGGATATTCAAGGGATGGGTTTCGGCAGGAGTGCGACGATCCACTTAATGGCGGAAGCGATGAAGCTCGTGTTCGCGGACCGGAATCGTTATCTTTCGGACCCGGAATTTGTCGAGATTCCAACCGATCGGTTGTTGTCAGAGTTTCATGCGAAGGAGCTGATGAGTCAGATTCTGCCGAATGCGGTCACGCCACAACTGGCGACGCCGGCATTTGCGGAGTCGGACAGCACGTCACATGTGACGACGGCGGACGGGGAAGGGAATATCGTATCGGCGACGCAAACGATCAACCACATATTCGGATCGAAGGTCGTAGTCCCGGGAACTGGAGTTCTACTGGACAACACGATGTCGAACTTCGATCCGCATCCTAACGTTGCCAACTCGGTTGAGCCGATGAAGCGTGTTGCGAGCAGCATGGCGCCGGTGATTGTGTATCGTGGCAGCCGTCCGAGTTTTGCATTGGGGTTGCCCGGTGGATTGCGGATTTGGACGTCGGTGGCGCAGGCGATAGTCAATATCGTCGATCACGGTATGACGCCGCAGGAGGCGGTGGAGGCGCCGCGGATGTTCACGCAAGGGCAGACAGTGGAGTTGGAGCGCGAATTCACGTCCACGGTCTCGACGGCATTGACCAATATCGGGCATGAGGTGGAGATGGTGGCCAATGTAGCCGGCGGAATGAACATCATTGAGTTTGGTGAAGATGGGTCGCTCGCCGGTTCTTCATGTTGGCGTTCCGATGGCGGCGTTGTTGCGGTAAACCGGGGGGCTGCGCGACCGGGTGTTGGATTGTCGGTGATTGAGCCCAGTCGAGGTAATTGACGGACGGTCTGTCGCTGATGTCTCGCGAGAAATCGCCAGAGGTGATGGAGGCGCGTTCATCGCGCTTTGAATTGATCTGCGCCGTTTGCACCAAGGTGGCTGAAGTGCCATCGGTGCGGAACGTGTATTGCGGCTGCGGAGGGATCTATGACATTCGGTATTTCGATGCCGAGGATGCAGTTTCGGGATTACCGACTGCGGTATCAAAACTAGCGGTCGATTTGGGGCAGGGGAGCACTCCGTTGGTGCGGTTGGATGGACTAGCTCAGAGTGTTGGGGTAGCGGATTTGGTTGCCAAGTTGGAGTTTTGCTCACCGACGGGTTCGTTCAAGGATCGGGGCAGCGCAGTGTTGGTTTCAGCTGCGCTTGAAGAAGGCGTCGAGGAATTTGTCGAGGATTCGTCAGGCAATGCCGGTGCTTCGATGTCGGCTTACGCGGCTCGCGCCGGTATGCGAGCACATGTATTTGCGCCTTCGAGCGCGGCGCAAGGGAAGTTGGACCAAATGCAGATATTCGGTGCCGAGTTGCACTTGATCGACGGTCCTCGGCAGGCGGCGACCGATGCGGCGGCGGAGTTTGCGCATCGTCAGGGCATACCGTATCTCTCACATGCTCTTAGTCCTTGGTTTGCGGAAGGCGTTAAGGCGATGGTCGCGGAGGTTGCAGACGCTGGTTACCATGCGACGGATATTGTCGCGCCGGCGGGTAACGGTGCGTTGTTGATCGGGAGTTATGCGGGATACACCGATGACGAACGACCGAGGATACATTGTGTGCAGTCGCAGGCGGTTCAACCGTTACTGCGGGCGATACAGGGAGTGGCGTGGAACGCTGACGAAGCGAAGCCGACGGTTGCGTCGGGGATTGCGGTTAGTGTGCCGCCACGGGCGGCGCAGGCCGCTCGGGCAGTGGTTGCGTCCGGTGGATCGGCGGTTGCGGTTACCGACGTAGCGATGTTGGAGTGGCGGGAACGGTTGGCCGCGGAATCCGGGATTTTTTGCGAGGTAACTTCGGCAGCGGCGTTCGCAGGTTTAGAGGAGTTGGTGCGTAACGGCGAGATCGGAAGAGATGCGCGAGTTCTTGTGCCGGTTACAGGTTCGGGATTGAAAGAGGCGATATAGGGGTGAGTGTGCGGCGCTGGATCGCAAGGCAACGATCACGACGATCAACCGTCTTGTGACGCCGGGATTTCGAGGTGGGTGAGGTCTGGTAGATTGCCGCAGGACGCAACTTGTGAGAAGGTCCCGCCAGGTATGGAAACGGCGACGGCGTGGTTGCCGTCGAGGATGGTGCTGATGTGGCGTTCCGGGAGGTTGGTTACGGATACACCGCCGATGGCGTGGTCGAGTGTTTCGACCCATTTGAATTTGGCTAGATCGCCAGCGTCTTCGCATTTGCCGGAGCGGATGCTCAACTGTTGGATCGTGCCGGGCGCTGGTCGGACAGTCACTTTAATGCGCGTGCCTCGGTCTAGTTGCGTGACTACCCCGGCTCCCTGCTGCGGATAGTCCTGAAGTCCGAGATTGAAGCCGATTTGGACTTTGCCGTCATCTTCGTCCTGAAATACTGTGGGCGTAGGCGTGGTGGCCATGGCACCGGGCGTTGCCGTCGGTAAGGCGATGACGGTTGGCTCGGCATCGTCGCCGCATGCGAAGGCAGTTAGACCGATCACACACAACAATGGGGCGATGACGAGAAAGCGGGCGATTTGGATGCGTGTATGGGCGAGCATGAGAATCGATTCTAACCACCTGTATTCGCTTCTTTAAAGGCTTCGGCAAAACCTTCGATTGATCCATGGAGCACTTCGTCTTCGACGCAGTATGACGCTCGGAAGTAGCCGCCCATGCCAAATCCGACGCCGGGAACGACGAGGACTAGTTTGGATTTGAGCAGGTCGACGAATGCTGTGTCGTCGGGGATTGGGGATTTGGGGAACAGGTAAAAGCCGCCGTCTGGGAGGTTTGAATGGTAACCAATATCCGTGAGTGCAGAGTGAATGATGTCGCGTTTGCGTCGGTATTCGGAGATGTCGACGCTGGCGTGCTGAAGTTTTGCCACCACGCGTTGCATGATGGCGGGAGCATTGACGAATCCGAGCGTACGGAGCATGAAGACCGATGCGTCGAGGAGGTCTGCCTTTCCAGAGTCGTCTGGGTTGACGGCGAGGTAACCGATACGTTCACCGGCTAGTCCGAGGTCTTTGGAGTGGGACATAGCGACGATGGTGCGAGGGTGGTGTTCGAATACGAACGGGTACGCGGCGTCGGTATAGATGAGTTTTCGGTACGGTTCGTCGGTGATGATGTAAATCTCGGTGCCGTGTTCCGCTTCGGTGGTCTGGATGAGCTGTGCGAGTCGGGCGATTGCCTCGGCGGGATAGATGACACCTGACGGGTTGTTCGGCGAGTTGATGATTACGGCACGGGTGCGTTCGTTCATCAAAGACGCTAACGAGTCGAAGTCGGGCATGAAGTCGGGGGTCGACTTTGCTTCGCGGTAAACGCCGTTGGCGTGCTGGACGTAAAAGATGTATTCGGCGAAGTACGGCGCAATGATGATGACTTCGTCGCCAGGGTCGAGCAGCGCTCTGAGGGCGACGTTGATGGCACCGGCGGCTCCGACGGTCATGATGATGTCGGTTGGTTGGAATTGCGTTCCGGATTCGTGGGACAACGCTTCGGCGACGGCGGCCCGGGATTCGATGAAGCCTGGGTTGGGCATGTAGCGATGCGTGCCGCTAGGAGCTTCGTTGGCGATCTCGGCGAGGGCTTGGTTGAATTCGGGTGGCGGCTCGAGAAGGGGGTTGCCAAGTGAAAGGTCGAAAACGTTTTCCGCGCCATGGATTGCCTTGAGCTGCATGCCCTCTTCAAACATGCGGCGAATCCACGAACTCGCTTTCATCTGTTCTCTTGCGAGTTTTGAGATTGCCATCTAAGCGCCTTTCGGAATGTTTAACTGGGTGCGGAAACGATTAGTTTCGTCGTCGATTCCGACGTTTGCGGCGCGTCGTTGGGCGTCCGACGCGTTGTTGACGTGTCTGGTCAGGCTGTGCATCGTCCCGCGGTGCGAACATTCGACCAAATAACCCGGGCCCGCCACTGTTGGGAATGACAACGACGTAAGTTCCGGCCATTTTGTCGTGCCAACCCTGATGCTTGTCGTCAAATATGACCCAAATGATCCCGATACCGAAGGTTATTGTGGAGACGAAGCGACCGACGACTTCGCGAGGGATGGCGACGGCGACGCCCGGTTTGTTGCCTTCGTCGTCAACGACGGAGATGCCAGCGACCCATTTTCCAAGCGTGCGTCCGAATAGGCCGGTAGGGATGATGAAGTATGCGAGAAAGATAAACACATCGATGATCCCGGCCTGGGCGCTGAAGACGCGACCGCCCGAGATCGGAGCGACCATGAAAACGACCATGAGGAGGATTCCGATGTCGATGGCAAAGGCGTAGAAGCGGCGAAGTGGACCAGCGAATTCGAGACCCAGGGATTCGATGGATTCGGGGTCAGGAGTCGCCGGCTCTTCGGTTTGGTTCGCGTCTGGTGCGTCCTGAACCGGTTCTTCAGAATGGCCCTGGCGAGGTCGGTGGCTGCGGCGAGAGGTGGTCATGTTGGCGATTTGAGATTGTATCGCTTGATGAGAAATAGGCTTACACTTACTAACGCTAATCGCATTTCTATGATTGGAGCGAACATGGGCAGGCTTGACGGAAAGACCGCTTTGATCACCGGCGCGGGTTCGGGTATCGGCGCGGCGTGTGCCGAGTTGTTCAGCGCGGAGGGAGCGAATGTGTTCTGCGCCGATTTGGAAGTGGGTGCGGCGCGGGATGTTGCGGACCGGGTGACTGAGCGCGGCGGATCGGCCGCGGCAGATGCTGTGGATGTCACGAAACGGAGTCAGTGCGAGGATTTGGTCGCGGGCACTGTGGAGAGGTTTGGCGGGTTGCATGTTTTGGTCAATAGCGCAGGGGTGACACCTCGGAAAGCGCCGATGGATTGGGATTTCGAGGAGAAGTGGGACTGGGTTATTGATGTGAACTTGAAGGGATCGATGTTGATGTCTCACGCAGCATCGGAAGTGATGCTGCCCGCCGGTTACGGTTCGATAGTGAACTTGGCGTCGATCATCGGATTGGTCGGTTACTCGACCGGGATGAGCGACGGTTTCAATCCGTATCCGCATTCGAAAGGCGGGGTTGTGCAGATGACGCGCGATATGGGTGTGGCGTTCGCCAAGCGAGGCGTCAGGGTGAATGCGCTATGCCCGGGTTTCACCTATACAGCCCTGACGAGGTCTTTGACTGACGATGCCGACATGCGCGTGCAGCTGGAGTCGTTGCATCCGATGGGACGGCTCGGCGAGCCGATTGAAATTGCGTATGCAGCGTTGTATCTGGCATCGGATGAGTCGTCGTTTGTAACCGCTTCGTGCCTGCCAGTAGACGGCGGGTACACGGCGGGATGAGGAAAGCAAATCAATGGTGGAACAGACACGAGCGAGAGAATCAACCGTTTCGGGGCGTTTGCGGGGCAAGGTAGCGTTGATCACCGGCGGCGGTAGCGGCATTGGTGAAGCGAGCGCCAAGTTGTTTGCGAACGAAGGCGCAACAGTTGCGATCGCCGAATTGAACGCGGAAGGTGCGGAGCGCGTTGCGGATGAGATACGTGAAGCTGGCGGTTCGGCGATGGTCACGTCGGTTGACGTGACAGACAACGACAGTTGCGCGGCTGCGGTTGACGCGGTAGTGGATGAGTTTGGACGAGTCGATGTTTTGGTCAACAGCGCAGGCGTGGGTGCCCGGCGAGCCTCGGACATGACCTACGAGGAGCGTTGGCAGTTCGTCATCGACGTCAACCTGAAAGGCACGGTATTGATGGCGCGGCACGCGGTGGATCAGATGAAGGAGCAAGGCAGCGGTGCGGTTGTGAATATCGCTTCAATTCGTGGTTTAATCGGCTACCCCGATTTCATCACGGATGGCTTCAATCCCTATCCGCACTCCAAAGGTGGCGTGGTCAACGCGACGCGCGATATGGCGCTTGGCTTGGCGAAGCAGAATATTCGGGTCAACGCGGTCTGCCCCGGATTCACGCATACGGAAATGACGCGTGGGACGTGGGAAAACCCTGAGATGTACGACCGGATCGTTGCGTTGCATCCGATAGGCCGATTTGCAGAGCCGATCGAGATCGCCCGGGCCGTGTTGTTCCTGGCCTCGGACGAGGCCTCGTTCGTAACCGGTGCGTGTTTGGTGATCGACGGAGGGTTTACGGCGCAGTAACGCTGGTATCCGTTCGCTAAGTCGATACGGCGGCTAGCTCGTTCGTTGACGTCTGGCCGTTGTCGCTAGTTCCGTAACTGGATTTGCCTTTGACGTCAAAGACTTCGTCGGCGCTTGCAATGATCCATGGATCAGTTTCGTAGACGACGTCCTCGTCTTTTCCGTGGTACGGGAGAAGATTCAGGACGTGACGAATGGAGTTTATGCGGGCGCGCATTTTGTCGTCGGATTTGATGACGTACCAGGGAGCGAAATCGGTGTGGGTGTGGTAGAACATCGCCATCTTGGCGGTGGTGTAGTCGTCCCATCGATGGTACGAGGCGAGGTCGACCGGGCTGAGCTTCCACTGCTTTAGGGGATCGCGCTGCCGTCGTTTGAACCGGCGCTCCTGCTCGATTCGGCTGACGGAGAAATAGAGCTTGATGATCCGGATGCCGGAGTTCGCCCACATCTCCTCGATCCGTGGAGTATCGATGAGGAACTGGTCATATTCCTCCTCGGTGCAGAATCCCATTACTTTTTCGACGCCGGCGCGGTTGTACCAGGAGCGGTCGAAGAGAGCAATCTCGCCATCGGTAGGCAGGTGTTGGATGTACCGCTGGAAGTACCACTGTCCGGATTCTTGGGGCGTGGGTTTTTCGAGTGCGATTACTTTGGCGGCTCTGGGGTTGAGGTGCTCCATGAAGCGCCGGATCGTTCCACCTTTTCCTGCTGCGTCACGGCCTTCGTAGACGATCAAGACCTTCTCGCCGGTGTCGCGCACCCAGTTCTGCATCTTTACGAGCTCGATCTGGAGCGGGAACTTGTGTTCGTAGTAACTGTCGAGGCTGATTTTTCGCTGGTAGGGATAAGCGCCTTCGCGGAAGAATTCACGGCGCTCTTCGGAGTCGAGGTCGTCTCGATTTTCCGGTGCGCGGTAGTTTCTCAGCTTGCCGCGCGTCATCTGGTCTTCGAAAGCATCACCCCATTTGGTGTTGAAGAAGCCGTGTGCGCGTTCGCTCGTCGTGCTCTTGTATGCGGGTTCGTTCTCTGCCATGATGCGAGACCCCATGGTGCGTCGTGAGTGGTCGAAGGATTGGTTACAAATATACCAGCGCCAAAGCTAACGTCAGATTACGACGCGAGTGGAAGTAGTGGACGCAGGTCGCGTCGAAGTTAAATGTCCTCGAAACGAGAAGGTAGGACGATCTCCGGGGGTGAGATTTCCTGCAAGACAAGGTCTGCGATCCATTGAGCCATCAACGGCGAGAGCAGTATGCCTTTTTTACCGGCACCGTTGGCATAGAAGAGGCCATCAGCTGCATTCGAAGCGCCGACGATGGGAAGACCGTCGCTGGCTACCGGACGGAGGCACGCAGTGGTCTTGATGGCAGGCAGCCCCGCGAGTGAAGGGATATAGCTGGTAACTCCGCCCATGATGTGATTGCGACCTTGTTCGGAGATTTCTCGGTTGAAGCCGACGTCCCATTCGTAGGTTCCGGCCCACACCGAGCCGTCGGGTTTGCGACCGACGTTGAAACCACGGAAACCAACTCGGTTTTGGAGGTCGCTGCCGGGTCGTTCAAGGCGAATGATTTCGCCTTTAATTGGTTTGATCGGGAGGGACGGAACGCCGGCGATGTCACTCGTCCATGGACCGGTTGCGACTATGACGATTGGGGCTTCTACTATGGAGCCGTCCGCAAACTTCACGCCGGTTACGGAACTCCCTCTGGTTTCGATAGCAACGGCGCAATCGTCGGCGAAGATTGCGCCGCCGCGTTGTGCTTCGGTTGCGATGGATTGTGTGAAGGAATAGCTGTCGAGTTCCCAACCGGCGTCGACGAGTGACGCCGCGACCATGCCAGTGCGAATTGTGGGTTCCAACCGATACAGATGGTCGGCGTCGATCATCTCCGCGGCGAATTCTTCGGACCGCATCCACTCGACATCAGCTGTCAATTGATTTGCAGTCGTCTCGTCGTCCGCGAGTGAAAGCGAAACCACGGGTTGCAGTTCCCAGTCGTTGGACGCGGTAGGGGAGAGTTCATCGTAGAGAGCGATGTGTTTGGCAATTGCGTCGCGGTAGTGTTCGGTCATGGGACCGGGCACGCCGTTTCCAAAGTGAGCGGATAGTCCGCCCCAGGCGAATGCAGAAGCATTCGACGCAATCCCGTCGCGGTCGAAAACTCGCGGTGCAATACCGGAACGCGCCAGTTGCAACGCGATCACGCAGCCGACTGCACCGGCACCAAGAACCACTGCGTCGGCTTTTTGGGGAGTTTTCAACTCAATTTCCTCTCATCACCGAGTTCATGTGCGAGATTCACGCAATAGTCGACTGTACGTCAATCTGAAAGTGTTAGGTTTTGCGGCGACGGTGGCGTGACGCACGATTCGTCGCCTAATACCGCGCTGACGATGCTGGGACAGATTGTAACGACTCGGATAGCGATTGCCGGAGACATTGCGGAATTAGAATCTGGTGATACTGGCGACGATGTAATTGACTACGCTCGGTCAATTGCGCCGTGGTTTCTCGTGATTGGTTACCGATGTGCTTTCGGTTGTTGACAGATTGATTCGATGATAGGCCGTAACGGCAGGATTCGACGCGCCCCTGGCTTCGAAGACCGGACGGGCAGGGATTTCGAACGAATCGAGGAGTCGATCAACATCGCGCGCGGCGTGTTGCACGGCCTTGGCTACCAGCCGATCGAAACCCCGCTGATAGAGCAGACCGAGCTTTTTCTGCGGCGATCAGGCGGTCTTTTATCGAGTCAATTGTTTGACTTCGTAGCTCCGGACGGAAGCGACATCAGCCTCCGACCAGAGATGACTGCCCCGGTGGTTCGTCACGCATTGGAAACCTCCGGTGGCCAGGGCCCGCAGAGGTTCCAATATGCGGCTCCGATATTTCGCTACACCGAAAGGCCGTACGACGCACCATCCAGTTCGGTCCCCAACAAGCGACAGTTCATTCAACTCGGCGCTGAGTTGGTCAACGCATCCCAGCCGTTCGCTGATGGCGAGATAATTTTCGCCGCGTACTCCTTGGCTCGGAGATTGGGTGTAGATCAAGTTTCAATTCGGATCGGTCACATCGGATTGATACGCGAACTGTTGAGTCGGTTCGATCTCTCTGAGCGCGCTCGAATGTTTCTTGCCGATAGCGTTACTGGATTGGCAGACAGCGACGACGACAGCGGTTCGATTGAAGCTGAAGCGATCCGGCTGGGCTTGTTACCGTCACAGGGTCAACAGAAGATCGAGACGCAGGCATCTGCAGCGGATTTGTTGTCGAGATTGGCGTCGGGTTCGGTGCGCTTGCCGGAAACTTCGGAGTTGACGACGAGATCGGCTGATGAGATCGTTGCTGGATTGCGACGAAAAGTGGAATGGGACGCTCGAAACGTAGATTTCCCCGATGCGTTGGCGCTCATCCGTCAAATCGCCAATTTCAAAAGTGCCAGCGTCGACGCTGATCAAGGCGAATCTTCGAACCGCCGACTTCTGGAAACCATCGATGGTGCACGGCGACTAACCGAGAGTTACGGCCTCGAATCTCTGTGCAGTCTCGACAATTTGGCGTCCGTCGTCGAAGCTGCTGAGTTGAACGGTGTGGACAGCTCCGACGTGATCGTCGATCTCGGGCTAGGAGCTTCAATCGCTTACTACTCCGGAATGATCTTCGAAGTCAGTGCCGTTGTGGGTGGACAGAACGTTGTCCTTGGCCGTGGTGGCCGTTATGATGGGTTGGCTTCGGCGCTAGGCTCAGAGGCGGAGTTACCCGCTTTGGGATTTGCGTTGAACCTCGATGCCGTGTTGGAGTTAACTCGCGGCAGTCAATCCCAAGCCGCGGAGCGCAGCTATATTGTTGTCTCGCCAACCGACGACGGTTTTGTCGAGGATGCGGTCAAAAAGGCCGTTGAGCTCCGCGAGGCAGGGCACAACGTAGTGTCGTTGTTCGACAGTCAAGTAGACGCCGACGAGGTTGCGCAATCGATTGGGAACGCGCGCGTGATGCGGGTGGGGAATCCCGAGTCAATTGATGGAGTTGGGGAATGACGGATACATTGCGCTTGGCCATTCCGTCCACTGGAGCGCTTGAGCAGGGCGCGGTTCGCTTGCTCGCGGAGTCGGACGCGGCGGTCAGTCGGGTGAACTCGAGGCGGTATACAGCGGAGATTCCCTCCATACCGGGTATCGAGGTCATCTATCAACGGCAGTCAGACATTACTACGATTGTGGATTCCGGCAATGCGGATCTAGGCATCGTGGGCCTTGACAGATACTTGGAGGCGCGTTTAGAAGACGGCGAGACGTTGGTTGTCGCACCTGATCTGGAGTATGGGCATTCACGCTTGGTGATCGCGGTACCAGATTCGTGGCTCGACATCACCTCGATGTACGACTTGGCGGACATGAGCCTCGAACTGCACGAACGAGGGCGCGATCTTCGAGTCGCGACGAAGTATCCAAGGTTAGTGAAACGATTCCTCAATCGCCGCGGCATCAACTATTTCTCAATGGTTGCGATCAATGGCGCTCTCGAAGCTGCGCCGAGAATCGGATACGCGGACATCATCGCCGACATCTCAGATACCGGAAACACGTTGCGGGAGAATAACCTTCGCACGTTGGTCGACGGTGTGGCGATTGAATCGCAAGCCATATTGGTAGGGAACGGGCGACTCCTAGCCGGGTCGAAGGCGAAACTGGACTTAACTAGGTTGTTGCTGGAGCGGATCGAGGCTCGATTGAGATCGAGGTCGTACCTACGTGTGACTGCAAATGTGAAAGGGTCTTCGGAAGCTGAGATCGCCGGATTGGTGCTGAAATCTCCAGAGCTTTCTGGCATGCGCGGCCCGACGGTTTCGAAGGTCTTTACGAACGACGGGAATCACTGGTTTGCGGTTCAGATTGTGACGCGCAAAAGAGACGTGTTGCGTGTGGTGGACCACTTACGGGCTTTGGGTGGAACCGGCACTTCGGTGACCGACATTCAGTTCCTGTATCAGAGCGAGTGCGAGTTGTACCGGAAACTGGTCGAAAATTTGGGTTCGTCCGCAACGGGAACCAATCCGTGTTGAGGCGAATCCACGGGCTGGATGCAGCGATCGTCGCGTTCAAGGACCGTAGCTCGAAAAGCGACGGGAATGAGCCGTTAACGGACGGCGGCGGCATCTACGACGCGGCGATGACGCCCGACGCGTTTGCCGAACGTGTGATCGCGGATGTTCGTTCGCACGGAGATGAATTCGTACGACGAATCTCGAAGAAATTGGATGGGGTGGAGATCGACGAATTCAAGGTTCCGGGGGATGTCGTGGCGGAGGCAAAGCACCAGTTGCGCCCGAATGAAGTCGAAGGATTGCATCTGGCTACGCGTCGCGTGGGGGAGTTTCAGGCTCGAACATTGCCGCAGTCTTGGCGCGACGTCGCAGAGGGATATGGCGAGGTAGTGCATCCGGTTCAATCAGCAGGTTGCTGTATCCCCGGGGGGACCGCGCCATTGGCGTCGACGGTGATTATGACGGCGGTGCCGGCGAGGGTTGCTGGAGTTCCTTATGTTTGTGTGGTCACGCCGCCGAGCAAGGATGGAGTTCCGCACCCTGCGGTCTTGGCTGCGTGCCAAATCGCGGGAGTGGACGATGTGTTCGCAGTAGGCGGGGCTCAGGCCGTAGCTGCGTTGGCGGTCGGAACCGAATCGATCCCCAAAGTCGATGTAATCTGTGGCCCGGGTAGCCTCTGGGTAACCGCTGCGAAGCGTCGGGTCTACGGGATGGTCGGTGTCGATGGAATATACGGTCCCACCGAGACGATGGTCATAGTTAATGACGATTCGGATGCGGCCGTTGCGGCGGCAGATCTATTGGCTCAAGCGGAGCATGATGTTGTCGCGGCGCCAGTTCTGGTGGCGTTATCCGACCGCTCTGTCAATGCGGTCGAGAGCGAGTTGGCGACGCAGTTGGAGAGATTGCCGCGGGCTGAGATTGCGCGCAAGGCCTTAATGGGTCGCGGTGCGGCGGTGGTGGTCGATACCATCGCAGAGGCGTTGAAGGTTGCCGAAGTATTCGCGCCGGAGCATCTGTGTTTGGGCTTCGCTGGTGCTAACGAGATGCTTGGGGATGTCCGACATGCGGGCGGGATCTTCTTAGGAGAGCGATCGGGCGAAGTGATGGCCGATTACGTTGCGGGACCGAGCCATGTGATGCCGACGGGCGGATCAGCGCGATTCTCGTCGGCTTTGTCTGCGCGGGATTTCATCCGCGTAACGCCATTTTTGGATATGGACCAGTCGACATACGATTCGATTTCCGGAGCGGCTTCGGATTTGGCTCGGTTGGAGATGCTCGAAGCGCACGCGTTTGCTGCTGAAATTCGTCGGAAACGATAGTATTGCGAAGTCATCGAACGTTAAAAGGCAGGGGACGATGCGCGACTTGATAGGCATGATGCGACCGCATCTCTACAACCCGACGGGTTATGTCGGGGCTCAACATTCGGACCATTTGGCTACCGCGGTTGGAATCGATCCGGCCGACGTCATTCGATTGAACGCCAATGAAAATCCATACGAGCCGTTGACTGAGATAGCGGACGCGTTGGTTGGGTTGCCGATCCACGAGTATCCGGATCAAGATCTCGTGCGCATCAGATCGGCATTGAGCGAGTACACCGGGCGCCCACCGGAGCAGTTGATCGCTGGGTCGGGTGGTGATGAGATCATCGAGTTGCTGACGAAACTTTTCGTGGCTCCCGGAGAGTCGATGATCGACTGTCCACCGACGTTTGGGATGTACGAGTTCTGCGCCCAGATTTCGGAGGCTGAATTAATCCCGGTTAAACGTCGGGACGATTGGGAAATCGACATCGACGCAACGACCGAGGCGATTGATCGTACGGGTGCGAAGTTGCTGTTCATCGCTTCGCCGAATAATCCAACTGGCAATCTGTTACCGGAGGACGATGCACGAGCGATTCTAGACACGGGAATCGTGTTGGTTGTCGACGAGACTTATTACGAGTTTTGCGGTGAGACTACGGCCGGGTTGCTGGACGAATATGAAAATCTGGTTGTGATCAGGTCTTTCAGCAAATGGGCGGGCATCGCAGGTCTGCGCATCGGATACGCGATCGGGTCCGAACTGATCGTCGACCATCTAATGACCATCAAGCAGCCATACAACCTAAATATCGCAGCGGAGTCGGCAGGTCTGGCGGCGTTGAAGCACAAAGACAAGCTGCTGGCACGCATAACAACGTTGGAGAATGAGCGTAAGAGGACCGAGGCGGCCATTGACGAGTTGGACGGTGTCAGTTTCTCGCCGTCGAGGGCAAATTTCCTGCTCGTGAAGTTCGATCGTTTGAGTGGGGACGAGGCGTATGAATTGCTAGCTCGGCGTGGCATTTTCGCGAGAAAATTCAGCGGAAGAAGGTTGGAGAATTCGATCCGGATCAGCGTCGGAACACCGGCGCAAAATGACCTAGTGATCGACGCGTTGCAGGACATGGTGTAACGCGTTCGGATGCACGCAAAATCGTCGGATTAGGGTGCTTGCGGAATCGATAATTGGGGGTTGAGGTGCACGAATGAGTGATCGAACCGCAGAGATTGAGCGCGTAACGGGCGAGACGAATATCCGCGTCGGCCTCGATATCGATGGACAGGGCAGAGCTGAGATCGACACGCCGATCGGGTTCATGAATCACATGCTCCACGCGTTGGCGAAACATTCGTTGATAGATCTCTCGGTGGTTGCTACGGGTGACATCGAAACCGGCTCGCACCACACGGTTGAAGACACGGCGATTGTAATCGGTCGGTGTCTGTTGGAGGCGTTGGGCGATGCCGCAGGAATTATTCGCATGTCCAGCAAGCACGTCCCTCTCGATGAGGCCTTGTCGCATGCGGTGGTCGATCTAAGTGGTCGTGGTTATGCGGTTGTCGACATGGGCTCGACCTCGAACATCGGCGATTTCTCGCCGGACATGGCTCGGCACTTCTTCGAGTCGCTGGCCGCTGAAGGTCGTTTCAATTTGCACCTGACGGTGTTGCGTGGAACGAACGAGCACCACATGATCGAGTCGGCGTTCAAGGCGTTTGCTCGAGCGTTGCGAGAAGCTGCGTCGATTGATGACCGAGCGGGCGGTGCGGTGCCGAGCACCAAAGGCACGCTTTCGGGCTGAGGTCCTTGCAGATGTCGTTACTTTGATCGACGTCGGTGTCAATGGCTTTCCTACCGGCTTTGCCAGCGGGTAAAGCGTGAGCAGATCACACGCGTTGAATGGAGGGTGACGATGAATGAGCAAATGAGCCGTCGTAGGGTCATATTTGAATGGCTTGCGTTGGTTGCAATTGTCGCGTCGGTGAGCGTAACCACGTTTGACACAGATATCCCGCATCTTTGGCGAGCGACTTGGGGGCCGGAGAAGGGTTGGATCGACGACATCGCATACGTTGCGGTCATATTCTTCGCGTTTGAATACGTTGTCAGGGTGTGGACCGCTTCCGATAAACGCAAATACGTCTTTTCGTTTTTTGGCATCATCGATCTGCTAGCTGTAGTCGTGGGAATCGTGGCATTACCCCAGTTCACGTCCCTACGACTCTTCAGATTGTTGCAACTCATCAGGTTGCTTAAGATGGCGCGCTTCAGCCAGGCATTGGCGGATCTAGGGAGAGCATTTTCGCATATGCGAGACGAGATTGTGCTGTTTCTCACATTGACCGGGTTGGTTGTTTTCCTGGCCGCGTTCGGGGCGTACCATTTCGAGCACGAGACGCAACCAGAGCAGTTCAGTCATATGGGCGATGCGCTGTGGTGGGCGGTGGCGACACTCACAACGGTCGGCTATGGCGACATCTATCCGGTGACGATCGGCGGAAAGATCATGACTGCCGTCGTCGTGCTGTGTGGATTGGGCATCGTCGCCGCGCCCGCGGGTATCGTAGCGCAGGCAATGGCGACCGCGTTACGAGAAAAACACGCGAGGCAAGCAGACGGGCAATCGGAATGCTAAACGGGCGTCTTTGCGCCGGTTAGTCGACTATCTCTACGGAGTAAGTCTCGATTACGGGGTTGGCGAGCAGCGTTTCGCACATATTGCGCGCCGTCTGCGCCGCATGTTCGGCGTTGTCCGCTTCGATCCGCACGTCGAAGAACTTTCCGGCGCTGAGCGACTCGATTTCGTTGAATCCAAGACGCGCGAGAGCTCGGTTTATGGTCTCCGATTCAGGGTCGTGGATGCCGGGTTTGAAGTAGACGCGGATGTGGGCGAGGTGTGTGCCGCTCATTTCGGATCCGCGTCGTTCAGTTCGCTGGTGTCATGCCGGCGACTTGCGGCTCGAAGCCGCGGTCGAAGTATGCGTCAATGAATTCCAACATCTTGGGTTCATCGATCTCATCTAGTCGGAGGTGGTGACGCCACGCGGTGAGCGTGATGACGGTATCCGTGAAGGGGTACGGCGAAATGACGAATCCCGTGTAGGTATCGTCATCGTTCCAATCCTTGGCAATCCGCTCGAACGTCGCTGCGATCTCTGCACATGAGTCGGTGTCGCATTTGGTGGTGTCGTAGTGCATACCGATGCCACCGTGCTCTAGGTTATGGATCAAGGCTTGGTCGGGTATGACACGCTCATATGGACCCCATCCGGCAGGAGCGCGCTCATAGTTGTTGGCTTGGCTGCCAAGCGTGTTCCAGTGCGGGCCGGAGGTTGGTGGATAGATGCTGTAGCGAGTTTCCGGAACAATCGAGTCTGGGACGTGAGCGCGGCCATCGTCGGGATCTTGGGGAACAGGACCCCCGGCGTTGTATGGTCCGCGTTCGCCGGCGAGTTGTTGGTCGCGAGAAATGAAACCTTGTTGGAATACCAGGGCAAAGATGATTAGGATCGCAAAGACGGAACCGAGTGCAATGAGGACGGTTCGTTTCCGTTGCTTTCGGCGATTGCTGCGTGCTCGTCGTTCTTCTCGAACCTGCGAGCGGGTCATGCCGCGGCGATGCTCGGGGCGGGTGGAGGCTACTCTGTCACTTGACTGGGTCATCAATCCACGATTCTATTTCACGGTTGGGATACGGTGGTTCACGATTTGAATGTTGAGCCGGTCAACCGCTCGTAAGCGGAGATGTAGCGTTGCCGTGTCATGTCCAGCACTTCGCTTGGAACCTTGGGCGGTGGTGGTTCTCGCTTCCAACCACTCTCGATAAGCCACTCGCGGAGGTGCTGCTTGTCATACGCTGGGGGGAATGCTCCAGGTTTCCAATCGTCCGCATCCCAGAAGCGGCTCGAATCGGGGGTCAAAACCTCATCGATAAGCGTCAGGTTGCCGTCGACGAATCCGAATTCGAATTTCGTGTCCACCAGAATCATGCCACGATCGGCAGCGTGTTGATGGGCTCGTTTATAGATCTCGATGCTCAAGCGTTTGAGTTTCTGGAACAGCTCCGCTCCGACGAAATCGATCGCTTCCGCTTCAGTTAACGGCAGATCGTGTCCCTCTTCGGCTTTAGTTGAAGGCGTGAACATCGGTTCGGGCAATCTCTCGGCAGGGCGGAGTCCTGCGGGCATTTCGGCGCCGTTGAGGGTGCCGTGAGATTCATATTCGGCCCATCCGGCTCCAGCGAGGTATCCACGCACAACACACTCCATGTCGATGCGGTCTGCTTCTCGGATCAACATCGCGCGATCGTTCCACTCAGGGGGGAGGTAAGTGAGCGCGCCACTCCGTTCGAGATCAGATTCACTCACTATTGCGATCATGTGGTTGTCAACGATGTCGCCGATGACGTTGCGGAACCAGAACGCTGACATCTGCGCTAGCAGGACACCTTTTTGCGGTATCGGATCGTCCATGATGACATCGAAGGCAGAGATGCGGTCAGTGGCGATCATCATGAGTACGCCGTCGGACACGTGGTAGGTGTCGCGCACCTTGCCGCGATGGACGAGCCCGGGCAGGTAGGTGGACAACACCGTTTCCGACACGTTCAATTCGATGCCGAGACGGTCGAATATCTGGTCAACCTGCTCGATGAAGTAGCCATAGTCGAAGAGGTCGGCGAGCGAAGAGCCGTCAATATGTTGACAGACGATCGGATCTTCGCTGATGATCGGTTGGAAGTCGGTTTCTTGGTCGAGAGACTGCATCGCGGCGCGCTGAACCGCGTCGTAAGCCTTGCCACGTTCTACACCAGCTTCGACTAACGCGAGCATGACGCGAGGCGAGAATACGAGGCCGTGCGTCATCTCCATGTTGCGGCGCATCCGATCGGGCTTCACTGTCATGTGAGCGATGATGCCGGACATGAGGTCCAAGATGTAGTCGAGAGCAAGCGACGAATCGGCCAGGACGACGCGTTCGGCCGACGAGTGGGAAATATCTCGTTCATGCCAGAGAGCAACGTTTTCAAGTCCGACGATGGAGTTTGAGCGGATTACGCGTGCCAAGCCGCAGATGCGTTCGGAAAGCTCTGGGTTTCGCTTGTGCGGCATCGACGATGAACCCTTGCTAACGTAGCCCGGTCTGCCAAACGGCTCCTCGACCTCACCGATCTCGGTGCGTTGGAGCGCTCGTATCTCGGTCGCCATCTTGTCTAGCGTTGAGGCTATCAGCGCCAGTACCTGAAGGTATTCGGCATGGCGATCACGTTGGATGACCTGGTTTGAGACTTCGGCCGGTTTAAGGCCTAACTGAGCGCAGACGTGGTTCTCGATCTCGATTGGAATGCCCGCGAATGTCCCGACGGGGCCTGACAACATGCCGACTGAGACGCGATCCCGCATAGCCACAACGCGTTCGCGATTGCGTCGCATCTCGGACCACCAGAGCGCAAGTTTGAGGCCGAAAGACATCGGTTCGGCATGAATGCCGTGCGACCTACCCATGCAAAGGGTGTGCTTGAACTCGACTGCACGGGGCGCAAGCGCCGACATCAGTGCGTCGATGCCCGACAGGATCAGCGCGGTCGAGTCGGACAGCTGCATCGCTAGGGCGGTGTCTTTGACATCGTTAGACGTTAGGCCGTGATGTATCCAACGTCCTTCTTCGCCTAAGGACGTAGCGACGGCTCGAGTGAATGAAACTAGATCGTGCCGTGTTTCCTCGAACTGGCGATCGTACTCTGCGCGTGAGAAACTGGCGTGGCGAATCTTCGACATGTCGGCTTCGTCGATCACACCGAGTTTCGACCATGCCTCACAGGCCGCGACTTCGACTCGAAGCCACAGGTCGAACTGATGGTCTTCAGACCATATTCGGCTCATTTCGGGTCTTGAGTAGCGGGGTATCACGTCGTTGGTCTAGTTATCGGAGGCGCGTTGCGGGAAAAGCAGAATACTAATTCAGGACTGGATCAATCTGCACCGGCGGCGATGTCTGACCGGTAGCGCGCACCATCAAATTCGATTCCGTCGGCGATCTCGAAGGCTGTTGAGCGTGCTTCTTGGACGGATTCGGTCGAGGCGGCAATAGCGACAAGCACTCGGCCTCCAGCAGTGATCAGTTGTCCGTCGTCGTCCTCGGATGTCCCAGCGTGGAAAACGATGGCGTTGTCTTCACTGGGCAGATCGCCGTAGATCGGAAGTCCAGTTTCGTACGCGGCTGGATATTTGCTCGATACAACGACGACCCCTACGGCGCGGTTTTGGTTCCACGTTACGGATAATTCGTCGAGTCGGCCTTCGGCGACAGCGAGGCAAACTTCTGCGAGATCAGAATCGAGGCGTAGCATCAACGGCTCGCACTCTGGATCTCCGAATCGGCAGTTGAACTCGATAACCTGTGGACCGCTTTCGGTCAGCATTAGACCGGCGTAAAGAACGCCACGATATGGGCATCCCTCGGCTACGAGGGCGTGGGCGACGGGTTCGAGTATCGACGAGCGGATGTGATCGAGGTCTGAAGGTGAGCACAGGTTAGGCGAGGTGTACGCACCCATGCCGCCCGTGTTGGCGCCGATATCGCCGTCGTAAGCGCGCTTGTAGTCGCGAGCGGCGACCGGAGTCGACACCGTTTCACCGTCGATGAACGCAAATACGCTGAGTTCTGGGCCGGAAAGTCGTTCCTCGATGACGATGGTTTCGCCCGCCTCGCCAAATGCGCGATGTTCAAGCGAGTCGGTGATGGCCTCGATCGCCTCGGTGGGGGTCTCAGGAATGGTTACCCCTTTGCCGGCGGCGAGACCATCGGCCTTGACCACGATTCCACCTGGTGGGCAAGATTCGACGTATTGAATCGCCGTTGCGGCGTCGCTAAACGTGCGGCTTTCTGGACAGGCAATGCCAAGGCGATACATGATGTCGTTGGCCCACGATTTCGAGCCTTCGATGCGGGATGCGGCCGCCGAGGGACCGAAAGTAGGGATGCCGCGTTCGGTGAGTTGGTCGGCCAAACCTAGGACAAGCGGCGCTTCGGGACCGACTACGACCAAGTCTGCCTTGATGTCAGTGGCCAGCGCCACAAGACCATCTACGTCTTCGGCAGCGACGTTGACGAGGTCTGCGTAGTTCGCCATACCGGGGTTGCCGGGAGCGCAGACGATTTTGGATACCAGCTTCGACTGTGCGAATTTCCACGTCAGTGCGTGTTCTCTGCCTCCGGAACCGACTACCAGGATCTTCATTGCTTGGTTCGAGCCCTAACCGCTACGTAATGCGACCTACGGAGGCCGTCATTCCCATTCAATCGTGCCTGGTGGCTTGCTCGTAATGTCCAAGACCACACGATTGACCTCGGGGACTTCGTTGACGATTCGGTTGGACATCCGAGCAATTGTTTCGTAAGGCAGGCGCGCCCAGTCCGCAGTCATTGCGTCGGTGCTTACAACGGCGCGTATTGCGACGACGTACTGGTACGTCCGAGCGTCGCCCATCACGCCAACGCTTTGGGTGTCGGTCAATACCGCGAAGCTCTGCCAAAGCTGCTCGTAGAGACCGGCGTCCTTGATTTCATCCACGACTATCCAGTCGGCGGCGCGGAGGATTTCGAGCTTTTCGTATGTGACCTCGCCCATGATGCGGATCGCAAGACCCGGACCAGGGAAGGGCTGCCGATTAACGGACTGCGCAGACAAACCGAGTTCGTGACCCGCTTCTCGGACCTCGTCTTTAAACATGTGGCGGAGCGGCTCGACGAGTTTGAGATCCATCTTCTCCGGTAGACCGCCAACGTTATGGTGCGTCTTGATCTTGTGTGCAGCGGAGCTTTCCGGAGACACAGATTCGATGACGTCGGGGTAGAGCGTACCTTGGGCAAGGAAGTCGACCTCCCCGATATCTCTCGCCTCTCGTTCGAAGATGCGGATGAACTCTTCTCCGATCCGGCGTCGTTTCTCTTCAGGATCCGTGATTTCTTTCAATGCCGACAAGAATTGCTCGGTGCCATCGACAAAACGCAGGTTTACGCCGAGTTGGCTGGCAAATACGGTCTGGACTCGCTCGGCTTCCCCGCGGCGCATAAGGCCGTTGTCCACAAAAATGCAGGTGAGGCGGTCACCGATCGCACGGTGGATGAGGGCGGCGGCGACGGATGAATCTACCCCACCGGAAAGCGCGCAGACGACCTTGCCGTCGCCGACTTGTTGTCGGATGCGAAAGATGGAGTCGCGAACGAAGTTCTTCGGCGTCCACGAGCCTGAAGCGCCGCAAATGCCGTGAACAAAGTTGCGGATTATCTGGTCGCCTTGTTGTGTGTGGGTAACCTCAGGGTGGAACTGGATACCGTAGGCAAGCATCGATTCGTTGCCCATGACGGCACATGGCGAGTTCTCGGAGAAAGCGAGCGAGAGGAATCCGGGGGGCATCTCGGATATGCGGTCACCATGGCTCATCCAGACTGGCACCGAGGTGTCGAGACCTTCGAACAGCGGGTGATTGACGCCATTGAGACGCAGCTGCGCGTGACCGTACTCACGCTCGATGCCGGCGACGACCGACCCGCCGAGTTGATGCGCCAACGCCTGCATTCCGTAGCAGATGCCGAGGACTGGTACTCCAGCTTCGAAGACCCACGACGGAATTAGTGGAGCGCCATTTTCGTAGACGGAGTTCGGTCCACCGCTGAGAATGATGCCCTTGACGTCTTGCAGGTGCAGCACGTCCGGACCGGCATCGAAGGGGATGATTTCGCAGTAGACGTTTGCTTCGCGGACTCGGCGGGCGATCAGTCGGCTGTATTGGGACCCGAAATCGAGGATTACTATCGATTCGGTGCGCACCGGAACGGACGGCGAGTCGCCGCCTAGTCGATCGCCCTCGGCTATTTCGAGGTATGTGTTTAGCTCGATGTCGTCAGATGTAGCGACGCGGTGCGAGGTAGATCGGGGTTCGATGGTTGTCATATTGAGAGAGCTTCCATCTATGGATTCTAATGTGTGCACAACCTCGGCCGTTTGCAAGGGTTTCCTGCGAAATGCGGATGTACGATAGTCAATGACGCGTGCTTTTTGTTTGCAGCGATTAGGTTTGGATGGCATTGGAACAGATTGATTTGAGCGAGGCCGTTGACGCGGTAAAAGCTGGCGGCGTAATCGCGTTTCCCACTGACACCTATTACGCGCTGGGTGTGGATGCGATGAACGAGTCTGCAATCAGAAAGGCCTTTGAAATCAAGAGACGTCCTGCCAACACACCGATGCCGGTTTTGATTTCGGAACACAATCAAGCTGAACCCTTGGCGAAGAATTTCGGGCGTTCGTCGCATATGCTTGCCGAGCAATTCTGGCCGGGTGCGTTAACCGTCGTTGTGCCCGCCGCCGACGATGTGCCCGAGGTGTTGACTGGCGGGCTCGATACTGTAGGGTTGCGGATGCCTAATCACGAACTTGGGTTGAGACTTATTTCAGAAGCGGGTTGCGGGTTGACTGGCACGAGCGCAAATATCTCTGGCGATCCGCCTACCAAGGATTGGCAAACAGTGGCAAACGCGATTGGTGATGAGTTGGATGCGATCGTGATCGGAAAGTGTGGTCATGCTTCGGCCGCATCGACGGTGGTTCAGATCGTCGATGGCGAGGTGCGGGTGCTACGCGAAGGACCGATTTCAATCGGTGAGATCGAGAGCACGCTGGGGCGGCAAACATGACGACCACCGCGACCGCATTGCTTCCGCACGAGGCGGAAGATCGCCTTGAAGACGCTATTCGGTCTTCCTTAAAAGACCGAGAGCTAGAGATCTACCAGATGATGTCTTGGCAGTTGGGGCACTCGGATGATCGTGGTGCCGCGTCGATGGGACCTCTGGAGCGTCGATTGCACGGTTCATTGCTGTTGGCGGTGGCGCAGTCTCTTCACGGCGATTACTCTATCGGATTGAAGTATGCGATTTCGGTTGAGTTGATGTACAACTTTGCGCTTATCCACGCGGATGTGCAGGATGGCAATACTGAACGAATGGGCAGGGCGTCGGTATGGTGGAAATGGGGTCCGTCGCAGGCGATAAACACTGGCGACGGGATGCACGCCTTGGCGAGACTGTCGTTGTTTCAGCTCTGCGATGAAGGTGAACCGCTAGAGCGTGTCAGCAAGGCGCTTGAGATCGTCGATGATGCCGTGTTGCGGCGATGCGAAGGCGAATATCTCGACGTTGCGTTTCAGGAACGAACATCGGTTTCGGTTGCCGACTATCTGGATATGGTGTCAAAGCGTGTCGGTTCGCTTTACGGTGCATCGGCGGAGTTGGCGTCGATACTTGACGATGACTTCGGGACTGAACGCCGCACTGCGCTGAGGCATTTCGGCGAGCGTGTCGGTATCGTCAAGCAGTTGGTTGCCGATTATCGGGCGATTTTCGGGGAAGACGACCGGGATCCGGTGGTTCAGGGCAGGATCATTTCCAAGAAGAAGAACCTTCCGATTGCTTATCTGTTCGACACGGTCGAAGACCCGTCGATCTTGCGGCGGGCGGGCGAGATGTATATGCAACGCGTGATCGATCCCTCGCGCATTGCCGAACTCACTTCATTGGCGGCTGATGCGGGTGGCCGCGAATTCACTCTGAAGCAGATTCAGTCACACCTCAAAAACGCCGAGGATGCACTTTCTCAAGCTGGGATTGACGAGGATGCAAGGTCGAAATTGATGGTCCTCGCCAAAGATATCGGCGATGTGGACCGCGCCGACTCGTTGTCTGATTGAGGCATTCGACGCCAGTCGGAGGATCGCCGTGACTGAAGGTCTACCAAGAATCGAAGAACTCGATCTGCGCGGCAAAACGGTGTTACTCCGCGCCGATCTCAACGTGACGTTCCGGCCTGGGTCTACTGATATCGCCGATGACAGCCGGATCCATGCGTCGATAGGCACCGTTGACCTTTTGCAGAGCAAAGGAGCGAAAGTCGTACTGTGCTCGCATCTCGGGCGTCCGAAAGGCAACGTTGTGCCGGAGATGCGGATTGAACCGGTGCGAATGCGAATGTCCGAGGTGCTTGGTCGCGACGTGCGCCACGTGGGAGGGCCGGAAAGCGCAAGCGCGCTCAGCGCAGTCGCCGAGCTATCCGACGGTGAAGTTGCGATGCTTGAAAACCTGCGGTTCAATCCCGGGGAGGAAGCGAACGACGCAGAGTTTGCCAAGGGATTGGCCGCCCTCGCGGATGTGTTCGTTAACGATGCCTTCGGCGCATCACACAGAAGTCACGCATCAATTCTTGGCGTGGCAACAATCTTGCCTGCCTACGCCGGTTTATTGATGCGGGCGGAGATCGAAGCGTTGAACCGGGCGTTAGTACCGGATGAAAGACCTGCGGTGGCGGTTCTCGGTGGTGCGAAGGTCGCCGACAAACTCGGCGTAGTCAAGAATCTAGCGCCGAATGTCGATGCGGTATTGATCGGCGGCGGGATGGTTGCGGCGATGTTGGCGGTCCAAGGATACGGCGTTGGATCGATCGAGTTGAGCGAAGATGAATTGTCGGCAGGCAGGGCATTGATTGAAGATGAAGAAATCGCTTCGAAGATTCGGTTGCCAAAAGACGTCGCGGTCGCTCAGGAGTTCGATGAGGCTTCAGATTTCGCCGAAGTCGCCGCGGATGCGATTCCAAAATCGGGCTACGTGCTGGACATCGGCACCAAAACGACGGCCGATTATGTCGACGTGATCGCGAGGTCTAAGAAATTGATCTGGAATGGCCCAATGGGTCTTTTCGAGTGGTCATCATTCTCGAAAGGCACAGCGAGGGTTGCTGAGGCGATAGCGGCAAACGATGTTGCATTCAAATTGGCGGGAGGAGGATCAACGGTCGAGGCCATCAATCACTTTGGCATCGCGGAGAAATTGACGCACATCTCAACAGGTGGCGGCGCATCGCTTGAATTTCTCGAGGGCAAAACACTGCCAGGCATCGCGGCAATGCGATAGAACTGAACGCATTGGGTTTCGACGTTGGTTGTTGCGAAACGTTGGTAATCCGCAACGCCGGGCCCTTTGGGTGGTTGACGTATTGGCAAAGTGACGGTATCTTTAATCTGCGCGTATCGAATTGCCGACAACCGATTGGTCCGCCGGAGTCAGTGAAAAGGCCAAAAGTTAGATTTGAGTGTTCGCAAACCCCTAATTGCGGGTAACTGGAAAATGAACACCACGCCACAAGAGGGCGTGGCTCTGTCACAATCGATCTGCCGATCCGTTGGGGATTCGGAAATCGTTGATGTTGTTGTTTGCCCGCCATTCACATCACTCATCGCTGTCTATGGCGTTGTGCATCACACGCCGGTTATGCTCGGCGCTCAAAATGTAAGTCAGCACGTGGACGGCGCGTACACCGGCGAGGTCTCCGCGGGGATGTTGCAAGGATTGGTAAGCCATGTCGTCGTAGGCCATTCTGAACGGCGACAAACATTCGGCGAAACGGACCAGATCGTTGCGGCAAAGGTCGGGGCGGTTATCGACGCCGGAATGACGGCGATTATGTGCGTTGGAGAAGACGATGTAGAGAGGCAACGTAGGCGCGCGGAGCGATTCGTGAGACGACAGGTGCGGTTGGGGATTGCGGGAGCGCACGACCCTTCTAAAATCGTGATCGCGTACGAGCCGATCTGGGCAATCGGGACTGGAGTTGCGGCTACGCTCGGTCAGATTGAATACATGGCCGCTTCAATCCGAGAAGAAGTCTGCGAAGTATTCGACGAGGATGTCGGCGCCGCAATTCGGGTGCTGTACGGTGGCAGCACTAACGCCGGAAATATCGGTCAAATCGTCGGAAGCGAGGCAGTTGACGGGGCATTGGTCGGCGGTGCGAGCCTCAACGATGTTGAATTCTCTTCAATGATCGAGATCATAGCCGAATCTGTCGATGACTCGTAACTTTGCCACGGTTTGACATCTAGAGCGTCCCCCGATCAGCGCGCCCGGGTTGTAGCCGTCGTAGGGGCGACCGCCACGGGTAAAACGTCACTCGGTGTTGAGATTGCGAGGCGTTTCAATGGCGAGATCGTCAACGCCGATTCGCGGCTCTTTTACCGCGGAATGGACATTGGCACGGCTAAGCCAACCGCAAGCGAACGCAGAGGCGTTAAACATCACCTCATCGACATTCTCGAACCCCACGAAGGTTACAGTTTGAGCGATTTCCTCCGCGCCTCGAATCGGGTGATTGCCGACATCCATGAATGTGGGAAAGTCACAGTTTTGGTTGGCGGGTCTGGGCAGTATGTCTGGGGACTGTTGGAAGGCTGGGAGGTGCCGGAGATTCCTCCGAATCCCGCGTTGCGTCAGGATTTGGAACGGGAACTTGAGGAAGGCGGCATCGAGAGGTTACAGTCTCGTCTTCGAACGACAGGTGCGGCAAACATCGACAAGGTTGAGATTCTAAACCCACGGAGGTTGGTGCGAGCCATCGAACGTGCCGTTGCCACAGGTGATGCGATGGGAGGTGCAAGCAAAATGGCGATTCTGCCTTACGAATCGTTGGTCATTGGTTTGAAAGCCCCTAGAGATGTATTGCATGCTCGCGTGGCGGATCGGGTAGATCGGATGCTTGCTGCGGGTTGGCTCAAAGAAGTGCAGAAATTACTCGACGTTGGTATAGAGCCCGCGATGCCTTCCATGTCGGCTATCGGCTACCGGCAGTTGGCCGATTTCTTGGGCGGCAACCGTTCTTGGGAAGCAACTCGTGACGAGATAATCATCGGGAATAACCGGTTGATTGGCGCGCAGCACAACTGGTTCAAGCCCCGAGATTCGAGAATCAGTTGGATCGACATCACGGATCCCAATTACCTTGATGCAGTGACCGAGATGGTCGGTGAATGGTTGCATCGACCGGCTGATGCGTCGGTCACGGGATAGAATCGCTTTGTAATCGACGTATCTGACGCGAGGTGTATTGATTGGCGATTGAATTTGCAAAGCTGCATGGTTGCGGCAACGACTACATAGCGGTTGACGGGCGTTCGCTTGATCGAGACTGGGCGGCCGTGACAGTGGCAATGAGCCGGCCGGCGTTTGGCGTCGGATCGGACGGCATCGTCCTGCTCCAAAACTCCGATGTAGCTCAAGTGAGGATGCGGGTTTACAATCCGGACGGTTCTGAAGCCGAGATGAGCGGCAATGGAATTCGGCTGTTCGCCAAGTTTGTCATGGATCGCAACATCGCAGATGCGACGAAGGATGGTTTGACGGTCGAGACCTTGGGTGGCGTTCGAACCGTGTGGCCGGAGATGGTTGACGGGCGCATGGTATCGGCACGTGTGGCGATGGGCCCAGCGACGTATGTCGCTGCCGAGGTTCCTGTTGACACGTCAGATCTGGGTGGCAAAGACAACGTTATCGCCGAGACGCTAGAGATAGGTGGAGCCCAATTGGCGGTTACATGTTTGGGGATCGGAAATCCGCACGCCGTGGCGATCATGGATGATCCGGTGGAGGATTTTCCATTGACGGAGGTTGGACCATACGTCGAGAATCATCCGATGTTTCCTCAACGTATCAATTTCGAGATAGTAAATGTCCATGCGCGAGACAAGATTCGAGCTCGCATCTTTGAACGCGGCGCCGGCGAGACGATGTCCTCGGGGACCGGAAGCACGGCTTCGGCCTTCGCGTGTCGGAAACTGGGACTGGTTGATGATGCGGTCGACGTTGTTGTCGACGGTGGCGTGCTGCGGATATCTTGGGACGAAAACGACGAGGCTTTTTTGGAAGGGCCGGCAGTCGAGGTCTTCACCGGCGTTTGGAACGAATAAGCGCTGCATATCGAGCAGCATCCGATTATCAGGTCGAGGGAAACAATGCCAAAGTTAGCAAGACGCGTGCAACAACTACCGCCGTATCTGTTCGTGAATATTTCACGGGCGATCGCCGCTAAGAAGGCGCAGGGCGTTGATGTCGTGTCCTTCGGTATCGGCGATCCCGATATTCCGACTCCCGATGCGGTGTTGGATGCCTTGGATCGGGGTGCGCGGAAGGCGCCGAATCATCGATATCCGGAGAGTGAGGGACTGCCTGAGTTTAGGCAAGCGGTGTCGGAGTTTTACGCTCGACGATTTGGCGTTGAGTTAGATCCGGCGAGTGAGGTGATAAATCTAATCGGCGCAAAGGAGGGCATCGCCCACGCGGCGTTGTGTTTCATCGATCCGGGCGACATTTCGATCTCTCCGGACCCGGCGTATCCGGTGTACGAGATTGGTACGATGTTCGCAGGTGGCGAGACGCATTTCGTGCCTTTGCACGAGGAAAAGGGCTATCTGCTCGATTTTGATGAGATTCCGACGGATGTGGCCCGCAAGGCGAAGACGTTGTGGCTGAACTATCCGAATAACCCTACGGGTGCGGTGGCTGATCTGAAGTACTTCGAGAACGCGGTTGCATACGCCAAGGAATTCGATCTCTACCTTCTGCACGATGCGTGCTACACCGAGGTGACCTTTGATGGCTACGAGGCTCCGAGTATCTTGCAGGTGCCGGGTGCTTCCGAAGTGGCGATGGAGTTCCATTCGCTCTCTAAAACCGCGAACATGACCGGTTGGCGCGTGGGCGCGGCAGTTGGTAACTCGGAGATGGTTGACGCGCTGATGCGGGTGAAGTCGAATATCGACTCTGGGTTATCGCAGGCGATTCAAGAGATGGGTATCGAAGCATTGAACTTGCCGCAGGCGTGGATCGACGGCAACAATGAGATTTATCGAAGGCGTCGAGACCGAGTTGTTGCCGCATTGAACGAGATCGGCTTAGAAGCGACGACGCCAACAGCGACGTTGTACATCTGGACTCGGGTGCCGGAAGGATATACTTCGGCCAGTTTCGCCGAGAAAATGTTGCAAGAGCGTGACGTTGTCGTAACGCCAGGTGCATCATATGGTCCATCGGGTGAGGGATACATTCGCCTGTCGTTGACCATTCCTGACGATCAGATCGACGAGGGAATACGTCGCATCTCTGGTTGGCGCGTCTAGTATCGGCAAACGGTTCGGAGCTAATTTGGCAAAACGCAAACGATTACATCGCACTGAAACGAGGCGTGAACGCGCTTGTCTGGTAGGTGCGCAGGTTCGAAGACGTGGGAATGGCTGGGCACTGGCGGATTCGGTGGCCGAACTTTCCGCTTTGGCGAGTGCGGCCGGTGCGAATCCGGTTACGACCGTAACGCAGACGTTGAACGCACCCTCGCCGACCTATGTGGGATCTGGAAAACTCGACGAGATCGCGGAAACGGTTCGAGATTTTCACGTTGAGACGGTGATCTGTGACGATGAATTGACTCCCGCTCAGCAGCGCGTGCTCGAGGATCGTCTGGAGGTCAAAGTGATTGATCGGACGGCGCTGATACTCGACATCTTCGCTGGCCGGGCACGGACTCGTGAAGGTAAGTTGCAGGTTGAATTGGCGCAGGTCGAGTACCTAATGCCTCGACTTGCAGGGCAATGGTCGCACTTGGAGCGATTGGGCGGTGGAATCGGAACTAGGGGGCCTGGGGAGTCGCAGATTGAGACTGACCGGCGATTGATGCGATTGAAGGCGCGTGATCTACGGCGGTCGATATCGGACGTGAGGGACCAGCGTGGCTCACAACGTCGTCGACGGCAACGTGGTGAAGTGAAGACCGTATCGCTGGTCGGATACACGAATGCGGGCAAATCGGCGCTTTTTAACACTCTGACGGGCTCCGACATCCGGTCGGTCGACCGACCATTCGAGACACTGGATACGACGACGCGGCGTTTGTATCAGCCTTCTGGTGCATCGGCGACGCTTAGCGACACAGTTGGCTTCATCAACAAGCTGCCGCCGATACTTATCGACGCATTCAACGCGACGTTGGAGGAAGCGATGTTTGCCGATCTGTTAGTGCATGTGACGGATATCTCCAATCCTCTGGCCGCCGAATCGGCCGAGGTTGTCGATAACGTGCTCGCGGATCTGGGATTGGGCGATACGCCGAGGGTGTTGGTGTTGAACAAACTCGATCTCGTGACTGATTCGCCGCCGCCGACCGAAGAGATCTCCAGCGATGGCAATGTGATGACCTCGGCGATCAAGCGTTGGGGCATCGACGAGCTGAGATCCGCGATCGATGTTGCGTTGGGGAATGTCTCCGCAGTTGATGAGGTTGACGATGCTGCCGCGACAATCGCGGTTTGACGTAGACAGCGGTATTGAACCGTCGGCGTGCCTTGAGGCCGGATCGTCGTTGTGATAGATCGATGCACCGGAATAGGGCGCAAAATGAAACTTCGCACTAGACATGTTATGTAAAGCTGGAAGTAGCGAATTCACTAACGCAACCGACATTTCGCACTGATTGATGGTCCGCCGTCCGTCCCATGTGCGAACCTTAGTGCAATCGGTTTTGAGGTTGGCTTCGTATATTCTGATATCCATGTGACCGTGAAAGTGACGCGTTAAGTCGCCCTAATCCAAATGAAACGACAAACCATTATCGACCGCTTTTCTCTCTTCACAGTGTCGGCGCTGACGCTGGCGCTGCTGTTGGGATTGTCGTGCAGTTCTGAAAGCGAACCGGCGACTGAGGTTGTCAGCGAAGATATCAACGTAGAGGTTGCGGCTACTCAGGAGTCGGAAGCTGTTGAGTCCGCCGAGGTCGTTGATCTTGAGCCGGTTTCTGAGGAACGCGAGGTTGAGGTCGCCGCCGAGGAGATCGAGGATGCGGACGAGGATGAGGTGACGACGATTACGGATGCCGACGTGCAGGCAATACCGCGGGTCGTCGATCTGCCCAAGACGCGGCAACTGCCGGATGCGGTGCCTGAGGATGTTGCGGTTATCTGGGAGGCGTTCCAGTTCATTAACGACGAATACGTCGACTATAGCCTTGTCGATCCGGCCAAGATGTCTGAAGAGGCGATTCGGGGTTTCATCGAGGCGCTTGGCGATCCACATATGACCTACATCTCGGCGGATCAGATGCGTATGAGTCGGGATGATCTTGCGGGAGAGTTTTTCGGCATCGGAGCTACTGTTGCACAGGCACCGGATGGTAAAGGTGTGATCATTCAAGCTCCGATGCCGGGCCAACCGGCAGAGAAAGCAGGAATCAAAGCTGGTGATCGAATTTTGGCGGTTGACGGTGTCGATGCGACAACTTGGACGGTTAGTGAGGCGGTGTTGGTGATACGGGGCGAGGAAGGTGTGCCTGTGGTACTCACTATCCTGCACGTGGGTGACGTGGATCCGGTCGATATCGAGGTGATTCGTGGGCGGGTCAAGTTGGAGTCGGTGTTTACACGGATGATTCCGGACACGCCGTACGGTGAGATGGATATACGCCAATTTACCGATGAGACGCCGGGCGAGATTCGCGAGCACATGACGGACCTGTTGTCGCAAGGTGCTGAGGGTGTGGTTATCGATTTGCGGAACAATCCGGGTGGCCTTTTGCACGCAACGTTGGATTCGGCTAGCGAGTTCATCGCTGAGGGTCGGTTGGCTTACGAACAGGATCGTAACGGCGCGCGTCGGGATTTCTATGCTCACGGGGAGGCTAACTTTGAGAATGTGCCGATCGTGTTGCTGGTGAACGAGTGGTCCGGAAGTGGCGCTGAGTTGTTCGCCGGGGCGATTCAGGACCATGGGCGTGCGGTGTTGATCGGTGAGACGACATTCGGGAAAGGGAGCGTGAATATTACTCGGACGTTGTCGAACGGGGCGGGTTTGAATATCACGATCCGTCGTTGGTACACGCCTGAGGGCAATGTGATCGAGGGTGTTGGTTTGACGCCGGACGTGGTAGTGGAAGCTGATCCGACACCGGATCAGCGGGATGCCGATTGGGTTGAGCCGCAGATGGATGCGGCGATCAAGCAGTTGAACTTCCAGACTCAGGTTACGACTGCGGTCTCGCCGTAGGGTTGTTCGTCGTCGGGTCGTGTTTGAGGCGACCGTTTCGGTTGGCTTTGCGGATTGTTCAGATAATGGTGGGTATGTGGAGAGAACGAGCTCTGCCCTGTTATGGCACGTAAGAATCGCAAGAAGAAGGTTTCTGCCAATGGTGCGGCCACGTCAGGGACGATGGCTACGAATCGGCGCGTCCGGTTTGATTACCATCTGCTGGATGATTTCGAGGCGGGATTGGTGCTGAAGGGTTCTGAGATCAAATCGATTCGGGATGGGAAGATTGATATCTCGAATGCGTATGTTCGGGTTACGAATGGTGAGGCTTGGCTGGTGAATGCGTATATTGCTCCGTACCAGGCGGCTGGAGTGTGGAGTCAGCATGAGCCGTTGCGTGAACGGAAGCTGTTGTTGCATCGTCGGGAGATCGAGTTTTTGCGGGGGCGGATCGAGCAGGAACGGTTGACGGTTGTGGTTCAGCGGGTCTATATCGTTCGGGGTGTTGCGAAGGTTGCGATTTCGTTGGCTCGTGGTAAGCGGCATGAGGATCGTCGGGAGACGATTAAGCGTCGGGATCAGGAGCGGGATATGGCGCGGGCTTTGCGGCGGTAGTGCCCCCTTTGTCCTTCGGACATTTGCACCGTGAACGGGGGAAATCCTGATGCTCAGACAATTGCTTGGTGAATTGAGGGATTCCGGCCGCCCTGATGCTCGTGCGTCCCCTGCGTTCTCGCTTCGTTCGGATGTGTCCCCTTCGCGAAGGGAATGACATACCTAACGACACACAGCGAACGTAAAGACCCGAATTTGATATGGTGGAGTCATGAACAAATACAGGATTTCATACACGGAAGGCAGCGACGAAGAAGTCGAAGCGGAGCGATATACGCCGTTGCCTAAAACTCCCAGAGTTCGCATGGGTGTCAACGTCCAATTCTTCATTGGAGACGAAGTCGTTCACGAAACACCCGCCGCCCTCGTCCGCTCAATTAGCAAATTGTCCAATTGCGACTAACTGCTCACAGACAACACACCTAACTAACCTGCTTCTGCTCCTCAGCATCCGGCACTTCTCCAGCCGGTACACTCAGCACGGTCGACACAAGCTCGTCAAGCGACGACGCTTCCACGGTTTCGGGTAGTTTGGGGTCTGCCATTGTGTTTTCCTAGAGTTGTATGATTCGGGTTGGCGGGCAGCGTCGTATTCATCGAACTGGCGTCCCACTTACCCAAAAGCTTTTACGACGCCGGGTGACTCCGTTAACACTGCCCACCGCATCCCTAAGTATCACCCTGCTCATTTGATTAGCTGAGCGTAGGTTAGTTGCTTTCCTATCGTTCGCATTGCTGCCCACTCTAACTGCAATTCAACGGGCAACACTTGCAGATTGTGGCGCGACACGAACTCGTCAACGTACCGGTGCAAGTGCTTAGCCGACCACCAGTGGTACGTGCCCTTGTGCCCTCGCTTGATGGTTGCCCAAAAGCTTTCGATGCTCTGCGTGTGAATGCTCCCTCGGACGTAGCTACGGTGGCTGTGCTTGATGACGAAGTGAATGCGGGGGATATGCAAGTACCCGGAATGTTCGTCCGTGTAGACGATTGCCCGGCGCTCGGTGTTGCGTGTCACGTAGTCGTGAAGCACGCTACGAGTAGTAGTTGGGATTACCTCAGCGTGCACCTGGTTTGTCGGACGTTCGAGCATTCCAATCACGGGAATCTTGCCGAATGTGCCGCTAGCACCTGCCAAGCGTTTGCTCTTGTGTTTGTTCTTTTCCAACCCACCGACATAGGTTTCGTCGACTTCGACTGGGCCGCCTCGTTTCCAGTGCCCAATCCGCCACGCTGCACGTATCCGGTGCCCCAAGTACCACGCAGTCTTCTGTGTGATTCCCAAGTCCTTGCACAACTGCCGCGAGCTAATGCCTTTGGGACGTGTCTGCATTATGTAGAACGCTAACCCCCAGGTGCGCAACGGCAACTTGGAGTTTTGCATGATGGTGCCTGTGCGCACTGAAAAGTAGCGTCGGCAGCTCCGGCAGTGGTACGGTGCGGGTTTGCGGCTCTTGCGCACTGACACACGGTCGCTGAAGCAGCGAGGGCAGCGCACACTCGTTGGCCAACGCCGCTCAACGAAGTACGCTTCCGCTTTGCACTCGTCCGCAAACAGCTCCATAGCTTCGAAGGTCGATAAGTGTTGCTTCATGTTGTGTTCCTAACCATCAGCGTCAATGCGAGCCGATAAAATTGTTGCTTAGTCAGGTTGTGTTCCTGACCCGGGCGACTGTTGCTGCAGTCGCCCTTCTTTTTGACTGTAGAGCATTTTGACCGGCTTGGTTCGTCAACGAACTAAAGGTGTCAAATTTTTATGGGACAATTTCGCGACGACCTGCTAGGGTTGTGCTTGCTACGGTAACTGTTCTGCACAGCAGCAACGGGAACAAATTCGCGGGGGCTTCGTGCCCCCTTCGCTGGGCTGTGCATCGAGACGGTTACCGTAGCAAGCAACCGCTGTTCCTAGCCCGCAAGGGGGTTCCAGGGTGGTTTGGGGTAAGGCTGAATTAACCGTCTTCGTGACACTTGTAAGCGCATCCGTTGGGTGGTTTCTGCTGGTGTGCTGCTCAACAGAACCTCTGCTTGTGCCAACGGTTGTTCCCACTCGGAGCGGAGAAGAAGTAATTGCCACTGCGAAAGCACATAGAACTGCGACGACAACCTCGCGCGAAATTGCTCATATAGCAACAGCGACAGCAACCACCGCTAAGTTAGAAGCGTGCGAGGAACTGGCTCGTACAGCAGAGCGTGTTTCCGCGGTTGCAGCACCAGAGCTGGGGGCACATGGGGTTTCCGTTTTTGTCGCTAGTCTTAAAGTTGACAAAACTTGGGTTAACCCAACGATATATGGGGGCAGTGCAAGCAAAGACACATCAGTTGTTGATGCATACCATGTGCTGATCAATGAATGTCTTCCGTTAGCGGAGCAAGAGTATGCGGAGCTCACGCACTTGCAGCGAGTCGCTCAAGCGAAGGACAAGGCGTCACAGCTGCTCATGGGCACTGTTGCTCCAATGGTCACTGCTACTGCTGGTGCGCACGCAACAGCGCGTGCAGAAAACGCGACTGTGCGTTCCAAAGGTGTGACGTTCAAGTGCGATCGGCTGCGGATGGCTCAACGAGAAGTGGGCCGTGACGGGGCAAGCGTTTACTCACACGTTGCGAACATAATGACAATAGTTTCGGACGGAATGGGCGAGTACGCGTACTTCGACAGCTACGACGCTAAGACAGCTTTGGAACAGTGCCCGTAAGTGAAACGCGCGCGAAGCGCGTGACAGCCCGCGTATGTGTGTGTATACTTTTGCACGTTGGAGCGCGTAAGACTCCAGCATCTTTGGCAGGGCGAGTCGGAATTGAACCGACAGTCCCGGGTTGGTAGCCACGAACTGGTCCCAGACCTCGCCCTCCCAACCTTCCTTATATCAAACAACAGCAACGCTTCGTGGCGTTTTGTGCAGCATTTGCACAATTTCTTACCTTAGCTAGCTCAGTTTGACCCTAGCGGTGTGTCGCTAGGTATGTCATTCCCTTCGCGAAGCGAAAGGGAGGTTGTTTAGGCGGGTTGTTTTGATTTTTGGTAGGTTGTTGAGGGGGAGAATTTGACGGGGGCGCGATTTGAGCCGGGGTGGCCTGGGGTGTTGTATAGGGCGCAGTTGGTGCAGGTGTTGCTGATGCCGCACGGGGTGACGCTGGACGGAGATGTTGGTTGAGTGCCGAACGGTTCGCCAGGGTCGGCTAGGATGGATGCTTGCGTCTCGCGGGTGGCCTCTGCCCTGTTTTTGGTCAGATGTTCGGTGCCACCGTCGGTGCGGGTTTTGCGCTCTTGGTTGAGAAGGTTGTCTAGGCGAAGCTGTTTTGCGGGTTCGGGTCGGTGGCCGGGGAAGGTGATAAATGGCCAGGCGCGTTTACGGACTACGCCCATGAGTGCGAGGTCTTGCCAGCGTGAAATCTTGGCTCGGCGTCGGTTTTGGAGGATGCGTTGAACGCTGATGGGTCCGAGGCCAGGGGTTCGCATGAGTTGGTCGCGGTTGGCGACGTTGATGTCGACTGGGAATGCGTCGAGGTTTTCGAGTGCGATGGTCTGTTTGGGATCGAGTTCGAGGGGCAGGAAGCCGCCTTGGTCGAATCCGAGTTTGATTTCGCTGTCGGTGTATTTGTAGACGCGTTTTAGCCAGTCGAGTTGGTAGAGCCGGTTGGTACGTTGCATGGGGGTTGCGGGATGCTCTTCAAGCGGCGTGTATCGCACGGGTCGGAAAGGTGCGTAATAGACACGTTTGAGATCCCAATCGGAGTAGAGCTGGGAGATGCGATTGAGGATGTCAAGGTCGGTCTCGTCGGCGGCTCCGACGACGAATTGGGTAGCTTGTCCGATTGCGCCGTTGGTGGGGCTTCGTTTGAGTTCGTCGATCCAGGCCATGGGGTCCATGATGTCGCGTTGGTAGTGCTTCATCTTGGAGAGCTTGTTCATGTGCTCGACGGTGGTGGTTTCCAGGTTTACAGAGAGTCGGGTTCCGAGGAGGTGTGCGGCTTCGACGATGTTGCGCTCGGTGCCCGGCATGATTTTGAGGTGGATGTAGCCGTTGAATTTGTATTTGTTGCGGATGAGATCGACGACTTTGACCATTCGCTCGGTGGTTTTGGATCCGGTTCCGGCGACGCCGGAGCTTAGGAAGAGACCTTGGACGGTCTGTCTTTCGACGAGTTCGTTGAAGGTTTTGGCGAGTTCGTCGACCTTGAAGCCGAAGCGTTTGCGTGGGACCCAATGGCTGTTCGGGCAGAAATGGCAATCCATTTTGCAGAAGTCGGTGAACATGACCTGCATGAGGTTGGTGAACTTACCGTTGGGAAGCCTCGAGCGGTAGACGCCGGGCATGGGATTGTTTTTCTGTGCGTTGTAGGGCGCCCGTTCCTCCACGCGTGGCGGTTGTGTGGCGTTCGAGGGCAACAGGATGTCGTCGGTGGCCATTTTGCCGAGTTGCGACATCTTGGTCCATCGGTCGGGTCGAGTTTTGGTGAGCATGTATGGCCTGCTGGAGTGTTGCAGGTTTTGGATGGTTAGTTGGTGGGGGTTGGTATGCCCCCTTTGTCCCCCGTATCGGGGTACGGGGCATGTTTCGGACATTTCCCCCGTTAACGGGGGAAACTCTTGGTTGTTTTCATCGCCGCGCCTGCGGGGATTGGACGTGGGCCCGCCCTTTAGTTCCAGCGTCTTGTTTAGGTCGTATCCGCACCCGTCGGCGTTGCGATGGTTTTGAATTCATGTTCTATGATAGCACGGATGTATTGGTTGTCAAGTGAGAACTAGGATTTGAAGGATTGGTAAGGATGGGAAGGATGGTTGTTGTTGGGTGTGTTGCGGTGATGGGTAGGGTTGGTTTTGCCGGGGCCTCTTGACCGCCCGTTGCCTACACAAGTCCGTGGCAGGCTCTAGCCCTCTCCTGCTGATCGGGAGAGGCGGTGGTTGTGGTGGCGAGTTTTGGATGTTTCCTGCTGCAAGGGCGGGTTTGAAATGGGTGCCTGCGGGACATTTGCGCAACGTCCGTCGTTCTGGCGAATGCTGGCGCTTCAGCGGGCGGAAAGCCCATCCAGAGGGGGCGGGCGACGGGGTGCGAAGCGAGATGGCGTTACTAAACCCCCTTCGGTTCCCCTCTTGGGCATCAAGGGGAAGGACTCCTTCGGGTTCTGTGCGTAACCGCTTGGGGCCAAGATATCAGGCGCATCCATCGTTACCCACCTCCTCTGGATGGACGTTCCGTCCGCTGAAGCGCCGGTGTTCGCCGGAATGACGTGGTTGCGGAACGACGTTGGGTCGGCGGGGATGGCTGGGTTTCGGGCATCCCCCTGCGGTCGCTGCGCTCCGCGTCCCCCTTCGCTTTGCGAAGGGGGTTAGAGGATCTGGTCTAGGAAGAGTTGGGTTCGGTCTTCTGTTGGGTTAGTGAAGATGTGGTTGGGGGTGTTTATTTCGACCAGTTGGCCTTCGTCGAACATGGCCATGCGGTCGGCTACTTCTCGGGCGAAGCCCATTTCGTGGGTTACGCAGAGCATGGTCATGCCGGTGTCGGCGAGTTCTCGCATGACGTCGAGGACTTCTTTGATCATTTCGGGGTCGAGTGCTGAAGTGGGTTCGTCGAAGAGCATTACTTCGGGTTGCATGGCGAGGGCTCTTGCGATGGCTACTCGTTGCTGCTGGCCGCCTGAAAGCTCAGCGGGGTATTTGTCGGCTTGTTCGGGGATGCCGACGCGTTCGAGGAGGGACATTGCAAGGTCGTCGGCTTCGGCTTTGGGTAGGTGTCGGACGCGTTGCGGCGCGAGGGTGATGTTGCCGAGGACGGAGATGTGGGGGAAGAGGTTGAATTGTTGGAAGACCATGCCGACTTCGCGGCGGATGGCGTCGAGGTTGCGGAGGTCGTTGGTCATCTCAATGCCGTCGACGATGATTTTGCCTTGCTGATGCTCTTCGAGGCGGTTGATCATGCGGATGAAGGTCGATTTGCCGGAGCCGGAGGGTCCGAAGATGACGACTACCTCTCCCCTCTTTACGGACATGGTGACGTCGTTGACGGCGCAGAAGTTTCCGAACCATTTGTAGACGTTTTCACAGACGATAATGTCGTCGCGTTCTTCGAGGGGAACTTTGCGGATGTCGGGATCGGTTACGGAGATGGATTCGGTGGTCATGGTGGATTCCTTGAACTAGGATGGGCAGGATTGGAAAGGATGGTGGGTGTTTGGGTTGTCGGGCGACCAGGCCGTGTTAGGGCGACTACAAGGGTCGCTCCTACGGTGGGTTTTAGCGTTGGCCTACTCCTAGGGCACTTTCAATTCGGCGGGATACGTATGACATTGAGAAGGTGAAGATCCAGAATACGGCGGCGATGAAGATGTAGACTTCGTGTCCGTCGTCGACGAATTCTAGGTTTCCTTGGATGGTTACTCGTCCCATTTCGACGAGGTCGAGCATGCCGATGATGAAGACTAGGGAGGTGTCTTTGAAGAGGGATATGGCCTGCCCTACTATCGCTGGGATGATGTTGCGGAGTCCCTGCGGGAGGGTGATCATGATGGTGGTCTGCCAACCGCGGAGTCCGAGTGCTCTTGCGGCTTCGGTCTGTCCGGTGGCGACTGCGGCCATGCCACCGCGGACGTTTTCGGCCATGTAGGCGGAGCTGAAGAGGGTGATTGTGATCATGGCGAGGTATAGCTCGTCGATCGATACGTTCTCGGGGAATGTAAGGGGCAGGAGGTGTCGGGACATGAAGAGGAGGGTGATGAGGGGGACGCCTCGGATGATTTCGATGAAGCCGACGCAGAAGTATTTGAGGAATGGGAGATGGCTGCGGCGTCCGAGGGCTAGTGCGATGCCGATGGGTATGGAGCATACGATGCCGACGGCGGCGAGGAGGAGGTTGAGGGTTAGTCCGCCGAGGTCTTGGGTCGGAACGGGGTCGAGTCCGGGGATGAAACTGGTTCCGATGACGAGGACGGCGGAGAAGATAAAGAAGACGATGGATGCGATCAGGAAGTTTCGGAAGGTGCCGATGGAGCGTATGGTGGCGAGTCCGTAGCCGATGGCGACGGCGAGGAAGTTGATGATGAAGAGGATGTTTACGAGGAGGTCTGGCGGGTCGGTGACGCTGTATGAGAGGACGTATTGGTTGTCGGCGATCGTTTGGGAATCGATGCGGATGTAGTAGGTGCCGGCATCGATAGTGGTGGTGATTGAGTCGTCGGAGGTGCCGGAGTTGCCGCTGGATTCGATTACGGTGCCGTTGGTGTCTTCGAGGAAGAGGTTGGCGTTGGCGTCTTGATGTCCGAGGATGGAATTGAACTTCAGCGTATCGGTGATGGTGAAGCTGTAGTAGTCGGAGCGGTCTTCGTCACCGTCGAGTGATCCGGCGAGGTAGGTGGTTCCCGTGAGGTTGGTGATGTCATTTTGGTCGATGGCGTTGGCGCGGTTGGCGTCGGAGATGTCGCGTTGTTTTTCGCGGAGGGACATTGACGCCTGGTCGGGTGAGATGGTGGAGTCGTATCTTGGTGCGCCTAGGTCGACGCCGAGGTAAGGGAGGGTTCCGGCGAGGAGAGTGACAATGATGAGTGCGATGGCGAATCCGCGGGCCATTCCGCCCCAAAGTCGCCAGGCAAATCCGAGGAGGACGGAGATTAGGAGGAGCGCGGTTTCGGGTCGCCAGTAGAACTCTTGGGGGTAGCGTCCGATGACGTAGAGGGGCACGCGGGAGGTTACGGCTTCCCACGATGCGGTGAAGAAGACCCAGTTAATGGACTGGAAGAGGGCGATTGCGATGATTAAACCGAGGACGATAGTGATGATGCCGTCGGTTGGCGAGGCGAAGAGGTTGGCGCGGATCCATCCGGGCACGCCGACGGTCATCATTGGCGGTGCGGGATTTGGTCTTGTGGATTGCTGGTTCATGAATCGGTAGCTATCCGACGCCGGCGTATCTGGTTATGCGGTTGTAGATGTTTCCCACTAGTGAATAGAAGAGGCTCATTGCGAGGTATGTGGCCATGACCATGCCGATGAGCGAGATTGCGGGTGCGATCTGGGTCATGGTGGTAGAGACGCTTACGAGGTCGGGGTATCCGATGGCGGCGGCTAGGCTGGAGTTTTTGGTGAGGTTTAGGTACTGGCTGATTAGCGGCGGGATGATGACTCGGAGGGCTTGTGGGAAGATGACCCATCGCAGTGAGGCGTTGGTGCGTAGTCCGAGCGCACGTGCGGCTTCGGTCTGTCCTCGGTTTACGGCTTGGATACCGGCGCGGACGATTTCGGCGATGAATGCGGAGGTGTAGACGACGAGTCCGATGAGAAGGGCGAAGAAGCTGCCGGACCATCGGGCTCCGCCCTGCAAGCGTCCGAAGGGGCCTTCTTGACGTTCTGGGACAACGAGCTCTAGGGGTGAGAAGACGATTAGTCCGACTATGGTGGCGACGACGAAGATGGCTATGCCGGCGATGATGGGATAGCTTGGTTGTCCGGTGACGATCTCTCGTTTCGTGAGGTAGTTGAAGGCGAGGATGCCGCCTGCAAATCCGATTACGGTGAGGATGGCCCAGGGCCAGAATCCGCCGAGAGGTGACGCCCATGGCAGGTAGAAGCCGCTGTTGTTGAGATAGAAGGCGTCGAAGAATATGTATCCTTCCCGGACGTTAGGGAGTTCGAGGATGATGAGGAACCAGAATAGAAGCTGGATCAGGAGAGGGATGTTGCGGAAGGTCTCGATGTAGACGAGGGCGAGACGGCTGAGTAGCCAGTTTCTTGAAAGACGAGAGACACCGATGATGATGCCTAGGGTGGTGGCGAGTAATACGCCGAGGACGGATGCTTTGATGGTGTTAAGAGCGGCGACGGTGAAGCCGTAGAGGTATGACTGTGACGGGTCGTATTGGATGACACCTTCGCCGATGGGTATCTGTGCTGCATCGTCAAGGAAGCCGAAGCCGAATGGGATCTCGCGGTCTTGGATCTCGTTTGCAAGATTGAAGATTAATCCGGAGACGATAGCAATGACAATGATTGCGGAGACGATCTGCACGACCCACTGGATGAAGACGACATTACGCCACAGGGGGATCCCGCCGGGGTATAGGATGCTCTGCACTATTTGTGAGTCTCGTTATCGCGTCGAAATAGGAATGACGGCATTGGTGTAGTTTAACGCGAAAAAAGAAGGGGGATGCAACCGCATCCCCCTTTTTCCCATTTCGGGTAGGTCTATTGACCAGGTACTAGCGCAGGGGTGCTGCGTAGATTTGGCCGCCTTTGGGGCAGTCGCCACAAGGAGCGTCTGACCAGAGGGCGTTGCGGCCGCCTTCTCGGGGTAGGTCGATGCCGTCTGGTCCGAGGTTGCGGTCGTAGATTTCGCCGTAGTTGCCGACGGCGTTGATCACGTCTTGCATGAAGGTCTCAGAGAGTCCGAGGGACTCTTGGCCGATGGTGCCTTCGGTGCCGAGGAGTCGCTTGGCTTTGACGTCGTCGCCACTGGCTTTGGCGCTGACGTTTCCGCTGTTGATTCCGTAGCCTTCGGCGTAGATCAGACCGGACATGACGGTCTTCACGATGTCGAACCATTGGTCGTCACCGTGAGGGACGACTGGTCCGAGCGGCTCTTCGGAGATGGTCTCCGGGAGGATCACGTGGTCGGCGGGGTTCTGCAACGAAGTTCGAAGTGCGGCTAGCTGTGATCGGTCGTTGGTGAAGACGTCGCAGGCGCCGGACTCGTATGACGAGAGGACGATGTCGGTGTCTTCAAAGACCTGCGGGTTGTATTCCATGGCGTTCTGTCGGAAGAAGTCGGCCATGTTGAGCTCGGTGGTGGTACCGCTGGTTACACAGACGGCGGCGCCGCTGAGTTCGTATGCGGAAGTTACACCGAGGTCTGCGGGAACCATGAAACCTTGTCCGTCGTAGAACATGGTCTGTGCGTAGTTACCCCACTGTGCGTCTCGGCTGGTGGTCCATGTGACGGTGCGGACGAGGAGGTCGACTTCACCGGACTGGATGGTCGGGCCACGCTCAGCAGCGGTGATGTACTGGATCTCGATCGCTTCGGGGTCGCCGAGGACGGCGGTAGCGACGGCACGGCAGAGGTCGATGTCGAAACCGACGTTTCGGCCGGAGTCGTCGAGGGCGCCGTATCCGGGCACGTCGTTTCGGCTCGCGCAGATGAGGGTGCCACGCTCTTGGACTTGAGCTAGGCGGCCTCCAGTGTCGTCCTCCATCATGGCTTGGTCGGCCGCCATCTTGGCATCATCGGCCATTTTCATTGCTTCGTCGGCAGAAGCTTCGGCGGCGTCTGCTCGGGCATTGGCCGCGCTGAGTGCAGATTGTGCGGCAGATGCGGTGGCTTGCGCGTTCTGGAGATCCGCGTCAGTCGGACCATCGTCGCTCGTGCAAGCGCTAAACGCGACGGCGAAAACCGATACAGTCGCGAGTATTGCGATCAGCAGTTTTTTATTCATCTTGTAGTTTCCTCCGAGGATGACGATCTTTTACAGTGTTTGGGCTACGTCCAAAAATCTCGAAAACGAGACATCATCTCCAGTTTACGCCATTATTGGGAAATAGTTGGAATAATCCAACGTCGCAGTGTTGAAGACCTTGCGTTCATGAGATTCGCTGTGTCGAATCCGTAGCGTGCTCGACATGGTGTCGTCGTCAGCGCAATGGAGCGGCGTAGATTTGGCCGCCGTTGATCCAGAGATCGTTGCGTCCATCGCGTGGTAGACCGATGCCTTGAGCGCCGAGGTTTCGTTCGTAAATTTCCCCATAGTTTCCCACTTGTTTGATGACGTCTTGCATGAAGGTCTTTTTGAGCCCCAGCGCTTCTTGCCCGAAGTCGCCCTCGGATCCGAGTAATCTCTTAGCTTTGACGTTGTCGCTCACGGCCATTTCGTCGACGTTGGTGCTGTCGATACCGTATGCCTCGGCGTAGATGAGGCCGGCCATGACGACTTTTACGACATCGAACCATGCTTCGTCGCCGTGAGGGATGACTGGGGTCAGTGGTTCTTCGGAGACGATTTCGGGGAGAATTAGGTGTTCTTCGGGATTGGGAAATTCTGTCAGGAGGGATGCGAGGCCCGAGCGGTCGGTTGTGAAGGCATCGCACTGCCCGGCTTGATATGCGTCGATAGCGACGTCGGTCTGCTCGAAGACGGTAGGGGTGAAATCGAGATTGTTTTGGCGGAAGTAGTCGGCGAGGTTAAGTTCGGTAGTGGTGCCGGAAGTTACGCATATCGCAGCACCTCCAAGTTCGAGGGCTGATGTGACACCGGAGTCTTTGCGCGTCATGAAACCTTGACCGTCGTAGAACATGACCGGTGCGAAGTTCCCCCAATTGACGTCGCGGTTGGATGTCCATGTGGTCGTGAGGTTCATTAGGTCGATTTCACCGGATTGAAGGGCGGGACCGCGTTCGGCGAGGTCGGTGAAGCGGTAATCGATTGCGTCGGCATCACCGAGGACAGCGGCGGCGACGGCTCGGCAGAGGTCGACGTCGAAACCTACGCTCTCCCCTGCTGCGTCGAGGTAGTGGAAGCCGGGGGTGTCGTTTCCGGTGGCGCAGGTGACATCGCCACGGTTTTTGATGGCGGCGAGGCGGTCGGCCGACCTTTCAACGATCTCCGCGCGTGCCACTGCGTCATCGCGTTCGGCGATGGCATCGTTGCGGTCGATGACTGCGGCCTCCGCGGTGGCTTGGGCGCGTTCGACGGCGATTTGGTTTGCGCCGCTGTTTGTGGAGCAGGCGGTGAGGAGGAAGATGAGAGTGACTGCTGTTGCGAGGGTGTTTTTCATGGTGTGGTGCTGGGTTTTACCTAAACTCGTTGCCACGCGGTCCATCGGTTTCGAATTGGGGGAGCAGATCAGTGTCTCGCTACGATGCGATCATTTTCGTTCCGGTCGTACTCGGTTTTACGAATGTGGAGTACATTGTCTTCCAATGCAAATTCGACCGATGTGCCTTCTTTAATTTCTAAGTCGTCGGCGATGTGCTGGGGTATCCGTACGGCGAGATCCGAACCCCATTTTGAGATGCTGGTTTTCGGCATGCCTGTCCTCAGATATATCTCTTGTATTTCATCGGATGGTTTGGAAAGTCGCCCGGCTTGGGTTAATCAGCGTCAGTAAAGTAGAAGCCGCAGTGTTCCATCTGTTGTTTGGAATTAGCGGAGTATGTTGCTACGAACGTGTCGACGTCCACGGTTCTCACGTATCCCGTTATGGTGTCGGTTGGTTCGTCATTCCTGTATTCATCGCTGAATCTCAGTGTCAACACACACCCGTCTTCAAATTCGGGGTCAACGAAGCTATCGGAAGTCGATTCGGTGCCTCTGTCTTCAATAGTGACCTTGATTAAATCTCCGTTGTCCATGATGTGCTCAATGTCTGAAGGCAAAATGAATTCGATACTGGCATCACCGCGGTCGCTGTCGGACGGTGAAGCCGTGTACATCACGGTGCCGTTGCGATCGTCGTCGGTTATCTCAGAATCTTGGGTCAGCACTAGCGAGACAACAAGCGCAGGTGCCAGAGCAGCGACAGTTATCGCGCCCATCACGGTCAGGACCGCTGCGAAACGGCGTATCGGGGCGGTGTTTAGGATCATTTTCATGTTGGGTCAACCCTTTAAGCGGAATTGAAGGCGGAGAGATGTGTGTATTCTAGCGCGTTAGTTTGCGTTGCTATCAATCCTGGCGATTTCGAGTTCGGTCAGGTCGATTTCGGCGATTTCTTTTTCGCGTGCGGTTGAACACGTTTGCCATTCGGTGTCTGTACCGGTCCATTGGAAAGTTACTTCGATCGTGTCAACTAGGCCTAAAGCATCTACCAACCAAGGATGGCTTTTCTCTTTGAATTGGTAGTGCGGATTGCATTCATCCGGGAGGTCCCAGTGGTGGATGCTAGTTAAATCGGTTCCTTCCCAACTGATGTATCCGGCTTCGTATATCCCGATATAGTTGCGTGGATCGAAAGGGAGTTGCCCGGATTTATACGCCTCAACGCACAAATTCAGTTCAGATCCGCTGTTGACTGGTTGAATTGAGATATTCCCGCCGTAGTCATCGGTTATGACGGTGATGCTGCTGTTGTCGCGGTGGCAGCGTATGGGATCTTCGCTGTTGCTACGCAGCGTGTAGATGTCGATGTTGGAATTCGAGGGATTCGTGCCGGATTGGTAGTTTTGTCCGACAACAGAGACGACGATTAGCAATGCGATGATGACCGTTGCGGTCGCCGCTATAGATAGGAGCACTTTTTTCAGTCGTCGCAACATGCTAGTCGTCCTTGGTAATCGGTTTTGGACTCAGTTTGGGGAACCACGTGGGTTGCCCTGAATTGACGCGCCCTCGCTTCCCCTTTTACGACGAGGGGGTCATTGCGGATCCATTGTCATTTCCGCTCGCGGGTGAACGTTTCGTCCATTGGGGCCGGGCGACGCAGTGTAAAGGGACACGCCCCTTTATTCCCCCTTGGCATCAAGGGAGAGGATTAGGTACAGCATCTGAAGTGGAAGTACGTTACACGGGCATCGTACGCCCGGTTTTGGCTCGGCCGTAGTCGGCGATGTCTCTGGTCAAGGCACCGATCATCTTGCAGCCTAGTCCATCGATCAGCTGGTCGACCTGTTGCTCGTTGGTCATCTCTTCGTCTTGCCATGCGGCGTAGAAGGCGATGCCGTTGTTTTCCAAAGCCTTCTTGACGATGTTGAGAGCGTTATCCATGAAGTCAGGGTAAGGAGGATCGTGAGCGTCGGGGTCGCCGAACGACATTCCCATGTCGCCGGGTCCCCACTCGGCGAATGCGATGCCGGGGACGGCCGCGGTCTGCTCTGCAAACGGCAAGCAATGGCGGTCTTCGATCTTTAAGCCGAGCATGAGTTCGCCGTTTGGATTCATCGGCCACGGGTCGGCAATTTGGACGTATTCGCGGTGGTCGACGCCCCAGATTTCAGCAGGTTGCCTCTGCCCTCCACCACCGCGTATCCCCTCGGGAATTATGTCGCTGCCGATGGTCTGGAACGGGTAACGACAAGCGGCGACGAACCATTTGGTTGCTTCAGGGCTCTGAACGTGGGTGTGGAGCAGACCATGAATGCCGGTCGTGAGGGCGTGTCGCATCTGCCAGGCGTTGTACCGCACTTCCTCGGGCGAGTAGGCACTATGAGGCAGGGATGTCACGACGGTAGGCGTCGGGTGTCCGCTCGGTGTGGGGCCGCCGTCTTTGAGGCCTCTCATAAACTGGTAAAGCCCTCCGATGTCGAAGTGATGATGCTCGAAATCGATGAGGACCATGTCGGCCCAGGTCTGAGCCATTTCACGTCCGGCGTCGTAGGATAGTTCGGGCGTTGGCGTGTGGTAGTACGGTTGGCCTTGCTTTAGGAGGTCGATGCATTTGTTGATGCCCATTGTTTTTGTTCCTTCTTTTGGCGGAATGCGACGTGATTCGTCGTGCGTTTCCATAGCTTATCGCTAATCGGCGCGTTGAGTGCGGCGCGATGAACGTAACGCGCGATGTGTGTAGCTAGCTGAATTGCGTAGGGTCGGCGATCAGTCGTCGTAGTTTTCGGGCATCAGGACGAACTCTGGGTATGCCTCGATTCCGAGTTCACCGGCATCTTGACCGAGTTCCTCGACGTCGCGTTCGACTCGTATGCCCAGCGGACTGAGGGCGAGCGCCTTCCAAAGTAGCCAAGACACCGGGAAGACGAAGGCTCCGACAGCGAGAACACCGACGAGTTGTGTGACGATGTCGCCTCCGGCGGCGATGCATACCGCTATCGTGCCCCAGATTCCGGCGACGAGGTGAGCGGGGATCGCTCCGACGACATCGTCGATCTTCAGTTTCTCCAGCAACTTTGTGCCAGCTGTGCACAGTATGCCTCCGATGGCACCGATGATGACCGCCCAGTAATGGTCGGTCATGGTCGGACCGGCGGTGATTGCGACAAGGCCAGCAATGGCACCGTTTAGCCCGACCACGAGGTCCATCCGGCCGAGAATGAAACGGGAGAACGCTAACGATACGACGATGCCTGCTGCTGCTGCGAGGTTGGTGTTGACCAGCACGTTGCTCATCGCGATGACATCACTGGCGGTGCCGAGTTTCAACTGCGAGCCTCCATTGAAGCCGAACCAACCGAACCACAGGATGAAGATGCCCAGGGTGACGATCAGGACGTTCGATGGTGGTGTGGGTCTGGCTTCTCCGTTGCGACGGAACTTACCGAGCCGAGCACCGACGATCATCACGCCTGCCAATGCTGCCCAACCTCCGGTGCTGTGAACGATTGTCGAGCCAGCAAAGTCTTGGAATCCCATCTGAGCCAACCATCCACCTCCCCAGGTCCAAGCCCCAACGACGGGATAAATCACCGCGGTAAGTACCAGCGTAAATAGGAAGAATGACCACATTTTTACGCGTTCGGCCAATGCACCCGAGACGATTGATGCGGTGGTCGCTACGAAGACCATCTGGAAAAACCAGTCGGACATCGTTGAGTAGTCTTGCTCCAATACGGCGGGCAAGGCGTCGACGTCACCGTCCAAGAGGGCGACCTCGGCATCGGACGAGGTGTACATGAATCCCAGCGAGCCGATGAAGTCGCCGACATCGACGTACATAAGGTTGTAGCCGACGAAGAAGAATGCAAGCCCGGCGATCGAGTAGAGTCCGATGTTCTTCATGCAGATCATCGATGCGTTCTTGGTGCGGACCGACCCGGATTCGAGCATGGTGAACCCGGCGCACATCCACATGACGAGTACACCCCAGATCAGAAACGAGAAGGTGTTGAAGATGAACTCGGATTCGCTGATGCCCTCGGCGAATTCGACCGACGGTTCACCGAGTAAGAATGCCGGTACCGCGATAAATCCACCTAGATAGACGGGAGCGATGCGCCAAGGTACGATCTCGCGTACGGCGTTGGGAATTCGCTTGACGGTTGGGATCAGGTTGTTGGGCAACCGTGAATCGCGTCGGATCATCGTTGGTGTCCCCCATCTGTCTGGTTCGCGACGTCTTCGCAGATCTGCCACGACCGTCAGTCGTTTCGTGATACGTAGTATCTCAGAGATTCAGCAGGCGCGCATCGTTGAATTGATTTCCCAATCAAGTAGCTCTCGGCGGAGCGAGTTTCAAACCCGCTCCATACTGTCTGTTCTGGATTCCCGCGTACGCGGGAATGACGTTTGCCCGATCCCCCGGGCGCGGGAGTGACGTTTTCCCTGTTCCCGCGTGCGGGGGTAACGACGTTTGTTTGTGTTAAACGGGCATGGTGCGGCCGGTTTTGGCCCGGCCGTAGTCGGCCCATTCTTTGTTGGGTGCGCCCATCATCTTGACGCCTATGACGTCGATCAGGTGGTCGACTCGCTGTTCCATCGTGAGGTTGTCGTCGGCCCAGCTGGAGTAGAAGCCGACGCCTGACTTGTCGAGTGCGTCTTTGATGGTGTTACGGGCGTGGTCCATGTAGTCGGGGTACGGCGGGTCGTGGGCGTCGGGGTTGCCGTGGGACATTCCCATGTCGCCGGGTCCCCACTCGGCGAATCCGATGCCGGGAACTGCTGCGATCTCGTCGGCGTTCGGCAGACTGTGGCGGTCTTCGATCTTTAGACCAAGGAGGAGTTCGCCGTCGGGATTGAGGGGCCACGGATCGGCGATTTGGACGTATTCGCGTGGCGACATGCCCCAGATCTCGGCAGGTATGCCCTGCCCGCCTCCGCCGCGGAGTCCTTCGGGGATGACTTCTCGTGCGATGGTTTGGAAGGGGTAGCGGCATGCAGCGACGAACCATTTGACGGCTTCGGCGTCGCGTGCGTGGGTGTGGAGAAGGCCGTGGACGCCAGTGGTGAGTGCGTGTCGCATCTGCCAGGCGTTGTAGCGGACTTCTTCGACGGAGATTGCGTTGTGCGGGAGCGTGGTGACGACGGTTGGTGTGAGGTGCCCGCTCGGGGTTGGTCCGCCTGCTTTCAGTCCGCGCATGAATTCGCCGAGGCCGCCGACATCGAAATGGCGATGCTCGAAGTCGATGAGGATCATGTCGGCCCAGGTTTGGGCCTGTTCGACACCGGCGTCGTAGGAGAGTTCAGGGGTGTGGGTAGCGTAGAAAGGTTGTCCCTCTTTTAGCAGGTCGATGCATTTGTTTATGCCCATGTTCGTATTACCTTCGGTTGTGTTCAATCGACGCGGTTTGCGGCGCGAGTTCATACTTTACTTGCTAACCGTTGATCAGGTGAACGGAGATTGAGCATTTGGTGTAACCTTGGTGTATGTCACGCACCAATGTAGATATTGATGATCAGGCTTGCGCAGAGGTGATGCGCCGTTACCGATTGACTACCAAGCGGGAAGCTATTAACTTTGCGTTGCGGAGTTTGGCTACGGAGGCGTCTTCGGTGAGTGAAGCGCGTGGGTTGAGAGGTAGCGGTTGGGACGGCGATCTGGAAGAGATGCGTTCGAACAAGACGTCGTGATTCTGATCGACACTTCCGCGTGGATTGAGTTTTTACGCGACACCGGTTCAGGTGTGTGTCAACTTGTAGACGACTTGCTGACTGAAGATATTGCGATCTGCGGCGTTGTGCGAATGGAGGTGTTGGCTGGGGCGCGTGATGAAGCGCATCTGAGTCGTCTTAGAGGACTGCTCGCACGTGCGGTCACGATACCAACACTGGCTGTGGATTATGAAGACGCAGCAATGCTATATCGCCGATGCAGGCGTCAAGGTGAAACTGTCCGCAAGCTCCCGGATTGTCTCATCGCGGCGAGCGCCATTCGCGAAAGTGTGCCGGTTCTCCACAGTGATGTCGACTTCGAGGTGTTGGCGCGGCACACAGATTTACGGGTTTACGGGGATTGAAAAAACAGGGGGCGCTGCGGTAGACCTGCTCGGAAACGCTGAATCTGAAAGGTTTGACATCCATTCTTATATCGTACCCCCAGATCCATTTACGAACGTTTTCCGACAGCTGATATGTATCGATCACTCTATTGCTTAAATCTCTGTTGAAGAGAATCGCATTAGAATCTACGAAGATTTCATAATCTTCAAGATTTCGAAATCTACGTCTCACGGATCTTGCGACCGGACACAGTTTGCCTTCTCCGCGATTCTCTTCCTCAAGGTCTTTTTGAGTGACTTAGAATGTCGTAGGGAGCGCAACGATGCTCATGACAGTTCTGCTAACGATGCGCAGGTATTTTCAATACCGGGTTTGATTCGTTGGAGCACTGGGCTCACATCGTTGATGATGTTCAACACAACAGAATCATTTCCAGCCTCGATAGCTTCTACGATATTCATGTTGCTAGACGCAACTGTGAGCAAGTCCGCATGAATCTTCTCCAAACCTTTTGGAGCGTCCAACCCTACAGACAAAGCTGAAGCATCGTATAGAACATTCAACAGATACTGAACATCGTCTTGAGACAAGACGCTGTCGTTGGACAGTCCGATAAATACACTACTTATAAGAAGCCTGTAAAATGTAACTGCATTTATGTAGTTCTGATACGAGACAGCGTCACAGGAAACAAAGCCTGCTTCGGTCGGAATCGGAACAGGGGTAATTTCTACAAATTTGATAGTTTCCCGTTCAATAAGCCTTTCGACTTCCACTGTAACTTCGACAGGAACTTCCCTAGTAACTTCGATCTCTACAGGAACTTCCACAGTGACTTCTTTTTCGATAATCACTGTCTGCAATACAGTTTCCGGAACTGTTTCCGAACATCCTATAGATACTGCGGAGACCACCGCTCCGACTACAATCATTCCTATCAATGCAAACAATGTTTTAGGCTTCATTTACCACTCCAATCGGCTCCTCGACCAAATCATTGTAAACTAACTCAAATACTACATAGGCAAGTCCGCAGGCGAAATCTTCTCCCAACCCTGCTTCCAACAGCAATTCCTCTTCGATAGGACGATGCATGCTGTTTTGGGGAGTTGTGGTGACCACAAGTCAAACGTACAAGGGCGACCACAAGGGTCGCCCTTAACTTGTCGGTTCTGGGTTCCCGCGTGCGCGGGAATGACGGTTGCCCGCAGTTAGACCGGCATCGTGCGGCCGGTTTTGGCTCGGCCGTAGTCGGCGAACTCTTTGTTGGGTGCGCCCATCATCTTTACGCCGATGACATCGATTAGGTGGTCGACGGTCTGTTCCATCGTCATGTTGTCGTCGCGCCAACCGGAGTAGAAGCCTACACCTGCTTTGTCGAGAGCGTTTTTCACGGTGTCGCGTGCGTTGTCCATGTAGTCGGGGTATGGCGGGTCGTGGGCGTCGGGGTTGCCGTAGGACATTCCCATGTCGCCGGGTCCCCACTCGGCGAAACCGATGCCGGGGACGGCGGCGATTTCGTCGGCGTTGGGTAGGCAGTGGCGGTCTTCGATCTTGAGGCCGAGGAGGAGTTCGCCGTCAGGGTTGAGCGGCCAGGGGTCGGCTCTTTCGACGTATTCACGAGCGGACATTCCCCATAGCTCGGCAGGTGCGCCCTGCCCGCCTCCGCCGCGGAGTCCTTCGGGGATGACGTCTCGTGCGAGAGTCTGGAAGGGGTAGCGGCAAGCTGCGACGAACCATTTTACGGCTTCGGGGTCGCGGGCGTGGGTGTGGAGGAGTCCGTGGACGCCGGTTGTGAGTGCGTGTCGCATCTGCCAAGCGTTGTAGCGGACTTCTTCGACGGAGATTGCGTTGTGCGGGAGCGTTGTGACGACGGTTGGCGTGAGGTGCCCACTTGCGGTGGGTCCTCCGGCGGTGAGGCCCTTCATGAATGCCGTGAGGCCGCCCATGTCGAAGTGGCGGTGCTCGAAATCGACGAGAATCATGTCGGCCCATGTCTGGGCCATTTCGACGCCGGCGTCGTACGAGAGTTCAGGAGTGTGTGTTGCGTAGAAGGGTTGTCCCTCTTTTAGCAGGTCGATGCATTTGTTTATGCCCATTATTGGTTCCTTGTTGGTTGGGTGCTTTGTTGGTTCTGGATTCCCGCGTTCGCGGGAATGACGGGGGTGTGGGATCGGGAGCAAAAAAAGTCCAGATTTGGGGCCCGTTCGGTGGGCATGCGCTGCGTTCTCGCTTCGTTGCCGCGCCCCCTTTGTCCTTCGGACATTTCCCCCGCGGGCGGGGGAAACCTGTGGTCTTATGTGAGCCTCCACGGGATTTCCAATTCGGCGGTGATGCTGCGGAACCAGTCGATAACTTCGGGGTGGTACGGGATGCCGTGTTCTCGGCGTTCGATCTCTTCTTCGTGTTCGGGTAGACCGGCGTAGACGACGCGGTCTTGACCGGGGGCAGGATTGCTGTTTGAGAGGGCCCGCATGTACTCGTCCATGTCGGTCTTGAAGTCTTCGATGTCGGTGAAGGCTTCAAGGTTGTAGGCGATGAAGTGGTGGGATGCGCCTCGGCGTCGGTTCGGTCCGCCGCCGTTTCCGCCCATGATTCCGGCGAGGATCTCGATCATTACGGCCATGGAGTAGCCTTTGTGGGCTCCGAGTTCACGAGTGGCTCCCGCGGGAAGCATGATGAAGTCCTCGGGGACCTCGGCCTCCTCCATTACGGGTGTGCCGTCGGATTTGGCTACCCAGCCGGGCATAACGGGAACGCCGATGCGCTTTGCGAGGACGATTTTGTTTCCGGCGACGCTGCTCATGGAGGCGTCGAAGATGAAGGGAGGTTCGTCGCGTGTCGGTGCGGCGATACCTAGGGGGTTCAGGCCGACCAAGCGTTCAGCGCCGTGGACGGGCGCCACGTTGACTCCGCCAGTGGTCATGGCGACTCCGATCATGTCGCGTTCGAGCGCCATTGCGGCGTGGTATGCGCAGGCTCCGAAGTGGCGACCGTTGACGGCGGTAACGGTGCCGATGCCGTAGACCTCTGCCCTGTCCATGGCCATGCGCATGGCCATCGGTCCGACGGCTAGTCCGTGGCCGCCATCGCAGTCGAGCGTTGCGGCGGCGGGAAGTTCGCGGATGATTTTGGGTTCTGGTGTCGGGTTGATGCCGCCTTGCCCGAAGGAGGCGACGTAGCTGCGGAGCATGTTTGAGACGCCGTGGGATTCGATGCCTCGGGCGTCGGCGTAGACTAGGACGTCAGCCGATTGGACGGCGTCATCCTCAGGCATTCCCATCTTTCGGAAGATGTCTTCGACCGTTGCGCGCATGTCTTCGATTTCGACATGGACTGCAATGTCATGTGGGACGTGGAATCGTTCGAGCAATCGGATCTGCCTTTCGTATTTGTCGTCGCTGGGGGGCGCCCTTGGTATCGGTCTTTCGACCTGCGAATTCTCGCTTTGGGCGCACCCCTATTAAACGAGTCGAAAGTATACATACGCGGCGTCCATAAACGGACCGAATGGGATATATTCGCGAGCATCATGCGCGGCAGGTCTGAACGAAGTCGCGAGTATCCAAAAGAGGATAGAAATGCCAACCGGAAAAGTTGCCGTATTCACACAGACTGGTGTGCCGTTCCACATCGAGGAGTTGCCGACACCGGAAATTAACCCGGGAGGTCTGTTGGTCAAGAACACTCACGCCGTCATTTGCGGTTCTGATCTGCACGGTTGGCGTGGCGACGGCGATGTGTTGCCGCCGCCTAAGCGCCGAGTCACCGGACACGAATTCACGGGCGTGGTCCATTCTTTGGGCGAAGGCGTATCGACGGATTCGTTGCGTCGGCCGTTGAAAGAGGGCGACCGGATCGCGTTCCCCTTCTTCAATCCGTGCAATCGGTGTTACTGGTGTATCCGCGGCGAGCATCATGCATGTCCGCATCGCGGCCGGTCGAACCATCAGGGTCTGGCCGGCCATCCTTACTGCGACGGGGGTATGGCAGATTACTATTACCTGCCGCCGGGTCACTACGCCTTCAAGGTGCCTGACGAATTGCCGACCGACGCGGTGCCACCAGTCAACTGCGCCCTATCGCAGGTCTTGTTTGGTTTGGAGCGCGCCAAGATGGATTTCGGCGACACGGTTGTGATCCAAGGCGCGGGCGGTCTTGGTATATTCGCTACTGCGGTGGCTTCCGAAAAGGGTGCTTCGAAGGTAATTGTCATCGATGGTCAGCAGCCGCGATTGGATCTGGCGATGAAGTGCGGCGCTACGGACACCATTTCAATGGTGGATTACCCCACTCCGCAGTCGAGAGTCGAACGGGTCCGCGAGCTGACCCACGGCGTTGGAGCCGACATCGTGGTTGAGGTGGTGGGCATCGCCGCGGCGACGTTGGAGGGTTTGGACATGGTGCGCTTCAACGGTAAGTATGTAGACATCGGCAACATCAGCGGCGGGAGCATCGAGGTTGCCGCTCGCAAGATCATCAACAACCAGACTCAGTGGCAAGGTCTGATGCACTACAACCCGTGGATCGTCGAGGCGGCGTTGCAGTTCTTGGTTCGAGTGCAGAATCGGATGCCGATCGCGAATGTGATATCGCACAAGTATCCGTTGGAAGAGATCAACGAGGCTTTCGAGTTCGCCGAGTGGCAGGGGCGCGAAGGTGGGTCGACCGCGAACCGGGTTGCTTTGACGATGTGATTAACTACGTTGACGATCGGAGCTAACGAGAGTGAGGGGTGATTCTTGCCGAACGGCAGAGTAGCTGTTTTCACAACTTCGGGAGTTCCGTTAGATATCGTCGAGTTGTCGACGCCGGAGATCGAACCAGGCGGGTTATTGGTTAAGAACACGCATGCTGTGATTTGCGGTTCCGATCTGCATGGTTGGCGCGGTGATGGTGATGTTCCGATACCGCCGCTTCGCAAGTTGACGGGGCATGAGTTTACGGGTGTGGTTCATTCGTTAGGTGAGGGGGTTGGGACGGATTCGATGCAAAGGCCGTTGAGAGAGGGCGATCGAGTGGCGTTTCCGTTTTTCAATCCGTGCAATCATTGCTATATGTGCGTTCGCGGTGAGCACCATGCTTGCCCGCATCGGGGTCGGTGGTACACGCTGGAGGAGCATCCTTTTTGCGATGCTGGGATGGCGGATTACTATTACTTGCCGCCGGGACACTACGTTTTCAAGGTGCCGGACGAATTACCGACGATAGCTGTGCCGCCGGTGAATTGCGCCCTTTCTCAGGTTCTTTTCGGTTTGGAACAGGCGAAGATGGGATTTGGGGATACTGTTGTAATTCAAGGCGCTGGCGGACTAGGGATCTATGCGACGGCGGTCGCTTCTGAGAAAGGCGCATCGAGTGTGATCGTGATCGACGGTCAACAACCGCGGTTGGATCTGGCGATGAAGTGTGGGGCTACGGAAACGGTCTCGATGACGGACTATCCGACGCCTGAGTCAAGAGTCGAACGGGTCAAGGAGTTGACGCACGGCGTAGGCGCTGATGTAGTTGTGGAGGTCGTGGGGATCGCGGCGGCGACGTTGGAGGGACTGGCCATGGTGCGCGTCAACGGTAAGTACATCGACATTGGGAATATCGGCGGGGGTAGCATTGAGTTTCCCGCCGCGCAGATCATCGGCAACCAGACGCAATGGCTGGGAACGGTTCACTACGATCCATGGATCATCGAGGAAGCGATGCAGTTCCTTGTCCGGGTGCAGGATCGGATACCGGTCGCGGATGTTGTTTCGCACCAGTTTCCGTTGGAGCAGATCAATGAAGCGTTCGAGTTTGCAGAGTGGCACGGACGCGAGGGTGGCACCACGGCCAACCGCGTGGCACTCACGATGTAGAGAAAGAGGCCAATGATGCCAGTCGGCAAAGTCACGATATTTGACAGACCAGGAGTTCCCTTCGAAATGGGCGAGTTTCCGACGCCGGAAGTTGAGCCGGGAGGTCTGCTCATCAAGAACACTGATGCGGTGATTTGCGGTTCCGACCTTCACATCTGGCGTGGGGACATGTCGACGCACTCGAATCGGATCGTGGGGCACGAATTCACCGGTGTTGTGCACTCGCTAGGAAACGGCGTTGAGACGGATGCGATGCGGCGTCCGTTGAAGGAAGGCGATCGGGTGGCGTTTCCATTCTTCAACCCGTGTAATCGTTGCTACTGGTGCATCCGGGGCGAGTTTCATGCTTGTCCGCACCGATCGAGGCGGAAGGATCTAGACAGCTATCCGTTCTGCGATGGCGGCTATGCGGACTTCTACTATCTGCCGCCAGGCCACTACGCGTTCAAAGTTCCGGACGAATTGCCGACCGATGCAGTGCCGCCGGTGAACTGTGCGTTGTCGCAGGTGCTGTTCGGGTTGGAACGGGCGAAGATGGACTTTGGGGACCGAGTGGTGATCCAAGGCGCGGGTGGATTGGGCATCTACGCGACGGCGGTCGCGGCGGAAAAAGGTGCATCGAGGGTGATCGTGATCGATGGACAGCAGCCACGATTGGATTTGGCGATGAAGGTTGGAGCAACTGACACGATCTCGTTGGTTGAGTATCCGACGCCGGGGGCACGCGTCGAACGGGTGATGGAGCTGACCGATGGCGTCGGCGCTGATGTCGTGGTCGAGGTCGTTGGCATTGCCGCCGCTGCTCTCGAAGGGTTGGACATGGTTCGAACGAACGGTAAGTACATCGACATTGGGAACATTGGAGAGGGCACGATTACGATCCCGGCATCGAAGGTGATCGGCGGTCAGACGCAGTGGTTGGGTACGACGCACTACGATCCGTGGATCATCGAGGCGGCGTTGCAGTTTTTGGTTCGGATGCAGGACCGAATTCCAGTGGCAGACGTGATTTCGCATAAGTATCCGTTGGAGGAGATCAACGAGGCGTTTGAATTCGCGGAATGGCAAGGTCGTGAAGGCGGGACGACGGCGAATCGTGTTGCGTTGACGATGTAGCTCGGTTAACTGGGTGCGGGCGGCATTAGACAGATCGTTGATGCGTGCAGCCGTCATTGGGTTGGCGCTGTTTATCGCTGCGTGCAACGCGGCCGAAACGGTACCGCCCGGAGATACCTCTACTCCGACGCCGAGGCCGGTGCCCACGCCGACGGTAACGCCAACGTCACTGCCTACAAATGAGAGGCGACCCGTCGTCAAGTTTCCAACTCGGACCCCGATTCCGACCGCAACTCCGTTGGTATCGCCGACTCCTGCACTAGCCGACGATGAGTATGCAGTGCAGATTTTGAGGGTTTTGGATGGAGATACCGTCGAGGTTGAGATCGACGAGGTGCGGGTCGAGGGATTGAAGAAGCAGACGGTACGGATTGAAGGTGTGGATACGCCCGAGACGCGCACGACCGATGACTTTGAGAAGGCTTGCGGAAATTGGTCGAAGGAGCGGGTTGTTGAATATCTGTCGGATCAGGAACCGTTCGTCTTGATCACGGAGTTTGAAGATGGTGGATTCGGGAGAATTTTGGGAGATCTGAGGTCGAAGGACGGGATATTGCTGGCTGATTTCTTGTTGGATGAAGGATTGGCCGTGGAATACGACGCGACTGCTGTGCGTGATTTTGAGGATCATCGGGCGAATTGTCAGGCGCTGGTTGATGCGGGTCACATCACGGGACCGCGAACTGAGGCGATTGCCACTGCGGTTGAAGATCCGACGGCAACACCTGAACCCACATCCGAACCAACGGCAACTCAAGATCCAACGGTCGCTCCTGCCGGCGATACGATTCCATCACCTACTGCAACTGCAACGGAGGAGTTTTCGGTCACGACTGAAAGTGACGAGACCGACGGTATTTACGAGACCTGTGAAGAAGCTGAAGAAGCGGGATTGGAGCGGGTTAAAGGTTTGAAGGGCGACGGGAAGGGATTTCCCAGAGAGTTGGTCGTCGGCCCAAGGGACGGTGACGGCGATGGCGTAGTTTGTGAGAAGTAGGTCGTTACCGCTTTGACCGATCGATGAGACCGATGCCGTTGAGGTGACTGGTGTCGTTGAACGCATAGGTTCGCCATGCGTTCGGTGTGTAAACATGTTCCCTCAACACGGTAACGCTGGTGTTGTTGAAGGCGAAGCGCCACTGGTCTCGGATACGCAAGACCAGCAGGTGGCCCATCACACCTTGCAACGATCCACCGTGACCGACGATCAAAATCTTTTTACTGCCTTGTTGATGATTCGCCAAGATCTCGCGTGTGGCTTCGCCGATACGATTCCATGCACCCTGCATCGATTCGCCGCCAGGGAACTCGGTGCGCTCCCTTGTGTCCAAGTTCTTCCATGTCTGGAACAGCTCGGGATCGGCATCCGCAATCGAAGTCCACAAGGCGTCTTCGTAGTCGCCGAAATCGTACTCGCGAAGTTGCGGACAGGAATAAATCTGGATTCCCGGACGATAAGCAGCGATCTTTTTTGCGGTCTCGAACGCCCTGCGAAGGTCGCTCGAGTAGATCGCGTCGAATTCGATGTCCGAAAGTCGTTTCGCGACCGCTTCTGCTTGGATTTTGCCTCGTTCCGTGAGCGCCGCGTCGAACTGCCCTTGTGCTTTGTCGACAAGGTTGCCCTCGGTTTCGCCGTGCCGAACGAGGTAGATAGTACGCGGCGATGGGTTGAATATGCGTGGTGAAATGCTCAAGTGCGATTCATCCGTGTGAGTTGAGGCCGTTGAGGTGGTGGGTGTCGTTGACTAAGTCGGCACGCCAGCCGTTGGGTGCGAAGGGGTGTTCGGTCAGCTTGGTGACGCTGGTGTTATCGAAGTGGAAGCGCCACTGCTCGGTTGTTGAAAGGTTCAAGAGATGGGCGAATAAAGGTTGCAACGAACCGGTATGGCCCATAATCAATATGGTTGAGTTTCCTTCGAAATGGTTTTGCACGATCTCGTTGGCCGTTGCCGATACTCTTTGCCGCGTTTCGAATGGCGATTCGCCATTAGGAAATTTGACGTTGATCCTTGATTTCCAGTCGGTCCAACGTTGATGCAACTCGGGGTCTGCATCGCGCACCTCTGACCATCGCAGGTCTTCGTATGAGCCGAAATTGACTTCGCGCAAGCCGGCACGAGTTTGGACTTCGAGGCCGGTCAAAAGTCCAGCAATCGTTTCTGCGGTGTCAACGGCTCTTTGCAGATCGCTGGAGTAGACGGCATCGAATTTCGTTTTGGAGAGCCGTTTCGCAACTGCCGCAGCTTGGATTCGGCCCCGTTTCGTCAACGGAGCGTCGAAGTGGCCCTGTGCTTTGTCGTCTAAGTTTCCCTCGGTTTCGCCGTGCCGGACCAAGTAGATCGTGCGCGGCGAGGTGCTGGAGAAACCAGGGAACTTGCTCATTTCAGATTCAACTGGGCGAGGTGCAGGTGATGAGTGTCATTCCAGCTTTCGATTTGCCAGCCGTCGTCGCGCCAGGTGGGTTCGGAGATCACGGAACTGATGCCGGTGTTGTCAGTCCGCAGGCGCCACTTGTCCTCAAGCCGGAGGTCACACATGTGTACGGCTGCGGACTTTATCGAGCCGCCGTGGCTGAAGACGAGTATCGTCGCGTCATCACCGTGTTTGACGATGATCTTGTTCGTGAAACGTGCGACACGTTCCATATGGTCACGGTCGGATTCTCCGCCGGGTAACTTCACGTCCGACCCGATTTCTGGGTCGAGGATTTCGGGAAAATCGTCCTTGATGCGATCCCATGGGTAGCCTTCGTACTCCCCGAAAGATTTTTCGCGCAACTCGGGGCTGGTCACGATGTCGTAATCGGACCTGTATTTGAGCAACGGTTCGGCGGTCTGGATCGCCCGTTTCGAGTCGCTCGAATATATGGCGTCGAAATGGTGATTTTTGAGCCTTTGCCCGAGCAGTTCGGCCTGCGCTCTGCCCTTCTCGTTGAGCTCATCGTCGTAAAAACCATGGGCGACGTCGGTTGCGTTGCCGTTCGTTTGACCGTGTCGGACTAGGTAGAGGGTTATCAAAGTTGAGGGATTTCTGCTTTGTTTGCCAGCGCTACGACTCAATGGTATGAAGGTTGTGTGATTTGGGGTTTACGCGGATTGGTGCAAAGAACAGGCAAAGAAATCTTGGGCGTGATTGAACTTGGGACCTGAGAGGTTTCTTTCGGAAACGTCATCTTGCGCGAAGAACAAGCAAAGAACATTAATCTGTTACGTGATGGTGAGGCCCAATTCGGCAAATATGCTCGGTTCCTGTTTCCTGCTTCAGGATTTCTGATAACGAGCCTCCCAGCATCGACAGCTTGAAATTGAAAATCGCAGTTATCGCTAATGCTCGCCCTAATTCTCGGTTCTTGGGGTCCTTTACCGTTAGCCTCAAGAGAAAAATCGGTGCCAACCACTTGATGCGAATCGTCATCAATACCCCGTATCAGATATCCAAACGGCCTGTCCTGTAATGCCGCGCCGTTGGAAAGCGTAGAGATGTTTTTGCCGATGATCTTGGGGTCCGCATTGTTGCGCTTGAACTCGACTCACTCGGTCTCTGACGGCAACGCACACGGCTCGCGAACCAGATCGCGGCGTTATTCTGGTTCGCGAGGTTCCATGATCGGGGTATGTTAACGCGCTGGGTTGCGAGCGCGGTGGTGGGTTGGATGTCCCGCCGTGGCTTCTATTCGCAGGGGAACTCTTCGCGGAGTTCGGCGAACATTTTGGCTAAGGGGCCGCAGCCGAGGGCGAGTGGGCTGCTGATGTTCATCATCGTGTAGCCCTCGCCGATCCAGCGACGAGCCACTTCGGGGTCTCCGAACGTGGTTGCCAAGGCTTTGCCGGTGCCTTTGATGCGTTGGGCGACGTCGGACATTATTTGCTCGACGCGGTCGTGGTGAATCTGTCCGGGGATGCCGAGGGTGGCGGATAGGTCGGTCGGGCCGACGAGAAGGACTTCGAAGCCTTCGAGGGCGAGGGTGTCGTCGAGTTTCTCGTACGCCTCGGTGCTCTCCATCTGGATGATCAACAGAGTTTCGTTGTTGGCGTGCTCAAGGACATCGTCTTGGGTGATGTCGAGCAAGGACGCGAACCACGGTGCGATGCCGCGTTCGCCCATTGGCGGGTACTTTGCGTATCGAATGGCGTCGGCGGCTTCCTCTGGGTTGTCGACCTGCGGGACCATTACCCCGACGGCACCGACGTCGTAGGCCTTCTTGATGTCTCCGGGGTCGTTCCACGGGACGCGGATCACGGGTGAGACGCCGAGGTTGCGACCTTGCACGCAGATCGTGCCGATGCTTTCCGTGCCCCAAGGGCTGTGCTCTTGGTCGATCCAGACCCAGTCGGGTTTGATGCTGCTGTAAATGGTGTGCGCCACGTGGGGTTCACGTGAGAACATACTGCTGCTGAGGACAGCGCCGCCGGTTGCCAGTTTCGATCTGATGGTACTCGGGTACATGGTTCTCCAGTTCTTTGGTTCAGTGTCGGTCGATCATCGTGTAGCGGTTTCGACCGGGTAAACAGGATACTAACAACACAGGTCGTCGACGCGAATCAAGGTGATTGAAGTGTTAACTTTGAAGCAATTAGCGGATACGGGTCGCGGACCCCGAGAGGCAGAACAATATGATCGTCGTCACGACAGAACGAGTGGAAGGCAAGGATACGGCCGAGGTTTTGGGGATGGTGCGCGGGAACGCGGTTCGGGCCCGTGGGATTGGGTACGACTTCATGGCGGGGATCAAGAACATCACCGGTGGAGCGGTTTCCGAGTATTCGAGTCTTTTGCGTGACACTCGTGAAGAGGCGACGGCTCAGATGATTGCGGAGGCGCAGAGTATAGGTGCCGATGCGGTGGTGGCGACTCGGTACAACACGTCGTCGGTGGGTCAAGGATTTTCCGAGATTTTCGCGTATGGCACGGCGGTGAAGCTGAAGTAGCTTTTTGGCAGCCGATAGCGAACGGAGAATTCAAGCTATGACATGGGGAAAAGACTCACCAGTGGTGTTGACGACGACCAATTTCGTGCCCGGTCGGGAGATCGAAAGTGTGCTTGGATTAGTGTCGGGTGCGGAGAAGCTTGGGCGTGGCGGGACTAACAACGTTGAGGAGAAGGCCGCAGAGGCGATTGATCGTTTGACGGTTGCGGCCGAGACCATCGGAGCCGATGCGGTGATCGATTTGAGGATCGACCCGATCCAACCTTCGGGCCAGCATGGTTCGGATCAGAACTACAGCGTCTTTTGTTACGGTACCGCGGTCAAGTTAAAGAACGAGACGTTTTGACGCCGGAATGCGTCGAATCTTGTAATCAGAAGAACTCAAGGGAGTTGATAGATGGCAGAGATGATGGTTCGCGAAAACCGCGTCCTTAAGGCGATGAATGAGGGCCGTAAGGCGCTCGGGTATCAGATGACGTTCCCGTCAGTTTGGGATGTCGAGATACTGAGTCGCATGGATTTTGACTATGTTTGGCTGGACGGCGAGCATGGCCCGTTCGGTTATACGGAGTTGGAGGAGATGGTTCGGGCAGTTGAAGCCTCCGGTGCTACGGCGATTGCGCGGGTTGAGAACGTTGAGACGTCGCACATCTTGGGGTACCTTGACCGCGGCATTCAAGGGATTATGGGGCCGCACATCGCGAGCGGTGAGGATGCGGAGAAGCTGGTGGATGCGTGTTACTTTGGTCCGATCGGTCACCGTTCGTTCGGTGGAAACCGCGGAACCAACTACTCGTTCACGCCGGATGCTTGGGGCGACAAGCGGGACTTCTATCAGCAGGCCAACGACAACATGCTTGTCGGCGCGTTGCTCGAGGATCAAGGTTCGATAGACAACATCGACGATATTTTGGCGGTCGACGGCATCCATTACTTCGGCATCGGGATGAACGATTTTGCGCAAGGTATCGGTTACCCCGGCGAATGTGAACATCCGGACGTCGTGAAGGCGGCTAATGAACTATCAGCGTACATCCGAAGCAAGGGCCGAATGATGAGCGACGACATCATGAGTTCCGTCTGGATCCACGAGTTGCTGTTGAACAGCGCACAAAAGTTCATGGATGACAACGCGTCTTAGAGGTACGCCCTCCCCAATCCGATGATCGACGAGAAGTTGATAGAGCGCCTGCGTGAGATCGTTGGCGAAGAGTATGTCATCTGGGGTTCAGATGATCTTTTGCTCTACGAATACGATGGGTCGATAGACCGTTCTCCGCCCGGTGCGGTCGTGTTGCCGGGTTCAGCTGAGGAGTTGGCGGAATGCGTGAAGGCGGCTCACGAGCATGATGCGAATATCGTGCCGCGTGGCGCTGGAACGGGTCTGAGTGGTGGCGCGGTGCCGTTGCACGACTCTGTTGTGCTGCCGGTAACTCGACTCAATCGGGTTTTGGAAGTTGACGTCGAAAATCGCGTCGCTATCGTAGAGCCGGGACTGGTGAATATCGAGTTGTCGGAGGCGGTGGCTCAGTACGGGCTGTATTACGCTCCGGATCCGTCGTCGCAACGGGCCTGCACCATTGGCGGAAACGTGGCGGAGAATGCCGGAGGTCCGCACTGTTTGGCGTTGGGTGTGACGACGAACCATGTTTTGGGTATCGAAGTTGTGCTTGCCGACGGGGAGAAGGTTTGGCTCGGCGGAACGTCAAGGGATACGTTTGGGTTCGATCTACGCGGCGCGTTCATCGGTTCTGAGGGGACTCTGGGAATCGTGACGAAGGTAGCGGTGCGCTTGATGCGCAAGCCAGAAGCGGTATTGACCATGTTGGCGGCGTTCCGTTCGCTCGACGATGCCTCGCAGTCGGTTTCGGACATCATCGGTGCCGGTATGGTACCTTCGGCCATCGAGATGATGGACCGTGTGACGATCGATGCATGCGAGCCCGTTTATCACCCTGGTTACCCGGATGATGCGGAAGCGGTGCTCATCGTTGAACTAGACGGGCTACGAGAAACGGTTGACGAACACGGGCAGCGAGTGCGCGAAATCTGTCGTGCGAACAACTCATCAGAGATCCGCGAGGCTGAGGATGATGAGAAGCGAGCGGAGTTATGGGCGACTCGCAAGGGAGCGATTGGCGCTTTCGGAACGATCGCTCCGAACTACTATCTCGTCGACGGCGTAGTTCCTCGAACCAAGCTGCGAGACGTGATGCGTCAAGTCAGAGAGATCGGCGAGGAGTTGGGGTTGACTATCGGCAACGTGTTCCACGCTGGTGACGGTAACCTCCATCCATGCATTCTGTTCGACGGGCGTGACCGAGCGCAGGTTCGACGCGTGATCGAGTGTGGCGAGCGGATACTAGAGGCTTGCATCAATGCGGGCGGCGCGCTGAGTGGCGAGCATGGCATCGGCATCGAGAAACAGGCCTACATGCCGCTAGTTTTCACCGAGGCCGATATGGCCGCGATGGCGATGCTGCGCCCCGCTTTTGGAGCTGGAGAGCGCTTCAATCCGGGTAAGATGTTCCCCGGTGGCGCGGTTCATGGGAGCGCGTACGGGATATCGGAAGATGCGTTCAGAGCTACGGGGCCGGGCGGTTTACAGGCGGTTTGATCGTAGGCGGTGGGATTGCGGGCGGTGTCGAATTAATCGACGAAGCCTTGAATGAACGTTGCCACCGATGTCGCCACGATGATCGATGTCATAACCATCGCGATCATCCACCGCAGGAGCCGGACCTCCAATTTTCCGAACTCGGATTCCAGTCGTGAAATGTCGGTTTTCAAGTCTGCCCTCAGGTCAGCCAAGTCTGCCTTGGTGGCCAGATGTTCGTAACCGCCTTCGAGGCGGCTAACCCTTTGTTCTAGAGTTGTCATAGGCGATTCCTCAAAGAAGATGTTTACAGTGTAATCAAATCTGCATGGAAGTGATGTTACAACACGTATGTATGATATGCAAGCGATGTTGTCTGCATCGTGTAGCCAACAGACATCGAAAATGAAATGGACAAGCAGTGAAAAATCAAAAGCTACGAGTTGGAATAATCGGCGCGGGTGGTTTTGCCGCGCAACATATGGAGGCGTTCGCGGACATTCCGGAGGTTGAAGTCGTGGCGTTCATGCGGCGGTCGGCGGAGCCGCTTCGAGAAATGCAGGAGCAATGGGGAGTTCCGAAGGGTTATACGGATCATCGGGCGATGCTGGATGATCCCGACATCGATGCGATAGACATCATCACTCCTACCGATTCACACAAGCAGTATGCGCTTGATGCGATCGCGTCAGGCCGCCCGGTGCTGTGTGAGAAACCGTTGGCGCTGAACGCGGCGGATTGTGAAGAGATGCTGGGAGCGGCACAGAACGCGGATGTAATACATGCGGTCAATTTCAATCAACGTGGACGAACGCCTGTTGGGCGGATGGGGAGGTTGATTGACGGGGGATATGTTGGCGATGTGTATCACGTCAATATCAGGTGGGGGATGTCGATGCAGCAAGATGTTCGGCCGGATGTCGGATCGTGGCGCTTCTTGCCTGAACAAGGCGGCGGCACTGTTTATGAGCTGATACACGTCTTCGACATGGCTCGAGTGCTCAACGGCGAGGTCGCGCGGGTGTCGGCGATGCTGAACACGGCTGAGGCACATCGAGAGTTCATCGATGCGCCCGTGGGGTTCGACGTTCAGGTTCCCGATTCGTCGGCATTTCTGTTGGAGTACGTCAACGGCGCTTATGCGGTCATCCACACGAGCTTTGTGCAACGCGGAGAAGAGCGTGGCCGGGGCGTAACTGTGGACGTGGCTGGTTCGAGTGGTCGGATCATTTCGGATGGAAACGACGGCATATTAGGTTCGTCCGGTAACAATCTACCGGTTGCTACGATCGATCCGGGTCCGCCCTATTCGCAGCCGTATGAGCAATTCGTCGCGGGTGCTTTGGCTAGCGATCAGTCGTTGATCTACACCGGTTTCGAAGCTGGACTTGAAGCGGCGCGAATCGTGGATGCGATTCACAAGTCGTGGGCGGAGCGACGGTGGGTGGATGTTGAGAGGTAAACCGAACGAGTCGGCCGACGGTCTATCATCTGTTAAAGCATCACTGAACTCGGAGGTAGTGACATCCCGATTGAATATAGGAAACTGGGTCGGACTGGCGTTAAGGTATCGAACCTCTGCCTAGGCTCTGACAACTTCGGCAACCCGTTCGGTTGCGATCAAGATACTTCGCATCAGATCATGGCGAAGGCGTTTGAATCCGGGATCAACTTCCTCGATACGTCTGATTCGTATTCAATTGGTGATTCAGAGCGGGTCATCGGGAACTATTTCCGGGCGTCTGGGCGGCGTGACCAGATTGTGCTGGCGACTAAGTACCGGTCGAAGGTCGGCGATGGGGTTAACGATATTGGCGCGTCTCGGTATCACATTGTCCGAACAGTGGAGGCTTCGTTGAAGCGGTTGAAGACGGACCGCATCGATTTGCTCTACTGCCATTCATGGGATAACGAGACGCCGATCGAGGAGACGTTGCGGGCGGTTGACGATCTGATTCATCAGGGGAAGGTGGTTTACGCTGGTGCTTCGAACTTCCCGAGTTGGGTGCTCGCTAGTGCGTTGTGGACATCAGATGTCCGTAATCTTTACCGAGTTGAGGCGATCCAGAGCGTGTTCAACATCTTGCAGCCGGGTTTGGCGGTGGAGATGATCCCGCTGGCGCGGAAACACGGTGTTGCGGTTGTGCCCTACAGCCCGTTGGCGAGCGGTTTCCTGACGGGCAAGCATTTGGGTTCGTTCGTTTCGGATTCGAAATTCGGTGTAAGGGACGACAGCCGGGGCGGCGTTCTCAAGCGGAGGTATGGGGATGACGTTCGGCACGAGACGGTTTCAAAGTTGATGTCGGTCTCGGAGCGGTATGGAGAGCCCATGATTCGGTTGGCGTTGCAGTGGGTTGCTGATCACGATGGAGTCACCGCGCCGATTTTCGGTGCTCGACGGATCGATCAGCTCGATGGGATATTGGATGCTTGGAGCCGCCGTGTAAGCGATGAGGCGATGACGGAGGTTCGAGCGATCGCGGATGAATTCGCAGCGTCGGAGCCGATGAATTACCCACCAGCGCCGGGTCAGGCGTCTGTGTTGACGACGAACGCGGCGTGATTCGTTGTCTCAACGCCGAAAAGATACAGAGCGTTTCTACGAGTTGATGGGGGAACTTGAGGAACGGGTCGGCGGACAGCATCTTCTCCGGGATTTTGCTTCCGTTATTTCGCCAGGTGACAAAGGCGTATACTTCATCTTCGAACCTGGTGAGACCCGTTGCGAATCCGTTTCTTTGCGGGTTGTACGTATCGGTACGCATGGTTTGAAAGCGAATTCTCGCAGCACCATTTGGACCCGATTGTTTGAGCACTTGATGTTTAACGGTAGGTCGGTTTTCCGCGACCACGTTAACGCCGCTCTGTTGAATCGCAACGGCATTTCGAGAGAAGATCTTGACCATCGTCATTCAGCCTGCATCAACGACCATATAGGCAATATGCGGTTCTTGTGGGTCCGGATAGACGGCGACGACGGTCACATAAAGCGCCAAAGCGTCGAGAAGAACGCGATTGCGTTACTCAGCGACTTTCACGGATCCGCGTCCGACAAACAGTCGTCATCTTGGCTTGGGAGGCAACGCGTCAATCCATGTGATGTGAAACGCAATCACGAAAAACTTGCCAAGTCAGGACTTTGGAACGTCGACTTTGTAGGCAAAAAGATGTACAAACCGTCCTTCCTCGATGATTTGGAAGTCGCGGTCAAGCAAACGTCAACGCTACCCGATGCGCACAGACGTGAAGCGAAATGTTCTGTGAAAAACCAAAAGGAAACTGAATGGACTACGTAAGACTTGGTAGAACTGGCATGAAGGTGTCGGAGTACTGCATTGGTGCGGACAACTTCGGTGGGCAGACGGATGAGACGGAGGCGTTGCGGATCATGGGTTCGGCGTTCGACGGTGGTGTGAACTTCATCGATACGGCGAATTCGTATATGGATGGACGGTCGGAGCCGATCGTCGGGAAGTTCATCCAGGGCCGTCGATACGATGTGATTCTTGCGACCAAAGGGAACAGTCGCGTCGGGGACGGCCCGAACGATCAGTTCGTCAGCCGCAAATACGTGATGCAGGCGATTGATGACTCGTTGCGTCGCCTCAACACAGACTATGTCGACCTGTATCAAATTCACTCGTTCCCGGTTAATGTTCCGGTTGATGAGTTTGTGCAGGCTTACAGTGATGTGGTCGAAGCTGGAAAGGCGCGTTACATTGGCGTGTCGAATTTCGCTGGCTATCAGTTGGTCGAGGCGTTATGGGAGGCTGACAGGCTCGGGGCGCGTCGGTTTGATTGCGTTCAGCCCCAGTACAACATGTTGAGGCGGGATCCGGAGCGTGAACTGTTTCCGGTGTGCGCTGAGTACGGCGTCGGCGTAATCCCCTACTCTCCGCAGGCAGGTGGGTTCCTGTTGGGCAAGCATCGGAATTACGAAGCTGAATCTGGAGGTCGTTTCTCAGAAGATTTCCGGGCGTCGGAGTGGTATCGCAATACGTATTGGTCGGATCCGATGTTTGCGACGATGGAGGAGGTGCTCGCGATTGGTGAACGGTACGGAGTTTCCGCGAACGCCCTGGCATTGCGGTGGGTGATCAGCAATCCGGTGGTGACATCATGCATCGTCGGCGCTCGGACCGAGGAGCAGTTGAGGTCTAACCTGTTGGCATGGGAGGAAGACGTGCCACAAGATGCGATTGACGAGGCGACGGCGGCGAGCGAGGCGGTCAGGACCACGTTTGCCCAAGTTTAAACGTTATCGCTGAATCGCGTAGTAAGGCGGCGGTCAGGTCGAACGAGGTCCAAAAGAGAAACATGAATTACGTAAGACTTGGCAGGACTGGTTTGAAGGTGTCGGAGTACTGCATGGGTGGCGACAACTTCGGCGGACAGATGGATGAAGCGGAATCCCTCAGGGTCATGGCAGCGGCGTTCGAGGGCGGGGTGAACTTCATCGACACTGCCAACGTTTACGAGGAAGGTCGATCGGAGACTTACGTTGGCAAGTTCATGCAGGGACGACGATACGATGTCATTTTGGCGAGCAAGGGTAACGGACGTCTCGGCCTCGGGCCGAATGATCGCCAAGTCAGCCGCAAATACGCGATCCAGGCGATCGACGATTCGTTGCGTCGTTTGAAGACTGATTACATCGACCTCTACCAGATCCACGACTTCCCACCTGATGTGCCGATCGACGAGTTCGTGCTTGCGTACAGCGACATCGTCCAATCTGGAAAGGCTCGGTATATCGGTGTGGCTAACTTCGCTGCGTTTCAACTCGTGGAAGCTTTGTGGCAAGCGGAAAAATTAGGGGTCCGCCGTTTCGATTGTGTGCAAACTCGGTATAGCTTGTTGGCCAGAGACCCCGAACGTGAGCTGTTTCCGGTCTGCAAAGAGTACGGTTTCGGTGTCATGGCGTTCTCGCCGAGGGCCGGCGGTTTGCTGCTCGGGCAGGATCTGCACTTCCAGGCCGAGCCGGGCAGCCGATTTTCGCCAGATTTCAGGCACTATCAATCGTTCCGAAACACGTACTGGACCCAAGCCAATTTCGACGTCGTTGAGAAAATCGTCGCTGTCGCAAAGAAATACGGGGTTTCGATGAATGCGTTGACTTCGCAGTGGGTTATCAGCAATCCCGCCGTAACGGTTTGCATCATGGGCGCTCATACGGTTGAGCACATTCAGTCGAATTTGGAGGCGTGGAACGAGGACGTTCCGCAGGAAGCGCTCGATGAAGCGACGGCGGCTAGCGAGACGGTCAGGACGACCTTCTCTGAGGTAAAGGGCACTTACAACCAGGATTACACTAGTTCACTACGTTAACGACACGAGGAGGCTGCGTTGAGCCTAACAATCTATCTGCACTTCAACGGCAACTGTCGCGAGGTCTTCGAGTTTTACCGCACGGTCTTCGGTGGCGAGTTTGAGACGTTCAGCACGTTTAGAGAGGGACCAGATGATATGGGAGTGGACGAGGACGCGCTTGATCAAGTGATGCACGTTGCCTACCCGATCGGCTCATCGATGTTGATGGGCTCGGATGTACCGCCGCCATTCTCGACGGCCAAAGTATCCGGGAACAACTTTTCGATCTCGTACTCGGCTACGAGCCGAGACGATGCCGACGAAGTGTTCGCTACGTTGTCGGATGATGGGCAGGTCACGATGCCGCTAGGCGAAATGTTCTGGGGCGCCTATTTTGGCTCGTGCATCGACAAGTACGGCATAGGTTGGCAGGTCAGCATGGACGCCTCCGAGAATTAGATCTGGATTGCGCGATTTCCGAGTTGATGGGTTGATTCCCGGGGCCGTCGTCAGTCCGACCCAAAAGTCGGATGTGGCTTTGCATCTGTCTGAGCTTTTTGGTCAGGGCAAGAGTGTTGTACCTTGGGGCGGCGGAACGCGCATGGCGATCGGGAACGTCCCGGCGCAATACGATGTCGCGCTTGATCTCTCTGGAGTGAATTCAAATGTTGAACATGTAGCCGGCGACATGACGGTGGTGTGCGATGCCGGTGTGAAGATCAGCGAACTTTCTTCGATGCTGGCGGAGTCGAACCAACGATTGCCGTTCGAAGTCATGCGGCCTTCGGAGGCGACGATTGGCGGTTCCGTGGCATCAAATGCCCCAAGTCGTCTCGCACCAAGATTTGGTGGCATCCGGGATTGGGTCATCGGCATGTCTGTGGTGCTTGCCGACGGAACGCCGACGAAAACCGGTGGCCGAGTCGTCAAGAACGTCCAAGGGTACGACCTGCATCGTCTGCACACAGGGGCGTTCGGCTCTCTTGGCGTGATAGTTAGCGTGGCCATCAAGTTGATTCCGATTGCGGAGCGAACTCAAACCGTCGCGATGTGGTTCGATCGGTTAAGCGCGGCTGCAAATGCGGCGTCCGATGTCAGCATCGTCAATGTCACGATGGAAGCCGCGCGGCTGTATTCAGGTCCGGCAGCGGTAGGAGCGATACGAGAGTTGGCGGCCGATCGGCACATGGATGCCGAGGTCACATCCGACGGCACGGGATTCTTGATGCTCGTCCAAGTTGCCGGCTCGAAAACGGCGTTGATTCGTCAGGTGAATGAACTGACTGGTTTGGCCGGCACTGTTCCGGCGTCTGGTTACGAAGTATTGTCTGGAGTGTCAGAAGCCGACGTCTGGACCTACGCCGACGCGACTGGCGGTAACGCTACGGTAAAGGTTCGAGTAGCGGCGAAACCTTCGGTCTGCGTCGATCTGATGAGCCGTTTCGAGAGACTACTTGGTCGAACCCAAGCGCCGCACACATCGACGATATTCGATGTCGGTTACGGTTCGATGCAGTTCATTGTCGAGGAGATCGGTAATCCCGAGGCAATCGCATTCGTCAACGATGCGTCGCGCATGGTTCGCGACGTTGGCGGTTCTTTGATGGTTGAGCAATGCCCGGTTGAGGTAAAGAGTGGTATCGACGTTTTTGGCATCGACGCATCGTCGGCACAAATCATGAAGAATATGAAGAAGCAGTTCGACCCGCATCGGATATTGAATCCGGGGCGGTTCGCATTCAAGATTTGAACGCTGGACAATCCGATTGAAATCAACACCGACAACGCCTGAACGAGGGTTTGTCACCGAACACGCGCCTTCCGAGGATGATCTCTACAAATGCGTGCAGTGCGGATTCTGTCTGAACGCGTGCCCTACCTACCTCGAGACGGGTCTGGAGGCGGAGTCGCCTCGGGGTCGACTGACGTTGATGAAGGCGGTGAACGAAGGTCGCGTCGAGATGACACCGACGGTCACGCGCCATTGGGATCTCTGCTTGCAATGTCGGGCGTGTGAAGTGGCATGCCCGTCAGGTGTCCCCTACGGTCGGATCATGATGGCTACACGCGCTGAAATGAAGTCGCGCGTCAAACGCCCGTTGCGGGAGCGTTTCGCCCGCGAGATCGGGTTCAACCGGCTATTGCCGAAACCCAAGTTGATGCGAACTTTTGGCAGGTTAACGCGCTTTTATCAACGCTCTGGAGCACGAGACCTGACCAAAAAGATCGGCGTGATGAAGGCACTGCCGGACAGGTACGGGTACCTCGATGAATCGCTACCGCCGATGGGTGAGGATTTCTTCGTCGCCGACGGTAGGGTCTTAAAACCGAAGGGGCCAATCAAGGCACGGGTCGCGGTGTTGGGTGGTTGCGTGATGTCGATGATGCACTCCGAGACGATGGAATCTACGATCCGGGTGCTGGTTCATAACGGATTCGAAGTGCATCTCCCGGCAGGCCAGGGTTGTTGCGGTTCGTTGAACATGTACGCCGGGGAACGGGCTACGGCTCGAGAGATGGCAGCCAACAATACCTCCGCCCTGCTCTCGATGAACCCCGATGCGGTCGTTTCATCCTCCGCCGGTTGCGGCTCGACAATGAAAGAGTACGGCGAACTATTGGACGGCGACGAGAAGGCCGAGGAGTTGGCGAGCAAGACGCGAGACGTTCACGAGTTGCTGGTCGAGTACGGTTGGATTGCCCCGACGGGCCGAATCAACGCCAAGGTAGTTTTCCAAGACCCGTGTCACTTACTGTCAACGCAACACGTCAGCGACCCACCGAGGAACCTGCTCCGATCGATACCCGGCGTCGAATTGGTCGATATGGCTGAACCGACCGTGTGTTGCGGCTCTGCAGGGACATACTCAATTTCCCAACGGGATATGTCGATGAGACTTGGGAATCGTAAGGCGAGCAACATCATCGCAAGCGGCGCGAGTTACATGGCTACCGGCAACCCTGGTTGTGCGCTCCAGTTAACGAACGCGCTGGAACGGGCGGAAGCCGATGTCGAGGTCAGGTATGTTGTGGATTTGTTGGATGAGGCTTATCGAGTTGGTGGGGATTACGAGTAGGCACGGACCACCTTTACCATGGTGACGCGTATAGCACGTCAATTTTGAAATGTTAGGAGGATTTGTTTATGACCAGGCACCGAAACCCAACTGAGGAAGAGATCAGACTCGCGACGGATCGCGCCAAGTCTCATTATTTCGATGACATACAACACCAACTCACCGAAGCCGACAAGGGCCGATACGTTGCTATCGATGGGAAATCTCTCGAATGGGAAATCGGCGACACTGACGATGTTTCCGAGGTTTTACGAGCCCGCGTTCCGGATGCGGTCATTTTCCAACTGCGGCATATCATCATGGTTTCGGAGTACATTGGCGCAGTCCCTGCTGAGTTTGAGCAAATCATTCGTGACGAGGAACAACGACTTCGAGCGGATCGAATTGGATTTCCGACGCACCAGCTTGCAGACCGCCGCGAAGAGTTCGGTCGATGACAATGGGTTACGTCCGGGAGATTCGCGGACAATTGCTGCCGATGTACCCGATCTACGTCGAAGGCCCAACTGGAAAATCCGACGTTTACGTGGCCTATATCGACACCGGATTTACGGGTCACCTGATTTTGCCGAAGACCATAAGGCAGGAACTTGAACTCGAATACCAAATGGCCATCGACGCGAAATTCGCCAATTTGGAGATTGAAGAAGTGGCCACATACCGGGCAACCGTGTTTTGGGGCGACGGCTGGCGGGATGTCACAGTATTAGAGACTGGAGACCGTCCGTTGATCGGAATGGAACTCTTGCGCGATAGCTCCTTGAGTTTCGACGCAATTGATCGCGGGCCAATCGAAATCCAACCGCTAAAACCGACCTCCGACTAGGCGATTCGTTCAAATCTGCACCACGCGTTGCTTAGATCGTCGCCACTGGCGCAGGATCGGCGGCGAGGGTTTTGGACGCGGCGGCTACTGCTTCGCCGCTAGGTACTTCGTAACCCAATCTGGGAAGAATGTGCTCCAAGGCGCCGAGCAATGCAAAGACATTGGCTGGAACGCAGGATTCGCCCATTAGTCCGATGCGAATGACTTTGCCCGCGAACTGGCCGAGGCCGCGGCCAACTTCTATCGAATACTCGTCAAGTAACGCCGATCGTAGTTCTTGATCGTTTACTGCATCGGGCAGCGACACGACCGTCAGTTGGTTTAGTCGGTTCGCTTCATCGACAGGTGAATCGAGGTGTAGGGCCGAGAGTCCGGCCCGTAGGGCTTGAGCAACCTTTTCGTGCCGTGTCCAGCGAGTCTCGAGGCCTTCTTCCGCGACGAGCATCAAAGCTTCGCGGAGTCCGTAGATCATGCTTACCGGACTTGTGTGGTGGTGGACATGGTCGGGACCCCAATAGTCGGCGATGAGGTTGAGATCCAAGTACCACGAACTGGGTAGCGTTTTCCGGTTGCGGACGTGATCCAAGGCTCGGTCGGAGATTGCTACCGGGCTTATGCCAGGCGGTGCTGCCAAGCATTTTTGGGAGCCACCGTACGCATAGTCGACCTCCCATGCGTCAAACTCAACGGGCGTCCCCGCAAGCGAAGTTACGACGTCGGTCATGAAGAGTGCATCGTGGTCGTGCGCCAACGCAGATAGGGTGTTGATGTCTTGCAGAACTCCAGCCGAAGTCTCGGCGTGAATGGCGGATACCAATTTGGCGTCGGGATTGGCATTTAGCGCGTCTTCCAGTCTTTGCGGATCAACGGTTGTACCGTACGGCGTTTCGACTCGGACTACTTCGATGCCGAGTCGTTCGCACATTAAGATCTGCCGTTCGCAGAAGAATCCGTTAACGCAGATGATGGCTTTGTCGCCGCGTTCCAATAGGCTCGATAGGCCCGCCTCCATTCCGGCGGAACCGGCGCCGGCGACCGTCATCGTAGTCTGATTGGTAATAAATACGCGGTCTAGGAGCGCGGAGACTTCGTCGAGGACAGTGAAGAATGCCGGATCAAGGTACCCGATTATGGGTTGTGACATCGCCCGGAGGACACGCGGGCTGGCGGAGCTAGGTCCGGGCCCCAAGATTACGCGTCGCGGAACCGGCTGGTTGCCGAAGTTGAGCAGATCTGCTTCGGATGCTGCGCCGTTTGCTGATTGATTGGTGGTCAATTGGCCGATCCTCAGAGGCGGTGTTAATTGCGGGTCAAGATTTCACGATAATGTATAACGTCCCCTTCGGCAAATGGAAACCACAGTATTGCATTCCGACGAGGCATTGATTTGAGAAAGGACACTTCGGTATGGATATTGGACTTAAAGGTAAAGTAGCAATCGTAACCGGCGCGAGCGATGGCATCGGGAAGGCCGCGGCAGAGCGTTTTGCAGCGGAGGGTGCGAGCGTCGCAATCCTCGCACGCACCATGTCTGACTTGGAAACGGTTGCCGCGGAGATCAGCAATGCGACGGGGAGCACGGTGATTCCGGTTTCGGCTGACGTATCCGACGAAGAAGCCGTTAAGAGCGCGGTCGAAAACGTAGGTGAGAAGCTGGGTGGTATCGACATCTTGGTTAACAACGCTGGTCAAGGGAACGCTTTTCGATTTGAGGACTTGACCAACGAGCTTGTCGAGTCTGATTTTGCGGTGAAGGTCAAAGGCGCGATTTATATGACGCGTTACGCTCTGCCCTATCTCAAACGATCGGATTGCGGTGCCATCTGCAACATCACCACTGCTGCGGGTAAAGCCTCGCCCGGTGGAGCGCAACCTACCTCGTTATCTCGAGCCGCCGGCATCTCGTTGACGAAGGCGTGGTCGAAGGAGTTCGGGGAGCACGGTATCCGAGTTAACACCGTTTGTATCGGATCAATCAAGAGTCGTCAGAATCGCCGGCATTGGGAAGCGGCCGCCGCGAAAGACCCGTCGTTTACGTTGGAAGACCATTGGGCCTCTTACGGACCCGGCATACCGCTCGGTCGCGTCGGAGAGTCCGAAGAAGCCGGCGATGTGATCGCGTTTCTGTGCTCGCCAGCCGCGAGCTACGTCTCCGGGACGGCAGTGAATATAGATGGAGGAGCGGCACCGGTTTATTGAGCCGCGAGCGGCGATACTTTCAATTTAGGCTAAAGAATTCGGCTGAGTACTGGATCGATCCGGTACGGCATCAAGAAAGGAATCTGACGAGATGGATCTAGGGTTAGCAGGAAAAGTAGCGATCGTAACGGGAGCGAGCGATGGCATAGGCAAAGCGGCTGCATACCGAATGGCGGCAGAAGGTGCAAGTGTGGCGTTGGTTTCGAGGACTCGGGCTGACCTTGAGGCAGTTGCGGCGGAGATCAGCGGCGAAACGGGCAGCACCGTGATTGCCGCCCCGGCCGACGTCTCTAACGAGGATGCGGTGAAGAGCGCGGTGGAAGGTGCAGCGGATCAACTCGGCGGCATCGACATTCTGGTCAACAACGCTGGCACCTCATCTGCGTCGAATTTTGAGGATATGACGAACGAACAGCTGGATATCGACTTTAATTTGAAGGTTAAGGGCGCGATCTACATGACCCGCTACGCCCTGCCGTACCTCAAGCAGTCCGACAGCGGCGCGATCTGCAACACCACGACACCGGGCGGCAAGGCGTCGGCCGGCGGTAGTCAACCCACCTCTCTGTCTCGCGCAGCCGGTATTTCGTTGACCAAGGCATGGTCGAAAGAGTTTGGCGAGTATGGCATTCGAGTGAACACGGTGTGTGTCGGACTACTGAAGAGTCGTCAGCATCGAATCCGTTGGGAAGCGGCGAACGAGGAGGATCCGTCCTATTCGCTGGAAGACCACTGGGATTCGTTCGGAGGCGGAGTTCCGCTTGGTCGCATCGGGGAGGCGCAAGAGGCGGGCGATGTGATCGCTTTCCTGTGCTCCCCTGCCGCGAGCTACGTTTCAGGCTCGGCAGTAAACGTCGACGGTGGTGCGGCGCCAGTGTATTGATACTTACATCGCTATCAACCTGCATTGTGGAGGTTGATGTGAACGATTCGTTAGAGAACGAATTCAATGAAGCGATGCTCGATATCTATAAACGGGCGTATCAAGAGTGCAAATACAACGCGTCTTACTTTATCCGCATCGTGAATGATCGTGGTGGATTGGGCACCGCCAGGTACCTGCTATGCACTGACGACCCACAGTCAGGGTTCGACGTTCTTCGAGAACTCGGTCGGCTCGATCTGACTGTCGAAGCACAAGTAGTTAAACCGAGATTCAGGCCACTTTTCACCGAGTATGAGGTCAGCGTGGCAAGGCGGAGGTTAGATGAACTTGGCTATCGGCCTTGATAATGGCTTCACATCAATCGATCGGGACGAGTACGAGATCTTCCCAAGTCTTACCCGTCAAATCCATGTAAAACGTGTCTGTACACAACCCTAGGTCGTCCGATTCACCCCAGATCAAGGTGCGATCCGGCGCATGGATCCTTACACTTTCGAATGCGTTGCGATCATCTCAAGCCTTGAAAAAGCCCTTCCCAACGTGACGGCGTAAATCGATTTCGCCTTTAACTCCGCCCTCGAATTCGATCCAGATTTAGTAGCCGACTAGCGGTTCAACTTTTGTCGGATTGATCATCTCTTAACGACCCGATGCCAATTGCGGCATCCCCTCGATGTCCATCGCCGCACGAACAAATATCTCCGTCCCTATCGGCAAACACGCTTCGTCGTAGTCGAATTTGGCGTTGTGGTGCCCTTCGGTGCCCTCTTTCGACGCGCCGAGGATGAAGTAGGTGCCGGGGACGCGGTTCATGAACTCGGCCATGTCGTCGCCGACGGATATCGGTTCGATTTCGCCTACGGCTTCTTCGCCGATGGTCTGCATTGCCATACTCGCAACCCAGTTGGCGACGTCAGGATTGTTGATCACGGGCGGCGTCCCAGCGAGACGCGTGTAGGTTGCGGTCGCACGCAGCGATTCGGCGACGTTCGTCGTGATCCGGCTCACGGCATCGGCGATGGTTCGGTGAGTTTCGGCATTGTACGCCCGAATAGTGCCGTTAAGTTGCACGTCACCGGCGATGACGTTACCTGCGGAGCCGCCTTGAATGCTGCCGAAAGTTACCACGCCCATCTCTTGGGGTGAGATTTCACGGGCCACGACCGTCTGCGCGGCGTTAATTATGTTTGCGGCTGCCACTACTGGGTCAACCGTCAGATGTGGCATCGCGCCGTGCCCGCCGTGTCCTTTCACCGATATCTCGAAAAGGTCCGCACCGGCGAAGACCGTCGATTGATTGACTCCCACGAAGCCTGTCGGAGTCTGGTTCCAGAGATGCGTGCCGATTACAACGTCGGCTCCGGCGATCTCCATCGCACCGTCTTCGATCATCGCAATCGCGCCGTTGCAGAGTTCCTCAGAAGGTTGAAATATGAATACAACGTCGCCCACAATCTCGTCGGAGACACTGGCCAGAATCTCCGCCGCGGTCAGCGCCATGGTAATGTGGCCATCGTGCCCACAAGCGTGCATGCTACCGTTGATCGATGCGAATTCTAGGCCGGTCAGCTCGTTGATCGGCAGGCCGTCGATATCGGCCCTGATCGCGAGCGTTCGACCGGGTTTCCCGCCCCTCAACCTGGCAATGATCCCTGTCGAACCGATCCCTTCTCGGACCTCAAGTCCGGCCTTGCGAAGTCGGTTGCCGATGTAGGCCGCAGTTTCGTTTTCTTGGAAACCAGTTTCTGGGCGCGCATGCAGATAACGACGAGTGGCGACGATATCGTCGCCACGCGCTGAAACGAGCTTTGAGATGCTGTCGACCATGGTTAGACGTACTCGCCTTCGCGGGCGGCGGAAGTGGCGATCGAGCGTTCGATGAATGCCTTTTGGGCGGCTGGCACGTTGTCAGGGTTTCCGCCCCACGTGCCGAGCGGTGTGGCTTGCAGGCCGCGTCCATACGAGAATGTCAGCTCCCAAGGAGCGTTTCCGGCTTTGGCTAACTTGTTGATGGCATCCAGGTTGACTGTCGCTTCTTCATCGCCCTGCCCTCCTGAGAGGAAGGCGATGCCGGGTACTGCGGCAGGAATGGTTCGTCGGAAACAGTCAACGGTGGCGCGTGCGACGGTCTGTGCGTCGGCACGATCTGCCGCGTCAGCACCACTGAGCACCATGTTGGGTTTAAGGACCATGCCTTCGAGGTCGACGCGTTGCGACTTGAGTTCGGCGAACGTCTTGTTGAGCGTCCGATTCGTCACCCATTCGCACATTTCGATCGAGTGATCGCCGTCCATAAGAACTTCCGGCTCGACGATCGGGACAAGCCCGGCTTCTTGAGAAAGTGCCGCGAAGCGACCTAGCGCGTGGGCATTGACGTTGATGCAGTAGTCGGACGGGATGTGGTCGCCGATGGTGATAACGGCACGCCACTTCGTAAAACGGGCGCCGAGTTCGTAGTACTCGTTCAATCGATCTCGAAGTCCATCGAGGCCATCAGTGGTCAATTCTCCGGGGGCTCCGGCGAGCGGGTTGGTTGATTGGTCGACCTTTATTCCGGGAATGACGCCTTCCGATTGCAAGATGTCCACGAACGGCGTCCCATCGCTGGCGGACTGCCGCAGCGTCTCGTCGTAGAGGATGACCCCGCTGATGTATTTGCCGTAACCGTCGGAAGTGAAAAGGAGCTCCCGCCACGCTTGGCGGTTCGGCTCTTCGTTAGGCATGTTGATGGATGCCAAACGACGCCCGATAGTGCCAGTAGATTCGTCCGCTGCGAGGATGCCTTTGCCCCTTGCAACCATTGCCTTGGCGATAGCGTGAAGTTCGTTGCCCATTGTCTTAAATCCTCCCGTTCAAACCTGTGCATGCGCTCAGGCGATGCCCTATTTTCGCTGAGTCAAATGCCATATCGGCTTGATGCAAATGATACGGCATTCACCGAAGTTGGTCGCCGTTGAAACAACGGGTGACTGGTGAATTGGGGCATATAATGCAGGCACGAAAACTTGTGTTAATGCTCTCAAATTCTGGGATTCCGCAATATGCCGGTTACGCCACCAAATCTTTTCCAGCACGCAATGGACAACTTGAACGATGAGTTCGCTTCGCCGTCGGACCTGGCGATACTGCTCAACGCCATCGGGTCCGCTGGGAAGTTCATCTCCGCTGAGATTAACCGAGCTGCGTTGCGTGATTTCTTCGGTTCGGCAGGCGCGGCGAACGTTACCGGGGACGATCAGCAGAAGTTGGATGTGATTGGTGACAACGTAGTTGCCGAGGCGTTGCTGTCCACCGGTTTGGTCTGCGCGATGAGTTCGGAAGAGAATGCCGGGATGATCGATTGCGGAGACGCGGCAGTTACCGGCGAGTATGTCGTCGTCTTTGATCCAGTCGATGGCTCGAGCAACATCGACGTAGCGGCACCGATCGGCACGATTTTCGGAATCTATCGACGGTTCAGCGAGGGAGTTCCCGCGGGAGATGTCGACGTGTTGAGGCCCGGCAGTGAAATGTTGGCGGCTGGCTACGTGCTCTACGGATCGTCGACCATCTTCGCCTACTCCTCCGGCGACGGCGTCCACTTCTTCACGTTGGACCCGACACTAGGCGATTATTTGCTGACGAACGAGAACGTCCGATCGCACGGAACGTCTCGCGTCTACTCCGCAAACGAGGGCAATTCGCCCAAATGGCACGACGCGGACCAAGCTTGGGTCGCTCATGTCAAATCCGAAGGTTACACCGGCCGCTACATTGGCGCGCTAGTCGCCGACTTCCACCGCAATCTGATGAAAGGTGGCATCTACGCCTACCCTGGCGACAAAGGCAATCCAAGCGGGAAGTTACGTCTATTGTTCGAGTGCGCGCCGCTCGCGTTCATTGCCGAGCAGGCAGGTGGAGCGGCGACCAACGGTACTACGCGTATTCGGGACCTGGAGCCTGATCAATTGCATCACCGCACACCGATGTACATCGGTAATGCGGATGAAGTGGCATTGCTCGAGGGTCTTCATGTGACCCCGGCCAATTGCTAACGTGATGCGATATGAATGGGACGACGAAAAACGGCGCGGCAACGTGACCAAGCACGGTGTTGAGTTCGCCGCGATCGAAGACTTTCATTGGGAATCTGCCTACATTGCTCTTGATTTGAGGTCCGGAGAACAACGATTCATAGCCGTGGGTTTCGTCGGAGAACGGTTACATGTGGCGGTCTACACGCGACGGGGATTGAACAGACGTATAATTAGCCTTCGTAAAGCCAATCGGCGTGAGGCTAGACGATATGCCCAAATCCAAAGAACTAAGTGATATGTCGTTTGCTGAGGTTGCCGACCGGGACGGTGAAGACGCGGCGATCAATGCTGGCATCGCATCTGATCCTGACACGTTTGAATTGGATGACGAATGGTTCAAGCGGGCGCGCCCAGCGGATCAAGTCGATCCCGCGCTGGTAGATGATCCACAGCCAGCTTTTTCATCCGAGTCCTAACGGATTTAGTCCAAAGCTCCGGGGTCGGTATTTCCCTGCGCTGCCGATGTTGCGTTGCTTGATGGTTTTTGCTCGGACCCATCACCCTAACCCTCTCAGATGTTGGGGATAGGTAGCTGAGATGTCCTACATCAGCCCGCGTTTCTTGAAGAGTTTGGCTAGTTTCTCGATGCCGTCGTAGCACTTCTCTGGCGTCTCAAAGGCGAAGCATAGACGAGCGCAATTCTGGCCGTCGCCGTTTGGCGCGAAGCCGACGCCACCGTTGTAACCGACGCCTTCAGCGAAGATTTCGTCCCGCGGTGCCGTGATGTCAGTTCCTTCGGGCATGGTTAGCCAGGTGTAGCAACCGCCTTCGGGCTTCGACCATGTTGCGCCGACGTCCGTGAAATTGTCCGACAGCGATTCGTCCATCGCGTCGCATTTCTGCTTCAGCAGCGGATTGAAACGTTCCCGGTGCTCGTCGAGACTGTTTCGCAGGAATCCTTCGATTGCGTAGCTCGCGAACTGGTTGGGGCCAGAACCGATCTTGCAGCTCATCGCCCGTCGCAAGACTTCCGGCGCGGCCGTGAAGTAACCCATGCGAAGGCCCGGTGCAAGCAGTTTGGAGAACGATGCGACGTGGATGACGATACCCGAGTCGTCGAGAGTTCGGAAGGCAGGTTGGACCTCACCATCGAAACGGAGATCGACGTAACACTCATCTTCGACAATCGGGACTCCGTGTCGATGTGCAATCTCTAGAATTGCCTCTCGTCGTTCCAAGGGTAGCGTCGGTCCCATCGGGTTCTGGTGTTCCGCGATGGTGTAGATCATCTTCGGCTTTTTACCTTTTGCCGACAGTTTCGTGATCATTTCGTCCAGCGCTTCGGGCACCAATCCGTCGTCATCGGTTTCGGATCCATAAACGGTGTTGCCGAAACGTTGCAACTGGTTGAGTGTTCCGCTGTACACAAAATGCTCGGTGATGGCGGTATCGCCGGGGTTCGTCAGAGCCTGAATCGCAAGTCCGATCGCTTCGCCGGAACCGGCGGTGATCAAGATGTCGTCGATACCGACCTTGAAGCCGCGGTCGTATTCGAGCTTCCAAGCGGCATACTCACGAAGTTCAGGCGAACCGGCAGGCTGCGGATAGTAGGCCATATTCCGGGCAACCTCATCGCCACGCGAGTCCATCGCCGTCTGCAATGCGCCGATCAGTCCGTCCATCGGTGACGTTTCGGGCGCTGGATATGCGACCGCAAAGTCGTATTCGGCGTGGGCAACGCTATTGATGGGTGAGTCTTCTGACCGTTCCGAGAAAAGGCCTTCGTAACTAAAGCGCGTTGTGGCTGCTGTCATGTGCGACTTACTCCGATTTGTTGAGTCAACTTCACGAATTGTATTGGCAAGTGGATGCAGAGTCTAAATGCACGTTAGACTTCCTGCATCGAACGAGCACAGTGACGGACAACGACGCCGTTCCGTTGGCCAAATTCCGGGGAGGTTCTGCGATGCGAGGGATCAGATTCCTAGGCGACCACCGTTCTGAAGTCATCGACTATCCGGATGAGGAGCCAGGCCCCGGATATGTGTTACTCAAGATGCGTTCATCGGGGATGTGTGGCTCTGACCTGCATCGATATCGCTCGACTTTACCGCCGGAAGAAATGGAACGACCTCCAGTGCGGCCTGGCCATGAACCTTGCGGCGAGGTCGCGGCGATCGGTGACGGCGTCAAAGGGTTGCGAATCGGCGATCGCATCATGCAGCACCACTACGAAGGTTGTCGAGAATGCGGCTTTTGCAGAAGGGGGTGGTCGCAGCTATGCCGTGGGTCTGGACGAGTGACGCATGGATATGGCCGGCACGGCGGACACGGCGACTACATGATCGCCCACTCGTCTACGTGCCTAACATTGCCCGACGATTTGAGTTTTGAGGTCGGTGCCTTTCTTGCATGCGGCGCGAGCACGGCGTTCCACGGATTGAAGAAACTACAACTCTCTGGTCTCGACACGATCGCAATATTTGGTGCCGGTCCAGTCGGTTTGGCCGGTGTAATGTTCGCCGCTGAAATGGGTGCGCGGGTGATCTCGGTCGATATCTCTGGCGAGCGGTTGGAGATGGCGAAAGCCGCCGGCGCGTGGGAAGTGGTCGACAACAGCGATGGGTCCGCTGTCGAGCAGATTGTCGATCTAACCCACGGTGAAGGTGCCGACGCCACGCTGGAGGCCATCGGACTTCATGCTACGCGCCTCGCCGCTGTCCAGTCGACGCGCATCTTCGGCCGCTGCTGTTTCGTCGGAGAAGGTGGCGATTTCCATGTCGAACCGAGCCCGGACATCATCCATCGGCACTTGACTCTGGTTGGATCTTGGACCTTCAGCACGCACGGGCTCGAGGAAGCGGCGAGATTCACTTCACGCCGAGACGTGCCTCTGGGGAGTTTGATCACCGGTCGTTGCGACATCGAAGGAGTACCTGCCGCATACCAACGATTTGAAGCAGGAGCGCCAGGGAAGTTCGTCATCAATTGGGATTAATGCCCACCATAGAAGATGCGTATTTGCGCTGGTTCCTGAGCCCTGCATGTGCGTCTGATAGTACGTTTTATGGCTGGGTTTAGGCGGCACATTTGCCGACGGGAATCCATTTACACGCGAAATTGCGAATCCTGCTAAACTAGGAACTTCCGCATTGGCTCGTTTTCGTTTTGCGACGAATCACGCCGCGCGGAACACTTCAAAACGCAAACGAAACTTCGTCGCAACTCGCGTCGTAACACCTAGAAGAGGCAAACCCTATTCCGAGAAAATGGTCTGAGTGCGATCCGCACCACTCTTGCCAGACCATCGCAACCTACGCTCGCTCACGGTTACTGGAACCGACGAACATGGCGAAGTCAGTGCATTTGAGCGACATAGTATCAGAAACGACGCGGAAGATGGCCCATTGCAAACCTCGGATTCCACGATTTACAAACAACCACCGGACACAATTCGATTGCCAGAACGATTACACGAAAGGGAGCTGATCAATTGGTGACAATTGCCAACACTCGAGTTGACGACGCCTCCGACGACGAGACGGACTTGACAGCCAGCGAAACCGGCACTGCCGTGATGCCTCAGACCGACGGAGGCACCTTTAGTTTTGCTGATTTGTCGTCGGACGACGAAGGTGCGCCGTCAATCGGCGCAGCGAACGCGTCGACTGAACTAGAAGCGTGGGAAGCCGCGCGCGAAGAAGGACCGGAAATCAACCCGGCCGCCGCCGCAACGGAAGATTCTGCCACGGACGATAACGTCCGGATGTATCTTCGCGAGATCGGCGATGTTCAGTTACTGAGCAAAGCCGACGAGGCGATGCTCTCGCAGCGTGTCGAGTCCGCCAACTGGTTGGAACGCATCGAATGGGACATCCGCGGTACTCTTCTGACCGTGCACGGTTTCAAAGAATACCCCCGCAATCGTGACCAATTGCCCGACAATCCGTCAATGGTTGAGGCCGTCGGCGTTGTAGCCATTGTTTTGCGCCGATTGAGCCGACTCGCGCTCATCGCAGACCAAATTGCAACTTACATGGCGAAGCCAAAGCCTGTAACCCTTGAACAGTTGCTGGTCGATTTCGAATATCGCACGATGATCAACGCGGCCCGCGACACCCAGGTCAAAGACCTCAGCAAGTTGCCGCCGTACGAACTCCTGCTCCGCTACCTGGCGGACACGCTCGAGATTTACGAGACGACGAACCTCATGGAGCGTTTCGGCGTATTTGACGAGACGGCGCAGAAGGGGCGCGGCAAGAAAGCCCAGAAACTCAACACCAAAGACGCGCGACTGAAACGTCGCTTGGACAAGACGAGTCTGCTCGTCCGCGAGTTGGCTATCCTGTCGAGTCTTTTGCCGTCCGACCTGAGTCTCGTGATGCCTCCAGAGTTGAAGATCGAAGACTTGGCGGTCGACGAAGGCATCGAGCCGTGGCACGAGTCCTACCTAACCGAGGCCAATTCGATCCTCGAATCGCACCTTTCGTCCATCAAGCACGACGGCGAAAAGGCGCGCGACCACCTCGGCAAAGCCAACCTTCGCCTCGTGGTGAGCGTTGCCAAAAAGTACACCAACCGTGGCTTGACCTTCGAGGACTTGATCCAAGAAGGCAACATCGGTTTGATGCGGGCGATCGACAAGTTTGACTACCGCAAGGGCTTCAAGTTCAGCACCTACGCAACGTGGTGGATCCGACAAGGTGTCACCCGGGCGATCGCCGACCAGTCGCGAACTGTCCGTATTCCGGTTCACATGTACGAGGCGTTGAACAAGGTTCGCCGCGCATCTCGTGAGCTTGCGCAGGAATACGACCGCAAGCCGACGATCGAGGAGATCGCGGAGCGTGTCGAGATGACGGTGGAAAAGGTCACTGACGTTCTCAAGAACGGGCAGGAACCAATGTCGCTTGAAACGCCGGTGGGCGAAGACGGTGACAACGAGCTTGGCGACCTGCTCCCCGACCGCGAAGCATTGGCGCCGCCCGAAGAGACTGCCCAGCGACTCTTGAGCAACGACATCTCCAATATCCTGAATGAACTCGAGGAACGCGACCGCGAGGTCTTGATTCTCCGCTTCGGCCTGAAGGATGGAAAAGAGTACACGCTCGAAGAGATCGGTACCCGCATGGACTTGACGCGCGAGCGCATCCGCCAGATCGAACGAACGGCACTGAAGACGCTTCAGCGCAGCCGCGCCGTCTGGGAGATGAAAGAACACCTCAACTAAGGTGATGCGCTGCCCTCTCGCAAGGGCGCAAAGCAATGGTCAACTGGCCCCGCGTCCCAACGGCGCGGGGCCAGTTGCTTTGTTGTGAAATCGGCATCCGGCCAGCGTGACCGAGGGTATGTGTGTAAGCGGGATGCTGGCATCGTTATAAGATGTTGATTTGCTTTGAATCAACATGAATAGCGGCCTAAGAGTCGACTGAGGGGACTATGGCAGACGCAGACCGGGTCCGATCTAACGCGACGGAAAATTGGGAAGACATTCTCACCGACGAAGTGAAGGGATTGGTCGCTTCACTTCAAGACGAGTTCAGCGAGCGTATCGCCGGATTGCGCGAGGCGCGCATCGATAGCATTGACGCGGCGGTTCATCGCGGCGTCCAACCCGGACATCTGGCCGCGAGCGCAGCTACCACCGCGGAGTGGTCCGTCCCGGAGATGCCGGACGAACTTTGGAATCCGGGAATTGAGATTTCCGGACCCGCGCACATGACATCGATGTTCATCAACGCTCTGAATCCAGGTCCCGAAGGCGAACGCGCAGCTGGCGATCTTGACGATGATGAGGACTCCGCGAGTCATCTTCTCGATGACACGCTACTCGCCGCTCGCAATCGCAAAGGCGCAGTTGACCGTTCGTTGACCTTCTACAACGAAGTTCGCGACCGCCGCTACTCGATTCAGGACGGCGAGATACCGTTCTTCATGCATCGTGAGCGAGGTTTGCACCTCGACGATCACGATCTGCTCGTCGATGGCGAACCAGTCTCTGCAACCGTCTTGGGTTCGTTGCTCACGCTCTACCACGCTGGACAAGCGCAGGCGGAAAGAGGCCAAGGGATCTATTTCTACATCCCCAAGACCGAGTCTCCTGAAGAAGCGGCACTCTATCGTGACCTCTTCGCGTCGATCCAGAACCGCGTTGCAGGACTGAAAGACGCCACGATACGCGGCATACTCCTAGTGGAGTCTTTGCCACTGGTATGGACGATGGAGGAGAGCCTCCACGCGCTCGGGCCCTACGCGGCTGGGCTGAACGCCGCCCGTTGGGACCTAAAGGCGTCGCTACTCGAATACGTGATGGCGGACCGAGGGAGCCTATGGCCCGACAGATTCGGCGTCGCAGTTCCGACGACACCGTTCATCGCCAACATCTTCCGTCGTTTAGTAGCGGTCTGCATGAAACACAACGCCGTGCCCATCGGCGGTATGGCGACCGCCCTGCCCCATCGCGACCAAGAGGTCAACGAAGAGGCGGCGGCCACGGTGCGCGGCGACAAGACTTGGGAGGCCGAACAGGGCTTCCTGCGCGGTTGGGTCGCCCACATCTACCACATGAAATCCGCCGGCGATCCTTTCAAGGAACTCCGCAACAGCGGTTGGGAACCGTCGCCCGACATGACGAACCCCGATAACTATCCGGTAAATATCGAGACTCCCGAAGGTCCGGTCACGCAAGAAGGCACCCGCCAAAACGCCCGAACCCTCATCGAATACGTGGAAGGATGGCTCGGCGGCCGCGGCGCAAAAGGGATCGACCGATTGGCCGGTCGACCAGGACGTCGCCCTGCCCTAATGGAAGACCTCGCCACTGCTCGCATCTCCGTCGCCCAAATGGCCCAGCGGGTAATCCACGAAGCCCAAGCCGAAGACACCGGAGTAACCCACGACCTCTCATTGCTGAAATCGATCATCGCCGACGAAGGCCAAGACATCATCAACCTCCTCGGCCCCAACGCACCAGCGGCAGCCGTGAAACGCTACCAAGATGCGACAAGAATCTCGATGCAATGGCTAAAGAACTACACCGAATTCAACTTCAGGTCGTTGGGATCGTATAGCCGCAAGGATCTCTCCGCGATTGCGGCGGCAGACGACGCGATTTAGGTTCTCATCGAACCGGAAGTTTGTGTTCGGTGCCGGTTGCTCACGATCTAAGGTGCCGCAACGGACGGTTATTCATCGCCCATAAATGATGGTAGGGTAGAAACCATAGCGATCTGTCTACCCTATCCATAACCATGGCTCTCAACATCAAAAACCAAGAAACCTGCGATCTCGCCAGAGAACTTGCCGAATTGACAGACGACACCATGACTGGTGCCATCACGAACGTATTGCGAGAGCGAGTCGAGCAAATCAAGCGTGAACGCGACCGAGAAGCGTTGCTCCGGAATGTTCGCTCCATTGCTGAGCGATGTGCCGCAAGAATGGGACCTGGACCATCTCCCGACGAGATCATCGAAGAGATGTATGGCGAATTTGGCGAACCCGTATGATCATAGACTCTTCGGCGATTGCGTCCATCCTGTTCATGGAGTCCGACAGCGGCCATTTCTCGGCCAAGATTGCCGACAGTTGGCCGCGTCGCATGTCCGTCGCTAGTTTGCTCGAATCGACTATGGTCGTCGAGGGCCGCGCGGGACCATCATCGTCCTACGATATCGATGACCTTTTGGAAGAGTACGAAATTGAACTGGTTCCGGTATCCGTCGAGCAAGCACAGGCCGCCCGCGTGGCTTGGCGCCGATTCGGCAAAGGAAACCACCCGGCGCGGCTCAACTTCGGCGATTGCTTTTCCTACGCCCTAGCCAAGACGACTGGCGAGCCTCTGCTATTCAAGGGCGATGACTTCGCTCAAACAGACATTCAAGCCGCCTAATCGGCCAACGCCACGTTGATCTTGGGCATCAACTCGTTGGCGAACAGCTCCAGGCTGTTGACCCACGCATCCTTGTCGTCCCAGTCGTAACCCATCATCACAAGCGTTCCGAACTTACCCGTTTCCTCGGTCATTTGGAGAATCCTCTCCATGGCGTAGTCGGGATCGCCGGCTATGATCTGCTCACGCATCCAGTAATCGACGTCAACATCCGCGTCCGGTGTTGATTGGTCACGCTTGAACATGCCCCGATCGCGTCCCGAACGATCCATGAGGTCGCAGATGTATTGGAACCCACCAGTGACGGAATTTGTGCGTGCCCTCTTCTGCGCCTCCTTGGTGCTGTCAGCAAGAAAAACGGCCCTCGCGATCTTGAAATCTGATCGATCGGGTTCGTTGCCCGCCTCGACCGCCGCGGTCTCATAGGTATCCCAGATGTTGGCTACGACGTTGTTTGCGATGAGACTATGAGCGAACGGCTGAAATCCCTTGCGCCCCGCAGCTTTGGCAGTGCCTGAGTTCATCGAAGTGATCGGCATCGAAATCGGCGGGTGCGGCTTCTGATATGGCTTGTGGGTGATACCTAGCCCGACTACGTCGTCGATATGATCCTTCATGCTGATGTTCCAGTAGTTACCCTGCAACTCAATCGGGCCGTCCGCCGCCCAAAGCGCCAACACCATCTCGACCGCTTCCGCGACCATCATCGGAGAATCTCCTCGTTCGATTCCGAGTATCTCCAAATCCGTCGCTACGCTCCCCATGCCGAAACACAGATCGAGACGACCTTTACAGAGGTTGTCCAGCATCGCTAACCGACCCGCCACATGCACCGGGTGATGCTGTTGAATACAAACCGGCGCTGGCCCCATCCGAATGTTCGTCGTCTCCCTCATCGCCGCCGCTATGAACAACTCCGGCATCGGCATATTCTCAAACGCCATCGTATGGTGCTCGCCGATCCAGAACTCGTCGAAACCCAGTTCATCGGCGCGTATCACTAGCTCCATGTCCTCGTCGTACGCCTGAGCAAGCGGCTTGGCCGGGTCATGGAATGGCATGATGAAAATGCCGGAATTGATCTTGGACATAGTGGGAACGAGTTCGGTTAGGGACGGGATTTGTTGCGTCAAGTATATGGGCAATACGACCGATAAAATGACGGGATACCTACCATTGAATTTTGGAAAATGAAATGATGCGTACCAAAGAAGAGCTTGACGCCATCGCCGATCGTGCGAAAGCGTATTATCACGGCGGGATAAAAGACCAACTGTCGGATTCCGACAAAGGCCGTTTCGTCACCATCGACGCGAACTCCGGCGAGTGGGAACTCCACGACGACATGCTGGAAGGAATTCTTCGCTTGCGTGACCGAGTTTCGGATCCCGAACCTTTCACTCTTCGACACATCACAATCACCACAACGCGTTTTGGCTCTGCGCCTTTCCGGCCGCGACCATGATAGTCGGGTTTGTCGAAGAAGAGGGTGGCGGGTTATTCGCCTTTTTGGATGTCCTGGTTAGGGGCCCAGCTGGTCGAGAAATATGTGTTACCGCGTTGATCGATACCGGGTTCAACGCATACATTTCTCTTCCGCACAGAATGGTCAACGACTTGGGGCTTATGCGCCTCGGCACCGATGATGTCATCTTGGCAAATGCCGACAGAGACGCTGCAGAGTTGTTCCTAGGCGAGGTTGACTGGCGAAATTCTAGGCACAACGTACCCGTACACCAGATCGGCGATGAACCCGCCGTGGGAACCGCGCTACTAAGGGCGCACAACCTGAGTATCGAATTCGTTCCCGGCGGTGCCGTGCACGTCGTTTCGATCAACTGACCCGAGGCGACAAGATTGATACGGATTTCAAAACCCACAATCTAGTGGCATCGCGCCGTACGACAACCATCGTGAAGCGGCTTGGAAACGCCTCAATCCCCCGCCTCCGCCAACAACTTCCGTAGATCCATGACCTGATCTCGTAGCTGCGCCGCCGTCTCGAACTCCAGCTCCCGCGCCGCCCTCTTCATCTGCCGTTCCAGATCCTTGACTATTCGCGTCAACTCATCCTTCGGCAACCCCATCTCGGCCCCAAACGGTTCACCTTCATCCGACAACACAGTCGGTTCCGATTGCCGTACTCGATCATTGATGTCTTTTATGTCTTTGACGATGCTGTAGGGAGTGAAGTCATTATCAAGATTGTGCTGTGATTGCAGTTTCCGACGACGATTCGTCTCCGAAATCGCGAATTTCATCGAATCCGTGTATCTGTCCGCGTACATGATCACCGTGCCCTCGATGTGTCGCGCGGCCCTCCCCACGGTCTGAATCAGCGACGTCCCCGATCTCAGGTATCCCTCTTTGTCAGCATCCAAAATCGCAACCAGTGAGACCTCCGGCAGGTCAAGTCCTTCCCGGAGCAGGTTGATTCCAACGACAACGTCGTAGACGCCCAACCGCAAATCTCGGAGAATCTCGGTCCTCTCCAACGTATCTATCTCCGAATGCAAGTAATGCACTCTTATCCCGAGCTCCCGAAGATAGTCCGCCAAATCTTCCGCCATCCGTTTCGTCAGAGTTGTCACTAAAACTCTCTGTTGCTTGGCCGTCGTGGCCCGAATCCGTTCAATCAAGTCATCGACTTGATTCTCGGTAGGTAGAACCGTAATCTCAGGGTCGATCAATCCCGTGGGACGAATGATCTGCTCGACTCGTTGCTGTTCGTGTGCATCTTCATACGGACCCGGCGTAGCCGACACGTAAACAATGTGATTAACTCGGTCCTCGAACTCCTCAAACGTCAGTGGACGGTTGTCGATCGCAGACGGTAACCGGAAACCGTATTCGACGAGATTCGTCTTCCGAGCGTAATCGCCGTGGTACATCCCACGAATCTGCGACAGCGTCATGTGCGACTCATCGATGAACATCAAGAAGTCTTCCGGAAAGTAGTCCAGCAACGTCCACGGTGCGGAACCTACAGGGCGCCGTCCTAGCGGGCGCGAATAGTTCTCGATGCCCGGACATGTGCCCGTCTCGTGCATCATCTCGAGATCAAAAAGAGTTCGTTGCTCGAGACGTTCCGCCTCCAGCAACTTTCCCTCGTTCCTAAACAGCTCCAGCTGCTGCTCCAACTCCGTCCGAATATCCTTCAGTGCATCCGCGAACTCCTCCTCAGGAGTGATGAAGTGCTTGCCCGGGTAAATGTCGTACTCCTGGGCCTCGTTGAGAATCTCGCCGGTCAGCGGATCGATCAAGGTGATGCGCTCGATCTCGTCACCAAAGAACTCAATCCGTACGGCCAACTCCTCGTCCGCTGGCATGATCTCCAAACTATCCCCACGCACTCGGAAAGTGCCACGCCGTAAGTCCAATAGATTTCGGTCGTAGTACATGCCCACAAGCCGACGGGTGACCCTCGTCAACCCCGGCTCATCCCCTACCCGCAGACGCAATGTGATCTGGTTATACTCCTGCGGCGAACCCAAACCGTAAATACACGACACGCTGGCGACGATCAACGTGTCTCGCCGCGTCATTAAAGAACGCGTCGCCGCGTGCCGCAGTCGGTCGATCTCTTCGTTGATGTCCGTCTCTTTCTCGATATAGGTGTCTGACCGAGGTATGTAGGCCTCCGGCTGGTAGTAGTCGTAGTACGACACGAAATACTGCACGGAATTGTTGGGAAAATACGTCTGAAACTCCGTCGCCAACTGCGCCGCAAGCGTCTTGTTGTGCGCGATTACTAGCGTTGGACGCTGCACCTTCTCCACGATGCTCGCCATCGTGAATGTCTTGCCGGAACCGGTCACACCCAAAAGCGTCTGGTGCTTGAAATTCTGATCGCCGATGCCATGCACGACCTTGTCGATCGCGGCCGGCTGGTCGCCTTGAGGAGTGAACTCGTGTTCGATCTTGAACTCGCCAGTGGTCGGCGCGGTGATCGGAACTGCAACAGGTTCTGCGATGGTGGTCATATTGCGATTTTACCAATGTGCTAGATACCGTTCAGGAATTAAAGTTGCGATATACGAATCGTTCTCGTTTCTAAGCGGGTCGACACTAGATGAGCACAAGGTTACAGGGGCCGGACCAGGATGATGATGATCGTGGTCCCCAGGATGAGGAGATCGATCTTCGATACCGCTTCTACGAAGTCGAAGTGGACGATGAAGAGGAACCCGAGCGCATCGACCGTCGAGTCGCCGATGGCTGGGCAACCGAAACCGAACCCAAAACCGCGTGGTGGCTCAAAGCCGGCATCGCCTTGGTCTCGATATTCATCGTCTTGGGACTCCTCGCCGGTCTAGCCGGGCCCTTCTTGGGATCGTTCGGTTCCGACCAACCACAACGGATCGAATACGTGCCCGCTCAAGTCGTCGAAGTAATCGACATGCGCACCATCATCGTGGAGATCGACGGTGAAACCGCAACCGTACGCTACATCGGCGTCGAACCACTGCCTTTGAATAGCCTTTGGTACGACGTTGGCTTCTTGGCCAACCAGCAACTCGTCGCTAACAGCGAAGTCGTCTTGGAGGCCGATGCCACAGACACCGATGATTTCGGACGCCTCCTGCGCTACGTCTACGCCAACAACAACATGGTCAACGGCCTTTTGATTCGCAACGGGATCGCGTTGCCGGGCGAACGCAGTGACGGTCTCGATCGGCACTATTTGAGAATGCAAGATTGGAGCGAAGCGGCAAAGTTGGAAAGCCTGGGTCACTGGAGCAACGCGCGCCCGCAGTTTTTGCCGAGTGGTGGCGCCACAAATAGGGGGGACAGCTGAAAACCCCTGCGCCGACTTGCGACGCCGCGCCGAGTGAGGCGCGACTGAGACGACCAACACCTAGACGACGTCGCGCTGGCGTCGGCAATCCGATCGCGAGATTCAAGGTCGTTCTCAACGCCGACTACGCCCGACTCTGGGGCATCGGCATCTCCAACAACACCATGCGATGGCTCGAGACCGTTGCCCTCGGCGTCTATGTCTACGACCTCACCCAAGACGCCTTCCTCGTCGGTTTCGTCGGATTCCTCCGCATGGCACCGATGCTATTCCTCGGCGCGTTCATCGGTGCCCTCGCCGACCGAGTGAACCGACGAGCCATACTCGCCACCGCCAACATCACACTTTCAGGCGTTTACCTCCTCCTCGGCTTCCTAGTCCTTACCGACCGCATTGAACTTTGGCACGTCTCCGCGGGAGCCTTTGTCGCCGGCGTCGTATGGGCAACGGACTTCCCAGTGAGACGCGCCATGATCGCCGATTCCGTTCCCGCCGATCGAGTCTCCTCAGCGTTCGGCGTCGACATGGCGTCGTCCAACTTTTCCCGCGTTATTGGCCCGCTCGTCGGCGGCGCGTTCCTCCAACAAATCGGCATGCAAGCCGTCTATTTCCTCGGATGCGGCCTCTTCCTTTTCGCTACGATGGTTGCCGTCTCGATGCTCGTCGTCCGTAAACCGCCGACTTCCGACATTCGTACGCCCGCATCCAGTAGCAATTTCGACCTCCGAACCGGCATCAAACACATCGCCGGCGACTCGGTGCTGCTCGTCACCATCATCATCACCATAACGATGAACCTGTTCGCCTTCCCCTACCAACAGATGGTTCCGGTGCTCGGCGCCGAAAAACTGATGGTCGACCCCGTTCTCGTCGGACTGCTGCTTAGTATCGAAGGATTGGGAGCCACCTTCGGCGCCCTCACCATCGCCGCAGTCGCACAACCCAGACACTACACCCGCGTCTACACCTACGCCTCCCTCAGCTTCCTCTGCATCATCGCCGCCTTCGCCCTCACGCCCTACTACTGGCTCGCCATCCCCCTCCTCTTCATCGGTGGCTTCGGCATGTCCGGCTTCGGCGCAATGCAATCCATCATCGTCGTTTCATCGACGCGACCCGAGATGCGAGGCCGAGTCCTCGGCGTCCTAGCCGTAGCCATCGGCTCCGGCCCCATTGGCGCCCTCCACGTCGGCTGGCTGGCCACCCAAATCGGCACTGACATCGCCGTCCTCGCAATTGCGATAGTAGGCTTCGTGCTGACAGGCGGCACCATACTCTTGTCGCGCAAGTATCTTCGGAGTATTCCACGCTACCGAAGTTGAGGGGGCGCGTGTGCAGCGAGCGGAGGATGCCCGCCGGGGCGAGAAACCCAAAGCAACAACCAATCGAACGCCACCATCCAACAAAACACCCCGCAGAACTTAACCATGACAATCTCCATCTCCCCCTTCGCCACCTCTCGAATTTCAGACGATACCTACTCCCTAACCCTCGCCCAACTTACCAGCGTCTTCATAGCCGAACTCGAACGCCTCCTCGGCCCGCGCGACCCCAAATTCACCTACACCGGCCTCGAATTCGACACAACCCCAGACGCCAAACCCCACATTTGGTTCCTCAAAACCGGCTACCCCGGCCACGAAACCGACCAAGACCCGACTCACATCACCATCCGCCTTACCGAAGCCGCCCAAAACGACGCCAACCTAGCCATCTGGCAACTAGCCCACGAATGTATGCATCTGATTGACCCTTGGAACACAAAACGCGAAGGCCGACCATCCAACTATCTCGAAGAAGGCTTGGCTACCTGGTACCAAAACACCATCATCCAAGACATCCCCAACACGCTACCCCAATACGTTGAAGCCAAATCGCTGGTTGAGCCGTTCATGCCTGAACTGGCTGGCACCGTGAAGCACTTACGCACCAACCACGACCTTCGCATCGGCTCGATTGACGATCCCGATCTACTGATGAAACACTACCCTGACATGGCTTCAATAATTGCCGAAAATCTGTGTCGTCGGTTTCCCTAACCTGTGAGATTCAACTCCAACCATTTGCTGCATCATCAACATCGGCACCTAAACTGCCGTCCTGGCTGTCGCCCGAACAGGATTCCTACTTGCTTCTGCCACCGTCCGAGCCTTCCGCGGATTTTTCCGCAGCTTACCTCACCACCTGCGGTGAACATCATTGAAAATCTGGTAATTGCTGCGCGACATTTTTGTCTTATGTCGCTAAAATCGGGCTTCCTGGAAGAACGGAAAACAACGACGAGATGTACCAAACACTGTTCACCTTCAATCGAGAAATTGCGGGATCTTACGCTTGGTCGCTGGAGCAAAGTGCACTAGGGTTCATTGCCGAAATCGAAGAGTATTTTGGCCACCGAGACTCTTCGTTTTCATTGATCCGGACCGAAGTGGACCATACTCCGAATGCCACACCTCGTCTGTTTTTTCCCGACTCCGGAATCCCTCTCGGCGACTCTGAAGGTAGATCGTGGGAAATCATCATACGGTTAACGCCGAATGCTTTGAAATCCTCTGAATATGCAAAGTGGCAACTTGCCCACGAATGTGTCCACCTGATCGATCCATGGAACAAGCAAGTAGACGGTGGACCAACCAATGTTCTTGAAGAAGGACTTGCGGCGTGGTACCAAAACTTCGCAGCTCCTTGCCGGTTGAAAAGCAATGTCAAGTCGTACATCGAAGCGGAATCTCTCGTCAAGCCGCATGTCTGCGAGTTGCAGGTCGCGGTGAAACAGATCCGTTTGGATCATGGTGTTCGTATCGGTGCAATCAAAACCGATCTACTTGCAACATTCTGCCCATCTATTGATGAGGAAGTAGTTGGCAGGTTATGCGACAGGTTTGAACGGGGTGCGTGAATTGACGTTAGAGCACCAGGATTTCCGTTTCAAAGAAGCTTGACGGTCAGGCATTTGCCGCTATGCTGGAATGGAATCGCTCACGCCTTCGACGTGCTGATACTCCCAATCCGCACACATATCCGAGTTTTCATCTTCACCCCACCCGATCGCCCGATAGGACGTAATCCTCATACCCTCGAAAAGCGTGCTGTCTTCCCACGCCCTCCACACTCCGCGCCCGACCGCTGTCATCGAACCCAACCCAAATCCGGCAACCCTCGCGCGCTTCTAACCGCTTCGGTTTCGCCAACTTGGTTGATTCCTCGCCCGTTCAATCCACGTTAACTTGCCTTCCATCCTGTAAGTTGGTCCCCCCTATGCCAAAATTGAATCCCACGCGCCAAAATTCGCGCCGCAAGCCGAACCAACAAAGGATCACCCCCCATGCACAACTACGAAGACCTCCTCGCCAAGTCCAAAGAATGGCGTGACTGGTACTACGATGGCGCACCACAGCCAAACCCGGTCACCGATGGCGTTACCGATGACGCCTTCGACCTCATCAACGCCACGCTCTTCGGACACATCTACCAGCGCGAAACCCTTCCCGGCAACATTCGCAGCATCTGCACCGTCGCCGCACTTATCGCACTCGACAAACCCAACCAGCTACCCGGACACATCACCGGCGCGCTCAACTACGGATGGACAAAAGATCAGATCGTCGAACTCATCACCCAGATGCTCTTCTACGGCGGCTACCCCGCATGCGTCAACGCCTTGAATGCCGCCGAACAGGCCTTCAAAGACTACGACGAGCGCCACGCCAACGACTAATCGCAACTGTCCCCTCTCCCGCTCGGCGGGAGAGGGTTAGGGTGAGGGCACCCAAGGCCAACAGGAACACGTATCAATGACCCCCTCCGTTTCCAACTTCCGCGCCGAACGTGACTCCATGGGCGTCCTCGACGTCCCCGCGAACGCTTACTACGGCGCCAACACGCGCCGCGCCGAACTCAACTTCCCCATCAGCGACCTTCGCTTCAGTCGCTCCTTCATCCGAGCCATTGGACAAGTCAAGCAGTGCGCCGCCGAAGTCAATCTCGATCTCGATGCCCTCGACGCCGAACGCTCCGCCGCTATCGTTGCCGCTGCGCAACGTGTCATCGACGGCGAGTTCGACGATGCATTCGTGGTCGACATCTTCCAGACTGGCTCCGGCACGTCGACCAACATGAACGCCAACGAGGTCATCTCAAACGTCGCCATCGAGGCGCTTGGCGGCGAACTCGGTTCTCGTGATCCCGTTCATCCAAACGACCATGTGAACAAAGGTCAGTCCTCCAACGACGTCATCCCAACCTCCATACAAGTCGCGGCCGCAGTCGCCATTGCCGACTCTCTCCTGCCTGCGATGCAAGAGTTGGAAGACGGTTTAAGAGGGAAGTCGAAAGACTTTTGGAACGTCGTCAAGACTGGTCGCACGCACCTCCAAGACGCCACACCGATCCGATTGGGCCAGGAGTTCTTAGGCTACGCAGGACAGCTCGAGTATGGTCGTCAGCGCGTCCAGCGCGCCCTTGATGAACTCGCCATCCTGCCCCTAGGTGGAACAGCCGTGGGAACCGGCATCGGAATGCACCCCGAATTTGCCGAACGCGTCATCGCCAAACTCGGTGAGCGAACCGGGATTCCCTTCTCCGAGACCGATAACCATTTCCAATCGCAGAGCACCATCGACGCCGTGGTCAGCGCCTCCGGCACGCTAAAGACCGTCGCAGTTAGCTTGATGAAGATCTGCAACGACCTGCGGTGGTTAGGCTCCGGTCCCCGCGCCGGCATTGGCGAGATCGCGCTGCCCGAGGTCCAGCCCGGTAGCTCCATCATGCCCGGCAAAGTAAACCCCGTCATCGCCGAGTCCGCAACTATGGTCTGCGCCCAAGTCATCGGCAACGACGCCACCATCGCCATCGCCGGACAGTCAGGCAACTTCGAACTCAACGTCATGATGCCCGTCGCCGCGCACAACCTCCTCGAATCGATCGACCTCCTAGCCGCAACCTGCACCAACCTCCAACGCCAATGCGTATCCGGCATCCAAGCAACCGAAACCGGCCCCTCGATGGTCGCCCAAGGCCTCGCCATCTGCACCGCACTAGCCCAGATAGTCGGTTACGACGCCGCGGCCGCCATCGCCCACGAAGCCTCCGAGACCGGCGAAACCATCCGCCAAGTGGCCCTCCGCCGAACGGATCTCGACGAAGCGGCGTTGGATGAAGCTCTCGATCCGTTTTCGATGACCGAGCCGAATCCCAATATCTCGGCGAGTGGGTGAGGCGGCGAACTCGTCCCATTCCGCTGACCTCCGATGTCGCTCCCTCCTCGTTTCGTCACATCGTAACCCTGTCGCCGCGATGTTGTAGTATATGTGTATGAAAACAAAATAAGGAGCGCCTTTGACATTTGTCCAAAAACACAACATCGCCGTCATCATAGACGCTGAGAACATCAACAATCTCAACTCGCTTGGTAGCTTGCTCGACATCCTTGAAATGGACGGTAACGTCGTGCTCAAGCGGGCTGTCGGCGACTGGTTTCGGGCCATCAAATTGGTTCAAAACGGAATGCGGGACATGGGTGTTGAGTTGGTGCATCAACCCAACTTCGTGCCCGGAAACAATATGGCCGATGTCCGCATTGTCATCGAAGCCATCGAGATTCTTCACAACCCAGATCTCGATGTCGACGCGTTCGCCGTCGTCTCGTCAGATCAAGACTTCCTGCCACTATACGATCGGTTGCGCGAACTTGGAAAGCGTGTCATAGTGGCTGGCGACGCCGGAACCAACCACGCCCGCCTCGAAAAACACTCGGATCGATTCATCCCACTTGCGAACGCACTCGATCCAGAAATCCGTTCGATCTACGCCCGTGACCCAAGACGTAAACCCAAACGAACGGTTGTCAAAGTCGCTCGAAAACGCATGAACCAAAATGTCCGCACTGAGGTTCAGGAGCTTCTTTACCGAGCCATGGCCGCGTCAGTTGACGAACGCGGCACCGTCTCCGCCGCGAAGCTGTATCAGACCATGCGGAAAATGAAGCCCGATTTCAGCGTCAAACGGCTCGGCTATACCCAGTTCGCACGATTGATCAAAAGCTACCCAAACGTCGTCCGGGTGCGAGGCAAACGGAGCGCAAACATCACAGTTCAACTCCGAACACGTGCGCGTCGCAATTGATACGCTGTTTTCTTAGAAACTCGACTTCAACCATTGGCAATCAATATGGCCAAATCGGCCTCAACAAATATGGCCAAATCGGCCTCAACATTCAAATTCCTCGTGCTCGCTTGCTCGATCCTCGGGCTTGGATGCTTATCGTTGGCTTGCGAGGATCTGGAAGTCGCGGACTACAACCCCGAGTTCCGACCCGTCCCCACCATCGCGCGTGCACCCACGGTCGAATCCGCACCGACCATCGCCGCTGCGCCGACCACGACGCAATTCGACGGCTTCAAACAAGCGCCGACCGCCGAAAAGTTCGAAGGATTTGAGCAAGCGCCCACTGTCACTCAGGCCGAAGGTTTCAAACAGGCACCGACCGTGACCAGATTCGGAGGTTTCAATGAAGGCAACCCCTGCGAAACTTTCTTGGAGGACCCCACGCCGCGCAACGCCAAAAACGCCGCGGAATGGGCAATGGGCTACCTAGACGGCGCCGGAGGAGAAATCGACCCCAATAACAACGTCCAAACCATCGCCGCCTGCGAAGCGGTTCTGGGCAGGCAACCTTGAATTCGGGTTCGATAGTAGAAACGCGCTTCTGAGTACGTGAAGCGCGTTAACATGGAGTCGCTAACCAGCAAACTGTCAACGCATTTGAAGAATGGAGTCCCAACCGTGTCAGCTGAAGCTCGAATCGAAGAACTCGGCATCGACCTCTCGTCACCGTCAAACCCGATTGCCAACTACGTCCCGGCGGTTCGGGTAGGCAACCTACTATTTCTCTCGGGGCACGGACCCCGGCGCGGTAGCTCCCCCGACATGATCACCGGCAAACTCGGAGCCGATCTTTCGGTTGAAGAGGGATACGAAGCCGCAAAACTCGTCGGCATCCAGCTACTTGCCTCTATCCAACGCGAAATCGGCAGCCTCGACGGCGTCGAACGCTGCGTCAAAGCCCTAGGAATGGTCAACGGTTCACCCGATTTCGACCAGCAACCCGCCGTCATCAACGGCTTCTCAGACCTCATGGTCGCGGTCTTCGGCGAAGTCAACGGCAAGCACGCCCGTTCCGCCGTTGGGATGGGTAGCCTCCCCAACAACATCGCGGTCGAGATCGAACTCATAGTCCAGCTGAAAGACGGTGCATAAAATGGGCGGCTTCAAAATAGAAAAGATCAACCACGTCGGTATCCCAACCGACGATCGCGGAGCTTCCATCGCCTTTTACCGCGACCTCATCGGACTGCAAGTAATTCCCCACGAAATCGAAGGCAACCCCCTCGTCTGGACGCGAGCGGAAGACGGTGCGATGGTTCACCTTATCGAACCCAGGGATGGAGTCCCTGCCGGTTACCACGTCGCTCTACAAGTCGACGACCTCGACGCGGCACTCGAAACCGTGAAAGCCGCCGGTATCGAGATCACCTCCGGCCCAGGCGAACGCGCGAATGGTCAGCGCTACTTCTTCGTCGATGATCCCGACGGCAATCGTCTCGAGATTGCAAGCGCCGGCTACACCATCGATTCAGGTCGAACCGTCGATGAAATGGGTTTCACCTACGACGCCGACGGTAACAAGCTCTGAACCTAACGGTTCTTGGCGTGGCGTTCAACGTTTGAGAAGAACGTCTGCATCATCTGCTTCGAGATGCCCGGTAGCATCCGCTGCCCCACGCGTGCGATCATCCCGCCGACATTGAGGTCGCCGTCCGCACGAATCAACGTCGTACTTGGCGATGCTTCCTCAAGTTCGACTTTGCCCGTGCCGTTCATCCAACCATGCCGCGAATTTCCTTCAACCTGAAGCGTGTACGAGTTGGGCTCATCCCGCTCCGAAATCCGCACTTTGCCCGTGAAGCTCGTCCGTATCGGACCTATACCGAGGTCCATCGAAGCGGTGTACTCGTCGGGGCCCACCTCCGTCAGCCCTTTTGCGCCCGGGATCATCGAACCCAGCGCTCCAACGTCGTTTAGCGTTTCCCAAACTTTGTCTCGAGGCGCGTTGACTGTGAATTCACCGCTAATTTTCACGATTCTTCCCCTCGGAAATCGTCTCACGCTGATTCGCGTCGAAGTTTTTCGGATAAACTTGCGTCAGTTTCCACAGTCCATCTTAACCCTAGGGAGATGTCCATGAATGCAGAAGTGACGATAACGATCAACGGGTCGGCGCACCGCCTGCAAGTGCCACCACGAACGTTGCTTTCGCAGGTGCTAAGAGACGAGTTAGATCTCACCGGCACGCACGTGGGTTGTGACACCAGCAGTTGCGGCGCCTGCACCGTTCTCGTCGATGGAAATGCGACCAAGTCGTGCACAATGTTCGCCGTCCAAGCCGACGGATGCAGCGTGACCACGGTCGAGGGATTGGCATCGAATGGCGAGTTGCATCCGATCCAAGAAGCATTCCGCGAAAAGCACGGTCTGCAGTGCGGATTCTGCACTCCCGGCATGATGATCACCGCAGTACAGATCCTGGAACGCAATCCATCTCCAACTGAAGAAGAAATCCGGAGCGGGCTACGAGGCAATCTTTGCCGATGCACCGGTTACCACAACATCGTCGCCGCGGTTCAACACGCAGCCGCAACATCGGGAGGTGAGTAGAAATGACAACTGAAACTCTCATTGGCCAGGAGGTCAAGCGCGTAGAAGATCATGCGCTGATCACCGGTAGAGGCCAATATGTTGACGATCTTCGTCTACCCGGACTGCTCCACTTGGCGCTCGTTCGCAGTCCATACGGTCACGCCAAGATAAACCGCATCGATGTCTCGGCCGCAGCAAATGCTGATGGCGTGGTTTCGGTGTTCACCGGAGCAGACCTCGCCGAACAACTCGGCAGCCTGCCCGCAGGTTGGTTGCTCGATGAAGAGACGGCTGGGATGAAGGCGCCAGAGCACCCTCCATTGGCTTTCGAAAAAGTCCGTTACGTTGGTGACGCAGTAGCCGCCGTCGTAGCGAATTCACCGGCCGCAGCCTCAGACGCGGTTGCACTCGTCGAGGTTGATTACGAACCCCTGGACGCCGTCACCGACGCCGAAAAGGCCACCGCTGACGGTGCACCAGTAGTCCACGACGATGCGCCCGGCAACTTGGCTTTTGACTGGTCAGTAGGCGCCGGCGATTACGAGGCCGCCGCGGCGGAGGCCGACGTCGTGGTCTCCGAACGAATCATCAATCAACGGTTGATCCCTAACCCCATGGAAGCGCGCGGCATCATGGCCGACTACAACGGTGGGACCGACCAGTTGACGATCTGGACATCAACCCAGATACCGCACCTTGTCCGCCTTTTGTTTTCTCTCGTCACCGGTCATCCTGAACACAAAGTTCGGGTCGTTGCCCCAGATGTTGGCGGAGGATTCGGGTGCAAGCTTTATCTATACGCTGAAGAGGTCATCTGCGGCATCGTCGCGAAGCAGCTCGAACGACCGGTCAAATGGATCGAGAGTCGGACCGAGAACTACGTCGCCACCACTCATGGTCGCGACCACATCGCCGATGCCGAGATTTGTGGCACCAGTGACGGCATCGTTACTGGGCTCAAGGTCCACGTCTACGCAAATTTGGGCGGATACCTTTCGACCTTCGCACCAGCGATCCCAACCATCTTGTTTGGCTTGATGCTGGGTGGATGTTACAAGTTCGAGAACCTCTCGTGCACCGTAAAGGGAGTATTCACCAACACGACCCCCGTCGACGCCTATCGTGGCGCAGGACGCCCGGAGGCAACCTATGTCGTCGAGCGAATGATGGAACGATACGCCCACGAGATTGGGCGTGACGTTCTAGGAGTTCGCCGTCGCAACTTCGTGCGCCCCTTCAAACGCGGTCACGACATGCCAATCGGCGTCACTTACGACTCTGGAAACTACCAAGGCGCGCTAGCCGCTGCCCTTGACAAATTCGACTACCAGGCATTCCGCGCCGAACAACGCGCGGCGCGCCGTGAAGGCAAACTGCTCGGCGTCGGATTCTCGACCTACATCGAGATCTGCGGAATGGCACCATCAGCAGTTGCCGGCGCTTTGGGTGCCGGTGCTGGCTTGTGGGAATCGAGCACGGTTCGTGTCCACCCGACCGGAACCGTGACCGTCTTCACCGGAACGTCACCACACGGACAGGGTCACGAGACAACGTTGGCCCAGATAACATCGTCGCGCCTCGGTATCCCGATGGAAAACGTGGAAGTCGTACACGGCGACACTGAACGGCACCAGTTCGGCACCGGAACGTTCGGTAGCCGATCATTGGCAGTCGGCGGTGAAGCCTTGATGATGAGCCTCGATAAGGTGATCGACAAGGCTAAGCAGATTGCGGCCCACGAAATGGGCGTCGATCCGAAGCAGGTTAGCTTCGAGAACGGCACGTTCTACGTTGAGGACATCCAAGAGCGCGAGATCCCATGGGGTGACGTCGCACTTGGTGCCTACTGGGCTAAAAACCTGCCCGATGGGCTTGAACCTGGCCTAGAAGCCGTCAGCTTCTTCGACCCCCAGAACTTCACCTGGCCGTTCGGCACACACGTCGCAGTCATCGAGATCGACGAGATGACCGGCGAGACTAAGCTCGCTCGTTACGTGGCCATCGACGACGTCGGCAATGTCATCAATCCGATGATTGTCGACGGTATGGTTCACGGCGGCATCGCTCAAGGTGTTGGGCAGGCTCTCCAAGAGTGCGCAGTCTATTCCGACGACGGTCAGTTGATGACCGGAAGCATGATGGACTACGCGGTTCCGACAGCAGAGGACTTCCCGAACTTCGAGACCGGTCGCACGGTCACTCCGACAACCGTCAACTCACTTGGTGCCAAAGGTGCTGGCGAAACTGGCACGATCGCGGCATCGCCCGCGGTAGTCAACGCCGCAGTTGACGCGCTCAAGCACTTGGGCGTGACTCACCTGAATATGCCGTTGAGCGCAGAGAAGATGTGGCGAACTATTCAGGACGCAAAAGAGGCACGTCGAGCCCGACGTTCGGCAGCAGCGAGAAGGGGTAACTGAACATGACAACTGGAGTAACTGATCCTTTCGCATACCACGCACCCACAACGGTGCGCGAGGCATCGCAAGCACTTTCAAGGTATCGTGGCGATGCCAAGGTGTTGGCTGGTGGTCATTCGCTGATCCCGATGATGAAGCTTCGAATCGCGTCGCCGCAGGCTATCGTCGACCTGCGCAACGTCGAAGGGCTCAAGGGCATTACCGCGAATGACGACGGTAGCATCACAATCGGATCAATGACGACGTATTACGAGTTGATCACTTCCGACGTCATCAACTCGAACGCCAGCTCGATTGCCGAAGCGGCTTCGCAAGTTGCCGATACGCAGGTGCGGAACTGGGGAACCATCGGTGGTTCACTGGCACACGCCGATCCTGCAGGTGACCTTCCCGCAGTCGCAGTCGCACTCGGATTTGAAATCCATGCCGCGTCAGCGCGCTCTCAGCGCACGATCGCGAGCGACCGATTCTTCCGTGGCTATCTAGAGACTGCGCTCCGGCCCAACGAGATTCTGACGAGCGTAACCGTCCCGGCTCAAGTTGCCGGTAGCGGAGATGCGTACGTGAAATTGGCCAACAAAGCATCTCACTACGCAATCGTTGGTGTCGCTGCCTCATTGACGATTGACGACGGAGGCATCTGCACTTCCGCCCGCATCGGTATTACCGGGGCTGGCCCACATGCGGTTCGATCCCGACGTGCCGAGCGAATCTTGGTTGGCAAGGAACTTTCCGAGAGTGTCGTCAACCGCGCCGCGCAACGCGGCGGAGCGGAAATCGCAGGGCTGTTCAACGACGATGTTCACGCATCCGCTGAATACCGCGAAGCCATGACACAGGTCTACACCGCCCGAGCAGTCAATGCCGCGGCCGCGCGCGCGATGAACTGAATTCGAAGCATCGCATGGGTTCAAAACACGGATCAGGCCGGATTGTTGCCGGCCTGATCGTCATTGCACTAGGAGCAATTTTTCTCCTCGATAGTCTCAATGTCCTCAACATTGATGTTGGTGAGATTATCGGGTGGGTCGTTTCGATCGCCTTCATCGGATTCGGCATCGGAACCTTGATAGTCAAAAGATTCCGGCAGGTCTTCTTCCCGATCGTGCTGATCGTAGTCGGCCTGTTCCTGCTGCTTGGCAATCTTAATGTTGACGCCTACCAGTATTGGCCCGTAATTCTGATCGTTGTCGGCGGAGCGATCATCTTCGGTGGATCGCGCCGCCGGTCACGAAAGCGCGAGCCCGAGGTCAACGCAGGTTCGACTACCACTCCTACTACGACCACGACTACTAGCGAAGGCTCCGTTGGCATCTCTTGCACCATGGGTGAGGCTGACGAACGCGTAACTTCCAGCGATTTCACCGGAGGCACCGTAAATGTAACGTTGGGCAACGTAAAGCTGGACCTACGGGATGCATCCATCGTGAATCGCCCGGCAACTTTAGACGTTTCGGTCACCCTGGGTGGATTGAATTTGCGGGTCCCATCTGATTGGAACGTTGCCATCGAGGCCGATGTCACGATGGCGGAATCCGAAGACAAACGCTCTCGCCTGGGTCCCACTTCTGATCCGTCTCACCTAATAATCACCGGAAACGTCACGATGGGCAGTTTGGCGATCGACGACTAGCTGTCATCAACACCTGCCAAGCATACCCATCGATTCCGACGGATATGCTCATAGATATGCCTTCAATCTCTGAAGAAGCTCGTTCGCAGATCGTCGATCTCGTCCGTGAGTTCGTGCGTCGGGATGTCGAACCTGTCGCGTCGCGATACGACCATGAAGACGTCTACCCTACCGAACTCGTCGACACGATGCGAGAGTTGGGACTATTCGGTATCACCATCCCCGAGGAGTATGGCGGTCTCGGGTTGGAACATGTGACGCTAGCAATCGTCTTTGAGGAGTTGAGCAAGGGTTGGATGTCGGTATGCGGTCCCATCGGCACCCACCTGATAATGTCGTCGATTGTCGCTGAGCACGGCACCGAAGAACAGAAACGAAACATCTTGCCAGGTATGGCAACCGGCGAGATCCGTGGAGGATTAGCACTCACAGAACCTGAAGCAGGTAGTGATGTCCAAGGCATCCACACGACGGCCACAAGAGACGGCGAAGAGTATGTGTTGAACGGTCGGAAGATGTTCATCACCAACGCGGAGAACGGCAACGCCTACGCAGTCCTAGCCAAGACCGACTCAGATGCAGACCCTCCATACCGGGGCATGAGTTGCTTCATAGTTCGGAAACCCAACCCCGGGCTCTCGGTCGGCCAGCACATCGACAAGTTGGGATACCGTGGTGTCGATACTGGTGAACTGATCTTTGACGGTTGCCGTGTTGGTGCGGAGGATCTGATTGGTGGCGAAGAAGGTAGGGGGTTTCATCAGGTGATGAGTGGGTTGGAGTCGGGACGCGTCAACGTCGCAGCTAGAGCCGTCGGAGTGGCAACGGCCGCGTTCGAAGCTGCGATTTCATACGCGCAACGCCGTCGATCGTTCGGTGTACCAATAGCTGACCATCAGGCCATCCAACTCAAACTAGCTGAAATGGGCACAAAGATCGAGGCGGCGAGGCTCTTGACGATGAGCGCCGCTCGTAAGAAGGACGCTGGAGAACGGGTAGACTTGGCCGCGGGTATGGCGAAGCTTTACGCCAGCGAGATCTGTGGTGAGGTAGCGATGGATGCCATGAGAATACACGGGGGCGCCGGTTACACCAAGGATTTGCCCATAGAGCGCTACTATCGCGACGCACCGCTGATGATCATCGGCGAAGGCACAAACGAGATGCAGAAACTCGTGATCGCCAAGCGGCTTCTTGAACGTTATCGTGAGTAATTGTCCCGATTCTCGCCATTTGGCAAATACGAATTCGGGTACGTCGGCGACAATGTCGTAATGCACAGATTTGAATCTGATTCCACCACTCGCTATGCTTGACCTCCTGAAACAGTATTTCGGCTACGACCAGTTCCGCCCGCGCCAAGAGGACATCATCGCGAACGTCCGCGCTGGGCATGATTCATTGGTGATCATGCCTACTGGAGGCGGAAAGTCTCTCTGCTATCAGCTTCCTGCGTTGCGTTTCGACGGCATCACGCTCGTGGTTTCGCCGTTGATTGCTTTGATGAAAGACCAAGTCGACGGATTGAAGGCCATCGGCATCAAAGCCGAGTTCATCAACAGCTCCCAATCTTATGGAGAGACGACACGCATCCGAGGTGAGGCGCTCCGAGGCGAATTGAAGATTCTCTACGTTTCACCCGAACGATTGGCGTTAGAAGGTTTCCAGAACTTTCTGAAACAACTCACGGTGAGCCTCGTTGCCGTCGATGAAGCGCACTGCATCTCGGAGTGGGGTCATGACTTCCGGCCGGACTACCGCGGGCTCGGAGCGTTACGACGTAGTATGCCGGAGGTACCATTTATCGCCCTCACCGCGACGGCAACACACCGGGTTCGAGACGATATCGTCACGCAGCTAGGTTTGAATTCACCGAAGCGCTTCGTTGCGAGTTTTAACCGCGAGAATCTTGCGTATGAGATCCGAACGAAACAGAACGCGTTCGGACAGATTGTCGAATTGTTGGAGACTCGTCGGGGCCAATCGGCGATTATCTATTGCTTCTCACGCAAGGAGACCGAGGAGATTGCGGTCGACCTACGGCAATTGGGATTCGCGGCCAAGCCGTACCACGCTGGCATGGATTCGGAGGCTCGCCGAAGGACGCAAGAGGGATTCATTACCGGCGAATTCACGATAGTCGTAGCGACGATCGCGTTTGGAATGGGTATCGACAAACCAGACGTCCGGCTAGTGGTCCACTACTCTCTTCCGAAGTCGTTGGAGGCCTACTACCAAGAGACCGGGCGCGCGGGCCGAGACGGATTGCCAAGTGATTGCGTACTGTTGTACTCGTATGGTGACAAGTCAAGGCAAGAATTCTTCATCAATAAGATTGGTGACCAAATTGAACGTAAAAAATCACAGGATCAGCTTAACAAAGTTATCGAATTCAGCCAATTGACTACGTGTCGTAGACGATTCCTACTCGAATACTTCGGTGATAACACCGTTTCACAAGGTGAAAACCAGAACAATTGTGGAGGTTGCGACGTTTGCTCCACCCCGCGTGAACAGTTCGACGCCACGATCATAACGCAGAAGATTCTGTCGGCAATTGTCAAGACCAATCAAATGTACGGGATTGCATACGTCAATGCTGTTCTACTCGGCAGCCGTCGCAAGGAAGTTTTGGAGCGTGGGCACAATTCTCTCAGTGTCTACGGCATCGTCAAAGATTACGACCGGAACGAGCTCAGAGAGATTGCCGGGATGTTGGAAACGGAGGCGCTGATCGTCAAGAACGAAGGCGAATACCCGACGTTCAGAGTCACCGAAAAAGGACGGCGATTCTTGAGAGATCGCGAGTCGTTGACGCTATCGAAGCCGAAACGAGTCGATCGACCTCGACGAACTAGGGTCTACGCAGCGATGTCGGAAAACCCGGAATTGTTCGAACGACTCCGTCGGCTCCGCCTAACAATCGCGAGAGAACTTGACGTTCCGGCATATGTAATCTTCGGCGACGCCAGTCTACGAGACATGGCCGCGAAGGCTCCGCAAAACCTTGCTCAATTCGCCTTGGTGTCTGGAGTGGGTTCGGTAAAACTGGAACAGTACGGTGAACGGTTTTTGGCGGAGATAGCCGATTACACCCAACACCATCAGACAGCAACCGATGGCGACCACCCTACTGTCCGTAGGACGCCCAACACGCACCGAAGCGGTTCGACTTATGCTGAAACTAGAGATTTCCTTAGTCAAGGCATGTCGGTCGGCCAAGTAGCCCATCGCCGTGGACTTGCACTCGGCACTATTGTTAGCCACGTTGAGATGATGGTCGGAAATGGTATGACGGTCGATTTGGCGTCGTCGTTGCCGAGGTCAGATCGAATGGCAAAGATCGAGTCGGCGATCGGAGCAGCAGGTGGAATTCAGGCGAAACTCGCAGAAGTCATGAAGATCCTCGACGAAGAGATACCGTACGAGGATGTACGCATCGTCAAGGCGCATCTAACGCAATCGACCAACGGAGTTAGTTAGTGAGGAGAGTCGTATGTGCAGAAGCATCAAAGTGCTGAGGGAACGAGATGTACCGGCGAGCGACCATGAAATAGCCGCTGCTGCACTGCAGTACGTTCGCAAGATCAGCGGTTATCGGGCGCCATCGAAGGCCAACGAAGCGGCATTTGACGCGGCTGTTGAAGAGATCACAATAGCGTCGAAGCAATTGTTGAATTCGTTGCGGTATGGTGTGCGGGCGTGACTGGGGTTCACGATGAAACGGACGAATTGAGGTAATTCGCATGGCAAACGGTCTTCAGCCAAAGCAAGGCGACGCCTTGGTGCTTGTCGGCACTCGGAAAGGCGCGTTCATATTTTCATCGGGCCATAGCCGCGACAACTGGGAGATGACCGGTCCGTATTGGGCCGGATCTGACGTATTCCACGCCGTTTACGATGCGCGCGGCGATGGTAGGTTGTGGGTAGTCAGAAACGATCCGGTTTTCGGTTCTGAAATCCATCGGAGCGACGATCTTGGCGTGAATTGGGAGAGCGCCCGTCAAGGACCGCAGGTCACTTCTACCGATGAAGTGAAACTCAACAGTTTGTGGCAAGTGACGCTTGGTGCAGACGACGAACCCGACGTTATCTATGCGGGAGCGGAACCTGCGACGCTATTCAAGAGTGAGGATGCCGGCGATACATGGCACGAAATTGCCGGCATCACATCGCACCCGACACGCGAGCGTTGGGAGGGCGGTTTTGGCGGCATGTGTTTACACAGCATCGTCCAAGATCCGACTTCTGCCGACCGAATGTGGGTTGGCATATCGGCAGCCGGAGTGTTTGGAACCGACGACGGAGGGATGTCGTGGCAACCGCTGAACAAAGGTGTCCGTGCCGACTTCATGCCCGAGACTTACCCAGAGGTCGGACAGTGTCCACACAAGGTTGTGATGCACCCCGCAAAGCCGCAAACACTGTACCAACAGAATCATTGCGGGGTGTTTCGCAGCGACAATGGCGGTCGAGAGTGGGTCGATATCAGCGAAGGCCTGCCGTCGAGGTTCGGATTACCGATGGTTATCCACGGGCAGGATCCCGACACGGTCTATGTGCTTCCCGAAGACAAGGCCGTCGGAGACCAACTCGGAGGCGGCATGCGATTTGTAACCGATGGGAAGTTCCGCCCGTTTAGGAGTCGAGATGCGGGTCGAAATTGGGAACCGTTGACAAACGGACTACCCCAGAAAAACGCGTATCTTCACGCGATGCGTGACGGAATGGCGACCGATGCATTAGATCCGGGCGGAGTCTACGTCGGTACGAGTACGGGTCAGCTGTTTTTCAGCAGAGATGAAGGGGATAGTTGGGAACTATTGGCGGACTATCTACCACCAATAAACTCGGTCGCAACCGCCAAATTCGACTGATTCAGCGGGTTCGAAGACGTCGTCGCGCTTCGTAGGTTGAATATTCAACCATTGCGGCTAGTCCTTCGCCCTTCCCCATCGAGAGTTGTCGCCCAAAGATGCGATGGACTATGTCGGGAGGGACGTTTGCGACTTGATCTACCGGTTGACCCGAAAGGGTTTCGTCGAGGATGACGCCCATGGCACGCGCGGAGATGCCGAGGGGATTTTCGACGGCGTAGTGGAACTTTAGCGTGCCGTCATCTTCGTCTTGAGCCCAAACAAACGCTTCCGATTCGCATTTAGGCACCCGGCGGTTTTCCGGGAACGGCCGAGTTGCGATAGCTTCGGGGACTTCCGAGAAATCGTCTGAGAGCTCAAGTAGGTATTGCGCTCGTTCCACCCTATCGAGGCCGTCGAGCTCTTCGAGCATTTTTGTGAGTGGACTTGGGATGTTGTCCATCGTGGGGAGATCGGATAGCCGCGGGCACCAGTGCTAAAGCGCCCGCGGCTTTCCGTCGACTTTCGTCGGACTATTTCTCGATCGGTACGCCGACTGAGTTGCCCCACTCGGTCCAGCTACCGTCGTAGTTCTTGACGTTGCCGTAACCGAGGAGGTTGGTGAGAACGAACCAGGTATGGCTCGAGCGTTCGCCGATGCGACAGTAGACGATTACGTCGTCGTCCGAGTCGAGACCGGCGTTACCTTCATAGATGTCGCGGAGGGCGCTGGCGTCCTTGAAGGTGCCGTCTTCGTTGGCGGCCGTTGCCCATGGGACGTTTGCCGCACCCGGAATGTGTCCACCGCGCAGGGCCCCTTCATTCGGGAAGTCGGGCATGTGGAGTCGCTCACCGCTGTACTCTTCGGGGCTTCTGACGTCGATCATTTGACCGGAGATCCCGATGTGCGTCAAGACGTCGTCGCGGAAGGCACGCACCACGGAGTCGTCTCGCTCAGGTGCGTTGTAGCTCGCCGCTGCGACATTTGGAGCCTCGCGGGTGAGTTCACGACCCTCGGCTTCCCACTTCAGTCGGCCGCCATCCATGATCTTGGCGTTGGTGTGGCCGAAGAGCTGAAAGATCCACAACGCGTAGCATGCCCACCAGTTGCTGCGGTCTCCATACAGGACGACCGTGGTGTCGTTGGTGATGCCTTTCGACGACATTAGGCTGGCGAAACCGTCACGGTCGAGATAGTCGCGGCGCAACTGGTCGTTCAAGTCGGCCGCCCAGTCGATTTCGACCGCGCCGGGGATGTGCCCGGAGGGGTACAGCAGCGGGTCTTCGTTTGATTCGACGATTCTGACGCCATCGTCATTACCGTGCTTGGCGACCCAATCGGTCGACACGAGCGCGTCGGCGTTGGCGTAACCCCGGGAGTTGATGTCGGACATTAATTCTCTCCTGAATACACTTGGCGCGGAAAATTTGCTGTGTGCGCCGAAGCCCTGAAATGGGTTGGCTCAACACGCGTGCGGTCGCGCACCAGTTCGATTTAGTTTGGTCTGAGTTGATTCTATGCTAAAGAGGTTTGCGAAGTTCGAAATCGTGCAATTGAAGATGTCTTCACAGCCAGAATGCGCGGCGCCCTCGGGGATCGGCGAGGCATAGTGGCGGACTCATCGACGGAACCTCAACGAACGAGATCGGTTCGGCGCAACCGCTTCTCGATCGTTTCGCTCATTCCGACGGTCTATGCGCCAGCGTTTTTGCTTGCGGTTGGCCAAGGGGTGTTGATCCCGGTATTGCCAGTCTTCGCTAAGGACGAATTCCTTGCGACGGAGGTATTCATCGGTCTCGCAGTCGGCGCAAAGCACCTTGGTACGCTCGCCTTCGACGTCCCGGCCGGCATTCTGGTTTCACGCTTCGGGATGTGGCGCACCATGTTGGTTGGTATCGGTCTGTTCGCAGTTGCGGCGGTTGCGGCGGCTAACAGTCCGAACTTCACCTTCCTTTTCGTCGCCCGATTTGCAGCTGGAGCCAGCTTCGCCTTTTGGATGATTTCTCGGCACGCATTTATCGCCGGCGCAGTGCCCACACGGCATCGCGGGAAAGCGCTGTCGCTCTACGGTGGAGTAGGCCGCGTTGCGGCCATCATCGGGCCCATTCTCGGTGGCGTGCTAGCGGAATACGTGAATATCCGAGCACCGTTCTACGTTCAAGCGGTGATCGCCATACTCACGGGGATTTTCGTGCTTTATGCCATGAAGAAAACCGGTGGCGACAAGGTCGATCCGCAAGGTCACCGCAACGTCGTAACCAGTGTCGGCTCGACGCTATCGGCTCATCGGCACGACTTTATGACCGCGGGTTTGGTCGCCGTCATTCTTCAATTTATCCGCGCTGCGAGGGAATTCCTGATTCCGGTCTGGGGCGATGAGTTGGGCCTCCGGACTGATCAGATCGGTTACGTCGCCAGCGTGTCGTATGCGGTGGATTCGACGATGTTCCCGATTGTCGGTTGGACTATGGACCGCTTCGGTCGGAAATATGTTGGCGTGCCGGCGCTGGTCGTCATGGGCATCGGATTGTCCCTATTGCCATTCGCGGATGGGATGACGATGCTGATGATTGCTGGCATCGTGACTGGCTTGGGCAACGGCCTCAGTAGCGGGTTCGTGTTGACCTTGGGATCGGACTTAGCGCCGTTAAACGACCCAGGAGAGTTTTTAGGGGTGTGGCGATTCATATCCGACGTTGGTGGTGCCGTAGGGCCACCACTGATCGGAGGTATCGCCCAGATCATGGCATTGGCAACCGCGACTTGGTTCACCGGCGGAGTTGCGGGAGTCGGAGCAGTCGCGCTGATGGTGCTGGTTAAGGAAACGGTCGCTAGGCGGCGGTTGCGGAGGCGACGCTAGTCGAGAACAGGGTTAACCTATGCCCTGCTCTGCCAACAAGGCGTGGAGGTCGCTGATGCAAACGGAGTCGCCTTCCAAATCGCGGCCGTCCACGAACTCTTTGCTCTCGCCGCTCATACCCTCCACGGCACCGACCGCTACGACATCCCTCACCATCTGTTTGGCCTCTTCGACGCTGGGCAATAGATTAACGCCGTGTTTGATCGAGAGCGCGGCGACAAGCCCGTAACCGCCCCAATTCGAGCAGCTGGCGATGATGAGCTCAGTGGTTGTCGTGACGCACGGATTCTTGGGCAGAAACTCGTGTTCGATAGTAGGAATGACGTTTTGAAGGTTACCCATGCCGATCTCGTTGCCGCCATCTCCGATGCCTATTGAGTACGGATGCTGGTCGAAAAGGTGGTCGATTTTGGCGTTGTATGGAGTGAAATCAACACCTCGGAAGTTGCGGTAGGTGCCATCACCAACAAGCCCGGCCCGTTCGATGGCGATGAGGGCGCTCGGCGAATGCTCCTGAACGAGTTCGTTGGCGAAATTAGCGGATTCGAAGTGATTGGTAATGGGAAACTCAATGACCTCGTGTTCGGCGATCGACCGGACGACTTCCGAGGACAGTTCATCGGTCACGTAGGCGACCTCGTTACCAAGCTTGGCTAGCGCGTTGCCGAGAGTAACTGCGCCGGGAGGCCCATCGGTCTCGGTCGCTTCAGCGGCCATGATGTAGAAACCGGTGACGATGAATATCTTGCCCGGGTGGTCGAGGAGCAGATCCGCGCACCGCGCGACGTAGTTTTGGGGCATGTGGGGTTTGAGGGCCGTCATGCCTCGAATGTCGTCCTGCAGGACGATGTCTTCAATCTGGGATATCGGGTCGTTATCGATCATCGCTATGGCTTTCTTTTTCCAATGCTCGCTCGGGAATGTTGCTAGAAAATCGCGTTACATGACCGCCAAGTCTTCGTCGTGCAAGTCGGTTACGAACATGTAACCGGGTGCGTGCGTGATCATTAGTTCGGGTTGCGACGCCATCGCGACCGCTTGAGGCGTTACGCCACACGCCCAAAACATCGAGACATCGTCATCGGATTGCGGTGCCCAAGCGTCACCAAAATCGGGATTGGAAAGATCTGCGATGCCAATCTCAGCCGGATCGCCGATGTGGACCGGAGCTCCGTGAACGGCCGGGAATCTCGACGTCGCCTGCACTGCCCTGACTACCTTTTCCCGCGGTACCCAACGATGAGTCACGACCATCGGCCCGCCGAACGGACCCGCCGGAGCGGTTTCGATGCTGGTCTTGTACATCGCGACATTTTTGTCGGTGCCGTAGTACGGAAGATGGACGCCGTTGCGAATGAGAGCGTGCTCAAAGGTGAAGCTGCAACCGAGTAGGAAGGTCACCAGATCATCTCGCCAAATTTCGGAGATGTCGTTCGGCTCCTCGACGAGTTCGCCTTGGCGGTAAACCCGATACATTGGCACATCGCTTCGGATGTCAGAGCCGCGTGCGGATAAAACGGCCTCCGTCTGCCCGGCTTCCAGCACTTCAATGACTGGACACGGTTTGGGGTTACGCTGACAGAAAACCAAAAAGTCAAACGCCAAGTCTTTCGGCAGGATTGCAACGTTCGTTTGGACGATATCCGGTGCGGCACCTGACGTGGGCTGAGCGAATTCACCGGTTCGAGAAGCCATCCGGACATCTTTGCCGCTCATCTTGGTTGTGTCCATCACCGTCGCAATCATGTTGAATCTCCATCTTGAAGCGTCGTCAGTGGTTCCTCATTTGGATAAAGTCTATTCCCAACATGGCAACGGTGTGAGGCATCAACCGCTATGAAGTTGAAACAGCAGGATTTTGGAGATCAATCGTGTCGCTCAATGTTGGATTGGTGGGTTACGGACGTCGTGGTCGGGGCCATATAAGAGCCATCGACGAGATCGACACGGCGCGCATCGCCGCGGTGTCCGATCCGATCGAGAATGCGCGCCGAGCGGCGATGTCGGAACTGCGCGGAGCATCAGTCTACGCATCGGTCGCTGAGATGGTCGAATCGGGTGATGTAGATGCAGTTATAGTTGCTGCTCCAGCGCAATTGAACGGAGAGGTCGCATTGGATGCCATCCGCCTCGGCATCCCGGTGATGATCGAAAAACCTCCTGCAATGTCCACGGCTGGTCTAGTCGAGATGATCGACGCGGCACACGTTAGCGGATCGAAGGTGATGGTTGCGTTCAATCGACGATTCAACCCGTTAATCCGAGCCGCGGTAGACGTTATCAAGGAAGCCGGGCCTCTACGACAGATTGTTGCCGAGTTTCATAAGGACATCCACGAATTCACGGATGATCCCAGATTTTCGTCCTCGATGTTCGATTTCATGTTGCTTGAATCACCGATCCACTCCGCCGATATCGTCGCTCATTTCGCGGATGCGAACATCAGGAACATCCATGCCGTCGTCAAACGGACATCGAGTCCATATCGAGACGTTCACGCCGCGTTGATCGAGTTTGAAAATGATGTGGTTTGCCAATTCACATCCGCATACACCGCCGGTGGCAGGCTAGAACGGTACGAGTTGCACGGCGAATACGTCTCCGTCTACCTCGAAGGCGTTAACCGAGGTTGGGTGCTACGTGACGGTGACCGAACCGAATTGACGGTGCCGGACGGCGCCGAAATCGACACCCTAGCCCAGGCGCGGCATTTCGTCGCTAGCGTCCTCGACGATATCGAATACCCGCCACCAGCGGCGACACTTGAGTCGTCGGTCACTACACTCCGGCTATGCGAAGATATCCTAGATAGCGTATATATGTCGCAATCTCAACAGTGATAAACGAGTTATGGCCACAGCTGAACAATACCGATCGACCTCGACGCACCTTTTCGACCAAGCGATGGTCGAATTGGAGGCGGGCGATCTGATTCAAGCCTCCGAAAAGTTATGGGGTTCCGCGGCGCAGGCGCTGAAATGTATTGCAGAAAGGCGCGGTTGGAAACACAACTCACACGCCCTGTTCTACAACATCATGGCCGAAATTGAACGGGATGACACGTCATCCGAACTCCGCAGAGATTTTGATTCCGCCGCCCAATTGCGCACGAATTTCTACGAGAACTGGTTGGAAGAAGATCAGATTAGGCGGCGGGCTGAGGACGTTCGACATTTCATTGAGCAATTGGACCAGTTCGATTAATGTCGGCAACGAGGCATGTAGACTCGTGCCGACGACACAACGGACCTCCCTGGATTCAGTGACATGAAGATAACGCGCGTTGATCAGTTTTCACCTCGACAGCGGACTCGTCTGGTTCGCATCACGACGGACTCAGGTATCGAGAGTTGGGGCGAGAGCACGCTTGAAGGCAAGCATCTATCGGTTCCGGCCGCGATCGAAGAGTTTTCGGGCTATCTGATAGGCAAAGATCCGTTACGGATCGAGCATCATTGGCAGCAGATGTACCGCTCCTCGTTCTTCCGTGGCGGTGCACACAACATGTCGGCGATCGCCGGAATCGATGCCGCGCTCTGGGATATCGCAGGAAAACACTACGGCGTGCCGAGTTACATGCTTCTGGGCGGCAATGTTCGGGACCGCATCCGTGTTTACGCCCACTGGGGCATCCGCGACATGTCAGAAGAATCGCTCGAGCAAGCTCGGAATCGTCTGGAGATGTTGAGTGCGATGGGTTACACGGCCTACAAAGCTGGTCCTCCCGGATTCTGGCGCGCACATGAACCGCCTTCCCGAATCGACGAATTCGTCGAAATGGCGTACACGATGCGCGAGTGGGTCGGAGACGAAGTCGAGTTGTGCTTCGACTTTCATGGGAAGATGGCTCCGGGAATCGCCATCGAGGTCTGCAATGAACTCAAAGGGATGCGACCGATGTTCGTCGAAGAACCGGTGCCGCAGGAAAACGAAGATGCTCTGAAGCTAGTGTCCGATCATGTGCCCTTCCCGATCGCAACCGGCGAACGTCTGCTGTCGCGATGGGAGTTCCGGCGCGTCATTGAACAGCAATGCGTTTCACTTTTGCAGCCGGACGTGGCCCACTGCGGCGGAATTACGGAGTTGAAGAAGATCGCCAATTACGCGGAGATTTATTACCAGCACATCATGCCGCACTGCGCCATCGGCCCGTTGGCGTTGGCCGCATGCATGACGGTAGATGCCGTGGTACCCAATTTCTTGGTTCAAGAGCAGGTCGATCAGGCATTGGGCAACGGCATCATCAAGAACGACTGGCAGGTAAAAGATGGCCATATCGAGTTATGGGACACGCCGGGATTGGGCGTAGAAGTCGACGAAACCGAAGCGATGAAGGTGTTTGATGGCGAAGCCACCGGGTATCACCGAGAGTTGGGCGGAGAATCGTACTTTGCAGACGGTTCCGTCGCCGATTGGTAGACGCTTCGACCGGTGCTGGAGAACGCGTTGAACCTTGAAATCGCCATAATCGGCGGATTGATCGGGACTTTCGCGGCGATCTTAGTGCTTCAGGTCTGGGAAGTGGCGCGACCGTCGCAAATTCACGTTGGGATTGTCTCGCTGATCGGTTCAGCCTTTACGCGAAAAACGTTTGGCCAGCAACTGATCGGTCGGTTCGTATTGCTTGTCATTGGGGTCTTGTATGGCATATTCACATCCGCGGTGATTTACGCCTTTGAGGTCGAATCCACGGCTTGGCTGTACGGCGCATTCGTTTCCGTGTTCCTATGGGTGTTGACGGGGATCAGCCTGACGTATTTCAGGTTGTTACACCCGCGTATCCGCAGCGGAGAGATCAAGGCGCCTGGGCCGTTCGCGCTTGGATACTCACGGCGATATGCTGCCGTGCTTCTGATCTCGCACCTGATTTTCGGTTTTGTGTGCGGCGCAGTGTACGGTAATATCGCGTGATTACGCGAACACGTTGCCGCCGTATGCCGACTTTAGCAGGTCGCCTTCTTCGAATCTGCTGAACCGCAAAGGATTCAAGTCGAACGTCGTACCATCCGCATTGGTTACAAGTTCTGCCATGGAGAGGCCGATTGCTGGCGACATCTTGAATCCGTGTCCCGAGAATCCCGCACCGACAACGAGATTCTCGACGCCCGGAACGTGGTCGATCACGGGGTTCCAATCTGGAGTGACGGTGAACAGACCTGACCATCCGCCCGCCCAAGTCACGTTTTCGTATGCGGGTATGATCTCGGCGATTCGAGTGATCGTTTCGATGGCGACATCGGTGTCGACACCTTGGTTGTAGGTGTCGCGGTCCACGGGGTCTTCGCGATAACCGGCTAATGAGAAACCTGGTGTATCTGGTCGAGCCGACAGTCCCGACACGCTCTCCGCGATCGTGGGATGAAAAGGGTCGGCTTTGTCGTTGAACTCGCTATCGTGTTGGAGCCGAACGACTTGATGACGCACTGTGTGGAGTGGGAGCGGCGCACCGACGTTTTCCAGGAATTCCATATTCCACGGGCCGGCTGCCAACACGACCCGATCGGCGAATATGTTGCCTTGATCGGTTTTGACGCCGATCGCCCGTCCATGATCGACCATTATCTCGGTGACAGTCACCCCTAATCTGACGATTGCGCCACGGTTTCGCGCGGAGTTCGCGAAACCACGGGTGACCAGATGCGAGTCGGCGAAACCCGATTTTGGCTCCCAGACGACGCATTCGGTGTCGGGAAAGCGCATGTAGGGCCATTGTTTCTCGGCCGCATCGATATCGAGGACCTCGGTGTCGATGCCGATTGATTGGCCTAGTTCGACATTTTGGATCGCCGCGCGTTTGCTACCCGGACCTGGGACGAGGATCCACTGGTTCTCTCGGTAACCACTCGGCGAGCCGGTGATTTCATCGAAGTTGCCCATCACGTCCCTGCTCCACCACGCCATCTCACCGGTGACGCGGTTGGAGTAGTGCATCCTGAGGATAGTCGTCGAACGTCCGGTGGAGCCAGATGCCAGCGTGTCACGTTCGAGAAGAACGGTGTCGGTGATACCGAGGTCGGCGAGGTAGTGCAGCGTTGCGCAACCCATAACGCCACCCCCGATTACGACGGTGTCGAAGGTTTCGCTCATGGCGCGTGTCCTCCTAGTTCCGTATTTTCAGGACACCGTAGGTCGTTTGGATGTCCAGGGCCGCGCCAACTCGTAAGCTCGTGATGCCCTAAAAACAAGGGGGTCGTCGTTGATAGGGCCGATGATTTGCAGTCCCAAAGGCATACCGCTGTCGCTGAAGCCGCATGGCACCGAGGCGCAAGGGTTCCACAGGATGTTCCACAGTGCAGTGAACGGGATCGCGGAAGGGTTGGCGATGCCCTCTTCAAGCCTGTGACCACCAACTACCATCGGTGTCTGTCGGTGCGGCCACGCCTCAACTGCCGTGGTCGGCGTTACCAGCAGGTCGAATTCATCAAAGAGCTGCCCTACTTGAATGCGATGGGTCTCAGCTTGACGTAACGAGACTGCGTAGTCAGCTCCGGTTACGCCATATCCAGCGTTGACCATCTCCATTGTGTAGTCGGTTAACTCCACGTCAGGGTCTTCCGCAAGATGTCCGTACATCGCCACTTGACCAGCGGTCCAGATTTTCCACCAATACTCCGCGGGCACCGGATCAAAGCTGACGTCCGCGTTGACTACGGTAGCGCCGGCGTCTTCCAATCCTTTGAGCGCCTCCTCGGTGACCCGAGCTACATCGTCGTTAACGTAGGCGTAACCCAGGTCCATCGAGAAACCGATTTTCATTCCCTTGATGCCGTCCTCCAGCCCTGAGATGCAGTCCGGCACGGGTGATTTGAGCGAACCGGGGTCACGTGGATCGTGCCCTGATATGGCCATGTGCATGATGGCTGAAGATCGCACGTCTCGGGACATGGGACCAGTCGTACTGGTGCAGTTGTATGACGGCATGGAACGCCCACCGAAACGTGGAGTACGGCCGTGGGTAGGTTTATGGCCGAATATCCCAGTAAACGAGGCCGGCAACCTTACAGATCCACCGCCATCGGTACCACTTCCCAGTGAGAACATCCCTGACGCGATCGCCGCTGACGTGCCACCGCTCGATCCACCGGGGTGACGCGTGACATCCCAAGGGTTATTAGCGGATGGGAACAGATCGGTGAAAGTCTCGCCGCTATTGCCGAACTCGGGAGTGTTTGTCTTGCCGAGTATCACCGCGTCTGCGGCCCGCAGGCGCTCAACCACCGCAGAGTCGAAGTCCGGTACCCAGTCAGCGAATGCGGTGCATCCAAGAGCTGTCCGCAGACCATTCGTGACTTCGAGGTCCTTTACACCGATTGGGACACCCAGTAGCGAGCCCGTCGGCTCACCAGAGGATTGTTTGCGGTCGCACTCTGCCGCGGCCTCGAGGGCCCCTTCTGCGTCGATCGTGACGAATGCGTTGAGCTTCGAATTCAGACTTTCGATTCTTCGCAATGAAGCCTCGGTCAATTCGACGGAGGTGATTTCGCCGTCCGTTATCATCCGTCGTTGCTCGTGCGCCGGTAGAAACATTAGTTCGCGGTCGTTCATGGTCGCCTCTCAGAGGGTTGATTTGGAAATTAGCGGGGGTATCAGCGTCGCCTCGATGGTATCTGCATCTCGATAACCGATTTCAGCTTCGTGAGCTCGGCCAAATTCTGTTTGCGCATCATCGATTTGCTGAAGATGCCGGTAATCGCAAACATGATCGAGGTAAACGTGCTGTCCGAAAACGCGGTGCGCGTCATCCGAAACAGAGAGCCGTTCGACGATGGTTGGCAGAGGTACTCGGTCCGAATCGGATAGTTACCTTCGATGGTGTGAAATTCAAAAGCGCCGTCGCGAGGATCGCACACATCGACTTCCATCACGATCTCATTCTCCTTGCCTGCGTACTCGTAGAGCATGTCCCAAGTGTCTTGAGGGCGAGGTATTGCCGCTTCTTGCCGTCGAATCCAGTCAGCGCGTCGAACGCCATTCATCCAATAGACCATGTTGCCGGGTTCGACTACCCATAGGAACGCGTCCTCCGCACTCACGTCGAGGTATATCTCGACGGTGGTTGAGATTTCAGCCATGTCACGTTACCTTGCTTCGCCTTGCAGACCGCCCACTCGCAGACCACCCTCTTGCGGACCACCATGGGGATCGATTGATGGACAACGAACTCAGTTCATGATCCCGCCGCCGTTGACGTTTAACGCCTGACCCGTGATTTCGGACGCGTCGTCGGACGCCAAGAAAGCGACGACTTTACCGATGTCTTCTGGGGTCTGCTCTCGGCCGAGCGGCATCGTGCCCTTTATCTGCATCTCGAAGATGTCGCGGATCGACATGTCGGCAAGATCCGGGTTGAGTTCTTTGTGATTCTGGGCGATGGCCTGCCACATTGGAGTCCAAAGGCGACCCGGGCAGACCGCGTTCACGTTGATATTGAACTGCCCGATGTTCATGGCTAGCCAATGCGTCCACTGAATCGCCGCCGCTTTGGAAACCATGTACGGACCTTGGACGTTGCCGCGTCCCTCGTCCGGGACGCCGCGGGGTGCGCGCCCGCCGTGCGAAGCGATGATGACAATTTTCCCGTACATCCGCTCCTTCATGTGATCAACTACGGCATCTGAGGTGTTGACTACTCCGCGCACGTTGACGTCCCACGTCATATCCCAGTCCTCGGCGATGTAATCTCTCCGCGACATGAAGGTCGGACCGCCAAGAACGCCGGCGTTGGGCACGCAGATGTCGAGTTTGCCGAAGGTTTCGATAGCGGTCTGCGCCACTTCGGAAATCGAATCGATGTCGGTAACGTTGCCGCCCGCAGCGAACGCGTTGCCGCCGCCCTCGTTGATTTCCGCCGCGACTTGCTCGGCGGACTCAGAGTCGATATCTGACACACATACTTCCGCACCTCTTGAAGCCAAGGTCATACTTATGCCCCGCCCAATTCCTCTGCCACCGCCGGTGACCAATGCACTTCTGCCCTCAAGTTGCTGTGATGTCGATTTCGCCATAAATTGTCTCCCGTATGCTGTTCCGGTGGCTGTATCATTCAGTCTGCGTAAATGATACGGCAAACCAGTTATTCGGCGAGGTATCGATGGTGTCAATTGCAGAGTCGGCGAAACTAAAAGCCCGGATCTTGGCGGATGTGTATGGTCACGTATTGGATCGACCAGTCGTCTATACGCAGGGGGTTTCGTTAACGGCACGACTACAACTTTCGGCGTTGGACTGCGAATACCCGGACCCGAGAGCGGAGATTGAGGCGGTAACGACAGAGTATGTCGACGATCCTGATGCCGTTTTCGCAGATAGCGATGGCACTGCCAACTTTGCCGGTGTCAATTGGGCATCGTTGCTGGCAAATGACGCCCGCTATAGATCTTTATTGATCGCAACTGCCGATCGCTTCATGGAGCGCGAAGACGATGGTTTCTCGAGCATTTTGGATCGCGATTTCAGGGTCGAGGACATGTTCTTCGCAGGTACGATTCTGCGACGAGCTACTGAGCTGACCGGTGATGCTGCATACGTTGCACTGGCAACCGATTTCATGCTCGAATGTGCCGATCGGCTATTGCAACCTAGCGGGTTGTATTGGCATTGCCTGTCATCGCCCTATGTTTGGGGACGTGGAAACGGTTTCGCAGCATTGGGTTTCGCCGAGACTCTTGTCGGCTACACGGGACCCGAACGTGAACGATTGGTCGCGCGACACATCGAACACCTTGCAGGATTGAAGACCTTCCAAGATCCGGAATCCGGCATGTGGCGGCAAATCATCGATAACTCTGATTCTTATCTGGAGCATAGCTCGACGAGCATGATCGGCATATCGATTGCGCTCGGAATCAATCACGGTTGGTTGACAAAGAACGATTGGGGCGAGGTGCTTACTAACGCGTGGTGTGGTGCAGCCGACGGAATCGATGATGATGGCGGGGTGCGCAGGGTCTGCGTCGGGACTGGCCCGTTGGAGAGTCTCGATGACTACCTGATTCGTGATTCGGTTACCGGGCGAGACGATCGCGGGGGTGCGATGGCATTATGGTTCGCAGTCGAAATGATGAAATCCGGGCTATGAGTGCGGATTGATCTCTGCAGATGCCGGGGATTGGAGCCGTCGATCTTTACACTGAAACTATGCGGTGTATTCACTGGCACCGTCTTATTTTCACGAAACAGCAACAGCCTAAGGTCGGCAAGTCAAATTGAAACGGAACCTCGATAACGTCAGCTTGGACACCGTCGTCAGCCTATGCAAGAGGCGAGGGTTTATTTTTCAGAGTAGCGAGATTTACGGAGGCATCGGAAGCCTCTACGACTACGGGCCAGTCGGGGTTGAACTCAAACGCAACGTCAAGGACCAGTGGTGGAAGTCGATGGTGCGCGACCGCGAGGACGTGGTCGGCATCGACGCATCGATCCTTATGCACCCGGATGTTTGGGTTGCCAGCGGCCACGTTGACAGTTTCACTGATCCCTTGGCGGAGTGCAATGAGTGTCATCGAAGGCATCGCTCCGACTTGCTGGAAACCGATGGTTGCCCGGACTGTGGCGGCGAACTCAGCGAACCACGTCATTTCAATCTCATGTTCCGTACCCGCATCGGACCGGTTGAAGGTGATGACAACATCGTCTACCTGCGCCCCGAGACGGCTCAAGCGATGTTCGTCGATTTCGACAACGTGGTTAACAGTAGCCGGGTTCGGATACCGTTTGGGATCGCGCAGCAAGGTAAGTCATTCCGAAATGAGATAACCCCCGGAAACTTCACTTTCCGAACGCGCGAATTCGAGCAGATGGAGATGGAGTATTTCTGTGAACCCGGCACTGACGAGGAGTGGCATCGGTACTGGATAGATTTTTCGTCGGATTGGTTCACCGGACTTGGACTCCGCCGATCGAAATTGCGGGTGCGTGAACACGAGGCGGACGAACTGCCCCACTACTCGAAGGGAAGCGCCGACATCGAGTTTCTGTTCCCTTGGGGATGGGGCGAGTTGGAGACGATCTCCAATCGCACCGACTACGACTTGAAAGCCCATATCGAAAAATCCGGCAAAGACTTGTCGTACTACGACCAACCGAACAATAAGCGCTACGTGCCGTTCGTTGTCGAACCAGCTATGGGTGCCGACCGATCGGCACTAGCGTTCCTCGTCGATGCGTATGACGAAGAGGAAGTCAACAACGATAAACGTGTGGTTCTGCGCTTTCACCCGAACATTGCACCATACCAAGTTGCTATCTTGCCGTTGAGCCGCAACCCGAAGTTGACACCCAAGGCTCGCGAGGTCTACGACCTGGTGCGTTCAGGTTTCAGCACGCAGTACGACGAGACGCAGAGCATCGGGCGACGTTACCGCCGTCAAGACGAGATCGGTACGCCGTTGTGTGTGACCGTCGACTTCGAGACAGTGGAGTCGGACGATGCGGTTACCATTCGGCACCGCGACACGATGGCGCAGGTTAGGGTCCCGGTCTCCGGATTGAGGCATGCGTTGCAGGATCAGCTTGACGGCATCGCCGCAGACGTTCTGTCAGAATGACCGGATTGATCGCGGGCGGTCGATCATCGGAAACTCTGGATCATTTCGACACGTATCATCTAATAGAAAGACGCTGAGTCCGAATGGCGGTGAGAAGATGAAATTGCGTTTGCGTCGTTTACCAAGCGCTAGACTGATTGCATCGTTTAGCGCGTTGGTCGCGGTAGCGTTGGTAGTCGCATGTGGCAGCGACACCGAGCCAACTCCACAACCTCCGACTCCCGCCCCAACCGTCGTATCCGAGCCGGATTCTCCGGCTGCAGAGACGGAGCCCATGGGATTGCCCGACTCCTTCGAATCGGCGATCATCGACGGGTTAGGAGACGTGGATGGGTTCCAAGGTACGACTTTTGCTCATGGCACTTTTGACACCAGTCAACTGGCCGGCAAACCGATCGTCATCAACTTCTGGTTCCCCTCGTGTCCACCGTGCCGCGCCGAGTTGGAGCATTTCGAAAACGTCTACCAACAATTCGGCGCACCCTCTGGCGGAAACGTTGAGTTCGTCGGCGTTCAGCAACTAGGCCTCGACTCAATAGAAGACGGCGCGAATCTCTTCGAGGAACTCGGTGTGACCTTCCCAGGGTTGCCCGACAACAACTCATCGATCCAGATCGGTTACAACATATTCTCGTACCCGACCACTGTCTTTCTCGATCACAACCACAATGAGCATCGGGTTTGGCAAGGCGCCATTGACGAGGACAATCTAGTTGAGATCGTCCGGGAGATTTCTGAGAGCGCAACCTCGGCGATCGATGATGGTCAAATTCCGGCCGAAGGCGATGCAGTCGCGGTTCCCTTGGTCGCTAACGATTCGGGTAGCGCTGATGCCGAGTTGGCCGAACCTGAAATTGTGTATGCCGGCACTCAGACCTTCACAGGTTTGGGTGACGCTCCGGGGTTCAAAGGCGACACATTTCACCATGGATCTTTCGATCTCTCCGAACACGAAGGTAAACCGGTGGTCATCAACTTCTGGTTTCCGTCGTGTCCCCCTTGTCGAGCCGAGATTCCGAACTTTGAGCACGCTTATCAAACGATGGGAACGCCCGGCACCGATGAGGTCGTCTTCATTGGGGTCCAAGCCGTAGGTTTCGACACTGCTGCCGAAGGTGTGGAGTTTCTGGGGAAAATGGGTGCCAACTACCCGGCAATCCCAGACGTCGGCAGTGCCATCCACATCGCCTACCAGATCACCGCGGCACCAACTACGTTTTTCTTAGATAAAGACCACAACGTCTTGAGCGTCCACCAGGGCTACATCAAACACAACCAGCTCCAAGACATCCTGGACGAGCTGACTAAGGTGTAATGTTCGCCCGGCGCAAACCCGGACCCGTTCACAAATTCCCTTAGTCCAACTGCCTTAGACGCGGATCCAACCGGTCCCGCACCCAATCGCCTAAGAAGTTGAAGGCGAGAACGACGAGGAAGATAGCGGAGCCCGGAAATACTGTTTGCCACCAGGCCTGTTCAACATACTCCCTACCCTCGGCGATCAATACTCCCCAAGCCGGCGTTGGCGCGGGAATCCCGGCACCGATAAAGCTCAGCGAAGCCTCAGCTAGGATCAACTGTCCGACTCTCAGACTTGCAATCACGAAGATTGTGTTGACGAGACCTGGCAGAAGATGTCTAACGATGATGCGGAATGTCGAAGCTCCCGCCACCCGAGCAGCAGCTACGAAATCGCGTTGCTTGAGACTCAAAACCTCGCCGCGTAGATTACGAACGTATCCGCTCCATGCAAGCAATATCAACAAGAAAATAATCAGGTTCAAGCTAGCTTCGAATATGATCACCGCGACCATCGCGAGCAAGAGAAACGGTACTGCGTACCAAACATCGACCATTCTCATCAAGAATTCGTCGACTAATCCACCGTAGTACCCGGAAAGGACACCGATCGTCACCCCTAGGATCAGACCGGAGAACAGCGCTACTGACGTGACGACCAACGAAATGCGGGCACCGTGGATGACACGGCTCAACACATCACGACCTACGTGGTCCCCGCCGAGTAAGAAGCGATTGCCGGGATCCTTGCCCTCAGTACCTTCAGGGCGGAACATCGCTTGCGAAAAATCTTGGGTTGCCCAATATTCGGAATTTGAACCGAATAACCGCGGAGGCGCGTTTCGAAATCTAATGTCCTGCTCGATTTCGTCGTACGGCGCCAGTTGGTCCGCAAATACCCCACCGATTACGAGCGCCAACATAATCAAGCCGGGTATCAACGGCCATCGACGAAGGATGTACCACCCGTAAACCAGCGAGAAACGAACTGTTCGAGTTTTCGACGGTGCTGTGCCTTGGACCGCGCCGGATTCTTGTGCTGTAATTTCGGAAGCCATAACCTGTGTCAGGATGCGATCAGTAACGTATCCTCGGGTCGATTACTGCGTAGAGCACGTCAGTGACAAAGTTAACCGTCACAAAAACAACGGCGAAGAACAGCACGGTGGCGGTTAGGATCGGGAAATCGTTGTCTTGGACCGCCTGAATGGCGAGTCGTCCGAGGCCCGGCCACGAGAACACCGCTTCAATTACGACGCTGCCGGTAATCAAGCCTGCCATCATGAGCGAGGAGACGGTCAATGGCGGGATAAGTGCGTTCCGGAATGCATGCTTCCAGATGATCGTCGTGCCGCCGACGCCTTTAGATCGCGCCAGCTTGACAAATTCGGAGTCGAGCACTTCCAACATTGCGGATCGCGTCAACCTCAAATAAACAGCGGCAGCACCCCAAGCGATAGCGAACGATGGCATAACGAAATATCGTAGGTTGTCCCACGAGAAGAAGAACTCATTCCCGGTTCCTCGCGTCCCGAACGGTAACCAATCCAATTGTTTATTGAATATCAGAATCATCATCAGCCCTAGCCAGAATGTAGGCAAGGATTGCCCAATCAGGGCGTAAGCACGGCCCAAATAGTCCCAAATACTGCCTCGCAAAACTGCTGATAGGACGCCTAATGGGACGCCCATAATTGTGGCCAAAATCCAAGCTACGACGGCGAGCTGAACCGTTGCTCCCATCTTCTCGCCCACGACTTTCGTCACCTGTTGTTCAGCAAGCAGAGTTCTGCCGAAATCACCCTTCAACAGATCTGTAAGCCACAAAAGATACTGCACGACGAGGGGTCTGTCGAGGCGCAACTTTTCCTTCAATGCCTGTTCCTGCTCAGGCGTAACCCCATAGCCTCCGGGCTTGGCGTAGAGCAACAGCGGATCTCCCGCTGCTCTAGAGAGTCCGAAGACGATTGCCGTCGCCGCGAGGACTGACAGGATTCCAGCGAAGAATCGCCGTATCAGGAACTTTCGCACAGGACTGCTCTAACTAGTGGGTGCGCATCAACGACGCGGATGACGGGGCGATAGCCTCACCTCGACAATGCCGCGCCGTCTGCGGGTCGTTGCAACAATTCGCCGCCTGGGTCGCTCTCATTCAAGCGTCCCAGGCGGCGTAATCAGGCGGATTTACCTTGCTGGAACTATCAGTTCGGGCGAGGTGTACGGCGCTTGAGGACCGGGTCGCATATTCCAAGATTCGATTGCGTTCGGGTTGTATGCCGAAACGAACGGAAGTGCGACGATCCCAATCTTCAGTTGCTGCTCGTGCAGGTAGTCGGCGAGCGCGAAGTTGTACTCCTTGCGCTTCGCAGGATCGGTCTCAGCAGCCACTTTTTGAACCGTTTCCAGGATGAACGGTATTTCCATGTGACAGTTGAAGCCGCCTCGGGTCAGGGTCGTCTCCTCTTCACCGGTCACCCAGTCGTATGGCTTCCATAGGTCGGAGCGACACCATTGAATCGAGGGCGTCGTGTTACTTCTCGCCACCAAGCTCGGGCGGATGATCGAGTAGGCGATCTTGATCACGCTGGTCTCGATTCCCAACTGGTTGATGAAACCAGCTGCGGCATCAGCGATCTCGGTGAATTCAATTCGCGACGTGAAGCCGTAGATCGGCATGTCGAAACGTTTGCCATCTTCGTCTTTCGGGTAACCCGCTTTGTCCAAGTACTCGTTGGCCATTACCGGGTCGTACGGAATCTTCCACTTGTCGTCCCAGTCCGGGTCGACGATGTGGAACATACCGACGTAGTACGGCGAGGCGTTGTTGTTGTACAGCGACTCGTTGATGAGGTCTCGGTTAATCGACATCGCGATTGCCCACCTGACTAGTCGCGCTTGCTCCAAGTCATCAATGCCTTCCGGGTTGTTGCCATCGTCCGGACTGAATGGGTTTCCGATCCACGGAATGTCGTGCACAAAGGTCACGGCCTGGGTCGGCTCACCGGTTTTGACCTGTGTGGTTTCCCAGTAGTTACCCGCCATTTGGAGCGGCACACCACTTTGACGGCCGGTGGTCAACGATTTGAAGCCATCGCGCGTCAGCGGTCCGATTTCACGAACCGGGAGAACCGCCCAGTCCGCGCCTCCAGAACGAAGAGCGGATATACGGGCTACCGTCTCAGGGACGTCGATTAGACGGAGAGTAGAGACTTCTGCCGTCTTGTCCCAGTGTGTGTCCTGCGCGATTAGGGTAGCGCTGTCTGATTGGCGCCACTCCTCGACCATGTAAGGACCGGTGGCGATGACATTTTCGCGCATCCAATCAGCGCCATTCTCATCGTACGCCTTCTTTGAGAAGACGCCGAACGCGTCGCCTGCTTGGTTGAACAGCAACGTCGTCCAACGAGGTTCAGGGGCATTGAAGTTAAGTACCACTGTACGGTCGTCGGTGGCTTCCGCTTCGTCCATGAATGCTGCGAAGTCTCCGGCCTGACCGTGGATACTCTCGGGCGTAACCGCGGCGTTGGTGTCGTTCAAACTCCACACAAAGTCGTGTGCAGTGAGTTCACCCCAGCCGCCGTGGAACTGCACGCCACTGCGAATCTTGACAGTTGCTTGGGAACCGTCGGGTGAAACTTCCCAACTCTCAGCGAGCCACGGGCCGACCAGCGTTCCATCGTCATTCGGACGGAATAGCTGCTCTGACACACCCCAATACATGAGCGATTCGGGTGCTTGCGATCGGTTGATGCCAACGCCTGGTGCTACGCCTTCGGGGATCATGACCAAGGTTCCCGCGGGGGATTCGGTCTCTGGTAGTTCTTGACTTGCCGGTTCAGGGGCTGCGGTCGGTGCGACTTCCTCATCTTCCACCATGACCTCAACGGTCACGACTTTCTCAACCTCAACCTCTTTCTCGACCACGACGGTCTGGATCACGGTCTCGCCGGCGACTTGCTTCTCGACGACGACGGTCTGGATCACGGTCTCACCCGCGACCTCCTTCTCGACCACCACCGTCTGGATCACGGTCTCCGTGCCACCACACGCCCAAGCAGCGACAGCGACTAGTGCCGCAACCACTCCTATGAGGTATTTAGACCTGTTTCTTGATTTCAATGCAACATACTCCTGTAGCCTGCGTGCCGATCGTTCTGGTTCGAGCGCAATGCATCGGCATCGAGTGGCGACCCTCACGGTTGCGATGAGACGCAACCAACTCAAATCTCGCCACGTTTTGCGTCAAACGATGCGCTCACTATATACCAAATAACGCGACTTGGAACGTGATCGGAGATTCGAAACGACAGTCAAGGACCAACATCGCCAAAACGAACCGGCAACCTTGTCTTTGATTCGGCGGCGAATCTGAGTATGAGAGGGTTTGTTATCATGAATTTCAGCGAGCCGTTGCCGATTCGTCTAGTGGTAGGACACCAGATTCTGGATCTGGGAGCGCGGGTTCGAATCCTGCATCGGCAGCCAACAACGCTGACAGCACGGATTGCGAAATCTGGCTCGCGCACCATTACGGTGGCCCGTTCGTCTAGTGGCCCAGGACACGGCCCTCTCAAGGCTGAAACAGGGGTTCGACTCCCCTACGGGCTACCAATCCTCATCGCGGTGCTCTCTCTTTTCCCGATACTTTGGGTGGCCGTCGAAACGCGTTGAGGTAGTATGCCGTCTTAAATGAAGCGTTAGTTTCGAATCGCGGAATCTCGGAGGAATCTATGCGGCAAGGGGGTATGCGTGGCGGTATGGGCGGCCCTGGATTCAGCGCGTTCCAAGAGGAATCTCGTAACCGACCGTTTCCCCGCGGCACGTTCAAGCGCGTCGTCAAGCTCTATGCCGACTACAAGGTGACCCTAGCGATTGTAGGGCTGCTCGTTCTCATTACCTCTGCCCTCGGCGTGATCACTCCCCTGTTAATCCAGCGAGTGATCGACGACGCGTTACCGCAGCAAGACATGAACCTCTTGATGTGGTTGATTGGCGGCATGGTCGCGGCGGCGGGGATCTCGGGAATTCTCAATTTCGCACAGTCGCGGCTGAACGCTCGAGTCGGCTTCAAGGTGATGGAGGATATGCGGCACACCGTTTACAACCATCTACTTAAACAACCTATCTCTTTCTTCTCCTCAACCAAGACCGGCGACATCCAATCCCGATTGGCCAACGACGTTTCGAGCACGCAGCTCGTGTTGACCGATACCGTCGTCAACATCCTGTCCAGCGTCACGGTCGTTGCCGCTGCGCTCGTCGCGATGTTGATCCTTTCTTGGGAACTGACCATCGTCGCTCTCTTCACTATGCCGATATTCGCTTATCTTTCCCGCATAGTCGGTGCTCGTAGACGGAGATTGACGAGCCAGATGCAGCGCACGTTGGCGGATTTGACGGCAAAAACCGGGGAAACTCTGTTTGTTTCTGGCGTGATAGTCGCCAAGACCTTTGGTAGAGAAGCCGAGCAACTACGCGAGTTTCAGGAGACCAATACGAGCCTCACCGACGTGTCGATACGCCAATACATGACCGGCCGTGGTTTCTTCATCGTGGTTCAAGCATTCTTCACCATGGCACCCGCGTTTATCTGGTTGGTCGGCGGGATCCTGATCATTGACGGTAGTGACCGGGTGACGCTTGGCGATATCGTCGCTTTTTCGACCATTCAAGCGCGTCTCCTGTTCCCAATGGCTAATCTGCTGCAACGTGGAGTCGAAATCACGGGATCGCTTGCCTTGTTCGAGCGGATATTCGAATACATGGACATCAAGCCAACCATCGTCGATCCCGTCAAGCCCAAGCGCCTCGATCCTTCAACCACGAAGGGCGAGGTAGTTTTCGACAACGTTTCCTTCACCTACCAGCAATCAGAACTCGAAATCATCGCGGCGCGACATCGAGCGCAGGTTTCGCAATCCTCCTCAGGGCCTATCGGTCGTTCGTCGAACGCCCCAACCGTCGGCCAACCAGGAGGAGACGGCCAGATCGGCTCCGACATGCCCGTACCGCCGCCGATAAGCGGCCGCGCCGGGCGCGGGAATGGGAGTCCAGTATCTCCGTCAACTGGGTTGATCGGCGGAGAAAACGAACACGAAACCGACGACGAGCTGTTCTCGCTGACCGACATCTCGTTCGTCGCGAGGGCCGGTGAACTTACCGCGCTCGTTGGTCCGAGCGGTTCCGGGAAGACGACAATCGGATACTTGGCCTCCCGGCTCTATGACGCCAACCAAGGTGCGGTTCGAATCGACGGCGTCAACGTCAAAGACATTACTCACGACAATCTGACGCAGCTAGTCGGAGTGGTGTCGCAGAATCCGTTTCTGTTCCACGCAACCGTCCGCGAGAATCTTCTTTACGGTCGCCCTTCCGCGACCGAACCCGAATTGATCGAGGCCGCAATGGCAGCTCAGATCCATGACACGATCGCGGCGATGCCAGAGGGTTACAACTCGATTGTCGGTGAACACGGGTACCGATTGTCCGGCGGCGAAAGGCAGCGATTGGCGATCGCGCGAGTGATCCTCGCCGACCCTCGCATCCTGTTGCTAGACGAGGCGACAAGCGCGCTCGACACACTATCGGAACGATTGATTCGCGAGGCGATTGCAAGGCTCCGAGAAGGCCGTACCACGATCGCGATCGCTCACCGCTTATCGACCGTAATCGCGGCCAACCAGATACTAGTCGTGCAGGACGGGGATATTCAAGCGCGCGGACCTCACGACGAGTTAATCAACGAATCCAGTCTCTATCGACGGCTATACGCGGAACAGTTCACTGTCGTGCCCGGCGTTCAACCGATGCAATACGACCAAATTGCGCCGGCAGTCGCAAGCCCTAACTAACGACACCAAACGCCGTCGTCGTACCAATCATTTCTGACTTTTACGTACGCCCCACCGGCGCGCACGGATTCCGCAAACTCGTCATCGATATACAGATCGTAGTTCAGGTCAAAGCGATCGTCTCGTCCTTTGGTGGCGACCGGATTCCGTGCGTCCAACATGTCGGGTGTGGTGTCCAACCGACTCAAGTATTCCCGGACATCCTCGGTGAAACGTTCGACCTCACGCCGCGATCGATAGTTAGGGCTGCAGTCATGGAATGCAGCTTCCCAATCGCCGTCTCTGATCGCCGTGGTCTGACGATTAAACAGATCCACGATGTTCGTCTTTGCGATATCGGTAAACGAAGGAGTCGGTGTAACTTCTGCGACGTCCACCGGTGCCGTTGGCGAAGCGAGGCTACCAACCGTGCCACAGGCGGCAGCGGCAATGAAGATCGCTACGATGAATGGCACCGAGATCGATATTTTGACCGAGTTTATTGTGCGTCGACTTTCGGGTTGTCTGGCGGCACTACGACCACGTCTTGATCTTCTGCATGGACGCTGCTCAGCGCCCAGCGTCGATCCATCGTGAAGCCCACGTCTAACGACAGGTGGTGGTAAATCTTCGACACACTGTTGTAAACGCTGCGTCTGATCTGATCGTGTCGGCGGATGTCGATCGTTTCTCGTGTATCCGGCGAGATTATGACGTAGACCTGCAAATGAATGTATCGCCCGACGTCAACAATGCGCAGATGGGTCTCGACATGTGGAACGTCGGCGATTGCGTCTTCAACGAGATCGGCCACTTGATCTTGAACATCCTTTGGCGGTGCTTTACCGACGATCTGTCTCAGGTTGTCTCGAATCGTCTGGAACGGTTGCGGCGCCGCTATTGCGGCGATCGCAAGCATGATCACGGGATCGGCATAGGGAGCGAAATTCGACCAATCCGAGTTCTGAATCAACAACGTTGCCACGAATGCGATGCCAACTGCTGAGCTGATGAGTGTGTCGACCGTCCAGTTCTTGGCGTCCACGTCTACGATGGGCGAACCGGAAAGTTTTGCGTACCGTTTAAGAACGATTACAACGGCCACGCCACCGCTGACGGCAATCGCCGCATATATGATTCCACCCGCCGCGGCGATGTCTTGTCCGCCCTGCAATATCGTTGTGACTGCACTCCAAACGGCGTAAATCAACGCGAAACCGATGAGCAAGCCCTTGAACAGATTCAGCATCGGCTCAAAAGTCGCGTAGCCGAAGGGGTATGACTCATCGCGGGGTCGGGATACTAATTGGGACACGTAAAGGGAAAGCAACCCAACGACGGCGAAGACAAGAGAAAAGAGCCCATCCAAGAACACGGCACCAGAATTGCTAGCGACCGAAATCGCGATGCCCAGTAAACCAAACGAACCGCTAACCACGATCGTGATGATGATCGAGCGTTTTTCGATTGCTTGCGGTGTCATTTACTGCGCTTGGAGGCGAATGAGAAATCTGGATGTGCAAGATTCTACGTTACCGCCCTACTGACGGTTCATGCGGCTGAACCTGCGACTGACTGAATTCCCTGTGGCTAAGGCATTTTGAGGATAGTGATAGTCGTCTTGCCGGATTGATCCGAGAACGGGATTGCGACCGCTTGCGGATTTTCGGCTTCTATGGTCCCCAAAACCTCTGCCGGTTCGACCTCCCACGGATGCGAAAAAATGATGCAGCCGAAATCTTCAGCATCCGGAAATCCTCTGGCTGCGGCTTGTTGATGATCCAGCAACAATGGTGTGCCGGGTACTTCCCCGGCTTCATTCGGATACAGTGACACACCGCCCGGATCATACGCGTTCAGTATCCGTCGCACAACGTGTTGATCTCTAGAGACAATCGCGATTCGGTCATGCTCGACGTATCCGCAAGTCTCTGACTGCATTCCGCCGATCGTCACCGCCACCGGAGATTGGTGAAAGACCATTGGCGTCTCGTACTCAGCTCTTTGATAGTTCTGCACCAACGTGACCGCACCAACAACAGTCAACGTCACGATGGTGATTACTTTCGGATTGAAAATCCTATCGTGGTCGCCCCAAGAGATGTTCATTCGGATCGGCCAGATGAACTTGGATACAAATAGACCCGCAAGCAATGACAATGGCAACATCATCGGAAATAGACGAGTGATCGCGGTATGCCAATCGTAAGGACTTAATCCTCCAGCACCCGCAAAAACCAAAGCCAGCCAAATGATCAGGAACGACGACGTTGGATCTCTGAAACGACCCAAGCCGAACCCGGTTGCAACAACCGCCAATGTTCCTGAAATCGGGTCGAGTAGCGAACCAGAGATATAGTGCGAGCTGTGCTCGTTGAAGTTAAACGCGAACAAATTGAAGTTGATGTTCGACGCGATTCGTTCGTAGAGCGACAGGTCCGAAATCTCACCTTGACCGCCGAGCACTCGCCCAAACATCTTCGTGATCACCTCATTGCCATCGACTAACAACATCGGCAAAATCGCCAATCCGATTCCGACGACCAGTGGCACAATCCATTTCACAATTTGGCGATTTGGAACGGCAAGTTGCTGCAACACGGCAAACACGGCGATGGTCGGCAGAACTACGCGGGCTACGACGTTGGTGTAAAAGCACATCCCCACTAACGCTCCCGCGACGTAAAACATCAACGGACTTTTTGTTCGCGTCGCCACGAAAAAAAAGCCAACAGCCAAAATCACTGGCAAAAGCGAGTCAGTGTGATCGTATCCGACGTGAGCAAGTTGCCCCAGATAGTGACTGAAGGCGATGATGGTCGATGCAACAGCGCCGGCGATCCGGCCGCCGCACAAAGTACCAACGACATATACACCCAAGACGACCGAACACATGATCAACATCGAACCGAATTTCCAACCAAAATGTCCCGGGCCGAACACGTCCATTGGAACGCTTTTCAGCACCATTCCGAGTCGCGGATGAAAATCGTAAACTCCACGCTGGCTGAAGGGATCGTCGATACCGTTTTGTGAAAAGTGAACGGCGAGTTCGTAAAAGTTGTACTCGTCTCCGATCGATGCATAGTACCAATCGTCCAAATCGGTCGCGTTGACCGCAAGAAAAATAACGGTCAAAACCCCTACGATCACTACGTCGATCCATCTGATCGATCGCCAAGCTACTCTCAGCCCGACCATAATACGCGTCACCGAAGGTGCGAACGGACTGGCACACCCCAATAAACCGACGATCCAAATCCAAAGATCGTCTCCTGACGTCGAACCTCCCAATAACCTCAGAATCAAGAAAGCGAAGGCAAAAACTCCGACGCCGAAGATTAATTTGCGGCTGCCTTCTATGTTGAATCTGAGGTTTCGCGGAAACGATACACTCCACGGGGCATTGCGCAATCGGGCATTGAACAAATATGCAGCAATCGCTACCGTCAGAAAACCCAAAATCAACCCATATCGACCGGAGTTCGGAATCGTGCCATCACTCGACTCACCACCCGGGATCAATCCGAACTGGGAGAAAGCCACGACACCGATCCCGACCAACAGCAGCTGCCAATCGCGACCTTTGCGATAAATCGCCTCGAAAGCAGAGTCGCTAACCAGGTTAAGTGTTGCCTGCGGACGGTTCATCCAACTCCCAACGCCAAACCAGCCCTAGATGCAGATGTGGTTGACCCGCTAGCTATCACTCATCTGCATGATCTCGATGAATTTTTCAATCGGGATCGCAGCATAAGTCGTTGTATCAATAGTCCCGCGTGCCCCAAGTTCGATTGCTATGCGAGACATTTCGCCGTTGTCTGGTGCCTCGATGATCGTTACGAAATCGTAATCACCCATCATCGCGTACTGGGCGACCACGTTACACCCGCGCATTTCTACTTCATGATTGACCTCCAAAATCCGTTCGGGATGGGTCCGTACTCGGTCCCGCCCCCGTTCGGTTAACTTGGAGAACATGATGTACGTATTGACTTTTTGAGTCTGATCGGCATCCATTTCGGTCCGCTTCCTTCTGCAACTACTCCATCTTTGATCCGACGAAACGCGACAGCGCCCGAGCCGTCGGGTCTGTACGCACATTCACGATGGCTGGAACGCCCGCGTCAAACGCCCTTTCGAGGGCTGGCCTGATGGCGGAGGGTTCTGTCACTTCTTCGCCATAACCACCCATCGCCTCAGCAATCGCGTCGAACCGGGTCCAACCGAGTTCCCGGCCAGGTTTTCGGACACCTTCGACTCGGGCGGTCCAGCCTTCGTTGTTGGATACCACAACGACGATCGGCAAGTCGTGTCGGACTGCGGTGTCGAAATCCTGTATGTTCATGCCCAACGATCCGTCGCCGTGAAGGGCTACTGATTGTTTGTCCGGTTTCGCCAATTTCGCGCCGATCGCGAACGGCAACCCCACGCCCATGCACCCCGTGGCGCCAGAGTTCAGTCGATGGCCTGGCTCAAACGTCGGGATTGATTGCCGGCCGTAGTGCAAGATCTCGTTGCCATCAACCGACAAGATCGCATCGCGATCCATCACTTCGCGCAATTCCTTGCACAATCTCAACGGGTGGATCGGAACTTGATCAGAGTTTTCCAATTGTTCCGAGCGTTGGCGCCTGTTCGTCTCAATGTCTCGCAAATAGTCGACCCAGTCAGAATCGGCCTTTGACCTCATCCCTGTCCGAGCGACCTCGGATACCATATCCCGCATCGCGGACTTGGCATCGGCGACGATGCCTATATCGACCGAACGGTTATGGCCAATTTCAGCCGCGTGCACATCTATCTGGATGATTTTGGCACTCTGAGAAATCCTTCTACCAAATGTCATGATCCAGTTGAAGCGCGTCCCGATGACCAATACTGCATCCGTCTCTCTAAATGCGGTCGAACGGGCCGCGGGAAACGAAACCGGATGGTCTTCCGGTATCAATCCACGGGCGATTGGCGTCGTGTAGAACGGGATCCCGGTCCGATCAACGAACTCGTGGAGTTCATCAGAAGCACCTGACCACCATGGGCCACTTCCGGCAAGCAAGATGGGGCGTTCGGCCTCCAAAAGTATCTTGACAGCTTCAACGATCTTGTCGGGATTCGCGCTGGGTGGCGAGACTCGCGCAGCGCGCGTCGGCGATTCGGCGGCATCTTCGTCGACCTCACCATAGAGAATGTCTTCATTGCACTCAACGTAAACCGGTCCCGGACGATCACTCGTCGCGGTTCTGAATGCCGATGAAATGTGTTCGGGCAAACGATTGGTATACGCGGGTCTGATCACGGACTTCGACACTGGCGCAAAGATGTTGGGTAAATCAACCTCCTGGAACCCGTCGCGGTAGACGTCCCGCAATGGTCCTGCTCCCCCCAGAGTGACCATCGGAGCCGCGTCAACAAATGCGTTGTAGATGCCCGTCAACAGGTTGAGAGTACCGGGACCCGAGGCCGACGTGGTAACACCCGGTACGCGCTTTACGCGTCCATAGGCATGTGCCGCCATCGCTGCCGCCTGTTCGTGACGGAAATCGACCGTACGAATACCGAAATCTTCCGAATTGTTGACTATCTCGTAGTTTGGTCCGCCCATCAGGAAAAAAAGGCAGTCGGCACCTTCTTCCTTCAAGGTGCGGGCAATCAGATAGCTTCCATCAACTTTGGGCATGGATTAAAGGGTATATCGCTGTTCTACAGCCGCAAGCCGCCGTGTGTCTTGAACACGAATAGCAGACGACCGCAGCGTGACTAGGCATTGAGCGCTAAATCTGCGTCTCCCTCAAGCGCATAGCACCAGTCTCAGGAAACGAAGAAAGGTATCGCAAGGGATCGTTGTGGAGTGGTTCGTTATCGTCGCGCATCGCCTCCGTGATGAGTGCGACCCCCGAATTGAAATCATCGACATGGATGTATTCCGAAACGATCGAACCGTCATCTTCAGTGTTGTGCCATGCACCGAGGGGGAACGACGTTCCGGTAACCCGATAACCGTGCGCCTTGAATGCGCTTGCCTCACAACCACCCGCACCCATTAGGGCGCGTTGAACCTTGAAATCATCGGCGCTCCCCTGCTCCTCGACTCGATACTGCGCGGCATGTAAAACCGCCTCAGCGCCGTGATCGAATGTCGTCATCCGATCACCCACACGGATGACAACACCGTCGCCTTGCTTGGCGTTATCACTCTTCAAACTGGTCTCGGCGGAAACGACAATGGCGTCTTTACGAACAAATTCGTCCGTCGCCGCGAGCGCCGCGCCCACTAGACCTACCTCTTCGGCTCGCGTAAATAGTCCAACAATGGGTCGTTTGTTCGAGCCATCGTTTGTGACAGTGCACAACGATGCCAATATCGCAGCACAACCCGCGAGATCGTCCAACTGTCTTCCTTTGATCAATTCGCCTTCGACACCGAAACTCGGCAGATCCAAGACCGCAGGTGCTGGATACGCAACATCAGATGCTTTGCCCCCGATCGCATCGGTTTCGGGTTTGATCATCACCCGGTCAGTCCGCGCAAAACGGCCGTTGCCGACCTGACGCAAAAGGCCGTGTGATTCAATGGTTCCGTAAATCACCGCTCCGTCGCGTGCGACCATGCGCACCCCGGTTCCGACATCGAAAGCTCGCGTCCCCAAACCGCCGCGCGGTTCGGCTACGATCAGTTCCTCGTCCTCATTTACCTCCACTGCCTCGATCGCCTCAAAACCGGGGTGATCCATGTGCGCCACGAACACCAACGGCGCTATCGTGTCATCGCCGTCGATCTCCGCGATTACGTTCCCCCAACGGTCTAGCCTCGCGTTGAGTCCACTGCTACTGATGATCGTTGAGATTTCACGAGCAACTCGCCATTCATGAAAAGGGACTGCGGGTTGCTGGCAGAGCCTTTCGAGAATTTCAAGCGCGTCCATGATCAGAAATCATATGCGACAACGATGAATGCGTATCGTGTGCGCCAGTCACAGTAGCCGTTGCGGTCTCAATTAAAATGACGACGCTCAGTGCGTCTTTAGTCCACACACAGCAATCGCGCTCTATCACGACCGCATAGCGCTCAGGTCGTTTTCGCATGGGACGCCAGGTAACCAACACGCTCCTGATTGTCAAGACGTTTAAATCCGTAGTTTTCCGGTACCCGGCATTTGCGTCCGGGATCGGTTGGATTTTCATTCCTCTGGTCTTTGGCGTTTTCATCGGCAGGTCGTTGGAAGGGATCTACGAACGCCCCAACTACGCTGGCATCGGGTTCGTCCTCGTAATGTTGGTCACAGCTATTGCCTGGCTAAACCGTTCGACATTGCGGCCCGCCGTCCAGCAGATTCCCAATCAAATCAGGAATATCGACGGAAATTGGATCTTTGTCGCGGCGGCCGTCGGACTGCGTTTCGCCTTGTTGCAGATCGTCCCTCCCGATTTCCCGGGATTTGAGGAGATGCAACAGGGGAAGATTGCTCATGACATCGTCCACAACGAAGCCGCTCTGTCATTTCATTTCCTGTTTTCAAACGTGTTGTCGACCATCGGCTTCACATTTTCAGGACACGAATTGGAGGATCTGCGGCTTGGATATCAGATTGCCGGCGCGGCCTCCATCGTGCTTTTGGCCATATGCCTGCGTCGATTGAAAGTCGATTGGGACGCAACACTCGTCGCAGTATTCGTTTTCGCGAGCCTTCGCTGGGCCGTCATCATCGGAGGACTCGCCGAAGAATCCTTCGGCCCCAGCATCCTGTTGATGCTGTTGATCTTGTTGATCGTATTGACCGAATCTTCTAGGCGTAACCAGTATTTCTGGGCCGGTTTAGGCGGCATCGCTGCCGGTATGTTGATGTACGAGTACACCCCGTTCGTGTTTTTCTTGTCGATTCCACCGATTTACTGGCTCATTTCGGCGAGCATCGGTCGTCGCTTCGCAGTACGCCGCTCCGCCCTCGCAAAAAGCCTTTGGTTTGTCGTCGCGATGTCTGTAGTCGCTGCGCCACTCGTCGCACAATTCATCTTCGAGCCTGAGATCACTCACGTTGGTGATTCGTTCTTGAGGCACAACGTCTACGAAACCAGTGCCGAAACCGGAATCATCGGTGACGTCGGAAAAATGCAGACTCACTTTACGAGTTACATGAGCACGATTTTCGGGATCAAATCGGAAATGTCATCCCCCTACTTCAGAACTGCGAATGGATCAGTCGTACCACTCATCGTGGGATTGATCTTCATCGGTGCCGTGCTGAGCGCCTTAAACAACCCGAAGCGGCTCCTGCCATTCATTCTTGCGATCAGCGTGCCTGCGTTCCTGTTGCTGATTTCCGCAACATCGCTCACGTACTATGAAGCGCGACTTACGCCGCTGGTGCCGATACTTGCGCTTTTATCTGGATTGGCCCTGAATCAGGTGATTCCTTTCGTGAAGAGCCAGCGATTGGTTGACGCACGCGTCGTGACGATCGGAATCGCGGTCCTCACCATCGCGATCGTGAGCGTCAACTTCGTCGGCTCGGCTCGCCTGTCGATTGATGAAAAATCGTTAATCGAGTACACAAACAACAACTACACCGTATGTCGTTCCGTCGCCGAGCAGCCCTATGTATTCGATCAACTCTTAGTTATTGGAAATGTCGGCTGCGGATTTGGTGACGAAATCTGGCTGTACCCGGACCGCAACTTTGCTACGGAAAGAACGGACGACATTCCTGATTCGTCCGAAATCTCAACTGGAACGCTGGTGGTTGCCGGCAACAATCATGGGCTGTCGGTCAGGACATACGAAGATGTCCGTCAGCTGGCAATCGAACTCGGTAGCGACAACACGACCCTCGAATTCGCGACGCTACTGAACCGCACCGCAGCTTTCACCTTCTGCTATCGCTGCCAACCGATCGTTGAATGATGTAATTCCCGATCTTTCCGATCCACATCCTAAGCTCGAAGCGAATGTAGAATCCCTTTCGAAACGTCGGAAAACCGATCCTGGTTGACGTCTTGAATCGAGGAAGATCGATATGCCTAATGTGTTGGTGTTGTCAGGCCCTGCCCTACCACTGTTGAAAATGGCCGAGGAGATGAAACCTGAGGGTTACGAGCTCAGCGTCTGCACCTCTGAAACCGAGCCGGACGACGTTGACCGCCTCGCGTCGGCAGCCGATTTTGTCCTCGCATTCGGTCACGGCGTTGACGAGGAGATTCTCCGCGCCGGCAACAAGCTCAAGCTAGTTCAACTCTGCTCTGCCGGTTACGACGGCGTCAATCTCCGGGTCGCCGGCGAGTTAGGGATTCCCGTAGCCAACAATGGCGGCGCTAACGCTCTGCCGGTTGCCGAGTTTGCGATGACGCTCATTCTGGCTTGCCACCGGCACCTCCCTATCGCCCACAACGACACCCGCGACGACGCGTGGATGCGGCCCGAGATCGATGGTTACGACTCCTACGAACTCTTCGGCAAGACCGTCGGCATCGTCGGCGCGGGTCGTATTGGTTCGACGCTGGCTGGCATGTTGCGCGGTTTTGAGACGACGACTCTGTATACCGACGTTGTCCGATCCGAAAAAGCCGAGAACTATGGCGCCAAACGCGTCGATCTCGATGAACTGCTAAGCGAGTCGGATGTCGTCTCGCTCCACGCCAGCCTCAATGCCTCTTCACGCAAATTGATCGGCGCACGAGAGCTGGGTTTGATGAAAAAGAGCGCATTGCTCGTAAACACCTGCCGCGGTCCAGTGGTCGACGAGGCCGCATTAATTGAAGCTCTACGCAATAACGAGATCTGGGGAGCCGGACTCGATGTCTTCGAGATTGAACCTGTGGAGGCCGATAACCCGCTGCTCTCGATGGACAACGTCGTAGTTGCTCCACACGTCGCAGGTAAGAGCTGGGAATCGTACCCACGCCGAGTCGACTTCGCGTTTTCAAACATGCAACGAGTCTGGCGCGGCGAGGCTCCCGAGAGCGTCGTCACCGAAGAATGAAGGTTACACTTCCAATCACGACAAAACTGAGGAGAAATTGAATGGCTGAAGAAACCTTGAAGATTCTGTATCTGGGTCCCCAAGGCGGTGACACCCACGATGCCAGTTCGACCGAGCAACAGTCGAGAGCCGCCCGCGCATACGGTGCCGAATTCAAGCACTATTCCGGAAGTAGTGAAGGTGAGTTGATCGAAGCGTTAAAGGATGCCGATACCGTCATCAACCAAGGTCACGGCTGGGACCCTGCACTCTTCGTCCATATGGGCAACAACGGTCGCTGCAAAGGCCTCGTATCGTTCGGGCACGGCTACGACGGAATGGACCTTGAAACCGCGTCGGTGAACGGCGTCGTCCTCTCGAACACCGCGTCGTTCGGCACCGAAGAAGTCAGCAACCAGACGATGATGCACTTCCTCGTCTGCTCCCGCAAGTTCGTCCTCCACGACAAACTCGTCAAGGCTGGCGAATGGACGCGTCAATACCTACCTCCAATGGGTCACATCACTGGTGAAACTTTCGGAATCGTCGGGCTCGGAAATATCGGTCGCGCCGTCGCCCGAAAAGCGCAGGCATTCGGTCTAGACGTGATCGCATATGATCCGTACCGATCCTCTTGGGACGCTAAGGAGTACGGCGTTGAGATCGTCTCGACATTGAAGGAGGTCGCTGAGCGTTCCGACTACGTATCGCCGCACGTCTTCCTTTCTGAAGGTACGTATCACATGTTTAGCGACGAGTTCTTCTCGGCGATGAAGCCAACTGCGTACTTCATCAACTGCTCGCGCGGTCCTGTCGTTGATGAACCGGCGCTCATCCGAGCGCTCCAAAACGGCGAGATTGCTGGCGCTGGCCTCGACGTTTTCGAACAGGAACCCGTCGACCCGAACAACCCGCTATTGAAAATGGACAACGTCGCTGTTACCAATCACTACGCTTCCTACAGCGAGGTGGCATGGGAGCGCGCCAACACCCAGCTCGGCGAAGAAGCCGTCCGGATCGCCGATGGCTACTGGCCGATGTCGCTGATAAACCCGGATGTCAAGCACAACTCGCCACCGCGTCAGGATCCCATCTCATGGGAAGTGATGATGGCGAATCGATAAACCGTAACCGTTAAACAACCTCAAGCAAGAACCGAATCCGAAAGGAACTTCAGAACAATGGCAGAACACAAAGTCCTCATCTTGGGAATCGACGAGAACGATCCCCTTGACTATGAGCGCGCCGAGATGGCCGATCTAGACGTCGAATTCGTGCGCGGCAACCCGCAGTCCGAAGGCGAGGCGATGGAACTCGTCCGAGATGCCGACGCGTTGATGATGCGCTCAACGCCCTACCAAGGCGAGCAGGTCCTACGCGCCGCCGAAAAAGCGCAAGTGCTCGCCGTCTACTCACACGGCTTCAACCAGATCGACACCGATGTCTGCAACGAGATGGGCATCATCATCACCAACGGTGCCGGCATGTGCATGGAAGAGGTCTCCAATCAGGCCGTCACCATGATCCTGTGCCTCAATCGGCAACTCATTCAATACAACGAACGGACGAAGGCCGGTCAATGGGGACGGACCGAAGGACCTCCGATCGAGCCGATCGACCAGCAGGTTCTTGGACTAGTGGGCCTCGGCAACATTGGTCGCCAAGTGGCACGCAAGATGTTCAACGGCTGGCGCATGAAGGTAATTGCCTACGACCCCTACTGCCCGCCCTGGATCGCGCAGGAATACGCCGTCGAGCAGGTCTTCTCGCTCCACGAGCTCTTTGAGCGCTCGGACTACATCTCCGTCCAAATCCCGCTCAACAAAGAGACGCATCACCTGATGCGCAAGGAACACTTTGACTGCATGAAGCCGACCGCTTACTTCGTCAACGTGTGCCGCGGCGGAGTCGTCCGTGAAGTCGACTTGATCCAAGCGCTCCGAGAAGGCAAGATGCGCGGCGCCGGTCTTGACGTGTTTGAGCAGGAACCCGTCGACCCCGACAACCCGCTCTTAAAGATGGACAACGTCATTGTTGCCCCGCATTCGGCTGGTCAATCGACACGATCCGCATGGCTCGCCCGACAACGCGCGTCGCAGCAGGTAGCAGCAGTGCTTCGAGGCAACTGGCCATCCGCTGGACAAAACCCCGAAGTCGCCAGCTCCCTCAAACGCCGGGATCGCATGCAATCACTCGAACCCAAGTTGGAGGCGTCCCGCGAAGTGTTGCCGATGGCGGTGTTGCCGGAGGGTTGATCGACGGCCACTAATCTCGATCAGGTATTGAGCGCCTTGGGCGACGCATAGGTGTCCAAGGCGCATTCACTATCGTTATTTGGTCCAGCTCATTTGAATCAACAGCCTGAGCGATCACTGCAGATGGGCGATCTCGACTCCGCCCCAACGATCTCGCAAGTACTCAGCCACTAATCGACGGTGGCAATGGTGTGCAGTGTCTTCGCTGCAAAGAAGACATCCGTCTTCCAAGACTTCTTGTGGAACTATGTTCTCGATGCATCTTTGGTTCATGAGGTCCGTGAATTTGGTTTCGTAAACGGCCCAAGCGTCTGGTGCTTTGCTCTTGCGGTACTCGTCAAGAATCTCAGGTTCTGGTGTGAGTGCAGGGATATGGACATAGTCGATTCCGCATATCTTGGCCAACAGATAGCCTTGGTCACTGCCTTTGGCGAACCCAGAAAGCTGGGAGTTCGGCCTCAACCGCACGTCGATGATTCGTTTTGTGCCTGAAGCTATCAAGGTTTCATAGAATTTCTCGGCGGATTTTTTAGTGAAACCAATAGTGAAGATCTTCAATGCTCTACTCCCTCGTGCCAGCCATCGCCTTCATCCATAAGAACGTCCTGAGCGATGGCATATCTCTTGTCTGTGAATGCGACGCGTTCGATTTGTTCTTCGATTGCGATTGCGATTTTTTCCTCTTCGGTGAGGAACATGTTGGGTTGGTTCGACGAATCGTCGCGCTTCGCAATGCGGTCGCGGAGCCCGTCCTGAGTGAGGATTGCTCCGTCGGGTAAAACGTGCTCCACGCTGATTCTGTGACATGCGTCTCTTAACTCTTCGGCGAGGAGCAAACTGCGATGGCAATCCTCTGGACTGCCTTCACTGCACATCAAGGCTATCCGCTGAGTTTTGGCGCCGCGAATCACACTGTCTAATCCATCTTGGAACCTGCTTGATTTGGCCAACTGGTCGTATTGAATTCGGCCATCAGGATCGTAGTCATTGGGGTCATCTGAACGACCGCCCAACCGATTCCCCATGAAGTGATAGTCGATGTTCGCCGACTTCAAAAGTTCTTCTAGGTTTCTCCGATTGAAATGCGGGGTATAACGGCTATACGGTACCGAGCGGACATCGACGACGGCTGAAATGCCGTGCTGTGTAAGCAAAGCCAATAACGTTTTTTCGGTGTGATTTGAGTGACCGACGGTATAGATCACCAAATGAGTCGAATCGTTCATAGTCAATAACTTTGTTCTACATGATGCCGGCGATGAGTTTGTAACAGTAGTCGTTGAATTCGCCAGCAAGGCTGATCGTCAGATAACGATCTGTTGCCACGTAAGTGCGTAAATCTCGCTTCGCGCACTCGTTTTCAAATTCGACGTCTTTGACTTGCATCGTGTAGATAACACCTTGGTAGTCGAAGGTTCCTGTCAGACGGTTTTCATCCCTAAGTTCGTCTCGATAAACGTTCAACTCCAATCGGTCAACGTGAACCAAGCGCAACGAATCTCGGTACTGTTTCGAAAAGGCGTAACGAACGCGGTTGTTGAGTCCGATGCTCGAACTGGAACCGTTTCGCCACAAATCCTTACCACCATCGCAAATCGTTTTCAACTCGCCCCGTTTCAATGCGCGAATTCGCCTGATTCGGCGATTTCGACGAATCGACCAGTTCTCTTGTTGGTGGTCGCATGGAACGTGGTCTCCTAGATCCAACTCCACGACGTCGAGCAACTGCAACTCGTCAGCACGCTCATAGTTCACGAATGATGGACGTATCGCATCGTCGTTGTAAACATCAACCGGGCGCAACCACCTTTCCATTTGCCCATTCGCGATTTCACGGCCAGCAATGCACATCCCGCCCGGGCGCCAAGATTTCGCCAAGCACACCATCTGTCGAAGGGTCATCTCAAGTTTTCCGTTTGTATGAGGTTGAACGGGGTTCAGATTCCTTGCATACGGTCATGATAATTGCGCAAACAATTGGACTGAATGATGCCGTCGAATTCACCCTACCCCCCAAACACCACCACCAGCACAATCGCCCCCGTTGCGGCGGTGAACATGGCGAAGGGCCAGAGGGTCAGCGTTCCCATCCTGCGTATGAGCCACATAAACAGGTTGATGGCGATGTATGAGGCGACAAATGAGATGGCGAATCCGATGGCGAGTTCATCCCACTCGGGTAGCGATTCGGAGGATGATGCTAGCACTTGAATGAACGAGGCGATGGACGCGATGGCTATCACGGGCACGGAAAGTAGGAAAGAGAATCTGACTGCTACCACTAGGGGCATGCCGCGTGTCAGTCCGGCGGTAATGGTTACTGCCGATCTCGATATCCCGGGTATCAATGCCGCGGCCTGAGCGAAACCAATGATTAACGCGTCGGTGTAATCGATGACCTTTGATCGGGTTCGGCGGTCTTTGCCGGTCAGTCGCAAGTTCGTGAAGTGATGTCCGAGTAGCAATGCACCGCCCGTCACGATGAACATTCCGGCCGCAACTTCGGGAGAGCGAAATGCGTCGGAAGTGATCGCTTGATACGTGGCAGCCCCTATGGCGATGGCGGGCAGCGAACCCAGGCCGACGGCTTTCAAGAGGTTCTTCGACGGCATCGACATTCGGATGGACAACCGCCGCCGCATGTCGCCGATCCGGCGGTGTTTCTCTAGCGTCTGCATCGACATCAGATCATCATCACCGCCTAGTGGGATGGTTCGGCCACGCTGGAACGTCCGTAGGATCAACATCCAATCTCGCCTGAAAAAGAGCGCCAGAGCGAGCAACGAGCCCAAATGGACTGTCGCATCGAATGCAGCCGATGGTGGATCCCAGCCGAGAACCCAAGACGCGATGATCATGTACCCGCTGCTGCTGATCGGCAACAGTTCTGTGAAACCCTGCATGAACGCGAGGGTAGCGACTTGAACGATGTTCATGGCGGTGTCTAAAATCTATCCGTCAACCTATTGTCTAATCCGGAGTGGAACTGGCGACCTCTAGACGTTGTGATCACAATCACGCGTGGTAAATTGAATGTTGCCTTGCTACCACCCTGCATTCACCCAATATGTCCAAGAAGCCGCCAATCGTAACGCGCATCGAGACTTTACGCAACCCAACTGCTGCACACATTAGCTGGGTGCGGGTATTCACCGATGATGGCCGAATTGGAATTGGCGAGACGGCGTTCGGTCCCGAAACGGTTGAAGCTTGGGTGCACGAAGAGGGAGCCGGATATCTGCTTGGTAAAGACGCAACCCAGCTCGATCTGCATTGGAACAAACTGAACGGTTTCGGCGGCAAAGTGATGGCACGCGCGGCCGATATGAGCGGATTGTCAGCGATTGATATGGCACTGTGGGATCTATACGCCCAACGCGCCGGTGTGCCCTTGTACGAGGCCTTGGGCGGCCTCAGCCGTCCGTCGATCCGTGTTTACAACACTTGCGCCGGTTACTCCTATGGCGTCAATCGTGCAGGAAGGTTGGAAACTGGCGACCTCGATCATCGCCCCGAGTATCGATACGAAGACCAACAAGCATTTCTAACCGACGCCGGAGCGCTTGCCGACGATCTGCTCGCCGAAGGCTACACCGCCATGAAGATCTGGCCATTCGATCAGGTGGCACTAAAGTCGAACGGCCAATTCATCTCGGGTCCAGACCTCGAGATGTGCACCGAGCCGTTCCGTCTAATCCGCGAAAAGGTCGGCAACAGAATCGACGTAATGCTGGAGATGCACTCGATCTACAACCTGCCATCGGCAGTTCGCATCGCCAAAAGTGTCGAACCTTATGTTCCGTTTTGGTTCGAAGACCCGGTACCGATGGACAATATCGACACGCTAGTGCAGTTCCGCCGCTCAACCGATATCGCGGTGACCGCGTCCGAAACCGTCACAACGCGTTGGGCGTTCCGAGAGATGTTTGAGAAACAGGCGATGACGATATGCATGTTCGACATCTGTTGGGTCGGAGGCATCTCCGAAGCCAAGCGCATCGCCGCAATGGCCGAGGCGTATCACATGCCAATTGCACCGCATGATTGTGTAGGTCCGGTCACCTTTATGTTCTCGGTACACCTTTCGCTGAACGCGCCAAACGCATTGATACAAGAGACGGTACGCGCATTCAATTCCACGTGGTACATGGATGTAGTTGACAAAATCCCGGAAATCAAAGACGGGTTCGCCCTACCGCCGGAAGGTATCGGGGCCTGCCAAACCCTGTTGGATTCATTCGTGAGTGATCCTGGAACACGCATCCGAGAGAGTAACCTATGATTGCTGACACGATCTTGAGTGGCTCTAACAACGGAAAACGGTCCGTGAAAAACGCTGGTAGTCATACAGCAAGGAGATAAGCAATGGCATACAAAGTCGCCGACCCCATACCGATGTTCGTATCGCCCGGACCCAAACCCAATGGGTTGCAGGCCGCCGATGATGGACTCTGGTACATCGACCAAGGCAACAACAACGTCTACAAACTAGACTGGCAGACCGGCGAAACGCTGTTCGAAGCCCCAACCGAGACCGTGCACTCCAGCGGCATCACTCTCGACGACGAGGGAAACGTCTGGATCGCATCGACTTACTCCTGCGACATCTTTGTCGTTGACCGCGAGACCGGCGCTACGATCGACAAATTCCCGTCGCCCGGCGCAGGTATCAACGCCACTCGCGAGCATTTCGATGAATCAATGGGCCGCGCCGCGCAGCCTACTGGCGACCATGGCCTTGAGTGGAAAGACGGCCATATCTACATCGCGTCGCCGCCATCGCAGTTCGTTCACGTCCTCGACGCATCGACTTGGAAGGAAGTGCATCGATTCAAGGCTCCGGGCTACAGGGTCCACGGCATTGCGTTCGCCGAGGAAGAAGGCCACATGTGGGTCTCCGACACGTCGTTCGGCATAGTATGCCGACAGCGCATCGAAGATGGCCGCTGCTACGACGTCTTCCGCGTTCCGCACCCTCTCCAAGTCCACGGTATGACCATCAAAGACAACCGGCTCTGGTACGCCGACGACCGCGGTCCCATCGGTTGGCTTAGCGTGAGCATGGAACCTGATTTCTAATCCCGTAAGGGATTTTTCGCCATCTCAACATTACGAAACCCCCGACGTGCTTTAACGTACGTCGAGGCGGTTTTGTAACAATAGGAGTTAAACGTTGAGATGGCTTCGTCCGATACCTCAGGACTGGATACCATGGCACCTGGTGCTATTCATGATCCTGTGCGCAATTGGTTTGGGATTCCGTGCAATCGAAGAGTTGCCTCGACACCAACCCGGCGACGCAATCGGTTTCACAAACACCATGGTCGATGGCGCGGTTTCAGTAATCTTAGTAGCAGCAACCACCAGCACGACAATCGTGGAGGGAGCAATGATATTCGCAGAACGATATCTAAAACACCGTTATGAGCGCGGTCGCGAAGAAGGCATCGAGGAGGGCAAAGAGGAAGGCCGCGAAGCAGAACAGCAACGTTGGGCTGATTGGATGGCGCGAAAGCAGCATGCCGAAGAAATAGGTGAAGAATTCTCAGAACCTTCTCCATTGGAAATCGACCGATCAAACGGATCTGATTCGTCTGATCTTCCCTGAATTGATCAACAACCAGCTAACCGACAGGAAACCAGTTCATGACCAAAGTGTTAGTAACCGGAGGCTCCGGGAAAATGGGCCAAGTAATCGTCAAGGACCTCCTGACGAATGGGTACGAGGTAGTCAGCACTGATCGAAAAGCGCCGAGTTCGACGGACGGATTCGAGTTCATCGAATCGGACGTCACCGACCCGGATGAAGCGATGCGTGTCATGGACGGCTGCGACAAAGTCATTCATATGGCGGCGATACCCAACCCGCTGATCGCATCCGAGTGGGAAGTTCTCCGGGTAAACACGATGTCAAACTGGTCAGTACTAGAAGCCGCCGAAAAACATGGCATCTACAACATCGTCATGGCCTCCAGCATCAACGCCATCGGTGCCGCCTTTTCGCGCAATCGCGTTCCCCGCCCCTATTTCCCTTTGGACGAAGGACAAGGAACGCTGTGCCAAGACTCCTATGCGATGTCTAAGTGGTACGGGGAGATCATGGCGGACACCTTTGTTCGTCGCAATCCAGGAAAGATGCAGATCGCATCGATGCGCTTCCATTGGCTAGGCCACAAGCGCGAACAGCTGGAACGCAAGAATTCTCGCAATCCCAGCATGGTCAATCCCCTCCGCCGCAACGCCATGGATTTCTGGGGATACTCCGACATCGAAGAATCCGCGGCCGCGTGCCGATTGGCGATCGAAAAGGAGTGGGACGGTCACGAAGCATTTTTCATCAACGCGACCGACACCTTCTTAGAGGTGCCGACCGAAGAAGCAATTGCGATGGCATACCCTGAAGCCGAGTTGAAATCACCGCTACCTGGCTACACCTCCGCAATCAGTCCCGCAAAAGCGAAGCGCATCCTCGGTTGGGAGCAGCAACATAGCTGGCGTAACCTCTAGAGGTCTCAACTACCGCGAACCGTCGCAACATAAACCATCAGAAAGACATCTCAATGGCAAACTCCATCGCCGGAAAAGTCCAAACCGTTCAAGGCCTCATCGACCCGAGCCAAGTAGGCGCCACGATAACCCATGAGCACCTCTTGATCGACTTTATCCCCGTCTTGGAGGAGCTTCCCGGTGCCAACAATCTCAAGAGGATGCAGGAGCCGGTCAGTTTGGAAAACCTATGGTGGGTGCGACATTACTGGAATAGCAACATCGATAATCTCCAATTGCTCGACGTCGATGTCGCGATCGCCGAGGCCAGCGAGTTTTACAACGCCGGCGGTTCCACGATCGTCGATGTCACATCCATCGGCATCGGACGCGATCCACTAGCCTTACAGCGCATCTCCCGTGCCACCGGCCTAAACGTAGTCATGGGTGGCGGACACTACGTATATCTAACGCACGGCGAGGACATTCAGTACGCCACGGTCGACGAGTTGGCCGAAGTGATCATCCGCGACGTCCAAAAAGGTGTCGGCGATACTGGCATCAAGACCGGCATCATCGGCGAAATCGGAAACTCCTGGCCATGGGAAGACACCGAAAAGAAAACTCTCGAAGCGGCCGTTATGGCTCAACGGGCAACCGGCGCTCCCCTCCTCATCCATCCCGGCCGCGACAATTATGCGCCAATCCAACTCCTTGAAGCCGTGGACCGTTGGGGCGGCGACCTGTCGCACACGGTCATGGGTCATATCGAACGGACAATATTCGACCTCGGCGTCCTCGATGAAGTCGCCGCCACTGGCGCTTACATGAACTGGGACCTTTGGGGACACGAATCTACCTTCTACCCCATGAACCCTTCAACCTACATGGCCTCGGATCAGCACCGCTTAGAGCAGGTCGAGCATGTGATAGCCAACGGAAACGTGAATCAAATTCTGCACGCCCACGACGTTTGCTCTAAGCACCGCATCAAGAAGTACGGTGGTCACGGCTGGGATCACATCATCGCCAGAGTTGTACCTCGCATGCGGGCCCGTGGTGCATCCGAGGACGACATCAATACGATGCTCGTTAGCAACCCGACAAGGATGCTCACGTTTTCAGAACCGAGCAATTGACGAAACTCACGCGTCCTGCCTTCCCAACTTTGCGGCCAATCGATTTCACGGTTCTCGGCGTCTCGGTAGCACGGAAACTCCGGCAATTGACTAACTGATTCATTTCGACAACGTCGATTTAGAATCAGAGTTGTCACATCCCGCGCCCCCGTAGCTCAACGGATAGAGCGAAAGACTTCTAATCTTTAGGTTGCGCGTTCGAATCGCGCCGGGGGTGCCACTCTCTTCACCTCGAACCTAAAGTGGCCCGACACTTCGACGAAACGAATCCAATTATCGGCCTTGATCGTCGAGTCGCTATCGCCTTAGATTCCTGCGCCTTGACGAGCCCCGAATTCGTCTCGGTTCACAACGTACCCGTAGCGCCGATGCGCATTCACATCGGTGACGATTCCTTCATCGACAGTCCTGATCTCGACTACTCAGATCTTTACCGGCGAAGCGCGCTCGAACCGGAAACCCGCGGATGGGCATCTGCACCTGTCCCTGGAGAGTGGCTCGAAACTATCGAAAAAGCTTCGCCAAACGTCGAAGCGGTGATCTGCTTAACCGTTTCCGCCGGCCTGAGCGCTTCCTACGATTCCGCCCGCGTCGCTGCCGAGATGTCACGGATGGAAAACAAAAATCTCGATGTCCGCGTCGTTGACTCGGGTACCATATCCGGTGCGTTGCATCTCCTCGCCACGGAAGCGGTGCGCGCTACCGAGCAAGGACTCGATGCCGACGCTGTCATTGCGCACATTGAAATCACCAAGACTAACCTTCGGACCATCGCCACTCTGGACAACCTCAACCGGATTCACCATATCGCCAACACCCCTCGTACGCTGATCAAATTAGCGCGTTCAGTGAACGTAAAACCTGTTGTCACGTTCGATATCGATGAATTTCGCGTAGTTGCAAAACCGTTGTCGGTACGATCAGCGATTCGCCGCATGTTGCGGGAGATTTCAGGTGACTTAGGCACCGAGACCGCTCGATTCATCGTGTTGCACGTTGACGCTCCTGAACGTGCCAGATCGATCGCCGCTCAAATTCGAGCAAGCTGCGACTGCGAACTCATGCTCATCTCCGACTTCCATCCGTTCATCGGACTTTACGCCGGGCGCGGCGCGATCGGTATCGCATGGCAAAAGATATAGTCGACCTCGCATATGGTTCGCAATCGAGGGTTGGTATCCTAATAAACGGATTTTCCCGTTATTGCAGCTAAAACTGCAAGCTTCCCGAGAACAATGCCGGATACCATTTTGGAGTTCCAAAAATACGAAATAGAGCCGTCGTTCTACGACGAAATGTTTCACGGCGATGGTTCGCCGCGGCAACATTGCGTCGAGCTTCACGCGACGCTTTCCGACTTGACCGGACTTGAACTTAGCACGATGCAGGAGCGTGTAACCCGTTCGTTTTACAACGAAGGCATCACGTTCATCGTCTATGGCAATGAAGCCGCCGGTGAACGTATCATCCCTATCGACTGCGTCCCTCGGGTCTTGGCGAATGCAGAGTGGCGCCACATCGAAACGGGGTTAGACCAACGTCTTCGTGCATTAAACCTCTTTCTGCAAGACGTTTACAACGAAGCACGCATCATCGCCGACGGCGTCATCCCGACCGACGTCATTCGCGACTGTCCACAATATCGGATCGAGATGCGCGGGCTTTCCGCTTTGCATGGCGCGTGGGTCGCTGTCTGCGGTACCGACCTCGTTCGCACCAATGACGGCTTCCGCGTACTCGAAGACAACCTACGTGTGCCGTCCGGTGTTTCGTACATGATAGCCACCCGCAAGGCGGTTAAAGCAAACCTTCGGGGCGTCTACCGGAGATCGAATGTTCTTGATGTGGAGCACTACGGAAAGCTGCTTTTGAGCACCCTCCGTGATCTCGCACCGCCAGGCGTCACCGACCCAACCATTGCACTGTTGACGCCTGGGGTCTACAACTCAGCATTTTATGAGCATATGTTCCTGGCTCGCGAGTTGGATGCAGAGCTGGTTGAAGGGCGAGATCTGATCGTTAACGACGGCTACGTCTATATGCGGACCACCAGCGGATTGCGTCGGGTGGATGTGATTTACCGCCGCGTGGACGATGACTTCATTGATCCGCTTGTTTTCAGACCCGATTCGTACCTCGGCGTGCCCGGCCTCCTCCACGCCTATCGTCTCGGAAACGTAACGCTTGCAAACGCGCCGGGAACCGGTGTCGCCGACGACAAAAGTGTCTACGCATACGTCCCTGACATCATTCGCTACTACCTCAGCGAAGAGCCCATTCTCGCCAACGTCGACACCTATTTGTGCCGTCAACCGGAAGGGCTCGAATACACTCTGGACAACCTCGAAAATCTCGTAGTAAAGGAAGTCGGTGGGTCTGGAGGTTATGGGATGTTGATTGGACCGCACTCGACCGTCGAGGAGCGACAGGAATACGCTAAGCAGATCCAAGCGAATCCAAAAAACTACATTTCTCAACCGGTCCTCGACCTCTCCCGTGCACCCTGTTTGATTGACGACCAATTTGAACCGCGACACGTCGATCTGCGTCCGTTTGTGCTTCGCGGCAATGAAACCCGTATCGTCCCAGGTGGTCTTTGCCGCATCGCTCTAAAGCGAGGCAGTTTGGTGGTCAATTCAAGTCAAGGCGGCGGCGCAAAAGATATCTGGGTGCTACCTGACTGACCGATATGCTCTCCAATAGCGCAAACGGAATCTACTGGATGGCTCGGTACATGGAACGTGCCAGTTACATGTGTCGCTTGCTACACATACAGTCCGAAGCGCTCGTTGACCGACCGGTCAGCGAGATTCAATTCGGTTGGCGGCGGATTTACGCAGCGATTAACCGAAATCCACTCGGCGGAGTGCAAGCGGTGGGACCGCTCGATGATTACAACCTGGTCGATGCGTATCTACTCACCGACGAACTCACCTTCGTGCGTGACAATCCAGAGTCGATTCTCAGCTGTTTGGAACGGGGACGCGAAAACGCCCGGCAGATACGGCACTGCGTCAGCGATCAGATGTGGACCGCGCTCAACACTGAATTTCTCCGCATCCGCGACGTCAAATTGACGGACATCTGGCTCGCGTCGCCGAGCTCTTTCTACGAGGAACTGCTCGCGGCCATCGATCGATTCTCCGGCGTCGCAACGGCAACGATGTATCGGGACGAAGGTTGGCACTTTTTCCGCGTTGGTCAATTTATCGAGCGCGTGCAATTTGGCTGCTCTCTCCTGTTAACGCAGAAAATGATCGAAAACCAATCTGGAGAACTCGCCGAAGCCAGTTGGAGAAGCCTGCTCAAGATATTCCATGCGTCTGGAGCGTACGACCGGACCTACAGCATCGAGATCCAACCGGACTTGGTACTGGACCTCTTGGTCACCGATCGTCGGATTCCCGAATCACTCCTACGCTCTGTTGATCGAACCACACAAGAACTGTCCTCGCTGGGTGACGGACCCGACACAGCCACCAGTGGCGCTCTACGTCGGCTCGCAGGTCGCTTAGGCGCATTGTTGCGGTACGATTGGCCAGATCGGGATGATCGTGAAGAAGTTCTGCGCCAAGTCTTGTTGTATTCCAGACAACTCGACAATCTCCTTTCGCAAACCTATTTCAACTACGCCTTTCAAGTTGTGCCGAGGAGCGATATCCGATGACCGAGATGGTTCGATACGCGATCCAGCACAATTCTCGATACCAATATCGCAATTCCGTTGCGCGCTCCGCGATGTGGATTTGCCTCGAACCACGCAGCGATTTCGACCAAAACGTCCGTCGATTCGAAGCCATCACTGAACCGAGCGTCTATCTCAGTCCAGAAACCGACCCATTCGGGAACAACAAACATTTCATCACCGTCAACTTCGAACACGATTCCCTCGTCATTAAGGCCAGTTCGGAGGTCGACAACATCACCGCGGCAAGACTTCCAACTGCTCTCGGACCGGGAGCTTGGGAAGAGATCGATTCTTGGACGAATACGTTCGATCAATGGCATTACACGCACGAAAGTCCGTTGACGATCTACTCGCCAGCACTCGATGATTTTGTAACGAAATATCGCATCGGCTCGGGATCAGACCCGGTCGAATCGCTTCTTCGCCTCGGCGACACCCTATTCCGCAACTTTGAGTACACCCCTGGATCTACAAACGCGGCATCGAAAATTGAAGAGATTCTCGAAACTAGGCAAGGCGTTTGCCAGGATTACGCGCACGTCATGATTGCAATCGCTCGATCATGGGGCATCCCGACACGCTACGTGTCCGGATACATGTACCTCACCGGCATGCACGGCGAGCAGGTTTCGGAATCCGCCACCCACGCATGGGTCGAGTGTCTGCTCCCTGAACTCGGTTGGTTCGGTTTCGATCCCACAAATGCCACCATCGCCGACCAAAGGCATGTCCGCATCGCCGTTGGGCGTGACTACCTCGACGTCTCCCCTACCCGCGGCATCCTCATCGATGGTGAATCCTCAACTCTCGATGCGACCGTCAAGATGGAAGTTATCCCCTTCTCCACCGTTTAATACCAACGCCCTAGAAGAAGTAAGGCAGTTACACCAGAGCGAGCACTCTGGCCGGGTTGTCGACTGTTATGGCTTGGATCGTTTCTTCGGAGAAGCCTTTGCGTCGCATTATTGGAACGATGTTCTGGAGGATGTGGCCGTAACCGTGGCCTCCGTAACGGACGAGTCGGTGCTTGGTGGCGATATCGTGACCGATGACAATTCTGTCGGAATAGCCAGCGTCGGCTATTTGTTTGATGTAGTCCAGCCTTTGGGCGTCATTAGGCATATCGATATCGGCTAGAGGATAATAAGACCCTTCGTTGCCGAATAGGTCCCATTCGAGGTAACAGCCTGATGAGGCGATGCGGTGAAGCGTATCGACTTCGAATACGGTGCGGTCGAGATGTCCGATAATGACCCGGGATATGTCGGCCCCGGCGTCGGCGAGCAGTTCCAGGATCTGCGACGGCGCATCGGGATGACGTCCGGGGTGGATCAAAATGGCCGCGCCGGTTTCACTCTGGGCGATGGCGGCAGCCGCCAAAGATTTGCGCTCGTTAAAGGTCATCGGCCATGTGCAACCCACCTCGCCGATGATGCCCGCCTTAACACCGCTCCCATCGACTCCTTCGACGATGTCGGTCGTGATCTCGAGCGCCAGGTCTTCGACATTGCGCCCGTCCATGTCCTCTGGGTGGACCGCATCCACGTAGTATCCCGCGCCCATCACGATGTGAACGCCTGATCCGCGGGAGATCTGGACCAAGGCATCCGGATCGCGTCCGATTCCAACCGACGTCGCATCGACAATCGCGCCGCCACCGGCTTCACGGTACAGACTGACCTCACTTATCGTCGCATCGACGTCGGTCAGCGTTATGTTGGCACGGTTGCTGTAGTAGTTGCGCCGTATCCAACCGAGGTTTTCGAGAGTTATTGGAGCATCCGCCAAGGTCTGGGATGGTGAGTCTTGTGCCGGACGAAACATGAACGAAAAATCGATTTGAAGGTGTTCATGGGTCGTCGTGGGACCCAATTCCGCAGCTGGTATCGGGCCCAAAACGGTCTGTACTAACCCCCGATTCTGACCTGATGGCATGGCGTCGCTCCAAGTTGTTGCGTCATGGAGCGCAAGCGTAACATGACCGTTGTAGCGTACCGTTAGGAAACGCAACTCGAAGCGATCCGACACCCGATGGATCACCTGAGGGTTCTGCGCACAACTACCGTCATTCCGGCGGAAGCCGGAATCCAGAGGGGGCAACGGAGAAGCGCCTTTGATCTGCGCTCAAAACTGTCCCACCAGCAGCTACTGCTAAACGTGATGATCGTTGATATGTTGTCGGAGATCCAGCGAAAGAGGATTCCAAAATGAAGTTCGCAGCTTTCACGACGGTTGCGGGGTCGGCCGGAGATGCCACCAACGCCTCGCAACACCTCGACAACCTCAGACAACAGACCATTCTGGCCGAAGAGTTAGGTTACGAGGCGATATGGCTCGGAGAGCACCACTTTGGTCCATATGGCGTGGGGGATCTACCGAATCCCATCCTGTTGGGCGCAGACCTTGCAGCCCGGACATCGAGGATTCGTATCGGACAGATGGCGAACATCGCGCCGTGGTGGCATCCGATACGCCTTGCGGAAGACCTCGCGATCTTGGACAACATGTCCCAAGGTCGCGTTGAGGTCGGTCTGGGAAGGGGAATCTGGCCGTATGAAGGTCCGCAGTTCCATCCCAACGCCGATCCTCGAAAAGACCAGGAGAATCGGGAATTGTTTCGGGAGACGGTGGTGATTTTGAGGGAAATCTGGACCAACGAATACTTCTCCTACCGAGGAACCAACTACAACTTCCCGGTCGACGACACGATATTCTCGCATCCCAAGTACCCGTCAAACCCAGAGTGGCAGCAAGGGGACGTCGTAACAAAACTGCGAGTGACCCCGAGACCGTTCCAAAATCCACACCCACCCCTTTGGATGACAGTCTCCACGGATCGATCGGTCACGACGGCCGCCGAGTTGGGCCTAAAGGCCTGCTATTGGCAACCGCCGGCACTAAGGATCAAGGAGCGAATGGAACTCTACGCTCAAGTCAGGACCGATTCAGAGGGTCGACAGTTCAGATTCGGTGAAGATCAAGCAGTAATGCGCTCAACATACGTAGCCTCTTCGATGGAAGAAGCACGCCGAGACGCCGAAGAAGGCATCATGTCGGCCTTTATCTTCAACGATCCGTTCCGCGGCCGCCAAGTCTTCACCAACCCGAACGAAATCCTGGCAGACGACGTCGAGTTGGATTGGGACTTCTTGGAGCCACGAACGCTGCTTGTTGGATCCCCTGAAAATGTAATCGAAAAGGTCCAAGAGCTCCGCGAAATATGCAACCTCGACTATCTACTAGTCGAGTTCACACACATGGGAATGCCCCTGAACAAATCGCTGCAAAACCTAGAGAATTTCGCCACCAAAGTAATGCCGAGTTTCGCTGGGAACGGCTGAAAATAGCAACAAAGGCGTCCGAGAAACGGATCATCCGTTGAGTTAGTTTGCGGATATCGACTTCACAAAAATCACGAATTGACTTCAAATTGAAGGTATAGTGGTGGGCCCGGAGGGAATCGAACCCCCGACCGATCGGTTATGAGCCGACTGCTCTAACCCCTGAGCTACGGGCCCACGCGGTGAATTAGGTGTAACGGCGATTCTAATAGCCTAACCCAAACCCGTTCACTTGATCGCGTCACGAACGCCCTGCGCTAACATTCAACTGTGCCGATTGGCTCCAGATGACACGAAAGCAGGAATTCGATGCAGATCACCGATGTACGTCTCGATATGTACAAGTGGCCCCGTGAGGTGCCGATCACTAACGGTCTCTATACCTACACGCACAACTTGCTAAACATCGTGGTCATCGAAACCGACGACCCCAACATCACAGGAATCGGTCTTGCCGGAGGCATCGAAGCGAGTCCTGAAGTTGGTGAAGCGATCATCGGACACTTCAAGAAAATGCTGGTCGGCATGGATCCGCTTGACAACGAGCGCATTTGGCACGAGATGTGGCGCCCCAAGCTCGTCGGTCGGCGGGGAATCACTACCAGGATGCTTGGCGGTGTCGACATCGCTTTGTGGGACATCAAAGGAAAGGTCGCCGGCCTGCCCGTCTATAAACTGCTCGGCGGATTTACTGATCGCGTAGATACCTATGTGGCCGGCGGATATTACGAAGAAGGCAAGGGCCTCAAAGAACTCGCCGCCGAAATGGCCGAAAACGTCGAACTCGGCGCCCGTGCGGTGAAGATCAAAGTTGGCGCTGTATCAATCAACGAAGACATCGAACGCGTCCGCGTCTGCCGGGAGACCATTGGACCCGACATACGTCTGATGGTTGACGCCAATAACGCGTACCGTCACTATCAAGCCATCGAATTCGCGCGGAAAGCCGAAAAATACGACCTCTTCTGGTTCGAAGAACCCGTCGAACCAGACGACTACATCGGTCAGCGTGAAATCACTCGCGCAACCTCCGTTCCCGTCGCCGCGGGAGAGAACGAATACACTCGTTACGGATTCCGAGACATGATTGATCACCGCGCCGTAGACATCCTGCAACCCGATGCTCTGGTGCTCGGAGGCATCACGGAGTTCATGAAGATCGCCGCCTTAGCGCAAGCCCACGACCTTGACATCGCACCTCACGGCTCCCAATACGTCCACATCCACCTAGTGGCGGCCATTCCGAACGGCCTAATCCTCGAATACTACCGCGACACCGTCGATCCCATGCACGGCAAGATCTGGCAACACGAACTCGACATCCGCGACGGCTATGTTCACGCCCCAGACCGCCCAGGCTTGGGCCTGGAACCTAAATGGGACGTCTTGGAAGAGTTCCGCGTTTGATCGACAGACACGCGAATTCATTGAACGGCATAAGCTCTGGTTGACGGGACTTCAGCGATGACCGAAGAGACCTCAACCAGCGATCCAAATGATTCGAGATCGCGGCTAGTCAACCTACTGACTATCTTCGTAGTAGCTCTTCGGCTCGGCCTTACTTCCTTCGGGGGACCGATCGCCCACATCGGTTTCTTCCGACAAGAATATGTCGAAAACCGCCGCTGGCTATCCGAACGCCGTTTCTCTGACCTCGTCGCACTCTGCCACTTCCTGCCCGGCCCGACCAGCAGCCAAGTGGGCATAGCGGTGGGAATCACCCGTGGTGGTCTGCTCGGTGGCGTACTAGCCTGGATCGCTTTCACCGCACCGTCGGCTGCGCTCCTCATCGCATTTGGGTTCGGCATAACCGAATTCGACAATCTTCTCGAAGGCGAATGGCTCGCCGGACTCAATATCGCCGCCGTAGCTGTCGTTGCCCAAGCGCTTTGGGGCATGAGCACAACCCTAGCGCCAGACAAAACTCGTGCTACCGTTGCCGTCTTGGCCGCCGTCGTAGTCCTTATGTCGCCTCTGGCGATCACCATCGTGGGCGTAATAATGGTCGCGGGTGCGTACGGTTGGTGGCGATTCCGACACTACGTCGACGAATCGCCGACCGAAGAATTCGCGTACGACATCCCGAAATCGGCCGGCATCGCGGTGGCGGTCGTTTTCGTGGCGCTATTGGTCGGTTTGCCTCTGGCGCGATTCTTCCTGGATGTCGATGTCCTAGCGGTATTCGATGGATTTTTCCGTAGCGGGTCGCTGGTCTTTGGCGGCGGACACGTCGTTTTACCCACGTTAGAGACCGAGGTGGTGAATAACGGATGGGTTACCGCTGAGCAATTCATTGCGGGTTACGGTGCATCACAAGCTATACCTGGTCCACTATTCACCTTCTCCGCTTATCTCGGTACGGTGATGGACATCGGGCCTGGCGGTATCAACGGCGCATTGATCGCACTCATCGCCATCTTCCTGCCGTCATTTCTACTCGTGATCGCCATTCTCCCCTTCTGGAACCAACTCAGCCGAGCATCGAACTTCCGAGCCGCGTTGGTTGCTATCAACGCCGCTGTGGTAGGGATTCTCGCTGCCGCCTTTTTCGATCCCGTATGGACATCCTCGATCAAAGAACCAAAAGACTTCGCACTCGCCGCTGCGGCCTTCGGCCTCCTCATGTTTTGGAAACTACCCTCCTGGTTGGTCGTAATTCTCTGCGCCGCGGCTGGAGCGGGACTCGCAATCATCACTTGAACCAAATCGATATCCGAAATTCGCTGTATCGTTAATCTCAACAGTCCTCTTGAATTTAAGGACACCTAACAGATGAATCTGCCATTCAGAACCCCGAAATCACTGGTTGCCGTTATGATCGCAGCGACCGTATTGATCTCATTGACTGCCTGCAGAGCGGAAATCAACGTATCGGTCGACGAGGAAGGCAATGGTAAGATCGAGATAATCGGCGCGGTGAACGATGCCATCCTCTCGATGGCCCAACTCGGCGGCGAAGATCCATTAGGCGACTTCCTGGATGCTCCAACCGACGAGCTCGAATCCGAAGGTCTCGCAGGTGCGACAATCGAACCCTACTCCGAAGCCGGATACACCGGCGTCAGGATCCAAGCCGATTTCGATCCGCGTAGCAACGCAATCGCAGCGATATCTGACGGCGAGTCGATTCTCGGCAACCTGACCGAAACCGTTGGCATCGGCAAATTTAACTTCACTCGCACCGAACAAGACGACGGCTGGGTCGTCGAACTGAAACAAACCACTGATTCGTCGATTACAGATGGTTTAGACGGTCTTACGGGCGATATTCCTTTTGACCTCGGAGAGTTAGAGTTGCCCTTCATCCTGTCACTCGAACTACCCGGCGAATACATCGAGCACAATGCCGACCGAGAAGTCGACGGCGTCCTCATTTGGGACTCAAATCTCCTTGAAGGCATCGATGTATACGCGCAAACGCGCGATCCGGGCTTCCAATTCGCCGTAGGCCCCATCATCATCACAACCCTGTTCGTCTTGATCGGCGGGGGTATCGTCACCAGCGTTGTCGTCAGTCGATATCGACGACGAAGACGCGAGGAAGAAGACGCAGCCATGGAAGCCGAGGAACGCGAATCTGAGTCAACGACGATCGAGTTGATCGACTGAGCAGTGAACCAGAATCATCGCAGATCGGTCACGAATAGTAGCATGGAAGTGTAAGTCCGTGCGGTGGTGGAGTCAGGTCCGTCAGTTCGGGCATGTCGCAGGAGAATCTGAAGCATGGAATCGGTTTTCAAAGCAGCCGTTGAAGAGTTGGATGGCCAAAAGCCAATGGTCGTCGCAACGGTCGTACGGACGTCTGGTTCGACTCCTCAAAAATCCGGCGCCAAACTTTTGGTCCGGGAAGACGGGAGCGGTGTAGGAACACTAGGTGGTGGTTGCGTCGAAGGCGATATCTGGTTCGCAGCACAGGAACTTCTCAAACGCGGCGGCGACGCCGAACTTCGCGATTACGAACTGAACGAAGACCTCGCTGCGCAAGACGGCCTCGTGTGCGGCGGCACGATGTATTTTCTTATCGACCCAGTTCGGCAACCTGACCCGTACCGCGATTTCGCAGCCCAAGCTGCTGAAGCATATGCCGGTGGGCCACCAATGGCTATCGTCAACGTCACTGCCGCACCTTCGAACTCCGACGTCGTAGTTGGCGCCAAGTTACTCGTCCGCGAAAACGGCGATACTGAAGGCAAACTGGGCGACTCGGTCCTCGAAGCGATGACTGTTACCAAGGCGCGCGATCTGATGGCCATGGGTAAGAATGACTACCTGCGTTTCGACGACGGTGTCGAGTGCTACATCGAGGCGTACACAACGCCACCGACACTCGTCCTAATCGGCGGCGGACACGTCAGCAATGCCATCGTTCCCATCGCCAAGAGCGTCGGGTTCCGAATCTTTGTCTTCGACGACCGCGAGCAGTTCGCCAATCCGGAACGTTTCCCTGATGCCGACATCACAATGGTCGGTGACTACCGCAACGGTTTCGACAATCTACCGGTCAACGCCAACTCTTTCGTCGTCGTTGCCACCCGCGGACATCAATTCGACGACGCGGCGGTTTCGGGTGCTCTGAAGACTCCGGCGTCGTACGTCGGCCTTCTCGGCAGCAAACGCAAAACCATTCTCATCTTCGAGGAACTCATCCGCAACGGCTTCGACCCGGAGGAACTCCGGCGAATCAACGCCCCCATTGGGCTAGATATCGGCGGTCGCACGCCCGAAGAGATCGCCATTAGCGTCATGTCCGAGATCATCGCCTTTCGACTTGGTGGCTCGGGGGAAAGCATGAAGCTTCAAGAACGACTCCTCGACAAAGCCATCGAACGCGCCGCCAGATCACCCGTAGCAGAACGCGCATTGGCCGCCGGTAGTTAGCCTCGTCGGCACATTTCTCCTCCGATGGTCGTCGAGGCAATACTCCTCTCAGCTGGCGAATCGTCCCGAATGGGGACACCCAAAGCCCTCCTAGACTGGTTCGGCCAACCACTCGTCCTAGCCCAGGCTGAAGCGCTCTTCGAAGGAGGAGCTAACCGAGTCATCGTCGTGACCGGCGCTCACCACAACGAAATCTCAGACACGATCGCCGATACACCAAACATCACCGTCGTCGCCAACCCAGATTGGTCCCGAGGAAAAACGACCTCAATCAAATCTGGCCTCCGAGAACTTTCTAGCAGTTGCCAAACCCTCATCGTCCTTGCTGTAGACCAACCCCGACCTGCATGGGCCATCAACCAAGCGCTCCAATCCCACCTGGATTCCAATTGCCCCGTAACATCGCCACGATACTCCGGCCACGGCGGACATCCTTTGCTCTTCGATGCGGCATTACTAACGGAGCTGTCCAACATCTCCGAAGAGCAAGAAGGTCTACGCGATGTGATGAAGCGATACGACCGAGCCATGAATCGGGTCTACTTTGACAACCCGGTAGTTCGCTTCGACCTCAACACCCCGGACGATTACGAAGCCGCGCTAAAAACCTACCCGTCCCTAGCCGAGACCCCTTAGAAATGGCAACCGACCTCAACGCCGCCCGCGAGTTCCTTACTGACAATGGGATATCCGGTTGGCTTACCCGCGACTACCGCTACACCAACCCCATATTCTTCGCCGCGTTAGGTTACCAACCCAACAACCTCACGCGCCCGGTTTGGCTGTGGATCCCGGCCCAAGACGAACCGCGCCTCTTAAGCCACGACGTCGACGCTAAACGCTTCGAACGCGACGACATCGGAATCACTGTTTACAGCAACCGCGATGCGATGGTCTCTTCTCTAAAGTCATCACTTCCCGACCACGGCAAAATCGCAATGGACTACTCCCCTCTCTACGAACTGCCCCGTGTCGCCAGAGTCGACGCGGGATCAGTCGAATTAGTCCGATCGTTCGGCCTAGAGATAGTCTCCTCAGGCGATGTATCCCAATACGCGACAGAACGGTGGGACGCCGCCCAATTGGCGTCTCACCGGTACGCAATGACAGAGCTTGTGAACATAATGCACGAGTCCTTCAACTTCATCGGCGAAAACGTCCGTTGGGCACTGACCGAGCATGACGTAGCTGAGTTCATTCGTGGACGTTATGACCGCGCGGGTCTCCACACCGACGAAGGTCCAGTTGTCGCATTCAACGGCAACTCCTCAGACCCTCATTACGAACCCACTATCGAGAACTCCTCGATCATTCGGCGCGACGGATGGCTCCTGATCGACTCCTGGGCCAAACCGACTTCAATCGACCCGTTCGTCGAAGGTGAAGCGGCGTCCACCAGCGAACCCGTCTACGCCGACATCACTTGGGTCGCCAAAATCGGTTCAAACCCGACACCAGAACAAGTCGAGGTGTTCGATTCCGTCAGACGCGGCCGCGACGTCGCGTTCGATTTCCTGCGGGACCGGCATCGTAACGGCGAAACGACGTGCGGTTGGCAACTCGATCGTGTGGCTCGAAACTCAATCACCAACGACGGTTACGGAGATTACTTCGTCCACCGACTAGGCCACAGCGTCGGACCCGAAGTTCACTCCAACGCCGTGAATCTCGACGATTGGGAGACCCGCGATACCCGTCAACTCATCCCCGGCATCTGTGTAACCATGGAGCCCGGGATCTACCTACCCAAATTCGGCGTCCGCCTCGAGATGGACGTCTACGTCGGCGAAATCGACATCGTGACAACAGGCGAAATCCAGCACCAAATTCACCAGATCCAGACCTGAACGATCACACGGCATAGGTCGATGAGCGCACCGATTTTGACGTAACGTTACGCGATGGATCCGTCACAATCGCAATCGCCGCCTCAAGAGCGCCGATTGCTGCCTCGGAAACCGAGTCCCTTCGCCGCGTTTCGGTACCCCGCGTTTCGCTTGGTTTGGATCAGTTCCAACTTCGTTGCGCTTGGCATTTGGGCTGAACGCTTAGCCGTAGGATGGCTTGTGCTTGAGCAGACCGACTCGGTGCTGCTATCGGCCGCGACTTTCGCTGCCGGCTCGGCACCCAGCATCATCGCAGCGCCAGTTGGTGGTGCCGTTGCCGACCGATTTCCCCGAAACCGCCTTCTACCTATCACAGCCCTGATTATGGTTGTTTTGATATTACTGATCACGCTCGTGGCATTGAACGGATTTTCGAATCCATGGCCGATTTTCGTCCTGATCGCGATCCATGGCGTAGTCAATTCATTCGATATGCCGGCAAAGCAGGGCCTCATCACCGACATCGTGCCGCGCGAATCCCGGATGAACGCCATCTCAGTTCATTCCGTAGGCACTAGATCCGTTTCAGCCGTCGGCGCGCTCGCCAGCGGAATCATCGCAGAGTTCTTTGGTGTCCCAACCGCACTGCTCGCCGCGGCTGGATCGATATTGATCGGTGGTGTTGTGGTGCTATTCGTGCCAACCGTGCGGACAACCGTTAGACAAACGGGTGCATCCATGAAGCGCATTTTCGTGGATGCGGTTATCGGTATCAGGACGATGATTCGAATCCCGACAGTATCCACTCTCCTCTGGATGGCGATCGTCGTCGAGATATTTGGCTTCGCCTACGACTCGGTTATGCCAGCCCTCGCACGCGACGAGTTGAACGTCGCCGAATCAGGTCTTGGCACATTGAGATTCGCCGCCGGGATCGGTGCCGTGGCCGGCGCAATCGCGCTCTCCTTCCTAGGTGATTTCAGCCGTAAAGGACCGTTGCTTCTCGGCATTGCGGTTGGCTACGGCATAGGGCTGATGGGAGTTGCCGCCAGTCCCAATTTGATCACCGCCCTGCTCCTCGTAACGATGGTCGGAGCCGCCGCATCGATGTTCGATGCGATGGAATGGACACTGCTTCAAGCAAACGTCCCAAATCGTCTGCGCGGTCGGGTGATCGGTGGCTGGGTATTCGCAATCGGATTCGGCTGGGTCGGTCACCTAGCGATGGGCGCAGTGGGCGATGCGTTCGGTGTGAGATGGGCTATCGGTGGTGCCGGTTTGATCGTCGCAATTGCGAGCTTGATCGCGCTGGCGATATCACCGGTTTTGCGGCGGGCGTAACTGTCCTAATGTCGCCGACCATCAACTTAAGTTTTCGCCATCAACCGCCAGTTACGGATCGATTTTGCCCGGCTGCATGTTTTGACTTGCCAGTTCCCATGCATTTCGTAGCTCGGTTTGCCGGCGCGACGCCCACTCGATCACCTGCTTAACCACACGCGGCGGCAACTCTTCAGATCTGACCTCCAAGCTCTGGATGTCGACCGTCGCGTCCACCCCAGAGTATCTGACGTGAAAGTGAGGTGGTGGGTGGTCGCCAAAGACGATTGCAATAACGATGCCGTTGAACCTGCACAGTTCAGGCATGCACATTTACCGGGTCAGCAATCGGCAATACTTCGTCCACCGATTTGCCGGTAATTTCCATATAAAGAGCATTCGCGCACAGTTCCAGGTCGTCGCCCCAAACAATAACTTGGTACGGACTTAAACGAACCGATTCAAAGAATTTGCGATCCTTCCACGCGTTGAAAACCCCACGGCCGGCAAGGTGTGATAGGTCCAATTCGCCCTCTACGCCATCCTCGTACGCGATCCAAATCCGGTACCCTTCTAAGGCTTTTATGTGGGTCGGTCTGATCGTCATTATCGTTGCCTAGTATTGAACCTCGCATTCAATGTCAGTCTTGAACTCGATATTACCTCACCTCGCCCCACAAGCCTGCAAACAAGCCTGCATGTGCCCTCTAGATTCCGCAGCAATAGTGCAACACTGCTCCAAGCTGTAATCCTTCGCACCAATGACCTCAAGATTGAGCGCGCCGTCGTACCCGTGCTCGTGCAACACACGAACAAATCCCAAGAGATCGATGTCGCCACGACCGTTAGCTTGATCTTCCGGATTGCCAGGACCCGACTGCATACCTTTGCAGTCGCGGATGTGGACATGCTTAACGCGCGACATCACCGCGGCAATCGCCTCTGCCGGGTTCTCCGCCGCTCTATAGATGTGCGACGGATCCATATCGATACCAAACGCAGGCGAATCTATGGCCTCCATCACGCGTAGCGTGGTCGGGGTGTTGTAGATGCTCGCGCCGACGTGTGCCTTGACGCACACCGTGACACCGTGTTCCTCCCCAATCTTCGCCATCTCGGAGAGCGACTTAATCGATGCTTTCAAGCTATCCTCATCACCTGAAGTTCCTCCCGGACCGCAGTTGACCACGGGTATTCCCAACACCGACGCGGCTCGGCACGCTCGACCCATGACATCGGGGTCTCGTAGCGGTTGCTCCATGGCAAGTAGCTCGAGCGCGTATTCGTCTGAGAGGTCGCGTATCTCCGTCACAAGTTCCTCCCACCGCTCCAGCACCAAATGCTCGCTCATGCCATCGATAGCCGACAACTCGATGCCGTCATATCCCGCCATCGCGATGCATCTGAATGCATCCTTCATGGTGTGCCCGCCAAAGAGCACTGAATTGGCGCCAAGTTTCATCTTTAGTTCCCCTCGATTTCGACCACTGATCCCGTTTCCCAAGATTCAATCGCCGCCTCGATAATCAATTGCGCCTTTAAAGCGTCTTCGCCCGACCCGTCAATCTCGTCCGGATCAGCACCTTCGATGTTCTGATCAACCCACCTCGTTATTCGACTTTCAAACGTCTCGCCAAAACTCATCATGTCGCCGAGATATGCATATTTCTCGACCCGTTGAGATCTGCGCGGATAAAACTCCAAATGCTCGCAGGCTTCACGCAACACGAACCTGGCTTCAGAACCTACGACCTCCAACCGCTCCAACCCGTAGCTGCCTCCCGCGTCGTAACTTCCCGTCAAATGCCCAATCACCCCATTCTCGAACTGCATGTTTACCTGCACGTTCGACCAGATCGCCCTACCTCGCCCCTTCTTGAAGAATGCATGAACCCGCGTAACATCGCCGCAGAAGTAACGCATTACATCGATGGAGTGAGGGTGCAAAGCCCTCATGTGGAAGTAAGGGGAACTTTCGTTCGGGTTATTGATCCACATCGTCATATTGACAATGTTCAACTCTCCAAGTCGTCCGGTATCGACCCACTCCTTCGCTCTCAGCGCCGCCGGAGTGAAACGGTGGTTAAGGTTTATCCCGTACCGCAGTCCCTTTTCCTTAGCTAAAGCGACCATCTCCTTCGCCTTGGGGATTTCGTTGGATATCGGTTTCTCGCCCAAGACGGGGATACCGGCGTTGAGCAGAGTCATCGTAGGTTCGTAGTGGTCGCCACCATTCTCAACGCCCGCCGTGCATACACTCGCAATATCGATCTCGACGTTGCAAACCATCTCCCCGACCGAGGTGAAAGCAGGACAACCGTAACGTTCACCAGCGGCATCCGCTTTCTCGGCAAACGCGTCGCAGACCGCGACTACATCGCAACGCTCGTCGGCAGCGTAAATGTCGGCGTGCCGAGTTCCGATGCCGCCCAGCCCTACAATTGCTACCTTCAATGCCACCAGTGCCTACCTTTATTCTTTTTCGGGGTTATCTAGACTTCGCCTGTAAACGCCTCGCCGTCGATGAATCGCCGATGTACAGCGTGTCGTAAGCCTGTTGGGACGACTTAAATGAGCCGATCCCATCAATCCCGTGCCAATCGTCCTGATTGTGGATGGGATTTGCCAGACCGGTCTCAACTTCACGTTTAGCGATCCAACTGTCCATGCGCTTAGTCAATGCTGCGACCACGTCGGGATGCGCCTCGGCCACGTCGTTTGTTTCCAGCGGATCCTCGATCATGTTGTAGAGCTCAACGGGCGGTTTGAAGTGGAAATCAGGTTCCAGCGCCCTAATCAACTTCCATTGCGGCGTGCGCCATCCGTGCTTTCTCATCCAAGTGCACTCGGTGATGTAAATCTCTGATTCATGAGAGACGACCTCACCCTCAACCATCCCCATCAGACTACGGCCATCGAAGTCGATATCGCTCTCGATCCCTGCCAATTCCAACAGAGTCGGCATCAAATCCTTGTGTTGGTTGTAACCACTGATACGTCTTCCGGCCGGTACCTTCGACGGGTAACGGATGATCAACGGAACATGGAGATTTGAATCGTAGAGCCCGTGATGGTCAAAAAAGCACTCGTGTTCGTAGAGGGTTTCTCCATGATCAGAGTTGAGCACGACGATCGTGTCGTCAAGAATGCCGCGACTCTCGAGATTCGTCAAAATCGTTTGGATGCAGGCGTCCATGTACGCGATTGCCCCGTCGTACTGGGCAATCACGTAGTCCTTGTCGGTAATGCCCGGTGGCATCCAACTGGACAAAAAATCGCGAAACGGCTTGAACGCCATGACTGGTTCCATCGACTTGTTTGCAGGATCGCACTCGTCGCCGTGGTAAAACATCCGCTCATACGGTTCTGGTGCAAGGTAAGGCGCATGAGGATCCATGTGCCGGAGCAACGCGAAAAACGGCTCATCGGCGCTGCAAAGTCGATCCAACTCCGGCAAAAATACGCGATTCAGATCCTGAGCCTTGTCACTGCGACCTTCCTCCCATGAACCCCATGCGCGGTAGTCGAGATACTTGTCAAACCCTCTCGAACTTGGATTGCCGCTAAGTCCGACGCACACGGTGTTGTACCCCTCGTCGTTCAATAGTTCCGGCAACAACGTTACTTCGGATCTGACCGGCCCCTTGTGTCGCAGTGCCACCACCTGTGATGAAAACACATCCATCCCGCTTAACATCGATGTGTAACCGCTCGTGGTCGGAATGTGGGTGCTAAACGTGTTTTCAAACAATGTGCCCTGTGCAGCGATGCGGTCGATGTGTGGCGAGGTCAGGCGCGGATAGCCGTAGCAACTGAGATTGCTAGCTCGCAACGAGTCGACGCCGATTATTAGGATGTTTGGTTTAGCGGTCAACTTTGAGTCTCCCATCGAGGCTGAAACGTTCTCGCGGTTGGAAAGCGCAGCTTAAATGAGCACCTCTGCCCCGACGCGTCGAGCGATTCCTACGATCTCGTCATAACGCGCCTGCAATATCGGCACACCGTTCGCCTCGCGGTCTTTCATCGCGTCGTCTTCGGGGTCGCCAGCAACCATTACCCGCTCAGCACCCGGTTCCGTCGGAGTGTCGTGCAACGCCCGGATCATCTCGTCCATCATCTCTTTGAACTCGTCGACCGGACGGAAGGCCGAGATATCGATAGCCATGGCGAACGACATATTCCTGCCGCCACCAATGAACGAACTGTAGCCACCGCCCGAAAGCACGCCACACAAGATGTCGACCATCATCGCCAGTCCGTAACCCTTGTGAGCACCTTGCTCGCGCGTATTGCCGAGCGGATTCTGTGCCCAATGATCTCCCCTATCGCCCGGCGGTTCCGTGATCGGTTCGCCTTCAGCACCAACCGCCCATCCTTCAGGTATCGGAACGCCGAGTTGGCGCGCCAATCCGATCTTACCGCTAGCAACCGTCGAGGTCGCCATGTCGAGCACAAAATCGCTTTCCTCGCCAGCCGGCGCAGCAAACGCAATGGGATTGGTTCCCAACATCGCTTGACGACCATGCGCCGGCCGAACCGCCGGCCCGGCATTGGTCATCGCGATACCGATCATGTCGCGTTCCGCAGCCAGCATCGCATAGTAGGCAACCATGCCGATGTGATGCCCATCACGGATCGTCGACATCCCGACACCATGCTCTGCCGCTTTGTCCATCGCCATCTCCATGCCGATGTGCGCGGCCGGATGTCCCAAACCCCAACCGCAACTCAACAGAGCGGTCGTATCGGATTCAGAGATGACCTCGATCTCTTGTGGCGACTTGAAGGTGCCCTCTAGGATCGACTCGGTGTACCGCACCACATTCGTTGCGCCGTGGGTGTCTACACCGCGCAGGCTGGCAAGCGTCAAGGCGTCGGCGGTGATTTGTGCGTACCGCTCTGGTGTGCCCGCCGCCACGAAGATCGACGCAACCTGCTGACGCAGCGCATCGGCCGGAACTCGGACGGCATTGTCATCAGGTATCTTCAGAAAATCGAGCGCCATCAGGTGCCTCCGTGCCATTATTCGCTTACTTGAGCGGCGTGCCAACGCCTTTTTCTCGTGCCAACTCTACTATCCGTTCGCAGGCGGCGATATCTTCCAACGCGAGTCCTTGCGACTCGAACAACGTGATCTGTTCGTCGTCATCTCGGCCGCTGGTTTTGCCACCGACGATGTCGTGGATCGGAACTGCCAAATCCCATGAAAAGCGACCCACCTCCGCCGCGCGCATCAACTCACCACACTCGAATTTAGCCTGTTCCACGTCGTCAGTCGCGACGATGTCGGACATCGCGATAGCCCGAGTATCGATCTCGCGTTTCAACCAAGAGTTATTCCCAGCCGCGTTGATGTGTGTGCCCGGCTTCAGCCACTCCCCGAGCAGGACTGGTTCCTGCGAATTAGTGATCGTGGCTACGATGTCCGACTCGGCTGCCTCTTCGCCGCTTGAAACCGCCGTGACATCAATGCCCAACTTATTTGACATCTTGGCAGCGTATCGATTGCGATTCTCTTCCGAACGGCTATAAACCTTGGCGCTCTTGATATTTCTGACGTGCGCAATCGCCGCGAGCTGCGTTTCTGCCTGGTACCCCGATCCAAATACTCCCACCGTCTCGGAGTTGTCGCGAGCCATATATTTCGTCGCTACTCCAGACGCCGCACCGGTACGCATCTGCCCCATGCGGTTGGCCTCAATCACCGCTACCAGCGAGTTGTTGGACGTGTCGTACAGCATCACGTGGAAATTGATGCCGCCCGCACCGCCGGGATAAGACTTCAATCCCGCTATCTGGTGTCCACGCCAAGTCGCGAACATTACGTTGTAGGCACCCGAACTCGTAGGCAACCTACGCCGCGGTTCGTTGAACGCATCGCCTTGCGCGCGGGCTTTGAATGCTTCTTCGACCGCCTCAACCGCAATCGGCATGGTGAACAGCGATTTGACTTGCTCTTCGGTTATGAATAGCGGTGTCGTCATTGCGTCTCCAGACTTTCTATTTCTGTTCATTCGGGGCGTAAGAATGCGCCCACATGTGGTTCAACGGTCCGTGTCCGCCACCAATCGAGGCAGCATTCGCCATCGCGTTCCAAACATATCTCTGGGACAATTCAACGGCAGGCGCGAGATCAAGACCGTGCGCCAAATGCGCCGCAACCGCCGATGCAAAGGTACAACCAGTACCGTGATTGCTGGTCGTGTCGATCCGCAGCGTCGTGAAGGTGCGAGCCCCTGCTTTCGTAACCAAGACATCATTGACCCGCCCGGTTCCGTCATCGAAGTGGCCACCCTTGACTACGGCGGCATCCGCACCCATCATCACCAATTCACCGCCAGCCAGCTCCATATCCTCCACCGAATCGATCTCGATTCCCGTCAAGGTCTCTGCCTCTGGCACGTTGGGTGTGACTACCGATGACCGAGGCACCAACTGTTTCCTCACGCTCTCGACAGCATCATCCTGCAAAAGCTGCGCCCCGGTTGCGGCGATCATCACCGGGTCTACAACGAGAGGCGCGAGTTCAAGCCGTTTTACGGCTTCGGCGACGCACTCCACGATCTCGGTTGACGACAGCATTCCGGTCTTTACCGCGTCGACGCCGATATCGGACACCACCGCATCGATCTGATCGTTGATAACCTCAACCGGCACTTCCGCCACAGCAGTCACGCCGAGAGTATTTTGCGCCGTTATCGCAGTGATCGCGCTGGTACCGAAAACCCCAAGCGCGGCGAAGGTCTTTAAGTCCGCCTGAATCCCCGCGCCTCCGCCTGAATCGGATCCGGCTATGGTCAACGCGCGAGGTGGGCTTGCGGAGTTCATTTCCATATAGAATACGCAAGCGTGATGCCAGATGCACGCCCACAAGAACGTCGAAACGATCTCTCCAAGGTCGAAGCATTGATTTTCGATGTCTTCGGGACAGTGGTCAATTGGCGAGATTCGATAATCGCCGAAGTTTCAAAATCGGCGGCAGAGCACGGGATGCCAGACGGCGATTGGGGCCGGTTTGCCGACGAGTGGCGAGCATGGTACGGCAAGTCGACCCGTGAACTCAGCAGCGGTAACGGGCCTTGGCGATTGGTTGACGAAATCCACCGAGAAAAACTGGACGTGCTGCTTGAGGAATACGGTTTAACCGAAATCATGAGCGAGGAGGCGAAGCAGCATCTCAACCGAGCATGGCATCGCCTAGATGGTTGGCCGGACTCCCCAGGGGGATTGCGCCGCCTCAAGTCGAAATTCATCATCGCCACCGCTTCCAACGGTAATCTCGCACTTCTCGTCAACATGGCAAAACATGCCGACCTGCCTTGGGACGCGGTGATGTCGCCTGATGTTTACGGTGCATATAAACCGTCGCCGAAGGTATACAACAACGCCGCAAAGTTGCTCGGCCTCAACACCGATCAGGTGATGATGGTCGCCGCGCACACCGGCGACTTGGAAGCGTCGGCGCGTGAAGGGCTCGCCACCGCCTTCGTCCATCGTCCGTTCGAGCACGGAGCCGATCGACTGGTGGATATGCCCGATACTTCGGAATTCGACATCACCGCAACCGATTTCAACGACATGGCCGACCAGCTCGGTTGCGACTGAATCCAACATCGATTCAATCAATTCGAAACTCCAAACAATCGCAAAAAGGAAATGACTGATGCCTTGGACATTTGAAGACGCGGCACCCATGATCGGCACTATTACCGAAGGCAACTGCTGGACCGGCTCGCACATGCTCTACAGCAACATCGCCCTCGACCGCATAATGCGACTCGATGTCGGGTCCGGTCTCGTCGATGTGTTCGCTGAAAACACTGAAGGCACGAATGGCCTGAACTACGATGCCGACGGCAATCTCTACGGTTGCGCAAGCAACGGTCGCAAATTGGTCAAGTTCAACGACGACGGCAGTTTCGAGTCCGTTGTCGACCGGATAGACGGCGTTCTACTAAACAGCCCGAACGACTTGGCAATCACTCCCTCGGGCGCGATCTACTTCTCCGACCGTGTCGGCGAGTCGAACCCCGATGTGGGCATACCCTACTCGGCGATCATCTCGGCTGAGCAAGATGACGACGGCAATTGGGTCTGCACACGTCGCACGTTCGACACTACGCAACCCAACGGCTTGATCTTTTCCAGCGACTACAAGACGCTCTACGTAGCACAAAGCGACTTCCGAGCCAGCGAAAGCCGAGACCTACGCGCATATCCGGTCAACGACGACGGCTCGCTCGGCGAATGCCGAATCCTCCACGACTTCGGTCCGCATCGCGGCATCGACGGCATGACTCTCGCCTCAGACGGCAGCATCGTAGCCTGCACCGGTTGGGAAGTATCCGGACCTGGCGGCAACGTGACCCATTTCGATCCTGACGGCATGATCATCGAGCAGCATCCAGTAGTCGCGCAACGCCCGACCAACTGCACCTTCGCCGACGGAGACCTATACGTCTCATCCATCCAAGGCCACTGCTTAGTCTCACGCGACACCGGATTGACCGGACACCTGCTCTATCCGCAGTGATCACACGCACATCGCAGTTCAACATCAAAAGCGACCAAAGGTCTGGATTACCGATGAACGATTCTTGGGAATGGGAACTGATCGCCAAACACGATTCCCTCACTGAGGGGCCGACCTGGGACGGAAACGCCCTGCTCTACAACGAGTGTTACGCAGCGACAACTTATCGATGGGACCCGAAGACTGGCGAGAGCGAGGTGTGGCGGACGGACACCAATCAGGCGAATGGGATGAAATTCGACCGATCCGGCCGGTTGTTCGCGTGTGAAGGTGGTGGCAACCGCGTCGTAGAGATCGACCCTGCTAACCCCAGTTCCCCGTCGGTAGCGATCGCCGACAACCTCCACGGTGCCACGCTGAATATGCCGAACGACCTCGACCTTGACGGTCAAGGTCGGATCTACTTCTCGGATCCGAACTACTCTGCCCAGCCGAACAACCTCCCACATGAATCGGTCTACCTGGCCGCGCACTCGTTCGGTGGCAACTGGACCACGAAACGGGTGACGTTTGATACCAACCGGCCAAATGGCGTGTTGCTGTCAGCAGATCAAAATGTTCTTTACGTCGCCGAAAGCCCCGTGATATACGATCTTCGCCGCGAGCTACGGGCATACCCGATCAATCCCGACGGCACACTCGGCGAATGTACGGTTCTCTTCGATTTCGGGCCTGGCCGCGGAATCGACGGCATGGCGTTGACTACGGATGGTCAGATTCTCGCCACGGCGGGCGAGCCGACGGCTGGTGCGGGTTCAGCAATCTACGTCTTCGAGCCGAACGGCTTAGTCAGGGCGACACACCGAACGCCGGCGGATAGCCCGACGAACTGCACGTTCGGCGGTCCGGGTTTAGACGTGCTGTTCGTTACTTTCGCTACCGGTCATGTTTACCGGGTGGCGAAGACGGGAATGGTGGGACATCTGGCTTATCCGCGACGGGGGTATTGAGGGTTAAGTGCGGGAGAGTTCAGTTGGACGCGATTGGCTGATACTGCTCTAGTTCGTCCATCGGGTCGACCCCGGGTGGCAGCTGGCCAGTGAGTTCGACTAATAGTCGGTGGCTCGGTGGGGCTTCGTGGTTGACTTGGACGACTCGAAGCTGAATGCCTGCGAGGTTGATGATGTCGGGTTGGCGTAAAAAGTCTGCGAGGTGCCCTGGTAGCCAACCTAGGTGAATTTTTTCTATCGTTGTTACGCGGATCGAATGTTGCGGAGATCGGCCTTTGACTGTTAGGGCCAGTTCGAGGAGGTCGCCCGGCTTGAGCGATGCGATGCGTTCGATGGTTGCGGGGTCCGACGATCCCAAACCTTGGACGATGAAACGAGTCTTAAATCGACCTTGGTCATCTGGTTCGATGGCGGGGAAGATCTCAAATGTGTCTGCGACGCTGTGACCACCTGAAATTGCAAGTTCGGCAAGCACGTCGGTATGCTCAGGGTCCAAACCGAAAAGATTGAGATACTCCGGGCGGTCGGGGCGTCGTTTGCTCATGGCGCGGTAACGGAAAATCGGAAAGATTTCGGTAGCTCGGTATGCCTTATCTAGCTCGGGGAATCCGGGAACAGGGACTGCGAGGGGAATCGCCGAATTCTTAGCCTCATAAGCACCTCGGATGTATTCAAACTCGTACTCAACGGGTTCGGCGTCGTTCCTCGTGAGTCGTCCCACCGGAAACCAACTCCGATTTCGTCGGTCATGACATGCGAGAAACAGAGTAGTCATTGGGTAAGTTTGAGCAGTTCTGATTTGCTGGTGATGATGATTTGGTACGCGAATTCTTTGGCTATATCGGACATGAATGCTGTTGGTACTCTATCAATAACGGTTCGAAACGCGGAATCAGGCATTTCGCCAATTCTCTCCAACGTGGACTGTGTGTAGTCCGGCCACTGTTGAGAAATGTAGCTGGCGGTTTCGAGTGGAGAAGGTGCGCGGGCTTGCTGGTCGTCGGCGAATACGCCGCCGTTGCCCCTGTTCAGGTAATTGAGGACTCCGCCTTGTTCCAAATACCGAGTGCGCCGTTCGTCTTGGAGTTCTCGACCTAGCGAGGATGCGTGATCGTATGATGGAGCGGCGGACATCCAGGCTGTGGCCGAGGCACGAACTAACATGATTTTCAACATCCAATTTTCGTGGTGTCGATCGGTGTTGCCGATCAAACCGTCAAGCAATGCGTACGATGCCAAAGACTGCATAACGTCGTCTTCTTGACCGTGAGCGGGGAAGTTTGGGTCTCGTAGCAACCCCTTGACTGCTCGCACGATGTTGCCAACGTTATGATCTCGTTGACCGAACCGCGTTTCGATGTCGTATTGATCATCGTTCCACGCCAAAACGTAACAACCTTCGATGAAGAACGTTTGATCGTAGAACCAATCCCTCATCTCGTCGTCATAATGGTCTGATTCGTCTCGATTCTCTGGTTCGAAAGATTCGCAGACGGTGACTAACTCTTCACCACATTCGGCTAACTCGACGCGTGCGCAGTCTACTCCGACTAGTTTTCCGACTTCGGCGGCTATCTTTTCAGCCCAATGTTCTCCCGTATTAGGTCTCGGGTACTTGAGCAACCAAGGATTCGGTTCTCCATCGATCGATATCCAAAACTTACGCCTGCTGCCTCTAGATTCAATCCGAACCTGCTGAATCTCTGGCCAGACGGGTAGTTGGCGAACTGCGTATTCGGAAGGCGACACGTTTTACTTCGCGAATCTTGGTCGGTTCGGGAATGGCGGTGGTTGTGGGTAACAATGCCACCGCCCTGCAGCGTCCATGCATCCCCTGCGTTCGCGTCGCGACGGGGACGGTGTTCAGCCGTTCCGCGGATTTAGTGGTCGCAGGTTTCATACCTGCACCTACAGGTCATTCGTTGGATCTATTTGTAGAATTCGTCCGTCCAAGCGGTACTGACGTCAAAATCCTGCGGTATCAGATCCCGGCTTTTCATGTAGTCGCCAACTGATTTCCACTGTGATTCGGAGAGCGTACCGAATTTGCCGTCTTCACTGTCTAGCCACGCAGGGATCAGGAGCGGGATTCCTCGGCGGTCTAGGGATTCGCTTGATTCGTCGATGGAGTCTTCGTTGAGATTGACTAGGATGTCGATGCCTCGTTGTCCATCTTCGGCTACGTATTCGAAGCCTTTCGTGAATGCGGTCACGAAGCGTCGGACGACATCAGGCTTTTCTTCGATCATCTGGTCTGAGGTAATGAGCATCATCTCGTAGTAGCGAGGTACGCCCCAGTCTTCGGGGTAGATGATCTCAACTGGGAAGCCCATGTCCTCCAACACGAACGATTCGTATGACCAGTAGGCGCCAATGACGGCGTCCATAGTTCCGGCGGCGAGGACTTGAGAGAGTGCATATCCAACGTCGTGGAGTTCAACGTCGTCGAGGGTCAGACCGTCGGCTTCGAGCATCGCGGCGAGCATTAGTTCGTCCCACTCAATGCCAGGGTATCCAACCTTTTTACCTTTCAGGTCGCCAGGCCGGGTTATGCCGGAAGATTTGAGGGCCATCAGCGAGTTGATCGGGCTTTGGACGATGGCGCGAACGGCGACGACGGGAACGCCGGCGGCTCGTGCAAGGGTGGTGTCTGTCTGGTAGAAAATGCCGAAGTCGCGCTGCCCTGACCCGACGAGTTGGGCGATGGCTGCGGCATCGGCGGGGACGCTTACGTCGACCTCAAGGTTTTCTTCCTCAAAAAATCCTTGGTCGATGGCTGCGTAGATGCCGGAGTGGTTGGCGTTTGGCGGCGACCAGTCCAGTTCGATTGAGACCGTTTCTGTTTCGGGCTCGGATGTGCAGGCGACAACGAGTGCAAAAAGAGCTACTCCTAACAGGATCAAACCTGTAATTCTTGTCACGATTCTCCTCCTTGGGCGTTCGACCCGGGATAGTTACGCAGGATACGCGATTGCAACAACGCTATCGCAATGAACATCAATGCGGCCATTACCGAAAGGGTAAATATAGCCGCAAACACGAGTTCTGTCTGGAATTTTGGAGTCGAGGTCTTGATCAGCCATCCGAGACCGGATGCTGCGCTGATCCATTCGCCGATGACGGCGCCGATCACAGAGACGACAGCGGCGACTTTGAGTCCAGCGAAGAGGTATGGGAGCGCCGATCGGATGTAGAGCTTTGTGAACATCTGCCATCGGGATGCGCCGAGGGTTCGGAACATGTCGACCATGTCGGAGTCGACCGATTTCAGTCCGGTCATGAGGTTGATGGTCACAGGGAAGAATGTGAAGAGGACCACGACGACGATTTTGGGAGCGATTCCGGTGCCGATCCATATGAGGAGCATGGGAGCGAGGGTAAACACGGGGATGGTCTGAGAGGCGATGAGGAATGGGTAGACAGATCGTTCAAGGAGTCGGGACCAGAACATGGCGGTTGCCATGACGCCAGCGAAGGTCATCGAGACGGCGAATCCGATGAGGATTTCTTGTGCGGTAATGGATGCGTGTCGGAGGAATAGGTCAGGCTTGTCGGCGAGTTCAGCGAGAATGAGGGATACGGGTGGGAGGATCCAGGTCTGAACGTCTAGGACGCGGACGAGAATTTCCCAGAGGACCAGGCCAAGTGCGGCCAACAACATGGCGGATCCCCATGCTCGGATGAATGAACGGGCGCTGATGGGGAAGGTGTGTTCGGAAACCCCGGAATATTCCGGTGGAGGTTCGCCGTAGTCGTTGAGATCGCCCGCGTTGGTTCCCGGGCGGAATCCGAGCCAGATCAATAGCACGGCTCCGCCGATGACGGGTATCAATCCGATCAGCATCCACCAGGCGGAGGCGTTTGTGTCGTGGAGCCGCTTAGCGCTCAGGCAAACGAAGCACCATAAGAAGACAGCCCATGCTATGTAGCCGAGCAACTGTGCGGAGACTGTGAGTATTCGGGAAAAGGCGGAAAGTCCAAAAAGAACAGCGATCGTCCCAGCTACAAGGAGGATGAACCACCCCCACCATTCGGATCGGTTGATCCTACCCTCAATTTTGAAAAAGAGGTTGATTAGGCCACTCGTCATCATCTAGTCGTTTCGTCATCTAAAGCGGATAGCAATTGCCACTTGAATTCGACAAACTTCGAATCACGGACGATGTCGCGTGGTCGTGGACGCGGAAGGTCGACATCGAGTTCTAAAACGATGCGGCCCGGTCTAGGAGACATCACCAGCACGCGGTCGCCGAGCATAAGTGCTTCTTCGACATCGTGGGTGACCATTACGGTTGCGCGGTTAGTGCGGTCGAGGACGTCGGACAGCCAGCGCTGGAGTTCAGCGCGAGTGATGGCGTCCAAGGCTTTGAACGGCTCGTCTAAGAGCAACACGTCGCGTTCTGGAAGGACGGCACGCAGTAAGGCTACTCGTTGTCTCATGCCACCGGAGAGGGTCGCGGGATAGGCGTTTAGGAAATCGGCAATACCGAAGCGTTGGGCCAACTCGGTCGCCTTTGCGTCAGCGTCGGCGCGGGGGATCCCGGCGATTTCGAGGCCGAGGGTGGCGTTCGAAAGGACATTGCGCCATGGGAGGAGTAGGTCGATCTGGTGCATGTAGGCGACGCGGCCGATGCGCTGGGCGTCAGGGTTGCCTTGGAGGCTGACGTTTCCGGTGTCAGGCTCAACAAGTCCGGCGATGATGTTCAGAAGCGTGGATTTGCCGCAACCACTAGGGCCAACGATTACCACGAATTCGCCAAGAGCAACATCCATAGAGACGGCGTCAACAGCTTCAATCGGCGGCAGGTCGGGACGCACAAAAGATTTGACCGCGTCTCGAACAGAAACCGCGGGCAATTCCGATATGGTCAACGCGGCCGAATTTTCGCCAACATCAGAACGTGGCGGGTCGGTGTTCACTGCGGAACTCGAAGAACTGTCGTCGTTCCGAGGATGAACGGTTGATGGAATTTCCGATGTTTGAGACATCGGAGTTGGTTTCCTCCGCTGGCATTATCCAGATCAGGTAATGTGGGTCGGCGGGTTGGCGTTCGCCCTCTCAGCCCAGCTTACTGAGCTCCCCAGATTCAATATGGATTCGTCCGTAGGACGCTTCGCTTTGTAGTTAGTCGATTATATCAAGGGAGGTTACCCTTCAATCGAAGTTCAGTTGCCACGAGGTCATTTCGCCTTTACAATGCTTGGGCATGGGAACAGCCGACAACGGGCCACGAGATAACTTCGTTCGATCCGTAGCGCGCCCGTCCGCACAAATCAACCTCGCACTGTCTTGTCTGTACATCGCCGCGGAGGACGATCCCAATCTCGACGTTTTGCTCTACATGGGCGCGATCAATGAGATCTCTGAACGTATCAAACACCAGCCTCTGATTCGACCTTCGATCTTCGATTCTCTCTACACTCTCAACGACTTGATGTTCGTCGAGATGGGGTTCCGTGGAAATGCGGGCAACTACTACGACATCCAGAACAGCCTTTTAAGCGATGTCCTGGATCGGAAGTTGGGCATTCCAATCACGTTGTCCATCCTCTACATGGAGGTTGGTAGGCGCATCGGCATACCGCTTACGGGCGTAAATATGTCCGGTCATTTCCTGCTCTCCGCCGGCAAGGGCGATTTCCTCGTGTATGTCGACCCATTTCGAGAAGGCAGGATTTATTCGCGGTGGGAATGCCTGAAGATGTTGAGCGGACCGGGCAATCCTCCCAACGATCCGAAAAAACTCGATCAACTCGAACGACGGTATCTTCCACGAGCTGACAACAAGATGATTCTCGCTCGTGTCTTGAACAACATGAAGATGATCCACACCCAAAACGGCGACTTCGTCGGAGCCATCGCCGATGCTGAGCGGATTCAGTATCTAATGCCGTGGAACTGGCGCAACATCGGCGATATCGCTCACCTGCATGGTCGATCCGGGCGTGCGCGCGATGCTTATGACATGCTTTCGCGCATGGTCCAGATGATGCCGCCTCACGAAGACGTGAAGATCCAACTCGATTCGCTCGAAATGTTGAAGCCTTTGGCAGAAATTGATGGATTAGTTGATCCAGAAAAGATCCACGAGATCCCCTTCTTCCGTATCTGAGTCAAACCGGTACCGAAAAAACGCACCAGGTCCAACGGAATAGAAGTCAATTCTCACGGAAGTCGGCGAATGATCAACTACCAAGAGCTCACAGATCAAGAACTGCTAGTCGAAATATCGGAAGAAAACACCGATGCATTCGCAGCGCTCTACGATCGGTATGGCAAACGTGTATTTGGGTTAGCGGCGCGCATCCTAAACGATGCCGTTAAGTCCGAGGAAGTCACTCAAGATGTGTTCATGCGGGTGTGGCGGCGTGGTCACACCTACATGCCAGACAAGGGCAAGTTCACCACTTGGCTCTTCCGAATCGCCCATAACCGTACCATCGACGAACTCCGTAAGCTCCGACGAGATAAATCCCGCTACAGTGACGACATTACGGAACGCTACGACCTCGAATCAGACGACATCTCCCCGCCCGAAGCGGCGGTGGCCAACTCGGAATACGAACAGGTGCGTTTAGCCCTTAAGGTTTTGCCGGAGCCGCAACGCCAAGTTGTCTATCTGTCTTACTTCGAGGGAATGACCCAGACTCAGATCGCAGAAGCGACCGACCAACCGTTGGGGACCGTTAAAACACGAATGCGATTGGCCTTAAAGAAACTCCGCGTGGCATTGGATAAAGAAATCTACGGCGACGACTAATCCTGGGTGGAATCAAAAGATGCCTCGAGACGAAGAAATCATCGCGGATTTTCCTGCGTACGCTTTAGGCGCGTTGGACGAACGCGAGCAACAAGCAGTTGAAGAGTTAGTTGCTCGCGACGTAGACGCGGCCGACGAACTTAGTGAGTTGCTGGAAACCGTCGCTGATATGTCGGCGCGGATCGGCGAAGCCGCGCCACCAGTTTCGCTCCGCGACAAACTGTTAACAACCGCGAATGCCGAAACCAGCGTCGCCAAAAACACTTCGACTTACTCCTCGCTCGTTGAACACCTCGAAAATCGCATCGCGATTGAGGAAGTCGAATACGAACGTGACCTCCGGACCATCTGGGAACGACTTGGCAACGTTCTGTCGGCTGGCCGATTGGCTTTTGCCACTTCTATCGCCTCATTCGCCATCGTGGGCATCATGGCTGTCCAGTTGGGTACCGACAACGTGGAGCTCAACCGCAAAGTTTCTGATATGGAACGCGAGGTGGCTGCCGCATATGCTCACACCGAGTCGATGGTCAACGACATGTCATCGAACGAGCAACTATTGACGCATGCTCATGAGCGAATTTCGCGACAGGATCAAGAGATTGTCAAGATGACGGAAATCAACGACGCTCTCCGCACATCGATGAACGATCAGATCAGTCTGACCTACGCGACGCTGCGCAATGAATACCAAAGCCCAGCGTGGCAACCTGAAAACGCGTTGTCCGGCGATGGATACGCGTATCTTTTGGAACATCAACAGAAACCGATCGGTGCCCTCGTAATTGGCGGAGTCGACCAAGCGCCTCCGGGAGAAGAGTATCGGTTGTACCTTTTCGACGAAGGCGAACCGACCTACATCGCATCGTTCGACATGAACGAAGCCGGATATAGCACCGTCCTCTTCGGACTTGAGTTACCACTGAGTCTCTACAACGGAGCCCACATAACCCGCGAGCGCGTTGTCGATCCACCCGATCCGTCATTGGCGTTGCCGGAGAACCGCTTCAAACCCCAGTAGAGTGAACGCTCAGAGCATCGCGGTGCTCGATAATTCCGGTCCGTCAACACGGTAATTCGAAACTGCCTTAAAATCTTCTCAAAGGCGTTTTGTCATCTGCTGGCTCGCAATGGTGAGCCGACTCACTGTGGGGTTTCAATACATGCGGGATTTACGCTTCGCCGCGTTCTTGTCATTCAACGTGTTCTCGCTAAGCGCAGCAATGTTGGTTGCTTGCACCAGCGCACCTGAACCATCGCCGACTCCGCCGCCGACCGCGGTCGTTCAGCCTAGTCCAACTCCGAGCCCCGTCCCTTTAAAACCTGATGAAGTCATCGACAACGCTATCAACTCCCTGGTCGAAGCCGGGAGCATTTGGTTCATCCTTGAGCACGAAAATGGTTTCACCGAAGCGCTGGGCGGTCTGGAACTTACGCGCGTCGAAGGAGCGATCACCGAGACCGGGATGAGCATCGCTGCCGAAGCCAATCTCGGCAGGATCTATATCGAAGTCCAAGCGATTCTGATCGGAACCAATACTTGGTTGACCAACCCATTGACCGGAGAATGGGAGCTATTGCCCGACGAGCAAAACCCGATAGGTTTCTTGCAACCAATCGCAGCCGTTCGGGGCGTCCTTGAAGGTCTTACCGACGCCGAGTACATGACAACCCCGGAACCTGGCGTCGACTACCAGATCACATCGCCATTGCGGGCCGACGCGCTCAAGTCATTGCTCGGCGAGATCATACCTGATGGCATTGGGGTGGCTGAAGTGGTAATCGACCACGAAACCTTCGAAATGAAATCGGCGCGCATCACGGGTTCTCTCCAGGTCCGCGACGGCGATTCAACCGTGCGCATCCTCCAGATGAGCCGCTACGGCGAAGATTTCGTGATCGAACAACCGATCCCTTGATGCTTGACGATCGCAGCCAGGAATCGCAATAGTCGTGAAATGGGTTAAGACGGAGGTATCTCCGTATCTTCTGTTTCTGCCGTTGTGCTACGGCGTCTTCATCGCGGCAGACGACATGACCTTAGTCGTGACGATCTTGCCGGACATGATGCAGAGCCTGAAGATTCCGGTCAACGACATCACGCGGGCGAGTTGGTTGATCATCTCATTCCTCATCGGCTACTCGGCAACGATGCCAATCATGGGTCGTCTGGCTGACCGATGGGGCTACCGCGCCACGTTCCTGCTCGCATTGAGCGTATTCATGGTCGGATCAGTCGGGGTTGCAATGATTCCGTTGGTTTCGACTTCACTCGACGCGATCCCGTTCTTAGATCAATATCGTTGGGCAATCGTCGCTAGGGTCGTGCAGTCGATCGGTGCTGGTGCGGTCATACCGATATCGCTCGCCGCGGCCGAGACTCTTGTCGGGGCACGCCGCCGGATCGTCGCGTTCGGCATGGTGGGTGCCGCCGCCGAAGCCGGCAGCGTATTCGGTCCGGTCTTTGCGGGTGCGATTGCAGATTGGATCGGATGGGAATACACCTTCTGGTCGAACATTCCGCTATCGTTGATCGCCATAGTTGCACTGGTCAAGCTACCCAAGGGCATCCGCCACGACACGAGCGTCGACTGGATCGGATCTGCCGCGTTCACTGCCGCCCTCACCATGCTAACGGTCGGTCTTTTCCGCATATCCGATCCCGACCTGCCGATGATAATGCTTTTCGTCGCCGCCGCTGCCCTAACCGGAGTGGTCGCGATATCAAATCGTCTTGCCGACGAAAAGGCGGTTCCACGATCACTGGGCAGGCTGAAGGACTTCATCTGGTCGAACGTCACGCATTTCCTCGTCGGTTCGGCGTTGATGATCGGGTTGGTCAGCGTACCGCTGCTTGCGGGCACAGTCTACGGTCTCTCCGCGCTTGATTCAGGGCTCCTTCTCGTGCGAATGACGGTGGCGTTAGGGGTTGCAGCATTCGCCGGCGGATTCATCGCCACGCGATTCGGCGTCCGCATTCCGACCATCGCTGGATTGGTAATCGCGGCGATCGGCTTCAATTTCATTTCCACGTGGGACATCGTGTTGGAAGAGCCTCGATCTTCGATTGACCTCGTCCTCGTCGGCATCGGCCTGGGACTGATAATCGCCCCGATTGCCGAAAGCGCCTTGCGACGAGTTCCCGAAGAGGACAAAGGCGTCGCTTCGGGACTTTTGACGCTGTCTCGGAACATCGGCATGACCGCTGGGCTCGCGGTTGTTGCTTCACTCGGTACCGAGCAGTTCCTGTTGACCGCACCAGGACTCGAGGAAATGATCGAACGACCGGAGGCGGCGAACGAAGCTGGTATGGCCGTCTTCGCCAACTTCTTCACCTACGCCTCCACGGCCTGCATCATCGGAGTCATTCCGGCATGGTTGATGACCCGAAACTACGAGCAGGATGCCGGTGGTTCCAAACCGACCGATTCGGCCGTCTGAGCCACCGCGTCGAATGGTTTTGACGGTGATACAGTGTTAGGGACTCGAAATGAGACCTGAGGTATTGCAGATGACGCGCCGTGATCCTTCCGAATTCGAATCTTCAGTGCGCCGCCCTGACGATTTCGACGAATATTGGCGACAAACCGAAGCTGATACGCTATCCGTGCCGTTGAATCCTAGACTGGAACCGGTGCCGCTGCGTTCAACGCCCGAAGTTGAGGTTTTCGAAGCTAGATACGACAGCTACGGCGGTTTGGAGATCGCAGGTTGGTACTGTCGACCTCGCAACATCGAAGGCCCTTTGCCCGGCTACCTCTTCGTCCCCGGATACGTCAGCGAACCGAAATTGCCAACCGACTTGGCAATGATGGGTTACGCCGCGTTCTCGGCCGCGCCACGCAACAAACTCCGTAGCAACTCCGTCTTTAATCCGGGTTACCCGGGCCTCTTGGTCCACAATCTCGACAAGCGGACCGAGTACGGTTATCGCGGCTTCTACATGGACGCGATCCGGGCGTTCGATTTCTTGAGCGGGCTCGACGAGGTCGATTCTTCGCGCATCTGCGTTCAAGGCGGCAGCCAAGGCGGCGCCTTAACCCTCCTCGTTTCAGCACTGCGAGCCGGCCAAGTGGCATGTGCGTCCGCCGGAGCACCGTATCTCTGCTCGATGATGGACGCGGCATCGCTGACACGGTCCTACCCCTACGAGGAGATCAACGACTACCTCCGACTCCATCCTGAGCGGGAACAAGCCGCTAGAGACACCCTCGACCTTCACGACATCCACAATTTTGTCGACAAGATCGAATGTCCAATCATCGTCAACATCGGCTTGATGGACGACGTCTGCCCACCGGAGACCGGCTTCGCGGTGTTCCGAGAGATCGGCAGCCAAGACAAGAAGCTCTACACCTACGAGGATTGCGCACACGACTCTGGATCCGGAGTCGGTCACGACAAGGTGCTGCATTCCTTCCTCGCCGAACATCTCAAACCGGTTGCGCTGTAACCTCCGACGGAGAATCTCATCATGAATAACTACTGGTCTGCGCGGGTAGAAACCGCAGTCAACGCGGCCAAGGGCGATGTCTCCATCGAAGATTTGCCCATTCGAACCAACGAGACGTCGAACGCCTATTCGGTCCGCTTCAACGGGGTTGGCGACTACCCGCTCTACGCCTATCTCCACATTCCCAAATCCGACGGACCTCACGTACCGGTGTTCCAAGCACCCGGGTACGGAAGCGTGGTTGGTGTACCGCTTTACGAACGCCGCGCTGCTTACGTGGTCATGGCGCTTTGCCACCGCGGACAACGACTTGCCAACTCCCGCTACGATGCAGCCTACCCCGGTCTCCTCACCGACGGCCTACCGGGCGAAGATTCCTACGTCTGGGGCGACATCGTATCTGATTGCATCACAGCCATCCAAATCCTTCTGCAACAACCCAACATCGACGAATCAAGACTCGCCATCTCCGGCGGCGACCTTGCCTTCATATCCGCAGCCTTGACCGATGGCGTACATGCCCTCCAAACCGGCGCACTGATGTTCGCCGACATCGACAACCGAACCGCCGGAAACCCGGACTATCCGCTCGCTGAGTTCAACGATTTCAAGCGTTCCCACCCGGATGCATGGGACGAAGCAAGAGCAACACTCGCCAACTACGATCCAATGGCGCTGGTCAGCGACGTCAGCGCCAAAAAGGTCCTGTTCTCAACCGGAGCCGGCGAAAAAGACTACTACGACCAGTTAGCGTCTGGTCTCTCGGGCCAAGCCACCGTAGGCATCAACCAAGGAAAAGGCCACCTCGATCACATCGCCCAAGAAGATTGGCTCGCGAATGCCTGCGGCGTCGAAAAAGGACCGGCGCACTACCCGCGGTTGTCATAGAACATCAAACAGTGACGGTTGCCGCCGTTGCGATTGGCGAAGTTCTGACGAAAGTCGACCAAGACCATAGTCTTTCGAATCGACGTACTCCATCGCGTCGGCAATAACGGCATGACCTGCCTGATCCCGGATTAACGCGTGCATCTTCAGGCAGATACGACGGTAGTCGGAGTGGCCTGAAGCTCCGGTTCGCAACTCCAGCATATGGAAAGCCTGCCGAGCGTTCATCTGGACGTTGTAGCGGATGCGATAGCCAAACGGAACCGCATACTGCGCAACGTCGGCACCATGTTCTTTGAGCAAATCCCAGTACAGTTCAGACATTTCCGACATCGAGTCGTGCCATCTATTCGCTACTTCGCCGCCAACTTCTTCAATCTCAGGCGGCGTCGAATAACCATGTCGCGGCGTCAATCGCTGCCAATCAATCGTCATCATTCGATGCCGTTGGAGATCGCGAAAGCTGCCGAAATCTGATAGCACATCGAAACGGTAGTAGATCCGCTCCATCCCTCGTCCCGGTTTGTGTCGACGATTCAACCGCTCGCCAACATAAGTCGAAATCACGTTCCGGCGCTCTTCGTCACTCATGCCCAACGCTGTTTTCAGCAGATCCACTTCCGATCGATTTGAATACGGATACAACGCGGCAGCGACGAGCCTTATCTCCGCATCAGGATCGTAATCTAACATCTCCACCTCGTCACGTTCCAGATCGAAATCGCTTCCGTCCAGCGGTGCGCTCTCACTCTCCACCATTTCATTCATGTTTTGGGCGACGTTTTTGAAGTAGTCGCTCCATGCGACGCCGCGATCCTCGACGTCGACTCGCGACAGGAAACCGGCGATCACCTTGCGCAGTTCGACGAGCATCATTTGGGAATATTCGCGCGCTTCGGCTAGAGGGCTCGCATTCATACGCATCAGCAAGGCCTCGTAGGCTTGACCCGTTGCGAAAATTCCTAGATTCGAGGTTGTGGATGCTGGCAACAAACCCCGTGCCGTGTCGCAGGCGCGGGCTCGGGTGGCGCTGCGATACGCACCTCTTGTCTCCTGGGTACCCTGTGGAAAACGCGTTTGGAAGTGCGATGTGAGGGCGCGGACCACGAAGGAGTAGGTTTCGAACAGTCGATCCATCGTGGCGGCGTAGCGACCGGCCATTGGCCCCTGCGCCACTTCAGGCGGCGTCTGATACCTGAATCGTGCTGCTCCGTCTGCATCTTTAAGTTTGACATCGTAGTAGATGTAACGCGTGCTTTGTTCCAAGTACGCCGCTAAACGCCCCCTTTCGAGGATCTTCGTCAAGATCGCCGATGCCTGCTCACAAGCAACATGGGCACCACCCAACTGCGCTACCGAATCATCACCGTACTCCACGAACACCGTCTCATATAGTTTTTCGGCCCTGCTCAATCCGCGAGAATCATCGCTCAATTCGGCGGCGATCGATTGAATACCGATTTCTGGCTGTTCGTAAAACTCGTCCAAAAACAACCGACGCAGAGACTTGTGCGTCCGACTGTAGCGCGCAAACATCGCTCCCTTGACGATCTCCGGGAGGTTGACGATGGCAAACACCGGGAGGTCGGTGTTAGTGAAGTAACGACTCAGTATCGAGCGTTCGTCGTCGGTAAATGCCTCTCGAACGTACACAGTGCGTCAATCTTCGCACATAGACGGGAGCACAACCTGAGTGGACTAACGGTCGATCACAAGATCAGACGCAGGGGCCGCTCTAGGTTGTCCTTAACCTCGTTGAGCAGAATTGCCGCTTCTGCCCCATCGCCTACTCGGTGGTCCGCCGATATGGTGGCGTTCATCATCTGGCGCACTACGATTTCGTCATCGAGTACGATTGGCGTGGGTTTCACCGCACCGACCGCGAGGATGCCGGCTTGGGGCGGGACGATGATTGCCGCGAACGTGTCGGTGCCGAACATTCCGAGATTTGAGGTCGAGAACGTGCCGGCCGTCAGTTCTTCTTGGGTCAACGAACCGCCTTCACCACGAGCCCGGGCACCGAGGTCTTTCGACGCACTAGCGACATCGACGAGTGACATGCTTTGGACGCCAATCAACGCCGGCACTATCAGACCAGCTTCAAGAGCGATCGCCACACCGATGTTGACGTGTTCGTGGCCTTCCAATCGATCCTCGTGGAACGTTGTGTTCCACTTCGGGTATTTGACAATCGCCATCGTCAATGCCTTGATGATCATGTCGTTGACGGATACGCGGACACCTGACTCTGCCAGTTCGGCGTTGAGTTGGGCGCGGAACGACATCGCTTCGGTCATGTCAACGCCTGATGTGACATAGTAGTGAGGCGCTTCGGTCTTGCTTCGGACGGTGACACGGGCAATGGCTTGGCGCATCGTCGTTAGTTCGATATCCGAGCCGTCGACAGTGACGGACGGCGCTGAGACGGCTGCACCAGACGGTGCAAAGGCTGGTGCTGGTGTGAAATCGAGCACGTCGTCACGGGTGATGCGACCGCCGGGGCCGGTTGCAGGTATGGCCGCCAAGTCATAACCCTTCTCCTGTGCAAGTCGCCGCGCGAGCGGGGAAGCCTTTATCCTCCCACCTTCAACGGTCGGTGCCGCCGGGACGGACGCGGCCGGAGCTGGTGCGGGAGCTACAGGTTCAGGTTGTGGTGCGACCTCAGCACTCGGAACTTCTACCTCGATCTCAGGCTCTGGTTCAGATACCGGTTCGGCCACCACCTCGGGCACTGCATCCACTGATGGCAACACGTCGTCCGCACCGCCGATGTACGCCAGTAGTGATCCGACCGGTGCCTTCGTGCCGTCGCCCAATACGATCTTCCGCAGAATGCCTGCGTTGTAAGCCTCCATCTCGACGACAGTCTTGTCGGTCTCGATCTCCGCGAGCTTGTCGCCCCGAGCCACGTCATCTCCTTCGCTCTTCAACCACTTCACAACGGTGCCTTCGGTCATGTCGGCACCCATCGCTGGCATCGTGACTTCGTGGATCAACTTTTGGCTCCTCGGTTGGTTCGGTTCAATTTGGGGTGGCGCGCGGAAAACTTAATGCCGCACATTAAAAACTAATCAATCGACGTGCTGCTTCAACGACATCGTCGGCGTCCGGCAGGATATCTTGCTCAAGACTGCGGTTATACGGCCAGGGCACGTCCTTCGCCCCGACTCGGACGATCGGTCCGTCGAGCCAATCAATCGCTCGTTCTTGGACCTCAGAAACGATTTCCGACATGATACCGCCGGTTTTTCTGGCAGTGTCCAACATCACCGCCCTACCCGTCTTCTGGACCGAAGCAACCACAGTGTCAAAGTCAATCGGACTTAACGAACGCAGGTCGATAATCTCGGCATCAATCCCATCTGCAGCCATCGCATCGGCCGCTTCCTGCAGAACACGCACGCCGTACCCATATGAAACGAGCGTCAGATCGTCTCCCGATCGATCAACCCGTGCCTCTCCGAACGGAATCTCGTAGTAATCGTCCGATACCTCTCCGCGGGCGCCGTAAAGGTGCGAATGTTCCGCGAAAATCACCGGGTTGTCTGATTTGATTGATGTGCGAAGCAGTCCGAGCGCGTCGCTCGGGTTGGATGGGCAAGCGCAGTACATGCCTGGTACTTCGGCTAACCAGGTCTCGAAACTCTGTGAGTGCGTCGCACCCAGTTGAACACCAGCGCCGGTTGGCGCTCTGATAACCATCGGAACCTTGATCTGACCGCCGGACATGTAGCGCAAATTCGCCGCCATATTGACGATCTGATCGAACGCTACCAAGGAGAAACTGATCGACATCAGTTCAACGATGGGTCTAAGACCCACACTCGCCGCGCCCACGCCTGCGCCGACAAACGCGGCTTCCGAAATCGGCGTATCTTTGACGCGCTTGTCTCCGTACTTCTCGAGGAATCCCTTGGTAACCGAATACGCTCCGCCATACTCACCAATGTCCTCGCCCATGATGAAGACATTCTGATCCGTCTCGATAGCCTCGGCCAGGCCCTGCGTTATCGCTTCTCGAAAAGTGATCTCAGGCATAGAAGTTACAGAATTCCACTCATCGATCGTTGCGGAGCCAAGGTAGGGACATCCTAGGCGTAGACATCGTCAAACGCTTCCGAAAGATCGGGATCAGCGCTGTTAGTGGCAAACTCCACGGCCGCATCAATCTCTGCGTCGACACTCGCTGCGATATCGTCGAGGTCGGCCTGCGTTGCAACGCCAAAGTCGAGCAGCCGCTGTGGATACGTCTCCAACGGGTCACGGCGTCGCCAAAGATCGACCTCCGACCTCTCTCGGTACTGATCACCAGGGTCCGCGAAGGAATGTCCCACAAACCTAAACGTCTTCGCCTCAATAAAAATCGGGCTCCCTTGAGCCCGAACACGATTGATTGCTGCCTGCGTAGCCTCGCGTACCGCTACTACGTCCATACCGTCTACCGAAATCACATCGACGTCGTAGGCGCCCATGGCGTCGCTGAAGTCAGGACCGCGATGTCGGACCCTGCCAACCGCGGATCCCATGCCGTAGAGATTGTTTTCCATGAAGAAAATGATTGGTAGTTGCCAAACCGACGCCAAGTTCAGCGTCTCGTGGAATGTGCCTTGATTGGTCGCACCGTCGCCGAAAAAGACCATCGTCACCACGTCGGTTTCTTGGTATTGCTGCGCCAAGGCGATCCCGGCGGCCAACGGAAGTTGAGCACCGACGATGGCGTGTCCACCCATGAAATGCTTGGCGGCATCGAATATGTGCATCGATCCGCCCTTGCCCTTGCTCAATCCGGTTCGCTTACCGAACATCTCCGCCATGATGCGGTTTGTGTCCAGACCGCGGGCGATAGCGTGGCCATGGTCACGGTAATGAGTGACGATATAGTCCCGTGGTTCAAGCGCGCTGATCGCTCCGATCCCTGTCGCCTCTTGACCGATATACAGGTGAAGGAATCCCCGCACGTTCCCAAGTGAATAGTGCTGACCGCAAGTTTCTTCGAACCTGCGAATTAGCACCATCAGACGATACATCCGCACAAGTTCCGCGTTGTCGAGGTCATCGGATAGGGTCGCAGAACCTTTGGCGGCATACCCGTTGGTGCTGGGCGAAACGGGTGTGGATTCTGTGAACGCAGGCCTGACGATGCCCGTAGTGGAAACCCTCGGTTTTTCGGCTTGTTCCATAACCCGAAATGATTCGATGCGCGAGCACAGACCATTTCCGTGCGACGCGATGAACTGCGCGTTCCTCAGCGTTAAGTCGAATTTCGATTCTATACCAAACGATTACGACGTTGAAGCGACCTTGTCTCATCTGTCAGCAGTCACTCATTGGCTTTGCAGCTTGGCGGCAAGCACGACATTTTCAAGCAGCATCGCGACCGTCATCGGCCCGACGCCACCCGGCACCGGTGTAATCGCCGATGCTTTCTCTTTCACCGCGTGGTAGTCGACGTCCCCAGTCAACCGAAAACCGCTTCTGCGGCTCGGGTCTTCAACGCGCGAAACCCCCACATCGATCACCACCGCCCCTTCGTTCACCATGTCGGCGGTCACTGTATTTGGCACCCCCGCAGCCGCGATCAGAATATCTGCACGGCGAGTGTGCGCCGCGACGTCCCTCGTCCCTGTGTGGCACATCGTCACCGTTGCGTTCGCACCACGACCTCGTTGTGAAAGGAGCAATGCCAGAGGTCGACCAACCAGGGCGCTACGCCCTACGATGACCACCTCCGCTCCATTCACCTCAACATCCGTCTCAAGGAGCATCCGTTGGACCCCCAACGGAGTCGCGGGCACGAATCGCGGTCGGCCCAGCGATAACAGCCCCGCATTCTGCGAATGGAGGCCGTCGACGTCCTTTAACGGGTCGAGTCCATTGATGATCTCGTCTGCATCGATATGATCCGGCAACGGTAACTGGACCAGGATGCCGTGGTACCGCGAGTCGACGTTCAAATCGCCAATCACTCCTGCTAAGTGATTCGCGCTGACATCTGCATCTATATGAATCGTGTCCGTCAATATTCCTACTTCTTCGCACGCCAACTCCTTGCGCCGGACATAAGAGCGTGATGCTGGATCGTCGCCTACTAAAACTACCGCCAAACCAGGCGAATAGGCGTGTGCCTCGCGAAAAGCAGTCACTTTGACCGCCACTTCGGCGTGCACTTTTTTGGCTATTTCATTGCCGCTGATGATGCGATTTATCATGTGAACCGTTGACCCAATTCCCGTCGATGCTTTAGGTTGCCGATTGAGGGCGCGATTCAACACCATTGCGTCTACCAACGGCCCCGCTCGCGTCCCTGAAAAATGATATACACCGGCGTTGATCTCATCGAAATTCCGCGCATTGCCACCGTTCGCGACCGGTACCCAGTTCGATTTCTCAATAAGGTATTCACCGCCGAAGAACGCAGATACGCCCGAAATCGCGCTCCCCAACTGGCAAGCAGATTCGCAGCAAAAGAGGCCGTGATGAAGGCCTTGGGCACCGGTGTTCGAGGCATCCCCTGGAAATCCGTTGAGGTTACCCGCAAAAGGGGTGGACCACCAGAGATAACTCTCCACGGAAACGCACGCAGACGAGCCGACAAGATGGGTGTCAAGCGTATCGCGCTTAGCCTCTCTCACTCCAAAGATTTCGCCGTCGCATCCGTGGTGATGGAGGCGCAGGACGATGCATGGCGACCATGATTCAGGAGCCGAAATGACCGCGAATCAGAAGGTGGTCACCGCCTCAGAGATGCTGGCCATCGAAAATCAGTGGTTCGATTCTGGAGCCATAACCCTCGAGGAACTCATGGACCGGGTTGGGCGAGCGATTGCGGAGTGGGTTCTCGAAGACTTAGACGACCAAGCCGAACACGCTACCGTGCTTGCCCTTGCCGGAAAAGGCAACAACGGTGGAGACGCAATCGTGGCCGCCCGATATCTGGTTGAGGCGGGCGTGAACGCAATCGTTGGGCTCGTGTTGCCGCGCCCCGACGATGATCCGTTGTTGTGTGCGTTCAACGCAACGGGTGGTAGCACGGTGGCACTCGATGGAGATGCCGGACATAGCCAAATGGCAAACTTATGCGACAAATCAAACTTGATCCTAGATGGTGTGTTCGGTTTCAACATCTCTCGGCCAATCGATGAACCGATTGCTTCTTTGTTCGAGATCGCAAAAAACAGTGGCAATAGAACCGTCGCCATTGATATGCCCAGCGGCGCAGATCCAAACACGGGGGAATTCGATCCCAACGGATTTCCAACCGACGTATGCTTGTCAGTCGGATTGCACAAACTGGGACCGGCAATCAGATTCGGCGACCCGCATTTCGGCTCCACGTTCGAATTGCTCGACGTCGACGTGCCTGCAAAACTCACTGAGCCCTACAAACGCGAAGTGAACAATTTCGCCTTGGCTAAATCTCTACTGCCCGACCGCGACGCCGCAGGTCACAAAGGCGATTTCGGACGTTCGCTGCTAATCTGCGGATCGAGCACATACGTCGGAGCTGCTTCGCTCGCGACGCAAGCATGCCTAAGGTCCGGCGTCGGTTTGGTCACGCTTGCAACACCCACAAGCGCGTACGAAGCACTAGCCGGGAACTTGCCTGAAACCACCTACTTGCCGTTGGAAGAAGATGCCAACGGAGTCCTGCCGGGTCCCGCGTTCACGAAAATCCAACAAAACATCCCGATTGTCGATTCTGTCCTCTTCGGCGTCGGATTGTCTCTGTCCTACGGTGCCCGAGAGCTGACATCGAGATTGACCTCCAACCGCGACATCTGGGAAGGTCACACGGTGGTCATTGACGCCGACGGGTTGACTATGGTGTCGCAGATGCCGGAATGGTGGGAGATCTTCGACGGCAACCTCATCATCACGCCCCATCCCGGTGAAATGTCCAGATTGCTCGACATCCCGATCTCGCAGGTTGAATCCGACCGCCGAGCAGCGGTTGAGATGGCCTCTGAACGTTTCAACTGTGTCGCGGTTCTCAAGGGTGCGACGACCCTAATTGCGTCCGCCGACGGTCGTCTACGCATCAACATGATGCCAAACCACGGCCTTGCCAGAGGCGGAACCGGTGATGTACTTGCGGGCCTTTTGGCCGGCCTATGCGCAAAAACAGATCCCTTCGACGCCGCGTCTTTGGGCGTTTACCTGCACTCGCAAGCAGGATTATTGGCGCGCGAACAACTCACCCCCTATGCCATGACCGCTGGTGACCTCTTGAAACATCTGCCCGAAGCGTTCCGTGCGTTAGCATCGTAGCCATCGGTCAAACAACTAACTCTCTCGGAACTTATTCCATGGCGAGGAGCAACAAACCGACGCTCGAAGAGATCGTCGATCAGTACGTCCAAAGAGCGCGTTCGAAGTTGCGCCCAACCGAATACGAGCGCAGCACTCGCGACGACCTGACTCTTCATCACGTCATAGAAAACGACGAATTTCGAATCCTTGACCACATCATCGCCGTCAAGGATCGTCAAGTCGAATGGGTTTGGCGGTCCCAAGATTTCTGGCCGACCGACCAGTTGACAGACATCACTGTCGCCGGAGAAGACCTTAGAAATTACGGCGTGATCCACGGAACTAATCGCATATCCGGCGTTAAATTCACCATCGGACCGCGCAGCTACGCGGGACCGGATCCCGACGCCTGCCTGCCGTACGTCAACGACTACCTGCACCTCGAAGCACATTACCGCTGGAAAGACGACCAGATGGCGCTGCAGCGCGCCCGGATCGGCGTAGATTTCAAGACCAAGGACGGACTGACGCTGCGTGCAAGATCAGTCGAAATCGAACTCGCACGATTTTGGAACTTGGAATACCGGTACCGTTCATCATTAGGGTCCAGACTCTTGGTTTCCGTTGATGGTGATGAACAAATGAGGATCGGCGTCCCGACGTCGCTAAATACCGATGAAGTTCGCGGCATATTTGATTCGGTCATGGCCTATCGCTCCGGCGACTCTTCCACCACCCTCCCAAGTCAATTCGTAGTCGAACGGGAGTGAGGCTCACCACACTGCCCCATCGATTCAATCTGATGCATCATGGTCGCACCAACACCTAAACCCCTCGCAACCAAACGCATAGTGCTCGGCGTTTCAGGGTCGATCGCGGCATACAAATCCGCCTACGTCGCATCCGAACTCGTCAGACTCGGTGCCCACGTCGATGTCGTCATGACCGAATCGGCGCAACGATTCATCGGAAGCAACACCTTCGCAGCCTTGAGTCACAACCCAGTGACCACATCACTTTGGGACAGCAACTCCGAAATCAACATCGACCACGTACTACTCGGCACGAAAGCCCACTGCATCGTAATCGCACCTACAACAGCTAACTTGCTCGCCAAATTGGCCCTCGGAATCACCGACGATGCGATCACTGCAACCGTTTTGGCTTCCAATGCACCAGTCGTCGTCGCACCGGCAATGGACGCCGACATGTTCGGCGCACCATCAACCCAGTCCAACGTTGCAACCCTAAAAAAACGAGGCGTCTTGTTCGTCGGACCTGAAGCGGGTCGCCTAGCATCGGGACTGATTGGCGAAGGCCGGATGAGCGAACCATCGGATATCGTCGACAGCGTCCGTCTCGCCATCGGAAAAAGCCAGGGCGACCTATCGGGCCGCCGCGTAGTAGTCACCGCTGGCGGAACCCGCGAACCCATCGACCCGGTCCGAGTCATTACTAACCGCTCCACCGGAAAGATGGGCTACGCCGTCGCCGAAGCCGCACGCGACCGCGGCGCCGAAACCGTCCTCATCACCGCCACGAACGGCATCCGGCATCCATGGGGTGTCGAAATCATCGAGGTCAACACCGTTGGAGAGATGCGCGACGCAACGCTACCCGCTGCCGCAAGTGCCGACGTGCTCGTCATGGCAGCCGCAATCTCCGACTTTCGTCCAAAATCATTCGTCGATGAAAAGATCAAGAAACGAGGCCGAAACGGTCTGACGATGAATCTCGAAGCGGTCGAAGACTGGATGCCAATCGCCACCGGCCCGCGCTTGGTAAAAGTCGCATTCGCCGCCGAAACTGGCGATGCCGCGGCAAAAGGTGCCGCTAAGATGGAAGCTAAAGGCGCGACCCTCACGGTCGCCAACGATGTCACAGAACCCGGAAGCGGTTTCGGGACCGACACCAATCGCGTCGACATCGTGCGTACCGACGGCTCAATCGAACCCTTACCGCAGATGAGCAAGTACGATGTCGGCAATGCGATACTAGACAGAGTGAAACCATACTTAGTCGATATCGACTGAAACATCTCCTCCTGCCCATGCGACTCTATTGGCGACAACGAAAACGCGGCTACGACCTTATCGTCGAAGACGACGACGGCGATCTCTTCAACGTCGGTGGAGTACGTCACACCCGACGCGGCGGCATCGAAGCAATCGCTAAAACCATGGGCTACGACCCCGGACGAGCGATAAAACAACTGCCCTCCATGGACCACGGCATGCAGTTCGTCGAACAGTTCGAACCATGGCGTGACTTCTTCCCCGGGTACCCCCTAGAACTTGAACCCGACGTAGTCGTCCCTGACGAACTGTCGTAACTCAACTCCAACACACCCCGTTTGACCGAACTCATCCAGCGAGCCCACGACCTCGCATCGACGGTCGCTCCTCATGTCGATCGCATCAACAATGAACGACGCATCCCTGAGGACGTGGTTCGTCCCCTAATTGACGCAGGGTTCTTCCGTCTCCTTTTGCCGCAATCACTCGGCGGTTCCGAGCTCGAGCACCCAGAATTCCTGAAGATCGTCCGCATCTTCGCCGAAATCGACGCCAGTGTCGGCTGGTGCGTGAATCAAAACAATGTATTCTCCACGAATGCAGTTCGCGTCAGTGAATCCGCAGCCCAAGAGATATGGGGCGATCCCACTACAGTCGTAACCAATGGCCCGCCACGACCTGGCACCAGAGCAATCAAAACGCAAGGCGGCTATCGTCTAACTGGCCGCTGGGACTTCAGCAGTGGTATCTCCCATGCCACCTGGGTCGCCGCTCTCGCGCCAGTCCACGAGTCTGACCCCGTCGAGATGCGAACCTTCCTAATCCCCAAATCACAAGTCGAAGTCATCGACGAATGGTTCGTCGGTGGCCTACGCGGCACCGCGAGCCAAAGCTTCGTCAACGACGACCTCTTCGTCCCAACCGAACGCTCCTATGGCCTCAACGAACCGTCACGCGAAGCCGGCCCCCTCTACGTCATCCACACCACGCCGATGTTCGCATCGGGCTTCGCCACCGTCGCGCTCGGTGTGGCCCGAACCGCGTTGAACTTCGCCGTCGACCTCACCAAACGCAAAACCCAACAAGGCGGCGCCAACATCCTTAGCGCCGATAAAACCACGCAGCGAATGATCGGCGAAACCGAAGCGTATTGGAATTCTGCCCGCGCCTTCTTAGATGAAGCGACCAACCAGATGTGGCAGACCGTCGTCGAACATCACAAGTTACCGACCGAGGAGCGAATTCAAGTCCGACTCGCCGGCACCCACGCCATCAGGACATCCGCCGACATCGTCAACACCGCCTACACCATTTGCGGTTCAACCGCCATCTTCGAAACCAACACCATTCAACGCTGTTTTCAAGACGCCCATGCCATCAGGCAACAAATCCAAGGCCGACCTGACCACTACAACACTGTCGGACAGTTCTACCTCGGCGTAGAACCCAAAGGCATCTTCTGAAAGCTGCTCCGGTTTACCGGGAGCGCCCAATCGTCTGCGGCAATGCCACCGGTTCAGGATCCTCCGTCGAAATCATCCACCCCGCCAGCAACCGCCGCATCTCCGAAACGACCTTGACGTTCTTGGGATCATGTGCCACGTTGTACAGCTCCCAAGGATCATTCACCAAGTCGTACAGCTCATCCTCAGGGTCTGCGACATCGCCACTACCCGCGCCTTGCGCCATCGGATCCGTCACATATTTCCAATCGACCGTTCGGACCATCTTCCTCCGGCCCTGAGCCTCCCTGCCCCACAATGTCGCAATGAGAGTTCGATAACCCCAGGGCTTTTCGCATTCGTCGAGATGCGACATTGTCACGGGTGACCCACCCGCGCCGTATTCTGAGAACGCAGCGATTCGCGCCTCCGCTCCGGTTGCGGTGGGAAGGGGCTTACCTTGCATTCTGCGCAGCAATTCAGTTCGGACGACGCCGTCATCTCCGAGCGTCGCCGATCCATCGTGCGAACCCACGTCCGAATTCGTGCCGTCCCACGCGTCATGAATTCCGTCAAATTCAGCCAATCCCTGTAACTCGAGGAGCGTGGGCATAATATCAACGGTATTAACCATCGATTCGTCAATATCCCCGCTGGGCACTCCACCTTTGGGAAACGCCACAATCAACGGAATCCGTGTCAAACAGTCGTAAAACACGCCACCCTTGACGGACATATTGTGCTCGGCCATGAAGTCGCCGTGGTCAGCCGTGAAAACGATGATCGTGTCTTCCAGCATGTCTAGCTCTTCCAATTTATCGAGAATTCGGCCGATACCATCGTCGACCATTTGCGTCATCGCGTGGTGCACCGAGACCAGATTTCGGATGTCTTCTTCGCTGTCATCATTCATTCCCAACATCGCGTACAGCACCCGATTCACCTCTGGCGCGGGACTGACCTCGCCACTCGGTGGATACGGCCCATCGTCTAGAAAGTCGACACCGCCATCCTTATCGAACTCTCCTCGTCTGGTCGGAGGTAGAGCGATTTTGTCCGGCGGGAACATGTCCACGTATTGGCGCGGAGCTTCGCGAGGTTCGTGGGGGTCCGGATAAGAGACCCAAAGCGCGAAAGGAGAATCACTGTCGCCTTCCGATTGGTCGCGGCCAAATCTGTCGCCTTTGGCAATTCTGTCCAGAAACGCTTCGGTTTGGGCGGTGATGACGTTTGAACCGTAGTCCTCGAGCGGGTAGTCGGTTACGGCGTATGCGATCGTGGGACTTTGGGGATTTTCGTTGAGTTGCGTTCGACCCTCGTGCGCCTTGTTGATCGATTCAACCGGTCGTACCCAATCCATGCCCTTCGTATTCGGTTCCGATCCCTGGTAATCGCCTTTCGGCAAACCACCATGCGACATATCGCAGTAAACATCGAAAACATCTAGATCGACAAAACAGTGGTTCTTCCCGATCAGCCCGTTCGTGTAACCCGCATCGCGCCAAATCTGGAACGCATGCGTCTCGTTGTCCGGCATCAACGTCTCGTTCCGCCGACATCCGGTCGAGTGCGGATATCGCCCAGTCATGACCGATGTGCGCGCCGGGACACACAGAGGGTGCGGGGTAACCGCGTTCCGATACATAACGCCACGCGCCGCCAACCGCTCCAACGACGGCGTCGGAATTCCGATCTCGGAGTACATCCGCAACGCCGACCACTTCAACTGGTCAGCCATGATGAATAGAACGTTTGGACGTTTCAACTTCGAGTCCTCCGCGCCGACGCCTTCCTGAGTTCAGTAAGCCGCGAACGTTGATATTCAGACAGATATTTCACTGCCTCACGAAACGTGACCGACGAGGCCATCGCCGCTCGCGGTTTCATCCATTCAAACACCAAATCCGGCGAGTGCTTTGAAAACTCTCGCAACACCCAACCGATCGCCTTCCTGATGAAAAACTCCTCTTCATCAATCATCGCATCGGCGTACCCGGCAAACTCCTCCCAACAGTCGAGACCGCGTCGCAATCGTGGCAACAGCGCGAGCATTGCCGTTCGGCGCACCCAAGAATCGTCATCCTCAGACCACCGCGCACGAACGCGTTCGGCTTCTGATGCACACAAGATCATCGGTGCAACAACATTAATCGCCAGATCGTCAATCAGTGCCCAAGTATGTGACCGACGCAGCAACCCTTCGACGAACCCGACATCATTCACGCAGAAAACCTCAATCCGCGCCGCAAGAATGTTCACGGCCAACTTCCGTAGCTCATAAACATCACGGTCCCACAATTCGTTCGTCAAACCAATCAAGTCGGGTTTGGTTAAGGAACTGCGCTCCCGGGCGAAGCGGCGTGCTGATTTCCTTATCGTCGGCACGTTAACGCCGAAATGCTCGATCTCGGACTTCAGATAACGTTTTTCATTCACCGCGCGATCTTCCGATCCCGCGGCCTTCATCTCGATCGCCAACTCGTCAGCAACCGCAACCATGCCCAACTTCATCGACCTACTGTGCCTCACAAAGATCCCACGCCAGCGCGATCATGCACTTCGTACCGCTGATCAACGACTCGATACCCACCGACTCATCGGTTCCATGCGCCCGTGACAGCATCGGATCATCATCCGGATGCGTTCCGGCGAAACCGTAGGTGATGATGCCGAGGTTGCGCGTAAACCTTGAATCAGTGAAGCCGTTGCTGACGGCCGGTATCCACTGGATGTCGTCTCTCGATACCGCCAAGGCTTGGGCTCGTTTGATGGCTTCGGCCAAGTCGGTTTCGAACGGGGATGAGTTCGGAACCGACATATAGTCGATCTCGAATGAAACGCCTTCGACGTCGCCGATGGTCTTTTCGATCTCGCTGTGAACGTATTCTTCGGTCTGGAAGGGTAAGGTTCGAACATCGCAGGTGACGGTGATGTTTTCGGGTACGCTGTTGGACTTAATGCCGCCGCTGATCATGGTTGGCGTCCAAACCATCCTCGATAGCGCCCGGAGCATCGAACTCAACCGCGGCGAATTGTCTTCGAGGTCGCCTAGGATTCGTTCGATGTTTTCGGGTGTCGGGCGCTCCTCGATGCCGAAAAGGTTGAGATAGTCGAATATCGGTAATGAAGTGTCGACTTCGGGTTCGTAATTTTCGATCCGTTGGAGCACTCGCCACAGTCTTTCCGAGGCGTTGATGCCTTGCCAAGGAACCGAGGCGTGGGCGCTTTCTCCGAGGAGGGTGATCTTGATCTCGAGCCGGCCTTTTTCGCCGGTGCCTAGAAGGTAGGACAGCGCTCCGCCCTGCTCGACGGGAGTTCCGCCGCCTTCGTTGACCGCAAAATCGCACTCCAGAGACTCGGGATGGTTGTCGGCTAACCAGCCGAAGCCCCATCGGCCGCCATGCTCCTCATCGGCGCCGCTGACCAGACGGAGACCGTGCTTGAGTTGCACGTTGTTGCGTTTGAGAATTGCCATCGCCATCACTTGGGCGGTCAGCAACGCCTTGCAGTCCGACGCACCCCGGCCGTAGATCCTGCCACCGGAAACCTCCGCGCCGAAGGGTTCCCAAGACCACTTGGAGTAGTCTTCGACGGGGACAACATCGGTATGAGACATGAACATCAGGCGGCAACGGGGTTCGCTGCCGGGATAGACGGCGATGATGTTTCCGCGTTCGGGATCGCGGGCCAGTATCTGGGTGTCAGTGATGCCTTCGTCGTGGAACCAGTCGCGGATGAATTCGGCGAGTGGTGTTTCGTCGCCAGTCGGCATTTGACCGGTGTTGACCGTTGGGATTTGGATCATCTGCCGCTCGAGTTCGACGATTTCGGCGGCGGAGGCATCAACCTCTTCGAGGAGTTGTTCGAGTGTTGTCATGGTTTCTGGCCCTTGTCTCAGGTCAAGTCATCCGAATGTGCTTTGTGCGTACCGATCTATGATCGCATGACAGAGAAGCAATCAGGACATGCGTCGTCCGAATCTCTGGCATTGAGATTGACCTTTCCAATTTATTGTTGAATACATGACTGTGAATATTCAGAACATTAACGTCAAAGTTCCGACAGATGGTCAAGTCGTCGTCCCAGCAGAGGTAATCGAAGCCTTGGGCGCGCAGGCTGGAGAAGATCTTGAATTCTCCATCTACGCCGATGGTGTTATGTTGCGGATGAGTAACTTTCGTCCTGTCAAAGTCGCGGCCCTTGAAGAGGCTCGGGAAAAAGCCGTACCGTTTGACGAGAACGGATTCATGGAGCGATATACCTACTATTGGTCGCTGAGGGATTAAGCGCGAAAAACGCCGTCCCAACCCTGAAACCTAAACCTTCACGAACGTATTGCTCTTATTCCCATCGTCCAGCGTTCCATCATTCGGACCAGTAATGTTCGGTATCCGACCCTGAGCTCGGTCCTGCTTCGTACGCTCCCATTCCCGCTCCAGATCTGCAGTATGCCCCCTGAATCGCGGCATCACATACCGGGCAAATAACTCTTGTGAGTACATAACGTGCCGCATCGGCATCCATTCGTGCGTCGTCAGCATTATGCCGCCAATGCCGCCCGTTTCTTCAACGATCTCTTCAATCTGCTCGATCGCATCGTCAGGCGTTCCGATGATCCAGCGCCTCTTCCCAACAATCTCCTCAAACGTCAGATCGGCCGGATTCTGGTCCGGACGAATCAACCAACTTCGCGGCGTGTTGATCGTGTAAAAGTAATTGTGCACGTCCCGCACCGCGCCGTGTCGCGCCTGTTCGAACGCTTCTTCGCGGGTGTCTGCCAAGTGAATGTAGGTCACGACTCGCCAGTCGTTCTTGTCAGGCGAGGTACCGTATTTCGCTGACGCGTCAACCACCTCGTCCCACTGCCGCGCCAATGGCACCGCATCTGGTGGACCACTACCCGCAATCGAAAACATCATCATCTCGTACTGCGCCACGAAGTCCAGCGAGCGTTTGCTACCTGCCGACGGCGTCGCTAATTTGAGCCTCGGCTGCTGATACGAGCGCAACTGAAGCGCCATCTCGTCAATCGTCCAGTACTTCCCGTCATACGAAATCGGATCCGGCGACTCCAGCAGCTTCACAATGATGTCGGTAGACTCCCGCATCATCGCATTCAAGTCCTTCGGAGGAATCTTGAACCGCTGGGGATCCGTGGGCAATCCGCTAGGCCCGACGCCCAGTACCGTTCTGCCTCGGGTTAGATGATCTAAGAACGCGAAGCGTTCGGCGACATGGAACGGGTGATGAAACGGGAGCGACACTACGCCCGTGCCCAGCGTGATCCGCGTCGCAGTTGCCGATGCCTTGGCTAGCACCAATTCAGGGGTCGGCATGTTTTCCCAGGCCGCAGAATGATGCTCACCGATAAAATACTCGTCGAATCCCAACTTCTCGGCATAGTTAATCATGTCGATGTCGCGTTCGAACGCCAGAGATGGATTCTCGTTGGGCGTATGCAACGGCATCATAAAGAACGCAAATTTCATCGATATCTCCCAGTCTGGCAGGTATTCAGCACGTATTGCGATTTTAGATGCATCTGCATCACTTGAAACAATCAAACGAAATTGCCGAAAATCGCGTAGAGGAGCCCACAGTTTTCTGTTCTCATACGTCTGGTTCCGTCGCATCAACAACGTCATCCGAACTCAATATGAATTTTGCCAAAGCAACGATCCTCACCGCCATCGCGACTGCTACCCTCATCGCGACCTACGCCTGCGGAGGCGACGGTCTAAGCTACGAAATTGCCTTCGTATTGGAAGAGGAAGACAACCAGCTTTTTCTGCTCGAAACCAACGGTGAAACGTCGAAAATCGTCAATGAGGCAGTCGAGAACCCGGTATGGTCTCCGAATCAAGGGAGCATCGCCTTCTTAGCCGAAGCGTCGAACGGCACCGGACAGTTGAAGATTTGGGACCGATCCACCGAGGATGATACTCGTGTGCCCGACGCGCCGAACAGCGTATCCAAGTATTTCTGGTCCCCCGACTCGCGCAAGATCGCGTACCAAACCGATTCTGCTGACAACACTGAAGTCTTCGTTCACGATTTCGATGAAGACAAAACCACCTTGCTCGTCAGCGAACCAGCTGGCAACGTCGAACTCGGCAATTGGTCGGGTGACAACGAGTGGGTCGTCATGAGAATCAAAGTCGACGGCGGTGATGGTGTCTACATGCGTTCGGTAAATGGCGTCAACGAAGTCCAACTCACCGACTACCCAGACTCCCGTCCGAGGTTTTCCTTGGACGGCCAACGAGTCGCATTCGCACGGACACAATCCGACGATTCAACCGATATCTATACATTGTTCGTCGAAACCGGAGACGGCCCGAGCTCTGCCTCTGCATTGACCGATGACGACGGCAACGAAACCGAATTCGAGTGGGCACCGAACGGGCGCGACATCGTTTACCTCTCAGAACGCGACGGCAATGCCGAGATTTACTCCATCGATACCGACGACAAAAAGACTCGACGCCTCACCCAAAACCGCGTCCCCGATTCCAACCCGATTTGGTCTCTAAACGGGAAGCAGATCCTGTTCCGCTCGGAAGTCGACGGCAAGAATCATCTCTTCGCCATGGACTTCAAGTCTGGCTCTCAAGAACGCATCTACGAAGACGATAGCAACATCGTGGATGCCGATTGGTAGAAACCCGGCTACGATCGGGAATTCAGCATCCGCGAAATCCACGACTTACGTCGATCATTGCTACGTGGCCCCGAGGCTCTGCCATTTGTGCTCGGCGCGTCTGTTGACGATGAAGCCGAATTCGACCGCTTGTCTGTCTGCGAGCCTCGTTGCCGGGATGCGGTCGCCAGTCCACGCCGCTCAGTTCGACTAGCCGGTTTGGCGTTGCTGTCCAGAACCGAAGACAAACTCCGGCGGGTCTCAGTTCGTCGCACCCGGTTCGCCGATTGTGTAGACGAGTGACCGTTTCGCGATGATCCGTTGTTACGTGAAGACGCTGCGCTGTATGCGTTGCGGCGATCAGCGTAACGTTCAGTGAACGGCCGCCGATTGTTTGTTTGCCCACGCGACGCACCCTTATCCTCACCATTCGGCGAAGCCGCCTCATCGGTCACCGACCTCCGCTTCTCCGCAGCCCGCATATTGCTGTTCTTCTGGCTCGAAGACATCCAAAGATCGTCGAAGTAGCTACGTTCGAACTTGATCAACACATCCGAAAAACGTGCCGCCTCCGAGGAGAGATTCGAATCAAATGCCGCCACCTCGACCTGTTTGCCGGTATCCTTCACCACCTGCAACGCCGGATAGAAATCAGCATCACCGCTCACCAGGATCGCCGTGTCGTAATGGTCTTCGTAAGCGTGTGCGATGAGATCCGCGGCAATCATTACATCGACGCCCTTCTCCACCATCGTGTTGCCCCGCTGCTTCCAAATCCCCAGCTTCACTTCCAGATATTCGGTCTCGTAAAGAGCGTTCAAAAAACGGTCCTGCGATTCGGCCAAACTTGGGTTGTCAGGCGATTCCTGACGAATGTTGTAGTAATAGGTCCGGATTAGCTCTCGATCTCCGGAGAGCTTTTCTGCGAATTTCTTGTAGTCGAGGTTTTGTTTATCGGTGTTCTGTTTAAGTACGTGGTAGAGGTTGCTGCCGTCGATAAATATCATCACTCGACGGCCTGCTCCATTACCGTGACCTTGATTTTGCATGCGATTGTTTCCTTATCATTTCAACCGCCTCTCCCTGTTATTCGATGTATGTCTCAGGTTGTATGATCGCCGTCTCGATTGGACAGCAGCACAGCATCCAAGCATCTTCTCCGTAGGCGTCAGGAGGGTTCGGTTAAACCGGTGGTTTAGGTAGATTGCCCGTTGAATCGGGTCTTTAGTTTCGCCTACTCTCACGCACAACTATTCTAACACACCCGGTCTCCACCTTTTCTATTGCTACCGTGACGCCCTGGGGCAATCCGAGGTCGATTGGTTCAAATGGCGCGCCGGAGATGCTTTCAAGTTAAACTACTTGCACTAGGATTGAGCGATACAACATTGCGATTGGAGCGTCAAATATGACGATGACTGCGACGAAATCGATGGTGGGAACTACCATCCCGTCTCCATGTGAAATGCCGAACGGCCTGCAGTGGTACAACGACCAGTTGTTCGTGATGGACCAACTCACGGACAATGTCTATGTGATCGACGAAGCCGGCAACGTCCTCAGAACGGTGTACACCGGCACCGAGAACGGCTCCGGCATCACCGTCGGCGACGGACACATCTGGACCGGGTCCAACGGCACCACCGTCTCCCGACCCTACCGTAGCACCGACACCCACCTCGGCTACGTCGTCAAGTGTGACATGGACACCGGTGAAACCGTCGACCGATGGCGGACGCCAGATGGCGGCGGTATCCACGGCATCGAGTGGGACCATGACCAGAACCTGCTCTGGGTTACTGCATTCAACCCCAAAGCGATCTACCTCGTCGACCCATCAGACGACTTCAAGGTTGTTCACATGTTCGAGGTCGAACTCGAGCGCCTGCACGGCCTCGCCTTGGAAGGCGACGATGGAATCTGGTGCGCACACACTACCGACAACGTAGTAGTCCTCTACAACAAAGAGTCTGGTGCCGAGATGGACCGCATCACGATGGGGCCCGATGACCCGTTTATCCACGGCTTTTCCTCCAACGACGGTGTCCTCTGGTTCGCCGACGCCAACTTCGCCGGCAGCCACGGAACCGCCATCAGAGGCGAACCCGCCATCGGAACCATCGCCCGTTAGTCATCGCGTTTCCCCCGCTCACGGGGGATATGTCCGAAGGACAAAGGGGGCACACTCGCACGAGTCGGGGAAATGTCCGAAATATAGCGGGGCATATTCCCGCGTGTCGGAGAAACGTACGAAGCGCCACGCTAACAACTCATCCACCCGCAAGAATCCCCTCTCCCGCTGAGTGGGAGAGGGCTAGGGTGAGGGCAACCGGGCGGCCCAAGGGGGGGCCAACACAACCAAACCATGACCGTAGTCGATAGCCATCACCATTTCTGGGACCTAGACCTGCGACCTTACGATTGGATGCCGGAAGGCAGTCCGATTCGGGTCAACTATGGTCCAGACCACCTCCGTCCCCTACTCGCAGAAGCCGGAGTCGATAAGACTGTAATCGTTCAAGCACACGCCTCCGTCGAAGAAACCAAATGGTGCCTCGAAATCGCCGAGAATAATGACTTCGTCGCCGGTGTCGTTGGATGGGTCGACCTCAGCGAGCCCGACGTCGGCTCAATCCTCGACGATCTGCAACAAAGCCCATACTTCAAAGGCGTTCGCCATCTCTGGGAGATGGATGAGGACCACGGATGGCTCGCTGGCGACGCCCCGATCCAAGGCCTCAAAGAGGTCGAACGACGCGGTCTCTGCTACGACTTCCTAGTTCGCCCTTGGAACCTCCCCTTCGTACCGCGCATCATGGAGCACGTCCCAGACCTCCGCGCCGTTATCGACCACATCGCCAAACCCAACATCAAAGAGGGCGAAGTCGAACCTTGGCTCACTCGCCTCCGCGACGTCGCATCCATCGACGGCATGCGCTGCAAACTCTCGGGCATGACCACCGAAGCGGACATGGAAAACTGGACCAACGACGACCTCCTACCGTACGTCCATCACGTCATCGGCATGTTCGGCGTCGACCGCCTCATGTTCGGCTCCGACTGGCCCGTATCAACCCAAGGCACAACCTACCCCAACTGGGCCAACTCCGTCCGCGAAATGCTCAAAAACCTTCCTCAGGAACAATCAGACTACGTTTTCGGCCAAACTGCCATCGACTTCTATCGACTGGATGTCTAGTACAACGGCGACTGCGGCACCGCACCCCAAACCTATCCGACACGATACTTTTTCCACGACTGAAGCTAACATTCAACTATGGCCGTTTCGAATTCTAGTACTCCCCTCTTAGAGGCGCGCAATCTCACCAAACTCTACGGCAACGTCCAAGCCCTCGACGCGGCATCATTCACCGTCGGCCCTGGCATCACTGGCCTTTTGGGTCCCAATGGCGCCGGCAAATCGACCGCCATCCGCATCTTCCTCGGTCTCACTGACGCCACATCCGGCTCCGCACTCGTCATGGGAGCCGATACTCGTGACTTTGAAGCACGCACCCGTTTGGGTTACATGCCCGAACACGACTGCCTACCCCCAAACCAGTCGGCCGCCAACTTCTTGACCCACATGGCCGAAGTCAGCGGCATCCCGCCATCACGGTCACGGGCCCTCGCCGCCGACACGCTCCGCCACGTCGGACTCTTCGAAGAGCGCTACCGCCCCATCGGCGGCTACTCCACCGGCATGAAACAGCGCGTCAAACTTGCTCAAGCCCTCGTCCATGACCCCGTTCTGATCCTCCTCGACGAGCCGACCGCAGGTCTCGACCCTACAGGTCGCACCGAGATGCTGAACCTGATCCGTCGTATCGCCCGAGAATTTGGCATCAGCGTCGTCCTATCGACTCACCTCATGCAAGATGTCGAGCGTACATGCGACAACATCGTCCTTCTCGACCTCGGACGCGTCAAAGAATCATCAGACGTGAAATCTCTAACCGAAGAGACCGAGCTCATCTACGTCGAGGTCGCCAACAACCGCGACCGGTTTGCCGCGGAACTGACTGATCGCAACATCGAGCACGCTTCCGAAGGTATCGCGGTATCGATACCCGATGTCGATGGAGCAAAATACGATGCCCTCCGCGACGCCCTCGTAGCATCCGAAGCCAGACTCGTCCGCATGGGCCCACGCCAACGAGCACTAATCGACCTCTTCCGCTCCAACTAACCTGTGACCACAGACCAACAACCCGAACGCACCGGAACCGTCTTCGACATCGGTTACCAGTCCTACGCTGGCGAACGCGAGGGTCGCCGCCGAGCGTGGAAAACCATGCTATGGGACAGCGTCAAAAACGGCATGGGGATCGGACGCGGCGGATGGGCCAAATTTCTCCCGTGGTTGGTTCTCTCACCGACAATCGCCACCGGCCTCGTCTTCGCCGCCATTGGCGCATTTTTCGAACAAATCGGCTTCGACGTCGACGAAACCGAGGGCGGGTTACCCGTCGACTTGCCAGGCCATCTCGAACTGACGGCCGTAATTTCATTCATGATCCTCATATTCGCCGCATTCGTCGGCCCCGAACTCGTATGCCCAGATCGGCGAAACCGAGTCATCCATCTTTACTTCGTCCGACCCATCACCATGTTCGACTACTTAGGCGCACGATGGTGCGCTCTCTTCTTGCTCCTCCTCGCCGCGTCCATCCTGCCGCACATCACATACTGGATTGGACTCTTATTTGGCGTCGGAGATTCACTAGGCCACGCCCAAGACAACTGGCTCGACATTCCCCGGTTCGTCGGCAACGGCATCGTTTTCGCCGTCTTCACAACATCGTTAACAATCGCCATCAGCTCCATGACCGACCGCCGGATGATCGCAACGCTAATCGTCATCGGCGTCATCATGATCTCGACATTCGCCGAACTGATCGTCAACCTTTTCGAACTACAAGAGTCAATCAGCGAACTAATCGCGCTCGTAAATCTCATCGACATCAACGCCAATGTCATGCCATCGATCTTCTTCGGAACCTACAACGAATCCAACGATCTCAACATGTTCCTACCCATCGCATGGGTCGCCCTGTTAACCGCTGGCTCCATCGTCGCGACGTGGAGTTTCTATTCGAGACAAAGATGATCGCGTGCAAACCCCAACCGAAATAGACATTCACACCGGCAACGACGCCATCGTCTCTTTGGATTCGGTTTCCAAATGGTTCGGGAACGTCGTCGCAGTCAGCGATATCACGCTCAACATCGGATCTGGCATTACCGGCCTTCTCGGACCTAACGGCGCCGGCAAAACAACCCTGTTACGCATGATCTGCGGCCTCTACTCGTCATCCGAAGGCACGGTACGGCTGCTCGACACCGACCCGCGCACCGACCATAACGTCTACAAACGCATCGGAATCATGACCGAGAACGAATCGGCATACGAATTCATGACTGGCCTCGAATTCGTCCGCCTATCCGCCAGGCTCAAGGACCTACGCCGCGAAGAGAGTCACCTCCGGAACGCTATCGAACGCGTCGACATGTCCTTCGCCCTCGATCGAAAGATATCCACCTACTCCCGCGGCATGAGACAACGCATCCGACTAGCGGCGGCCCTAGTCGGCGACCCCGAACTCCTCATCCTCGATGAACCGCTCAACGGAGCCGATCCGACTCAACGCCTCCGTTTCCAAGAAATCCTCCACCAGACCGCCGACGAGGGGCGCTCCGTGATCATCTCATCCCACATATTGGAAGAGGTCGAAGACGTCAGCAACAGCGTCGTCCTAGTTGTCAACGGAAAACTCGCCGCACAAGGCGACTTCCACGCCATCCGCGCCGCCCTCGACGACCGTCCCTATCACGTTAAGATCGAGTGCTCCGATCCCAAGCAACTCGGCGGCGAACTCGCCAAACAACCGGCCGTCCAATCGATCCAGTTCGATCCCGACGGTTCAATCGTCGTACTAACTACCAACGTCGCCGTCCTCCAACTCGACTTGCCAGTGCTCGCGCAACGCAACAACGTCCGACTAACCCGAATCCAACCCATAGACGACTCGCTGGAGAGCGTCTTCTCATACCTGGTCGAAGGCTGATGGGTACCATCGCAGAAACAATCTTCATCCTCGCAATTCGGCAATCGATCTCGATTCGCCGCGTCGCGGTTCTGCTGATACTCGCCGCGATCCCACTCGTCATCGCCATCGTCAGCGAAATCCTCAACATCGAATGGGACGGCGACTCAACCCAAGGTTTCATCCAACGACTGATCTTCAACACCGGACTGCCCCTCACCGCACTCATAGTCGCTGCACCAGTCTTCGCCGACGAAATCGAAGACCGAACTCTTACCAACCTCATGCTCTCCCCTATCGCCCGATGGCAAATCTCGATACCAAAGATGCTCGCGGCTGTATTCATCGTCGCCATCCCATTGGCCATCACCACCTTTGCCTCCGTGCTTCTTGTATTTCAAGACGACGCCTACTCTGCCGCGATCGTCGGAGCCTTCGGCATACTCATCGGTTCTATCGCCTTCGTCTCTTTATTCGCATTCGTAGGAACCCTCACAACCCGCGCCGTCGTCTTCGGAATCGTCTACGTCTTCGGCTTCGAAGCCCTAATCTCATCCGCCATCCCCGGTCTGAAATACGTCAGTATCAGCGGCAACACCCTATCGATAATGCAAGAACTCAACTCAACCCTCATCGACGCCCCCATATCCGGCTCCAACCAACTACCCCCCTTCGAATACGCCATCATCGCCCTGCTAACCGTAATCATCCTCTCCAACATAGCAACCATCTGGCGCCTAAACCGCATGGACGTGCACTAGCAACCCGTCATTTACCGCTTTCGGTGCTGCACAAAACCACCGCCACAATGGATTCCGGCATCCGCGGAAATCCAATACGGCAACCGTAGAGGCAACCCTTGTGGTTGCCCTCTCGATCACCTACCGGCCGCCTTCCCTCGCGCCACCGTCATTCCGGCGAAAGCCCGAATCCAGAAAGGAACCCGTAGGGGCAACCCTTGTGGTTGCCCTCCCGACCGCCAGCCTCAAGCCATCCTTCCAAACCTCAAAACATCCTCCGCATCCTAGTTCAAAAAACCACTTCGCTATACTCTAGTGTCATTCCTTCGCTGACGCACGTGCGTCGCGCACTCTAATGGCCGACACTCAACCCATCGCGCAACCCGCGGCTAAACCGCCTGTTTGGGATCCCGGCGCACCCGAAAACGCTTGGTACAAGTGGCGCGCATTCATGGCCGTCGGGCTTTCGCTCGTCACGATGGTGATGAGCTTCAGCATCATCTTCCTCGCTCTACCCGCCATCGCCGAAGACTTCGGAATCACCTTCAAAGAAGCATCCCTCCTCGTCATCGCACAATCCCTCACCATCAGCTCACTCATGGTCCCCCTCGGCAAAGTCGCCGACATGATCGGACGCAAGAAGTTCCACCTCATCGGCATGGTCCTCTTCGGCGGGGGCGCCATCGCCTGCGCTTTCGCTACCAGCCTCACATTCCTGATCGTTACCCGCGTCATCATGTCCATCGGAAGCTCGATGGGCCAATCAGTCTCCACCGCCATCACCACATCCGTGTTTCCCGCCAACGAACGCGGCAAAGCCCTCGGAAGCCAAACCACCGCCGTCGCCATCGGCGGCGCTGCCGGCACCATCGTATCCGGCGTCACACTCCAATTCCTGCCCTGGCAAGCCCTCTTCATCTTCATGGCAATACCCACCGCAATCGCATTCTTCTGGGGCCTATACATCCTCAAAGACGAACGCATCGGATCTTTCTCCGGAGAAAAACGTCCTCCCTACGACTGGCTGGGAGCCGCCCTTTCCGCCGTCGCAACCGCAATCATCATCCTCACCATCACCAACCCATTCGCCCTCGCTTGGGGCTCCCCGATAATCATCACCGGTGCATTCGTCGGCATCTCAACACTCATCGTCTTTATCTGGTGGCAACTCAAAACCCCCAACCCGATGGTCGACCTCAGACTCTTCAAAATCAGCGTCTTCAAATTCTCCATCATCACGCGATACCTAGCATTCATGCGCTCTTCCGCCACCCTCTTCCTCCTCCCCATTTACCTCGTCGCATTCCGAGGCTGGCCCGAGATCTACGCCTCCGGCGTCATGTTAATGATGGCCATCGGCATGGGTATCGGCGCGCAAGTCTTCGGAAGACTCTCAGACCGTTACGGCGTTCGTCCCTTCATGGTCGGCGGCTTTGTCGTCCTGATCTTCACCGGCATTGGACTCGCCACCCTCAACGAAACCTCGAACCTGTTCTACATCGCTGTACTTGTACTCATCAACGGCCTCGCCCAAGGCGCCTGGTCCGCACCAAACGCTGCCGCAACCATGGGTTCAGTCCCCCGCTCAACCTACGGACTCGTTAGCGCGATCATCAACCTCACCCGAAACCTCGGAAACGTCAGCGGACAAGCAATCATCACCGCCATAATCGCAGGCATCATGATCGCCCGCGGCTTCAACGTCCCCTTGGCAGAAATCGAAGACAACCCCGGCGCCGGCTTCGCTTTCCTTGACGGATGGAAATACGCATACTTCGCCGCAACCGCGATCGTTGGATTAGCCTTAATTACTGCATTCCTGACCAACCCCAAGAAATCCGAAACGGAAGCAACCTAAACACAACGGAGGAAACCGTGAGCAACGAAAATCTCGAAGGCAAAATCGCACTCGTGACCGGCGGCGGCACCGGGAACTCGCGTGCCAATGGGTTGAATCGGATCTGAAGTCAGCTTCCGGGAGAAACACGAAGTGAAAAGTGTTGCATTGTTGCCGGCCGCATTGAGGTCGGCGGCCGCTCTGTGGGTCGGCGTCATGGCCGGCTTTTTCTACGCGTTTTCGGTCGTGGTGATGCCGGGGCTCTCTACTGCTGACCCGACCGTTGCGATGGAGGCTATGCAAGCGATAAACGACTCCGTGCGCAACTTTGCTTTCGCTGCCGGCTTTTTTGGAGCACCGCTGGTGTGCATTATCGCCATGGGCCACGCCGCTTACCGTCGAGACTGGCCGGTCGCTTGGCTCGTTTTGGTCGGTGGACTGATTTATCTGATAGGTGCCGCTGGCGTCACCTTTCTCGTCAATGTACCCCTGAACGAAGAGTTGGCGTTATTGGATCCGGCCTTGACCGAGAACCGTTCCGAAATGCTGTCATACATCAACGAATGGTCAACCTGGAACGATGTCCGCACCGTCGCTAGCGTGGTGGCATGTGTGTTCTTGTTGTGTAGCCAGATTATGAGCCAATCTGGGATCAAACGGCCTTCCTAGCCGGGACGGACCAAATGTTGAACCGAAATCAGGTAGGTACGTTCAATATTTCTCAGCAACTCAATCGCGTCGGGCAAGTTCAAATTGACCGGCGAGTCTAGACCAATGGCGCTCTTTACCAGCCCTGTGCCTCCAGCGCCCGCCGGATGTCCTCCGGTTCAACCCGAAACTCCACTCTGACCCGATGCTGCTACAGCAGCGCATACTTCGTCGCCACCGGAATAGTAGCCTTAGCTCTCATCACTTCTTTCCTGACCAAACCAGGAAAAAACGAACCGCAGCAACAATCGGAGGAAAACCCTTGAGCGCAGAATCACTAGAAGGCAAAATCGCACTCGTGACCGGCGGCGGCACCGGCATCGGAAAAGGCATCGCCCGCATCTTCGCAAACAACGGCGCAAACGTCACCATCGCCGCCCGCAACATGGATCGACTCCACAAAACCGCCGGCGAACTCTCCGCCGAATCCGGCAACACAGTGACTCCCCTATCGATGGACGTCACCGACGAAGACAGCGTAACCGCAGTCTTCGACTCAGTCATGAACGCCCATGGTCGTCTCGACATCCTAGTCAACAACTCCGGATCCGTCGAAGGCGACCCCATCGAAACCCTCTCCTCCGAAAAGTGGCTCCGAGTGATGAACACCAACGTCACCGGAATGTTCTACTGCACAAAACAGGCCTTCAAGATCATGCGGCCCCAAGGCGGCGGGCGCATCATCAACATCGGATCCATCGCCGCCCAACGATCCCGACACTCCGCAGCCGCCTACACCACCAGCAAACACGCCGTCTGGGGTCTCACCCAATCCGCCGCCATCGAAGGCCGAGACATCAACATCTCCGTCAGTGCGCTCCATCCCGGCAACACCATGGTCGAACGCCGAGCCGACGCCCGATCCGGCTCCGGCCGAGACGAAGGCCCCGAACCCATGATGGACGTAGAAAACATCGCCCGAACCGCCCTCCTAATGGCCACCCTACCGGAGGATGTGAACATGTTGGAAGCCATCGTGATTCCGAACCAGCAGCTATATATCGGGCGGGGTTAACCCACAATCATCGAACGAACAATCTCGGCGACGCTTGACGCACCAAAGATTCCTTGCTACGTTAAAACCACAACCATCGCCGTCAAATGCGATCGGAATTCCTCATGAGGTTAATCCCAAAATTCGGTACCGGCAAGAACGGCTCGTCACGCCGAAAACCCACTTTCGTCTCGCCGTACCCCATCGTCAACCGCATGATGTCAATGCACCCCAACGATGCCTTCATGTTTCAAATGGAGATGGAGATGTGGTCAGAGGAGGAGTTTCGCGCCGCATTCGATACCGGGATAAGCCCAGAAGAGCAGGTCTACAAGTCCTGGAACGACGCTTGGGCACATTTGGGCAAAGAAATGAACCGCGTCTTCAAAACTCGTATTGATACTCTGCCGGAAAAGCAGCGGCGACAGGTACTTGACAAATATCAGGAATGACCACCCCTGACGAACCTCCGTCGGATTCGCCGCCAGGCCTCACCGACGCCCGTTCTGGCTTTCGCCGAGACGAAGGCCACGGACCCATGATGGACGTAGAAAACATCGCCCAAACAGTCCTCCTAATGGCAACGTTACCGGAGGATGTGAACATGCTGAAAGCGATCGTTATTCCGAACGAACAGCTTTATATTGGGCGGGGCTGAACGAAAACCAAAAAGACCGATTGGTGACCGAATCTTTGCTCGGCGACAATTGCTGATGCTCGGGTATCAGATGCTAAGGCGTCAATTGTGCAACCCTGGGTCGAAAAACCGCGTCGAACTTGCTTAGCGTATCCGCTAGCCATCGATGTTGATTGGGCCAATCGGAGCGGTCATTGAAATCTGCTTCAAGATTATTGAATTCCACGTAATACGCTCTGTCGTTCCAGCCAGCGCGCCATTCTAGCCCTCCTTGCATGTCGAGGTCGTCCTCAATCGCCGTTCGGTACTCCGAGAGTTGCTCGTACCACGTCAAACAATTCGGTCCAGTGATATACAACGCCACGTGCAATCCAGCACCACGCCTACCAATCCAAGTTCGGAATTGCAAATTGGTTCGCCCCGTTGCTAGAAGCATCTCGTTCAATGGGAGCGCCGACGGCGTAGTGAATCCGTAGTCATTGTCTTTGACATACGAAACGAATCCGCCCCAAAACTCTTGCTGAATCCTCTTCAATCCGCTCAATTCCGTTTTCGGTTGCACACGACGCTGTTGATTGGACCAATTTTCGGGGTGAACGACGACGTCGAATTTGGGCGCAGGCGGCGATTCGCCGATTTGCCATGCCTCAATGGTGACCGCGAAGAAATCCGATTTGTCATGTGAGATGCTATTCAACCACTCGACGGACTTCTTGTGCTCATCCGTGAACGAAGATGCAACCCAAACGACTATCGCCGGTTCAAACTCACCCGCATACGTCAACGTCTGACCAAGATGTATATGGTCAGATTCGGTGATCTGGTTCTCAATGAGGACGATGGAATCATCATCGACGCCTTTGCACACGACATCGGCACTGTACCGACCTACCTCCATTTCGGTACCTACAAGTTCGACTTCTATTCCGAGCTCTTGACCGAGTAGCGATAGGCTCGATTCCGTGGCCAACCACGGTGTAAAATCACGTGCTTCGTTGGGCCAGACAGTGCGCAATTCAACATTCCGTAATGTTGCAAGTTGTTCAACCATCGACATTGTGATCCTCCCGTGTGCCGCCAAATATCCAGCGTTGTTTAATATCGGAGACCATGCTACCAGAAGTCTTACGGAGTTCCCCAACCTCCCCGCGATATACTCACTTACGGCAATCAAAGCCCACCCAACAATCAGGAGAACCAAATGTACATCCTCATGGTACGTCTAAAGGTCAAAGATGACCGCATCGACGACTTCATTGAAGCCTCTATCGGCGACGGCGTAGGCTCCGTTCTCGGCGAGCCCAACTGCTATCGCTTCGACATCATCCAAGACGATGAAGACCCCACCAAGTTCGCCTTCTGCGAGGTCTACGAAGACGAAGCCGCGTTCCAGTACCACACGATGGCATACCACTTCCACCAGTGGCGTGATGCATCCGCAGACATGTTCTCTGAGCCGCCCGAAGTCTCGTTCTGCCGATCAGTCTACCCCGCCGGACCTGCCGACTGGGACGCCTACCGCCCCGGCGCCGTCGACGACCCAGCATTCCAATCTGGCACCCTCCACGTCATCCACGCTCCGCAATACGTCCAAGCCGACAAGGTCGACGACTTCATCGACGCCGTCACACTCGACGGCATCGGCTCCACCCACGAAGAGCCCGGATGCCTACGTTTCGACGTCTACCAAAACATCGACGACCCAACCGAGCTTTACCTCTACGAGGTCTACGTAAACGCCGCCGCATTCGACTACCACGTCGCAACGCCCCACATCAAACAATGGCGCGACACCGTAGCCAATTGGTACGACGAAGAACGCCGAGACGCCTCAATGGCCGGAAACATGGGCGCACGAAGAGGCCGAAACGTCTGGCCGCCCGACAACTTCAACTGGTCCTCCGGCCAACCCGACTTCTAGGGCTTCCCCCACTCGTGGGGAAATGTCCGAAGGACTAAGGGGGCATCCACTCCCCCTTTTCTCGGTGCGAAGCGACCGCAGAACCTCCATAGTCCCTAACACCGTAATCGGTAACACAATTATCGACGATTCCCCTCTCCCGCTCCGCGGGAGAGGGCCAGGGTGAGGGTGACCGGGGCGGCCAAAGGGACGGGGTACGCCAAACTTCCACCACGCAACCGTCAACTAAAATCCTCTCCCAAACACCCGCCTCTTTTCCTACGGCCCCACCAAATGCCCTCCAAACTCCGCGTAATAACCAACCGTCGACCCAACGCGGACCCCAACGTCCCGCCCTTCCCCGTAACCGAGCCCGTCGAATGGATCTACACCGAGTTCACCGACAACAAACCCTCACCCGAATCCCTTCGCGGCGCCCACGTATTCGTCGGCACCGATTTCACACAAGAGATGGGCGCAGCCGCCGACTCTCTCAAAGCGATACTCATACCAGCCGCCGGATACGACCGCATCGACCCCGAAGCTGTCCCTGAAGGCTGCATCGTCGCCAACGCCTACCACCACGAAGCACCCATCGCCGAATGGGTCATGGCAGTAGCCGTTGCCCTCGACCACGAACTGTTCAAGTCCGAACGCACCTTCCGCGCCGGTTCATGGGAGATGTGGCCCGGTCGCCACGGCTCCTACCGCGAACTCATGGGCCGAACCTTCGGCATCATCGGATTCGGTGCCATCGGACGCCGCGTCGCAAGACTCGCCCAAGCCTACGAAATGCCCGTCATCGCCGCCGGAAGAGCCGACTCCGCAGAAGGCGAACTCTACGGCGCAAACTACATCGGCGGTGGTAAACACGCCCGTGATCACGTCCTCGCCGAATCCGACTTCGTCCTCATCTCAACCCCTCTCGGCCCAACAACTCACGGATTGATCGGCGCTCATGAACTCGGACTCATGAAACCCACCGCGTACATAATCAACCCCGCACGCGGACACATCATCGACGAATCCGCCCTCTACAACGCCCTCATTAATCGAACCATCGCCGGCGCCGCCATCGACACCTGGTACCAATACCCCGAATCCCCCACCGACGCACCCCGACCATCCGACCAACCCTTCTGGGAACTAGACAACATCATCATGGTCCCCCACCACTCCGGTGCCACCAACGGCACCGCCACCCGCCGAGCCCAAACCGTAGCCCAAAACCTAGACAACCTCTCACGCGGCGAACCCCTCATCAACATCGTCCACGAAATATCCCGCTAATCGCCTCACGCGTTCGACCGTTCGATTTCACTCCCAGTAGAATCGGTCGCGGCTTTCATCGAATGGCGGCCGTGATCTGAACCATCGACTACTTTCAGTTACGATTTCCCGCCGCGCCGCTTGTTCCGTGATGGCCTTTATCGTTGAAACATCAACTAGATCGTCCGATAACATCGCTTCGATGCCCTGCGCTTCTACGAATTCTTCGAAACTCCCATGCGCTGGATCATTTATCCATTCGCATAAAGCCGAATAATCCGAAAAATCGCTTAATGACACCGGCGCATCGGGCCCCAGCTGATCCATTAGCACTTCTCCTATGTGGACCACAAAACCCGCAGAAGCTGCAGACGCTGCTGATCCTGCATTTTTGCAGTTGTAATTCGCCAAAGCGCGCAAAAGGTTCAATACCAATGCCTTCGAGGTTTGCGAGAATAGCTCGTTGCACAGTTTTCTAGCGTTGCCAATAACAAAAGGCAATCCTGACGGCGAATCTGCCGAGATCACCTCGAACAGTTCTTTGGCGACGGAAGACACCCAAATCCGATGCATCTCATAGGGTCGAACATCAAGAGCAGAACAGGCTACAGCATATTCGGCTATATGACTTTCAAAACTATCTCTCATATCCGGATCGATCAGTCGTCGCATGTACTCGAAAGGATCAGCATCCGTCACAACAGTCTCATCGCCAGATGTTGGAGGCATGTCCGGCTGATCGACTTGATGCTCTGCCGTCGAATCTTCGTTGTCCGGTTCGTTAAGCGAGAGGTACGCAATCGGCGCGTCGCCGTGCGGGTGGAAACCCAAGACCCCGGCGCTCCAACCAGCGCGGACTTCCGCATGGATAGCAGCGCTGAACATGCTGCTCCCATCCATCTCTGCCCATTTTAGGAAAGACTCGAATTGAGGCCTAAGTGGGACTCGCGAACCTTTCTCAAATACAAGCTGCGCCGAAATCACTTCGCCATCGATGACAATAGTCATATCTTCGTAATCGAACAGCCTACGACGGAACTCGGTCGGTCGTACAACGAATTCGAGCTCGACGCGCAGGCACTCACCGCCGGGCACCGAGCCGTACCAATTGGAACAAGGCGACGGTAGTCGACGGACATCGCTGACTCGCAATACCATCCGACCTCCGAACCCGACAAACGATCCCTTTGTGGCCGGTCCAGAGAAGGAAGTAACCTCGGCATCCAAAACGTTGTCAAGCGTGATCTGTGGCGATGCGGATGCCACTTCCCGCTCCGAGCTAGAGTCTTCCAATCGCATGAAACCCCCGCCCTCGTGAGTGAATGGAACGTACACCAGAGTCAATCCTGATGCCTCCGCAGGCACCAACCATGCCATCTCCAAATCGATCGCACCGCCACCATAAATTTCCGCCGAACGCCGCCGGGACGGCCAAGGCAACCGGTCGAAACTAACGTAACCTGGGCCGTCGCTTCGCAACTGATGTTGTGGTCTCGTCAAAAACCCGCCGACGTACACGGCGTGTTCGTCATCGACCAAAACGAGCCGACCGGCATCAAAAATCGCGCTGGATTCAACGGATCCAACGTTTTTTGCCTCGATCGATACACGAACGTACTCCGTTTCACCTTGATATTCACTCGCATTTCCGTCGTCGTTCGCCAGTCGTTGCCGAGCGACTTCCCCGCCCAACCCCTGAATAAAATCGACGTCTGGATAGGTAATCAACACCTCAGGAACAACATCCGCACAGCATCCCTTGAAGGGAATCCAACCTCGTTGAGGTTCAATCACCCTGACCCCAAACCCATGCACGTATACCGACTCACCTACTGCAGCCGCGTTCGAAATCGAACTTCCCGCCATTCCGATCAACAGTCGCGATGGCTCCAGACCCGACGGTTCCAGATTAAACGCCAAACGCTTAATCTCGTTTCTGTAAAACAACCGCAAATCGCGTTCGCCAGCCTTAACGAACCGTACGATCCTGGTCGTCAATCGCTTACCTGGGTACACCGTGATTGAATCGTCGCCGTAGGGAGAAACTTCTGGATCTGACACCCCGTTTGTGTACGCCACCCCGCTGCCACCAATAATCACGAAATTTGGAACTTCGTACTTCACCTGTTGAGTGAACGGTACAGGCATTGCCCCATCGTCTGGCCGAAGGTTGGTGATCTCCAGCTCAACCGCTACACACTCGTGACCGAAAGGCGTTTCGACATTTCCGCACTTTACGCCGAGTCCAAGCCGCGAAACCGCCACGATTCCGAATATCTGGGAATCGTCTTTGTACGCCATGCGAAACGGTACGGGATCCGTTAGCTGACCGAACTCCGAATCAGGTCGGCTTCGAAGGGCGTCAAGGGCGTCAAGCTCGTCAGGAGACACCGTCACCGCATTCGGATCGCAACGTGCAACTTCGTCAACCAATCTGCTTCGAACTCCCTCCACGCCGGTGTACCGATCCACGTATACGAAGTCGTAGCCACATTCAAGTCGGTGAACCAACGTTCGCTTAGGCTGAACATGAGAACCCGCTGAATCTGCGTCCGAGCCGGCCGACCAATTCTCCGCAGACCCCAGTAACAACTCCGGCGGCAAATGACTAGTGAATTCGAGCGCCATGTTCTCTGCGCCGATCGGGATTGGCCGCGCAACATCCACCGTCAACTGTTCGCCGCCCTGCAAAACGTACAGGACCTTTGAAAATTCATTCCGCCACCCTCCGACCCAAGAAAGCGTCTCATACACGAGAACCTCGAAATCCTCGTCATAAAACGACCAGGGATCTGAACCCACGTTAGTAATCTCTAGTCCAACCGTCAAACATACGTGGTCCGTTGGCAGCATTTCGCAATCCCCATCCCCTGTTGCTGGACCGATCTCTTTGCTTAGCAGCCTAGCCGCGATGTCACTTCGCCTGATAACCCCATCCATTGGCGCGGGCCTCCAATCGTCGGAGACGATGGCGCGCAGTTCAGCAAGATGCGACTCCGCAACGATTGAGATACGCGACGAACACATGGCAACGACTTCTTCGCCCATCTCCCCAACTTCGCGCAACTCGATCTTCTTGTCCTCGCACGGCATCGATATATCTATCGGATCCTGATACTCGATCTTTCTGCAATATCCGGTCAGCTCGTTGCACCGCTCCTTCTCTCTGACAATGTCCTGCGTGGCATCCGTGGCCGGTGCAGCGTCTGAAACAGTGACCGTCGGCAACGTGAACGTCGGCAATGGCCCGACTGGTATCTCCACCGACAGTGTTATTCCCCCGTCACCCGATGGCGTCGGAGTGGAAGACGTCGTCACCATAGGTGTCGGAACAGGAGTTTGGGTCACCGTCGGCGTTACCGCCGATGTCGAGATCCCAGGACCCATTGGCGTACCGGCGGTCGGCGACGAAGTTGCAGCCGCGGTCGCCACCGCACCAACCAACGCCACCACCAACACACAGAAAGAACTTGCAACGACTTTGATGTGTGTCATTTGCTTACCCTCAATCCATTCCATTGCCGTGACTCCCGCGAGCAATTCCGCACAAGACTAGATAAAAAACCCCACACAATCAAGCGCCCGACATGATCCATCGCTGTCCAATATGTCGGAACTGACACAGCTCAAATGATCCATCGTTGATCCAACTGCACATTATTGACCTTGCCGCTCCGTTAAACAACCCACTTTGCCGACGTAGCTTGACCTCAACTGGATCATTGAGTGCGGCAGGGGCAGCAAGGCACGGGGTCGCCAACACATACCCGGCTGGCTGTGTTACGCCACAAGCCGCTGAAAGACGTCTGAAAAGACGGGCGCAACGCTGCCAAATCCCGATTACGAAGACCGTCGTAGCTGAATAGTTCGGACGCAGAGCAAATGCTGCCTCCACGAACCTTAGCAAGCCAGGGGGACGCTGTAGGGGCAGGTTTCAGACCTGATCCGCGGGGAGTTCATACACCAACAACCATCACAACCGCAGCCATTCATCCGTCAAATCACGCCCAATCCAGTTCAGACGATTACACCCCAGGTGGCCCCACAACAACCTCTGCATACGAATGCCGCGAACCTACCATCCCCGAGTGCTCAAACACATCCAACGCCGACTCGTACAGGTCTTTAGGTATCGCTATGTCCCCGTCCCAATTTCCCAACTTCTGGTAGTAACCCACCGCAGCCGCCGTCGCCTTTACCGCCATCCCCGGGAAAAACGGCTCCTCAGCCTCCGCGACCTCCATCGGATCTGCCGTGTTCACCCACTCGCGTGATGCCCGATACGCCCTCGCCACCGCCTTCGACTCGTCCGACCCAATCCAGTCCCATCGTCCAGCCAAGCTGCTAAAAGCCGTCGGTCCCACAATCTCCCCAATCGAACCAACAATGTGCGCAATCCCCTCATGCTCCAACTGCTGCGGAAACGCGCCCTGTTCGTGGAAATAATCACCTTCACCGTTGCGCCACTGCTCCATCATCTCGTCACCACCCGACGACTCGATACCCTCTATGTCCGAAAGGTCAATTCCTACCCGGTGCAACCCGTAACGCAACATCGCCTCCGGCTGACCACCATGCACATACAAGAACTTCGCATCCAGTAGCTTCTCCCACCGGAAATCCGCATCCGGCTCACGCGCCGCAACGATGAACCCATCAAAGGCGTTGATCTGAGCGAAATGCGCTACGGGCGGTTTCTCACCTGCATCAAGTGCGCTCCAACTCCCCGAAACCGCCGATTGCCCAACATCCGCCCTGCCCTCAGCGACCTCAATCACCGAGTTCTGACCCGCGGCCGCCGGTGCATATGTCGCCGAAAGGCCTTCCTTCTCAAGGAAACCGCCGGCGATCATCGAGATCAACGGACTGTAAAAAGCCGAATGTCGGGAAGCAATCAATCTAATGTCGGGCATCGATCCAATCTCCAAGTTCGTTCACCAGTTAACGCCTGCCAATTCTATCCCCTTCACTTCAACCCGCTCACACGCGCCCAAAGTTTGATCCATCCGCTAACGCATAATTGAAGGTCAAACCACCTGAAACCACTAACTCAAAACTTCCGTTTAGCTAACAGACAACCGACGACCTCGTACCTCCCTTATGAGCGAATCCAACATGCCACGACAACCCGCGCCTGAAACCGTTTTGGTGACCGGCGGAGCAGGTTTCATCGGCACCCACCTGGTCGACGCCCTTATCGACCGCGGCGAACACGTCACCGTTATCGACAACCTATCCACTTCAGACCTCAAACACCTCCACGCAGACGCCGAATTTATCAACCAAGACGTCTGCAACCCAGAAGTCACCCAGCTCATCAAAGAACTCAATCCCAAAGCCGTATACCACCTCGCTGCCCAAGCCTCAGTCGCAGTCTCGGCCCGCGAACCCCTCACCGATCTCAACATCAACGTCATCGGCACCATCAACATCCTAGAAGGCATCCGAGAACTACAACATCGACCTCGCTTCACCTTCTTCTCAACCGGCGGCGCCGTCTACGGCGACCTCGAGGAATCCGCCCTGCCCGCCCGCGAAACGATCGATGCCAAACCGTTATCACCGTACGCCGTCTCCAAACTCGCCATCGAACACTACCTGCGCGTCTACGGCCACCTATACGACCTCAACTACACCATCGCCCGTCCCGCAAACGTCTATGGCCCACGCCAAAACCCCGACGGAGAGGCCGGAGTGATCGCAATCTTCACCAAAGCAATGCTCGAAGGACGACAAATCACCATCTTCGGCCATGGAAACGACCAGCGAGACTACATCTACATCTCGGACTTCATCGACGGCGTCCTAACCCTAGCCGACTCCAACCTCCCAGGCCCATACAACATTGGCACCGGATACGGCGTATCTGTCAACGAAATACACCACGTCCTCTCCGAAATGATCCCCACCGCCAATCCAGCGGAATACGGACCACCCAGAGCTGGCGATATTCCGAAAATCTGGCTCGACGTCGACGCAGCCAAAAACGACCTCGGCTGGCAAGCCAAAACATCATTCCAAGACGGCATCTGGAAAACCGTCGATTGGTTCAGGCAGGCGGCCACTTGATGTCCCGATTCATCCTGCGCGCCGGGATCGTCGCGGCAACTTGTGTTTTCGGATTCGCACTCGGCTGTAGCGAATCGGAACCCGCACCGACGGAAACTGTCGTACCGACCGCCACTTCGATACCGACATCAACGCCAACGGTAGTCGAAGAGATCGAAACGCCGACGGCCACAACCCAACCTGAACCCACCGCCACGCCCAATCCAGTTAAACCAACCGCAACCGTTTCCGCACCAACCGTCACACCAGAGTCTCAACCGCCGACAGCTACTGTATCCGAACCAACACAAACTCCCGAACCTACAGCAACACCAGTAACACCAACACCAACCGTTGCGCCTGAACCGCCAACACCCATCCCTCCTACATCAACACCGGCTCCCACGCCCCAAATCACCGCAACCCCAAAGGTAATCGGTCCCAAATTCGTCAGGCCCGCACCCGTGAGCGGACAACGCGGCGGCGAAATCAAGGTCGCAGTCCCGCAGTCCCCTCCACACCAAGACATTCACAAATCGGTCTCGCCGGTCCTCGCCGCGTGGGGCCCCGGCATCGCGTACTCCCGAGTGTTCCGTTATCGATGGATTCCACCCGGCGTAGCACACAGCGGTATCGACGCTCTGTCCGGCCGCTACGATCCGAACACCTCAACTTCCGCCTACGAAATCATCTGCGATCTCTGCGAGAGCTGGGAGTTTGCGGACGACTCCACGCTCTCCATCAAGCTACGTCCTAATGTCGCTTGGCAGGATACAAACCCAGGTCTCGGCAGAGACCTAACCGCTACGGATGTCGCGTTTAGCATCAACCGCTTGGCCGACCCCACATTCGCTAACTCGCCACTAGTAAACACAGTTGCCGAAGTCAGGGCGATCAGAGATGACACTGTGGAGATCGAGTTAACGTTACCGGATGCGGAGATATTCGACAAACTCGCCGATGCGAGAATGGCGATTGTCGCGCCCGAAGCGGTCAATTTGAATGGCGACCTCATCGAAGGTCCGACGATAGGGAGCGGACCTTGGGTCCAGACCGTCTTTGAGCCGGGTGCGATGCGGTTCGAGGCCAACGAGGATTATTTCATCCCCGAACTACCTTTGCTTGATGGCATCGTCGTCGCCGTCATCGAAGACGAAGCATCTCGAACAACATCCTTACGCACTGGTCAGATGGACCTCATACAACCAGCGTTAAACGATCTCGTCGATGCGGTCGAACGCTTCCCTGAGTTGCGTTGGACAAGGAGCCACGACGCTTCGGCCGGCATCGAGGTCGCATTCAACACCAGACGTGGCTACCTGGTTCACCACTTCTTGCGAAACGCAATCCTCTATTCCTGGGACCCAAACGCCCTTATTGACACCTTGCACGATGGTCAATCATTCATCAGCTCTGGTTTGCCACTGAACGATCCCCACTGGCTGTTGCCCTCCGAGGAAATCGATTCACGCTTCAATGACAGGAAAATGGTGTTGGAGCTAATGGAAGGTATCAGCCTACCGCCCGGGATCGATTTCACCATCCGCGTCGGGCAGTTCGGCGACGAATACATCGAAACGGCAAACTCCCTCGCTTCCGCAGTCCAATCACTCGGAATTACGGTTGCGGTGGAACTTGTTTCAACTAGGCAATTCGGCGAAGAGGTGTGGCTCGATCGCGATTACGACATCTACGTCGGTGCACCGCCGCCGCAGTCGAGCGTCACGTCGATGCTCTTTGCCATTCATCACTCCGGTTCACTGCGAAACACCACAGGCTACTCCTCACCCGAACTAGACGCGTTGATCGAGCGACAGGCCACCGAGAACAACCCGGCGACAAGACGCGAGTTGCTGCTAGAAATCCAACGCGAGATATTCCGAGGAGCGCACCTGTTCCGCGCGGCTGCAAACGTTTACCACTGGTCATGGTGGTCGCACTTGAACAACGTCGCGCCGAACACATTCCGGGCCGATTCTTTCTGGCTTACCCGCATGTGGCTCGGTGATCGGGTGCGCGGTTAACCCAACTTCGACGCGTCGTACCTCTGGATCGCGTCTTCCAACGTTGCCCACGCCAGCAACGCACACTTGATGCGAATCGGAAAGCGGGAGACTTCACGCAATGCGACGGCATCGCCAAGAGAATCCTCGTCAATCGATTCCGGTATCTCGCCTCTGGTTAGCATCAACCGAATGTTGGAAGCGATGTCGATGACCTCCGAACTTCGCTTGCCCTCTACGGTCTCCGCCATAATCGAGGCCGATGCTTGCGTGATCGCGCAACCTGAACCCTGAACCGAGATTCCCGTCACACGATCCCCTTCGAACTTGAGTTGTACCAAGACCTCGTCGCCGCAAAAAGGATTATCGATTCGCGCCTCAGCGTCTTTGACAGGAATAGGGTCAGTGTTCCGAGGATTGCGACAATGATCCTCAACGATGTAGCGATTGACTTCGTCGAGATGTCCGAACCCGCTGCGCATCGGTGGGTTACGCCTTAAAAAGTGTCGCGCGTTCCGCCTGAACGCGGTGCAACTATTCTAGCCTCGGATTGCCTCAGGTATTACGCGGTTCCGATTGTGTCAGAAGCTATCTGCAAAGCGGGCATCAACTCGTCGAGTTGGTTCTCGAGGAACTCCCGCAATGCATCATCGCCAAACTCGGAGATGATCTCGGCCGCGAAACCCCTAATCAACATCGCCTGCGCGGTGTCGTAGTCCACGCCCCGCGACTGCAAATAAAACAGCGTGTCTTCATCCACGTATCCGGCCGTCGCGCCGTGGCCACACTTGACATCGTCAGCATAGATCTCCAGCGAAGGCTTCGTATCGACCTCGGCACCGTGCGAAAGTAGCAGGTTCAGATCTTTCTGGCTCGCATCGGTCTTCTGCGCTCCGCGTTCGACCGTGATCTTTCCGCTGAACACCGCTCGCGAACGTCCCGACAAAATGCCCTTGTAGTACTGATCGCTCGTGCAATGCGGCGCTGAATGGGTAGTGCTGATCTCGTTGTCCTGGTGTTGCCGATTGGTGGTCAGATAGACGCCGTGAAGCGTTGAAACCGCGTGTTCACCCGCCAAGTGCGTAAAAACGTCGTTGCGCCCGACCGAGCAGCCTATGGAGAAGGATGACGACTGGTAGTTTGAACCTGACGATTGCTTGACGCGGGTGGTTGCGAAATGGTACGAATTCTCGTTGTCGAGCTGCGTTCGGTAATGCTTCAACGACGCGTCTTCAGCCAATGAGATCTCAATGACAGGTGCCGCGAAGTGTGCGGCATCGGACATTGATACATGGGTCTCAATCAACATCGCTTCGGCGCCAGGGCCGATTGAAGCTGCGACGCGTGGGTAAACGGCCCGATGCCCGCCGTCGAGCCCAGTCGTTACGAATACCAGGTGTATCGGTTTATTCGTAGATGCCCCGGCATCGACATCGACGAAGATGCCGTCATCGAGGAAAGCAGAGTTAAGCGCAACAAATGCGTTGTCCGCGCACTGCGCCAATTTGCCTAAATTGGCGAAACTCGAAACCGAATCAAATCGGACTCCTGCTTGCTGTCCAACAGAATCCGAATGAGATCGATCTAACCTACCATCAACGAATACTAGATTCTGCCATTCAGACGGAAGCGGAATCTTGGCGGCAAGTTCTTTGCGATCAAATGTTTTCGACGGCGAACCGGATCGAAACTCCGTACGATCGATGCCCCTCAGGTCGGTATACTTCCAGAGCTCGTTTCCGCGTCGGTGGATCGGGAATCCGACTCTTTCGAACTCGCGCCAACCTACATTTCTGAGCTCGTTGACTGGATTAGTCGCTACGCCGTTGCTGGCTTGAGCGGCTACGAAATTATCCCAATCCTGACGGTAAAGATCTAGGTGCCGAACGACGTTTGTCGGGATTTCTACGACATTGAGGGTCATGAAATCTCTTCGCTTCCCTGCTTCATCGAACCGCCATATAGTCGCGGTACCCGGTGGCTTCGATCTTCTCAGCCAACGGAGCTCCGCCCGTCTCCACGATCTTCCCGTTGACGAGAATGTGGACGACATCCGGCTTAACGTAGTGCAGCAGTCGCTGGTAATGCGTGACGATCACGAAGCTACGATCCGGCGAACGCATTTTGTTCACGCCATCTGCGACAGCTTGGAGCGCATCGATATCGAGGCCCGAATCGGTTTCGTCCATAATCGCGATCCGTGGTGCGAGCACCTGCATCTGGAGCATTTCGTTGCGCTTTTTTTCGCCGCCCGAGAACCCCTCGTTTAGTGACCGCTTGATCAAATCGGGATTAATACCGGTTTCGGTAACCTTTTCGTCGAAGAGTTTCGAGAATGCCCGTACGGACATCTTGGACTGTCCATTCGCATCGTCAATCGCGTCTTTGGCCGCTTTCAGGAACTGCCACGGGCGAACTCCCGGCACCTCTGACGGATACTGCATTGCTAGGAACATTCCTAGGTGGGCTCGGGCGTCGGGCATCAACTCGACTATGCTTTCGCCGTCGACCGTGATGTCGCCGTCGGTGACCGAATATGAGGGTTTGCCCATGAGGACGTTGGCGAGCGTGCTCTTGCCGCTCCCGTTGGGTCCCATGATGGCGTGCACCTCTCCCGGGTTCACTTCAAGGTCAATCCCCTTCAGTATTTCTTCCTCGCTGTCAGTTACGACGGCGTGCAAATTTTCAATCTTCAGCATTCGCTCTCTCGTACGATGTGACCCGGTGTGGGTTGTAGTTCACGTTCCCGTCGTTTGATCGGACGGGTTAGATTATCCGACCGCGCCTTCAAGACTTACCTTGAGCAACTGTCCAGCTTCAAGCGCGAATTCGAATGGCAATTCATTGATGACGTCGCGGCTCCATCCCGTGATGATCATGTGGTGAGCATCTTCTTCGGAGATCCCGCGTGCCATGAGATAGAAAAGCTGTTCATCGCTTACTTTCGAAGTGCTCGCTTCATGCTCCAGTCTCGCAGTGGGATTGCGCACTTCGATGTATGGGACCGTGTGAGCGCCGCACTGATCGCCGACCAGTAGCGAATCACATTGCGTGTGGTTCGTAGCGTTTTCGGCACCGGGCAGAATCTTCACCCCACCGCGGTAAGTGTTTTCACCGTGACCGGCCGAAATTCCCTTTGACACGATAGTCGACTTCGTGTTCTTGCCGATGTGGATCATCTTCGTGCCAGTGTCGGCTTGTTGGTAGTTATTGGCTAACGCGACCGAGTAGAACTCACCGACGGAATTGTCGCCCCGCAGAATGACCGACGGATATTTCCAAGTGATGGCGGAACCGGTTTCGACCTGTGTCCAAGAGATCTTGGCGTCATTCCCGGTCACCCCACGTTTGGTAACAAAGTTGTAGACACCGCCTTGGCCGTCTTTAGTTCCCGGGTACCAGTTCTGGATCGTCGAATACTTGATTTCGCCGCGGTCAAGCGACACCAATTCGACCACAGCAGCGTGAAGTTGACTGGTTCGGCGGATTGGTGCGGTACAACCTTCTAGGTAACTAACGTATGCGCCTTCGTCGGCGACGATAAGTGTTCGTTCGAATTGACCTGTACCTTCGGTGTTGATTCGGAAGTAGGTCATCAACTCGATCGGGCAACGGACACCCGGCGGGATGTAGGCGAATGAGCCATCGGAGAAAACGGCGGAGTTGAGCGCGGCGAAGAAGTTGTCGGTGTATGGAACCACGGACCCCAGGTACTTCTGAACCAACTCGGGATGTTTATGGACCGCTTCTGTAAATGAGCAGAAGATGATCCCGCGTTCCTCGAGTTGGTCAGCGTAGGTGGTAGCTACCGATACCGAGTCGAAAACGGCGTCGACTGCCACGCCGGCCAGGCGTTCGCGTTCGTGCAACGGGATACCGAGCTTATCGAAGGTCTCGAGCATCTCGGGATCGACCTCGTCCAAGCTTTTCGGGGCGTCATCCTGAGTTTTGGGCGCCGCGTAGTAGTAGATGTCTTGGTAGTCGATCTCGGGGTAACGTAACTTCGCCCAACGCGGCTCAGCATCCTGAAGGTGCAAACCGTTCCAGTACTCGAAGGCCTTTAGCCGCCACTCAAGCAGCCATTCCGGTTCGTCTTTCTTCTCGGAGATGAGACGGACGATGTCAGTGTTTACCCCTTTGGGTGCCATCTCCATCTCGACGTCGGTCGTGAAACCCCATTTGTAGCCCGAGTCTTCGAGCTGGGATTCGCGCGAGATAGTTAGTCTTTCCTGAGTAGTCAACTGGCCTCCCAGTTTCTGCGTCCGCTTGTAAGTCGATGCGGCGGTGGTTGGGTCACCAAAGATCGCGACCCAATTTCAGAACAGTTCGAGCCGACAATCGTTGCTACGTCGGCTGTTGATTGCTTCACGTCTTTAATTTTACCAGTCGCCAAGCGGTGCTTGTTTCGGCGACATCGCCTTGAAATTGGCCGCAGAAGGGCGAAAACCCCTGATTGCTAGTGTCAATTCCAATTCCTTACCTGATTTGCGCACTATTTCATGAGACGCTGTCGTACCTGTGTATTCTTCATTCTGTAAGGAACGGAAATTGCACCAGGGTTATGGATGCGGGTTGCGTCCGTAGTTTTAGAAGTGGTACTCCACCAGATCAAAGATCGACTGTCTCGCATCAGGAGACCGACGGTCCGCACGAACACCAGACTTGAGCGGACGGCATTGGAAGGTGCGCTTGTGGCCCGACGCGATCTCGATCCCAAGGTTGTCGATGCCGTGTTGCGGGTGCCGCGAGAAGAATTCGTCAAGTCGAGCGATCGCCAATGCGCGCAGGAAGATCGGGCCCTATCAATTGGCTTTGGGCAAACCATCTCGCAACCGAGCCTCGTCGCGCACATGGTGTCGGAGTTAAAGATCCCGGCTCAGGCAGGTCGCGTCCTCGATATCGGTTGCGGTTCAGGGTACCAAGCAGCGATATTATCGCTGTTGACAGAAAAAGTGATCACCCTCGAACGTATCTCGTCGCTCGCCAACGCTGCTCGTTCGAGACTCACGCGATTGGGATACGACAACGTAACCGTCATCCAAGCTTCCGATGATTGTCTTGGCCATCCGCAATCCGGACCATACGATGCGATCATCGTAGGTGCGAGTGCGCCCGCGATCCCAGATTCCTTAGTCGGCCAACTGAAAACGGGCGGCCGCTTGGTGATTCCAGTCGGTCAACTCAAACGGCAACGGCTTGCTACCGTCGTGAAAACCGAAGCCGATTCAGAAGTGAATTACGGCTTGGACTGCGTTTTCGTACCTTTGATCGGTCCAGAAGCATGGTGATTTTCGTCGAACGGTTGCTCTGAACGTGTATTACAAAATAGAGAACATTGGCGAAATTCGGAATGAGCGCAATGACAACAACTGAGTTTGAAGCGGTAATCGGTCTTGAGACCCACGTGCAACTCAACACGAAGAGCAAGATGTTTTCGTGGTCGGGTGCGGGCTACCAAAAAGCGCCACCGAACACCTTGGTAGATCCGGTCTCTATGGCGTTGCCGGGCACATTGCCGGTAGTTAACAAGCGCGCCGTCGAATCGGCAATTGAAATCGGTCTCGCACTGAATTGCGATATCGCCGACGTCACAAAGTTCGACCGCAAGCAGTACACCTACCCGGACTTGATGAAGGGTTACCAGATATCGCAGTTCGACGAACCGATTTGCACCGAAGGTTGGCTCGAACTGCCGACCGACGAACCGTGTCGGGTTGGGATCAACCGAGTGCACATGGAAGAGGACGTGGCGCGACTGATACACATCGACTCCCCAACCGGCGGCGTGATGCACTCTTTGTTGGACATCAATCGCGCCGGGGTGCCGCTCATGGAGATCGTTACGGAACCCGACATGCGAAACACGAAGCAGGTCGAGGCCTACATCACTTCGTTGCAGGCGATCATCCGTTACTTGGGTGTTGGGACGGCGAATATGGAGGAAGGCTCCTTCAGGTGCGACGCCAACGTAAGCGTCAGACCAATCGGTTCATCCGAGTTAGGCGAAAAAGTCGAAGTCAAGAACATGAACCGCGTGCGGGCAGTGTGCGAAGCGATCGAGTACGAGATCAAACGCCAAGTCGCCGCCATTAAGCGTGGGGAAAACATTGTCCAAGAAACCAGAGGCTGGATGGACGGTGAGAAGGTAACAATCGCCCAACGCTCCAAGGAAGACGCCCACGACTATCGATATTTCCCGGAACCGGATATCCCTCCGCTCCAAATAGAACGCCATTGGGTGTCTCAGATCAAATCTGAAATGCCGGAGTTGCCACTGGCTAAGAAACAAAGGTTCATCGACCGCTGGGGGCTGTCCGATTACGACGCATCGCTGATTGTCGACGACCGTATTTCTGCAGAGTATTTCGAAACGGTAATGAAGTCGGTGACCGACGAATCAAAAAGCGCGCAGGCAGATTTCGCCAAAGAGACCGCAAACTGGTTGAATGGCGAAATGGCCCGAATGATGCACGAACACGATGTCGTATCGGTCAAGGAGACCCGCGTCAAACCTTCGTCGTTGGCAGTGCTCGTGAGGAAGTTCCAGAAACGCGAGATCAACAACAACTCAGCCAAACGCGTATTCGGCGAAATGTTCGACAATGGCGCTGATCCCGATGAAGTGATCCAAAGACTTGGTTTGGCCGCGGTTGGCGATGCCGACGAGTTGACGCCAATAATCCAAGAAGTATTGGCGAACAACGAGGACGCGGTAGCCGACTACCGGTCAGGTAAGACGACCGCGATACGTTTCCTGATGGGGCAAGTTATGAAAGCAACGCGCGGTCGAGCCGACGCGCAGGCGGTGATGCGGCTACTCGGCGAGGCAATGGACCAGTAATCTGAATGCCGAAGTTGCTGATGTAACGCCGCGCTGAATTAACCTTGTAGACATGTGGTTCCAAATTGCGCTCCTCGTCATCGCCATCGTGCTGATCGTGATTCTGCTGTTGCAGGCACGCGGCAACAATCCGTCCGTATTCGGTCAGGCCGAGAGCACGTTCCACGTCCGCCGCGGCGTCGAAAAACTGCTTTTCCGGTCTACGATCGTTCTGACAGTGATATTCGTGGCCGTCGCAATTGCCAACGTCCGATTCAGTGGATGAACTGATCGACTGCCGTCACGCACGCCGCCAAGTTGTTCCTTGCGGGCTATCTGAAATCTCAATGTCCATATTGAGTAACTGATCGCGAATCGTGTCTGCGGTATCAAAATCTCGTTGCTGGCGCGCTTCTTGACGCTTGGCGATCAAGGCCTCAATCTCCGACGAATCTGAGGCATCATCGATGCCGGGTTCTTTAAGCGTCAATCCCAACACGCCGACCAACTCCTTCAAAGTGGCCTGTCCCTCAGCGATGTCGACACCATTCGCTTGATGGGTGAAAATCTCACGAGCTAGATCGAATACGGCGGCCAAAGCCCGCGGCGTGTTCAAATCATCGTCCATCGCCGCGATGAACCGTTCCTTGATATGCGCTCCATCGTACGATTCGCCCTTACCTGCACCCGTGTTCGCCGCGGTCGCGGCCTGTCTCAACCTTCGGACCGAACGTTCGGCAGCTAACAAGTTCTCGACATCGTAAGTTGCCGGACTGCGGTAGTGACTCTGGAAAATCCACATCCGAATGGCATCCGTTGAATATGACTTGAGCGCGTCGCGCACCGTCACGAAGTTGCCGAGCGATTTCGACATCTTTTCATCACCGCCCATCCTCAACAATCCGTTGTGCACCCAGAAACGCGCGAACGGGACCACTCCCGTGGCTGATTCAGACTGTGCGACCTCGTTTTCGTGATGCGGGAACACTAGGTCCAACCCGCCTCCGTGGATATCCACTTGGTCACCTAGGTACCGACGCGCCATCGCGCTGCATTCGATGTGCCAACCAGGTCTACCCGGACCCCAAGGGCTGTCCCATGACGGTTCACCTGGCTTCCACGCTTTCCAAAGTGCGAAATCCTCCGGATTTTCCTTCAATAGATCAGGTTCCAACCTCGCCAATTCAGCCATGCCGTCAATTGTTCGTCCGCTCAGTTTCCCGTAGTCTTCGTCACGCCGAACTCGGTAATATACCGAACCGCCGGCTTCGTATGCGGCACCTGATTCGACTAGCTCTCCAATCAGACGGATTATTGAATCCATCTCTTCCGAGACGCGGGGATAGTGATCCGCTCTTTTTACGTTGAGTCCGTCCATGGCCTCGAAGAAAGTGTCGACATGCTGTTGCGTCAATTCGAACCAATCGATGCCGTTCTCGGCCGCGCGATCGATAATCTTGTCGTCGACATCGGTGAAGTTTTGAACCCGTTTGACGTTGATCCCGCGGTACTGCATGTACGACTGCATCACCTCAAAAATCATGGACGACAACGCGTGCCCCAAATGCGGTTCGTCGTACGTGGTAACCCCGCACACGTACATTCGCACCGGGTCGGAAATCTGTTTGAACTCTTCTTTCTGGCGAGTGAGCGTATTGTAGAGAAGCATGATCAGACAATCGGGCTATCGAGGTTGGTCTCGAAAGATTCTACTAGTGCCGTTGGCTATCGAACCAAGGTCACGATTGCTTGAGCCGCGATGCCTTCACCTTTACCGATGGCACCGACCTCATCGGTCGAGGTGATTTTCACGTTAACGCGTTCAATTTCGATACCGATTGCTTGCGCGATGTTCGACTCGAACGCCAGTGCGTGTACCGCCAATCTGGGGCGTTGAGCTATCACCATCGTGTCGACATGGTCTACCCGCCACCCTAGTGACGCGGCTTGGATCGTCGATTCGCGAATGAATCGCGCGCTATCGAACCCGGCGTATTTGGGATCGTCAGAAGGGAAATTCCCCCCAAGATCGCCAAGACCAGATGCGCCCAAAATCCCACTCGCTACCGCGTGCATCAACACGTCACCATCTGAATGTCCTTCGAGATGCATCGCAAAGTCGATCTCCGAACCGCCGAGCCTCAACGGGCCGCCGTCAACGAGCCTATGACCGTCGAAACCGATTCCGGAGCGGAAGGTTTTCGAGGGGCCTTGCCCCGCGGCGATCGCATGGGCGATTGGAATATCGGACTGGGTCGTGATCTTGATGTTCTTGTACGACCCCTCGAATGTACCCACCAGACCACCCGCAATTTCGACCATCGACGCATCGTCGGTGACCTCTTCATCGACAGTTTCGTGAGCGGCGCGGAGAATTTCAGATTTGAATACCTGGGGGGTTTGAACCGAAAACAATTGGTCGCGTTGCGGAGTATCAATGACCAGTCCGCTTGACACTTGCTTGATAGTGTCCTTGAGTGGGACCACCGGGATGACCGCACCGACCCGTCCAGCCGCGAAAACACCACGAGATAACATGGTCGCGTCGATGAATGGTCGAGCCGCATCGTGGACGCCAATAAAGGTTGATTGGTCATTGATCCGGCTGAGTTCTTCGATACCCCTGCGAACCGAATCCTGACGGCGATCCCCGCCCGCGACTATCTGACAAGGCTTCGAAAATCCGCTGTTGGCGATGCTGTCACGAAACTCGCGGATTCTCGATGGGTTGGTCACAACGATTACTGTGTTCACCAACTCGCACGCTTCAAATACCGCCAATGAGTGCCAAAGCACCGGCCGTCCCTCGATCGACAAAAACAGCTTGTCGACACCTTCCATCCGAGATGACCGACCAGCCGCTACGAGGATGATCGATAAGTCGCCGCGTGGGCTTGGAACGTCGGGTGCGATTGAGGCGGACATCGCTACGGTTGGGATCAAGGACTAGAGTACCGGCGAATAGACGGTCTCGGTGGAAGATCGTTGAACAACTATCCTATCGGCAGGTTCAATTCGAAGATGTCTGTCAACCATTCGATACCCGAACGGCACGCATACGCCATGATGATTAAGCGAATCAATTTGCCCGCGAAAACGTAGATGAGGAACTTCCGATACGGGTAAACGAGCGCCCCCGCTGCGATCCCTGCGAGATCAAAAAATGGCGTCGGTATCAGCGAAACCGCAAAGAGGGTGACCGCGCCGTTGCGCTCCATTAAATCGTGAATGCGAGGGTACCAACGGAACTTCATCGCCGCGTTCTGACCTGCGAAACCAGCTAGGTAAGCGGTCGTTTCCCCCAGCGTCGCACCCGCTGCGCCGACGAACCCGATAATCATCGGATGGAGGCCCAACGAAGGTTCGGCAGCAACGCACGCGGCCAAAACACCCGGCAACGGCAGAATGATCGTGGCCGCCCCGACTAGGTTGAGGTAAAAAGTCGCGAGGTACCCGACGTCGGTGATATCGAGATAGTCACCGATCCACAGCCCGATGCCAGCTGCGGTGGAACCGAGAACAACTGACCAGATTCCGATCTGGACCCATTTCGGATTCCTAGCGAGATATCCGAGGACAACCTCGGTCAGACGAGCAGGAGAAAAGCGGTTGGAATTGCGGCTTTGGGCGACCGTATCGTCGGGGTAAAGTTGGTCGTCTGACGGCATCAAACCGAGATAACCTGAGCCGAGGTTTGTAGCGGGTTGTTTCGGTTCAAGCTTCGTCTCGATTCTATCGCTCAGCTGGCTTCAGCCAGTGCGGATTCTGTCTTTGTCGTGAATTCTTTGACACCGTCTCGGTTGAATACGACCCGTCCGTCATCAACATCGATGACGACATGAACGCCATCGCTTACTTCACCATTTAACAGTGCCAATGCCAAGGGAGATTCGATGTAACGCTGAATTGCCCTTGACATAGGACGAGCTCCCATCCACGTGTCATATCCGCGCTCAGCGAACCAACTTTCAGCGGCGGCGGTCAGTTCAATCGAGATCTCACGGTCTTCGAGTCGTTGCTCAACCTGCCGGATGAATTTGCGCACGATTTGATCGATTTCGCCTCGTCCAAGCGCGTCAAACACAACAATGTCGTCGATACGGTTCAGGAACTCCGGTGCAAACCGTGATCGCAATGCCTGTTGGTGACGATGCGTCATGCCGGGCGAATCAAACTCATTGCGTCTTCCTTCATCGGCATCTGTGGTAAAACCCAAACCTCCACGATTACGGTCAGCCGTACCTAAGTTGCTGGTCATGATGATGATCGTGTTGGTGAAATCGACTGTTCGACCATGACCATCCGTCAATCTGCCGTCATCGAAGATCTGTAGCATGCTGTCGTAAACGCTGGGGTGAGCCTTCTCGATTTCGTCGAGCAACACGACAGAATAAGGCCGACGTCTCACGGCTTCTGTCAACTGTCCCGCATCATCGTAACCGATGTATCCCGGTGGAGCACCGATCATTCGAGCAATTGAGTGACGTTCTTCATATTCCGACATGTCTAGCCTGATCATATGGTTCGGATCGTCGAACATGAACTCTGCCAACGCTTTAGCCAGTTCGGTCTTGCCGACCCCAGTCGGTCCCATGAACAGGAAAACACCGGTCGGACGATTTGCGTCTTTCAAGCCCATTCTGCCTCGGCGAACCGCATCTGCCAAGGTCTTGACTGCCACGTCTTGCCCGATCACACGTTCGTGGAGTCGCTCTTCGAGTTTGAGGAGTTTTTCGACCTCTTCTTCAACCAGTTGGTCCAGTGGAACGCCGATCCTCTCTGCAATTAGCGCTGCGATGTCCTTCTCGTCGATTACGAGAGACGCCGCGTCCGTCGTGTTGTTTTGATCATCGATAGCCACTGCCGGGGCGCGTTCGATCCTAGCCTTGGCGGCTGCTTCATCGATGAGGTCTACTGCCTTGTCGGGGAGTTGTCGATCGGTGATATAGCGGTCACTCAACCGGGCGGCAGCCCGGAGTGCGGAATCGGTCAGTTCAACGTTGTGGTGTGATTCATAATTGCCCCGAATCGCATTCAACATTTCGACCGCCGACTCCGCGTCAGGCTCCTCTACCCATATGGGTGTGAATCTGCGTTCGAGTGCGGCATCCTTTTCGATGAATCGTCGGTATTCCTCCGGGGTTGTGGCGCCGACGACTTGAAGTTCACCACGCGCGAGCGCCGGTTTCATCATGTTGGCTGCGTCGAGAGAACCCTCGCTGCCCGTACCAGCGCCAACGACCGAATGGAGCTCATCAACGAACAGGATGATCTCACCAGCCGACGCTTGAGCTTCATCGATGACCGACTTCAGTCGCTCTTCGAATTCACCGCGGAACTTCGCCCCCGCCAACAAGACACCGATGCTCAAGGCCAAGACTCGTTTGCCCGACAACATCGTTGGGACATCGCCTCCAACGATCTTCTGTGCCAACCCCTCGATGATGGCAGTCTTTCCCACACCTGCGTCACCGATCAGGGCCGGGTTATTCTTGGTTCGCCGTGTGAGGGTTTGCATGACTCGACGGATCTCGTAGTCGCGACCGACGATCGGGTCAAGCTTGCCTTCGCGAGCTAGATTCGTCAAATCGGTTGTGTACTTGCGCAGCACACCGTATGCCTGTTCAGCGTCCGGTGTAGTGACCCGCGCGGCGCCGCGCACTTGGTGATCCGCGACGTACACTCGTTCCGCAGTAATGCGGTGCTTCGCCAACACCTTGGCTAGTTCGCCGTCCGCTTCTTCCACGATGGCGATCATCAGGTGATCCATGCTCATCAAGTCGTCGCGGAAGGTTTTGCGCTGAATCGTTTGAGCTTTGCTTATCGCGTTCTGCGCCCGTGGCGTGATGTATATCTGCCTTTGACGTCCAACCTGCCGGCCAATCCCCTGCGGTTTGGCGTCGATCAGATTCATCAAGTCGGTCCGCAACTCTTCGGTGTCAACCTCAAGAAAATCAAGGATCTGGCGTACCGGGCTTTCAGAACTGTCTGTCATCGCGAAAAGGATGTGCTCAACGTCTAACTGGACGTTTTTGCGTTGCAACATTAGTTGAACGGCGGCATCGATCGCCGCTCTTGCTCCGTGCGTGAAGTTTTCGGGTGAAATAGTCATCGGGTTTCCTGGTGTACTACGCGCTCGCACCGACGACGGTGCAAACGTTTGATGTGATGCGTGTTTTAATGGTAATTGTATCATAGCAACGATAAAACTTGATACGCTACGTATCTAGTTTTAATATCTAGCTCATGTGAGCAGCTGAGATGCTCACGATGTCTGAAAAGGAGATTGCTAGATGACCGCATTGACACGTTGGAGCCCATTCCACCGCGCCGCCGTATCCCCATTCGATTTCTGGGGCAACGTAACGCCTTCGAGGCCGAACCTCGATGTGCCGTTGAAACTCGGAGTGGATGTGGCCCACAACGAGGATCGATACACGATCGAGGCGTCACTCCCGGGGTTCGATCCGGAGAAGATCGACGTCACGGTTGACGGCGGCGTCCTGAGAATAGTCGCCAAGAACCAGAGCGAAGTAACGCAAGAGCACGGTACGTATCTGGTTCGAGAGCGTCGTTCTGGGAGTTTCTATCGCGCGCTCAGAATTCCGGAAGGTGTCGACATCGACGCCGCGACTACGTCGTACAAAAACGGAATTCTCAAGATCGAGTTGCCGAAGAGTGAATCTGATCAAACGAAGCGACTGCCTATAGCTGCATGATAATTGCGGTAGGTCAGATTCACTTGACTGGGGCCCCGCGGTGTTGCGGGGCCTAGTCGTGTTTGGTCATCGTGTCAAATGCTCGATTAGCGGGTGACCGCTGGCACGGATGCTTAGCATTGACATTGCGTATCATTTGTGAACACATCATGCCCGCATTAGCAGAACGAACCCAATTGCCATCGTTTTTCGCTCGTTACCAATCGGTGATCGATCGCGCCCTACGCGCCGAATTACGAGGTTACGCGTCCGAGATATCCGCGACACACCGGTATCACATGGGTTGGGCTGACCAAGACGGCTCAGATTTGGTTGCCACGGAAGGCAAACGCCTTAGGCCAACCATCGCTCTACTCGGAGCAGAAGCTGTCGGCGGTGAGATTGAATACGCCCTGCCCGCGGCGATCGCCCTCGAATACGTCCATAATTTTTCGTTGGTACACGACGATATCGAAGACCAAGATCGCTTCAGGCACCACCGTCCGACGATGTGGGTGGTCTGGGGCGAACCGATGGCCATCGTGTCGGGCAATTCGATGCTGAAGGTCGCGGATCGTGCTGCCCGCGAGATGTTGGAATTTGGCGTCGATCCGTCGACCTCGATCCTAGCCCAGCGATTGATCGTTGAAGCGTACTTATCGATGATCGAAGGGCAACATCTCGACATATCATTCGAGAGCCGAACCGAAGTGACGATCGACGAATATCTAGCCATGATCGCACGTAAAACCGGGGCGTTGATCGAGGCCAGTCTTCACGTTGGCGGGTTGGTTGCCGCCAATGGTAGGTCGGATGAACGTATCTCTGATGGCTTGCGAAGGGTCGGATACCAATTCGGTCGGTTATTCCAGATCCGAGATGACATTCTCGGGGTGTGGGGTTCCGATGAAACCGGGAAACCGGTCTGCGGCGATATCTACAACAAGAAAAAATCACTGCCAGCCGTACACGCGCTTAGTTCGGCGCGCGGAGCGGCGGCTAATCAGATTCAGAGCATTTACCAGAAGACCGACCTGACCGGCCACGATGTGGAAACGGTGCTCGAGATTATGGATTCGATCGGCACCTACGAATTCTGTGATTCGATGTCTGCAAACCATTGGTCGGAGGCTGAGCAAATCATCGACGAATTAGACCTGGACACAAGTGTCAACACGGACTTTCGTGAACTTGGCGACTTCCTAGTCGAACGAAGCGCTTAGGGCTAATCTATCTCGTTAGACGTTACTGTCATGGACGCTACCGTACATTTCACTGGCAACGCGAGGGACGTCGCGGGAGCCTTTGATGCCTGTCGGAAATTGGCCGGCACGAGCTACGAAAACTTCAACGTCGGCAGCAGATTCATCAAAGCTAGTCTGCGACCGCATTTCTACTCGGTGTACGCGTTTTGTCGGTTGGTCGACGACCTTGGGGATGAGGTCGATGATGATCGATTGGAACTGCTCGATCGGTGGGAACGTGAATTGATGCTCTGCTACCAAGGCACCCCGAATCTGGTGTGGTTTCAAGCGTTGAGGCAGACTATCGAAGAATTCGCTATCCCACCCGAGCCTTTCTTGCGATTAATCGAAGCGAATCGGCGTGATCAGAGGGATGGACGGTACTCGGATTACCAAGCATTGGTTGAGTACTGCAACCATTCCGCGACACCCGTCGGTCACTTGGTTCTATACCTGTACGGATACTTCTCCGAACAGATGGCAGCGCTGTCGGATCACACTTGCATTGCGTTGCAACTTGCGAATTTCTGGCAGGATGTCTGGCGCGATTATCTTAAAGGTCGAATCTACATTCCCCAGTCTGACATGTCTGCGTTTGGTGTTGACGAAACGATCATCAGAGATCGCGAACCGACCCCTGAGTATCGCCAGTTGATGAAGTTCCAAGTCGAGCGCACTCGCGATTTATTTCGAGACGGTTATGGCCTCTATGAACATCTCGAACGAGATTTCCGGCTGGAATTCTCTGCCATCACAGCCGGCGGACTGTCCGTTCTGGATGCAATTGAGCAGTTGGACTACGATACGCTCACGGTCCGACCGACGGTATCGAGAGCTAAGAGAGTTCGGATCATGCTGAGCATCGTCGCGAGGAAGTTGATTGGGCTCACCCCTGTGTCAGCTGACGCATTCCTTAGCAACTCTGAACGCCGATTGGGATCGGCATAGTCGACGTTGCATGGCAGAAGTGATGGACAACCGGATCGAAACCGCGTATCGTGACTGCGCTCGAATTACTCGTTCGTCAAGCTCAAACTTCTACATCGGTTTTTTGGCGCTTCCGAATGAATTGCGACGCGCAATCTACGCCACATACGCATTCTGCCGTCTGTGCGACGACATTGTGGACGAACCTGCTTCGGGTCGGGATCCGGCGAGCGAACTGGATCTGGTGCAGGTCGCGCTCGACAACCGAACGGTCACGAGTTACGAATACGATCCGATTTTTGTCGCCGTTGAACACGCAATTGAACGGTTCGATTTGGACAAACAGTATTTCGTCGATGTGATCGATGGTTGCAGGATGGACATTGGTACCAACCGGTATGAGACATTCGACGAACTCAGCGTATACTGTCGGCGCGTCGCGAGCTCGGTCGGGCTCATTTGCATCAGCATTTTCGGTCATCAATCACCAAATGCCCTCAAATACGCTGACGACTTAGGGATCGCGTTTCAGCTGACGAACATACTCCGCGATGTTCGCGAAGACTACAGCAACGGCAGGATTTACCTGCCCCGCGATGAAATGCGAGAGTTCGGTGTGTCTGAGACCGATTTCGCTCTCGACACGTCCAGCGCCAACTTCAGGAGAATGTTGCGTTTCCAGGTTGAACGCGCCCGCGGCTACTATGAACGCGGAGAACGAGTGATCCCATTGGCCACGCGCGGCAGACAATGCCTCGAGTTGATGAGCGGGTTCTACTCGCGGATCTTGGACAAGATCGGCGAGGAAGACACTGACGTAATGTCCAACCGGGTCAGTCTATCAACATCGGAGAAACTTTCGATGACCCTCGGCGTCGCTTGGCGAGGTGCATGGCGTGCGGTTGGTCGCAATGACCAGCGGGACGGGAATTGAACGACCGCGACGTCATAATCCTTGGTGGTGGCATCGCCGGTATCGCAGCCGCCGTTCACTTGCTAAAACGTGGCATCAAGCCCACTTTGATCGAACGCCGCCCCTTCCTAGGTGGTCGAGCATTCTCATTCGTGGATCGAACCAGTGGCGAGGAGATCGACAACGGCCAACACGTCATACTTGGCGTCTGCCACCAATTCCTAGATCTCTTGGAAGATCTGGGCACGAGAGATCAATTGGACCTTCGCCCCGCGCTCGATGTCCCGGTTTCGTTGAACGGTAAAACGTCCAACCTACGGGCGAACCGTGTATTCGGCAACGCGATCGCTTTACTCAACTACCGTCACCTCCCACTGACGGATCGAATGTCGATTTTTCGTCTTCTTTTCAAAATCAAGTTGAAACTGATTGGCGAAAACGAACGCCAACGAATGCGTACCACATCGTTCGGCAATTGGCTTTCCTGTCGGGGCCAATCCAGCGCTGCGATCGAGCGATTTTGGTCCCTCTTCATATTGCCGGTATTCAACAGTCACGTTGATGAGGTAGCAGCACTCGACGGACTCGAATTCACTCGGTCCGCGCTGTTGGGAAACATGCGTGACGCGGCGATTGGTTATCCGAAGACGGGATTGTCGTCGCTCATCGGTACCCCGGCAAGGGAATTCTTAAGGTCGGCGGGTGCAGAATTGAAAACGAACACGCGCGTCGTCTCCTTTGCACGTGGCGATTCGGGACAATTTGAAGTCGGATTGTCCAACAACGAAACATTACGGTCTGGTAACGTCATTGCGGCATTGGCACCTAACTCCCTCAACGCCGTCCTACCGATGTCTGATGCAACATTTGACGCCGTCAAGAATTCGCTGTCCGTACTCGACTACTCCCCTATCGTCGCCGTACATCTTTGGTACGAGAAACCAGTGATGTTGGTGCCGGTCGAGGCGTTCCTTGACCTCGGCTTGCAGTGGGTCTTCAACGATACTGCCATCCGGGGTCGGTCAAGCGACGGGCCTCAGCACATCGTGGTTTCCTTGAGCGGAGCCGATTCTTGGGCGAGTTTGAGAAAAGAAGAGATCCTTGACCGTGTATCGTCGGCGATGCGGCGAGCATTTCCTGCGGCGCGCGACAACTCGGTGACCAACTCAGCTGTGGTCAAGACGCTGGAAGCGACGATAAAAGTGAACCCGTGTTCGCAGGCTAATCGGCTTCGCTCAGATGTCGGCATAGCGGGGTTTCACGTTGCCGGCGATTGGACGAATACTGGCCTACCGGCGACTATGGAAGGCGCTGTCAAGAGCGGTCAAACCGCGGCCGATCTGGCACTGCAACGGCTATCCGCCTGAACGGTTAATTTGCCCTTGGCTATTAGGCATCGTCCGCTGAAATCGAACACGATATAATCGGGATTCAGTCCAGTTTTGGGCTGTAATCCAACTCTCACACGAGAATCTACCTTGAAGCGCGACGAATTCGACATGGTCGACCGCGAGGTGATGAACATCTTGCAGTCGGATTTCCGGCTCGTCCCCGAACCATTTCAAGATATCGGCGATCGTTGCGGCCTGGCCGAATCAGAAGTGATCGATCGCGTGCGTGAGTTGAAACGCAAAAATGTGGTTCGGCAAATCGGTGCGATATTCGACACTCGTCGATTGGGATATACGTCGACTCTGGTGGCGATGCGTTTCGCAGATGACTGCTTAGACCGCGGTGCCCATATTCTGAATGCCCATCCCGGCATCAGCCACAACTACGCCCGAAACGGGGAATTCAATCTTTGGTTCACGTTAGCGCTTCCACCTGGTAAAGACATCGGCGCGGAGGTCGAAAAACTAACCAAACTGTCCGGTGCGGAAACGGCACGCCTCCTACCGACGATCCGATTTTTCAAGATTGGCGTTAACTTTGACATGGTCAAAAACGTGTCCAACGCCACGGATTACTTCGTGCCGGACGCCAAGTTCGCAGGTAGAGGGGAAAATGGGACCACATCGAACGGCGTGCCCGTCGCTGACGAAAATCTGAGCGATTTCGACATCGAGTTTGTTCGTGAATTTCAAGAAGATTTGCCCTTGAAATCCCGTCCATTTGACGCAATGGCGGAACGGTTGGGACTCAGTGTCCCAGAGTTATTCGCCAAAGCCGACGAAATGGTGAGCCGCCGGTTGATGCGCCGTTATGCTGCGGTGCTCCACCACCGCCGTGCAGGTTTTTCGGCCAACGCGATGGTGGTTTGGAACGTCCCTGAATTCCGTTCAATCGAAGTTGGCCAGAAAATGGCAAAACATCCTGCGATTACCCACTGCTACGAACGCCCAAGGTACGACGATTGGCGATTCTCACATTTCACGATGATTCATGCCGTCACCCGTGACGAGTGCGAAGACATTGCATTGGAGATCGCGGGCGAAACCGAACTAACTGATTATCAACTCCTCTACAGTCACCGAGAGTACAAAAAGACGCGGGTGCGCTATTTCGTCGACGACAATATCGACGTTGAACGCGCCGCGGTCGCCGCGATTGGGTAGTCGTTATGCCTCGCTACTACGGAGTATTTGTTGACGTCAAAGACCGTCGCTGCTTAGTGTTTGGCGGTGACCCCCACGAAGGCGAACGAAAGGTCAAGTACCTCGTCGATTGCGGCGCCAACGTTACCCTGTTCAGTCCTGAAGATGGTACGTCGGACAATCTTGCGACGATGGCGGCATCGGGGCAGATCGATTGGGTGAGACGAAAGTACGAACCGGGTGATTTGGCCGGAGCATGGGTGGTGATCGTCGCGGACACCTCCGAATCAGCGACCAACGAAGCCATATCGCAAGAAGCCACGGAACGAAATATCCTCCTCAATGTCATGGATGTCACTCCGTTGTGCACATTTATCGCGCCAGCGTTGATCCAACGAGAAGACGTGACGGTGGCTGTGTCCACCGCCGGAACCAGTCCGGCACTAGCGCGCCGGCTTCGCGAACGAATATCGGATCACGAGTATTGCCGCTGTTTGCAGTGGGCGGACATGGGTCCAATGCTTGCAGATGTCCGGAAAGACGTCAGATCCCGTGAATTGCCGGTGACCCCAGACGACTGGGCAGAATCAATTACCGACCGGATGTTGAGCGCATTCCGGGACGGCAACCCTGACGCGGCGCGTGACATGTTGGTCGATGCCCTCGAAGAACGCGCAGCACTCAACCGTCAGGCATAAAATGCCTTTACATGACTCTTTCCGCACGAAAAATCGTCTTAGGTTGTCGCAACAGTCGCCTCGCGATCGCGCAGGCCAACGAAGTCGCGAACGCGTTGACCGAACGGTTCGACGACATCGAGATTGAGCGAGTCTGCATTAAGACGAGTGGTGATAACCGTCCTGATGTAGCGATATCTGAGATCGGCGTCGGCGTGTTCGTGAAAGAGATCGAGGCGGCCTTACTCGAAGGCGAGATCGACATCGCGGTGCACAGCCTCAAAGATCTTCCATCGCAAATCGCCGATGGCTTAGTCATATCTGGGGTGCCATATCGTGAAGACCCCCGCGATGTCGTGGTCAGCAAACTAGGCGTTGGGTTGAACGACCTTCCCACAGCCGCGATCGTCGGTACTGGAAGTGCCCGCAGACGCGCATTGATCAATGCCGGGCGTGGAGATCTGATATTGAAACCGATCCGTGGAAACGTCACTACGCGACTGACGATGCTTGACGACGAGGATTCGGTGATCGATGCCCTCGTATTGGCCGCGGCGGGACTGAAACGACTCGGCATGTCAGACCGCATATCTGAATACCTAGGTTGTATGTCGTTCGTCGCCGCGCCCGGACAAGGTGCATTGGCGCTCCAAACACGTGCGGAAGACGATTTCACAAGTGGATTGTGTTCGGCTATCGAACACGCCGAGACGCGTGTCAGCGTAGATTCGGAGCGGGCGTTTTTGGCTCACATTGGAGGTGGATGTAGCGCGCCCATCGGTGCGCATGCTCGGATCGACGACGGCACAATAACTCTGGCCGCGTTCGTGTCCGAACCGTCAGGTACGCAGATCGTGCGCCACCGCGAATCGTCCGATATCCAAGACGGTATCGAGCTCGGCAAGCGCGTCGCCGACAATCTCATCAAGCAAGGCGCGCTTGAATTGTTACCTCAACTGTCAGCCGTCTCGAGCGCATAATGACGAAAAAGGGCACCGTCCAGCTAGTTGGTGCGGGACCCGGCGATCCCGGATTAATAACCGTCAAGGGTCTTGAAGCGCTGCGCAAAGCAGACGTAGTCGTATACGACCGTTTGGCTTCCAGCGAACTCCTTCGCGAGGCTCGAAATGATGCTGAATTAATCTCAGCCGCCAAAGCTCCCGGTGCCGTGGCGCTGACACAAACCGAAATTAACGAATTGTTGATTGATCGAGCACAGCACGGGAAAGCTGTCTGTCGGCTCAAAGGTGGAGACCCATTCGTCTTTGGTCGAGGCGGCGAAGAGGCGTTGGCGCTTGCCGAAGCCGGTGTTCGGTTCGAGGTGGTTCCGGGCGTTAGTTCAGCCATCGGAGCCGCAGCCTACAGCGGTATCCCGGTAACGCATCGCGGCGTCGCCTCATCCGTCACCATCGTCACGGGCAGCGAACGCATTACCGGCGCTTCTGGGGCTAGTGTCAACTGGGAAACAATCGCAAAGACCAACGGGACTGTCGTAGTGTTGATGGGCGCTACTAGGATCGGCGAGATTGCATCTCGATTGATCGGCTTTGGTCGCTCGCCAATCGAACCCGTAGCGGCTGTCCATCGCGGCACTTCCGCGCTTCAACGAACGGTAACAGGCACGCTAAGCGACATCGAAGCCAAGGTGGCCGAAGCCGAATTGACCGCCCCGATAGCATTGGTTATCGGCAGTGTCGTTGAGCTGCGAGACAATATCGCTTGGTTCGACAATCTTCCTCTTTTCGGCAAGCGCGTACTGGTTACGCGTGCGCGGAGTCAAGCTAGCAGGTTGGCACAGGGGTTAACCGCTTACGGTGCGGATGTCGTCGAATGCCCTGTGATTAAGTCAGCGCCCATCGAAGACACAACAGATCTTGACGCGGCTTTGGAGAATTTAGATGAGGCTGAGTGGGTAGCGTTTGCGAGTCCGAACGGCGTGAACCAGGTTCTGGAACACCTTATTGCCAAGGGTTTGGATGCGCGTGCGTTCGCACGCAATAAACTCGCCGCAGTCGGTCCTGCGACGGTTGCAGCGTTGAGATCGCACGGCGTCGTCGCGGACCTCACGCCGGACACATTTACGGCCGATGGATTGGTCGAGGCGTTTCGCGCCCATGATCTAGCGCCAAGATCTGCCGTCGTGTTCAGATCTGACATTGGACGAGATACGCTGCCGCGTGGATTGCGCCAGCTCGGAGCTAAGGTGACCGAAGTCGCGGCTTACCGGACCGTGACCGCTGAGGATTCCGCGGAGATGGCACGAAAAGCGTTCGACGTTGGAATCGACGTGGTTACGTTCACCAGTTCATCTACGGTCAAGAACTTGGTCGGCCTCCTCTCTGGAGACGTAACTGGAATTAACAATGGGGTTGTAGTCTGCATGGGACCGGTAACAACTGAAACGGCGAAGTCCGTTGGCGTTCGAGTGGACATCGTCCCCGAGGAGCAGACAATCCCGGGAATGGTCTCAGCTTTGGCGAACTATTTCCAAGACCGCCCTTCAATGTAATGTCATCTTCCGCCCTCCCCGAATTCCGACGTTTTCGTCCTTTGCGGTCAAGCGCCGAGTTGCGTTCGTCAAACGCTGAGACTCAGCTCGACGGCTCGGAATTCGTTTACCCGATGTTCGTAATCAACGGCGTCAACCGGCGGGAGCCGGTGCCGTCGATGCCGGGAATCTCCCGAATGTCGACCGATGAAGCGATGCGTGAGGCGGAATCTGCCATGCTCGCCGATGTCAATCGTTTCCTATTCTTTGGCATCCCTGACGACAAAGACGCGACGGGCACGCGGGCTTGGTCCTCAAGCGAAGCGGTTCAACGAACCGTCGCCGAGTTCAGAGCGCAATTGCCTGAAGCCGAGACGATCACCGACGTATGCATGTGCGAGTACACCGATCACGGACACTGCGGTCAACTGACCGCCAGTGGCGAAGTGGACAACGACGCGACGTTGGATTTGCTGGCGAAAACCGCGGTATCTCACGCTGATGCCGGCGCCCACGTGGTGGCACCCTCGGCAATGATGGACGGACAGGTGTCGGCGATTAGAGCCGCGCTCGATGATGCGGGCCACGAAAGCGTAAAGATTTTGGGATATTCGGCGAAGTATGCCTCGGCCTTCTACGGACCGTTTCGAGACGCCGCGGACTCTGCTCCGAGTTTCGGCGATCGGCGCACCTACCAAATGGCGCCGAGCCAACATGAAGAGGCGATGCAGGAAATCGAAGCCGACATTGCTGAAGGCGCGGACTTCATCATGGTCAAACCGGCCCTTTCTTATCTCGATGTGATCGCCTCGGCGAGTTCTCGGTTTCGAGACTACCCGTTGTATGCGTACAACGTGAGCGGCGAGTATTCGATGATTCACGCTGCAGCGGCTAACGGATGGATTGATCTTCCGAACACGGCCCTTGAAGTCTTACTGAGCATCAAACGGGCTGGTGCCGACTCCATCATCAGCTATTTCGCCATCGATGCAGCCCGGTGGATCAAGGGGATCCGCTGATGAGCCTCATCAAGGTGAATTCAGACCCGCCTAAGAAGACCCGATTGTTGAATGCCTGCATGGGCGAGACACTGGGAACCTTCATATTGGTCCTATTCGGCACTGGTTCCGTCGCGGCGGCAGTCTACACCGGCGCACAGATTGGGTTGTGGCAAGTGGCTGCGGTTTGGGGCTTCGGCGTGACGATTGCGATATACGTTAGTGGTGCAGTTTCAGGTGCGCACCTAAATCCCGCAGTCAGTCTCGCGTTCGTCATATTTCGCCGCGACCAATTCCCGCTAGATCGCCTATTTGCCTACTGGGGCTCACAGTTGCTCGGTGCAGTCCTTGCCGGTGTTGTGGTGTTGATTCTCTTCAATCCCTTCATCGATCAGTTCGAATCTGACAATGGAATCGTCAGGGGCGCTGAAGGAAGCCAGAAATCGGCGATGGCGTTCGGCGAGTACTTCCCGAATCCGGCTATGTTCGATTCGCTGTCCATATCGCCGTTTCATGCGTTCGCGGTAGAGGCCTTCGGCACCGCCATTTTGGCGATGGTCATATTCGCCCTAACCGAACGGCGCAATGCTGGCATCCCGACGAATGGAATGGCGCCGTTTTTCATCGGCTTCACAGTTGCCGCGTTGATTAGCCTGTTCGCGCCAATCACTCAAGCTGGTTGGAACCCGGCCCGCGATTTCGGGCCGCGGATCGTAGCAGCACTTGCTGGTTGGGGTGAAATCGCAATTCCTGGACCAGAAGGCGGGTTCTGGGTTTACATCCTGGGACCGCTCGTGGGTGCTCCGATCGGAGCGTTGATCTACAAGCTGGTTATCGAAACCGGATTACCAGGCAACAACAAGGAACTTGAAGAAGTCGTGAGGAGCCGATATGAGTGATGACCGAATCGATGTTCTCTTCGTCTGCGTCCATAACGCCGGTCGGAGTGTGGCAGCCAAGGTGCTCTTCAACGATAGTTCCACTCGGCTTGGTCTTAACCTGTCGTCTGAATCCGCGGGTACGATCCCCAGCGAACAGATCAACCCATCGGTTAAGCGAGTTCTGGAATCATTCAATCTTGACACCTCCAACGAGGCACCGAAACTTTTGACAGACTCGATGCTCGCTTCCGAGCCGCGTACTGTCACCATGGGTTGCAACGTAAACGCAGAAGCATGCCCGTCAATCAACTTCGCGGATGTCGATGATTGGGATTTGCCCGATCCCTCCGAGATGGCCGATGACGAAGAGATCGTCGCTTTGATCCACGAGATTGCCCGAAGGGTCAATGCTCTGATACGAGAGATATCGACAGAATCAGTGTGATTCGGCTAAACACGATCAGACTCCCGACCACCGGTTATTGATTGCCGAAGGGATCACTTTCCGGCACAACGACCCTACCTGCGATGCGATCGCGGGGAACGGGTCCAAACTCCCGGCTGTCGGTAGAACGTCTCCGGTTGTCGCCAAACAAGATGTACTCGTTATCCTGCAACTGCCATTTTCGGTTGACGCGCGGTTGCACACCGAAAATGAATGGTTCATCGATTTCGATACCTTCGACGTAAAGTCGGCCGTTCTCCAAAACCACGGACTCGCCGGGTAGTCCGATAACTCTTTTGGTCTCCCAAAAGCGGTCGCGGCGAGGGTGTTCGAAAAACGCGACATCCCATCGCTGAGGCGAGGCGATCCGATAGGCTCTGCGGCTAACCCGTACGCGCTGTCCGTCTCGGAGTGTGGGATGCATCGAGTGCCCTACTACAATTACCCACTTGCTGGTCAAACGCTCAACAACAGCACCGGGTAACGTTCCGATGCTTTGTAATATCCTTTTGACGCTAGCGATCATCGGGTTAGTCTATTCTTGAAGTGGATAATCGACCCGTATTCGACTATCACCCAACCTATCCGCGACAATGCCTCGCGGAAGTATGAAAGGAACCGAAAAATGCTAGGAAGTGTCAAAAGATTAGCCGACCGACTGTCACCCTTCGGCGTTGCACACGCACACTGTGACATTCCGTGCGGTATCTACGACCCGCATGACGCGATCCAAGCTGCTCAGACGTGCATCCGCATGACCGAGTTGATACTCGAATCGGAAGACGTATCGACCCTCGGCGCGCGTAACAATCTTATCCGTTACGTTGCCGCCAAGGAAGAGCACGCCACAAAGGCGAAGGACGACATCCTAATAATCTGGACCGACTACTTCAAACCCGAGCATTTGGAGAAGTACCCCAACCTTCACGAACTCGTGTGGAACGCGTGCAAGCTCGGCAGTCAGGTCAAGCAGAACATTGACATGGAAGCTGCCCAAGCTTTCAAAGCGGCACTCGAAGAGATCGGCAATATCTTCTGGGAGACCAAGCAGTAAGCCGGTCGTAGCGACTTCGGTCGCACTGACGCAATCCGCGTCCGTTCGTCTCTATCGTTGACGTTCGGACGCGGTTTGCTGTCTGAAGCTTTGAAAAACGCCTCAATCGGTGGCAAAAAAACCGATGTCCTCGGAGATGTATTCCTGGCGGATGGGCGACCAGATGTCGAGGGCCACGCAACCTTCCTCGGTCGCCGTAACCTGATGCGGTACGTTGCCCGGGATGACATAGTGTTCCCCGGCCACCAACCTCGCTTTGTCGTGCCCTTCTAGCTCGAACCATGCAGACCCTTCAAGCACTCGCCCACACTGTTCGTGCGGGTGTGAGTGCCATGGGACGATCGCATCTGGCTCGATGTCGATGATGCCCATCATCACCCGTTTCCCCCAGATTAGTCGAGCCGTTACACCCGGCAACAACTCTCTGCGCTCTACGTAATCTGGGTCAAAGTACCCGGCTCCGCCATCCGGTGCCCGCGTCTTGTCGACTTTGGTTGTCATTTGTCAATCTCCATGGTCGTGGTCTCGACGCCTATCCGTGCGAACCCATTTTGCGGTCGATGGCGGCTTCCGCCACCGGACTGATTATCTGCCCTACCTCGATGTTGAGCAACGCTGGCCCGTTGTAGTCAAATGCACGTTTGATGGCTGGTTCCAACTGTTCTGTGCTGGTCACATTCTCGCCATACGCGCCCAAACCCTTGGCGACAAGATCGTACCGCGTGCCTTGTGCCAAGTCAGTCCAGACGGGACGCCCGTAGATGCCCTTCTGGATCTGCCAGTCGATTCCCCAGATCGAGTTGTTGCCTAACAGGATCTTTACCGGTAGGTTGTGGCGCACCATGGTGTCAAGTTCCATTCCGTTGAAACCGAATGAACCGTCGCCGGTCGCCACAATGCATTGCGTGTCGGGCAATGCCGCTTGGGCACCGAGGCCGTACGCGATACCTACGCCGATCATGCCAAAACTCGAAACATTGTGAAACCTGAAGGGTCGCTCGCGCGGAATCGAAGCCCGTAGGAAGTGGCAATAATCGCCGCCATCAAACGTAATATGGGCATCATCGTCGAGGTACCGTTGAACCGCCTCGCTTACATACATCGGGTGCATCGGCTCAGGTGATTGCGCCAATTCGTATAATTCCGCCAACCACTCATCGTGCGTGCGTCGCAGGGACGATATCCATTCGGTCCGCTCTTCCCAGGTCAATCGTTCCGCCTCAGCTTTCAACTGATCGCATACCGGGCCCAGATCACCCAGGATCGATACTTCCGCTGAACGAGCGCGGCCGATCTGCGCCGGTGACGGGTCGACAACGATGGTTTTCACATTCGCGTCAAATGGCGGCGAGCCACCGAAACCCAGCGTGTAATCCAATCGTTTGCCCAGCATCAAAACGACATCGGCATCCCGCACCATTTGCGCCGCGCGGTTTAACGGTAGGTACCCCAATCCGAAACTGTAAGGATGCGAATCAGGAATCAGTGCGCGTGCGGAATCCTCTGATACGAATGGAGCGCGTGTAGTCTCAACTAGGCATCGCAAAATTTCGGGATCGGCCGTCGCACCAGCCGAAGATCCGGCAAATATCAAGGGGCGTTCCGCAGAGTTGAGCAATTGGACTGCCTGCCGGACTCGCTCGGGATCGGCCAATACCCGAGTCGGCGAACTATATTCCCGCGGTGCGTAGCGCTCGAAATCCGCGGCGTCAACCGTTGCAGATTGGTAATCGTGCGGGATAGTCAAGTGAACGGGGCCCTGCCGACCGCTCAAAGCGGTGCGAAAGGCAAGAGCGACGAACTCCGGAATGCGTTCCGGCGACGGCACTTCCCATGCGCCCTTCGTAACCGGTCGCGCGATGCCAACCTGATCGATCTCTTGCATCGCGCCGCGACCCAGATTTGGGGAGTCGGCGCTGCCTGCGATGTTTACGACCGGCGCTTCGGAGTGCAACGCATTAGCCAACGCAGGTACCGCGTTTGCGTGTCCTGGTGTGGTCGAAAGGGCGACTGAGGCTCGCCTCAGGATTCGAGAATATGAATCGGCGGCGTGAACCGCCCCCGATTCGTGTCGAGTGTCGATCATCCGAAACGGTTCGTCGACCATTCGATCAAGCATATCGAGGATGTGATCTCCGGCGATGCCAAATAGCGTGTCGACACCTTCGGCGCGCAACGAGAGATTCAACAGGTCACTGCCCGTCAGCTTGTCAGTCAATTGGATGCTTTCCTTTCTGTGGCACGGATCGCTCCCAAAGCGTCCATGAAGTTAGTGACCGGCATTTCGTCGAGCGATTCCGGAACTCGAAATAGATCTTGAACGCGTGCCGAGTAATCACCTTCGCCATAGGTTGAGTGCAAGTTTTCCAAGAATTTCGCACCAAGTAAAGGGATCGCCTCAGGACGCCGCGTTCGATGGCCGATCGGATATCGGACCTCGATTTCCTCGGTACTGCCGCCGTCATTGAAGTGCACTTGGATTGCGTTCGCGATTGATCTCCGATCGGGGTCGAGATACTCCCTCGAGTAGCTCTGGCGTTCAGTCACTACCATTTTTTCGCGCAAATCGTCGATGCGCGGATCACGGGCCGCATCCTCCTCGTAGTCATCGGAGGTAACGTTTCCTTTTATCAAAGCCACTGCGGTCATGTATTGGATGCAGTGGTCCCGATCGGCAGGGTTGTTTAACGCACCGCGCTTGTCGATGATGCGGATCGCCGGTTCTTGTGTCTTGATTTCAACGGTCTTTACGTCTGGCAAACGATGAGCGACTTGCGGATGCAGTGCGACTGCGGCTTCGACTGCAGTTTGGCCGTGAAACTCGGCCGGATACTTAACCTTGAAGAGCACGTTTTCCATGACATACGATGCCAATTCACGTTGCAGCGTAACCGATCGCCCTTCAAACCAGACGTCTTGGAAACCGTAGGTTGGAGCCGTCAACGCGGTCTTTACCCCGGGCATCCCGCGTGTGGCGAACGTTCCGAGCGTTAACCCGCGCGACGCAGCATCACCGGCGGCCCAAGATTTGCGGGCGTTCGTATTTGGCGCATGTCGATACGTCCGAAGTGTTGCGTCGAGCCAAGCGTGAGAGACCGCCGAGGAAACGATTTGCTCGTTGCCGCCGGAAAATACTGCCGCCGCAACTGATGCGGACGCAACCTTGACGAGTAGAACGTGATCTATTCCTACGCGATTGAATGCGTTGTCAAGTGCCAATACCCCCTGAATTTCATAGGCTCGAATGGCGAGATCAAACACTTCGCGCATCCGGAACACGTGTTGGTTGGTGCGAGCAAAACTGTCGGCTGCGGCAAGTATCGCTCCGAAATTATCGGAGGGATGTCCCCACTCGTTCGCCAACCATGTGTCGTTAAAATCCAGCCATCGGATCGCTGTAGTGATGTCGAATGCCGCTTGTGACGCCGTCTTGGTGTGGTTGGTGCCGGGAATTGGCACACCACCTGGGATGTTGGACGATGCATCTTCCGAGGTGATGAAGTCGCTGCACGCCGGGAATCCCAGCGCCAACAGCGCGCAACCGACCGAATCCATCAGCGCCAGTCGAGCCGTGTCGTAGGCGTCTCCAGTGCCAATCTCGTTTTCTTGGCACGCGTACGCCGCAATCTCGGCAATGAGATCGTCGTAACGATTCGCCATCACCGTCCCTGCAACTCGACGAATTCTTGCGCCGGCGGTCCGGTGTAGTCAGCGTTGGGTCGAATCAAGCTGTTGTCATCGCGTTGTTCGATCACGTGGGCTACCCATCCCGATGTTCGGCTTACCGCGAACAGCGGCGTAAACATCACGGTTGGTATCCCGCACAGATGGTATGCGGTCGCCGAGTAAAAATCTAGGTTGGGAAACAGTCCCTTTTCACGCATTATTACGTTCTCGATGCTTTCCGAAATATCGAAATACATCGTGTTTCCGCTTTCGTACGATAGTTGGCGCGCCAGCTCTTTGACGATGTCCGACCGTGGATCGCCGTTCTTGTAAACGCGATGACCGAATCCCATAATCAATCTGCGCGCATCCAGCATGTGCTTGATCGACTTTTCCGCTTCTTGGGGTGTTTCGAACGAAGCGATCAATTCCATTGCCGCCTCGTTTGCACCGCCGTGTAACGGCCCGCGCAGAGCACCAATAGCCGCGACAACGGCGGAATAGGTGTCGGCCAACGTGCTTGTAACAACTCGTCCTGTAAACGTGGAGGCGTTGAATTCGTGCTCCGCGTAGAGCACGAAGATTGTGTCGAGGGTGCGCCTTGCGGTTTCGATCGGTGGCGCATCATTCATCAATCGGAGGAAATGTCCCGCCAAGGTAGTCTCATCGGATTGCGTGTCCACGCGCTGCCTGCGATGCGCGTACCGATGCCAGTAACCCAACATCGATGTCATGCTGGCAATCAGGCGATCCGCCACGTACGCCGCTCCCCTGCCGTTCTCGCCTTCTGGTTCCAACGAGCCGATCATCGACGCGCCCGTCCTCAACACGTCCATCGGGTGCGTTGACATCGGCAAAGTTTCCAGCATCTGGCAAACTGGTGGAGGCAACTCGCGCAGCTTGGCCAGTCGTTCCTGGTAGGCATTTAGCTCAGAGACATTGGGGAGCTTTCCGTAGATGAGGAGATAAGCTACCTCTTCAAAGGTGGCGTGCCTGGCCAAATCTTGGATGCTGTAGCCGCGATATGTCAGCCCAGCGCCGGCTTTGCCCACCGTGGAAATGGCGGTTTCGCCTACGGTGACCCCGGCCAATCCTTTTGCGATGATGGTCATGTGGTGTGGTCCGATTGATCTCGAGCAGAAAACAGTTCGTTTATCTTGCGCTCGTATTCGCGGTAGCCGATATTTTCGTAGAGTTGCGCACGCGTCTGCATCTTGTCGACGATTTTTTTCTGAGTGCCTGCACCTCTGATTTCAGCGTACACGCTCTCGGCGGCAAGGCTCATCGCGCGAAACGCCGATAAGGGATACAAAGCCATCGCTACGTCGGCACTCCGCAGTTCTTCGACGGTGAACGCGGGCGTTTTACCGAACTCCGTAAGATTCGCCAAGATCGGAACGCCGGTGCGGGTAGCAAATGAGCGGTATTGATTCAAATCCGTTACCGCCTCGGCAAATATCGCATCGGCTCCGCTTTCCACATAAGCACTGCATCTATCCAACGTGCTTGCCAATCCCTCCATCGCCAGAGCATCCGTACGGGCCATGATGATGAAGTCAGGATCGGTGCGAGCGTCGACAGCGGCCTTAATCCGGTCGCACATCTCGTTGGTCTCCACTACCATCTTGCCCGGCAGGTGGCCGCACCGTTTTTCTTGCACTTGGTCTTCGATGTGAATCGCGGCTACACCGGCGCGTTCCATTTCTCGGACAGTTCGTGCGATTGATGAAGCTGCACCCCACCCGGTGTCGCAATCGACGAGCAACGGCAAGTCGCAAACTGAAATAATCCTCTGTACATCCGTCAGAACGTCGGTCAAACCTGTCATCCCGAGGTCGGGCAGGCCATAAGACGCCGTCGCGACACCACTTCCAGAAATGTAGATCGATTGGAATCCCGCATTCTTTGCTTGAATTGCCGCGTACGCATTGATGACGCCTGCAATCTGCAACGGTTTCTCCGTCGCCATCGCGTCTTGGAAATTGCTCCGCATCAAGATTGGTCTCATTGGTTTTGGTCTGAAGTCAGTTTATGTTGCGAAAAGCGCCGAACAGGACCGCCGGTGCAACGAGCAACAATACGACGCCGACCACAAGCCTCAAACCCGGGGCGTCAAATCGGTTTGCCATGCGAGTTCCGATGAACATTCCCACCACTCCCGGTAACCCAACGATCGCGATAAGGTGCCAATCCACACTTCCCCGTAGCAGGTGACCGACGAAACCTGAAATGCCAACGAACACCGTAATCGCCAAATTCGTCCCCGCCGCCTTATGAGGATCCATCTTCATCGCCAACAATGCCGGCATCCTCAAAACTCCAAGCACCAAACCAACCGCGCCACCGATCAAACCGATGGTGAATCCAGCGGCGCCTTCCCGACTGATTTGTTTGACGTCGAGATGCATTTCGTCGCCGTTCCCGCCACCAGTCATGGCCTTGCGTAAGCGTGCTGCCGGATACCGCCGCCGGATTCGCACAATGCGAACCGACCAAGCGATTAGGAACAACGCCGACCAGCCCATCAGCAGCGTAACTACGGTCAACAGTATCCAGATCGGCACCACGTTGGCGAAATAACCGCCGATAAACGCCCCCACCATGGCGGGACCGCCCATAGCCAACACTACGGTCGGTGCGACGCGATGATCGAACGACGCTTCGAGCGTACCCACGGTCGATCCCATAACGCTGATCATTAGATTTGTGCCGGCCGCTATCAACGGGTCGACGCCAAACAACGTCAACATCGGGAGACGTATTACGCCCAACGCGATGCCTACGATGCCGCCGGTCAATCCTACGCCGAGCGAAATGGCGGCCATCAAAGCCAACTCCCATACTGGGAAATCGGTGGTCGTGCCGAGAATCACTTCCATCGTGACTTCCGAAGCTGGCTGTTTTCGTGTGTAGTTTGATTCGACGCGACATGGCGTCGACAGTTTCCGACGACGACTTCTTCAGTCGCCTCAACGGTGCAATCGAAGCCGTTTCGGCATCGTGATCTGATTTTGGGAGAATGCCTCAACTTTTCGACGCTTGCTTCGCAAGCTAACCGGTAACTTCGAGTAAGCCAACACGGTCGAGCAAGTCATCGACCTCTCGCAAGTGCGCCGCGTCGGGCCTCAGTGAGGGACCTCGGGCATAAATGCCGCCCCGGCTGAAAACACCGCGTCGCCACATTATGTGTTTGTAGATCCAGTTGGCCAATCCTTGACCTTGTGCCAAGGTTCGGATGATGGATGCGTACCTGTCGAACGCATCATGCGCCCCTGCCTGGTCACCCGATTCCCATAGTTCCAAAATCTGAACGAACTTGTCGGGCAGCGTTGATCCAGGCATGGTTCCAACTGACCCTCGTCGCAATTCCTCCAAAAAGAACGCGCCACCCATTCCCCCGAACAGCACGAGGTCGGTACCGTCACTGGTTAGGCTCTGTGCTTCCGCCATGCGTGGGAGTGTAGGCGGCGTTTCGACCTTGATGTAGCAAAGGTTTTCGTGACGCCGCGCGCACGCGGCAGCCATCGCAGGCGGAACTTGAGCAGTGCTCTGATCCTGCAAGAAGATCGGAATGCTAACTGAATCCGCGATGCGGACGAAAAACTCGATGTGCTCCGCAGCCGTCGTCGGGATGTAACTTGTCGGACGGATCATCAACGCATCCGCACCTAACTCCTCTGCTCTCTTGGAGTAGTAGATCGTCGCGTCCGTACCCTCAGCGCCGGTATTCATCACCACCTTTGCGCGGCCGCTTGCAGTGTCCACCACCGATCTCAGAACTGCGTCCCGCTCCTGTTCGGTGAACTTGAAGACTTCACTCGCCATCGCGATTCCAACTCCGTCGACGCCTTGATCAACGATCCAGTCGACCTGGTTCTCCAGATCATCAAAGACGATGTTTCCGTTTTGATCAAACGGCGTCGAAAGTATCGGGTAAACCCCTCGCATCGTGAGGTCAGGCATTGTTGATTCTCCGTGGAACAGCGGTTTAGTTTGGGCAATCGCTTACGAAAATCGATATTACACGCGCAGTGTGTTCAGGCGGCAATCTATTCAACCAAGGAGAGATGGGACAACCGCGATGAGAACACCAGCGACGGTTGCGGTGCCGATGACGCCTGCGACGTTCGGGCCCATCGCGTGCATCAAGAGGTAGTTGTCAGGATCTTCGTCCTGACCCATGTTCTGGACGACGCGGGCGGCCATCGGCACCGCCGAAACGCCGGCGGCCCCGATCATCGGGTTGACTTTTCTTTTCGAAACCAAGTTCATCAACTTCGCTAGAAGCACACCGGTGATCGTCGCCGTCGCAAAAGCGAATAACCCCAGAACGAATATACCCAATGTTTCGGGTTGCAGGAAGATTGAGCCCGGCATGGTCGCACCAACTGACAATCCGAGAATAACAATCGTTGCGTTCATCAATGAATTTTCTGATACATCGGCGAGTCTAGGTACGACGCCAGACACTTTGATTAGATTGCCGAGCATCAGCATGCCGATCAATGGGGAAGCCGACGGAACCAAGACGCTGACGACTAGGGTGGTCAATATGGGGAATATGATCAACGACCTACGCGAGACCGATTCGGTTGGGTAATCCATGCGTATCTGACGCTCGTTTTTCGTTGTCAGTAGTTTGATCAACGGAGGCTGGATTATTGGAACCAGCGCCATATACGAATACGCCGCGACCGCAGTCGCACCAACAATGTCGCGCACTTGGACGTGCGGCAATGCTTCTCCTAACTCCCGCATCCGCGTAGCGATGAAGATCGTTGTCGGACCGTCAGCACCGCCGATTATTCCGATTGATGCCGCCTCGAGCAGTCCGAACTCGAACCATCCAAGCGCACCGAGGATCAACGCGCCGATCAATGCGAAGAACACTCCTGCTTGCGCGCCGGCCCCCAACAGCAACGTCTTCGGGTTGGAAAGCATTGGCGAAAAATCTGTTGCCGCACCCACCCCCAAGAAGATCAGCAGGGGGAAGATGTCCGTCTCCAATCCGACGGTCTGGAACGTCCGCAGGACCCCAGTCGGTTCGCCTTCACCACCTACCCGAATGAACTCACCCAAAGGCAGATTCGCGAAGAGAATGCCCATTGAAATCGGAACTAGCAGCAACGGTTCCTTGCGCTTGGCGACACCAACATAAAGAAGTGCGGCGGCGATAACCCACATCGCGACGATGCGAGGATCTTCGCCGATTGCTTCGAAACCGACGAAAATCTGGTCTAGTACGCCTTCGCCGGACATAACCTATTCGAGCTCCACCAGCGATTGTCCATGCTGAACCGATTCATCGGCTGAGACGTGGACTTGCGATACAACGCCGTCGCGTGGTGCCGCGATAGTGTTCTCCATCTTCATCGATTCGAGTACCGCGATCGCCTGTCCTTGCGTGACAGAGTCGCCAGTCGCAACATTCACACGCACGATCCGACCCGGCATCGGTGCGCGAACAACATCGTCGGAATCAGAAGCTCCCGACATCGATGGTCGAGACCGCTCTGCTGGGCGGCGACGAGGCGTAGGTCTTGGCTCAGGGCGTGATGGGCGTGCTGATGACGATCGGGAATCAGGTGCTTCAGGTATCTCGACTTCGAAACCGACACCGTCCACGGTCACTTGGACTGGCGAAGACGCAATATCACCGACTTCGACATCGTAGGTGACACCTTGCACTGTGATGCGGTATCGGTTCGTCATTTCCACGCCTTGCCGACTCGCGCAGCGTCTCGGTTTGAGCGTTGCCTCGCTCGACCTTCTGTCAACCATGCGTCGTATGAACGGCCAACATGAAAGTCCGACGGTGCTGGATGTGATTCCAAGGCAGTTGATTCGGTTCGTTGTGAAAGTGCGATCGCGACTGCTATCGCGGCCGCGCGAGCGGCCCCGGATTCATCAGGATCGTCTGCAGTTGACGACTCGGGATCGGCGGGTGGTTCAGTATCTAAATCATCGCCTGCTATTTTCGCCGCCGCACGCCGCTTCGAATAGGCATCGAACAACGCCATGCCGCGCACGGACAACGCCAAAATGACGAGCACCGCGCTTGTCATACCCATTCCGATGCCGCTGACATACAGCCCATCGATTATCGGTTCGAATTCCAATTCAATTTCCGCGTTCTATGCGTTTCGGTCATTCCTGTAATCGCGAGAACACCCAATGGTGGGTGCTGTTCATCTCGCCCGTTTATTCGTGCGGCGCTTCGACGGTTACTGCGACCTCCGCGTGGTCGCGGATGTCCGCATAGATGATGCCGTTGGCAACCATCGCTTCCTCAATTGTCGTAGGACGCACTATCTGAACATTGTAGGTTTTGCCATCGACTCCGAGATGCGAAGAGGAAATCCTTGCCGGTTCGACTAATGGTGTTTTGTAGATCGATTTCTGGAATCCACGCGCCAATTCTTGGGCCTCCTCGATACCAACGAGTTCAAACGCAATCTCAGAACCTGGCGTGCGTTGGACGACGTTTGGCAAATCGGGACCGATTACCGAAGCAATCTTGGCGTATCCTCCCGTCGGTTGACGATCGGCCAACAGCACGATCGGTTTGCCATCTGATGGAATTTGAACTGCACCCATGTACGCAGGGTCCGAAACGATATCGTGCTTGCCATCGATCGCGGGGATCGGCACGCCGTCCAACCGGGCGCCTTGGCGGTCGGTTAGGTTGCTGATCGTGAATACCGTTGCGAAAAACTTCGACTTTGCATCGTCGTCGAATGCATCGTACTGAGGCGCAGAAATCACTCGAATGGGCCGTTCGCGGTCGTAGGACCCAGACACGGCGCTTTGTGGTGCAGTCGTACCGGCGCGCGGTCGTGATTGATCGTCAATGTCTTCGCCAATCGGTAAGGTGTCCCCGGCAGCGAGGACTCGACCTTCATGGCCACCGAGTGCTGACGCGACGTGCGTCGATCTGGAATTCAACACGATCGGAGTGTCGATGCCACCTGCAACGGAGATGTAGGAATAGAGACCGGTTGACGGTATCGACAGGGTGAGCACCGCCGCCGCGGGCAGAATCATAGTTTCCCAAAGTGGCATTTGGAATCCATTCACATCCACCCTCACCTCCGCCCCAGTAACCGCAACCCGCGTTTCGCTGTTGAAGCTGAGTGACAAACCGCCAAATGTGGCCTCCAGCATCGCCGAAGTTGCGGGATTGCCTACTAGTCGATTCGCGGTGACCGCAGCCGCCAAATCGAGGACGCCGCTCACTGAAACTCCGAATCTCTGGCTACCGCGTCGACCGAGGTCTTGAACTGTCAAACGATTGCCGGGCGAGATTACTTCAACGAAAGAGTTCATTCCGAACCAACCTTCGTCTCGAACTCGTCGTTGGCGATCGGAACGAAAGTAACCTTGGTGCCCGGTAGCATCGCCGACGGTGGGTCAGCGTCGACATCAAAGAGTTTCATCGGCGTTCGACCGATGATTTGCCAACCTCCAGGACTTGGGTTGGGATACACACCAGTCTGTGCTTCAGCGATCCCGACGGCACCAGCGGGCACTAGCGTTCGGGGTGTCGCCAAGCGCGGACACGCGATCCGAGAATCCATGCCTCCCAAGTACGGGAATCCTGGGGCGAAACCCAGCATGAAGACGCGGTAGTCGGTACCCGAATGAATTGCAATTACCTCTTCTTGCGTCAAGCCAGCGTGTTTTGCGACATTTTCGAGGTCAGGCCCGTAATCGCCCCCGTATGCGACCGGGATCTCGTGAGCATCTCGGTCAAAACTCATCTCATTGCCGTCGGATACCGCCGTCGTCCCGATCAGATCGTTGACACGCTCCTGTAAATCGGCGTAAAGGTACTGCGACACATCGTATTCAACGAGCAATGACCTATAGGAGGGGATGAATTCGACGACTGAGGATCCGATATCGGAGTTTTCAATCTCGGTTTGCAACGCGTAGACCCGCGCGTTCGTCTCATAGTCGATTGTGTCGCCAAACTCGATGAGTATCGAGGAATCGCTTGCCGGGAGAATGCGCGGATATTGGATCACTGGTCCACCGTCGCAATTGACGTCGGTCGTGGTCAACCCAGAATAGATGTGAGCGGTTTCACGTCGATACCGTTCGATTCGAAGGTCGCTCGAACTGAAGCCGCCATCTCCACCGCACCCGGCGTATCGCCATGCAAGCAGATCGTGTCGGCCGCGAAATCGATATCGTTGCCGTCCGATGCCGTAACCTTCCCTTCCGCGGCAAGGCGCAATGAACGAGAGACGACTTCTCCGATCTCGTGGATGACAGAACCAGCCTGCGAACGCGGGACTAGAGATCCCTGCGGGGTCACCGCCCGATCGGCGTAACACTCCCTCGCCACTCGGACGTTTTCGTTGCGGGCTACATCTTCCCACACCGAGTTCGCGAGCACAACATGTATCAATTCGTCGTCGATCTTGCGTATGGCTCTGACAACAGCGGCAGCGATGTCTGTGTCGCCGACAGCTCGGTTGTACAAGGCGCCATGGGGTTTGACGTGTTCGAGCTTTTTGCCATTCGTGAAGGCGGTGAGCGCACCGACTTGGTAGGTCACGGCGTGCGCGACCTCGTCGGGCGACAACGCCATATCACGGCGTCCAAATCCGGCAAGGTCTGGGTAGGCGGGATGCGCTCCGACGCTCACTCCGTGCTCTTCGGCGAGCGCGACCGTCCGCGCCATCCAATCGGGGTCTCCTGCGTGGAAACCGCAAGCGATATTGGCCGAGGTGATGTGCTTGACGATGTCTTCGTCCATGCCCATCTTGTACGACGCGTACGATTCGCCGATATCGGCATTTAGGTCAATCGCCACTGTTTGCGTCATGGCTTTCTACTCCCGAATTACGTTGCGCTCGATTCTGCCCGATCTAGACAGTGTCAACTACGATTTCCCAACTCCCATCTGCGATTAGTATCGTAACACCGATGACCCCAAGACCATCCGATGAACAACGCAGCCGCCCTTCAAAACTGCCTGAAGAGCACCTTGCTTCGATCCGACTTCTTGAGCCAGCATACTTGGCGGAAAACGATCCAATCAAACAGTCTGGATTCAGTGGAGGCGCCGAGAGATGGCGAGCGGAACGGGCTCCTTTGCTGGAAGGTGTGGTAGGTGACGGAGACTTCTTGGACTCGGGATGCGCCAACGGATTTCTCCTCGAATCTGTCGTGAAGTGGGCGTCGGAACGCGGGGTTGCTCTCGTGCCCTACGGCCTCGACCTCAATCCGCGCCTGTTGCAAGAAGCGACACGGCGGTTTGACGATATTTCGCACCATTTTTGGGTGGGAAACGCTTGGGGTTGGCTGCCGCCGAGGAGATTTCGATGGGTCTACGCCATCTGGGATTTGGTTCCGATTGCGCTGCTTCCCGAATTGGCGCGGCACCTGTTGACCCACGCGGTCAGTCAAGACGGATCATTGATTTTCGGCGCGTACGGTAGCAAGTCTGACGGCACGCCGAGCGTCGACATCGCTCAAGTTCTTCGAAACGCTGACATCCCGGTGTCCGGCGAAGTATGCGGCGGAGAGTTGCCGGGTGGTGGACCGGTCACACGATTCGCCTGGATCCGCGTCGACGATTGGTATCGGCAAACTAACGCCTTCAGCTGAGCTTGCGGCTGGTCCGCGGATTAGGCGAAAAATCCACCAACTTACGTTGCCGCATACTGACGAAGCTGTGCATGTCTTCGCCCAATACGATGTGATCGACCAATTCGATGTCGAGCAGGTGACCGGCCAACACTAAGCGGTCGGTAAACGAGATGTCAGCACCGCTCGGGTCTCCCCTACCAGACGGATGATTGTGCACCAACGCGTAACGTGGGAAATTACGTTCGACGACGCGGCTCAGGATTTCGCCGGTTTTGGCAACTAGTTGATCGCAACAGCCGATGTAAACACGGGTTTTGCCGCGGTAACGGTTACGGACGTCAAGGAAAACGATCCACATCTCCTCTTGAGGGTTGTCGCGCAGGTGCGTCGTGAACTGCTTAGCAACGCACCAAGCGATGCTTTCGCCGTTTGCCATAGGGGAACCGTAGTCACCCTCGGTATTTTCGACATCTTCGAGCGCCGCCCGTCTGCCTAACTCGAATGCCGCGGTGAGGACATCAGCCTTGGTGCTACCAATACCATCGACCTTGCGCATGTTGAAAGTGCTGACTCGGCTCAGACCTCTCAAACTGTCGAATGTGACCAGCAACTCATCGGCGACATTTTTGACGTTCTTGCCTTGGATTCCCGAACCGAGGACGATAGCAAGCAGTTCAGTAGTGGTGATCCCTGCGGGCCCGAGTTGGTGCATCCGTTCGCGGGGGCGTTCGCGCTCCGGCAGGTTCTCCAATCGATCGTTTCGCGGAGAGACTCGATTGACAATTGCTTCGGATTCAACTACATCCGAAGCGTCTAATTCATCGGGTTCGAATTCCAAATCTCTGACGTCGGTCGGTGGCTGCTCGTCGCTATTTGAGGTCTCGATCGTTTGGTTGGATCGCGGCTGCGCTGGTTGCGAGTCAATACCCTTCGCCGGATCAGACTCCGCCGACACGTCTTCTACGTTCGGCGGATCGGGCTTTAGCTCGATCATCGCCATCACTTTGTCCGGTTTCACAAAGGATGTTCGTCGACCGATTTCGGTTAACTCTTGTATGAACGTCTCAGTATCTGAATGCATAACGCGTTCAATGTTACATACGTAACGCGAATGTTCAATCCAAGATGGCGAAAACCGACGACCATCGGTCTTCGCCGAGGATTGGGCAACGACCGATCGGTAATCCGTGGTCGCGATCGTCCATGTGGACGTGACTAAAGGGGTAGTCGCACCATGTCGCCGCTTTTCACGGATTCGGAGACTGCGTCCGTGAATTGCATGTACTTCAGACCGTCGGTGAAGTTGGTATGGGTTACCGGTTCGATGCCCCGGATGGCGTTAATGAACTCTTCTTCTACTCGCCAACCGCCGCGGTTCTCCTCCGGCACTTCTATCGGCGACATTTCGCCGTCGCCGCGCCGCGCACCGCTCACCGCATAAGTTGCGCCGTTCGATGCGTTCGGGTCCGCTAACTCGACGCGGATCACCCCGTCGGTGCCGTGAACCCAAAGGTCAAGTTCACGTGCGAATGCTGAAACGGTAGTGACGGTGTAGTTCATTGATCCCCCGCCCTCCATGTTCATGAGCACGTCGAGGTGGTCAGGAATCGATGTTGAGCGTCTTCGCCCGTCGTCCATGCGATGTTTGACGATCGTCTGACCCAGCGCTTGAACTGTGGCGGCCGGCCCGAACCATCGCATCATCGCCTCGTACCAGATACCCATCGTCATGATGTTGTTGCCGGAGAAGTCGCGATTGTGTCGCCAGTGCAGCGGCAAATCTGGATTTGGGAAATCGCTTCCGGTGCCAACCTGCAACCTGACGTTAACAAGATCGCCGATGAATCCCTCGGAGATGAGATTAATGATGGTGCTGTCGATCTCAAGTGAATGGGGAGCAGGCACGATCTGGGCGATGAGGTGCGGAGCGCGTTTGGAGGCGTCCAGCATTTCGAGCGCTTCGTCTGAATTCATGGCCATGCGCGCCTCAACGAGGACGTGCTTCCCTTCCTCGAGCGACTCGACAGTTAGCGGAGCGTGCATGTAAGGCCAAGTTCCGATGCACACGGCGTCGATGTCGTCGTCTTCCAGTAGCTCCACCCAATCTTCGTAAACCTCGGGGATCCCGAACTCGTCGGCGACGCGCCTCGACGATTCTAGAGATCGGTTCACCACACCTTTTATCTCGACCCCGGCTTGTTCGCGCAACCCTGGAATGTGTCTGAGTCGGGTGTTTCCGCCCGCGCCGATTAATCCGACGACGATGTTATCGGTAGCTGTGGTCACGATTTTGCTCCCATGTGTCTGTTTGCGGAGTGGTTGTTAGATACGCTTAAACAAGGTTAGCCCAGCGTCGCGATTCGAGTCGCGAATCGGCGTGTCACCTGGCAACCATCGCCAATCCTCAATGTCAGAAACTAACATCAACGCAACCAACGTCGATCTCGTCGGCGAAGGTGTCTCCATCACCTGGTCCGACGGTCCAACGTGCTTGTATCCGTATCGATATTTGCGTTTGCAATGTGCATGTGCGGGTTGTGTCGAGGAGATGACCGGCCGGATCTTACTCAACGTAGCGACCGTGCCGGAGGACGTTATCGCCGTCGACTACATCGAAGTCGGCAGGTACGCCCTGCAATTCCTGTGGACCGACGGACACTCGACAGGAATCTATCCGTTTCGGATGTTGCGAAAATTGGCCGAAGCGGACGACGCGGTTGTATGTTCCGAACGGGTGATCTGACTAGACGCCGAGCATGGTCTTGACGGTGTTCACCACATCATCTGGCTGCGGCATAAAGGCGGTTTCGAGGCCTTTGTTGTATGGCACCGGGGTGTGGGGTCCGGTTACGCGCTTGACGGGTGCGTCCAAGTAGTCGAACGCTTTATCGGCGATGATCGCGGCAAATTCCGACGCCATGCTGGCGCGTGGCGTGTCTTCGTCAACGATTACTACGCGGTTGGTCTTCTTAACCGACTCGACGATGATCTCCTCGTCGAAAGGCGAAAGACTGAGCATGTCGACGACTTCCGCATCGATCCCCTCTTCGGCAAGCGCGTCGGCGGCTTGTTTGCAGACTACCGAGGTATAGGACATCCCGATCAACGTAACGTCGTCTCCATGCTTGAGATATCGGCCTTTGCCGAGCGGGAGTTCATACGATTCGTCTGGCGCGAACCCGACTTCGTTGATCAGCTTCTTGTCGTTGACTAAGAACACCGGGTCGTCGTCTCGGATCGCGGCGGCGAGCAGTCCCCGGACCGTATACGGGTCGGATGGAACCACTACCTTGAGCCCGGGAATGTGAGCCAACATCGAGTAGAAGCTTTCGGAGTGCTGGGCGGCGTGGCCTGTGCCTCCTCCTGAACGGGCAAACAGTGTCAACGGCACTTTGGTCTGGCCACCGAACATGTAGCGCGACTTGGCAGCGTTAGACAGCAACTGGTCGTAAGCAACGGTGACGAAGTCGAAATACATCAGGTCGACGACGGGCCGCAATCCAGTGAGAGCGGCCCCGACGGCGGCTCCGACGAACCCCGCTTCAGATATCGGTGCGTCGCGGATGCGATCCGGCCCGAAGTCTTGCACGAGACCTTTGGTCGCTGCGAATGGCCCTCCCCAAGCGTCGAGAGGTTCAAGCGTGTCACGATCAAACCCTCCAGAAATGTCTTCGCCCATGATGAAGACATCTGCATCACGATTCAATTCATCGCGCAAGGTTCGATTGAAGGAGTCGCGGTAGCGCTCGACGGTTCCCGGAACGTCGTAACCCGGGCCGGGTACCAAAACGCCCGCATCAGTGAGAACGGAAGTCGGTTCTGTGGCTTCGGCTGTGGTCATTTTTTGGGTCGCCTTTCTAAAACGCTGAGCAGGTCTTCAACGGAGCCCAACCAATGAGTTGGAGTAGTTGACGTAGACGTCGGAATAGAGCTCCTCAATCGGTGGCATCGGGCTGTTCAAAGCGAAATCTACCGCTTCTTGCATCTCGACCTCGATAGAGTCGCGAATCGCTTCGAGTTCAGCTTCGGTCATTGCATTTTGTTGCGATACGAGGCGCTCGAAGTGCTGTATACAGTCGCGCTCCTGATATTCCTCCTGTTCATCAGACTTCCGGTATTTCTTAGGGTCGTCGGCATGGAAGTGGCCGTGATACCGGTAGGTCTTCAGCTCGAGGAGTGTGGGGCCTTCGCCGGCGCGTGCCCGCCTAATGGCTTCTTCGGCCGCTTCGTAGACGGCAAATACGTTCATACCGTCGACCTGCACACCGGGGATGCCGTATGAATCGGCTCGCGCGGCAATGTCATCGGTCGAAACCGCGTACCACGCGGGTGTGGCTTCGGCGTACCCGTTGTTCTCGCAAGCGAAGATTACCGGCAACTTCCAGATTGCTGCGAGGTTCATTGATTCGTGAACCACGCCTTGGCTAGTGGCCCCGTCGCCAAAGAATGCGACGCCGACGGATTCGTTCTCCAAACCTCGGTATTTCGCGGTCAACGCAGCGCCGACGGCAAGGGGGACCGAAGCTCCGACGATGGCGTTTGCTCCAAGCATGCCTTTGGAGAAGTCGGCGATGTGCATGCTGCCGCCTTTACCTTTGCATTGTCCGGTGTAACGTCCCATGATCTCGGCCATCATCGCCTTAGTGTCCAACCCTTTGGCGATGCAGTGACCATGCCCCCGGTGTGTGGAGCCGATCCAATCTTTTTCGGTAAGGTGAGCGCAGATGCCAGTCGGAACCGCTTCTTGACCGTCGGATGGATGGGTGACGCCCATCGCGTTGCCCCGGAAAGTCTGCTCGAGCATCGTCTCTTCGAATCGACGGATGCGGTACATCGTTTCGTAGAGCCAATGCAGTTTTTCTCTAGTTAATCGCATCACGTAGTTTCCCGAAGTCCTGCGGGGTTCCGGAAAACGCCCGCCGCGGCTTTGTGGTTGTCATGGTTCGTTCAGATTGATGTTACTAAGTTTGGCGGTGCTTCTCGCTTGCGGGATGGAACGGATGGAAACGCGTGGGCACCTGTTTGCACTCACCTCACCAGCGGCGAAAATCGCGTCTGGTATCGGTACTTCGGGCTGCATTTGCCAACGCCCTTTGGGCGCATTCCGCAGGATGGGTACTACTACAATCAATGAGCGGCGATCAAACAGAAAACCTTGCTATGCCTCAAGTCTGGATAGATATCGAAGACAACGACAACTGCGGATATTTCCCAATGCAGACGTTTGAGGCGCGCGGTGACGAGCGCGTGGCATCGAGCATCGTGTTGGCATCCGTGACAAACGTTGAAGGACGATGCGAAATCGTTGGCTGGTCAGACGAGGGTCAATGCGATGTTCGGGTCATCCAGGTCGGAGATTCGGGTGCGGGCGAATCGATACTCGTGTATGGCGACAATCATGGCATCCGACTCCGTCCGAGCGATAGCACAGGTGAGTGGAAGCTCGATTCCCAGCATGAATTCGGTGAACCCTACATGCTGCTGCCTACCGGTACCGAGGTCGAATTCATCGGATTGCGTCCGAATTGAGCGCGTCAAACCGCATTTGGCTTGCTACAATGCATTGGTTCACCACTCCAATGGCGGTAGATGATGCGCGTTGACAGTTGCGCTTCACGGCAAATAAGATAGATGAGAGCGCGCAGCCGAACCATGCGCCACTGGAAGAGATCGTTTAGCAAACCTGAAAGACATTCCGGCAGCCCTTAGATCGTCTGCCCGTTAGTTGAACAAGAGAACGGCGAATGGATCCACAACCGCTTTCATCGTCCGAATGGGCGCAGATAGGCACCGTGCTGAAGTTTCTCTGGGCAGCTCTTGGTTGCGCCATCGTCGCAGGTTTTAGCCTTCTCACCGCCCACGCCATCATCACCTCGTTAGTGGACACCAACACCATTCCCGCGAAATGGTCGAGTCTGCGCCCGGTTTTCTACACCGTTGGCATCGTCGCACTCATTGGCGTCATTGCTTGCTTCGTCTTAGCGGGCTTGAACATGGACTGGCTCGAAGTCAGATATTCAAGGTATTGGCAGTGATTTCGACTTCAGCGCCATGCAGCTTTAGGCCATCAAAATTGATGGCCGCACCGATGCTTAAGTCGCTTACCTCGGTAACTCAGGAGTTGAAGCTTGTTAGCTACATTGCTTGAGTTCCTGCGCGAGAAGCACCGAACGACCCCGATGTGGTTGAAGGTGTTGATTCCAGTTCTTGGAGTTGGATCTCTCGGTGTAGTAGCTGTAATGGGGGCGTTCTTGGCGTTCGTGGTCACAGCTTGGCTAGGGCAACCGATACCAGTTCTAGGATTCGATCAATCGGTCGAGCAGCCAATCGCATTTCCTCACACCATTCACGCTGGCATGGGCGTCTACACGAACTCGACAGGCGACCAAATTCAAGGCCTGGGGATGGACTGCACGTTCTGTCACCGGACCGTTACTTCGCAAGCTAACGCTGGTGTACCACCGGTCCAGTTCTGCGCTTACTGCCACCAAGTTATCGGCGGCGAGGAGAGTGAACCTCTAACTCAGGTCCGCACCGCAGCAGGGATAATTGGCGACAGCCCACATCCGATCGACTGGAAACGGGTGCATCGAATGCCGGACCACGTGCGATTCGTGCATGAACCGCACATAAGATATCTGACGCAGCACCCAGACAAGGTCACCAACAGCACGAGTGGCGAAACGATGGGCGCAGCAGGAGTTTGTTCGACTTGCCACGGCGACGTCGCCTCGATGGAAGAGGTCGCCCAAGTCGAGCCGCTCAAGATGGGTCAATGTGTGAATTGCCACCGCGATAATGATGCGCCGACGGATTGCGCGTCCTGCCACCACTAAATTAAAGACGATCACGGGCTAAACCACTAGATGAAACTAAGTCGAAGAGAGTTCCTAGCGCTAGGCGCCAAGGCAACGGCCGGCACGATGATTTTCGCGGCCTGCGGTTTGCCTGAACGCGAACTCATCGTCCAGAGTCCGATCGATATGCCGGAGGACCTGGTGCGGGGTGAAGACGCTTGGTACGCGACGACTTGGCCCGACATGCCAGGTGGCGATGGCCTCATCGTGCGTGTGATGCAAGGTCGAGCGAAGAAGATCGCGGGCAACCCGGACCATCCAGTCAATTTGGGCAAACAGAGCGCCCGCCACGACGCGGCGATCCAGCTGACTTACCACCCAGACCGCATCAGCGAACCGATGCTGCGCCAAAGCAAGGGCGGCCTTTACGACCCAATTTCTTGGCAACGTGCGGAACAATTGCTGCAAAGCGCGGTAGAGGCGGGCAAGGACAACTTGTCGGTTGTCACAAACCCCCTTGGCGGCCATCTTGAATGGGTCGCAATCAATTTCGCGGCGTTGAACGGTGGACGACACATCAAATACGATCCGACCGAACAAGGCGTGATGCAGGACGCGATCAAGTTCGTCTACGACCAAGAAGATCCGCCCTACTACGACATTTCGAATGCGAAAACGATTCTCTCCGTCGGTGCCGACTGGTTAAGCACATGGCAATCATCGGTTGGATATTCCGTCCGTTACGGCGATTTCCGATCCAAGGGTGAACGCGGCTATCTCATACACGCCGAACCACGCATGTCGATGACAGCGGCGAATGCCGATCTGTGGTTGCCGGTGATGCCTGGCTATGAAGGTCACTTAGCGATGAGCATCGCTCACGTGATCGTTGACGAACGCCTCACAGGATCGGGCGAGATCAGTCGATTCTTCAACCAGATTCCCACGGCGTCGTTGGTCGGCTTCCGACCAGAAGACGTTGAAGAACGAGTTGGCGTATCCGCAGAACGGATTCGCAGAGCTGCACGGCATTTCGCGGAAAACCGCCCGAGTTTAGCGTTCGCCGGCGGAAGCGCGGGTGGGCACACTAACGGGCAGTTCAATATCGCAGCGACTCACGCACTGAACACGTTGGTCGGGGCCGTAGGTTCCGATGGTGGAGTGAAATACAACCCGTTGCCAACCTTGGACGGGCTGACTGGCCGATGCAGCGGAGACTCATTCTCGGATTGGGAAGTTGAACTTGCGCAGTGGCGTGGCGGCAACGTGCAGACGGTTATCATCCGCGGCGCGGATATCGTGCACGGGATGCCAAACTCCGTCGATGTCGTCGGTGCTTTGGATGGCGTTCCGACAGTGATTGGCTTTGGCAGCGTCATGAACGACACGCTCGCGAATTGCGACTTGATACTGCCCGAGAAGACATTCCTGGAAACTTGGGGAACCACAATCCCCGATCCGGCGCCGGGATATGAAGTCGTTACTATCCAACAACCGGTCATTGGAGATACGGAACTGTTCGGCGGAGGCGGGTTGATCTCAGACGCGCGCGGATTTGGCGACGAACTGCTTCGTCTGGCGGATGGCGGACTGGGCGCTGACGATATGGAAGAACTCGTCAACATCTCAATCGACCAGCTTTACGACCTGAACCGCGGTTCGGTATCGGCTCCCGATAAACGATTGTTCAAGCAAGGCGTGTTGCAGCGCGGCGGTTGGTGGGACACGCAAGCTACCGCCGAAACGCCGTCTGACCACGCGCCGCCAAATATTTTCGAGCTGGACAGCACTGTTAACTACTCGAGCACTGATGGATTGGGTGCTGGCAACGATTTCCATCTCGTCCCGTTCCTGTCCAACAGTCTTTACGAAGGTCGACTGTCAGCGACGCCGTTTGCCATCCAAAACCCAGACCCTATGAGCAGTGCGGCTTGGACCACCTGGGCCGAGATTAACGCCCAAGAGGCTGAACACCTCGGCATCCGCGAGGGTGACGTTCTGTTCATCAAATCCGAGCATGGGGAGATCGAGGCACTGGCCTACCCGACTCCGGGCGGGCGTCCGGGAGTCATCGGCGTCCCCATCGGACTTGGACACGAGAATGGCGGTAGATACGATGAAGGGTTGGGCGCTAATGTTTTCAAGATACTGGCGCCGCATGTTGAAGCGGCAAGCGGTTCGCTCGCTTGGGCGGCCACCCGGGTTCGAGTGGAACGTTCCGGCCGCAAACGCGAACTAGCGAAGTTCGAGGGCGAGGTCACTGCGTTCCCAGTGGAACCAGGTGTCCCGGTACTCGTAGTCGCACCGGGCGAAAGCGCTCACGACGCGGAAGTAGCAAACCACCACAAATACCAACAGAACTTCCTGCTTCCTGACCAGTCCGAAGAAACTGAAGAAGGGTCAGGAGGAGGCCACTGATCAACGGAATCTGCAGAAGCGGAGACTGTGAACGTGGGTTAAATACATGACACTGCAACGGGAAAAAAGACAATACAGCTGGGGCATGGTTGTCGACGTCGACAAATGCACCGGTTGCCAAGCATGCGTGCTCGCATGCCAAGCCGAGAACAACGTGCCGTTGAACCTACAAGATCGGTTCGAACGAGCACGGGTGATGTCTTGGATACGTGTCGAACGATACTGGGAAGGCGAGTTCCCGGACATCAAGGCTCGGTTCATCCCGATCATGTGTCAGCACTGCGAAAACGCGCCGTGCGAGCCGGTGTGCCCGGTGTTTGCGACCTATCACAACAACGAAGGCCTGAACGTTCAGGTCTACAATCGTTGCGTCGGCACGAGGTACTGTGCCAACGGTTGCCCGTACATCGTGCGTTTTTTCAATTACTGGGAACCGGTGTGGCCAGAGGCTTTCCGCAATCACCTGAACCCGGACGTAACTGTTCGCAGCCGTGGGATCATGGAGAAGTGCTCATTCTGCATTCAACGCATTCGGCGCGGGGTTCGGAATGCGGAGCGAGAAAGTCGTGATGTCGTCGACGGCGAGATTCAGACAGCCTGCACGCAGGCCTGTCCGACCGACGCATTAGTATTCGGAAACTTCATGGACGAAGACAGCAAAGTATCGAAGATGAAGAAGGATGATCGTCATTACACGCTCCTCCCCCATCTCGAAACCGATCCTAACGTCGTTTATCTGGCCAAGATAGACACTGACAAATCAGCAGGCGAATCGCATGGCTAGCGAAGCGATACATTCAGGCGCGCAAGCCGACTCTCATTCGGGGACGCACGAAGAGGCTCACCACGAGCTTCCGGCGCGTGTCGAACCCGACGTGATCACGTCGGAACTGGTCGCGTCGACCGATTCGAACTCCACTGGTGTTCGTAACTGGATGTGGATTCTGGGCATCGTGACGCTCGTCGGTATCGGCGTCGGCTTCGCAAAATTGTTGATCGAGTGGGGCGACCAATCCGAATGGGGCTACACGGCGGCGATGGTCGCCTTCCTTTTCAGCGTTTTTGGCGGCGCACCACTGGTAGCGATTGCGCCTACCCTAGCGAAAGCGAACTGGGTACGCCCGGTCGCTCGTTTCGCGGCGCTGTGCTCGCTCGCATCAATCGTCTGCACCATCTGGATGATTCCACTCATCCTAAACCTCCCCATGCTCGTCGTAGACGGTGCGCGCCGACGTTCAATCTGGTTCGAAGGCCCGGATGTATCCCCGCATATGTGGGCGTTAGTCTCCATGATCACGTTGATCGTCGCGGCGCTTGGCCTGATCTACGCCTACGCGATCCCCGACTTCGCGGCGATGCGAGACCACTCAACGGGATGGAAACAGCGGTTCGGCAGCTGGATGGCGCGCGGTTGGATAGGAACGACGATACAGTGGCGCACATTGCGGTTGCGCATCGGCATGATGGGAACCCTCTATTTCTTCACCTTTGTGTTCGTCCACTTCATCATCAGCACCGATTTTGCGATGAGCCTAGTTCCGGGATGGCGTGACGCCATATTCCCGATGTACCACGCTATCTCCTCGATCCAAGCTGGGCTGGCGGTCACCGTTCTTGGCCTATGGGCCGCTCGGCGATACATGGGAATGGACAAGTACTTGCATCTCGATCAGTTCTGGTCGATCGGTCGATTGATGTTCGCATTCACGCTGCTTTGGGGTTACTTCTTCATCTCGGCCTTCATCGTCTACTGGTACGGTCGAAGCGGCTCAGACAAAATGTGGATCGACTACCTGATCTTGGGTCCGTATTTCTGGGTGTTCATCTTGGGCGTGTTGTTTATCTGGTTCACGCCTTGGTGGTGGCTGATTTGGAACCGCGTCCGCCGAAGCTACAACGGAACGGCGATCGGGGCGGGATTGATCCTGTTCGGCGTATTCCTAGATCGTGTACGACTGTATGTCGCCGCGTGGGCCGTGCCTGAGGATCGAATCCACGAGCGATTCCTCACCGAATATCCGTCGGCTGTGTTTCCTGATGTGATGGACCTCTTCATCATGGTCGGTGCCCTCGCCGGTTGCGTATTTGTCGTTCTAGCCGCGACGCGTGTCCTGCCAATCCTGAGCATCTGGGACGTTCAGCAGTTCAATCTGCTTTATCGACCGGTCAATTACATGAAGACGAAGGTTTCCCTCATCGGCAAGCCCGACTAAGATTTATCGGCTGCAAACGCACTAAGCCACTATGCAACAACGAAGAACAATCGACCAGATCCACACTAACCGTGTCTTGCTGAACGGTCAGCTAGACACGCCGAAGTGGTGGGCACCGACGGTCATAGTCCTTGGGATAATCGTTGCCATCGGTTTCTTCATGATCGGCATCATGGTTAACAAGGGTCTGGGCGTCACGGGCCTCTCGCGCCCGGTCTACTGGGGACTCTTCATCACGACGTTTGTGTTTTGGGTCGGTATTAGTCACGCTGGAATCATGATTTCGGCCATCCTTCGCTTGTCACAGGCGGAGTGGCGCCGACCAGTCACTCGGGCCGCAGAACTGCTGACAGTGTTCTCTCTGCTAACCGCATTGATGTTCCCGTTGATGCACGCAGGACGGCCTTGGCGCATCATCTATTACATCCTGCCCTACGACTTTGCGCGCGGCATCATGCCCAACGTTCGTTCGCCGTTAATTTGGGACCCGGTCGCGATCAGCACATACCTCACCGGTTCGACGCTTTTCCTTTACATCGCGCTTCTCCCCGACCTCGGCAATTTGCGGGATCGCACGACCGGCTGGCAAAATGCGCTGTACACGATCCTATCTCTAGGTTGGCGAGGTAACCCGCGGCAATGGAAGTTGCAGACTGTTGGCGGTATCTTGCTGTCCGCGTTGATGCTGCCCATCTTCGTTTCAGTCCACTCGATCGTGTCGTGGGACTTTGCGGTCACGCCTGCCGTTGAAGGTTGGCACTCGACGATCTTCGCACCATATTTCGTTATTGGCGCGGTCCACTCAGGTGTGTCGGCGGTGGTAACGATGATGGCCCTGATGCGCTGGTTGTGGAAGTGGGAAGACTTTATCCGTCCAGAGCATTTCGACGCTTTGGCACGACTATTGATCGTGGTCGCTACGGGATGGCTTGCATTTACGTTCTTGGAACTCATCTTCGCCGTCTACGGACTTGACGCTCCCGAACTCGCACTACGCGAACTGCAAATATTCCAGTGGCCGTGGAACATCCTATTCGTCACCTTTGTGATCACCGGATACATAATTCCGGTCGGGATGTGGTTACAGAAGAGTGTGCGTAACAATATTGCGCTCATGTTCTGGTCATCGTTGTTTGTCAACATTGGGATGTGGCTGGAGAGATTCCTGATCATTGTTCCCGGTCTGGCACGCAGGACCCCGTTCGTTTACACCTGGGAAGCTTACCGGCCGAGCGGATTGGAGTGGTTCATACTGTTCTGGTCGTTGGCATGGGTGACCTTTCTGATGCTGTTGTTCTCGCGTTTCTTCCCGCTGGTTCCACTGTTTGAACAAAAGGAAAGCGAAACGTTTAGCGACTCGATCAAGATCGGCCGCGTCAAAGTGCCTGCGATAGTCCGCGAGGCAGATTAAACAGAGGATTGAGGAAGCCATCGAAATGAGCAAGAGCGTACTTGGTCTATACAGCGATCCGAATCAAGCTGCAGACGCGATGGATGCACTGAAGGGGGCTGGATTCCCACTCGGAACTTTCGACGTTCTGACCGGAACCCCGTACCCGGAAGGTGCGTTCGGCGAACACGTTCCGCAGCACCGACTGTTCCGCTTCCCCGCGTTCGGCGCGATCATCGGTTTTACGTTGGCGATTTTCCTTACGGCGGCGACGCAGATCGCTTACCCGCTAGTCACCGGTGGTAAGCCAATCCTTTCATTGTTCGCCATGTTGGTCATCCTCTACGAGATGTCGATGTTGTCCGCGGTGATCTCGACCGTCGTGGGTATCGTCATCGAATCTCGCTTGCCTAACGTGAACCCCGGCGTTTACGACAACCGCATCACAGAAGGATTGATCGGGGTTGTAATCACTACCGATGATGACAAGTCGGACACCGCGATCGACGCTTTGAACGCCGCCGGCGCGATGGAGATCAAACAGGCGTGAAACCCTTGATCGATCCAATCATTTCAATGTCTAGTCGCCGTATAGCCATACCGCTATTGGCGGTTGTGATAGTCGCGATCAGCGCTGCATCGTGTGCAGTGCAGGAATCGAACACGTACCCGATTGAAGTTTTCTCCGAGATGCACTTCTCGCAGGCGAATCGGATGCAGGAACCGCCACGTTTGGCGCCGGCCGCAGACGCAGTGCCGTTCGTACAGATCGGGACCGAAGAGATCCTGGACGTGCCGGAGTACCGTGAACGTCCATACGACGCGGCGCGTGCCCGAGAACTCTACCGGATTAATTGCGCAACTTGTCATGGCATGTCCGGCACCGGCGACGGTCCCGCGGCGCAACACATAGTATCGAACGATAGCTACTGGGCTCAGACTAACGATTCGCCATACGTGGGACCCGCAGATCTGATCGAAAAACGCGCTACGTATGATCAGGAAGCGATGATCAACTTGATCACCAACGGCGTTATCGTTATGCCTAGGTTCCGCCATTTGCTTCCTGAAGAAGATATCCGCGAAATCGCGACCTATATCTACGACCAAAACACCGGCGTCGGTCGCTGAACACTAATCGCCAACCTAGGTCTCAAGGTTTCGACCGAAGGGTTGTTGGCGACGCAAGGGGTTGTCAGCCTCCGACGACGCCCTCAGCATGTTGACGCCATCAATCCCGCGAACGCCGTTAATTTGGCGAACGTTCGTATCGATCGGCTTTGTGGCGGTCTCCGTTCCATTGCTGTGGCTTGCGACCGGCTGTGTCAATGAAGACGATCTAACGACTGACCAGCGCGTCTATCAACTTTCTCAGCAACTCATGTGCCCGGTCTGTGACGGTCAGACGTTGGATCAATCGCAAGCGCAGCTTTCGTTGGACATGCAAGCGGTGATAGAGCGCAAGATCGAAGAGGGTGAGACCAATGCCGAAATACGGGATTATTTCGTTGCGCGCTACGGCGAGGTCGTCCTGGCATCACCGGACGCCGGAGGATTCAACATCATCGCTTGGGTGATGCCCGTGATCATTTTCGTGGGCGGTACCCTTTTGGTCGGGAATGCATTTCTCAATATGCGACGCAAAAGACGTGGCGACGACCGCAGCGATGAGGTCGAGGAGTCAACGGATTCGGCGCTCGAACCAGTGCCCCCCGGCGACGTCATGGACGAATATCTCGAACGCGCCGACCGCGAGATCGCGGCGGCGGTCGGTAACGTGAGTCCGCGAACGGAAACCGACGCGGACAACGGGGACCGGAACTAGTGGATCAGATCGGTACTACTGCAATCTGGCTCGGCGTCGCCGTTTCGGCGTATGCAGCGATCACGTCATTGGTCGGCGCGAAAGGTGCGGTCCCAGAACTCCTGGTCAGCGGACGCCGTGCCGTCTATATGGCTTTCCTGGTCGCGCTCGTCGCGTCTGCGGCATTGTTGATCGCGTTCTTGACCAACGACTTCAGCATCAAGTATGTCGCCAACAACTCAAACATCGTCATGGGGAGGGGCTACACTCTGGTCGCTTTCTACGCGGCAAATGAGGGTTCGCTGCTCTACATCACTTTGGCACTGGCATTAATGTCTGCCATCAGTGTCCGGTTGGCACCGCGACGATTCGCCGGTGCAATGCCCTACACAGTCGCAATTCTCGCGGTCGTGTTGGCGTTCCTATTCGGTACCATGGCGACGTACGCAAATCCGTTTGAAACCTTGGAGATCGTGCCACCGGATGGCCGCGGCGTCAATCCGCTTTTGTTGCATCCCGGTTTCTACAGCCATCCCCCGTTAATCATGGCTGGATTGGTTGGTATTACAATCCCATTCGCATTCGCATCTGGAGCGCTTATCTCCGGCGAGTATGGCGATGATTGGGTGGACATTGCTAGGGTCTTCGCCATCATTATGTGGGGCATCCTCGGCATTGGCATCCTCCTAGGTGCGTGGTGGGCGTACACGATCCTAGGTTGGGGCGGGTACTGGAGTTGGGATCCGATTGAGAACGTTGCTCTGATGCCATGGCTGGTACTGACCGCCTTTATTCATTCGATCATGGTGCAACGTCGGAGGGGTATGTTCCGAATGTGGAACATCGTGTTGATCGACGTCGCGTTCATCCTCGCTCAACTAGGGATGTCGATCAACCGAGGCGGGAGCGTCGTGTCCGTGCACTCATTCGCGGAATCGACTTTGGGACTGCTGTTCTTGTCGTTCATGGCGATCAGTCTGCTGTTCGCATTCGCTATCTTCATCTGGCGATATCCGCGGCTTAAGAGCGAACGGGCAATCGAGTCTTTCATGTCGCGTGAATCGTCCTTCCTAGTCAACAACTTCCTGTTGCTCGTGGTGATGTCGATAACGCTTTGGGGTGTCATTTATCCGGTCTTTTCGAACTTGGCTCGCGACGTTGATGTCAGCGTATCCGCGCCCTATTTCAATCGAGTGAATGGACCAGTGCTCCTGCTCATGGTCATCGTGATGGGGATCGGACCGTTGCTGCCTTGGCGCAGAACGTCGACAAGGTCGCTCAACAGGTGGTTGATGGCGCCTCTTATAGCCGCGTCGCTGACTGTCATAGTCCTTGTCGCGTTCGGAGTTTGGGAGTTTTGGGCGGTCCTAGGATTTGCGGCCGTCACGTTTGCTGGGGTTGCGGTATTCGAAGAGTGGTGGATGGGCGCCCGCGCCCGCGTCTCGAATTTGGGTGAAACGCCCTGGGCCGCTTGGTGGCGTCTGGTCAACGGCAATCGACCGCGACACGGAGGCTATATCGTCCATATCGCCGTGTTGTCGCTAGCTATCGGGGTAATCGGGACCCAGTTCTTCGACCAACGATTCGATGCTGCGATCGCGCCGGGCGAGAGTCTGGTGTTGGATGACTATCGCATCGAATATGTCGACAAAAGGACACACGACCGACCAGATCGTCTGGCTCGCTGGGCACAGATCGATGTCTACAAGATCGAGCCGGCCCAATACAGCGGCGAGTTTTCGGCCGCGAAGGACGCAGGCAAGCAAGGATTCACGGTGGCCACGGGACGGCGACCCGGTGACAATTATGTCGGTCAACTTGAGCCTAGCCACGAATTTTTCCGGAATTTCAACATGGTTTCCGTCCGTTCTGGGATCAAGACAAGCCCGATTGAAGACCTTTACGTGATCCCGCGGGACTTCCTCGAAGACGAACGCGTGTCGCTCGCTGTAAGCATCAACCCGTTGGCGATGTGGTTGTGGATCGCAGGTCCGATATTTTTGCTGGGGACACTTGTCGCTCTTTGGCCTCATCCGACTCTCGAACGCGTTGCTCGACGCCGTCGTCTCGGAGTCACTGTGCCGACTGATGCGCCGACCATGGCAATGGAATCCTAGGGACGGTATACATGGCGGCAATCGTAGGCATCATTCTCGCGGCGACGATCGTGATTGTTTTGGTCTATCCCTTCATCAAGGGGCGCCGAAATGCTGCACCCGCGACAGATCAAGTCGATCGCGTCGCATCCGCGGACACGTTGCGCCATCTCCTCTATCGGGAGCCAGTGACGTTGCGCAATGAATTCGAATCGGGAAACATCACGGAACAAGAATATGAGATGCAGTTGGAGGAACTTCGCGTGCGAGCCGCGGGATTGATGCAGCAACGCGCCGAACGACGCAGCCAATTGCTGGCGGCAGAACTGGAGCTTGAGCGCGAGGTCCGGCGCATTCGGCGAGCACGCCAAGCTTCCGAGGCAAAAGGCGAAAACACCGAGGTGTGATCAGTTGATCTTCGAGCAAAAAGCACGCCTAACGGTATTCACGCTGATCTTGTCATTGGGTTTGATGTTGTCATCAACCCTCAACGCTGTCGCCGAGGCACAGTCTCCGGAAAATACGATCACAATTTCTGGCCGCGTGGTCAATGGCACCGACGGTGGCGAACCACCCGTCGATTTGACCGTATTTGCGCTAGTCATAGACGAAGACGCCGAAACGATCGTTGAACGCGTCGAGACAGTTATGGACGTGGATGGATCGTTCGAATTGGAAGTGGTCAAAATCGACACCGGGCGTTTCTACCGTTTGGTGGCTGACGATGGCGTCTACACCCCGTTTGTGGACGTCTTGCCGGCCAACGCCGGCGAGGCAATCACTCTCACTGTGTACGACCGAACGACGTCGCTCGAAGATATTTCGGTCACAAACTATTCGATGGTCATACCGGTGATCGACGAATCAGCCGGTGTTTTAGGCGTGCTCGCCGCCGTAAACCTCGTCAATTCGGGCGACGAGGTTTATCTCGCTGACCTCGCCGATCCCAGTCTGACGGGATTCAAGCTGCTGCGTTTCAATCTCCCCGAGGGCTATCAGGAGCTAACCGTCGAATCGGATCTACCAAGCGGAAACGTGATGGAGATAAACACCGGATTCGCGATCTCCAATCCAGTGCCGCCGGGCGAGTACAGCATGGTTATTAGTTACAGTGCTGCCTTCGACGACGGTGAGTTTGAATATCCATTCCGACTGCCTTTTGGTGCGGAATCGGTCACCATTTTGATGCCTGAAGGTTCCGGTGAAGTCACGGGGATGGGTTTGTCACGGACCGAGGCGGCAAACATTGGTGATGAAAACTACATCAGCTACGAAGGCGCCAACTATGAACGAGGTGTCGAATTGGGAGTTCGCATCACGGGCTTGCCAAAACCGGGCGTCGGCGATCAGTTTGTGGAGTTTCTGGGAAGCGACCAAGCTCGGGTCGCGATTGTGGTTAGTGTCGCGATCGCGATGATTGCCGCGGTCGCCTACGTGATACTCGTTTCTAGACGGCGACAGTTCGCAACGGGGACAGGTGGTGCGGCTCTCGAAGACCGAGAGGGTGGCGCAAGACCCGAAATAGTCGCAGCGATCGCCGAATTGGACGAGATGCACGAGCTCGGAAAGATCCAAGACTCCGATTACATGTCAAGACGGCGGCAACTGGTACAACAGGCAGTCGATTCAGATGCCGACCGAGACCCCTCGTGATGCCAAGTCGCGTAAAGCCGTTACTGCTAGTCGGTATCCCGTTGCTTATCTTCGTGGTTGTGCTCATCATCGGCATGTTGCAATCTGACGTTGGACGCGGACGCCCCGGAGTGAACGACACGTTGGGCGAAGTCGCTGTTTCCACAGACAGATTCACCGATTTGCAAGTCACGACGTTGGATGGACGCCCTCTGAGGCTCAGTGAATTACGCGGTTCGATCGTAATGATCGACTTTTGGTCTTCATGGTGCCCTCCTTGTCGATCTGAAGCGCCGATTCTCGCTGAAGCGTATGAGAGATGGTCAGAATTAGGCGTTGAATTCGTCGGTATCTCCATCTGGGACACTGAAGGCGATGTCCGGGATTTTGTCGAACGGCACAGCATCAAGTACCCGAATGCCGTCGACGAAGATGGTCAGATCGCGGTCGAATTTGGCGTGCGTGGCATCCCCGAAAAATTCTTCGTGAATCCAGAAGGAGAGATCGTGCGCAAGATCAACGGACCGAACACTTCCCAGTCGCTCGACGAAGTGCTGACCCAGATGAGTGACACGGCTATCGGGATCGGCGGAAATTAGAATCTAAAGGTTGAAAATTCACGAATCAAACGGGTGATACATGGAACACAAGGGGTTTACTCTCTGGTTCACGGGACTCTCTGGTGCCGGCAAGACAACGATAGGCGACATGATCTTGGAGCGTTTGCAGGCAAGCGGTGCCAAGGCCGAGATTCTTGACGGCGATGTAGTCCGAACCAACCTGAGCGTCGGCTTGGGATTTTCCAAAGAAGATCGCGACACCAACGTCCGACGGATCGGTTTCGTAAGCGGGCTTCTGGCGCGTAATGGGGTTATTTGTATCGTCGCCGCGATCTCGCCTTACAAAGCGATTCGCGACGAAATCCGCGAGCAACACGAGAACTTCGTAGAGGTCTTCGCCTCTTGCGAATTGGACGCTCTCATTGAACGAGATGTCAAAGGTCTCTACAAGATGGCTCTGGAAGGTCGGATACCCAACTTCACCGGAGTTTCGGACCCATACGAACCACCGGCCGACCCGGAGATCATGTTCCGTTCTGACCTCGAAGCTCCCGAAATCAGCGCCGATCGGGTATGGGACAAGCTCGTAGAAATGGGTTTGATTTCACCTTAACCGGGTTGGACGAGGCGCACTGATTTCACAGCATTACCGGATGAACGGCGAGGAAAGATCGATAGCTTTGGAGGCAGCCTACAAACTGCTTGAGACTCCGCGGTCACATCTCCGAGTAAAGCTTGAACAGACTGAAGACGGCGTCTTGCTTTCTTACCAGGATGACACCTTGACCGGTGTGGCGCTCGACGAGTCCGGCATCAACGCCGCCTCCGCGATGGCTGTGGCTCTCGGCGTCAATGTCCCGCGATCGGGCGAAGCCGTCGAGGTGTTGGCATCAACGGGATTGCTTTACCGAGTATTGGCTCTATCCGATCTGGACTTCGCAAATCCGACGGCGTTCGAACTCGCGAACCATCTCGTCAACGAAGCTACCGACATGCAACGCGGAGGTGGCACCCTCTCAGGTGCCTAGTCCACGCGAACAAAGTTATGAATCTAGACGACCTAAAGTCAGGACAACTCTTCGGACCGTACCCTTTCGAATTCTCGAGGTCCGATGCTGATGATTACATCTCGGCAACCGGCGACGAGGCAACGCCGCACAAATTCGGAGGAAATGTTCACCCGCTGCATCTCGACGCCTTCGTATTGAGTAGGTTGATTGCTGATATCGGCATCGTCGAAAACCGAATCGAGACGGTACACGCTGGCCAACAGATGACGGTCCATCGCGAAGTTGCCCCTACGGAAAACATCGTGGCAAATGCCACATTGAAAAGTTGCTCAAATCGCAGAGGGACCATCTGGGCGATCTTTGAAACCGAGTTCGTTGACCATTCCGGGACCGCGGTTGCGGAATCGAGTTCAACGATCATCATGATGCCTTGAGATTCGGCAACACAAAGGACCGTTGACATGAGCGTACCCAGCACATTGGGCCAAAGTTTGCAAGGATTTCGCCGAACAGTTACGCAAGACCGCGTGACCTCATATGCACATGCCTCGGGAGATCACAATCCCATCCACCTCGACGAAGATTTCGCCGCGAGTACGCGATTTGGCCGCCGCATTGCACACGGGATGTTGAGCCTAGCCTTCGTGTGGGAGATGATGTCTCTGAATTATCCGTCGACATGGCATAGAGGGGGCACAGTGAAGACGCGCTTCACCTCTCCGGTCGTACCGAGCGAAGAAGTGGCGGTCAGTGGATCGGTCAAACGGTTGCGCACCATTGACGGCAACCAAATGGTGGAGTGCGAAGTGACGGTCACCAGACCAAATGGCGAGAAGGCGCTAACTGGGTCGGCAACCGTCCTGTTGGCATGATTCAAACTGATATTAAGCCTGCGGAGACTCGCATATACTAGTGTGAGCATCGCGACGTTCACCGTCGCGTTCGATTTATTGTGACCGAAATGACAGCCAACGCAAGACCAGATATGGTGGTAGCCCTCGATGCGATGGGCGGCGATCATGGACCTGAGGTAACGGTTTCGGCTGCACTTGAAGCAGTGTCTTCGGGTGATTTAGCGATCGCATTGGTGGGTGATTCGGAAGCAGTCATGCCGGTCTTGGCTGAACACGATGCCGTTGACCATCCGCTTGTGCAAGTTGTTCCGTCGGATGGTGTGGTGGAGGAAACAGACAACCCAGCGATGGTGTTTCGATCTAAACCTCGCGCCTCGATTTTCGTCTGTTCGGGATTGGTCAAAATGGGCAAAGCTCATGCGTTTGTGAGCATGGGCTCAACCGGGGCTTCGATCGCCGCCGCCACTGTCACCTATGGAACGATGGAAGGAATCTCGAGGGGCTGCCTCGGTGGACCGATCATCGGTTACGCGCCGAACACCGTCATCATCGACCTTGGCGCCAATATCGACATTCGTCCGCAACAGCTAGCCGGATTCGGGACGCTCGGCACTGTCATGTCGAGGGTCCTGTACGGACAGGAAAATCCGCGGCTCGCGCTTTTGAACGTCGGATCTGAGGAGACCAAAGGCAACGAGTTGGTCAAGGGAACTGCAGAGCTGCTGCGCGACTCCTCTCTCAATTTCGTCGGCATGATCGAGCCTTACGATCTACCCTTGGGTAAAGCGGAGGTCGTGATCTGCGACGGATTCGTCGGCAACATCGTCTTGAAACTCACTGAAGGCCTAGGCCAGGCCATTTCCAATCACGTCCGCAAAAAAGGCGGAAACGACGCGCTTGCAGATGAAATCGATTCGATGACCAACTCATTAGCAATTCACGGCGGTGGCCCGTTGCTCGGCGTGAACGGCATCGCAGTAGTTGGTCACGGCGCGGCGGGAGCATCTGGGGTATCGACCGCGATCAATACCGCCAAATTCGTTTACGACAATGACTTCGTTGGCGCGCAACAGAAGGAACTGACCGCGTTTCTTTCCAACGCCAATTGAATTCATCAGAAACCGCCGCAGTCAGACATTCCATTGGAACTATTAGACCAACCGCGATCCGCACTCGTCACCGGTGCCTCTAGAGGTATCGGCAAGGGAGTCGCCATCAAGTTAGCGACGATGGGCCACTCCGTCGCCGTCAATTACAACTCGCACGAAGCCGAGGCCAACGAGGTGGTTCAGGAGATCCGAGATGCCGGGGGTACCGCAACTGCCGTCGGTGGTAGCGTGGCGACGAAAGATGGATGCGAGCAGATCATCGCCGGAGCTGCCGAAGCGCACGGACCGGTAGAGATTCTCATCAACAACGCGGGCGTGATTTCCGACAATCTGTTGATCAGAATGAAGGACGAACAGCTCGAGCACACCATCGACACCAATCTTTGGGGCACCATCAACTGCACGCGGCTGGTTCTACCGGATATGGTACGAGGCCGCTGGGGTCGCATCATCAACATTTCGTCGATCGTCGGCATCCGCGGCAACATCGGACAGTCCAACTATTCCGCATCCAAGGCCGCGATCCACGGTTTTACTTACTCCGTAGCCAAAGAACTCGCCAAACGCAACATCACCGCCAACGTCGTCGCACCGGGATACGTCGCAACCGCCACTAGCGAGGTGATCTCAGACCGCGCCCGAAAGATCCTGTTGGATTTGATTCCCATGGGTAGATTCGGTTACGTGGAAGAGATAGTGCCGATGGTGGCGTTCTTAACGAAGGAAGAAGCACGCTACATTACCGGAGATGTGATACGCGTTGATGGCGGCCTCGCGATTTAACGAGCTTTAAGACTCGTGGTTGATCGGCGTCTGCATGGAGATACACGCGTGGAAATGAAGCCTGATAGTAAACCTCTCGCCGGTAAGACTGCGTTGGTTACAGGTGGTTCGCGAGGGATCGGTCGAGCAATCGCTCTGGAATTGGCGCGACGTGGCGCCGACATCTGCTTCAACTATCTTCGGAACCATGCGGCAGCTCGGGAGATGGAGGTAGAACTTCAGGGTTTGGGAGTCGAGGCCATGCGGCACCGCGCGAATCTGGCGGATGATGCGGCGATCGGAAATTTGGTCGAAACGGTCGTTGAACGGTTCGGCAAGGTTGATATCTTGGTCAATAACGCAGCGTCCGGTGTGATGCGGTCGTCCATAGAGTTGAGCGAAAAGCATTGGGAATGGACGCATGCTATCAACGCGAAGGCACCGTGGCGGCTCGCGGCATTGGCGTCATCACACATGCCCGCTGGTTCTCGAGTAATCAATATCTCATCGCCGGGGTCAAGCAGAGTCCTGGCATCGTATTTTCCGGTAGGTGTTTCCAAGGCGGCGTTGGACGCGGTGACGCGGTACATGGCGATTGACCTCGGCCCCAAGGGGATTTCGGTGAACGGAGTTTCGGCGGGTTTCGTCGATACGGACGCGCTGGATGCGTTTCCCGATGAATTGGGCATCAAGGAAGTTGCGCTCCGCCCTACTCCCGCAGGCAGAACGATTTTGCCGGAAGATGTGGCGTGCGTGGTCGCGATGCTATGCTCGTCAGATGCCGAGATGATCCGGGGGCAAGTGATCATGGTCGACGGCGGCGAGATGTTGATACATCGTTGAGATTGCCGAAGTGGTCGGGGAGGCGGGGATCGAACCCGCGACCTCCTGCTCCCAAAGCAGGCGCGCTTCCTCTGCGCCACTCCCCGTGAAACCAATACTTTGATTCTATGCTTTTGCACATCGAAATCAGCGATTGGGTGGCATGAATGCGCGTCATCTGCGACCTTCACCTACATTCACGCTATTCCTTAGCGACCAGCAAGTCGCTTGACCTTCGCAGCTTGGCCGATGGTGCCAAGCGGGTCGGTATCGAACTCCTAGCAGCTCCTGATTTCACTCATCCGCATTGGCGTGAGGAGATGAGATCCGAACTAGTGGAGACGCAGTACGGTTCAGGCGTTTTCACGACGCGCGGTAAGAACTTCGTCTTGATGAGCGAGGTTTCATGCATTTGGCGGCAAGGTGGCCAATCTAGGCGTGTGCACATCTTGATCGCTGCGCCCAGTTTCGAAGCAGTCGACAAGATGTCGACGAAGTTTGCCAAACTGCAAAATCTCGAATCTGATGGGCGTCCGATCTTCAAATTCTCTGCCCGCGAACTTTTTGAGATCGTTCGCGACGCTGACCCCAGATGCGAATTAATTCCGGCCCATGTCTTCACGCCGTGGTACGGCGTTTTCGGAGCAAAATCAGGATTCGATTCGCTTGGCGAGTGTTTCGGGAATTACGCTGATGAGATTCCTGCGGTGGAGACGGGGCTTTCCAGCGACCCGTCGATGCATTGGTCGGTCCCCGACTCCAGAACACGAGCCATTGTTTCGTTTTCTGATGCTCACTCTGTTGCATCATTGGGTCGAGAAGCGACCGTGCTGGAAATCCGCGAGTTGTCCTATCAATCGGTATTCGACGCCTTGCGCGGTCGAGACGTAGTCGAGACATACGAGTTTCATCCTGAACACGGTAAGTATCATCTCGACGGACACCGAAAGTGCGGTGTTCGAATGCATCCAGACGATTCCGTCGAATTAGATGGCGTCTGTCCGAAATGCCAGCGAGGCATGACCTTGGGTGTGTTGAATCGCACCCAGGCCATATCGGACGGACCAAGAGTTGGAGCTGTCAAAGATGCTACGGGTTTGTGGGAAGACCCGCTGTACGTCCACCCTCCATACCGTCATTTGGTACCTCTAAATGAGATTTTGGCGTACACGTTAGATGTTGGGAAATCAACAAAACGCGTTATGTCGGTATATTCTGAGCTCACGGATGCATTTGGTAACGAATTTTCTGTACTGTTGTCACCTCCCGAATCTGAAATCACAACAGTCACCAAGCGTGATGATGTTGCTCGCGCGATCATCAACGCCAGGCTCGGCAACGTGACGTTGGACGCGGGCTACGATGGTGTATTCGGTTCCGCGATTCCGCGCGTGTTCGAATGACCGATGCCTCAATATCGATGACCGAACAACCCTGAGGAAATCTTGCGTGAAAGTCCAAAGTCTGAAAGCTGTCTACCCAAACTACCGTAACGTCGTCTCATCATGGCGCACGCATCTGTGGCAGATCGTCGTCGAGGTTCGAACCGACACCGGCGTCGTCGGCTACGGATATGGAGGAGGTGGTCTCGCTTCAATGCCCATCGTCAATGGACATTTCCGTGAGTTGTTGGTCGGCAAGGAATTGAATTCACCTGACGACATCATGAGCATGTGGGATCATCTCTACTTTGAGTCAATTCCATACGGTCGCAAAGGCATCGCAATGATGGCGATGAGCGGTGTCGACCTGGCTCTGTGGGATACGCTCGGGAAGGCAGAACGAAAACCGGTGGCGGAACTCATTGGCGGCATTCGAAAAGATCGCATCGACGTCTACGCGACGGGACCTGACTCCGAGTGGTATGCCGAACTAGCCGTTTCCGGTCAAAAGTTGACCCATCGTTGGAACGGGACAACGGATGACGCAGTCGCTTCAGCGGACGCAGCTCGCGAGATCATGGGCGAAGGGGCCAAGGTCATGTTCGACGTCTATATGTCGTGGGATGCCGAAATTTCAATCCGCATGGCTAAGGACCTCGCAGAATTCGATATCCACTGGTTCGAGGACGTTCTGACGCCTGATGATTTATCCGCCCTCGGTGACCTACGCCCGAAGGTCTCCCCTATCAATCTCGCAGGCGGCGAACACGAATTCGGCGTCGTCGGATTCGGGGAGATTGCAGCGCATGGCTCCTACGATATTTGGCAGCCGGACATAACTTGGTGTGGCGGGATCACCGCTGGTTTGCGGATTTGTGAGTTAGCGGCCAGTCTCAACATTCCGGTGGTTCCCCATCGCGGCGGTGAGGTTTGGGGATTGCATCTGATTGCGGCGAGCGATGCTTGCGAGAACTTGGCGGAGATGGTGATGGGGGTGCGGGGTGCGGGAGGTGACGATATCTGGGTTGGCACCCCTCAGATCGAGGGTGGGAAGTTGTCGCTCAGTGGTCAGCCGGGTTTCGGCGTCTGGTTGAACGATGTGCTATTGTAGTGCTTCCCTCGTCTGGGATGTTATTCAGACGAAGTGCACTCTAAACCCAACCAGGGATACTTCGTTCGGGCATTGACCAGTTGATCGATGATTTGATGTAGTGTCGCACGTTGGTCATCGGTAATGCCGATGATAGCGTCCACAGATGTTTCGACCACTTGCGCATCCACTTGCCCGCAGTATAGATCTGAACTAACTAACTGCAAGCCTTCGATGACCGCGGCCAGATTGTCGTCGCCCAATTCAACACCGATGTCCTGGTCCAATTCTTCGGAATAGAGTCGGAATCGTTCGAGGTGATTGATTACATCATCGTCCCAATACGCATACTCGCCTTCCCAGAGTTGCATGCAATCCACTTCGCACGCGACATCCGCCAAAGTGTTTACAAAGTCAACCAGCTGTCGGCGATCGGCATTTTTCAGAATCGTCAGGAGTTGCGGAGAAATGCTTGTTCGTCTAGCGTTTTCGGACGATGCGAGGTGGGGAGAATGATACAGGATAGCATGATACCCGTACATGATGTCCCAGAGGCGGCGTTCGCCTTCAGGAAGACGTGTGTACCAACGAATCTCTTCTCGCCACGTCGTGTCGTCGCCTTTGGCTAAGAAACCAGTAAAATAACCTCGCAAGGGCGGTGGTACGAGCAGCAGATTCCCTTTCACAGTCTTTGGAATCTCAGTCTCGAGCTCGTGGAAGATCACATCGTAAAGTTGCTCAACTGCGCCCTTTTCGAATAGATCCCAAATGTCTTCTCCGTCATCGTTCATGTAGTCTCGGGTGATACCAGCGATGTAAGCGTAGAATGGCCGCCAATCTTCCCATGGGTTTGTCAATCGGCGATCATCGTAGTCCCTAAACTCGACCATGAACTTGGCGACTTCGCGTCTAAACGCGTAAATGTTCAACCGATCACATTCCTGCTCGAACTCACTCCAGTGTTCCCACCACGCGTGCATCATCTCGTGCATCAACGTGACAGGACCAATCGGATAGCCTACCTCTATGTGTGTGATGACACGTCCTAAGCTTGGGTTGTTGCGGAGTCCTTCGACATAGACATCAGACAGCAGCCATTCCCTGACATGATCCGGCAGAAAGTAGATATTAGCGATGTCATTGAGTCTGTCACGGGACCACGGATCCTCGTTTCCCCTGCGGGGTTGAGTGCGGAACGATGTAATCTCACCCGGAACTTGGTTGTATTTCCGCGTTACGACTGGCAAAGTTTCGACACCATCCTGATTTCTTGTATGGAGGCCAACGGAGTAGGAAGCATCTTGGTTCAGTCCGGAGAATGTTACGCAGCGTGAAGTCCCCCAACCGGAATCAACAGTGGTCTCAAAATCGTCATCTGAAATAACAATCCGGTACACCGTCGCTTCAGAGTTCCACTCATCCCAGATAGGCAGGTCGAATCCGTCAGTCTCGATATCTGTGGCATCGACCATTACTGGCGAGTGTGCCAAGGTCGCGACCGTAGATTGGGCACTCATCGCCGAACCATCCGCCAATTGCGACCTGATCTCATAAACGTACGCTGTGTCAGGATCCAACCCTGTTTCGGCGAAAGTGTTCTGGTCAGGTTCAAGCGACGCAACGATTTCGCCGTCTCTCAATACTTCGTAGCCAGTCACTGCTTCAAGATTCGTCATCCAAGCCATGTTCATACGCCACGGCGAATTGGAAAAGACCACCAACTGAATCGATTCTCCGGTATCCGTTTCGGCGGGGCCTTCTGTCGTGCAATACGGCAGCCCAAGCGCGCTGAAGTCGTTGGACGGGATGTTGGCCAATTGATCCGGAATACAACCCTCGAACGAATTTCCGGTGACGAATATCCTCGAAAGGCTTGGAAGGTCACCAACTTCGGCAGGGATTTCACCACTCAACTCGTTGTCAAAAACCACCAAATGCCTTAGGTCTGTGAGGTTTTCTATTTCAGGGGTTAAAGTACCAGTCAGACGGTTGCTGCTGAGATCTAGGCCGACAACGCGTTGGCGGTAGTCCATCGTCACACCGAACCACTCAGACAGCGGTGCATCAGTGAGCCATTTTGTGTTATCGCGCCAGTTTTCGCCATCTGTGGAGTTGAATATCGCGACGAGGGATTCGCGTTCCCCACACGACACTAGACCGATTACGTCCAAATCGTTCTCTTGTACATCCTTCAACTGGTCTACCACGCATCCGCTTAGATTGTTGTCTCCGACCGATAATTCGCGCAGGTTTGGGATTTCAGCCAACTCTGCCGGGATCCCGCCCTCAAAACGATTCGAAAATATCGACAGCTCTTCGAGTTTGCTGAGTTGACCTAACTCAGCGGGGATGTTGCCAGTCAAGTTGTTGCCCCAAAGTGACAGGATCCTCAGTTTGTTGAGGTTGCTCAACCCTCTTGGCAACTCACCGCTGAATCGGTTGTCAACTCCGTAGAAAATCTCCAAATCTTGCAGTTCGGCGAACTCGTTTGGCAATTTTCCGGTGAAGTTGTTGCTTGCAACGTTGAGTTCCTTAAGACTGACGAGGTCGCCGACTTCTGGCGGCAATGGCCCGGAGAGTTGATTTCCCCAAAGATTTAAGAGGGTCAGGTTCGTGAATTTGCCGATTGCTGGTGGTAGGTTTCCCGCGATATCGTTGAAATCCAACAACAGTTGCCTGAGGTTGGTCAATTGACCGATTTCGGATGGGATCGAACCAGTGAGGCTGTTCTCGGACATCGACAGCACCTCTAGTTTCGACAACTGACCAATCTCTCGCGGCAACTCGCCGCTCAATTGATTTACGCCGATGTACATCTCTCGAAGACTTGACAACCCGCCGATTTCAGGCGGTATCGTGCCGGTCAATTCGTTGTTCCATAGAACAAACAGTGTCATCTCTGACAGAGCGCCGATTTCCGACGGTATCTCACCTTTTAAACGGTTTTCAGCGAGGACCAGTTCGGTGACGCGGCCATCTATGGTAGTCACGCCGTACCACTCACCGATTGGACGATCACTCAACCAGTCGCGGTTATTTGCCCAATTCGGACCGTCTGTCGCCTCGTATAGTGCGATAAGTGCTGGACGGTCAGGCGATGGCCTAGGAGTAGCTGTGGGGGTCTGCGTAGCCGTGGGAGTTGGGATCGGAGTGTCTGTCGGTATCGGTGTCGGTGTGTCCGTAGGCACCGGCGTGGATGTGTGGGTTGGCGATGGCGGAATTGGGGTTGCCGTAGGTTCGAGCGTCGGTGGAATTGGGGTGACAGTCGGCTCGGGTGTTGATGTCTCCGTTGGTGTCGGTGGGACTGGCGTTTCGGTCGGCTTGAGCAACACGACAGGTTCCGGTTCCGGCGTGTGCGTTCGCGTCGGCGGGATCGGAGTGACGGTTGGCTCGGGTTCCGGCGTGCGCGTTCGCGTCGGCGGGATCGGAGTGACGGTTGGCTCGGGTTCCGGCGTGCGCGTTCGCGTCGGCGGGATCGGCGTGTCGGAAGGCGCGGGTTCAGGCGTGTTTGTGGACGGAGTGTCCTGGGGTTCAGGAGCAGTCTCGCACGCAATGAGACCCAAAGCGACGAAGGATGTTGCCAGAACAACGAGAATGGCGTTTTTCACGAATTCCGTAAACACGATCGCTCGCCAGTGTCAATCGTACCGTTCAGGAATCGTTTCGTTGCTCTTGACGAATCCGGATTAGTACTTGAGTGCAGTTACGATCGCCTCGCAGGCCTGTTTGTAGATGATGGCGTCTACGTTGATGGAGATGTACTGGATGCCGAGGTCGATGAGCCACTTGCCCATTTCGACGTCCTTGGCGTACGATCCAACGGCTCTGCCTTGGGAGCGAGCTTTGGCGGTCGCTTCGCGTAGCGCGGTTTCGACGATTGGGTTGCGGACGTCTCCGGGGTATCCGAGGGATTGGGAGATGTCATAGGGGCCGAGGAAAAGTACATCGATACCTTCCACGGTCATGATTTCGTCGAGGTTGTCTAGGCCTTTTTTGCCCTCGATGTGGACGACCGTCATCGTCTCGTCGTTTTGTCGATCGGTGTGGCCCTCACCGTCGTTCTCGAAGTAATTGCCGGCGCGCGTGAATATTGAAAGTCCACGTGCGCCGAGGGGGGCGTACTTGGCGGCATGGACTACCGCTTCGGCGTCGGGAATGGAGTTGATTTGAGGTACTTGGACGCCTTCCGAACCAACGTCAAGGGCGCGTAGGATGAGGCGCTCGTCGTTGTCGCCGACGCGGATGATCGGGGCGACTCCGACTCCTTGAGCGGCAATCACGAGGTCGGTGGCGGATTCCTGGGATATCGGGCCGTGCTCAGTGTCAATAATGCAAAAATCCATCCCGGAGTAGCCCAAGGCATCCATCAACGGCACCGATGGGATGATGACGAACGGCCCTACAACGGTCTCGCCCGCTTGAAGTTTCTTCTTCAGTCCGCCTCGAATGGACATTTGGTCACCTGCTTTGCTTGGAATTCAGACCACGATTAATGGCACGATGCTTTCGGCGGTGGTTATTCCGCCATGCATCGATTGTAAAGACACGCCTTCTTCGGTATCGGACGCGTATATCGACCATCTTCCACGCGACAACGCAAAGAAATCGCCCATGCGAGCCCGTGAAGCATCGGTAATCAGTTCAATCGGACCGAAGAGTCCCATGTCGATGGCGTCGTCCCGCCGCATAAGAACGAAACGTTCGCCCAATCGGTCTTGAAACATGGTTTCAAACGCGGTGTCTTCGCCCGGTTTGGTGTGAAAAAACAATGTTCTAGGTTCTCCCGCAGGCACGCAGGTCAGATGCTGACTCAGCTTGTCTGAAGGGGTCAAAGTCGTCCAGACCTCTCTCGGGCTGTCCAAGTGGCCGTGGTCAGCGGTGACGATCAATCTCGCCCTGCCCGTTAGTGCGTTCCCAAGCGCCTCGACCAGCGCCGCAGCGCGATGTACCGCCGCTCTGGTGATGGGGTGTCTTTCGCCGTAAGTGTGTGCGCTGCTATCGACTTCAGTCCAGTAAACATAAGTGAACGATTTGGCCGGAGCGGCGGCGATTGCGTCGTTAACATGGTCGACGATTTGGGTGATGGAGTCGCCTTCTGTCGAGTAACCCGCAGTCTGCAGCTGGCCGTACATCTGCGTCGTTGTGGATGCGGCGAGATCGTTGTCGACGACGAAGGTGAAAGATCCTAGGTTTCGGTACGGTATCGGCGGAGCGAAAAGGAGCTCAAGTGGGCTGAACCCTACTTCGTGCAGGGGCTGACCGGTTCTTGTGAGCCGCCACGGCAGCGGTTGGATACGCTCTCCGAGACGCGGGATGTGGACATCCCAACCTATGTTTCCGTGGGTTCCGGGCCATCTGCCGGTGGCGAGTGCCATCAGATTGGGGCCAGTCGATGTTGGAACCGTCGAGCACATCGTGAACGTGTTCTTTTGCCGCACGTACGAATCTGCCGGCAACGTGTCGACGAAGTTCATACCGAAACCGTCAAGCAGTAAAAAGACGACATGGTCGGGTTGACCGATTACGTTTTCGAATCCCGACGCTGCCGATTGCGTTGCATCGTCGAAAGTATCAGGTTCAAGGACGCCGAGGGTTTTGCCGAGGGCGAATCCAAGCGCGGCGTGATTCGGCGCATCATGATCGGCGATGATGCCATCGAATTCATCGTCCAACGAAGCGATGAGATCGGATTTGTTGTTGATCATGGGGTTACCCACCTCAGAATAGGTATCGACCAAACGGACGACATCCCTCAAGAATAATCGTCAACATAGTGAGCGAAACCGCTGCGAGTCGTACCCTGAAGTAATGCCAAACGCTAATGAAAAAGCGACGGTGATGTTTCTCGGCACCGGGACGTCGGAGGGTATACCGCGGGTGACATGCTTGACGGCTGATCCGCCGACCTGTCTCGTGTGTACCGATGCGATACGACCTGGTTCTAAGAACCGTCGACGTAACACCGGGATCGTCATCCAACGCGAACAGACGGACGGCCCGCCGGTAAACATCTTGATCGATGCAGGGAAATTCTTTTACCAGGCCGCGATCGAGTGGTTTCCTAGGCATGCGATTCGCACAATCGACGCGGTCGTCTTGACGCACGCCCATGCCGATTCGGCGGGCGGTCTGGACGATTTGCGGGATTGGACGAATATGATGCGGTTTGCGAGCGGTGATGAACACGCGGCGTTGTTGGCGCGTGGACGAGATGCTCGGATCCCGATATTTCTGCGAGAACAAGACCTCGATATCGTGTCGAAGACCGCCTACTACTTGGTAGATCGAACGCAGATGACCAGCGGCGGAACCGTGGCGATTTTGGACTTCCAGACGTTCCACGAGCAGCCAATCGACATCTTCGGCACATCGGTAATTCCGTTACCCGTGCCTCATGGTCCCGATTATTCCTGCAACGGATACCGGATCGGCGACTTCGCATACATCTCGGACGCTTCCGAAGTACCCGACAGCGTATTGGCCCAGATATCAGACGTGGACACTTTGGTTATCGATGCCTTGAGGACCAAACGCACGCACGGTTCGCACCTGACAATGGAGCAAGCGGTAGGGTACGCGAAGATCATTCGGCCTCGCCGGACATTATTGACCGACGCGGCGCACGGAATCGACCACTACGCGATGAATGCTCGGCTACGCGATCCGAAATTTAGCGACGGCTTAGATATCCAATACGCCTATGATGGGATGAGCATCGAGATTCGGGCGGATTGAGAAAAATTCGTTTGTAATCTGTCTCAACTAAGCGTCCCGCTCAGCACGATATTGCTCGATCACCGCGTCATCCGGTGGGTAGTATTTCCCAGGGGTAAGGTTTTCGCGGTCGAGGCGCGCTCGGATCCACTCTTCGAGGTCGTCGTATTCGATAGCTTTTTGGGCGATGTCTGGGGCGACGACGCGCGGGATGCAGACTACGCCATCATCGTCCGCAACGATGTAGTCGCCGGGTTGGACGAGGACGCCGTCGCAGTTGATGGCGTCGTTAGTGGAATACGGGGTGCCAATTCGGGTGCCTAGGTTAGAAGTTTTGTCGTACCCGTAGAGTGCAATTCCATAGTCTTTGACCGTGTGCATGTCACGGATGCCGCCATCACACACCAGGCCGTCGATGCCGCGCTGCTTCAGGCGGAGAAACTTGATGTCACCACCGATCGACATCAACTTGGTCCTCATCGATTCCATAACAATTACATCGCCCGGACCGCCGAGTTCGAATGCTGCGTATTCGGGAGATTCTTCACCACCTGGTTTTTCGGCCATGAGGTCGGGCCGGGCGGGAAGAAAGCGAACGGTAACGGCGCGGGCGACAAGCCGGACACCAGGATTCATCGTTCGGATATGCGGCATGTACACATAGCGCGGGTCATGCCCGTTGCGGGCGAGGATGTCGACTACCGCGGTTGAGTTGACCGTCTTGAGTTGTTCGATCGTTGCCGAATCGAGGACGTGATCGGGGGTTGGTTGGATGATGGCCAAGGGTTGTAGGCTCCCAGAGGGTTTCTTAAGGGGTTCGCAGGTTTAGATTTTAGATTTGCCATTGGGATACGGTCCGTGTTCGATCAGTCAGTCGCGAGGATCGAACTCCTCACTTTCGTCCGCTAACGCGCCGAAGTTCGTGATGCCGATTTCACCTTCAGGGAATTCAGCGGTAATTTTGAGCCTGCCGCCCACCGCCTCGATGTAGGAGCGCAGGCTAGAGATGTAGGCGTCTGTCCGTTGCTCCATCTTTGAGACAGCGGGTTGGTTGACGTTCAACACCTGCGCAAGGTCTTGTTGAGTCAAAGACCGAGCGCGGCGCAGTTCGTGCAGCGGCATCTCGGCGATCAACTTGTTTGTCATCTCGTCGATGCGACGGCGCCGTTCGGGCGAGAATTCTTTTGTCAGTTCGTTCCAAGGTTTGTGGCCGGCCATCAGATCAGCCCTTCCTTCCGGATTTCTTTCAAATGTTCGTCATACAAACGATCGGCGATCGGAACATACTCGTCGTAGAAACGATCGTTCCCGGTCTTGTCTCCCCCGATCAGGAGGATGGCTGTCCTCCTCGGATCGAATACGTAGAAGGTCCGCAACGGGCGACCACCGCTCTGGGTTCGCAGCTCTCGCATCGCTCCGTGTCGCGACCGATTGATGCCCGAAGAGTGCGGGAACGGCAATCTCGGCCCGTATCGTAACAACAACTCGACGCTTGCGCTGAGCGAATCTTGCTGTCGTTCGGTCAGGCCGTGCCACCAGTCTTCGAAATCGTTCGTGAATTCAACCGTCCAAGACATGATTGATTATATTCCTAAAAAGGAATAGTCGTCAAGTGGAATGACGAAGATCCCTTGGTTGAAAGTTTTATGTCAGTTTCACTAGGACCGCCATTCGGCTGCAAAGCGTTGAATGAGACGGGCGATGTTCTTCGTTCCTAGGACGAAATCGTCAATGGTGATGTTCTCGTTCGGAGCGTGGATTTTATGGGTCGGATGGTCGATTCCGGCAGATGTAACGGGGATGCCTAGAACGCCGCCAAAATCGTACATCGGGCCTGAGCCAGCCATCGTGGGGTAGATGACTGCTTGCTTGCCGTAAGTCTCTTCGGAGGTTTCGATGGCCATTTGGGCCCATTTGGAGGACATGTCGGTTCGGAATGGGTGGACGCCGCTGATCAGGTCGAGATCGACGTTTTCGAAGCCGTTACGATCCAGGTGACGGCGGAACTTGGCTAAGATATCGTCTGGGCGCATGTCTGGTACGAGCCGAAAGTCCATTTTGGCGGTGGCTTTTGCAGGTAAGACAGTCTTCATGCCTTGACCTTGATATCCCGCGTCGAGCCCGGCAACGTTGGCGGTGGGCATGAAGAGGTGTTTGCGTGGGAGGTCTTCAGAGCCGAGTCCGGCGACGAACGAGGCGTTGCCGAACGTCTCGCGCCATTCATCGGAGTCGTCTGGCAGGTTGGAGAGCGCACGATCTTCTTCGGCGGTCGATTCGCGGATGTCGTCGTAGAAACCGTCGATCAGGATGCGGTCGTCGGAAGGGTCTTTGATGGAGTTGAGCGCATTGATGAGCGTCCACGCGGCTGACGGAAGAACGGTTGCGTACGACGAGTGAGCATCGCCTTTCAGTAACGCTACCGAGAGTTCGACGGCGAGCACGCCCTTTAGACCTAGGTAGATGAGCGGTCGGTTTTGAGCGTTTCGACCTCCGCCCTCCCAGATGCACGCGTCGGCTGCGAGCTTGTCAGCGTGCTCGACTATCAACCCGGGGAGATTCGGCGATCCAGACTCCTCTTCGCCCTCGGCGAAAATCTTGATATTGCACGGCAGTCCGCCCCACTCATCCCGGAAAGCGTTGATGACGGCGAGACGTGCGGCGATATTGCCTTTGTCGTCGGACATCCCACGCCCGTAGAGGCGATCGTCTTTTCGTGTTGGTTTGAACGGGTCGGTTTCCCAGAGTTCGATGGGATCAGTCGGTTGAACATCGTAGTGGACGTAGAGCATCAACGTTGGCGGGTCGTCGGATGGATTGTCGATGCCCGCGAGTTTCTGAGCGCGGTGGAATGCTTCGTTGTCAGCTGGAGCATAGCCGTATACGGATGGCAATCCATCGTTGGGCGCATCGAGGATCTGGGTGTCGAATCCGTGTTCGGTAAAGATTTCGGCGACGAGGTGCGGTGCGCGGTCGAAGCCTAGGCGTTGTGCGGAGACACTAGGTTGTCGGACTAGCGTGAAAAGGGTTTCCAACGAGCGATCGACGTTATCTTCGATATGTTGAAGGACTGATTCCATATTGATATCTCCTACGCTTTGGTAAACGCGTCGCCTATTGCTCGGCGGCACCGGGCATGCCAGGTTCTAGCGGTACGGATTCGGGCGGCACGCCACCCGCAAGGAAACCGCCGTCAACAGTGATTGTTTGGCCGTTCACGTAGTCTCCGAGGTCCGAGGCGAGGAACAGGCAGGCATTGGCGATGTCGCGAGGGACTCCGCCGCGTCGGTTGGGGATGTAATCGCGGGCATAGTCGACATAGCCTTCGAGTTGGCCACGAGTGTGCTCTAGCTCCGGAGGTAGTACGCGGCTGTCGATGTAGCCGGGGGCGACGCAGTTGGAGGTGATTCCGGTTCCGGCAAGGTCGACGGCCATGCTGATGGCCATGCGATTGAGGCCGGCCTTGACGATGCCGTAGACGGTGTCTTGGGGCCACGCGCGATAGCTGTGGACGCTGGAGATGGAAATGATGCGCCCGCCACTGCCCTGTTTGATCATCTCCTTCACGGCGCGCTGCGAACAGAATAGGTATCCCTTGAGAGCATGACCGACGAGGAAGTCCCAGAAATCTTCGGTGATTTCGGTGAAGTGCGGGTCTGCGGATGCGACGGCGTTGTTGACTAGGATGTCGATCTGTCCATGCGTCGCAATGAAGTCGTCGAACATGCGGGTGCGATCATCAGAACTTCCGACATCCGCTTGGTGCCAAGTTGCGACGCGTCCCATGGCTTGGACCTCAGCGATGATGTTGTCGGCATTTTCATCGCGTTCGATGTCGTTGATGCCGACATCGGCGCCGTTTTCGGCAAAGAAACGTGCGATTCCGGCACCAATACCTCGCCGGGAGCCGGTAATTAGAGCTTTCTTGCCTTGCAGTAGGTCCATGGTTGCGTTGTCTCCTTGACTCGAATAACGATGCCTGACGAATGAGTTCGTTATTGCGTTGAAGCCAACTTTAACGCCAATTCGATTGCTGATTGCACATCGGGCAAGCGGTATTCGCCTCTCCCATCGTTGTCCGCGCCTAACCGGGAGAATAGAATGGTGGCCTCTGTAACGGGAATGCCGGTGGCTTTCTGGACGGCGTAGGCATATGCGCCGAGTTGCGGGATGTAAGGCTCTGCCATTTCGGAGATCGAACGGTTGAAGGAACGGTCGGTCTTGAAGTCGGCGATTCCGAGCGTGCCGTCGGCTCGGCGATAGATGAGATCGACTCGGCCTTCGATGACCTTTGTGGAACCGTTTCCTGTGGATATTCGAACTGCGACCGGAGTCTCGACCCAGATGTCTTCGCGACTCATGGCTGCGGCTCGTTTCACCAACGGCATATCCAACGTCGCAACTGTGAGTCGGACGATTTCATCCACATTTTCGGCGACACCGTGTCTTTCGGCTTCATTGCGCGAAGATTGAATGCGGTCGGCGTACGGCATCTCCAGACACCGCTGCACCGCGGCGTGCACAGCGCTGCCGATCTTCGTCGCGGCACGGCCTCTGCCAATCGGTTCGTCGGTGTCGAGAATCGGTGTGAAATCGGGTTTCTCGTCTCGCTCTTCGGATGATTCCGTTACGGCTGCGGCCTTCAGAACGCTCGGCGAGATCCAAGGTTGCTTGCTCGCAGATGCGATGGTTTTCCGGTATCGCAGGGCCCAAGTATCACGGTCCTCGATCGTAGGTGATCGATCAAGCACTTCAGGGCCGATTGCGTAATCGAAAATCAGAGATGCCCAGTCCTGTGGGATCGGAGACCAAAGGGAGTTGCTGGGACCGACAAACTCTTCGAATCGCGTAGCAATGGATTTTTTGTCTCGTTCCTGCCGGTATCTGCTGACCATGAGGTGATCCCGGGCCCGAGTTGCGGCGACGTAAAGGACCCTGGTACTCTCCAACTCATCCGCTGCTTTGGTTCGTTCTAGAAGTTCTTCGTATTCCCCGTTTTGAAAGTAAGCGCCTTTCGCCCCACCCAAGCGAACGCCGATTTTGCGATTACCGTCGTCGGTTGATTTCGCATCGACTATCAGCCGCGGGTCTTTGCCACCGCCTCCGGCACCACAGAGGTCGGCGAGGATCACAACGGGGAACTCCAATCCTTTCGAGGCGTGCATGGTCATGAGCCTGATCTTGCCGTGGTCGAAATCTAGGGATGGTTCTTCGCGGAGAGGGTCGTTCGCTTCTTTGAGTTGCGGAAACCTGGTCAGGCAGTCTCGAAGCGACGCCGCACCTTCCTCGGTAAATCTGCGGACCAACTCTACGACGAGATCGATCCTTCGTAGACCAGGCGCCGGGTCCGGCATGAGGAACATCAGCTCGCGGGCTTGGCGCTCGCGAATGAACTGCTCAACCAGTACGGCAGGTTGAAGTTCGTCGCGAAGTTCATGATATTTTCGCAGCACCTCCATCGCGTCACGAACGGCAGTCGACTTTGAGTTCGCAGGAAATTCGGAAGTGCAACTGAATCTGCCGCCCGATTTTGCCCATTCATAGAGGTCGACATCACTGCATCCGAAGTGCGTCGATTTGAGGGCACCGACGGTTGCTGGTTGGTCGGACGGGTCGTCGATGGCAGTCAAGCAGTTGAGAATGTCGCGGACCTCTTGGGTGTCTAGCACCGCCGCTCCGCCGATTTCAGCTGTGTACGGTAAGTTCAGTTCGTCAAGTTGCCGCGTATAGGTCTCCCAGTTGGACCTTGCTCGCGTGAGGATCGTCAGGTCGCCGGGTCTCGAAGGTCTGGTGTCCCCGGATTGACGGTCACGGACTTCGAGGGCACCTGCGCAAACCGCTCGAGCGATAATTGCGACTTCTCTGGCGTCTTCTTGGCGGACCTCGGGCAGATTTACATCCTCCATCGTCTCGCCGAAGTGAAAGACAGATCCGAATGCGTCGGGCGCAGCTGTGTCAGAGGCTACATCTAGCGGGACATAGTCCGCTTGTCCGGTCTCTGATGGCATCCAGCTTCCGAAGACGTGATTTACCCAGTTGATGACCGGGCGAGTGGAACGGCGGTTTTCCCTGAGCGTCAAGTACTTTCCGCCTGTTTCGGCGTTTGCGATGTCGGCCTTGACGCCTTGACTTATTTCGACTTGTGCACCGCGGAAACGGTAAATGGATTGCTTGGGGTCACCGACGACGAAGAGTGATCCGGGATTGATATGTTGCGCGCCAGGCGGGATGGTCAATAGGCGAACGAGGCGAACCTGTTTAGGGTCTGTGTCCTGGAATTCGTCGACAAGGATTCGACGGTATCGACGTTGCAAACGACGCCTGATGTCGTCGTGCTTCTCGAGCATGTCGATGAGCCAGGTCACCGCGTCGTAATACGAGACAGTTCCGGCGCGGCGGCGCTCGTCGACGACTGCTTCAACGAAGTCAGTCGCGTAATCGAACAGATCAGCGGTCACGGCTTCGCGCGCTGCCTTTAACGTTTCATTTACGGCGTCGATGACTGATTGCAGAGCGACAGCGGCATCCGCTTTGCCCTCACGTCCCCAGTTTTTGATGGTGCCGCCGCTGGAAGTTGTGGAGGGCCAACTCGCAAGAATCGCCTCAACGTCATCTTCTGATGTGACGTTTCGAGATGCGAATGTAGTTGTATACCAGTCAACAATCCGCTCGATTTTGACGTATAGGCTGTCCGAATCGCTTCGGCACAGGTTCATCAGTTCTTGTAATCGAGCGATCGAATCCGCAAGAACATCGACTGTAGCGGTCCCGATCCTTTGCGGTTTACGAAAGACGGCGGGGGACACTTCACCATGGTTATCGTTGACGGCTCTGGCGAGATCGCTGACACTGGCGAATGGTGATCTCAGTTCGAGGCGCATCGCCCTTGACAGTACCTGAGGGAAGCGTTGGTCATCCTCCAAACGCTCAACCGACCATTGGCGCCACCGATCTCGAAACACCTGGAGTTCTGCGAACTTTTGCTGGACCTCGATCATCGGTGGCAAGTCCGCATCAAGCGGATGCTCCCGCAGTATTGAGTAGACGAGAGAATCGATCGTCTGAAATGCGGCGGTATCGATGCCGTCTAACGCAGCCTTGATTCGCTGATCGGATGGATTTGCCGCCCGCAGTTGCTCCAACTCGCCACGGATGCGGGAGCGCAATTCGGAAGCGGCAGCCCGAGTGAAGGTAATCGCGATGATTTCCTCGATCTCGACGCCCTCCTCGAGCAACGCCACGATGCGTTGAACCAGCGAATGAGTCTTTCCGGTGCCCGCGCCAGCTTCCACGTAGATGCTGGATTCGAGGTCGCTCCGTATGACCGACAGCGAGTCGGCGTCCGACATTTTCGGAGCTAAGGTGATAGTCACTCAGTTCCACCCTCTACCAATGTCAGATAACTAGATAGCGACGGCGATGATTTCTTGCGGTCCCACAAGATCAACCGATCAGAATGGCAGGCATCGGAGTAGTCGCAGTACTTGCAGTTTTTCCACGGGGGACCATCGCCCCACGAGTCTCGATTGCCGGGTCTGGCAGGGAAGTTTCCGGCGCGTATTCCACCCACGATAGTTTCGAGCACCGGAATGAATTTCTCTTGCGCTTGTTCCATCGTGACTTTGTGTTCAGGACGAAGTCGCTTGTTGCCCCGTTCGAAAACGAACCAATAAGCGGCGCTGATTTCACTCGCAGGTCCGAGAATCTGACGGGCGACCAGAGCATATATGGGTAGTTGCAGCTTGGTACCCGATGCTGTGACATCTTGTTCGATGTCGGAATAGCTACCGGTGCTGCCGGATTTGAAATCGAGAACTTGCGCGTGATCTCCTGCCGAGGAAACCGCGATCAAATCGATTTTTCCCCGCAGACGCAACGTCCCGCCGTCGGCAACTTGCACATGGCCCAGATCGTCTGCTTCGTAACCGAACGGCACCTCGGGCATCACCGTGCCGTCGTATCCCGACATGACCTTCATATAGTCGCGGTGCCATTCTTCCAGTTGATTGAGTAATCGAACTTTTTCGAGTTCGAATATCGGGGGATAACCCACATATTCGTCTCGCAGGAAGTGTTCGAACACTTCGTGCGCCGCTTCTCGCAATCTACGCAGTCCGTTCTGTGCATCTTCTGGACGGTAGTCTTCGAAAAACCGCTCCAGAATGGAGTGGACCAATATCCCCTTGTCGAGACTCGACAGTTCAAGGGATTCGTCCGGGTCGATCCGGGCATCCACATGAAGTTCGTTCGTAATGAAGTAACGATACGGGCAAGTCGCGTAGCCTTGGAGCGCGCTTGCAGATAGGCGCAAGGATGTTGGCGATCCGTTGTTGTCCAAGTCGACGTTACCGTCGTACGGGCCGAATACGCTGGAGTTTCTGGATGCCAAGGTTCGGCCGCCAAGTAAGATCGGACGATTCCCTGGATCAGCGAGAATCTCTCCCAGACCCGATTCGTCATTTGATCGGGTCGCGACGTTTTGCAGCCCGAATTCGTAGTCGGAGAATGCTTCGACACCAGTCGTGCCAATATCAGAGAGTGGGGCGACCGAATCAACCCAATCGGAACCCGGATCCATCAAATCTTTGACGGGAACGTTGGTTTCGTTGTTAGTTTTAAGCACCTCGTCCACGAACCACGGCGAGGGGTACGATTCGTTGGTAGCTCCGAGAAGTGCTTTATTCCAATACATCCGCCGTGTCGTGGCGCAGTCCAGTGACAGATTGAACTCACGATGTTGCAGTTCGAGTTTGTCGCGTCTGGTTGTCAACCAATGACCGTCGGGATCCAACTCACGCCGGAGATCGTCCGATAACAGAGGGTCGGATCTACTCGGACCGGGCAATCCTCCTTCTGACATTCCCAGAACATGGACGCTTTTGAATGCGGTGCCGATACCTGCCGACAGAGGTGCGACCAATACCGCCGATCCCCAACCTGACGAACCACCCGTTCGTGCACGCAAGAGGCGTTGAACCGTGCGGTTAAATCGATCAAATCCGACGTCATCGTTGGTGATTTGGTCCAGTTCGCGGAGTTGGCTCAGCTCGGCCGCGACGCGCGTGAGGCCGATTCGCTCGGGGTCGTCAGTGACTTTCTGAGGCGAGTGGTAGACGGTCATGATCCCCTCCATCCAATCCACCCATTCGGTCCAAGGTCTACTTTGATCGATATCTATACGCGATGCGAGTTCTGCCACGAACCACCTCAGTTGTGTCGCGGCGTTGGCGGCGTTGCGGAAAGTCTCTGGATCGACCGATTTTTCGTCGTCGGTGTCTGTGTCTGCCCGTTGTGCGCGGTTATTCATCCTGTTGGCGTAACGGCGCAATGATCGTTGCCAGTCAGTATTAGCGTGGAAGCGAACGGTGTTGGAGTTACGAGAAACGATTTCCCATTCAACCGCGGATACTCTCGAGCCGGCGGACGGGTCGATCACGGGAGCCGAGGTTGTCCAAGAGGTGAATGCGTCCCGGCGCATGTCGTTGGCCAACATTGTGAGGAAAAGGGCAACGAATTTACCCGAAGGCGTTTCGGCGAGAGTCTTGTTGGAAGGACCACAGTTTTTGATTTTGGCGGCATCCAGAGCGTCCTTGACGCGTGAGGCGTAGTCCTTCGTCGGATAAAAGACGGCCATTTCGCCGAGGCGTACGCCGGCACGTGCATCAGCCACGATGTTGCGTATCAGCGCCCTTGGCTCATCTGCCGCGCTCAATGTTGAGTAGAAATTGGTTTTGGTTCGATGGTCTGGAGATTGGTCAACCGAGGTCGTTTCCGGATCGATGCGGGGCGTAATCGCGGCGTCTAGTTGTTCGAGGGCGTCCCAAAGCCTTGTGTACGCGTCGGGTGCCGATGGCGCTCGAAGCACGATCAGATTGGGACCGAAGATCGCGGTTGAGGCCGAAGGATCTTCGGCAACTGCGGCTGCCGCCAGCGCGGCTTTGTTTTCGCGGGTTAGGTAGTTGGAGGCTGGCGCGGCGTATCTCCGTTGCAGCTCCAGCAGTTGCGGGTAGAGGCCTTGGCGTGATCCTCTCGCCAATTGATCCAAAGCTGACTCTGCTCCGATATCAAGCAGCTCGAGTTCTCTTAACGTGTTCTGGACTGCCTCCAATGTGGAGTCGTTATTGCGGTGATTGCTGAGCGGACCTGGCGTGACCAACTCGGCGATCGCGTTGTGAATCAACTCAGAAGCGATCAGTCTCGTCATTGATCGTTGGTCGGTCTGGCCGGAAACGGCGTCGAAAATCGTGTCGGCGACCTCCTCGATGCGAGTGAACTCGACATTGAAGAGACCACCACCGTCGTCACTACACAAATTCTCAGTTACTGCCCGTCTTAGATAGAAGGCCGAATAGAGCGAAGGTGCGACGACGAGAATCCGCGTCATCGCGTTCTGGGTCCTGATCCGCGATATCGCGTCGGCGACGAAATCTACTAACGGTGCGCCGTTGGGCACGAGTCGTGAATGTAGGGCGGATTGAACCATGTGTTGATCATGGCGCCCCCGGTGAGGATCGAACTCACGCACCCGGCTTCGGAGGCCGGTGCTCTATCCACTGAGCTACGGGGGCGGGTTTGAGCGCTAAATGATATACGGCGTAGCGTTCAATTTCGACCGTCGTGCATCAATGGGCACGGACAGTCGGGCGTCTACCTTTTCCGGTATTCCCAAATGCACGGACGAGGAATATCGGGGCGATGACAGTGGTAACCACCGTCATGACGATTGCCACCGTGAAAATGTCTCGGTCGATAATTCCGCTGGCGCGGCCAATCTCGGCGACGATCAGTGCGACTTCGCCTCGGGGCAACATTCCTAGTCCTATACGCCAAGCTCGGCGTTTGCCAAATCCGATAGCCATCACGGGTAAACCTGCTCCGGCTACTTTGGAGATGATCGCTACGAAGGTGACGACCAGCGCAAACAACGATAGTTGGAGGAGATTGTCTGATTCCCAGACGGCGGTTAGATCAACTTGCATGCCGATTATGCAGAAGAAAACCGGAATCAAAATGCTGCCGCCGTTGCGGATGGCGAAGATGGTGTACTCCTTCAGCACCGTTGCCGACAGCGCCAAACCGATGGAGAATGCGCCTATGATCATGGCCAGCCCGAAGTAGACTTCCGCAACGCTCGCGGCGATGAATGCGAGAGTAATTGCGAGCACCAAGGTCGAGCCATCAGATTTGAACCACATCGTCATTCTCGAAATGCGGTTAGCCAGAAGGCTTCCGATTAGTGTCAATCCGAGCCAGAATCCGACGGCTTTGACGATCAACAAGGCAACCGAGGAACCTGAAACTGAACCGTCTGCTTCGATCCCGACGACGATTGCTACGAGGACGATTCCAAGGACGTCGTCGACCACCGCAGCGGCCAATATGATTACTCCTTCAATAGAGTCGAGTCGACTGATGTCCCCGAGCACTCGTGCGGTAATGCCGACGGAGGTCGCGGTGAGGATCGCGCCGACGAACAATGCCGGTATCGCTTCTTCGATTGAGTTGAAATTTGCGTACCCGAACCACAGCGTGACCATTGCTCCCAGTGCAAACGGGAATATCACGCCACCGAGGGCGACAACAGTCGCTGGACGTATGAACTTTAAGAACTGCTTGCGGTCAGTCTCAAGTCCGGCTTCGAACAGCAACAACACCGCGCCGAGTTGTCCCACGAAGTACAAAGCGAACGGAATCGCGGGTTCGACCACATCGCTGGCATGAGTTGCTGATTCAGCGATGTAGGGACCGACTTCGTGGAATACCGGGCCGATCCGGTCGAAAAAACGCATCCCGCCTAACGCGCTGGGTCCAATGATGATTCCTGCGCCGAGTTCGCCGATGAGCGCCGGTATCTTGAGGAATCGCTCGGCGATCTCGCCACCTACCTTGGCGGCGACGAGGATAATCGCGAGCATGATGATCAGCTCAGCGGATAAGAAAAGTAGCGATTCTCCGTGCAATTGTCGATGCTTTGTGAGGTCTTAGGCTCAGTTTCTAACGGCAATCAGGAGTGGCAGCGCAAACAGAGTTGACTCGAATTCCTTGCCAAACTGAGATTCTACATCTGAGATGATTCGCTCAATTCGTTTGCCGCGCGGAACACTTTCGCCGGTCGCAATCGGCCAATCGCTGGATCGAGGTAGCCCAGACCCAATAACTCATCGGTGTTTCCGTATACGCGCACTTGCACTTCACCAGATTCGGACGATGTCTGATCGACATCCGTCACCTTTCCGTGCGTAAACGCTGCCGCCTTTAGGTCTCCGATGCAAATCGCATCGAAGTGTTTCAACACATAGTCTGGTTTTAGCAAATGATGCGTCCACGAGTCATCGCTCGCGCCTGCGGTTAGTTCGTCAATTGAGACGGATTCTTCGATACTGAACTCCCCTGCCCTTTCTCGACGAAGCGATGTCATATGTGCGCCGCACCCCAAGATTTGACCGAGGTCGTGTGCGAGACTCCGCGCGTAGAATCCGCTGCCACATTCGATCCGCAACTTGAAATCTGGCGGATGCCATTCGCTCAACGTCAACGAATTGACGGTTACCCTTCTTGGTTCGCGTGGGACGATTTTGCCTTGCCGAGCAAGTTTGTATAGGGGTTGACCTTTAATTTTGATTGCGCTGTACATCGGCGGAATCTGTTCGATTTCGCCATCGAAATTAGTCATTGCCGAACTGACTTGAGACAACGAGACTCCGCGATGGTCGTGTTGCTCAACGGTTTTGCCCTCTGAGTCGTAGGTGTCCGTGGTGACGCCGAGGCGCACGGACATGAGATAGGTTTTATCTCCGGACAACACGTACTGGGACAGACGGGTTGCGTTGCCGACACAGATTGGCAACACGCCGGTAGCGATCGGGTCCAACGTGCCGCCGTGACCGATCTTTATCCGGCGCTTGCGCAGCTGGAATGCGGATCGTAACTTGGCTACGACGTCCGATGAAGTCCAATCTCCGGGTTTGTCGACATTCAGAAATCCGCCTATCGGGCTGATTGGATTCTGCATATCGGAGAGGCGGTTATGGTTCCTTCAACGGCTCGACGATACGTCTGAAATCAGATCGATCATGCTCTGACCGTCTTCGAGCGACGTGTCAAGTACGAATTCGATCTTTGGCGTTCGGCGCATCTGCGCCCGTGCACTTAACTCGCGCCGAATGAATGCGATACGTCGTTCGAGATACTCGATCGTGGCACGAGGCTCTGAATCGGATGCGTAGACACTTACGGCAACTCTAGCGGTAGTCAATCGAGTGTCACAAGTAACATCCATTACGGAAACCATGCCCGGCGGTCGCAACTCTTCCTGGATGATCTCCCCTAAGATGCGCTGCACGTTTTTTTCGACGCGCTCGATTCTTCTTGTCATGCCTGAGCGTGAATCGTGGTTGAAAGGCGACCAGAAATGATCATCTATCGATTCTGAACCGCCTGCATCTCGTAACAGGTGATGATGTCGCCTGGTTCGTATTCGTGGAAGCCGTCAAGCACGATTCCGCCCTCGTAATTGGTGGCAATCTCTCTGACGTTTTCGTCGAAATGCCGCATTGACGAAACCGCACCTTCGAAGAGATCTTCGCCGCGTCGCGTCACCGTCATTCGGGCGTTGCGACGCATCAAGCCGGAGTTCACCCGGACGCCGGCGATACGTTCTCGCCGACCATGCTGGAATACCTCCAACACGGTTGCGCGGCCGAGGACAACTTCCTGTTGCTCAGGTTCGGTGAGGCGGGATGCCGCCTGTTTCACGTCATCGATCATCGTATAGATGATGTCGTATGTCCTGATCGGGACACCTTCCTGATTTGCCAATCTGGAAGCCGCCGTTTCGACTGTAGTTTCGAAACCTACGATCATGGCATCAGATGCTGATGCGAGCATCACGTCTGATTCTGAAATCGGGCCGGTCGCGGCATGCAAAAGTTTTACCTGAACATCCGGCGACGATAAGCCGTCAACGGCACGACGGACGGCATCGATAGTGCCCTGTGCGCCAGTCTTGGCGACTAGGTTGAGTTCCGCAGCATCGTAACTCTGTCGGTGCCTAAGGACCTCTGCAACGGTCGATGGCCTACCTGATTCGTGACGCCGGTTTTCCTGCCGAAGACGAGTGTCGATACGTTGCCGCGCTACCCTCTCGTCATCGACGACTTCAAATTGCTGACCTGACTCTGGAACCCCATTCAATCCCAAAATCTCGATCGGAACCGAAGGTCCGGCTTCTTTGATTTCATTCCCAAACCCGTCAACCATCCGTCGCACGTGACCAAACTTATCGCCGGCGACCACAGTGTCGCCAATGCGAACGGTGCCAGATCGAACGATCACAGTGGCTACTGGACCACGGAACCGGTCAAGAGAAGCCTCGACAACGACGCCGATGGCATCTCGCTCGGGGTCGGCGGTAAATTCGGACACCTCAGACAACAGCAGCAAAGAATCGATCAGATCTGAAACGCCTTCGCCTTTGAGCGCGGACACCGGCACGGACAAAACCTCGCCGCCGAGTTCTTCGACGATCAGGTCGTGTTCGAGTAACTCCGTCGTAACTCGCGTCCCGTCTGCTCCTGGAAGATCGATCTTGTTGACGGCGATGATGATCGGAACTTGCGCTGCTTTGGCGTGATTGATAGCTTCAATCGTTTGCGGCATCACCCCGTCATCGGCAGCAACGACGATCACTGCGATATCGGTGGCCTGTGCCCCGCGTGCTCGCATGGCCGTGAATGCTTCGTGTCCAGGCGTGTCGATGAACGTTATCAACTGTCCATCGTGGTCGATCTGGTACGCCCCAATGCTTTGAGTTATCCCGCCTGCCTCAGCATCAACGACATTCGTGCCGCGGATTGCGTCCAGCAATGTGGTTTTTCCGTGATCGACGTGACCCATCACCGCGACGACGGCGGGACGGGGCTCGACCTTGCCAGCTTCATCATCAACACCGACACGATCCGAGGCTTCTGATTCCTCAATGTCGGCCGGTTTGCGAACTCGGACACCGAGACGAACCGCCACTGTTGCAGCCACTTCAAAATCCACCGAGTCGTTCATGGCAACCATCATGTTGAGGCGCATGAGTTCTTTAATGATCTCGATTGGCGATCTTCGGATAACTTCCGAAAGTTCGGCTACGCTGATCTCGGCCGGGAGATCTACGGGCCCGGCAAACTTCACTACCTCGCGCCGTTGCGCAGGCCGATCAGGCGACCCGTTGCTGGTACGGCGGCGGCCGCCGCCGCGTCGTTGACGTGTTCTTGGTGATCTTGCCATTAGCTCTTTCTCGAATCCCGTCCCGATACCACACTACTCGGACATTATCCGCACCGACAGATTCTCGACAAATTCCGCGGAGAGGTCCGTTTGTAGTTTCAGTGCTCTCTTTATCTTATCGTTAATTCGGCGCGGTTCGAGCTTCGTCGCATTCATGCATACGTAACACCCCCTGCCGGACGTCCTGCTACGCTCGTCGATGCACACCGAATCATCATCCGTGCGCACAATCCGGATCAACTGGTGTTTCGGGCGTTTGTCGCCGCAAAGAACGCAGGTCCGGATTGGCACATGCCGATTGTTCGGCATATGTTCACCTCCCGTCTGCGGTTCGGTCAGCGTCGGTTTCTGCGCGAACTGCCGCCACGCCTACGGCCGCCACCGCGACGGCCTTCTTCGTCACGATACCCGGAGATGTCCTCGGCGAACCGCAGACCCGATTCGCTGGTGTCAGTCACGACTTCAACTTCGCTAGGCAACATCCAAAGATCGTCGGAATCGATGTCCTGTTCCAATGCTTCCAACTCAGCGGCTGCACGCTCGGCTTCGGCGCGCTCCTGCTCCTCGATTTCGAGTTCCTTAAGCTTCTCTTCCAATTCGAGAAGTTCGAGATCGAGGTCTTCCTCCGCTGGTCCCGTGACCGATGGCGGCGGTTCAGGCCGCTGCACGTTCGGAACAAACAATGCTGGCATAACCGGTGCTGGCGGAGTTTCTTCCTCCACCACAGCCGGATCTTCGGAAATCGTCGATATATCGTCTTCGACAACCTCTAGGTCGTCGCTTAGCTCAGCGGCAATCTCTGCCACGAGTTCTTCTTCGATTTCCGGCTCTGCGATAACTTCTTCATCGAGCGTGACGACCATCTCGGGTTCAGTTTCGGCTTCTTCCGACACTTCTGGTTCCGGCACGTAAAGGACCGGCGTTACCTCGACAGGATCCGTTTCGGCAACGGGTTCGGGAACTGGTTCTGGTTCAACTTCGGCTTCGGGTGCAACTTCCGCAATTGCCGCTTCTTCAATTTCGCGGAGTCGTTGTTGTTCTTCGGCTTCCGCAGCGACTCGCTCTGCGATTTCGGCTTCGAGCGCAATCCTCGCCGCTTCACCTTCGGAGGCCAATTGCGCCGCTTCTGCTTCTCGTTGACGCTGTCGTTCGATCAGCTCCTCGGCATAGGCCGCGGAGCCTTTAATATCTATTCGATATCCAGAAAGACGCGTCGCGAGGGAGACATTTTGTCCATCTTTGCCAATCGCAAGGGACAGTTGGTTTTCCGGGACGATTACCTCGACGGAATCGTCGTCGACAACGACCACATCCTCAACCTGCGCCGGACCAAGTGAATTTGCAATGAATACAGAGGGATCGTCACTCCACTCCAAGATGTCGATCTTCTCGCCCATCAATTCGGTAACGATGTTTTGAATGCGGATACCTCGAAGACCGACACACGCGCCGATAGGGTCAATATCGTGCTTGTTCGAGTAAACGGCGATCTTGCTCCGGGCTCCGGCCTGCCTCGCAATGGACTTGATTTCGACGAGACCAGACTTTACTTCGGGGACTTCTAATTCCATCAAACGCCGGAGTAACATCGGGTGTCGGCGGGAAACCACGATCTCAGGCGAACCATCGCCTTCTTCGGTCTCGTCACTGACACGTACGACGAAAAATTTGAGCTCCATGCCCGTGCGGTAGCGCTCGTTGGGACTTTGCTCGTCGCCCGGCATGATCGCGTCAGCCTTCCCCAGATCAACGAAAACGGTTGGCCGGTCGCTGAAGGATTCGAGTTGGCGTGACGATGCCACTCTGCGGATCGGAGCTGAGATGATCTCGCCTTCTTTGTCGGCGTACTGCTCGAACACGAGACGCCGTTCGGCGCTCCGCAAGCGCTGCATCAGGACTTGGGTTACCGTGCGCGCGGCGATTCGTTGCGGCGTGAAATCGAGAACGCCGGTGATGATGTCGTCACCTGGTCGGGCATCCGCGCTCAACGTGCGAGCTTGCTCGACATCTACCTGGCCACGCGGGTCTATTTCATCCAACTCATCAACCACGTGAACCACGGTGTTGATGATCACTTCACCGCTCTCCGGGTCGAGTTTCACCGCCACATCTTGTTCGTCGACAGCGGGGTCTCTTCGATAGGCAGCAGCGATGGCGTCTTCAAATGCCGAGACGACTGACTCCTGCGGAAGATTTCGTTCCGCGGAGAGCTGCATTACCGCAAGCAGCATGTCGCTCTTCATCTTGCTAGACCTCCATCAATTGCAATATTGGCTACGTAGCGCTATGCCCAAAAAAGAAAAAGTGGGCGCCCGCCCACTTCCTCAACACATCGCAGCCGCAATGCGCGTTCTTATTGATTCGACTCTATCACGTTCGGAAGTTACCCGCACAATGATTCGTCGCACATAATATCGATACGGTGAAAGCGTTTTTTCGGATCTGATTCAGCAATTCAACATTGCTCGAACCGCTGAGACCGCTTCGTCAACGGCATGGATGGTGGATTCGGATGGTGCCGCTTTGCGATGTTTGACCTCGACGCCGCCGTTTTGGATGCTTCGCGGGCTAACGACCACCCGAACCGGCATCCCAATCAGGTCGGCATCCGCAAATTTCGCCCCCGGCGCTTCGACTCGATCATCCAGAAGTGTGTCGATCCCAACATCGTTCAGTTGTTGGTAAAGCGACTCGGCGAGTTCGCGCACTTCGTCGTTGTTGTGCATGTTGACGCCAACGACGACGACTTCGAAAGGCGCAATGGATCGGGGCAATGTCATCCCCCGATCATCATGATTGGCTTCAACCGCAGCGGCCAGCAATCGTCCAGTCCCAATCCCGTAGCAGCCCATGAACACCGGCTGTAGCTTGCCGCCTACGTCGTTGAATTTGACGTTCATCGCATCGCTGTAGATGGTTCGCAACTTGAATATGTGCCCGACCTCGATGCCCCGGTGTTGCCGAAGTGAACCGTCATCGCACCGGGGACACTTGTGCCCTTCGACGGCGGCGGCAATATCGCCAATTTGATCGGCGTCCCAATCGCGCCCGAAATTGACGTTGCGGAGGTGATACCGCTCCTCATTGGCACCAGCAAGGAGATTCGCGTTCTCGACTGCTGAATCATCGGCAATCACATATTTGCTGTCGATACCGACCGCAGACGCTGACCCGGCCACGAACCCGGCGGCTGATACCTCTTCACGGGTTGCCAATCGGGGTTCGGCACCATCCATCAGATTTCGCACCTTAGTCTCGTTCACCTCATAGTCGCCGCGAATCACAACTACGTACACCCGGTCCTCGATGGTGTAGAAAACCGCTTTTACAGTCTTCGATTCGGCAACTCCCTCGGCTTCCGCCAATCCTTGGATCGTCTTTATCCCCGGAGTCGCGAATTTCTCGACCTCCTCGGCATTCTCTGTCGCGTTGCGTGTCTTCAAGAACTCGGCCTTCTCCAAGTTCGCGCCGTAATCGCACGAATCGGAATTGCACGTCAATACAGTATCTTCCCCACTATCGGCGAGCAGCGCGAATTCAGCGGAATCCTTGCCGCCGATGGATCCGGAGTCGGCTTCTACCATTACCGCATTCAAGCCGCACCTTGAGAAAATGTTGTGGTATGCCTGAGCCATGGCATCGTAACTGGCGTCCAATCCCTCTGCATCGGCATCGAAAGAATATGCGTCCTTCATCTCAAATTCACGAACGCGCAGGAGGCCGCCACGAGATCGAGTTTCGTCACGGAATTTGGTCTGTATTTGGTACAGGATGAGCGGCATGTCGCGATGACTGGCAATCCCGTAACGTCCCATGATGGAGACCGTTTCCTCGTGGGTTGGCGCTAGAACCATGTCGCGCTCGCGTCGGTCGGAGAATTGCGCAAGTGGCGGGATGTACGTATCTGCGCGACCGCTCTCCTGCCAAATGGAACGCGGCTGTACGACCGGCATGGTAACTTCGAGACCGTCGATGGCATTCATCTCTTCGCGGATAATGTTGCGAATCTTGTCCAGACTGCGCTGTCCAAACGGCATGATGCTGAAGATGCCCGCCGCGATCTGCTGTATGAAGCTGCCTCGGGTGAGGTACTTGTGGCTGATCGACTCGGCCTCTACTGGTGCCTCACGAGTCGTCTTGATGTAAAACTTTGATGCTCGCATCCGTGGTTTGCGGTCCCTCTCGATAAATCTAGGTGTGTTTGCGGCCAGCTTTGGCGCCCCAACGATGGTCAACGTACTCGTTGACCATGCCGATGAATTCTTCGGCAATTGTTGGTCCCGAAAGCATGCGATCTCGTTCACCGTCGATGAATACAGGAGCCCTCGGGCTCTCGCCGCTTCCCGGCAACGAGATGCCGATGTCCGCAGCTCGTGATTCGCCAGGACCGTTGACTACGCATCCCATCACGGCCACCTTGAGCGTTTCCGAACCGGGATACCTCTGTTTCCAAACTGGCAGGTTGACGTCGATCTGTTTCTGGATATCGCTCGCCAATTCGCGGAACAGAGTCGAGGTAGTACGCCCGCATCCCGGACATGCCGTTACGGATGGGCGGAAGGTTCGGATACCGAGTGCCTGGAGGATGTCTTGGCACAGTTTGACTTCTTTAGAACGATCGCCGCCAACTTCGGGGGTCAAACTGGATCGGATCGTGTCGCCGATGCCGTCGTATAGGAGCACCGAAAGCGCGGCGGTCGTAGCGACGATCCCTTTCTGTCCCATCCCGGCTTCGGTTAACCCCAAATGCAAAGGTATATTGGTCGATTTGGACAGCGTCTTGTAAGCCTCGACCATCTGTCCGAGGCGCGACACTTTGCAGGAGATAATCATCGACGTCTCAGGCAGGCCTACGTCTACTGCCGCGCTTGCGCTGGCAATGGCGCTTTCCACCAACGCTTCACGTTCCACATCGTCGCCGCTCATCGGGTTCACGCGTCGTGAGTTTTCGTCCATTTTTTGGACCAACAGATCTGGGTCTAGGCTTCCGGCATTGACGCCGATCCTGACTGGTTTCCCGAGGTCGCGCGCGATTTCGATGAAGGCGTCGAAGTTCTCGTCGTGTCTCTTACCACGCCCAACGTTTCCCGGATTAATGCGGAACTTCGCCAAGGCTTCGGTGCATTTTGGATGGTCTCGGAGCAAACGGTGACCAATGAAGTGAAAGTCGCCGACCAACGGTACGTCGCATCCCAAGTCAGCCAATCTCTCGGCGATTTCCGGCACCGCCCGCGCCGCGTCATCGTTATTGACGGTGATGCGAACGATTTCACTGCCGGCGTCGGCGAGCAACTTGACTTGAGATGTGGTCTTTTGGATATCAGCAGTATCCGTGTCGGTCATCGACTGAACAACGACGGGACTGCCACCGCCGATCGGGACGTGACCGACCATGACGCGATGGGTAGTCGAGCGCGCGGTTGCGGATTTGTCGATCAGTTCAAGCATGCTTGTATCCATTATCGGCTATAGGAAGCGTTCGCCGCCGATCAAGCGTGCTATGTCCGAGAACGAAATGACGACGATGAGTGCGAGGAGAATAACGAATCCCGCGAGGTGAACAAGGTTTTCCTTTTCCGGCGAGATTCGCCGACCGCCGCGCACGACTTCCAGCACCACGAAGGCCAAACGGCCGCCATCCAGACCGGGGAAGGGCAAGAGATTGATCACCGCCAATGAGATGCTCAGCGTAGCGGCCAGGGTCAGGATGATCGTGACGCGGGCTGTGATCGATATGTCTGCGGTTGCCACTTCGCCGGACAGTTGGCTCAACCCAACGGGGCCAACTGCGACTGGACCCTCGAATTGCGGGTTTTTGGAGCCGGACAAGGCGCCGAATATCGAGTTGCGCGCAAGGGTGACGATTCCGAAGGTCTCCCTGATGCCTTCGGGGATCGCGCGCGTGATAGGTACGCCCCGCGACGCGACGTAGGGATTTTGAAGTTGGAGTTGGACCCCAGCAGCACCTTCTTGTAGATACGTCACCGTACCGAGTTCAAGGTTGAATTTACGAGCGTCAAGGTAGTGGATCCCGGTGCCATCGTCTGATCGTGTCACGGGGATCGCGTCACCTATCTGCGCTGTGGGAACAAATTCCGTGATGTCGGAAAGCGAGATTTCATATAGGTCATCTCGGACAGTCCCATCTGATACCACCGTCAATGTGTCGTTCAACCCGACGCTTGGATTGTAGGCACGAGCGACTCCAAGTCGTATCTGATTCAAGGGATTTTCAACTTCGTCCACGATTTCATGGCGCGGCGGGTCCCATCGAGCTACAACCGTGACGACCTGGGTATCCCCTTCCAGATAATGGACGGTCGGTTCAGCCGGACGCGCGAACGGGTCTGGGATGCCTCGCTGGACTACCCATTTCGACTCTTCGCCTAGCTTTTTGATCACCGCGCTTTGGAGGTCATTGAAGTTAGTGATCGGCGTTCCGTCAACCTCAACTATTTTTTGTAACGGTCGAATTCCCGCTTCGTATGCGGGCGAGTTAGGCATCACGTTCGAGACGACGACGTCGCCTGCGACGTATTGAACCGGGATCATCACGACGACCGTGAACACGATGAAGGGAATGACGGCGTTCACCGCGATGCCAGCAATGATTACGAATATCCGGGTGATTGCTGATTGGTTCGCAAGACTGTTCTTTGCCTCGGGGTCTTCTTCTCCCTTTAGTTTGACGAATCCGCCAAACGGCAACCAATTTATCGACCAAACCATCTCGGATACGACGATGCTTTCGGCGTCGATTCGCCTTATCTTTCCGACGAAAACTGACGCCGAGGATTGAGCGGTTGAGATGTCCTTTTTCTCGAACTCCGTTACGCTCGCTGCGTCGATCGTCCCATCAGATCTCTCTTCACCCAAGATCGTCACCATCTGACCGACTCGAAGTGCGGTTCGGCCACCTTCTGCGTCATATCTCGTGTGCGTAAATGTCGATATCGGCGTCGAGCCAGTCCAAATGCCAAATGCGCGAGGTGGGAACCCGAATCCAAATTCGAGCACTTTGACGCCTTTAATCTTGGCGGCGAAATAATGTCCGAATTCGTGCAGAACGACCAACGGTCCGAGGATCAGAACCGCGAGTAGAAGACCGTATACGAGGGTTGGGCTCATTAAGGTAAACGAACTACGTGCTTGCGTGGCGCTTAGTCGTCGTCTTGTATGCCCACTGGGCGGCGACGATGGCGTCTTGCACGGTGTAATCGGTCTTAGTTTCGTGCTGGTCGATGGTCAACTGGATCTCTTGCGCGATCTCGGTGAATTTGATCTTCCGATCCAAGAACAGATCAACCGCCGCTTCGTCCGCTCCAGCCAAGACTGCGTTGTATGTGCCGCCAATTCGCGCGTACTTCATCGCTAGATCGAAACATGGATATTTGGAAGAGTCCATCGGTTCAAACGTCAATTCGTGACCATCTAGCAGGTCGAATTTCGGCAATGTTTCGTTGGGTCGCCGTTCCGGGTAAAAAAGGGCGAATTGGATCGGGTGACGCATATCTGGCAGGTTAAGTTGAGCTTTGATCGACCCGTCCTCCATCTCTACTAACGAGTGGACGATGCTCTGTCGATGTATCACCACATCGATCTCGTCCAATTCCGCGTCGAAAAGCGACGCGGTTTCAATAACCTCGAAAGCTTTATTCATCAAGGTTGCGGAATCGATGGTTATCTTTTTTCCCATAGACCAGGTTGGGTGCTTCAACGCTTCTTCAGGCGTTACATTGGCCAGTTCCCGAGGCGTCCGATCCCGAAACGCTCCGCCGGATGCGGTGATGATGTAGCGCTTCGGATTGGATGCTTCGCCGATCACGCACTGCCAGAGTGCGCTCGGTTCAGAGTCGATGGGCAATATGGTGCCACCGTTTTCGTCGGCGACGCGCTTAAGGTGAGCACCCGCCATGACGATAGATTCCTTGTTGGATAGTCCGACGTTTTTGCCCGCACCGAGCGCAGCTATCGCACATGGCAATCCTTCAACACCAGACGTGGCGTGCATTACAAATTCAACGTCTGGATGAGTTGCCAGGTCCGGCATGGATATCCGTTGGGCACTGCCAATCTCAGTGATCGAATCGTCGAGACAACTGAAATATGGTGGCCCAAACTCCGCAATTTGTTTGGAGAGTTCATCGACGTTGTTGCCAGCGGAGAGGCCTACCACCTCGAAATCATCTGGAAACTGGCGGATGACGTCTAGCGTCTGCGTACCGACCGACCCTGTCGAACCGAGGATTGCAATTCGCTTTTTCATACCAACCATCTATCGATGAAGTATATGAATACGAAGTTTGGGGCCAACGCATCTAAGCGGTCCATGAGACCGCCGTGGCCGGGGATGATTCCTCCGGAATCCTTGACCCCTGCCAGCCGTTTGATCCACGACTCGCCGAGATCGCCCGCAAACCCTAGAACGGCTATTGCCGCCCCAATGCTCGCGATTTTGGCGACAGTGAAGTCGAGCGACAGCAGGTTTGATAGCGCCCAGGTGGCGATCAACGCGGCTACGACGCCACCTGCGAATCCTTCCCATGTCTTGCCCGGACTCACGTTGGGGGCCATTTTCCGTTTCCCAAACGCCTTGCCGACGAAGTATGCGCCGGTATCCGCGGCAAAAACCGCCAAGATCACGAACGTCAAGAGCTCGCGCCCATCGTCTTTCGTCAAAATAAAAGGCAGCATCGTAACTGCCAACACGGCGAAAGCGCCGTACGAGAGGACTAAATTCCGTCGCACCGCGACGGCTTGCTTGAACCGTGACGTGATGACGATTTCTATCAACACCAACGCGATGACGATTCCAATCGCCGTGGCAATCGATGAGGCGGCAGCGGCATCAATCTCCAGCTCAGCAAGCGCAGCAGCGAATACGCTGACACCTGCAACGACCGCTCCAGTAAGCATCGCAATCGCTTCATGCGTCGTAAATGAGCCGGACCGACCATAGGCCATCCGTCGCGTCTCTAGCCCAACGATCGCGGCTACGCCGATTGCGATGACTGAAACGGGCCAGAATCCGAAATAGAGAGCCAGACCTAACAGCGGGAGTCCAACAGCTGCCGAGATCAGTCGGAGGAAGAGTTCGGATGATTCGGAACCAGATCTAGGACTAACCGAATTGTTTTCCCGAGACACGCCGATTATTTCTCAGGACTATTTTGACTGCTTTGGACGTCGGCCAAATCGGCGCTGACGTTCGGAGTAGGCTGCGATGGCCTTTTTGATCTCTTCATCGCCAAATTCCGGCCACATAACACTCGACGAGTAGAACTCGGAATATGCCGATTGCCAGATCATGAAATTACTGATACGGAACTCGCCACCAGTTCGGATTACCAAGTCCGGGTCGGGGATCCCTGAAGTGAACAGGTACCGCCCCACCAAGTCATCATCGATCTTTTCGACTGGCACGCCGTCGGCAATTATTCTCTTGACGGCGTTAACAATCTCGTGTCGACCGCCGTAATCGAACGCCAAATTCAGTGCGAAAACGCTGTTTTTACGCGTCAACTCTTCCGCTTGCTTGATCTTGGCGATCATGTCCGAAGGCAATCGTTCTTCATAACCGACGTGGCGAAGTCGTACGCCGTCAGCATGAAATTGCTCGACTCCGCGTTCAATCGCCTCAAAAGCCAGGTCCATCAACGCTTGGACCTCGTCCTCCGGCCGATCCCAGTTCTCCGTTGAAAACGCGAACAAGGTGGACTGCTTTACTCCGATTTTCGCCAGCGCCCGTGCGACTCTACCGATATTTTCGTATCCGGCCCGATGACCTCGAGCAACACTCAATTGGTGCTGTTCGGCCCAACGTGCGTTGCCATCCATGATGATCGCGACGTGATTGGGAACTCGGATATCTGGTGCCAGCCCGTTTTGACCGGACTCGATAGCCTCAGATTCAACGAGCGAAACCGATGAATCCGTTTCGTTGATCGCGTCCTCAGTTGCAGAATTCACTGTGGCCTCGCAGATATCAAATGTGCTCGGATACCGTCGGATTACCGGTTATTCGAGAATTTGTTCTTCTTTGTTGGTCAAGAGTTCGCTGACACGACCGACCGCTTCGTCGGTCAAATCCTGGAGCGATTTCGAAGCGCGTTTGCAATCATCCTCCGACGCCTCGCCTTCGGTTTGGATCTCGCGGATCATGCTCTGAGCGTCGCGGCGCACATTTCGTATCGACACCCGCGCGTCTTCGGCCCTTCGACGAGCCATTCTGACCAGTTCTTGTCGTCTTTCCTGCGTAAGTTCTGGCAATATCAGACGGATCGTCTGGCCATCTACGCGGGGATTCAATCCGAGGTCCGACATCTGGATGGCCCTCACAATCGCAGCTGCAGCCTCCGGGTAAAACGCCTCGATCTTTATCGTTCTGGCGCTTTCAACAGCGATCATCGCAAGTTGATTCATCAACAAAGTGTCGGTCGCGCCGCCCATGTCGACACCGACCCGCATCTTTGAGACGAGCGTTGTCGATGCCTGGTTGGTTCGAAAACCGTCCAGATCATCTTCGAAGACACTCACTGATGAGTCCATCCGGGTACTTGCGTCATCCAAAGTTTCTTCCAACATCCAAACACCTCTCTTGCTCTACGGGCAGGTGGTCCTGATTCGCTCTTTTGCTAGTCGCCAACGGTTTGCCGCCGGTCAACTGATGCGTTTTTTGGCGTCAAACCTATGAGGCCGACGCCTGTTGCGGCATATGCAGTTGTTCGCCCGCTGCATCAACGGTGATCCGGGTACCGACATATCCACCGCTAACGATACCTGCTAAATTGCCAAGTTTGAACATATCAAACACGATGATCGGCATCTTGTTGTCCATCGCGAGCGATAACGCGGTTGAATCGAGTGCTTGAAGGCCGAGTTCCAACGCTCTGTGATGGGTGATGTGGTCGAATTTCTTCGCCGTCGGGACAGTCGCCGGGTCCGCGTCGTAAACTCCGTCGACGCCATTTTTCGCCATCACGAGAATTCCGGCATTCATTTCGAGCGCCCGCAGGCTAGCCGCGGTGTCGGTCGACATGAATGGGTTACCGGTTCCGGCGGCGAAGATGAGCGTGCGGCCACGTTCGAGATGGTGCAAAGCCCGTGACCTGACATAAGGTTCGGCGACAGTCGGCATCGGTATCGCGGTCATCGTTCTCACCGGGATACCGTCGCGTTCGAGTTGGTCGTGCAATACCAACGCGTTCATCACGGTCGCGAGCATTCCGGCGTGATCAGCGCTGGAACGATCCATCCCTTGAGCTTCATAATCGGTGCCCCGCCACATGTTTCCACCACCCACAACGACTCCAATACCGACACCGGCGTCATGAACCTGTTTGATTTCACCGGCGATGTATCTGACCGTCTGGTAATCGATGCCGAAGTTCTTGCCGCCTTTGAACGACTCGCCGCTGAGTTTCAGCAAGATGCGGCTGTAGCGTGGCGTCGACCGCAAAGCACGGTGCTCCTTTGCTTATTCGCCGAGCGCAAACCTCTCGATGCGTCCGACCTTGACGTTTTCCCCGACCTTTGAGACCATTTCTGTGACCAGATCCGCGACCTTTACGCTGTTGTCGCGGATGTACATCTGGTCAAGCAATATCTCATCTTCAGACACATCACCGGCGTCTTCCGGTATCGATTCACGATCAACGTAGCGAGGACTCATCGCGGCGACCTGCATCGCCAAGTCTCGAGCCAAGGCTTTGAATTCTGGCGTGCGAGCCACAAAGTCGGTCTCGCAGTTGAGTTCGACCAGCGAGCCGACTCTGGATCCGGTGTGGATGTATGCCTCGATTACGCCTTCTCCAGCCTCGCGTCCGGCACGCTTTGCAGCGGAGGCCAAACCCTCTTCCATGAGCGCCTGAGCAGCAGCTTTGATGTCTCCGTCCGCCGCCTCAAGAGCCCGTTTCGAGTCCATGATCCCAGCACCAGTCATTTCGCGCAACTCCTTGATCTGCGCGGTGCTGATATTAGCCATTGGGTGACAACTCCGTTTCGAATGTTTTTGGTGGGTGTTTAGCGGTCGTGTTGACTAGCTATTCGAGTTCTGTTGTTTCGACCGTTCCGCCGCAGCCGCGCGGGCCGCTGCCATCGCAGCTTCTTGCGCGTCGCGTTCGGCTTGAACCGCCACTCGTTCGCGCTCTCGCGCCGCAGCGAGTTCTCGACCCTCGGAGATCGCGGCCGCGACATGGCGGGCGATCAGTGAGATCGAAGCGTGTGAATCATCGTTTCCTGGGATCGGGTACGTGATCGTACTCGGATCGCAATTTGTATCCACGATGGCGACTACCGGTATGTTCAGATCGGTGGCTTCTTTGACCGCATGCTTCTCGCGGTCGATCCCAACCACGAATAAAACGTCAGGCAGTTTGGCGATCTCTTTGATGCCGCCGAAAAACTTATTGAGCCGTTTAACCTCGGTCTGCTTCATCAATAGTTCGCGTTTCGTATGCGCCTGTACCTCGCCTTTGGCGAAGTCCTCTTCAAGTTGGATGAGCGCTTCGATACGACGAGATATCGTGGCGAAGTTGGTCATGGTGCCGCCGAGCCATCGAGAGGTGATGTACGAAGCGCCAACCGATTTGGCCAGTCGCTCAATCTCGGTTCGCGCTTGGGGCTTCGTTCCGACCATGAGGCATTCACCACCGGCCGCGACAATTTCACGCACCGCGGTCTTTGCCGCCTCTATCGCTTCGATAGTTTTTTCCATGTCCAGCACATGGCGTTTCTGGTGCTTAAGTCGGATGTAGTCACGCATGCGCGGGTGCCAGCGCTTCGAAAGATGGCCAAGGTGCACGCCAGCGCGATAAAGCCCTTCGACGGTCAAGGGCTCAAGTTCTTCAGATTCTGCGGCTGCGACTTGTGTCTCGGCAGCTACGGTTTCGGTCGTCAAGGTAGTAAGGTGATCTCCTGATCGTCGTGTCTTAGGCTTTCACATGGCGCGCGAAGCGCCTCCAAAGCGTCAATTTGACCTTTGGAACCAATGTTCGATGGTATCACAAAGAGCTATTTCATCGGCACCAATCGATCATTCAGACGGATGACATGCGACCAAATCCCAGTTCGAGTCGTTATTCTTTACATGCATCGGTTGTCGCTCGCAGATTTAAGCAATCGCGATCACATCGTTAGTTTCGTCAACACGGGAGTCATGACATGAAATTGCCGGGGCCACTTGCCCAACCGATTACGCCAATCCAACTTACCACCGCCATTGGCGCCGTACTGTTGCTGGTTATCGCCTTCGTAACGGGGGTTTTGCAAGGCCCGGGCGCTAACGACACCGTCGGCAACGTCCTGGGGATCCAAAGCACGTCGACGTCGTGGGTCACCAACATTGGCGATCTTTTGCCGTTCGGTTACGCATTCGTGGCCGGTATGGTCGCCGCGGTAAATCCTTGCGGATTTGTGATGTTGCCCGCCTACCTGACGATCTATCTGCGGGACGAATCTGATGTCGATGGCGACACAAGCTTAGCCGGAGTTGCCAAGCGCGGATCGAAAGCCATCTACGTAAGTCTGGCGATGGGCGTTGGATTCGTGGCCCTCTTCGGTGCCGCCGGGCTTTTGGTATCGGCGAGCCAAGAGCTTGTCAAAGAAGCATTGCCGTGGATCGGCTTCACACTCGGGATCGTGATGACGCTGATTGCGGCCTACATCCTCGTCGGCGGAAAGATCTACACCGGGGTCGCGCAGCGCATGGCGGACCGCGTCGGAGATCCAAGAGTGTCGACGCTTGGCGGATACTTCCTCTTCGGCGTCAGCTACGCGTTGGCGTCTCTGAGTTGCACGCTACCGCTTTTCTTGAGCGTTGTGACCAGCTCGTTCGGTCGCGAGGGATTCTTTTCGGGATTGATACAGTTCGTCGCCTACGCGGGCGGGATGGCATTCCTAATCATGTTGGTCACAATCGGCATCGCGTTGTTCAAGAGCGCCATCTTGAATCCGCTCCGAAGATCGATGCAGTACGTCGAACGCGCTTCCGCGGTCATCCTCGCGGTGGTAGGTGCGTATCTCGTCTTCTACTGGCTCACCGAAGGCGATCTCTCGACCTACTTCGGCGCCAGTTAGAAGAGATTGAATGTCAGCTCGGGTACCGGTTACGCGGCCTCGACCGGGTTGTGTAGTACGCCGATTTTGTCGATTTCTACCGTGACGTCTCCGCCGACGTTGATCGGCGGGGTGGTTCCGGATGTGCCGGTCCACAGCATGTCGCCACATTCGAGGGTGACGTAGCGCGAGATGAAGCTGATGGCTTGCCGGACATCGAAGATCATCTCCGAGGAGTGGCACTTCTGCCCTTCAACGCCGTTTACAAGCCCGCGGATATTGACATCCTGCGGATCGATGTCGGTGACGATGAACGGCCCGGTCGGTCCGAATGTGTCGGCCGACTTTGCGCGCCACCATTGCGTATCATCGCTCTGCCATTCGCGTGCGCTGACATCATTGCCCGCGGTGTAGCCGAATACATAATCCAGCGCATCCTCTTCACTAACGTTCTTGGCTCGCTTGCCCATAATCACGACGAGTTCGGATTCGCAGACCACTAGACCTGAGTCGGCTGTTACCTTGATGGGGTCGCCGGGACCAATGATCGCGGTCGGTGTCTTGTAGAACGGTTCCGGTCGAGTAGGTTCTGCAACCCCGTGGAGATGAGATCGGTAGTTGCGGGCCAAACACAACATCTTGATGGGGTTCGGGTTCGGCGCAAGTATCTTAACGTCGGCCAAATCGTAAGAGTTACCCGTTTTCTCGTACGACTGGCCGATGGGCGAGTTGGATATCTCGACCACCGTGTTGTCGTCTTTGACGATGCCGTACATCGCACTGCCGCCGTTCTCAAATCTGACGAACTTCAATCTCTCGCTCCCTGGTTGCTGAATTGTGAATTCTCCAAGCAAGTTTAAGTTAAAGATTTGCAAACCCGCAGGCCGACCCGTTTCGAGTGTTGCCAAGAAAACCCGTTAAAATCCACTCAACGGCTTCATTTGTAACCAAGGTGCGGGGAACATGCTGGATATCAAAATTGTTGGGGGTACGGTACACGACGGTAGCGGTCTACCGGGCATTCTCGCCGACATAGGCATCGCTGGCGACACCATCGAGACTGTCGGTGACCTCAGCAGCGCCGAGGCCAAGACGACAATCAACGCCACCGGGAAATCGGTAACACCCGGATTCATCGACCTGCACACTCACTCCGACGCTTCATTTCTCGTGGATCCTATGGCAGACTCGAAGCTCACGCAGGGTGTGACGCTCGAGTACTTCGGCAACTGCGGCATGAGCTTCTGCGCCCCGCTGTACGGCGCGGCGAAAGATCAGTTGAGGGAACGGCTGACTCGCGGTGGCGAAGGTACGTTCGATGTCGATTGGGAAAACTTCGACGGTTATCTAAACGCGCTCGAACAGCGCGGTTCAACAATCAACGTCGCTACTCAGGTCGGGCACGGTACCGTCCGCGCCGCGGTTATGGGTATGGACAATCGCGGCCCGACGATTGATGAACTCGCGCACATGACGCGGCTCGTTGAAGAAAGCCTCGATGCAGGCGCATTGGGTATGTCGACGGGTCTGTGGTACGCACCCGGTTCGTATTCGTTGACCGATGAGGTGATCGCGCTCAATCAGCCAGTCGCCGATCGCAACAAACTCTATTCATCACACATTCGCTCCGAAGCGGATGACCTCTGCGGCCTCTTCCCGGCGCACGCCGAAGCGATCGAAATTGGTCGTCGAACTGGCGGGCGCATCCAGGTTTCTCACGTCAAAGCAGTTGGTCCGAAATTCTGGGGACGCGGACCCGAGCTGTTGGAAGGTTTCGAACGCGCTATTGACGAAGGAATCGACCTTGCAGGCGACCAATACCCCTATTCATGGTCGAGCACCGGATTCAGTGGGGCGATGTTCGCACGGTGGGCGTTGACGGGCGGCAGAGATGCGACTCTGGACCGGCTACAAGACGCCGATTTAAGGGCGAAGATGCGCGTGGACACCGAGTACTACATCAGCCGCAACCACGGCGCCGTCGGTTCCGTCGTCGCCCAATTTCCACCTAACACCGACTATGAAGGCATGAACCTCGCTGAAATCGGCGACGAGATGGGATGCGAACCAGCGGAAGCTGCGCTCCGACTCTACGAACAGTCTGACGGCTCGTATGTGCTGAACTCAATGGAGGAATCCGACGTCGAGGCTATCGCGCAGTGGCGGTTGATGACCGTCTGCTCGGACGGCAGTTCGCTACGAACTACGGGACCTCTTTCATCCGGAAAGCCACATCCTCGCAGCTATGCGACGAACTCGCGCCACTTGGAGACGTTCGTCAAGGCACGCAACCTGCTTTCGTTTGAGGAGGCGATCCTCAAGATGACTGCGCTTGGCGCTAGCCGACTGAATCTGACGCGTCGCGGTCGTATCGTTCGAGGAATGTATGCGGATGTCTTGGTTTTCGATCTCGACAACATCACACAGAACAATTCCTTCACCGACCCGCACCAATACTCCACCGGTATGGACTGGGTGATTGTCAACGGCGAACCGGCGATTGCAGACGGCGAGGTGACGGGCTCCACGCCGGGTAAGGTAATCCGTGATTTCGATGCTTAGCAAGCGAATCGATCGTGCGACGCAAGCGTGAAGAGGTGAGACATGACTTGGGATCTGGTAATCAAGAACGGGACGATAATCGACCCCAGCCAAGGGTTGCATGCGAAGCGTGACATCGCCATTGCCGGCGGAAAGATTCGCGCGGTAGAGGAATCCGTCAGTGACGGCGACGCGCACGATGTGTTGGAAGCTGACGGTTTAATCGTTACTCCGGGATTGGTAGATCTCCATGTCCACGTTTGGTGGGGCGTCGCTCATCTTGCGGTTGAAGCGGACCCTTCGAGCCTTTATCGCGGCGTTACCACCGCCATCGATGCCGGTTCAGCCGGCGCGAACACAATCGCCGGCTTCCATCGCTACGTGATGCAACAAACCGACACACGAGTGTTGGCATTCCTGCACATCTCCGGAATGGGACAACTCGACAATGAAATCGGCGAGCTCGAAGATGTCCGTTGGGCCCGAGTTGAAAAAGCAGTAGAAGCGGCCCGAAACTTCCCTGAGGTCATCGTCGGCATCAAGATCAGGCTCTCCGAGGGGATAGTCGGTCACAACGACTTAATCGCAATGGAGCGCGCCCTAGAGGCTTCGCGTCAACTCGAAAAGCCGCTAATGATCCATATCGGCGGAACCGTAAACCCAGTTGAGCGGTACCTAGAACAGTTGCGGCCCGGCGATATCGTCACCCACAGCTTTACGGGGAACCCACCCGGGATCGTCGATAACACCGGCAAAGTCATCGACGCCGCTCGCGACGCTGTGGATCGCGGCATCAATTTTGATGTGGGACACGGTGCTGGTTCATTCTCGTTCGACGTAGCCGAAAAGTGCGCCGCAGACGGATTCGGGCCAGGTACGGTCAGTTCAGATGTCCACCGATACAATATCCGCGGCCCCGTCTACGACCTGTTAACAACGCTGTCGAAATACCTGTACCTCGGGTTTTCCCTCGACGAGGTGATCGCCTTCGCCACGCAACGACCTGCATCTGCGATCGGCATGACTGAAACGATCGGTTCACTCCGCGTCGGTGCCGACGCCGATGTATCGATAATCAGAATGTTGGAAGGTAACTTCGAGTTAACCGATGCGAAAGGCGCAACACGGCAAGGAAAGCGGCTTTTGGTGCCCGTAGAGACGATCCGCAACGGACGACGTTATCCTCCACACCATTCAGCGCACCCACATTTGGTAGGTCATCATCACCGCCACTGAAACCGATACATCAAGTCAACCGCGGGAACCGCTGTTGGATATGAACGCGGTTACCAAACGATTCGGCGCCGCGACGGTTCTTGACAAAGTTGACCTGGCGGTCGCGGCCGGCAGTTTCACGGTCATTCGCGGAGCGAACGGGTCCGGAAAATCGACGCTTCTTCGGATAGCTGCGACTTTGACAAGCCCAACCGAAGGTCAAATCTCAATCAACGGCGTCAACGCCCTACGTCATTCTGCCGACGCGCGGAGAAAAATTGGTGCCGTAATGCATTCACCCATGCTCTACTCCGACTTGACGGTTCGCGAAAATCTCGCGCTGTTCGCCACCCTCTGTCAACTCGAAAACCCGCAAGATCGCGTCGAGGCGGTGGCCTCCAGATTGCAGTTGGAGGCTCGTTTGGATGAGCGGGTCCGAGGTCTCTCCCACGGCTACCGTAAACGAGTGGCCATCGCCCGTTCCATAATCCACACCCCGAACCTGCTGCTATTGGACGAGCCGGAGACCGGCCTCGACGAGTCATCGCTAGAGGTCATGTTGCAAATTGTCGAAGAGTGGAGGTCCCGAGGGCGATCGGTGTTGATGGCGACTCACGGTGCCGACTTCGCCACTCGTGCGCCTGATGCTGCGTACACGATGAATGCCGGCCGATTGGAACACTTCGAATCCAGTTGATGTTCGATTGACTGCATCGCTTTCGATAATCTGGGCGCTGACGCTCAAGGAGCTACGCATCGAATCGCGCAACCGCGACGTCGCGGTAGCGATCGTGATGTTCGCCTCATTGGTGATAGCCATATTCGCGATCGCCATCGAACCTAACGCGCGCACGGCGTTGGAGACCGGTCCCGGCGTGCTTTGGGCCGCGATCACATTCGCGGGCGTGGTGGGAATGACTCGCGCAACCTCTCACGAACTAGAGAACGACGCAGTCGGCGCTTTGATGTTGGCGCCCGTGTCCCGAGACCTGGTGTTTATTGGCAAATCACTCGGCAGCTTTGTGTTTCTGACGATCGCGATGCTGATTGTGTTCGTGGTTTTCGCCTTCATGTTCAATCTATCGATCTTCCACGCTGAGATATTGCTTGTCGCGTTGTTGGCCGCAATCGGATTCGCGAGCGTGGGCACGCTGTTTTCAAGCCTGACTTTTCGAGTTCGTGCTCGGGAGGTCCTACTCCCGATGCTGTTCCTACCCACAGTAGCGCCGCTATTGTTCGCGGCCATCCGCGTCACCTCGGTTTCAGTCGCAGGAGAGACGTGGTCTGCATCATTGCCATGGATCCAGCTTGCTGTGGTGTACGACGTGGTGTTTGTAACCGCTTCGGCATTGCTGTTCGGCTACGTTTTGGACGATTGATACGGACATCGTCTCTCGTTCTTGATCCGCTTCGAAAATTACAATTGAACCTAGTCACTCGCCAAGCCACTTTCGTCGCTCTCCTCTCCTAATTCGCATGGGATTCTTGAAAATCCGCGCCCAAACAGCGTTGCACGTCGCGACGCTGGTCGCGATGGCGTTCGCTCTCTGGATGATGTTCGTGTGGGTGCCGACCGACATTAATCAAGGCGTCGTACAGCGGATTCTGTATATTCACGTTCCCGTTGCATGGGTCAGCATGGTTGCCATCGTGGGTGTCGCTGTCGCGAGCGTCATGTACCTGATCACGAAGCGCGAGAATTGGGACCGCCTCGCTGCGTCCATGGCTGAGGCAGGCGTGGTGTTCGGCGCGATCATGTTGATATCGGGAATGGTTTGGGCTAAACCGGTTTGGGAAGTGTGGTGGACTGGCGAAGCGAAACTAACTACCGCTTTGATACTCTTCTTCATCTATGTCGCCTACCTGATGTTTCGCGCCTACTTCCCGCCCGGCGATCAACGAATGCGACTGTCGGCAATCATCGCCATAATCGGCGCCATCGATACCCCGATCATTTACTACGCCTCCGTCCTGTGGCAAGAGGCCCATCCGCCACTAATTGTCGGACCGATAGCCGAGGAAGAGAATCTCGTAGCCGCTCAGATCGGCCTCACACTGCTGGTCAGCGTGATCGCATTCTCTTTCCTGTTCTTCTCCTTACTCGTTACTCGTCTCAGTCTCGCGAAGATTGAACACGAACACGAGGTGTTGAAATACCGGATCAGTCATACAGAAATGAGCGCCGCCTGATGAAGGCGATTTCTCTCGCTTTGTTGGCTGCCACGATTACCGCCTTGGTGATGCTGGGTACGGTTGAACGCGCTTCAGCGCAGTCGCAGTCAATTTCGACCGGCGTGGTTACAGAGGTTGAAACCGATGGAGAAGGTCGATTGACCGCCTTCTCGATCGTCAAAGGAGACGGCACAGTTGCCCGATTTGCGGTTTCAGGGTCAAATCCCAACACTTCTTACGGTTTGGAAAACCGAGTTGGCGAACGATGGGTATCTGATCAGGCTTCAGAACCGACGGAGTCGGCTGCCCGGCTGAGGGACCAGCAGAACCGTCTCAAACAGATCTCAGTCCAATCTGAAGACGGCACCGCGATATCAGTCGTCCAGGCCGATTCGAAGGATGTCGACGCTAACTTAGGTTACCTTTTCGCCGTCGTCGCGATTGCTTGGATCGGCATCATGGGCTATGTCGTATTCTTGGGCGTACGTCAACGCACAATGGCGGCAGAGTTGGAACGGCTCCGAGGGAACAACGCGAGTAACGAATCCTGATGTCAACAATCGAACGGCCAGAACCTTCGCCGACAGACCCAACCCAAACCGTGACCAGCGCTAAATCAACGGTGCTGATGAGCGGCAAGGCCAAAATCATTGCGGTCGCCCTGCTCTTCTTGGTTGGGATTGTCTACTTTGCCGCAACCGCTTTCAACGCCGCGACCGTGCGGTTCCTCAGCGTTGACGAAGTAGTGCAAAGTGAGCAACCTAGTGGTGCGCAATCGATTGGCGTGCTAGGCAAGTTGGTTCCTGGTTCCTATATCAAGTCACCTGACGGTATCACCGCAAACTTCCGATTGAGGGACGAGTTCGGCTCGGCCGAACTTCCCGTCAGCTACAACGGCGAAGTCGGGCAGGTCTTCTTCAACGACCATTCAGAGATTATCCTCAACGGAAATCTAGGGTCGGACGGAGTGTTGCAAGCCGAAACGCTGACGGTGCGTTGTCCATCGAAGTATCTGACTGAACAAGAGCAGATGGAGCTCGACGGTCAAACTGAACCACCGCCGTATCAGCCGGATTACTTCGATTCGCAACCCGACGCATAACGTCGTATTCGCGCGTTCAGAGCCGCATCCTCAACCGCCGCAACTGCGGATTGAAGACGCCGACGCTTATCGTCACCAAGATGACGAAAATGCAGCCGATCATCAACGAAATTGACGGACTAAGCGGGTCCGCCATGGCGCCGAACACGAATCCTCCCAGCGGGAATCCCGCCCAAGCGACCTCGTAAATTCCTGCCAACCTGCCCCTCACATTGTCGGTGATCGCCATCTGAAGAGAGATGGAGCCTAAGCCGATGTGTATCGCGCCGATCAATCCGAACATCAGAGCGAAACCGAACCCAAAGTAGAAACTCGCGACGAAAGCGAACGCGATCGCGAACCCGGCTGTCAAAAGGTTCGTCGTCAGCAATGCGTAACCGGTACGCTTGAATCCACCGCTTAGGCCGAGGAACAGACCGCCGATGAATGCCCCGAAACCGATGGATGCGAAAAGTTGGCTGTACTCGCCCGCGCCGACGTTGTAAACCTCGCGCGCGATCGGCGTAAGCAGGTATATGAATCCGCCCATCAACAGCGCATTTACGAACGTGAAGATCAGGTTTCCCTTCAGGATCGGATTAGAACGAATCACGGTCGCGATTTCCATGACATCGTGCCAGATCGCTTGGTGCGCCGCACCGACTGCTGAAGAGAGTGGTCGATACGTAGCTGCCACAACGAAATTGAGGGTCATGACACCGGCAATCGCGAAGTAAGTCCATTCGTAACCCCAAAACTGAACGATGCCGCCCCACATCAAGGGTGCAAGGACACGTCCGAGATTGAAGAACGTGTTGTCGAAGAATACGGCGCGTGCCAATATATTCCGCGGCACCATGTTCGGAATCAGCGAGAAGCGCGCGGTCCAATCTAGCGCGAGCGCGGCGCCATGCACACCGCCTGCCACTTGAATGTGCCACGGTTCGATCTGGTCCGTGATTATCAGCAATCCGACGGCGAACATCGAACTAGCGGTCGCAACCGAACCGCACATCAACAATGTCTTGCGGCTAAGTCGATCCGCCAAGATTCCACTGGCCAATGACATCGAGACCGAGGTGACGACGACTGCAGCGCCGAGTATCGCGAGTTGCAGACTCGATTTCGTGATGTCGAAAATGACGTAGGTCTGGGTGACCGTCACCATCTGGTTGCCGATGCTCCAGATGACCGTACCGAACAGGAATTTCCGAAGCTCGATCGACGACATGGTCCGTCCGAGCCGCGCGACTCCCAGTCGCGTCCTGCCGGGGCGTTTTCTGGAAACCGTTGTACTGTTTCGTGCCACTAGTGTTTAGCCTAAGGTGCTAAAATTCATTGCGAATCCCGATGCACACCAGTCCAGAAATCGTCAATCTCGCATACGCCGCGCTGGTTGCGTTCTTCATCGGAGCAATTCCGGCCGCATATGTCGCCGCGCGGCTTCATGGCATCAATATCTTCGACGTCGGATCGCGCCAGGCCGGCGCTACGAATGTTTGGAAAAACGTCAGCCGAAAGACTGGGTTCATCGTCTTCATTATTGACGTGGCCAAAGGCATCATCACCGTCTTGATATCACGGTACATTTTCGATGTCTCGGGTTTACTGTTCTTGGTGCCCGCGATTGGCGTCATTTTTGGTCATTGGTTCTCACCGATGACCAAGTTCAAAGGTGGCGACGGCGTCGCTAGTCTCGGAGGACTGGTGGTAGGACTGTTCGAGTGGGCCGCGTTGCCCGCGGTCATCGTGGCCATCGCGTTTGGCTTGCCGCCATTGCGCTTCAAGTTTGATCACCCTTCGCTGCAAGCTGGTGTAACTGGATGGGGCGTGCTTCTTTTGACCGTCGCCGTAACTAGCCCCAGCGATCAGCGCACCGAACTGCTGATACTTTACGTCGGTATTTCGTTGCTCGCACTCGCCGTGCTACTGAAAAGCGTTCGGTTTCACAAACAAAATTCGCACCTCTTTGGGCGCGAAGCTGATGTTGAACCCGGAGAATTTGAAGAGCGACGGCCGGCCGAATCGGAAAACTAAACCGACGGCAACGTCAAATTGTCGTCTACGGCCTGTTGCCAGATCCTGATTCGTGCTGTCATGTCTCGCACACGATCTTGGCAGTCCGGGTCGGCGAAACGGTTGATCATCTCAAACGGATCGGCGTTCAGATCGTAAAGCTCGCATTGATCGCCTGGGCTGAGATTCAACTTCCATCGGCCGCCTGTCACCACCGACCGCCAAGACACATTCGACATGCGCTCGATGTCGTCGTTACCGAGCGGAACCGTGGGCGAATGTCCGTACCACTGCATGAATACATCGCCGCATAACTCAGCTGTTCCGTCCAGGACATCGACGCGGCTCTGACCCTGCAGGTGACTTGGCGTCTCAGTCCCGTCAACTCCCATCAATTCGAGCAGCGTGGGCACAATGTCAACCTGCCCGATGCTGCCCGCAACCCGCTTCTGCGATCGATTCATCCAAGGAACACGCATCAACAGCGGGACACCAGCGATCTCTTCGTAAAACGCACGTTTGGTACCGAGCATTCCTCGGTCTCCGAGCCCGTCGCCATGGTCGCTAGTAAAGACGACGACCGTTCGATCGGCTTGGCCCGTCTCATCAAGCGCGTTGAGTATCTTCCCTACACCTTTGTCCATCAACGTCACAAGACCGAAGTAACGCGCCCTCAACGCTCGCCAATCATCCTCGGTCTCAAGCGGTCGAGATTCATCACCTACGTCCAACGTTGGCGACATTTCGTCATTGACTCGAAAACGATCTGATACACCGTCGACTAAGTGATGCTTGGCGCGCCGTCGATGCCACAATGGCGTATTCGGATCGGGTTTGCGCAGGAATATCGGACTGGTAGGCACCTCCGCAGGGTCGTACATCTCGTTGAACGGACCGTTGTAAGGTGGATGCGGCTCGAAGAACATCGCGGACATCAGCCAAGGATTTTCAGTGTTGCGGCGGATGAAGTCCGCGACGTTTTCACCGAGGAAGGTAGCCATCGTGTGCTCTTCAGGCAACATGCTTCGTTGCTGCTGGGAGAAGGCAAATCCGCCATCGGTGCGGCGGTGCGGACGGTAACCGTGCGATCTCAAGAAATCGAAGTATGCCGAGTGCCTGAATCTATGCTCACGGCGGGTATGTGTCGGATTAGATTCGTGTTCGTCTTCGGTGGCAACCCATTCGTCAAATCCGTGTTGCTGAACTAAATCGTTGCCGAGATGCCATTTTCCGAACTTCGCGGTCCTGTATTCCTCCGGTGCCAACTCCGCAATAGTTGGTGAAGCGTCCGGGAGTGGGACGCTGTTCTTTATCACGCCGGCGGTGTGCGGGTAAAGTCCGGTCAACAGCGACGCCCGTGCCGGCGAACAGACGGCAACGGTTACGTAGCAGTTTTCGAATACGTAACTCTCGTCGGCGAGGGCGTTGACGTTAGGAGATTGGACCCAATCATTTCCGTAGCACGCCATCGTATCGCGACGCTGCTGGTCAGTGCAGATCAGCAGCACATTCGGACGATCAGGCACGATATGGCCTCACGGATAGGGTTGGACTGTCGATTCGATCACTAACCGAAAAATCTGCCAACGAAACTTCTAAATCGCGTACGTGGCCAAGATTTGCTCAGGCTGGCGGTTGGGGTTGGACTCTGCGATCCTATCGACTTGGTCTTGGAGCGTAGGACGATCCTCTTGGTAGATCAACCCTAGCGGGATACCTGGGCGATCAAGGAGATCCTCAGCCGATTGCCGACTCGACGGATCGTGGTCCTCAGGAACTTCCCAAGCAATGCCGGGAATGCCTTTGCGGCGGTTCCCTTTAAGGATGTCGTACGTGTCGTTGTACGTCGTGCATGGAGATTGCACGTGCACGATCGAGAACCCCTTGTGGTTCATGGCGTCTTGAATGCAATTGGCGAGGTCTCGGGGCTTGCTCGAGTAGTGAGACGCGATGTACGAAACGCCGATGGTCAAGTAATACTTGAGCGGCATCATCTGGGTCTCGACCTTGCCATACGGCGTGGAACTGGTCATCGCGCCCATCTCGGTAGTGGGAGACGACTGACCTTTCGTAAGGCCATAAACTCCGTTGTCCATCACCACACAGGTCACGTCGACATTACGAGCGGCTGCTGGTCCGATATGCTCGCCGCCAATCGCAAGGAAATCACCATCTCCAGCCACGACCACCGTCTCGATATCCGGCCTACCCATCTTGACGCCGAAAGACAAAGGGAGTGTCCGTCCGTGAATTCCATGAAGACCGAACGGTTGATCGCCTTCCATCAGGTGCACCATGTTGCCTGAGCAACCAATACCGGCGACGATGACGTAGTTCGATTGCGGTATCTCGTGTTCGGCGACATGCCGCTCAAGCGCCCACTCCAAAGCTCGTCGAACGCCGAAATCTCCACATCCAGGGCACCAGACGAAATCGTATTCCGGGTTGCGTTTGCTCACGCTAAAACCATTCCTTTCTCTGCCCGAAGTTCCGCCAATCGGGCTCCGATGCGGTCGACCAACGTCGCTGGTTTGAACGGTAGTCCAGTGTACTGGGTTACCGATTCTGCGCGGTATCCATGCTGACGGAGAACGGCTGACCATTGACCAGTGTAGTTGAGTTCAGGAACGATGACTAGATTCGCACGCTCCAACGCCGACTTCATTTCGTCCGGCAGCGGGTTGAGAGCCATCGAATAGAGCCAACCGATATCGGCGCCGCTCTCCTGCAATCGCTCGTACGCTTCGCGAGCCGGTCCTTTCGACGATCCCCAAGACATGATCATCGCGATCGCGCCTTCGTTTTCGATCTCGTAGTGGGCATCACCGAGCAGATCGAGTTTCTTAAACCGGCGCTCAGTCAATCTGATGTGGTGGCGAGGCAGATGTGTTGTGTCACCGCGTTCGTCGTGTTCGGAACCATTGGCAACGTATGCACCTGGCCCACCGGGGATCGGCATCGGCGAAAGGCCTTCACCATTCCAAGATTGGTATCGAGCGTAGCCGTTGGAGCCTTCGTAAATCGAACGTCGCTCCACTTTGACTTCCGCCAGTTCGGGCCGACGAATGTTCTCGCCCTTTTCGGCCTGCCCAAATTCGCTCATCAAGATTACTGGGCCTTGGTAACGTTCAGCCCAATTGACCGCCAGAGCGCCGGCATCGAAGCACTCTTCGACCGACCCAGGAGCCAGAATGGGTATGCTCATATCTCCGTGACCGGGGTTTAGGCACAGCAGCAAGTCGCTCTGTTCAGACTTTGTTGGAAGTCCGGTTGAGGGGCCGCCCCGCTGGACATCGACAACAATGCAGGGAATCTCGGCCATCCAAGCGAGGCCTATGCCTTCACTCATCAATGAAAGACCCGGTCCGGCGGTCGCGGTCATCGATTTCTTGCCCGCGTAACCTGCACCTACGATCGCGCTGATAGCTTCGATTTCGGAAGAAACTTGATGTGCGAAACGGCCTGGACCGACCAAGTTTTGCTCCATCCAAACCAATATCGTGGTTGCGGGTGAGATCGGATATCCAGCGTAGAAATCAACTCCGGCAGTAACCGCGCCGAGAGACAACGCAGCGTTTCCGGTGATCATGATCTGGTCGTAGTCAGGCGGAATCGGCGCTGCCAGCGTGCCAACGGAGAAACCGCTCTTGGCGGCAACATCGGCGCCAAGTCGGATCGCCTGTTTGTTTGATTCGATTATCTCTTCGTCGCCCGGTCGACCGCGCGTGAAACGCTGTGTAATGAAATCGTCGATCTCTTCCAACGAGAAACCGATTAGATTGGCCACGGCGCCGATAGTCACCATGTTTGCGGCACGCGTGTTACCGGTCGATTTTGCGAGTTCATCGGCGTCAATGCCGAAGTACTGTCCGCCTCCGGGCAACTCAAACTCGCCTGAGTTGTAAATCGCAACGCCATTCTCAGAGAGATCGTGCTGGTGGTTGTTGTACGCGTATTCGTCAAGCGAAACGAGCACGTCCACGTTGTCCCCGGAGCACAACACCGGTGTATTTGAGATACGAACCTGCGACGATGCGGGGCCACCCATTATCTGGGACGGAAATGTCGAAAACGTTGAAACGTAGTACCCGGCGTTCGCCGCGGCCCTCGCCATTGCGTCAGCTGATGTAACAAGTCCTTGTCCGCCTTCGCCGGCGAAACGGATTACGAAGTCCTGGCTATGGTTTTCCGACATGTTCGAGAACGAGTTCTCCCCTCCGGTGCGCCTACAATTGGGCGCCAATTGTGTCCGTTTTACGCTAAATCCGTAGTATGCCTCTACCGTAATGATACCTGTGAGCATATGTTGTAGCGACATCCGTCCGCACCCGAATTTCTCCCGTCGTTTACAATCGCCTGCGAGAGTATTGTCGACCAAAATATGAACATCCTCAAACCAAAAGCGATGAAAACGCTGAGGCGTTGGTCAGCCGGTGGCGTTGTCGCTCGCGAAAACGGCGACAAACGCATCGAAATTGCCTTGGTCGGACGCGTGGGCGCCAATCTATGGGCTCTTCCAAAGGGAACTCCTGACGCAGACGAGACGATTGAACAAACGGCGTTACGTGAAGTTCAAGAGGAGACGGGGCTCGACGTCAAGCTGGTCTCCACAGTCGATTCCACGCATTACTCGTTCGTCCGTTCCAAGCAAAACCATTTGCTGAGCGACCGGGCAAATCCACACGCCAACATCAAGGTCAACAAGACCGTTTATTGGTTCTTGATGGAAGCGCATGGCGGATGCTTTGAACGCCACGACCACGAATACGATGTCGCGCGTTGGGTCGATCTGGATCAAGCGCTGAAAACCTTGACCTACCACAGTGAAGCGAAGATAGCCCGTTCGGCGGCTCGCATATTCCGCAAAGTCAACACCGTTCAAGATGCCATTCGCATCAAAGGCGATCGCGCCACCCTCCGGTCTAAGCGGATTTCGGATGCTTGGAACGACTATCAGTGGCGCACCGATCCTGAGCTCTCCGATCTCGATGCCGCCGATCCGTTGAATTTGGCGTTTATCGATTACGAGCGGTTTTACCACCAGGATCTGAAGAAGGGCAATCAACGATCGCTGCGGTTCGCAATCGAAGACGAAAATGGACAGCACATCGGGAATTGCATGTGCTACGACTACAACGAACGACGGATGCAGGCCGAGTTCGGAATCATGATCGGCGACCGCGACTATTGGGGGCGTGGCTACGGCACCGACGCCACTAAGGTATTGGTTTCGCACATCTTCACGGCAACCGATATCCGTCGGCTTTACCTACATACCCTCGCCTCTAACCAACGCGCCCTACGCGCATTCGAGAGCGCCGGATTCCGAAGATACGACCACATCTGGCGTGATGGCAAGAACTTCGTGCAGATGGAACTTCTTGCCCACGAATGGTCCAACGCCAACTTCTATCCGACCGCCAACGATTAATTACGTTTCGCGAGTATCATTCAGTCAGAATTTCGCCCGCAAAATCTAGCCTTGGAGCAACGATAAGATGGCCAAACTTCTACTTTTGACCGGCGGCAGTCATCCTTACGAAGAGACGACCCCGGTGATTTCAGAATTCCTCACCGAAGCCGGACACGATCTCGATGTTTCAGAGTGTGCTTCGGAACTCGAGGGTGATCTATCGGGTTACGACGCTATCGTTTTCAACTCGCTACGTCAGGAGCCGACTGACAACGATTTGAACGATGCGCAACGATCCGGCTTCAAAGACTATGTCGCTGGCGGCGGCGGCTTAGTCTCGGTCCACATCTCTGCGGCTTCCACTCCCGACTGGCCGGAGATGAAGAAGATAACCGGCGGCGGTTGGATATTGGGTGAAAGCTGGCACCCGCCGTTCGGCTGGTTCCAGGTCTACGTGAGCAACCCAGACCACCCACTTGCCAAAGACGTCGAACCTTTCTGGACCTACGACGAATGTTACTGCGGCCTCGACATCCAACCGGGTATCGACGTCTTCATGCACGGCATCGTCAAAGACGAAGAGCGCCCGTTGGGCTGGTCCTTCAATTACGGCGACGGCATGGTGGCCAACATCGCGCTAGGCCATGCCGGATCCAGCGCACTGCACCCGCAGTTTAGGCAGCTGATCCTGAACAGTGTCGACTACGTCTGCTAACAGCCATTCGCGCTGGTGTCAGTTAAGGTGATCAATCCTGTTTCGGAGCGGGGTTGATCAGATCCATCCCGATCGTCTCCGGAACAACTGCTGACAATTCGTCGACGGTCCAGCGCCCATCCTTGTAGATTGATCGGTGCGGCACGGGGTGATTCATCAAGCTGACACGATTCCCGGTGCAGTGGAATATGTTGCCCGATACACCTTCTGCGGCGTCGGTGCAAAGCCATACCACCATCGGCGCAACCTGGTCCGGCTCGGAAGTCAATGTTCCCTCCATGGGTGGAGGGAACGCGCCGGCGCGCATGGCGCGGGTGCTTTCTGGAACACTGTCCGTCATACGCGTGCTCGCACCCGGTGAGATGATGTTTGCGGTCACGTTATAGCGCGCAAGTTCCTTGGCCACTACTCGCGTAAATCCCGCAATGGCATCTTTCGCTGCACCGTAGTTCGATTGGCCGCCCTGACCATAAAGACCGGACACCGAAGAGAATGTGACGATCCTGCCGCTCTTTTGCGCGCGGAATATCTCCGACGCAGGTCGTACGACCGAGTAAGTGCCCTTCAAATGCACCGCAATCACGTCGTCCCACTCCTGTTCGGACATGTTAAAGATCATGCGGTCACGGAGAATACCCGCTGGCGTGACAACAATGTCCAGGCGACCGAACTCGTCGAGAGCTTGTTGGACGATGTTAGCGCCGCCTTCCGCTGTTGCGACCGAGTGATAAGAGGCAACCGCACGCCCCCCTAGCTCGCTGATCTCTTCAACAACTTGCGCCGCCGGAGTCGAATCTTCGCCTTGACCATCGAGCGCCGCTCCGACGTCGTTGACCACAATCGACGCGCCTTCACTTGCCAACAGTTTTGCTACACCTCGACCGATGCCTCTTCCGGAACCAGTTACGACCGCGACCTTTCCCGTAAGTCGTTTGCCGTTGATCGCCTTGGTTACCGCCGGTGCAGGTGCCTTCGAACCCGGGTTAATTTCGGCAAATGCGCTGCCACCTGTGATGCTTTGAGAGCCCTCAAGCAATACTTTGGGTGCTAGTCGGTCGAGCTCGTCAAGCTCCCAGTAACCGGGCGGATTGGGGGCGTAAATCGTGTTGACTCGACGCGGTAGAGACAGATGCGAGACATTTCCGCCGTAAACGAGAAATATCTGACCGTTGATCTGCGCCGCGCCGTCGGTTGCGAGATAGGCAACGAAGGGCGCCACGTCGCGTGGCTCCCACGGCAATTCGTCCTGCTGGGGCAACGCACCTCGTTCCACCATCATCTCTTGGATGTTGCCAGGTATCGATGCAATCATCCGCGTCTCGGCTCTCGGCGCGATGCTGTTGGCGGTGACTCCGTATTTGCCCAAATCCTTGGCCAACACCTTGGTGAAACCAGCGATGCCGCTCTTTGCCGCGCCGTAATTGGACTGTCCGATGGAACCGACGAGTCCTGATCCGGACGAGAAGGTGATGATACGACCACCTCGTTGCTGCCTGAATATCGGTGCGGCGTGTCGGACGACCGTGAATGTCCCCTTCATATGCACCGAAATCACGTCGTCCCACTCGTCTTCGGTCATGTTGTAGAGCATTCGATCGCGAAGGATCCCTGCAACCGTAACCACGATGTCGATACGGCCGAACGAATCGAGCGCCGTTTCGATGATCCGCTGTCCGCCGTCCCAAGTCGTAACTGAGTCGCCGGAAGCCACGGCATTGCCGCCAGCGGCAACTATGTCGTCTACAACTCCCTGCGCGATCGACGATGAACCGCCGGTCCCGTCAAGCTCGGCGCCGATGTCGTTAACGACTACGCTCGCTCCATTTGCGGCCAACTCTTCGGCGACGCCTCGTCCGATGCCGCGACCGGCTCCGGTTACTACTGCGACTTTCCCCTCAAGATGCAACTTGCTGCTCCTAACTTGTTCCCTATCGTTTGAGAAATGGATCGCGGTTTTATTCGTCGCGCTTCGGTAGTGCGACTGTGGCCTTGCCCGGCGTAGTTATTTCCCCATCCGAATTGCGGAACTGGACATCCACATCAACTAGCCCGACCCCGTCTTCGACCCTTTTGTTAGTGACGGAACCTGTGCAAGAACTCTCGCCGGCGAGATCGATCCCCCGGTACGACGTCTCCAGCTTTTTGAGCGCGCCGATGTCGCCTGCCCAATCTGCCAGCATCTGCGATAGCAGCGCTGTCTTCAGAGCGCCATGAATGATGATGTCATCGTGCCCCGCGCCCTGCGCATAGGCGGTGTTGTAATGGATCGGCGTGAAATCTTGCGAAACCGCGGCATATTGAACCAGTTGCCGCGGAGTTACGTTTTGACGCACCGGATCAATCTCGTCGCCTATCTCCACATCTTCAAAATGTATCTTCGACATCTAGATATCCCTCCGTCCATCGCTGATTAAACAGATCCCGCAGGTCTGCCGTACGAAATGCTGGTCGACTGTTGCGTGGCCACAAGTTGCCCGGCGAAGTCGCGGTAACGGACCTCGGAGATTTTGAAGAGCATTGGACCGAATCGTCCACTCTTCTCAAACACGTCCTGCATCTGTCTAACCACGGTTATCTCGTCTCCGGCAACCACTGGTCTGGTGAATTCGAAACTGCTGCCACCGTCGAGTACATCGTGGAACGGTTCCGGGAACGGCGGATCGAACGGTGCGGAGATAAACGACCTCAAAATCAACGGGTTGGCCTCTAAAGGAAGCGGATTATCCTGCGATTGTGGATCAGACTCAATCGGCGGGAGTTCGCCCCTAATCGCGGCGTTGAACCGAGCGATTTCACGATGGGAGACACGGTACGTGATCGGCGGCGATTCCGCGCCGATGAACGAACGCATCTCTTCGGTCACTACCGAACTCATCGGACTTCGCGCCCGTGCTTGGATATTGCTACGAAATCGGTGTGCACAACTCACCAAGTTTAACTAACGAGGGCGACGCCTTCCGTCCCTGCGGCGTCCAACGCGGTTGCTTGAGCGCTTCGCCCGACGAACCGCTTCTTCGCGCAGCTCCCGCGCCGTTTTCGAGCGTTCGCGGGCTCCCGTTTTGCCCCATGCACGGTCGCGAATCAGCATCAGTACCACCACCGATGTCAACATCGTCGATGCCGGCACGTAAAAAATACCGATGTCTCCGGAAAACGCAACAATGAACACCCAGAGCAGGATCGTTCCCACAATCAGGTTCAACTTGTGTCGGCGTTCAGAATCACCGCTGGGCGGTACTGAAAGTATGGCGCCGAGCGTAATCAAGACCGGGATCAACGCGAATAACAAACCCACGAGGCCATTGGCCTCAGCTATGCCGACCAGGCGAATCTTGGCGATACCTTCGGCGTCGGTTTCGACAATCTCGAAGGAAGGCCACAGCGTTAGATACGCAAACGCGGCGATGCTCAATAAAAGCGCAATGACGGCAAATACAAACGTTCGATCTGGCAAACGGTCCAACAAAGGGAAGCCCTTCTAGACCTTCTCTAGCCCGGCCATGCTGGCCATCAGCATCTTGACGCCTTCTTCCGAGAATGCAACGGTGACCCGTAGATCTCCGTTAACCGGCCGTGAATTGACCACGACGCCAGTGCCGAACGCGCTGTGTTTCACTCGTTGACCAGCCTTGAACTGGATCTCGACTGGGAGGTCTTCGATCCCTTGTTCCGTGAACTTCTCGCGTCTCTCCTGGCGTCGTGAAGTAGCGAAGCGAGGGCGGTCAATCGCGATGCCCGAACTCGAAGAAAAGGCTATCGGCGTTGGCGCCGATCGGCTTGGATTTCGAGCGTATTCGACCTCTTTAATGTTCTCTTCCGGTATCTCTTTCAGAAACTGGGACGGCACATTTTGGCGGCGGTACAACGAAGATGAGGTAAACAAAGACCATGTAACGTGCAAATTGCGCTTGGCGCGTGTCATGCCGACGTACATCAGTCGGCGCTCTTCGCCGCATGCCGCTTCGTAGTCGTCTTGGGATTGCACATTCAAAGCCATGGCGTGCGGCAACACCCCTTCGTTCGCACCAGCGATGAAGACAGTGTCGAACTCCAGCCCCTTGGCTTGATGCAACGTAATGAGCGTAATTGCACCCGTGGTTTCGCTCGGCGTCGCGATATTCGTCTCGTCGGCACCGACACCCTCGTCCATCGAATCGACGTTTGCGAACAACGACGTGTGCTCCAATAAATCAGAAAGAGCTTGCCGCGGCTCGATCCCATCATCTGAAACCGAATAGTTCTCGGCTAGCAACTCCAACTCTTTCAAGTTTTCATTGCGCTCGAGCCTTGTTTCCTCATCCTTGTTAACCCAGTCGCGGTATCCACTGCCCTTCAATGCAAAGTCGAGAATATCGCTCGGGTAGTGTTTCTCGGAATTCGAGATCAGCATCGCGACAAAATCGGCGAATGATCGAACTTTACCTAATGCCGCTCTGCCCATACCGAGTTGATGGGATGCAGATGGATCCGAAGCGAGCAATATCGTGTCGAGGAGCGAGACGTTTTTGAAAACGCTGTATTCCTCGAGTTTTCGTAACGTTGCCGGTCCGATACCGCGTGGCGGCACGTTGATGATCCGGCGCAACGAGGTCTCGTCGGACGGATTGACGACGATCCGTAGAAGCGCCAACGCGTCCTTGATCTCGCGGCGCTCGTAGAACCTGACGCCGCCGATGAGCCGGTACTGCACGCCCCTCCGACTACACTCTGTCTCAATCGCCCTAGACTGCGCATTCGTGCGATACAAGACGGCGAAACGGTCCAGATCGCCGCGTAACTGTGCTTCTTTAGGACCGTTTCTCTCTGTTTTCGGCCTGAGCCGACGTTCAACCGCGTCCAATATCACCGAAGCCTCATGCTCCGGGTGTTCGGTGACCCCGATCTCTACCGGCTCACCCTCCTCGTTGTTGGTGAAGAGAACACGCTCGATGGCGCGTTTGTTGTGTGCGATCAAGCCTGATGCGGCGGCGATGATCGTCTTGGTCGATCGATACGACTCGCTCAACTCGAAGACTTTGCATCCATCCAGCACTTCGGCCAAACGTTCCATATTTTCGGGCTTGGCATTGCGCCATGAGTAGATCGATTGATCGGGGTCTCCCACCACGCATATGTTGCGGTGAATGTCGCCTAGAACTCGAACCAACTCGAACTGCAACGCGTTCGTGTCTTGGAACTCGTCAACCATGATGTGTTGGTAGCGATCTTGCATTCGGTAACGAATATCGGGTTCGCCCATCAATACGCGATACGGCTTGAGCAATAGGTCATCAAAATCGACGCCGTTGCCACGCCGCAATGCCGCCTCGTAGTTGGTGTAAATCTCGGCGTGCAACTCGTGACGATGTCCGACCCCAGTGCTGGCGAATTCGTCCGCCAACATGTTGTTGTTCTTGGCCTTGCCGATATCGGCCAGCACCTCGCCGACCTTCGCTTCAACCTCCATGTCGGCCAAGATCAATTTCAACATCCGCTCTTGGTCATCGCGGTCGTAGATCGTAAAATCTCGCCCTAAACCGGCCGCGTCGTGGTGGATGCGGAGGAAGCGAGCGCCGAACGAGTGAAAGGTACTGACGTTCGTCTCGGCCGCGTTGGGAACGAATTGGTTCGCCAACGCATCGCATCTCTGACGCAACTCAGCCGCCGCCTTATTCGTAAAAGTAACGCCCATCGCCCTCCATGGTGCAACCCCAGTCGCCAGAATGTACGCCATCCGATGCGACATCACGCGCGTTTTTCCGCTGCCCGGTCCAGCTACGATGACCAACGGACCGTCGATGTAAGAAGCCGCGGCGCGCTGCGCGTCAGAGAGTCCCTCTAGAACAGCTTCTGGGTTTGTCGTCAGAGTCGTCATTCGATTCGAGTTTTCAGTGTGCCAATAACCAAATGTTAGAACAAGTTTCACATATTCTACGCAACGATCAACGAAGGCGTGAATGCGTTCCGTGTAAACGCCGTGAAATCACCAGTCACGCGTCAACGGCGACGCGCCAGTCCCTCGAAATGCGTGAAGCATGCGACGGAGCCGGACGCGTTTTTCCACTCGATCCAACCCCTTGAGATGGTTTCCAGTTCGGATTGGGTCGCCACACCGTATTCAATCGCCTTGACCGCGATTTCAGAATGCAACATTCTCTGCGACCACTGATCGCCCCACCACGTCTTTCCGCCATCGTCGTAAAACGTCCATGTGCTGGTCGTGATGCGGATGTCATCCAACAAACCGGTCGATTCCATCCACTCCAGCATGTGCCGACCCGCATGCGGGGTTCCCCCATTGCGTTTTGCTACCGCGTCATACACCTCTCGAAAATCTCTGAGCGCCGATGATTCCGGATGCGCGGCGAAGGTTCCCCAATCGACCTCCCGCACTCCCACCAACCCGCCTGGCTTGGCCAAATGGATTGCCGCGGTCAGTGCGCTTACAGGGTCCCCAAGATGTTGCAATACCTGGTGCGCATAAACAACATCGAACCGGTTCTTCTCGAGATCGGTTTCGTAAATGTCGTCGACGCGAAACTTCAGACCCGCATGTCCCGATTCTTCAAGGCGCTTAGCCCATTCGTCGCGCAAACCGTCAGAAACGTCGATGCCGAGAACCGACCCCGTCTCGCCTACCGCGTCTGCGAGACCGGTTGTAATTGTGCCGGGCCCACAACCGAAATCGAGCACTGACATCCCGGGTCGCAGATACGGCAATAGAAACGCCGCCGCATCGTCGGCGGTGCGTGCAGAGTGGGCCGAGATTACGGTGCGATGATGACCATGCAGATACGTCTCACGCGGCATCGACATACTTGCTGCTCTTTCCTGATGGAGGATCAGCGAGTCGGAGGTCGCGCAACGAGGTCCAGAATCGGTTCGATAATCGCCCGTTCGGCGATTAATTCACTCATCCGACTCAGTTTATCCGGGTGAGTGAAACCGGCCGGCGTCAATGCGTCAAGCGCCGCCATCGTGGATTGCGTGTCGTCGTCAACCACAATCAACGGTATGCGTTTAGTTCGGGCTTCGTAGAAGACGTAATCGATCGGCTTGTCGCCACCCGTCAGAACCATCGCTCTAGTGGTCTCGCTTTGCAAAGCGGATATCTGCACGTCGGGCCGTCCACCGCGCACGACGACGCAGGTGTTTTCTTGAGAACGGAAATAGAACGGTCCCCAATCGAGGACCAAACCGCCGATCAACACGTTATCGACCAACTCGCTCGTCGTGTTGATGTCGAAAACCAGCCGCCCTTCTAAATGGGCGATCACCGAATCGACCGTGTTCGCGGCAAGCCGTCGATCCTCCGGTATCCAACCGAAACACCTGAAGCCGTCACTGGAAAGTGAAGCCAGCATCCTCTCGGCATGGACTTCACGATATCGAGGCACCTTGTTCAAAACTATGCCCGACAATCGCGGGCCATATCCTGGCGCTGTGGCACCAACATCCTCATCCAAACTGGCGACCAAAACAATGCTGGCATCCAACTTCTCCGCCAACGCTACGTCCGCCTCAGGTTCGCCAGCCGATCCCTCGATTATCGAAACGGTACCCGACGATGCATCGATGTCGTCTGATGCGACCAGATCGACACCGCCGTCTTCCGAGAAAAGCTCGCCGGTATCCACCGACGAAACAACGTCTACCCCATCATGACGCAATCGGGAAATTATCGCCGCAGCGAACGCCGATTTGCCCGCAGATTCGCTGATTGACGAGATGATGATTGACGGCATATGTGGCACTCAGGCGGTTATCTTTGGGCAGTCATGGAAGCGACTCGATAGCGATATGGATTATACCAGCGGCGCAAAGATAAAATAGGGATTAAGTGCCATGCCGAGGTAGCTCAGTTGGTAGAGCAATGGACTGAAAATCCATGTGTCGGCGGTTCGAGTCCGCCCCTCGGCACCACTCGTCTGCCCCGACATTCGTTCGTCGGCGCGCACTGTCCATCATCGCGTGTTTTTGGGAGTGTGATGCAGCACCAACTGTCAAAGGAGTAGTTGTTATGGATAAGCGACATAAACACGAAGCCATCAAAGTTATCGTGTCCGAGGCACTAACCGAATTGTTGTCCTCCGATTTCGAGGGCGCGAGCGCGCGGGAGACCGATGTCGGCATGCAATTTTGTCTTACAGTCAAATGGGATGGAGTTGGCAAACTCGGCGGTACGGCTCACAAGGCGTTACGAAGGTTGATTGAAAGCGATGTGAAGAATGGAGAGATGACTTTGCAGCGGGTAAACGACTGGCTCGACGGGTCCGATTGAGCACATGTCGACGCTCAACAGCGCATTGCGTAACACTACGTACAGACTGTCGATATTGCGTTCGTCTGTGAGCCCGAGTCCAAACATTGCAACGTCAATGGCTTTTTCCACCGGGTGGTCGGAGATAACGATCCTCTCGCCAAAATGCATCGCAAGAGTAGACACCAAGCCATGTCTATGGCCGATATTCCGGACGCGTCGAATAGATCATTCAGGCTTGTCCATAGGGAACATTGATCGTTCCCTTCTTGCGGCATTTGCGCGACTCGGGAGCGTCACCACCTTCGATTCAAGCGCCGAGAAATTGAGCAATTGATGTGGTAACCGAGGCGGCAACCAATCGAACAAACTTGTGTAGCCTATCGGTAAGCACCGTTCTTTGGTGCCGAAGGTGGGAGTCGAACCCACACGGGCTAAAGCCCAAAGGTTTTTGAGACCTTCGCGTCTACCATTCCGCCACTTCGGCAATCCAATGCCTTAATTCTAAACTGCGAGACGGAAATGCTCGCCTCGCAAGGCCGTACGCTAGCCATCAGGGATTGCGATTCGAACCGCAGATGATTAACTTATTTCCAAAGGTTTTCGAATCTTGAATAATGTGATTTGCGATGGCATCAGAAGAACACATCCCGGCAACCGTCACGAACAATGAGTTCCCGCTTCGACTTGAGCGTCCGATCGTTTTCCTCGACATTCAAACCACCGGGCCTGACCGCCGAACTGCGCGCATCGTAAAGCTATCCACGCTCCGGGTCGAACCCGACGGCACTGAGCAGTTCCGCTCCCAGCTCATCAACCCAAACTCCCCAATCTCGCCCGGCGCTACCAATTTCCACGGCATTTCGGATGAAGACGTGGCCGATGCCAGACCGTTCGCAGTCTACGCAAAGGCGTTGTACGAGTACCTGAACGGCTGCGATCTCGCAGGTTTCGGGATACGGCGTTTCCACGTGCGCGTGTTGCGGCAAGAATTCGAATTCGCCGGCTTCGACTTCGACATAAATGAGCGAGTTATCGTCGATGCTATGGAGATCTACCACAAACTCGAACCTCGAGATTTCGCGGGCGCGTACCAGCGGTTTGTTGGCGGAGATTTTGTCCGAACCACAGAAGATGAAGTTACCGTGAACGCAATCAAGGCGATCATCCACGGCCAACTCACGCAACACGCCGGCCTTCCGGATGACCCTGCTTCGTTAGAACGTTGGGCGACGGGTGACTCGTTCGAGCGTCACATCGATGATGAAGGACGTTTTACGCTGTCGGACGAAGGCGACCCGTTAATCAACTTTGGGCGTTACCGCGGACACACGCTGTATGACCTGAGCGAGACCCATCCCGACTACTTGCGCTGGATCGCCGGCGACGAGTCGTTTACCGAACAGCAACGGAGAATTGCCGCGGACGCCGCCGAAGGCATAATGCCCGATTTCGATTAACGGTTTAGCGCGAGTCGTCAATCGACGTGGAATGACGGAGTTCGGGAAGTGAGGATGGAGCGGAAGACGGGATTCGAACCCGCGGCCTTCTCCTTGGCAAGGAGATGCTCTACCACTGAGCTACTTCCGCTCGATAGTTAACGATTATGCATCATCAACGTTGATTTTGCAGGCGGTCTTTGATCGAACCCGTTCTGCGAAGCACGAACCCTCAGTCCGACATCTTCACCAGTAATTTGCCAAAGTTGGCACCGTTCATCAAGCCGATGAAGGCTCGAGGCGCCTGCTCGAATCCGTCTACGATGTCCTCACGATATTTCAAAGAGCCGTCGCGCACCCATGACGCCAACCGTGCACGTGCGACGTCGTGATCGTTTTGGAAATTGAATACCAAGAATCCTTCGATCCGTGCCTGTTTCGTGATCAGGTTCCAAAGGTTGCGCGGTGCCATCTCGGGCTCTTCGAGGTTGTACTGCGAGATCTGACCGCACACCAGCACTCGGCCACGCAACGCTAAGTTTTCGATGGCCGCGTCGGTCACTGTGCCTCCAACGTTGTCGAAATAGATGTCGACACCATCAGGCGCTGCTTCAGCCAAACGAGCGAACACGTCGTCAGTCTTGTAGTTGATAACCGCGTCGTAACCTAATTCTTGAATGCAGTAATCGGTTTTCTGCTGCGAACCCACGGTTCCAATCACTCGACATCCATTCATCTTCGCGATCTGCCCGACAACTGCACCTACGGCACCCGACGCGGCTGAAACTAAGACAGTGTCCCCGGGACGCGGCCTTCCAACCGCCAAAAGTCCGTGATACGCAGTCAATCCCGGCATGCCGGTAACGCCCAAAGCGGTTGAAATCGGCGCCATTGACGGATCCACGACGCGAGCCGAATGCGCTGGAACCACGGCGTACTCTTGCCAACCGATCTGACACGCCACGATATCCCCGACTGCGACATCTTCAGATTGCGAAGCGATTACGCGGCCTACGCCTTCACCAACCATCACATCACCGATTCCCACTGGAACCGCGTACGATCGGCGGTCTCGCAAGCGTCCCCTCATGTACGGGTCGAGAGATAGGTAGAGGGTTCGGACGAGGATCTCGCCGTGTTTGGGGTCTTCGACCTCGGTCTCAGAGATCGCGAAGTCGCTCTCTTTCGGATATCCGTAAGGGCGGTTCGCTATTGTCCAACTGCGATTGACTGATTCGGGCATGGTTAATTCGGCAAATTCCACATTGTTTTGGGTTGAGGTGAATGTCCCGCGTCAGGATCATTCGTCGGCGTCGTGCGTCTGTTCGGACGTCGGCTCGCCACGCGCTCGTGCGCTTCGGCTAGTCCAGAAGTAAAACGGTGCGGCGATGAGAAAAAAGGCCACCAGCGCAGCAACACCTGGAGCCCAACCTTCAACGCCGGATCCGTCCAACGCGCTGTCGAGCCAAGTCTTGAGCCCGGCGCCGACCAGACCCGCAATGGTCACTCCAACGATGATGAATACCCACTCAACGAACTCGTTTGGGATGTGTAATTTGTTCATGCGTAAATGCGGCTCCTGTAACTTGAATCTCATAATAATGCACAGTCCATCCGCCTCCGAAATCATTCCTGCGATGCGTCCCGGACGACGCTCCGATCAGTCCAATACCCGTATATGGACATGGGAAATTGGCAGAGGTTGTATACTGCGCACAGCAAGTTACGAATCCACCTTCGTTCCACCATGACCACGGCAACAAATCAAACCTTCGCTGACGCATCTCAAACTACAAGTCGAGTGCTTTCCGACGAGATCGCATTGCGAGTTGAAGACCTTCACGTCTACTACGAAACCGAGGCGGGCGATGTAAAAGCAGTCAACGGCGTCTCATTCGATCTGCGGGCTGGCGAACGACTCGCCCTAGTCGGCGAATCTGGTAGCGGGAAGAGCACAATGGCCACCGCTCTGATGCGGATGACGCGGCCTCCCGGCAAGATCGTATCCGGCAGCATCACGTTGAGTGGTCGTGATCTTTTGCAGTTGGACGAATACGAGATGCGGCGCGCCAGACTCGCCGAGATCGCACTCGTGCCGCAGGGCGCGATGAACTCGTTGAACCCAGTCATCCGAATCGAAAAACAAATCATCGACGGCATCTTGGACCACATCGTCGAAGATTCAGTTGGGAGTTCCGTTGGGTCTGGACGGTCCGAGGTGATGGAAGCTAACGCAGAAGGCGCACTCCTGCGAAAACCGACACGTTCAGAGCTACGCGACAAAGTCGCTGACCTACTCACCAACGTTGGACTTGCTCCATCAGTCGCAACGATGTACCCACACGAGCTCAGCGGCGGCATGAAACAACGAGCAGTACTCGCAATCGCGACATGCCTCTCGCCAAAAGTGATTTTGGCGGATGAACCAACCAGCGCCCTCGACGTCGTCGTCCAACGCCAGATCATGCAGACGTTGGGGAAACTCCAGTCCGGCATCGACGCAGCAGTTATTCTCGTCGGTCACGATATGGGATTGGTGGCACAGTTCGCCGACACCATCGGGGTCATGTATGCCGGTCGACTGGTGGAATTGGGACCGGTCGAGGAGATATTCGAGGACCCTCAACACCCGTATACCAAGCTCCTAATTGAAAGCTTGCCGTCATTCAGCGAAAAGAAGGAGTTCGTTGGAATTCCGGGGATGCCCCCTCGCCTGTTGAATCTCCCTTCAGGTTGCGCTTTCTATCCTCGCTGCCCGTCGGCTATGGACGTTTGCCTAGATACCGATCCAGTCGACATTGCGATCCAGGCGAACTGGCGCACCGCTTGCCACCTGCACAACGAAACGGGGTCCGATGGCTAACTTACTTGAGCTAGAAAACGTATCCAAGATCTTTGGCGGCGGCTTTTTCAATCGTTCCAACGTCACGATCGCGGTTCAGGACGTTTCATTGTCCATTCCCGAAGACCGACCGACGATTACGGCGATCGCTGGCGAAAGTGGGAGCGGCAAAACCACCCTCGCGCGTCTGCTTCTTGGTGTAGTCCCACCAACTTCCGGGCGGGTGATGTACCAAGGCGAAGAGATCCAAAAGATGGGCTCACGCGAATGGCTGAACTTCCGACGAGAAGTGCAACCGATCTTCCAAGACCCGTTCGAGGCCTACAATCCCTTTTACGCCGTCGATCATGTCCTTCACCGCCCCATTCGGAACTTCAAGCTCGCTTCCAGCAATCAAGAACGCGACGAACGCATCGCCGAGGCCTTGCGGATGGTCGGATTGCAGCCTGACGAAACGTTGGGACGCTATCCCCATCAGTTGAGCGGCGGGCAACGACAACGCGTGATGGTCGCTCGTGCGCTCCTTCTGCGACCGCGCATCATTTTGGCTGATGAACCCGTTTCGATGGTGGACGCCTCCCTGCGGGCAACCATCCTCAGAAGCATTCGAGACTTGAACCGAGATTTCGGCATCTCCGTTATCTACATCACACACGACCTGACCACGGCCTACCAGATGTGCGACAACATCATTGTCATGTATCGCGGATCGGTCGCCGAAGCTGGCAGCGTTGAAGAGGTCATCCAGAACCCGAAACATCCATACACTCAGCTGCTCATCGACTCGGTGCCTCAACCAGACCCCAAAGCCGCGTGGGGAGAGGAAGAGGACGAGTCGGTCGATCGTACGGACGAAGCCTCAACGGTCACCGATCAATGCAAATTCGCGTCGAGATGCAAGTTCGCATTTGAGCAATGCACCGCCTCCGCACCACCGCTCCACGCCATCGGTCCGCAACAATTGGCGAGTTGCTTCCTGTACTCAGACATGCCAGCAGTAGATAACGCGGACCTGGGCCAAGCATTCGAATACCCCGAATTCGAATCCGCGGCTACCGCTAACTGAGGCGAATGCGTAGACCTACTGCGCTGGTTCTTCTATCTCGATGTCCTGGCCTGCTTCGACATCTTCGACGATTTGCGTGACGCCACTTGGCCACTGCACTTCGATTTGATCAACCTTCGTCGCCGATCCGACCCCAAAGTGCAGGTCGATGCAGTTCATACTCAAGAATGACGAACTACCCAGCACATCCTGAACCTGCGTCGTCAATTCACCCGATCCACCTACGTCCGCCGTAACCTTCACGCGTGCGCCGATACCATCGGCGTTACTTCCCGTCCCATCGATCGCCTGACGACCGGTCAGCTTTATCGAGAGCCAGTTACCTTCGCTCGCGTTACTCATCCACAGGAATAACGGACCGCGGAAGAAGTCGATAGTTTTATCCGAAACAAAGACCGGGCCGTTGCTGTTCGTTCCGAGCAAATCGACCGTCCCGTCTCCGTTCAGATCACACTTGGCCAGTCCCTTGCCGTTTTCGTGGAACCTGCGGTCCATGCGTTGGCGGTCGGGATCAAATTCCGGGTCGCTCGGATCCAAAACCCCGTAGTTGACGCCTTGGATGTCGAGTAGCTGCGCCTCGACTGTAATGTCTTCGAACTGCCCTTCGCCATCGCCGCGCAACATCCGACCCGATCCCGTGTATTTATAGCCGTTCGGACCTTCACCTTTGCCACCCATCGCGCCCAACCAATAGAGGTCCTGGTCGCCATCGTTCTCGTAATCGAAGAATGCTGTGCCGAACCCGAAATCGTATGCCGCCAGTCCTGATGGTTGCTCAACATCGGCCCAGACATCGAGAACGTTCGCTGGATCGAGCGATTCAGGCGGGAATGCCTGGCTCGTGGCGACACCCGTCTCCGGTGCAACGTTCTTGAAATCGCCGATCATGCCAATCTCTTCGTCTTCTTTGTAGCCGTCGTTTCGGAGCAGGAAGTGGTAACACGTGCCCCAACCGTACGCGTGGCTGTAGGCGCAATCACCCGAGGGAACCGGTGGGACATCGTAAAGCAAGAAGTGATAACCGATATTGGTGACGAATATGTCGAGGTCTTCATCGGAGTCGTAGTCTCCGAGGGCGAATCCCATCCACGCTCCGACACTGTCCACGCCCATCTCTTCACCGATCGAAACGAACGCGACATCATCGCCGTCAGTGTCGTTGCGATAGACCTTCAACGTATCGCCGTCGTCCGCCAACCAGAGATCAACGTCGCCATCCGAATCGTGGTCGAAGAACAATGAAGCCAACGTCTGCCCGGTCGGATCACCGATACGGTTTCCGTTGGCATCCTTAAGCGACGCATCGTATCCCATCGTCATCTCGCCGGTGTCAGGATCCTCCCACTCCATCGGTTCTCCGTCAGGACTCAACATCTTGATCGGAAGGCTAATCAATCCGGCAGATTCAGTCACATCGTTAAACGTCAGATCGCCGTTGTTGATGTATAGCCGGTTGTAGTGACCATGGTGCCTCGGATCATCGAAACGAATGAAATCTTGATCCAGACGGTTGCCCACGAACACGTCCGTCCATCCGTCGTTATTCACGTCCCCGCAGGCGATCGTTATCGCCGATTGCACGTTAATAGCATCTCCGAACGCCGCGTCGGTGATGTCTTCGAAACGTTCTCCTTCAACGTTTCGCAGCAACCGATCCTTGATGGCGTTTGTCAATGCATCATCGCCAACGGCCGAACGGTAATCAAGTTCATCACCTATCAGCCCGTAGCCGGCTACATAGAGATCCTGATATCCGTCGTTGTCGAAATCACAGGCGGCTACCGCGGTGCTGTTGGACAGCGATAGGTCTGCGCCTAGCTCCACACTCACCTCAGTGAAGACGTTGTTTCGATCATTGCGGAATAGCAGATTGGGGCCGCCCGGCGACTCAGGAAATTCAGAATCCGAGTTGGCCTGAGTGACGTAGAAATCCATGTCACCATCGCGGTCGAAATCGAAGAACGCGGAACCTGGGTGCCAGTTATTCACAAACGCATTGTCTCCCAAAGCGTCGCGCGCGATGTTGGTAAACGGCATCACCGGTTCCATGCCCGGCACCACAACCGGCTCGACACTCGGCGTCGCGGTCGGTACCGGGACTGGCGTTTCAGGCGCCGTGGTCGGGAGCGATTCCCTCATCGTGGTAGACGGCACCGCCGTTGGCATCGGATCTTCCGATGTTTGGCAAGCACCAACCAACATCGCAACCACGGGGACAATCAAGATAAAAGTGATTCGCATGGGTTAAGATGCTAATTTCTGCCGCGCAAGTTGCGACGCCTCTGGCGTCACTTTTCCGCAACATTGCCAGAGTTCCAATCAAAAAAGCGGGTTGCGATCGTTTGACCGCAACCCGCTCGGACGATGCATCGGCGACATTCGCTCCGTCGCCTCCGTTCCGTCTATTCCGTCGGTTCCAGATTCATCGTGATCAGGTACCAACCGGTCCACGGCGGATAAGGTGCCGCGTACGGGTCTTCGACGCCCGGCCAACCGGTCCAATATCGCGTGTTGTGAACGATCACGTGTAGCTCTTCGGCGATGTGGATGACAGGCATGTCACGAAGGAATAGTTCGAAAGCCTGCCGCGTCAATTCGACGTAACGCGGGTCGTCAGGCGAGTGGAGCATCGCTTCCATCTCGTCCAGGATTGCGTCCATCTCTGGATTCTCGTAGCGCCCGCCTTGGACGGCACCGGCGTAGTTCTCGCCCGGAGGCGCCGAGTTCTTCGAGTGGTAAGACTTGAACGTCGTGTACGGCTCGGTAATCGAACCACATTGGACCCAAACTACCTCAGTCTCACCCATGCGCAACCGGTCCCCGATCGTCGCCGGTTCGCCTTGCTTGAAGGTTGCGTCAAATCCGCCCTCCTGCAATTGGCTCTCAAGGAAAGGGCCTTGAGGTCGTAGCCAAGAGGGGATCTCTAACGTGATCTCAACTCGCTCACCATCCTTCGTCCAGAACCCTTCGGAATCTTTGGAATAACCCGAAGCTGTCATTCGCGATTCAACTTTTGCCGGGTCCGGATCGTTGGGGTTGTACTTGTCGATAATGTCCTGCACCAGCGGCAAATACTGCTTGACGCCGTACGACGAAATTGGCACCACCACTGGCGGTACTCCACCCTCGTACGCAATCCCGGTGATCTCACCACGGTCGATGGCGTGGTTGATCGCCCAACGGACGTTTACGTCGCTAAAGTGCTTCTTCTGGTTGTTGAGGATCAATACGAAGTTGCAGCCGTCGGCGGCGCCCCATACCGGCCCTTCGAAGTTCCACGACCTTAGAGATTCGTTGAAGCCTTTCGCAGCTTCAAACGTACCTTTCAATAGCGGCACACCGGCGTCCGTCTGGTTGTTGATATAGAGCTGTCCTGCGACATCGTCGTTGGCGATCGGGATGTACTTCAGTCGTTCGACCTTTGGAAGATCATGGAACCCGATCTCAGCGCCCCACCAATCGTCCCGGCGATCATACAGCTGCACTTCCGGAGTGGACAGCACTAACTTGAACGCACCAGTGCCCAACGGCCAGCCCTTGTCGGGATCGTAGTTGTTGAACGTCAGAGGATCTTCGTTCTCCCACACATGCTTCGGCACGATCGCGGTGTGGTTCTCGTGCCCGAATCCAAACTGCTCTTGGAAGAAGCGCGGGTCAGGCCGAGTCAGCTTCATTGTGAAGTTGTAGTCATCGTGAACTGTGACGCTCTCGATTTTGTCGGCCCATAAGTTTGAACGTGAAAGTTCTGGAGCTGACGCGATCACCATATCCACCGTGAATTTGACGTCATGCGCAGTGAACGGTACGCCATCTGACCACTTGGCCCCTTCACGCACCTTGACATCGATTTCATCTAACGTGTCGTTGTACTCGAAAGTTTCGCCAAGCCAAGGAACGATCTGACCATCGTTCAAGTTCGTGTAAAACAGGTACTCGACAAGGCCTTTCTCGGAGGCGTGGCGGGCGTGGGAGTTACCTGGCAACCACCAGTTGAAATTCTCGACGTTATCGTGCTGTGTCCGGTACGAACCGCTCCAGTGAGTGAAAACCACCGTTCGATTGCGCGGCACATCCTTAATCGCACTTGGGTCTGGGGTAGCCGTAACTTCCCTCTCGACAACGACCTGCTTTTCGACCTCGACGGTCTGCACCACCGTCTCGCCTTGAACGACGACCTCTCTCTCAACCTCGACGGTAACCGGTACCTCGACCGCAACTTCTTCCTTGACCACGACCGTCTGCACCACCGTCTCCGTGCCGCCACAGGCCCCAATCGCGGCTAACGCGATCAGGATCGCGACAGACGGCAATGCCACCTTCAGGATCCATTTCTTTGAACGCATGATTCTTGGGGACCTCCTTAGCCCTCCGTCGACTCACCACATTGACGCCAGAGCGTGAAGATTAAACGTCGAGTCCAACAACACATCAACCATAACGCAAAATCGAAACCACCGTAGTTTTGTTGATTCCCGACGCGCCCGGATTCAGTTGTTTATTGGTCGGCGCATCCATAAAGAAAAGCGGGTTGCAGTTCTGTGACTGCAACCCGCTCCTCGGGAATTTCGACTGCTCAAGCAGTCGTCAATTGCTCACCTTTATTGGTTCGGTTCCAAGTTCAGGGTGATCAAGTACCAACCGTTCCACGGCGGATAAGGTGCAACGTACGGGTCTTCGACACCTGGCCAACCTGTCCAGTAGTGGGTGTTGTGAACGATCACGTGCAACTCTTCTGCGATGTGGATTACGGGCATGTCACGCAGGAATAGCTCCATTGCGCCGCGTGCTAATTCCACGTATCGTGGGTCATCCGGCGAGTGGAGCATCCCTTCCATTTCGTCCAAGATTGCGTCCATCTCGGGGTTCTCGTAACGACCACCTTGGACTGCGCCTTGGTAGTTCTCACCCGGAGGTGCCGAGTTCTTCGAGTGGTAGGACTTGAACGTGTCGTACGGCTCGTTGATCGATCCGCACTGCACCCAAACGACCTCGGTTTCGCCCATGCGGAGGCGGTCGCCAATAGTCGCTGGCTCGCCCTGCTTGAAGACGGCATCGAATCCGCCGGCCTGAAGTTGCTTCTCCAGGAACGGACCTTGTGGCCTCATCCAAGACGGAATCTCAAGCGTGATTTCCACGCGGTCGCCGTCCTTCGTCCAAAAACCTTCTGAATCCTTGGAGTACCCTGCCGTCGTCATGCGCTCATCAACCTTGTCAAGGCTGTGGTTGCCTGCGTCGTACTTGTCCAAGATGTCTTGCATCAATGGGAGGTATTGCTTGACACCGTACGACGATATCGGGACCACTACCGACGGCACGCCACCTTCGTATGCGAGACCTGTAATCTCATCACGGTTGACTGCGTGGTTGATAGCCCAACGAACGTCCGTGTTCGAGAAGTGCTCCTTCTGGTTGTTCAGGATCAGCACGAAGTTACAACCGTCCGGCGCACCCCACACAGGTCCTTCAAAGTTCCATGACCTCAAAGCATCGTTGAAGCCCTTTGCGGCCTCGAACGTACCCTTCAGCAACGGCGGCCCAGCGTCAAGTTGGTTGTTGATGTATAGCTGACCAGCGATGTCGTCGTTAGCGACAGGGATGTAGTTGATCCGCTCCACTTGCGGAGCATCGTGGAAGCCGATCTCGGTCGCCCACCAGTCGTCACGTCGGTCATAGATTTGAACTTCAGGCGTCGAAAGCGAGAGCTTGTATGCGCCAGTGCCCAGCGGCCAACCCTTTGCAGGGTCGTAGTTGTCAAACGTGAGCGGGTCCTCGTTTTCCCACACGTGCTTCGGTACGATAGGTGTGTGGTTTTCCCACCCGAAACCGAACTGAACCTGGAAGAACCGTGGGTCCGGCCGGTTAAGGTGAATTGTCATGTTGTAGTCGTCGTGGACTACCGCTTCCTTGATCATGTCCGCCCACAGCGATGATCTGTTCAGGTCGGGAGCATTGCCCACGACCATGTCAATCGTGAACTTGACGTCGTGAGCGGTAAACGCTACGCCGTCGGACCACTTGGCGCCTTCTCGGATCTTGACATCGATCGCGTCGAGTGAATCGTTGTACTCGAACGACTCGCCGAGCCACGGAATGATGTTGCCTTCGTTTAGGTTCGTGTAAAAGAGGAACTCCAGGAGACCCTTCTCCGAAGCGTGGCGGGCATGGGAGTTGCCGGGCAACCACCAGTTGAAATTCTCAACGTTGTCGTGCTGAGTACGATAACCATCGCTCCAGTGCGTAATCACGAGCGTGCGGTCTCTTGGAACGTCCTTCAGAGCCCCGGGGTCCGGAGTCGCAGTAACTTGCTTCTCGACGACCACCTGCTTCTCGACCTCAACGGTCTGCACAACTGTCTCGCCTTGAACGATGACTTCTTTCTCGACCTCAACAGTGACCGGCACTTCGACGGCCACCTCTTCCTTGACAACAACAGTCTGGACAACCGTTTCGGTTCCCCCACAAGCCGCCAAGGCCGTTAAGGCGATCATTGATGCGACCGCTACCATCACTGCCAGCGGACTCAGCCTCTTTAATCGCATTTTCTCATTGACCTCCCAATGAATCGTTTTACGACATCGTCTACTCGGACATCTTTTTTGACGGAATCCGCAACTCTTTGATGAGCAACCAGAAACCGCCGCGTCTAGATAATCTCTAAGCGACGCGCTAAACGTTATCGGAATTCACGCACGTTGTCAACCGACCTTTGCGCCGCTGGAGTCTTGACTAATCTTGTCAATCCGTTTAAGTTAACGTCAGCGTTTTCGAATAATCGAGAGAGCAAGATGGCTGTCGCCCGATTGTCACTTCAACGACGACAACCAACAGTCGCAACATGAACCCTGCATACTTAGTCCGCAGACTTGGGCTTTTCGTGTTAACTGTCGTGGTCGGCGTCACCGCCGTTTTCCTACTCACGCGCCTAGCGCCCGGCGATCCCATCGAGGCCAAAGCCATCGCTCTCGAGGCCCAAGCTGGAAACTCCGGCGGCGACATCGGTCCGATTGTCGAGGCATACCGTGAAAAATTCCAACTCGACGGACCGTTGCACCTCCAATACCTCACGTATCTCACGAACCTCTTAAGAGGCGATATGGGATACTCGATGACGAACTATCCGGCGACCGTCCGGGACAAGATTTCGGCCGCAATGCCTTGGTCAATTGGCTTGGCAACTGTTACGACCGTCGTGGCGATGCTATTCGGATCGTTGGTGGGCGCGTTGATTGCATGGCGGAGATCGTTGCTGGTGGTACAGGCGACATTGCCTGTTTTGATGGTCACCGCTGCGGTACCGTTTTTCCTCTTCGGGTTGGTTCTTCAATTCTTCCTGGGGGTTCATTGGAAGGTTTTGCCTACGGCGTTCGGCGTCGATCCAGGCTTCATAGTCGGTTGGAACGTAGAGACGCTATGGCAATTGATCAAGCATGCGGTTCTTCCCGCCACGTCTGTCATCGTGGCCAGCACTGGGCTATGGGGACTCGGGATGCGCGCCATGATGGTCACAACTGCCGGCGAAGATTACATGGTGCTAGCCGACGCGAAAGGCTTGAAAGAACGACGTATATTCCTCGTTTACGCCGTCCGCAACATCCTATTGCCTCAAACCACGAGCTTTGCCCTCTCCCTAGCCAGCGTTGTGGGCGGGCTCCTGCTGGTTGAAATCGTCTTCAACTACCCTGGGATCGGCCTGCTGCTCAGGAACGCTATCGGCGAGAGTGATTACTTCATGATCCAAGGTGTGACGCTCATCACAATCTTCGCCGTAGCCTTGGCACTGTTTGTCATGGACTTGCTCTATCCTTTAATCGACCCTAGGATTTCGTACGATCGAACATGACAATCGGACCGACAACCGAACCTGCCGCTGTTGCCACCGGCGATAGCGCTTCCATTGCATCAAGCACCGCCAGCGTCGCGACCCGGACGTACAGGTTCTTCCGTCACAACATGAAGATCACGATCGGGTTGTTCCTCGTATCGATCATCGTTGGTTTCGGTTACATCGGCCCATTTTTCGTCGACATCGAACGCGCTGAAGTCGGTTCGGTCCTCCCCGCTGGCCAATCACCGTCCGCCGAGAACTGGCTTGGCGTCGATGCCAATGGCCGAGACATGCTCGCATGGTTGATTGATGCCACGCCCGACTCTCTGAAGGTTGGTGTCATGGCTGGTGCGCTTGGCGTCATAATCGGCGCTTCGGTCGGATTTGTCGCAGGTTACTACGGTGGATGGATAGATACCGTCCTACGAACCGTCACCGACATCTGGTTGGCGATTCCCGGCCTACTTGTCTTGATCGTTTTGGCCAGCATGGTGGATGTGTTGACCCTTGAACAGATGGCCCTTGTGATAGCCCTCTTCGCTTGGATGGGTGCCGCCCGAGTGATTCGCGCGCAAGTTTTGACGCTGAGAGAACGTCAATATGTCGAGATCGCCAGAATGTCTGGTGAAAACGGCATGTACATCGTCTTTCTTGAGCTAATGCCCAACTTGATGCCGTTCCTGCTCGCGGCTTTCGTCGGTTCGCTGATTGGATCGATATTGGCGGCCATTGGATTGGAGTTCCTAGGGCTCGGCGCCACTCACATTTCGACGCTCGGAAACATCCTCTACTGGCAGAACTTCTACAACGCCGTCATCAGAGGGATGTGGTGGTGGTGGGGTTCGCCCATCGTCATCTTCGTCGTCCTTTTCGCGGGCCTATTCATCGCATCTATCGGCCTCGACGAGTGGGCGAACCCGCGGCTGAAAGAACGCTCATAGGCCTGCAACCTTCAGCGTCATTCCGGCGAATGCCGGAATCCATCGGGCCAACACGACTAAGAATCCCCGATTGAAGATCACTGACATCAAGCTGTCGGTTTTCCAACTTCCGACACAAACGCCGTTCTTCAATTTGGCGCGCGCAACTCTCGGCAATCGCGAAGTTTGGCGATCCGTGCCGACTACGCCGTATCCCACCGAGTATCACGTCCTGCATGTCAACACCGATGAAGGACTAGAGGGCATCTGCACAGTCGGCGACGCACGCTACACCACGATGCGGATGATCGATCTCGAACATCTCCGCCACCTCGCCATCGGTGAAGACCCGATCAACCGGAATCGACTGGAATCGAAACTCCGCACCGCCACACGCCACATCTTCACGATGCCCGGTTGGTACGGCGCATTCGATAACTGCCTTTGGGACATCGCGGGCAAAGCGGAAAATAAACCCGTACACCAACTCATCGGAACTGCCCGAAACTCTGCTCCCGCCTACTACAACTACCGCGGCGGAGGGACCTTGGAAGCGGCGATCGAAGACATCGAACACGCCATTGCAATCGGCTTCAGCGCCGTCAAAGACCACTTGTCTTGGCCAGTGGAAAAGAACACTTACTGGTTCGGCGAAGTCCGGCGTGCGTGCGGCGACGACATCGACATCATGCACGACGCGGCTGGAGCAAAATACGACCTCGATGACGCGATCAAAGCTGGCCTTGCTCTAGAACGCCACGGATATCGCTGGTTCGAAGAAGCCATCCCCGACCGCGACTTCAATGGTCTGCGGAAACTCTGCGAGGAACTCGAAATCCCCGTAATGGCGCTAGAAACGTTGATGCACGAGCCCGAAATCTCGAAAACCTGGCTCGAACAAGGCGCATGCGACCTCGTGAGAGCACATGCAAGGCACGGCACGACTGCCCTATTGGACCTCGCCAGACACGCGGTCGAACACGGCACAAACGTCGAACTCAACGGCCCCGGCGGCCTCTTCGGCCTCGTCCACACCCACCTAACCTGCGCAATCCCCAACACCACTTACTACGAATACTTCCCCGGCGGCTCCCGCGACGAACTAGGCCGCGAAATCGGCCTACTAAACCCGCCCATCCCTCGAAACGGAATGGTCAGACCACCCAATCGACCCGGCTGGGGAGCCGTTTGGGACTGGCAATATTTCAACTCGGTACGGGTTGCAGAGCTTTGAACCCGCAGCACGTCACGTTCAACAAACTGTGGTATAAATCCTTTCACGTATCGGCTTTCTTATAGTCTCGCCGTCGAATGAGTTCGAATTTTCGGCGTTTGGCGAACAAGAACCCGTCCGAGTTTCTTCTAGGAGGAGAACATGATGTCATTTAGCCGACGAAGGCGTTGGGCGGCACTAATCTTACTGCCGCTGTTACTCGCCGTGCCACTCGTCGTAGCCTGCGGCGAAACCGTCACGGAGACCGTCATCCAAACCGTCGTCGTTGAGAAAGAGGTTGTCGTCGAAAAAGAAGGCGAAACCGTAATTCAAACCGTCGTCGTCGAGAAGGAAGTCCAAGTCGCGGGCCAAACCGTGGTCCAGACCGTCGTCGTCGAGAAGGAAGTACCAGTTGAGGTAGTCCAGACCGTCGTCGTCGAGAAGGAAGTCCAGATTGCGGGCGAAACCGTCGTCCAGACCGTCGTCGTCGAACGTGAAGTCGTCGTCGAGAAGGAAGTTCAGATTGCGGGCGAAACCGTTGTCCAGACTGTTGTCGTCGAAAAAGAGGTTGAGGTCGAGGTACCTGTCGTCCAGACGGTTATCGTCGAGAAAGAAGCCGCGGCCGCACCTAGCGATCTAGTTACCGGTAACCCCCAAGGAACCGTCATAATTGCCGAAAGCGGCGTAGGCGTCCCGGTCGGGTATCCCGAACAGTGCGTTCCGGGTTGCGGTAATCAGAAGTTCCGCATGGGCGGGTACGAGACGCTTTTGTGGCTCGACTCCAGCGCGAACGCGGTGCCGAGATTGGCCACCGCGTGGACCGTCGCTGACGATCAGTCGTGGGTCGACTTCGATATCCGTCGCGGCATCGAGTTTCACGGTGGTTATGGCGAAATGACCGCCGAAGACGTGGCATGGAGCTTCAACAACGCCAACCCGAACACGAACCCGGACTCCCGGCACGACCAAGCCGGCGACTTCCGCGCCATGGCCAAAGAGTTCGAGGTCATCGACCCGGGCAAAGTGCGCATGCACGTCAACCAGTGGGGAGTCGGAGTTCTCCGGCGCAACTTGAGCCCTTACTGGCAGAGCATGGGTGTCCACAGCAAGAAGGTATTTGATGAGCACGGTCCCGAAGGGATGGTCGATATCTTCGTCGGAACAGGCCCATTCGTTTACGAGACTTGGTCATCCGACGACCGCGCCGTCTTGAACGCGCTAAGCGCACATTGGCGCAAGGTGCCAGAGATGGCCCGCATCGAGATCCTCGCGGTGCCAGAGGCTGCGGTGCGCAAGACCATGCTCGAAACCGGTCAGGCTCATGTCGCGAATATCTCGCTAAAAGACATCCCAAGCCTCACGGAACAAGGATTCATTGCCCAGCCGACTGCTGCGAGGATGAACGGACTTTACTTCGGCGGTAACTATTGGCAGACCAACCACTTCGTTGAAGGATGGGAACTCGACCGCATGGGTTACGACACTTCCCTACCGTGGGTCGGCGAATACGGAAACGACGCATCGATGGAATCCGCACTCAAAGTTCGTCAAGCGATTGCACACGCCGTCGACCGCGAAGGCATCAATGAAGCGATCCTCGACGGTCTAGGTTGGGTCAACCACATCACCAACTTGTCGGTCAACTCCGACACTTGGGCTCAGAACGCTGAGTCGCACGGTTGGGCGTACAGTTTCGACCGCGACAAGGCCAAGCAGTTGATGGAAGAAGCTGGTTGGGCCGACGGGTTTGAAGTTACCGTTTGGACCGGCGCAGGCACTCACCAAGAGATCGTTGAAGCACTCGCAGCCGAATGGCTCGCGACGTTGAACATCAAGGTGAACCTCGACCTTTCTCCGTACTCGGAACACCGCCCGAACCTGGTTAACCTGTCATTCAATCAGATCCAGTACCGGACCTGCGGAGACAGTTTCTCGGCTTTGAGCGTAGACCTGCCGAAATCCAACGAATCGACTTCGCACAAGTTCGGAGGCACGATCTGCGCCGGAAGCATCTTGCCCAGGTGGGACGAGATATTCGACGAGATGAAGGATGAACTCGACCGCCGCAGACGTATCGAACTGGCGATCGACCACTACGACTACTCTCGCGAGGTGTCGATCAACGTCGGCGTGAACGAGCAACCGGCGTTTAACACCTACGATGGCGAGAAGATTAAGGCGTGGCCGATACCGCCTCAGATGTGTATCGGCGGTTGCACATGGTTCAACCTCGAAGAGGTCGAGTGGCAACCATAGACGACACCGTCTGAAAAGAGACGCCGGGTCACCCCAACCCGGCGTCTCGTTGGCGTGCCTGCACCCCTCCCTCCGATACCAATCCGGCACTAGAGGGAACGCAGGCACAGCCCCTTCATTGAACAATGCGTAGTTTCCTCGCACGCCGCGTACTCTACGGCGTCATCGCGATCCTCGGCGCCCTACTAGTCATATTTGTGCTCTCGCGCTTGTCGGGCGATCCATTAGACCTGTATCTCGACGAATATGGCGGTGCGCTCGCAGAAGAGACTCGCGAACGATTTAGAAAGGAACTCGCCCTCGACCAACCAGTCGTCTTTCAGTACGTAATTTGGGTAGGCAGATATCTCCGGGGCCAATTCGGTGACAGCCTGATTCACCAACGGCCCGTCATCACCGTCGTCCAAGAAAGGTTTTGGACCTCGATCCAACTCGGTTTGATCGCATGGACCTTCGGTACGCTTCTGGGAGTCCCGTTGGGCATCGTATCTGCTGTGCAACGCGGTCGACCACTTGACTACGTCGCACGCGGCATCGCATTGGTTGGTCAAGCCGCGCCCGTCTTCTGGGTCGGCATCATGGCCATCCTTATCTTTTCGGGCGAGCTCGAATGGTTGCCATCAGGCACACGCGGCGACGGGTTTGCGATTCGAAACTACATACTGCCGTCGATCGTCCTCGGTTGGTTACCTGCGGCTGCGTATCTCCGTCTCACGCGTTCATCGATGCTGGAGGTGTTGGAGTCGGAGTACGTCAAATTTGCGAGAGCCAAAGGCGTTGAATCCAGCACGGTGATCTGGAAACATGCCTTCCGAAACGCGGTGATTCCGCCCCTCACAATTTCCGGTTTGATCCTGGTCGGATTCATCAACGGGACGACCGTCGTAGAAACTGTGTTCTCGTGGCCCGGCCTCGGTCGCGTAGCGGTTCAGGCGGTGCAGGGAAACGATTTCCCTCTCATTTCAGCCATTACATTCCTGACCGTCGTCTTGTACGTTGTGGTTGTGTTGACGATGGACATCCTGTATGCGATTTTGGACCCAAGGATTCGCTACGCGTAGTAGATAGACATGGCCACGGAAACTAGACCACAAAGCGTCAGCGACGCCGTCTCAGCACCGACCAGGGTTAACCAGCGACATTCGCTCGGTTGGTTGGGTTACGGCTTCTACATCATTCGTCGGTGGCCGATAGTCCCGGCACTGATCATCCTGACGTTGATCGTATTCGCCCTATTTGCAGAACGGATCGCGCCGCACGATCCGCTCGCATATGTTGCCCTGACCGACCGCAACACCTCACCATTCTCGACCGGTGGATCTGGCCAGTACTACATTCTCGGTACAGACAATATAGCTCGCGACGTACTGAGCCGCATCATTCACGGAGCACGGATTTCCGCATTGGTGGTGTTTGTATCGATTACGGTCGGCGTAACCGTAGGTACGGCTTGCGGTTTGGTTGCCGGATATTTCGGGCGCCATATCGACGAGGTGATAATGCGCATTGTCGACGTGTGGGCGGCGCTGCCATTCATCATGCTCGCTCTGATCGTAGTAAGCATCTTCGGGCAAGACCTCAGAATTCTGATCGCTCTGCTCGCCCTGATATCTTGGCCGGGTGCTGTGCGTCTAGTTAGGGCGCAGACGCTGAGCCTTCGCGAATCGGATTACGTCCAATTCGCGCGCGTCGCCGGCGCGTCGCCGAGCCGAATACTCCTTCGCCACATCCTCCCCGGGGTCATCAACATCGTCGTCGTCAGCGCCACGCTGGGTGTCGGCGGCATCATCCTTACCGAAGCAACATTGAGCTATCTTGGGGTCGGCATCCCGCCGCCCGCACCGGCTTGGGGAGCGATGGTAGCCAGCGGACGCGAGTACATCGGCGATGCTTGGTGGGTTTCTGCCATCCCAGGAATGGCCATCTTCCTAGTGGTGATGGCGGGGAACTTCCTAGGCGACTGGATGCGCGACCGGTGGGATCCAAATTTGCGACAGTTGGATTAGGGTACGACCGTCGACGGCCCGACCATCAATAGAGATCGGGATCCGCCACGACTATGCAGCCGATTAATTCAGACTATTCCGATCCAGATCCACCGAACTCGTCAGTAGAACCGGAGTCGGCCACTTGGCGCGGCGCGATCAAAAACGGGCTGTTGGGGCTTAATGGTTGGCAGGCGATTCCCGCGATCATTATCGGGCTGTATCTCGTTTTGGGCGTGTTTGGACCTACTTTGGCACCGTTCGACCCTAACGCCGTCGACCCGGAGATTCATAGCTGCCCTCCGCTCGCGATCAACGCCCTGAATACATCCGACAACCCGTCTGATCGCTCCTCCGAATGTCGCTCGATCGATATTCTCGGCACTGATGAAGTAGGCAGAGACATCTTCTCGAGATTGCTGCACGGTGCTCGGACCTCTTTGTCGATGGTCGTACCCAGCGTCTTTATCGGCACGATGGTGGGTGCAGTTTTTTGTGCACTGGTCAATGGTTTGGGGAGAAATTCCCGATTGGTTACGTACGCGATATTGGGTTTGACTTTCGTGCCGTTCGCTATCCTCGTATTCGGAGATTACGGCATGTATCTCATCTTCATCATGTTCGATCCGAACAATGCGCTGAACGCTGGCGTGGGGTGGACTGCGATCTTGGCATCTTCCACATTTTCTGCAGTTCTGACGTTCGCGCTCATCGCAGTCGCCTACCAGTACGACGACATGTTTCACCGTTCTTGGTTTTCAGAAGTTAATGTCGAAGACGCGTTCATCAGTTTCTCCCGGCTACTCCGCAATCAGATTGTCACCTTGTTGCCTTGGATCGGGTTGGCGGCACTCGCAAATGCCGCGTTGGTTTTCCTCCATTCAGCACCCGAAGCGCTGTCCCCCACAATCGTTTGGTCGCTCGAATGGGGATATCAGTTTGAGCACATTGGCAGTCTCAGTCCTTTCGTGACGATGGTTTTGTTCCCGATAGGCTTTGTGACCTTCGGAACGTGGTGGTACATGCGCCACGTTCGAGGCCGGTTAACAATGTCCTACGAATCCTCGCTGGAATCGCCTCAAGGCGTCGCCAATGGTCAAGGAGAGCATTCGACCGAAGAAGAGACAAGTCACGTTGAATCCTGGGCATCTGAAGACGACAGAAACGACACCTTGATCGAGTCCGGTTCAAGAGTCAAAAGACGGCGTTGGATGATGGTCGTAATCGCTACAGTTGCGGCAATCGCTGTGGTCCGGTTTGGTGTTGCCGAAGCAGTTCCAATTGTCAGGCAACTGGCACAAGATTCAGATGGGGGTTATGAAAGCGCATGGGTGAAATCCCGGCAAGAATGGCATGAGGCCACCGACTGCGCGCAAGATATCGACTCAAGGCTGATGGAATTAGAACCCGGCGGGTCCGCAATTCCTGAAATTGAAGTAAGTCAACGCTGCCGGGACCTATATTTTCGATTTCGTAATGCGCCGTCTCACCGGCATACGATTAACCACGGTCTCCGATTCTTGGCGCAGACGTTGACGCTTGCACTGGTCGCATCCATCGTCTCTGTCGTACTGTGGACCGCTACTTCGGTGTCTACGCGTGCTCTGAGAAGGACGGTGGAAGTTTTCGTCGTTCTGGTCGCATTAGTCGGGTTGACGATGACGTTCGGATTTACCGGGTGGCGATTAGCTGTTTATCGTTGGCTCGATCCAGTTGATTCGGCTGTCTACAGCGATTATTTGACGATTTTGAGATCCCTCTACATCGTTCGCGACTTCGCCGTCGCGATGGGCATCTCGTATTTGACGATTGCTATGACGAAACCAATCCTACGATTCGCGAAAACGGTGTCGACGCTTGACGTTCTGTCAAAATGGGCGTCCTTTTTCATACCTCGCATCTTTTTTATTTCGGGATTTTTGATCCTATTCCACTGGCCATTCCCTACTAGTTTCATCTTTTACGAGGGCTCTCTGTCCGTGATCGTGGATCCGCGGTTGGGGGGCGATTCCGGTCCTGAAGACTGGCTTTGGACCTATTGGTTCGCGTTGATTGGCTACGCCGCGATCGTGTTCGGGTTATTCGCGGCGGCGATATGGGGATTTAGGCGGTCCGCCGTCAACTGAAATCTCTGCCGTAAACGCGGCAACCATACTGCCCTGCCCCTCTGGATGGACGTTCCGTCCGCTGCAGCGCCGACTACCGCCGGAATGACGGTGCATCCCGGAGAACCTAGCTTCCCCATGGCGCTTCACAGACGGGAGTGGGCGACCATGCGTCGTAGAATAATTGGACATAATGGCAGGCGAGAAGGAGGATCAGCAATGGCTCAGTCGGTGAAAGCTACTTATAAGGATGGAGTCTTGGAGCCTTCGGAGTCGCTTGATCTTGAGGATGGGCAAGAGGTGGGTTTGTCGATTTCGGAAAAAGGCGACGCTCCTGATGGGATAAAGGCGCGAGTTGAGACGGCGGGCAGTTGGAGGGGGTTGGTGAATGCTGAGCAGCTGAAGCGCGACATTTTTGAGAGTCGCCAGATAGTCTCGCGTCCTGATCCGAAGCTCTGATGCAATGATGTATCTAATCGACACCGACTGGGTGATCGACTATCTGGGTGGCGATGAAGAGGTAGTGAGGCGAGTAAAACACATGCTACCTAGCGGTATTGGTATAAGCGTGGTATCGCTTGCTGAGCTCTACGAAGGGATCGCTTGTTCGAGGAATCCAGTCGCCAGCGAGAGTCTTCTTCGGGTGTTTTTGGATGACCTCGACATAGTTCCGTTAGATGAAGATGTACGCAGGTTGTTTGGCGTGGAAAGGGGGAGACTGCGATCGTTGGGAACGTTGATCGGAGATTTCGATCTTCTGATAGGCTGCACGGCGAGGTTGCACGGTCTGACGTTGCTCACGAATAACCTTCGACATTTCACGCGGATACCGGAACTGAGCGTGGAGTCGATTTAGGCTCGCCACTGAACGAAAGTCAGTCCAGATAATCCATCTCAGGCCGCAGATCCCACCGAATAGCGTCAGGCGGATCGACGTTTTTCGCCCACGCCTCCATCAACTCCTGCTCGCGCTTCAGCACATGCATGCGGTCGCGGATACGGTCCGGATCCCAACCGTCCAACACGCGATCCATCATCTCTTCCCGCACACCCCTGCAACTTGGGTCCTGCGCGCGATCGTTTAACTCCTGTGGGTCTTCGGCGAGATTAAAAAGCTGTGGTTCGAAACCGTGGTAGTAGTTCAACTTCCAATCGCCTGAGCGGACCATGCGATTCTGCACTCCGCCGGGTCGGGCGTGGATATCGGCGCCGCCTAGATTGGCAGACATGCCCGAACCAACTGCCGAATCGTTCATGCAGTATTCGCTGTAGACTGCATCTTTCCACTCAGCAGTGTCGGGGTTGTTGATGAGGTCGGCCACGCTCATGCCATGTCCTTGCGGCAATGCCTCGGCACCGGCCGCGTCCAAAATCGTAGCTGCCAAATCGAACTGGTCGATTGGTGTGTCGATGACCCGACCTGCGTCGAGATGACCCGGCCACGAAACTATCGCCGGGACGCGCGCCGCGTCCTCGTAAAACGTCTGCTTCCACCACAACCCGTGCTCACCAACCTGCTCTCCGTGGTCGGAGGTGTAGACGATGATGGTGTTTTCCATGTAGCCGTTGGCGTCTAGCGCGTCGAGGATCTCGCCGATCAACTGGTCAGTTCGATCACACAATGCCCAGTAGGCGGTCCGCGCGCGGATTATCTCTGCCTCGCTGACCTCGACGATCCCCGTGCGCTCTCGCCACCATTGAATGTAGGGGTGGCAATTTTCGATCGGCTCAGCCGGTACTATCGGCATACCGACGCGGCCCTCGTATTTGTCGTAATCAACCGCTCGAGCAACGAACGGTTGGTGCGGCAACATCAGCCCGATCGACAGGCACAGCGGTGATTCGTCAACACCGGACCGTCGTGTGATGCCTTTATTGTTGATGTAATCAACCGCTGATTGCGCGACATACTCGTCGTGGACCTCGTACGCACTCTGCCCTCGCCCTGACGCCTCCAAACTTACTCGCGCCGGTCCCGCCGTGCCGTGCAACTGTCCATGATCGACCGGTCTCGGACTGCCCGGATGGTTCGGACTGTGATCGCCGACGTATCGACGTGAGAACCCGTGCAATTGGTCCGGGCCGTTGTAGTGCATTCTCCCGATCTGGATCGGGTCGTATCCCGCGGCGCCAAGCGAATGTGCATAGGTCGGGACCGCGGAGCTCAAAATCTGGTCGTTCGTCCAGACTTCCGTCTCGTGCGGATATCGTCCGGTCACGAACGCCGTCCGTGACGGCACACATATCGGCGAACCGCAGTATGCGCCCGTGAATATCGCCCCGTCTGCCGCCAACCGGTCGAGATTTGGAGTATCGACGATCGAGTCGCCATACGCACCGATTACGGCCGGGTTGTGCTGATCCGATTGAATGTAGACGATGTTAGGGCGTGGATTGGCAGTCATGGTTGTTCCAGATTAAGTAGCGACCGCTTGTTTGCTTGCGACCGACATATCGTCGTAAAGATAGCAACTCGCGACTCGGTCATCATCAAGCTGGAACGCCGGCGGATGCTCGTCGTGGCACTTGTCCATCACTTGCGGGCATCGATCGGCGAACTTGCATCCTGTCGTGACCATGGATTCATCAATGGACATCAGTTCTTCAGCGCCGTCTTCCCACGCACGATCCGACCGCATCTGCGGAATCGACTCGACCAGCAAACGAGTGTACGGATGCTTGGGGTCTCTAATTACCCGTTCCACACTACCCTGTTCGACGACCGAACCCTTGTACATCACGAGGATTTCGTCGCAGATCTGATAGGCAGTCGTGAGGTCGTGTGTTACGTAGACGACCGAGATGCCGAGATCGCGATTGAGCGTCCGAATCGATTCAAGAATCGTGGCCCGCAACGATGCATCGACCATCGAAACCGGCTCATCTGCCAGAATGATCCGAGGCTTGAGCAGCAACGCCCTGGCGACCATCATCCGCTGACGTTGGCCCCCGCTCAGTTGATGCGGATACCGCCCGAGCATCTCCTCAGGGCGTAGACCGACGGTCTCCAGCGCCTCGTTGATGAGTGGGATTCGTTGATCTTCCGACTCCGCAAGCTTGAATTTGTCGATCGCCACATGGAGTAAATGATCCGCTTTGTAAAACGGGTTGTAGACCTCGAAGGGATCTTGAAATATGGGTTGGACTTCCCGCCTGAACTCACGGCGTTCACTCCCCGACATCTTCGAAACGTCCCGCCCGTTGTAGATCACACTGCCACTCGTGGGTTTGATCACACCCAATAGCAGCCTCGCCAACGTGGTCTTGCCACTTCCGCTCTCTCCTGCAACCGCCGTGATTGATGGGCGATCCGCCGATATCGCGAACGAAACATCGTCCGCGGCAACCGTGACGTTGGATCGACTGAACATTCCACCGCCGAACACCTTGGTGACGTTTTGGAGCTCGAGCAGATTAGCCAACTTTATTTCCCGCCATCTCTACCGTTTCATCGAAAATGTGGCACATCACCCAACGGCTATCGCCCACGGCAGTATTGCGAGGCGTGATTTCCTGACAAGCATCGGCCACGGAGGGGCATCTGGGCGCAAACACACATCCCGGAGGTAGGTCAACCAACGGCGGCGGTATGCCGGGTATGCCCTCCAACCGCTCTCGCTTCTCCTCCAAATCCGGCACGCTGTTTATCAATAACTTGGTATATGGATGTTTCGGATCCTCGATGATCTCTTGGACCGTTCCGATGTCCACCAACTTGCCGGCGTACATCACGCCAATTCGGTCGGCGAACTGCGCCACGAGACCCATATCGTGCCCGATGAGAATCACCGCCGCGCCGGTGTCGCGCTGAACGCGACTCAACGTCATCATCACCTGTCGCTGCACCACAACATCCAAGGCGCTGGTAGGCTCGTCGGCCACGATCACCTTCGGATTCATGCTCGTACCTGTCGCGATGGCCACTCGTTGCTTCATCCCGCCGCTCAACTCGTGGGGGAACATCCTCGCAACGCTGTCTCGCAACCCCACACGTCTCAGAAGGCTGTGAACATGAGACCTCATGTTCTCCTTCGTGTCCTTGATTCCGTGATCGACCAACCCGTCGAAAATCTGATCTTCGATGCGCATCACCGGGTTGAGAGCATTCATCGCCGACTGCGTCACAAGTGCGACTTCAGCGAGTCGCGCCAGACGCATCTCTTCATCGTCTAGGGGGACCAGATCACGACCGTCGATAAGAATCTCGCCGTCATCGATGTAACCGGGTGGTTTCGTAAGTTTGAGGAGCGCCATCCCAAGCGTCGTCTTGCCGCAACCAGATTCGCCAACTAGCGCCAAGCGTTCGCCCTGCTGCAGGGTAAAGCTAACGTCGTCAACCGCCTTGACGATGCCGGCTTCGGAATCGTAATAGACCTTGAGGTTGTTTACTTGAACGGCTGGGACCGAAGAGGCGTTGGTGCCAGACCGACGTAGATCGGCGACATCCTTCGGTCGGTTTACCCGCGCGTCGGTCGGACTATCCGCCACGGCGGTGTTGGTTCGGTCGTTCGCCAACTGCTAGAACCGCCTTCGTAGCCGAGGATTCGCCCACTCATCCATGCCTCTTGACAGCATGAACAATCCAATGAACAAAATCACGATAACGATGATCGGCGGCGACCACCACCACCACCAGCCATTAACTAACGACCCGTACCAAATGTTGTGGTAGATCATCATGCCCAAGGTGTTGGAACTGAAATCACCTAGCCCTAGAGCCTCGAGGCCGATGGACGCCAAAATCGCCGACGAGACGGCCAGCACGAAATTCGCCACGATGAATGGCATGAGATTCGGCACCATCTCCTTCAATATCACCTCCGGGCCGCTCATCCCGGACAATCTAGCCATCTCGACGTACGAGCGTTGTTTCATGACGAGAACTTGTGACCTAATCACTCTGGTGGGACCGAGCCAAGCCAGCATCGCGATGATTAACGATAGCTGGATAAATGTCATCTCGCCTCCCCCCACATCTCGCCACGCGATGGTGATGATGATGAGAATCAATATCCCCGGTATGGTCTGCAGCGTGTCGACGATGAATCTGATCGTCGCATCAAGCACCCCGCCGTAGTAACCCGCGCCAAATGCCAAAAGCGTTCCCACCACCGTTCCGACCGAACCAGCGATCAACCCGATCATAACCGTCTGCGGAATCCCTTGCGAAAACGAAGCCAATATGTCCTTACCTAACCGGTCGGTACCTAGCAGGTGTGGTCGCTCAATGTCGTCGTACGCAAAACACAGTTCGCGCGGGTTTTCGGATGAGTAACAGGGATGCGGGTTTTGCAGCGATGGACGTTTGTTGGGCGGCGCGAACGCGAGATCCTTGGCGTCTTTAGGCGACGTCATCAATGTTCCAAAAGCCCAGAACAGGACGATAATGCCGAGCATCACAGACCCCGCGATTATCGACGGGTTCCGCTTCATATAGCGCCATAAACCGCCAACGCGATTCAGAGCATCTGATGCGCCTGTGCTACCTCGCGATGCGAGTGGTTCTGTCGTCGCATTCGTTGCCATTGGTATTTACGCGGAAGAGTAGCTGATTCTGGGGTCCAACAGCGGATAGACGACGTCGATGACCAGCATCGCGAAAGCGATGGCCAACACGATTATGTAGACGACGCCTTGAATGACAAAGTAATCAAATCCCGTGATCGCTTCGTAAAGAACTCGACCAATCCCCGGGTAGCCGAAAATCCGCTCAACCAATATCGCGCCGGAAACGACGTGAGGCAACGTCAGAGCCAAGGCAGTGGTTTGCGGCAATACTGCGTTTCGCACGGCGTACCGGAAAAACGTTCGGATCTTGGTCAGTCCCTTCGCCTCCGCCTGCAGCATGTAGTCCTCGCCCTGCATCGTGATCATCATCGATCTCATGCCCAACGCCCAAAATCCAATCGATGCGAGAACAATCGAGAGGGCCGGCAAGAGTGAGTGCTTGAACACCTCGAACAGGAATCCAAAGTCGCTCCAATCGGGAAGAGTCGTCGGCGCGTAACCGCCGCCCAAGGGCAGCAGCTTGGCCTGGAACGCCAACAACCAAATCAATATGAGCCCGAGCAAATAGTATGGGACCGCCGCGAGCAAAAAGAATGGCGGCAATATGAGTTCAAAAGCGGCTTTGGGACCATGCTGCCATGCCAACACCGCACCACCAAGAGTACCCACCAAGAAGGCCAGAAGCGTCGATGTAACTAGCAGTCCGATCGACCACGGCATCGCTTGGTTCACGAGCTCGCTGACCCGAACGGGGTACTTGGTTATTGAATTCCCGAAATCGAACCGAACAGCGGCCGATAGATAAGTCAAATATTGAAGAACTAGAGGACGATCCAGGCCGAATTTCGCGTTGTAGGTTTCGATGAGAGCCTTGTAATCCTCGGCTCGTATCGTATCGCCTTCGGCTGCGAGCAATTCCAACCGAGTCGCGATCGGGTCTTGACCGGTGAATCTGGGGAGAAAGAAGTTGAACGATGTGGCGACAAAAACCACCGCCACGAACATTCCTATGCGTCTCGCCAGATAATCTACGGTCATCTCATTAACACTTCGCCATGTTGCGTCCCAATGCGCGTCAATGCCAAGTTAACAGAGCTAACCGGCGTGTCGGCGCGCCAGTTGGGAGCTTGCGATTAGTTGCGGCGCCTAAGTGATGGGAGTTTGCTCCCTATCGGCGGCGCCGCAACCAACGTTTCTTCCGCTAAAACGCGGATTTACTCCCGGCCGGTGCCTTCCAGCTTGCTGAGGATGTACGGGAATCCCGTGTGCGGGTGGATACCGTTCATGTACGGCTCGTATCCCGCAGCATCGCCGGGCCAGTTCTCCCAGTAGTACTCGTTACGAGTTACTCGGTTGAAGAACTCGACGAGCGGGACGTCCGGCTGGTCTTCCAACCAGATCCGAAGTGCCTGCTCGGTAAGGTCCAATACCTTGTCGACATCAGGCTCTTCAGCCATTGATGCGACTACTGAATCGAATTCGGGGTTCGAGTATGACCAGCGGTTAGCTCCAGAATCCGTCGTGAACATCAGCAATGACCGGTAGATGTCGCCGGATTGCGAACCGTTGTGCCCGACTAGGGTGCACTCATAGTCGCCACCCTTGCCGTTTCGGGCCCAGACATCCGGAGGTTGCGCCCAGGATGACTCGATACCGTTCTGCTCAAGCAACGCGGCAACAACCGGACCGAGATCCGTGAAGTGCGCCGAACTGATGATGTTGCACTTGACTACATCGCCATTGGCATCGGCCCAGAAGCCGTCGGAGTTCATGGAGTAGCCGGCCTCGGTCATGAGGGCGTCGGCGCCTTCTTTGTCGTACTCACCAACGCCAAACTCTTGCCTCAAAGGCTCCATCGCCTCGTTGACGTGCTTCAGACCAGCGTACTGCGGCCAGGGCCAGTCGTTGATCCGGCCTTTGTTCAGGTAAGCCTGAGCGTTAAGGCGGTCGCGGTCAATGTACTTGGTGATGGCTTTTCGAACGTTGGGGTTCTCAAGGTGCGGTTGAAGGTTGTTCAAATGCAACGAGATCGGCCACCACGAAACCATGCCGTATTCGCCATCGGCGTCACGACCCGTGTAGGTGGTGGTGTTGGGGTTCTCGCGAAGGATCGTCTCGACGGTATCGACTCGAAGGTCGTGAGTTTCGTCGATCTGGTTCGTGATCATCGCCTGGGCGAACTGCGTGTCGTCGTCAATGTTGTAAAGCACGTAGCGCTCTACTTCTTGGAACGGCACGAAGCCGGTTGCGCAGCCCCAGTAGTCATCACAGTTCTTCACGCGGTCCAAGACTCGGCGGAAGTTGTCGGAGTACGACAATCGCCACGGGCCTGTCGTAACAGGACCAGCACCGTCGTTGTAGGCATCGTACTCGGCCCAATCCTTGTTATTCCAAACGTGCTCCGGGACGATATACGTTCCAGAGTCGCCCTTGTAGATCACGACTTCGGCGTGGAATCTTGGGGCCGGGAAGTTGAAGTGGACCTTCACGGTCAAATCGTCAACGATTTCAGCTTCTTTTACGAAAGTCTGAAAGACTCCGCCGCCTCGAACTTCGCTGCCCAGTTCGGCTAGCGTGTTGAAGGTGTATGCCACGTCCTCAGCATTGAACTCCTCGCCGTCGCTCCAGAGAACTCCGTCGCGCAGGTTGTACGTCAACTCGGTCGCTGCGGCGTTGTAAGAGAATTCCTCTGCCAACCATGGGTAGCTGTTGCCGTTCAAGCTGTCAGCGTAGAACAGAGGCTCATGGAAGAAGATCACGCCTTTCTGGTGGGTGCCACCGAGCGCGTACGGACTCCACATACGAAGGGCGATGCCGCCGCCAAAGCGAGTGCCGACCACGACAGTCTTGTTTCGAGGAACAGCCGAAACGACTTCGACTTCCTTGATGACTTCGACTTCCTTCTCAACCTCGACCTCTTTGACGACCTCAACCTCTCTTACAACTTCGACTTCCTTCTCGACCTCGACCTCTTTAACGACTTCAACCTCTTTCACAACCTCCACTTCCCTCTCGACGACGACCGTCTGGATAATCGTCTCTGGCTCGGAACTGCCGCATGCGATCGCGAAGCCGATTGCCGCCAATATCGGCAGCAACAGCAAGCTCCTGCGAGCTTTTGTCATATTGAATTTCAAGTGCCAACCTCCGTGAAAGGCTTGGATTTTGGGCGCAGTCCCGACCGATTGTCAAAACTGGCGAATCGTTTGAGCCGCAAAAGAGCTCGACCAACTATCTAACCTTAATTTTCGTTCGGTTCGTCGTCAAACCGAAACGGCGCTTCGATGCGTATCGAATTCATACAGCGTGTTGTACGCTGAAAGGCTTAGTATCTCCACGAAACCGACACCCATTACCTCGATGCAGATCAACAACCAATCGTTGCGAATCTTAAGGCGTAAGAACCCATCCGCGCCACTGTTTTTGACGATCGCAATCTTGGTCGTTGCCCTCGTAACCGCGTGCGTCAGCGAAGAACCTACCGCCACACCTCAACCCACCGTTCCCCCTCCAACCCCAACATCGGAACCGGCACCGACCGCGCAGATTTCAGGCGCTACGGCTTCCTCGGAATCGCTAGATGAGATGATGGCCGAACCGGTCATGCCGTTCACGAACATCGCACCACTCGTCTTAGTCGACCCCGAAACAGGCGAAGAACTGTGGATGATCGAAAACCGCCACCCTGGTGTCGCGATCTTCGACTATGACCGCGACGGTGACATGGACTTCTATGTAACCTCCGCCGAGATCGAAGCCCTCCTCCCAGACACCACTGGTGGACCTAACCGCCTCTTCCGCAACGACGGCAACCACGTTTACACCGAGGTCGCAGAGGAAGCCGGAGTCGACCTGCCCGTCGCGAACAGCACCGGCGTCGCCGCTTGCGATATCGACAACGATGGCTATCAGGACCTATACGTCGCTTCTTACGGCCGTATCGGCGACAATTTGGATTACCGCGCCGCACGATACTATCCCAATCTCCCAGCAATCATTAAAGACCGGTTGTTCAGGAACTTAGGCGACGGAACGTTCGAAGAAATCACAGAATCGGCGCTCGGAGATTCGGCAAACCTTCGCTCCGGTTTCAGCGTCGGTTGCGCCGATGTGAACAACGACGGTTGGATCGACATCTTCGTCAGCAATCGAGTCGACCAGGACTTCCTTTGGTTCAATCGTCCCGATCACCACGGACATTACAACGTTCTCTACCTAAACAACGCCGACCTTACGTTCACGGACGTGACCGAAGAAGCAGGTCTGCGCTACGGCCCGATTCTGATGCGTGACCCATTTGGCGACGATATCGGCTGGCCCGATCCCGTCACCGGCGAAATCGTGCCCGGTTACAACCCGGACCTCATCGACGCTTCCGGCGAATTCGTCGGTGAACCCACCGGGCAGACGCTCGCCGCGCTTTTCTTTGACCACGACGACGACGGCGATGCGGATCTATGGCTAGCAGACGACGGCAGTCGGTTAAAGGTATTTCGTAACGACTCGACCGAAACCGACATCAAATTCACTCAGATCAGTCGCGCCATGGGAGTCGACATGATGGGTGCTTGGATGGGTTTCGCGCTGGGCGACTATGACAACGACCTCGATTTGGACGTTTTCGTCACCAATATCGGATATCACCCCCTCACCCGAGAGGCTCCCACCACGCCGTCAGGAGACTGCGCGTACGGTCATCAATACGGATGGGGAACCTGTTTCCACTTTCTGTTGCGCAATGACGGCGTACGCGATGTTGAAGGAGTGGGAACCGTTGGCGTATTCAACGACATCGCCCGCGCGACCTACGTCGCACCAAATGCAGTAATGCCGCCGATGGCGCTTGATCCCACGCAAATCGTCGAAGATTGGCAAGTTCCGACTGGCCTCGCGGCCTACGATTTCGGTTTTGGAACCGTGTTTTTCGACTATGAAAACGATGGCGATCAAGACCTCTACTGGCTAGGTGCCATGTCCGACCGCGGGGAAGCTCCCAGCGGGCACCTCTTCCCGGGCGCCGGACGCATGCTACGTGGCAACGGTGCCGGCGAATTCCAAGACATCACCGTCGAAGCCCGGGTGCTTGACATCCTCGGCGTCGACTACACCGTCCTCGACCCGAATGACCCCAACTTCGACCGATCCGAGCAACGGATCAGCCCCGCGTTTCACGAAAACGGCAAGGGATTGGCGAAAGGCGATCTCAACGGAGATGGCTACGTAGACCTGATCGGTACCAACAGCAACGGATGCCGCCTCGTTGGCCAAGACGATTGCAACTGGGAACCCGGGCCGTTGTTCCTTTGGATGAACGCCGGCGGTGATCGCAGCTGGATCTCCATGCGATTGATCGGCGGAATGCTGGACGGTGACACCGGCAGCAACGCCGACGGAATCGGAGCGCGGGTCTACATCGAATACACCTACGCGGACGGCTCTAAGCATGAGCAAGTTCAAGAATTGACCGGAAGCTCTACTTTTCTCTCCATGAACAGTCTGGAACTGACGTTCGGGATCGGGAATGCGGATAAAGTTGACAGAATAAAGATCGAATGGCCCAGCGGTCTAGACCAAGTCATCGAAGATGTCGACGCGAACCAACGCCTCGAGATCACCGAAGGTCAAGCTATCCCCTGACCCGCGCACCGCCGCGTATAAAAAGTGCTTCAACCCCAACGCCCCGAAAACCTGGACCCGCAGATCGAACGCGCGATCGCCATGACGCGCACGATCCGTGTCCCACGCCGATCACTCTCTACCTTTGGTTCGACTGTGATCCACTATCACGTTGTGTCTCAACCGGTATACGAAGGCATCTTCGAGGATGAGCAGAAAGACACGGTCGTCCGATACGGTCTCGTCCGCGCTGACCGACCGCAGATCGTTACTCCCGGTTATCTGTCAAACTCGGAGGGATTCGGTCAAGAGGCCACCGAATACCTCGAATACCTCACCAACCGATACGGTTCGGACGCTGCTGGTCTGCTCTACAAGTACAAAAACGAACCCCAGACGACTGAAACCGTCGCCGGAGAACCGCGCCAAATCGCCGCCAAGATCCGCGATGAAATCGAACGCGACGACAAACCGCTACACACCGTTCTTCTCGGCGTCGACGAACTTTGGGATGTCTCTGTGATGAAATTCATCTACGAGTTCACAAATCAGTCCGCCAAATCGAACTTCGAGGAATTGAACGAACGCCGCTTGTTTGATGACGACGGCGGAGTTCCAAGGGATGCCAGGGTCCGCATCGAAGACCTTATGCAACGCGCCCAACGCCGGGAAATCGATCCCTCGGTTGTCCACGAAGAACTCGTCCGATGGGGACTTTTCGAGGAATATCAAGAGAGCTTCTTCAGGCTCTTCCGACGCTAACCTTCAAACACCTCGATGCCCGCTTCAACCATCGCCGCGATCGCGGAGTCGGCATCACCAGGCTGCAAGTTTACGCCCTTCATGCAGTCCAGATAGATATTCGTCTTGTAGCCGCGGCGACACGCATCCAACGCCGTCTCCTTCACGCAGTAATCGGTGGCGATACCCACCACATCCACATCCGTAACGCCTTGCCGCTTGAGAATTTCCTCCATCGCCGTATCTGATTCGGCGTTGGTCAACGGATCACGGACCGAAAACCCGGAGTAGCCATCTTCTCCGCCAGTCCCTTTCCGGACCACCTGAGAATTCGTCGCCACCTCTAGTTCCGAATACCACTGCGCCCCCCAGCTGCCAGCCACGCAGTGGACGGGCCAGATGCCACCGTCCTTAGCGAAATGCGGTGTCACTTCCGGATGCCAATCCTGCGTGTATACGATTAACCTCCCATCGCCACGGGCTGCGGCGATCTTGGCGTTGATGTTCGGAACTACCGACGGCGCATCCTGAACGTAAAGATTGCCATTCGGATCGACGAAGTCGTTCTGCACATCAACCACTATCAGCGCTCGATTCGAGCTAGACATCGCACTCTCCTCATTGAACTTGGACTAACTTGATCTGCACCGCGAATTGCCCTCCGTCCTAGACCACATCTGGCAATTAGTTTCGCATATCCTATTTGCATCAGATCAACCGAAGCAGCCAATCTGCGCGGTACGAGTGAAAGGTATTCCGACATGACGGGCCGATACAAAGCGGCGATCGTGGGTTGCGGCAGCATCGCACATGCGCACATGGATGGCTACTCGATGGTCGACGCTGTCGATGTCGTCGCATGCGTCGATCCGATACCTGAAGCGCGCCAAATGTACATGGATGATTGGGGCATTCCCAAGTCCTATGCCACGCTCGAAGAGTGCGCCTACGACGCCGAACCCGACATTGTCAGCGTCTGCACTTGGCATCTTCTCCACGACCCGTTGACCGCCGAAGCGGCCGGCTATCCATCTGTCAAAGCCATCATCTGTGAAAAACCGATGGCGATCGGTATGGGCCGCGCCAACCGAATGGTCGATGCCTGCGACGCTAACAACGTCAAGTTAGTGATCAGCCACCAACGCCGCTTCACTCCCGGATGGAATAAAGCCAAAGAACTCGTCGAAGCTGGCGCCATCGGCATTCCGCTCCGCGTCGATATTCGCGTCAAAGAAGGCCTCGCCAACTGGGCGACTCACTCCATCGATGGTGCAAAGTTCATTCTCGGGGACCCTAAACCCCGTTGGGTGATGGGCGCGGTCCAGCGTACAACCGACAAGTACGAACGTAACACCCCCATCGAAGATGCTTGCATCGGCCTCGTTATGTTCGACGATCCGCTGCAGTTCTTCATCCAATCCGATCTCTGGGACAACGACTGCGATGCCGGCAAGTTCTTCATCCGCGGAACCGAGGGCATGCTCCACGTCCGTGAAACTGTTCTGAAACTCTTCAACGCCGAGACCGGCGGCTGGCAAGATGTTGATCTCAACTTGTCAGAAGGCGACCAAGCCATCGGCGGCAACATGAACGGCAAGCAAGTCGAGGAACTCGTCCGCTGGCTCGACGGTGGTCCTGAGCATCGCAACGCCGGTCATATCGCCCGCGACACCGTCGAAATCATGATGGCGATGTACGAATCCGCTCGCCAGAACAAGGTCATTCACCTGCCGATGGAAGAACAGGAATATCCGCTCGAACTCATGATCGATGAGGGCAAAGTTACGGTGGAAGAACCGGGTCGGTACGACATCCGAGGTTTCCTCGACCGGAGCAACATCGACGAAGCACGCTACGCTCAACTCAAAGATGACGGTGTCAGTCACCACCAGGCCATGCGCATCGTCCACGACGAGATGGCGCGCGGCTGATGGTCTCTTATCCATCGCTTGCGGAGAATAGCAACCTTAATCTCCGCATAATTGCGGAGATTAAGGCCTGATGCGGAGAATAGCGTGTATAATATCCGCATATGTTGCGGATAACATACATACACGAACATCCTGACTGGCCACATTTCCAGTGGCGGCAAGAAGAACTCATCGACCTGCTCGCATCCATTCGGCACCAACAGGGACTGCTGCTCGGGCGCATGGAAGCCGTCGGGTTCGACTTCAGACAACAGGCCGAGTTGAACGCGCTTACCGAAACCGTGTTGAAAACGAGTGAGATTGAAGGCGAAGTTCTCAACGTCGACGAAGTTCGGTCTTCCGTCGCCTCGCGGCTGGGGGTGGATATCGGTGGACTGGCACCTCCTCACCGCAACGTCGACGGCATCGTCGATCTGATGGTCGATGCCACATTGAAAAGTGACGAACCGCTCAGCGCAGAGCGCCTGTTTGGTTGGCACTCATCGCTGTTTCCAACCGGACGGAACAACATAACCCGCATAACCACCGGTGCGTGGCGCGCGCCTGGTGACGGTCCTATGCGCGTCGTCTCCGGTCGGATCGGACGCGAACGTATCCATTTCGAAGCGCCTTCAGAGGATCGTATCGAACACGAGATGCAAGCCTTCCTCCAGTGGTTCAACGCGCCAACAAAACACGACAACATCCTGAATGCCGCAATCGCCCATTTGTGGTTCGTCACCATTCACCCTTTCGACGACGGTAACGGAAGGATCGCGCGGGGAATCGCCGACATGGCATTGGCAAGGTCCGATGGCGTATCACAGCGTTTCTACAGCATGTCATCCCAAATCCGCAAAGAAAGAGCCGATTACTACGAAATACTCGAACTCACACAAAAAGGTGCGATGGACATCACCAATTGGATGGTGTGGTTCTTGGACTGCTTAGGACGCGCTCTTGAAAACGCCCAAGACACCGTCGCATCTGCAGTTGCTCGAGTTCGGTTCTGGGATACCTTCTCGGGGATGCAGCTTAACGACCGGCAGCGCAAAGTCATCAGGCGACTCGTCAACGGGTTCGATGGTCATTTGACGACGACCCGGTGGGCGAAAATCACCGGTTGTTCTCAAGACACGGCGTTGAGGGACATAACGGACCTAATAAACAAAAGCGTCCTTGAGCGCAGTCAGTCTGGCGGACGCAGCACGAGATACGACTTGGTCAACGCCGTCCCTGCCTCGGCGAAATCGCGAAGTTAATCTCGAATGATGTCGCCCGACCGCATTCCGAAATGCGGTCGGGCGCAGTTCCTTGTTGATTCGAGATCTTTACTGGCTGCTCGGCATCTTCGAGTGAATGATGTGAGCCAACCGCCCTATAGGCATCGACTGCAACCAGACCTTGCCTCGACCTTCGAGCGTCGCTAGAAACAAACCCTCTCCGCCAGCCAACATCGACTTCAAATTGCCCGCGCGTTGAATGTCGTAGTTGATGCCTTCTTGGAACGCAACGATGCATCCGGAGTCGACCCGCAGACGCTCGCCGTTCAGTTCACGCTCGACAATCGTGCCGCCGGCAGACATGAATATGTGCCCGCGCCCTTGCACCTTCTGAAGAATGAACCCCTCACCACCGAAAAATCCTGCGCCAAGTTTCCTTTGAAACGCGACCGTGATGCCAGTATCCGATGATCCGCAAAGGAACGCGTCACGTTGCGCCAACACCGTGCCGCCCAACCCGCCAAGGTCGATCGGCACAATCTTGCCCGGCGCTTCAGACGAAAACGCCACGATCTGACCCTGGTTGGCTACATTCTGGAAATGGGTGACGAAGATGCTTTCACCTGCCAGCATCCGAGCACCGGCATTCATGAGGCCACCAAGCATCCCTCCTCCACCTCCGCCCGGACGCTTGCCCATCTTCGACTCGAACTCGATGCCAGGCTCCATGTACATCATCGCACCGGCCTCACCGATGATCTCTTCGCCAGGACCCAAACGGATCTCCAGCATCTGCAAATCATCGCCGATGATGCGATATTGAAAACTGCCTGCGTTCATCACGGCCGTCGATACGTTTGTGTCGCGCATGGTCCCACCGTTCCTTTCTCGGGTGCTTACCAACACTTATAAATTTCGGCGTCACGCGGATTGATAGCCCAACCCGCATTCGACCAGCTTTCGTACGAAATGAGATACGTTGCATCGTGTTGAGGCAGATGTTCCCGTAACATATTGGTTCCCGGTGTCATGGCTTCATTCGCATCGATACGTTGCCACCAAAACCCGGAGAAACCCTGATTCAAGAGGCAAGTCCAACGAAATGGCAGCGTATGTAATAACCGACGTCGAAATCACGAATTCCGAGCTATTCGCAGGATTTCGCGCAAAGCTTGACCCGACCATCGAAGCTCACGGCGGAAAGTTCATCGTCCGCAGCGAGAACATCAAGATCATTCATGGCGATTGGACACCGAAACGTCTCGTGGTCATCGAGTTCCCTAATTTTGAAACCGCCGAAACATGGTCGCAATCCCCTGAGTTTGTTGAACTCAAAGACATGCTCGACAAGTCGTCGTACACCGACATCATCATCATCGAAGGGGTCTAGTCGCTCATCCACCCAATCTGGTCGGAATGGGTTATCCCGTCCCTCTTACCATTGCCAACGGCGAATTTAACGCATCAATGACCATGTTCGGATAGTCACGTCGGAAACCAATCTTCGCCAACATCTCAGACGCTGTCGAATCGATCACCGCCGTGCCATTCCACTCACTGATCGCCACTCGTCGGCCAACCGATGCCGCGGCAATCGACCGTACGAGCGCCAGAATCCCGTTCTCAATCTCCGCATCCGACGCATCGCCCGACTCGATGCGGGCACCGTTCGAATATGCCACCATAATTGGTCGGTCATTCGCAAAAGCTATCCTCGTACTCGCGTTTCGGCTGAGATTCAGCAGAGCGGCGCGAGGAGATTGCGAAATCGACGCTAAGTTGCGATCGAAAATATATGCCGGATCCGTCGCCGCCACGATGCTCACGGACGAAGCATTTTCACCTGCGCCGCTAACCGAGCGCATCAACTCGATGAAATCGGTCGTCGCGAACTGCACTCCCGGAAGGCCGGTAACAAAATAGCCCCTCCTGACCGCGCCTCTAAGTTCCATCAGATTCAATGCGCGGTAGATCGGACGCCAATCCCACCCAAGTCGATCCAACTCAATGGCTCGTCGGGTCACCACACCATGGCGCTGCAACAACAAGCCGGCCCGCTTTTCGGCGACTTGTGATTCATCCAATTCTGGACCCAGGAATGAAAAACGAGACGTAGCTGACCAATTGACTCCGGGCGCCAGTATCCCCTGTGTTGCGCGCAATCGCTGAGCGAATTGCCGCCGAACCGCACGGCGGTGACCGACGCGGCGTCCTCGCCCAGTGGCCAACGGACTAGCCTCGATCGAAGAGGCTTCTTCCGTCGAAGACCGCGCAATCGCCAAGGCAACTGGCCAAGAATCTCCAGTAATCATGCCGCGAAGCGCCAAATCTCGGATGACCGCCGCAAGCTCTGATGGATTCACTCCTGCAACAGCCGCGAGTATCGTCTCGGTATCCGCCACACCTTCTCCCGAAATGAACTCATAAACCCGGCTCGACTGATCGTCCAAGTTGCCGAAACCTGAAGCGATCACATCGACCGTCGCCGATGGCAGCACCCGCCGACCCTCACCCGACCGGACCAACGCCACGCTCCGAGTGTCGCGCGTACCGTCGTGACAAAAGACCCACCTAAATTCTCCGCTCGCCAGTACCTCGTTCAACACATTGTTCGAAAATCCATCAACCCTCGCTGGCAACACGTCTCGCGTCCACTGTTCGACCGGGATCGGCAAACCATTGAGCATTTCTATCGCTTTGCAAGTCCTCTCGCACAAATCGTCATTACTGGGATTGTCCAAGCCGTGACGTTGCAGTAACGCCGCCTGATAGTCCATCGGATCCGAAGGCTCAACCTCGGATCGCAATATCGCCAATGTGCGCTCTTGGATCCGAGCCAATGTCGCCAGATCCAACCACTCTTCCTCTCCGGCATCCGTAAAGTACCCCTTTGAAGCCCGCGCATCCGTCATCAATTCGTCCAGCACATCGTGCAACACCGTGCGATCGATCGGATAACGCGATTCGATCACTGCCACTGGCACCGGTCCGCTTCGGGACAGATAGCGCGCCACAACCCTCCTTGCCGATCCGAAATCGCAAGGGTCCCTCATCGCCGATCGATACTCATCAACCAACTCCGTCGCGACCCATCGCTGCTGCACCTGTCCGTCAATAACGAACTCAACTATCTTTGCTCTGCCCTGCGAAGCCAACCCTCGAACCCAATCGAACCAACCGTCCTCGGAACGATCCGCAATCTCCTCATCCGCCAAGTCGCCAACTTCAGTCAAAAGCTGCGCCAACTCCGTTTCCGTCCGTACTTTCATCCCCGCGCTCGAACGTCCAACCATAGCGGACACGTCCTCGATCGCTTCTCGTCTCAGCAGACCTGTCGCCTCTGGATTACGGAACAATTGCCCAAGCGCCTCACGGTCGATATTCAACGTCTGAAGTCCACGTTCAGCTTTCGGTGTGTCCCACGAGTACATCCAAATCGCTTTGAAATTGAATTCCAACGCCCTTGCAACTGGTGAAGGCACATCAGATTCCACGAACTTCAGATCAATCTCGCCCGATTGGACATCATCCAAGATCCGCTCCAATCCCGGCATGTCCATGAAGTCTTCCAACGCGTCCCGATACGTCTCCAGCACAATCGGGAAGTCTGGAAATGATTTGGCAATCGAAAGCAGATCCTTGGACCGCAGTCGTTGCAACCAGAACGGCGTGCGCCTGAACTGACCCGGACTCGGCAACAGCATCGCCCGATACGCATTCTGCCTGAAGACAGCACCGAACAGCGGTGAATCGATCAATCCGTCGAGAATGGTTTTTTTCGCCTCCGCGCTCGTCATCTCACCGATGAAGTCCACCGGTGCAACATCGTCAGACTGCGGCAATCGGAACATGATCCCGTCGTCGGAGACCTGAATCTCAGGTTCCACTTTCTTCCTTCGTAGCAACTCACGCGCGATCGCAACCGACCATGGGCCATTTATCCGACCACCGAACGGCGAATGAATCACGATTCGGAGATCACCAATCGAATCCTGATACGTTTCGACGATTACCGTCCTGTCCGATGAAATCTCCCCGGACCATCGAATCTGCCGCCTGACATAGTCGATGATCTGTCGAGCGCCCACCTCGTCCATCGGATACTCCAGCTGCAACCATTCAACGACATCGCCTGGCGCGACCTCATCTTCCACATACGGCCTGACTCGCTTCGCTACCTCGGCGCGAAACTTCGCAAGTGAGTACGACAAGTCCAAAGGTCGCCATGGAAAATCTCCTCGCCAAAACGGCATCCTTGGTGCCGCCCCTGCCGCCGGTTCAGCGATCACTCGATCATCCTCGATCTTAGCCACACGCCAAACCTGGCTACCCAACATGAAAGCGTCACCTTCTCCCGACTCGAACACGAACTCCTCGTCCAACTCCCCGATTCGAGTCTTCCGATCCGGCAACACCACCGAAAACGCGCCGCGATCCACAATTGCACCGCCATTGCTGATCGCCATCATCCGCGTGCCTGGTAGTTGCTGAAGAACGTCCTGAGTGCGATCCCAGTGAACCCGCGCTCGCAATGCCGAGAACAATTCGCGTGGGTAGTGACCCGACACGAGCTTCACTACGCCCAGGAAATTTTCGTAATCCAGGTCTGCATACGGATACGCGCCTTTCACCAAAAGATAAAGGTCCGGCACCGGCCAATCCTGCACCGCGACCGCTGCCACTATTTGTTGGGCCAGAACATCCAAGGAATTGCGAGGCACCGATACCTCCTCCACCCGTCGCTCCTGCATACCCTTCGCGACAACAACCGCCTCCATCAAATCCTCTGGATGGGTCGCGTAGATCTTCCCGCAGCTGATCGCACCCACTGAATGTCCTGCCCTACCAACCCGTTGCAGGCCCTGAGTAACCGTCTTCGGCGACTGCAACTGCACCACCAAATCTATACTGCCGATATCGATCCCCAACTCCAGCGAACTCGTACCCACCAGCGCCGGCAATTCGCCAGCCTTCAACTTTTCCTCGATATCGCGCCGCATCGTATCGGACAGACTTCCGTGATGTGCCATGAACGGGCCGTCTTCCTCGCCCGATCCGATGAAGCCGCTCCCGATCTCAGAACCCTTCACGTCGCCATTGGCCCGTTCTCCGTGCACGGTGTTCAACCGGTCCGCGGCGTTCTCAGCCTGACGACGGCTATTGGCGAACACCAGCGTCGTATCGTGAGTCTCGATGTCGTCCAATACTCGCGGTATCAACTTCGGCCATATCGATCCCGGGTCCGCACCGACCGCCTCAGCCATCCCATGCACACTCACCTCGATTTGTTTGGAGCCCGGACAATCCACGATCGATACAGGACGCGGCTGTGTCTGCGGTCCATCGCCATTGCCTCCCGCGACGCTAACGGACTGACCGCCAAGCAATCGTGCCACCTCACTCAACGGACGTTGCGTAGCCGACAACCCGATCCGTTGAAACCCCGGTGCGAGAGCCTCCAATCGTTCGAGTGAGATGCTGAGATGCACTCCCCGTTTGTTCGTGCACAACGTGTGGATCTCGTCGACGATCACGGTCTCGACCGTCTGCAACATCTCGCGCGCACGCAGCGATGTCAGGATCAGGTACAGAGACTCCGGCGTCGTGATCAAGATATGCGGCGGATTTCTCAACATCCGCGCCCGCGCCGCGGAAGGGGTGTCACCCGTCCTAACATCCGCACGGACCTCCGGTATCGCTACCGCCATAGTCTGCGCCGCCTCTTCAATACCCCGCATTGGCTCACGCAGATTACGTTCGACGTCATACCCTAGCGCCTTCAAAGGCGAAATGTACAGCGTTCTGATGCCTCGCCGCTTTGTGAGGGCAACATCCGAATACAGCGCGTCGAGGGCCGAAAGAAACGCCGCCAAAGTCTTCCCAGATCCCGTCGGCGAGTGGATCAACACATTTTCGCCATCCCTGATACGCGGCCATGCTTCACGCTGCGGCTCCGTCGCATCTCCGTGACACTCACGGAACCAACGCGCTACCGGCGCGCTGAAGATTCCAAGCTCATCAGGTTCTGTCGAAGCACCTCGGACCATCGCAAATATCCACGGTATGAGTTTAAGCGAGCGACCTCGTAGGTCATTCCGCCTAACCGATCGAACACCGCTGGGCGGGGTCTAGTTGTTTCTGCCGTCCCAAATTCGCCGACCCACGATCAGTGCGAAAACTGCGTACACCATGTCGATCAACAGGTTCCGCAATCGTCTCACCAGAGCCGCATCGATTCTTCGAATAGCATCCTCAACTCTGCCGCGCCCGTCGGCCTCGGTGCCAACTTCGTAACTCGATGTTGCGGCAACGTTCCCGCAACGAACGCGTCGATGTCCGATTCGCTATAACCGACACCAGACAAACCATTCGGCATCTCCAAATCCTGCAACAACCGAACGATCTGCTCAGCCAAGAGCTCACCGGCGTCCTCGTCGTCAATACCTTCCGTTTCCCCACCCATCAATCGAGCCGCTTCGAGATGCCGAGCCGGATTCGCTGCCGCGGTGTAACGAATCACGGCCGGGGCGTTCAATATCACCGATAATCCATGCGGTATGATCGGATGTTCCTCTGGATAACCCGCCGGTTGGAAATCCCTCGCATTCCCCGCCACTGGATACGACATCCCGTGCGGCAAATGAACTCCCGCCGTCCCGAACCCAACTCCAGCCGCAGTCGCCGCAAGGCACATGTTCGCCCGCGCCTCGTCGTCCTCGGGATCGTTCACAGCCCGTCTGATGTTGGCGGAAACGATCTCGATCGCCTTCGCCGCCCACACGTCGCTCATCGGGTTCGCTCCCTGATACGCGGGCCGGTGCGCCGGGTCGATCGCCGCCTCACGCTTCGTGTACGGCAACGCGGTGTAAGACTCCAGCCCGTGACACAACACATCAAACCCACTGAACGCCGCGACGTTACGCGGCATCGATCGGGTATTCTCCGGATCCACCAATCCCATATGCGGCTTCAACGCCCGGTTCGCGATTCCCGTCTTCGCATGAATTTCATTCATGTCGAAGATCGCCACGCCAGACGTCTCGCTGCCCGTCCCGGCCGTCGTCGGCACTGCAATCAACGGCTTCAACGCACCCGGCACCGGAGTACCTTTCCCAATTGGCGCATTCACATACTCCAAGAAATCCGCTGGATGAGAGTCGTAAAGATTCGCCACCTTGGCCGTGTCCATCACCGAACCGCCGCCAACTGCGACGAAACCGTCGAAGTTGCCTTGCTCTGCAAATCTGATCGCGTCCGCGAACGACGCGTCCGTAGGTTCCACACTTACATCCGCATAAACCACAAATTCGATGCCGTCGTCACGCAACGAATCTAATGACGTCTTGACGGCTGTAGTTTCCAATAAGGATTGATCGGTCAACACCATCGCCCGCTTCACGCCCAACCGCCTCATCTCGAAGCCCAGTTCGGCAGTCACCCCAAAACCGAACTTGATGCTCGCGGCATCCATCGCAAACGCGGTTTCCAATCCCTGAGACATCCCGTTTCTCCGTTCGGTTGCTCGCCGATCCGACTACTCGGCGCGTGGTCAGCATTAAAGTATGCACCAACGCACCTAACTCTCTGCCTACCAATGACCGACCACCGAAAAGAGCTCAGCGTCGACCTCTACGAACTCACGATGTCTCAGGTCTTTTGGCGACGCGGCATGGATGACACCGCGACGTTCAGTCTTTTCTTCCGCGGCTACCCCAAGGATCGTGCCTACTACGTCGCCGCCGGCATAGAACAAGCCCTCGATTTTCTCTCTGACTTTCACTTTTCGGCACACGACATCCAGTCCATCCGAAACACAACACCGCTCGCCGACGATTTCCTGAATGCGTTGTCCGACATCCGCTTTACCGGCAACGTCCGGGCTATGCCTGAAGGAACCCTTGTCTTCGCCGATGAACCGCTGCTCGAAGTCACCGCGCCCATCATCGAAGCGCAACTCGTCGAAACGATGCTTCTCAACATCGTCACCACCGCATCGCTCCTGGCGACAAAAGCGGCGCGCATTGTCCAAGCCGCCGGAGGTAAACCCGTCGTCGATTTCGGCTCCCGCCGCACACACGGCGAGGACGCGGCGATCCAAGCCGCATATTCCGGTTATATCGCTGGATTCGCCGGAACTAGCAACGTCAAAGCCGCCGCCCTATTCGGAATCCCGGCAGTCGGCACGATGGCACACTCCTTTGTTCAAGCATTCGGAGACGAAACCACAGCGTTCGAGGCCTATGCCAATGAATTCCCCGAAAACACAACCCTCCTCGTCGACACCTACGACACCATCGAGGGAGTAGTCCGTGCCATCCAAGTCGCCAAAAACGCTGCACAACAAGGCGTATCAATCAGCGCCATCCGACTCGACAGCGGTGACCTCGGCCAACTAGCGAATTCGGCGCGCAAGATGCTCGACGACGCCGGACTCCCCGATATCCGCGTTATGGCAACCGGCGGTCTCGACGAACACAGTATCCATGCCCTCGTCGAAGCAGGCGCACCAATCGACGCGTTCGGCGTCGGCACCCGCTTCGGAACTTCCGCCGATGCGCCGTACATCGATTCGGTCTACAAACTCGTCGAATTCGATGGACTGCCAGTCACTAAGCTCAGTCCATCAAAGCTCACCCAACCGTGGGCGAAGCAGGTCTACCGACACTTCGACCAAAAGATGATGCGCGGCGATATCATCACCCGTGAATCATCCCCGATCCCGAGCGGCAATCCCGAACCACTGCTCCGCACCGCAATGAGGTCAGGCAAACGGAATGATGCTCCTGAACCCTTGCCAACCGTTAGAAAACGAGTCACTTCCAATCTTCGCCAACTGCTTGTTCAATATCGTCGTCTCGTAAACCCCGATTTCTATCCCGTCGAATACTCCCCAGAACTAATTTCACCTCAATGAAACCACGATTAACCGCGGAACGAAGCACCAGATGACCCATACATCCCTGCCTACACATGCTAGAGCCGTCATCATCGGCGCCGGAATCGCCGGTTGCAGCGTTGCATACCACCTAACCAAGCTTGGATGGCGCGACATCGTTGTCGTTGACCAAGGCCCCCTCTTCGAAACCGGCGGCTCGACCTCGCACGCACCCGGCGGCGTGTTCCAGATCAACGCGTCGAAGACAATGACCAGTTTCGCCCGCCAAACGGTCGCCGATTGGGCACAGTTGGAACTCGATGGCGAGCCGTGTGTCAACCACGTCGGCAGCCTCGAAGTCGCTTGGACTCCGGAACGATTGAACGATCTGAAGCGCAAAGCCGGTTTCGGCCTAAGCTGGGGCGTCGAAGCAAGCGTTATCACCGCTGAAGAGGCTCGCGACCTCGTCCCAACACTCTCCGAACGCATCTTGGGCGCAATCTACGTTCCGTCCGACATCCAAACCACGGCGACTAAACCCGCCGAAGCGATGGCACGCGCCGCGCAACAATACGGCGCTTCATTCCACGGCAATATCAAAGTTACCGGCTTCGAGATCGAGAATCGGCGGATCCGCGGCATCAAAACCCAATCTGGAGACATCAAAACCGATCTCATCGTATCCGCCGTCGGCATCTGGGCGCCCAAGTTAGGTGCCATGGCTGGCGTACCCATTCCGCTCTCCCCGATGCAACACATCTACGCCGTGACCGAACCATTGCAAGAGTTCGCGGGCGCAACTTCGGATATTGAACTGCCGTTGGTCCGCCACCAGGATCGCTCTATGTATTTCCGCCAGGAGCGCGACTGTTTCGGCATCGGCTCATACCTGCACGAGCCTCTGATCGTCGAGGCCAACGATCTTCCCAACTATGGCGATTCGTCGATACCACCTGCGGAGATGCCATTCACTCAAGATCACTTCGATGCAGCACAGATCGCAGCTGGCGAGGTGATGCCCTGCCTTGATGGTGTCGGATTGACGCGGAAATTCAACGGCCTATTCTCGTTCACCAATGACGGTTTCCCGATTCTCGGCGAGGCGCCACAGCTTCGAGGTTTCTGGTCCGCGCAGGCCGTTTGGATAACGCACTCCGGAGGTATCGGGAAGGCCGTTGCCGAATGGATCGTTAACGGTTCACCCACCACTGACCTCCGCGAATGCGACATCGCGCGCTTCCATCCCCACGCTCTCACTCGCCCCTACATCCGGGCGAGGGCCGCGCAACAATATCGCGAAGTCTACGACATCATTCACCCTCTGCAACAAATCGCAGAACCGAGAAATCTCCGGCTCACACCGTTCTACTCCCGCCAACAAGAACTCGGCGCCGTCTTCGTCGAAGATGCCGGATGGGAACGCCCACGTTGGTACGAATCCAACTCCGACCTTCTCGAATCACTCAATATTGCTGGCGCATCTCGCCAAGGATGGGAGGCACGCGAGTGGTCGCCCATCGTTGCCACCGAACACGTCGCGACCCGCGAACGCGTGGCCATGTTCGACCTCTCTCCATTCACCAAACTCGAAGTGACAGGATCCGGCGCACTAACCGCCCTCCAACACTTAACCACCAACCAGATGGATAAACCGATCGGTGCCATCACCTACACCTCTCTCTTGACCCCGAACGGCGGCATAAAGTGCGATCTGACCGTCACTCGACTTGCCGAAGACCGTTTCCTGATCGTCACTGGTGGAGGTTCCGGTCCTCAAGACCTGAAATGGATTCAATCCAACCTGCCCAAGGACGCATCAGTGAATGTCACCGACGTATCCTCGGCAACCTGCTGCATCGGTTTATGGGGTCCGCGAGCCCGCAAACTCTTGCAACGGGTTTCTGACGACGACATCGGAAATCGAGAGTTCCCGTATCTCACTTCGAAACCCATCACCATTGTCGATGTTCCTGCCTTGGCGGTGCGCATCTCTTACGCCGGCGAACTCGGTTGGGAGATTTACACACCGGTCGAGTATGGCCTCCGACTTTGGGACTTGCTCTGGAAAGCCGGTCAAAACCTCGGCGTGATCGCCGCCGGATCCTCCGCCTTCGACTCGCTACGCCTCGAAAAAGGCTACCGTCTTTGGGGTAACGACATCCACACCGAGTTCAACCCTTACGAAGCCGGCACAGCATTCACCGTAAAAATGCGAAAAGGCGACTTCATCGGCAAGACAGCACTGCTCGACATCTCGACCCGCCGACCAACGAGAAAGCTGTCATGCATGACCTTGGACGACCCTGATCGAGTTGTCATGGGCAAAGAACCGATCATGGACGGTGACCGAGTTCTCGGCTACGTAACCAGCGCAAACTACGGGCACTCAATAGGCCGCGCCATTGTTTACGGTTACCTCCCAATCTCTCACACCCAACCAAATACCAATGTAGAAATCATCTATTTCGGCGAACGGCTCCAAGCTACCGTCAAAAAAGAACCCCTTTACGATCCAAAAGGCGACAAAATGGCATCGTAATTAGCTACGCACCTCACAAAAACGGAGCATGATAAATCAGCAGAATTTACTTAACCTCCCTCCACTTTTGCTGGTAGCATCACCGCATGATCAGATAACCCCTCGCAAATAGGAGGTGATCAGGTGAGCCAGACGCTGATAATCGACGGCCTAAAGCGCCGAAACTGGCCTATCAATTTGAGGCAGAGCGGGAACAGCGACGCCCGAATTCTCATCTCCACTCGGATCAGAAAATCTCCTTGGTGGCACCTCTCTAAAGCCGCCGGTTGCAGGGCATACACAACCTACAACCACCTGTATCATCCTCGCTCGTACATCAAGCCCGAGGACGGCGGGTTGCTTGCGGAATACCAGTTCCTCACCGAACACGTCAGCATGTGGGACGTGGCCGTTGAAAGACAGATCAGAGTCAAGGGACCCGACGCCGCAGATTTTGTCAATCTCCTGATCACCCGCGACGTCCACTCCATCCTCCCACCGATGCAAGCGCGCTACGTGATTCTTTGCAATCAGTATGGCGGAATCATCAACGACCCCGTGCTGCTCCGCGTCGCCGACGATGAGTTCTGGTTCAGCATCTCCGACTCGGATGTCCTGCTCTGGGCCCAAGGCGTCAACTCGTTCGCCAACTTCGACGTCGAAATCCATGAAATCGACGTCTCACCCGTGCAGATCCAAGGCCCGAAATCCGCTGCCCTCATGGAGAAGATGTTCGGACCTCACGTCCGAGAAATTCCATACTATGGATTGATCCACGACACACTCAACGGGCACCCGGTAACCATATCTCGAACCGGATTCTCAGCGGAAGTCGGCTTCGAAATCTACCTCCACGACGCAACCATCCACGCTGACGACATTTGGCCACATATCCTCGAACAAGGCGAGGAATTCAACCTCGGCGTCATTGCTCCCAGCCACATCCGGCGCCTCGAAGCCGGAATCCTCTCATACGGTCAGGACATGGACATCGAGAACAACCCATTCGAAGTCCGCCTCGGTTGGCAAGTTGACCTCGAAAAGGAAGCCAACTTCATCGGCAAGGACGCCTTGGCACGCATCAAACAACGAGGTGTCCAACAGCGCCTTGTGGGTCTCCAACTCGGCGGCGCACCCATCACCTGGTACAACGAAGATTTCTACCTCGTCAAGGACGCTGAATATGGAAACGACATCGGTTACATCACGAGCGCGTTCTGGTCCCCAAACATGAACTCAAACATCGCCCTTGCCGTCATGCCGAAAACCCATTGGCGCATGGGAACCAAAGCGAAAGTACAGCTCCCCGAAGACGGCATCGTCGACGCAACCGTGGTCCGCGTCCCCTTCCGCGACCCAACCAAAGAAGTCCCCAAAACCGCCCTGTAACGACCACTGTTGATAGATTCACTCCCTGCCACCCGTCATCCGTCCTATATCCCCAACGGCCAAAACCACATGATGAGCGGAATCGAGACGGTGACGATCACGATTACCAGCGGGAACCCCAACCTGAAATAATCGCCAAACTGGTAACCGGCCGGCCCCATCACTATCGTGTTTGATTGATGGCCAATCGGAGTGAGGAACGCCGACGACGCACCGATCGCAACCGCCATCAAAAACGGATCTGACGCGGCGCCAAGCGTCGTCGCGACACCGATCCCGATCGGTGCCATCAGGATCACTGCCGCGGCATTGTTAATCACTGCCGACAACAACATCGTCGTGACCAAGACCATTCCGAGCGTCGCCCAAGCGGGAAGCGATCCGCCTAAATCCGCAATGACCATCGCGACACGCGCCGCGCCACCGGTCGTTTCCAACGCTTCGCCGACCGGTATCATGGCTCCCAACAGGACAATCACCGGCCAATCTATCGCTCGATACGCCGCCTGAAGCGTAAGAATTCGGGTCAACAGAAGTACCGCCGCGGCGCCCACGAAGGCGAGTTGAACCGGCACAATTTCGAAGCTGGCTAGAAGCACTGCCCCCACAAAAACCGCGACCGGAAAGAAAAGACGTTGACGTTGCCCAACCCGAAGCTCGCGCTCGGCCAGTGGAAGCAAACCGAGCCGAGGCAGTGCCGCCTGAACCAACTCTGTCCTCCCTTGGAGCAGTAGGACATCACCGGGACGAAACGCTATCCTCCCCAACCTTCGCGCGAGTCTCGTCCCGCGTCTCGAAACACCGAGCAAGTTCACTCCAAACGCCGCGTGCAGGTGTAAGCCGCGGGCTGTCTTACCCCGCGCGTCGCTGTCCGGGCCGACGATCGCCTCCACCAACGACACGTCCTCAGAACTCAGCGACTGATCGATCTCTGCGCGCATGTCTCGAGAACCCTCGAGTACGAAACCCGTCGAGTCGGTGAACGCCCGAAGATCCTCAGGATCAGCCTCGACAATGAATATGTCGTCTGCATCGATCACCTCGTAGCTGGATGGCGCTCCATAGACCACACCCCGACGCAGCAAACCCACGATCGCAACGTCCTCCTCCGCCAGCTCCTCGAGATCGCGCACCAATTGGCCGACCAACCGAGAATTCTCGGGAACGCGAACCTCGGTCATGTAGTCCTCGATATGCAGCGTGTCACCAAGCGCCAACGGGGCCTTCCGAGGCGGGATGAGACGCCAGCCAACCAACGCAATGAACACGATCCCGGCTACAGCGATTCCAAGTCCGACAGACGTGAAATCAAACATGTGAAATGGCTCTCCAGACTCCTGCTGGCGAAAGTTGGAAATAATGATGTTGGGCGGCGTGCCGATCAGCGTTGTCAAACCTCCGAGGAGAGATGCGAATGCCAGCGGCATGAGGAAACGCGAAGGGAGATCTTTACTGCGGTTCGATACTCTGATAGCCACCGGCATCAATAGGCTTACCGCCCCGACATTATTCATGAATGCCGAAAAGAACGCCGTGATGCCGGACAACGAAAACACTCGCGCAGTTGAGCGATCGGGAACGCGAGAATACCAAGCGGCGATTACGTCGACCACTCCCGAATTCTGAAGCGCCCTGCTGAGCACCAAAACACCCGCGACGGTCACCACCGCCGGATGACCAAACCCCTTAAACGCCTCCGCTGCCGGCACAATCCCCGCGAACGTTAGCACAAGCAATGCAAAAAGCGCAACGATATCGTAGCGCCACGTGCCCATCACAAACATGACGAGCGCCAAAATCAGTACCCCGAATACGATTATTTCATCCAATGAAATCGGACTCCTTTTACACCGGATATTGAAAAAATGGAGTAATCACGAGTCTATCCACGGTTCTCTCAATCCACTCGCCCACGCCGCCCGCTGAACCACAAACCAGCTGAACCAAACATTACAAACCCAGTCCTCGCCCACCGCCAGGTGATTCTGGTCCCAATTCATTCCACGGAATCTTAATGCGCCAAAAGCCCGTTGGCGATTTCGAATTTTGCGTTGGAAAATAAGGGTTTCGATGCTACTCAAAGTGCCGATTAACGAATTTCGCAAGTTAAGTCGTTATAAGATGACATATTCGTGTCTCGCCGCAGATATTCGCTGAGACTTCGTATCATAGCAATCATCTCTATCACTTAACATCAACACTCGTGCCAACCCCCAAGCGCGGATAACACGCAGGAATTTCCCAAATGTCCCTGAAAGTCGCAGCCAATCTAACCATGATGTACAACGAACACGAGTTTATGGATCGGTTCGCGGCGGCATCCCGTGATGGATTCAAAGGCGTCGAATACCTCTTCCCCTACGACTACCCCGTTGACGCCATCGGCGAACAACTTGAAACACACGGCCTCCAGCAAATCCTCTTCGACTTCCCAGCTGGTGATTGGGCCAATGGTGACCGCGGTATCGCCGTCCAACCACATCGCGTTGGTGAGTTTCAAGACGGTGTCGGACTCGCCATAGAATATGCCAAAGCCCTCGGATGCCAACGGCTCACGTGCCTCGCTGGCATCCCCGAAGCAGGAAGCGATCCCGACGCCACCGACAATGCATTAGTCAGCAACCTCCGTTTCGCGGCCGACGCCGCGGCAGCGATCGATGCAATCGTCCTCGTTGAGCCATTGAACACGATCGATGTGCCAGGAACGTTCGTCTCAGCCACCGCGCATGGCCAACGCCTGATCAAAGACACCGTTCGTGACAACGTTCGCCTCCAATTCGACGTCTACCACACCCAAATAATGGAAGGCGACCTCGCCCGCAAATTCTCCCGCCTGCTGCCCATCATCGGTCACGTCCAAATCGCCGATAACCCCGGACGTCACGAACCGGGTTCAGGCGAGATCAACTACCCATTCATCCTCGATCACATTGACAGCTGCGGGTACGAAGGATGGATCGGTGCGGAATACATTCCCGCAAGCGATACCAAAGCAGGATTGAGCTGGGCGGATACCTATCTCTGATCGAAACTGGCTACGCGGCCGCCGAGCCCTCGGTCCCTTCCCCTCGCTGCACTCGCGCCGCGATGTCCGGGAAATATCTACCAAGGACGTGGTCGACGATACCATCCGCGTCCAATTGCAACTGATGCCGTTGATCCGCCGCGGTGCCATGTTCAACAAAGGCATCCGGCATACCAATTCGGTGCACCGCAACATCGGTGATCCCCGCATCTGTTAGCTCTTCTAACACCGCAGACCCGAATCCCCCGGCAAGCACGTTTTCCTCCACCGTAACGATCCGGCCAGTCTTGCGTGCCACCTCGCAGATCAACTCGCTGTCCAAGGGTTTGGCGAACACCGGGTCCACTACGCTGCACGTTATCCCGTATTCCGCCAATCGATCGGCCGCTTCTACCGCCGCACTGCAAGATTTGCCGAGCGCGATTATCGCAACATCGTCACCATCCAAAACAACCTCACCCTTGCCGATCGGCAGCTGTTTCAGTTCTGAATCCATCGCCACACCAACTGCCGTGCCCCTAGCGATCCGAATCGCAAACGGTCCGTCATAGCGATATGCCGTGTAAATCAGATGTTGCAACTGATTCTCATCTCGCGGTGCCGCAACGATCGCGTTCGGTAGACATCGCAGATAGGTGATGTCAAACGCTCCGTGGTGCGTCTTACCGTCTTCACCAACGATGCCGGCCCGGTCGGCGATCAACGTCACATCCAAGTTCTGCAGACAGATATCGTGCACGATTTGGTCGAACGCTCTCTGCATGAACGTTGAATATATCGAAACGAACGGTTTGAGATCTTTCGACGCCATTCCCGCGGCCATACTCACCGCATGCTGCTCCGCGATACCCACATCGAACACCCGATCCGGGAACTCCTTCATCACATCAGCCAGACCCGTGCCCTCGAGCATCGCCGCGCTGATCCCCACGACCGCCTCGTCATCCCGCATTATCCTCGACAGAGAATCGGAGAACACCTTTGAATAGGTCGGCGCACCAGTCGAATCCCCTAACGGAGAACTCGGCTGGTGAAAACGCACCGGGTCATATTCCGCCGGTTCAAATCCATGTCCCTTGTGCGTCACGATATGTACCAACGGCACCAAACCTTGCGAATTCATCGCCTGTCGCAACGTCTCTTCCAAAGCACCGAGGTCGTGACCATCTATGGGGCCTAGATACTGAAAACCCATCTCCGTCCAAAACATCGTCGGCACTATCAATCCCGCCAGACCAGTGTTGAACCTCTTTACCAGGCGGTACATCAACTCGCCGGTGGGAACCCGCTGCGAAATCGACTTCATTCGGTTGATCATTGACTGAAACTCCGGATGCGTGATCAAACGCTTCCGCCAGTTCGTCAAAAAACCGATATTCTCCGAGATCGACATCCCGTTGTCGTTCAAAATGACGACTAAACGATCCGGATTTAGATGAACGATGTTGTTGAGCGCTTCGAAACTGGAACCCGAAGTCATCGCTCCGTCTCCAACAATGCCAACCGTCCACGCTTCTTTGTTCAGGTTCGCAGCACTCTGCGCAATACCCAGTGCGATCGATAGACCCGTCCCGGCGTGACCGGCGCACAACGTATCGTGTTCACTCTCCGCCGGCTCACCAAACCCCGACAACCCACCTTCCAATCGGATGTCCTGAAACTCATCACGGCGGCCCGTCACCAGCTTGTGCGTATACATCTGGTTCGTCGTGTCCCACACCAAACTGTCGCGGGGACTGTCAAACACTCGATGAAGAGCCAAGGTAAGCTCTACGATCCCGAGATTGGACGCCAAATGACCGCCGCGCTCCGAAATCACTGAAATGATGGTTTCACGCACCTCTTCCGCTACCTGTTCAACCTCCTCCAGCGTAAGTTGCTTGAGGTCTCCAGGTGCATCGATACGATCCAAAATGCGACTGGTCATGGTACCCACTCTAAAACTTGACGGTTGCAACAACTCCACGTTGACAACCGCACGCGTTAACCACGCTTGATATGTATAGGAATATACCACACCCATGCCCCAAAACGCAGCCGAACGCGCCACCCGAAACCACCTCAATTCCCGTCGACCCGGCAACCAGTGTCCGTTCGCGCGTTACTACGCTTCGGCGAAATCAAGTGATTTAACGGAATAATAAAAGCGTACTGTGCAATTTCGGCGTAAACTGATTTCGCGCTGCACGTCCAAAATGACCACTTAAGCCGAGGGGAAATTGCGGAATATATCCAACATCCTCCATTTCAGATACGACGTCCAGACATTCAAAGGCGACGTATTTGGCGGCCTGACCGCTACGGTGGTTGGGTTGCCGGTCGCGCTGGCTTTTGGTGTCGCGTCCGGGCTCGGTGCCGTTGCCGGCATCTACGGCGCCATCGCCGTCGGCTTTTTCGCCGCGGTATTCGGCGGCACTAAGTCGCAAATCTCGGGTCCCACCGGACCAATGGCCGTCGCCATGGCCGCGATCGTGACCCTCGCCGGACCGGACAATCTCGGAGAAGCCTTCGCGATCGTCATCCTCGCTGGCATCATCCAGATCCTTCTCGGCGTCCTGAAGATCGGACGTTTCGTCGCCTACACACCCTACTCCGTCATCTCCGGTTTCATGTCCGGCATCGGAGTCATCATCATCATTCTGCAAGTCCTGCCCTTCATCGGAGCTGAAGGAGCGTCCGGCGGTCCGGTCGGTGCGATTCGTGCATGGCCTGACGCATTCACCAGTTTCGGCGTCAGCGCCGCCATCATCGCCGCAGTTACCCTCGCGGTCGGCGCGCTTTGGCCGCAACGCCTCAATCGATACCTCCCGTCAACATTGGCGGCAATGATCGCCGGCACCCTCCTCGGGGTGCTTTGGTTAACCGACGCACCTGTGATCGGAAACGTGCCCTCCGGTTTGCCAAGCATCCAATTCCCGCAGATCGAAAGTGATTTCATCGTCAAAGCGATCCAACCCGCCATCATCATTGCGCTCCTAGGCTCCATCGATAGCTTGCTCACCTCACTGATCGCCGACTCCATGACGCGCACGCGGCACAACCCGAACAAAGAACTCATCGGTCAAGGCATCGGGAATACCGTCGCAGGATTTATCGGCGGTTTGCCAGGTGCCGGAGCAACGCTCGGTACCGTAGTCAACCTTCGTGCCGGTGGAACAACGCAGATATCTGGGGTAATCCGGGCAGCGATCCTCCTGGCACTCGTTCTGGGCGTCGGTCAATACGTCGAAAACATCCCCCTCGCAGCTCTTGCGGGAATTCTTATCAAGGTCGGCTGGGACATTATCGACTGGCGTTTCATCACGCGCATTCATCGCGTCCAACGCGAACACCTCATCGTCATGGTCATCACCATGACGCTCACCGTTTTCCTCGACCTCGTCACCGCTGTCGCCATCGGATTGATCGCCGCCGGAATGGCCACCGCCAAGCAACTCGAACGCCTCGAACTCGACAGCGTAGTCTCTGTCCCGATCCTCGACCGAGTATTCTTCCAAGGCTTCAAAGCCGCACGATCCATGGGTGTGTTTGCTGCACGGGTTGGCCTCGTTTCGCTGCGCGGAAGCTTCACTGTATCTTCCTCGGGCCGACTCATCACGACCCTAAGCGAAGACATCCGCGAACACGAAGTCGTTATCCTCGACTTCACTGACACCGTTTACATCGACGACAGCGCCGCTCTCGTCGTCGAACAGATGATCGATGTAGCCTTGACGTTGGATACGCATTGCATCCTCGTCGGTCTTGGGGGCGTCCCCGAGACCGCCCTGCGCGCGCTCAACGCCATCGACGCGGTACCTGAAGAACACATCGTCGACAAATTGGCAGAAGCCAAAATTATCGCACTCGAAATGCTCGGGCTCGACGTAACGCCGGAATCTGCCGATGCCGTCGAAACACCCAGGCTTGAAACAACGACAAACCCAGATGCCGCGCTTTAATTAACATCGGCAAACAACGCGACTCCAATCGAACCGAGGTCATTGTTCAATGTCCGAAATCCTCAAACAAGGCGATCGCCTGCCGAAACTCAATTTGCAACTCGTCGACGGCGGTGGCCTCACGCTACCCAGCGGAATGAAAAGCCGCTATGTCGCGCTGCTCTTCTTTCGCGGCGCATGGTGAAGCTACTGCCGAAGGCAGCTAGGTAGCTACCAAGAGAAAATCGACGAGCTCGAAAGCCTCAGCGCGGGAGTCATCGCCGCAACCGTAGGAACCCTCGACGAAGTCAAATCGATGCGCGACGACCTAGGCCTCACCTTCCCCGTCGCCTACGGCATGACCGAAGCCGAATTCGAACCACTCGGAGCCTTGTGGACAACCGACCATCACGGCCGCTACATGCAACCCACAGAACTTCTGCTCTCCCGCGGCGGCGTAGTCTTCGGCTCCATGTACGCATCCGGCCCCGTTGGCCGCATGTCCGTAGACGAAGTCCTAGTCGCCATCAAATCCCGCGAACAGCGGTAACTTCCGCCAATCACCGCATACTCTCCGTCATTCCCGCGGACGCGGGAATCCAGAGAAAAACAAACCACGCCATTCGCGCGCAACCGCACGCGGGCGGCCAACAGGCGGAGAACAACCGACGCACCCCCAACAACCCCATCCTTCCCCATCCTTCGCATCCTAGTTCACACCCACTGTGCGTTAACATCATCAAAGCCAACAAACACGCACACTCATCACGAAAGGCTCCAACTCAATGGCTGACCGATCCTTCACCCCCGTCGACGTCTCCGACGACATCCTCGACCGCTTCCGCAAACTCCCCATCGCCACCACCTGGGCCGCCGTCGCAAACGTCGCTGGCGTCACCCTCCCCTTCATGGAAGGCGTCCGCAACTTCACCCCCGGCAAACGCCTCGCCGCCCGCGCCCGAACCCTCCGCTTCCTCCCGCCCCGTCCAGACCTCGACGTCGAAACCAAGATCGGCGAGGAATCCCCCGAATATCGAGCCATGGCTCGCTGCGGTCCCGGCGACGTACTAGTCGCCGACCTCATGGGCAAACAGTGGGCCGCCGTCGCCGGTGATGTAAAACTCCTCCAACTCAAGATGAACAACGCCGACGGCCTGGTAACCGACGGCGCAATCCGCGACCTCGGCGTCCTCGAAGACGAAGACTACGGCCTCATCGTCTACGCCCAAGAACGCTCCCCCTACGGCGGTCGCCCCTGGGCCGACCCCGCATACGAGAACTGCGACATCCAATGCGGCGGCGCCCTAGTCCGCCCCGGCGACGTCATCGTCGGCGACGACGACGGATGCGTAGTAGTCCCCTCCTGGTTCGCCGAAGAAGCCGTCCAATGGGTCGAAGAACACGAAGGCGTCGAAAACTACGTAAAACAGAAGATCCTCAACGAAAACGTCCGCCCCGGCAAATACTACCCCCCGACGGATGCAACGATGCAGGAGTATTTGGACAGCCTCAAGTAAAACCGCCACGCCACTCGGGATTCCCCCGCTCGCGGGGGAAATGTCCGAAGGACAAAGGGGGCGCGAAGCGAGGCGCAGCGGCTTCACACCGCCAAAACACCCACACTCCTTCGGCATCCCCGCAAACCTCCGTTACCCCCGCACCTTCTTACGTCATTCCGGCACCCTCTCACGTCATTCCGGCGAAAGCCGGAATCCAGAGGGGCGGTGCGGTGGGCGATTGTCTAAACGCAAAATGACCGCAGACCAGTAATGACGAATAGAGGATCGGACTGGCGACGCGAGCAATTCAGGCGAACGCTCGAGCATTGGCGCGCGAGCAACTTCGATCCGCATGTCGTTTTGGGTATTCCTCGCGGCGCCCCCAAATCTCTGATCATCGATTCCCATCGACGGTGGGTCACAGCCTACCACCCGGATCGGCACGACGGCGATCCTCTGGCAACCGAGTTGACGCAACGCCTCAACGCGGCTCGTGATGAGTTGTTCGCGGGAGCACGACGTAGTGTCCAATCTCAACCCGAACGACAGCGAAGACAAGCTGAGGCGCAACCACAACGAGCAGCACAGGAGGAAGAGCGGCGAAGACAGGAGGAAGAACGGGAACTACAAGCGTACATAAGAGAGGAACGACGGAGGCAAGAGGACGAACTGGATCAAGCTGTGCTTGAGGCAGAGCAGTTAATCCGAGACGCGGCAAGGAAAAAGCATCGGCAATCGCAGGTCCGGGAGCAACGTGAACGCGTACCTGAAGACCAACGACGAAAGCAGGACAAAGAGCGACGGCGACGCGCAAATAAGGCAAAACAGCGAAAGCAGGAAAAAGCTAGACTACGACGCGCACGCAAGGCCGGGAAACGAGACAAAAAGCGAAGGTAAGCCATTCGCGAGCCAACGCAGGACTACCATTCCACACAATAACCATGTCTCGCTTACACAAATTCGTAACGGCAACGTTGGATCTGTTCGGCAAGTTTGCCTGCGCCGTCCGTGACCGATGGTCTGTCCTGACGGTCACCATCCTGGGGATCTGTGTGCCTGCCTACGCGATGGCGTGGTTTTTGGATGTCTTCGACCACATTGCCTACAACATCACAGTCACTATTCTCGTAACGGCATTGCCGGTTATCGAATTGAAATCGCCTCCTGAACCCTTGACAATCAAAAACCCATACTGCTGGCTTGCGGCATTTTCAGTAATTGTGTTGATCCTCTTCATCGGCGATGAGTTCGATTCACAGTTAATCACATTCAATGTAACACTCTTTGTTTTGGCCATTCCATACGGCTTGGTGTACGTGCTTGTGGTTCGTAGCGAATGGCTTGTCTCTGTAGGCTTGCTGCTTGCTCTACTTGCCGCAATGATCTACTGGATCGCCGGGTTGGCTATGAACAATGCAAGTTTCGACTTCCTGCTGTTGCCATTGCCTATCATCCTTGCCGGGAGCGTACTTTGGGCACCTCTAGCGTCGCGGATATTGAAGAGTGCTCGTAGACGCAAAAATCGTAGGATTTCGGGACCTGGAACGCAGGCTCTGGCGATGACGATGCTGTTTTTTCCCGTTACACTCGTCGCGGTAGCCATTCCCACAGACCTAGGTCTTAGCGCGATGTGGTCAAACGTGTCGTTGGCTCTGATAGGCATCTTGTTGAGCGCAGTAATTTCAGAACCGCTGAGGCGCTTCTTCATTGAATGGGGAAGACTTGCTCCGTACAAAAGATGATATTCATCAGTCGATCAATTCCGTCTCCAGTGGCTTCGAAGTCTCCCCACTCCTAACGACAAGCAATCCTATGTTTTCACGAGTCTTCGCCGCGACTGCAATAATGCTGGCTGTCATATCTCTAGCTGCGTGCACCCCGAGCACAGAACCCACTACTCCACCCATAAAACCAATCAGTGGTTCGGTCGCTAGGTCAACCGAGATACCGACGAACACACCGACCCCTCCGACTGAGCAACCCTCTCCGACGGTAGCTCCTACCCCTGTACCAACAGACACTCCAACTCCAACCCAGGTTTCGACCAACACGCCGCCGCCAATCCCAACTCAAGTCCCGGCGAACACGCCTACGATCGCACCAACACCGACATTCACTCCCACTGCAACATCGACACCTTCAAGCACCCCAACTCCAACATCGACACCGATTCCGACGGCGACTCACACGCCTACGATCACACCAAAGCCAACGCAGACATTCACACCAACCGCGACTTCCTCGCCTTCAAGCACGCCAACTCCAACCTCGATGCCGATCCCGACAGCGACGCACACATCTACGATCACACCAACTCCAACGCAGACTTTCACGCCAACCGCGACTTCCACGCCTTCAAGCACTCCAACTCCAACCTCGACACCGACAGAAACGCCAACACCGACGCCGGTGCCGCCCTCCGGTCTAAGCCAACCGGAACTAGAATCTGCCCGCGATTACGCCTTCGCCCTCATCAATCAAGCAAGAACCGCAGCTGGATTGAACGAAGTAACTCTCGATGACAACGCAGCAGCCCAATCCCACGCCGAAGACATGCGATCCACCTGTTTTTCCGGTCACTGGGGCTCAGATGGATTGAAACCATATATGCGTTACACGTTAGCCGGAGGCTATCAATTCAACTCCGAAAACACTTCTGGCTACGCATATTGTCCACTTGACCCCGACCGCTACCCCCATTCCACCGTCACTGCAAAACTCGATCAAGCTATGGAATCACTTCTAGAGAGCTCTGGGCACCTACGTAACATCCTTGATCCGTACCATCGCAAAGTCGCAATCGGCATTTCATACCGTCCTCCCAACCTGTGGTTGGTTCAACACTTCTTGGGCGACTACGTGGAGTTCACGGATGAACCGGACATCGAATCCGGGGAAATAACCCTTGCCGGACGCGTCAGAAACGGCGTCAACATTTCGGGCTTGAATCTCGGAATGCAGATCTTCTACGATCAACCAACCAAACCCTTGACGCGCGGACAACTGTATCTGACTTACTGCTATGACTACGGAGACAAAATTGCCGCATTGCGCAGACCGCCGGGGCCGAACGAGTACTACCCTATGCATACGTTCACCGATTTCGGAACTAGGTGCAACGATCCATACTCAGTATCCCCAGACGCTCCAGTCCCTTCATCTCCTTTTCATCTCAAGCCCTTTTTCTTACCAGAGTTCTACGAAAAAGAGGTGGTATGGATAACCGCAACTCGATGGGATTCGGGCGATGATGGGTTTTCAGTTGCCGCCGACATAACGGATTTACTCAAACAATACGGCGACGGTGTCTATACCATCATGTTGTCGGGCGAAATCAACGGCGAACGCACCCACATATCCGCATCCTCCATCTTCATCCCGCCATATGAATCCGCCGAGTAATCCACCAACTCGCCACCGTCAATCGAAGTCACCGTCATTGCACAGAAGCCTATTCGTCTGGATCACCGCCCTCGCGGCACTAGCGATAACCGCCGCCATATCCTGCACCACCCCCCAAAACCAAACCGATCCGTCACTCACCCCATCCCAACACACCGCCCTCGTCGAATACGCCCTCGCCCAAATCAACCAAGCCCGAACTGCCGCCAACCTCAACGAACTAACCCTCGATGCCAATCCCGCCGCCCAATCCCACGCTGAGCAATCACGCGACCACTGCACCCGCGGCCACTGGGGCCCCGACGGCCTTAAACCCTACATGCGCTACACGCTCGCCGGTGGGGAGCAGTACTCCGCCGAAAACGTCTTCGCCATCGACTTCTGCCCCGAAGATTTGGGTGACTACCACTTAGAAACGCCAAGGGAACAGATCGACTTCGCGATGGACCGCTTTCTGAACAGCCCAGGCCATCGTCGGAACATTCTTAACCCGCACCATCGAAAAGTCGGCATTGGTCTCACATACCGCCCGCCAACTATCTGGTTAGTCCAACTCTTCGTCGGCGATTACATCGAGTACGAGACCAAACCCTCGATCGACTCCGGGAAGCTCGCCCTCAGCGGCCACACCAAAAACGGAGCCGCAATCTCTGGAACGTCGCCAACTCTCACCATCTACTACGACCGTCCTCCTCAACCCCTAACCCAAGGCCAACTCTCCAGAACGTTTTGCTACAACAACGGACAGCGCATCGCCAACGTCCACCCACCGCCGGAATCCGGATCGGTCTATACCCAGCACGAATCCACCATCGAAATCACTTCGAGCCAGTGCCCAGATCCGTACGAGGTCCCGCACGACTCACCACCACCCACGTCAAACGACGAAGCTCAATCCAACTGGCGACATGCCCGCGATCTAAGCCAGAACCAGACAACACGCCACCTAACGATTCCAACGATCACCGCAACCGAATGGTCTGTGAACAACGACTCCTTCTCCATCTCCGCCGACATCTCCGACCTCCTAGACCAACACGGCAACGGCGTCTACACCATCCTCCTCTGGGGCGAAATCAACGGCGAACGAACCCCGATCTCCGAATACTCAATCTTCATCCCGCCACGCCAATAGATCGGACAAAAGGGCGACCAGAATTTTCGCCATTGGCTTCAGTTGCACAACGCACGTACCATATAATGCAGGCATGCGTGAACACGATGATGAGACACAACTCGCACAAGCCCTGAACGTCACCCCCGATTCGAGGCAATCGATATGGACAATCCGAGCGGAGTGGATCGGTTGGTTCTACCTGTTATTCACATCGCAGGCCGCACCGTTGATCTTCGCGCTCTGGTGGTCCGAGAACTTCAGCAGCACGCACGATAACATAGCAAGTACGATAACCGCCATAGTCAGCGGCTCCGCATCCCTCATCTTCGTAGCCGCCACTGCAAGCGTCATCGAACTGGAGGCAGTAATGGTACTCAAAACCCTACTCGAACGACATTTCGAAAAGAAAGACCGCGAAAGGGCTGAACAAGAGCGACAGTCCAAACTGGAACGCGAAAAACTACGTGCCGAGCTTGAACGTGGCATCGAAATCGGTCGACAACTCGAACGCGAAGAACGAGCCGCACCGCGCAACGGGAACAATCACAACGGCGACCAAGAAAAGTAAGCACGGCAACCACAATCATCGAACTGGAGGTTCTAGTGGTTCTCAGAGAGTGGTACCGCGATCGCCAAGCCAAAAAGGTCAAGGCCGCATTCAAAGCGGGTTATGAAGCTCGCGTCAAAGAAGAGCAAGAACCCCAGACCGCGACGAAACAAGCGGCATCAAAACAAGACTACAACGGCAAAGACGAGAACTAACTCACCCCACCAACAACCTCCCCTTCACCACATCCATATCCAACTCCACGCCCAACCCCGGCCCCGTCGGCGGGATGTAGTACCCGTCTTCGAACACCAACGGCTCCTTGAAGATGATCTTGTGCAGCGGCCCCTGGTTCGCCTCGGCAATCATGAAGTTCGGCGAACAAGTGTCTAGCTGAATCGCCGCCGCAGCCGCGATCGGACCGCAATACATGTGCGGCGCAATCACCGCATAGTGCGCCTCCGCTATCGCCGCTATCTTCTTCGACTCCATGATCCCGCCGCACTGACCTAAGTCCAGTTGGATGATCTGCGCCGCCTGCTTCTCCAGCAGGTTTGAAAACTCCCATTTCGTCACCAACCGCTCACCCGTCGCAATCGGTATCGACGTGTGCGCCGCAACCCGCGCCATCTCCTCGACATTTTCTGGCGGCACCGGCTCCTCAAACCAGAACGGGTGATACTCCTCCAAGAAATCCGCCACCCGGATCGCGCTGTAAGTTGTCAACTGACCATGCGTCCCGATACCCACCTCCAGCTCGTTCCCGACCGCATCCCGCACCGCCTTCCAAATCTTCGCCGCCTGAGTGATCTCCGGCAGCCCCACATCCCGCGGCCCCGGGAACAGCGGAGTGAAGGGATCGATCTTGCACGCCGTATTCCCTTGCGCCAGAAGCTTCTCTGCGATCGGACCCGCCGCCTCCGGGTTCGCCATGAACCCGCCCTCCGGCTGCGGCATATAGGCATACGCCCGCAACTTCTCGTGGAACTTCCCGCCCAGCAAGTTGTAGATCGGCTGCCCCGTCGCCTTACCCACGATGTCCCACAACGCCATCTCCAACGCGCTGATCGCCGGCGTCGAGTGCAGACTCGGATGCCGGAAATCGTGCCGGCTCCCATACATCCTCTGCCATAGCAACTCGATGTTGAAGGGATTCTCCCCGATCAGCACATACCGCCCATACTCCTCCAGCAGCGAAATTATCGACTGCAGATCCACCACATTCCCCGAATACCCGCTACCCGTAACCCGCTCCCCCATCCCCACAATCCCCTCATCCGTAACCACCTGCACAAACAGCAAATGCTGCCCCCCAATAAACGGCGGATCATTCTCCACCACCATCGGTTTGACATCAACAATCTTCATCACACAGTCCTCTCATGCATTAACGACTGCGGCAATTCTAGCAACATACACCCGTCATACCCACGAAAACAGGGGCTACCTTGAGCCGCGAGGCGGTCGGGTTTCCCCCGTTCACGGGGGAAATGTCCGAAGGACAAAGGGGGCACCAGCCAATAAACCATCCCTTTCGGTTTCTGTTCACAACCACCGCCATTCCGGCGAATTCAGGGTCTGCGTTGAGCCGCGAGGCGGTCGGGTTTCACCCGTTCACGGGGGAAATGTCCGAAGGACAAAGGGGGCACCAGCCAGCAAACCGTCCCTTTCGGTTTCTGTTCACGACTACCGTCATTCCGGCGAAAGCTGGAATCCAGAGGGGTCGGGCAACCCGTGATGCGCCTCGATCTGTGCTCTAATCTGTGCCACAATCGGTCGTGCAAAGATCCCCATCGCGAAACGAAAGCTGGGTGTGCCCGACGGCAGGTGCCGCTCACCTCAACCGCACAAACGGCAACCGCTTCAACTCCTGATTCCGCGGATCAACCTCAATCCCCACCGACTCCAACGCCGTAACCCCCAACAACGGCTCCGACTCCTCTTCCCCCATCACAATCGTCGCCCCGACGACCTCGCCCATAAATTCGATACGGGCAACGGTGACCGACATCCGGTGCTCGCTGCCGTCCGCCAAACTGTAGACCCTCTCGCTTTCCGGTTCCAGCCCAATCGCCTCAAGATGCCGTCGCGGGACTAGGCAATCCGTCGCACCAGTGTCCACAAGGAACAACCCTTCCCAAGTACGTTCCGGATCCGCAGGGTTCCGGACCGTCGCTGTTACATGTGTTACGCCCATAAATCTCCTTCCGATTCGTTTTCAAAGCGTTTTTAAACTCATACGTTCTATCTTACACTACTGCACAATAGTTTTGCCTATTCGCCGCTGGATTCCCGCCGACGCCGGAATGACGGTGGTCCTGCCAAGGTGCGCAAGGTCATCGGCAACCATTACCGCCACCTGTTTTAGAATCGGAAAGACGCATACCTCGCATTCGCGTTCTCGTGGTGGGCGTAGTGTAGCGGTTAACACGTCAGGTTGTGGCCCTGAAGATCGAGGGTTCGATTCCCTCCGTCCACCCCACTCCATCTTGCGAATTCGAGAGTATCCGTGCGCCCGTAGCTCAGGGGACAGAGCATCTGGCTTCGAACCAGAGGGTCGGGGGTTCGAATCCCTCCGGGCGTGCCATCCATCTTTTCACGAACGTTTGAAACTCCCTTCGCAAAGCGCTTCGTATCAATTAACAAATCCCTTTCCGGAGTCAGTAGTATGGAACCCCATTCAGGCATAATTGCCATCCTCGCTTTCGGCTTCCTCCTCGGACTCAAACACGCCACCGATGCCGACCACGTAGTCGCCGTCGCCAACATCGTCGGCAAAGAGCGAAACATCTGGCAATCCATCTGGCTCGGCGCATCCTGGGGAGCTGGACACTCCGTCCCCCTCCTCATCCTGGGCACCGTCGTTTTGATCTCCAACGAGATCGCGATTGAACGCTACGAAGCCATTGCCCCATTCCTCGAAGTCGGCGTCGGAATCATGCTCATATATCTCGGCGTCAGCACCGCGTGGAATGTCTTGCGCGGCAAAATCCACATCCACCAACACGACCACGGCGTCGGCCCTCACTTCCACGTCCACGCCACGCACCCGCCTCAAGCTTCACACGCCCGTCTATCCCCTCACAATCCCAATAGCGATAACCACAACAGCTTATTTATCTTGGGTAAACCCGTCTTCCGCGTCAAATCATTCGCCATCGGCATTGTCCACGGACTCGCAGGAAGCGCCGCGGTGATGGTCGTCCTGCTTCCCACGATCGACTCGACCTTGACCGGCCTTGGTTACATCGCCCTCTTCAGCATCGGCACCATGCTTTCGATGGCGATCCTCACCATTTTCCTCGCATTGCCATTCAAAGCTGCAGCCTCAAAACTCGCTCTCAACCGGGCCATTACCCTCGCCGCCGGTGCCATCAGCATCGCCGTCGGCGCCATCCTGATAACAGAATCTCTATTCGACGCCACCATCATGCCGTTCTAGGATCGAGATGTTCCGAACGAAAGACTACTGTTCATCGAAACATCCGTTGACAACGTTGGAACACATCGATAACGCGTCGCGGTAGTCGAAACGCATATCAATCATCTTGCGACGAAAGAGGACTTGGCGATCTTGCGAACCGAGATCGCCAACGTCAAGTTCGACCTCCTCAAGTGGCTCGTCCCCATCATGCTCGGGCAGACCGCCGCCATTTTCGCTGCCGCGAAGATCTGGGGCGGTTAGTCGTCCCCTTGCGTGCGAGTCTTAGGAGTCCCTAACTCGCCACCGCGCCCTCGACGACGTTGTCGCACCACTCGCGGACTCCCCAGAAATCTCGTCGCGGCCACCTCGGCCCGTCCAATTCCAACATCCACAACATGTCCATGAAATTCGTCGCGATCCGATACGCCAACGGTGCATCGGGCGTCGCGTAGAACGTAACGCAGGAATCCAACAGGTCGACCATCAAATCGGACGCAATCGCCGCCCGTCTGCCGTCGGTGACATTGATATCGATATCAGACACCGCGGCCGAACCTTCGCAGACCGCTTCCAGATCCGCACCTTCGATGATGCCAATTGAGTTGGCAATCGGCGAGTTGATCACGTCAGAAAGTGCCATTCTCACCGCCGCTTCCGTCGCCGGCGAGGGATCGTCGAAATACCAGACGCAGTTTCCCCACATCCTGATGCCGACCAACGAATATTCGATCTGTTCAAGCTTCTTTTCGTCGATCGGATTCCACCAACCCTCCGGCAAATCGATCGATGTCGGGGTTACGACCGCGTACTCGGTAGAGACCTCATACGGTCCACGAGCTTCCGGCGTTGGAAACGTTCGCCCACTCTCGAGCGTCCCACACGCCCCAAAAACGATCGTCGAGACCGCAATCGACGCAAAGACCAGTATCGAAATCGCAGCCTTGTTCAATTCATCTTGCCAATGACGCCACTAGGTTGGCGAGAGTTCGCGTCGGCGCACCGGTCGCGCCCGCCGTGCGGAACATCCCCCGGTTGCCGGTTACCATCGAGACCGCGGCGATGTCGATGTGCACCCAAGGCGTATCTTCCGCGAACTCCGAAATGAAGTGCGCCGCCGTTATCGATCCCGCAGGAGCGCCACCGCTATTCTTGACGTCTGCGATGCTCGACCGGTTCAATCGCTTCGAGGTCGCATCCAACGGCAATCTCCACATCCCATCTCCTGACGTCTCCGCCGCATCCATCACCGATTTGACCAACCCATCGTCGTTGCCAAAAACCGCCGCATTGCCAGTGCCAAGTGCGACCCGAGCCGCACCGGTCAACGTCGCGACATCGATGATGCGTGCTGCGCCATTATTCCGCGCGTAACCCAACGCATCGGCCAACGTCAATCGACCCTCCGCATCGGTGTTGTCTATCTCTATGTACTTGCCGTTCATCGCCTGAACTACATCACCGGGTCGTTGAGCTCCACCGCCTGGCATGTTCTCGGTGATTGGAAACACCGCGTGAACATTGATACGAGGCCGGAGCCCACCAACGATCTGCATCGCCGCCAAAACCGCCGCACCGCCTCCCATGTCACCTTTCATCGTAACCATCCCTCGCGACGGCTTCAACGACAACCCTCCCGAATCGAACGTGATGCTCTTGCCAATCAACCATACGTTATTGCTCGCATCCGACGGATCGCCCGCGTAAGTCATATGCAGGAACTCCGCTGGACGGTGCGAACCCTGCGCCACGCCCGCGAATGCGTTCATGCCCATCGAACGACACTCGTCCAGACTCATCGAGGTCAGCTGCAATCCGTGATCCTCCGCAACTCGTCGTGCTTCGTCCGCCATCGACGCGGGCGACAGAACGTTCGCTGGCTCGTTTACCAGATTACGCGCGAAATTCTGCGCCTTCGCGGCTGCAATACCTAATCCCAATCCGGAACGCACCTCAGGCAACCTCGAGTCGTTCAACTCGACAACGTTCATCAGTTCAAGGCGGTCGGACGATTCGTTCGACGTTTGTTTGTACTTGTTAAAACCGTACGAACCGATGATCGAGCCTTCTGCTATCGCTTGTGCCGCCATCGCAGTATCCAACCCGCCGACGCCCGCGCCGTGGACAATCGTCGTCGCCGTCTTAGCGATTCCCTTTAACCGGTTCGCGGCCACGGCCGCGACCTCGCGAACTTCATCGGCGCCAAAGTCGGCTTGCTTGCCCAATCCCATCACCAACACTCGTTTGGGCACGAACCCGTCGTAACGGCCTGTAGGGGTATGGATCAACACGTTGTTGCCGAGTTTGCCCGTTATTTCGCGATCGGATATCAACTCGCTAATCAGTTGACCCAACGCTCGATCAACCGCTCCCGTCGCACCGCCAGGGCGTTCAACACCTTCAAAAAGATTCACGATCGCCGCGTCCGACGCGATGTGCGCAATGTCGCCACGCATCGCTTGCAATCTCAGGGTCATATCTGCTTTACCTCGCCAAGAATCCCGCTCGTCGTCATCGTATATCGATTCTAGCGAACTACCCACATCGCCGCTTATGGCGTGGTGTTGCGGCGCGTTTTGTTTCGAAATGCCCAAATGCCTCCATTGAGGGTCGCACAAGTCTGTTTCGGCACTGTTGGGAAGACAATTTTTTGAAGCAATCGAATATCTAAAACTAATTCAAAATTAATTTTGAAATTTGATTGACGTAAATGTTTTCTCGGGCTAAACTAGAACCACGTAGCGAGAGAGCCAGTCTCACACCAGCCGAACCAGTTGAGACATCCTCTCTGCGCTAGTCCTAACAAGGAGGCTTGTAATGCTTAGCCAAGGCGATACATTCCAGCAGGCACACCACACTGCGGACAAGGACAACTCATCCATGCAGCACCGCATCCAGTTAGCCAAGTCTGTCCTGCTCATTACTCTCCCCGAGATCGCCGGTGGACGGAACACACTCACCGTCATCAACACGGGAGTCCACCCAATGGAACCTGTCTTCACCCGCGAAGTCGCCTGAGGGTTCGGTTCCCGAACGGGCCCCTATCCCTACTTGCAGGGATGCGCCCGTTTCATCCGGCACCAAACTCTCAGCAACCGACGTCTAGGGCAATGCATCTCCGACTCTTCGCACCCGAGGCGTCATTCGGACCCGTATCGAACAACCGATACCAGGACTTTGAACTAACTAACGGAGCCTCCAATGTCCCGAGTGCAAATCAAGACAATCGACACCAGCAGCATCAAACTCGACGTCACCTACGCATACAACGTTGAAAAGGCGTTATGGCGCGACTTCAATCTCAATGACGGCAAAAGCCCAACCGACCGTCAAAACCGGGTCACGATGGCAAATTTCGCTCTTCAGGTAAATGTTCCGTCCATCGAAGAAGACCAATACGACATCACGGTCATCGGAACTGGCGTCGGAATGCACGATCCTATCTTCACTCGAGAAGTTCTGGGTGCCAAATCGAACCAACTCTTGCGGTCGATCCAACCCAAAATCGTCTCGCAAGTCGTTCTTCCCAGCCTTCACTTCCTTCACGCCGGCAACCTCGTTTCGTACAACAACCGAGGCGATGCCGAGCCGATCTGTCCCAACGCCGAATACATCATCCCGGCAGAAGAATGGGATACCGCGATGGGAAGTCATCCCTTCCACGTCACCGCATACCGCGAGGTTCGAACGGACCTTAAGACACTACAGAGACTCGGCGCCAAGATCACACTCGTCGAAGACGACAGCGCCGAAATCGCGCCCGGCATCAAGTTGGAGCGTTCCGGTGGCGTTACGCCAGCCAATTCAACCGTGATCGTCACTTGCGGCTCAGAACAGATCATGGCCTCTCCGCTACTCTTCCCAACGCCGTTCCACATCGACCCGAGCGTTCAGTTCGGATTTAGCATGAACCCGCTCCAAGCATTTGACGAAAAAGTGCGGCTACTCGAAAAAGCCGAGCAGGAACGCATATGTCTCTTCTTCCCGATGGATCCACAGCGTCGCGCCGTATACATCGATCGTGACCGTTCTGGTAACCTCGTCGGAACTCCTACCGACATCCTGGCGCAGCTCGACCCGCACTTGAACTAGTGCGAACGATCAACCGATCGACTCAGGTCGCCTGACCGACGACGACTCCATCTGAATCGACTCGCCGCAACGCGACATTCTCAATCAGTCCGTCACCGCCTCGTTTGTCAACGGATTCCAATCTGACCTTGACGTAGTTGTCGGTCAATCCTGCGCTCCCGCGACGTCCCTCCCACAACACGGGGCGGACCGTACCGATCATCGCATCTCGGAAACGTGACGCACTCCTCGAGGCGATATCGCGCAGCACCGCAGCTCGTCCTGCTTTGATCCTTGGGTCAAGTTGATCGTCGAAGTGGTTCGCACTTGTTCCCGGCCTTGCCGAATATGGAAATACGTGCGCATCGGCAAATTCCGCTGCGCGCATCACAGATACGGACATCTCATGATCCACTTCCGTTTCACCTGGAAAACCGGCAATCACGTCGGTTGTGATCCCGCAACTCGCTACTCTCGCCCGAATCAACTCGACTTTCTGCAGATACTCATCGGATTGATAAGTTCGCCGCATCCGCCCAAGGATCATATCGCTGCCGCTTTGCAACGGCATATGGAAATGCGGACACAACCTACCATCCCCTTCCGCGGCCCACAAATCCAACAACCGATCATCGATCTCCGGCGGCTGCAACGAAGAGACCCTTATTCGTGGAATCTCGGTCCTCGCCAACACCGAGCCCAATAAGAAGGTCAAATCCACACCGGTCTCCAGATCGAAGCCGTAGTGTCCCAACTGCGTCCCCGTGAAAATCACCTCCCGGCAACCTGCAATCTCCAATCGTCGTACGTGATCAACAATCTCTTCGACCGAGACACTACGCTCACGACCCCTCACTTTTGGCACTATGCAATACGCGCAGACCTGATCGCACCCCTCTTGTATCTTCACCGAAGCCCGCGTCCGGCCCAACAATGCCGCGGAAGGAATCACATCCCGACCATCCGCACACGGCGTCAGTTCCACGCTAAGTCGCCGGGCCACCGATTCGACCAACTCGGGCTTTCTCGAATTCCCTAAAACTAAGTCGACGCTGTGGAGACTCGCTGTTTCATCGGTGGCTCGTTCCGGATAGCACCCCGTCATAACCGTCAGCGCGTTCGGATACCGACGCTTCGCCGCGGATATCGACTGCCTAGCCTTTTTGTCCGCGACGTGCGTGACGGTGCAAGAGTTGAGGATGAACACATCCGGTGTCGCTACGTCATCCCGACCCCGAACCGCAAAACCGGCACGCAAAAACTCCGCCGCCAACAGCTGGGAATCGGCAGTGTTCAACTTGCATCCATGCGTCTCGATTTCGACCGTAGGCATATTGGTTCCGATTCTACGAAGCTAGGGTTCTGCCACGTAGAAAAGGAGATGAACAGACCCAGATATATACTTCATTCAGCGTATCTGCGACGCCAAACGAACATCGCATGGGAAAACAACTACACATGACCGACCGGGTAGTCGTCACAGGGATAGGGCTGGTTACGCCCTTAGGCTCCGACCGCGAAACCACATGGAAAAACCTGATCAACGGTGAGTCGGGTATCGACTATATCGGCGCTTTCGACGCCGACGGGTTCGAGTCCCGGATCGCCGGCGAAGTCACCGATTTCGCACCGGATGCTATCCTCGGTCGTCGGCAAGCGAAGCGAATGGATCGCTTTGCCCAATTCGCCTGCGTGGCCAGTCTCGAAGCCCTCGAACACGCCGGAATCGACATGGAGGACGAGGCCGCCGAACGCGTCGCCGTTCTCATCGGTAGCGGCGTCGGCGGCATCATCACCATTTCAGAACAGATCGAGGTCCTCAACGATCGAGGTCCCCGCCGCGTGAACCCATTCCTAATACCCATGATGTTGGGCGATATGGCGAGCGGTCAAGTCTCCATGACGATCGGCGCCAAAGGGCCCAACTTCTCAGTTGTCTCCGCATGTGCCACTGGCACCGATTCCATCGGTGAAGCGGCTGAGATGATCCGCAGAGGCGTCGTCGATGTCGCAATTGCTGGCGGTTCCGAAGCCGCTATCTGCCCGATCGGCGTTTCCGGTTTCAACGCCTGCAAAGCTCTGTCGACGCGCAACGATGATCCGCAAGGAGCGTCCCGCCCATTCGACGCCGAACGGGATGGTTTCGTCCTCGGCGAAGGAGCTGGAGTCATCGTCATCGAATCGTTGAAACACGCCGAGAAGCGCGGTGCCGAAGTGCTGTGCGAACTGGTCGGATACGGCGCGACGAGCGATGCCCACCACGTAACTCAACCGCACCCAGAAGGCGAAGGGGCCGCCGAAGCGATGAAAATCGCCATTGAACAAGCAGGCATCGAACGGGAAGAAGTCGCTTATATCAACGCGCACGGCACATCCACTCCGCTCAACGACAAGTTCGAAACCATCGCGGTCAAGAAAGCCTTTGGCGACCACGCGGAAAAACTGTCCGTGAGCAGCACCAAATCCATGACCGGCCACCTCCTCGGTGCCGCCGGTGGCATCGAAGCCGGGTTCAGCGTCCTCGCAATCTCCGAATCGGCGGTACCTCCCACCATCAATCTCGAAAACCCCGATATCGACTGCGACCTCGATTACGTCCCGAACATGGCGAAACGCGGCCGAGTTCCCGTCGTTATGTCCAATTCGCTAGGATTTGGAGGCCATAACGCCTCCGTCTTATTCAAGGAATTCGACAGTTGACCACGGGGCGGACGGCCGCGTCCAATCGTCCGCAACGCGCCTCTGAAACACCGGCATCACTCCAACCCATCACCTCGCGATGGCGAGTGGCGGAACCGGCGCCGGACGGTTTTTACCTAGAGATCGAAAACGCCGCGCCGCGCGGTTCATTGGCGCTAGTTTCAACTCTCCTTTACAACCGCGGCATCCGTAACCAAGACGCTGCCCTGTCGTTCCTCAACGACGGTCTTGACGCGATGCATCCTCCGAGCGCCATTCCCGGCATCGAACACGCCGTCGATGTAATCCTCGAGGCAACCCGCAACGGCGAAGGAATCGGCATTTTGGGAGATTTCGATGCCGACGGCATCACCGCAACCGCGATCATAGTCCTAACACTCCGCAAACTCGGCATCGAGCCCCGGTACCACCTGCCACATCGCGAAATCGAAGGACACGGGATTTCGCTCGAAGCGCTGGAGCGTTTCCAAAAGCAAGGCGTATCCGTAGTCATCACCGTCGACACCGGCATCACCGCGTTCGACGAAGTCGAATATGCCAAAACCCTCGGTATCCGAACGGTCATCACCGATCATCATCTGCCTCAAGGTGACCAGTTGCCGAACGCCGCCGCGATCGTCAATCGTCACCTTTCCGACGACCCTCGACTTGCCGATTTCTGTGGCGCTGCAACCGCGTTCAAACTAGCAATGGCCCTCCTCGCCGAAGCCGAACAATCGCCCGCGCCGGAATTGATCCCGCTCGCGGCGGTCGGAACGCTAGCCGACCAAACCGAACTATTGGGAGATAACCGCATCATCGTCCGCGAAGGATTGAAGATGCTCGCTACAACCTCGCCTCCCGGCCTCATCGAATTGACTCGTCTCATATCCAATCAGATACGACATGGCGGTCCGTTCGACGCCGAATTCATCACATTCCAGTTGGCCCCGCGCCTCAACGCGCCCGGGCGCATCGATTCCGCAGACCCAAGCCTGAATCTTCTGATTTCGACCGACATCTACCAAGCGATGCAGCTCGCGAATTATCTAGACGACGCCAACAAAAAGCGCCGCAGTATCGCTGAAAAAGCTTGGCGTGCCGCCAAACCGAAAATCGATGCCGCCATGAGCAGCGGGAACAACGTAATGGCGATCGAAGTCGATGCCACCCTACCGATGGGCGTACTCGGACCGTTGGCCGGCAACGCGTCCGAATACGCCGCGTCGCCCGCGTTCGCCTACCAAGTAATCGACGGTGTCGCACGCGCCAGCGCACGTAGCATACCCGGCTTTGACATCCACCAAGCCCTTGAAGCGGTATCTACCAAACTTCAACGCTTCGGCGGCCACGCCGCGGCCGCAGGGTTTGCCGCCGACGAAAGCCTGATACCGGAAATTACTGCCCACCTCGAAACTCAGATGTCATGGTCTGCCCTTAGCTCCACCGTGAATGAACGCGCCGTCAGAACCGTCGACGCCGAGATCCAGCTCGACCAACTCGGATACTCCCTCTGGGAATTCATCGACAAGATGGCCCCGTTCGGAACCGGAAATCGAGAACCCCGATTCCTCATCCGTGGCGCTGAAACCGCCAACATCTCCTACATGGGGCGCAACCAAGACCACGTCCGCCTCGATCTCAAAGACTCCACCGGTCGTTCATTCCGCACCGTCGGTTTCCGAATGGCCGACCACCTCCCTCCAACTCGCATCGTAGACGCTGTAGTCAGTCTGAAAACTGACTACTATCGAGGAAACCGGCGCCGCGAACTCAGGCTGCACGACATCTCGGCGAATCAGTGATATGACTTCGTCGCGTCCTGCCAACCACGAGCAACACGAGAAGATTAGCATCGATGAAGAATCCCGAATGGGACATCAAATCGTCGAAGTCGGTCCCAAAACTCGTACCTTTAGCGACTCCACATCGCCGCTGTCATCGTCGACGCAAATCTCTTTGTATGAACGGTCAGGACGCCCTGCTTCAGTCAGAGCGCTCACCAACGGGTGCTTCCGATCCCAAGGTCGGGAAAAACCGATCGTGACGAACCACTTATCCGAATCGTAGTCGAATCGGACGTCTTCAAGGCCGATACTTACGACTTCCTCATCGATGTACAGCTCAGCGCGGTAGTCTTTCGCAGTCGCACTGCCTCTTTTACATCCATGACGACCACCAAAACTCATTCAATCTGAATTTTGACAACGGCGTGAAGGTAGCGATACCGCATCTAACGCGCCAACTCCCGCTGCCGCTCGCGCCTCGACCGACCCGCAGATACTCGATCTACTTCCGCAATCTCGCGAACTCTCCGTCTCGGTGCACCTCCGTCGCGCCCGACGAAACGAACCTTCCAAATGATCCACGGAATCGTAACAATCCATACCAAGATAGCGATCAGATGCGCCTCCTGCAGACCCCAGAACTTCACGTCGTCCAACCGTACGAACTGAATGCCGAATCGGGCCGTCGCGTACAGAGCAAGGTAGATCATGAAGATACTGCCCGCTGGGCGAACTCTGCCTCGCAACAAGAAGATCACGCCCAAGATGATGATGTTGGTGATCATCTCGTAAACGACCGCCGGATGAACCGGGCGTTCAACATCGGTCCCGAACAAATCAGGGAATCGATCGATCACTGACCGCGCCGGGCTGTCGATATCGGTGAAATACCAGCCCCAGAACATGTCCAGAGGACGCGACCAGTGTTCACCGTTGATGATGTCTCCGATGCGTCCAATCGTTTGCGCAATCAGCAATGGAGCGGCAGCGATATCCATGAAGCGACCAATGGGAGCCTTCGCGAAATACGCGTACATCGATCCGGCAATCCACCCTCCAAGAATGCCGCCCCAAAGGCCGATCCCGCCATTCCACACCGCAAATATCGACAGCGGATCGTCACCGTAAATCGACCAGTTGTCCAAGACGTGCACGATCCGAGCTCCGACAATTCCCCCCAACACTCCCCACAACGCGGTGTTGTAAACCTGCTCTTGGTCCAACTGTTCGCGGATCGCTGCCCGGCCGGCCAACCAGATCGCAGTGCCGACCGCTATGAAGGTGAGGAACCCGTGCCACGAAAAAGCGGTAGTCGTACCGCCAAATATGTACGGGTCAAAGGGTATGTTGATCGCTTCAAACACCTAGTATGTGATCTCCGTCAAGAGTGATCGCCAGCTAGAGAACGATTCTATCGCGCCGACCAACGTTCTCGATGCCGTTCGTCAATCGTCAGCGGCAAACTGGAAACCCGATTGCACCGCGATCAACCGAATCGCGCACAGTGATTTTTCTACGATTCCGAGTATGGATCCTCACATCATCGCGTTTCTCGAGCACTTGACGGGCGAACGGGGCCTGTCCCCGAACACTGTCAGCGCCTATCGCAACGATCTCCGAGGATTGACCACGTTCATTGAAGAGACGTGGGGCTCAGATTCCATGTCGGTCGATTGGGATCAATTTGACGAAACAAAGATAACCGAGTTCGTCAGCGACCTCGACGAACGCGGCTACTCAAATGCCACGAAATCGCGGAAAATCGCTTCGCTCCGCTCCTTAATGCGTTTTCTGAGAGAAGAAGGCGTCACCAGCGATCTGCCTACCCGTCGTTTGAAGGCCCCACGCGGCGGCAAGCCAATCCCCAAGGCACTCACCCTCGATGAAGTCGAGGGTCTCCTGAACTACACCGCCGACGCATCTACTCCCACCGAATTTCGGGATCGCGCCGTCGTCGAGCTTCTCTACGCCGGCGGACTTCGCATATCCGAGGTTGTAGAAGTCGACATCAACAACGTAAACTTCGACAGCTCGACGATCCGCATATTCGGCAAAGGATCCAAAGAGCGCGTCGTACCCGTTTACGACGCGGCGATGGACGCCATCGCAGACTACTTGACCATCGGTCGACCAAAACTGGGCCGATTCCAAGACCCAGATGCGATGTTCCTCAACGCGCGGGGTTCACGTATCACTCGACAAGGCCTCTGGTTGCAACTAAAGAAGATCGCCTTCGGAGCGGGAATCGCAAAACACATCACACCGCACATGCTCCGTCACAGCTTCGCCTCTCATCTGCTGAACGGGGGAGCCTCTCTGCGGCACGTCCAAGAACTCCTCGGCCACGAAAACATTGCGACCACCCAGATCTACACACACCTCACAACCGAACACGTCCGCAGAGAATACGACGCCGCGCATCCAAGGGCGTAAAAACCCAGATCGCAAAACCTCGGCGATCAACCGGGGTCAGATTGCTAAGACCGAAAACCCGATCGCCAACATTATGTACTGAGCCAATGAGAAACCCAACGCCGCAGCGCCGAGACGTTGGAGCCACATAACCTCGTATTGCCAAATCGAACCCAATCCGAACAGGAGCATCGGCGCAGGCGCAATTACCCAACCGATCTCGCCCATGTACTCTTTCAAGGTAATCGCCGACGTCAACGTGATGTTCAGCAGCAACGCACCTACGGCGAATCCGCCAACCGCAAGAATTAAGAGCACCGCGTACGATGTTCTCTCCTCGTCGTCCAAATCCTCTGATACGTCCCGAAAGAAGACATCATCGTCCTCCTCGACCTCCGGTTCTATAGGTTCAGACGTATCCTCAGCTTCGCGATCAGCATCTTGCATGAATTACCCCGTTCCAAATGTCTGGCGACCCAGTTGTTCGGCGCTCTAGATTACGGTCAATCTTCAAACTCGGCCCAGATCCCCTTTGCATAATCGAGCGAAATGCCGTCCTTGTGCCACTGATCGCCGTTCTGAGTGCCTTCAATAGCCATGTATCCGCTGTATCCGGCATTGGCCATCGCCGATATTGCGTACCGGTAGTCTACCTCGCCGTCCTGCAAGGGCACACGGATGAAAACGGTTCGCTGATTCTCAGGATGATAGACACGGTGAAGGTTTTTGCAGTGCCAGTATTTCGAAATCGGCGCTAATGCATCGATCGCCGCGTCGTAGTCCTCTTCCGGTACATCGTACGTCCAGACGATGTTGCCGATATCGGGGTTGATGCCGAAGTTTTCGCGGTCGATCATATCGTTGATCAACACTGCTGACCACGAGTTATCGACCGGCGAGTTCTGGTGCACCTCGATGGTTACATCCACGTCGTCAGTGGAATCGCAAACCTGTTGGAAGGCCGATGCCAAGGAGTCGTACACCCACATCTCGGCGTCTCTGCTGGCATCTTGGGACTTGGGCCAACCGCTAACGCTGCCGGGAATCGACCCTGGCGGGTGCCCAGGATAACGAGCCGGCGCACTCAACGCGCCATTAACCACTTCCGCACCGACATTCTCGGCATACTCGACCGCACGCATCAGCTTTTCGCGGTTCTGCGGACCGTGCCTCGCCTCAGTCAGCGTCCCGCCTGAGCGGATAGCACCGACCTTGAGACCGTGTGACCGGACGCGTTCGCCGAATTGGGATATCGACTTGGCGTCGCCCAGCTTGTCGAGCACCTCGAACCCGCACTCCAATGCGTCGAAACCCGTGTCGCGTGCACGGTCCAAAAACTCGGGCGTGTAGTTATCCGGGTGCACATCCCATGTGTCTACAGACTGTGGATATAGCGTGAATCGCCGGTGGGCGTAGCAAAAGCGCATGACGTTCCTAGTTCCTCTATTGCATTACATGGCGCATCGCCATCGACGTCGCCGTTTGAATCCATGCGTTCGCAGTTTAACACCCGAACGTGATGTCGCAACACCGCTGCAGACGACGATGATCACATTCGAGTCATCAAGCCGCCTCGACTATCTCCGACGAATCCTTCTCTCTTGGCACGACCTCATCGGAGATCGTTTTTCCCAACTCTCTCTCGGCCACTTTCAACGAATAATCGGTTTGTATGTTCATCCACATGCGCGCCCCGGAACCAAAGTAACGTTCCAGACGCAACGCAAATTCAGCATCCACATCGCGTTCGCCACTCAGGAACGCCTGTAACTGTTCGAAAGGCACTGCCAACATCTCCGCGAACCGTTTCCTATCGACATTCGTGTATTCAAGCTCGTCCAACAACAACTCGCCCGGATGTATCGGCGGCAAGCCGTTTTTGATCTCTCGGGTGTATTCATCCCTTTTCATCAAGTTGTTACCTCAGATTCAGTGGTAGTCGACAATTTCAACATCGTAGGCTTCGTTGTTCGACCAGCGAAAACAGATCCGCCATTGGCGATTGACCCGGATCGAATACTGGCCCTCACGATCCCCCCGTAGCTTTTCAAGTCTGTTGCTTCGGACACCCGACAAGTTACGCAACGTGGTCGCACCGTCAAGATATCGTAACCTGATCCTCGCTTGTCGCTCGAACGATTGGAAGTCTGCTACGAATTCGTCGGCATGCAGCCGCTCCGTCCGTCGATCGCGGAAACTCTTTATCGCCATCCAATACCTTTCTCAATATAACATCTGTTCGTTTTCAAAACCCGCCACACACCAACGACTATGTGTACCATGAACCCGTCTACTCATTCGAAACAAATGGCGAACTGTCAATCGACACCCTCGAGGCTCCCCAAATGAAGATCACCGACCTCCGCGCATACGTCGTCCGCGCTCAAGAATCGCGACCATGGATGTTTGTCGAAATCGACACCGACGAAGGCATCACTGGATACGGAGAATCCACTAACGTCGGCGGCGGTGGTGCAATCGTCATCGCCCAGACTTACGCCTTGTTGAAGAACGACCTTGTCGGTCAAGACTTCTCCGAAGGACTAATCGGTCAAGACCCGAACCACATCGACCGCATCTGGCACCAAATATACCGACGCTTCGGCACCTTGGGCTCCCGCGGATTCGCCACCACTCTGGCCAGTGGAGTGGACATGGCCCTTTGGGACATCAAAGGCAAAGCGCTCGGAAGAAGCGTCTACGACCTCCTCGGCGGACCCATGCGTGACTCGGTGCCTCTCTACTCGCATTGCGGCCCGGCCGATGATATCGATGCATGTGTCGCCGACGCCAAGGCACAGGTTGCCCTCGGTTACCAGGCACTGAAACTTGACCCGTTTTCGCCTGAAATGGGCGCCAAGCACCGCCGCTATATCGACGGCAAAATCTCCGCCGCCGCCGCCGCTCACGCTGAAGACCTGATGGCCGCGCTGCGAGAGAGTCTAGGTCCAGATATCGAGCTAATGATCGATGCCCACGGAAATTTCGACGTCTCGACCGCCACCGACCTTTGCAACCGGATGATGCCTTACAACTTGACTTGGTTCGAGGAGCCGTTGCAACCCGAAAGCCTCGAAGCACACCGCCAACTCCGCCGCAACACCGACATCAACCTCTGCATCGGTGAGCGGAAATTCACCCGATGGGACTTCCTCCCTTATCTGACCGAAGGTCTCGTCAACTACATCATGCCCGACATCTGCTGGACCGGCGGAATTTCCGAAATGAAGAAGATCGCGCACCTCGCCGAAACCTTCTATATACCCATTTCGCCGCACGACGCGTCAGGTTCGTTCAACGTAATCTCCGGCGCACACGTCTTGATGAACGTGCCGAACATTTACCGCCTCGAGATGAATCACCACGCGGTCCCCTCGTACAACGCCTGCCTAACCGAACCGCTTGACATACGCGATGGTCACCTCCACCTGTCCGATAAACCCGGACTCGGTTACGAACTTGATCGAGACTACATCGAGTCTCACCTTGACACACAATGGGCCGCGTTAATTTCGTAACCCGTTACATCGCACCCCTGTCAGATCGACGCGTCAACGACCATTACTCAAACGCAACACCCCTGACCCGTCGCGAATCGCGTCGGGGAATTCGAACCCTAATCCATATTCACCCTCGCTGGCTTCAAGCCGATATGAGTCGCAAACATTCGCATCCTCGGATTCGAACGACCATTCCAACTGGTAGCTCGGAATCGTGTAGTTGTTTGTGTCCACCTGTATCTGCACGCCTAACTGAGTGTTCTGGCTCCATCCCGTACGCACATCGGCACCCTCCAACGAAACCTCGATCGACACTACTCCGTCGTCCTCAAAATTCACTTTCAACTCGGCGTCGTCACCGTACAAAACGATGCTGGATAGCATCGTAAGCGGACTTGAGAACGAATCCCGGAAACCCAAACCCTCCAGGCTCGACGTCCCAGGTATCTGACGCCACCGCCCCTCAATAAACGTCCAGTACTCGATTAATTGGAGCCGGGATTGCGAACGCACGAGGAATAGGTCTATCTTTTCATCATTGAAGTGAACCCAACGCGACGCGCGCGGTCTGAACCCACCTATCGAGTAATCAGCATCGTCGAATAAGATATCGCATCCTGGCCATCCCCCGGAGATTTTGTAACTAGCGGAACCCGCGTCCATCATCGTCGCGTGGGCCCGACGCAGTACTTCCGCCGTGGTGATTTCAGCTTCTTCAACCCGATCCAACATTTCGTCCGCGAAAACTATCAACTCGCCGACCTCGTTGAAGCGCATTCCCGGTTTTACCAAGGGGTGCGACGTAATCCGGAGCAACGCCGCGTCTGTCCGACCAAGCGTGTTGTAGTCCAGCGAGTCGTAACCCATCACGCTCGTCCGGTCAGCATGCCGATGCAACATACCCGTCAACGCATGGATCAACTCGTGCAACGCAATGCTGTAAATCATGTGGTTGCGACCAGATTCCGTGTACGTTGAATATGGTGGCCAAACCACTAAATCTCCCGACAAGATTGTGCCGTCAGCACCAACATCGAAACTGGTGCAGCCTGCCGCAAAATTGCATCGCAGAGCACTTATCCGTTCGCTCCGAGACAGACCCAGATAGGCGCGCAACTCAGACCTCGATTTATTTGCGACCCGCTCAAACTCGACGTTGAGCAACGGCGCGATATACTCCAGCACCTCGTCGAATATCGCAACGTACTCTGGGTCACCCTCCGTCCAGATCAGTATCGGCTTTCCGATCTGCCATTTCGTCACGAATTCGTTACGCCATCCGCCGCAACCTACACCCAAATCTCTTGACGTTTCTCTTCGGACGTTCGATCGATCGCTGAAACAGTCCCAGATTTCTCGATCGACCCCCAAGATGCGTTCCGGCACCACTGCCTCCGCCGTCAACTCTATGTCCTCGTCTTGGGAAAAATGCAACATCGTCTCACCCTTCGGAACCCTGACGACGTGCTGCGTAACGTTAGGTTCAATTGACGGATCGAGCGAAACCGTTAGATCACCGCCGCAATCGACAACAACCTCGCCCGATTGCGAACAGGACACCGATATCTGCAATTCACCGACAATGAGGTCGCTACCCTCATTCACCATCGTCGTCTCAAAAACCGCATTCGCCGACCCATCGCTCCAGTATCGAAACTCTGCCGCGTCCGAAACCGCCGACAACGACCACTCCAACGGCGGCCCCTCGGGTACCTCAATTGTCGTCTCGATCACATTGTCCTCCCCCCACCTGAATCCATCGTCATTCTCGCCGGCGTAAATCGTCGCGGTAACGCTGCCGACCTTCACCCACGCCTCCAAATCGACAGTTGCGGTTGCTCCAACGTCGATGGGTTCTGTCACGGTCAATCCTGAGCAGAAATCGTCCGCACACTCAACTCCCACCGGCAGGCGTCCAGTTCGAACAACACCGACGTTGCCAACCTCCAAAGATATCGACACCAACCCCCGACCATCAGTGTGCCATTTGACGGTTTCGATCGAATTCACACTCACTTCCAACTCCACGAACTCGACATCCAGCGCAAATTCGACGACGTTGTTCTGCACAGCTTCCTCGACCGATACCGTCGACGCCGTCATCTGGAATCTGTAAACCCCGGGAGTTATCTCGAAACTAGCCACCGCAGACACGCTGCCACCAACGTCCAACGACTCGACGAGCTCACCGAAATCCACTTCGCCTTCCTCACCGTCATCAACCCGTTCCCATCGACCCGTCAACTCGACCTCCCTTGCGAGACGGTCCCCTTCATTAGTCACATTAACGTCGAACTCCACAAACCCTCCCGTCACGACTCTTCGATCGCCCACCGTCAGCGACAAATCGACTGCCGCAACGTGAATCTCGGTCTCGTGCGACGTTTCGCCCACCATCAATTCCAACGTTTGATCTCCCGGCGGCAATTCAAATCGGAACGTGAACCTCAAGTCTTCTCCCGCCGCCAATTCAGTCACGATGTACACCAACGTTCGCTCGCCACTGTCAAGCTGATACTCGATCCGCTGAGTCCCCGCGAAGTCCCCGCCGCCCACATTCTCGACCGTAACCAGCGCCTCGTACCGTACTGTGGTTGACAACTCTGCAATTTCGGTAACCTCCACATCCGAAACTCGTAACACCGCTTCCGGACCCTGCGCGTTGACACCTGATGCAACTCCGAACGAGGCCAGCGCAACCAAAAACAACCCAACCGAAACAACTACTGCAATCCGCGGCTTCATACGGATCATCCTAATTCGACGAAGTTGATGGTTCCGCGAACGATTTAGTTGCCGACGACTCGTGAACCGCCACGCACTTCAGACGGGATGATCAAACTCGTGCCATATTCGATCAGATTCGCCTCAACCGAATACTCGTCGCAAGCCAACCCTCGCACGTCGAACAACCAATCCATCGAGAATGTGGTTATCTCGTAGTTGGTCAGATCGACTGTGAAGGTCGCCGAGAACAGTGCCTGTTCATCAGTCCATTCGGGCGTCGCGTACCCCCGAATGCGCTCCACCCTGAACTCGATTTCTTCATCCGTTCGATCAAGCTCGATTAGCGTTTCGTTGCCGAAATACAAGACCGAAGTCAGTAACACCATCGGATCGGAATATTGTGGCGACCACGCCGTTTCTAGCGCCAGATCCTGATCATCTGTGGCTGAGAACCGTCGCCAAGATCGGGTGCTGCCGTTCCAGTACTCCGCCCTACCGTCTTCCGACCGCCAGAACGCGTACAACCGCTCAGAAGCATCGGTTAGCCGATAATGCAAACCGCGATGCGAGCTAAACTCGGACACCGTCACTTGCGATGGCCCAAACCGGCCCACGCACGTCCCGCCTGACCATCCTCCGTTCATGTTGTAAAGAACTGTTTCGCTGTCGTGCATTTTCAGACGCGCTTGCTCGATGATTTCCAGATTCGTCAACTGCTCCGGTTCTTGAGGATCCAAAATCTCATCCGCAAAAACAACCAACGCTTCCACGTCCGCAGTTCTGTCGCCACTCTTAACCAACGGGCTAGTCAAAATCCGCACCAATTCACGGTCAGAAGCGCTCATCTCATTGAATCGCAGTCCCGTATCGATGCTCAATACGCTGTCAGGCACATTCCGGTAGCTCATTGGCACCAATACCTGCAATAACCCGTGCAGCATCGCATACTCGACCGTGTCGTTGATGATCCGGAGCTTTCGCAAGTTCGCGTCTTCAACCTGGAAAATCACTATCTCCGCCGAAACCACCTCGTTTTCGTCGTTAGTCTCATAGTTCGTGCAACCCCAGAAACCCTCACAACTGCTAAACCCGAGCGCCCTTGCATCATCCGAGCTGATACCCACATATGCGGCGATATCGGCCCGCCTCTCCTCGGCCACTAATTGGTAGTTGAAGTTCAGCTCAGGCGTCAATTCCTGCAACATATCCTGGAACAACTCCGAATACGCCGACAGACCGTTGATCCACACCGTCACCGGTCGGTCCGGTGACCATTTTTTGATGATGTCGCCGTCGCGACCGCTACAGTTCCCGCGCGGGAACTCGTCGATCTGTTGCGTCCGCGAGAAACATTTCCAAAGCTCGCGGTCGACGCCAACGATACGTTCCGGAACTGATATCTCTACCGAAGTCGACAACATTTTGTTGATGCCTTCGACCACCGGTCCCTCAAGCCGCAACTCAAGCTCGCCAGTCGGTGCACGAATATCCAAAGTCCCATCGACCGGTCCGTAACCGTCACGAAGGTCTAATGTCACAACATCTCCGCAACCCGATAAAACCTCACCATCCTCAACACAGACCACCGCGATCGGATACTCGCCCGGTATGGGCTCCGCACCATCGTTGCGCAACGAGACCGACACCGACACTGACCCTTCACCATCGCTAAAGTAACCGTTCAACACCGCCTCGGCGCCAAACACCGGTTCGATATCTGGCTGCAGCGGTACCTCGATCGTCAGCGGTATCGCGTTTTGATCACCCCACTCAAACCCGTATTCGAGTTCACCGGCAAACAACGTTATTGACGAAACACCCTGCGGAACCACTGCGTCAATCGTGCCTACGATCTCACCGCCCGGAGCCAGATTCTCTACCACGAACTCACCCGTACAGGTTTGATCTGGCACTTCAGGACACGCCACTGCAACCAAGAATGCACCGCTGTTGGCGACCCCAACATTGCTCACCGCGAACCCGATCTCCACTTCCGCGGACCCACCTCGGATGAATCCCGTCACCTGCGCGGAACTCGTCCGGACATTCAACGTTACGTAGTCAACCTCAATATCAAATTCCGCCGTATTATTCGAAAGATTCGCTTCCCGTTCATCTGCCGACGCGGTCACTGCCATCGTGTGTTCGCCTTTTGGCAACTCAACGTTGAACGTCACTTCCGCAATGGCGCCCGGTTCTAACGGTTGAATCGTCGCCACCACGTCATTCAGCGCGATCAACTGGATCGGGCGTGACTGCAGGGTCCCGCTGTTCGTCAGCATCACCTTTATCGCGATCACTTCGTCCGCCAACACCTGATACGAAACCGGCGATATCGAGACATCCGAAACCAGCAAATCCAACGCCACGAGAGAATCTGAATCGTCCACACTCAACTTGACTAGTTGCTGTCCGGGGTCAAGACGCACATCAAATACCAACGTGGTCCCCTCACCACCGTCCAACGGAGGGATATCCGCTACCGCGATGGCGGCAGCCCCGTTGATCGAAGCGTTGACCGGCGTGCCAGCGTCACGACCAGCCTCGCCTTCATTCACCACCCTCAATGTGAAACGGACAGCTATCTTGTCACCTTCCGCACCCCGGTTTTCCCATCCCAAAGAATCGATGCTGTAAACGGCCGGGATCGCCGTAGCCGTAGGTGTCGGAGGAACCGGCGTCGCGGTGGGAGGCTCCGGTGTAGAAGTTGGGGGTATCGGCGTCGCAGTAGGTGGAGGCGTAGGAACTGGAGTAGCCGAAGGCGGCACTGGTGTCGACGTCGGCGTTGGAGGTACTGGTGTTGCCGTGGGAGGGACGGCAGTCGCCGTCGGCGGTACCGGTGTCGAGGTCGCTGGCACCTCGGTCGCTGTTGGAACCGGTGTCGGCGGTACCGGAGTCGGAGTCCTGGTCTTAAATGGCTCCGCGGTCGGCTCCTCTTCGGATGAACAGCCAACAACCGCAACCAACCCAACCAACAACATCGCCAATACCACACTCGAACCAACTACACGGGATATCCCGGTAGTTCGATGACTCATCTCTTTAAACACCGAATTCAACTGCGATCGATCTCCCAGCACAATTTGGCCAACAACATGAGTCTAGACAACCGTCATTGGCGGAATCCACGTGTCGCTACGCGTTCGAATTCGAACCAAATATCAACCGCGTCAACGCCTATTCCGTAGAGTCACCGACCTGCACCTCGAACCAACCAGAAGAACCGCATTTCCCAATCAGCGAAGCAACAAATCCTGGTTATCGCCGAGCCACTCCGTCACCACAGCAATCCGAACGATGCAAATATAGTTTGCAATACAAACTAGTTTGCATTAAAATGTTTACCAACGTCCCCATCCAGCAGAGCCACAACGCCATGAACAACCCAGAAAACAAACCCAACTCCCTCACACCCGAAGCTAGCTTGAACGCCATCCACAGCACCTTGAGCCAAGCTCAAAGCTCCATGTACCTGGCAGGAACCGCAACCATCCTCCTCGTTTGGGGCGCGATCACCTCGGTTGGATACCTCGCAGAATACGCCATCAACGACATCGCATCCGACTTCGCCAGCGACAATCCGTGGTACCACGCTCCCTTATGGGGCGGCCTCGTTATCGCAGGCATAGTGGCTAGCAGCATCATCGGCTCCCGTGCCAGCAAGAACTTCGCCGACCCCGCAACCGCACGTAAAGCCGGACTCAAAGTCTTCACATTCTGGATAACCGTCACCGCCGCCGCTTGGCTGGTCCCCGCATTGTCCGGCCTTTGGTCCAACGGCGAAGCCGCTGAATACACCGCCGGTATCGTCGTCGGAATTGTTTCACTCGGATACGTCTTGTTCGGACTAATGTCGCGACCCGCAATCTCCATACTCGGCATCGGAATCGCCGCCGCCTTCTACATTCCGTACCACTTCGCAGGAGACTCAGCCTACGCCATCACCGCCATCCTCATGCTGATGCTGATCGTTGCCGCTGCAATTTGGCTCCGTAAGAGCGGCATCCAATGAAAACCGAAGAACCGATCAACCTCAACGAAATCATCCACCAACCCGTCCGGCTGCGGATCATGACCCTTCTGGTCTCGCAATCCGGCGACAGTCGACTAACCTACAGCTTCATCCAAACAAATCTCGGACTGACCGGCGGCAATCTCACCACGCATCTTCGAAAACTTGAAGACGCCGGTTACCTCCAGATCGAAAAGGAGTTTCACAATCAGAAACCCCGCACCTGGATTCGAGCCACATCAACCGGCCATCGAGCATTCGCGGATTACTACGCCAATCTTCAAAAAGTGCTCGGTCTGTGACGTCCCTGATACTCGACCAAGGTCAGCAGACTAATACATGTGCGGCTGCATGGCCTGCGCCAACGTCAGCTCGATGTCCTGAATCGCATGCATCATCTCCTGGCCGATCAGGTCCAACTTGCGAACCTGCTCGATCCGCGGAGCTACGCGTTCAAGTTCGCTTGAAGTGAAGATACTCTTGAAAATCCCGCACGCATCGGCCAAGGCAATAATCACGATGTCACGCGGATCGGGAATCTCATCGCTGAACAATACCTCCATGATCCGGAGCTTCACCTCGCGTTGCGCCTCGCCGTCTATCGTCGGATATCGCCGCGACTTGAAAACCCACATGAACCGGTCTTCCGCCCTTTCCAATATCCCCTGATCCACCAACCGATTCAACGCCTCCTCCCGCAACTCGTCGCTCCTCGTCGCCGCGCGCTCCAACCAGAATCGCGTGTCATGGCCCCCAACATCTGCGATATCGGCCAACGTCGGATCCAGCAAACTGTCACCCGTCGGGGTCGAGTCAATCAGCATCAACTTTTCCAGATCGGTATCGATCCGGTTTTCCGAGGCCAGATCCATCAACACACCACCGGCCAAAGCGTAGTCCATCGAGATGTTCGACAGACGCGCAAAACGACCATCTTCATCATTCAGAAGTAGAAGAACTATCTCTTCAGCGAATCTCAGCATTTAAGCACCCCCAGCAATGTGGTCAAATACCCGCGAACCCATGAGCATCTGACAGAACGTGATGATACTCACTATCAACATTCTACGCTCAACGCGTTCTTAACCACGGAACACCGCTCTTGCGACCGATAGCCGACATTGGTATCAACTTTCACTACGAATTTCGATAAAACTTAGTGGAATGAATGGTCACACGCGCTATAATGCGCGCATTGACGCGCCCACATGTCGCGCCAAGCATCCTAGGGATTGGAAATGACCAAGACAGTAAATCACGTCGTAAATCGGCCGGGACGGCGACACGGCGACCCACAGACGGCGATACCGGTTGCGGAGGAGTTGGTGACTGTACCAGGCTCGCCCGTCATCGACGGTGATGTCTCCTATTACAGCCGAGAAGATCCGATCGAGTCCCAAACCGTGGAGAAATCGGCCGACCGCGAGTGGGGATGGACCGTCTACATCAAAGAGGTCTACGACTACCGGAAAAAGCATGACGAGGTGAGCGAGCCGTTGATCGAGGCGGCATGGGTCTCCGGTGATATCGAACCGACCGCTGAACCTGACCCGGAACACGATGTAACTACCGATATCAGCGAAAAAGCCCGCGAGTTGGGATTCGGCGAGGTCGGTTTCACGAGGTATGACCGCCGGTACACATACGCCAGCAAAAAGAGCTGGGCGAAATTCAATCACGCAATCTGCTTGGCGTTAGAGCAGGACTACTCTCAGACGCAGTCGATTCCGAGCTTGGAAGCGGAGTTCGCACACTTCGGCACCTACGAGATCGCCGGCGCTCTCGCGCTCGATCTCGCCGAGCACATCCGCTCACTCGGATACCACGCACAGGTTCACAGTCCAAACGACAACAGCGGAGCATTCATCCCATTGTTCGTCGAGGCGGGTCTCGGTCAGCTTGGTGCGAATGGACAGTTGCTGTCTCCCCACTTCGGCTCTCGGGCTCGTCTGATGCTGATCACCACCGATGCGCCGGTCGTTCACGACGAGCCGGTTGACTACGGGATCAACAAGTTCTGTGAAGAGTGTCAGGTCTGCGTAGTCCGCTGCCCTGCCCGCGCGCTTCTGCGCGAAAAGGTCTGGTACCGCGGCGTCAAGAAAAACAAGCTGGTTTATGATCGCTGCCGACCAGTCATGGTGACCTATGAGGGTTGCGCCGTCTGCATGAAGGTCTGCCCGATCCAGCGCTACGGCATGAAGCCGGTGATGGAACACTACATCGAGACCAGCGAGATCCTCGGCAAGGGCACGCCCAACTTGGAGGGTTACGAACTTCGAGGCAAGGGATACTTCGGCCCCGGCGAGTTGCCGCATTTCAAAGGCAAGGATTTCGATTTCCCCCATGGAACCAAGGAAGAGTGGCTCTTCGAAGAGTTCAAGAAGAAAGTCGAAGAGAATGGCGGAACTCCTAATGCTGAGGCGGTGGAGTTCGCCAATGAACTTTCACGAATGGTGAAAGCGGGTGTCTCGCGAACCGACGAGTAGTTCGCCGTCGCTAATCCCGAACCTCAACCAAAGACAAAGTTCCCCGGATGACGATGTTCCAAAAAGACACGCTCGACGCACTATTTGCGGACCTAGAAGTTAGTTTCGCCAGTACCGCCGATTACGACCTTTTGTTGCGCGATGCGCATCTCGGCATCGCATTGTCGGACGCCGGTCGAGACTTCGACGCGCAAGTCGACGAGCGAGTGGCGGCACTAATCGAGAAGCATCGGGACGGCAACTAACGTCATTCCCGCGTAACCCCACCGTCATTCCGGCGACAAGGCCCGACCGCACCGCCACTATGGATACCCGCGTACGCGGGTATGACGGAGTCTTGCGGGTGTGATGGAAACTTTGGGGAGGTTATTGGCGACCCTCGACATGCACCGTGACGATGTCCACGCCGTGGAACTTCTGGTGACGAAGCGCGGCAGCGTGATGGCGAAGTAATCGGAACGAAAGATCATCCACAGTCGGCACCGTGGGTTCATCAGTCAGAAACGCCAGCTGATCTTCAATGTTGTCCTGACGAATCGTCGCTACGAATTCTAGCTCTACCCTACCCGTCTCCGGCCGAGCGACTACGACCAGGCGGGGAGGTTTCGAGTCGTCATCATTTTCCTCATCGGTTAACAGGCTCGAGAGCGTTTCTTCTCCCACCGAGCGCAGGCGAGTGGTCGACTCCGAGTCCCAGTTGAGGCTGGACCCCACGTTGACGAGAAAGTCATCGATCGCCCCCAGCGAAGACATGTCCAACGTCACTTCGAGACGCGCGCGCTGTTTGCTCATGACTTCCAACAGCAACGTCATTCCGACCGCGACCACCGCACCTATCGTTACACCGTTGCCGAGGAGTCCGCCCAACTCATCGCCGAAAATATCGCGGGTAATTGGATGACCGTGGAGACCCAAACCCAACGCGCTGGCCAGCGCGACCACCAACATCCGGCGCGGGTCAAGTCCATCTCGCAGAATCGTCTGCCATCCGCTCACGAACAGCATTCCCATGGCGAGCATCAGGTACGCCCCCAATACGGGTCCGGGGATGGTCAACAGCAGGGCCGCGAATTTAGAGAAAAGGGCAAGCACCAAAATCACAACCGCCACACCGATCCCGACACGCCGGGCCGCGACGCCAGTCAGACTGATCAGCGATTGACTGTATGAGGAATTAGCCATCGTGGGCAGCGTGCCTGCGATACCGGCCAAAAACATCCCAACGCCATTCACGCTCACCATGCCCTGAATCTGACGGAAATCGATTGCCCGTGGTCGGCGCCGAGAGGCCTGTTGGATAACCACTCCGTCGCTGATCGTCTTGAGACCGAGAACTAAGGTGAGAATCGCAAACGATGGCAGGAGCACCCAGAACTCCTTGCCCGGCGTGAGATCGAAACTCAATTCGGGCACCTCGGGAATACCGAACCAACCAGCGTCTGCAATTCGCCCGCCATCGAGCGCACCGAAGGCCGCGGCGGCGGCGCAGCCCACAAGGATGCTGATCAACGGCGCAACCAAACGCCAACGGCCGCTGGCGCGCAACGTCGCGATCACCGAGGCCAACAGCGTCACTAAGACAATCACCGGACCAGCGATCGCCGGTGTTCCCGTCGGCAAGTCGCTGACGGCTTCGAATGCGATCGGCAGCACGCTTACTGCGATCAGCATCGTCACGGTGCCCGAAACGACCGGCGTCACAATACGCCGCAGAGTCGGTAACCACCAGGAGAGCGCGACCTGCATCAAACTGCACACGACCATCAGACTCGCGAACGTCGCCAATCCCGCCGTCGTGACCGTCAAAACCATAATGGCGATGAACATCGCAGCGGGCCAACTGAGAACCACGTGCCCCGCACCGAATCGACGCAACTGCAAAGCCTGCAAAGCCGTGATCACAGCGCAGATTATCATCGCGGCAAAAACACCCCAAGTCAGGAACTTGTCGCCAAGCCCAGACGAGCGAATCGCGATCGCGACGTTCAGAACCACCGGCGCGAGCACCAACAAGGCTCCCTGCGATCCTACCACCAATGCGATGGACGGGGGACAGTCCTCATTCGGCTCAAATCGAATGGATTCTTGGGTGTTACCAGTAGTCAACTCTCAACCAATCGCGTCATCGCTCTTCAACGAAGACGATTTTGAGAATCTGTCGTAATCAGTTGTCTTGGAGAATAATGCACGCCCGCAATCCGCGCCTACTGCTCACGCAGCGAGAATGCTACGAGCGCAGCATCCGCGCCACGGGGCGGCGCGACGATTATGCCTATCTGTTCTAACCCTCGAGCCATGCCACCATTCCGACCGGTGCGTTTGCCGCAAGCGGTGGTAACTTGAAGCTACCGGTTTTCGGACGACGGTTCGGCGTAAGTTGTAAACCGTTCTGAATCAAGCGATAAGGAAGTCCCGGCGATGGCCGCAAACATTGTCTCTACGATCGATGAAGACCACCTAGCGTGGACGGCGACGAGCCGGCCAGTGGTTTATGGCACCCAAGGCGTAATCTCGAGCGGCCACTATCTGACGTCAATGGCGGGGATGCGAATGATGCTTTCGGGCGGCAACGCGTTCGACGCACTGGTCGCGGCGGGATTCGCCGCTGCCGTGGTCGAACCAATTGCGTCGTATTCGTTGGGTGCCGAAGGCGTATTCATGCTTTACCACGCCCAGAGCGGAGACCTCTTGGCGTTGAGCGGACAGGGTACCGCCCCGAACCGGGCGACCGTCGAATGGTACCGCTCTCAGGGGCATGAACAAATCCCGACCGGTCCCGGACCTCTCGCACATCTCAGCTTCACCGTCCCAGGCATCGTAGCAGCACTTCTCTCGCTGCTCGAGAAGTACGGCACGAAGACCGTCGCCGAGGTGCTCGAACCTTCCATCGAATACGCCGACAGCGGAATTCCGAATTACGAATACATGCTCGAACGCATCGGCAGCGACAACACCCGCCGCCAGTGGGATCAGTACCCGCCAGGCGGACACGACGTCTTCTACCAAGACGGTGCGGTACCTAGACCCGGTTCGCTCCTCGTCCAAAAAGGAATCGCCGCCACTCTCCAGAAACTCGTCGATGTCGAAAGCGCAACGATACACGACATCCCCTCTCCCGCTGAGCGGGAGAGGGCCAGGGTGAGGGCTCAAGGCATTCGCGCCGCTCGTGACTGTTTCTACACCGGCGAAGTGGCGCAGATCATCGCCGACTGCAGCGAAAGTGTCGGAGGCATCCTCGACATGGACTCGCTCGCCGACTTCGAGGCAAAATACGAGACGCCCATCAAGATCAGCTTCCTCGGACACGAAATCCATGGCCAAAGAACCTGGACCCAAGGCGCCGTCTTGATGCAGGCCCTTAACATCCTCGAGAACTTCGACCTCCGAGCGATGGGACACAACTCCACCGCATACATCCACACCGTCAGCCAGGCCCTTAACCTCGCCTTCGCCGACCGTCAGGCGTACTACGGCGACCCCGATTTCGCCGACGTGCCGATCGACGGCCTCCTTTCCAAAGAATACGCCCGCAAACGCGCGGCGATGATCGATCCTGACAAAGCCTTCCCCGAAACACCAGCACCCGGAGACCCATGGAAATATTCCTCAATCGAACGCCCCCTTCGCGCAAGCGTAACGGGGCGCGAGCCAGCGGAGCGACGCGAGCGGGGGATGCCCGGGGCGGTGGAGGAGGATGTCCGTCGCGACCTCCCAATCACCAACATGGAAGAGTCCAGCGACCAAAGCGGTACCACGCACATCTCCGTCATCGACCATGAAGGAAACATGGTCGCGGCCACGCCGTCCGGTGGGTCGTTCTCAAAATCGGTCTTCTTCCCCGAACTCGGATGCACTCTCAGCACGAGAATGGAGATGCTCAACTTCGAAGACGGCCATCCCAACCGCCTTGAACCCGGCAAGCGACCCAGAACAACCCTCATCAACTACCTCGTGTCGAAAGACGGCGTGCCCGTGATGACCGTCGGGTGTCCCGGCGGTGACCACCAAGCACAAGCAAACACCCAACTTATCCTCAACAGCCTCCTCTGGCAAATGAACCCCCAAACCGCCGTCGAAGCACCCCGATTCGCCAGCAACAACGTGCTCAACAGCTTCTACCCGCACTCCTACTACCCCGGACAACTCGCAGTCGAAACCAGGATCCCACAAACCACCCGCGACGAACTCGCATCAATGGGACATCAGATAGTAACCGTAGACGGCGCCGGAGTAGGAGCCACAGTATCCACCCGAAACCCAACCACCGGCGTCCTAGCCTCCTCAGGCGACCCCCGCCGCGCCTGCTACGCCCTAGCTTGGTAGACCCCCTCCTTCGCAAAGCGAAGGCGGTCCGGGCACAACTACCGTCATTCCGGCGAAAGCCGGAATCCAGCTGGGTGGTGCTATCGGGAGCTGTTCACCGAAACCGTCGCTTCGCGACCCCGATCACGACTTTTGCAAAGGTCTCGGGCACCAAGGGGGAGGATTTCCTCCCCTTCGCACCGCGAAGGGGACGCGTGCGATGCACGCAGGGGATGCCCGGGGCGGCGGGGCGGTTCGCACTCACCACACCATTGACCAAAACGCAAACCAAGAACATGAGGACTACATAGGGTACCGCGCGCCGAGTTCGGTCGCGGGGAACGAATGTGTGCTCCCGAAGTTCCGAACTGACAGTCGTAATCAAAGATGATGGGCGAGTTAACATGTCGAGATATGGGATGCAATCAGGCATAATCCTGAAAGCACCCCGAACTAGTCCTGTGGCAATAGGCTTTATCGAAGCATCGGCTATGGGGTAATGTGCAGGCGGGCGTTGCAGTCTCTAGAAAACGTGAACCCCGCAAACACATGAGTTTTGTCGTGCAGAGAGGTTTATTCAGACAGTCTCTGCAAGGTGATATAGGTGGGTAACTCCCATCTGTGGTGTGCAGGCGGGCGTTGCAATCGATAGCGGACGGCGACCCCGCAAGCACACTTTTCTTCGCCCGTGGTCTGGTGTATCTATCGACGCATTGACCACGGGCTTACTTTTGAGACTAGACGAAGATTCCGAACTGACCGGCCCTGTCAATGCGTTTCTTTTGAGAATTTCCGAAAATCGATGTCATTCGTTCGTCGCGGCTGAATTGACGAACACCTTCTCTGCCCGTTAGACTCGCAGTTGCGACAACGACTTTCCGTGCTTGGTTTCGACTGGACCGCATGAGGATTCGGCGCATCACGCGCCCCCTTGCCCGGTTGAAACAGGTGACGGTCGTTGTCGCAAATGACCGCAATCCGAATGCCGCGAGGGGGTTCCCAATGCGACCATTCGTCGCAGTACTCATTATCTTGGTAGCCGTTGCCATTTCCTGTGGCGAGTCGGCAGATGAACCGTCATATGATGCCGCCGCCGAATCGGGGTGTCGACATTTGATCGCCGTCATGAAAGATTCATATGACGGCGTGTTGACTCAGGAACAGTTTTTGCGCAAGGTTGACGAGGCGTATCAGGATTTGCAATTGTCCGATTCTACGAGCATTGCTGTCTACGCGGGTACGTTTCGCAAGTTTGCATTCCAGTACCCGTCAAGTGCCATGAGGTCTAGGACATCGCCGATCATCCAGGAATGTGCGGACGTGGTGGTGGAAACATCGAAATGAGTGCACCGAAGATCGGCGTAATTTCATTTGCATTTTCGGCAATCGACATGTTGCCCGATGAAATTTCAGTCGCAGATGCTTTCGGAGACATTGACAATGACTCCTGAAACCGAGAACAACATCGTCACGGATGAAGAATCGACGAATGAGCAATCAGGTTGGAACGCACTGTTCGGTTGCATTATGTTTCTCGCATTGCTTGTAGGAATCGGATTCGTGGTGTGGTTCGTGGGCAGTTGGATATGGGATTTCGTCGGCGGTCTGTTCGAAGGTGGAGGCGGCGATGGTGGAAGGTTGGCTCGATACTGCGCGGGCAAATGGGGAAGCAGCCCTTTGTATCGAGAATGCATCGCCGACGGCTGGAAATCATGGTACGCGACCGCGCACTGGATGCAATGACCAAACGCATCACCATCGTTGTTGCCGTATCGTTTGCGATAGCCGTCGTCATTTCCGCAAGCATGGGCTGTGACGTGCTGGTCGACGAACCGACTAAGATATCGAATCTTGAACGCGCCCATCTTGATATCAAAAACTGGCGGACGCATACGGCAATTGCCGAGCAGTCGTCGACGGCTACGCCAATACCATCTGCCACGTCGGTTCCCGAACCTACCGCCACGCCGAAACCCACTGCTACGTCGACACCCACGTTTACACCGGTACCGCCAATAGTTGTAACAGCAACTCCGTCGCGGACTCCGTTTCGTACTCCGAAACCTTCGCGGGAACGCCTGCCAACGCGAGTGCCCACGAGAACAAAGACACCGACTGTTATACCCACGCCGACGACACCCCCAACTCCTACCCCTGTTCCTGATGATTTCGAGCAATTGACATCTGAGCATCTCGACAAAGTCGCCCGTGTTTTAGGGATATGGGACTATCAATTCAACGGGTACCCGTACCTCAACGACGTGCGCCTAACCGGAGACGAATTGCGTTGGATCAGGCAAGGATTGAACAACTACATCACGAGGGAATTTATGCATCGATGCCTGGACGGTCTGGAATACCCGCCGTTGCGCGAGGAATTGGCGAAACAGATTGATTTCAGAGGTTGGGCAACTTTGGAGTTCTTGCGGGATGGTTCCAAATACGATTACGACTTGCAAATGGGAATCAACCCTGATTATGTCGACGATCCCAACTGGTATTCGATCATATCGGTGTATCGCACAGGTACGGGTTCAGATGGCGCGGTGGTGATCGCCTATATGGGGTTGCAGAGGGACACTTGCGAACCCAGGGTGCGGAGTCGCACCGACTCAGGCGATGTATTGGATTTTCGGATGGAAGAAAGAACGCTGGACGAGAGCGGCAATTTGCGTTGCATTCCTGGTTTTTCGTGCAGGCTCAACACATGGGTTGCAGTCGACCGTTGGAAATGGTACGACCCGATTACCAATGAGGAACTAGAGACGGGGCGCATCCGATGCAGAGGCGTATACTGGCTTGACGGTATGGGTAGGGAAATGTCACCGAATTGCCCGACTGATGAGACTCCCTAGGAAACACAGTGGATTAACACGGAACGGTTCGCGAGTTAGGCTGTACCAAGGTTGCGGTGTGGGGGCAGGAGAACTCCCGACTAACGAGAAATGGATGACACGATCCCGGACCCGCCGCGACCAATCTTATAACCATGTCCAATCGGCGCGTCTGCAGTGGTGTTAGGAATTGTTGCGGTGTTCGTAGGCTTGCTGGTCAACCTTGTCTGAAAAACGTTCTCAGACGAACGGACCACGCACACACAGGGTCAATGCTTCCCTCGACGCGCGGTGCCCTATACCGTCCTCAAAAAAAATTCATCATTGACATCCTCCCCCTCCGCCACCAACCCACCCCATGCCCGAAAACCCAAAAGTCAACCTAACCAGACCGATCCACCCCATACCGCAGTTCGTCGAAGACGCGCTGACCAATAACGGCCTCGTCGACGAATTCAAAGCCCGACCAGCCTACCAACAAAACGACTACATCGGTTGGATCACCCGCGCCAAGCGACCCGAAACCCAACTAAAACGCCTCAACCAAATGCTCGAAGAACTCCGAACCGGCGGCATCTACATGCGCATGGACCACCCACCAAGCCGCCGCTCATAGGCGAGCATCACAACCAATGATCCCCTCTCCCGCTCCGCGGGAGAGGGTTAGGGTGAGGGCAATGTAGCAGCGCGGCCCCATCCTTCCCATCCTTCAAAATCCTTCACATCCTAGTTCACCACTTGCATTACACATACATCAGTGCCATAATATGAATCAGAAGGCGAACGCAGGGCGTGGGTGAAAGCCACGAGAGTGCGAACCATTCCGAGGGATGCCGGTGATTTCACGGGGCCCAAAAGGAGGCGAGGCCGGGTTGGGGGTGTGAAACCTTCTACAAAGTCAAACCCGACTGAACCTGCCACGGAACTCGACGCGTGTTGCGCAAGCCTTTGACGAAATCAGATCCCCGATCTCGGTTAGCGCGAGATGGTTGAAGGGAGACGGACGTCCTCTTGGTCGAGGCACTCCGTCGCAAGCGCAGATCGACTGCTGGCTCCCTCCAACCACCTCAATGACCAGCACTGACCAAGGTCGGGTCAGTCAGCGGTGATCTGCATGGATCCAGCTCTGCGACAATCGTGCCTTTCAGACGTTGTCCAGATTGGAACATGTGGTCGATGAAACGTGCCGGCGTGCCGAATCTAAGCGGCTAACCGGAACGAGGAGGTGTGAAAACAGCCCTGTGCAAAGCAGACCGTCAACCGACGCGAATCGGTGTCTCTAAGGCGCCACTCGACATCCGACGCAAGGTTGATACGGGATGCAGGCACAGTGGCCGACATGATCACTGCGACAAGCGGTTGAAAGGGCGAAGGCCCGTTAGATGGGTGATCGAGACGTGTGAGGTGTTGTGCAGGGAAAGCACGCTGCAGAGTGTGAGGATCCAAACGCGTTGTGATAGTGGAAGAGATGATGGGATGGATCGTCTCGATCACCGTTCAAATTCGCCGCTAACCATCCTCCGGCAACAGAACAACCCTTACGTACCGATCGTCGGTGAGGTAGAGCTGCGCGACGGCAACGATTTGGTCGAGAGTTATCGCGTCTAGCCACTCTTCGAATAGGTGAACGTCCGCGAATTGTTCGCCACGTTGCGTCGTGGCCCGTATCTGATTTACCCAGAAGTTGTTGTCGCGGAGTTGCTCCTCTCTCGGTGTGCGTAGAAGTTCCTTGACGGTGTCGAGGTATTCCTGTTCGCCGCCGTTTTCGAGCCAGTCGACTGCCTCGAAAACCTCCACCAATAGCTCGTCCGCGCGGGCTGGATCGCTGCCGTAAAAGATAGAGATCTGATACTCGGGATCGGGTAGCAGTTGTAGGTTCGCGTTCACGCTGACGAAATACGTGCCGCCCAGCTCTTCACGAAGGCGTTCCCGCAGTCGGATCTGGAGCATCTCGCCTGCCGCTCTTAGCGTCAACGCATCCTGACGCTCCCATTCCGCGTCTCCCGCGAAGACGACCCCCGTTATGCTGCGAGGTTCGATACCGCTACGAACGACGTGGTCCACCAACTCCATTGGAGGATCAACTCCAACATCGCGCCAATCCTCAGCGCGTCCGGTCGTCGGCAAACTAGCAAGATACGTCGTGGTCAGCGAACGCAGTTCTTCCCAATCAAATGCGCCCACGAAAACGAAAGTTGAGTCACCCAAGTCCGCGAACCTGTCTGTGTAAACGGCCAGCGCGCGTTCCATGCTGAGTTCGTCCAGCACTTCGAGAGTAAGCGGACGTTCACGGAAGTGGTTTTGACTCAGCACCTCAGTCAAAGCGTCGGAAAATACCGCGTCAGGCTGTTCCGAGCGCGTTTCGGCGACGCTGCGGAGGCTTGTCTCGTACCGCGAGAAGAAGTTGGGGTCGAGGCGCGGCGCGGTCGCGTACAGCGTGATCAGCTGGAACAGAGTCTCCAAGTCTTCCGGCGAGCCATTGCCACTGAATCCTTCGAACAGGTCGCCTATGTACGGAGACACTGAGACGCGCTTGCCGGTGAGCAACCTGTCTAGCGTTACGTTGTCGTGCAACCCGACACCGCTGCCAGCAACCAGTTGGTCCGCATACAGCGCCGACACGTAGTCCATGTCGGTCACCAACGAAAGCCCGCCCGGACTCAATGCCGTGAACACCACTTCGTCATCTCGGAAGTCAGTCTGTTTCGCGATAACCGTGATGCCGTTCGAAAGCGTCCACTTTTGAGCGTCGATCGACTCGATTGCCTGTTCTGACTCGATGCTCCCCGCCACTGGAATTTGCGCCAACAACGGAACATCATCAAAGGCATCAACGTACGGTTCGACTTGCAGAGTGTCGGCCGATTCCAACTGTGCCCGGACCACCGTCGCCAGTTCATCGTCGGTGATCGCGTCAGGGTCTTCAGGGCGCATCACCAGAATCACCGTGTTGTCCGTCTGGCTCCAAGTTGCCGCTAAGTCGTCAACCTCATCCAAGGCGATCAGCGGCAGTAGCTCTTGATAGATTTCCCATTCGGCATCGAGGCCTGGCACCAGTGTCCCGTTGAGGAAATGGTCGGCGTACGTCCGGGACAGATCGCCGGATTTTCGTTGGTCCCGTTCCTTGTATGCATTTTCCACTGAGCTCAACAGATTGACCTTCTCGCGGGCAAGTTCGCCCTCGGTGAATCCTTGCTGCCGGGCGCGCTGCATCTCTTCCAGCAAGGCCGCTAATCCGGTTTCGATACCATCCTGTTCGACCCATGCCCCGAACTGCACGATGTCGGTTGCCTCGACAAATGCCCCACGTTGGCCGCCTGCCCCCAGGTATGGCGGATCGGCGGCTTGACCACGTTCGAAAAGACGAGCATTCAGCATCATGAATGCGAGCGTCTCAACTGCACCGCGACGGAATGTTGGCAGGTCTTGACCAGATTCGGGAGGTAACTTGCGTACTAAGATCACCTGAGTCGAAGGTGCCTCCGGATCGGAGAAAACGTTGATGCGTGGGGCATCGTGGATCGGGACTTCGAAGCGCGGACGAATCGTGTCAGAACCAGCGGCGCGCGCTTGCGACGCTTCGCCTTCTGGCGGTGACGCGAAGTGCTGTTTCACCTTGGCCTCAATCAGGTCAGGGTCGAAATCACCGACGGCGACGACGGCCATCAGTTCTGGGCGGTACCAGCGCTCGTAATACGCCACGAGACGCTCGCGAGGAGCCGTCTCGACGACCTCAAGGAGTCCGATCGGGGCCCGTTCGGTATAGCGCGATTCGCCGAAGATCGGAGGAAACCAGTTTTCTTGGAACCGAGAGGAAAAACCTTGCCCAAGACGCCACTCCTCAAGGATCACGTCGCGCTCAAGTTCCACCTCTTCGGGATCGAAGGTAATGGCGTACGCCCAATCGCTCAGGATCTGAAATGCCGTTTCGAGTACTTCAGGATCGTCAGTAGGCACCTCCAGAAAATACACGGTTTCATCGAAGGAGGTATACGCGTTTAGATGGGCACCGAAGGAGCTACCGACCGACTCGAGATAATCGACGATTTCCTGTTTTTCGAACCGCTCGGTTCCATTGAATGCCATGTGCTCCACGAAGTGCGCCAGTCCTCGCTGATCCTCGTCTTCATGCACCGAACCCGCTTTGACAACTAGCGACAAATGCGCCCGATTCCGCGGCTCCTCGTTCCCCCTAACGTAGTAGGTCATGCCGTTTGAAAGAGTGCCCAGAACGACCGATGGATCGAAATCCAAGGCATCAAAAGATTGAGCTTCCGGCGTCGGTGTGACCGCGTCATCCGGAACCGCGGTGGGTGTGTCTACTACCGGAATTGCGGTCGCAGTTGGTTCGGGCACCGAAGTCGCAGTGGGTGCTATTGGCGTAGCAGTGGCTGTCGGTTCTGGAACTGTTGTCGGCGTGTTAACTACCGGCGCAGCAGTTGCCGTCGGTTCGGGAACTGTTGTCGGCGTGGTAACTACCGGCGCAGTGGTAGCCGTCGGTTCGGGAACTGCAGTCGGTGTGTTTACTACCGGCGTAGCGGTGTCAGCCGGTTCGGGAATCGCGGTTGGCGTGTCAACAATCGGCGCAGTCGTAGCGGTCGGCTCGGGAACCAGAGTCGGCGTTTCGACTACCGACGTGGCGGTGGCGGTGGGTTCAATAGTTGGAGTTGGTGACGGATCGGAACTGCACGCCATCACGACGCCCAGCACCAGTGCGGAGCAGGCAACAAATACAGCCAACTTCAAATCTGCGACCATCTATCTCGCCTTTCGGTTAATTTTGAATGCCCGGCCAGTGAAGTCGGCCGGACCTTACCTAAAGACTGTTTACGACAGCTCAACGGCAGTGGAGTTCCGCGGCATCAACAGTCTGAAAATCCACATTTGATTCTATGAATCCGCGATCCGACGATTCATTTCAGTTGATGAGGCAACTACTCACGCGCTTCCACGCAACCCACATCTGCCATCAATCCCCTCAGCGCCACCGCCGCCATTTTCATGCCATCGGCGCCGCTGAATCCGCCGCGCTGATCGGCGATTAACAGGTGAGGCTCGAGCGCCAGGAATCCTTTGTAATCCGCGTCCCGGAGGTTGATGAGTAACTCGCGGACTTGCCCATCTCCCTCGCCAGCTACGGTGATCGAACCGTCAGAGATCAAGAAGTCCTTCACCTGCACGCACTCCGCGTATTCGGACAGTAGCGGCCATCCGCGGTCGACGGAGCGTTCGATACCCGCCTGCGGATAGTTCCCGGTATCCCAGACATATCGAAGGTTGGGACTGCCCACACCCTCCACAATTGCGCGACACCTCTCAGGCGTGTCGCCAACCAAACCACCCTCGTTCTCCATCCACAGAACCACTCCGCGTTGCCCCGCCACATGTGCCATCGCGCGCAGTCGAGATACCGATTCGTCGACGCACTCGGCCTGTTGACCTTCGTCATCCGGGTAGAAGGAGAATACGCGGATCCGATCGGTGCCGAGCATTTTGGCGACATCGATGATGCGCTCTAATTCGCTGACAACCTCCCCTATCGGTCGACGTATCTGCGATTTACCGACCGGGCTCCCGATACAACTTACGCGAATCGAGTGCTCCTTGCATCGGTCAAGCAAGCGACCGACTTCATCGTCGCTCAGTTCGAGGACGTTGGTGCCCCATGCCGACCGCAACTCAAGATATCCAATGTCAAGCTCGTTCAGAACGCGCAGTTGCTCATCAACATCGGCGTCGATCTCGTCGCCAAAGGCGCTTAGCGTGAACTGGGCTGTCATTATCCCTCCCAATGAAGGCCATGCCGATAAATCACGGCTTGTGAGTCGCGTTTGAGCCGAATTAGATGGTGCCCGACGCATTTTTGGGTAATCATAAACTCTCGCCTGAATCAGCCCAGATTCTTAGCGCTGGGTGCGGTCGATGCATATTCGGAAGATCGAGTTTTCAGTGCTACCATGCCTCCATGAGCCGCGGATCCACTCCTTCATTCGATTCCTTGATTAACTAATGAAAACGGCGATCCCGCAGTGCGGGATCGCCGATAATGCTTTACATCAATTTGTCAGGGACTAGAAGTCGTTGTTGTGTGAGTGACTTTTGGGAACGCAAATCAACTTTTGGTGGTACGTCCACTTGGTGCATTTCCAGTACGATCCAGTCGACGTGGAGACGTAGACCCATCGATCACAAGTCTTCCACTTTTTTACGACCTTGCACTTGTAAAGATTGTGCGGCTGTATCGATGACCCTTCTCCGTTGACAAGAACCGATGCTTCGTCCATCGAGAAGCAGTCGACTTCGGTCGTGTTAAGGATTTCAACCTCGGTTGCATCGGCATGTGTCGTTTTTCCATCATTTAGAATTGCGATGGATGCAATCGCAATGAACATACTCAAAATCGATATGCTAATGATGCGATTCCATCTCTGATATGTGATATTCATCATCTTCCAACCTTTATTGTGACTACGCTGACATTACCCTAACACATCAGGAGAGAAAAATTGGATCGATTCAAAATTGACTTGGTACATCGTGTTTGGATCGGCACGGTGGCATTTTTCGTCTTGGGATGCACGATGGTCGGAGACCCAACCGTGGATACTCCAACCATCGATCCAACCGAAGCAATTGACAAGGGATACGAGATCGACGAAGACCCGGCCCCGGACTCGGGATCTTTCGATTATCCGGAGGGCGCTAAGGTCGGCGGCGTGTTTAGGTTGGTCGCGGGCAACGGCATAGTTCCCGATCCGGCAATTGGAGACGACCAGACCGGAGACGATCTCGACTCTCGCTGGTTGGTGGACGAAATCTACTCAGGTCTGACTAGAATGGCCCCTGACCAGAATCACGCCGTAGTCCCTGATCTGGCTCAGTCATTCGACGTGGACACGTCGGGACTGCGCTACGAGTTCATGTTGCGTCAGGACTTGAAATTTAGTGACGGCAGTCCGTTGACGGCATCGGATTTCAAATGGAGCTGGGAACGCGCTTTGAGTCCAAGAACAGGTTCGCCACGCGCTTTCGACGTTTTGGGATCGATAAAAGGAGCGGTCGAGATCGTCGAAGGCTCCGCATCTGAACTTTCAGGAGTCGAGGCGGTGGATGACCGTATTCTCCAAGTCACGCTATCGAAGCCGCGATCCGATTTCACGGCGCTGCTCGCCGATCCAGTGGCGTTCGTCCTGAAACGTGCAAACGTCGAGAACTGGGGAGCAGATTGGGGCGAAGTAATCAACGAGTTCGAGCGTCCAGTATTCTCAACTGCGTTTGATCTGCCCGTCGGAACAGGCCCATTCAAACTAGTGGAAGCGGACTACCGTAAGGGACCTTGGGTCCTGGAGCGCAACGAGCATTACTGGGATCGGCAACCTTATCTGGACGGCATACAGATTGTGACCGAGTATTCGACGCTCGGATTCGAGCAGTGGATTGCGAGAGAGGAGTCCGATTTCTTAGAAGCAAAAATCGACATGATCTACGGTTATCCAGATGACGTGGATGTTAAAACCTTTCGTGCCGACGGACCGCCGCAGACCAGTTTTATAGTGCTAAACGCGAATCAACCGCCATTCGACGATCCCAGATTTAGGAAGGCTCTAGTACTGTCGATTGATCACCATGAGTTCGACCATTTCGCTAGCAGCATCTATGCGGCGCACGGTATTGTTCCACCCGGGTTTCCGGGATACAGCGACGGGATAGTCGTGACGGACGCTGATCCAGAACTCGCCATGCAGGAACTCGAGGCTTCGGATTATGATGGCGAACCCATTCGTTTCGAGCCGCTATGGGATGGTTTCCTCGTCGAAGAATTCCAAGCCGTGATCGATTCTTGGTCTAGCGCGTTGGGAATCGATGCGACTTACGAGCCGTTGAGCAACGCCGAATACCTGCGAAAGAAAGAGAATGGCGCGTTGCAGATGATCGGATTCGAGATCGAAGCGGCGTATCCCGACCCGTACTCCATTTTCAGAGTTTTCGCCGAAATTTACCAAGACGGCGATGTGTCGGAAGAGTGGGAACAGGTCTCGCAGATGCTTTCAGATGCCGCCACCGAGCAGGACGATGCTCGAAGGTTCGAGAGATACGCAGAGTTGGAGCAGCATCTCATAGATATGTCTCTGGTGATTCCCATGCGGTGGTACACGGGAGAAAACTCATACACGTTTCAGACGTGGGTCAACGATTTCAGTTGGCCCAAGTACGGCGGATCGAAGTTCAAGGACGTTTGGTTCGACGAGACCGCTCCAGACCGATAACTGGTACCGTCGGTGGTTAGCACAGATTGTTGGATAGCTTTGCTCTAGCCAAACCTCAGCGCAATGTTGCACTGTTGAATGTCGATGCCTCCGCTTCGACGAGATTCGATCGTTCTTCATAACCCCTCCCCGATGAATGCTGCCACTCGTTCGCCGATCACCATGGAGGTGACGTTGGTGTTGGCGCGGATGCAGTCGGGCATTATTGATGCGTCGGCTACTTTGAGGTTTTCGAGGCCGCGGACGTTGCCGAACTGATCTACTACGGCCATTGGATCCGAGTCGGGACCCATCTTGCAGGTGCCCGACACATGATGGCTGGTCGCAACCCGTCGTCTGATCCAGGCATCCAGCGATTGGTCCGATGCGAGGTCTTCATACGTTGGGTCCACTAGCTCCTTCGACATGCTGGCCCATCTTTCTTCCTGAGCGAAATCGAGACATATCCGAACGCCTTCGCGCAACCTCTCCGTGTCGAAATCGTCCTCCAGATAGTTGTAGTCGAGGAACGGCTGGATGTGCGGGTCTTTGCCACGCAGGTATATGCGTCCCGCGCCGACGGCTAGGTCGATGCAGATCACCATTGCAATGCCGATTTCGTCGCTTGCACCGGGTCGATACGCTGGCACGTCGATCGGGGTACGTGAACCCGGATGTATCAGCATGTCGTTGGGCAGGTGCGAACCCGCCGCTGTATATCGGAGAGTAATCTGACAACCCGGAATGTCTTCCGACATTTCGAATCCATCGCGCGTCCGCCACGCCATTCTGACCTGCGGATGATCTCGGAGATTTTCACCCACGCCCGGAAGCCCGTGTACCACGGGCACATCCACGGCATCCAATCTCTCCGTCGGCCCCACGCCGGACAGCATCAGCAGGTGCGGCGAGCCGATCGCACCCGCCGACAGAATGATGTTCTCGCCTTCGTAGTCCGAAACCTCACCTCCCACCTCGGCCTTGATCCCAACCGCGCGATTGCCGTCGAACAGCACCTTGTGGACCAGGCAATCGGGTTGGATTGTGAGATTCGGCCGCTCGCGGGCGGTGCTCAGATATCCGATCGCAGTGCTCCATCGCACGCGACCGGGATTGTTCAACGGCGTGGGACCGACGCCCGTTGTGTCGGGAGCGTTGTGGTCGGGGCACTCCGAGAAGCCGTTCGCCAGCGCGGCTTCGTAGAAAGCTCGCTGAGGTTCAACCCACTCATCCGGCTTGAAGCGCCGCACGATGATGGGGCCTTCCGACCCGTGGAAATCGCCGGAGAAATCCGTGTCCGTCTCGATCATCCGAAAATACGGCATCAACTCCTCGAAGCTCCACCGATCGTTGCCCCACGACGCCCAAGTGTCGTAGTCCTCAGGCACGCCCCTTAGAAAAATCTGCGCATTTACCGCGCTCGAACCACCCACTACCCTGCCCCGCGGTACCAGACCCGGCGTCGCCTCATCCGTATAACGCGCCACAAAAGTCCAGCGATGATCACTATACGCCCGACGCCACGGCCGGTTCTTGTGCCCGTACCCGTACTTAACCTCATCCGGAATCGCGTCGAAATCCGGGTAGTCAGGCCCCGCCTCGATGAGCAGCACCGAATGATCCGGATCCTCCGTCAGCCGCGTCGCAAGAATGGCCCCGGCCGAGCCCGCACCGACGATGATGGTGTCGTATTTGTTGGGGATTTTGGGCGTTCCTTAGGTGGTGTTTGGTTGAGAGAATTATATGCCGCACATTGGCGAATTATGCCGACGTCCGCTGGTTTGTAGGGACGACATTTTGCGACTTTTTCGTGAGGGCGCTACCCCATTGAACGGAGGCGAAATCTCCGGCCAATGGCGGTCAGCGGAAACGTCGCAAGGACTGTGGCGGTAACCAATTTACATTCGCATTCTGTATGGTATACCGTACAAATTAGCCACGTTGACGATCCTTCGAAGCGCTACGTTTGATCGCTGGTTGCGCAGGTTGCGGGACCGCCGGGCGAAGTCCCGCATCGTCGCCAGATTGCTGGCAGCCAAAGATGGACATCTCGGAGGCGTGAAAACTGTTGGTGACGGCGTGTCTGAGATGAGGATCCACCACGGACCCGGATACCGGATCTACTTCATCAAGCAAGGCGATCAGGTAATCGTCCTGCTATGCGGCGGCGACAAGGACAGCCAACATCGAGATATCGAGCGCGCCAAGTCAATGGCAACGGAATGGAGAAGCTAATGCCTGAGGAGTATAAAGAGTTCAATGCAACGGATTACGTTGAGACTGATGCGGACGTGCGAGAGCTTCTCAAAGCAGCGGCGGACGAGGACATTGGCGACGGCACCGTGATTCGCGCCGTCCTAAAACACGTCGCCCAAACACATAACATGAGTGCCCTCGCCCGCGACACCGGCCTTAATCGTGGCAACCTCTACGATGCCCTGTCGAAAGACGGGAACCCCACTCTGGCAACCCTGCTCAAAATCACCAGCGCCCTAGGATTGAGGTTGCGACTTGAATCCCTTGAGGAAACCGCGCCGCGCGTGTAACTGCCAAAAAACCAGAATCTCCCGGTTGAGGCGACTTCCACGAAACCCCGCAATCCACAGCATCGGCACCATCGACACCCAAATGCTCGCCGCGGGTTCCGAATTGATGGGCGACTCCGAAACGTTATTTAGGGTTATCGAGCGAAAGGGCAATCGCTCGCAACGCCTGCGTGCGGTTCACCGGTCCCGCGCAGTTGCATCATTCCGACGGATTCTCTCGTGGTCTGCTCCTTTTTCGCCTGTCAGGTTTCGACGCGTCAACTGAGACGCATACAAGTCTGGCTTCCGTGATAGAATCATTAATCAAGCGTCTAGGGAGAGTCGCCAAGCGTCTCCAATCGGGGCTCAAGCCTCGAACCTAGTCGCTTTTTCTTTGAAGGCACCCTTTATGCATCTTTGCTACATCGACGAATCGGGAACGCCAGATGTGCCTGGCAACACATCCCATTACGTTTTGGCAGGGATCTCAGTACCTGATCAGTTCTGGAAGAGCCACCAGACTCAACTGGATCAAATCAAGCGCAACTACGGACTTGAGAACGACGAGATTCATGTCGCTTGGATGATGAGGTCTTACCTTGAACAACGACAGATCAATGATTTCGAATCGATGAACGCCGCTGGACGACGATCAGAGGTGCGGAAAAAGAGAATCGCCGAGTTGCTTCGACTGCAAAAGATTGACAACAAAAAATATAAGCAGACCAAGAAGAACTACAAAAAGACAGAAGCGTACGTACATCTCACGCATGACGAACGGATACAAGCTGTAACGGACATCGCACGACTGATATCCGAATGGGGAGTCGTCCGGCTTTTCGCTGAATGCATTGACAAGGTGCACTTCGACCCAGTGATTGCTAACACTACGGTTCACGAACAGGCATTTGAGCAAGTCGTTTCGCGTTTTGAACGTTTCTTGCAAAACACTCAATCAGGCTACGGTCTACTCGTTCACGACAACAATCAGACTGTAGCCAAAAAACATACCGAATTGATGAAGACGTTCTTGCGCAAGGGTACGCTTTGGACACGAATTGAACACGTCATAGAGACCCCGATGTTTGTCGACAGCCAATTGACCAGCATGGTCCAACTGGCGGATCTGTGTGCCTACGCGATCCGTCGATATCTCGAAAATTCAGAGACCAAACTCTTCGATCTGGTATTCAAAAGGGCCGACAGGATAGGAAACACCTCGGTAGGAGTGAGACATTTCACCGCACTAGGGTGCACGTGCGAGATTTGCGCCTCCCATCTTGCTCCGAATTGACTGTCTGACGTTGAGGCCATCCAGTAACACTGGGCGGCGGAAAACCTCGATGCGCATCCGGCGCTCTCTCGGAACGACTCCTTAACTCCGGCTCAGCCCCCACCTAGGTTTAGCCAAAAAGCCGGGGCTTAAGCATCTCCAAAATGTCTTTAGGCACATCATCGTCGAACACAATGTGTTCGCTACCATCCCGAACTTCGCTCGCAGACTTCACTACTCGATTAGCGACGTAAGGATCCAAATCTTGGGCTGTCCGAAGATCAGCACACGCCTCCTCGTAATTACCTAGGGCGATCTGAGAAATGCCTCGACGAAAGTGAGCGGCTGATTGATCGTCACCACCTAACCGGATGAACATGTCGAGGTCGCTTATGGCATCTTTGTGTTCTCCGGTATCCAAGTGGACAAGAGCTCGACTGATGAAAGGCACTGGGTTGGTTGGGTCTAGCTTTATCGCGGTGTCTAGATCATGCAGGGCCAATTGGCTGTTGCCAATAGCCCCAAAAGCGCAACCCCTTCTGTTGTAAGCCGATTGGTTCTCGGGGTTCAATTCGATTACGAAATTCAAGTCCTCCATCGCCCCATCGAAGTCCGTGCGATGTACGCGACAAGCAGCTCGCGCAATGTAGGCATCCTCCATTCGTTCATCAAGTCGTATCGCCTCGGTAAAATCCTTTTCGGCTAACTCTGGTTGTCCACTGTCAAAAAATACTTGCCCGCGTTCCCAGTACGCCCTAGCATCTTGCGGATCAAGCGCGATTACTTGACTAAAGTCTCGAATAGCCTCATCGTGTTTACCAATGCGGGTGAATGTTACTGCTCGGTTAGCATATGATTCCTTTTGATCACCGTTCAATTCGATCGATCGGCTGTAGTGTTTGAGTGCTTCATCGTGATTTCCTTGGTTCAAATACAATCCCGCGATATGAAATTCGGTATATGCACTACGGTGAATGTTGGAGTTTTTGATGTAGCCGTGTATGTCGTCATAAATCGTGTTAGTTGAAATATTGTGAAATTCTCGTAGATAGGCAAGTATCGGGAGCTTGAGATCACGAGGAATCAAAATCGTCTGATCAGGAATCACTACCCCGGAAGACGGGTTGACGAAAACGCTTTTCTGTGCTTTGATCCGATTCACCGGGCTTCGTAGGCGGAATGGGGAATTTGAAACAGTATTTAGGAGAATCACTCTTCCATCATCATTAGGCTCGCTTGAACAGGCGAAAAAGACTGCAATGAGATAGTCAGTTGTGAAGTCAATCAAGTTCGTAGGGTGACCATAGTGTTGCAACTGGCTGATTAAATCTTCGCGCGTTAGTGCATCTGCATAGGAAGCTGCGTCATCTATTATCTCGTCTTGGACATGCCGAATGTCGAATCCGTCAACACCGAAAGGCTGAAGACTCACCTTGTACTCGCGGTAGAGACTAGACGAGATTTCCTCGTAGCATTTGGGCTCGCCGCGAAACACGAAGTTTCCCTCACTTGCTGCCCTCACGATGTCGCCGAGTTTTTCCAGGACAGCGTCAATGATGTCCTCATACGATATTTCTGTTGATGCGTCGCGCCTCGAGGGTCCGTTATTGCTCATAGTAGAAGTTTAGTGGTACCGAGAGCGGAGTAAACCCTAGCTTGCCCCCTCACCCCAACAACCCCTGCACCCCCACCTCAATCCCCTGAGCCACCGCACTATTCGGCTGCCGTTCATGCCGCAGCACGGAACGTGCCTTGGTAACCGACGGCACCGGGTCGCCCAACTCGGCGATCACATTCTCCGCTTCGACAGCTGCGCGCCTGCCTAGGTCTGAGAGGTCGGCGTGGTCGGGGTTGTTGGGATCGAATTCTGGGATGGGTAGTTTCCAGAGGTGTTTGTGGAGGTCAAAACCCTGCCGTGGTCAATCGCCTACGGTCGGTACGCAATCCTCGCCATTCCCGCGCAGGGGTGCTTTGCGAAACCATTGGTGGGTCGGTTTAGGGCATGGATCTAAGGCGCACACTCTGTTGCCCGGCCGCACCCATGGGTTCCCGCGTCCGCGGGAATGACGCAGGTTCGCCGGAATGACGGTAGTTGTGTAAGGCACCCGGACGCGGGAATTCGCAATCAACACAACCCGCGTCCACTCTCAATCCGTCACGTAGGTGTGGGTGATGACCTCCCAGACGTGGCCGTTCTCGCATTCGAAGTAGAAGCCGCGGCCTTGGTGGGCGTGGTTGATCTTGCCGTCGGCGCGTGAGCGGGGGCCGCTTCCGAACGACATTCCTTCGTCTTTGACGCGCTGGAGCACTGCGTCGAATTCGTCGTCGGACGCAATAAAGGCGTAGTGGTTGGCGCGCGGGTCATCCGAATCGTCGAAGTCGAGCGTCAGGATGTCGTTCACCTTGACAGGGGCGAAGTGTCCCCATGTCCCGTGGTAATCCAGTCCGAAGATGCGGGCCATCAACTTCGCCGACTTCACCTTGTCGTATGCCGGCACGATTGTGTGGTCTAACTGCAAAGCCATCGAGAACCTCCTTTACCAACACGTTACAACGATTTGCGGAACGTCCGTCATGGCGTCAACGCGACAACCCCCGCCCACAGCAACCCATCCTTTCCATCCTTCGCATCCTAGTTCAATCCACCCCGCAATACCCCCGTTATTCCCGCGGACGCGGGAATCCAGAGTAAAACAAAGCACGCCAGCAAAACCCACGCCGGCACCCGCACGCACCACCCAGAAGAAACGGTTGTTTTTGTGTCCCTGGATTCCCGCGTGCGCGGGAAAGACGGAGGCTGCCGGGAACGACGTCCGACCGACATCAACGCAACAACGCCCTCCCACAACATCCCATCATTTCCAATCCTTCCGAATCCTTCGCATCCTAGTTCAATCCCGTGCATCCTCCTGCGTTTCGCTGCGCTCAATGCGTCCCCCTTCGCGAAGCGAAGGGGGGGGGGGGATGGCGTTGTTTGCGATAATCATAGGGGCGTGGGAATCTTTTCCTACGCAGGTCGTTAGATGGCCCCAACGAATCGACCCCGGCCCCTCTGGATTCCGGCTTTCGCCGGAATGACGGTGGTTGTGCACAGCACCCCCGGCATCAAATATGAGGGTCGCACCATAACGAATACCCATGCTCTTCGCATCTGACATCGGCAAGGCTTATTCTGAACGGACGCTGTTCAGTGGGTTGAACTTGTCTATGGCTATGGGCGATCGGATTGCTTTGATTGGGGCGAATGGTTCGGGTAAGACGACTTTGCTGGACATTTTTGCGGGGGAGAATGAGCCGGATTCTGGTTCGGTGACGCGACGGCGTAATACTACGGTTGGGTATCTGAGGCAGGAGCCGGGGGAGTTTGCTGGTCGTTCGTTGTTGCAGGAGGTTTTGGATGCCAATCATGAGGTGAATGCTCTGACCGACCGGATTGCGGCTACTTGGGAGGAAGTGTCGGAGGTTACGGACCCGGAAGAGCAACAGAGGTTGATGGATCTGCTCTCGCAGCTTGATCTGGAGCTGGAGGCCGCGGGCGGGGAGAATCGCGACCATGAGGCGAAGGCGATTCTGTCGGGTCTCGGTTTCAAGCAGTCTGATTTCTCTCGCAATATGAAGGAGTTCAGCGGCGGTTGGATCATGCGGGCGGAGTTGGCGCGGTTGCTGTTCAGAAGGCCGGACATCCTTCTGCTGGACGAGCCGACGAACCACTTGGACCTCGAAGCGCATCTGTGGTTCGAGAAGTATCTCTCCTCGTTCCCCGGAGGCGTGATTGTCACGTCCCACGACCGGGCGTTTTTGAATCAAGTTGCCGAACAGATCATGGCGATCGAGCCGGGAGAGGTCGTGCATCACCGCGGCAACTACGACGACTACCTGATTGCTCGTGAGCGAGCGATGGAGATCAAGCAGTCGGCCGCGGCGCGTCAGGAGCGTGAGATACAGCGGCAAACTGATTTCATCGAACGGTTCCGCGCCAAGGCGAGCAAGGCGAGCCAAGTCCAAAGCCGGATCAAGCAGCTCGAGAAGGTACAGATCATCGACCTGCCACGGGCGACTAAGAAGGCTCGGTTTTCATTCCCGAAACCGCCGCGTGGTGGCAACAACGTTTTGACGCTGACGGACGTCGGCAAATCGTACGGCGACAATGTTGTCTATGACCGATTGAACTTGACTTTGGAGCGTGGTGACCGGGTTGCGCTAGTCGGTCCTAACGGGGCAGGCAAATCGACTTTGCTGAAGATTCTCGCCGGTGTTCTGCCGTTTGAAAGCGGACAGCGCAAGCTTGGGCACAACGTGACCTCGGCCTACTACGCCCAACACGTTCTCGACCAGCTCAACGCCAACAACAATCCCCTTCAGGAACTGCGGGCGACCGCGCCGATGGAGTCGGATCAGAACCTGCGCAACACGTTGGGCGGTTTTCTGTTCAGCGGCGACGACATCCTAAAGCCGATCTCGGTGCTGTCCGGTGGCGAAAAGGCGCGGGTTGCGCTGGCTAAGCTGCTCCTGCAACCCAGCAACTTCCTACTGATGGACGAGCCGACCAACCACCTAGACATCGCATCTCGTGAGATTTTGGCCGATGCTCTCGGTGATTACGGCGGGACGATCTGCCTCGTAACTCACGACCGGACGTTGATCCGACAGGTGGCGAATAAGATCATCGAGATTGACGGTGGACTGCCAAGAGTCTTCCCGGGCGACTACGACGGTTTTCTGTACCGGAAGGAGCGGGAAGACGAGATGAGGTCTGCTTCGACCGGCGGGAAAGGTAAGACGTCTGATAACTCCAACGGTGCCCGACAATCCGGGTCCAATGGCCGACGATCTCGGAGAATCGTTACTCCTGATACACGGCAACAGCGTGCGTTGACCAAACAGGCACGTCAGTTAGCGGCCCGGATCGACAAGATCAGCGCAGCTATCGCCGAGCGCGAAGCCTTGACCTCGGAGCTGGAGGCCTTTTTCGCCGATCCTGAACGGATCGACTACCAGACAAAACTGGAAGAGTCTGGCAAACGCTACCGAACTCTCCAAGAAGAGCAAAAGTCTCTGTGGGAAGAGTGGGAACGGGTGTCGCTGGAAGCGGAGGATGTGGAGCGGACGTTGGTGGAGCTTCAGGGCAGAGTCGACTAATGTCCTCGGGCTTCGTCGGGGCCGAAGGGGTGTACGCCGGCATGGAGGAGTCCGGTGTCGGGGTTGATCATGACGCCGCGCGGGCGGGAGAAGCCGCCGCCGGTGGATGGCTCTGGGACGACCTCGATGTTGTGGCCCATACTAGCTAGCGAGTCGACGATCTGTGGGTCGATCCGGTGGTCGATGAAGGTTTCACGCTCGGCGGCATCGACGCTGGGTGCCGTGATGGCCTCCTGAATACTCATCCCGAAGTCGATCACGTTAGAGATGACGTACGCGATGCGGCAGATGATTCTGCGTCCGCCGGGAGCGCCGACGGTGAGGAAGGGCTGTCCGTCTCTGAGCGCCAAGACTGGTGACATGTTGTTTAGACCGCGTTTGAAACCGGCGATCGAGTTGGCGGTGCCGGGCATGGGGTTGAATACGACCATGCCGTTGCTGAGAAGTACGCCGGTGCCGGGCACGATGACACTGGAGCCAAATGCTCCAACCGCGGTCTGTGTGCAAGCTACCATGTTCCGGTCATGATCGATGACACTGAAGTGGGTTGTACAGTCGCCGTCGCTTGGCGGCGATGCGGTTAATGCACGTTCGGGGCGCGGTTGAGAATCATAGTCCCACGGGTCATGTATCGGACTGTCGGCGTAGGCGACCCATGGCTGGAGCTGGCGCTCCCCTTCAAGCTTGGCGACTTCGGTATCGATACCGCGAGCGATCTCACGTGCGTAGTCTTTCGACAGGATTCCGTCGATTGGCACCGGGGTGAACTCGGAATCGCCGAGGAAGCTGTAGCGGTCGGCGAATGCGTGTCTTGCGGCTTCGATGAAGAGGTGAAGGTGCTCTGGGGATTGCCTCCCTCTGAATCTCCCCCTGGGATGTGGAGGGGAAATAGGTTCGGACAGATCGAAGTTCTCTAAGATGTTGAGGATCTGGAGTGTCGTTATGGTGCCGGCCGTCGCGGGGCAGCTTAGCAGTTCGTAGCCCCGGTAAGGGGTATTGACTGGATGGCGCACCTCTGCCTCGTAGTCAGCAAGGTCCTGAGCGGTCAGGAGCCCGTCGTTCCGCCTGATCTCTTCGTCGATGGCTGCGGCGATCTCACCGTTGTGCAGGGCGTTCTTGCCTTCTTTGCCGATCCGTTCGAGGGTGTCGGCTAGGTCGCGCTGCACGACTTTTGCACCGGACATAGGGGGATATCCGTCCGGCATGAAGATGCGCCCGGCTTCGCCGTAGCGAACCAAGTTGCGCATGTTTCTGGCGATCTGTAGGCAGGTAGTTGGATCTGCCTCGAAGCCTTGCCGGGCATAGTGGACAGCGGGTTCGACCAACTGCTCGAGCGGGAGGGAGCCGAAGAGCTCGTGGGCGCGACACATGCCTGCGGTGACGCCGGGCACACCTACGGAGCGGTGTCCTATAGCGTTGGCCTGATCCTCGACTTCGTATATCCCGTTGCCTTTCACCGCCTGGCCGATCACCCGAAACGTGTCGGGTTTTGCGGCCCGTGGTGCGCGGTGACCGTAGTCGATGGCGACGGTGCGCTGTTCCTCAGCAATGTGGACGATCATCTGACCGTGGCCGGCGATGGACGAGCTAGCTGGTTCGACCACGTTTAGGCAAAAACCAGTGGCGATGGCGGCGTCTACTGCGTTGCCGCCGCTCTTGAGGATGTCGATGCCAACTTGTGCGGCGATGGGGTGCGCGGTGGCGACGGCTCCGTGTTCAACGACGACTTCGTCTTTGTCGGGCCGCCAGACGCTGCGGGTGTTCATGAGTTCAAGCCACTAATAGATGCGATCCCGCCGGCCGAAATTGTCTTGATAAGAGTTGTACCGACATCCACGTAAGGGTAGCGCGTCAGCGCGATTCTCTCATAATGTGGCGAGAATAGGTCAGCGCAGCGACGTGGTCAGACGATTTATCGGCACGTCGGTACTTAGAACCATGCCGTACCTGATAGACGGCGACAGCATGACCGGCTAGTTCCCGAGGTTAAGGATCCGGGAGAAACGGTCCTCCGTGGAGCCTCTGATACACGTCGAGCAGATCGTCGCGCTGCTCAGTTGGGGTGTGACGGCGAAAAGCCTCGTAAAGTTGCTCTTCTGACATCGGACGTTGCCCGTTGTCGACCGGGTACCGATACCAGTCCGACAATGCGTTAGACATTGCCGATTCTCCGATCGCATCGTAGACGTTCAACAAAAATCTTTCGCCCAAAGGATACGCGCATGGGGTGCGGGTGATGTCCCGGAATTCGATGAAATCCTGAATCGTGGTGATCCCTCGGTGGCCACAAATCGCCTCGAAGCCTCGATTCGCCATGTTTTTCCGGCTGTTCAAATCGTCGATGCCTCGCGAAATTGAGAAAAGTGCCTCTGCAAAGTCGGCGCCTCCCTCCAAGATCCAGACGGATTGAGTTGCCGGTGGGGAGAAATAGTAATGGGCGACCTCATGTGCGATGGTACCCTCGTGTACTATCCCCTTGTCATTGGCGGTCGGCAGGAAGATGTAGTGCCCGTAGTTGATTGCGACGTCTGCGATTCCTTGTGTGTCATCGACGACCACAGCAATGAGGTCGGCTTTGGGAAAACGAGATTGCATAAGGTGCTCCAAAGCGCGTGCAACTTTTGCCAGAAGTTCGGTGGTCTCTTCCTCAGACCAAATGGGAGTGTTTTGTACCAACCAGATCTGTATCGAACCAGCCAAGTCCAAATCGACCGTGGTTCGCTTTACAAAATCGCCGCCCAATTCCGAATAACTCTGGGTGAAATAAGCCGATGCGTTGCCGAGCGCACCGATGAGTACCGCTTCCTCCGGAGTAAGCCCATCTGAGATCCACGGCTGATTTAACAACCTAACGAAATCGTCTCGATCGACCCTAAGAATCGTCCAAGCACCAGATAACACAAAAAATGCAAATTCAGTGTCCAGTCCGCCGACGATCTCAGCCAAGTCGTTGGCGAACTGCTGATTCATTTCGACGATGCTTGAAATAGCCCAAGAGTTCAAATAGGCATTTTGAGTCACTGTTGGCCCCAGCGACTCGGCGGTCGTCAGGGCTAGGTCTTGGTCGACCGAAGCAATGGCGGTCAAAAAGTCGATCACGTTTTTTTCAAAGTTATGGTTACCGTCCACGAACCAATCGAAACTTGCAACAAGCTTGGCGAGTTCGGTGTCAGTTTCGGAGATTTTCAGCACGTCGTTAGATATCTCAGTCAATTGGGCAAATTCGGATGTTTTCATAGCACCGCTGATCCACTGGTTTTCCACTAGGATTTCCAGGATTTCATGGTCTTGACGCGCGATGCGAGCCAGATTGCGTAGAGCGTCCATTTCGTGTTCGGCGGGTCCGTCGGCAAACCACGCGAATTCACCGACTTTACGTCCGAGTGGACCATTATTTTCAGCGATCGTGGCGATCCGACTGAGGCCCCTCTCTTCGATCACCGTGACGCCGTCTCGCATCCAGGCATATTGGGTAAGCGTCCTCATCAGAAGCGTGTCCGATACCGATATCAATTGCAGCTTGCCAAGAATTCCGGTTTCTCGTCCCTTCAATTCGCCTCTCAACCATTCGTATTCCATGACCCTGATGGCAGATTCAGCATCTGATCTTGCGATCCCGGCTAACCAAACGAAGTCCTCGATCTCCCCGCTCGAAATTCCGTCGCTCACCCATTGCAGCTGGGCGAGGTTTTCCACGAGAACTTCGCTTTGTTGCCACATTTCGATCATGAGGGTGGAGGCACGATTCGAGTGCCATGAAGGTGGGTCCGTAAACCACGGCAAAACCGCAGCGATTGCTTCAATCGCCTGCTGTTCGGGCACACTAACCGTCACAGCGTCCGGGGTCACCGTCAACGTGCCGACAGGGATCGGAGGAGTCGCGACCGCGACGACGGAAGCCTTGGCGGTTGGATCAGGCGTCGCGGTCGTGGTCGGAGTATGAGTAGCTGTAGGAACAGGTGTCAGGGTTGAGGCCGGAGTATCAGTGGCCGTCGGATTAGGCGCCGGGGTCGTGGTCGGAGTATGAGTAGAAGTTGGAATAGGTGTTGCAGATGAGGTCGGCGTAAGTGTCGGAGAATGTGTGGCGGTAGGAGTTGGCGACGCCGCGACGGGCGCGGAATCGGATGATGATTGAGCGTTTTCGACCGGTTTAGATTGCACGGCGTCAGACGTTGACAAATCTTCAGATTCAGGTTCGTTCGTCGTTGTCGTCGTAGGTGCGGATGTGGGTGAAAGCGTCGGTGTGGGTGAAAATGTAGGTGTCGGTGATGCAGTCGGCGTTGGATCAACAGTTACAGTGGTTGTGGGAGTTGGATCGGGGGTACGGAGAGGCGAGACCGTCGCGAATGCGATAACTGGTGCCACGACACTGACGGTATCTCGAACGTCATTTACCGGCGTTGGCAAAGAAGTCACGGCGGGTGTCGATTCCGTCTCGTACGTTTGACCTTGCGGATCCTCGGCAGATTTTGCGCTGGCGTTTTCGCCTCCACGATCGAGTTTCGTCGTCGACGGCTCAAGAGTCTCAGTTGGCGTTGGATCGATAATGGCCCAAGGCGTCAAAGTCGGAGTCTTGGACGGAATTGGGGGCCGAGTCATACGTGTGGGAGGCGGAGACTCGGTTACGACCTTTGATATTACGGACGGCTCAGGTTCGGTAATCGGCTCACAGCCAGCGAAGACCAAGAACGCGAAAGAAAAACCGCTTACAACGAAAAGAAGGGTCGCGACCGAAGCTATGTTCTTTACCAGTTGTCTCATGGATCATCCCGGACGATCTGAATATGAGGCTCTGAGGCACCAATAAATACTCGATCCCTAGGATTGTTCCATGGGAACGCCGTAGATCGAAGGGACTCAGTTGATTTGGTCGGGCCGCCAGATGCTGCGGGTGTTCCTTTGTTTACTCAATGGGGGCGAGGTCTGCTAGTACGATGTGGGCGGCGTTGTGGCCGGGTGCGCCGGTGACTTCTCCGCCGGGGTGACCACCTGCGCCGCAGAGGTAGAGATTCTTGATGGGTGAACGGTAGTCGGACCAGCCGGGTAGTGGTCGCCGTGACATCATCTGCTGCGGGATCATGTCGAGGTGGCGGATGTTGCCGTCGGTGAGACCGATGCGCTCCTCGATGTCTTCGGGAGTGAGCAGGGTCCAGTCGATGATGGCGTCCTTGAAGTTGGGTGCGTACTGGGTCACGTAATCGATGAGCCACTCGCCGTATTCTTGTCGCATCTCTGACCATGGTCCGTCGGGAAGGTGCGGCGGCAGGTAGTAGACCCAGAGTGAAAGGACGTGGTGCCCTTCGGGTGCGACCGTCTTGTCGTAGACGGACGGTATCTGGAGCTGCATGATGGGGGTTTCCGTTATGCGTCCGTTCTTCGCGTCGTTCCAAGCGTTTTGGCATTGGTCGATCGACGGGCTAAGGGTCATCATCGCCAAGTGTTCAGGGTTGAAATCGGAGCCGAGGTGGCGGGAGAAATCGGGAAGCTCCTTGATGGCGCACAGGAACTTGGCGGAGGCGGCCTGGGTCTTGAGCGCCTTTATCTCGTCGACGAAGTCGTCGTCAAGATCGGCCTCGTCGATGAGCTTTAGGTAGGTGCGTTTTGGATCGGCGTTGGATAGCACGACGTCGGCTTCGATGACATCGCCGTTTTCGAGTTCGACACCGGTGGCTTTGCCGTTGTTGGCAAGAATGCGCCTGACCTCAGCGCCGGTCTTGATTGTGACGCCCGATTCCTCGGCGGATCGGGCGAGGGACTGGGTGATTCCGCCCATGCCGCCGCGGACGATGCCGTAGTTCTCGGTGTCTTCGCGGAATGCGCTGAAGCGATAGAGCGCGGTGATGTATGCGCTGCCGGGTGCAGAAATGTCACCCATGTCGAACGCGCCGATGGCGACGGCCGCCTTCACCTCGTCGGATACGAAGTAGCGTTCGACCAGTTCTCTCAGCGGGACGGTTAGCAGTGTCTCTAGGAGTTCCTCTTCGCCTTCTTGTTGGAAGCGGGCCGCGAGTTCGGCGAGGGAGGGAGGCGGGCCGAGGTAGTAGTCGCTGAGTATCCGCACGGCGCGGTGCCAGAAGTTGGCCCATTCAAACCAGGCGACAGCGTCTTCCGGGGATTGTCCGGCAAGATCCTCAACCGTCTTTGCGTCGTCGTGCCAGAAGGTCAGCGCCTTTCCATTGGGGTAGGGATGGACGCGCCCCGGGTCTATCGGGTAGACGTGGAACCCGTGCTTGCGCATCTCCAGATCGTCGATGACCTTCTTCTGGAGGATGTGACAGACGTACGAGCAGGTTGAGATGTGGTAGCCCGGGAACCACTCCTCGGTGACGACGGCGCCTCCGACGACATCCCTGCGCTCGAGTACTTCGACGTCCAGCCCGGCCCGTGCAAGGTATCCAGCGGCGACCAGTCCGTTGTGTCCGGCGCCAACGATGACGACCTTTGTGTTCTGGGCCATGGGAGCTCCTCTAGTCTGAGTTACGGCAATGATTGCAGACTACGGTACATGACGCGGGGGTGTCGAAGCTGTTGACCGCCTAATCAATCTCGCCCGTATTTTTCTTGAGGCTCTTTGAGCACCGGGGTTAATTGAACCGTATCTCGCGTTATAGTGCGGTTCTAGTCACTGTGCTCAGGCGGCCTGTGGGCATCACCCAGCCAAGGGTTCGACCTGAGATCCCTGTCGAATTCACGAAGCGGGTGGCGTTGAGGGTCAAGTTTCTCTTCAGGGTCCCAAGGTTCGAACGCGTTCTTGACGTTTCCCAAACCCGTTTGTTCAAGCTCCGGGTAGTGCCGAAGGATCACCGTCTTTAAATCGGCGGCGTCGATCCATGCCAAGCCTTCCTTCGTGTAGGTCTGCTCGTTGTAGTTGTCGGTGTAGAAGCGGTCCGCCTGGAGTCTGCGAGTCGCGTTCAGGATGAAGATCTGGAACAGCGTCTCCCCGAATCCAAACCCTGTCGGACGATGTCCTTCGGCCAAGGTTCCAATTAGTAGGTCCAGCTTCTCCACATCGTCCGGTTGGTCTCCGTACACTTCCTTGAGCTTCCGAACCTGTTCAGCATCGTCGGTAAGTTCGTCGAAATCGCGGATAGGGTTGAGACCCAGTTGACGTCTGAATTCGTTGTATCTGGGCACGCCCCTTTCGCGCGCCCTGAGAATGTCCACCGCGCCCATATCGAAGAGCGGATTGCCCGGTACACTGAGCTCGCGCATGAAGTTGGGGTAGTTGTTCAAGACTAGTTGGCCAGGCTGTTGAACGCCGAACGAGTAGAAGAGGTCGGCCATCGTGGTTCTGGTCGTCAGTTTGCCGGAGCCTGCTTGTCGAGTCTCGACGAACGGTATCTCTTCGACTGCATCGCAATCGTTCAAGTTTCTGATCTTGATCGTCTCCGGAAGGAACGAGTGCAAACGGTAGACCTCAACAAACTCCTCGGTGAGACCGTAGGGCTGTCCGTGCTTGTTAATCGGGTTGCCCACGACACCTCCCATCTCTGGATTCCGCACGTTGATGTCCCCGACGGTCTTTCTATTCTCAGCGGCTCTGTAGGTGGTGAAAAGGCCGTACCAATTGGCGTTCAGACCTGAGTCGAGCCCGCGATTCGGGAGAACGGCCGGCGTCCACTCGATGGTGTGTATCTTGGCCATTACAGCCGCATTGATCAAACGAGCCACATTGAAGAGCCGGACGTCGTCCCAATCGGGGTAGGCATCCATGAGGCGATCGCAGATTGCGTTGTGTTCCTTGGTAAAGAGGGTGTGGAGCATGTTGAGGCCGATCCACCAATTCCTAGTGAAGCCAGTCTGCTCGATACCCTTTTCGTCGAGTGGAAGATTGCCTGAATCATCAAGCCGGAGCTTGCCGTCTTTTCCGGTTCGGAGCCTGTCCAGCGCCTCCTGATGGCTGCCATATATCTGGGAGCCGTCCCACCAGTGGGTGACCTCGTTGATGAACGTTATCGGGGTCACCTCTCCTTCGGGCATACGGGTCGGATCAGGCTGTGTCTTACCGACGAACATCTTGCTCTGCCAGTGCTTCTTCCGCGCCGGGTCGTCTTCAGCGAGAGGAATCTCGTGCACTTCATTGATGAGTGGCTCTCCATGATGCACCCAATCATGATTCTGGAAGTTGATCCATGAGGCAGCCAGAAGATTGAGGAAGGGTACTTCCCTCATCTGCTCTCCCCTTGCTAGGAAGATGCGGCTCAACTCTCTCGGATTTGGGGTCATCAGGGAATCCCCTGTCTCCGGTCTAATCGCGTCGTTGTTTACGTTGCGAGGGAAGCGAGTGCCCGCGGCTCCCTCTTTCGGGTCGGTCAGGTTATTCCAGCTCCCATCGGCGGTGCGAAAGTGTCTGACCCCGGGCGGTGGAGACTGTCCCTCCGGCTGGAAGCCTATCAAGGTTCCGGGCGGGTAGGTTTTCTTAAGATTGTTCTTGTTGAGTTGATTCCGCATGTAAGCCAAAGTGAGAATTCCGATGAAGTACTGCCTGCGGTACCAATTTGTCCACACCTCGTCACGGTAGCCAGCCACCTTACCCACAACACCAGTCAACGCACCCATGGCCAGCGACACAAACGCCCCTCCCGCATGTCCCACCACCAGCAGCACCCGCCGAAAGAAATTGCGTCTCGGAGCGACCATTGGAGTAGAAGGCAGAGAGCCATCCTTTGCAACAGGCCTGGCGAGCAAGGCGTCGCGGTCGAAAAAAGATATGTCCGGCACGCGCACATTCACTTCAGCGACTGCGTTTGCGCGGGACTGCTTCAACATCTCACGCCAATGCGGGTTCTTCGGGTCGAAATTTAACGCTCGCTCGTAATTTTCGGCAGCATCACCGTACTCTTCGAGGCCGTAGTGGGCGACTGCGACCAGAGCATGAAGTTGGCCGTCGGAGTCTTCAGCCAGCCGCGTACCGAGAGACACTAGGGCCTCTCTAAATCTGCGTTCTTCGATCATCCGCGCCACTTCAGGATGTCGCCCGCTTGCTTGTGAGTCGTTCATAGCCCCTCCTCAGAGACAAGTTCATCGGTGTGCATTCGCAACCCAAAGCCGCTCTCTGGAAACGACGAAGGCACAGGGTCTTCTGATAGTTCTGGACACTGTGACCGGACTCGACCTAACTCGATCAGCGATGATATGGCGGCCTTGCATACCAACAGGATGAGATATTTGCCTGGGCAGTTTCTTGCACCCCCTAGAAAGAGGCTGGGGTAGACAGCGTCTGCATTGCTTCCGGGTTCCATCCACCGGTCAGGTCGGAAATGGTTGGCGGTCGCGTCCACCGAGAGGTCTCGTTGGCTTGCGGTGAAGCAGAGCAGAATCTCTATTCCCGCCGGTATTCGGACCCCATCGAACGAATCCCCTCGAGGTGCCACGCACAAGGTGCGGGTTACCGGAGGGAAGAGGCGACATGTCTCCAGCAGGCAGGACTCCAGATATTCCATGTTCATCACAGCCGCCGCGCGGCCCGCCGAACCCTGCTTCATCGCGTCAGATGTGACCCTCGCATAGACGTCGTCTCTCGACGTCACCATCCCAAGGGTTCGGGTCAGCAGGTCGGTGCCCGACCCAGTGAACGTAAACATCCAGTGAGGGATCTGCTGTAACAGCTCTTGTTGGGAGTGTCTCTTCTCGTGGGCCGCGCTTTTCGCCGCGGCGATGAGGTTGGGAGCGCCCGATGTCGAACTCTCGCTCCAAAGCAGGCGAAGCGCGTCGTAGAACCGCTTCCTGCGTCCTCTCTCTGACCAGCCGAGCAGGGTCCTTCTGAAGGGGTTCTGGACGTACGCGAAAAGCGTCTGCACATCCTCCACTAGGTGGTCGGGTACGTCGTCGGTCCCGAAGACCACCGTCCTCATGGCTTGGGCCATGCACTTCCTGATGTCGCCAATGTCCGATACCGGTTCGTGGAACGCTTCGCGAACCGCGTCCACAATGAACTCCGTCCGCTCGTCCGCCTCGGTAATGCGGAGAGCCGTTTCATTCAACTGCCGAAGACGCCGCCACTGCTCCCCGTGCGTTATCGTCAAGGCCTGTGGCGCAAGAAACGACATCGCCTGGGCTTTGGTCCTTCCTTCCATATAGCCTTGGTTATCGGGCGGTTGAGCCAGAATATGTGCCGACAGATCTCGTCCGGTGACAACGAGGAACTTTCTGAAGTACAGGTTCAATACGACGTTTTCGCTTCCGGTGCGGCGCACCAGCCCTTCAAGCCAGTCTTGAAAGGTCAAATCGAAGTCGAAGGAACGAGGTCCAGTGGCGAAGCTTCTTACGCACCAGCCAAGAAGCCGCAGAAGGTCGACGAATCCCGTCGAGGGGTAAGTCAAACTGTCTTGAGTCAAGAGTCCCTCCGATTTCTGCTGCACGCGGCCAACAAACTGCACATGTCCTCTACTGCGTCTTTAGGTACTCCAGCAGGGCTTCGATTTGACTCGCGTTCAGGTCAGTTCCCCAGCGATGCCCCTGGTTGCCGTTCCCGCGTTCGGTGGTGTCGAACCTGAATCCGGACGTCTCGGCCGCCTGGCCACTCGATTTGAATCCAACGTTCTCATAGTCATAGACCGAGTACCCTCGATAAAACACGGTCGGGCGTTGTTCAGGTGGTGTAAGCAGGTCTCGCAGAGTGGGGACGGAACCGTTATGGAGATAAGGCGCTCGCAGCCAAACACCGTCCAAGGGCATGCTCGAGTATCCATTGGTTTTCTGGAAATTCTTGAATCTCCAAGGATGGCCTTCGCCCAGCGTGTTCATCTTCGCTGCTAGTTCAGAAGTGAAGGAATCCAACCGTTCACGGTCTGTGCCGATCTCATCAATTGGCACTATCTGCCCCACCCTAGTACCGTCGAAAGCGTGACACACTGCGCAGTGTTGCTGGTAGATTTTTCGACCAATCGGCACCTTGGACTGGTCTATCCTATCGCTAGGAAAGGCGGGTGGAGAGAGTGTGGCAATCCAATCCGCTACCCGCTCCATGCTTGCCGTGTCTAACGATTCTGGCGATGCTCCGGCACCGATGGCCGCGCTCCTGTTCCGCTCCTCCACCGAGTTGTTGTTGCCGTCCCAGTGTAGCCACATACCTTCTCGCGGCGCTTGGTTCCATAACGATGGCAAGTCGGCTGTACCAACGCCCGGATTCTCGTCTGTCAACCCGAAGAGATTGAACTTGTATGGGTTGAACGTATCCACTCGCCCCGGACCTGTGAGTGGGAACTGCTTCATCCAGTCGAACTCTTCGGCTACGCGCAAAAGTTCTCTCTCGGTTTGCGGGATCACGACGAACCGGTAAAGCAGACTGTCGATCCATGAGAAATCGGGGTTGACTTTATCGATGGCCGGAATGATCGTATCCGAGTCGAATCGACTGTCCTCTGCGACTGCAAACAGAAAATACAGGTACTTCTGCAGATTGAACTGGTGCGCAGGCATTCCCAGCACGATCCGGCCGGCGGCCTCATTCGACTCCTTCACGATACCGATATGGCAGACCGCGCAGTTAAGCCCCACCCTTGGCACCGGGTCCTCCCTGTACGATGTGCCCACCGGACGGCCTTTCGGAGACTCCGGTTCGAAGATGAACCCAAACCTGGCATAGCCCTCTCCCGAACCGTCGGGCAGAAGGTCGGGAAACACCTCCGGTAGGACCAGCCAGACCCAGTAGGGGACGCCGTTCCTTTCTTCCGCGCCGACCGAGCCGTACTTGAAGTGCGTGACCGGGTCGTCGTGGGCCTCGACTACGTTCCTCTGAATCCAGAGCAACGCGGGAATGCCAATCCCCAACACAACAAGGATCGTAATTGCTCCGGCTATCAGAGCGATTCTCTTACTCATTGCTTTATCCGTCTCCTAGACATTCGGCTCAAACTTACTCACTCAACAATCTCAAACCACTGCCTACGAGAAAGGACGAGGCTCGAAAACCGACATGACCTGCTCGATCATCTCCTCACGGGAGTCGAACCTAGATTCCTCGTAGCAGCCAAGCGGATTGTTCGCCGCATTGACCAGACACTTGTTGCAGTAGGTGCATGGTCTTGCTGGGCTGTCATGCCCATCGGCAAACAGCTTCACCAGATCGTTGTTGGCCACCAAGGAGCGCGCGATGCTCACGCCGTCACACTTCCCTTGTGCAACTGCGTCCCTGATAACTGACGCCGTTTGGAACCCTCCCGTACAGATAACCGGAATCTTGACGGCTCGTTTAATGGTCTCCGAATCCCGTAAGTTGATACCTTCGATCTGGCCTCCATGCGCACGTGTCCATCGCCAGTGGAATATGTTGCTTAAAGGCCACCGGCGGAAAATCCAGTGATTTCGGTGCGTACGCACTCCGCTGGACAGCATCGCGCCGTAGTTTTGCACTAGAGCGTCCATGGGGAGGTCTCCAGCCGGGTTGCGGGGATGGGGAAACATGCTGCCGGCGGATACATGGATGGCGTCTACTCCGTCCTCTTCCAGCCACTTGCAGACCTGAACCGACTCGTCGATGGTGGTCCCCTTACGCTCCCACGGAAACAGATCGTTGTTGTAGTCCGTAGCGCTTATCTTCACCTGAAGGTGGAAATCCGGGCCCACCTCTGAGCGGATTGCGCTAACTATCTCTCGCACGAACCTGGCCCGGTTCTCCAGCGAACCTCCGTAGTCGTCTCGTCGGTCGTTGATAGCCGAGCTTAGGAACTGCGTAATCAGGTATCCGTTGGCCCCGTGAAGCTCGACTCCATCCAAGCCCGCTTCTCTCGCTCGCCTGGCCCCCTGAGCGAAGGCATCCACGGTCTCGCGGATGTCCTGCAAGGTCATGCTTTCGCACTGGAAACCGTGCAACGGCTCATTCTCTCCAGTTGCGCTCTTGCCCTTGACATACTCGATACCTCTGATGTCGCGCTGTCGTCCGGAATGGCTCAACTGAAGGATGAACTTGCAGTCATGCTCATGAACTCTTTTGCCCAGCTCCCGCCAAAACGCCACATGCTCATCCCGATGGATGGTCGCGTAATTCGGCACGATCCGTCCCTGAATCGTCACCGGAACAAATGACGACACAATCGCGCCCACACCACCTCTCGCGAACTTCAACTCCCAGTTGATGCGGGCCTGGTTTCCGGATCCATCATAATTGTCGAAACGTCCGGCAATGTTTGACCGGAAGATTCGATTTTTTACTACAAGATTTCGGAACTCAAGCGGCTCGAAAATAACGTCCATGTGGTTTGATCTCCCGCTCTGCTCGTTGAGCCTTCAGAGTGTGCATTCCTAATCGTTTCGCATTTAGATCCGGGATTTTTCCCAAATTCAGTCTCACTTTATTCAAAGCTTCAGCGGGAAGCGATTTCGTCATGCTGATTTAGTCCGACATATAGCAGGATGCCCTTCACGGTCCCAAGCGAAAAATCGGTGATGAAGAACCACATGAACGAGTTTGGCATATCCGAGGATTCGAGCGTGTCGAATACCCAGATCTCTAGGAAAAACGAAGCTGCGATAAACCGTCCGGCAACTGCCAGCCAAGCAAAAAGTCGATAGCGAATCGGATCGATGGCGGCGGCGGCATTGGTGATAGATACCAGCAGCAGCACCATCCCAACGTTACGAAGCCACACCGTGTGGTAGCTGGGATCGAACCCGAATGTGTCATTGATCATTTGGGGGAGGAACAGTGCAGGCCCCCAGAATGCGGCGTTCACTAGAACGCCGATTATTATCGCGATACGGAAGCCGTTCAGGAAAACGCCCATGGATTTCGTCCTTGCCCAATCAACGCGCTTACTTTCAACCCGGCATCATCATTTGGATTCAACTGTTGGCAAACTATACTCTCTACCATCAAGTCACGTCAAGCACACCGGAAGTTTTGCATTTGCCACGCCATAGACACAATAACTCGCAAAATCCTTTCGCCTCTATTTTTAAACGGGTTTCAGGATCAACCTGAATCATCACGTCATCTTCCACATCGCAAAATAACGGTTTCCTCGACACGATTGGAATCCGACCGTATCTGTACGGTGAACCGTCCAAAAGTTAGGTTCCCCAGCGATTTCGTACTTCAGCAGATTCTGCCTACACCGGGTCTAGAACGTGATCGCCGATCGGCATGTGTCAGCAACCAACCCCGATGATAAAGCGAACCCGAATCCCCGACACCCACAACCCGGCGGACTTCCCCATCCCGACAAATCTGGTGGAGCTGACGGGATTCGAACCCGTGACTTCCTGCTTGCAAAGCAGGCGCTCTCCCACTGAGCTACAGCCCCACAACTTGAGTTTATAACGGTGTTTCAAGGGCTTCGGTTCGACGACGTTCAATGAAGTGTACCGACCTGATCAACTAAATCGCTTCTGTGATTTGCTCGCTTGGTTATCATTCACAGAGGTTGTCAGGAGATTTCGGCTTAATGCGCACCGACCTTCGTAAATTCTCGATCTACACCGCGATTGCCGGATTGGTTGCCGCAGTGGGGTTATTGTCGGCTTGTGGAACTGACGAAGGCGCCGGAAGCGAATCTGCTGACGTCGGATTCCAACAAGTGATGGATGTGCAGACCTCGTTCTCGCCCGAGGATCTGGATGAGATCGGGTTCAAGAAGTCGCGGAGCTACGATTTGGAGGGTTTGCCGGGTGCTACCGCGGCGATATTTGGTTTCTGGCGCATCCCTTCTGGCGACCCGATCGATTACGAGATCCGTTTCTACGAAAATTACTCCGACGCGGTCGAACTTGGTACCGACTTGGCGGAGGAGGGTTCCGGTGCCGATGCGGTGCTGGATGATGACGATGCGACGTACAAAGAAGGAGTCAAAGACCGTCGAATGATTGTCGGCTCTGGTATCGGCGGCGGGGCGCGCAGTGGTATCGGTCCGCGCTACGGCGGTTACGCGATATTTGGTAACGTGATCATGCTATGCGGTGGTGCCGCTGGCGAACAGGCCTTGGAACGATGCGAACTGTTGGCGAACGCTCTCGAAGAAGCGGCAGGACAATGACAATAAGGATCATGTTCCGGTTTCTGGTCTTGACGTTGTGCCTTCTCGCCTTCGTATCGGTGGCCTGCGGAAGCGACGGCGGCGAAAATGTTGGCAACGGTGAAAGAGAATCTGGTGGCACGTCCAACAATGCGGAATCTCGAATATACGACCGCCCTGCGGTGTTGAATAGCGACGATCTGGTGTCGGCGGGTCTAAAATCGGGCAAGAAGTACGATGTCTCGACACTGCCCGGCGGCGTCTCGTCTGGGGTGTTCTTCTGGCGGATCGATAATGTTGCGGTTCAGTTCGAGGCTCGTTTCTACGAATCACATTCGCAAGCGGTCGAACTCGGAACGGCGCCGGCCGAGGAAGGTAGCGGTGAAGACGCGATCACCGATGAACGTGACGCTGTGTACAAAGAAGGTGTCAGAGACCGTCGCACCGTCTTCGATTTCCGCGGCACGCCAAGACCGAGATACGGTGCGTACGCGATCTACGCCAACATGGTATTGCTTTGTGAAGGAAAGGACGATGAAACGGCATGGAACCAGTGCTCGGCAGTAATTCAGGCGCTTGAGAACCGATGAGAACTTTGTTATTTGCAACGGCGTTAGCGGTTTATGTCAATGGGATACGTCGGCTACGTGCCTAAATCCCATCTGCGGTCAAGGGAAGGGTTAGCACGCGATAACGCAAATTATCCAAATGGGTTACAATGAGTGGCAGCTCTAGCCGACACCGAGCGTAGAGCGTTAGGGCGAAGGGGGAAGCATCCAATTCTTTGTTAAGGGAGCCAGGATGCGACCAATTACGCTTCGTTAGAGCGACCTTCGCCCTTCTTATTCTAGGATGTGATGTCTGTGCGAAGGCAAGGACGATGCTGAGGGATGGGATCGATGTTCCGCGCTGATCGAGGCGCTTGAGAACCGATGAGAACTTTGTTAATTACAACGGCGATGTTTGGGGTGATGGTATTGGCGGTCGGTTGTGGATCTAGCGAGAGTACGGGTGGAGATTCGGATAGCGTCGAAATTGCGAGTGACACCCGGATCTTCGACCGTGCGGCGGGTTTGTCGAGTGGCGATTTGGTAGCTCTTGGCATGAAGTCAGGTAAGGAGTACGACGTTTCAACGCTGCCGGGCGGAGTTGAGGCGGGTCTTTTGTTTTGGCGTGTGAACAACGTGGCCGTCGAATACGAAGCCCGATTTTACGAGACTCATGAGGACGCGGTGACGTTGGGTACTGCCCCGGCGGAAGAAGGGAGCGGCGAAGATGCCATTATCGATGAGGATTTCGCGGTGTACAAGGAAGGGATTCGAGATCGCAGGAAGGTTTTCAAATACCCAAACTCGGTGCTGAAACCGAAATACGGTGCATACGGCATATACGGCAACATGGTCGTTCTGTGCGAAGGCAAGGACGATGCCGAGGGATGGGATCGTTGCGCAGCACTGGTCGAGGCGCTCGATAGTCGATGAGAGCCGGATTCGTCGTTTCCGCGCTTATTCCGATGTCGCTGTTCGCATTTGCATGTGGCGGATCGTCGGTGACGGAGGAAAATTCCGAGCCCGAGGACACTGGTCCGGTAACTCAGATCGTGAGGCCGTCTGATCGCGTATTCGCGATCGAGGATTTGGAGTCTGCGGGCTTGAAGCATTCGAAAGACTACAAGGCTGATGGTCTCCCAGAAGCTTCTGGGGTCTCCCTGTTCTTTTGGAAGGTGGACGGTTCAGCGGTCCAGTTCGAAGTCCGGTTGTATTCTTCGCACGATGAAGCCGTTGGCTCAGGGCTGTCGTATGCCAAAGAAGGAGCGGGTCCCGATGCGGTGATCGACCCCGATTTCGCGCGCTACACCGAAGGACTGAGGGACCGCCGGACGATAGTCCACACGCGCGGCTCTCCCACGCCTCGATATGGCGATTTCGTTATCTACGGGAATATGATCGTTCTGTGCGAAGGTCGAGATTCCGAGCAAGGTGCCGAAAGGTGTGCCCGTCTCATTGAAGCGTTGGATGCGACTGCCCAATAGATGGTCTGCGGGCTTGCCGACAATCGGGTACGCCCTTCGCTTGCGAGTTGTCGAGTTGATAACATATTTAGACATATATCGTGAAGTGTCATTCAACCGCGTGAGGTGGGCCGCGGCAATTGTCCACGATTAGGAGCATGAAGAGATGATCCTGCGAAGATTTACCCTGCTCGGACTCCGTAAGTTCGGGCTTGTCCTATTGATATCCGTCTTTGCTTTCGCCTTAGCTTGCGGCAGCGCCGATACCGAAGACGAAGACAGTAGCGGCGGTGGAGCACCGGCGGCGGCAGTTGAGGAAGTAGCAAGTGGACCACCGGGCGTCGAAATCGTTTCGACGGATGCCGTGTTTACCGAGGATGACCTCATCAACACCCCGAACTTCAAGAAGAGCAAGAATTACAAGATCGAGGGTCTCGACGAAGCAACATCCGCCGTTTACGGTTTCTTCGGCCCTGACCCCTACGACCGCCAGGAGTTCGAAGCACGTTTCTACCCGGATCACGAGACTGCGATCACCGTCGGTGTCGATTTCGCTGATGAGGCGACTGGCCCGGATGCGGTAATCGCCAAGGACATCCAACGTTGGGACGAGGGTTTGGTCCAACGCCGAGCATGTTCAGGTAACACGCGCGGTTCGCACCATTCCGGAAAATGCGACAACGCCAAGTATGGCGACTACGTCGTGGCCGGCAACTTGGTGCTGCTATGCCAAGGCAAAGACTCCGAGACGTCGCTGAACAATTGCGATGCGTTGATGGAAGCTCTGCAATCTCAGTGAGATCGGCCCGGGCATCGCAACGGCCCATTTCTTACTTTCGACAAAGCGTCATCTGCGCGGCGATTCTTTGCTGTGTGATGCTTTCAATCGCCTGTGGCAATGTCGGCTCACAAGATGCGATGAGTCGTGACGGCTACGAGATCGTCGGTCGGGCAACTTCAGTGCCCGCAACGGCAACGGCGGCACCGGTAGCAGAGGAGCAAGCACCGAAGTTGGAACGGCAGATCAACGTTATGTCCGCCGAAGGCAACTACTCCGACAGCGATTTCGAGGCGTTGGCCAATTTCAAACTGAATAAGAGTTACGACGTTGAGGGTTTGAAAGGTGCTGAGAACGCGATTTACGGGTTCTTCGGTCCTGATCCGTATGAACGTCAAGAGTACGAAGCCCGCTTCTATCCTGACCACGAAACCGCAATCACGGTCGGCGTGGATTTTGCCAACGAGGCTACGGGACCGGATGCAGTGATTGCAAGCGCGATTCAACGATGGGATGAAGGTCTTATCCAAAGGCGTGCGTGTGCGGCAAATACGCGCGGTTCCCACCATTCAGGCCGATGCAACATCGCAAAATATGGCGACTACGTAGTCGCCGGCAATTTGGTGCTACTATGCCAAGGCAGGGATTCTGCTGCGGCGTTGGAGAATTGCGAAGCTCTTTACGCGGCCCTGCAATAGAGGATCCGCCCCACCATCGAGGTCAATATGTCATACTCCGCCCAATTACTTCGGCCTTCATTCGTCCTCTTACTGGGATTCGTGTCGACGGTATTGGTGACGATAGGAGCGACGGTGGCCTGTGGTTCTGATACCGGCGACGGTGCAGATGGCGGTGCACCGGCGGAAGGCAGCGGTGTTGATCCGCGCATCAAAAGTGCTGAAGGCACGTATACGATCGACGACTTGAAGGTGACAGGAGTCAAGGCCAACAAAGATTACGACGTCGAAGAACTACCGGGTGCGGATGCGGCATGGAGAGTGATCTACAACCGCTTGGACTACGAGGTGCGCTTCTACCCTGATCACCAAACGCTATTGGACGAAGGCATACCGTACGTCGAACATGTCACTGGTGACGACGCGGTGGTGATCGGCGACGACGTTATCTGGGAAGAGGGTGCCAAAGATCGCCGACGATGCAGTCGTGACGCCGACACGCCGCACTCTGGATGCGCCTACTCCCCGCGTTACTGGGACTATGTAGTTGTTGGCAACATGATCATGATGTGTGAAGGCCTCGAGAGCAAGCAGTCGATCGAAAACTGTGAGGATCTACTTGAGCAGATACCGTAGTAGATTCCCTGCGCCGATTTCGGGTGGGTCAACCTGTCGGACAACCATTAGGCTCGCGCCGCGTTGTAACTGGATTCTTCAGCGTCACCGAATACGCCGAACGGGTTGAGCGAACTCGGCACGTCGTAGACGTCCATCTTTTCGGTTCTCTTGAGCCAGTTCACGACTGCATACGTTAACGGTGTGGCAGCGATCTCGTAGACCGTCTTTGCCAACCAAGCCAATATCGCACCGTTGATTGCGCCTTCCCAGCCCCAAAGGCCAGAGATTCCAAAGGCGATCGAGTAGAAGAGGATCGAGTCTACGCCTTGCCCTACGACCGTGGATGAAATCGTCCGCAGCCACAACATTCGGCCTTTGGTCCGGTTTTTGAGGACCACCATCACGACTGCGTTCGAAAATTCGCCGACCAAGTATGCGACAAAGCTGCCGAGAAGCACCCACGCGGTCGCACCTAGGATCGTCTCGTATGCTTCTTGATCGCCCCAGAAGACTGCGCCGGGAATTCCAAGAACTAACCAGATGATGCAGACGACGAGGAGGTTGCAGGCAAATCCCAACCAGATCACTCCCCTGGCCACTCTGAAGCCGTACACCTCCGTGAGCACGTCGGAGATGATGTAGCCGAGCGGGAAACAGATGACGGAGGCTGAGACGACGTAGAGGTTGCTGCCGAGAAATTCGAACGGCATCTCGAAAAGTGACACCGGTTTGATGGCGACGATGTTTGAGATGATCAAAATCGAAACCGCGAGTGCGGTGATGATGACCAATCTCCCAGAGAATTGCACAGCTGACCTCCCGATGGAAATTGCAATGATATGGATTTTGCCATCAATCCATGTTCTTCGCATAAGGGTGCTGTGCACACCCCTTCCCCTTGACGTCCAGGGGGGAATTAACGGGCGTTTAGACTTGATGTTTCATTCACTGTAATTGCGTTTCCCAAGTCTGCTCGTTATTGTGACGCAGTAGCTTCAGTAGCCTCGATGAGTTCAATGCAATCGTCGGTTGAGACCTCGCACATCATGACTAGGTTTCCGGCGACTAAGTACCCTCCGTAAACCCTTCTGCTAGTGAATCCTGAACCGTCGTGAACTACACGTTCGATGGCCTCTTGGGCCGATTTGGCTCCGACATCCATTGCGTCTTCATGTGAAGGGTATCGGCGTATCTCGACGTCTCTGCGGTTGAAGAAGCCGTAGCGTGCATCGAGTGCTTTGGGGAGGGTGTCGACGTCGTAGATCTGGAACTGCTTCCAACCGGCTGCGATGAACTGTTCGTAGGTGAACTCGCTATTGCGTCGGGTCCAGGCGCTGATCTCCGGTCGATCGCCGATCGCGGTAATCGCCGTCTCATCGATCGCCTCTGCCACATTGGATGCGCCGTCTTCGGGAGCATCGCTGCTACACCCGAGCAACAACGCCACTATGATCGAGATGACAATCGCGAACCAAGTACGTTTCACGAGAAATCCGAGAAATCGGTTCATTGCGTGATCTGGTCTAGAAGATCGGTACAGTCGGTAACCGAGATTTCACACAACATCACCACATTGCCGGCGACAACGTACGCGCCATACAACGTGACGCTCGAGAACCCTGCACCACGACCAGACAGTTTTTCGGTCTCGATGGCGGTCTCGGCGGAATCCCTGCCAGCAGCCATAGCTACATCGTGCGAGGGGTACGTTCGGATCTCGATGTCTTTGCGATTGAAGAAGCCGAAATACGCACCGGTCGCCTCTGGCAACGTGTCTAGCGGATATTCCTTATTCTTCTTCCAACCGGCTGCGATGAATTCGTCGATGGTGAACGTGCTGTTCGGCCTGGTGGAGGCCCTTAATTCAGAACGATCTCCGATGGTCACCACGGCATTCTCGTCGACCGCCGCAACGGCAGGGTCACCGACTCCGCTCTCGGCCGGTTCGTCGGTAGCACTACCGCAACCGATCACGAAACTGCCGATCACGAAAACCAACGCTGAGACGAAGATCGATTTTGCGTTGGTTGACATAGTCCGGTTCTGATCTTGGGGCGTCATTTAAGAGTATCGTAGCGTAACCACACCGATCTAGGAGTTGCGTCGGTTTCCGGATTTCTCTGACCTCTGACGCGGAGAAGCGGCCGGGTCTGGGAAACCAGATCCGGCCGCTTCTCATCGACTTGGGTTGTCCGGTTGCTTCTACCGCCGGGGCATGTGCAACCGATTCAACTCAGGTTGGTTAGCTCTTCTCAAGCTGGTGGATGACCAATGACCAGGTCAAGTGCCACCATGCCTCGTTAACGTAACCGGTAACGTCGACAGCACCGACTGAGGGGTCACCCTGGGGCCATCCGGTCCACCGTGCCTCATTCATGATGATGCGGTGGTAGAACTCGAGGATCGGGACATCGGGCAACTCGGTCAGCCAAATGGTGGCTGCCTGTCGCCAGAGGTCGTACATCTGAGCGGTGTTGTCAGGCGAAGTCTTGGCGACTTCGTCGGTCAACTCGTCCCACTCTTCGTTTTCCCAGTGGTAGAAGTTCACCTGGTGACCACCCGGGATGTTCACGGACGATGACTGGTAGAGCTTCATGGTGAAGTATGGGTCACGGACTGAACCGCCGTGTCCGAACATCAGGCATTCGAAGTTACCTTCTGCCATTCTGCTGGAGGCGTCGGTCGGCTGGCCGTAGTCGGCCTGGATACCGTGGTTGGTAAGCTGCTGAGCGACTGCAGGACCGAGGTCAACCCAAGGGTTGAAGCCAACGATTTGGCAGTTGATGGTGTTTCCACCGGAGTCTTCCCAGAAACCGTCTGAGTTCTTGGTGAAGCCGGCCTCTGTCAGCAGTTCGTCACCGCGTTCGGGGTCGTAGTCGAGAGTCGAGCGTCCGATTTCTTCCATGACCTCGGTTGCGATGTCGAAGTACGGCTGCAAAGGCGGGTACTGCGGCATGGTCAGCGGGTTGAACGCCGCTGCGCCGTCGTATGCGAGTTCGCGTAGCTCGGCTCGGTCGAGGTAGAACGAGACTGCCCAACGCACGTCAGGGTTGTCGTAAGGACCGAACTTACCGCTGGTGTTGAAAGCGATAGACACTGGCCACCAGTCGACGTAGCCGTAAGGTTCGTCTCGGCCGGAGTGAGTGATCAGGTCTTCATTCTGGTCAAGGGTTTCCTTAATCAGCGACGGGGTGGTCATCGCGGCGCCGTCAACTTGGTCGGCGATCAGAGCCTGTGCTCGTTGTTCCTGGGGGACACCAGGGATGTAGATTATGCGCTTCATGTTCGGCAATATTGCGTAGTCCCCCAAATCGGCATTGCCTTCGCCCCACCACGAATCGCGGCGGTCGAAGATCTTCTGCTCAGTGGAGGTAGTTACCTGCCACGGACCGGTGGACAGGGGCCAGCCCTTGTCGCGGTCGTAGTCACCAAACGTGGTCCAGTCGCGGCCTTCGTAGTGGTGCTGCGGAACGATGTAGACACCGATATCGAACTTGTAGGTCAGCAGGAAGAAGAAACGCGGGTCCGGTCGCAGCAGGTTCACCTTGGCGGTGTACTTGTCAACCAGTTCGGCGTTGTCCATCGCGGCGTCAACGTCTTTACCCCATCGGACCTGTTCTTTGAGTTCCTTCAAGGTGTTGAGGGTGTAGACAACGTCTTCGCAGTCGAAGTCTTCGCCGTCGCTCCAAGAAATGCCCTCTCGGCAGTTGATGGTGAGCTCGGTGAAGTCATCGTTGTAGCTGTAGCTCTCGGCTAGCCACATGATCTCCTCGTTAGCAAACGCGGAGAAGAACGCGAGCGGCTCAAATATGAGGTTCGGACCCTGCTGGTGGTTTGCACCGATTGCATACGGGTTCCAAAGCTCGTGGTCGATAAAGCGTCCCTCTGAACCGCCGTGGAACAGGGTCAGAGTGTCTTCGGCTGCGACATCGCCTGGATCGAAGACCATTCCTTGGGCTTCCATCATGGCTTCAGGTTCTTCAGTAGCCGTAGGCTCTGGAGCGGTCGTAGCTGGAACTGCGGTCGCCGGGACTGCGGTCGCGGTCGGCGGGACGGGAGTGGCGGTCGGTTCTTCTTCACCACAAGCGATGACGACTGCTAGAGCCACCATGCTGGCGAGAATTGCCAACAAACCATAGCGCCCGAATTTTACGGGGAGATTCATTGTTCTATCTTCCTCAGTTTGAGTAACCTGCACGCCAAGCGTTGACCTCCGGATTTTTGTGTGCACAAAGTCGCGCACATTCCCGAATCGCTTGACAACGATCAACATTTCATTCTGTACTCTGACCAATCAAATGTCAACATGATTCGATAGTTCGGTGCCGAGTGGCGTGATGTGCTTGATTGGGCAGCGATCTTGCGCTCGCCCACGTTGCCGAAGTAGATCGATACACCGGCAAATGAAGATACCGATTAGGCTCTAACACGGATCAGCAACCAATGTGGGAAACGGTTGCGTAAAACATTGTTCGCTGGGGGCGGCTCTTCTAGTCTGCCCTTCCTCAAAGAAACACGGTTCCGCTCGAGATCACTGGGGAGGCGCAAGGCTCTCGTTGGTGTGCGTTCGTCGTGTAAACCCAGCAACTGGTCAAGGTACCGTTAGCGGGCATTTGCGAATAACGGTTTTTGCGAGTAAAATCGCTTTGTCGGTTGAGCGGGGCCTTCCTTTGTGTCGCGCGTTCGCTTCTGTAGATTCAAACGACCTCAAGCACGATTAATTGACGACATCTGACAACGCACCTCCTACGCGAGCACGACCCGTTGCCAACGCGCGGCCGGTACCTGTTATTTCGTTCGTCTCTGCCTTCTTTAGCAACTTCATCGTCCAGCGTTTCCTTTTGTTTCTGTTGACCGTTTGGGTCGCGGCGACGGTGATTTTCGTCTTGCCCCGACTGACCGGTCAAGATCCAGTGAAAGAAAAACTGCTTCTCGAAGCCCAACGCGGAGGTTCGGTGCAAGCGGGAATGAACGAGATGGCGAAGGAATATTCCTCGCGTCTCGGTTTGGACCTACCGATCTACGAGCAGTACGTCAACTACATGACCGACTTGGCGCAGTTGGACTTTGGCTACTCGATTGCGTATTTCCCGCGGACGGTCAACGAAATCATCGCCGACTCGATTATTTGGTCGATCGGTCTGATGACGGTTACGCTCACGTTGGGGTTCGTTTTGGGAACGGGTGCAGGTGCGCTTCTGGGATGGTCTCGGTCTCCTGGGTGGTTAAGCTACGCGTTCATGCCACTGCTGACGTTGTCGGCCATTCCGCAGTACATGCTCGGCTTGGTTCTGATGTTCATCTTCGCAATCATGCTAAACCTGTTGCCGTTCTTCGGCGCCTACAGCCCAGGCAACCTTCCAGAGTGGAGTTTGGGATTCATCCTTGACGTGCTCAAGCACTCAATCTTGCCGGCGCTGTCGATACTGTTCTCGGCTGTCGGTTTCTGGGCGATCGGGATGCGTGGCATGATGATCAACACGCAGGGCGAAGATTTCATGGTTCAAGCCGATGCCAAAGGGCTCAACGGTGCCCGGATATTTGTCCGCTATGCGATCCGTAACGCGCTGCTTCCGCAGGTCACCGGGTTGGCGATCTCGTTCGGTACCCTCTTGACGGGCGCCGTGCTAGTCGAAGTCTTGTTTCAATTCCCGGGCCTCGGCAACACCTTGTTCTACGCCATCAGAGTTTCGGACTTCTTCCAAATCACTGGCATCGTCATGACGATCATCATCTCGCTGGCGTTGGCCACGATGGTCATTGACTTGGTTTACCCGCTGATCGACCCTCGCGTCAAATACACGCAAAACTGATATGGCCAGAGTCGCGAGCGCAAGAAACCTGACGATGAGGACCCGAGTTCGTTTGGCTCGTCGTCGATTCGGGGTTTTCTATCAAGAGCGCATCGAACCGATATTTTCGTATGGACGGCGCAACCCGTCGCTGATCGTCGGGCTTGGGATGTTGGGCGCGTTGTTGTTTTTTACCGTCATCGGAATGTTGGTCTACGGACGGACGGAACCTCACATAGCTGGTCGCGCACAGGATTCGCGGCTGGATGCTTACGTAAGCGGGGGTGCGCCAGTTCAAGACAAACGTTTGCCGCCTTCGTGGTGCACGTGGTGTGAGGACATTGTTGAGCTAGAAGCAGACGAAAAACCCTCCTTGTTCCAATACCCAATGGGCACGGATACCCAATCTCGTGATCTATTTGCTACTAACCTCCGAGGCATTCCGCTGACGCTAGGAACGGGACTTATTGCGGGGTTGTTATCAGTAGGGATTGGCACCATCACGGCATTCGTTGCTGCGTACTACCGCGGGGTACCGGACGTCCTGATAAGACTACTGACGGACGTCGGGATATCGATTCCGGGTCTATTGATTCTGATCATCATCCGGATTCAGTTGGGAACTGAATTGGTTTGGTGGCAGTTAGGAGCGGGACTTGCCGCGGTCGGTTGGGTTTTCTCGTCGCGAACTGTGCGCTCTCAGGTGCTCGTCCTGCGCGAACAGCCCTACGTCGAGATTGCTCGCCAATCTGGCATGTCGGGCTTGGCAATCATCTTCCGCGAGATGATGCCGAACTTGATCCCCTATATCACCGCCAGTTTCGTGGCATCAGTGGCCGGATCGATCCTCGCATCGATCGGATTGGAAGCGCTCGGCCTTGGCGACTTCTCGTCGCCCTCGCTAGGCATGACCGTTTACTGGGTGATCCAGTTCGGCGCAATCACCCTTGGCATGTGGTGGTGGTGGCTGTTCCCGTTGGTATTCATCGTGATCATCTTCGTGAGCCTGTTCCTGATTTCTGCCGGGCTTGACGAGTGGTCGAACCCGCGACTGCGTAGGCAGGCATAAACCGTAGAAAAACGAGCAATGGTAACGACTGAACAAGATACCCGACTCGACGTCGCGTCAAATGACGACGAATACGCTTTGCGGGTCGAAGAATTGCAGGTCTACTACGGCACGCCTCGGGGATTGGTGAAGGCTGTCGACGGTGTGTCATTCAACTTGAGACAAGGTGAACGCTTTGCACTGGTCGGCGAATCAGGCAGCGGCAAAAGCACCTTGGCGATGGCGATTATGCGATTGACGCGCGAGCCGGGTCACATCGCTGGCGGTCACATCTACCTAGGTGATCGCGATCTCGTCGAAATGGAAGAAAAGGAAATTCGATCCATTCGCTTGAGTGAGATGGCGCTCGTTCCGCAAGGAGCGATGAACTCTTTAAACCCGGTAATGCGCGTCGGCGAACAGATTATTGACGGAATCATGGACCATGTGCCATCTGGTGAGGGTGCTCCCAACCGGACGGCACTTAACACCAGGATTCACGACTTGCTCGTCCGAGTCGGTCTCGATCCAACGGTCGCGCGGTTGCACCCGCACGAACTCAGTGGCGGCATGAAACAGCGCGTCGCCATGGCGATCGCAATCTCGCTGAACCCGCACATCATCGTTGCCGACGAGCCAACCAGCGCCTTAGACGTTGTCGTGCAGCGGCAGATCATGCAGACGCTTGGGCGACTGCAAGAAGGATTGGACGCGGCGGTTCTGTTAGTAGGTCATGACATGGGCCTTGTCGCACAGTTTGCCGACACTATTGGAGTCATGTACGCCGGCAAGCTGGTCGAGGTCGGTTCGGTCCCTGACGTGTTCAAGGACCCGAAACATCCTTACACCAAGCTATTGATTCAAAGTCTCCCGTCGTTCGACATCAGTCGACAGTTCGTCGGGATTCCGGGGATGCAACCGGCGCTTTTGAACCTGCCTCCGGGATGTGCGTTCAATCCGCGTTGCCCGTCCGTTCATGAACGGTGTTTCCGCGAAGTACCCGAGTATCTCAACTTAGATGTTGGGCGTGGCGTAGCTTGTCACTTGTTCGACGAGGAGGCCACCAATTGAGCGATTTCATGCGACTCGAACACGTCACCAGAACGTTCGGTGGCGGTGCCTTGTCAACGAAACCACCGATCGTCGCGGTTGACGACGTATCGCTGTCGATCAACGAGGACGAACCTAAGATCACGACGATCGCGGGCGAGAGCGGTTCCGGCAAGACAACGTTGGCGCGCCTGCTAATGGGAACCATCACCCCTAGTTTCGGGTCGATGTATTACCGAGGCAAGGACTTCACCAAGCTCTCTCGTAAAGATTCGTGGAACTTCAAACAGGAAGTCCAGTCGATCTATCAGGATCCGTTCGGTTCATACAACCCCTTTTACAAGGTCGACCACGTTCTCGAAACTCCGATTAACCGCTTCAAATTGGCGACCTCGCGACAAGCCAAGAACACGATGATCGAGGATGCGTTGGCGATGGTGGGTTTGCAACCGGGCGACACATTGGGTCGTTTCCCTCACCAGCTCAGCGGCGGACAACGCCAACGGGTGATGGTTGCCCGCGCACTCTTGATTAAGCCGCGCCTAATCTTGGCCGACGAGCCCGTTTCGATGGTTGACGCCTCTTTGAGAGCGACGATATTGGACAGTATCCGGCGTCTGAACCGCGAGATTGGTATCTCAGTGGTTTATATCACCCACGACTTAACGACCGCTCTTCAAATCAGCGACAACATCTTGGTGATGTACCGCGGCTCAGTGGTCGAATCGGGCGCTGTTGAACGAGTGATTCTTGAGCCCAAGCACCCCTATACGCAGTTGCTGATTGAGTCGATTCCGCAGCCCGATCCCGACAATAAATGGGGCGACGAACCGCCGACGGCTCGCTTCGAAGATTTCGATACGATGTTCGGTTGCAAATTTGCCGACCGATGTCCGCATGTGATGGATATTTGTGCGGAAGAGCACCCTCCGCAGTTCCACCTTGAGCAGCACCGCCAAGCACAGTGTTACCTTTACCGGGACGAAGCCAAAGTCATGGACGATCCAGACCTGGCGACGATTTTCCAAGACCGCAGAGCCGAACTGAACGTCTAGTTCGACCAATCGGTCAGTCAATTACTGGCATCTCTCCCTCGTAGTAGCGCGCCTCAGCCCGCGTTGCGCTAAACTCTGTTTACGCAATTGAGGAATCGAAGATTCAGGAAAGCGACATGAAGATTACCGGTATTGACATCACGCCACTAAAGAACGGCAGAGCTATCCTACAGGTGCGGACCAGCGCCGACATCACCGGTGTCGCAGAAGTCTCCCGACGCTCGGACGCGTTCCAGGCCTACGTCGATTCCACCGTCGAACCCCTTCTCGTCGGCCAAGACCCTCGCAAGATCGACCGCCACTGGGAAACGCTCTACCTCGGCGATGATGAACGCATCACCAAACTCCCACCACACGTGGTCGGCGCAGTCGATATCGCGTTGTGGGACATTCTCGGCAAAGATGCCGGGATGCCCTGCCACGCTTTGATGGGCGGCGCGGCGCGGCTCGAAATCCCGTTGTACTGGAGCGTCGGTCTCGGCTGGATCAAGACCCCCGACCAGATGTTGGACGACGTAATGGACGGTTGGGAACAAGGTTACAAGGCGTACAAGATCCGAATGGACTGGCGATCATATCGGCAGGACTCCAACCCGAGCAAGGACTTGCAGATGTTCAAACTCGTGCGAGACTTTTTGCCGAACAACATCTACCTCGGATTCGACGCTAATAACGGCTATTCCGTGAGCACCGCGATCCAACAGGGTCGGGCATTTGAAGACTACGGTCGCATCGACCACTTCGAGGAGCCGCTCCCGCAGTACGACCTGCCCGGCCTTCGCCAAGTCGCTGAAGCCCTCGATGTAGCGGTCTCGACCGGCGAGCAGGATTGGGACCGGTGGCGATTCCGCGACGTCATAATGCTCGGAAACCCCGACATCCTTCAACCCGACATCCTGGGCGCTTCCGGCCCCTCCGAGATCCTCAAGATCTACACCTTGGCTACGACGCACAACAAGCCGGTCATGCCGCACTCCCCTAGCGCCGGCATCAACAGCATCGCGTCGCTGCACTGCTATTCGACGATCAAGAACGCGGTTCGACCCCACGAGTTCTCGATCGAGTTCGCTCCGCCGCTCGACGAAATCGCCGAACTCTACGGCGAGCACGTGGTCCCATCGAACGGCGCCATCACGCTCACCGACAAGCCGGGCCTCGGTATCGAAATGAGCGAGGCTACATTGGCGAAGTTCGCGGCGTAGCTGCGAACCGAACGAGCCACACATGAAAGTTCCCACATGAAGATAACCGGATTCGATCTCACACACCTGAAGAGGCGTCGGTCGATACTTCAGATCCGCACTGACGCGGGCATAACTGGCTTGGCGGAAGCGCCGGGTCGAACCTTCGAGGCTAACCTCGAATCCACCATCGGCCCCCTCCTATTGGGCGAAGACCCTCGCCAAATCGATCGCCATTGGGAAACCCTCTACCTAGGCTCGCAAAAACAGATTCCTCGCGAATCCAAGCTTCCGCCACAAGTCGTCGGGGCTGTCGACATCGCCCTGTGGGACATTTTGGGGAAGGACGCAAGTCTGCCCTGCCACGCTCTGATGGGCGGCGCAGCACGTCGCGAGATTCCCTTGTACTGGAGTGTGGGAAGCGGTTGGAGGAAGACTCCGGATCAGATGCTCGACGACGTGATGGACGGATGGGATGCCGGATACAGATCCTTCAAGATCCGCATGGATTGGAAGTCGTACCGCCAAGACGCGGACCCGGCGAAGGACCTCGCCATCTTCAAACTCGTGCGGGACTTTCTGCCCAACAACATCTACCTCGGCTTCGACGCCAATAATGGCTATTCGGTCAGCACGGCGATCCAGCAAGGCCGGGCATTCGAAGATTACGGTCGGATCGACCATTTTGAGGAGCCGTTGCCACAGTACGATCTACCTGGCTTGCGACAGGTTTCCGACGCATTGGATGTTGCCGTTTCGACGGGCGAGCAGGACTGGGATCGATGGCGCTTCCGAGACATCCTCATGCTCGGCAACCCGGACATCTTGCAACCCGACATCCTAAACGCTGGTGGCCCCTCCGAAATCCTCAAGATCTACACCTTGGCCACGACCTTCAACAAGCCCGTAATGCCGCATTCGCCCAACGCGGGCATCAACAGCATCGCCTCGCTCCACTGCTACTCATCCATCAAAAACGCCGTGCGTCCGCACGAATTCTCGACCGAGTTTGCCCCACCGCTCGACGAGATCGCAGAGCTCTACGGTGAGCACGTGATCCCTTCGAACGGCTCGATCACACTAACCGACAAACCGGGATTGGGTATCGAATTGAATGAGGCCGCGTTGGCGAAGCTTGCGGCCTGAACAAGAGGGGCGTTTCTCGATTGACTGATTCGACAGTTCCGCGTCACTTCACGGCCACTGGCTTCGTCGTCAACGGCGACGCCACGCTGCTCCATTGGCATCAAAAAGTTCAAGCTTGGCTCCCGCCCGGAGGACATGTCGAAGCCGACGAAGATCCGGTTCAGGCCGTGTTGCGGGAAGTCAAGGAAGAGACGGGTTTTGACGTTGAACTCGTACCGACGCAGCAGGTACCCGAAATATCGAACTTGGATCAAGTCCCGTCACCACGGACAATACTCGTCGAAGATGTCTACGATCAGAAGGTCGGGGCGCATCAGCACATCGACATGATCTACTTTTGCCGAGTGCTGGGCCCACGTCCGAGTGCGCCGGACGGCTGGGTGTGGTTTACCGCAGAAGACTTGGCCAACGGGCGCGCGGCGGCTAATCCGGATGGGGTACCTCAAGCACCGCTGGAGGAAGTTGTGACGTTGGGGTTGGAGGGGATACGAAGTGTCAATCAGCGAAATTCGCCGTCTACTTGACCACGAACTCCCTGCTACCTCGCATCGCTAGACAGTCGTCGATGGTTTCGAGGTACATGGGCATGAGGTCTGATAGTGAGCGGAGTTCGTCGACGGTGAACCATTTGGCATCATCCGTCTCATTCGTAGTTGTCTGCAACTCCCCGCTCCATTCATCCACGCGGTAGGCGACGGTTAGGAGTTGGGCTTCGGGTCGGGTCGGCGCAGTAAAGCGCGGTTCGGAGTAGATGGCGAAGGCGGTTGATGATTCGACGGTCAATCCGGTTTCTTCCCACACTTCACGGGCCATACAGTCGGTTACGGATTCGCCGGGCTCCATGCCGCCGGCCGGTAACGCCCACTGTTTGTTGTCGCCTCGGCGGATGAGAAGGATTCGGCCTTGACCATCGAAGATGACTGCGCGTGCGGCAGGTTGGATGTAACTGGGTGTCAAAGGAATTTCTCCTGTTATCGGTCTTGTAGTGACGCTTTGGCCATCGACGACCTCCGGTCATGCCATTCTGACCGGTGTATTCGGCCATGCCGTTCTGAACGGAGCTGCCTATCGTGTGATCCTGACCAAAGCTTCCTGTCATGTCATTCTGAACGGAGCGGAGCGAAGTGAAGAATCTCATATGCCGGCCATGGTGAGCGCCTTATGGATTCCTCGCTGCGCTCGGAATGACATTAATGTCATCACGCCTAAAATGGATACAACGATTCGACTGTAATTCACTGAGAGAACGGGACACATGGCTACGCATTCAACTCGACGGGCGGGCGGCAAGCGCAACGGGCGGGCGGCTGGCAAGTGGCGATCTTGGGAAACGACGGAGGGCGTGATCCGTGCGCCGCATCGTTCGATGATGCGGGCGATGGGAATGTCGGATGCCGACATCGACGCACCGTTCGTAGGAGTCGCTTCGACGCACAACGAAGTGACGCCGTGCAACGCCGGCATTAAGCCGCTGGTGGATGAGATCAAGGTCGGTGTACGAGCGACTGGCGGTTCGCCATTCGAGTTCGGCACGATCACGGTTTCGGACGCGATATCGATGGGCACGGAAGGTATGCGCGGCTCATTGATCAGTCGGGAGATAATCGCCGACTCGATCGAGACGGTATGCTTCGCCGAACGCTACGATGGTCTGGTCGCCGCAGCTGGCTGCGACAAGTCCCTCCCCGGCGCCATGATGGCCATGGCACGCCTCGACATCCCATCCGTATTCGTCTACGGCGGGTCCATTCTGCCCGGACACTGGAAGGGCGAGGACATTCAGATTCAGACCGTCTTCGAAGCCGTCGGACAGATCCAAGCCGGTCAAATCGACGAAGAAGAACTCTACGGCATCGAAGCGAATGCTTGCCCTGGACCGGGTTCATGCGGCGGAATGTTCACCGCGAACACAATGTCATCGATCGGAGAGGCGCTGGGGCTGTCTTTGCCCGGAGCGGCCTCGGAGCCCAACGTGGATCAACGCAAAAGGGCGTCATCCCGCGCGGCCGGCGCGGCGGTGATGAACCTCCTGCGGGAGGGAATCTACCCGCGTCACATCCTGTCCCGAGAAGCATTCGAGAACGCCGTGACGCTCGTGGTAGCAATGGGCGGCTCTACCAACACTGCCCTCCATCTGCCAGCCATTGCGCACGAGGCTGGCATCGATCTGACGCTCGACGACATCCACGCCATCTCTATGCGCACTCCGCTCATCGCCGACATGAAGCCGGGCGGCAAGTACGTAATGTTCGACCTCGACCGCGTCGGAGGCGTTCCGCTTGTCTCGAAGCGACTCCTCGATGCCGGACTCCTCCACGGCGACTGCATGACGGTTACGGGCAAAACGATGGCGGAAAACCTCGCCGACGTAGATCCCAACCCAGACGAAAACGATGTGGTGCGCCTAGTAGAAGACCCGCTATCAGAGAGCGGCGGCTTAGTCGTGCTGCACGGCAACCTCGCGCCCGACGGCTGCGTCCTCAAAGTCGCCGGACACCAGTTCGGCGCTCGCTTCTCAGGCCCGGTCAAAGTATTCGACCAGGAAGAGGAAGTAATGGCCGCGCTCCAACGTCGAGAGATCGAAGCCGGCGACGTCGTCGTCATCCGCTACGAAGGCCCCAAAGGCGGCCCTGGCATGCGCGAGATGCTGGCCGTGACCGGCGCCCTCGTCGGACAAGGCCTCGGCGAAAAGGTCTACCTCATCACCGACGGTCGCTTCTCCGGCGGCTCCCACGGCTCCATCATCGGACACGTCGGCCCCGAAGCCGCGGTCGGCGGCCCCATCGCCGCCGTCCAAGACGGCGACACCATCGAAATCAACCTCGACGACTTCGAACTCAACCTCAAGATCTCCGACGAAGAGATGCAGGATCGATTGAGCAAGTGGGAGCCAAAACCACCGTCTTATACCCGGGGTTCGTTGGGCAAGTACATCAAGCTGGTGGGTCCAGCGAGCGCGGGGGCGGTTACGGGGTGAAGCTACCGGCATGACAATCGGCGGCTCAAACCACCGGCAAATCGTCGCCGAAGTCTTCGGCGATCTACCCGACGCGCTGATAAATGAGCTGCTCACGCGCTCAGAGGAAGTAACCAATCGGGCACGAGAGAGTGTCGACGCCCGCATTGATGAACGCGGCGATTTACGCTCTCGCGCACTGCGCCTAGGCTTAATCTCGACGATTGAAGACCTGGAGGACATGCCATTTAAATCAGTTGCCGCTGTCGATGGTTCCCCTGCCTTGGTCCGATTGGCTGCATTTGAATTAGCGGGTGCCGCCGCATTGGCCGTCGATGGTCTGGGAGGCGGTACCGCCGAAAACAATCTGCCCTATGATTTCGATATCCACATAACCGATCCGATCGATCATGCGCGCGAGATCGCTTACGGCCTCATGTTCTGCATGGAATACGAGACTGCTCGAAAGATTGACCGTGACCTCGTGATGCTCGACGGTGCGTTTTTTACCGGAATGGTTGCGATCGCACTGGCTTTGAGATCGGCCGCTGAACTGCGCGACGAACTTTCAGAAGCTTTCAAGCGACGATGGACGGAATCGACAATGGAACTCGTTCCCAAAATTCTGTCTTCGGACAAAATCATCGCCATACCAAAACGCTCTTCGGCAAATGAGTTTGTAAGGACGGGCCTTTTTGGCGAGCGCGAGGTCGATTTCAACGGCAGGTCAACGGCGAGTTTGATCTTGGAAGCTGGAGAATACGCTGGCCCGTTCGAGTTGGAAACTCACCGATTTCATTGGGATTTTCCTGACTTTTACCGGGATTACATAATTAAACTTCAATCAAAGTTCCACGACATCAAAGTGGTTTATTACAAACCTCATGACTGGTCACACGCATTTCGGATTGAACTGCATCCTGAAATCGCCGACGATCGAATCCGACTTCACCAAACTCTCGAAATCATGAGGCGACAAACAGTGAACCCTGCCATGTTGGAACCTTATCCGCTCTACGTCGCGGACCGGTTCGCCAAAAGTCTCCAAAAGGGCGTCGCAGCCCTCCTTGATTCCGTCAGAACTCAAGTAACCGCTAACTCGGACGAACCGAACATCGCGCAGGACATGATGAACGCTTACCGCTCCGATCCTTCATTCGAGGAATCTGTACAGTGACCACCGAAGCATCGACACCGGATAGTCAGGACGACCGCCCTTCGCCGATCCCAGTCGCGGTTGTCGGGAGCCCATCTACCAGCACCGAATTGACGCTTGACATATTGGATTCGAGAGTGAAGTCGAAATTAATCGGTGCTCTCGTTGGATTCACATGGCAACAATCTGAACCTCAACAATCGAGCGCTACCCCTCGTACCGCTGTGTTGGGACAAATCACCTCCATCGAGATGCGAAATCGCTGGCACGAGGACCAAACCTTTAAGAACATCATCAAATCCAATCAAGCGCTTCCTTCGATTACGCCCGCTCAAGACACGCGAACTGCCGTAATGAAGGTCGGAGGCTGTTTCGTTGAGAACGCGGACCGTTCATATTCGCATAGTGATTTGGGCAGCGTGCCAGCCACTGGTACCAAGGTCAACTTAGTCCAGCAGCACTTCTTAGATTCCGTTTTAAAGTTCTGTAAAGACGACTTATTCAAGCTAGGTCGCGCATACGGCAATGATGTGGCCTTTCCGATGTGGTTCAAACATTTCGGTTCAGAAAATCACGGAGTTGGCGAAGCGTACCACATCGGTATATTCGGTAAGACTGGTTCAGGCAAAACCGGCTTAGCCAAAATGCTCCTCGCTGCATATGCACGGCATCCAACTATGGGCATACTCATAATCGATCCGCAGGGAGAGTTTTCAATTGAGATATCTGGTAAACAGGTCGGCACACAAGACCTCGATCTTCTAACTATCTTCACCAAATGTTTGCGCAGGCAAGTAAGGCTGTTGCCAATCTCCAAAATCCGGTTGGAAGACTGGAACCTTCTCGAGGAACTTCTCATCGGCAGTCGATTCTTCGATGTTGAACTTGGTGTACGAGGCGAAACGCAACGTACTACCGCCGTACACACACTGATTGAAGAGTTGCAATCCAATCACAATATCGATCAACTCGCTACGGAAAATTGCGCTAAAGCGGCATTGAAATCCTTGAAGAGGAAATCCAGCAACATCTACACCACAAAACCGAGTGCCGACCGGTTACGCACGAAAATCGATGAACTCTCCGGGCACGGCTTTCAGAGTTTCTTTCAGCGTTACTGGCAACCTGTCACCAACCTGTTCAGCGGTGGCTCCAGCAAGATCGGACTAAACGAAGTCGTTCAAAGTCTCGTAAATCCAAATGTCCAAGACAAACCAATTGTTGTCATTGATTTATCAGATCAGACTGGCGTTCAACACTGGACTGACACTTTGCAGAAGCGGGTCATATCTCATCTCGCTGATGCTGTAGTGTCAGAATCTTCGAAAACGCTTGGGGATAACTCCAAGAACGCTAACACTCTCGTCGTACTTGACGAAGCACATAGATTCGTTCCATCTGGCGGCGACTTCCAACTCGATGATCAAGCGCGGGAGTTACGTGCCGAATTAAAACGTGCAGTCCGGGAAACGCGGAAGTATGGGGTGGGTTGGATGTTCATCAGCCAGACCATGCAAGGCCTGGACACCGAAATCCTCATGCAGCTTCGGGCGATGTTCCTAGGCTACGGCCTCGCGTTCGGCCTCGAATTCCGACGTCTCCAAGAGCTCGCGGGCGGCGACGATGACTCGATGAATTTGTATCGTAGCTTCAGAGACCCGCAATCTGCAATCGATGAGCAATCTAAGGAATTCCCCTTCATGGCCATCGGTCCTATTTCGCCGATGCCATTTTCAGGAAAACCTATGTTCTTCTCGGCGTTCAATGGCGCTGATTTCGCTGCCAAAAACGAGTTGACACCCTTCTCCGAATCCTGAGCCCCACCTGCTACACTCACCCCCTAGCAACATAACCACCACTCCACACAACTATCGAGGTCCCCCATGTCCCTGAAGACAGTCGCTCCCGAAATACTCGAAGGCCTTGCTGAGTTCGACTCGGCGACTGTGCAGAATGCCGCGGCGATTGTGTATGGCGGTTACATTTCCGAGCACATTGACTATACTGGGCCGGATCTGAACCCGTATCTCTACGATCTCGATGGCTCTGGAAAGCCGACGGTGGGTTATGCCCTAACTTCGACATGGATGCCGCTGCATGAGCCGGCGCAGGAGATCGTGGGCCGGTTGGACTATATGGATTCGATCGCGTATGCGAACGGGCCGGTCATTGTGGTGCAGCAGGATATCGATTTGCCGGCCCGGCGGGGAGCGATTATTGGTGATGGGATGGCATATCAGATGCGGGCGCTGGGTGCGGTAGGTGCGGTGACGGATGGCAATGCGCGGGATGTTCCGGGGATCAAGGAGGCCGGATTGGCGCTTTGGGCAACCGGCAGAGTTCCGGGGCATGGTCCGTTTAATTTGATCGATCACGATCTGCCGGTGGATGTGGCTGGGTTGCGAATCTTGCCGGGAGATATCCTGGTTTGCGATGGGGACGGGGTTACGCGGGTACCGGTGGATGTTGCGGCGGATGTATTGAAGACGGCTGCGGAGGTTAGGGCGAAGGAGGGTGCGGGTTTCAAGTATTTCTCGAAGCCGGACTTTTCGATTGATGACTGGGAGGCATATAAGGCAAATCTGTAGGGGCAGGTTTGAACCCTGCCCCTACGAACTTTGCGCGGTGTCCCTATTGCGGCGGCTGAATTTGCTCCATCAGGTCGTTGTTCCACTCGCCTTCAACTTGGAAGTGAGCGGCGGCACCCAATAGGAACGCCTCGATGAGGTTGTGGCTCAGGTAGGCGTATAAGCCTGGTTGCCGGAAGGTGTGTATTGATGCACCCGCGGATCCGGCCGCTATCTCCCACGTCTCGAGTCCGAGTTGTGGCGGATTGTCAAAGCCGCCACGTTCCCAGACGTAGTCGCCATGTCCTCCGATTAGGTGGGGGTAGGAGACTCGGTTCGCTTGTGAGTGAATGACGAGGACGTTTTCACCGACGTTAGCAGTTAGCGCGTTTTCGCCGGTCAGTGCCCCGACCGAACCGTTGAACACGATGTGAGTCGGGATGAGCCCGCGCATCACCTCCAAGTCATCTGCGAAATCCGTCCAGTGGCCGTTCGTATCGCTTGTAGTTGCCGTCCTCGTCCTGTGGCAGGTAGAAATCTTGCTCGCCGACGTAGTAGGCGCGGTCGTACTCGATTCGGTTTCCGGCGGGATCTTTAATTCCATCTCGTGGCAACACCATGATCGCGCCGTTCATGCCATGCACGACGTGCCACGGGACCATCTCACCGCCAGGTGCGCAGTGGTAGATGAAGACGCCGGGTTTGATGGCGCGGAATCTGAGTACTACTTCTTGACCGGGCGAGACCTCGGTCAATGCGCCTCCACCGAGAGCACCAACCGATGCGTGGAAGTCGATGTTATGCAGGAGCTGGTTGCCAGCAGGGTTTACCAGCGTCAACTCCACATAGTCGCCTTCGTGAACCACTATCATCGGTCCGGGAACGGAGCCATCAAATGTCATGGCCCATACGAACACGCCTGGTTCGACTTCGATCTCCTCTTCGGAGATGGCCATTCGCACTTTGTTGAGTCGGGGTTTCTCGGGAGCGACCTGTTCGTGCTCATGCACGAAGGGCGGTGCGACGAGGTCTAGGTGGACGACTTCTAGCGAGGAGACGTCTTCGGGTTCCCACTCCTTCTGGGAGTGCCAGTACGCGCCGCCAGCCGCATCCTCGGTGTTCGACTGTCCGACGCAGGCTAGGCTCACGGCGGATACGATCGCGGCTGCCATCGCAGTCCAGATGAACGTCCTGACTCGGAACGCTCGGAAAAACGAATACTTAGTATTCAAGTGTCACCTCCTTGGAGGGACTGATAGGGCACTACCTTCTGGCTATCGCCCTATCGACAAAGTCTGTAATGCCCTAGCAAATACACTGACCTTGTCGATACTTCAATTGTAAATTCTGGTTAACATTTGGAGGTCCTTGCGGGCGGGCAACCACAAGGGTTGCCCCTACGGGTTCTGTGCATAACCCTTCCCCTTGATGCCCAAGGGGGAATAAAAGGGGGTTTAGGCGTGGCGTTTCGCTTTGGAATCCGTTGCCCGGCCCCTCTGGGTTCCGGCCTTCGCCGGAATGACGGGTTATCGGGTGAAGACGGGGCCGCGCATGACTTTGGCTTCGTCGCTGGCCATGAAGGTGGCGATTTTGGCTACGTCGTCGGGGTCGGTCAGGTTGGCGACCTCTGTCTCGTAGTGTTCTCGGTCACCGGTTTTTTCGAACTGTTGGCGGAGGTTATCGAGGACGAGCGGGGTGCGGACGCGGCCGGGGGCGATGTCTTGGACACGGATATTTGTCATGTCGATGTGTCGTTGCATGACCATCGTGAATCCGTGAACTGCGCCTTTAGATGCTCCGTAAGCGTATGAGGACGATCCTCCGGTAACACCGGCGCCGGATGCGGTGGTGATGACGACGCCGCCATTCGGTTGATCGTTCATGTGAGTGACGACCGCCTTGGCGATAAGGAAGGTGCCTTTGAGGTTAATGTCGATGACGCGGTCCCAGGTTGCTTCTTCAAAGGATTCGATGGGAGCGTACGCGCCGTGGAGGATGCCGGCGAAGTGAAGGAGCACATCGACGCTGCCCATCCACTCGACTGCTGCTGCCACGCTCCCTTCAACGCTCGCACGGTCTGCGACATCGACGTGCCAACATTTGGCTACGGTGTCCCCGACTGCGGTGTTGATAACGTTTGCGGTATCTTGCGCTGCGGTGTCGTCCACATCAAAGATGGCGACAGCTTGGGCGCCACATTCGGCGGCCATGATGGCGGTTGATCGTCCGATGCCCGTAGCGGCGCCGGTGATGATGATGTTTTTTGAGGTGAGATCGGCGGGCATGATGGGATAAGTCTGCTTAGTATTAAATCCGATTCCCGCATCCGCAGGGACGACTCGGCAGAGCGGGATGAGGAGGTTGTTTCGCTCGTTGGATTGTAGGTGATGGTTGGCCGGCGCGTTCAATTGGACTGCACTGGAATTTGCGAGCTGTAGCGATCGTGCCTACGCGACACCGGTGTTGTTTCGACTGGGATTCGGGGAAACGGGTGTTGCATACTTTATGCATGGATTTCATGGAACGAGCGCTCGATCTCGCGGACCAGGTAGCCGGGGGAGTGGCGCCGAGGCCGCCGGTGGGTGCGGTGATCGTGGCGAGCGACGGCAAGAGTGTTGTCGGGGAAGGTGCTACGGAACCTAATCCAGGACTCCATGCTGAGGCAATGGCGTTGGCGCAGGCTGGCGAGGCGGCAAAAGGTGGGACGATCTATTGCACTCTAGAGCCACATCAGCATTTTGCGACTACTCCGCCGTGTAGCCGGGCGTTAATCGACGCGGGAATCAAGGCGGTGGTCTGCCCTACTGTTGATCCGAATCCCGAGGTTTCCGGGCGCGGTTTTGAGGAGTTGACAACGGCCGGCATCGAGGTGGTTCGGGATGTTGACGAGATGGCGCAGCGGCGTGCAGACGAGTTGGTTGAAGGGTTCGCGAAACTTCTGAACACTGGCTCGCCATTTGTAACCGCGAAATGGGCGATGTCTCTCGATGGCAAGATCGCGACGCGGGACCGAGATTCACGGTGGATTACTGGTGAAGCGGCACGTTCGCACGCACACAGTTTGCGGTACCGGTCTGACGCGGTGATGACTGGCATTGGCACCGTCCTTGCGGACGATCCGCGACTAACGGCGCGTGACCCCAACACCGGAAATCGGGTCGGAAACCGTCCGTATTTGCGCGTCGTAGTTGACAGCCACGCGAGGATTCCTGCTAATGCCGCGCTGTTCGCCGAAGCTGGGGAAGTGATGCAGGTAGTTGCGACCGAATCGTCTGACGATGATCGTTGCCAGGTGATACGGATCGCCGACGCGGGCGACGACGCGGTTGATCTTGCAGCGCTCTTGCGACACCTAGGTGAACGCGGTTGCCACAACGTTTTGGTAGAGGCTGGCGAAAGGCTCAACGGTGCGCTGTTCGACATGAAACTGGTGGACAAAGTAGTTGCCTACGTCTCAACATCCAAAGTCATTGGCGGCGAATCCGCGCTGTCGCCCATCGGGGGAAGCGGTTCCCTTTGGATGCGTGACGCCTCAAATCTCAAAAATACTCACGTAAAATTTTTGGGAGATGACATTGCGGTGATCGGCTACGTCGACCATCGCGCGGAAAGGTAAATATGTTCAGCGGGATAGTCGAAGAGACTGGCACGGTGACCGAATACGGCAAAGACAGTGGGAAGCTCCTAATCGCCGCGGGACGGGTGGTAACAGGCAACGGAAAACTTGGGGTTTCGGACAGTATTTCGGTGAGTGGAGCCTGCTTAACGGTTACCGAGATTCAATCCAACTGGTTTTCGGTAGACGTGGTGCCTGAAACGATGCGCCAAACGTGGTTCTTCGACATGCGCGTCGGTTCGCACGTCAATCTAGAACGGGCTTTACGATACGGCGACCGCGTCGGTGGTCACATGGTCCAAGGACACGTAGAGGGTGTTGGGCAAGTCGTATCCACGGAATCGGACCGCGACGCCAAACTCATCACTATCGAGTGTCCTGAAGAACTGTCGCGCTACACCGTTGAAAAGGGTTTCGTCGCGGTCGATGGCGTGAGTCTGACCAGCTTCGATTGCAAACCGACGAGTTTCACGTTCACGCTGATACCGTATACGGCGATTCACACTACACTGGGTGGATTACGAGCGGGCGACTTGGTAAATATCGAGACAGACATGACGGGCAAGTACGTCGAGCGTTTCATTTCCAAATAGAATCGGCTGTACCCGATGTCTACTGAAGCAAGCCCATTAAGGCCCGATTCCGCAGCGGCGGTTGAGTTCGCCATCGAACGCGTTCGGGTTGGTGGGATGGTGATCATGGTGGATGACGAGGACCGCGAGAATGAGGGCGATTTTGTGATGGCGGCGGAGGACGCGACTGCGGAACAGATCAATTTCATGGCGATGCATGGCCGGGGCTTGATTTGCGTGCCGATGGAGGGTGATGACCTAGACCGTCTCGGGATGCCGATGATGGTGCGCCACAACACGTCGCCGCACTCGACGGCGATGACGGTCGCGGTGGACGCGGCGTACGGGATAACGACGGGAATCTCGTCGGCCGACCGAGCACACACGATCCGATTGCTCTCGGAACTGGAGGCGACTTCGGAGAACTTCGTTCAGCCGGGGCATGTCTTCCCGTTGCGTTATCAAGAAGGTGGCGTGTTGGTGCGGGCCGGGCACACCGAGGGTTCGATAGACCTGGTGCGGACGGCGGGCAAGCGACCATCCGCGGTGGTTTGCGAGATCATGAACGAGGACGGCACTATGGCGCGCCGGCCTCAACTTGAATCGATGGCCAGGAAGCACGACATCCCGATCGTTTCGATTGCGGACATCATCGCCTATCGGTTGAGTCGCGAGTCGTTCGTGCGGCGGGTCACCGAGACTCATCTTCCTACCCGTTGGGGTGAGTTTAGGTGTGTGGCATATCAGAGCAACGTGGACCCGGCGGAGCACATTGCACTGGTGATGGGTCGTATCGACCCTGAGCAACCGGCATTGGTGCGCGTCCATTCGGAGTGTCTGACGGGCGACATTTTCGGTAGCCATCGGTGCGACTGCGGTGATCAACTGGATGCGGCGATGTCGCAGATCGCCGAGGCCGGTGTCGGTGCGCTCGTCTACATGCGACAAGAGGGTCGGGGGATTGGGTTGATCAACAAGTTGAAGGCCTATCGCCTTCAGGACAATGGCCTGGACACCGTGGAGGCGAACAATGAGCTAGGTTTCCAGACCGATCTGCGTCACTACGGCGTCGGCGCACAGATTTTGTTGGATATTGGGATTCGGAAGTTTAAGTTTTTGACCAACAATCCTAAAAAGGTTGCTGGGTTGGAGGGATTCGGCTTGGAGATGGTGGAGCAGATTCCCCTCTCCCCTCCTGCCAACGACCACAACCGGAAATATCTCGCAACCAAGCGTGATCGGATGATGCATCAGATCGAGTTGGGTGAAAACGAGCCGACAGGTCCGGCCGTCAGTCGGCGACGGACGCCTTTGGGCGGTTGAGTCTCAGGAAAGTTCGATGGCTCAGATTGAAAAGAGTGCTGGCGAAGCGTCGGCGGAGTTTCTGGACGGAACGGGATTGAAGATCGGCATTGCGGTGGCGCGGTTCAATTCGGATATCACCTTCAAAATGCGTGACCAGTGCCTGGCGCGATTGGGGCAGTTGGGGGTCACGGTTCAGGATTCGCAAGTCTTCGAGGTGCCGGGTTCGTTCGAGTTGCCGTTGGCGGCGCGAGCGTTGCTAGATCCGCCAGTTCTAGCTGACGCAGTAGTCGCAATCGGCGCGGTCATTCGGGGTGAGACGGACCATTACGAGCACATCGCGAACGCTGCTTCGCAAGGATTGTTGAGGGTTTCAGAGGACTCGCTGAAGCCAGTGATATTTGGCGTTTTAACTACTGATACTGTGGAGCAGGCGGTTGAGAGAATTGAGCACTCGAAGGGGTACGCAGAGTCGGCGGTGGAGATGGTTAATCGATTGAAGGGGCTGAAGGAGAGGCGGCGGGGGATTGGGTTGGTGTAGGACTAGTGTCACGGGCCGTAGGCACCATTCGTCCTATCCGCCAACGTCCGTAACGTAGATCTCCCAATCCCCGTCGCGATCCGAAACGAATGCGATTTTGCTGCCGTCGGGCGACCACGAGGGGTATATGTCACCATCGGAGTTGTCGGTGAGTTGAACTATGCTGGAGCCATCAGTGCTCATCACGTAGATTTCCCAATCCCCGTCGCGGTCCGATTCGAATGCGATTCGGCGACCATCCGGTGACCACGCCGGGGTGCCGTCTCCATCAGTGTTGTCCGTGAGTTGAGCTACGCCGGAACCGTCAGCGTTCATAACGTAGATTTCCCAATCTCCGTCGCGGTCCGAACTGAATGCGATCAGGCTACCATCGGGCGACCACGACGGCGATAAGTCGCTTTCGGAGTTGTCTGTCAGTTGAACAACGCCGGAACCGTCAGCATTCATAACGTAGACTTCCCAATCCCCGTCGCGGTCGGATTCGAATGCAATTCGGCTGCCATCCGATGACCATTTCGGCCATGTGTCGCTTTCGGAGTTGTCCGTCAGTTGAACTATGCCCGAACCGTCAGAGTTCATAACGTAGATTTCCCGATCGCCGTCGCTGTCGGAAACGAATGCGATCTTGCTGCCGTCGGGCGACCACGCCGGATCCCACGTAACATTGTGGCCGGTAGGAAGCAACGTGACGCCAGATCCGTCCGCTTCCATAACGTGTAAACCTCGTCCTCCGGATTGGTCTGAAACGAAAACGATCTTGCGTCCGTCGGGCGACCATGAGGACGCATAGTCTGAGCCGGAGTTATCCGTCAACTGGACCAGTTCTTGCGTTTTGTTCGTGGGGACGGCCATCGTGCCACTACTCGTGCTGTGACTGCCAACATCCATCACGTAGATTTCCCAATCCCCGTCGCGATCCGAAACGAATGCGATCTTGCTGCCGTCGGGCGACCACGAGGGCAACACGTCTCCATCGGAGTTGTCCGTGAGTTGAGTGATGCCGGAACCATCGGCTTCCATAATGTAGATCTCAAAATCGCCGTCGCGGTCCGAAAGGAAAGCGATCTTGCTGCCGTCAGGTGACCACGACGGATGCCCGTCTACGCCGGTGTTTTCCGTGAGTTGAGTGGTGTCGGAACCGTCCGTAACGTAGATCTCCAAGTCGCCGTCGCGGTACGAAGCGAAGGCGATCTTGTTGCCGACGGGCGACCACGATGGTTCAAGGTCGTCATCGTGGTTGGCCGTGAGTTGAACGTAACCAAATCCGTCGGTGTTCATCATGGAAATTTCGAAGTCCCCGTCGCGATTCGAACTGAAAACGATCCGGCTCCCATCTGATGACCACGCGGGATTTCCATCTCCATCGGAGTTGTCCGTAAGTTGAATCACGCCTGAACCGTCCGCCTCCATAACGTAGATTTCAAAGTCGCGGTCGCGGTCCGAGGCGAACGCGATCTTGCTACCATCCGGCGACCACGACGGGTCTGAGTCTGTAGATGAGTTATCCGTGAGTTGAACGATGTCGGAACCGTCCGCGTCCATAACGTAGATCTCCCAGTCCCCGTCGCGGTCCGAACTGAAAGCGATCTTGTTTCCGTCGGGCGACCACGACGGGTCTGAGTCTGAACCCGTATTGTCGGTGAGTTGGACCAGTTCCTGCGTTTCGGACAGGGCGACAGTCAGGGTGTATTTGCCTGTGTTTCCATCAGATGACCAAACCGCCAAATACGCCTCTTCCGAACGCATCGCCTCCCAAATCGGCTCTTCCAACCGTGTCCAGCCGCGGTCAGAAGAGAACACGCTAAGATCATTCGACACCAATGTCCCTAGCGTAACGTCAAACTGGTAAGTCTCCCCCGCCTCTGCGTCGAAGGCAAATACGTCACCGTCGCCCTCGAAGTCCAACGCGCCCTGAATGGTTTCGCCGACTGCAACGACGATGGCATCGTCCGGCGTATTGCCATGCTGATCTCCGCTCACCGTCAGAGTGTAGGTGCCAACATCTCCGTCTCCCTGTAGTTCTATGTAATGCGCACCAGATTGCGACGCGGTCCACCAGTACCGTCCTTCATTGTTCAACAGTGTCAACAGCTGGTTGTCAGGATCGTAGAGCAACATATATGAGTACCCCAGCGTCCCAAGCGAAAGGTCGAGTGTGTAACTTTTCCCGGCTATCGCATCAAAGCTGAACCAGTCGACATCGCCCTCTCCGATGGAGCCAGCGAAAGATTCACCGTTAGACAAAACCGATGCCCCGTCAGGATTGATGGCATTGTCGTCTGCACTACCGGACACCGAGATCGTCATTGTGTAGCTGCCCGTACCGCCGCCGCTCATCTCCACGTAGTAGCTCGCCGAATTTGGCGCTTTCCATTCGATGCCGCCGTCGGTCGCGATTGGTCTACCGTCGGAATCAAACAATTCCACCCACGAGTTCCCTAAGCCTCCCAACGAAACATCAATTTCGTAAAACTCCCCTGCCACCGCCTCGAACGAAAACCAGTCGATGTCGCCATCGTAGTCAATCTCACTCTGCACAGCTTCGCCTACGGCGATGGATGTAGCTCTTTCCAGATCATTGCCGTGGTCGTCGACGATGTCAGACTCCGAGATCGTCAAGGTGTAACTGCCACCTGGCCCATAGGCGCTAACCTCTACGTAAATGCGCCCGGTTTCCGGTGCCTCCCTGAGCATGCGTGTGTTGGCACCGCGGTTTTCTTTTCTACCCAAATACTCACCGTCAGCACCATACAGCGCTAACGATGAATTGGAAAGGCTGCCCAGCGAAACGTCGATTTCATACAGTTCTCCTGCCTCCGACTCGAATGAGAACCAGTCAACGTCGCTACCGGAGTACAACGAGCCTTCTACAGAATGGCCTACCGCAACAGCCGAGGCGTCGTCGATATTGTCGCCATGGTCGTCAACGATGTCGGACAACGAGATCGTCAGGGAATAACTACCCGATCCATTGCCGCGAATTTCCATGTAATACCTACCCGAACTTTGTATCTTCCAGAATGGACCTCCCTCGACATGCTGTCCGTCGGCATCACTCAGCCGCCACCCGGCGGCTTGGAGGCTACCCAGCTCAAAGTCCATCTCGTAGATCTCACCCGCGACAGCTTCGAAAACGAACACATCAACATCGTCGTCGTAGTCTATTGCCCCTTCAATCGAATCGCCTGCAGCAATAGATGTTGCACTTTCCAGATCGTTGCCGTGGGCATCCTCACCCACAGATGCGGTCGCAGCCGGCGTCACAGTCGCGACCCCTCTCGCCCCAGCAGAATCTTGATCCTCTGGTTCGCTTCCGGAATCCTCCGAACCCGCAAACCGGCAACCGTAGGCATCTAGTACTGCCAAAACGTCTTTCGAAAGCTGCGACTCGATCTCCTCCAAATCCGAGAGCGCCTCAAGGAAGGTCGGGCCGAAAATCGCGGCAAACACCTCCTCAAAGGCCTCGTTGATCAGTGTTTCGGCCTCTGCTTCCGTCTTCTCGGCGTCGAATGCTACTTCGAACACCACCGCGAATAATTCGGTGAACGCCAAAGCGAACTCCTCCGAGAAAGATTCAGAGCCGATGCGCGTCAAAGCAAATTCACTAAATCCGCTTAAAGCCCGTAGTTGAGCATCGTGATACTCCTGAAGCTCTGGCGGTGGCTGAAGATTGCTATATGCGCGCGAAGCGGAGTCCAGTAGAGTCGCCAATTCTTCCCAACTCAGATCCTCGCCGGCTTCCTCCGATTCGACCATCGCCATAACCTCAACAAATGACGCCGTCGCTTGCCCACACTCCCGAGCGTAGGTTTCGACACCCGCGTCTACAGACGGAGTCGGCGTATCATCCGCAGCAGGAGTCGGTGCCGGGGTAGGAGCATCAGTTGGTACTGGTGCGGGTGTCGGCGTGTCCGTAGGTGCTAGTGTGTCCGAGGGAGAAGGTGTCGGTGTGGGAGTGTCTGTTGGTATAGGTGTGTAAGTCGGCACAGACGTTGCTATCTTTGGCACTTCAGGTGCGGGAGGTGCCAGTGTTGGCACAGCAGTCGGTGGTACGGTAGCGGCAGTTGCGTCGTCGCCTATATCCTCCAAGCAACCAGCTTCGACCATCTGCCGCCGGACCTCGACAGACAACTCTTCTTCGGCGACCTCCAATCTTTGCTGCAGGTCTGAAAATTCGGCGGCCAATGCGAAAAATTCGAGGCCGATCTCCTCACCCTCTGGCTGAGCATCAACCAGAGGTTTGAGTGCGTGTGCAATTTCGAGATTTAAGTTGTGCCAGTCGGCAACCTCAGCAGGCGGGTTCACTGGCGACATCGTGTCAATAATCCCCGCGACGGACTCTGAAAACTCACCATAAGTGGCAGGTTCGCCCACATGATCCGAGAGTTCGCCACACACTGACAAGTATTCAACGAAGGAAGACGCGGTTGCAGTTGGCGGCGGTGTTGGTATCGGAGTATCTGTCGGCGCGGGCGTGTCGGTTGGTGTTGGCACCGGAGTAGGTGTAGGTTCCGGCGGGTTTCCTGTGCAAGCCACAAGCAGCAGCATCGCGACGACGGTCAATGAAATCAGCGTTGCGAAATGAAACTTTACGGTTACCACAGCTGCTCCAAATTTATCGCTCTAAATGTCCAGGCTGATCCATGAACCCAGTTGTCAAGATTGCCACATGGAGCGAGTTTCGGGGTCGTATTTGTCACGGCCAAAATCTCGCGCCGGACCAGCCAAATGATTATCGATGCTAGTCTACATACCAGATGCTCGCAAGGTTCATTTGCACTGGTTTCGAGCGGTACTCTTTTACCTGTCTGATGCGATTTAGATGTACTTTGTCGGTTGTACGTGGCGGCGTACACTACGGAAGTGGAGGCTTGGGTTTTGCAGAAAACGCTACTTGATTCGGCACAGGATCCCCGCTGGACGTCCGACGATACCAATCAGGACGACCTGCGGCACAACCTTAGGATTTCGGTATGGGTGCGATGGTTTGTACTGACAGCATGGTTGTTGCAGTTCAACTACCGGCCGAACTTCTCGCACCCCGACTATATCCCGACCATGCTGCTGGCGATAGCAGTGCTGGTCGTCAACGCCTTCGTTCACTACCGCATCCGGTCGAACCAGACAGTGTCATGGCGCTGGCCGCTCGCACTCAGTCTGATGGACGTGGTGATGATCACGGCGGGCATCGCCATCTCAGACCGCCCATTTCATAACACCTTCTTCGTGCTCTACTACCCCGCCCTCGCCATGTTCGCCGTGGTGTTTACCTCCTTCAGGTTCAGCTTTGCCTGGGTCACGACGGTTGCGGTCACTTACGCGGCGCTGAGCATCGCGATGGAACCGGGCGTCGATCTTGCGATCAAAGAAGAGAAAGTACTGTTAACCAGGATTGTCGTCATGTACGCAGTGGTCGGGGCGGTCAACCTGGTCTCCAGGTTTGAGCGGATCAGAAGGAGAGAGGCGGTCGAGCGTGAACGGGCCCTCCACCTAGGCCGGATAGAGAGTTCAAGACGCCTTCACGACACCACAGCGCAATCCGCCTTCGTCGTCGGACTGGGTTTGGAAACCGCCAAAGAACTCGCGGAAGCGAACACAGAAGAGAGCCGGATTGAGCTGGTCGACAAGCTCGATGCCACTCACGAGTTGTCCAAATCGATAATGTGGGACCTACGCCATCCAATAGAAGCTGGCCCAATCTTTGAGGGACGAAGTCTCGTGCAGGTGCTTGATTCCCACTCCTCCAGCTTCGCAACCATCACGTCCATACCCACCGAGGTCGTCGTGTCCGGGAACGAGCCCGCGCTCGCGACCATCACCAAAGAGCTACTCTTCTCCGTCGCTCACAACGCGTTGACGAACACCTTCCGACATTCGCAAGCCGAAAACGTCACCATCGCGCTTAGTTTCGCCAATGACGGTCTTGAGATGGTTGTCTCTGACGACGGTATCGGCCTGACGGACGGAAACCGAGCGCCAGGACGTGGCTTTAACAACATGAGAGCATCCGTCGAAAGTCTCGGCGGCAAACTCGACGTCTCCCCCGGCGAAGACGGGCAAGGCACTACCGTTTCCTGCCTTATTCCAATACCAACAAACTCAGGAGGCGTGTGAGTTGGCATCCGTAGAACCCATCAGAGTGATGATCGTAGACGACCATCAGATCATGCGGGACGGACTTCGAGAAGTGCTCGAGCGGTCCGGCGATTTCACTGTCGTGGGCGAAGCCGGAGACGGGGACACGGCTCTGGAGACCGCGACGGCCGTTCGCCCGGCAGTCATCATCATGGATGTCATGATGCCCGAAAAGAACGGTATCGACGCGAGCCGGGAGATTGCTACAACGCTACCCGAGACCCGCATCCTCATCCTGACCGCCTCTACCCAAGATGACGCAGTAATGGAAGCCGTAGCCGCCGGCGCAACCGGATATCTTCAGAAACACACCGGCAAGGACGTACTTTTGCAGACCGTCCGAGACGTTGCCGATGGTGAATACCGCATACCAGCCGCCACCATGCGGCGCGTGTTTGACCAAACCCGTGCAACCGCACTTCTAGACGACATGCCAAGCACCACGACGCTCACCACACGGGAGCGCGAAATCCTCGTAATGTTCGCTCAGGGACTTTCGTACTCAAACATTGCCGCCGCCAGAGGAAACAGCCCGTTCACCATACGTAACGCTATTTACGCCATCCAAGGCAAGCTGGGGATTGCAACGAAGCAGGAGTTAGTGGTCTGGGCTGTCAGAAACGGCTTGCTGGACGATGTCTAGTTGGACAAATGGCGCCCAGCCTCGATCCGCAGGTCAAGACACTTCAAATTATTTCTGTCTCGTGATCGCGAATATTAACGGGTCGCAGCTCACGCCCCCGCCATCACATCCACCAACTCCTGCACCGCGTCCGCCGAAGCTTTCAAGGCCGTACTTTCGGCGTCAGTCAACTCAACCTCAATGATTTCCTCGACACCGCCCGCGCCCAGTTTCACTGGTACCCCGACGTACAAACCGGATATCCCGTACTCCCCATCCAACATTGCGGCACATGGCAGAATCTCTTTGCGGTCTAGGAGGATGGCTTCGACCATCTGCGCGGCCGCGGCGGAGGGGGCGTAGTAGGCGGAGCCGGTTTTTAGGAGGGCTACGATTTCGGCGCCGCCGTCGCGGGTGCGTTGGATGATCTCTTCTAGTCGGTCGGCTTCGATGAGTTCGGATACGGGGACGCCGCCTACGGTGGTGGCTTTGATGAGGGGGACCATGGTGTCGCCGTGGCCGCCTAGTACGTATGCGGAGACGTTGGTTACGGAGACGTCGAGCTCTTGGGCGAGGAAGGTGCGGAAGCGCGCGGTGTCGAGGATGCCGGCCATTCCGACGACGCGCTCTTTGGGGAAGCCGCTTACTTTCTGGGCGAGCTGGACCATGGCGTCAAGTGGGTTGGAGACGATGACGAGGATTGTGTTGGGGGAGTAATTGACGACCTGCTCGGTTACAGATTGCATGATGCGCATGTTGGTGAGCAGGAGATCGTCGCGGGACATGCCGGGGCGGCGGGCGATGCCGGCGGTTATGACCACGACGTCGGAGTCGGCGGTCGGTGCGTAGTCGTTGGCGCCGGAGATCTGGGCGTCGGTACCGAGGACGGGGCCGGACTCCAAAAGGTCGAGGGCTTTACCTTGTGGCATATCCTCGACGACGTCGACGAGGACCACGTCGGCATAACCGCGTTCGTAGATTCGTTGGGCGGTGGTTGCGCCGACGTTGCCGGCTCCTACTACGGTTACTTTGAAGCGCATTGGTTCGGTTTGCTCCGTTCGGTTTTGTGCAGGGTTAGTTGGCGTCTACGTAGGACTGCCACTTGGATTCGAGGTTGGGGTCGTTTACGGTGTCGGCTACGTAGGCTCCGTATTCGTCGCCGGTTGCGCCGGTGTCGCGGCCAGTGGTGACGATTTTGCGCTCGTATTGTCCGCAGACTTCGAGGGCCATGTCGAGACGTCGTCCGAGGTCGGCGTATCCGATGTGTTGGAGGAGCATGGCGGAGGCTTTGAGCATGGATGATGGGTCGGCGTATTGGGCGCGGCCCTCAGTGACCATGCGGGGTGCGGAGCCGTGGATGGCTTCGAACATGGCGTATCGGGTGCCGATGTTGGCGGCACCGGCAGTTCCGACGCCGCCCTGAATCTCCGCGGCTTCGTCGGTGAGGATGTCGCCGTAGAGATTTGGCATGACGAAGACTTGGAAGTCGGAACGTCGTGCCGTATCGAGGAGTTTGGCAGTCATGATGTCGATGTACCAGCCGTCCCATTCGATGCCTGGGTACTCTTTGGCGATGCGTTCGGCTACCTGCAGGAAACGGCCGTCACTGAGCTTTACGATGTTGGCCTTCGTAACAACCGTCACGCGGTCGCGACCGTTCTGTTTGGCGTGCTCGAATGCGGCGCGGATGATGCGCTCGGAGCCCGGCTCGGAGATGAGACGGAAGTCGATGGTGAAGTCATCGGTGACGTCGATACCGTCGGAGCCGAGGGCGTACAGATCTTCGGTGTTCTCTCGGAAGAAGACCCAATCGATACCTTCGGATGGGACGCGCACCGGTCGGACGTTGGCGAAGAGGTCGAGTTCCTTCCTCATGCCGACATTTGCGGATTCGAGGTTTGGCCAACCGTCGCCCTTTTCGGGAGTGGTAGTCGGGCCTTTGAGTGTTACGTCGCACTCTTTGATCTCTGCGAGAACGGCGTCGGGGATCGACTGGAGGTGTTCGGCGCGGTTCTCAATGGTTAGACCTTCGATGTCGCGGAACTCGATCTTGCCACTGGCCACCGCGTCGGAGAGGAGTCGTTCTAGGACGCCGCGAGCCGTGTCGGTGATTGCGGGGCCGATACCATCGCCGCCAATGAGGCCGATCTTGATGGTGTCAAGCGCGTCGTAGTCGACGAAATCGGCCGACTCCTTCATCGCGGCTACTCGTTCGATCTGTCGTTCGAGAAGTTCGCCGAAGTGATCCTTGGCGCGCTCGATTGCGGCGTTGGGGGCTACGTTTTGCATTCAGAGTTCCTCTGGGATGGTGGGATCACTCCCACTTGTGTGGTTTGCCCTCTTTCGGCAGCAACTTTCCAGAGTCTTGCCGAATTGCGTGGGTTTGTTCAGTTTTGCGAGCGTTCTTGTTGGTGACGTATCGGACACCGTCGAGGCCTTGGGTGCCGAGTGCCTCTACGTGGCCGATGGCAACGAAGAGGACGTCGGCGGCTTCGTTGACGATGCCATCGGTGTCGTTTTCGTCGACGGCATCGGCGAGTTCACGGACCTCTTCGGCGAGAATGGCTTTGCGACGACTGATGATGTCTGCGGGGCTTGTATTTTCGAAGTGCCCGGAACCGAATCCCCAGCGGTTGTGGAAGTCCCAGACTTCGCGTGCCATTTCGGAGACGGTGTTGACAAATTCTTCTTCGCTCACTGCGTTTGGAGCGTAGCGCGGTCGGTCGGCGGTGCTCACAGGGGAATGTTTCCGTGTTTTTTCGGTGGAAGATCGTCGACTTTGTTAGCGAGCATCTCGAGAGCGTCGATAACGCGCGATCGGGTGTCGCGCGGATCGATGACATCGTCGACGTATCCTCGGTTTGCCGCGACGTACGGGTTTGCAAACTGCGCCCGGTAGTCGGCCACGAGCTCTTGTCGTTTGGCGTCGGGGTCGTCCGCGGCGGCGATGTCTCGGCGTGCGATGACATTGACGGCGCCATCGGGACCCATGACGGCGATCTCGGCGGTGGGCCATGCGAGGTTGACATCGCAGCGGAGTTCTTTGCTGCCCATCACAATGTAGGCACCACCGTAAGCCTTGCGGAGGATGACGGTGATTTTCGGGACAGTGGCTTCGGAGTAGGCGTAAAGCATCTTCGCACCGTGGCGAATGATACCGCCCTGCTCCTGTGCAGAACCGGGCATGAAGCCAGGGACATCGACGAGGGTGAGGATCGGGATGTTGAAAGCGTCGCAGAAACGGACGAAGCGCGCACCTTTGTCGGAGGCGTCGATGTCGAGGACACCGGCGAGTTCGTTCGGTTGGTTGGCGACGATGCCGACGGTTGATCCGGCCATGCGACCGAAACCGACGACGATGTTGCGGGCGAATTCGGCGTGGACCTGCATGAATTCGCCATCGTCGACGAGTTCTTCGACGATGTCCAAAACGTCGTAAGGCATGTTGGGATCGTCGGGGATGGCGGTGCCCAGTTTTTCAGGCCGACGGTCAGTTGGGTCTTCGGCGGTGACGATTGGGGGTGAAGAGGCGTTGTTGGATGGGAGGAAGCCGAGGAGGCGTCGGACTTCGTTGAAGCAGGTTTCTTCGTCGGTTGCGGCGTAGTGGGCTACGCCGGAGGTCGTGGCGTGCATTCCGGCACCACCGAGGTCTTCGTGGTTCACATCCTCGCCAGTCACTGAGCGGACGACGTCGGGTCCGGTGATGTACATCTGCCCTATTGACTCGACCATGAAAATGAAATCGGTCATTGCGGGCGAATAGACAGCGCCGCCTGCGGAGGGTCCGGCGATGACGGTGATTTGGGGGATGACGCCGGATGCGAGCGTGTTCCGTCGGAATATCTCACCGTAGCCAGCCAGAGAGTCGATGCCCTCTTGGATTCGGGCTCCACCGGAGTCGTTGATGCCCACCACTGGAGCACCGACCTTGATGGCGTGATCCATCACCTTGGAGATTTTTTGGGCGGCGATCTGGGAAAGGGAGCCGCCGAGGACCGTGAAGTCCTGGGCGTACGCGAAGACCGTTCGGCCTTCGACTTTGCCCCATGCGGTGACCACGGAATCGCCTTCGAAGCGTTGTCGATCTAGTCCGAGGTCGGTGGAGCGATGGGTGTTGAAGGTGTCGATCTCCGTGAACTTGCCGTCGTCGAAGAGTTTCGACAGGCGTTCGCGTGCGGTTAGCTTGCCGCGTTTTTGCTGCGATTCGATGCGTCGTTCACCACCGCCGAGTTTGGCAGTGGCCCGTCGTGTTTCGAGTGCCTCGAGACGGCCTTCAAATCCGTTTGACGCAGTTGATATGTCGGCTTGTTTGGTGATTTCTCTTCGCCTCCATGCAACCTTTAAATCGAGTATCGACGTTAGCGTCGAATTCATCCATGTGCCAACTTAGAATCCTAACTTATCGACGCAATTTCGCGGCGAGCAACAACTTGAGCTGTGTGCTACTGGTAATGCCATTAGGGACTGACAAAACACTCCACCGCCCGGCCCTCCAGATCGGCGGAAAGATATTCGATTGGGGATCACGGACGTACATCATGGGCATCTTGAATGCCACTCCCGATTCTTTTTCAGGTGATGGCACCATGCGCGACGGTATGGATTGGGTAGGGGCATCGATTGATTTTGCGCTTCGAATGGAAGACGAAGGCGCAGACATCATCGATATTGGCGGCGAGTCGACGCGACCGGCGTCTGTATATCCCGACGCTCGTCCGATTGCGGCCGACGAAGAACTTGAGCGGGTATTGCCGATCATCTCGGCGCTCAAGAAGCGTTGCGATGTCCCGATCAGCATCGACACCCGCAAATCGGTCGTTGCAGATGCCGCATTGTCAGAAGGTGCGAGCATGGCGAACGATGTCTCGATGCTCTCCGACCCGTTGATGGTAGATGTAGTTGCGAAACACGTCGCTCCGATCGTGATTAGTCACATCCGTCCGCGCGCTCAATACGACGATGTCGTAGCCGAAATCGGTCTCGAATTATCCGATGCGGTTGACCGCGCGCTTCAAGCGGGTGTTGACGATTCGCACATCATCATCGATCCGGGTATCGGATTTGCGAAGAATGCGGCGCATAGCCTCGAGGCACTGCGTAACCTCGGAGTCATCAAAAACAACCTAGCGAATCGTCCGATACTCGTCGGTGCGTCCCGTAAGTCGTTCATCGGCGCAATTCTGGACGCGGAGCCGGAAGATCGTGTAGACGGCAATGCAGCCTCGACGGCACTAGCGGTTGGATCAGGCGTCGACATGGTGCGCGTCCACGAAGTACGCGCCATGGCACGCGTCGCGAAGGTTGCAGATGCCATCGTACGCGGATGGAAACCGGCCCCGGTTTCGCATCGCAATGAACGAATCCGTCGCGCGGTCGAAAGGGCAACCTGATTGGGTTCGCAAATCGACCCAGAGACCGTCTGTATCGGATTGGGTAGCAATCTCGGTGATCGCGTCGCCAACTTGCGGTCTGCCATCAACGCGATTCAACAATTCGGTGATTCAATTGAGTTGTCAGCGGTCTACGAAACGGAGCCGTTCGGCGTCGACGAGGAACAACCGAAATATCTCAACATGGTGATGGCGATCCGAACGAGCTTGAGTCCAGCTGACCTTCTGTCCGAATTTCTGGACATCGAACGCACCCATGGACGCACACGAAACCGCCTGAGGGAATCGCGGACGCTCGACATCGACATTCTGATGGTGGGAAGTCAAGTTGTCGAAACCCCCGAGCTGGTGCTCCCGCATCCGCGGATGCATGAACGTGCCTTCGTGATGCTACCGCTCTCCGAAATCGCGCCCCAAGCAGTGCATCCGACGCTCAAGTTGACGGTGTCCGAAATCGCAACCCGACTCGGCGATCAAGGCGTTTATCGCGTTGGGGTTATGTGCACAACAACCGTCATTCCGGCGAAAGCCGGAATCCAGAGGGGGCCGGGCAAGGGGGATTGCGCCTTAGAACAGTGCTCTAAGCTGTCCCACCAGCGGTGATGCAAAGGACCCGTTGGCGAGATCGACGAATTGGCGCATTGACGCAGTTAGTTGGTTAGTTATCCTTTTGCAGGGCTTGAATGAAGATGTACACAGCAATGGCGATGAAGATCGCCCAAATGAAGATGCGGGGACTAATGTTCTTGAACACCGATGAAACCTGCAACGTGGGAAGGCACGCCTGATGAGCGACGGGCCGTTCTCAGCAATCGTATCCGACATCGACGGCACGCTGTTGACGAGGGTGAATGACCGGATTTCGGCGAGGTTGAAGGCGGCGGTGGCTGAGGTTACCGCCCGGGGAATACCGTTCTCGTTGTCCACGGGTCGGATGCGACGCTCGGCTTGGATCGTGCATCAGGAGATCGGTGCCAACGCCACGATGATGTGCTACCAGGGTGCGATGGCCGTGGATGCCGAGACGAACACGTTGCTTAGGCATGAAAGGTTGGATGAATCGACCGCGGCGGCAGCGATCAAGTTCTTCAAGGGTCGCGGGTTGGACATCCGTGTATATGTAGATGACGATGTCTTTGTTTCACACCAAAACGAAGAAGATTTCGACTATGCCCAGCGGAATCACGCGACGCTCGTGAAGGTTGACGATCTCTTCCCGCTTGCGAAGCGTGAACCTACCGTTGTGCTGGGAATATCCCCGCCAAACGAGATGGGAGAACACGTAGCTGATGTCGCAAAACTACTCGGTTCGGCGGCGGAGGTCACCCACTCGTTGCCGCATTTCTGCGAGGTGGGTTCACCAAACGCGGGCAAAGTCCGCGCCCTGCACTGGTTGGCAGAACGCTATGAACTCGAACCGTCGGACTACATAACCTTCGGCGACGGTTTGGGGGATCTGGAAATGATCAGGTGGGCAGGTCGCGGATACGCCGTCGGTGATGCGCATCCGATGGTGATTGACGCTGCGGATGGTTACGTGGCGGGGCCGGCTGGCGAGGGGGTGGCGGGGGAGTTGGAGGGGTTGAGTGGGGGTGGGAAGTTGGCGGAGGTGATTCGACGGGGGTAGGTGGTGGTGTCATCTGTGGTGTGGCGCGGGAAGGTGGTTTTCGTGGGAAGTGCGGTTGTGGGCGGCAGGGGCATTTAAAGCACAATTAGTATTCTAATGGTGGTTTCATTCATCGCAAATGTTCATTACCTTAGGTCAGAGAGTGTGTGAAGGCGGTGTACTCGGTATGTAGACTTTTTGAAATCGAGTGATTGGTCAATCTGGAAATTAGGCTTGCCGGACAACGAAGCAACAGCGCGGATCAGAATCAATCAGCTTTTGGACAAGGCTGGTTGGAGATTATTGCCGGAAAATGGTTTGCCGGAAAATGTTCAGTTTGAGTTAGGGGTTTCGATCGATCGGTCTGAACTCGATGCGATGGGTGAGGATTTTGAATCAGTCAGTAAGGGTTTTGTGGATTTCCTGTTGCTGGATGATCTTGGTCGTCCGTTAGTCGTTTTGGAGGCGAAATCATCTGGCAAGCATCCCCTCGTCGGTAAAGAGCAGGCTCGAACCTATGCCAAGAGCCTCGATTGCCGATTTGTGTTGCTTTCGAACGGCAATATGCACTTTTTCTGGGATTTGGAACTTGGAAATCCTTACCCGATACGTGCTTTCCCGACGCCTGAGAGTGTTGGGTCGTTTGAGAAGCGCCAAATTCCAGACCCGAAGAGGCTGGTCAACGAGGACGTCAAGTGCGATTACATCACCCGTACCCAGATGTACGAGTACGACAAACAGGCCGGCTGGATAAACGAATCTGAACGGGAGAATTTCAAACGGGCCAACAACCTGCGTTTCTTGCGGCCGTATCAAGTCAATGCGGTTAGATCGATTCAGCGCGCGGCGGATGAGGGCAAGGATCGGTTCTTGTTCGAGATGGCAACCGGGACAGGTAAGACGCTGACGGCCGCCGCGATCATCAAGTTAATGTTGCGTACCGGAAACGCGTTGCGGGTGTTGTTTTTGGTAGACCGGATCGAACTTGAGAATCAAGCGAAAAAGGCGTTTGACGACTACCTAGGGACTGACTATACGACCACGGTCTACAAGGAGGATCGGGAAGGATGGCGCAGAGCCGACATCGTCGTCACGACTGTCCAGTCGCTCTTGGTCAATAACAAATACGCCGACCTGTTCTCACCTACTGATTTCGATTTTGTGATTTCAGACGAGGCACATCGGTCGATTAGCGGAAGTGCACGCGACGTTTTCGACTACTTCGTGGGTTACAAACTAGGCCTCACCGCGACCCCGAAGGATTACATAAGGAACGTCCAATCCGGCGACGATTCGATTCATGATCCTCGTGAGATGGAGCGTCGCCAGTTGCTCGACACCTATCGGACGTTCGGATGCGAGAGCGGTCAACCGACCTTTCGGTATTCGCTGATAGATGGCGTTAAGGACGGAGTTCTGATCAACCCGACCGTGGTAGATGCTCGAACCGACATTTCAACGCAGTTGATTTCGGATCAGGGTTTCATGGTCGCGTTCACGGATGAAGACGGTGAAGACACTACCGCGGTGATGAAGCGTCGGCATTTCGAGCGAAGGTTCTTCTCCGACGCGACTAACCGACGGTATTGCCGAGTGTTTCTTGATAACGCCCTCAGAGACCCGATAAGCGGCGAGATCGGAAAATCCATCATCTTCGCGGTTAGTCAAAACCACGCCTCGAAGCTGACGAACATCTTGAACGAGTACGCGCATCAGATGTTTCCCACTCGGTACCGATCCGATTTTGCGGTGCAGGTGACTTCGATCGTACCGAATGCCCAACAATACACGATTAATTTCGCCAACAACAACTTAATGGGTTCAGGCAACATCATCGATACCTACCTGACGAGCAAGGCGCGGGTATGCGTGACCGTAGGCATGATGACGACTGGTTACGACTGTCCAGACATCCTCAACTTAGGTTTAATGAGGCCGATCTTCTCTCCTACGGACTTTATCCAAATAAAGGGTCGAGGCACCCGCCTGCACGATTTCCGCGATCAGGCGATCGAGGCGTACCTGAAGGAGGGTTCACCGAACGCGAAAAAGACTGAGTACAAGTTGATCGATTTCTTCGGAAACTGTGAGTATTTCGAGAATGAATTCAACTACGACGAAGTGATTGAACTTCCACGGATCAGCGGTGAGCCCGAGGGGCCGAACGGTGGCGACGGCGTGGCGACGAGGCAGATTATCTTCAATTACATCGGTGAAGACGAACTGCACACATTGAAGGAAGAGCACATCGGCTCTGGTGGTATGAAGATTGATCGGATGTTCTTCAACCGTTTCGCAGATACCGCGACCCAAGATGAGACGTTGAGAAAAGCAGTCGAGAACGAAGCATGGGACGAGGCCCGCGATCACGTCATCAACGAGATTTTCGAGAAACCGGAAGATTTCTTCAATCTAGCAAAACTGCGGCAGGCGCTAAGCATTGACCGCCGAGTGACGATCCGCGAAATTCTCGAGCATGTGTTTGGCAAGATTGAGCGGTTGAAGACAAGGGATGAGATGTTGGAAGACGAGTTTGCGGCGTTTTTAGCCCGTCGCGAGCCCGAAGACGCGGCAGCGGTACCGGTGATAAAGGCGTACTTTAAAGCGTATGCGGTGGACGGCGAGTTTCGGAACATCATCGACGCTGGCACTATCGGATTGCTGGCGACGAATCCGGGATTTTCGTTTGACGACTTCAGACAACTGCCGTCAGAATATCGCGAGTCGGTGCCAGAGTACATCAAGGACTATGTGTCGTTGAACCAATTTGTTTGACGCTCGTGTGCGTGTGACGATGGGAAAATTGAGAGCATATACTCGGATGTACTTGCATACCAAGAAACGATGGTCGACGAGATGGTTCAAACGGTGACAGCCAAATACGAGGATGGGTTCCTGAAGCCTACGACGGCGCTTGATTTGGACGAGGGAGACGTGGTTGTTGTTTCGGTCTCGGGGCGTCGGATCACCGCTAAGGATGTTGAGGCGAGCAGGTCTTCGGCGGGTGCGTGGCGCGGGAAGGTCGATGCGGAGAAATTGATCAGTGACCTTTACGAGGCGCGTATTCAAGGTTCTGCGCACATGTTTGACGACGACGCGGAATGAGATATCTGGTCGACACGGACTGGGTAATCCATTACCTGAATGGCAACCCCAGCATCCGCGAGCGATTGGACGAGGTCAGAGACGAGGGCGTGGCGGTGAGTGTCTTAACCCTTGCGGAGGTCTACGAAGGGATATCACAATCGCCGGATGCGGTTGGCGAGGAGTTGGCGTTTCTTCGTTTCTTAGGCGGCTTCGAGGTCTTAGGGTTGAGGGACGATATCTGCAAATTGTTCGGTGTTGAACGCGCGAGGTTGCGGTCCGTCGGGACGCTGATCGGAGATTTTGATCTGTTAATCGGCTGTACCGCCGTGGTTCACGATTTGATGGTGCTCACGAATAATCGTCGGCATTTCGAACGGATCGCGGACATTGAACTTGAGACGGTTTGAAGGGATCAAGGGGAGAGAGAACGTGCTAGACGTTGAAACACGGCGGCGGATCGACACGGCGCGGGACATTCTTGTCGGCAAGGTCCCGGACCCGAAGAGTCAGGTGGAGCAGATCACGCTGGCTCTCATGTACAAGTTCATGGACGACATCGACGCAGAGACTGAGGAGATTGGTGGGCATGCCACGTTCTTCGATGGCGATTTCGCTCAATACTCGTGGCGAAGGCTCGTCGGTGGCCGATTGGGCGCGTATGAGATGTCTAACCTTTACGAAGATGGGTTGCGGCGAATGGGAGAGAATCAAGGGCTACCATTTCTGTTTCAGCAGATGTTCAAAAACGCTTATCTGCCGTTCCGAGACCCCGAAACGCTGCGGATGTTTTTGCAGGTTATTGATGAGTTCGAGTACGACAATTCGGAGCGGTTGGGTGACGCGTTCGAGCATTTGCTCTCGATCATGGATTCGCAGGGCGAGGCGGGGCAGTTCCGTACTCCGCGTCACATCATCGACTTCATCGTGGAGATTGTCGATCCCAAAAAGGATGACATAGTCCTTGATCCGGCGTGCGGAAGCGCCGGGTTCTTGATTTCGGCTTACAAGCACATCATGAAGTCGAACGAGGACGCTGAGACTCCGTTGACACCTGCTGAACGTGCGAAGCTAGCCGGCAACGTGAGTGGTTATGACATCTCCCCTGACATGGTGCGGCTTTCGCTGGTGAATCTTTACTTGCACGGGTTTCCGGACCCGGACATATTCGAGTACGACACTCTGACTAGCGAAGATCATTGGAACAATTATGCGAATGTGATTCTAGCTAATCCTCCGTTCATGTCGCCGAAGGGTGGGATACGTCCGCATAACCGGTTCAGTGTGACTTCGAAGCGTAGCGAGGTTCTGTTTGTCGATTACATCGCGGAGCATCTGACGCCTGATGGTCGGGCTGGGGTGATTGTGCCTGAGGGGGTGTCCTCGCGGAGTCAGAACGCATACAAGCAGTTGCGGAAGATGCTGGTCGAAGACTATCTGGTGGCGGTGGTATCGTTGCCGCCAGGGGTGTTCAATCCCTATTCGAACGTGAAGACATCGATCTTGATCATGGACCGGTCTTTGGCGAAGCGGTCAGATACGATCGGGTTTTTCAAGGTTGAGAATGACGGTTTTGATCTTGGTGCGCAGCGTCGAGAGATAGATCGGAATGACTTGCCGGCGGTGAAGGCCGATGTCAGGGAGTATCTGCGTCTTGTGCGGGGTGGAAATTGCATGGATGAACGGGATGGAGGGGATGATCCGTATGTGTTTGAGACTGGGCTAATTGTTGAGAAGGAGAGGATTGGGGCGGATGGGGAGTTTAATTTGAGTGGGGAGAGGTATCGGCAGAATGGCCGAGTTAATGCGAAATATCCGTGGGTTGAGTTAGGTGAGCAAGGCTTGTTCGAGGTTGTCAGCGGCGGTACGCCGAAATCCAACGTCAAGGATTATTGGGATGGCGGTGTAGCTTGGATCACATTGGCAGATCTACCACCAGATGATTTCATCACTGAAATCACCAATACACAACGAACAATAAGCGATGAAGGACTTAAGAAGTCGGCGGCCAAGATGCTTCCTGCCAACTCGGTTGTTGTCTCATCTAGGGCAACTATTGGGAGAATAGGCGTCAACCGCATACCGTTGTCGACAAACCAGGGATTCAAGAACGTAATTGTTGAGGACATCAATCGAGCAATTCCTGAATATGTAGCACTGGCACTCACAAACCTAGTACCAGAAATGGAAGCCCAATCTAGTGGATCAACTTACAAAGAAATCATCAAATCCAAGTTCAGCAGACTAAAAATCCCGCTCCCACCGTTGGAAGTTCAGCGTGAGATTGTTTCGGAGGTTGAGGATTACCAGATGGTTATTGAAGGGGCGCGTGCGGTTGTTGAGAACTGGCGTCCGAGGATTGCGGTTGATCCGGAGTGGCCGGTGGTGGAGTTGGGGGAGGTGTGTACCCCGGAATATGGTTACACTGCTAGGGCGGCGGATGAAGGCGATACGAGGTTCGTGCGCATTACGGACATCTCTGAAGAAGGTTACCTTCGTGCGAACAATCCAAAGTTCATCAATTTGACCGACGACTCCGAGAAATACCTGTTGACCGAAGATGACGTCTTGGTGGCCAGAACAGGGGCGACTTACGGAAAAACAATGAGATTCGAGGCTGATAGGCCATCGGTTTTCGCTTCGTATTTGATGCGATTGAGATTCCCCAACGATCAAATAAACTCCAAATACTACTGGGCATTCGCCCAAAGCGATCATTACTGGCAACAGGCACGGTCTCTCGTAACTGGTGGCGGACAACCCCAATTCAACGGCAATGCAATCAAAAAGGTCAAAGTTCCTGTGCCGCCGTTGCGCGTGCAAATTTCATTTGTTGCAGAGATCGAAGCCGAACGTGAGTTGGTAGATGCTAATCGGCGGTTGATTGAGGTTATGGAGGGTAAGGTACGAGATGTTGTGGGGAGGGTTTGGGGGGAGTCGTAGTGGTTTGCCCTCAACGAGCATCCTCGCGTTCGCTGCGCTCCGCGTCCCCTTCGTTGCGCGATGGGAAGGGGGGATCACGGCTCCACCAATATCTCTTTGTCGTACCGCGCCCGTAGCCAAATATCACCGTTGATGGCGTCGATGCCGACTACTCCGTAGCCGTGGTCTACTCGGTATGGATTGGGGTCGTTGGGGAAGGTGCCTCCGATTTGGATGGCCCAGATTTGGCGTTGCATGCGGGGGGAGTCGGGGGAGTAGAGGTCGGAGTTGGTGAGCTCTTGGAGGTAGCTTAGGCGCATGTTGCCGACGCGGACGCGGATTTGGTCGTAGCCAGCGAACTCGATGTCTTCAATTACCTCCGCGAGGGAGTCTTTGGCGATGTCGATGGCTTCGGATTCAGAAAGTGGTGGGTCTGGGTCGAGGGTCGGAGGTGGTTCATTGGTATCGCTACACGCGATTGCGAGTGCGAAAATCGACAACGCTAAACACAGTGCGATAGACACGCGTTTGTCGACTCGAGTGTTGTTCGAAGCCGGCTGTGCAGGCTTCATCAGCTGGCTACCGGTATCGACTCGACCTTGCCGATGATGTCTTTGGTGTTGACTAGGTGTTTGCCGAGTCCGAGTTCCTTGGCGTCCATTCCCATCGCGAGGCCGAGCAGCTGCGGTAGGTGGATGATTGGCAAGTCGGCCTTGCCGCGGTTGTTCTGTCGGCGGGCTTTGGGTTGGTAGCCGTCGAGGTTGAGATGGCAGAGGGGGCACGGGGTGACCATTGCGTCGGCGCCGAGTTCGCTGGCGGTTCCGGTGTGATTGGCTACCATCCGCAGGGAGTTGCGCTGGTTGATGAGCAGTATCGGGAAGCCGCAACAGGCGGTCTTGCCGGGGAAGTCGACGACGTTGCCGCCGACCGACTCAATGACAGTTTCAAGCGATGTTTGGCGCTCCGGGTTTTCGTCGAAGCCCAATGCGTCGGACGGTCGAACGATGTAGCAGCCGTAGAAGGGCGCGAGGTTGACTCCCGAAAGCTCCTTGACGAACGTCTTTTTGAGCGTCTCAACGCCGATATCTTCAACGAGCACCCAAAGCAGATGTTTGACCGTGGTGTTGCCGCTGTACGACAGTCCCTCTTCGGCGAGGTAGCCGTTGATCTCTTCGAGATAGTCGGCGTCCTTGCGAACTCGGCGGTCTGCCTGCGCCATTACGCCTTGGCACGTCGAACAGATCGTCATGACCGGGAGCCCAAGCTGCTCGGCCATTGCGAGTGTGCGGATGTTGAGGATGTCGCCGAGTTTTTGGTCCTTCTCCTGCAACACGCCCGCGCCGGTGCATGAAGCGCCAGTCAATTCGACCCACTCGATACCGAGTCGATCCATCACCGCGACCGCGGAGTCGAAGAGTTCGGGTCCCGCTCCGCGCGCGACACATCCTGGATAGAAGGCGAATTTCATGTGTTGCGCTCGCTCTCCACTCGTTCGAAGATTCGGGTGATCTTCTCGTTTTCGTCTGCCTTGTGCGGCACTATCGGTGGCATCTTGCCCTTCAGCACCGACTTTACGCCGATCTCAGCAAGGTCGATCAGTCGCGGAATGTTGGTGTAGCCCGCAGATTCGACCGCAAGCCGTGCTTCGTCGAGGCGACCGTGTTTCTTGACCGATTTGCTGAAGGATTCGGTGTGTCGGTATCCGGATGTATTTCGGTTGCCGGCTTCGATGGCCATGTCTCGCATCTCCATGATGCGGTCCATCGGCGCCACGTCCTTGGGGCAGACCTCGACACACTTGAAGCAGCGGGTGCAGTCCCAAATGCCGCCTTCGACTTCGTTGAGTTCCTTTAGGCGTTCGTCACGTTGGTCGTCGCGCGGGTCCTCTACGAAACGCCACGCCTTAGCCAGCGCGGCGGGACCGATGAAGGCTTCGTCAACTTCAAGGACGGTGCAGTCGGAGACGCATGCGCCACACATGATGCAGTTCATCGCCGTCAACAGATTCTCCATCGAATCGTTGTTGACCACGAACTCGCCTTGCTCCGGTTCCTCGTCGGGTTGTAGATACGGATCGACTTGGCGGACTTTGTCAAAGAACGGGTCGAGAGAGACTACGAGGTCCTTGATGATGCCGTGGTTGCCCATAGGTTCAATAACTATCGTCGCGCCCTCTTCGGCGACGTCGGCGATACGGGTCTTGCAGACGAGTTTGGCCTCGCCGTTCACGCGCATTCCGCAGGAGCCGCAGATTGAGGCCCGACATGCGCAGCGCAGCGCGAGCGTGCCGTCCACTTCTTCCCGGATCTGAATGAGAGCGTCGAGAACGGTCGCGCTCGGGTGCAGATCCATTTCGAACTCGTCCCAACGCCGTTGGCCAGAGCCCATCGTCTCGGGATCGAATCTACTGACCTTTAGTTTCGAATTCATCAGTAGACCCTCTTCACTGGTTCCCACTTAGTAATCGTGACTGGTGATGTCTCAACTCGAACGCCGTCCTCGTTGTCTGGATCGTGATATGCGAGTGTGTGCTTGAGCCAGTTCTCATCGTCGCGTTCGGTGATGTCGGTGCGGAAATGCGCTCCCCTGCTCTCCTTGCGCGTCAACGCCGAATGCACAATCGCGTTGCCGACGTCCGCCATGAACTCCATTTCTAGCGAGAAGATGAGGTCCGTGTTGAACACTTTGCCCTTGTTCTGGATCGCAATCTTCGGCATTCGCTCGTTGACGTTGCGAATGGCTTCTTTTGCACCCTCCATCGATGCTTGATCGCGGAACACGCCGATGCCTTTGGTCATCTCGTTAGCCATATAGTTTCGGACTGCGGCCCAGTTTTCGTTCGGTTCGCGATCCATCAGCGATTGGATACGGGCTTTGGTCGCGTTGAGATGCTCATCCGAACCGGAACCGGCGTCTACCGACTTAATGTATTCGGCAGCATGAACGGCTGATCGCCGACCGAAGACTACGGTGTCGAGCAAGGAGTTGGCGCCCAATCGGTTGGCACCGTGGACGCTAACGTTGGCACATTCGCCCGCCGCGTAGAGGCCCGGCACGACGGTCGCGCCATCGACATCCGTCTTGATACCGCCCATGATGTAATGCACACCGGGACGCACAGGTACGGGTTGCTCGGCCAGATCGATCCCGAGGAACTCCACGGCGACCTCTTGGAGATAACCGAGGCGGTCTTCGATGAATTCGCGACCTAGATGTCGGAGGTCGAGCAGAACGTTTCCGTCGATTCCTCTGCCTTCGTTGATCTCCGTTTGCTCCGAGCGCGACACGACATCTCTGGACGCTAGCTCTTCATATTGGGGAGCGTACTTCAACATGAAGCGATCGCCATCAGAGTTGAGGAGATGCGCGCCCTCTCCGCGCGCGGCCTCGGACAACAATATGCCGGTCCGCGCCAACGTCGTCGGGTGGTATTGAACCATTTCCATATCCATCATCGGGACCCCGGCGCGCCATGCGAGAGCGAGGCCGTCGCCGGTGCAGATGATGGCGTTAGTGGAAGGCTCAAATACTCGTCCGGCACCGCCCGCGGCCATGATCACTGTCTTCGCCCAGATCGAGTGCAAGGTGCCGGTCTTAATATCCAGCGCAACGACGCCGACGCAACGACCATCTTCGATGATTAAGTCGGTGACGAACCACTCTTCGTACACGTTCAATCCGTGTTTCAGGGCTTGCTCGTAGAGCACATGCAATATCGCAGAGCCAGTGATGGCGCCAACGAAGAACGTCCGGGCAACCAACTGACCGCCGAACCTTCGCGTACCCAACCTGCCGTCCTCGCCACGGCTGAAGATGACACCCATTCGTTCGAGTTCGATAACCGCATCGCCGGCCTCGCTCGACATGATCTCAACGGCGTCTTGGTCGGCGAGATAGTCGCTTCCCTTGATCGTGTCTAAGGCATGCCCCTCCCAGTCGTCACCGCGGTCGGTGAGGGGTGCGTTGATGCCCCCCTGTGCGGCGTTCGAGTGGCTGCGAACCGGGTGAACTTTGCTGATAACCGCAACGTCCAATCCGAGCCGAGTAGCCTCGACGGCAGCACGCAGACCGGCCAATCCGGCACCGATTATCAGGACATCATGCTTATACATCCGCTCTCCTAGCATCGTCGAGAAATGCGGAGGCGCGGGTGACCGCCGCTATTGTCAGCGCATCATCAATTTCGCCATTCATGCACATATGCCGCAAATCGTCGACGGTCGTTTCTACAACCATGATGTCTTCAAGTTTATCTTGCGGCAATGGGTCGATTTCGAGGTCAGTTGCGACGTATCCGTGGCAGTATTCTTCGCTGTAACCCGATACGGGTACGAAGCCTCCGATGGCGGTGAAATTCGATGCTCGATAACCCGTCTCTTCACGCAGTTCGCGAGCGGCGGTGGTCTCCGGCGGTTCGTCGGCATCCCGCGTGCCCGAAGGTAGCTCTAAGGTGTAGCATCCCTGCGCCGCACGCCACTGCTTTACTAGGAGCACGGTACCTCTCTCGGTTATCGGAATCATCACTGTCGATCCCGGATGGGCAATGATCTCTTTGGTTGCCGGTGGGCGATCACCCATCTTGAGCGTATCTAGCCGTAGGGTCAGCTTTTCGCCGCTAAATATGGTTTTCGAGTCAACGGTCTCGGTTTTGAGCGGCAGGTTTTCTTCCGCGGGATCGGTCATCGTCCGAATCCCTCGCCACGGCGGACTGCACCGATCCTCATCCCAAGTCGATCCGACAGACCTTCCCAGTACGCGCTCTTAGGACCGCGTCGCAAAAACCTCGCGGAATGTTCGCTCCGCGTCAACCGTACAGAATCTCCGATGTGCATGGTCCCGCTGATGTATCCGTCGATCGTCAACGTGGCGTCAGCGGTTGTGTCAAGCGTCAACTCAAGCTCGCTGTTGGAATCGAGAACGACGCCGCCGAATTGGCTCATGTGCCCGGCGATCGGTTTGAGTAAGAACACCGACGAATTCGGGTCGATCACCGGTCCACCAAGTTGAAGGTTGTATCCGGTGGACCCGGTTGACGTGGCAACGATCACACCGTCACCACGGAAGGTAGACAACTCCACATCGTCAATAACTGCCTTCACCTCGATCATTCGCAGCTCGGCGCCTCGGTGTACGGTCACGTCGTTTAACGCGTGGTACGACGCCTTCCCACCTCCGAGAGTGGCCTCGAGCATCACCCTTTCGTCGATCCTCCCGTTGCCATCGAGATACCATGCGATTTCTTCGAGAGCATCGCCGGAATCAATTTCACTCATGAATCCGACTCGCCCCATATTCACGCCGAGGACTGGTATCCCGTGCGCGATGGCCGAATGCATCCCGCGCAAGATCGTACCGTCGCCGCCGATGGTGATGATCAGGTCTGTGTTGCGCAGACGATCGCCCGTCTCGTCGCCAGCAACCGTAGCTTCGTTGGCGCTCCACCAACGACACCGACCTTTGTATTTCGCGGTGATTTGGGCGGCGAGGTCTGCAGCCCGGGGCAACAGGCTGTGATGGACAATACAGACTTCGTCGAAACTGTTCAAGTTACGCCATCCAGTAGGCGTGTTGACGGCGCGGCTTCATGCTCCCGGTCCGATCAAACGATCGTTAGGGACTCGTCGATCAACTGCAAGATCAACCACGGAACAACCCCGAAGATGATCGATCCAACTACTCCGGCAGCCACCGCCGCCATTTCGCCGGTACTGGGCTTGATCGGTTCGGCTTCCTTCGTTTCACCGAACAAGATTAATCCTACGATTCGCAGATAGTAGTACGCGGCGATCACGGTGTTGATCACTGCAACGACCGCGAGCCACACCAAGCCTTGATCGACGGCTGTGCTGAACACAACCGCTTTAGCCATGAATCCCACCGTCGGTGGCATGCCGAGCAGCGAAATCAATCCAATCACCATCATCACCGCCAATAACGGTGACCTCTTCACGAGTCCGCTCAATCCCTCGATTGTGTCGTCTCCGGTGCGGTGGATTATGGCAGTGAAGGCGAGGAAGACTGCGAGATTGGTGAAGGCGTATCCAGCCAAGTAGTACATGACGCTCTGCGGCCCGGATGTCGTGCTCCCGCTCGAAGACGCAACTGACACCGCGGCGAATCCGACCATGATGTATCCGGCTTGGGCGATGGTCGAATAAGCAAGCAGACGTTTCATGTTCGTTTGCGACAGAGCCATCAAGTTGCCGACCGTCATGCTCGCGGTCGCGATTACTGCGAACAGTATTTGCCAGTCCTGCGCTACCGTCTCAAATCCTGACAACGAGTACAGCAACCGCATGAGCACCGCAAAAGCCGATGCCTTAGACGCGACAGATAGGAACGCGGCTACCGGGGTTGGCGCACCTTGGTAAACGTCCGGCACCCACATGTGCCACGGTGCGATAGCCATCTTGAAGCCGAAACCCGCGACGATCAATAAAACCGCGAACATTACGGCCAAGGACCCAAATGGCACTCCAGCTTCAAATGGAAGCGCGGCCAGTCGAACGACTATCTCGTCGATCCTGGTCGCACCCGTGTAGCCATACAAGAAAACGAGTCCGAACAATAACAGGGCTGTGGACAGGGCAGACAGGATCAAGAACTTGGCGCCCGCCTCGATCGAGAACCCGTCACGTCGCAATGCCGCGAGCGCAATCGCTGGCAAAGCGGTCGTTTCGAGCGCAACGTAGATCGTTATCAGTTCGCTTGCGCCGACGAGGAGCATCATTCCCGCGGCGGCGATCAGTAGCAACGAGAAGAATTCACCCAGTGAATCTTTGAACTGCTCCAAATATGGCACTGAGGCCAGAAGCACCGCGGCTGTTGCGCCAATGATCAGGAATTGGAAGAACAGCGTGAAGCGGTCGGCCGTAAAGCTGCCGTAGACGACCGGAGAAGAGGTCGAATCGCCGATCCAACCGAACCACAGATTTAGCGCGAAGAATGTGGGCGCGGCAAGTCCGATCACTGCGATCCACGATAGTGCGCGCTTGCTACCCCATCGTCGTCCGCCAAACATGCGTTCGGCAAGGAGCGCGTCCGCCGACAGCAGCACTATCGCTAGTGTTGCCATCGCAATGACGGGCGATAACGCCCAGTAGTCCTGAGCAACCACTAGCGAAGTATCCCTTCAATGCCGATCTTGAAAACATCGACGATGGTCTTCGGCCAGATGCCAACTACGAATATCGGAATCGTCAAGGCCAGTATCGGTATCAGATCCAACGGTTCCGCGTCCGTCAACTCTTCGAACTTGTCATCCGGTATTCCACCTTCTGGAGGTCTAGATCCGAAGAACGTGCGCTGAATCATCCAAAGCACATATCCCGCTGCTAGCACGACTCCGAACGCGGATATGCTCGCCGCCCAAGGCCACACTGGGAATGCGTTGAGGAACACCATTATCTCGGAGACAAAGCCAGACAACGCGGGCAGACCCAACGAAGCAAATCCGGCGACGAAGAAGAAGATTCCGATTACCGGCATCCTTCGCCACAATCCGCCCAAATGCGGAATGTGCCGGGTGTGCGTGCGATCGTAGGCCATTCCGACCACCAGGAAGGCCAATCCAGTGATCGTGCCGTGTGTGAACATCTGCAACGCGGCGCCGTTAATGCCACCATGTTGGGTGGCCGCAGTGCTGCCGCCAATGGCGGTCAAACCTAGAAGCACGAAGCCCATGTGACTCACGGATGAGTAGGCGATCAAGCGCTTCATGTCGGTTTGACGGATGGTGACGATGGCTCCGTAGACCACGCTGACCGCGGCGACGACTGACAAAATTCCTGCGGCGTCATGCACCGTAAAACCGTTCGTTTCTTGGAAGAATCCGATGTTGATTCGGATCATGCCGTAACCAGCCATCTTCAGAAGTACTCCGGCGAGCATTACGCTGACCGCCGTCGGCGCGTCGGTGTGGGCATCGGGAAGCCAGTTGTGGAGCGGCCACACCGGCAATTTCACCGCGAACGCAATTAGGAAGAAGGCGAATATCAGAGATGCCGGTGCGATCAAGTCGACACCCGCAATCTGGTCTGCGATGCCAACGATTCCCAGTTCAGGTATCGGAACCATCGTCAAACTGTCTACCGCACCGGTGAGATAGACGGCGAAGATGCCGACGAACATGAATGCGCCGCCTGCAAGGGTGAAGAGCACGAACTTCATCGCCGAGTATCGCGGACGGCCGGAGCCCCAAACTGAGATGAGCATGAACATGGGAATGACTTCGAATTCAAAGAAGACGAAGAACAACAACAGGTCGAGGCTGACGAAAACTCCCATCACTGCCGATTCCAAGAGCAACAGCCAAACGAAGTACTCCGATACGCGCAACCCGATATTTCGTGAAGCGAATGCGGCGGCTAGACCCAATATTCCGGTCAGGAGTACAAGCGGAGCACTCAATCCGTCGACGCCAAGAAGATACGACGACTTGATGGTCTCGGCGGACAACCAGTTCAGGTGGTCAATGAACTGCACACCTCCTACGTCGCGGTCGTACGCCAGGAAGACGACGAGTGAGAGAATGAATGCGGCGACGGTAGTTAGGATGGCAAACCAGCGAATCACCCGATCCTCGAGATTGAGAGGACGGGCGAGCAGGATCACCAGCGCCGCCAACGCGGGCAGGAACACCGTTACTGTCAATATGCCGTTGAATTCACTCATTCGCTAGATTTCATCGAATTGTTACTGCGCCACCACCACAAAGATCACGATGGCCACGATCAGTCCGACGACCGAAACGATGCCGTATGTCTGGACTTGGCCGTCTTGAACCTTGGCCAACGCTCGTCCGGCGCGATCGGTCCAGCGATATAGCTGTACGTTCACGTTGTCGAATCCAGAAATGTCGAGTCTGTCGATCAGTTTCGCGAAGTAGCTGTAGAAGACGCGGGAGACGATCAGGTTCTCGTACAATTCGTCGACGAAGTATTTGCGTTTGAACAGAGTTTGCAGCGGGTTGGTCGTCTGTTCGACCCAGATCGGCACGAGGCTCGGTTTGGTCAATAACCGCCATGCAAGGCCAATGCCTGAAACCGCCAACAAGGTCGACAGCAGCGCGATCAAAAAGTCGAATTCTGGTTCCGATCCGGCATGGACCTGCGCATCGTGATCCGGGAAAACGTCGACATTCCGTTCCACGACGAACGTCGCGAATGCATGTTTGTTGACGATGCCCAATTCGAACACCGGGTTCGTGAAAAAGCCGATGAATATCGCAAGAAACGCAAGTAGAGCGATCGGAACGATCATCGTGCGCGGCGATTCGCCCAGATGCACATGCTCCAAACCTTCCGGAGCTTCTTCGCCCGACGCTTCGATATCCTCGCGTTCTTTGTCTCCGCCACCCCGGAACTCACCATGGAACGTCATGATGATCGCTCGGAACATATAGAACGCAGTCATCAATGCGGCGAGCAGACCCAACACCAGCGCGACCGTGCCGATCGGTGTCCCGGCGTGGAACGCGTGCGCCAATATCTCGTCTTTGGACCAGAATCCGGATAGTGGGATGATTCCGGCTAGTGACAGGCTCGCGATCACCATCGCCCAATAGGTGATCTTCATGTGGTCCTTGAGACCACCCAAGTACCTCATATTGAACGTCCCGCCTGCGTGGTGCACAGAACCGGCGGCAAGGAACAGACCGGCCTTGAAGAACGCGTGCGTGAAGAGATGAAACACCGCCGCTCCGTAGGCACCCATTCCCAGCGCAAACATCATGTAGCCAAGCTGACTCACCGTCGAATACGCCAAGACACGTTTTATGTCGTCCGCGACGAGCGCCATGGACGCGGCAAACACCGCCGTAATCGCGCCCACCAAAGTCACTAAGAACATGATGTCGCTGTGCTCGAATAGCGGGAAGAACCGAGCCACGAGGAACACACCCGCGGTCACCATTGTCGCGGAGTGGATCAATGCCGAAACCGAGGTCGGACCCTCCATCGCGTCGGGTAGCCAGGAATGTAATGGGAACTGCGCGGATTTACCGATTGCTCCCAATAGGAAACCTAGCGCAATCCACGAAGCGACTGAAACCGTCATCATTCCGCCCGCGATAGCGCCGTACATTTCGTGAATGTCGAGCCATGACGGATCGTTCGAATACAGGTAGAGGATCGCGAGTAAGAAACCAAAATCGCCGAAGCGCGTCATCAAGAACGCCTTCTTCGCCGCCGCGGCTGCCGTCGGTCGGTTCAGCCAGAAGCCGATGAGCAGATACGACGAGATGCCGACTAACTCCCAAAATACGAACAGCTGAATAACGCTGCGCGCGGTCACTAATCCCAGCATCGACGCGGTGAATAGTGCCATGTAGGCGAAGTATCGGGTGTAGCCGTCGTCGCCATGCATATATCCGATGCCGTAGACCTGGACCAGGAAACTGACACCGCTCACGACGATCAACATGATGGCCGTCAGCTGGTCGAGCATGATGCCGAAACCGATGTCGACGCCACCGACCGCGATCCAGGTGTGCATCTCGAATTGCTGGGCGCCGTCCGAAACGACCTTGATCAGCGCCATGAATGACAAGACGAATGACACGCCAATCGCCGCGGCGGTCAACCAACCAGCAAGATCTGATTTCTTACCGGTTAAGCGATAGGGTCCAACGGCGAATTCCGGAATCCACCGAACCACCACGCCGTTGATGACGAACGCGGATGCCGGCAGGAGGATAATCAGCCAAATTGTCAGTTCTGATGCCAAATCGAGATTCGCTTAGAGTTTCCTGATAATCTCATCGGCCACGTGTTCCCTACCCTTGGGAACCATGACCATGAACGGCACGTCCTCTGCCCAATCCAAGATGTCGCCGACCGGTAAGATCTTGGCTGGCAGTCCTTCGCCATCGAGCAGGTTTTTCCAGCTCTCGGCGATCTTCAAGGTCTTAGTCCTCTTGTATTCGACCCACATATTCAGCTCTTCATATCCGTTGCGTCCGTAATCTCGACCGACTGTTTTGCCCGGAAAAACGCGAAAACCAACGCTAGAGCCAATGCCGTTTCGGCCGCCGCGATGCTGATGACGAAGACCGCGAACATGTGCCCGGTCAAAGCCGATCTGACCGCGCTTTCAGTGATCGCGCCGTCCACACCGACCAACGCAGCCGGTGCTGTAAACCTAGAAAATCCGATCGCGGCTACGAGAACTCCGTTGAACATCAACTCGAGCGACATGATGACAGCGATGATGTTACGTCGTGCCAGGACTCCAAACAGTCCGATCGAGAACAGCGCACCCGCTACTACAAGGACGATCTCGAGCGTCATGCCGCGTCGTCCTCCTGCGCGTCGTCCTCCTGGCGGCCACGGATTACGACCAACGCACCGATCAACGCCGCGATCAACAGTAGCCCCAGAGTTTCAAACGGCAACACAAATTCGCGGATTAATGCCGGCCCAATGTGGGAAGATCCGTCAACTAACGCGCCTCCGCGTGCGTCCTCGATTTCATCGCCAGCCGCGGCTATCGAGTTTTCGCCGGCCGATCCGCCCGTCACCTCGTAATGTCCGACAAGTCCTGCGATTGCATCTGGGTCGTTCACTTCATCGATCGCGGTCCAATCGGTGTTGTACGCCACGAAGATGATGGACGCGAGCATCAACACGCCCGCGACCGCGGAGACCAATCGACTTTGGGACAACGTGCCTGCATTGGCCAGATCGCCGATGAACATGACCGCGAATGCAATCAGGATCGAGATTGCGCCGACGTACACCAAGACCTGAACGACGCCAATAAACTCGGCGTTCAAAATGAAATAGATCGCGGCAACGCCCACAAACGACATCGCCAACGCAACGACCGCACGCACTAGATCGCGCTGTGTGACGACGATGATCGCCGAAGCGATCGTCATCGCCGAGGCGACGAAGAATGCTAGCGTCGCGATCGGTCCTGAATCGAATGCTCCGCTCATCGATCCTCGACCCAACGCTGGTCCAATGTCTCTTGATCCGGCATCTCGTGGCGTCCCGTCTTGTAGTGGTCGTCCTCGGGGCCGTCGCGGAAGGGATCGTAGTCGCGTTCCTCGAACTGCGGTCTGAACCACGAGCTCGGTTGCCTCAATGCTTGGCGTAACTCATCGACCGAAATCACCAACGCGTCTCGCTCATACCTGCTCCGCTCGAATTGGCTGCCCATATGCAACGCATCGTAGGGACAAGCTTCAACGCACAACCCACAGAACATGCACCTACTGATATCGATGTCGAATACATCGATCGCGTAGCTCTCGCCTTCCTGCACGTCGAAGCCGCCGGGACTGGTCACGATTTCGATTATTCCAAGCGGACAGTACTTCGCGCACGACGCGCAACCGGTACATCGATCCTCGTACCACGTGAACTCGTTGCCCCGGAAACGTCGGTTTTGCGGGATGTTAACGGGCACCGAATACATGCTGAGAGCGGCCTTGGCGGCGGTCACCGGTTGGGTGGCCATCAGCCCGACGGTCGATTTGCCCTCGTTCTTCGCCGCGCCAATGATGCCGACCTTGCGGTCGGGATACTGGATAGTAAAGGGCACCTTGAGGGCGTTCTTCAACGTCACCTTCATCGCCTTCAATAGTCCGAGGCCGATCATCGCGTCGTACCTCCTGTGTATGCAACCTCATCGGGTAGCTCGTCCGTCGCCACGGGATATGTCGGACGGTCGCTTCGGGGCGCGGGCGCCGTGTAGTCGCCTGGACGCAGCAATTTGCTGACCAACCAGATCGAAATGAAGAACACCACCCAGTTGATCGCCGACATTATCAGCAACTCAGTGATGCCAGGATCTGGCCAGATTGCGATCAAGATCGCGGTCACGAAGATGTTGATCAACGTGAGTTCGAACAGGCCTTTCCAAGCCAAGGACAATATTTGGTCGACACGCAATCGCGGCCACGAAAATCGCATCCACATGATGAACAGCAATACGAGAACGGTCTTGCCGGCAAACCAGATCTGTGACGGTATCGGTTCCCATCCGCGCCAACCGCCGAGGAAGAGCGTAACGATCAACATCGAAGCGACGATTGTGGCCAGGAACTCTGCCAAGAAGAAGATGCCGAACTTCATGCTGCTGTAGTCGTTCAAGTAGCCAGCTGCCAATTCAGACTCCGCCTCGATCAAGTCGAACGGTGTGCGGCTCGTTTCCGCTTGCGCGGCGATTAGGAACACGAATAGACCGAGCGGCTGAACCAATATGAACGGGATGTCTTGGGCATCCACGATCTTCCCAAGGGACATCGATCCGGCGAGCATCAACACGCCGATGAGAGACAGCGCCATCGGAATCTCGTAGCTGATCAGCATCGCCACCGAACGCATCCCGGCAAAAATCGCGATCCTGTTGCCCGACGCCCATGACGCGAGAACCACCGATATGCCGGACATCGACGTGATTGCGATCACGAACAATATCCCGATGTTGAGGTCCACAACGAATGTCCCGACGCCGAACGGGATGACTGCGAGCACCGACAGCACCGGGAACACCATCAATATCGGTGCAAGATTGAATAGCCAACGGTCGGCTTCATCGGGAACGATGTCTTCTTTGAAGAGCGTCTTGATGGCGTCGGCAACTGACGTAAACGATCCGAATGGACCCCAACGGTTCGGTCCGGTCCGGTTCTGGATTCGTCCCAAAATCCGGCGTTCGCCCCATATATAGACGACCACAGCACCGAGACCTGCATTGATCACGATATTGATGATGATGAAAGCAGTGATCGCAAATGCAAGCCACTCAAATCCGGCCGGCAAAATCGTTGTGTCGTACCCCCGCGCGGCGCAGGATTCACTGCTGCCTGCCAGGTAACAGTAGATGTTGCGGAAGAGCGAGTTGTCCAAGAAGGCGGGATTCAACGATCTACCTCGCCCATGTTGATATCAACACTACCGAAACTCACGAACATGTCGGCCAACAACTCGCCCACCAGCATCTCTCGTAACAGCGTCAAATTGATCAACGACGGCGCTCGGACGTGGCATCGATATGGCGATATCGATCCATCGCTAACCAGATAGAAACCTAATTCGCCTTTGGAGTGCTCAATCGCCGCGTAGGCATCGCCAACAGGTGGACGGAGCAACCAAGGCACATCGTCGTGATCCGGTCGCACCGGTCCCGGCTCGATCAGCTTCTCGCACTGGCGAACAATTTTGATGCTCTCTCGCATCTCCTGCACACGCACCCAGTAACGGGCGAAGTTGTCACCCGCGGTGTGAAGTGGGCGCTCGAAAGTTACCTGATCGTAGTAGTCATAAGGGTCGCGATGCCGCAGGTCCCAGTCGACTCCCGCGGCTCTAAGCATCGGACCCGTAATCGACGCGTCTAGCATCTGCTCGGGCGTCAGCACCGACACGCCCTTCGTGCGCGAGAAAATGATGTCGTTGTCGGTCAGCAGATCGTCTAAGTCGTCGATCCGAGGAGGTAGTTCGTCGAGCACGGCATTCATGGCCGGCCAGAACTCTTCAGGCGCGTCCATGAAAACGCCGCCGGGCCTTAGATATGAGTTCGTGATTCGAGCACCGCATAGCATCTCGAAGAGATCAAGTATCTTCTCCCGCTCGCGCATGGTGTAGATAAGTGGAGTTCCCCAAGCGCCTAGGTCCTGGATCAAAAATCCTACCGCCACCAAATGGCTGGCGATCCGTTGCAACTCAGAGGCGATCATCCGCAGCCAAACGCCCCGAGGCGAAGGTTCGACTCCAGCCAGCTTCTCAACGGCAAGCATGTACGCCTGGTTGTTCAGCATCGAACCGACGTAATCCATACGATCCGTCAGCGTGACGACCTGCACATACGTTCGCTCCTCCGCCAATTTCTCCGAACCGCGGTGCAGATATCCGAAAATGGGTTCGACGTCGATGATCTCCTCGCCGTCAAATGTGACGCGCATCCGGAACACACCGTGAGTCGACGGGTGTTGCGGGCCAAGATTGACCGTGATCGGCTCTGTGCGGACCTGCGTTGTCACGATCCTTTTGCACCTCCGTTTTCGGTGGATAGCTCATCGGCTAAAGCGGTCGGGACGCGCCATTCAGACTCGGGGACGATTGACTGTTCGTAAGTCGCGAAATCCTTCCGCAATGGATGGCCCGGGAATCCCTCCCAGAGCATGATTCGCTTGTGGTTCGGGTGCCCTTCGAAGATGATCCCCATCAGATCCCATACCTCGCGCTCCTGCAGATCAGCTCCGCGCCAGATATCGAAAACACTCGGTATTTTCGCTTCGTCCCGTCCGATTCCACACTTGGATTTCACAACGGCGGTGGCGTTCCTAGTCAATGATGTCAGGTGATAGACCACTTCGAAATATGAGATGTAGTCAACGGCGGTGACGCTGCTAAGCAATTCGAAACGAAACTCCGGGTCATCTCGCAGCAAGCGCATGACCTCGACAACGGATCTAGGTGCAATCCAGATGTCGGTTCCGCGGGCATCGACTACCGCGTCGGGAAGTGATTTGTGGATCGCTTCCGCCAACTTGGCGCCATCCCACGCCCGGCTCATACGCCACCTGCCGGATTGCTCGTCAACGAGTAACGACGGATCTTGTCATGCAGTTGCATGATCCCGTAAAGCAACGCGTCCGGCCTCGGCGGACATCCGGGAACGTACACATCCACCGGAACAATGTGGTTGACGCCGGGAACCACAGAATATGACTGGAAGTAAGGGCCACCGCTGGTCGCGCACACGCCCATCGAAATCACCCACTTTGGCTCTGCCATCTGCTCGTACAGCCGCCGCAGGGGAACCGCCATCTTCCAAGTCACTGTACCGGCTACGATCATCAGGTCTGCTTGCCGTGGTGTCGCACGAAACGCCTCCATACCGAAACGCGATATGTCGAAGCGACCCATGGCGGACGCAATCATCTCGAATGCGCAACAGGCTAAACCAAATTGCAAGGGAAAGAGCGATGATTTACGCGCCCAGTTCAAGAGATAATCCACGGAGGTGACGATGACGTTACGCGAGTGGTCATCATCCATGTGCATGATGGGTTCCGGCAACGGGCTCAACCGCGTCGCCTTCATCAAATTGACCTCGTCGCCCTCATCGCGGTCCATATCCCACGTTACGTTGAAAAGTGGATTGCGCGGGTCGTGCCCCAACGGGACTCCGTAGGCGTTTTCGATTTCGGAGGTCAATTGTCGGTGCTCCGTGTCCATTCGAGTGCGCCTTTTCGCCACGCGTATAGATAACCCAACGTGACCACAACCAAGAATACCAGCACCGCAAAGAAGGCGATCAGGCCGAACTCCTTCGACAGAACGCCGTACTTGATGGCCCATGGAAACAGCAGCACGGTCTCCACATCGAACACTACGAAAAGGATGGCGTAGTAGTAGTAGCGAATGTTGAAGAGCCGCGGCTTCGGGCTAAATGGTCGCAGACCACTCTCATAGGAGGTGCGTTTCACTTTGGAGGTCTGCGCCGGTCGAACCCGAATAAACTCCGCCGCATAGGACAGGAGCAGCATCCCGATGGGGACGCCAATCGCAACCATGAGGAACATGACGAGTATCCCGTACTGGCGAAAGTAGTCTTCAAGCATCGGGAATGTTTGTCAGTTTCTTGATGTTAGTGGGCGTGCGCGCGGGTATTCATCGTCCAAACGGGAACCACGCAACACGTTACGTTTCGATAGTTGATTTTACCCTGTCCGCGCGCTGATTGGCGATGCAGACTTCCTACCAGCACGAGAATCTGTCCGCGTCTCAGTTGACGCCTTCAAAAACGATAACGCCGCGCCCATCGGCTCCCCGTTCAAGGTCGTCGTAGGCCTCGTTGATCTGGTCAAGGGAGTACTGCCGCAAAGCCAATCCACCGATTTCGAGTTTCCCAGACTGATAGAAATCGATCAAAGTCCGGAAGGTCTCATGCGGCGACGCCGATCCGTAGTAACTGCCAACCATCGTTTTCTGATTGCGGACAATCTCGACCATCGGTATTTCAGCTTCCGAACCTTCCGGCGCAATCCCGATAACCACGCACGTGCCGCCCTTCCGCGTCGCATCGAACGCCGAGCGTGTGGTCATCGCATGACCAAACGCGTCGAAAGCCATATCGACACCACCGTCCGTCAATTCCACGATCTTTTCGACGGCATCCTCGGCTCGGGAGTTAACAACATCGGTCGCGCCAAACCGATAAGCAAACTCAAGCTTGTTGTCCAAAATATCTACCGCGATGACCTTAGAAGCGTTCAACAATCTCGCACCTTGGAGCACGTTAAGTCCGACACCTCCGACACCGAATACCGCAACCGTCATCCCGGCCTTTGCGTTCGGTTGGTTGATGACGCCGCCAACACCAGTCGTCACCGAGCATCCGATCAACGCCGCCACATCCATCGGGACATCATCCGGAATCGGAAAAACCGCTTCCTGCGGACAGATGATGCTCTCGGCAAACACACCCACCTTGGCGAATTGATGAACCTCTACACCATCCTCGTCGAATAAGCGAAACGTATTGTCGTACTGCTTCGTTCCCGTCAACCGATTGGTGTCGCAGATGTTTTGCAGTCCGGTCCGGCAAGATCGGCAGTGCCCGCAGCTCGGGACAAAAGACAATATGCAACGGTCGCCTGGTTTCAGGCCCGAAACGCCATCACCTACTTCATCGACAACGCCCGCGCCCTCGTGTCCCAAAACGATCGGCATCGGGAAATTCGTCTGCCCCTTCATCACATGATGATCGGAAGCGCAAATCCCAGCCGCACCAATCTTCACCCGCACTTCGCCGTTGCGAGGCGGCAACTGCTCCAGATCTTTGATCGGCATCGGCTCGTTGGCCGCATACAAAACCGCTGCTCTAACCATGACTTCCCTTCGGGTTATTCGTCACCACCACAGCCACCCGCCCATAGCCAGTTGAAATTCGCGTGAAACCGACGTTGCTTACCACGGACTTAGTAGTGACCCCCGGTAAGTGTCGCTCTGTACCCTCTCCCGCTTCGGCGGGAGAGGGTTAGGGTGAGGGCACCCGATCAGTTCATCTGGATCATCGCGCCAGACTGAATCATGTTCGCGACTTTGGCCTTGAGTTCTTTGACCTGCATGATTTCAGGTGACTTGCCTTGGACTTTCTTGTCCCAGAGGACCTCTCCGTCAACGGTCACCTTGAAGGCGCCGGAGTGACCCGGGGTCAGGCTGATCGCCAGCGCGGGGCCAGCGGCCTGAAATAGCTCGGCGGCCATGTAGGCGGCCAAGTTGGCGTACCCGCAAGGCACGCAGTATTCGATGTCTGCTTCCATCTTCCAGTGGTCGGACATATTCAATGTCTCCTTTGATGCTTTCGCGCCTACGCTTCATAGGTCGCAATCTCAAACTCTATCGCACGGCAGGTAAATTCGGCAAAATACCCACCGTGCGATAATGAATCCATGCACTCGCGACGGAATATCTTTTCCGTTATCGCTTAACTCATGATCATCAGGGCTGTGTTCAGCCGAGGAGGACGCTCACTATGCCATCAAGATGTGAACTTCGCCCAGTCACCAGAGACGACGTCCAAAGGATCGCCGATTGGCTCAAAGACCCGGATGTCTCGGAAAGCTGGTTCGGACGCTACACCTATGGTGACGCGGCGCACCTCGGATATGAGCCTGAGGAGATGATTAACGCCACACAGGCGCAGTGGGACGAGGTCTTCGACGACCCGCATCACGAACCGCACCGCGACATATTTTCGATCTACTCTGAAGAAGGCGAGCACATCGGGGAAGGACAACTTTCAATCGACGAGCCCCTCGGCGACGCGCAGATCTCCGTTCTCATCGGTGACAAGACCAAATGGCACTCCGGATACGGCACCGCCGCAACGCTGGCCATGCTCGAACACATCTTCGACCACTTAGGTCTCTACCGCGGCTGGGTCGACGTACCCACTTACAACGAAGCCGCACGAACCATGTTCGAACACATCGGTTTCGTCCACGAAGGAACCCTACGAAGTAGCCGACCCCACGCCGGCGCACGCCACGACTCAGCGGTCCTCGGTATGCTCGTCGACGAGTATCACCAACGCTTCCCAGACGGCGTCAGCAGCCACGTCATCGGTTGGGAAGGGAACGTGTGAGCGACGCACACCTACTCCACTCTGTTACCGCACAAGGGTATGCTGAAACCGAGCGTCAGCATGCCAATCATCCGCACCGCCGATTAGGTAATGCGAAATCCTAACGCCTCAGCAATGTCTCGTTGTCGAATGTCGAGGGTCAAAAACGCCATATCCTCTGGTTCGGAGGCGAAATAAAGCGCGGTGGCTACATGCCAAAGATCGGCTCCTCGCAAGTAACCAGCAGTCAACACCCTCGCAATTTCGGACGATATGGGTCGGTCTGGGAACAGCCAGACAATATCATTCATGAACGCAGTTACAAGTTCGATGCGTTCGCGTGCACAAGCGGATTTGACTTCTGCTTCCACTAGATTTGAACATGTCAAGCGATCAAATCCGTTCAACCAATCTTGCAATTTGGCACTGCGTTCTTCTTGAAACGTGATCGCTACTAATACTGAACTGTCAACGTACGCGACCTTCAACCGTTACGCTCCTCCAAGAATCTTTTCAACGCGCCCGGCCGGTGCGCCGAAGATTTGAAACCCATTCTTGGCTCACGCGCGGGAATCAGCACTCCCCGTCGCTCAAGTTCCTTCATGCGCTCTTCCAACGAAGTCTTCTGCCGCTCGATCGGTTTGATCTCTGCAACAGGATCGCCACGGTACGACACGATGACCGTTTCACCGTCTCGGACACGCCGCATCACCTCAGAGAATTTGGCTTTCGCATCATAAGTTGAATATGTCGTGGCCATGAATTGATTGTAACTAGTCAGACTAGTCATTTCAAATCCTAATATGAATTAAACCAGCGCAAGAAAAGCCCCATGCTCGTCATCATGGAACGCTAGAATTTCATCGAAGCGGTCGCGGAGCAGCATTTCAATCTCCGAGGTTGAGCAATTTCCCCGTCGAATCCACACGACTTTAGGCGGATGTCCGAACGTGAAACTCAATTGTCTAAAGTCAGAATCCTTCGACACGACGACTAGCCCGTGCTCTCTGGCATATGACCAGACCTCAACATCGTCCGCAGATTCAAGCCCTACTTCTCGTACATGAACGGTTCCTGTGTAAATATCATCCAAAGCCGATTTCAGCCTCGGAGAGAGGTTCTGGTCGAACAGAAGCCTCATACAGGCGGCAAGGACACCAATCGACGCTCACGATCAGCCGCGAAAGACAAGCAAGCTCGAATGTCTGCCAATTCAAGGTCGGGAAAATCTGACAGGATATCCTCCTCGGACATCCCCGAGGCCATGTACTCCAGAACATCGTAGACAGTCACCCGAAGACCTCGGATGCACGGCTTCCCTCCACGCTTACCCGGTTCAACTGTGATTATGTCCGTATAGTTTGCCAACACAGCCTGCTTTCGAACAACGATGGCATCATCATACTACGCGCTACATCGGGGGAACGCACTTCGGACAATCTGTCAATCACCACACAAGCACCGGGCACCGTCGAATTTCAGATCATCCCAGCCGGCAACATATCCAGATACTTGTGCGCGTTCCCGGTCACGAGCAACACGACCCGCTCGTCACGCGAAATCAATCCACGATCGATCAGCTTCCGCATCGCCGCCAAGGTTGCACCGCCCTCGGGCGCGGCAAACACGCCTTCCATCCGAGCCATCTCCACCATCCCATCAACCATCTCATCATCCGACACGGTGACGGCGGTTCCACCGCTCTCCCGGACTGCGCGGATCACCAGAAAATCGCCAATGGCGGCCGGAACGCGCATCCCGGCAGCCAGCGTGTGCGGATCGGGGAACGACTCGGCGAACTCCTCCCCCTTTTCGAACGCCACAACCAATGGCGCGCAACCGTCCGCCTGAACACAGACCATCCGCGGACGTTCTGATCCGATCCAGCCCAACTCCTCCATCTCGTCCATCGCCTTCCATATGCCAACTATTCCAGTACCGCCACCAGTCGGATAGACGATCACATCAGGGACCTCGAAGCCCATCTGCTCGACGATCTCATAACCCATCGTCTTCTTGCCTTCCGCGCGATACGGCTCCCGCAAAGTCGACACGTCAAACAATCCCAACTCCTCCGCGGCCCGTTGCGACATCTGCCCGGCGTCGGTGATGAAACCGTCCACCAGCGTCAACCTCGCTCCAAATGCCTCACACTCGACTTTGTTGGCGATCGGTGCGTCCTTCGGCATGAAGACGTGCGCCTCCATCCCGCCTGCGGCTGCGTACGCCGACATTGCACCCGCGGCATTGCCTGCCGAGGGCATAGTCAATCGCGTCAGCCCCAACTCTTTCGCCTTCGATACCGCCGCACCAAGCCCCCGCGCTTTGAATGAACCCGTTGGGTTTACTCCCTCGTCCTTGATCAGGATCGTGTCCATATCCGTCGCAGCCGCTAGTCGATCTGCCTTGAGCAATGGTGTCCAGCCCTCGCCAAGGGTTATGATGTTGCCGTCGTCGATAACTGGCATGACTTCTCGATAACGCCACATGTTTGTTGGGCGATCCGACAAAGATTCTTTGGTCAAGGTCGTCTTCGCTCTGTCCAGATCGTATCTTGCGAACAGAGGTTTGCCGTTAGCCGGGTTGGTGCGATGCGGTTTCGAGCTGTCGAACCGCTCGCCAGTCAATGTGCACTCTAGATGCGTAATCGCGGATGGATATTTCACTCTTGAGTCCCGTCCTCTACGGTAGCCCGCATAATCCGATGCGGAGTTGATCCACTGGACAATCTGTCGATTTGCTCAAATCCCATCACAACGTCAAGCCCCTCGATAACTCGACCAAACACCGTGTAGCAAATTTCGGTCAGATCTGAACAGTCTTTCAGTTCGCCGCCTACATAGGCGTCCCAATCCGGTTTCGGCTCCAAAGCGATCACGAACTCTGACGAACCGCCGTTAACTACCTTCGAAACCATCGAAACCGTGCCCGACGAGTCATGCAACGCCTCCGCACTGAACTCCGACGGTATGTAATATCCGGCCGTCCCACCAAATGCATCGACGACGGACCCGCCAAAAACGGCCGACTCGGGTTCAACGGTATGGAATGTCAGCCCGTCGTAATACCCGGCCTTGACGAGATTCACGAAATTCTCGACCGTCACCGGCGCGAGGTGATTGAAGAGGTCCAGTCGCACATCACCACGGTCGGTTTCAATCAACACTTGATACGGTCCGACCGACCCGTGCATCGGATCGTCCACGCGGTCCGAACTCACATCCCCAGTCGGAATCTTCAGTAACTCGCTCCCCACCTCACGTTCAATGGGCGTCGGCAACTGCAAGGGTTGTGGTCGCCATGCAGTGACCGTGGTCTGGAATTGTGCCCCAAGCGCACGGCGCCTCCCGGTTCCATCGATGTCCATCAACCACAACTGGCCTTCACCCTCATCAACAAACGCTATCTCCGAACCATCGGGCGATATCGTCGCGATCGCCACATCCAAGTCGCCGACGTCAATATCCTCAAGTTCCCCCGTTGTGAGGTCACCTAGAGCGATCACGGTCTGTTCCTCACCGTCTTCGGTGCGTTGCGCGGCTGACACAAGTATCCGATTTCCATCTGGGTGCCAAGCCAAACCACGCGCGCCACGTGCTTCGGCCACTGCGTTACCGAAATCATCCACCACGTCGGCAATGGTCGTGCGGAAACGACCCTCCCCCGATGTCGAGGTGTACATCACAAATTTACCGTCCGGCGACCACGCCGGAAACAGGTGCTGCAATCCCGGTTCGGTCGACAACAAAGTCGCGTCATCGAGCGTCACCACACTCGCTATCTCTCCATTCGCCTCGAACTCGAAATCCGCTATATAGACACCTGTCGCATCCTCACGGGTTTCGACAAAAGCTATTCGCTGACCATCAGGCGATATCGACGGCATGAGGACGCCATTCTCCGTCGAAACCAACAACCTGACGTCGTTCGTGAATGGATTAATATCCCAAATTTCGCGTCTCCCATTCACGTTGCTCGAATATGCGATACGAGAACCGTCCGGCCACCATGCCGGCGTATCCTCGACAAACTCATTGGCCTCAATGTCAGCCGAAAGGGGAATCAAATCACCGGTAGCAAGATTTATCAGATAGACGACTGCTCCCCGAGGCCCAACGATGTCAACGGCGAGGAAATCCGAACTCCGCTCACGGATCTCAATGTCCATCGTGGCCTCAAGCTGTTCTTCATTTCCGGCACCTTCAGCGACAATCCTAGCTACTATCGCATCTTCGTAGTAACCCGGTTCAAACCCTGCGTTGAACGCGTAGTTCGAGTTCAATTTACCGCCACTTGTCACTTCCAGAAACACGTCAACGTCGTTGATGGAATTTCCGTTCTCGTCCACAACCCGCAACTGGACTGGCGAACTTGAACCCGCTGGAACCGAGTCGAACGGTGTCGAAAACTCGATCGCGACCGCTTTCGAGGGAAGTATCGAGAGCTGCACGTTTGCGATTGTCTGCACGCCGTCTTTGATGCCGCGCACTCGAACCGTGTTCTCAGGAAACTCACCCGACTTGGAACCCGCGGTGAAAACGCCGGCCTCGTTGAAACTCCCGATTTCGGGATCGTCGACCTCCCAACTCAGTTCGTCCAGTTCCAACTCATTGCCAAATCGGTCGTAGCCCTTGGCTGTCAACTGTATTTCGTCGCCGGTCTTCAAATCGAGCAATGATCCTTCGACCTCTACGCGGTCCAACGCCCCGGACTTGACAGTGCCCTTGACGATCCGCTCCAACGTAACGTCGTCAACAGTTGCCGTAACCAAAACCAGCGACGCGCCCTCCGCAGAGATAGCTTTGTTCGGCGTGTAATGGCCGGTCTGATCAACCGCATCTCCCGGTCGCAGAACCTCCCAGGTGATTTCCGCCTCCTCGAGAATGTGACCGACGTGATCCAATACCTCTGCATGCAGATCGACTTCCCACGTCACGCGGGTATCAATGATCTCAGGCGTAATCTCCAATGTCGTCGCCGGGCCATGCACCACCGTTACCGGGATTACGTAATTCGCGGTGAAGTTACCCCGCGTGAAATCAACGCGCACTCCCTCCGCGGCGAAACCGATGTTCGTGCTTGCCGTAAACAGTCCTTTTTCGTCAATGCTCCCAGTAAAAGGATCCGCGTGCCAGGCTAAACCCGGGTCGTCGATCTGATTCCCGAGGTGATCGAATGCCTCGAATTCAAACTGAAACTCCTCGCCACCCATCAGCGTCAATTCCGCGGCGTTCAATATCAGCCATCCCGCGTCGCCAGGTTGTACTGCAATGGTCGACTCCGTAGATGTGGTTTCGTCACCCCGCGACGCCGTCAGCTTGACGGTGAATGTTCCCGCGTCAAGATAGCTGTGACGAGCCTTCGTTCCTGCGGCGGTGTTGCCGTCACCGAAATCCCAGAAATACGAGGCACCGTCGGTGAAGTTCATCGCCTCGAACTCGATATCGACCGGTGCCATCACGGTACTCGCCGTCATGCCGATATCGACCACTATCGGTGGCATGGGTGTAGCTGTAGCGGTCGGTTCTGATTCCTCGGCGGTGCAGGCCACCAAAACCAATGCGGCAAAAATCGCAGAGCCGAGAACGAACAGGGAGCGCGGGTGATAGGTCGTAATTCTCATGGTTCGCTATACGGAAACTGGCAAATGTGCGGATTGAAATTCTGGAATCTGAGATGCCGACTGCCACTCGACATCCAAAAACAGAACGTCAGCAAATAACTCCGCCCATTCGCGCCCTATGCGTTCAACACTCACCTGCTGACCGGTCTCCCGCTCCATCGACGTAACATCCAATCCTGGCATCCCACATGGCACGATGTGCGAGTACAGGCTTAGATCTGTGCTCACGTTTAGCGACATACCATGCATCGCAACGCCGCCGCTGATTCGCACGCCAATCGCGGCGATTTTGCGACCCTCAGGGGTATCGCCCACGGCCGGTTTGCTTCCCGGTTCTCCGCCGATCCAGACGCCACTCTTTCCGACCACTCGATGCCCCGCAATCCCATACTCGCGCAACAATTGAATGATCGTCTCCTCTAAGATACGCACGTACGCGACTGGTCCGAACTTCAATTCGCGGATGCTGATAATCGGGTACGCGACGAGTTGGCCGGGGCCATGATACGTCGCCTCGCCGCCCCGATCCGTCCCCACAATCTCGGCAACGTTAGCAGCCACCAATCCCCCGCTCATCAACAGATGTGTCTGATCGGCCCGACGTCCCAAGGTGATAACGTTCTCATGCTCAAGCAGCAACAGCGTGTTGGGAATCTGATCCGCTTTGCGTTGCTCCACCAACGACCACTGCAATTCATGCGTCGGACGATAAGGAACGCGGCCCAACCATGACGCGCGCATCACTGAACGATCCACGATCATCCGGAAACGTCGTCCTGGGACATCGATTCCAACCGATTCTTGACGTCGCCCAAGAACGCCAATGCCTCTGCACCGTCGATGATCCGATGGTCGAACGACAGGCACATGCTCATCATGGAACGGATCGCAATCGCCTCTCCACCATCTTGAGTGTCAATCACAACCGGACGCCTGATGATTGCCTCAGTCGTCAATATAGCTGCTTGCGGGTAGTTGATAATCGCGCCGCCAAGCACCGAGCCCAGTGCACCCGTATTGTTCAGCGTAAACGTACCGCCCTGAACATCACCCAGCTGCAACTTGCCAGATCGGGCACCTTCGACGATTCTCGCCATCTCTGAAACCGTCTCTTCGAGAGTCAATTGATCGGCATTCTGCACTACCGGCACAACCAATCCCTGTTCGGCAGCCACCGCAACGCCGATGTTCACTGCACCCTTCAACACAACCTTTCCATCAACCCAACTTGCGTTCAGCAATCGGTGGTCTCTCAGTGCGCTTGCGACGTGATACAACACTATCGGCAGATACGTCAGTCGGTGACCCGTATTCGACAGAACTCGCTCGATATTCTGCGCGCGGTAACTCGCCAGTTCGGTGACGTCCACCTCGATTGCGCCCCAAGCGTGGGGAATCTCCCGGAAGCTCTTTGCCATGTTCTCGGCGATCATTCGCCGGATCGGAGTAGGCTCTACCACCTCGTCGCCTCGCGCTTCGACGACGCTTGCAGGAGAAGCCTCCAGGTATTCCTCGACATCTCGTCTCGTGACGCGTCCGCCGGCTCCGGTGCCGATAATCGCGTTGACATCAATCCCATGCCGCTCTGCCAAACGCCTCACAACTGGTGATATCCGTGCGCCGCGATCGTCCCGACCGCGCCGGCGCCGCCTTTGAGCGCCCGGTGAAGATTCCGTAGGCTCCGCCTCGGCGACCGATTCCGCCTGCAAACTCGTATCCGTAAACTCGCCACCGGTCGGGCCGACATTCGCTCCAATAATCATCGAGCCAACACGACTCGCCGATTGGACCGGCGGGCTTGAAGTCGCAACAGGTTCTTCGACGATAGGCGCAGGAACCGCTCCTTCGATCTCCATCTCGGCGATCGGAGCGCCCATCTGAACTGTGTCGCCTTCGCTCACCAATAACCCGGTAACCGTCCCATCCCGCGGCGCCGGGACTTCCATGTTCACCTTGTCAGTGATTACCTCCACGAGCGGATCGTAACGCCTTATAGCATCGCCGGGCGAAACCAACCACTTGCCAATCACGGCCTCGGTGACCGACTCACCGACGTGCGGCATCTCTATCTGCATCTTCGCCATCGTTCAGACTTCCGCCAACCGCCTAATGGCCGCGGAAATCTTCTCCGGCGACGGCATGTACTCAGCTTCTTGCAAGGGACTAAACGGCATCGGCGGTATCTCCGGCGCGGTAACTCGCATTACCGGTGCGTCAAGATCGAAAAAACCTTCCGATGCAATGATCGCCGCAACCTCCGACGACACGCTCACCGCTCCGGTATCCTCCTGCACAATCATCGCCCTGCCCGTCTGCGACACCGAATCTAGTATCGTCTCACCATCGATCGGCCGCAACGTTCGCAGATCGACCACTTCCGTCTCGATCCCGTCCGACTGCGAAACCATCTCCGCCGCCTGCAACGAATAGTGCAGCATCAAACCATAGGTGACCAAAGTGACATCGCTTCCGGCGCGTTTCACGTCCGCCTTCCCTATCGGTTCCGTGTATTCCCCTTCCGGCGCTTCACCACGCACCAATCGATAGGTTCGCTTGTGTTCTAAGAACACCGTCGGGTCGTTCGACCGAATCGCCGAGCGCAGCAATCCACGCGCGTCCCACGGCGTTGCTGGCGCGATCACCTGCAAACCCGGCGTGTGTGCGAATAGAACCTCGATGCTCTGCGAATGATACAGCCCGCCACGTACCCCTCCGCCGTACGGCACACGGACCGTCATCGGCGCGAATTTCCCGCCATTCGTCCCGTACCTCACCCGCGCAGCCTCACCAACCAGTTGATTAATCGCTGGCCAGACAAAATCCGCAAATTGAATTTCAGCAACCGGCCGCATTCCGTTCACCGCTGCACCCAACGCGATACCGATGATCGACGACTCCGCCAAGGGAGTGTTCATTATTCGACCTTCGCCGAATTCGTCCACAAACCCCTCACTGGCGAGAAACACACCGCCTCGCGGCCCAATGTCCTCGCCCATCATAAAGATGTCCGGATCCCTCCGCATCTCCATCCGCAACGTCTCCCTAACCGATTCGATCAACGTAATCTCAGACATGAGAGTTGCCTCCCCTATCGGACTCCAACACCTTCTCGTACATGTCGCCGATCGGCGGAAATGGCATCGCTTCCGCCTCATCCGTCGCGTCATCTACCTCACGTCTCGCCCACTCTTTGAACTCATCGTCAGTAGTCTGATCCAGAATTCCCTGGCGCTTTAACATCGCTTCCGTGATTGGCAACGGGTCCATACCCTTTATGCGCTCGATATCTTCTTTGGAGCGATATCGTGTGTGATCATCGTCGGTGGTGTGTGGCAACAATCGTTCGACTCGCAATTCCACCAAACTCGCTCCGCCTCCCGACCTGGCCCGATCCACAGCTTCTTTCACCGCCTCATAGGTCGCCACAACATCAGTCCCGTCAACCTCGACACCCGGGATGCCGTAGGCAGTTGCCCGGCTCGCGATCGAATCCACCGGCATCTGCTGCTCCAACGGCACCGATATCGCGTACCGATTGTTCTCGCATAGGAACACCACTGGAACCTTGTGGATCCCGGCAAAGTTCATCGCCTCGTGGCAATCGCCCTGACTTGCCGCGCCATCGCCGAAGAACGAGATCGTAACCGCGTCTCGGCCCTTCATCTTGTCGGCAAGAGCAACGCCAACAGCCTGCGGCAACTGCGTACCGACAACGTTGGAAAACGAAAAAAGATCCACCCGCGGATGCGCCCCGTGCAACGGGAATTGCCGTGCTGCGCTGAGAATCTCACCATCCCGCGCCAAGAACTGCATCAGCATCTCGGTGGAGGTCGTTCCCAACGCCAGCATCGCGGTCAGTTGGCGGTAGTAGATCATGTAGCGATCTCGCGTCGGATCGGTGGCCAGCACCGTCCCCATCTGCGCTGCCTCATGCCCCTGCGCCGAAGCCGCAATCGCCGCCTTTCCTTGCCGATTCAGTGTCCATATCCGAACGTCCAACGCCCGGCTCAAGCACATCGTCTTATACGCACCTAACAGACGCTCTCGCGTCAGTCCCGACGGCAGGCTCAATTCCGCTCCAACTGCAATATCACTCGGCGATTCGCTCATAACGCGGATTATAGTTTGTGCGCGCACCAAACAAGCCCCCGAAACGCTTAGCACCAACCCATCGTTTCGATGATTCTTGTCATTCCGAATAAATCGATCGAGTCACTCCGAACGAAGCCCTTCTTGTCATTCTGAACGGCACCATGAATGTCATTCTGAACGGAGTGAAGCGGAGTGAAGAATCTAACAACCCAACCCCAGCTATTAAGGGAATAGATTCCTCGACCCGCTCGGAATGACAACCCAGGGGGGTTCGGAATGACATCCCAATGGAAACCACTTTCCCTTTTGCTGAAGCAGATGTCGGCACGGAGAGCCGAAAGAGACGCCGGGAGTCCACTCACTGAACTCTCGCGGATATACTCAGATATCGTGAAACAGCATAGTGCTCTACGGTTCGGTGTCCAACCGTAGTTCGAATGGATCGAGGAGACAATTCGCATGACGAATATCTTGAAGGCTTCGGCGTTGATCGCAAGTGCTACCACGGTCGCACTTTTCGGTGCATGCAGCAGCGACGGCGGTGGCGACTATGACCCCAACGCATCCTACTCCGTGACCATCAAGACCAACAAAGGCGACATCGAGGCCGATCTTTACAACGACATCGCCGGCATCTACGTCGAAAACTTCGTCAATCTCGCTAACGACGGCTTCTACACCAACTCGCCGTGGCACCGTGTGATCGCCGGCTTCGTCATCCAAGGCGGAACCAACGCCGACGGCAAACAAGCTGCCGAGTTCGACGACGCCTTCCATCCCAATATGAAGCACGACGCCCCCGGCATCCTATCGATGGCGAACCGAGGATTCAACACCAACACCTCACAGTTCTTCGTAACCCACGCCGAAACTCCCCACCTTGACCCCTACGTCGACGGCCAGCTCAAGCCCTGCCAAGTCCAAGGCACTTCCTGCCACGCCGTCTTCGGTAAAGTCACCAGTGGCATGGACGTGGTCCTCGCCATCCAGCAAGGCGACGTGATGGAATCGGTCGAGATTCACAAGAATTAAGTCGGTTTCGCCCAATCATTCCGCCCCGCTCGCCCTTCCCGACGATTACAAACCAGAAGGCTCTCTTCCACGAACGGGTAATTGTTCGTCGAGCAGGCCCATGCTCGCTGTGTTTTTGACACCCGGCCTGCTTGCGGCGATAAGAAATTTGGCTGTCGTGCGTCGGTGCTCCTCGAAGACGATGTCTTCTTGACATCAAGGACGCCGAACCCGCTTATACTGCGCTTTCGAGCGAATCATTGACGGTCTGATAACCGAATTGGCGATCGAACAACGCGATACGACGCGATGCATCGAATTCAACGGGGATGTCGCTATCCCGGCAACCGATCAGTAACGCCGCCGCGTAGGTCGCGCGCTCGAAGGCGCGTCCCAAGTCATGGGGTCCAATGCGAAGTTATCGAGGTCTTCGTGGCGCGCCCGTTGCGATCCGGTGAGTCTTTCCGAAACCCGCACGCCCTCGCCGATCGCGGCTCGATCGAACACGAACGACTCTGAGCCGATCTGGAACTCCTCACCATCGAGGATCGGGGTCTGCCCCGGTTGCAATGGTTCGCCGCGGATCGTCATGCGAAGTAAACCATCCGAATCTGGCCGATATCTAAAGGAGATGCCTCGACCTCTAAAAACGAACCTCCCACCGAGCAAGGGAACGCCGGGCATCGCCGCCGCGGGAACGACCGGTTTGTTCATCAGCCAATCCCACGGCGAGCGGGAATATTCGCGGAAATTCGCCACCAACTCGCGTTCGCCTTGCGAGTCGACACGGTAGAGAGACCCGTATGGTGACGATTGGAACAATGCCCTCAAGAACAGCAAGAAAATCAGGAAACCGATGAACGCCGATATACCGGCTGCAGCCAGCAAGGGTACCGAAACCGGGTTCGTAACTTCGATGCTGGCCGTTTGCTCAACAGCTACAACCTCGAACTGCCGCTCAAGGTGAGTGCTGTTCAACTTGGCGTTCACGACATAATCACCGTCCAACGTCAATGCGCTGAAAACGTTCACCTGATAGACCTTCTCGTCGACGATCTCCGTCGGTTCAAGTTCGATTTCCACAGCCATACCATCGGCAGAGTTCACGATTGACACCTCGATATCGCCTTGGTCGGCCAAGAAGGCGGCGTCCGCGAACTTCAGATCGACGGTCGCTAAGTGTGTTCTCGCGCCTTCAACCACTGTCCCATCGCCCGCGATCTCGATCTCGATCGTGGGAAACGGCTCCACGACGAACACGCCGTCGCCTTCGATTGTCGGCGCAAGATTCGGCCATCGCATACTGAACCTGACATTGCTCACGCCAGCCAACTCGTGTGCCGCTACCGTGGCCGAGAACACCCCATCCTCGCCAAACTCATCACCATCCTCGCCCAAATCGTTCAACACATAAGCGAGTTCGGCACCGTCCGGCCCCGTGATGAAGGCGTCGACTAAAGCTGAGGAGTCGATCAACGGAAACTCGCCGGACCGGGCATCGACGGTCAAAACGAACGGCTCACCGATCGGAAACGGCGGTTGCGGTTCCATCACGACGCTCAGGTTGTTGACCACGTCGCTATAGATTGTCAAGGGACCCGAACCGACCGCAGACTTCAAAGACCACACACCGGGTTGAGGGTTCCGCACCGTAAAGAACTTCATCCCGGAAATCGAGAATGCGTTCACCGAACCGACGGAATCCGAGAGTTCCTGTCCGTTCGGTTCTCTAATTACGTTGAGTGTTTCAGGGTCCTCGAACGAGTAACCGGCCACGAGATATGACGAATGAGGAGGTACACCGACGTCGATGGTCTCGCCTGCGGTGCCTAGTGAGTCGGTCTGCAGAGTCGGCGCCAACACGACACCCAACTCGCCGTTGATGAACTCAAGTACACCGTCTAAGAATCCAAGGTCGTAGGCGGTACCGCCACCTGCTGAACTTATCAGTGAAAGAACGTCACGGTCAGCCGACGGAGTCGTCGCCAACGAGATCGTGTCAATCGTGACGCCGCTGGCCGCGAGGTTTGATGCCTCGGTTTCGAGCCCGCCAACACCCGTCGATTCGTGAAACGTGAAACCCCCGGCTGAAAGGATGTACAGCTTCCCATTCTCGCCGAGCTGCGTGATGAACGAAGCATAACTTTCGAGCATTTCGGAAAGGTCGGCGGGCGTCGAGTCGTCACCAAGCTGCGACTTCATCGCATCGATCGCTTCATCGACCGCCGACTTAGCCAAATCACCAGTGGCGAAGCTCTGCGGCTCATTTGCGTGGTCCGCGTACTGACCCAACAAAATCAGCCCCTCGTCGGCGTTCGACAACACCATCTTCGCAGCGAGCCCAGCCGCCTCAATGTCTTCAATCTCCAATAGAGAAGTGTCGAACGCAACCAGCGTGAAACCGACCGAGTCTGGCGGCCCGTTTTGCGCCTCAACCACCCGGGCATTTTCTGACGCGAAAATCACTAACGTGACCAGCGCCACGAGAGCGAACACGGTCGACAACGTGTGGTTTGGAAATGTGTTGAACATGCCTATATTTCGGCGAAACGACACTGAGCCGGAGCATCGGCTAGTTGACGTTCTGATTTTAACGGACTTGGTCCCATCGCCCTCGCTTGGGGACGATGCATACTCTTGATACGACAATACGCATCGTATGGTTGACATTGCGCTTCGAAAGTGTGCAAGAATCAACGCTTGACGTGACGCCTTTGGGTTCTGTTTCCCATTTGGCGGTTCGGCCGGATGTTGAGAGTCAATATCGAAAGGTCAAAATGAAGATCACCGGCGTATCCTCTACGCTCTTCCAGTACCCCATGCTCCGCCGGATGGGCGATGCCAACTCGCCGATGGGGCGCGCCCGCGCGAGCGGCTGCATAATCGAGCTGCACACAGACACCGAGCTCACCGGCATCTCGATGGGTGGCGGCGGTGCAATCGGCATCATCAACTCCCTCGTCGAGGGAGTCCTGATCGGTCAAGACCCGCGGCGTGTCACCGGCCTCTGGCAACGGATGGTCAACAAGCATTTCAAAGGCGGGCACGACGGAATCGCAAACGATGCCATTTCCGCCCTCGATATCGCATTGTGGGACCTCAAGGCAAAATCCAACGACGAGCCGCTTTGGAAAACCCTTGGCGGAGTTAAGCAGCCAATCAACGCCTACGCCAGCGGCCTCGACATGCCCTTGTCCGACGAAGAGATCTTCGATTTCTACCGCGGGATGGCCGAGGACTACGGCTTCAAAGACGGAAAGCTCAAAGTCGGCCTCGACCAAGACTCCGATCTCCGTCGCATCGGCATCATGAACGATGCGTTAAGCATCAACACCGACGAACCCGGTCTGATGGTCGATGCCAACGAATATTGGTCTCCGAAGCAAGCCATCCGCAAAGTCCGCGAGATGGAAGAGCAGTTCGATCTCATGTGGATCGAAGAACCGGCCCGCCGTTGGGATTTCCTCGGTCTTCGCCGAATTTGCGACGCGGTCAAAACTCCGGTCTGCGCCGGCGAAAACCTTGACACGCTCGGCGACTTCCTCCCGTATTTCCACAACCGATCCGCCGACATAATCCAGGTCGGCTCCGGAATGACCGGAATCACCTGCGCTCTCCAGATCGCCGATGCCGCGCACGGCTTCAATCTGCCGGTCACCCTCGGCGGTTCTGCCGGACACCACCACGCACACCTCGCAACCGTGATTCCCAACTACGTCACCATCGAAGTGGGCAATGCAGAATCTGAAAATCGCGTCGCGTCGATCGACATCACATTTGAGAACGGACAAGCCATCCTCGGCGACAAACCCGGACTCGGCATCGAAATCGACCACGCGGAATTGGCCACAGCACAGGTCGACGCGATCCCACCCGGTGCCGGCCCAAGCCCGTTCGGACGTCGCCCCGGCGCCGGACTGTATGAAGTCCCGCCAACCGAAGAGGAAAAAGCAGAAGCCGTACGCGGCATCACCGGGCAGTCCGAAGGCCGCCACGCCTATTGATGCACTGACCCTCCTGGTTGTGACGTAGGGGCGGGTTTGAAACCCGCCCCTACACGCCGGGCACGAACAAACCGTCCAAACACCACAAGAAAACCCTCAACCATGAAAATCACCGGATACCGCGTAGAACAATACGAGATGAAGATGGATCGTCCTATCGGCGACGCCAACGGTGTGGTCGGCGAGGACATCGCCGGCGGTTCGGTCCTCTGGATCGAGACTGACGAAGGCATCACCGGCGTCGCACCAGGCGGTAATTCGGCCGTCGGGCGTCTCTTCCACCTGATTGAAGGCGAAGACCCTCGATCCGTAGTCGGATTATGGATGCGGCTCGTCGATTTCGTATTCAAGGGCGGAAACGAAGGCGAGATGAACGGTGCCATTAACGCCATCGACACTGCACTCTGGGACCTCAAAGCCAAGATCGCCGACGAACCATTGTGGCAGACTTTTGGCGCGCGCGAAGGCATGACCAAGGCCTACGCCAGCGGCATCGACCTATGCCTCGACGACGACGCAATCTTCGCCTTTTATCGCCGTATGGCCGAACACGGTGTCGACGGTGGCAAGCTCAAAGTCGGACTCGACATGAAGGCCGACCTGCGGCGTATCGGGATCATGAAGGAAGCGTTGAGCATCGCCGCCGAACGTCCTCGGCTGCTGATCGACAGCAACGAATACTGGTCCGCCAAAGAGGCCATCATCCGCATCCAACGCATCGAAGAGGATTTCGACATCACTTGGGCAGAGGAACCCGCCCGACGCTGGGACTTCGATGGCCTCCGACAGGTCTCGCGCAACATCTCCGCAGCCGTAGCCTCTGGCGAAAACCTCAACCACATCGGCGACTTCTACCCCCTCGTCTCACAGCAAGCCGTAGACGTCGTAAACATCTCCGCGAGCCACAGCGGCTTCACCGGATGCAGGCAAGTGGCCAACCTCTGCTACGCGTATGAGTTGCCAGTCACGATGATGAACTGCCAAGCAAACTACGCCGCACACCTCGCCGCCGCGCTCCCGAATCACATGATCATGGAAGTCGTGGACCCCGGCCGAGAGCAATGCATCAACTTCAACCACACCATCGACGACGGCTTCATTCAGCTGTCCGACGAGCCGGGTCTGGGTATTTCGATTGATGAGGACGCGTTAGCGCGGCTGCAGGCAAATCCGCCGGAGCCGGAACGACGACGACGGAATCCGTTTCCCAGGCGGGAAGGCGGCGGACGGTTCATTGTGCCACTTTCGAAGGAAGAGGCGGGTTGGTTGGTGGGTTAATCCCCATTAACGGGGATGGGTTTACCACCGGAAAGAACCACGTCGCCACGCTTGTAAACCGCTTTGCCGCGTAGTTTCGTCGCCGGTCGGTAAAGGCCAAATGTGTGGGTTCTGCCCCCCTGTTCAGGTCCTGCGCGGCTCGATTCGTATTTCCAATCCGATTCCTCAACAAATGCAATGTCCACTCGCCACACGATGACAGGGTTACCCACCTCCAGCGACTCAGTCGAGTCGACTAGATATCGCCATATGATGTACCAACCCGGGTGATTGTAGTGGGATTGGACGGCCCATGGTCGTTTGCTTGCTTTACTCTCTAACGAATCATCAGGAGAAGGGTCGGGGCCGGACCCACGCCGAATCAAATCGGGAAACCGTTGTTGCGCAGTGTCGACGTTTCGATGTTTTTCGTAGTTGCTGACAGAATCTAGTGCTTTCGTTCCGTAAATCCCGACGATAGCGCTAAACACATTCATCTGTTCGTGGTAAATGTCGACTAATTCGGAGAGTTCTCGCTCGATGTAATCGACCGCTCTTCGGATCGCCGATACCGTTAAGCCGGGTGGCAAGGGCACAGACAAATCGAACCATTCATCCCGATCCAATTGGTCTCGTCCTTTTGGGTTCGTACATGGCGAGTTGTGGAATCGCGGATTTTGCGAGTTCGAAGTACTCTGAGTCGATTTCGATCCCGATGCTGTCGAGCCCGCATGATGTAGCGGCCGCGACGGTTGAACCCGAACCCATGAACGGGTCCAAAATCGATCCTTCGCTCAGCGGTAGGGATGCTCGCACAATCTGTCGCATGAAATCTTGAGGTTTCAGTGAAGGGTGCGGCGCTGCTTGTTTTTCAAATCCTCTGGCGGGAGACGAGTAGATGAGGTCGCGAAAAGGTTCCGAATCGGACAGACGCATCAACCCCCCAGTCTTCCATTTGCGCAGATTGTCTTGCACTCGACCCTCACACGGTTTGCGAAACAGTCCCCAAGGTTCCCAACAAGAGCGAGGCATCACCGAGACTGAATCGAATTCCTCGTGTGCATTTTTTGGTCGATCTCCGCCTCGTAGCGTTTGCACAACTCTGACGATCTCCCCACGCTTCTCAAAACCGGCGCGAATGAACGGGAGATACACGAAATGGGAAACTAGTGGGTTAGTGGCGATGAAAACATGCGCACCTGGCACCAATGCCGGCAACAGCAGATTTGCCAGGCGGTCGAAAAACTGTTCGAGGCGCTCCTTGTCGCCGTCCTTGAGCACGGTGAACCGAGGTAATGGTTTTCGGACGGCGTTGTCAAACGCAGGTGGGATGCGCCAAACGCCTCCTCGACCACTGCGGAGCTTCTCAATTTCACGCGGTGTGTATTCGATCAACCCGTATGGCGGATCCGTCACCACCGCGTGGATCGAGTTCGGTGGCGCTTTTTCTAACCAATCAAAGGCATCGCCGTGGATAATCTGTGGCGTTTCCTCGACGAGTGAGCGAATCGGAAGAGCAGTTTCAAGAACAGTCATTACAAGTTCAGACTACCATCACCCGACCAAGGTCCGGTTGGCAAATGGCGAACCTCACGGATGGTTAAAGATCCCAAAGGATGGTGGGTTGGAGGCAAACGCACTCGGCCAAAAAATCAACCCGAACGGTTGACAACTTTCTCGATGTGGTTGCCTACTCCCCCGAATGCCCTTGCAACAAATACCCGCCGGTGGCACCCATAACCACGATGAGCATGATGTCGACGACTACCCACACCACGTCGTGCATCACCTCTACACCGACATCGTTGGCCCCGTTCACCAGCAGGTTCAGCCAGTTGAAGAGGAATAGCGCCGCCAATATCATCGTCGAGAAATACAGCACGTTCGACTCTATGTATTCGCGGGTGACGCCTGTTTCGCCGCTCGCTTCGCTCTTATATTTGCGCTCCCAGTTGAAGTAGAAGGCCAGAGCTATCGCTACCAACGAAATGTAGTTCACGATCGTCCACACATCTCCAGAGTCGTACAGTCGCCACGCAATGAACTGTACGGCGATCACCAACGACACCAAGATGAGCGCGGCTCCAATCATCCGCCGTATTCCTGCCATTTTTTCAGCCCTCCCTTGGACTTATTCAGTTCGAATTTGACTTCATCAGCGTCTAAGACCTCGACGCCTTAAGCCACAGGTGATATCCCGTAATGCCCGAAACCAAGATGAAATAAGGGTTGATGAACCACCAGTAGATGAAATGCCGGGTCCTGGACTCATCCGAAGCATCGCCGAAATCCCACAGCATGTAGAACCAATTGCTGAAAAAGATCATCGTCAAGATGATCGACGCGTAAAACAACACATTCACTTCGAGATACATCCGACTAACGCGGTCTTCCTCCGGCAACGAGATCTTCCGTCGCAGATTCACCAACAAACTGATCACCACGGCAGTGCCCATGATCGGGTTGATGTAATCCCACAATGAACCCGTGTTCCAAAGCTGCGCATGCCCGGACAACACATTCACAAAAACAACTGCCGCCGCCAACAAGTTGAACGCCCCGAGAATCCGACCCACGATAGCCATTGGCAAACCTCAATTTCCTGCATTCGAACCGCGCAAAAGATAGCGGCCCATAAATAGGTTCACGATCACGAACAATACATCGATCCCGTACCACATTAGCAACCGAAACTCGTAAGGCGGTTTCTCGTCAGATTCGAATAATTGGGAGCTAAAAAACAATCGGAAAAACAGAAGAGACAGCGCGATTGTGGCGATTAGCATGACCCGTGAACCCCAATCTCCAGACTCAGATTCCTCGCGCATCCGAATCGCCGCGAACACCGAAGCCGCCACAACGCCAACGGCCATCATGATGCTTACGGCATCCCAAATCTCGCCGTTCAGATCACCTCCATACATCGGCGACGCCAAAAACTGAATGGCCACAATCAACGCCATCGCAATGTGGACGTAGCCAAATACCCGCTTGATCGCTTCCATCACTCGGTGTTAACCCCCCTGATCCGTCGACGCGCCGGGGCTCATACCGACGCTCCTCAACAAGTAGCTCCCGACAATAACGTTCACTATCGGGAACATCACATCGACGGCTGTCCAAATCAACGAGCGGAATTCGCCTATCTCATCAGCTGCATCCTTGAAAACCGTCCACGCGAACCATTGCTCGACATACAGCAGGAACAGCGCTGCAGACGCGATCAACATCGCGCTCGCAGCGATCCATTCCTGCAGATCCGACTTGTCCGCCGACTTAGCCCGGAGAAAACTGAAAACCAAAGCCGCGATCGCCCCAACCGCCATGAAGTAGTTGAGAATATCCCAAACCTGAATCACCGCATCGTCGTCGTAAACCTCGCTCAGCACGAACTGCGCCGCCACCACCAAACCCAAGATTACGTGGATGTACCCGAACAGCCTCTTGATTCCATCCATCTGAAAACCTCCGAACAACCTGCGCGTCGCATTCCAAAACGCGTAGAGATCGTATCGATTAACCGTGCCTTTCAAATCTAGTTATACGCGTAATCACCAAAACTCGCTTGAAATCAACCTCGCAATTGACCTCCGAATTTCCCAATCTTCAACCCTCAGCAAGTGCGAACGTGTTAAAACCATCTTGAGCAACACAACGTGCGACATCCATCTGCGTCCGCGTATACAGAGACAGGATCACCAAATGAAGGTCACCGAAGTAAAGAACGTCCCCGTCCGAAACGACAACGGCGGAGTCTCACTCTTCGTCCGCATCGAAACCGACGCCGGAATTCACGGCCTCGGCGAAGTCGGAATTGCAAGCATGGGTCGCGCCATCATGGAGGCCGTTGACCACCTCGCGGAAGTCGTCGTTGGATCCGACCCTTGGGAAACCGAACGCCTATGGCAGCTCATGTTCCGTGGCAACTTCTTTCCGGCAGACCGCGTTTACGGATGCGCCATCAGCGCCATCGACATTGCCCTTTGGGACATTAAGGGAAAATCCGTCGACATGCCCGTCTACAAACTCCTCGGCGGACCCGTCCGCGACAAAGTCGTCTCCTACCCACACACCCAAGGCGCAACCACCGAAGATCTCGTACGGAACTGCCTCGACCGCGTAGAAGAGGGCTGGAAATTCGTCCGATGGGGACAACCCGAAACCTCGGGCCTGTTCGAAGACAGCGGAACCTCCTTGCTCGAACCTGTGGAGTCGATGCGACTAGCCGTCGATCAGATGGCCAAGGTGCGAGAAGCCGTCGGGCCCGAAATCCAGATCCTCCTCGACGCACACACCCGGCTCGACACCGCGCACATCGTCCAGATGGGCAAAGACCTCGAAGTGTTCAAGCCCTATTTCATCGAAGACCCACTCCGCTCCGAAAACCCCGCCTCATACCGCAACCTCCGCAACCAATTTAACCTACCCATCGCCGCAGGAGAACAATGGGTCTCCAAGTGGCCCTTCCGGCAGGTCATCGAAGAGGAACTCATCGACTACGCTCGCATTGACCTATGCATCGCTGGAGGCATCACTGAAGCCGCCAAAATTACCCATTGGGCCGAAACGCATTACATTGACATCGTCCCCCATAACCCACTCGGCCCCGTCTCCGCCGCCGCCTGCGTGTCTCTCTGCATGGCATCAACCAACGTCGGCGTCCAAGAAATGCCTCGCCAACCCGGCACCGTCCTAACCGACCTCTTCCCCGTCCAGATCGGTTGGGAAGACGGCTACTCCTTCTGCAACGACGCACCCGGACTCGGCATCGAGATGGACATGGACGTCGCCGAATCCCGAGCCGGCGACCCCCACGGTTGGCCACCCCAACTCCGCCGCAACGACGGCGCTTTTACCAACTGGTAAACCCGTCATTCCGGCGAATGCCGGAATCCAGAAGCCGACGAAGGGTTTCCCCCGTTGACGGGGAAAATGTCCGAAGGACAAAGGGGGCAATCCCACCAAATGAAAGTAACCCAAATCCGATCACTCCCGATCCGTGACGACTCCGGACGTGTCTACTTCTTCGTCCGCGTCGACACCGATGCCGGCATCTACGGACTCGGTGAGGTCGGGACCTTGGGCCAAGGTCGCGCTATTGTTCAGGCCATCGACCACCTCGCAGAAGTCGTCGTCGGTTCCGATCCGTGGGAGACCGAACGCCTATGGCAACTGATGTTCCGAGGCAACTTCTTCCCCGCCGAACGTACGTACGGCTGCGCAATCAGCGCCATCGACATCGCACTGTGGGACATCAAAGGCAAATCGGTTGGCAGACCCGTCTACAACCTCTTGGGCGGCCCCACCCGCAACAAGGTCGTCTGCTACGCCCACACCCAAGGCGACACTATCGAAGCCCTCGTCGACAACTCCGTCCAGCGCGTCGACGAAGGTTGGAAATTCGTCCGATGGCACCAACCCGAGACATCCGACACCGATCAAATCGAAAACACAGGTCGTCTCGAACCAGTCGAATCGATGCGCATCGCCGTCGAAGGAATGGCGCGGGTGCGCGAGGCCGTCGGACCTGATATCCAGATCTGCCTCGATGTACACACCCGTCTCGACCCGACTCACGTCGTCCAGATGTGCAGGGACCTCGAGGAGTTCAAACCGTACTTCATCGAAGACCCAATCCGATCCGAGAACCCAGATTCATACCGAAATCTCCGCAACCAAATACGCTTACCCATTGCCGCCGGTGAACAGTGGGTTTCAAAGTGGCCGTTCCGCCAAGTCATCGAAGAGGAACTCATCGACTACGCCCGTATCGACCTCTGCATCGTAGGAGGCATCACCGAGGCCGCAAAGATCGCTCACTGGGCCGAAACTCACTACATCGATATCGTCCCTCACAATCCGCTTGGCCCCGTTTCAACAGCCGCCTGCGTCGCACTCTGCATGGCATCCACCAACGTCGGCGTCCAAGAAATGCCCATCGAACCCGGCACTTACCTCAACGACCTCTTCCCCGTCCAAGCCGGATTCGAAGACGGATACGCCTTCTGCCAAGACGCCCCAGGACTGGGCATCGAGATCGACATGGACGTCGCCGAAGCCCGCGCCGCAGACCCACACGGTTGGCTACCCCAACTAAGACGCAACGACGGAGCTTTCACCAACTGGTAACTCACCATTCGCTTGCAAAGTAGGAACTCTAGATGAAAGTAACCCAAATCCGATCCTTCCCCGTCCGTGACGACTCCGGGCGCCTATATTTCATCGTCCGCGTCGATACCGATTCCGGCATCTACGGCCTCGGTGAAGTAGGCGTTGCCCGACTCGGACGCTCCATCGCGCTAGCCATCGACCACCTCTCCGAAATCGTCATAGGTTCCGATCCGTGGGAGACCGAACGCCTCTGGCAGCAGATGTTCCGCGGCCTGTTCTTCCCCGCCGAACGCGTATACGCCTGCGCCATCAGCGGTATCGACATCGCCCTCTGGGACATCAAAGCCAAGTCAGTCGGAATGCCCTTGTACAAGATTCTCGGTGGCCCGACGCGTGACAAAGTCGTTTGCTACCCGCACGTCGGCGGTGAAACCACTCAAGACATCGTCGACGACGCCAAGAAACACGTCGATGAAGGCTGGAAATTCGTCCGGACTGGACAACCGACAACCACTCCCCTAGTCGGAGATTACGGCGGACGCCACGCCGCGACCGCCGAACTTGACCCGCTCAAGTCGATGCGCATGGCAACCGAGCAGTTCGGAGCCCTCCGCGATGCCGTCGGACCAGAGATCCAGATCTGCACCGACTTCCACACCCGCCTCGATCCAACTCACTCCATCGCCCTGTGCCGCGAACTCGAACCATTCAAACCCTTCTTCATCGAAGACGCCGTCCGTTCCGAAAACCCGGCCTCCTACCGCAACGTCCGACGTCAGACCAACGTCCCTCTCGCCGCCGGCGAACACTGGTGGTCGAAGTGGCCCTTCCGCGAAGTCATCGAAGACGAGAGCATCGACTACTTGCGCATCGACCTCTGCATCGTAGGCGGCATCACCGAAACCCTCAAGATCACCCACTGGGCCGAAGCCCACTACATCGACATCGTTCCGCACAACCCCCTCGGCCCCGTCTCCGCCGCCGCCTGCGTTTCCGTCTGCATGGCATCCACCAACGTAGGCGTCCAAGAAATGCCCCGCCAACCCGGCACCTTCGCCACCGACCTCTTCCCTCAACAGATCGAGTGGGAAGACGGCTACGCCTGGTGCCCCGACACCCCAGGCATGGGCGTAGACATGGACTTGGATGTTGCGGAGCGATGCTTGTCGGATCCCCGTGGCTGGTCACCCAGACTGCATCGTCCGGATGGCGCGTTTACGAATAACTAGGGTTCAATCTACCCAATACTCATCCCCCCATCAACAATCACATGCGCCCCCGTCATATACGAAGCATCATCCGAAGCCAAAAACGCCACGACCGCCGCGATCTCCCGCGGCTCGCCCATCCGTTTCATCAGCGCATCTTGACCGAAGTCGATGTATGACTGCTCACGGTCCAGACCTAACGAGTCGATGTGCATATCCGTCGCCCGTGTCTTGATCGAGCCGGGACAGACGGCGTTGACGCGAATATTGTCCGGAGCCAAATCCATCGCCAGACACCGCGTCAACTGCGCAACTGCACCTTTCGACGAGTTATATGGCACGAACTCCGGTTGCGCGATGAATGAGCTTACGGATGCGATGTTCACCACTGCGCCAGCTCCGGCGCTGCGGAACGTTGGCAATACCTCGCGCACGCAGTTGGCATAACCGATCACGTTCACACCAAACACTCGCGCCCAATCGGCATCCGTAAGATCCTCGACTTTGCCGAACACGAAAGTGGCGGCATTGTTGACGAGGATGTCAATCGTCCCATATTCATCGACCGCGCAAGCGATCATCGAACGAACAGAATCCGAGTCCGATGTATCGGTCTGACAAAACATCGCGGTGCCGCCATTCCCATTGATGTCGGCAGCCGTACCCTCACCATTGTCTGCCTCCAACTCCGCGATCATGACGTTCGCACCCTCGTCCGCGAAACGATGACATATCGCCTCGCCGATGCCAGTCCCACCACCAGTCACAATCACCGTCTTGCCTTCGAATCGCTTCATCGTATTTCGCCTTTCTAAGTTAGTTCTGACGCTGCCGCGTCAATCGGCAGCGAAACTTTCGGGTCGCTTGCTGCGTATTAACATTATGCGCAGTTTGTGCGGCATGGGAACAGTTGAGAGCATGGGAGTGCATCGATGGGAATAATCACCAGAGGCTTCTTCGGTCGACGACGGCAGGAAGAGGAAGATGAGAACGCGGGACGCGTCCCGCCAGGGCAGTATGTCGACCGAGGATTTCCCGTCCTTTCCGCTGGCCCTACGCCGCGGGTAGACACCGCCACGTGGACCTTCCGCATCGACTACAACGGTGAAGACATCGGCGTCTGGGACTGGGACCAGATGATGGCCCTCCCGCAGACCGACATCCACACCGACATTCATTGCGTCACCAAGTGGAGCAAGCTCGACACCGACTGGCAAGGAGTCCTCATCGACGACTTCCTAGCCGATGCCGGGCTAGATGAGCCGCCCGCCGACTTCCTGATGGCCTACAGCGACGGCGGCTACACCACCAACCTGCCAACCGCCGACGTCATCGACGGCAAAGGATTCCTCGGCCACACCTTCGACGGTGCCCCCCTCGAAGCATCCCACGGCGGCCCAATCCGCATGGTCGTCCCCCACCTCTACTTCTGGAAATCCGCCAAATGGGTCCGCGGCATCCGCTTCATGGACTCCGACGCCCCCGGATTCTGGGAAGCCTACGGCTACCACATGTACGGCGACCCTTGGCGCGAGCAGCGGTATCACTACGATTAGGCGATCAACTATCAACCGACAATTCGGTCGTACTCGGCGTGTGTCCCTATCCAGACCCAAATAAAATCGTCGCCGTCTTCTTTGGCTAGCGCGCGGTATGCTCGACCGACGCGTACCAACCAGTACTTGCCGACCTTGCCGAAGCGCAAAGAAGGATGTCTAGGATTTCCGGTGAGAAGTTCGAAGTTACGCCGGGCAATCCGTTGAATAGACATCGGAAGCCGCTCAAGATTCCGCCTGAACTGTGGCGTCGTGCGATGCACTTAAAGCTCTGCGAGCGTACCGTTCGCCTTGGCTTCTAACGCTTCGGTTCCTAGGAAATCGAGCTTACCCGCGTTCGAGTCGGCCTCAATCTGCTCGTCCCACTCCTCCCAGCGACGTTCCGCCTCCAGCCCGGACAACCACTTCTTCAATTCGGCAAATTCAGGCTCGCGCAGAGACAATATAGCTTCCTGTATCTCGGTGATCGTCGTCATCGTAAGTTCCTAGTGCCAATATAACACCCGTTGCGTGGCATTAGACAAGACGACGCGCACCACGGCGTGATTCGAGACGTAACCAAACCCGCAATTCGGATCAAGTAAACGCCATCGGAGCGGGGAATACCTAGGATAGGTAATCTCCACGTCGTTGACTCGTGTCACTCTAACTGAATTACCTGGGTCGTTACTTGTCTCGTCAACTCGTATCGTCATTCATGATGTATCGCTCACCTGCGTTTACACTTCATCGCACACATCGTCAAGAGGCGAAGAGGAAGGAAGCATTATCGTGACTAAATCCGACGGTTCCACCGAACCCGAACAGGAGTCGTTCGACGATCTCAACAACTCGGATCCGAGCGATTTAGGCGTCCAAGTTGGAAACGTCCAAGTTGCTGAGCGAGAACAAAACGACAATGGTTGGTCAACCTTCTTCGGCTACGTCATGGTAGCGCTTACTTGGATGTGGATAGGCACTAGATGGACATCGCTGATGCTCATGGATGTGAGTTTATGGTTGATCCTCAGCTTGACCGAGAACGCTCGAAGCGTAAGACCCACTATAAGAGCAACATTCTCTAAAGAAGAGAGGGCAGCGATAGCGCAAAGTCAACGGTACCGCTGCATGTACTGTGGAGTCAGATTGACGACCGATAACTTGCAAATCGATCATATGTACCCCGTATCCAGAGGCGGTCCCAACGACGACGACAACCTGCAAGCTCTATGTAGACGCTGCAATATCCGCAAGGGAAATCACACGGACGAAGAGTTTAGAGACCGTTATTACGAGTTGTTAGGCGACTACATCGAACCGCCTGTTCAACGGATTCCGCAAAGATATTTTGACGAGATCATGAATACGACCGACGCACACGAGGGCGTCAGAGAAGCCAACAGAAATCGTTACCTAACTCCTGAACAAAGGGTTACGAGGTCTTTGCCAATTGCAATAGGTTTCTGGGCCGTGGTTTTCACCGTTGTCAGCGCGTTTTGGTTCAGTTCGCTGCTGGTTCAATCGATGTTCATTGGCGTATTGTTTGGTATCGCTTATGCGGTCGGATTGTGGCTCAGAGCGCGGCACACGGGCGTTTTCGACGAATGATCGCGGAGTGAAACAGCAACGCAGCTACTTAACGAAGTTCCGAATTCCATACCGCGCGTTACGGCTTGAATTCGCATCTTCAAAACGTCAACGCAACCTTAACCACCCCATCCCCACGCGACTCCGACAACTCAAATGCCTCCGTCACCTGCTCGATCGGCATAAGATGAGTCACAATCGGCGCCATGTCGATCTCACCCTCCACGATCCACGACAAGGCTCGCCTGAAAGTCTTCAGCCCCGGCTCCTCTTGCGCTCCTAGTATCGAGTAGGCGTTGGCGCGCTTCTTGAACATCTCCGTGTAATCGAACGGTTGAGGATCGTTGCTGTCCGGCAATCCGAACAGAACGCAAAGTCCCTCATCCCTGACCAAATGGAACGCGTTGCTCAGAGTCGGTGTCGAACCGACCGCTTCGATCACGATGTCGGCGCCTTTGCCATCGGTCAGATCGTACACCGCGTCTCGCGCCGCGTCTCCCGTCACATCCACCGTTTCATCAGCTCCATATCTCGTGGATAGGCTACGCCGACTGTCAACAGGTTCAATCGAAATCACTCGGGACGCGCCGCGACGTTTGAGCACGAAATCCCAGAACAGTCCGGCGCTACCCTGCCCCAACACCGCGCACGTCAGCCCGACGAGAGACTCTGGCAACCTTTGAGTAGCAAATATTACCGTGCCCAACTGCTGCGTCATCAACACATGCTCAACGGGCGCGCCCGCCGGCATCTTCAGCATGTGCGCAGCGTCGACCGCTTGGTATTCGGCGAAGCATTTCGCGTACCAGATGTGCGGAACCGTCAGAACTAGGTCGCCTGGTTCGAGGATGTCGATGCCTTCACCGTCCGGGTATCGCTGCGGCGGCTCTTCGACGATGCCGACGCCTTCGTGACCGGGGTGACCGGGTGGCGCCGGATACTCCGGCATCTGCCAACCCTTGCCGACCATGTGCAGATCGGAGCCGCACAGCGACGCCATCTCTGTCTTGACAATTGCATCGGTCTCAAACGGTTCTGGATCGGGCGCATCGGCGACAAATCGAATGTCGTCAACACCGAACGATTGGGCTGCTCTCATCAACGGTTCCTTCCGTGTCTATGAGCGAACGCGTCGATACGCGATCAGTTGTACTCCGCCAACTCGTCGCCGTGTGCTTCCCACATCTCATCGAACATCTCGCGGATCTGTTCGAGCGATAGGATCGCACCTGTCAGCGGATCAAGTGCAACGGCATGGAACGCCGCTTCTCGCGACCTTTCCAGCACTGCGGTCACACCCATCTCCTGCACCGCGACGTTTGCTCGCGAAAGAGATGCGCACTGCGGTGGGAGTTCGCCGACTGGCATTGGGTGAAACCCGAGTTCGTCGATAAGTATCGGCACCTCGACGCACGAGCCGTAAGGCAGGTTGTCGATCAGGCCGTCATTCGGCACATTGCCGTTAATGACGATCTTGTCGCCGGTCTCCATCGCCTCCATGATCCGACAGGCGTATTCGTCCGAACGGATCGGGCCGATAGGGTCGTCGGAGTACGCATCACGCTCAAGCTGTGTCATATGGTCATCGACCCGTTTCACACGCCGTTGAAGGTCTTGCCGAATCTCGTTCAGCCTGAACTCATCCATAACCTCGTCATCGGTCCGGAAATACGGAACGTACTCCGACATGTGCCGAGTCGACTCGGTGACGAAATACCCGAAATGCTTCATCACCTCGAAGCGCACGGTGTCGAGAGCGAAGATCTCAGGATTATTCATCGCCTCCCGCAACGCCGGGTAAGCATCCTCGCCCTTTTGCTCGAAACGCATGAACCACGCGAGGTGGTTGATACCGGCAACCCAAGCCGACACATCACCACGCGGCGCGCCGATGTAGTCCGCTAAGTCTTGCGTCGTTCGCTGGACACTGTGGCAAAGCCCGATCGTCGGCACATCGGCTTCGCTGGTAATCCCCCAACACGCCATCGCCATCGGATTCGTGTAGTTAAGCAGAGTCGCGTTCGGTGCAACATCGTCGATGTCGAGCGCCATATCGATCAGCACTGGCACCGTACGAAGCGCCTTGAATACGCCACCCGGACCAACCGTGTCCCCTACGGCCTGATCGATACCGTACTTTCTGGGAATATCGATGTCGCGTTCAAACGTATCGCCGACCCGGATCGTTGTCAGCACATAGTCGGCATCGGTGAGCGACCCGCGCCGATCCGTCGTGGTTTCGATCCGGGCGTCAGAACCAACCTCGGTGAATAACTTCTTGGCAAAGTCGCCAATGACCTGCAACCTTTCCTCATCGATATCCATCAGCGAGATATGAGAGTCTTTCAGCGACGGCGTGCAAGCGACATCCTGTAAAAGCCGGCGCGCGAATACGACGCTCCCGGCTCCGATCAGCGATATTTTGGGCGGCATATCTGCGACATTCTCTCACTCTACGACGATTACGACAATCAACTAAACGATATCTGTCATCGCGATTTGGCCGTCATCCTCAACGCGTAATCGCAATTCGAGACCTTCCATCATTGCCATGCCTAGAAGCGGAAACCTGCCCATGCAAAGTACCTCGATTGGACGTGATTCACCGAACCAATCTACATCGACTTTGTACAGATCGAATTCTCTTTCAATCCCGTCGGCGAGGAATGCTCTTGCCTCACCGACTTTTGGGAGGCGCATCTGTTCGACCGTGTTGGCAGGTAGCGTCATAAATCCAGAAAAACCAGTGTCGATAACTGTCTCCAACCGCGCTGGAACCCCATTATCGCCGAAAAGGTGTACCACACAAACTGGGTATAGCGCGCCGCCGAGTCGACGAACGTTGCCTCGCAGCATCATACGGGATCGTGCGGGAAATGCCCAAGCGTGTAGGCGTGCATCGATCCGTGCTTCATGAGGAATACTTCGGCATCGGCGATCCGTTCGTGCAAGGCGGTCATCGCGGACAGAGCGTCATCGCCAACTTCATATTCGCCAGTGTTGACCTCAATAGCAAGAAACTTCCCCAGTTTCTCGTCGCAAAGTTCGTATCTGATCCGAGCGTTATAAAGCGCTTCGGCTCGATCGCCAATGGAGCGTCTTGCAGCAGCGGACTGTGCCATTTTGGTCACCGTGAATCTCTAACCGACGTCTGAATTTCATGGTACGCGTTGTAGACGCTACGCAATCCGATGATCTAGTGAAACACCACCATCTTCAACTCGGTCATCTCGTCGATGGCGTATGGTGGGCCTTCTTTACCGAAACCGCTGTCCTTCAATCCGCCGTAGGGCATCATGTCGGCGCGGAATTGCGTGCCTGAGTTGATGTTCAGGTTGCCAGCCTCGGCCTCGAGAGCGAAGCGCATGGCGTGATCGACGTTCTGCGTGAAGATCGCCGCCGCCAGACCAAAGTTGCTGTCGTTCGCCAACTCGATCGCCTGGTCAATGTCGGACGCTGGTGTGATCGCCACTGCCGGACCAAACACCTCTTCTCGTGAAATCCGCATGTCAGGATCGACGTCAGCAAGAATTGTCGGCGCCATGATCGCACCGTTCCGAGTCCCGCCGGAAACAAGGTTTGCGCCACCTTCGACCGCTTCGTTTACCCAACTCTCGACTCTCGCCGCATCGGTCTCGCGAACTAACGGACCCATGTTCATCGCGTCCTGCTTGGGATCGCCTACCGACAACGCTTCCACCTGTGGCTTCAACGCATCGATGTAGTCGCCATAGGCCGACTCTTGCACAATCACACGCTGAGTCGAGATGCAGACCTGGCCGGCGTTTGCATAACCGCTCTGTGCGGTAGCCGCCGCGACCTTGTCCATGTCCGCATCTGGCATCACGATCAATGGCGAGTTCGAACCTAACTCCATCGTGACCTTCTTCAGACCCGCCATCTTAGTAATGCGCTCGCCGATTTCGCGTGAGCCGGTAAAAGTCACTTTTCGAACATTGGGTTGAGACACCAGAGCATCGCCTATCGTTCGGCCCGAACCGGTGATGCATTGGATCGCCATATCGGGCACACCAGCCTCGAGCAGGATCTCGGTCAGCTTCAACGCCGACAACGGCGTGTCAGACGCGGGTTTGATGATCACCGAGTTGCCAGCGGCTATCGCAGGTCCGACCTTATGAGCGACCAAGTTCAGCGGGAAATTGAAGGGTGCGATCGCTGCTACGATTCCGACCGGAACACGTACCGTAAACCCGAACTTATCCGCATTGCCCGGCGATGCGTCGAGGGGGATAGTCTCGCCGCGCAATCGCTTCGCCTCTTCCGCCGACCACGTCATCGTCTGCACCGCACGGTCTACTTCCAACCGACCTTCGGAGATGACCTTGCCTTCTTCGCGAGTGATCGTCTGCCCAAGGTCTTCTTTGCGATCATTCATGATCTCGACCGCTCGAGTGAGAATCTCGTAACGATCCATGCCGGTCAGCGCAGCCATCTGCGCTCGACCTTCTTCTGCGGCGCGCGAAGACAGCACCACATCCTCGACCGACGCCGCAGGCACGGTATCAAACGCCTCGCCTACAAAAGGATCGATGACATCCATCCGGTGGTCGCGATCCACCCACTCGCCAGCTAAATACATCTTCATTTTGGGGTCCCTGATTGACTAGTTTTGGTTCACTGCATGTATGCGTGCAGGTTAACACTCACGGAGCAATCTCCATAATTCTCGCTTCGCTAAGCGTGGTAGACGCGGTCTACGAATCGAACGAGTCGGAGAAGTCCAGTTGCGTCATTCAAAACTGATCGCATTCTCACATTCATGTCATTCCGAACAAGTCGCACCAGCAATGTCATTCTGAACGGAGCGCAGCTGAGTTAAGAATCTCCGATACCGAATTCGCGGTACCAAGAGAAGAGATTCCTCGCTACCCTCGGAATGACAGTTACTCTCGGTCGGAACGACAAACACGCTCCGCACGACAAACCTACGAAACCAGAAATGCGATTGATGCGCCGAAGCGTACGATAAACTTCGCACAGCGCTTAAACGGGCGGCTCCGAATCATGACGCAAATGATCTGGCCACGCACTACGGGAGTTGGTTCAAATGTCAGGCCCCTTCGAAATCTACGCAGACGAGTTCCGAAAGATAATCGGAAATTCTCCCGATTTAACCCTCCTTTCTAGCGACCTCGTGTTTGCCGAAGGTGTCTGTTGGCTGCCTTCTCGCAACTACGTCATCGTCTCCGACTTCCCGAACAACCGCATCATGAAGTGGGACGAGACCTCCGGGTTGGGCATCTTCCGCCAACCCTCGGACTGCGCCAACGGCAACACAGTCGATGCGGAAGGACGCGTCCTCTCGTGCCTGACGCGCGGCCGCACCGTTGTCCGTCTCGAACATGACGGCACGCTCGCACCCGTCGCTGATCGCTACATGGGCGGAAAACTAACCTCGCCGAACGATGTCGTGGTCAAATCCGACAATTCGATCTGGTTCACCGACCCGGACTACGGTTTTCTGCACCCCGAGTTCGGACACGGCGACAAACCGGAGCAAGACCGTAACCGCGTGTTTCGCGTCGATGGCGACACCATGGATATCACGGTGGTATCCGAGGACTTTGACAAACCGAACGGCATCGCTTTCTCGCCTGACGAATCGGTTCTTTACATTGGAGATACGGGAAGAACCCACGGCGATTTCCGAAATCACCGCATCATGCGTTTCGACGTGACCCCGGGCGGCGAATCGCTAGTCAACCCGACCATATTCGCGGACATCGAACCCGGAGTGCCCGACGGTTTCCGATGCGACACCAACGGAAACCTCTACGTCTCCGCCGGCGACGGGATCCAAGTCTTCAACCCCGACGGCGACTTGATCGGCAAGATTCTCACCCCCGAAGTCGCCGCGAACTGCTCATTCGGCATGTCGGACCGGCAACGACTATTCATCGGCGCCACCTCCTCACTTTGGTCAATCGACCTCAACGCGCAGGGGGCGTAACAATCGTCATTCCGGCGAAAGCCGGAATCCTGAGGGGCAGGGGTAGTCGATTGGATGCGCCCATAACCTACCGCCGCGTTATGAAACACATCAAAGCGATCGTCTTCGATTTCGATGGCCTGATTCTCGATACCGAGACGACTGACTATCAAGCGTGGCAGTCCCTATATCGAAAACACGGCTCGGAGCTCCCGCTTTCGACTTGGTTGCCCTCAGTTGGCAACACGACCATCGAATTCAATTTCGACCAAGAAATCGCCGAATTGACGGGCAATCAGATCGATCGGATCGAGGTCCGGAAGCAGCAAAAAGCGATCCACCTAGACATGCTCGAAGGCGTAGATCCGATGCCCGGAGTCGAAGACTACCTTTGCGCCGCTGAGCGGTTAGGCATCCGTGTCGGCGTCGCCTCCGGTTCTCATCGATGGTGGGTCGTCGAGCGACTCGAACAGATCGGTCTACTTGATCGCTTTGAAACCATCGTTTGTCGCGACGACGTCGGTGAAAGAGCCAAACCCGATCCAGCCGCGTACGTCACAGCCGTATCAAACCTCGGCGTCACCGCCGATCAAGTATTCGCACTCGAAGATTCATTGACCGGAGTCGCCGCCGCTAAAAGTGCCGGGCTCTACTGCATCGCAGTTCCCGGGCCGATGACCAAGCACATGTCCTTCCCAGACGCCGACATGCGGTTGGAGTCCCTTGCCGATATGCCTTTGGCAGAGCTCTTGGTGGCGCTGGCGAATCCATGACGCCGGTGGATTAAGGTAATGTGGATCAACATCCCAACCAGCAAACATCGATAGAAATCACATGTCCATCGCACCTAACAAAACTTGGTCCAATCGCAACCAATTCCGACCCGAAGGCGAACTGCGTTCCGGCGCCGTCATCGTTAATCCGGCATTCCGCGACCTCATCGGCGGCGATGACGTCGAAGTCCGCAAGCACTATACCGGAACCGAATGGGCCGAAGGACCCGCTTACGTCCCAGCGCGCAACGGTTCTGACGGTTTCGTAGTCTTCTCCGACGTTCCGAATAACCGGATGCTGAAATATGACCCCGGAAGCGGCGAAACAACGACGTTCCGGGATCCCAGCCACTTCAGCAACGGCAACACCGTCGACAATGAAGGCCGCCTAGTCACCTGCGAACACCTACGACACGCCATCAGCAGATTGGAGCATGATGGCACGCATCACATCTTGGTCGACAGTTTCGAAGGCAAGATGCTCAACTCACCTAACGACCTCGTCGTCAAATCCGACGGCTCGATCTGGTTCACTGATCCGCCGTACGGCATCCTGAGCGGACGCGAAGGAAACGCTCGCGAGTCTGAACTCGACGGCAACTACGTCTACCGCCTAGTGCCTGACACCGGCGAAATTTCGATAGTAGTTAACGAACTCGACCGCCCCAACGGTCTCGCCTTCTCCCCCGACGAATCGATCCTCTACGTAGCCGACAGCGGCGAGCCGCGCAATGTTGCCGCTTTCGATGTGAACTCAGACGGCAAATCGCTGAGCAATTTCCGTATCTTCGTAGTCGTCAGACCCGGCATCGCCGACGGCTTCCGATGCGACGAACTCGGGAATATGTGGACCAGCGCCCACGACGGCATCCACTGCTTCACACCTGCAGGCGAACTAATCGGCAAGATTCTCGTCCCAGAGCAGCGAACGGCAAACTGCACCTTCGGCGACGAGGACCGCAAAACCCTCTACATCTGCGGCGACGTCTCGCTCTACTCGGTGCCGCTCAATGTAGCGGGCGTATGACCACGTAGCAAACCTTAGAACCGAATAGAATCACTTAGGTTGCCGATTTCGCAATTCGGCGCGTCCAGATCGCGAATACACCCACACCGTCACGCCTTGTCAAACGCCCAAACAATCTCCGAATCCGCCGTTAACAGCGATGTGGCATGGCGGTCGATTAATGCCATCCGCTTCCTCTCGATCGACGCGGTCGAGAAGGCGAACAGCGGGCACCCCGGTGCACCAATGGGTTTGGCTCCAACCGCATACGCTTTGTGGCAGCACGCTCTGAACCACGCTCCCGGCACGCCCGATTGGGCCGACAGGGATCGTGTCGTTCTCTCCGCGGGTCATGCATCGATGCTTCTCTATTCGATGCTCCATCTAACCGGGTACGACCTACCTCTTGACGAAATCAAGGACTTCCGTCAATGGGACAGCAAAACACCCGGACACCCGGAATACGGGCTGACTGCCGGCGTTGAAGCCACCACCGGTCCGCTTGGTCAAGGTCTGGGTAACGCAGTCGGATTCGCTCTCGCCGAGAAGATCTTGGCGAACACTTTTAACCGTCCCGGTCACGAGATCGTCAATCATCGAACCTACGCCATTTGTTCGGATGGCGACATGATGGAAGGCGTCGCATCAGAAGCGGCATCGTTGGCTGGCACCCTCCAACTCGGCAAGCTGATCGTCATTTATGACGACAACCAAATATCTATCGAAGGCGACACCGACAAAGCGTTCCGAGAAAACGTCGCCGCTCGATATGAAGCCTATGGCTTCCAAATAATCGATCCGGTTGACGGCAATGATCTGGCCGGCATCGTTAATGCCCTCAACGCAGTCGACGATGAGCCCGACAAGCCGTCGCTCGTCACGGTGCGATCCGTTATCGGCTTTGGAAGTCCAAATTTTGCCGGCACTGGTGCCGTGCACGGTAAGGCGCTCGGCGGCGATGAAGTTGCGGCTACTAGAGCGCAACTGGGCTGGGAATATGATCCATTCGACGTGCCGTCGGATGTATACGAACACATGCGGTCCGCAGTTGAACGCGGCGAAGCGTTGTCGAACGAATGGGATGCTCGATTTGACGCATACAAAGCGGATTACCCGGAGCTAGCTGATCGTTTCCTCCAAGATTTACGCGGATTGCTGCCGGATGGTTGGGACAACGGATTGAATCGACTGATCGGTTCAATCAACGGACCGATCGCCACCCGCGCCGTCTCAGGCGAAGCGTTGCACGCGATCACGCCTAGCATTCCGCGCCTCATAGGTGGCTCAGCCGACCTAGCTGAATCGAACAACACCGAGGTCGACGGCCGTGGGTCGTTCTCGCCGGAAATGCCCGATGGTCGGAACCTCCATTTCGGCGTCCGGGAACATGGCATGGGTGCTGTCTGCAACGGCATGGCATTACATGACGGCGTCATCCCGTACGCGGCCACATTCCTCATCTTCTCCGATTACCTTCGACCAGCGATCCGAGTTGGCGCACTCTCACACGCGCCTTGCGTCTGGATCTTCACCCATGACTCGATCGGACTGGGCGAAGACGGTCCCACGCACCAACCGATTTCGCAGTTGATGGGCTTGCGAATGATCCCGAACTTGACGGTCATCAGACCAGCTGATGCCGCGGAGACGTTCGAAGCATGGCGAATCGCCATCGAAAACCGCTCCGGTCCGACCGCGCTCATCCTCACTCGCCAGAACCTCCCGCAATTACCCGCCATTGGCGGACAGGGTTTCGCCCGGGGTTACGTCCAACGCGGAGCGTACGTTATCGCCGACACCGAAAAAGACCCGGAAGTAATCATCATCGGCACGGGTTCGGAGACGCAGATCGCACTCGGCGCGGCATTGAAGCTCCAATCCGAAGGGGTCGCTGCAAGAGCCGTTTCGATGCCATCGTGGGAGCTTTTTCAAGCGGAATCTGACGAATACCGAGAATCTGTCCTGCCTTCATCGGTTCGTGCCCGCGTCTCCGTGGAAGCGGGCACGACCATCGGTTGGGAACGCTACACCGGATTCGACGGTGCAACCATCGGAATCGACCGCTACGGTGCATCCGCGCCCGGTGATGTTGTTTTGGCCAATCTGGGTTTCACGGTAGACAACGTAGCCGAAACAGCGCGTTCGGTTCTCTAGACTTCATTGTTCCAATTCCGCTAGGGAAACTGTCCAATACGCGGGGTCCATCGAGATCGATTTCCGAACCGACGTTGTTTGGCTAGACGTGGAACCCGTAGATGTACAGTCTCGAGTAGGCAGGTCATGCACAAGTACGAGATCATCATTTACTGGAGCAACGAGGATCAGGTTTTCGTTGCTGAGGTACCCGAGTTGCTTGGTTGCGTTGCCCATGGCGAGTCGCACGTCGCCGCATTGGAGAACGTCAACGAGGCCATGGAACTTTGGGTCGAAACGGCACGTGAGTTCGGCGATCCAATCCCGGAACCAAAGGGCGAGAGGTTAATGTTGGCCTGAGATGGGCCGCGCGCTGTCGGACTGACGCCTCGTTCCCGAAGGCGGTGGATCGTCGCCTGATCGCCTCCAATGTTGTTGGGAGTGAAAACACGCGGTTGTATCATTACCGCGTAGTTGGCACGCTTGACGATTGTGCTTGGACGCAGCCTTGGGATTGAACCACCTATGCGAGTAGCGGTTGGAGCAGATCACGCAGGATTTAACCTGCGCGAAACAGTGATTTCCTCGATAAAATCGGCGGGGCACGAAGTCATCGATCTAGGGGCACATTCCTACGACGCGGAAGACGACTATCCTGATCGCGCCGCTCCTGTGGCCGAAGCAGTGATGAAGGGTGTTGCCGATCGCGGCATCATCGTGTGCGGCAGCGGTATCGGTGCCGCGGTGACCGCCAACAAATTCCGAGGCGTAAGGGCGTCGATCTGTCACGACACGTACTCGGCCGCCCAAGGCGTAGTACACGATGACATGAACGTGTTGTGCATCGGCGGAAGAGTGGTTGGCGACGCAATCGCAACCGAGCTAGTGCGGGCGTTCCTATCGGCGACGATGGGCGATGAGGTCCGCTTTCAACGTCGCCTCGACAAACTAATCGCCATCGAACAAGCCAACTTCGCACCCGAATAACACGATTTCACATCGGATCAGCGTAACCGAAATCGACTTGGACAAGGCAAGCACCAGCTATGGACAACGGACAAGACAACAACATTACCCGAGCGACTGAGCTAGGACAGGCGGTTTGGCTCGACCAGATAAGCCGCGACATGATCGACGGCGGAGAGATCCAAGGGCTCGTAGATACCGGGTTACGCGGTATCACTACCAACCCCACGATCTTCGACGGAGCGATCGCCGGCAGCGATGTCTACGACGACCGTCTCGCCGAATATGCCAAAGACGGTAGTTCCGCCGAAGCTGTCTTCGAGCGGATCGCGGTCGAGGACGTCCGAGATGCCGCTGACATCCTTTTGCCAACCTACGAATCACTCAATCATCGCGACGGCTTCGTGTCGATCGAGGTCAACCCTCACCTCGCCCATGACACCGATCGCACGATCGCCGAGGCACGGAGGTTGTGGGCAGCGGTCGGTCGGCCCAACGTGATGATCAAGGTTCCCGGCACGCCTGAAGGTGCGCCCGCCATCACTACCCTGATCTCCGAGGGAATCAACGTGAACGTCACGTTGCTTTTCTCGCTCGACGCGTACATCACCGCCGCTAACGCCTATCTCGACGGCATTTCCAACTACGTTAGCGCCGGCAACGGATCTCCTGACCGCATCGCATCGGTGGCTTCGTTCTTCGTCAGCCGGGTTGATACTCTCGCCGACGAAAAGTTGCCGGAAGGTAGCGATTTGGTCGGCAAGATCGGCATCGCAAACGCCAAGCTGGCTTATCGCGAATACCAGCGACTGTTCGCCCGCAAATCAGACGGCAACTCTCGCTTTGTTTCACTGGATACGATCGGAGCCCAACCACAACGTCCGCTGTGGGCATCAACGAGCGTCAAAAACCCCGAATACGCGCCGACGCTCTATTTCGACAGCCTATTAGGACCGGAGACCGTCAACACACTGCCGTTGCCGACGGTCCGAGACGTGCTCAACACCGGAACCATCGCTGAAACTTTGACGAGTGGTGTCGATGAGGCGGAGGCCCAATTCGCCCAACTCGCCGATGAAGGCGTGTCGTACGAGGCGGTTACCGCCCAACTATTAGTCGAAGGAGTCGAGAAATTCGCCGACTCTTGGGATAGCTTGATGGCGCGAATCGATGCCAAGATCTCGGCATTGGCTAGTGTCGGATAACCGCCGGAACGCGAGTGAAGCTTGACGTCGGCCTCTAACAAAAAGAGCGACCTCGGCATCGCTGACATAGTGCGACGGATTTGGGCGCGCGACTATTCAATTTGGCCTGAACCATCCCCGGGTGGCGGTGGCAATTGGATGGGCTGGCTGGACCTTCCCGATTCAATGCACTCTGGCATCGGATTTGCGGATCACGCCCACCGAGATTTGATCGACGGAATCACTTCATTCAACATCTTGGGTATGGGTGGGAGCAGTCTAACTCCAGAAGTGTTGAGTTCGGTCTTCCCGGACGCTGCACCAAAGCTGAACGTCTTCGATACCGTCAATCCAGCCACTATCCGTAATGCGCTGACGACGATGGACATCTCGACCGCGGCCTTTGCCGTCGCCAGCAAATCGGGCACAACCGTCGAACCGTTGTCCCTCGAAAGCGTGTTCCGAGCGGCGTTGATTGATGCCGGAGTAACCGATGTTGCAGATCACTTCGTCGCCCTCTCGGATCTGGGTACGCCTTTGGCCAATCGCGCCACCAATAAAGAGTTTGCGTTCCATATTCCCACACCGCCCAACGTCGGCGGTAGATTTTCCGCACTGTCAGGTTTCGGTATGTTTCCGGCTTCGATCTGCGGCATGCCAACGGATGAGATGACGCGCAGTGTGTTGGCGATGGCCGATCGATGTCGCCGGGAAGATGCAGGCAATCCCGGCGCTGACCTGGGGATCTTCATGGCTACCAACGCGTTGAGCGGTCGTGACAAAGTTACCTTCGCTATGTCACCGAGTCTGGAGCGACTCGGCCTTTGGTTGGAGCAATTGTTGGCCGAGTCGACTGGCAAGAACGGGCGCGGGCTCGTTCCGATTGCGGGAGAGGCCGTGTTGCCACCACAGGCCTATGGCGATGATCGTCAATTCGTGTGCATCGCTTTGGAAGGCGAAGACGTTCCGACCAACCCCGCGTACGACTACCACCCTACTTACCGGATCGACGTTCCTGACCGAGCTTCAATAGCGGGCGAGTTCTTCAGATGGGAGTTTGCAACCGCCGTAGCCGCGTGCGCCATTGGGGTTTATCCGTTCGACCAACCCGATGTCGAAGCTGCAAAACAACTCGCGAGAGCAGCCCTTGAGTCCAACTCCGCTCCCGATCAAGCGCCACGGGATCAGGAGGGTGCCGTCCTATCAATTGCCAACAGCGGCGACGAAGGTGGCTACGTCGCGATCGTCGCCTACCTGCCAGAATCGATTGAATTGACTAATCAGTTTTCAGCGTTGCGAGTCGCCATCAGCAATGCAACCGGAATGGCGACAACGTTTGGTTACGGCCCTCGTTACCTGCATTCCACTGGGCAACTACACAAAGGCGGCCCAAATTCGGTTCGATTGCTCGCCATCACCGAGAATACAGATGTTGACGTCACGGTTCCCGGGCAGACATATTCTTTAGGTGACCTCTTGCATTCACAAGCAGTCGGCGATGTGCAAGCTTGTCGCGAAAACGGACGGCGCGCAGAATTTGTTCAGACAGAAGGCAACGTCATCACTGAACTCAAGTCGGTTACCGCCAAGATCACCTGAGATTGGTCACCCATGAGAAAGCGCAATATTGAACCCTGAATTCATACTTAACGCGACGGATGTTGAGCACGGATTGGGTCTGGATCGAAACGACCCCGAAGATCGCGCGTGTCTCGTCGGTCTGATCCACACTTTGATCGATGCACTCGAAATCTCGTTTGAACGTGGTCTTCCACGATCCAACTCGCTGATCTGGCTGGACTCCGACATTGGCGAGGGTTCATTGTTCCGCGCACTGTCAGCCAACATTCCCACGATGTTGACGTTTGCGTTCGATGTCCGCAACTATCTCGAGGCTGCGATCGAAGAGATGAACGAAGTCACGACCAAGTTCAAACCGGATGTCTTGTTGCTACCGGTACTGAACGCGGCGCAAGACATGGGCGAGATCAGCGCACCAAGCAACGCGAGCCAGGTCGCCAGGTCAATGTCTCCGATCGACAAACACATCGGCATCTATGATTTTGCCAACACCTTCGAGGCCACCGTCGCTTGGGACATCCGAAAACCGAGGGGCGAGTGGCCCGATCCGATGTTGCAGTCCGAAAACGCTCTGCGTATCATCTCGTTGTTTCAAGATGCCGGCCTAGACCCGCATTTCTGGGTAATGAACTTGCCATCGGTGCGTATCGTCGCAGAAACGTTGAGCGCACGAACTCACATCGATGATCGGACCGACGTGATGCCTTGTTTCACGCTGGACACGATCTTCCCGCTCGCGGTCGGCGACAAAGTCACGCCTAGTGCGCTACCACGTTCTGTCGCATCGGCAACCACAGTCGTTTCAGAGATGCCTGGCAAAGCGAAAATCATCATCGGCGCCGAAACTTATATGACCTGTCTGCGCGACGTTACCGACGGTAACGCGGACGTCGAAGTGGTCGCCGAAGCGATCGCCAGCCGGTTGTCGGCGGTTTCAGAAGCGTTGCGAGTTGAGCGCGTATCCGCATAAGGAGCAAAACAATGCAAATCGGGATCGTTGGACTTGGCAGAATGGGTGGCAACATGGCGCGGCGCTTGTTGCGAGACGGCCACGCAGTCGTCGGATTCGATCTAGAAGCCGGAGCACGCGGTGAATTAGAGACTCACGGCGGAACCGGCAAATCATCACTGCCGGACTTGGTGAATGCACTCGAAAAGCCGCGGACCGTTTGGGTGATGGTTCCATCCGGTGATATCACCCAATCGACCGTTGACGAGTTGGCTGGATGCATGTCGGCGGGCGACACATTGATCGACGGTGGTAACTCGAACTACAAGGAATCGATGCGCCGTGCGGAAGAATTGGCGGAACAAGGCATCGACATGTTGGATAGCGGGACCAGCGGCGGAATCTGGGGGCTGGAAAACGGTTACTGCCTGACCATCGGCGGGAAAAAAGACGCGTACGAACGGAATCTACCGATATTCAAATCTCTCGCCCCACCGGAATCCGACGGCAACCTGTACGTCGGTCCTAGCGGCTCTGGTCACTACGTAAAAATGATTCACAACGGCATCGAATACGGCATGATGCAGGCCTTTGCTGAGGGACTCGAGCTCCTCGAAGCCAAGAGCGAATTCGGCCTCAATCTCGCCGAGATTTGCGAAAACTGGCGCTACGGCAGCGTCATCCGTTCGTGGCTGCTCGATCTGACCACAGACGAACTCAAAGAAGATCCGGGATTGGATCTGCTGTCGTCTTATGTCGAGGACTCCGGCGAGGGACGTTGGACGGTCGATGCCTCGGTCGAGTTGGCGGTGCCCGCGCCGGTCATAACAGCGGCGCTCCAGATGCGATTCCGATCACGACAAGACAACCCAATGGGAGGACGCGCCCTGGCCGCGATGCGCAACGCATTCGGCGGTCACAGCGTCAGACGCACTTAATCCCCTCCCCGTGATGGGAGAGGGCTAGGGAGAAAGTGACTCCCAATGGCGGATAACGAAGCAAGACAGTTCACCATCGTGATCTTCGGCGCGTCCGGAGACCTGACGCAACGCAAGCTCGCACCTGCGCTGTTTCACCTGCACGCCATCGGAGCACTGCCCGAGCGTTGCCGTTTCGTCGCGTTTGCGCGCTCGGAATTGACCGATGAATCCTATCGGCGACTCCTCTTTGAGGTCTCAAGCGACGACTACGCGTCGGACCTGCAAAGCTGGTTGGATTTCGCCAATCAAGTCAGATATTTCCAAGGGTCGTCCAATGACGTCGCTTCTCTGAAACGGCTCGACGATTACATCCGCGCCGACACTCACGGCGAAGCGAAAGACGACCGCCTCTACTATTTGGCGCTCTCTCCGACGCTCTACGAAGGCACTGTCAACGCCTTAGGTGACGCCGGCATGTTGGACGAAACCAACGGCGTCAGGCGTCTGGTTGTCGAAAAACCGTTTGGCACCGACCTCGAATCGGCGCGCCTCCTCAACGAGGCGATACATACGCGCGCCGCCGAACACCAGCTCTTCCGGATCGACCATTACCTCGGCAAAGACACGGTTCAGAACCTGATCGTGTTCCGGTTCGGCAACACCATATTCGAACCGCTCTGGAACCGAAACTATATCGACCACGTCCAGATCTCCGTCCTCGAAGACTTAGACGTCGCCGACCGCGCAGCATATTACGAACACTCGGGCGTGCTCAGAGACATGTTCCAGAGCCACATCCTGCAGTTGCTCGCTCTCGTCGCGATGGAACCACCGGCAACCAATCACGCCAACTCTCTCCGTGACGAAAAGGCGAAAGTGTTGAGCGCGGTCCGCAGACCTAATCGTCAACAAGCCGCGGCTAACTCGATCCGAGGCCAGTACAACGGTTATCGAGATCACGACGGCGTCTCGCAGGCTTCGGCGATCTCGACATACGGTGCACTGCGTCTCTTTGTCGACAACTGGCGATGGCAAGGTGTCCCGTTCTACATGCGGTCAGGCAAGGCGTTGAAAAGCAAATTCACTGAGATCGCGATCCAGTTCCGCCAACCCCCGCATCGGATCTTCGATGTCGAAGACGCGTCCGGGTTGGTCCCGAATATGCTGAGGATCGTCATTCAGCCGGACGAAGCGATTCGTCTCACAATCGACAACAAACGCCCGGGACCAGAGCTACGCGCCCAGGCCCAAGAACTCGAATACCGTTTTCCAGTTGGCATGCGTGACGCATACGAGCGGTTGTTGCTCGACGCAGTAAGCGGCGATGCCTCCCTTTTCACCCGCGCCGACGAGATTGAGCTGTCGTGGGCAGTAATCGACCCCTATGTTGAAGCTTGGGAGACCGAGCTCGCCTCGCAACTCTACCCCTACGCCCGCGGCAGCTGGGGCCCGATAGCCGCCGCCCAGTTCATTGGCCCGGGGCGGTATTGGTCGAATCCGGTTAGTTAACACCTATTTCGTCATTTGCCCCCAGAGGCAAGACGGTGACCAAAGTGGCAGATACTATTCCTCTTCAACGTCCTTCAAAAACTCTGACAAGTCTCCCATCAACATCGTCCCTCTGCCCTTCGTTGCCTCGTAAAAGTTGTAAAGCCATTCTTCGTCTTCGCCCGGGTGAGTGAACCGGGTGACGTGTCTGCTGATCTCGTCCACGACCTCAGTAATCGCAGGATGTGCCTCGTCGATCAGCAAAATCGCCACTGCACGAAACTCTTTTTGCGATGTCGAGTAATCCGGGACGCGGGGACCGTGCATCGCAATGATTTCATCAATCGTGTGAGTTTCGAACTCCTTGACCGTGAACACGTGCCCGCGATCTTCATGCTCTTCAACTCTTCCGTCCGCTGTAAATGAGAAGCCAGCATCTACTCCAGAAATCCAGTCCGGCACTTCATCAGCCGGCCCGAGACCCGCTATGTAGAGTTCAAGCGCGGCGTAAGGCAGGAAATCGCCCGCGAAACCGCCAGGACCGAAATGTCCGGCGTTGTAACGGCCTCCTCCCAAATCAACCAATTCGTCGGACTCGAATCCGCCAAGTTGCCTATGAACGTCGCTCCAACCCCAGTGTGCGCCAGCGCCAAGCCCTTCGACGATGGAGTTGCCCCACCGATGCATCAACTCGTGCAACACCGGCCCTTCGCCGAATCCCTGCTTGTACGGCAAATGCACCAAGCCTTGCAACCGTTTATCAGATCCCCAACCGTCGTTGTGGAAAGGATCGATGCCGATGCCTTCCACCTCGTTACTCACCGCGTAATGTGCGCCTCTGTACCGCCTGTAAGGGTCATCTCCTAACTCGATGTTTGACATCACAATCAGAAAATCGAACTCATCTTCGAACATTTCGTAGAAATCACTCGTGTAGTCTTCAAGCCTGAAATTCGGGCTAACCACGCTCCGGCTACTCGGTAAAACCACAACATTGGTTTTGTGAATCTTTGGCCCTCCGAAAGCTGTCGCAAAAACCTTGCCGTACTCGACGTCAACGTCTCGATCGGTCAATCGGCGCACTTGGAGACGACTGTTCGCAGATTTTCGCACTTCATCGTCTAACTCCACATGATCGGCACGGCCCAATCCTGGATTCGATACCAACGGTTCGATGTCGTTGATCGGGTTGCCATTGAGCCTCAGATCCTTCAATTTACCTAGACCAGCCATAGCGGATACGTCGATGATCTGGTTGAAATTCAAGTCGAGGATCTCCAAATCACCGAGACTCGCGAGCGACCCGATGTCAGTAATCCGGTTGTCCGTAAGCACTAGCGATCGCAGATTCACCAACTCGCCGAGGGGTTCTATGTCTGTCAAATCCGTCCCAACAATCCTTAACTGCCGCAAATCTGAGAGACCCTCAAGCGCCGAAATGTCCGATATCGGACCGGGCCCGATCATTAACGTCTCGAGACCCTCGAGACCTTCGAGCGAGGACAAATCCTCAAATTCGTTCCAACTCGCATCCAGATAGGTCAATTGCCGCAGATCTTCAAGCGACGAAAGATCGACAACACCGGTGCCCTTCATCTCCAACCGTTGGAGTTCCTCAAGTCCAGACAGATGAGCCAGATCTGCAACTTCGTTGTCGCTGATGTCCAACTCTTGCAACTTTGCCACCCCGCTGAGAGGCGCAATGTCGACGATCTTGTTGTCCGACAGATCTACGCGGATCAGGTTACCCAATTCGGCCAAATCTGTGACGTCATCGACGCGGTTGTTAGACGCCAGCAAGGTCTCGAGATTGTGAAGACCAGAAACGGAGCCAAGATGACTAATTTCGTTGAATCCGATATCCAAGTGTTTCAGATTTGTCAACGTTGACAACGCAGAGATATCCGATAATCGGCTTCGTCCCAAGTTCAACTCCGTAAGATTCGTCAACTGCCCTAATGGTGCGAGATTCTGGATAAAGTTCCGGTAACTGTTCTCGTCCGGTCTCGGTCTTGACCGAGACACTCCTAATGTCAATGACTTAAGGTTGGTTGCGTATTGCAGCCCTTCAAGATCCCGGATCGCCGACCAACTCAGATCCAAGCTTTCGAGTGCCGCCAAATCGGAAGGTGATATCTCCGATCCTTCCTCTTTCCCGAGAATCTCCAACATCGCTGTCTTGAACCAATAGTCAGGGAAATAGACGCCACACTCACTCAACATCAATTCACCGAAATCGTTGGTGGGCAGATCAACAACCGACAACGGAATGCACCCGCTTATCGCATTGCCGGCCAACAACACCTCGCCCAACTTGGACAACCGCCCAAAGGCATTCGGGATCTCGCCGCTGACATTGTTTCCCGAAAGATCGATTGAGATTACGCGACCGAACTCGTCGGTCGTGATCCCGTACCACCCACTAATCGGAGCGTCAGTCGACCAACCGTCACTGTTGCTCCAGTTCTCGCCTCTGGTCTCCTCGAAGAAAGACATCAAAACCTCTCTTTCCACCTCGCCACAAGCCGGCAGGTTTACATCGTGAAGGTCGTTCGAATCAAGTTCGACCACACTGTCGGGTATGCAACCGGAAATACCCGCGTTCCTACTTAGGAACAATTGGCGTAACCTCGGCAGACTACCAATCTCGTCAGGAATCTCACCACTCAGATTGTTCTCCAAAATCTCGAAATTCTCCAACCTTCTCAGATTGCCCAATTCAGGAGGCAATGAACCGCTGAGTTGATTGAAATCCAGCCGTAGGTTCAGGAGATTAGTCAGGTTTCCGAGCTCTTTCGGGACTCCGCCACTCAGACGGTTTTTATAGAGAGTCAACACTTCCAACTTCGATAGGTTCCCAAATTCTGACGGAATTCGCCCCATTAATGCGTTCTCGTAGGCCGAAAACAAAACCAGATTCTCAAGATCGCCAAGTTCGGATGGCAACTCGCCACTGAGTTCATTTGCTCTCAACACCAAGCTTCTCAACTCGGTAAGCTGGCCAATTTCGGGCGGAATCGTACCGTTGAGGTTGTTCTCGTGCAGATTCAATTCGATGACCTTGCCTCGACCATCCGCAGTCACTCCGTGCCAAAACCTGATCGGTTCGTCGCTCAACCAATTCCTATTGTTATTCCAGTTCGGACCGTCAGTCGCGTCGTAAAGCGCAACGAGTACATCTCGATCAGAAATAGTGACGGGCTGGTCTACAACTTCCGAGCAAGTCGGCAGATCAACATTCGACAAATCGTTGCTTTTGACACCCACCAACCCATCGGGGAGGCAACCAGTCAGTTTGTTGCCTCGGATCTCAAATTCCTCCAAGCTAGACAGATCGACCAACTCCGTGGGGATCGAACCACTCAATCGATTGAAATGGAGCCGCAGTTTCTGGAGTCGTGTGAGCATACCAAGTTCAACGGGCACTTCTCCATCCAGCAGATTGCTGTGCACCGACAACTCCTTTAATTCGGAAATTCTCGCGAGTTCAACCGGTATTTCACCTGTCAAACGATTGCTCGACACATCCAGCCACTCCAGTTTGGCAAGAGCACCCAACTCTGCGGGTATATTGCCCGTCAATTCGTTTTCATACAAGCGAACAAGCACTAGATTGCTCAGGTCGCCAAATTCCACTGGTATCTCGCCGCTTAGCCGATTATCGGCAAGTGCAATCCGTTCCAAGTTTGAAAAACCGCCTACCCACGACGGAATCGGACCCGTCAATCGATTGCCGGCCGCTGAGAAAAACGTGAGTTTCGCAAGGGACGCCAATTCATCTGGTAATTCGCCCTCAAGGCCGTTGTCATCCAAGAACAACGCATCGATTTCGGAGAGTTGGCCGATCTCAGGAGGGATCGTGCCGCGAATGTTGTTTCTGTTAAGACGCAGGTACGTCAATCTACCCAGTTGCCCAATTGCAGACGGTATCTCCCCACTCAGATTGTTGTCTTCAAGATCTAACGCGACGACGCGGCCTTCCAAATCCGTTCTAACGCCGTGCCATTCGCCAACCGATAAATCGCTCAACCAATTCCTATTGTTTTTCCAGTTCGGTCCATCCGTCGCGTTATACAGAGCCACCAATGCGTTCCGCGGTCCGGGATCGGATTCGCACAAACCCAGACCAAGCTGCTCAAAGTCGTTGTTTTCTAACCTCGATAATTCTTCGGTCAGACATCCAGTCAGATCTAAGTTGCCGGCCATGTGTAACGCCGTCAACTCTCCAAAGTCGCCCAACCATTTCGGTATCGGTCCGCTAAGGCGATTGTTGCTGAGATCGAGTTCGATCAGCGTCGACAACTGCGCCAACTCGTCGGGAATCGGGCCACTCAACAGATTGGATCCCAGCCGCAGCCATTTCACTGACGCTAGACCCTCTAATTCCGACGGTATCGGACCTGACAACCGATTGCCGCTTAGCAACAACTCTTCGACGAAGCGCAGATCACCGAACTCGGGCGGGATCTCGCCGGCCAACCTGTTGTCGTCCAACCGGAGGATCCTCAACTTCCCCAATTCGCCCAACTGACCCGGTATTTCTCCGCTGAAATCGTTTGACCCTAGATCCAGAACCTTCAGATTACCGAGACTATCTAATTGTTCAGGTATATTCCCGCTGAAAGCATTGGAGAAGAGGCTCAACACTTCCAACTCCCCCAACATCGACAACGATCGCGGCAGTTCACCAGACAATTCGTTTTCGTCGAGATCGATTACCGTCAGATTCGATAACTTCCCGAACGAAACGGGCAACGACCCGGTCATCTCGTTACGCTCGAGCTCCAAAACCTCTAATTCGGTCAATTCGCCCGTCTGCGTCGGCAATTCGCCACGCAACCCGTTCTCAACTAGAGCTAGTTTGACGACCCGCCCATCTTCGTTCGTGGTAACGCCGAACCACTCCCCTATCGGCCTGCCACTCAACCAGTTTGCCTGCTCGTTCCAGTTCAGTCCTCCCATAGCTTCGTAAAACGCAACTAGCACGTCTCTATCGGCCAGCATAGGGGTGGATGTCGGCGTCGGCGTCGGCGTTTCGGTTGGCTGACGTGTCGGTGTTGCCGTTGGAAATGGCGTCGGCGTTTCTGTAGGCTCTGGGGTCGACGAGACGGTCGGCGACGATGTCGGCGTTTCCGTCGGCTCTGAAGTAGGCGTATCTGTAGGCGACGGCGTTTCTGTAGGCAGTGGCGTCGCGGTGTCAGTAGGTGACGGAACGACCGTCGGCGTCGCTGTCGGAACAAGAATAGCGACCGGTATCGAGGTATCAGTTGGTGCGGGAGTGGTTGTCGACGTCGGAGGTGTAGTCAGAGTTGCCGTCGGCGTAGGGCCGGGTTGTGTGCAAGCCAACAGTCCGGCGCTGACGATACCGCACGCGGCGACCATTACCACGTACCAAAAAGCTCGGAGGAATGTAAATCTGGTCAATGCTGATTAACGTTTAAGAACAGGTATCCGGAGGGAGATACTTCGCCATCGTCTTGGTAGTTTAACCACGATCTAGACATGAAGCGTACGATTTCTGCTGTCTGATCAATAACTGTACTGAACCCTGTAAACTTCCATTCCAACCCTCTAGCCCGTCACCAATCGTTAACATCCATCCCATGTCTCCCACCTACACCCTCCTAACTGCCGACCGCGTCGTCGATGCGCTAGGCGGCCCGCCCATTAAACAAGGTGCGGTCCTAATCCATGGCTCCGAGATCGTGAGCGTCGGCCCGGCGCACGAAGTACGCGCTCCTGACGGTGCTCCAGTCGACAATCACCACTATCCGGGCGCTACCATTCTTCCCGGCATGGTGGACTGCCACACTCACAACAACGGTTTCGGCGATGGACGCAATGGTCAAGACCTTGCAGCTTTGGAAGACGAAATCTTGACGGTTCAAGCGGCCGGGAATGCGCGCCGCAGTCTCTTTTCGGGTGTTACGACGATCAGGGAGAACGGTCCGAAAAACATGACCATGTTCCGGCTTCGGGATGCCATCAACGAAAGGTTGGTGGTCGGTCCGCGCATGATGCTTTGCGGTCGGCCGGTGTCGATTATCGGTGGGCACATGGGATACTTCGGCGGCGAGGTCACGGGCACGCAACAATGCCGGGCGTTCACGCGGCAGCTGATCAAGGAAGGTGCCGATTACATCAAAATCACTGCCACCGGCGGCAGCACCCCATCATCTTTTCCCCTACGCCCGGCCTTCAACCTCGATGAACTGCAAGCCGTCGCCGACGAAGCGCACAAGTTCGGCATGTTAACCGCCACGCACAGCACGTCTACGCAAGGCGTCATCAACTCTCTCGACGCCAAAGTCGACATGATCATTCACTGCACCTACAACGAACCGGACGGCGAGGTTAACTTCCGAACGGACGTCGCCGAGCGTATCGGCGAACAAGGCGCGTACGTCAATCCGACGCTACAGGTCGGCCGAGCGCGTGTGTGGTCGCTGATTCAGAAGGGACGAAAATCCGGCCTCACAGATCAGGAGCGCATCGACTTGGATGAAGCGAAACGCGATTTGGATGTCCGCCTCGACCACAACCGCCGGATGATCGAGATGGGCGTAAAGGTCATCACCGGCTCGGATTCTTCATGGGGCGATTACCAACTCGGCAACACGGTCTACGAAGCCGAGTTGTTGGTTCACGCCGGATACTCTCACATGCAAGGCTTGATGTCCGTAACCAGCCACGCAGCAGAGGCTCTCGGCGTCAACAACATCGTCGGTACACTCGAACCCGGCAAACAAGCCGACATCTTGGTCGTCAATGGTGATCCCTCAACTAACGTCAACGACCTATGGAATGTCGCCGATGTGTTCTTCAAAGGCGAGAAGGTAGAGCGTGGCTCGGAAGAATCGCTCGCTGCCGTGCGTCAACAACCCGAAGAAATTAATCTGGGTAGTCAACATTCGCACGGAGGTTAAACATGAGCGTCGGCAACCCAAAATTCACGCTGCTAAAGGCCGCGAGACTAGTCGACGGCAACGGCGGTCCAGTAGCCGAACAACCCGCCGTCTTGCTGGAAGGTGACACGATCAAGCAGATCGGCACCAGAGAGACCGTGCAATCACCGGAAGGAGCGTCGGTTCTCGAAATCGACTACGGCGACGCATCGATACTGCCGGGACTGGTCGATTGTCACGTTCACTTGATCGGCATCGGCGATGGCCGCGCTGGCGATGACCTTGTTACGTTGCCCGACGAGGTTCTGACCGTCCAAGCCGCTCAGAACGTCAGAAAGCACCTCTACTCTGGGGTAACAACCGTCAGAGATTGCGGAGCCAAGAATCGCACGACGTTCCTCCTGCGCGAAGCTGTCGAGATGGGCATCGTCCCATCGCCACGCCTGATCCTCGCTGGGAGACCAATCGCGATAATCGGCGGTCACCTTTCTTACTTCGGTACGCAGGCAACCGGCCCGACGGAGTGTCGCGCCGCGGTCAGACAGCTCATCAAGGAAGGTGCCGACTTCATCAAGGTGACCGCGACCGGCGGCAGCACCCGTACCAGTCACCCGACAAGGCCATCTTTCAACGTCGATGAATTCTCCGCGATCACCGATGAGGCGCATAAATTCGGAAAACATGTATGTGCTCACTGCACATCGTCGGGCGGGATGGAAAACGCTCTTGAAGCGGGCATTGACACCATGATCCACGGCGTCCACAAGGATCACGATGGTTCGGACAGCTACCGTTCCGATATCGCGGACCGGATCGCAGAACAAGGGGTCTTCGTGAACCCGACCCTCGGTCAAGGCTTGGCGCGAATCCGTCAACTTGAGGACGATCCGGGTCGCGCCTTGGAGACCGAGGATGTGGACGTTATGCGATCCGGCATCGAAGGTCGCATGGATCATATCGCACGGATGCGAGATGCGGGAGTGGTTATGGTCGCGGGTTCGGACTCTGCTTGGTCAAACTATCCGATGGGAGACTTCCAGACCGAGATCGAAGCGCACGTGATGGCCGGTATGTCGAACATGGAGGCGATCGTTTCCGCCACCCGCGACTCTGCGATGTCATGCCGCGTCGACGACTTGGTGGGCACGCTCGAAGTTGGCAAACAAGCCGACATCCTAGTAGTTGATGGCGATCCGACCCGCGATATCGCCGACCTCCGCAAAGTCAGCGACGTGTTCTTGGCGGGTTCCAAGGTTGACCGCCACAATCTCGTCTGAACCGATATGCTTGCAAAATGCTTGCACTGCTGGCATAATGCAATCATGACTGTCCAGATAACAATTCGCAACGTCCCAGAGGAGATGCGGGACGAATTGGCGTTACGCGCCGCGCAAAACCGCCAATCCATGCAGGCCTTCATACTGAGTGAGTTAGAACGCATCTTATCTCGGCCATCGAATGAAGAATTGATGAAACGCGCAGCCGAACGAGCCGCTACATTTGGATCGCGCATCGGCTCCGACAAGATCGTTCAAATGATCAGGGAAGATCGCGGCCGGTGATCGTAGTTGATGCATCGGTCTTGATCGCTGCGCTCGTTGAGCACGGCGACGACGCGGAGTGGGCAAGAAAATTGGCCGCGAACCCCGATATGCACAGCCCGGAGCTCATATTCGCTGAGGTCATGAACGGTCTTCGACGATCGGAATTAAATCAAGACATATCGACCGTTCAAGCCGAATTCGCACGTAACGACCTGTTGCGAGTTGGTTTAAGCCTCTATCCCTTCACTCCATTCGCGGAGCGCATCTGGGAACTGCGCCACAACCTTACCTGTTACGATGCCTGGTACGTTGCCTTAGCAGAATCCCTCGGTTGCCCTCTGATAACCCTCGACCGCCGAATCAGTCGAGCCGGCGGCGTTGGGTGCGAGGTTTTAACCCCAACTCGCTAATGCTTCGATCCGTGGATGATTGCCCATCACTCTGTTAACTCACGAAAACTGGCTGCAATGTCCCTACCACTACCACCCGCTTCCATCTACGCCGAATTCTCCTCGATGAACGCCAAGGAACTCCGTTTGGCGCAGGAGGAAATCTGGGCGTGGATCTCCGCCGCCGAGTCGGCATCTTTCGAAGACGCTCCGGACGACGACCTTTTGGACTCGGCTCGCGACGCACTCAATGACATCATCGCCGAGCGACGAGCGCTTCACAGCGACGAATCCGCACCGCGAGGCGGATAGCTGCTGGTACCTCGCGCATCGTTAAGGCGATTAACCTCGGTTTGATAGACTTGCCAACAAGCAGCGACTTCTTCGATTGCACTCCCTCACGGAGGTTTGCACAATGGCACAAACATCCAACGCCGTAACCAAAGATCAGGTCTACGAAGCCCTCAAAGACGTTTATGACCCCGAGATCCCGGTCAACGTCGTAGATCTCGGACTCATCTATGATGTCGATGTTGAAGAAAACGAAGTATTTGTAGAGATGACGCTCACGGCCCAGGGATGCGGAATGGGACCCTACATCGCGCAGCAGGCTGAGTGGCGCATCGCCGAGATTGAATACGTCGAGGACGTCGAGGTCGACCTAGTGTTCGACCCGCCATGGAATCCCGACATGATCACCGAAGATGGCAAGCGCCTCCTCGGCATCGACTAATCAGCTCCGGTTTATACCAACCGATAACCCTCATCTCACGGGACATCTGTGACCACTCCCCGCAAGACAACTCCCGCCGAAGAGGCGCGGCTCGCACAAGCACGGCGGCAATTCCAGGAACGGAAACGCATCGCCGATTCGCTCAAATCAATCGGCAAGCGCATTGGCGTTTACAGTGGAAAAGGCGGTGTCGGAAAGACGACCGTCGCCGTCAACCTCGCCGCAACACTTGCGAAACAGGACCACGATGTCGCGCTTTTTGATTGCGACATCGACTGCCCAAACGTAACTCGAGTCTTGCGCATTTCTGAAGGTCCGGTCGAACGCGAAGGGCGCATGGTTCCATCGCAGCGATTCGGCGTCAAAGTGATGTCAATGGCTTTTTTCCAGGAAAACGAGGAAGAAGCGATCATCTGGCGCGGTCCGATGATCCACAATGCCATAAACCAGTTCCTGCAGATGACCGATTGGGGTGAGCCAGACTACATGGTCGTCGATCTACCACCTGGCACCTCGGACGCCCCGTTGACGGTGATGCAGACGTTGAACCTGGACGGATTTGTTATCGTGAGCACGCCGCAAGAACTGGCGGCTCTGGACGCCAAACGCTCGATCAACATGATCCGCAAGATGAATTTGGACGTGCTGGGGGTAGTGGAGAATATGTCTGGTGGCATGTTCGGACAAGGCGCCGCCGAAGATTTGGCATACGAGATGAGCATACCGTTTTTGGGGGCAGTGAACTTGCGCCCGGACTATCTGGACGCGTTGGAACCTCCAGTGTTGGCGAACGATGAGATCGCTGCGGAATTCGACTATATTGCGCTGGGAGTCACGCGGCAGTTAGCTGGCGTCAGCGTCTGATCCGTTCGCTAACAACTCCACCGTCTCGCGCAGCGATCGCGATTCGTCGACCGTCTCCGGCCTCTCGTGACCGATTGGTGAGGACTTGACTAGCCGGAAGATGTCGGCGGCGCCTTTGTGCATGTGAGGAGTCGCACCTGCGGCGCCAAAGGTCGCCGAAATCTGCTCCATTTCGTCGATCCAGCGGAAGGCTTTTGCGCCTAGGCTTTTGACGCCTTGCATATTGTTCAATACGCCTTGTTGGCTGGACTCCATTTCGGCGATGAACTCGTCGTAGATGCCAAGGTTCATCGCTGAGATTAGGGCCGATGCGTTCAATGCTGCAGCGCCTTTGCTGAGCGAGGCGTAGCACATCTTGATCGCCGAGGCACGACCGACTTCACCACCCATCATGGGAACCGATATGCCTCGCCCGTCCAACTGACCCATGATGGCTTCGTGGGGTCCTGAGGCGTAAAAGCGTGGCGGCTCTCCCCTGCCCGGAGGACTCCCAATGATGCCGCCGTCGATGTACTTGCCGCCTGCCGCGTCAATTGTCTCGCTCATCTCGACGGCCACGGCCGGTGCGACCGGGTTGCAGTCGGCGAAGGGTAGCGGTTTTCCAGAGTCAGCGATGACCGCCGCAACTTGCCGCGCCACGTCAACCGCGCGTTCTGGAACCAGGACCGACAGGACGATGTCGGCGCGATCAATCATCTCCGCGAAGTCGGGAACGTCTACGATGCCCGCGATTTCGGACAGTTCGCGAGTTCGGGCGCTGCGTTCAGTGAGGCAGGTGATTACTTCTAAGCCGTTTTCGCGCAATGCACGACCGACGTTTGATCCCATGTCGCCAGGGCTAAGGATGGCTACTGTATTGACGGTTTCCATGGGTGATTCGCTCCTAGTGGTTTCAGTTCGTGGGCGCGCTTAGTCGACACTGCCGAAAAGCGCGTTACCCCTATATGCCTTAGAGGGAACGCACTTTTTCTTTTTGAGTTCCGGCCTTTAGCGGAACGACGGAGTCGAAGACTGGATCGACGCGGAGAGAATTAACCTCGAACCGCGGCGGCGATCGACTCTCCGACGATGCTCGCTTCACCCGGGTTGAGACCGAATACGTGGATCATCAACGGAGCATTATCTGTCGTGCGGGTCCAGATCGGAGGATCGCCGTCCTTAAGCTTGACTACGAGATCTTCGTTGTTGAATCCGACAACGTCCTCATCGACGCCGATGGTTACCCCGAATGGCTGGTGGGCAATGATGTTGTCGATCATTTCGGCCTTGACGCCAGGGATGCCCTGTAGCGGTTTGATGATCTCCAAACTCTCCTGCTCGGCGGCAGCCAGTCGAGTCTCGTGGTCCAACTTGAACCAGCGCTGGACGGCCGTAACGCAACCCATTATCTCTTGACGATCGACCTTGTGCGGACGGCCAATGCCTCGGATGCGCCGTGACTCGTAACCCACGAACGAATGCCGACTGATTGCGTCGATGATTTCCTCTGTACCGAGCGCCAGACCGGTCGAGTGGGGTGCGAACATGTACTTCGCCGCGATGCACTGGAAATCGGCACCCATGCGTACGTATTTGCCAAAGTTCTCGAGCGGAAAGATCTGACCAGCCGCATCGACGGATGCATAAACGCCGGCATCCTTGGCGATCTGGATGACCTTGTCGAGTGGAACGACGTTAGGGTCTTTCGGCGCCTGTTCAACAACCGGGACGTGTATTGCACAGGTCTTGTCGGTGATGGCGGCTCGAATGTCGTCCTCGGAGGTGCCGTTTTCGTCGCCCGCGAAAACGAGTTTTGCTCCTGCGAGTTGGAGGCACCGGTCGTACCAATACTGTTCGCGGTGCTGCATCACGATCTCGTCCTTCAAACCCGAAGTATCGGGTAGCTGTTGGATGAGATCATCGTCGGCACCGGCCATGTACGCGGCCGTTGCGAGTGTCAGAGCCGAACCCGCACCCGAGGTGATGTACGCCGCCGGAACGCCCGCCAATCTCGCGATCTCGTCGCCCGCGGCCTTTTCCAGTTCGATGAGGGGTATGAATGCGCTATCGGCGCGATCCATGGCCTCTTTCACTTCCGGTACCGGTGTCGAGCCACCTAGTAAAGTCACGCTGCCAGTCGCGTTGATGACGGGCTGGGCTCCGAGCTCCTTGTAGATCGCTCCCCACTCCGATGTAACCATTTGAATCCTCCGAATCGGGTCAAAGTTGCAAACCACCACTCTCGTCGTCATAAGGTGGTCTGTCGGTTTTGTATTCTAACGTTGATTCACTGATTGCACACCGTTGACCGAACGGTTAAGACGAGCAATATCGACTACTGCGGAGAACCCGAAAATATGTTGACTGAGACAACGGAGATAACGTTAGTTACAGAGGCGAAGGTCGGGGCCAAACAATGGTCGCCGGTTTCGGAGAATGGTTCACCGAGAAACGCACCGTTGCTCCTCGTTTCGTCGAAATCAGATTCCTCTCAGTGGTCGGATTTCGCGGACGCGTTGTCCGCGTCTGGAGATGTGTATGCGACTTGGGATGTCTCGACTTACACCTTGATACAGACGATATGGGCGATTGGCGAACCCGTTTCGGTTATCGCCCAAGGGAAAGAGACCGGTACCATTGCGCTGCAGGCGGCGAAGTACGCTAAAGGAGCCGTTCGCGCGCTTGCGCTCGTTGACTACGGCTTGGGCGAAGGAGAAACGCCACCGGTCAACGTAACAACTTGCCCGCTGGTTTTGGTACGCGGCAGGCAGAGCGAGATTGCGGATCATCAGGAAGTAGTAGCCGCTCGGGCGGCGTTAGGTAACAAGTGCAAGCTGGTAGAGCTTGAAAACTGTGGCAGCCGCGCGGCTGAGTCTTGCCCACAGGATTTCGCCGCCACTATCGAGTGGTTTTTGGGAACCGCCTCGGAGTAACGGCTGGCGGCCTTCGATTTTCTACCGTCGCTGATAGGCGCGGCGACGGTTTGCCGTTCGGATTAGCCAAGCACCTACCAACGCCGAAGCGATTCCAAGCGATAACGCAGCCATCGACCACGCGGCGCCGATCGTTGAGCCACCCGTAATGGGAAGTCCATCCGGTCCGATTTCTGGCGTGCCCGGTTCTTCAATCGGTTCCGCGGTAGGTTCAGGTGCTGGCGTCTCGGTCGGCACCGGTTCCGGTGTTGCGACGGGTTCCGGGATGTCGACCTTGTTATGAGTGGTCAAGGTTGCGGTGTCGTCGGCGCTCCAACCATGGATTTCCAGATTCAGATCCGCGTTGCCTTCGATGCCGGGGTGCTCACGACGCTGATTTTCTCCGTTGCCTTCTGAGAATGCAGCCGCATCACCGCCTAGGCAAGGCACGGTATCGGTAGTCTCGTCGTTGTTTTCTGCACCTGAATCGAAGACTGAGGCGATTCCTGAATCGGTTGTGACTTGGATTGAAGAACCTTTAACCTCGGCCGAGGCGACGATGTAGGCGTCGTTGGTGCAAGCGAACATGCCAAGGACGGTGATGTTGGTACCGATGAATGCGCGAGCGTTACCGCTGTAAGAATCGCCGGGTGCGATCGGTCCACTGGTGTGCCACTGTGTGACTGACACGACGCCCGGTTCGGCTGCGAGGGTGTCGAGCAGGACGGCACCGTCGCCACCTTCTGAAAGCCTATCGATTCCGTTGAGTTCAATCGGGCGTGTGTAATTGATCACGTCTACGTTTTTGTCGTGAACCACTACTACGGGAGGCGTAATTGGTTGGCCATTCGTGTTGTTGCTGAGCGTTGCTCCGACATCAAATGCTCGCTTCGGTAAGGTGCCCCGAGTGTCGACAACGAACTCCATCGCCGTGCGCTTCCAACCGAAGACCGCTCCGAGGTCGCCGACGACTTTGATGCCGGGATGCGGCGAGGTTATGGTTCCCTCTCCGTCGGCTGTATCGAGATCGGCCGCACCGGTGCCTTCCAAACAAGGAACGTTTCGACGCGACTCATCGTTTTCCTCGGTACCAGCGTCAATCACGATACCCGACCCAAATGCCGGACTGTCTTCGTCGGTAAGAATCGCGGTGCCAACAGTCACCGCATCGTTCGTGCACAACAACATGCCGATGACGCTGATGTGGTCGCCCGGTTCTGCACTCACGTTGATGATGGTCTTTTGACTTTGTGGATCGATGATGCCACCGAACCTGGTCACACTCTTGACTCCAGTTCGGTCGCTAAGCGATTCCATCAGTGCCGGTTGTGCCCCGGATTCGGCGAACTCTTCCAGTCCGTCAAGTCGGTCCGCACTCTTGGGAAAGAGACGCGCGTTCTGATGCACGACGACGATCGGCGGACTTATCGGTTGACGATCGGTGACGTTTCGAACCGTCAGTTGGTACAGTTGAGATTGAGCCTGTAGTGGATGATATTCGAGCGAAATTGCCGCTGAGACGAGTGCTACAGCGACCAAGGTCATGGCAACTATGCGATTCAAGAATGCACCTCTTTGTGACGTGCCGCGGTTCCGTGGATTTGCGGTGGTTTACTCAAACAGATACGAATCAATCGCAGAGAACGTTCTGCGATTTGCGTAACCACAAGGCTAAAACACCCGCGCCGTTGGTCACAACATGTCGCTCCGATTGAACCAGCTGCTCAGGTGAAACTGCGATCTGGTGTTGGGGCTTCAGAACATGATGACTGAGCGAGCGACTTCGCCTGCCTTCATCGCGCGGAAGGCTTCATTGATATCGGAGAGTTCCAGGCGGCGAGTCACCATTTCATCCAAAAGTAGTCGGCCTTGGCGATAGAACTCAACGTATCGAGGCATGTCGACCTTAAAGCGATTGGAGCCCATCGAGCAACCCTGGATTTTGCGTTCTCTCATTCCTGTGGTTGGGATTTCGATATTGGTGCCTTCGGGGATCATTCCGATGAGCGTGGCAGTGCCGCCGGTTCCTAGTGCATGCCAACAGGCTTCGGCGGTGTCTTTTAGGCCGATGGCTTCGAAGGTGTAGTCGGCGCCGCCATCGGTAAGGTTGATGATTGCTTCGATCGGGTCGTTGTCGGAGGCGTCGACGATATCCGTTGCTCCGAGGTCCATTGCGGTCTTGAGTTTGTTTTCGGAGATGTCGACGGCGATGACGCGGAGTGCTCCTGCGATGCGCGCGCCTTGGATGACGCCAAGTCCGACGCCACCCGCTCCGAAGACTGCGACGGTTGAGCCGGGTTCGACTTTTGCGGTGTTTAGGGCTGCACCGACGCCGGTTGTGACGCCGCATCCGATGAGGGCTGCGCCTTCGAAGGGCATGTCTTCTCGAATTTTGACGACGCTGTTTTCGTGCACGAGCATCTTCTCGGCGTAGGTGGCGAGGTTCGCCATCTGGACCAAAGGTTCGCCATTCCACGAGATACGAGGTGCTTCGTTTTCGCCGCGCATCGGCTTGGTCTGGCAACGCGCCGGATGGCCGGTTATGCAATGCCTGCAACGGCCGCAGTAGACGGAGAGGCAGAGGATGACATGGTCGCCGGGGGCGACGTCTTGGACGAGGTTTCCGACCTTTTCGACGATGCCTGCACCTTCGTGACCCATCACGGCTGGGGTCTCCATCGTGTAGAGGCCTTCCACGAAGTGGAGGTCGGAGTGGCACACTCCGGTGGCCATCGTTTTGACGAGGACCTCGTAGGGTCCCGGATCGTCGACGTAGATATCCTCGACGGTCAGAGGTTCATTGACCTTGTTAAATACTGCTGCGTCGGGCATTTCACTGGCCTTTCGTACTTCGCACTGCTGGCGATGAGGTTGGTGTTAATCGTCTTCGAGGGTCGAGGTATCGCCTTCTGGCAGTCCGAGTTCGCGCGCCTTCAACAAGCGGCGCATGATTTTGCCAGACCGTGTCTTCGGCATGATGTCGATGAAGTCGATCTCGCGTGGTGCGACGCCAGCGGAAAGGCGGTCGCGGGCGAACCGCATAAGTTCGCGTCGGAGCTGAGGGCCAGCTTCGTGACCCGGATTAAGGGTGACGAATGCTTTGACGACCTCCATGGCGATAGGATCGGGTTTACCGATTACACCAGCTTCGGCGACGGCTTCGTGCTCGATGAGCGCCGATTCGACTTCAAACGGGCCAACAAGATGTCCTGCGGTATTGATAACGTCGTCGGCTCGCCCTTGGAACCAGAAGTATCCGTCTTCATCGATGCTGGCTTGGTCGCCAGTGATGTACCAGCCTTTTTTGAAGCGAGAGTTGTACATCTCGTCTTGTTGCCAGTAGGTGTACATCATTGATGGCCAACCCGGTCGGACGGCGAGGCTACCTGCGTTTCCGGGCCCCATCTCGTTGAACTGATCGTCGAGGACGCCCATTGTGATGCCGGGGAACGGTCGTCCCATGGAACCGGGACGGACCGCCATCGACGGATAGTTGGCGCACATGATCGCACCGGTTTCGGTCTGCCACCAGTTGTCGTGGATCGGCATGTTGAAATGACGATTGCCCCAAACGACGGCTTCGGGATTCAAGGGCTCCCCGACCGAACCGATGAATCGCAGGGAGGACATGTCATACTGGTCAACGACGTCGCCACCGGCACGCATGAGGAGGCGGACCGCGGTCGGTGCGGTGTACCAGACAGTGACGTCGTAGTCCTGAATGACCTTGTACCAACCCGAGGCGCTGAAGCCTCCTTCGTAGATGATCTGCGTAACGCCGTTCGTCCACGGCGCCATCATACCGTAAGACGTTCCGGTGACCCATCCGGGATCGGCAGTGCAAAAATAAACATCGTCGAATTTGAAATCGAGTGCCCAGTGGCCAGTGATCCATTGCTGAATGACCGCTTGGTGCCGGTGCAAGACGCCTTTTGGTTTGCCGGTTGAGCCGGACGTGTAGTGCATGATGGCGAAGTCGTACTGTGTCGTCTCGGCCATGGTGAAGGAATCAGGGTCAGCGGCTGACATCAACTCGTAGTAGTCAAGATCGCCTTCCACCGGCGGGTCGTCGGATCGCCCGTCTTTGTTGACGATGATGACGTTTTTAAGCGTTTTGATTTCGGGCAACATTTCGGAGATCTTGGCGCGGAGGTCAGGGCTGGTTACGAGGTATTTGGCGCCTGCGTCAAGCATGCGATCACGTACCGGATCGGGACCGAAAGCGGAGAACAATGGTGCGATGACACCGCCCGCCTTTAGGATTCCCATGGCCGCGATGTAGAGCTCCGGCAATCGATCCATGAAGATGAAGACCCTGTCGCCCAACCCGATGCCAAGGTTTTGCATTACAGCACCGAAACGATCGGATTCGCGTTTGAATTCGGCGTATGTGTAACGCTCCTCTTCGCCGTTCTTACCAAGCCAGATCATTGCGAGTTTGTCGCCGTGACCGTGCGCAACGTGTCGATCAACGGCCTCGTAAGCGTTGTTTAGTCCGCCACCCGGCAGCCAATCCATCTTCTCGAATGCATCTCGCCACCAATCGAAGTTGGCGCGTATCGACGCGTAGTCTTCGAGATTGGGCTGTTTCGCAGGATCGGTTACCGCGGTCTTATTGATCTGATCGAATTCCAAGATTCGCACTCCCAGAGTATGGCTTCTTCGATGTTTCCAGATTTGGTTATGCGGAAATCTTACCGCGTGAACTTCATCTTCGCATCTTTTTGGCGCGACTGAGGCCCTCACCATTACCCATTCTCGCCGAGCGGGATGGGTGACATCAGATGAATGAGTGTTTGGACCGCGGATTACGCGGATTGTGCTGATTTTCTCTCGTGAGCGGGAGTGGGATCGGTGTTTTAGGGCGTTTGACCTAGGATGGAAACGGTGGGGTGTTGGGGGGATGAGGGCCTGTTGTTGACCGTGTTATAAGTGTGGGTAGACGAGTTTCTTTGCAGAAGGAGTTTCGAGTCGGCATGGAATTGACGCCGGTATCTGTCAAGGCGCGTGATGGGTTCAAGATTTGGATCGAGTTCAACGATGGCGTGAACGGCGAGATCGATTTGTCGCGTTTTGCTGAGCAGGTGTGGTTTGAACCGTGGAAGGATCGCGGTGTTTTCGAGAGTGTTCGGATTATTCCGTATGAAGCAGTGGTTTGGGGTGATGATGACGAGACGGATATGGGTCTTTGCGTGGATGCACTTTATTTGGAGTTGACGGGAAAGAATTGGGAAGAGGTTGCGGGAGATACCGAGCGTCAAGTAGCTAATGCCTGAAGTTTGTCGTTTCGACGGGATCCGTGTTTACATCTATCCCGGCGACCTAGACCCACTTCATTTTCGCGCGCGGCGGGTGGATTTCAGGGTGAAGGTGGATATTTCGAGTGTTGCGGTGACGAAGGGGCGGATGCCTTCAAGTGTAGAGAGGCGATTGTTGGCCTGGGCGGAAGAGCATCAGGCGGAGTTGATGGAGGCTTGGCGACGAGTCAGGGCTGGGCAGGCGCCAGATCGGATTGCGGCGCCGAAGGCGAGGTGAGGTGGCGAGTTTCTGAGCATGTCAAGGGCTTGCTGGTCGGCAAACCCTCGACATTTGGTTTGGCGCACACCTGCTAGGTCAGACTGGCTAGGGTTTCGGGTGCTCGTCTATCGTTGATCCATCTTTGCAGGGCGTGTTTGTCACCTTGGGGGTTGATGTATCGGAGGATGAAGCGGACTTTGAAGTCGCATGCGTTGAAAGCCAGTTTAGCTGACGATTTTCGGTGGCAGTAAGGTGTTCCATATGCGAAATTCGGAAAAATCTTTACTCGACCACCGGATGGTGACTAGGCAGATCGCCCTGTTCCCCTGGCTCGCGAACTGCGTCTACCGCCAACACTAATTCGAGATCACTAAGTCAACAATTGTCAATTGGAAACTTCGTGACTTCTATCCCTCGTTTAGACCAAACATTCACGACGAATTTGCTGAACTCTTGGCTAGTTTTCGGCTCGCACAAATTCATCAACTGTTGACCTATAAACGTCAATCTGACTTTGCCCACGCTAATCCTATCGGTAGGAACAACACCATGGGCCACGAGAATCCGTGCATCGGAAAACTCAAAGGCATTATCAAATTCATCTGTCATTACAAAATCAGTCGCACTGGTAATGACGATCCCTAGAGATTCGAGTTCGGCCAATGCCCCGTAGTTTAAGCCTCGATCCAAATAGCAACGGTTCTCATAGTCGAATATTAACGGGATAAAGTCTGGGTCCCCACCGCCAAGGAAAATACCAGAACGACCAATACGGCGGATTGCACTGAATGAACGCAGTTTTTGTAACGATTGGCCGTGAATTTGTTCCATTCTTGCCATTGTGTCGACAGTGGCGCGACTGAACGAACCGGGATTGTTGGCTTCACCAGCTAGCAAACGCGCGAATGCGTCCTGCATATCGTCGTTTGAAAAACTGGACGCTCGTTGTCTGAAAAACGCGATCCAATCGTCGTTCAATTTGGTTGGGTCGACATCCGGGTGTACCAAAGGCGTAGCTTTGCCCACTATTGTTCCGTAATTGACGAATTCTCGGGCCTGTTGCGGTGTCCATTTGCCCTTCTCTACAAGACTCCCAGCATATGAAGATGCGGCCATCTTGAGCGTGTGTTCGACCTCGGCATCGGTTTCTGCTTGGCGTTCTCGCCGTATTGCGTCGGCTTGAGCCTTTGAATCGCGGCGGATCATCTGCGGCTCGAGCAACCGTTCGATGAATGGCAATCGCTTGGCGATTTGGTTGCCCGCACTTTGCCAGAACGTCAGTTCGTCCATCACAAAACTCTCATCTATTCTCGATAATAAGTAGTCTAGGGTGCTTCCACAGCGGCAATGTAGCCGTTGTCTTCGGTTGCTCGGTTATAGGTGATTTGGGTGGCTCCGCCGGCGTCGGCTACATCGTTCGCTACCAAATCCAGGGCATTGAGTTGGTCTTGGGTCGCGGTGATGGTTAGGGTTGCTAGGGGTTTTCCAAGTCCGATTTGGGCTTCGTGTTTGGCTTTTCGGACGGCGGCTATGGCACGGCAGGCGGTTTGGAAGGAGGTGGGGGATTCGGGTTTGTGGACTGGGGTTAGTTGGTAGCGGTCGGGCATCCCCCTTTGTCCTTCGGACATTTCCCCCGCGTGCGGGGGCAACCCGTACTCGTCCCGTCCCCTCTGGATTCCGGCTTTCGTCGGAATGACGGTGCTTGGCCATGGGGTTTGGTGAATCGATTCATAGCCGGTTTCTTGGGCGTAGGTCCAGGACCAGATTTCGTCGGTGATTGTTGGGACGAACGGGGCGAAGAGGCGGAGGAGGGTGTTTAGGCCTAGGCGTAGGGTGGCTACTGCTGAGGCTCTGCCCTGCTTGTCGGTTTCGCTGCGGGCTCGGCGTTTTACTAGTTCGATGTAGTTGTCGGCGAAGGCGTCCCAGAAGAAGGTTTCGGTGATCTGGAGGGCGTGTGCGAACTCGAAGTTCTCGAAGGCGTTGGTGGAGCGGTGGACGGTGTCTCGGAGGTCGTTGACGAAGGCGCGGTCGAGTTCGGTGGTGATTTCGCCGTGTTCGGCTTCCTGCATCAGGACGAATTTGCCGGCGTTGTAGAGCTTGGTGACGAGTTTGCCGCCGATGGTGAAGACGGTTGGGTCGAAGGCCATGTCCATGCCGGGGCGTCCGTTGGATGCCCAGTATCGGACGGCGTCGGCGCCGTACTGGTTGACGAGGGGCATGGGCGTGACGGGGGCACCTCGGGATTTGGACATCTTCTTGCGGTCGGGGTCGACGATGAAGCCGGATATCATGGCTCTGTGCCAAGGGACGTTGTCGTTGTGGAGCGCGGATTTGACGATGGTGTAGAAAGCCCAGGTACGGATGATGTCGTGGGCTTGGGGACGCAGGTCGGCCGGGTAGAGGTTGGTCATACGGTCGCCATCTTCGCCCCAGCGGGCGAGGATCTGTGGGGTCATGGACGAGGTGAACCAGGTATCGAAGACGTCTTGCTCGCCGATGAATCCGTTGGGTTGGTTGCGCTGTGACTCGTCGTAGCCGGGCGCGGGTGTGAGCGTGGGATCGACGGGGAGCATGTCGTCGGTCGCGACTATGTAGCTGTCGTACTGGATGTCGCCGTTTTCGTCGATGGGGTACCAGACGGGGATGGCGACGCCGAAGTATCGCTGTCGGGAAATTGCCCAGTCGTGTCCGAGGCCGTCGGTCCAGTCGGCGTATCGCTTCTGCATGAATTCCGGGAGCCACTGGACCTTGGCACCGACTTCTTGGAGGTAGGGCTTTTTGTCCATGAGGCGGACGAACCACTGGCGAGAAGGGATGTATTCGATGGGAGTTGTGCCCTTCTCGTAATAGCGGACGACGTGCTCGATGGGTCGCGGCGGCGACTGGAGGGGGTTGCTGGTTTCGACTTCGTCTTCAGGACCGAGCATCGTCATTGCCGATGTGCCGGGGCAGCTGAGTTGTTCGACGATCTTGGTGCGGACATCCTCGAGGGGCATCCCGAGCAGTTGGTCGTAGAAGAATTGGGCGCGAGTCGGGTCTAGGGAACCCCATCCGGGTTCGTCGGAGCCGTAGGCGACGAAGTTGCGGGGTGCGGCTTCGCCATTGCGGGCGATCATGGGTCGGAGTTCGAGGTCATGGGTTCGCCACCACTCGACGTCGTTGTCGTCTCCGAAAGTACAGAGCATCAGGATGCCGGTGCCCTTCTCGGGGTCGGCCTTTTCGCTGGGGAATATGGGGACTTTGGCGAAGAATCCAGGGGTGATAGCGTGTTTGCCGAAGAGGTTTTTGAAACGCTCGTCGTCGGGATGAGCGGTGACGGCGACGCAGGCGGGAATCATTTCAGGTCGCGTAGTTGAGATAACGAAGGATTCGGGTACGCCCTCTTCGCCTTCGATGAGAGATTCGTAGACGCCGAATTCGATGTCGTGGTATGCGCCTGGGGTTGGTCGATCTTCGACTTCGGCTTGTGCGACGGCGGTCTGGAAGTCGACGTCCCACATGGTTGGGAGTTCGGCAGTGTAGACGTGTCCGCGCTGGTCTAGGTCGAGGAATGACCGCTGGGCGATGGCGCGGCAGCGGTCGTCAATGGTGGCGTACTCCTCGTCCCAGTCGATAGAGAAGCCGAGTCGGTTGAATAGCTCTTTGTAGGTCTTCTCGTCTTCGGCGGTGACGATGTGGCAGAGCTCGATGAAATTGCCGCGGGAGATTACGAGTTGCTCGTCTTTGTCGAGGCCGAGTTCTTTGCGGCGTTTGCGGACGTTCAGGTCAGGGATGTAAGGGACATTGGGTTCGGCTCGGACGCCGAAGTAGTTTTGGACGCGGCGCTCTGTGGGGAGTCCGTTGTCGTCCCAGCCCATGGGATAAACGACGTTCCATCCAGTCATTCGTCGGTAGCGTGCGATGACGTCTTGGTGGGTGTAGGAGAAGACGTGGCCGGGATGGAGAGAACCGCTGGCGGTCGGCGGAGGGGAGTCGATGACGAAACTCTGTTCGCGGGAGGCTGATTTGTCGTGTTTTGAAATGCCGAGGGCTTCCCACTGGGTACGCCAATATGCTTCGCGCTCTTTCACGTCGAAGCGACGGGGTAGGTCTCGGGGGTTTATGGAGATGACTTTGTTGTTGGTTTCGGTTGTCATGGGTATGAGCCCCCTTTGTCCTTCGGACATTTCCCCCGCCGAGCGGGGGAAACCTTGCAGATTTCGATGTTTGGGCGGGATACAAAAAAGCCCGTCCTTTCAAAGGACGGGGCCAATGTCGGGTGACGCGTGCCTCGCGGTACCACCTTTGTTGCCGCCGCATGGTGTGTACGGTGGCCTCTCGATGACGCTTGGTAACGGGCGTTTTCCGACTGCGCTTAGTTGCCGTTTTTGCCTATCTGGATTCCCGACTTCGCGGGAATGACGGATATCTTGTTTCGGCGCAGTAGCTCGGGGGCGACTTCACGGGTTGACGCTTCCGACTTTTCAGCTGGGATCGGATCTCTGGCGAGCGTCAGGGGCCGTTACTACTCCCCTTCATCGCGTTTGCGTGTTTTGCTGAGCTTGATTTTAATCGAGGTTGATCTTTGAATGGGCTAGGAGGGCGTCGAGTTTCTGATCGAGGCGTGACAACCCGACGTCGGTTTTCTGGTCAAGGCGTTGAAATCCCGCATCGACACCGACAAGATTAAGCAGAGAGTGAATTGGGATTTGCGATGGCGTGTTCCGTTGAGGCTTTGACGTAGTTGATCAGGGTTGGCCGGTTGCCGTCAGATACTTCGTAGACCTTGATGTGTCGGAGGCGTTTGCCGGTGCCTTCGAGGATGTTGTCTGGGTCGGGCATCGTGGCGCCGTTGAAGAAGCCGAGACGGACGTAGTTGTTGTGGTGCTGGAACCAGATGATGTTGCGACGGGAGGTTTCGGGTATCCAGTAGCAAGGGGAGCCCCACTTGATGCCTTCGGTGAAGTTGTGACCGGCGGCTACCACGATGTCGCGGATTTCGGTGAGGAGTTGGTGCGCGTCAGATGGTTGTTCCGCGAGCCACTCGTCGAACGCTTCCTGGTTGAAGCGCGTGGTGCTCATTTGGTGAGAGTTTTGATTTTGCGAGTCGGAATGAGTTTGAATTCGAGAATTGTACCGCCGTTCTGATCTTTGAGCATTCGTTTTCTCTTTTCGTGGGACGAGTTGATTCGGCTCAACATTTCGAGGGCGCGACGGGTTTCATCTGCTACTTGAGCGGCGTTGGTGTGTTCGATGCGACGTTTGAAGAGCCAGTAGGTGAACTCCTCGTCAAGACCGATGGTCCGGGTATTTTCGGGAGATTCGGCGACCAGGTCGGCTAGTCGGAGTGAGTTTTCGTCGAGAAATTGTTGCCAAAGCGTCTTTTCGGTCTCCTCGTATAGGCCGAGGTAGGCGAGATCGGAGGAGTCGTCTGAGGGTGGTAGGCCGTTTCCATAACGGCGTTTTTGGATGCGCGATTGGATGGCGGCAATGAGGCATTGCTCAATGTGGACGCCGTAGAAATAGTTGAGGTGTGCGCGCCAGCCATCGACTCCGAGAATGCGTCGGAACTGCTCCTCCCCGAGACGGCCGAATACGCCAGTGTCTCCGAGCCAATCGAAGATATCTTCGGACGGAATGGATGATTGACCTTCTGCGTTAAGCTGGGTGGCGATTCGTTCGGCGAGTCGTTTCCAATTGAAGGCTTCGCCGCCGATGAAGTAGTGAAATGTCTCGTCGTATGCCCGTTCGTTTTCTTTTGGCCAAGCGGCTACGGTGTTGAGGAGATTGGGTTGCCAGTCGGTTGGGTTTTTGGCGAACTGTTCGACTAGGTCGTCCAACAGGCGACGTCGATTCGTCGCCAGTTCGTCATCGGCACGGATGTGGTTTGCCGCGGTGGTCATTGAGTTACCGGGCTGCGCCTGAACGTTGTTTCTTTTTGTTCTCGCGTTCGATGGCGCGACGCTCGCGGCGAGAGAGGCGACGACCATCGGCGGCGTGAGTTGGAGCGTTCACGGATGCGACGGTGGTGGTGGCGCCCGGTCCCTGCTGGGTGTTGGCAGAGGACATGACGCTTTGTTGGCTGGCTTGGGCGAGGGCGATACGCTGCGCCGCGGCCAAGGCATCGGCCTTCAGCGGTGTGGTGTTTGATGGTGCGAGTCGGGTTGACTGGTGTGGCGCGTGGGGAGCCAGGTGGAAGATGGTTCTAGCTACTTCGTTGCGGATCTCCTCGTTCATCTCGTTGAACATCTGAAACGACATCGTTCGGTATTGAACGAGCGGATCGCGTTGCCCGATGGCTTGCAAGCCGATGGATTGGCGCATGTTCTCCATGCGGGTGAGGTGTCCGACCCAGTGGCGATCGAGAACGCGCAGGAGTACGCTGTGTTCGATCATCTTAAGGCTTTCGTCGCCGAAGAGAGTTTCGCGTTGGTCGTAGACGGTGTCGACGTAGTCGTGGAGTTCTTTTTCGATGTCTTGCTGGGATTTGTTGATGAAGTCGTCTTCGGAGGTGAAGATCTCCATGATCGGGAAATAGCGACGGATTTCGTGTTGGAAACCCGGGACTTCCCACTGGGTGGCGTCGCCTTCCAGGTATGTCGTGATCAGACCGGTGAGTGCGGTCTTAATGTACCCGCGTATTTCGTCGCGGAAATCACCGCTGTCGACGATGCGCTCCCGCATCTTGTAGACAACGTCGCGTTGAGTGTTCGCTACATCGTCGTAATCTACGAGGTTTTTGCGGATTTCGAAGTTGATACCTTCGACTTTTTGCTGGGCATTTTCTACGGATCTAACGAGGACGGAGTTTTCGACAGGAACGTTCTCGTCCCACTTGAACATTTCGAGGGTGCCCTTGATCCGGTCGCCACCGAAACGTCTGACGAGGTCATCCTCGACGGAGAGGAAGAACTGAGTTTCGCCGGGGTCACCTTGTCGGGCGCAACGGCCGCGGAGCTGGTTGTCGATGCGGCGGGATTCGTGGCGTTCGGTCCCGAGAACGAATAGTCCACCCTTCGCGATCACGCCATCATGTCGTTCCTGCCAAGTTTCGGGTTGGTCGTCGGCATCGTGGCCGTTGTTCGATTGCCGACCGTTACGTTTGGAGTTCTTGCGATTGGATGATTCGTCGGTAGCGGTTTCGGGGTTGCCGCCGAGAATGATGTCGGTTCCACGACCTGCCATGTTGGTTGCGACTGTAACACCGCCGGGGACGCCGGCTTGGGCGATCACATGGGACTCAGATTCGTGCTCTTTAGCGTTTAGGACCTGATGTCTGACGCCACGGCGTTTCAATAGGTCGGCGATTTTCTGGGACTTTTCGATGGTGGTGGTCCCGACGAGGACAGGCCTTCCAGCTTCGCTAAGTTCCTGGATCTTCTGGGCGGCAGCGGTCCACTTTGCCTCTTCGGTCATGTAGATGAGGTCTTGGTGGTCAACTCGCTTGTCATCGCGGTTGGTGGGAATGGCGACGACTTCGAGTTTGTAGATCTTGGAGAACTCTTCCGCTTCGGTAGTGGCGGTACCGGTCATTCCGCTGAGCTTGGAGTACATGCGGAAGTAATTCTGGAGCGTGATGGTGGCATAAGTTGCGGATTCGGCTTGGACTCGGACGCGTTCCTTGGCTTCGAGTGCTTGATGCAGGCCGTCGGAGAATCGTCGGCCTTCCATGAGCCGGCCGGTAAATTCGTCGACGAGAACGATTTCGCCGTCACGGACAACATATTCGCGGTCGCGGAGAAAGACGTGCTCAGCTCGAATGGCGTTTTCGACGAGGTGCGGAAGTTCGTTATCTTCGCCGGTTTCGCTGTAGAGGGTTTCGACTCCGAGCATCCGTTCGGCTTTTTCACTGCCGACTTCGGTTAGCGAGACGTTACGTCGCTTAAGGTCGACCTCGAAGTCTGTTTCTGGCTTTAATCGAGAGGCAACAGATGCGAAGCGGGAGTAATTGCGTTCGGTTTCGATACCGGGGCCGCTGATTAGGAGCGGTGTCCGGGCTTCATCGATCAGGATATTGTCGACCTCGTCGACGATCGCGTAGGATAGACCCACTTGGACGCGTTCTTCGGTCTGCCCCACCATGTGGTCGCGCAGGTAGTCGAAGCCGAGTTCGTTATTGGTTGCGTAAAGGATGTCGCAGGCGTAGGCTTCGGTTTTGGTACCGATTCGGAGTTGGGATCCAACCACGGATGCGAACTTTGAAGAGGCGTCTTCGCGTTCGCCGGGGGCGTTGCCTTCGAGATAGTTTTCGTCAAATACGAAGGACTGGTTGTTTTGCTGCAGACAACCCACGGAGAGTCCCATGAATTGGTATACGGGGCCCATCCACTCGGCGTCACGTTTGGCGAGGTAGTCGTTGACGGTGACGACGTGCACGGATTTACCGTCAAGTGCATTGAGGTAGGCAGCTAGCGTGGCGACAAGGGTCTTGCCTTCGCCGGTACGCATTTCTGCGATCTTGCCTTGATGGAGAACAACGCCGCCGATCATCTGGACGTCGAAATGGCGCATTCCGAGAACGCGAGATGAGGCTTCTCGGACCGCCGCGAAAGCTTCCGGGAGGATGTCATCGAGCGATTCGCCGGCGTTGATACGCGCCTTGAACTCGTATGTCATCGCGGCGAGGTCGTCATCGGTCAAACCTCGCATGTAATTTTCGTGGGTGTTGACCTGCTCGGCGATCGGGCGCAGCTGGTTGAGCTGCTTCTCGTTCGGATCGCCGACTAATTTTCCTAGCAGTTTTCCGATCATGTTTCGGCTCTTTGATATGTGATTTCGTGATCCAAGCTGGATTCACGCGGCAACGCACCCGGAAGGACTATCAGTTGGGGAAGAGCGCTCCCACAGATCTGCCCTTGTGGATGCGATCGATGGCTTCGCCGATTAGTGGTGCGATCGAGAGTATCTTGATTTTTTCGTGTTGTTTGTGTGGTGGCAATGGTACCGTGTCGGCGATCACGATTTCGGATATTTCCTGCATACTTGCAAGGTTGTGAGCGGCGTTGTCTGGGAAAACGCCGTGGGCAGCGGCGACGTAGACTTCCCGAGCTCCATTTTGCCGCAAACCAGTCGCGGCGGCCATCATCGTGCCGCCAGTAGCGATTTCGTCGTCGATCAAGATGGCGTTACGCCCATTGACATCACCGATTACGTTGTGGGTCTCGACGCTATCGTCGTTGCCGGTGCGTCGTTTCTCGACCATGGCCACTGGAGCATCCATGATGTGTGCGAAGTCGCGTGCACGTTTAGAACTTCCAAAGTCAGGAGAAACTACGACGGGGGCTTCGAGTTCTTTCTCGACGAAGTATTTCGACAGCATGGGCATGGCGGTGAGTTCGTCGACGGGGACTCTGAAGAATCCCTGGACCTGTCCGGCGTGGAGGTCGACAGTTAGGAAGCGGTCGGCGCCGGCGGTTTCAAGGAGATCGGCGATTAGACGTCCGGTGATGGGGACGCGCGGCTGATCCTTTTTGTCGGTTCGGGCGTAACTGTAATAAGGGACGACGGCGGTGATTCGGCCGGCGGAGGCACGGTGCGCGGCGTCGATCATGATCAGCATCTCCATGATGTGATCGTTGACCGGTTCTACAGTCGGCTGGACTACAAACACATCTCGGGCGCGGACGTTTTCAAGGATACGAACAAAGGTGTTGTCGTTCGAGAACTTGAAGACGTCGGCTTTTCCGACGGCGATACCTAGATATTGGCAGATCTTCTCGGACAAACCGACGTGGGCTGTTCCGGAAAGGACGACTGGTCCGCCGTTAATTGGGTGCATGGGGTACGAGAACCGGTTGCTGTTTGAGGGATCCAACTCTCGATTCTAGCACCAGCGGTCGCTAGGCCGTTCGGGCGCGTGAAGGCGTTCGGAGCACGGAGGGGAACGCACAAGGGCGCGTTCGTGGTCCCTTCCTTAGTCGCTTAAGGAGGCGTATTTGTCCGCGTTGAAGCCGATAATCGGTGCGGTTCCTGGGGCGACGATGATGGGCCTTCTTATGAGTCTTGGCTCTTGCAACATGAGATCGATGAGTTCGTCTTCGCTGATGGATTGTCGGCGTTCTCGGTACGGTTTCGCACTGGGACTACGCCAAGAAAAGAGGTTGTCGATGCCGGCTGCGGAGGCGAGATGCTTCAATTCTTCCCTACTGAGAAGGTCATTGAAAAAGTCCCGTTCCTGGACCTCGACGCCGTTGGCATCGAGTACCTTCTTGGCATCTCGGCACGTTGAACACTTGCGCCATGTGTAAAATCTTCGTTCTTCAACCATTTATTCTTCCGATGGGTGGTTTAACACATGGGAAACGTGTAATCGGGTGTGGATTGCGGATGTCGGGAAAAACTAGTGTAAATTGGCAGGCAGGCACTCTGCATCCGGTGCCTATCTTGATGATTTCCCAATTGGTGGATGGATGACCTCTGCTCGATTAGCAATCCAGACCGCTGCGACGCTTAGCCGTAACGCGAACCCAGTCGCGCGTTTTAGGCGCGGTTCGCAGAGTTTGTTCAATATCAGTATCTACACGTTTGGGTTGTCTGGGGTTTGGGTCGGTTTCGGCAGTATTTTGCTTCAGTACAAGGTGACCGAGATAGCGGCAAACGACCCGGTGAGAATGTTGGGTTGGACGCTCGATAAAACTAGCTTGGCGGCGTTGGTTTCGCTCATTGGCTTAGCGATTGCGGCGGTGGTTCAACCGGCGATAGGATTTATCAGCGACCAAAAAGTGAGCGTATCGGCGCTGAAACGGTATCCGTTCATCATCTTCGGTCTGTTGGGCTTGTCAGTATCGACGCTGCTCTTTGGTTTAGTGAACAGTTTTTTGGCGCTGATGTTGGTGACGATAGCGATGCAGGTCTCAGGCAATACCGCTCAAGGTCCGGCGAATGCTTTGATCATCGACCATGTCGACGATAGCGAGCGGGGGCGAGCATCGGGTTACTTGAACTTGATGCGTCTGATGGGTTCGGGCTTCGTCGCCATGCTGGTGGTTTTCATGATGTCGAACTATCACATCGAAGATGCGCCGCAGTGGATGTGGTACTCGGTGATTCTGATGGTCGCCGTGTTATTGGCAACGACGGTCTACACGTTGCTGGCACTGCGGGTCCCAAAGTCGCGTTCGTCTGACGAAGAGCAGATAGAGATCGACTTCGATATAGAAAGTAAGGACGGTGATGACGAACGTGGGTACACGCGGTCTCGTTACTACATGTTCTTGCTTGCGATGGCGATATTGATCGCCGCTATGTCAGCCATACAGACCAACGCGTTGTTTTTCGTTCAGGACGTGATCGGCCTCGAAAATCCGGCGAAGGGCGGAAATTACATCCTCGTTGCGTTGATTGGATCCGCGGCGGTGGTTGTGTATCCAGCGGGCAAGCTCTCCGATCACATCGGTCGCGGATCGTTGCTGTTGCTCTCGGGAATCCTCGGCGCGGGCGGCATACTTTCGCTGTTGTTGCTCAACGCGAATACATTGATCGAGGTTGTACCGGGTGTGATGGCGATCGGTTTTGCGGTTGGCATCTACCTCTCAGTTGGTTGGGCCGTCGCAAACGATCTCGTGCGCCGTTCGACCGCGGCACGCGATTTGAGCTTAACGAGCATATCGGGATTGGTCGGCGCGATCGTCGGTCGATCCAGCGGATTCTTTATCGGTGGGCTTAACGACCAAGGTTCACAACTCGGGATGGAATATCTCGGATACACCGTGATGCTCAGTCTTGCGAGTCTGGCCTTCATCATTTCCGGTGTCGCGTTTTGGTTCGTCGTCAAGAACGAATGAAGTATGCGGTTCCGGACTTTCCTGTACCATCAAGAATCATGGCGAATGAGACCGAGAAGATGAGTTCAACCTCCGATGCACGGTCGGTTGTGCTGGCGAGCCCTAGAGGATTTTGCGCTGGTGTGGACCTTGCCATCGGCATCGTGGAGCTAGCGATTATGCGGTATGGTGCGCCGGTTTACGTCAAACACCAGATCGTCCACAATCCGCAGGTAGTGGCAGATGTCGAGTCGATTGGCGCAGTGACGGTTGACGAGGTTGACGAAGTCCCGGAAGGCTCGGTCGTCGTGTTTTCTGCGCATGGTTCGCCGCCATCCGACTACGCGACTGCGAAACAGCGCAACCTGACGGTTTTGGATGCGACGTGCCCGTTGGTGACTAAGGTCCATCACGAGGCAAAAAAGTACACGAGCGAAGGTAAACGGGTGATCTTGGTCGGTCACCGTGGGCATCAGGAGGTTATCGGTACCACTGGTCAAGCAGACATGGCGCTTTATGACGAGCGGGAGGACAATGATCTGCCGGAGTGGGAGGAGGATGACGATGTGGTCGTGCTAACTCAGACGACGTTGTCGGTTGCCGATACTGCTGAGGCGGTGGAGAAGATTCAGTCCAAATTCGATAACACGTTGGTCCGTAACGACATCTGCTACGCCACGACCAACCGGCAAGAATCGGCTACCGAGCTGGCGGAACAGTGCGACTTGGTTCTGGTTATCGGTGCGGAGAATAGTTCGAACTGCAACCGTTTGCGAGAGGTTGTTACCAAGCGGGGTGTTGAGGCACATTTGATTAGTGGCCCGGAAGAGTTGGATCCGCGGTGGTTGGTCGGGAAGAAGAGAGTCGGCGTGACATCTGGTGCTTCGACGCCAGAGAAGCTGGTTCGCGCGGTCATTGACTCGATAGAGCACGACGAGTTGATGAATATCGGTTCTGGGGAGGAAGGGATCAGTTTCAAGTTGCCGTCGAAATTGCGGGCGACGGCAAAAGAGGCAGGCTACACGTACGACGGCTCGATGCTGGAGTGACATCGGGATTGTTGCGTGTTGCGGTAGTAGTGGTTTCAGGGATTGTTGCAGCGGGGATCGTCGCAGGTTGCGCTGGCGATGAATCTACTCCGACTCCGACGATGATTCCGAATTACCCGCCGTTCAAGGAAGTCGTCTACCCAACCCCAACTAAAGCTCCGACGGCTTCGGCAACGGCGACAAAAGATTCGTCGCCTTCCGTTCAGCCAACTGCAACCAAGGCACCATCATCGACGGCGCAGGTTGTAGCATCGTTTACTGCTACGCCGACGGAGACGCCCAAACGCACGGCGTTAAGTTCGGCATCTGTTGACGAACGCAGAGATGTCACTCCGACCGATACGGTAGTGCCGACTGACACGGCGACGCCTGCTTCGACCCCGACTGGTTTGAGCACCCCAACGGCGACGAATTCGTCTGAGCCGACGGCAATATCGACTTTTACTCCGACGGTAGAACCAAGCGATACTCCTTCACCTTCACCGACACAGAATCCCTTGGACGAGATTCGGTTTGTAGATAACGAAGATTGTGGTGAAGGGGTAAGCCGCGATTTGTTGCCTACTATCGACTTGGTGATTGAGTCTGGAGATTCGTCGTACGCGCTGTTGGTTGAGGTCGCGGATGATGGCCGCGAGCGCCAGCAGGGTTTGATGTGTCGGCAAACAGTTCCGCACGGCACGGGGATGCTGTTTGTGTTTGAGTCGGCGCGGTCATTGAATTTCTGGATGTTCAACACATACGAGCCGTTGGACATCGTTTACCTCGACGAATCGCGTATTGTTGTGGGAGCGGTTCGTATGGAGCCATGTCCTCGACCTGACGGCGTAGAAGATGGCGCGTGGCGCAGCGCGTGCTCGGCAGCGTCGAGCGGATACGGTTCCGGCGGCAGTGCACAGTACGCGCTTGAATTGCCGGCCGGTTGGTTGGCGAGCGTCGGATTGGAACTTGAGAATCTCGAAGGAGTCGTGACGAGTTGGTGAACGGCTATTCATCAAACGGTCGTCCGGATGAAGAATCTAAGGGTCGCGCTTTGTTGGTCGTGACTGACGGGTTGGGATTCGATCCTGATTCTGTGATGCGTCTCTCAAGTCGCGTCATTGATGCGTTGTCGCCGAGCACTCGCCGGTCGTTGTTGGATTTGGCGCTCGAAGCGTCGCCCGGTAGCTATGAGATGTTGGCTATAACGCGGCTTGCGGTGCTGCCGATCACTGCAGAAGGGTTGAATCCGATTCTTACATGGGACAAGGCCAATGAAACGCTCAATAGAGTCCGGCACGTACGGGATGGATTACGGCAGCGGCGGCAGTTGGCCGAGATCGGTTCCGTCCGAAGGCGAATCGCTTTGGAAAACCGATATATTCCTTGGTTTGCGGAGGACCCGACTTGGTCGGAGATAGTGAATATGAACCTAACGGTTCCGACGCAGGCGTCTGGAGTGTGGGTTGGATACGAAGATGTTGATCCGCCGGTTCAAGGCAACTCGGAGACCGGGCACCAGCAGATCGGGAATCTGGCATTGGCACCGCAGATACCGTTGCAGATCACTCGATCGATCGAGGACGGATCGTTTTTCAAAAACGACATGATGCTCGATGCGATTAATGGCGCTATAGATTCGGGCAACAATGTCAACTTCTGTTTTCTGCTTTCGGGCATCCGGGGATCGGACGGGCGAGTCCATTCGGCTTGGAATCATCTGGAGGCGTTTTGCGAGTTGGTGTTTATTCGGCTTGGTATTTCGCCAGATCGCGTGCGAATGCAAGCGATCCTGGATGGGCGCGATGCACCAGCGCAGGGTTCGATGGAGATCGAAGGCGTCGACGGGGGATACCTCGGAGAGTTGGAGCGGCTGTTAGCTAAGTACGACGCGTCGGAATCTTTGGCTTGGGTAGTTGGTCGGTCATTGTCTATGGATCGGGACTATCGGGAGGAGAATGCTCGGTGCGACTATTTGCTGATGACTGCGGGCAAGGGTGAGGTTGTGACGAGTTTCGCCGATGTCAAAGAGATCGTGTCGTCGGCGCACGAAAACGGGTTGACGGATGCTGACGTTCCAGCGATGGCGCTCGACCACGATGGCAATGGACCCGCGACGATCAAACCAGGCGATGCATTCATAAACCTGAACTTCAGGTCTGACCGTCAACGTTCGAAAACGGCATCGCTTTGCGGGGCGCGCAAGTATCTGGACCGGGAGGCCAATTCTCGAGGGCGAGAATGGAAATTCGATTGGTTGCGGGACGATTTGAATCTACGAATGTGCACGATGGCGGAGTATGACGCGGAGTTCGAGTCGCATTACGGAGTGAAGGTTGCATTTCCGATCACTCCGCATCAGTTGAACCTGTTAAGTCATTGGGATCGGTTGACGGACGACGACGATCTGTATCTGCTGGTTGCGGAGAGCGTGAAGGCTTCGCACATGGGATATTTCGTGCGTGGTCGGCGAGAGGCCGAGCAAGGTTCGAATTCTGAGGATCGTTGGGTTGTGCCTTCAGATGGTGCGAATGAGGGCGTTCATTCGGACTCGGATTTCTACGTGAGGCCAGTGATGAAGACGCGGGAGATCGCGCAGTTGGTTTCGGAGGCGATGGGGATTGGCGAGCATCGCCTGATCATGTGCAATTTGGCCGCGCCCGACATGGTCGGTCATCTATTGCCAGCTAGATTCGAAGCGGCAGCTGAGGCGTATCGGGCAACGGTGGCGGTCTTAGCAGAGTTGAGCGGTGTCGCACGGGGTGCCGGTTACTCGATGGTAGTGACGTCAGACCACGGGAATGTCGAGAACGATGCACCGACGCATACTGTCAACCCGGTTTTGACGACGGTGTTGCCGGCCGCGGGTAGTGTGGAGCCGCGGGATTTGGACGGGGCGTATGCGGCGAATTTGTTCGACGTTTCGCACACCATCGCACGGTTGATTGGGATCGACGCGCGGGAGATTGCGGAGATTGTGAGTGTGTTTCGGGGGGGATTGGCGGAGGAGTTTTTGGGTAAGTCGATAATTGGCTAGGAGATTCTGCCCTACCAAGCCGTCTCACCACCATCAATAACCAACTCCGTCCCAGTTACCCAAGACGATTCATCGGAGGCTAGGTACAGGCAGCCGTAGGCGATGTCTTCGGGGAGGCCGAGGCGGCCCATGGGGGTCATGCCTTCGCGGTAGTCTCGGATCTCTTTGACGCCGTGGATGTCGGTGGTCATGGGGGTGTCAGTGAAGCCGGGGCATACGGCATTGATGCGGATGTTGTCGGGCGCGTACTGGACGGCGGCGGCTTTGGAGAAGATGCGGGCGGCACCTTTGGATGCGTGGTAAGGCGCTCCGGCTTTGGATCCGACGATGCCGAAAATCGAGGAAACGTTGATGACGGAGCCTCCGCCAACCTTTTTCATGGCTTTGATGCCGGCGCGGGTGCCGAGCATTATGGCGGTGGAGTTGACAGCGAAAACGTCGTTCCAGTCGTCGAGGATGACGTCTTCGACTACGGTTCGGCCTTTGGGCCCGGACATTCCGGCGTTGTTGACTACGATGTCGAGGCGTCCCCACTTCGATTCAGCTATCTCGACGGCCCCGTCCCAAGCGGCTTCTTGGGTTACGTCATGGTTAAAGAAGACGGCATCGGGGGTGAGTTCGGACTCGAGGGCGTTGCCCTTGGTCTCGTCGATGTCGCTGATGATGACCTTTGCGCCTTCGCGGACGAAGATGCGAGAGCAGGCCTCGCCGATGCCGGATGCGCCGCCGGTTACGATGGCTACTTTGTTTTGGAGTCTTGGGGTGGTCATGGGGGGTGGGACCTAGTCGGTTTTTTTGTGTTGGCTAGGAGCGATTGTAATCGTCGGTTGGTTCAATCTTCATCGACCAACTCCCGGTCACACCGTCATAGGTGAATTTTCCGCGACGCAGGATATCTCTGCCGATAAGCGCATGGTACGGTTGGTCGTGTTCAACTAGCGGCAATGCTAAGAACCGTCCGTAAACCACGGTGTCGAAATCCTCTATGTGGATACGACCCAGAACGGGATCAGAATTGAACGGTCCGGTCGCACCAACGCCTTTGATAGGCGATCCGACGATGGGAAGATTCAACCTTGCAGCCAAACCCGAATCGACGCAACTCATTCGGGCACCGGTGTCGATTAGCGCAACGTAATTTCCACCGTGGAATTGGAACGATTGACCAATCCCTTGTGGCCCGTGGGCGATATCGATCTGCGCTACCGGACCCCACTCTTCTAACGAATTCGGTTGCTCCTCACCCGGCAGGTCGATCGTTCGCATGGGTCAACACAAATCTAAATGAAGGTGTAATTTGTAGAGGTGGTTCGCCGATTTTCTTTATGTGATACGGGCCCGGTCCGAAACGCGTTACTGCCACGTCAGCGGCCTCTTCGAAATCTGAGAATGTGCCAACGAGTTCCGTGTCGTAGATCACGACCCATTGATGCATGTGGTTCGTTTCGAGCTCTTCCCGCATCTTTTCGTATGCGATTACGTTTTCTTCGAGAGTTACCATGATTTTGCTTGTCCGTTGTGGCTTCTATCATAACGCGCGCTTCGACCGTCAAAACCCTCTCTGAGCAGGTGCGGGACCGTCTGAGTCGACGGATAGGTTTTTCATTGCGTCGGGGTTGGGTTCTAGGCCTAGGCCGGGGCGGTCTTCAAAGGCTTTCCATTGGCCGTTTTTGGGGCAGGGGACTTCGGTGAAGAGGACGGGCCAGGATTTCATTTCGCCGCCGAGAACTTCGACGACTTTTAGGTTGGGTGTGGCCATCGTGCAGTGGAGGTGGAGGAGGGAGTAGGCGTGGGGCGCGATGGGGAGGTTGTAGGAGTCGGCGAGGTGGGTGACCTTCATCCACTCGGTTACGCCCCCTACCCTGCCGATGTCGGGTTGGACGATGTCGGCGCCGCCTTGACTAATTAGCTCTTTGAAGCCGTATTTGGTGTATTCGTGCTCGCCAGTGGCGACCGGGATGTTGGTAGCTTTGGAGATTTCGGCGAGGCCTTGGATGTCATCAGCTAGTACGGGCTCTTCGAACCATCCGACATCGTAGTCCTCGAACTTGCGGGACATGCGGATGGCTTGTTTGGCGTAGTAGCCGTTGTTGGCGTCGACGAAGATCTCGACATCGTCGCCGACGGCCTTGCGGACGGCTTCGAGGCGCTCGATGTCGGCGCGCTCGTCCATGCCAAAGTTCATACCGACCTTCATCTTGATACGGGGAAAACCCATATCGACGTACCCGGTCTGTTCGGCGACTAACTCGTCGACGGTGTAGTTGGTCCATCCTCCGCTGCCGTAGCAGGGGACGGTCTCGTGGGCTTGACCGAGCAGTTTGTACAAGGGGACGCCGAGGGCTTTGCCTTTGAGGTCCCAGAGTGCGACGTCGAGGCCGGAGATAGCTTGGAACGCGAAGCCTTTGCGACCATAGCCGCGGACGCGCCAGAACAACTCGGTCCAGATGCGTTCGGTCTCGAACGGAGTCTTGCCGATGAGGATGTCCTTGAGGTTGTCGTCGATCAGCGAACGGATGGCGGCGGGAGAGTTCAGGTAGCTGAAGCCCTGCGTGCCTTCGTCGGTGTGGATATGGATGAAAACGGTAGTCCGGCCACGGGTGCCGGGTTTGAGCGGCGGGATGGTGGCGTCCTGGATGGCGTCGGCTTCGGGGTTGAAGATGAGGGTTGTAGTTACGTCGGTGATTTTCATGGGGTGGGGTGGGTTAGTGGTGCATCGGTAGGATGTGGTGTTGGATTTTACATATCCGGTCGTGGCATTGCGTTGGCAACCTTTGAATGGCTAACATTGAAACTTGGGCGCGCCCAATCAGTTTTGTTGCTGCGCGCGTTTGTGATTGCAAGCAAGATAACAAGGCAACACCGCAATTGTCCGATACCGAGAACGACGAAAAAGTCGACCAAGCATGTGATGCTCCCGTCGATAGAGGTGCCGCAACCACCTTGAATGCCAATTCAGAATTCGGCCGACCAACGACAACCTTAGCTGCGGTTTTGGGTCGCAATATTGAACACAATCGACCTTCGATAAAGGTTGCCGCCGAACTTGGTCGCAATTTCTCTGTCAACAGAAATCCATCGTTAGCCGCATCTCTGGGGCGCTTGGGCGAGTTGTATACCGTCAGTAGTGCAGCACGGGTTGCTGCGGCTGCGATACACGACTCGTGGCGCACCGAGTTTTTACGCCATTCGGTCGCTGTCGGAGCTTGGCAGGATCTATTTCGAACGTCGACTCCAACCATCAGTAAAGACATCCTGGAAGTAGCCAATACGGCATCGCGGATCCAAGTCGGAACTTTCGCTCGAATCTCCAAAGTTGAAGCATCGATGGCTGAGGAATTACGTCGATCATTGACAGGATTCGAGCAGAAATATACCAATTTGGTCGGGTCGTTCAAAGGGTTGGAAGATTTAGCGCGACGACCTGCATTCGTGCTCCCGGGTGCTACACGTGAGTTGGCTTCGACAAATCGGGTGTTGGCGTCGCTCCAACCAACACGGTTGCAGCCTTTTCGTGTTGATCATGATGAAGAATCCAATTCTGATGTTTTCAGCGATGACGTGGGCATAACCGAATTATTCGAGAGAGTCGATCCCGTTTACGCGACCATGTACTCAGGCGCGGTGGACGCGCTTGCCACCGAGAACCCCGAGCGCGTTAGACACGTGTTGTCGACGTTGCGTGAACTTGCGAGTCATTTGTTGCGAGATTTAGCACCATATGAATCGCTCACCGCTTGGATCGATGACTTAGGCGATGCCAGCATGTTGCACGAAGGGAAACCAACGAGACGTAGCAAAGTCCTTTTCATCTTGAAGGACGTCAGCGACGAACCGCTGTCGGAATTCGTAGAACAAGACGCTAAAGTGTTCACCAAGCTATACGGGTTGTACGACCGGCTGCACCAAAAGCAGATCGCCGTCAACGACAAGCAACTACGAGCAATCGTAGCGAAGACGGAATCGTTTTGGCGGTATCTATTGCGTACTTACTGGTCATCTCAATCCTGATTTGCCAAACGGTACATTTCTAGACCGGAAGAACTGCCCAAAATAGACTTTGACGATCGCAGTTGGCGATTCGTGGTTCGAAATACACGTTAGCCACGGAACGCAGTGCTACGTGATTACCATTCGCTGCGGTTCGTCAAACCCTCCGGTAGCGCCAAACAGCCACTGGCCCGACCACAAAAGTGAATGCCAACGTCCAGAGGGCGGTGGGCCAGGCGTTGGTTAGGATGGGACCGCCTTGGGAGAGGGCGCGGCATAGGTCTACGACGTAGGTTACGGGGTTGACGCCGGTGAAGGGTTGGAGCCAGCCGGGCATAGTTTCGATGGGGACGAAGGCGGATGATAGGAAGGTGAAGGGGAAGACGACGAAGAACATGAGTGATCCGGCGCCTTCGGCGTTGCGGACGGATGCTCCGATGAATGCGGCTACCCACGAGAAGCCGAAGGCGAATCCGGCGACCATGAATGGCACGGCAAAGCCGGGCCAAAAGCCACCGTGGAAGCGCATGCCTATGATGTATCCGACGGCGAGCATGAGACAGGCAACGAATAGGCTGACTAGGGTTTCGGCAGCGACGCGACCACCGAGGACGGCGGAACGGGCCATGGGTAGGGATCGGTAGCGGTCGACCATTCCTTTCTGGAGGTCTTCGGCGAGTCCGACGCCAGTCTGGGTGGCGCTGAAGAGGGTTGTCTGGACTAGGATGCCGGGCATTAGGAAGTCGATGTAGTTGAGGTTGCCAGTGGGTATGGCACCGCCGAAGACGTAGTTGAAGAGGAATATGAACATGACCGGTGACAGTGTAGAGAAGAGGAGGAGTTCAGGTGAACGTCGGTAGCGGATGAGGTTCCGCCACGTCATGACCGCGGTGTCGGAAATGATCCAGCGCGATTCGACGGCGATCGCGGAGGCGAGTTCGCCTAAGGCGGAGCAGTCTTGGATTTGGGCGTGTAGGTTCATTTGTTTTGAACCGTCATGAGATTCGCCGGTAGCGCCAGGTTGCTAGTGAGCCGATGCCGATGACCATTAGGGCGATCCAGAAGGTCGTGACCCATGCGTAGGATGCGAGGGGTCCGCCTTGGGCGAGGTTGCGGCATAGGTTTACGACGTGGGTTATGGGGTTTACCTCGGCGAAGGCTTGCAGCCAACCGGGCATGGTGTCGATGGGGACGAAGGTGGAACTTAGGAAGGTAAGCGGGATGGCTACGAAGAATGTCGAGGAGCTGGCGGTTTCTGCATTCCTTACCGAGACGCCGACGAGTGCCGAAACCCATGCGAAGGCGAAACAGAACGCGGCGACGACGAGTGGGAGGATCAACGCGGGCACGAGACCGCCGTGGAATCTCATGCCGAAGATGAGAGCGATCGCGAGTGTCCAATAGACGCTGGCGAAACTGACCAATGTTGTCGCGCAGACACGTCCGCCCAGCACTGCCGATCGAGCCATCGGCAAGGATCGATATCGGTCGACGAAGCCTTTTTGGAGATCTTGGGCGATGCCGATGCCGGTGTTCATGACTGTGAAGAGGTTGTTTTGGATGAGGATGCCGGGCACGAGATAGTCGATGTAGTTGAAGTCTCTGCCGGCGCCTATTGCGCCACCGAAGACGTAGTTGAAGAGCAGCAGGAACATGACTGGTCCCGCTATCGTCGATGCCAACGTCTCCGGATTGCGGCGGTAGTGCATCAGATTCCGCCACGTCATCATCGCGGTGTCTGAAGCGAGCCACCGGAACTCGTAGAGGAGTGAGCCGATCGTTTCTCTAAACGGGGAGTTTTGAGGTTGGACGATTTGGGTTGTCATTTTTGGTGATTGTCATTCCGAGCGTCGCGAGGAATCTATGAGACGCAATGGACTGAGGTGTTGAGATTCTTCACTCCGCTACGCTTCGTTCAGAATGACATGAGGCCGAGCTAGGAATGGCAAGCGGCCCCTTTCGTCCGCCCCGGCCACTCCCTCTGCTAGGATTGCTTCGCTTAACCGCCTCACCGTCGTTGCGGGAAAGGGACGAACTACGGCGCATTGCGGGTTCAATTGGTTTCCTGCTCCGACTCGGTGGCGGCCTCTTCGGCGGTGCGGCCGGTGATGGCTAGGAAGACGTCGTCGAGGGTGGGTTGTCGGACGGCCATGTTGGCTACGGGGATGTCCTCGGTGTCGAGGGATCGGACGACTTGAACCATGATCGATGCGCCGTCTTTGACCATGATGGAGGTTTTGTTGTTCTCCTCGTCGATGTCGCACTCGTTGTTTTCGGCGTAGTTGGACAACACGCTTGCGGCGCGTTTGGTGTCCTCGGTGTCGCGAACGGTGATCTCGATGAATTCGGAACCGGCTTGGTGCTTGAGTTCGTCGGCGGTGCCTTGGGCGATGACTTTTCCAAGGTCGATAACGGTAATTTGGTCGGCTAGCTGGTCGGCTTCTTCGAGGTATTGGGTCGTTAGAAGGACGGTTGTGCCCTCGCTGACGAGCGTTCGGATGACGTCCCAGAGTTCGAGCCGGCTGCGGGGGTCGAGTCCGGTGGTGGGTTCGTCGAGGAAGATCATCGGCGGGTTTGCAACTAGGCTTGCAGCGAGGTCGAGGCGGCGACGCATGCCGCCCGAGTAACCTTTGACCGATCGGTCGGCGGCATCTACCAGGTCGAACTGTTCGAGTAGTTCTTGGGCTCGTTTTTGGACCTGGCGTTTGGGCATGTGGTAGAGCCGACCGGCCATGTGGATGTTTTCGCGCCCGGTGAGAAGGTCATCGACGGCTGCGCTCTGCCCTGCTAAACCGATATAGGAACGCAGATGCCGCGCATGTCGGACGACATCGTAACCGAGGACGGTGGCACTGCCGGATGATGGACGGAGAAGGGTTGTCAGGATGCGAACTAGGGTAGTTTTGCCCGCGCCGTTGGGACCTAGGAGGCCCATGACTGAGCCGCGGCGAACTTGTAGATCGACGTTTTCGAGGGCGACTACCTTGCCGTAAGACTTCGAGATCTGGTGTACTTCAATGGCGTTATCCATATTGCGTTACCAAAATTATCAGACTGCGTCGAAGGTTGACATTCACGACGCCTTCGGAACCCAAGTCTCGATTCTAACTCTAGGAAATCGTCGCCAGTAACGGTGCGCCGACACCAGATATCCGGGTGTGAAATCTCTGATAATTGGTGGTAGCGGATCCCATCGGGCACGATAACCCGATAGTTGGGACGCGGGCGAGAGTGCATTGTCGATATTTCAACAGCAGTTGGCGGCAGTTCGTGCCCGTACGACACGACGCGTCTATTTCGGGTGGTGGGTGTCAATAGCGGGCGCGTTCAACATGCTGGTAAGTTCGGGGCCGACTTTTCAGGCGTCGAGCGTTCTCTTCAAGGCCATCGAGGATGAGTTTGGTTGGTCGCGTGCTCTGATTTCGGGGGTGGCTTCTTTTGGCCGGTTTGGTGGTGCGATGTTGGGCCCGGTGGAGGGTTGGCTGACGGACCGATTCGGATCAGGAAAGATGGTGTTGTTGGGGTTCATCTTGGGTGGCATCGGGTTGATGATGTTCTCGCAAATCCAAGGCCCGCTTCAGTATTATTTTGCCTTCTTCACGCTGTCACTCGGGTTCAGCATGGGCGGGTTTACGCCGTCCATGACCGCGGTAAATGCTTGGATGGTCAACAATCGCGCGTCGGCAATGTCGATCGTCATTGGTGGCAGTAGTATCGCCGGGTTGTTGGTTCCGCCAATCGTTTGGGGAATCAGCGCGCACGGATGGCGACCGACGGTGTTGGTGATTGGCATCATCACGTTGCTCGTGGGCCCGATCGTCGCTCGGGTCATTGGCAAACGGCCTACACCGGAGCAGCTGGCTGATCAGATCCAGTCGGATGCCGAATCGGGGCACCGTACGCGGCTGTCAAGGCTCTACGACTTTACGCCATCGGAGGCGCTGAAGACGCGTGCGTTCTGGTCGATCTCGATGACGCACATGCTCGTCAACCTTTCGGTGGGTGCGATATCTGCCCACTTGTTTTTGCATTTGACCGACAGCAACGGGGTCAACCTAGACGACGCGGCCGCGTCGGGCGTTGTGCCGATCCTGGTGGTGACCGCGTTTGTGTCTCAGCTTGCCGGGGGATTCGTCGGCGACCGAACGAACAAGCGGGTACTGGTGCCGTTTTTGTTGATTTTGCAGGCCGCATCGTTGGTGATTCTTGCTTTCGCTGACTCGTTTGCGATGGCGTCCGTTTTTGCGGTGGTTTGGGGCGTCGGGTTCGGTGCGCGCACGCCGTTGCTGCACGCGATGCGTGGCGAGTATTTCGGGCGGCGGCACTTTGGAACGATCCTTGGATTGTCGAGCTTCCCGATGTCGATAGGGATGATGGCGGCGCCGTTCGTCATAGGTCTGGTGCACGACATTCAAGGCACCTACGTCTGGTCGCTGTACGTGCTTGCAGGGGCCTGCGTGGCCGCAAGCGTGACGATTCTGTTCGCGACGCGGCCCATGTCGCCAGGACTAAGGCGACGAGTAGAGGCACGAGCGGCGCGGCGGCGAGCCTCAAGACCCGCGGTTTAGGTAACCGTCGGGGATTTATTGGCGCTCAAAGCCGTGTCGATGAAGTCACAAAGTTTCCGCGCAATCCGAGCATTGTCGCCGCGCCGCGTGTACTTCGGCTGGTGGGTCTCGATCGTCGGTGCCTGCAACACAGTCTTCAGCGCAGGACCAACCTTCCAAGCCGCAAGCGTACTGTTCAAGGCGCTCGAAGACGAGTTCGGGTGGTCAAGAACCCTCATCTCCGGCGTCGCGACCGTCGGTCGATTAGGTTCTACGTTGTTGGGACCACTCGAGGGTTGGCTGATCGATAAGTTTGGAGCCGGGAGGATGGTACTGGTGGGGTTCACGGTCGGCGGCGGCGGACTAATCTTCTTTTCACAGGTCACCGGCCCGTTACAGTTCTACGCAGCGTTCCTGGTGATGTCGGTTGGCTTGAGCTCCGGCGGCTTCACACCGTCGCTGACGGCGGCGAATGCTTGGATGAATCGACGGCGAGGTCTGGGAATGTCGATCGTCGAGGGAGGAGTAAGCGTAGGCGGATTGCTCGTCCCGTTAATCGTCTGGGGCATCAGTCAATATGGTTGGCGAACGACCGTATTGGCGATGGGGATCATCACGATCCTGGTTGGACCCTTCATCGCCCGGGTCCTCGGCAAGCAACCAACGCCGGAACAGTTGGCAACTCAGATCCCGGGGCCCGGCGAACGAGCGCGGCGAGTAGCAAAAGAATCGTCGCACGATTTCACCGTCAAGGAAGCCCTACGAACTCGTGCTTTTTGGTCGGTTTCGATCACGCACATGTTCGTCAACGTCTCGACCGGCGCGATCTCGGCGCACCTCTATCTGCATCTCACCGACGACGACGGCGTCGGTCTAGACCTATTCACCGCGGCGGGGGTGGTTCCGATAATGGTCGCGACATCCTTCGTGGCACAGCTGGTCGGAGGGATCGTCGGCGATCTGTGGAACAAGCGAGTCTTGGTGCCGTTTCTGGTGTTAATACAAGGGTCATCGTTGGTGATCCTCGCGCTGGCGAATTCGTTCTGGATGGCGGCTGCATTTGCGATCGTCTGGGGCATCGGATTCGGCGCCCGCACACCGATGCTCCTCGCAATGCGCGGCGAGTTCTTCGGCAGACGACACTTCGCAACCATCTTCGTTCTCTCCAGCTTCCCCATGTCGTTGGGAATGATGATCGCACCCGTCGTCGTAGGGTGGTCGTACGACGCATTCAACACCTACGAATGGTCACTCTACGTGCTAGCCGGTTTATGCGTACTTGGAAGCGTCACTGCCCTCTTCGCCAAACGCCCCCCGTCGCCGGCGGTGCGGCAGAGGTTACAGGTTCGCGCGGCTAGAAGGTCATCCGCATCTTGAGGTCTCCGTCGTCAGCAAACCAGCGAGGTGGCATCTTCTGGGGCTGGTGGATCGTCATCGGAGCGGTCGTCGGTCAGTTCGTCAGTATGGGTGTCGGCGGGAGTATTGCGGGTGTTTTTCTGCGTCCGATGACCGAAGAACTTGATTGGGCGTCGGCGGAATATACGTTGGGAGCCTCGACCGCTCTGGCTGTGGGCGCGTTGTCTGGATTCGTCGTGGGCCCGCTGGTGGATCGTTTCGGAGCGCGGCCCTTGATGCTGACGGGAGCCTGCATATATGCCGCGTCGTATCTCGCCATGTCTCAGGTGGACGCGCTTTCGCAGTTTCTGTTGTTGTCGATGCTCGCAGGGGGTGTCGGCTTCGCATTGGTCGGCAGCATGGTAGTGAATGTCACGCTGGCAAAATGGTTCGTGGTAAAACGTGGTTGGGCCGTCGCACTTGGATCTTCTGGCATTTCACTCGCCGCTCTGATCATGCCAGTCGCATTGACACAGTTGGTGGACTCAATCGGGTGGCGCGACGCGTACATCTTTCTAGCCATCTTCGTGTTCGCGATCGTTGTGCCAGCCGCGTTGGTCATGCGGCGACGGCCTGAAGATCATGGATTGTTACCCGACGGCACGCTGCCGGGCGCACAACGCAACGACGCTAGGTCGCGCAGAGCGGTCCAACAGCAAAACCGTGACGCCGCTAACTCTTATCGGCCCCGGGAAGCGATGCGTACTCCCGCCATGTGGTTGTTGATCGCGGGTTACGGGCTTCACATATTTGCGATCTTGGCGGTGCTGGTGCATGCGATTCCGTTCATGACCGACAACGGAATGACGCGCACAGAGGCAGCTCTCGTCGTCGCATTGAACGGCGGGGCGAACCTGGTTTCAAAGTTCGTGTGGGGTTACCTGTTGCAGAGAGTCCCTGTGCGTTTCCTGTGCGCCTCGGCACTGGGCGCTTGCGCATCGGGCGTGACGCTCATGCTAGTTGCCGCTCAACTCGGTTCGTTGAGTTTGATGTTTGTTGCATTCGCCGTTTGGGGATTCGGATTTGGCAGCACAATACCGCTGAGCGAGTTCATCTGGGCAAAATACTTCGGCAGAGTGCACATTGGCGCCGTGCGAGGGGCAAGCATGCCGTTCATGGTTGTTTTCCAAGCTACGGGCCCGTTCATCGGGGGACTGTACTTCGACCTCTATGGCTCCTATTCCGGCATATTTGTAGCTTTCGTAGCTGCCCACATCATCGGAGCGATCGCCATCTTGACGTCACGCGAGCCCCCGCCGAAAACGGCACTCGTCGCGAACCCGCAGTAGTTCGCAGCGAGTTAATGGGCGATGCGAGGAGGAGTGGTGATCTAGAGGCGATCACCACTCCTGTTGGGTCAACGGGCTACCTCAGACCGGCGACGTAGCCTACGCCCGGGTAGATGTCAGGTAGCGCCAGCCGATCACCGTTGCGGTCTTGCCATGCGCGGATTCGGCGGGCGAGTTCGACGGCTTTTTCGCCGTGTTGCTCCGTATAAAAGAGGTTGGTCTGTTCGTACGGGTCGTCGTTAAGGTTGTAGAGTTCGCAGAAATCGCCGACTGCGAGGTTCAGTTTCCATCCGTCGGAGGTGATTATGACGCGGTGTGGGATGTCGCGTTGGAGTTCGAGGGGCGACATCGGTAATGTGAGACCGTCGAGGCCGCGACCGTGCCAGGCAATGATTACGTCGTCTTCTAGCGATTCGTTTCCGGCGATGACGCCTGCCCTGCTTTTACCTTGGAGCATCTCAGGGGTCTCGAAACCCATCAGATCGAGGAGTGTGGGAACGGTGTCGATGTGGGAATATCTGCCGGGGATGTGCCGACCTTCGAGCCAAGGGACGCGGATGAGCATGGGGACGCGGACGGTGTCTTCATACATGACCATCTTGTGGAGGATGTAGTGGTCGCCGAGTTGATCGCCGTGCTCGCTGGTGAAGACGACGATGGTGTTCTCGGCGAGCCCTAGTTCGTCAAGTTTGTTCAGGATGTTTTCGATGGCGCGGTCGAGAAGGGTTACGAGTCCGGCGTATCGGGCTTGGATCTGTCGGAGGTCGGCTTCTTCTTGACCGTTCGGTGAGATGAGTTCACCGCGAAGCTCTCTGGCGGCGGTTGGAGCGGCCCAGTCTGCGCCGGTTTTGTAGAGCTGCGCCATGAGTTGGTGCATCAGAGAGGCGTCGTCGGGCGGATCCTCCATGAAGATGGGCGACTCGGGGATTGATTCGGAATCGTAGTAGTCGTTTAGCGGCCCGGTGTATGGGAAATGCGGTTCGAGAAAGTTGACGTAGAGGGCGAAGGGGTTGTCTTGGTTGCGTTCAAGGAATTTGCTGACTTCACGGCCGAGGTAGGAGGCTTTGGTATGCTCTTCCGGCAGATCATGGGCGAAGGGACGACTGAAGACGCGGAGACCACCAACTTCGGCGTCGGGTTCGTAGCCTTGCGAGATGAGGTAGTGGTGGTACGGGCTGAACTGGTTTTCGATGTCGGGGTTGTCGCTCCAGACGCGGTATCCGTCCTCAATGGGATGCCACTCGTCGAAGCCGCGGCGCTTTCCGATCTCGTCGCCGAGATGCCACTTGCCGAAATAGGCCTTGTGATAATCGTCGGGGATGTGATCGACGATGGTGTCGACCTCGTCTGGCAGGGGGACGTTGTTCTTGTAGGCGCCGTTGGTGTGGGGCCAGGTGCCGGTCATGATGGTTGAGCGAGACGGGGTACAGATTGGGGATGAGACGTAGCAGTTCTCGATGACCGAACCGGTATCGGCGAGGCGGTTCATGCCGGGCGTCTCGATCCAGTGGTTGCCATAAGCGGCCATGGTGTCGGCTCGCTGCTGGTCGGAAAAGATGAATAGGAGGTTTGGGCGTTCGGAGCGTTCAGCCATCAGAAATTATCCCGGTATGTTCGTTGCGAGTGTTAATCGCTGCCAACCGGTGCAAAAACCGATCGCAGATCGGGTGCCAGGTGGACTGGGGATTCGGCGTAGCGGTAGCAGCGGGTTATGCGGTTTGCGGCCGTCCGGTAGAGGGGTGGATCGGACACTGTGCATTCGTCCATGCGGAGTGGACAGCGGTCGTAGAAGTTGCAGCCGGCGATCTCGGCATCTTCCTCGTCGCGCGCCTCTTGCTCCCTGCCCCATTGAGTCTCAGGATCGGGTTGCGGGATGGAGGAGACGAGGAGCTGAGTGTACGGGTGCGTTGGGTCGTTGATCACGGAATCTACGCTGCCGGATTCGGCGACGCGGCCTTTGTAGAGGACGATGATGTTTTCGGCGAGTTGGTAAGCCGTCGTAAGGTCGTGCGTGATGTAGAGGATCGAAATTCCTAAGTCGCGGTTCATCGCTCGCAGTGTTTCTAGGATTGTGGCGCGCAGGGATGCGTCGACCATCGAAACGGGTTCATCGGCGACGATGATCTTGGGCTTGAGCATGACGGCTCTGGCGACCATCACGCGCTGTCGTTGACCGCCGCTGAGTTGGTGCGGGTGCCGGCCGAGCGTCTCTTCGGGTCGAAGCCCAACGGTCCTTAACGCCTCCTCAACGATGTCATCGGCTTCCGATTTGGAGGATGCGAGATTGTATCTGCGTATTGGTGTGCGAAGGACGTGATCGACTTTGTAGAAGGGGTTGTAGGACTCGAACGGGTCTTGGAAGATGACCTGTACTTCGCGCCGGAACTCGGCGTGTTGAGCTCGTGACATGTCTGCGACGTTGGTTCCCCGGTAGATGACTGCGCCGGAGGTCGGTTCCACGAGTCCGAGCACCGTGCGCGCCAACGTCGTCTTGCCGCTGCCACTCTCGCCGGCTATAGCGGTAATGGTCGGCGGAGATTCCGGCACGCTTAGCGTTACGGTATCGAGCGCACGGGTGTAGTGCTTGCGAAAGGTGCCGGATACGAAGGTCTTGCTCACGCTGTCAGCGCGGAGCAACGGTTCATTCTCAACCTCATGGGTTGAACGATCGAGCTGTGCGGTTGTCATAGATCGACCACCTTCCCGTCATCGTCTCCGTAGAGATGGCACGCGGCGTACCGCAATGCGTCGATTTCCCGGGTTGGCGGTATCTCCTGTCTGCAAATGTCCATGGCGTCTGGGCAGCGAGTGTGAAAGATGCACCCTGGCGGAGGACGGAGCAACGAGGGCGGCAGTCCCGGAATGCCTTCGAGTCTTCGCTTGCTTCTGGTGTCGGGCAAGCTGGAAATCAGGAGACGTGTGTAAGGATGTTTGGGATTTTTGAAGATGTGGGAGACGGGGCCGATCTCGACGATTTTGCCACCGTACATGATGCCGATCCGTGATGCGAACTGCGCCATCAGTCCCATGTCGTGTCCGATCATGATCGCCGCAGCACCAATGCGCTCCTGCACGTCACGCAAAGTTTGGACCACCTGTTTCTGCACCACGACGTCGAGCGCGCTGGTCGGTTCGTCGGCCACGATCACGGAGGGATTCATCGAGATGGCGATGGCGATCGAAACGCGCTGTTTCATCCCGCCGCTGAGTTCGTGAGGAAAGCGTGAAGCTACGTCGCGGTGGAGCCCGACGCTTTCGAGCAGTTCGGCTACTCGGTTTGCGAATTCGCCGTCGCTCATGTTCACGTTGTGGTCTTTTAAGCCGTCGATGACTTGATCACGGATCCGCATCACCGGATTCAACGAGTTAAGTGCGCCTTGTGGAACCATGGCGATCTCGGAGAGCCTGCGCAGCCGCACCTGCTCGGAGTTGTCGTCGAGCACGTTCGAACCGTTGAGGATGATGCTACCGCCCTCGATGCGTGCAGGTTCTTTGTGCGCCATCATCAGCGCGAGGGCGATAGTCGATTTGCCGGAACCAGATTCGCCGACAAGGCCTAGGCGTTCGCCGCGATGGAGTTCGAATGAGACGCCGTCGACCGCTTTAACGGGTCCCCGGCGCGTGTGGTAGTAGACCTTGAGGTCTTTGACTACGAGCGGTGAATGAACTGCTGTTGCGATCGTCATACCGAAGTGCGGAGCCTAGGGTTGGCAATCTGGTCGAGGCCAGCGGTGACCATGAAGAGGCCGACGATGAATATGGCTATGACGACGATTGGCGGTCCAAACCACCACCACATCCCTTGCGGCACGGCGCCAAATCTGATGAACCAGAATGCCATGAGACCCAAAGATGGTTCGTTTTGCGGTCCGAGACCCAATGCGGACAACCCGATCGAGAGCAGAATTGCGCCGGCGACCGCGCCAACAAATGCCGCCGCAATGAACGGTGCGAGGTTGGGTATCAGCTCGCTAACTACGATCTCCATGTCCCCTTGACCGTTGAATTTCGAGACCTCAACGTACGCTCGATTCTTCAGCGTCAGGACTTGGGCACGAACCACGCGCGTCGTCCCCATCCAAGAAATCACACCGATGAGAATCCCGAGCTGCTCTACTGTCAGTTGATCCAGATACGCGCTGATCGTGATCAGCAGCATCAAACCTGGAATCGTGATCAGGGCGTCGCTCAGCACAACGATCACCGCGTCAAGCCAACCTCCGAAATATCCGCCAATGAACCCGAGTAACGTGCCGATGCCGATGCCGATAATGCCCGCGATCAAGCCCATCCACAACGTTCCCAAAGTACCGTACGCGACGTATGCGAAGATGTCCCGCGCGAACTGATCTGTTCCGAACCAGAATTCGCCCGAAGGCTTTAACCGAGGCGCTACTACTTCCTTGATCGACCCGTCGGCAGTTTCGCGTTCTGCGTGAGCGAAACCTACTTCCGTGCGCTTTTCGTCAATGATCAACGATCCAGCCACCGCGAACAACACGATGGCAAGAATGAGTAAGGACCCGGCGAAAAGCAAGACGTTGCGTCGGATGGCCCCAGAAACCTTGACCCATCGCGTCTCTTCCTCGAACACAGTTACGTCGTAACTGCTCGGGAGCTGCGGTTCCAGCGCGGTTGTGTCCATATTTGCCATCAAGCAGACCGATATCGAATGCGCGGGTCAATCAGTGGGTAGATGAGATCGACGATGAAGAGCATCAAGCCGACGGCGAAAATGACGTACATGAGCACGCCTTGGATAAGGAAATAGTCGTTACTGGTGATGGCCGTGTACAGAAGGTTTCCGATGCCAGGATACGCAAATAGGACCTCGACCAAGACTGAGCCAGACACGACAAAGCCGATGTTTATCGCGAGCCCCGTTACCTGCGGCAACAATGCGTTTCGCACTGCGTAACGAAGGAATATCCGTCTCTCCTTGAGGCCTTTAAACTCGGCGAGCTTGATGAAGTCGTCGCCCATCGTGGTGACCATCATGCCGCGCATGCCCAGTCCCCAAAAACCGACGCTGGAGAGAATAATCGCCGCACCGGGCAAGATGGCATGCTGAATAATGTCGATGATCGTGGTTAGGTCGAAAGCTGGAGCGAGTAACGGATCGTGGGCGCCGCCGCCTGGCAAGACTGGCCAGAAAACCGTAAACACCCACAGCATTAACAGACCCAGCAAATAAAACGGAACCGCCGTAACGATCAACAACAACGGAACCACGAACGAAACCGCAATCGGTGTGCGAGTCCACCCCAACCACGCGCCGAAAAACGAACCGATGACGGCCGCCATAACGGTGGTGACGCCTACCAATCCCAAAGTCCATGGCATTGAACGCATCACTTCTCGTGTAACGTCGGCCGGGAAGTACGCGATAGACTGGCCAAAATCCAACTTGGCGAGCGCGATCCAGTAGTTGAGGTACTGGCGCCAGAGCGGATTGTTCAGTCCAAAGCGTTCTTCGTAGCTCGCAATCATCTCCTTGACGTTTGCGATGTGAACGCCACCAGCTTGCTGAAGCAGCTGATTCATCCGCTCCTCAACCGGGTTAGTCGGTCGAAGACGGGGGATGGCGAAATTTAGCGTGCCGGCCACGAAGATGATCAGCACGAACATTCCTAAACGTCTGAGGACATAGTCGACGGTCATGGGACGATCGCGCTGTCGAAACGCTGTTTGCAGCTATCCATCTTGTATTTCAGAAAGTCGGCGTTCGTGAGGTCGGTTCAATCGTCCAAAATGTTACATGAACCACTCAACCATCGCCACTGGCCTGCGACCAAAAAAGGTTGCGGCGAAAGCCGATTGAGGTGGGACTGCGTTGCGAAATCCTCAAATTGACATGCCCCAAGATTTGATTTAGATTTTGCTCCAATGAGCGGATTGTTCGGCACGGTATTTCGGTATGTCTACAGAAATACGGCGGTTTCGAACCGGACCGCTTTGAGGAGGCGCGGGAATTTTCAACACCGGCCCCAGGAGAAAAAATGATGCAGAAAATACGCAATGCGCGATCCGCTTTGTGGCTTGTAGTGATGGGATCGCTTATCGCCGCAGTCGTAACAGCAGTCGCATGCGGCGGGACCGAAACGGTTGTCGAAACCGTAGTGGTCGAACGCGAAGTCCAAGTCGAAGTCCAAGTCACCGTTGAGACCGTCAAAGAAGTCGTTGTTCAAGGCGAAACCGTCGTGCAGACGGTCGTCGTCGAACGCGAGAGGATCGTCGAAGGACAGACGGTCGTCGAGACGGTCGTGGTCGAGCGGGAAGTTGTCGTTGAGGTGGAGAAGGAGACTCTCGTAGAGATCGAGCGTGAGGTTACTGCCACGCCGGCACCTCGTGGCCCGATCGGCCGTGAGGATACCTTCGTAATCACGGGATTCGGTCCTGGTGCCACCGTTTGGAACGACGCCGAAAACATGAACCCCTACTCGCTTGGTGGTCTCGGTAGAGTTCGCGGCATCCTCAACAAGACGATCTACGAATTCCTCTACCTCTACAACCACAACGATGGTCAAGTTATTCCGTGGCTCGCCGAGAGCAGCGAAGTCGACGACGACTTCATGGGCGTAAGTGTGACGCTCCGCGAAGGCATCGAGTGGTCTGACGGTATGCCGTTCACCACCGAAGACGTCAAGTTCACCATCGAGCTTTTGCAGAACAACCCGGACATGGTGTTCGCTGGCGATATTCAAGAGTGGGTCAAGGACGTTGAGATCATCGACGACCAGAACTTCCGAATCAACTACAACAAGCCAAACGCCCGGTTCTTCTACTTCTACTTCCAGGAAAACTCGGAGATTCACCTCCCGATTTTGCCGAAGCACATTTGGGAAGGCGAAGACCCGCTCACGTTCCCGAACTTTGACGTTGACAAGGGATGGCCGGTTGGAACCGGTCCGTACGTTGCCACTCGAGCTGACGGCCAGGCTCAGATCTTTGATCGCAATGACAACTGGTGGGCCGCGAAAGTCGGCTTCAAAGAGCTGCCCGAGCCGCTCCGTGTCGCCTACATCCCGCCCGGATCGTCTGACACAATGGTTGCTCGCATGATCAACAACGAGTTCGATACTGGTTCGATCATGCAACCAGGTGTCTTCGTTACGGCGCACAACCGAAACAAGAACATCATCTCGTGGGACACCGACGGCCCGTCTTACGGTGCGGCAGACGCCTGCATGTACACGCTTGGCGTCAATACGCAGTATGGTCCCATGTCTGATCTCAACGCGCGACGCGCAGTCCAAGCAGCGATTGACCGCGAGGAGCTTGTTGCCCTCGCCTACGAGAGCTCGACCGTGACCAGAGCGGTCCCCTACTCCACTTACGGCGGTCTAAAGGCATACGAAGACGCGCAAGCCGACATCATCGCCAAGCACAACTGGGAAGGCCAAGGTCAAGCAGAGGTCGAGGAAAATATGGCCGCTGCCGGTTACACCATGGGCGGCGACGGCTATTGGGAGAAGGACGGCGAGACCCTGAGCATGGACATCCACGTTCCGGGCTGGCTCCGACCAATGGGCCCGGTCGTCGGGCAGCAATTGAAGGACGCCGGTTTCGACGTAACCTTCGTTCTGCACGATCCCGACACCGCCCCGCTCTGGGCCGAGGTCCGAACTGGTCTCGCAGACATGTGGATCCTAGTGCACTGCGGCAGCTCCCGCGAGCCACACGGCACAATGCAGCACTACCACTCAAAGTTCAACTCACCGACTCAAGGTGAACAGAACTCATACATCTGGGCGAACAGCCAGTACAACAACCCCGAGTTCGACGCGATCATCGACGAGATGGACAGCGTGTTGCCTTCAACTGAAGACCCGGTGTACATGGACCTCGCCAACCGGGCATTGGACATCTTCCTCGAAGACGTAATCGAGATCACGTTAGCTGAGGAACGCCACGTTGTGACGTTTAACAACACCTACTGGCGCGGCTTCGCGACGAACAGCAACCCGTACGTTGCACCGTACAGCCTGTGGGCGGGCTTCTTGCTCGAGATCTTGAACGTCTCGAAAGCGCAGTAGGCGGTTTGAGAGCGTAGGCGTCTCCATGGATTCCGGCTTTCGCCGGAATGACGGGAATTGATCGAGGGCGTTATCTTTTCAGATAGCGCCCTCGATTCGCGTTTGAACACCTTGCCCGATCCGACACAATGAACGACCACATTCTCGTAGACCACTCAAACTCCGTAGCTACGGTCACATTCAGTCGACCGCGCCAACGAAACGCGATCTCATACGAGATGTGGCAATCGCTGGTTCAGATCATGGAATCGCTCGATGATGACTCTTCGATCCGCTGTGTAGTTTTTAGGGGCGCGGGTGGCGAAGCATTTTCGGCGGGTGCGGACATCAAAGATTTTGATGAGCATCGGTACGACTCGGCGTCAGCGGCGCGATACGCCAAGGCATTCGAATCGGCGTTGGATCGAATCGAGAACCTGCGTTGCCCAACCGTCTCGGCGATCCAAGGATTCTGTGTGGGTGGCGGGTTGGAGCTAGCCGCGGCTACGGATATTCGGATCGCGACCCCGGAGTCTAAATTCGGGGTTCCGGTTGCTCGACTCGGATTGACCGCGGGTTGGGACGAACTGCGTCGGATGATAGCGGTCGCTGGGGTACCGGCAGTTAAGTTCCTCTTGCTCTCGGGTCGCATAATCGGCATTGATGATGCGGTGAGATTCGGTTTGGTCACCGCGGTGGTCGAAGATGAGGATTTCGACGCTGAAGTCGAAAAACTCGCGACTCAGATCGCGAATGGCGCTCCCCTAGCCGCGCGGGATCACAAGATCATGATCCGCAATCTTTCGGTCGAACCCAACACCGAGAAGTTGAGTGAAGACGATTTCAACTTGCAGTTTCGGGTCTTCGATTCAGCGGATTTCCGTGTCGGCGTTAAAGCGTTCAAGGAGAAGCGGCGACCTGAATTCCGAGGAGAGTAGCGGCAATTCCACCTAGCCAGTAGGTTCTGGAATTTGACATGCATCGCCGTTGCATCCCTGTTTGCCTTTGTCGACGTTGTTTCGGATCGGCGGGATGAATAGCGCCAGTCCGTAGATGAAGTATGCGGGGACTTGCATACAGATCATTCGCGTCGCGTAGACGCCTGTGTAGACCTTCTGGTTGGCATTTTCGACAACTACGATCTCGCCGCGAGGGACCTCGCCGATGGGAGAATCTTCGGTGGAGATTCGAACGCGATTCAACCAGTCGAGTTTGGCAGTCCAATGAGCCTTGCGAGCGCAGTCGCCACAGGTCGCGTTGTAGTGAAGAGTGATGCTCATGGCGGTGAATGATCTCGGTGATTTTAAAATCTCGCCTTTGAACTGAATGATTGGCTAGTCCCTTAGTTGTCGGGAGGATTTGCACGATGCCAAACAACGTTACTGCCGTCCCGGCGGCTATATCCAAAGATGCTTTGGCTCATTTTGAACGTCGACTGACGTTCGAGACCGATTGCTGGGATGTCCATGACGCATTGGAGCGTGGTGTTGCGGATTTTGTTTTGCTGGATGTGAGGAGTACAGAACTATATGAAGCTGGTCATGTACCGGGTGCGATCAGCTTGCCACATGCCAGAATTGTCGAGAGAAACTTGACGACTTGGGATGAGAGTTCGTTGTTCGTCGTATACTGCGCTGGTCCACATTGCAACGGGGCGAACAAGGCGGCGGTGAGGTTGGCAAGGTTGGGAAGACCTGTGAAGGAGATGATCGGTGGCGTGACGGGATGGTTGGATGAGGGGTTTGCGCTCGCAGGTGGATCAGAACTTGGGAATGTTCGCGAGGCTGAGGACGTGGCGGGATAGATTGGAGTGTTTCGCGCGTTGGTTTAAGATGGTGCTATGAGCGACGATCTTACTCAACCGGTTGCCGTGGAACCTCGTGAAGGATTCCGCATCTGGATCGAATTTCGAGATGGGGAAAAGGGTGAGATCGACTTATCCGATGTCGCTGGTAGAGGGGTATTTGCCGCGTGGAATGACCGCGCGTTTTTCGAACGCGTCCGTGTCTCGGATCACTGGTCGATTGCTTGGGATGAAGAGCTTGAACTGTGTGCCGATGCGCTGTACATGGAGTTGACTGGGACTTCTTGGGACAAGTTCAGAAAACTCTCACGTCCGCAAAGTGTAAATGTCTGAACTGTGTCGGTTTCACGGCATCGTGATAATGATGTTTTTCCGGGAACATCCGCCCCCGCATTTTCATGTGGTGTACGGCGATTACAACGCTTCGATCGACATCGTTACCCTGAGAGTTTCCGAAGGAATCTTGCCTCGCAGAGTTGAACGAATGGTTCTTGAATGGGCTACGTTACGCCAGACTGAATTGATCACAGCCTGGGATCTTGCAAGCAATCTGCGAAACCCTGGCAAGATCAAACCTTTGGATTAGGCGGGATCGATTACAGTCCATATTCGTTGAGTTTGCTGCGCAGAAACTCGGCCGCCAATGGCACGGCGGTGGGTTCATCCAACTCATCCTGGCCTTCGAAGACTACTGACATCCAGCCGTTGAAACCTACGGATTTGATGATCTTCATGATGTGGTCATAGTCGAGCCAAGCTTCGGAGCCGGATGCGATGCGGTAGATCTTGGCTCGGACGTGGACGGCTCTGGGGGCGGAGGCTTCGATTGAGCCGTAGAAGTTGTGCTGCAGGTCCTCAACGCCGCGTTCGCCCAAGGATGCCCCTGGCGAGCCGCGGTACTGTCCGGTGTCGAGGATGTGGGTGTAGTACGGGTTGTTGACTTCGTCGAGGATCTTCAAAACCTGATCGCCGGTCGCAGGTGCGCATCCGTGGTTGTGATTGTGAAGCCCGACCATCACTCGTTTCGATGCACCGTACGCCGCCACCTCTTTGGTTGCAGATACGATCCGTGGCCAAACACTCTCCTCGGTTTCGCCTTCTGGCACCCAGCCGCCAAAGGAACGAACCATTTGGATCCCCATTGTCGCCGCGACGTCGATCCACTTCTTCATGTTCTCGATCTGCGCTCGCTGGTCGTCACCCTCCATTCCGAAATTGTTGGAAACGCCGATGTAGCAGATGTGCAGGCCGGCCTTCAAAGTCGCCATCCTCACCTCTTCGAGATAATCGCGGTCAGTGGATGCGAAGTGTGCGAAGTGGATGTCGATGCCATCGAGACGATATTCCTTCGCCTTGTCGATCATCCCGAACAGGTCGATCTCACCGGCGTTGAAGGTGTCTCGGTAACAGAGCGATTGCAGGCTGAGTTTGATCATTTGATTCGGACCTCCATGTCGTGGAAGCGGTGTTGAAGTTTTACATGCGCAAGATTAGCACCTGGGGTTACGTTTCTGAACCGCTGACCCATGTCATTCTGAACGAAGCGCACCAAAGATGTAATTTTGAACGAAGCGCAGCGAAGATGTCATTCTGAACGAAGCGCAGCGAATTGAAGAAGCTCACATGGCCACCGTCGTGCAAGGCGTTAGATTCCTCGCTGCACTAGGAATGACACTAAAGCGCGGAATGACATTGAAGCTCGGAATGATGCAAAAAGCTCGGGCATGACATAAAACTCGGGGCATCCCCCGAGCGTGGCTTCGCCCGTTCGCGGCCCTTTCGCACTGCGCAAGGGGCGATGTGAACGGATGCGGTATCATCACGTTCAATTACACGGTTACCGACTTTCATGTCGAACGGAGCGTCTAACAATGGCAGTCAGCGTAAATGGCGAAACAGCAGTGGTGCCTTCGAAAGCCCACGACACGATCAAGAGAATGTCAGATGCGGCTTCCGGATTTCTCGCGTCTTTGGGTAAGGCGGAACTCGCCAAGGCGACTTTTCCATTTGCTGGCACGGAGCGTTACGAGTGGCACTACACGCCGGTCGACCGAAATGGATTGCTTATCTCGGAGATGAGCGGAGACCAAATCGACTTGGCGTTCAAGATGATGGAGACCGGGTACAGCGCGAGCGGATACCAGATGGCCCGCCAAATCATTCGTCTCGAAACTATCCTCGGCGAGTATGAATCGATGACGAATAATGTTTCATCTTGGCATCGATTGGAGGAGCGGTACTGGTTTAGCGTGTTCGGCGAGCCGGGTAGCGACGCACCGTGGGGTTGGCGTGTAGGTGGTCACCATATCGGCATCGTTGCGACGGTTGTTGGCAACAACGAAGTGTCGATCCACCCGCTGTTTTTCGGTTCCAATCCGGCAGAGGTACAGCACGGCGAGCATAAAGGAATGAGGACATTGGCAGAAGAAGAGGATTGGGCGCGTTCGCTCGTGACCGGGATGACCGACGACCAAAAGGCGGTTGCGATCGTAGACCCGGTAGCACCGGCAGACATCTTGACCACGACGGTTCGAGTCGTCGATCCGGGTACGACGCCGCAAGGCATCGCCATTGGTGATCTACACGACGCGCAACGCGAATCAATAGTCAAATTGATTCGTCACTACGTTTTTCGGGCAGCGGACGAGATGGCGACGAATTACTGGAATCAGCTTGAACGCGAAGGTTGGGACAGCGTTCATTTCGCCTGGGCAGGCCCATTAGAACGATTCCAAGGTCACTACTACAACATCCGCCACGATCGATTTGTGATCGAGTACGACAACACCCAGAACGGTGCGAACCACATCCACTCGGTTCTTCGCGACTACACCCACGACTTCGGCGAAGACCTTTTGACAGCGCACTATCAGGCTGCCCATTGACATTTGGCGCCCATGGCTCGTAATGCGGAGCCGACTTACGTTGCAACCAACCTTAGTCTTGCCTCAATTGGGAAGTTAGGGCGATCCTCGCATGTCCGAAGCATTCATCCAAGTATCAGTGCGTCTACTCGTTGGCCTGATCTGCGCCGCGATTGGTGCATTTTTCGGCGCGTTAGTAATCGCGATGGTTTTTTCGGCTGCCGATAGTTCGGATGCGGTGGTTAGCTCGGCGCGTTTCGTATTCGTAGCAATCGCCGCCGCCGGCGCATCGCGAATCGGATGGTTCGGAGTTGCAGAGACGCGGGTCCAGTCGCTTGGATTGTTCGCGTCATCAGTCTTAACCGCGGTCGCTGGATCTTGGTTGGCGCTGGCCGTCGCCGGTTCGTTCTTCGAGCATTCGGACCTATACATCCTCAACCGTGACATCTCCGGTGCCGGGTTCTTCGGTGGGGTCTTCGCTTCCAACATACCGTCGTTGGTTTTCGCCGCGCGGCTCGCACGTCGACGAGAAATTTAGCTTTCGCACCTAGATTTCACACGATCGGGTTTTTGCCGCAACGTTTTGATTTGTAAACGCGCCAACACGCGATCTTGCGATAAGATTTCGACATCGATTGCCCTTGACCGTCGCGCGGGTTTTGAAACTCGCGACCGTTAGTGTCAAAGGCTCATTAGATGTGGGAGGTAACCATGTTACGGACCAAGAGGTTTAGGCACGCGTTAGTGCCGATTGTCGCCGCATTGGCAGCGGTGGCATTGTTCGCCTGTGCGGGTGAGACTATTATCCAAACGGTGGAAGTGCCGGTCGAGCGACAAGTCGAAGTGCGCGTTGTCGAGACCGTGGTCGTCGAAAAAGAGGTGATGGTTGAAGGTGAGAGGGTAGTCGAGACCGTGGTCGTCGAGCGCGAGGTCGTGCGAGAAGTCGAGAAGGAAGTCCCGGTCGAGGTAGTCAAAGAAGTAGTAAGGGAAGTTGAGAAGGAAGTGGCGGTCGAGGTGGAGGTTGAGAAGGTGATCATCGCCACTCCGACTCCCGGACCAGAGACGTTCTACGGCCTCCCGATCCCGGTGGCAGCACCAACCATTAGCGAACCCCCAGCACCGGTCACCGGCTCCGACACCGTTGTGATTCGCACCGGATTGGAGTTGCGGGGAAGCGGAATTCCGGGTGACCCGACTGGTGGAATGTTTACCGGTTCGAGCGTCACGGAGAAATTCTTCATGACTGATGCTGGTGGCAACGCGGTCAATCAGGTCATCACCGGCTGGGATCTTGTTGACGACGCCGACGCAATCGGTGGACAGGCGTTGATCTTTAATATCAAGCCCAACGTGCCGTTCCACGGTGGTTTCGGAGACCTCAGCGCTGACGACGTCGTCTGGGCGTACAACAAGGGCAACCCCGGATTCAACCCGGAGTCTGCAACTGACGGCGGTTCGAACTGGGTCGCGTTCATCGGCGATCAACCGTTGACCAAGATCGACGACATGACGGTACGCGTTCCATTGAACCAATTCGATGTTCGCTGGGACACCTTCATCTTTGGTCAATCCGGTCTGGGCTTGAGCATAACCAGCAAGAAAGCCTACGACGATATGGGTGAAGACTGGGTGCGTGAAAACGTCATTGGTACCGGACCATACATGGTCGAAGAGTACGCCTACGACGCCACTTTGCAGTTGAAGGCAGTGCAAAACCATCATCGAAAGACTCCCGAAGTAGAGACCATCATCTACGAACCCATCGTTGAAGACGCGGTTGCAGAAGCCGCGCTGCGAACGGGCAGCGTCGATATCGCGGCGGTAGATCTACGGAACTACCCAACTCTTACTCAGGAAGGCTTCGAGATCATCGGAGCTGGTGCTGGTTCTTTCCACACGATCTCGTTCTCAGGCAACTACTGGCAGAACTCGATCTACACGCCGGATCCAGATGACGAAGAGACTCCGATCACGTTGCACGCCACAGTGCAACATCACATCCCATGGATTGGCGACCCGCGACGCGATGGTTTCGGCAACCCACCTGATGGGTTTACGAGCATGACTCGTGCGGCGCACGTTCGGCAAGCGCTTTCGTTTGCAATCGACCGCGCTCTGATCGCTGAAGTTCTCTTTTCGAACGCCGCTTGGGTGAACTACGTGTACGGACACGACATCAACAACCCGAACTGGCAAGACAAGTGGAACGTCGAGTACAACCCCGAATTGGCTGGACAGATGCTGGACGAGGCCGGGTATCCGAAGAACGACGATGGTATCCGATTTGAGATGCCTTTCTTCATCCGGATAGGAAGAGGTGACGAGGAGATCGGCACCGCGGTTGTCGGCATGTGGCGTGAACTCGGAATCGACATGCAAGATTGGAAGGCGCAGTACCAGACCTATCGCCCGAGTCTGATCGGACGAACTGCGACGGCACCGTGGATCCACTCCGCCGGTGCAGAGGCACCGCAAGCACCGTGGGACTGGCCAGTGGTCAGCAACTCGGAATGTTCAGGTGGTCGACCCGGTTTCAACATCGGAATCGAGATCCAAGAGCTCTGCGAATGGGGAACTGCGATGAACCAGGAGCAGGACAAGGCAAAGCGCATCGAGATCCGTAACTTGATGGCGGACTTCTTGCACAAGAACAATCCGGCGATCGGCACGGTGGCTCGACCGAACACCGCTCTCGTGAACCCGAAGAAGATAGCTTCTTGGGACATGCCGTTGTCGGTGCGTGAAGCCGCGCTGCACCATCCGGAGTTCATCGTCACCGTCAGGTGATTCGATAACCGGAACCAACCTAAAGGCGATGAGCCAACCGTCGCAGTGGCGCGACCCTTGTAGGGTCGCGCCACTGCGACTTGACTGCCTAATTCCAGATGCTTCGATTCCTCTTAAAACGAGTATCCACGATGGTGATTTCACTCATCGGAGCTACGATCATCGTGTTTGGGTTAGCACACGCCAAGGACGACCCGATCAACGTCTTCATTCGTGCTGAGGGATATGCCATCGGACCTGAGCAGATCGCTGCCTTACGGGCGAAGTGGGGCCTCGACAGGCCCATAATTCTCCAGTACTTAACTTGGTTGGGCAACATCGCTCGCGCCGATCTAGGCCGAAGCGTTGGAACCAATCGCAAGGTGACGGACATTCTGAGGGAACGATGGCCAGCAACGATGCAGTTGGCGGTCGCCGCTTGGATCGTCGGCACGTTTGTCGGAATCCCTCTCGGAATTCTTTCGGCGATGCAAAGAGCCTCGATTTTGGATTACTTCCTCCGAGCATTCGCCCTATCGGGTCAATCTGTGCCTGCGTTTTGGGTAGGTATCGTGGGAATCTGGATCTTTGCTGTGTACCTTGGCTGGCTGCCTGTGCCAACCTTTTACGGCCGAACAGACGCGGGTTTCTGGGGGCAATTCCAGTACTTCATATTGCCCGTCTTGGTCCTAGCTTGGGGCCCGATCGCCGGGTATCTGCGAATCACGCGTTCAGCGATGCTCGAGGTGATGGATTCGGAGTACATCAAGCTGGCGCGAGCGAAGGGCATGGGCTACGGACGAGTTGTTGCTAAGCATGCGTTTCGGAACGCGCTAATACAACCTCTAACAGTGTCTGCTCTTCTACTCGCGGGATTCATGGATGGTGCTGTTCTTGTTGAAAACGTTTTCGTTTGGCCAGGAGTTGGTCAGATCGCAGTTGCAGCGGTGAATGATAACGATTTCACGTTGTTGACCGGGATCGTATTGCTGTTCACGATCCTATTTTTGGCGATGAGCTTCGTGTCCGACCTCCTTTATGTCGTTATTGATCCCCGAATCAGGCTAGATTGATGGCTATTGCTGACACAGCCCAAGAACGAGCTCCTTCGCCAATCGAAGTTGTCTTTCGCTCGCCAATAGTCGCTTTGGATTTCATGCGGCGTTGGCCTGTGATCCCGGCGTTCGTGATCATCGTGTTTGCACTTGCCACCATATTCACGACCCAATTCGCCACCGATGATCCGAATAAACAAAATCTGCGCGGGAGCTTTGCACCGCCATTTTGGTACGACGAATATTACGAAAACAACGAATACTTAGATAGCCGATATTTCATTGGAGCCGACCAACACGGGCGTGACATTTACTCACGTTTGGTTCACGGAACACGCGTTTCCATCACGGTCGCATTCGCATCGGCGGTCATCGGCATGACACTCGGACTATGGGCAGGGATTGCTTCCGGATGGTTCGGTGGCTGGTTCGACGAGGTGATGACACGATTCGTGGACGTTTGGAATGGGTTGCCGTTCTTGCTCGTCGCGCTCGTTGTCTCAATAACAATCGGCACAGGGCTGCACGTACTGATCGGGTTGTTGGTCATGGCGACCTGGGTCGGACTGGTTAGGAATATTCGTGCAGAAGTGTTAACGCTGAAGACTCGCGACTACGTTGCAGCGGCGCGGGTGGCTGGCGGCAGCGATTTCCGCATCATGTACCGCCACATCTTGCCTGGCGTTCTGAATCTTCTGATGGTGCTGGCAAGTCTACGCGTTGGTGGATTGATTCTTACTGAGGCGTCATTGAGCTACCTCGGCATCGGAGTACCGTCTCGGTTTCCTTCTTGGGGCAACATGATCAGCGATGGACGCGAGTTCCTCGACACCGCTTGGTGGGTGTCGTTCTTCCCTGGTTTTTGCATATTCCTCGTCGTTATGTCTTTCAACTTCATCGGAGATTGGGTGAGAGACAAAACGGACCCACGATTGCGTCAGATCAGATGATGGTAAACAAAACGGTTGTATCTGGATGGACACTCCGTCCGCTGAAGCGCCGGCTTTCGCCGGAATGACGGAGAGTTCCGAAACAACGGAGAATATCGAAAGGTGACGAGCAGATGTACGACATTTTGATCAAGGGCGGTCATGTTATTGACCCGAAGAACGGTATCGACGGGATGATGGATGTCGGCATCTCCGGTTCATCAATCGCCGCGGTCCAATCCGACATACCCGAGGCGCAGGGACGCAAGGTCGTCGATGCCTCGGATTGCTACGTAACCCCCGGTTTGATCGACCTGCACGCCCACTGCTACCTATACGGCGGTGCAATGTTCCCCGACGAATTGTGCTTTCCCTACGGTGTCACCACGATGGTTGATTGCGGAGGTTCGGGTTGGCGCACCTTCGACCACATGAACGAGACCATTATCAAGCAGGCCGGACCAAGAGTGTTCGCACTACTCAACATCGTCGGCAATGGCATGTGCGGAGATGGTGAGCAGGACACCGACGACATGGATGTGGAGGCTACCGCGGCGAAGATTCGGCAACGTTCCGACGTCATCGTGGGCGTCAAAGTAGCCCACTATGGTGGAGTCGGTTGGGAATCGGTGGACCGTGGCGTAGCGGCTGCCGCCGAGTCTGGCACGTTCTGCCTGATCGACCAAAACGGTCGCGCGTCCCGCCCGTTCGGCGAGATGATGCTGGAGCACATGAATCCGGGCGACGGGGTCACGCACTGCTACGGCTACGGCAAACCCATGATCGGCAACGACGGCAAGGTGAAGCCGCACTACTGGGAGGCGCGTGAAAAAGGCATCATCATGGATGTCGGGCACGGCAACAACAGCTTCTCATTCTCGATGGCGGTTCCGGCGATTGAGCAGGGATTCCCTCCGGACACGATATCGACGGACCTGCACCGAATGAGTCTGCACACATCCCGTGCCACTCAGACGGAAGTTATGAGCAAGTTCCTCGCGATCGGCATGACGATGTACGACATCGTGGAGAAATCGACGTGGGCACCCGCGAAGCAGATCGGGCATCCCGAACTCGGCACACTCACCCCAGGCGCGACCGCGGATGTGACGGTGCTGGAGTACGTCGAGCGACCTTGCGGATTGAGCGACAGCGGGCCAACTGGTTATCGAATCATGCCAGCGCCCGGAAGACTGCTGAACCAAGTCACCATCAAAGGTGGCGCAATCAGATTCGACTACGACGGGCGGTCCAAAGAAGACTGGACCGAGACACCGAACACGGATTTGAATCTACCGGGTTGATCAATCAGCCGACTTTGAGCGCCAAGGCACAATCGCCGCCAAGCGTTCCGACATCTCGTCTTCAGCGCGTTCACGATCGTACTGCGCCTGCAAACCCATCCAAAATCCGGCGGTGTTGCCGAAGAATCGGGATAGAAGCAACGCGGTCTCAGCGGTGATCGAACGGGTTCCTAGGACGATCGAGTGGATGCGAGTGGCATCGACGCCGATGGCTTTGGCAAGGGCGTACTTCGTGATACCCATTGGCTGCAGGAAATCCTCATCGAGGATTTCGCCGGGATGGATCGGTGGGAGTGTCCCCGTGCTTGCAAGGTCATCTTTGTTGTTTGTTTCGCGTGCCATTTCATCTGGTCCTCAGTGGTAGTCCACTATTTCCACTTCGTAGGCACCGCCATCGTGCCATTCGAAACAGATTCGAAATTGATCGTTGATGCGGATGCTGTGCTGACCGCGCCGCACGCCTACCAACTTCTCCAAGCGGTTTCCCGGCGGAACTCTTAGATCATTCAATTCCTGTGCGTTGTTGAGTATCATCAACTTGCGTTGCGCTTGTCGTTGTATGTGATTGGCGAACTTCCTGACGGGCCGTCGTTTCGCGACGTCTCGGGTGTCCCGGTCTTTGAAAGTCTCAATCACTTGATGATAATAGTATCGCACACTAATAGTGTGTGCCGCAACTAATCTCGGACGAATTGTTCCGACAGTGTCGAATGATTTCTTGCCGCAGGTCCAAGATATCATGTGCCCATGCGCTACCGCCACTTAGGAAACTCAGGCCTTGAAGTCTCGGAAACGGGCTTGGGCGCGAACAGTTTCGGGGAACCAGGGCGACGCGATTATCCCGAGTCAAAGTCGATAATCTACGCCGCTATCGATCACGGCATTAATTTCATCGACACTTCCAACGTCTACGCTCAAGGGGTTTCGGAGGAGTACATCGGGCGAGCGTTAGAAGGTCGGCGGCACGAGATGTTGATCGGCACGAAGTTTGGATCGAAGCGTGAACACGGTCCCAATCTCTTCGGCGGCGGACGCAAGTTCGTGATGGATGCTGTCGAGGACAGTCTTCGTCGCTTGCGGACGGACTATATCGATCTCTATATGATCCATCGTCCTGATCCCCGGTTGCCGTTGGACGAGACGCTACGAGCGATGGATGACATTGTGCGGCAAGGGAAGGCTTTGTACATTGGAGTGTGCAACTTTGAGGCTTGGCGGATGGTGGACGCGGTGTGGACAAGCAATGCGGGTGGAATGACTCAGATCATCTCCTCACAGTTCGAGTACTCAATGTTGCAACGCGGCGGTGAGGCAGAGAAGCTCCCGGCGTGTCGTGCCCACGGAGTTGGAGTAATGCCCTATCTTCCGTTGGCGGCTGGTTTTTTGACTGGCAAAGTCGACATCACGGGTAAAGCACCGTCGGGCACGCGGCTTGATTTGGATGCCGGACAGTCGGAACGCTGGATCACCGACGACAATTTACGCACGATATCGGCGTTGCAGGATTGGGCGGTGTCGCACGGCAAGACGTTGCTTGACTTGGCGTTCGCCTGGTTGCTCGCCGAACCGATCGTTGGCACTGTAATCGCCGGTGCAAGCTCACCTGAGCAGATCGCCCAGAACACAAGTGCTTCGAGTTGGCAAATCACGGCTGAGGAGCGCGACGAGGTTACCGCGATTTTGGATGCTCATCCGATAGATGAGATACGGACTTACTATTCAGCGGCCGGGTACTTTGGCGAGCAGGTTGAGGTGGTTAAGGGTTGATCAGACGTTCACGCGAAGAATGTTTGCACGAATAGTCCGGATACGGATACTGCCAATATCGCCACGGCGATCACCAAGCTAACCAGCCAACGCGTCATGCGATTCTCAAGCTGGTATAGATCCGCTTTGGTAGCCAGATGTTCGTAACCGCCTTCGATGCGGCTCCATCGTTCCTCAACTGTTGCCATGAATTGTTCTTCCAAGAAATGTTGTTATGCGTTGGATTATAGCTTCAATGCGTATAACAACGTAAGCACTAATTACTAGATCTTGTGAACACTGGCTGGGTCCAGGCACGGAAGCCGTTTGATGACCTCACTGTCGCGCGTACGTATCCTTCATCGCCTGTTAATTCGTACTCTGCCCGTTCACCTTCGACTTCCGTGAGAACGTCGCCATCTCGACCCGAAAATGTGGTGACGCATATCGCCGATCGATCAGGTTCGATTTCCAGTTGTATGCGGTCTTGGGATATCGAGAGTTCGCTTAGCGTGACACCTGTCGAAGAGTAGAAATTGCCGTTCGCCAGGCCTTCGACGATGGAATCGATAGTGAGTTCCGGCGCGTTCACTACGACCCATGCCCTACCTGGGTTCGAAGCGTCGGGCGTGTAGTCGTGATAGTTGTGGGAGTCGTCGGTGGCAGTACCGAAGATGACGCGCCCTGCGGTGAGGACGCGGTCCCATATCTCTTCCGTGCTGGGTTTGCCAGGTCCGCCAAAGTTGTTGACAGCCGGATGAGCGTTGTGGACCTCCAGCAGACTCGCGCCTTCGACCTGTGTGATGTGTTCGTGGTTAAACGCCCATTCGTAGTTTGGATGATTGAGCTGGGCGATGCCTCCCGCGTTCACGATGGCGTTGACGTTCGCCTGAAGCGTTGCGACGATATCGTCGATGTTGGTGGGCTCGACGACGCGCCGAATCCCGATCGCGTTGATGTGAATCGGAACCGTACCGCCGAGAATTCTGGACGAGACCTCCTCGCCCGGAATCATTAGTGGACCCCCATCGATCTCATGCTCAAGGATCGTTCGATGGTTGTGGTCGCTCAACACCAAGAAGTCGTAACCGTGATCTCGGTACCATGTTGTCACGAACTCCGGATCGGCGTCGCCGTCTGACTCCGTCGTGTGGGTGTGGATGTTGCCCTTGTACCAATGCGTTTCAGACATCGTTTTCGCCTCTAGTCCCTCTAGTCGTACACGGTCTTGCCGACGGTGTGAGCGTTAATGAAGCCCCAATCGTGCGTCACGCCCATTCCAGGGCCTTCGGGGACTTGCACCTCGCCGTTCTCGTCGATGGCATCGAGCATATCGCTGTAGCCATCTAGGTAGACGGGCGGGTAAGAAGGTTGGAGTTTGGGATGCACGAGGCCGAGCTCATAGTAGTTGGAGTTGCGCATCGCAGCCATCGTCTGCCGGCGGCTCGGGCCGGGGCTGTGTGGCTCGACATCGAGTCCGAACCCCTCGGAGGCGTGAGCGATCTTCATGACACCGGTGATTCCGCCGTCGTAGTCATGGTCGATGCGCACGAAGTCAGTTCCATCAGCAATGATGAAGTCGACGTGCTTTTCTAGCCCACGAACATGTTCCAATTGCAGCAGCGGAACTCGGATTAGCTCGCGTAGTTTGCGGTGCGCGAACGCCGATTCACCACCATCCTTATAAACATCTTCCCACCAGTAGTAGTTGTACGCTTCACACGCCCGGCCGATCTTTAATGCATCCCCAAATGTGAGGATCGCGCAGTACGGATCGAGCATCAGGTCCATCTTGTCGCCGACGCGCTCACCGACGACCTCGACCAGCCGCACATGCTGTTCGATCGGCGCGTCTTGCCAAGGGTGAATCTTGAAGCCCTTGTAGCCCATCTCAAGACATTGCTCCGCAAAGTCGGCGTACGCTTCGGGGCTGTTCAAACCGCCAGGATAGTTGTCGCCGATGTATGTAGACGCGTATGCGGGGAACGACTTTCGCTGCTCGCCCAATAGCCGATAAATCGGTTGGTCGAGCAGTTTGCCGGCGAGGTCCCATAGTGCCATGTCGACCTGCGACATGCCCATCCGAGCGTGCTGACGCGTCGCCTGCTTGGCATCGTTGTAGATGCGCTCGCGAGCGAATGCACTCTCGCCGATGACGGCGTTCGCGAAGAGGCCGATGGCGGAGTGCTCGGTAGCAGAACCGCCGACGTATTCACCGGTCACGCCTGCATCAGTGTGAATCACGACAATTCGAGCCGTTTGACGGAGCTTAGTTCCCGGCGCATAACCTGGCAACACGATCCGGCCGGACCCCTCCATGTTGTCGACGAAGTACTCAAACTCGATTACTTCCATCTTGGTGATTTTGGGATCGGCCATACGATTCGCTCTCCTAGATTTCCGAGTGCGCGGGAACGCCGGTCAGTTTATGTGCTCAATATACCGGTTATTTCGCCCGTCTCGTCGTTGAGATCGATGTCCCACGCGTTCGGGTTTGAAGGTAGGCCCGGCAAGGTGATGATGTTGCCAGCCAAGGTCACGATCTGCTTCGCGCCGGCCAAGACCCGCAACTCTCGGATCGGGATGGTGTGACCGCGGGGCACGTTCAGCAATCTCGGGTTTGCCGAAACGGAAAGGTGCGTCTTAGCCATGCAGATCGGGAAGTCCCAACCATTCGACTCGAAACGGCGGGCGGTTGTCTTGGTTAGCGGCCCCCAGTCGACACCGTCCGCATTGAACAGTTTCTCGGAGATTCTCTCAACTTTATCGACAGTTGACAAATCGTCCTCGTAGAGCAGATTGACGTCCGCAACACCGGAGTGAGCTGCGTCCCAGACCGCTTCGGCTAGGTCAGTCATGCCAGCACCGCCTTCGGCGAACCCACGTGCCTCCGCCACACCGACCGCGCCGGCCTCAATCGCAGCGTTCTTGGCGGCCGCGATCTCCTCGGCGGTATCTGACGGGAATTGATTGATGGCTACTACCGCAGGCAGACCGTACATTTTGACGATACGGATCGCGTTCGCCAGGTTCTGTGCGCCGACTTTCACAGCGTCTACATTCGACGATTCGAGCGCATCTCGTTTCACACCACCGTGCCATTTGAGTCCGCGAATGGTCGCGACAACGACCGCTGCGGAAGGTTCAGGGCCGCCTTGCCGGACTTTGATATCCATGAATTTTTGGAATCCGAGATCGGCACCGAAACCGGCCTCGGTGATCGTGATATCAGCGGTGTTGACGGCGAGGATATCCGCAAGGATCGAACTACAGCCATGCGCGATGTTACCGAACGGTCCCATATGAACGATCGCCGGTTGTCCTTCCAGTGTCTGGGCGAGGTTTGGTTTCACGGCGTCTCGCAACAGGGCCATCATCGACCCGATGCCGCCGATTTCACGAGCCGTCACCGGTTTTCGGTCCGTCGTCCATCCAACGACGATATTACCGATGCGTTCACGGAGGTCGGCGTAGCCGTTCGTCAACGCCAGAATCGCCATAATCTCAGACGCTGCGTTGATATCGAACCCTGCCTCGCGCATTGGGGCATTTAGTCGACCACCGACGCCGGTAACCACCTGGCGTAGCGCGCGGTCTTCAGCATCCGTAACCCGACGCCACGCGATGCCGTCGGGTTGAAGTCCGGGTATCGCGCGTCGGTACACCGCGTTGTCGGTCATCGCGGCGAGAAGGTTGTGAGCAGACTCCATGGCATGGAAATCACCTGTGAAATGCAGATTGATTTCGTTCGCCGGTTGAACGGTCGATTTCCCGCCACCCGTGCCGCCGCCTTTGTGACCAAAGACTGGTCCCAACGATGGTTGTCGGATCGTCAGTGCGACGTTCTTACCGATCTTCGAAAGTCCTTGAGTCAACCCAACAGCGGTTGTGGATTTACCTTCACCCGCAGGGGTGGGCGTAATGGCCGTAACCACGACGAGTTTGCCGGGCGTTTGTCGGCTTGGGAACGATTGAAGCGGGATTTTCGCTTTGTCGTTGCCGTAGGTTTCGATATCTGCGGGAGAGAAGCCGAGGTCTTGGGCGACATCAGCGATGGGGCGCAATGGCATTTCGAGCGGATCCTGTCTAGTCGAGGGCGTGAAGCGCGATATCGTCACGCCACAATCTTTGAATCGACACAGTCAAGTTTAACGAAGGGGCATTGATCACCATTGATCGCAACCTTCGGCAACGCCCAATCTGCCGGTGTCGGTGTCGGGTTTGTTATCGCCGGCAACTTCCTGAGAATCGATGTCGACGTAGAAGACCAGTTGTTCGGGTCCGATGATCCGATCCTCGTTGCGCTGATAGGTTACTTTGATGCGCCCGTCGGGTTGCACGTCGCTCATCGAAGTTTCCCACAGGTAGTCGTCCTCGATCCACGTTTCGCAAGTAGCCCCGAAGAAGCCCCACGGCTTGTCGGACATGTATGCGAAGACCAACCGGTGAGCCAAAAGGGCAATGTCAGCGGATACTTCTGCGGTGGGCGTAACAGTGGATTCAGCGCTGTCGTCTGTTCTATTCGAGGTTTCGGTTTGGCAAGCAAACGCGGTTAGAGAGACTAAGATCGCGAACGCTACAGCGGGAAGTAGTCTCAACGGGACCATGGTTTGATCTCGGTTACTCCGTCGGGATGGTCAGGGTCTTGAGGAATTCGATCAATGCGTCTTTTTCTTCTTGGGGGAGGCCGATGAAGCGATTCCGTGCGCCGTTCGCTGATCCTCCGTGGGCCACGATTGCGTCGGAGATTAGCGTCGCGCGTCCGTGATGCAGGAATGGTGGCTCGGAAGCGAATCCCCACAACCGGCGGGTCATCCATTGCTCCGTTGGTACTCCCCCTTGGATAATCTCCTCGTTGTCCAGCACTCCGTCTTCACCCATGTCGTGACGACGGAGATCAGAGAAAACCGGTATCAAATAATTCCCGTTCTCATCTTTTCGGAGTTCACTGGAAAAGTCGCTGAGATCGATCTCCAAAACAGCATCAGTCGCTTCAGGTCTCAGGTCTTTGCCGACGTTGAATTCATTTGGTTCGGTGAAGACCAGAGATTCGAGCGGGAGCTCCGGTACATGGCACAGGGCGCAGCCGATATCAGTGAATTTCTGTCGGCCTAACTCGACGATTGCTCGTTGATCGGGGTCTTCGGGCATCTGCGGTACCGGGGCCGGAAGAGAAACCAAGAATGCTACTAACGCGGTAGCATCCCCCGGTGTCATCTCGTTAACCACTCCATCGCCGTCTCGGTCGATGAAAGAGCCGACGCGCTCGTAATTCTCGATACCGTGGTGGTGCAACATGGCATCGTTGTTGAACTCGCGCAGACTCCTAAATACACCCTTTTGGCTGAACGGTCTGACGATGAGATCGCCGTCAACGCCTTCGACCTCGCTCGTGTATACGAAGCCGTTAGGGTGGGCGGTGATAGCACCGAAGTCGATGCCTTTCGCACTGATTTCACGGCGCACTGGCCAGCCAGACTTCTTGGCTTCGGCGATTGTCGCTTCTTCTTGAGCGAGCAACTCACGAGTCATCTCGCGCGCAAGAAGCTCTACGAAACCGGAGCCGAACATTCCGACTGTATTGCGCTCATTTCCTACGTTCTGCAGGGTCAGGGGGTCCTCATCCTCCTGCTCATACTGCAATCGATCCTCCAAATCGTCGCGGAAATCAAACTCCATCTGATCGTTAAAATCGACGAACTCGAACCGTTGTCCGAGGACGAACACGTTTGCGACGTTGTCGCCGCCGCCGCCGATGACCGGCAAGTTGTGACAACCGCTGCAGGCGTTGGAGTCCGGTCCTGAAATGCGGTTGAAGCTATCGAAGCCTTCTCTCCGGTCTCGGAATCTCGAGTCGCCGGTTCGTGTGGGTCGTCCTGCACCGTCTAGCGCATTGAAGGATGCGGTGAACAGCGTCTCCCCATGTTCGATCAGTTCTTCGAGCGTATATTTGCCGGCTTCGATACCGGATTGGCTGAAGTGCACCTGTACGGCGGGTGCATCGCCGATCCACTCCTTACCAACATATTCGCACTCGAAGCGAACGTTCTCTAAGGCTTCGTATCCCTCGACGTGCTGTTCCATGTGTTCGTAGGTGTCGAGGTAGTTGAGCACTTGCAAGGTCGGATAGTCATAGTATCCGCCCGCGAGAATCTCCTTCAGCGCCAAGATGAAGCGTTCCGTAGCATCGACTAACTCGCCGCGCACTGAATCGAGTTCAGATTCAAGCAATTCGATGTGCGCTTCGATATCTTCGACCGAAAGCTCCTCACGCAACATCCCTTCGCTGATGTCGTCGACGCGATCGCAAACCTTATCCGAATAGTCGGTGTCGTCTTCCAACGCGTGCGAAGCGCACGCGACTCCCCACGTCAACGCAAAGAGGATTAGGAATGCAACTGCAATCTTTGCAAATTGACGGCGTGGAGTTTGTTCAGATCCCCGCCTCGCGGTCGATCTCGGATTGATATTCGGCAACGGTACCGTCCATAATGTCGACGAGCGAAACCGGTTGTCCGGAGTTGCCAGATTCTAGTATTCCATAGGAAACTGCTAAGGCTTTCATCCCAACCTCGGCATCGACTTCGACTTTTCTATAGTTCGATTCTATTGCCGATGCCAACTCCTTCATTTCGATCGCCACCAAAATGCGGTCGATGGCCTCGAAACCGACGTCGTACGAACCCATTCTCCTCGCTCCACCGAAGAACGTCGCCGTTTTTTCATCGAGCTCCCAATCGGGCACCAATTCAAGCATCTGCTGTTGGCTGAGCGGCTCTTGAGCAGATTCTAGGTAGATGCTTGGGGGTACGCCGGTGCGGGTCGGCGGCATCTGCATTGTGCCCGCGCTACCGTGAATGGTGTTGATACCCGCTCCGTAACCGATCGATGCGTTGGTGATCGTAAGTTGACCAATCGCGCCTGATGCGAATCTCAGGATTCCGATCGCAGTGTCCTCTTGGTCGATCTTAACCGTCTCCTGATTGGCGAAAGCGTCCTCGACGCGATGCGAGTAGAACTGTGCGATTTGACCTGTCATCCCTTCCCGGGTTCGGATTGGAGCGAAAAGCCCGGTATGCGCCGACAATGACTCGATATCTCCTAGGAAGTAGATGAGTAGATCAGCCTCGTGTACGCCCTGCTCGATGATGACGCTTCCGGCGCGCGACTTCAGCGCCCGCCATCCGGTATCGTGCATGAGACCAGAACCGCCACCTAGCGACACCTTCATTGCAATGCCTGGCTTGCCGATCGCGCCAGCGTCGAGCAGCGCCTTGGCGAGTCGATTCATGGGATCGCGACGATACTGCTCGCCGATCGAGAGCACCAAACCCTTTTCCTCAGCGGCGTCTCGCATGAGTCGGCACGCCTTCATCGTTAGGGCCATCGGTTTCTCGGTCAGGATGTGAACTCCGGCGTCGAATGCCTGCAACGCGAAGGTGTGATGCATTCGCGTGTCCGTCACGATATCGACCGCATGGACGCCAGACGCGAGCATCGCTTCATAATCCGTAAATACTTGCGGGCGATGTCCGGTCGCATCCTCGACCGCCGATGCGACACCGTTAGCCGCCGCTTCGTGGCGATCGCACACCGCGGACAACGTGAAGGAATCGAAATGCTTCCGCATCTCGATATAACCGTGGGCGTGACGCATACCCATCCCACCGCATCCAACCAATCCCAAATTCAGACTCAATCTATGTTTCCTTTCAACGACGATTCAAACGTCAATCAGGGACCGGCTATCTCAACGCTACAGAGCCGTCATCCCGCAACGCACCCCCGATTGGTCCGAAAGTGTACGGGTGCTTGGCGATACCCTCTTCATCGAGCTCGACGCCGATGCCCGGGACCTCGGGGATTTGAAGCCAGCCCGATTCCAGCTTGATGATCTCTTTAACGACATCCGAGTACGGCGAGCTTTCTTCGTAAACGTGCTCCTGCACCTCGTAGTTCGGAACACACGCCCCTAGCTGTACGTGAGCCGCCGTTGCCACCGGGCCGGATGGAACCGCGTGGGGAATGATGCCTTGATGGTGCGACTCTGCGATCGCGCAGATCTTTTTGCAGTGCGTGAAACCACCGGCAACACCAATATCAGGCCGGACATGATGCACACCCGCCGCCTCGATGTATTCCCGAAACTCCCAAATGGTGAGGTTGCGCTCACCAGCGGCCATCGGGATGCGAGTCTTTTCGGACACCTCGCCGAATGAGAGGATTGAATCGGGTGCGACCGGGTCCTCGAAAAAGTAGGGCCTGAATTTCTCAATCTCCTGCGCCAATACGATGGCTTCACCCGGAATCATGTTGCGGTGAATCTCGATGCCCACGTCCATATCCCATCCGACCGCATCTCGCACGGCTGCCGTGCGGTCGACGAGGTCTTGAATACGTTCACTGTGGCGCATCGGCGCGTGTTCGTGCTGATACAAGAGGCACTTGACCGCGGTAAAGCCGTCGGCCTTGGCGGCGGCGGCGGCGGCGGCCACCTCTTCCAGTGTTCCAGTCGGTAGCACCAGCATCGCTCTGACCGCGTCCCGTGCCTTGCCACCAAGCAGCTGCCAGACCGGTGCTTCGAAATACTTGCCTTTGATGTCCCACAAGGCTTGATCGATGGCGCTGATACCACCTCCGATCGCACCTCCGCGCATCGACTTGGCACGATACATGTAGTTCCAGTGGTGTTCGGCTCTCAGCGGGTCTTGACCGATGAGGTACGGCTCGAACGAGAGGGCGACGTTTTCGGCGGCTCCCGGCCAACCAAAGAAAGTCGATTCTCCGATGCCTTGGATACCGTTGTCGGTCGTGATGCGCACCATCATCCAGTTGACTGCGACGAAGGTTTCTAGTTTTTCGATCTTGATATTCGCCACTGGATATCCGTTTCTGATTGTCCGATGAGGGTTAGGGTTGCTGCGGCAATTATATGCACCTGATATACGCTATTCGGTTGTGAATCTTCAGGGTATCTCCGTGCGGAAGAGCCGCGGCGAATTGGTCTTCCTTATCATTGCTTCACTGAGCGCGCTTCTGGCTGTCACGGTCATCTCTGCCGCCCCTCTTTATTTCGAATCCATCGAACAACTCGGGTTGCGCAGAAATCTCGACCGTTTCAATCCGTCGCAGATGGGCGCGTGGGTGCATGTCCGCGAGATGACGTTCAACTCTGCGGCGATCAGATCGACCGAGGAGACGGCCGAACAAATCGGTACACATCTCGGCACTGCAGTTCGCGATACCTCGACGTTCGTCCGCTCCGGGTCGCTGAATCTCAGCCAGATCAACGATCGTTTTGGACCTCCGGGATCGGTTCTTGTCTACCAATCCTTCCATGGTCGAACAGCTCCGGTTTCGTTGGTAACGGGAGCATTCCCATCGGAGACCAACGCCGACGGCGAACTCGAGATTGCCGTCCTCGAAAAAGTCGCCAACCAATTCGGAATCAAAGTTGGCGACGTGTTGCGACTTACGGTTCCACCCACAAATATCGTGCACAGCACCCCTCGTGTAACCGGTATATACCGCATCGACGATCCAGATCATGAAGTTTGGCAGGGGCTATCGTCCACGTTATTCGACCCTGAACAAGGGCCGACGGGCGGAAGGCCCGCGATCATCGCTTATACGTCGAACGGGATGATGGAGCGTGTCGCGAATCGCGGCATCGCGGACATTGGGCAACTCTGGAAGATGTTTTACGTCGACCCGGATGAGTTAGAACGAATCGGCGCAAGCGACTATCTTGATGCTATCGACCGTTTCCGAACCGACGCAGCTAAACTGCTTCCCTCGTCGTCATCATTTTCGGGTCTCGAATCGGCATTGCGCACCCTCCAACGACAGTTGACGTTTACGAACACCACGACCATGATCAGCGGCGCGCTGTTCGCGGCCTTTGCGATCTTCATACTGGCGCTCAACACGAGCATTATCTCGCGTCGATGGATATCAGAGGACTTGATGCTCAAGGTTCGCGGTGCCGACCGGAATCAACTCTTAACCGCGATCGCTTTTTACGCGCTCGTGCTGCTTCTCATCCCGGCGATCATTGGGCCAGTGCTCGCTTCGATAATCGTGCCTTTGCTCGGTCAATTGGGATCTTTTCAAGACTTGACCGGAGGTCAGCTGTTCCCGTATCGTTTCCTTCCCGAACAATTGCTGTGGTCCGCAACCATAGTTTGCGCGTTGCTCTTGATTTATGTCGGACCGGCGGTGTTCGCGCGCCCCGGCAACATCGTGCGGAACCTGACGCGGCGCGGCGACTCGCAGTCGCCTTGGTTTTGGCGCGCGAATCTTGACTTCGGGATAGTGATCGCAGCGTCCGCGGTGATATTCGAACTGAACGGGCGTGGATCGCTCTTCGTCCAACGCGCCGATGGTCTGACTGATCTCAATGTACTCGCAACTTCGCTACCTATCGTCGCAGCCGTTGCCGCCGCTTTGATCGCGTTGCGTCTGTTCCGTTTCACGGGCATCGTCTTCGAACGGCTCGCCAGCTTGAACATTCACTCCATGTTGACCCTCGCTCTCAAGGTCTTCTCGCGTTCAACGATGCGCCATGCGATTCTCATGCTGCTCGCAGCCGGAACGATGATTGTGGTCATTAACGCGAATGGACTTTCCACAACCCTCGGCAAGAATGCTCGGGAACGCATCGAGTTCGTGACCGCTTCCGACGTACGAATCTCTGGCGTCGACGGCTTCAAGGGTTCCGACAACGTTGTCGTCTCCGAGATTGCCAGCTTGGATTGGGTAGTAGCGCATACATGGGCGACCCGGGCGGAGGCTCAAACCGGGGCCGGCGAGTCGGCTTCAAGCTTTACGATGCTGTCGTTGAGACCAGATGAGTTTGCTGAGATCGCCGATTTTCGGTCCGACTTCGCTGAGCAACCGATAAACGAGTTGATGACGGGAATATCCGAATTCACGCCGACCGAATCCTTACCGGTACCTGACGACGTCGTCAACATCAGTGCGTCGGTCCGATTGGAACGCACGAGCAAAGGCAGGGTTGATATCTGGGCTCGTTTGATGGATGGGGAAGGTACTACCCACACTGTCCGATTGGCTCCAACCGACGGTACCAAGACCGAAGATTCCTGGCAAGTGGTCGAAGGCGTAATCCGGCCGGACCTCGTCCGTCCATTGCGAATATTGGCGGTGGAGATCTACGAACCCCCAACCTCCCCGATCGGCAGTGCCGCGACATTGACCATCGACTCCTTATACGCGGTCGGCGAAGGAGGTCAGACCGAACCGATTACCGAATTCTCAGAGGTCGACTACTGGCACCCGATCGCAACATCGGTCGACGACGATATCGAAATTAGCGTCGGGACCGACGGTGCGGTTGAAAGTCGAGATGGTCGGTCGCTACGGCTCGTAATGGGACGCGGGACGGACGACGGCGTTCGTGGCGTTTATTATTCCGAATCCGGTCCGATCACGGTCCCGATTCTCGTCAATCCAGTTCTTTTGAACGACGCAGGTCTGTCTGTTGGCGACCGGTTCACTGGAAAAGCCTATGGACGATTTGTGCCGTTCGAAATCGGTGGGGTTTTCGACTTATTCCCGACAATGAATGATCAATACCAGCCCTTCGCCGTTGCGAACGTCGATGCGCTTCTCTCATACTTGACCCCGGTCAGCGAACCTTTCCTCTCAAATTCGGCCGAACTCTTCCTAAGAGTTGACGGCGAAACGATGCATGGCGATCGAATGTCGAGGATCAAAAGTATCGAGCCATCATTGCGCGTTTCGGACCGCGATGCGCTTGAGGCAGAATCGGTTACACGACTCGGTGATGCTGCCGGTTGGCGGATCGTAGGCGGCCTGATCTCGGGTTCCGCTGTGATAATCGCCCTCGTGACGGCGTTCGCAGTCACGCTCCACAACCGGGATCTGACTCGATTAGACAACGCACTGGTCGAATCGCTCGGCGGCAGTCGGTTTGGCGTAGTCATGGAGACCGCGATGCGTACGCTCATCTCCTTGGGCCTTGGCTACGCGCTCGGTGCGATTGGTGGGGTTTACGGAGTCACGTTCATCGCCGACCGAATGACTCGGACTTCGACGGGTGAAGCCGCATTGCCGCCGATGCTGCTGCAAGTGGACTGGTTGCCGGTAATCGCGGTTGCGTTCCTATTGGCATGCGTGGCACTTGCACCGGCGGTGTGGACTGGTATGAAACCTAATGACACCGTCGCAAACAGAATCAGGACGTCACAGGCGTCGTGAACCAACAGCTCGGTTCATCACGTCGCGCGGCGATCGCCGCGTTGCCGAGGTTGGTGCTGAGGCGCGCCTTTTCGGAAAAATCCTTCATCGGTCTGCGGCTGGTGGGATTAACGATCGCCATCGCCGTATCAGCCGGGGTATTCATTTACCTTGACGCGCTGGGGCAATCGGCGTTGTCACAAAACCTCGACGGGCATCGCCAAGACGACTTGAATGTCTCGATCCGCGCCCGGCTCGATTCAATCTCTCAAGCCGCGCACCAAGAGTTGACGGAAAACGTCGCTGACACCCGCACGCGTGAGTTGGGCACAATCCTTGATCGGCCGATAATGGCCGCCAAATCTGTGACGCTCACTTTTGACGAGGTGTTGATCCCTTGGAAGAACGCCCGCACATTCTTGGCGCATGTCGATGGGATAGAGAGCGCTGCATCGTTAATTGAGGGACGATGGCCGTCAACAGAGAGCGCAGCCGCGCTGGTAGAGGTCGCGATCTCAACGGCAGACGCGGCATATCTCGGAGTGGATATCGAGCAAATCATCCAACTCAGTTCTCCAACCTCGACGGAGATCGATTTCGAGGCACGCGTTGTCGGCATATACGAACGGTCCGTCGCCAACGAGTTGCAATGGTTGGCCATGGACGCCGGCCTCGGTGCGGCCAGCAACGCATTCGTATTCGCGCCGTTGGTGGTAGCTGAATCGACGCTCATCAATGCAATCGAAAACCAGATGCCTGATACCGAGTTGCGATATTACTGGGTCTTCGAAACCGATGTCGATAAGATTCACTCCCGCGATGCCGAACGTATTTTGGACGACCTTGAAGGTCAACAGAACACTCTCAAGCAGGAATTAAGGGGATACCAACGCATCACGACTTTGGATGATGCGCTTACGTCATTCTTAGCGAGTTCGCAGATCTCGCGCGGGCTGATGTTGTCGGTAGGTGCTGTGATCGCTTTATCGGCACTCGCATTCTCGGCGATCGTTGCTGGACAAGCCCGCGACATCCGCTTCAGCGAAAGCGGAATGGTGCGCGCTCGCGGTGCCACAACTATGCAAGAGATCGCGCTTATGACTGGTGAGACCTTGTTGATCGCCTTCCTCTCGCTGTTCGCTGGCATTGTCATCGCATTGGTCGGAGTTACCTTGGCCGGGCGGCTGCCCGTCCTGACAGAACTCACGGGTGGCGACCTCTTGCCAGCTAGTCTTTCAGTTCAGTCGGTCGTCGCGGCATTCACGGCAACAGTGATTGGTGTGATGGCCCTGCTTCTTCCATCCATCCGGCGCAACACATCCACCGCCGAAGAGTTGAGTAGCCGTCTAGCCCGCCCCCCAACCCGCAATCTCGCCCAACGCTATTATTTGGACGTCGTTCTGCTGTGTATCGGAGTCGCCGCGTTATGGCAACTTTCGCAAGAAGACCTGTACGTTTCGAGTACTGCGCTCGGAGAAGGATTCAGCAACCGCCTCGCCCTAGCGATGCCCGCGGCTACAGCGGCCGGCGGCGCAATAGTCTTGCTCCGCTTCTTACCATTTCTGCTGGGCGGTATTGCCGAGTTGCTCGCGCGATTGCCTTCCACGTTTCGTCTCTCGCCAGCAATACCGCTGGCGCTGTGGTCGTTGGCCCGCAACCCTCGCTCCAGCATGGGGCTGATGCTGTTGATCATGCTCGCGGCCAGTATCGGAGTCTTACTCGCAATCCTTTCGCCATCAATCAATCAGTACGCGGTCGACGACGCCAGATATCGGGTCGGTGCCGACATACGACTCTCGGGCATGATCGTCAACAACCGTAGCAATCTTCATCGCGTCATCGATCGATTGTCTGAAACCTTCGATCACTCCGCCATGTCTCCCGTCGCGCGTACGGCGGGTACCGTCGCTGCTCCCAGTGGCAACGAACCCGTAACCGCGCTCGGTATCGATACGAGTGAGTTTCCGAACGCGGTGTGGTGGCGATCTGATTTGGCATCTGGATCACCTGCCGAACTCGCGGCTCTAGTCAAGTCGGTCGATACCGACGGTTTCGCGATACCCAAAGATGCCGAATGGCTCACCGCCCTCGTTAAACCTGATACTCAACGGTCGGACACCGGTCTCGTCGCTCGGATTCGCGACGAAACAGGTCTTTACCACTCCGTAGGCATCGGCATCCTCGAACCCCGATCAGTGACCGTGGGTAACCCTTTCACTTGTGCCGAACCCGTGGCTCTGGAGGATGATGAAGGTTTCGAACCGCCCGATTGGTGCAGGATCGGAATTCCTTTGGGGCCGTTACGAAGGGACACAGTCGAAAACGGAGACCTCTGGTTAGAGTTTATTGGCATATCTCGGCGCCCAATCGAAGAAGCTCCGCAACCAACGACCGGGTCCGTCCGTATCAAAGACATCTCCACGGCCTCGGGAACAGGTACATTGACTCTGTTGACTGATTTCGGTGACGTAATCAGTAGCCGAACGGCGGGAGCAGGTTTCGGCGACTTGGGAGCTCGGATCGACCCGTATTCGGAGATTCCTGGCGACGGCGCAGTTCTTACATGGTCGTTACCGCGCTTTGGTCAGTTAAAAGGGGTACGCATCGGGACGACTGACAACGCCTTGAGGGTCGTAGGCAGCACTTGGTTCGAAGATGCGCTAGGCCTGGAGATCGGCGACACCACTCGGCTGTTCTTAGGCAATCGCAGTACCACTGTCGAGTTCGTTGCTTTCACCGACTTCTTTCCTACATTTCCGTCTGTATCATCGCCCTACCTGTTAGCCGACCTCCGTGAGATCCAGCGGATTCTGTCGATCGACCAAACGCGCGGCGCCGACGCGACAAATGAACTCTGGATTTCCGCGCCTGGTACGAGTTCCGACGAACTGAGAGAAATCGATAGTCTCTTGGATCTCAACAATCTGTCGGCACGTCTGATGCAACATGCAGATTCGGAGGTCACGCGCTCAAGGAGCGACGCGCTGACGGCCGCCGGATGGAACGGATATCTGGCGTTTGGCTTCATCGCCGTAACAACCGTGTCGGTGCTCGCATTTCTCGTCACAGGTTGGACGACATATCGACTTCGCCGCTTGGAAATCGCCGTGTTGAAATCGATGGGATTATCAAATCGGCAAATGCTGATAATGATTGGCCTCGAGCAGATTGTCATCGCTTCAATCTCGCTCGTTATCGGTGCCGGGATTGGATTGATCCTCAGCGCAGTTCTGCTTCCCTACCTAGCTGGCAAAGATGCGTCTACATTGGCACCGCCGATGGCGGTCAAGATCGGTACCACAATGCTCAGCGTCCTATTCGGGATCATTTCAGCCGCCTTGATCGCATCGGTCACCTGGATATTCCTTTGGGTTCGGACCCAACACTCATCGACAGTAATCCGCGCTGGACAAGCTGGAGTGTGACCGGACCGCATCGTCGCGCGCTATTCCGGTTTGCGAGCGTGGATAAAGTACATCGGCGTGAAGATTCCGAGCCGACCGGCTTCGGCCATAGCTGCCCCGCCGAGGTTCAGCGTTTCAGCCACTCGAGCCGCGCCCTTCGGTGCAATTCTGAACGTCTCGAGCACTTTCAGAGTCTTGTGTGTGATCCAACGCCCTGGCTTTGAACTGCGGAATCCAGTGAGGGAAAACCCAAATCCGATCAGCGGTTGGTACCAAGGAACCAACGCACCATTTTGTATCGAAAGATCCCGAGTCTCCAACACCTCAAAGCCCACCGTGCGGAGGGCTCCTTCAACTGTTTCGGCGTCGTCGATAACGAGCAGGCCCCCTCCCAACTCGATATCGGCCTTCAATTGGAGATGTCGAGGGTCTTGATCGTCGAACCGATCCGTTACCACATATTCGTAAGCGCCAAAGCACGCCCCTGGTTTCAACAGACGAAACGCCTCGCCATAAATGCTGATTTTGTCCGGTGCACAGCAGGTCGCCTCGATAGAATAAACCGCGTCGAACGACTCGGCCTGAGCATCGACGTTTAGGAAATCGCAATGCAAATACTCGACCAGATGCGTTAGGTTCGCTTCCTCAGTGAATCTGCGGGCGCGTTCAATTTGATACTCATTCCTGTTCACACCGACGATCTTGGCGCCTGAATATCGCGCAATCTCCAACGTCGTCCCTCCAACGCCGCTACCGAGATCGGCCACGATCATCCCGGGCTTCAACGCGAGCGCCCCCGCCAGAAATCGTTGATGGCGCACTAGCGATTCCTCGAAGCTCTCTCCAGGTACCCGCGGTGCAAAATGAAATGACCTGCCCCAACCATACTCGTAGAAATCAGTGACCAAGTCATAGTATCGATCGTTGAACTCCTTGTATTCGCTCAACCTCCCCTCCAAACCGCCTCGCTTGGTCCGCTGGTAGCGATCTTCGTATTCGCGGAGGCTCGAATCAACACCCGAACCAATTGGACTGTCTTTCAGAGATTTGGTTAACCTGACTGGCATCGGAATTTTCCCAGTTTGATTGCGATCATGCGTCGCATATGTCCCCGCAGAGAGTGAAGCGGCCGGGATTGCGAAAATGCCTCAAGCGCAACCATCCCGATCAATGGCATCGGACCAGGTTAACCGTGCTGCACAACGTCGTTGGCACCGACATCCTTCGACGCCCGTTGAATTCGGATTCGGAGACCTGCTCGTATCGGAAGTGATAATCATCCTATGGCGGCCCCGCGACGTGAACACTAAATTGCCCCTAGCGTAAGCGGATCAATAGAATTCCAAACCTCGTCTCGCGACGCATCGTGCAGTTCTTGCGGTATCGTTGGATACGTCGACAGACGTGGTGCACTAAAATGTTTTGCCGAAATAACCATTTTGGAAGCGATCATCGAGCTGTGAGTGAGAGTGCGAAACCTCGAACCCGCGCGGCGCTGGTACGGCTGCCCGCCCAATCCTTGATTGAATGCGAATTTCCCTTAGTATCTTCGATCCGTTCGTTCCGTCGGTGATGCGGCAGTTCCACAGATTGAAACGAGGCGGACAATCCATTCCGAGTGGTGTGATCCGGTGATGCCGAATTCGCACCCTGAATTCGTGCTGTTGATCGCCGTATAGTCCTGGTCTCTGTCTATTGCCACAGATCGGGATCGGGCCGTTTCATCAGTCCGATGCCTAGATATCCGTACCAGATAACCAGGAGCACGTAGCAACCACGGGCCAAGCTGATAAAGGTGTCGCGGGCACCGTTGTCGAGGACGGCCATCATGAAAAAGATCATCACGGCCAGGCTGACAATGGCAGCCAACAGGGAGATTATCCGGTTGAAGTCGTCTCTCGTGGAGAGACCCAATGCGAATATGAAGCCGCCAAACCCAAGCGCGATCCCACCGGCGTAGAGCAAGGCGGCGCCGACGTAGTAGACGGGGACACTTCCACTGATCTGTTCGGTGGTCTCGGCGTCGGCGAGAATGAAGTCCACGCCGCCGGTCAGTATCCAACCGGTCAGTCCGACGAAGATCATGAAGAATCCCATCTGAACTAACGCCTTGCCGTTGCCTTGCAAGGTGACGTTGCGCATCAGCGCATAGAGGCCTGAGAGGATTAGGGCCAAGCCAAGGATTGTCGCGATGTTGGTTACATTGGTCAGCGCGGCGTTGGCGCTCTTGGCCGTTATGGTGCCGACAGCGTCCGACACTTCGGCACTGTCGATCAACAACCCGCCCGGCTCTATGAGAAAGAAGACGAAGGCGATTATCGGTCCGAAAATGAGGGACAGGCCTGCTAGCTGATTCACAGAGATTGTGCCCATGTTTGATTCTCCTTTATGTGATGTTAGGGGAATAATCCATATGGGTTGAACTGATCCCAGCATACACCCAAACGTCAAAGTTGTGGCACCGCATCAGTAAAGTGACCTGCCCCCATATGTTCCGCACCTCGTTGTGCTGGTATCTTGGGGCGTCCGTGCCCAAAATCGTGTGCGCAACTCGTCCCGACGAGCCATGAGTGGAGTGGCCAAGGAGCGTGGTAACCGATCCGATGATTACTCCGATGACATACGAGATGGATCGCCCAATCATGCATGGCACATGTTTTGGACCCCTTCGGCGGACAGGTATGAATCCGGGAAATTCAAAAGAAATCATCCCGAATGTTCAGAGTTACCTATGTCACATTTGAAGGCGAAATATCGTGAACTTAACCCAGTTGATTGCAAAACTGGTGACGCGCCGGGGACTCGAACCCCGAACCTAGTGATTAAGAGTCACTTGCTCTGCCAATTGAGCTAGCGCGCCACCTGTGATTCTAATCGCGTTCGCCACCGGTTAATCGAGTCCAGCGCAGGCTATAATCGGCGATGAATCGTCCCCGCAGTCCTCAAACTCTGGTAACGATTCCCGCGAGAAATCTGCTCGCCCAAACCTCAGACCGAATGTCGATTTCCATGTCAACGTCACCACCCACCCAAAACGACCTCCTCCGTTGGCTCCTCAGCGAATTGAATAACTGGGGACGCTGGGGTGAAGACGACCAACGCGGGACGCTCAACCATCTGAGTAATCAGACGACGATCGACGCGCTATCGCTGGTCCAAGAAGGTTCGACGGTATCCTGTGCCAGGGCTGTAGAGTTCGAAGCCGCGGTCGATGTGCCACGTCCGCCGCAGCACTACATGATTGGATCGGGCGATGTCTACAGACCCGGCGAGGGGCCGGACCGGCAGGTGGCGATCGACTATTTCGGCCTCGTTTTCCATGGTCATACGGTTACACACATCGACTCGTTGGCGCACTTTTTCTGGGACGGCAAGGCTTACAACGGGCGACCGTCATCAGTGGTAACGGTCGCTGATGGTGCAACGGAGCTTGACGTGACGGCCGCGGTTGGTGGGATAATCACTCGCGGTGTGCTCGTGGATGCGCCGATGCTGCGCGGAAAACGTTACATCAAGCGCGGAGACGGCGTTGGAATGGACGATATCGCGGCCGCTGAACAGCGGTGCAACTTCAATGTTAGGCCGGGCGATGTCTTATTGCTACGCACTGGTCAGCTCGGAATGCGGGAGGAACTCGGACCGGTCGATGCCTACATAGGCGGGTCCTCTGGACCGAAGCCAGAAATCTTGCCCTTCATGCACGAGCGAGGTGTAGCGGTTATGGGGTCCGACACCGGCAACGATGTTCAACCTTCGCCGTACGAACGATTTAGCAATCCGGTACACCAAGTCGGAATCGTGGGCATGGGGTTGTGGATTCTCGACAATGCTTGGCTAGACGATCTTGCCGTGGTATGTCGGGACATGGGACGGTGGGAGTTCCTGATCAACATCCTCCCGCTTAGGTTGCCAACCGTCACCGGCTCGCCAGTCAACCCCATCGCTGTTTTCTGATACTCGATACAGGCGGCAAGGGGGAGTTCAGTAGTGTGCGTTGCGAACGATTTCGAAGTCTAATGATCGACCATCCGGGGATCTCGTGACGCCTACGAAGTCGATTCGCCAATCGACGATTTTAGAGCCAACTTCGGATGCTAGATAAGCGAGGGCGACGTTCTCGATGCGGTGGAGTTTGGCGGGGGTTAGAGCTTCAATAGGCCGACCGAACTTTGTCGAGCTTCGTCCCTTGACCTCTACGAATACCCACTCGGTTCCGATCTTGGCGATGATATCGACCTCGCCGTGTCGGGTTTTGTAGTTGCGGTCGATGATCCGGTAGCCGAGTTGACGGAGGTGGTTGGCGGCCGCTTCTTCGGCATTCAAACCGAGGCCATTCGGGAGTTTCATTTCGCCGCGACTCGCAATGTTTGAGGCGGATGTGGCAGATAGAGCTGCCCATGATTTGTCAGCGATTAGTTGTGCGATGGGTTTGAAGGAGCTACGGTGCACCGGGCTTGGGCCGAATTTCTGGAGGGCCTCCATATGTGCCAAAGTGCCGTAGCCCTTGTGTTGTGCGAAACCGTAGCCGGGGTGTTTTACTTCGAGATCGTCCGACATGATCCGGTCTCGCGTGACTTTGGCAATGATCGACGCTGCCGCGATTGATAATGACTTGGAATCGCCGCGGATTATTGATTTTGAAGGCGTGGCGATGCCGATGTTGGTGACGGCATCAATCAGTAGGAAGTCGATCCTCCATCTGATTGACCCGATCGCGTCGCGCATCGCCATTTTTGTCGATGGAACGATGCCAAGTTCGTCGATGCGGTCGGCAGGCACGACGCCCACGCCGTGCGCACTCGCGTAGTTGCGGATTACGTCGAACGCGCGCTCACGTTGGCCGGGTGTTAGTTTCTTCGAATCGTCGATGAGCTCGATGTGTTCTTGTGACATGTCGGCTGGTAGCACTACGGCAGCGGCGACGACGGGCCCGGCGAGTGCACCGCGTCCTGCTTCGTCGATCCCGGCGACTACCCGGTACCCGGATCTTTGGCAATCCATCTCGAACGCGAACGTAGGGCCTGTTTCCCTTTTTTGCGCCGTTTGCATGACGCGTTCAGGATACGCTAACCGTGCGATTGGTTCGAGTTCGATTGGCGAACGATTAAGCGGCGATGGCTAGATCAGTCTCGGTTGAGGCGTCGGTGAGCGGAGATTCGAGTTCAATGAAGCCGCCGCCTAAGACGCGATCGCCTTGGTAGAAGACGATCGCCTGACCAGGGGTACAAGCTCGCATCGGCTTTGAGAATCTGACTTTCCCAATTTCTTGGTTGATCATCTCCACCGTTGCCGCTTCTTCAGGACTGCGATATCGGATCTTGGCCGTTACATTTTTGTCGACCGGTGGCGCACCGTCGATCCAGTTGACCGCCGAAGCGTACACCTCGTCCCGCAGCAGTCCGTCAACGGAACCGACGGTGACCTTGCCAGATTTCGAATTGATCGACGTTACGTAGATCGGCCGCTTGGAACCGCCCATCATCGGCAAACCCTTCCGCTGTCCGATCGTAAACTGGTGGATTCCGTCGTGCTCAGCCAATACGTTGTCGTCAGCGTCCACGACTACACCGGGCTTGGGATCATCCAACCGTTCGAGCACGAACTCGCGATACGTTCCGGTCGGGATAAAGCAGATGTCCTGTGAATCCGGCTTGTCCGCAACAGGTAAACCCTCGGTACGGGCGATCTCGCGAATCTCGTCTTTGGTGTAACCGCCGATCGGGAACGCCAAACGCTGTAGCTGATCTTGACGCAGGTTGTAGAGAACATACGCCTGATCTTTCATCACATCCGCGCCACGCAATAGCGACCTAGTGCCGTCGGCTTCGGAGCGAATTCGGGCGTAGTGCCCGGTGGCGACGACATCAGCGTCCATCAACTCGGCGCGTTCCATCAAGAAGCTGAACTTCAGTCGGTCGTTGCAAGCCAAGCAAGGATGGGGCGTCCTTCCTTGACGGTACTCGCCAACGAAGTAATCGATGACGTGCTCTTGGAACTCCTTTTCGAAGTTCATGTAGTAGTGCTTGGCACCGATGATTCGACATGTAGCGCGGGCGTCTTCAACGTCTTCGAGCGAACAGCACGATTTCGAGAGTTTCGCTGCTCCCTCAAATGGCGCGTTGAAGAGACGCATCGTGACACCGATAACGTCGTAACCTTCCTTCGCCAACAATGCCGCAGCTACGGATGAGTCGACTCCTCCACTCATGGCCACGAGCGCGCGCTTTTTCGTTTTCATCATCAGAAATGCCTGAGAACCGCCAACCAAACCGCGGTCGGCAGGGCCGTTCATCGGTTTAGAACGGGCTTCGCCTCTTATTCAGGATAAAACCAAGGACCTCGCTGCCGTCGTTGATCAAAGTACTGGTATATGCTCGATCACCTACCGGATATAATCGCAATCAACATGACAACATCCACGACCGAAACGAACGTCAAACTTCCAATCGAAGAAATCGCACGTGCGGCTCTCGACGAAGCCTCGGCCAATCTCGGCGCTGACGTCGTTCTGCTCGACACTCGAAATGTTAGCGATTTCACCGATTTCTTCGTGATTGCGAGCGGTGAGACCGAGCGCCACATCGACATGATGGCCGGACGCATCGAACGCCGCGTACGTGAACTCGGCATGCGCCGAAATCATCGCGAGGGTTCTGGATCCGGCGGCTGGTTGCTAATCGACTTCCCCGGTTTTATCGTGCACCTCTTTAACCGCGAAACGCGTGCGTTCTACGATCTTGAAGAGCTCTGGTCGCAAGCGAACGAAGTGGTCCGCATCCAGTAGTCGGGTGGATCAGCCTTCGTCCGAGGCGATCCAAACATCGTTCGATCTTGAATAGTCAATCAACTCTTCGTCGCTGAAGAAGAGACCGACCTCTCGGGAGGCGTCGCCCTCATTCGCCGACCCGTGCACCAAGTTCCGGCTGATCTCGACTCCGAAATCTCCGCGAATCGTACCGGGAGGCGCATCGCTCGGGTTCGTCGCACCCATAAGCTTACGCGTGATCGCGATCGCGTCTGGTCCTTCCAAGCACAAGGCGACGACTGGCGCAGAGGTAATGTAGTCAACCAAACCCGCATAAAACAGTTTGCCTTCGTGCTCTGCGTAGTGTCGCTGTGCCAACGTGTCACTGACATGCATGAGCTTCATCCCAACGATCTTCATCCCTGTGGCTTCAAACTTGCCAATAATCGTGCCAACCAGTCCGCGTTGCACGCCGTCCGGCTTAACCAAGACCAGTGTTCGCTCTAAATCCATATTGCTCGCGCCCTCAACGCATTATTGGTGGTGGGTAATTCGATACGCCAAACAACAATTGTGCACAACCATCCGTTGGAGGATGCGGTTTACGCTCGTTTGGGAGCCGTAATCGTAGGAGTACGAGAGTAGATCGGTTCAACCGGTCCATCAGACGCTGCACCTAGCTCGAGTCGTTCCAATGCGATGCTGAGCAGATGTTCGGGTGGACGAATGACATCAGTGTCGGTGTCCGGGCCTGCTGCCGTCGTCGGAACAGCACCCTCGCCACAAATCAACGACCGCGAATCTTCAAAACGTTCCCTAACTTCCTCAGATCCACAAATGCCGGTTTCGAACTGATCGCTCAACGCCGAGAACGGCGCCTCGAAGACACCATATGAAAGCTGGTTACGACCGATCGGTATCAGCGACACGATCGGCATTCCTTCCAATCTTCGATGCGGATAGGCCTGCATCAGATGCGTCGGGATACCGAGTAGACGGGTTTGACGCGGCGAGACGAGTCCGTTCGCGGTTGCAATCCCGACTCTGACCGCGCTGAAACCTCCTGGTCCCAAGCTCACCGCCACTGCATCGATCTCGTCCGCCTCGACCGAGCTCGCTTCCAACAACCTCGTCACCGCCGGCATCACCTCGCGACCGTGATTGTGCCGTGACTGCCATGATTCGCTCGTCACAACACCGTTGACACTTAACCCCACGCCAGCGAAGCTTGTCGACGTATCGATGCCGAGTATGATCATTGCTCCACCATCATCGCAATTGAATTCGCGAAACGGTCCAACAACGCACACGAATTAGGGCCAGACCCATCCATCGAAATCACCCTCTTGTCCGTCTTCGTATCTGGATTTATCCGGACCTCAAGCGCGTCATCTGGCAGAACGCCCTCGGCATTCTCTGGCCATTCGACGACCAACGCTCCCCGGTCCAATGTCTCATCCAACGCCAAATCATAAACATCTGCTGCGCCTGTGATGCGATATAGGTCGCAATGGAAGATTCGCACCCGACCCGGATACTCGGCGAGGATGATGAAAGTCGGACTCCGGGCCGAAACCTCGCATTCCGCACCCAACGCTATCCCGCGAGTCATACATGTCTTTCCCGCTCCCATCTCGCCATGGAGCAGCACGACGTCACCATCGCGAATCTCACTCCCGAGCACACGACCAATCGCGACCGTACAATCCTCGGTTTCACTTACGATTCGAAGCTCACTCATCTCGCGAAGTGGTCCCATCCCTTCGAACCGAATTCAATACGACTCCCGGTCTGATCCAATACCGTCACCTCACTTTGAGCGTTCTTTTTCCCAACAATTTCGCCGATGACACCGTAATCGCCTGATCTGAAATCCGGTTGGGCCGCGTTAACCTGTGCTATCGCGTCGGCGTCGCCGATGTAGAGGATCTCGTAGTCTTCGCCGCCGGTCAAAGCCAACTCTCGAGCTCGATGTGGAAGGACGTTAAGCAACTCTGCGGCAACCGGCACTCGGTCCGCGTTGATAACAGCGTCAACTTCACTAGCGACGCAGATTCGCTCAAGATCGATCAACAATCCGTCGCTCACGTCCATCGCGCATTCGATCCCGGAACCGACCATCGCCGGAACGAGGTCGACCCGCGGACTGGGACGGAAATGAGCGTCGAGAAGATGCTGTTCATCATTGGACACTGTCGATTGCCCGCCAGAAGCGAGACGTTGATTCAAGACTGCCAGGCCACCTGCCGAAGCACCCATCGCGCCAGTCACCGCGACCAGCTGACCAGGTCGAGCGGCGGTTCGTGTCAGCACTTGACCAACTTCGGAGAGTCGCCCGGTCAAAGAGACGCTGAGCATGATGACGTCGGAGGAAACCGTATCGCCTCCCACAAGACGCCCTCCATAACGGTCCAACGCGTCGATCACTCCGGACATAACTTCGTCCAAGTCACCAACCCGTGTAGTAGCCGGAATAGCCAATGTTAGAACCGCATGTTGAGGAATTGCACCCATCGCGGCGATGTCGCTCTGATTCGACACGATACACTTCCATCCGATGTCGTACCAAGACATCGACGACGAAAGAAAATGGACGCCGTCCACCATCGCGTCGGCCGTCAATACAATGTGCTTGGCATCGAAGCGCAATACGGCTGCGTCATCGCCAACCCCGACTTCGTCTCCCTCCACCGCCGCTCCATCGAGGACCCGCTGCTTGATCATATCGACTAGATCCGATTCGCTAATCGGCGCTTGGGCAGATCGCTCTTCAGATGGCATATGACCGATTATATTTGGGGTAATCCCACGGCTCGAACGGCATTTTGAACTCGAATATGTCCCGCATCCTCCTGCTCTCCGACATTCATGCCAACCTGCCAGCTCTCGAGGCAGTTGTTGAAGACGCCGACACACGATGCCAGTTCGATGAGGTTTGGGTTCTTGGAGACAGCGTGGGTTACGGCGCGCAACCAAACGAGGTCGTTGAACGCTTGCGAACATTGCCCGGTCTCGCGATCGTCAAGGGCAACCACGAAGCCGCCGCGCTCGGCGAGATTTCGATCGATAGCTTCAACCCTTCAGCCGCGGCAGCCGCGGCGTGGACAGTAGACGCGCTCTCGTCAGATGTACGAGATTTCCTGTCCAAATCGCCGTTGGTGACCACCGGTTCGGGGGTCACACTCTGTCACGGCACACCGCGGAACCCGATCTGGGAATACATGTTCACGTCGCAGACCGCCGATCTAAACCTCGACCACTTCGACACCGTCGGTTGCGTTCATGGCCACACGCACATCCCTTCGGTCTTCGGTCGAGACGCCGCAGCGAATTGGCGCATTAACCAAGCGCGCGACGCCGACGTATTCCAACTCGAATTCACGCGCTGGTTCGTCAATCCGGGTAGCGTCGGGCAACCACGCGACGGCGACCCGAGAGCTTCATACGCATTGCTCTCCATACCCGAAGACTGGAACACGCCGAAAATCCAATTCCACCGCGTCGAATACGATGTTGCGGCAGCCCAAGACCTCATCCTCGCCAACGATTTGCCATCCACGTTGGCTTTCAGGCTTTCGGTGGGACGTTGAGTACGAGCCAATCGAAACCTGCCCGTTATAATTCAGCGACGAATCCAAACACTCAGGAGATCGACGAAAACATGCCCGTAGTCCACATTCACATGTTCGAAGGCCGCACCGATGAACAGAAATCGGCGATTGTAAAAGGTGTGACGAAAACCATTTCTGAGGTCGCTGGCATCCCTGACTCTGCGACGACCATCGTAATCCACGACACCAAGCGATCCGATTGGGCGCAAGGCGGCGTGTTGGCCTCAGAAGCCTAGTCCAACCAGCACCGTGGAACCCCGTCCAGCCGCCCCCAAGATCTTCGGCGGAATATACGTGATCGTGGACCCTGACCACTGCGGGGATCATGACATCTTCGCCGTCGCTGAAGCGACGGCGTCCGCAGGCGCTTCGGTCATCCAACTGCGGCACAAGCGCGCTCCACAAGCAATAGTTACCGACGAAGCCCGAACCATCGCTCAGATTTGCCGCGTCAACGACACGGTGTTCATTGTCAACGACTCTCCCGAAATCGCAGCCGAAGTCGGTGCAGACGGCGTGCACGTCGGACAGGGCGACCTGTCCATCGCCGAATGCCGAACCATTCTCCAACCTCATCAGATCGTCGGCAAATCCAACGCCCTGTTAGAAGAAGCCATTGCATCGGACGAGGAAGGCGCAGACTACATCGCGGTCGGTTCCATCTACACCACCACGACGAAATCTGATACCCGCCCGGCGGGGTTATCCACGCTCCGCGCCGTCGCTGATCGAGTAACCGCCCCAATCGTCGCCATCGGCGGTATAAAAGCGTCGAACATCGAAGCCGTCGCGAAAGCCGGAGCCGACAGCGCGTGCGTCGCTACCGCAGTCACCCTCGCAGAAGATCTCGCCGTAGCCACGCGAGAACTCGTAGAGCGGTTTGCTAATGCGCGGATTTCGAGCTGACCGAATCCGACGAAAATTTCCACCCTTTCTTCAATTGCTCGGGCAACTAACAAGCCGACCCTGAATTTCGTACCTACCACCAATCGATTCGCTTAAAATCGTAACTTGGGCGTCTCGGCATTGGCTGTTGACGGATCGCTGAGCGTCCAGTATCGAATTCCGTCGTGCGGCGTTAGTAAGGACGCGTGATTAAATGACCGAGTTATATATAGCCATCGGCGCGGGAGTGCTCGCACTCTTGGTCGCAGCATTCCTCTTCAGGGTTGTCTCCAACCAACCGTCTGGCGGTCATGCTGTGCAGGAGATCGGTGCACTCATCCAAGAAGGCGCAATGGCGTTCCTCCGCCGCGAGTACACCATTCTCGCCGTATTTGTAGTCCTGATCTTCATCGTCCTTGCAGTTTTCATCGACTTCAATGTCACCAGCAACTCGACCATCGAGAGGTTAATCTCTGACGGAAACCTGTCGGTCACCGGACCGTGGACGGCGATCGCTTATCTCGCCGGTGCTATCGGCTCCGCACTCGCTGGCTATATCGGCATGAACATTGCGGTGCGCGGCAACACTCGTACCGCCACCGCCGCCGAAACCGGACTAAATCCAGCGTTGCGCATCGCCTTCAATAGCGGCGCAGTCATGGGACTAACAGTCGTCGGAATTGGCATCATCGGCGTTACCGCTCTCTGGCTCATCTTTGGCAACCCCAACGTGATCGCTGGATTCGGTTTCGGAGCGTCATCGATAGCGTTATTCGCTCGCGTCGGTGGGGGAATCTACACCAAAGCAGCAGACGTCGGTGCCGACCTTGTGGGCAAGGTCGAAGCAGGACTGCCGGAGGACGACCCTCGCAACCCCGCCGTCATCGCTGACAACGTTGGCGACAACGTCGGTGACGTTGCTGGAATGGGTGCCGACCTCTTCGAGTCATATGCAGGCTCAATAATCGCGACCATTGCCCTTGCGTGGACCGCTGCAACCGCTGTCCAAGATATCGACGCACCGATGATCGTGCTGCCCATGATGCTTGCCGGCATCGGCATATTCGCTTCCATCATCGGCACTTCAATCGTCCGCACCAAAGACGATGCCACGATGGGCAATCTCCTGTGGAGCCTCCGATTTGGCATCTTCGGTGCCGGAATCCTCGCCCTCATCGGAACCGGCATCTACATCATGATGAACGACTCGCTTAGCTTCGATTTGTTCTGGGTGATACTCACCGGGCTGGTCGTCGGTCAGGTGATCGGCACGGCAACTGAATACTTCACGTCCTACGAATTCGCGCCGGTCAAGTGGATCGCCCAGCAATCACAAACGGGTCATCCATCGACGATCATCGCCGGTATCGCGATCGGTCTCTACAGCACTGTAATCCCGACACTCGCGATCGCTGCGGGCATATGGATCGCGTACGACCTAGCCGGCCTTTACGGTATCGGCCTAGCCGCGGTCGGCATGCTCTCAACCCTCGGTATCACCTTGGCAACCGACGCGTACGGCCCGGTCGCTGACAACGCAGGCGGCATCGCCGAACAAGCCGGACTCGATCCTGAGGTCCGTGAGCGCACCGACTCATTGGACGCCCTCGGAAACACGACAGCCGCAACCGGTAAAGGATTCGCCATCGGCTCCGCGGTTCTTACTGCGATGGCGCTGATGGCCGCATACGGTGCTGTCATCGAAATCGACAGTTTCGACCTCCTGCAGCCCAAGGTCCTAATCGGAGCCTTAATCGGAGCCTTGTTGCCGTTCCTCTTCGCAGGATTGACCATGCAGGCCGTAGGCATTGCAGCAGGTCACATGATCGACGAAGTCCGACGCCAGTTCCGCGAAATCCCTGGCCTTCGTGAAGGCGCGCCAGGCGTTCGCCCGGACGCAGCGCGCGCGGTCGACATCAGCACCAGAGGTTCGCTCAAAGCCATGATCCTGCCCGGCGTAATCGCCATCGCAGCGCCGATCGTGGTCGGTCTCTTCATCGGCGCTCACGCCCTCGGCGGCCTGTTGGCCGGCTCGATCATCGCCGGTTTCCTCCTTGCCATATTTATGGCCAACGCAGGCGGCGCATGGGACAACGCTAAGAAGTACATCGAACTCGGCAACTTCGGCGGCAAGGGATCAGACCCTCATGCCGCAGCCGTTACCGGTGACACTGTTGGCGACCCGTTCAAGGACACATCGGGCCCGGCGATCAACATTCTGCTCAAGCTGATGGCAATCGTCTCGTTGATCTTCGGACCACTGTTCATTTGAGTCGGTTAACGGGGAACGGCCACGACAACAACTAGTAATCACTGTTGTCGCATCGTTCCCGAACAAAAATTAAAGGGCGGCGGGAATCTTCCCGCCGCCCTCAGTTTCGGAAAGCCGGACCGACTACTCTTCGAGCAATTCGGTGGTCGTGATCGGCTTCGCCCCACTCGACAACATCGAGTCTAGGGCTCTTTGATCGTCGTCCGGGTTGGCATTGACGGCCGATACTGCGTCGGTGATGACAAAGGCGCTGTATCCCTTCTGCAATGCGTCGTACACGGTGTGTTGCACGGCATATTCGGTAGATAGCCCACCGACGAAGAGCCGCTTAACCTCAAGGCGTTCCAAGTGCGTTTCTAGCGTCGTGCCATCGAAACCAGAGTACGCGTCGGTCTGTGCCTCCTGCCCCTTACGGATAATGCTGGCGCCGACCGGCAACTTCAATTCGTTGTGGAACGCGGCCCCATCGGTGCCGCGAACGCAGTGTGCCGGCCAGATGCCGCCGTTTTCGGCGAAACTCTTGTGCGTGGTCGGATGCCAGTCTTGCGTGGCAAACACTCTTCCGTCGCGGGACCGGAAGTTCAAAGCCACGTCAGACATCTTCCGCGCTACTGCGTCGCCGTCCTCAACTGCCGCATTGCCACCTGGACAAAAATCATTCTGCACGTCCACAACCAAGAGGGCGTCGTTTGGACCAATATTCAATCTCGTCTCCGTATCGTGTTGTTGATTCGTTGCCGCCTCACCGACTTATGTAACGTGCTGGTGACGTTGAGTTCGGTGATGCGAAACATTCACATCTAAACCATCTTAATCTACAACGGTTGATCACGAATGATGATGGCGACGGTCGTGTGATGCCGGTAGTGGATACTCATTTCTAACCGAACATGGCATGCACAAAGTTGGCTCGCGTTGTTAGCATCAAAATTTGCCATACGGCCCCGTCAACGTGATTACCCGCGTTAACATGTCCGCAATAACGAATTCCGTTTCGGTAACTTATGAGTTCGCAACAACCACCTCATTTCACATCAGCAACGCAGTCAAGTTCCAGACTCAACTTACAGACACTCGTCGTGTGGGCTTTGGGGTTAGTCGCTGCAACTTTAGCTCTAAGCGGAGCATATTTCTGGGGAGTCAGTAATGCCAGCGTAACCGAACTTGAGATTCTCATCCCCACGCCGGCCCCAGTCGTCGTGCAAGTGGTAGGCGAAATCCACGCGCCCGGCGTATACGAACTAAAGGCCGATGACCGCGTCTTGTCAGCGATTGAAGCTGCCGGAGGAGCGAATGAACATGCCGACCTCGAACGCATTAATCTCGCCGCCATCATCAAGGACGGGGAACGCATCTTCGTCCCGACCCATCCATCGAGCCAGTCAGCGTCGACGTCGGACCAGTCTACGAATCCAAGTCCGGACGAACCAGTCGGTGCGGCGAGTCAAGTAAGCCAAGCCCCAATCGACACCCACGCCGCGGGTCCGATCAATCTGAATACCGCCACTTTAGACCAATTGAAATCTCTACCCGGTATCGGCGATACCAGGGCCAATCAAATCATCTCCTATCGGAGTACGTTGGGCAGGTTTTCGACGCTCGAGCAGCTTCTTGAGATCACGGGGATTGGCGAAAAAACGCTCGAAGCAGTGCGACCTCTCGTCGAAATCCGATGAGAATCGTCTGGGCTGCCGTCGCGTTTATGGCAGGCGTTGGATCCGCAATCATTTTCGGTACCGCACCGGGTCACGGAATCCCTGCTAACGCATTTGCCGGTTTTCTAGTCGCCACCATTTTGGCGTCGTTGGCACTGATCATAAGTCGGCGTCGAGCCGCGGTCGCTCTCCTCTGTGTGGTCTTCTTGATAGGTGCCTGGCGGGGCGCCGACGCGATCCAGACGCTCGCCGATTCTGATCATGATCAAGTCGTCACGACGCCATCCCGTGTCCTGTTTGCCGACACGCTCAACGACGTTAGGAGCCGAATCGGAATTGATCTCAACGAATCATTGGGTCGGTCCCATTCCGGTTTGCCGATTGCTCTATTGACCGGTGATCGGTCTGAGGTCAGCGACAAGGTTACCCGGGATTTTCGATCGGCAGGTTTAGCTCATTTGCTCGCGATCAGCGGATTGCATGTATCACTGATCGGCGGGATCGCGATGACGCTCGCGGTTATGGTTTTCGGCCGACGACGCGCGTTTTATCTCCTGATACCGCTTGTCGCTGTCGTCCTCTACGCTGCGATCGCCGGGTTCGCGCCGCCGGTCACACGCGCCGCAGTCATGTTCGCGGTATTCATCCTCGGTCGGTCCACAGGCCGCGGCTCTCACACCCTCGCGGCGTTGGCGCTGGCGGCCTTATGCATGGTCACATTAGAACCCTCCATCCTCGCGTCGTTGTCGTTTCAATTGAGTTTCGCCGCGATGGTGGGGATCGCGTTTGTGGCTCCCGTCCTCGACGGGTTCACGGAGATTGCCTCGACCTCCGGCACGCAAAACGACCGTTCTGCCTTGATTGATCGAATTCGCCGATTCGTCATCGGGTCGCTCGCCGTCTCGTTCGCATCGACTATCGGCACGCTGCCACTGGTGGCATTGCATTTCGACGCAGTACCGATCTGGGGCGGATTGGCGACGCTTTTAGCGGTTCCGGCGATGCCGATTCTCATCATCTCGTCGGCAATGCTCGTCGCCTTGGGCTTGTTCCCGTTCCCTCTGTTGACGGAATTCGCGGCGATACCGGTTTACGCATCGACGACATATATCACCCAGATCGCCGAATTCTTTGCATACCTGCCACCCAAGCCGATTGAATCTGGTTCGTGGTCCGTTTGGTTCACCGTCGCGTACTTCTCGATATTCGCGGCGGTGTTGCCGTTTTTGACGCATTTGAACAATTTCGCAACTCGCATCGGGAATTCCGTACTCAACATTTCAAGAATTGCGAACGACACGACATCCAGACATCTGGTAGCGTCGGCTGCGCTGACCGCGATTCTCCTATTGATCGGCATCGTCTCCTGGAGTGCCGTTCTTACCCACATTCAACCGAAGCAGTACTTGAGCGTTCGTTTCCTCGAGACGTCTCACGGCGAATCGATATATGTCGAGACCCCTAACGGCAATCGGATGCTGGTCGATGGCGGTGGCGACCGCACTCAAGTCGCGGATATATTGTCCGGATTACTGCCACTCGCGGATCGCGAGATCGATGTTGTTGTGCTCACGCACACCGACGCTGATCACGTCGGCGGTTTGCCGGCGGTTCTGCAGCGGTTCCCTGTCGGCACCGCTATACATTCTGGCCTCACCGCATCGAGCGACGCCTTCTCGTCGTGGGAGAACGCGATTGAAAATCACGACGACGTCAGGATCGCCGCGCCCGGGTTGATGATCGGCCTAGACGAACACGTCTTCTTGGAGGTGATTTCTGCAGGTTGCCTGAACTCCTCAGATTCCTGTTCGGAGATCAATGATGCGTCGATCGTCGCGCGACTCAGCTATGGTGACGTTGACTTCCTGCTCACCGGAGATATCGAACGTCCGGCGGAGTCGTTCTTGGTCTCCACGATTCCGGATTTGCGCATGACCGTGCTCAAAGCTCCGCACCACGGAAGCAACACGTCCTCGACCCAGATGTTGCTGGACGCGGTTGACCCGGCTGCCGTAGTCGTCGCTGCGGGCACCGGCAATCGATACGGCCACCCTCATCCAGAAGTGATCAAGCGACTCACTGCGAAAGTCGGAGAAGAACGCGTCTTCAGAACCGACGTAATAGGGACGGTTGAACTACGCACCGACGGCGAACGCCTATGGATGGTCCGGTAGGCTAACGGCGGTTATCGTCCGAGTACTGGGCGATCACTCGGTCAGTATCTTGCGGAGGTACCGCTTCGTAGTGATCGATCTCCACGCTGAAGGTTCCGCGCGCCTGCGTCAATGAGCGCAAGTCCGCAGCGTACCTTTGCATCGTCGATATCGGTGCCTCAGCATTCACGATCGTGAATCCATTACCCAACGGCTCCATGCCGCTGATCCGGGCACGTTTTCGGTTGAGGTCGCCCATCACATCGCCCGCGGTTTCGTCAGGAACCATAACATCGACCTTTAAGACCGGCTCCAACAATTGCGGACGTGCATCGCGCATCGCCTGTTTGAAACCCATGCTACCGGCGATCTCAAACGCGACACCCGATGAGTCAACCGAGTGAGAACTTCCGTCGTACAACTCGACGTCAATGCCGACTACTGGGAAGCCCGCCAATACGCCTTGCGCTGCCGCGTTGCGAACACCTTTTTCCACGGAAGGAATGTACTCACGAGGCACATTGCCACCCACCACTTTGCTGGAGAACGTGATGCCAGTATCCGAACCCGCTGGTGCGACACGCATCAGAACGTGGCCATACTGGCCACTGCCACCCGACTGCTTCTTGTGTTTGTAATCAACGTCCGCGTTGGACATGATCGTCTCTCGATATGCGATCTTGGGCAACGAGGTGGTTAGCGAGACCTCGAACTTGCGCGCGATTCGCTGAATCGCCATCTCAACGTGGATATCCCCGAGTCCGTGCAGCACTAATTCGCCGGTTTCTGCGTTGCGCTCCAGATGCAATGTCGGGTCTTCCTCGGTGATGCGAGTTAGCGACGATGCCATCTTGTCCAAATCCGACTGAGATTCGGGGCTTACAGCAAGGGCGAAAATAGGTGCCGGCAATTCGACGCCATCCAACTCCACCATCGAGTCACGTGAACAGAGGGTGTCGTACGTCGCCGCCTCTTGCAGCTTGGTCACCGCAGCTATATCCCCGCGAACCGCCGTGTCGACAACATTCAACTCTTTGCCCACCGGGGCGTAGACCTGAGCGACGCGTTCGGCGTCGCCTTTGGCACCCGTCACAAGTTGGGAGTTCGGGTTCAATGCTTCTCCGTACACCCGAAGGTAGGAAACCTTGCCCACGAATGGGTCCGCTGAAGTCTTGAAGATCAGATTTGCCGGCGTGGTCTCGGTCACACCCACCGGAAAATCTTCATCCGGCGCGGGGAATAGGTCGATCGCCGCGTCCATCAATTGTTCGACGCCGATCTCTTGGTCAGCTGCAGCACCGAAAATCGGGACGATCCCGCCGGATCTGATCGCGGCCTTAAGTCCGTTTTGCAGATCTCCGACGCTCAACTCCTCGCCCTCGAGGTACATCATCATCAGATCGTCGTCCGACTCAGCTATCGCCTCGACCAACTCCTCCGGCATGTCTTCAACGTTGCCCTCCAACAGATCTGTGATCCCGGTCAACCCTTCACCGCTTCCCTCTGGCGCTTGCACAGGAACACACATTCGTCCCCAAGCACTCTGGATCGTGGCCACCACCTCGTCGAAATCCGTCTCCGGCCGGTCCAATTTGTTGACTACGATTGCTCTGGGCAGCTTTGCATCCTCGGCAGCTTGCCAGGCTTGAATCGAGCCAACCTCGATGCCTGACGGAGCCGATATCAGAAGAATTGCAGCATCCGCGACGCGCATGGCCGACAGCATGTCGCCTCTGAAATCAGGGTAGCCCGGCGTGTCCAGCACGTTGATCTTGTGTCCTCGCCACTCGCACGGCAGGATCGCAAGTTGGACGCTGGAGCCACGCTCCTGTTCTTCGGGCTCGTAGTCGGACAAGCTGGTTTGGTCGTCGACACGGCCCCTACGGTTGACCGCGCCTGTCTTGTAGTACATGGCGTCGGACAGCGTCGTCTTGCCGGCTCCGCTGTGTGCCGCTAGAACGATATTCCTAATCTGAGACGATGCCAATGCCGCCATATACTCGCTTCTCCTTTCCGTGCCAACCAAACTCGCAATCGCCTTGGGAAACAGTGTTGCGTGGTTGTCATGGAAGCTCCATGCACGCAACCGCCCGAGACACTTCGATTTTGCTGACGCGTTAACCCACGTTTGCAATTAATCCGCAATCATAAACCAGATAGCAAATCAATCGCCTAACAACAGAAACGCGACACCGGCTACCAATGCAATTCACCTGTCAACCGTCATTGGTTTCAACTGGGTGACCCGCCCTTGAACTTCTGCAACGTTAACACCATTGCGGAGCTTGCGGGCATCGGTATACCGGCGTCACGTCCCAATCGGACCGCTGCACCCAAGATGTCGTCCAACTCCAGTTTGCCGCCGCGATTGAAATCCGATTGCAACGAGGACTGAAATTCGTCGACCTCTGCGACAGCATCCGCCAGCTTGGCATCTACTATTCCATTCGGGAATTTGATCCCGTTGGCCTTCCCGCTCGCTACAATCTCCTCCATCACGGTTCGAATCGTGTTCATTCCTTCATCCATTGCCAGCACTTCCGACAACGACGCCCGCGCTGCCGTAACAATCGTGCCTAGCGCACCGATAGCGACCATTTTCGACCACAACGATGCTCGAATATCGGAGCTGACTTCCACTTGGATACCCGGAACTGAAAGCACATCTCTCAATTTCTCAACGCGTTCGGAAATTGAACCATCGCGCTCGCCGAACTCAATCCGTGCGGCGCTACCGGTTTGAACCACCCGACCGGGACCCCCGATCGATGTCTCGATATACGTCGCACCTTCCAACACTCGTTCCCAACCAAATTGCCGTGCCAGCGCCTCCCCGCCCGTGATGCCATTTTGAACCGTCAGAATAACCGTTCCATCGCCGACCAACGGATGCATCTCCGGTATCGTGTCCGAGTTCGAATACAGTTTGACGCAATGAAGCACTACGTCTGCGACACCAGCCTCATCCGGCGTGAGTGCCACTGCCGGATGCACCACATAATCACCCCAGAACGATTCCACTCGCAAACCGCTAACGCGCATCGCCTCGGCGTGCTCGCCGCGCGCAATCAACACGACATCCGCGCCTTGCCTAGCCAATGCGCCGCCATAGTAAGCACCCACAGCACCAGCGCCCATAACGGCGATCTTCATCGTGGATAGTCCTTTAACTCCGCGTCTTTCGTATCGGAACCCGATGCCACGATTATGCACAAACTCCTCCGAAGCACGATGCAAATAGAATCACGGAATGTCATCCGAAATCAATCGATTTGATGGTCGCGCCATCAACGAATGCCGCCCAATTACGATCGAACCCGGTTTCATGCCGAACGCCGAGGGCTCAGCTCTCGTCAGGTTCGGCGACACGCACGTAATCTGCACCGCGACTGTCGAATTAGACGTTCCCCGTTGGATGCGTGGTCGCGGAACGGGTTGGGTCACCGCCGAATATGGCATGTTGCCGCGTTCGACCGACCAACGCATTGATCGGCGGCGAGCATCAACCAGCGGCCGGAGTCGCGAGATCGAACGCCTGATCGGTCGATCGCTCCGAGCCATCACCGACATGGCGGCATTAGGCGAATGCTCCGTCACCATCGACTGCGATGTACTCCGCGCCGACGGTGGTACGAGGACAGCATCTATCACCGGCGGTTACGTTGCACTAGCGCAAGCGATCAAATCGTTACAACAAAAACGCGGTGATGACGGTCACATCCTCACCGACACCGTCGCAGCCATCTCTGTCGGCATCGTAGACGGCCGATGCGTCCTAGATCTCCCGTACGAAGAAGACTCGCGCGCCGAAGTCGATATGAACGTCGTGATGACCGGCTCAGGCGATTACGTCGAAATTCAAGGAACCGCCGAAGCAGCACCATTTACTGCGGCGCAATTGCAAGAGCTGCTCGATCTTGCCCGGATCGGTTGTGATTCAATGAAAAAGGAACAACGCTACGCCCTTGTCAGGGGCGCTGAATCGATCACATGACCGGCGAGAATACCGGATCTCGTTTCAATAGACTGTGTGGCAACTCCATGCCTTCAACTTCCCAACACCCCATCTACATCTCCGTAATCGGTGGTGACCGGGATCACACAACTCCCGAAGGTCTCGAATTAGCCGAAGAAATCGGACGGCTCGTTGCCGTGAACGACTGCATCCTGGTCAACGGCGGGATGGGAGGTACTATGGAGCGCGCCGCAAAAGGCGCCAAATCGGCTGGAGGGACGACCATTGGCATCCTCTCCACAACCGACCGAAACGAAGCCAATTCCTACATCGATTACGCCATACCCACGCCTTTAGGATTCGTCCGAAACGTCCTCGTAGCCAATGCCAGCGATGCGGTAATTGCACTGCCCGGCAAATGGGGAACTTCCAATGAACTCAGCTTCGCAATGATGGCCGGAGTACCGGTCGTTGCGTTGCAAGGTTGGGAAGTCAATCTCCGAAACGACCAAGGCCAATCCCAGTACTCGGAAGTTACGTACGCCCGAGACGCCGCGGAAGCCGTGGATTTGGCCGTCAAACTCGCCTTGCGACGGCGACAGTAATTCGATACCGGTCATTTCGGACGCGGGCAGCGACGCGTTAACAGATTCGCACGTTTTTATTGCAAACTTGTTCAGCATGAGCAATATCAAATTCGTCAAAGGCAAAGAGATACTCGACTCTCGTGGCAACCCTACGGTTTACGCCGAAGTTTTGCTCGAAGACGGTACTCGAAACGGTGCGTCTGTCCCGTCTGGTGCTAGTACCGGCGAGAACGAGGCTTGGGAACTGCGCGACGGCGATCCGAAACGCTTCAACGGAAAAGGCGTGCTCCAAGCTATCGCCAACATTAACGGTCCGTTGAACGACGTGGTCATCGGCTTGGACGCCAATGACCAACGCGCGGTCGACGAGGCGATGATCAACGCCGACGGTACCAGCAACAAGTCTCGATACGGCGCCAACGCCCTGCTCGCCATCTCTATGGCCGTCCTCCGCGCCGCTTGCCGCAGTCAAGGCGAATGGCTCTACGACCTCGTTGCAGACCATATCGGCAATCGCGAACGGTACATCCTCCCGGTGCCGATGTTGAACATTTTCAATGGTGGGGCACACGCCGCGGGTTCAACCGAGTTTCAAGAATTCATGGTCATGCCAGCCGGCGTCGAATCGTTGTCGGAAGCACTCAGGGCAGGTTCGGAAATCTACCAATCGCTCGGAAGGCTCCTCCAAGACGAGGGACTGTCAACATCAGTCGGTTTCGAAGGCGGCTACGCCCCTGTCGGGCTGACCAACCGCCAGGCACTCGGTTACGTCACTCACGCAATCGAATCCGCAGGGTATTTGCCCGGCGAGGAGATTTTCATCGCTCTGGACCCGGCGGCGAGTGAATTCTACGTGCCAGAAGTTCAGCGCTACAGCATGAAACGTGAAGGCCTGCGCCTCACCGCAGAGATGATGGCTGAAGAATACGATGCGTTCTGCGCTGAGTACCCGATCTGCAGCATCGAGGACGGCCTCGCCGAAAACGACTGGAAGGGTTGGCAAATCATCACCGACAAAATCGGTGAACGTGTGCAACTCGTCGGCGATGACCTCTTTGTGACCCAAACCGCCTTTCTCGAACGCGGCATCAAAGAGAAGGCCGGAAACGCAATTCTCATCAAGCCAAACCAGGTCGGTACCGTCACCGAAACGCTCGACACGATCCGGCGCGCCCGGAAATCGAACTTCGGCGTCGTCGTCAGTCATCGCTCGGGTGAGACCGAAGACACCACAATAGCCGACATCGCCGTTGGTTCCGGATGCGGCCAAATCAAATCTGGAGCGCCCGCCCGCAGCGAGCGGGTAGCCAAATACAACCGCCTTCTCCGGATTGAAGATTGGGCCGGTGACCGAGGCCGCTACGCCGGAATGAGCGTAATCAAATAGCAAAACACCGATGCGCCGATACGCGCCGAGGTGTAATCTGCAACTAAATCATTCGTTGATCCACACAAAGAAGAGGCTCAATCCTCATTAGGAGATCCACAAGACACAACATGAGCAGAACCAAGATCGGCATCAACGGCTTCGGCAGAATTGGTCGGCAAGTCTTCCGTACCATCAACCAGCGACAATCTGACAAGCTGCAAGTAGTCGCGGTAAACGACCTTGCCAGCCCATCACAACAAGCCCACCTCCTCAAGTACGACTCCACCTATGGGCGTTACGAAGGCGATGTTGAGATCGGCGATGGTTCGCTCACCATCAACGGAGATAAAATCACCGTCTTCTCCGAACGCGACCCAGCGAACATTCCTTGGGATGACGCGGGTGTCGAGATCGTCATCGAATCCACTGGATTCTTCACCGACGCCGCACAGGCCTCCGCGCATCTCTCCGACAGCGTCAAAAAAGTCATCATCTCAGCGCCGGCATCCAACGAGGACATCACGATCGTTCTCGGCGTAAACGACGGCGATTACGATCCGTCCCAGCATAACGTCATCTCCAACGCCTCGTGCACGACTAACTGCGTGGCGCCGATGGCGAAGGTTCTCAACGACGCATTCGGAATTGAACGCGCCTTGATGTCGACGATCCACGCTTACACCAACGATCAAAACATTTTGGATCAGGTCCACAGCGACCTCCGTCGCGCCCGCGCCGCTGCGAATAGCATTATTCCCACAACGACTGGCGCCGCCAAAGCTGTAACCCTTGCGATTCCCGAACTCGCCGGAAAGATCGACGGCATGGCGTACCGCGTACCAGTCATCACCGGATCCGTCACTGACCTGACCGCTCGGCTGTCAAAACCGGCAACCGCGGAGAAAGTGAACGAAGCATTCCGGAAAAGTCAAGCCGGGGCTTTGAATGGCGTAATCCAAGTCTCCGACGAGCCATTAGTATCCGCCGACTACATCGGCGATCCACACTCCTGCACCATCGACGCGCTCTCGACCGCTGTAATATCCGACGAGGACGACGGTTCTGGAACGTTCGTCAAGGTTGTGGGATGGTACGATAATGAATGGGGATATTCCAGCCGAACCGCCGATGTTGCCGCTCTCATCGCTTCCGCCCTATGAACTCGGTTTCACGGCACCCTGACTCCGATCAACTCGTTGCAAGTTGGTTAGACTTTCCCAGCAATGCGCCCGATTGCACGGCAAACGAGAGCCGTTGACAATCACTTTGGCGCACTGACGCGTATCATGATGCAAAACAGCGTTAATCAAATAGCTCTCGAAAATAACCCTGACGGGATTCTGAACACAACCTCACAACTCAACCAACAACACGTAGTCGACGATATCGGCGCGTTTCTAAACGTCTTGCCGCCAAACGTTCGCGAAGGTCTCGACGGAACCATTGATAGTGATCGTGAAGTCTCCGGCCTACTCGAAGTGATCATCGACCTCGGACGTGTCCCGGAAGCACGATTCGTCGATGGCTCCGTAGCTCTCAACGATAAGGAAGTCACGCGCTGGGATATCGACACGGTCATTGCCGGACTGGGCCGTTTCGGCGACGACAACCGCGCCGGGATCGAGCGCACCCTTCATCGCTTCTCCGCGATCCGCGACCGCGAAGGAAATCCCGTCGGATTAACATGTCGCGTCGGACGCGCGGTCTTCGGAAGCGTTCGGCTAATTCAAGACCTCATACAGACCGGCCGCAGCGTGTTGATCCTCGGTCGACCCGGCATCGGGAAAACCACAATCCTTCGAGAAGTTGCCCGCGTACTCGCCGACGATGCATCTCGACGAGTGGTGATCGTTGACACTTCCAACGAGATCGGTGGCGACGGCGCAGTTGCTCACCCGGCTATCGGACGGGCGCGCCGCATGCAAGTCCCCAACACCGAACTCCAGCACCGCACCATGATCGAAGCGGTCGAAAATCACATGCCCGAAGTCGTTGTCATCGACGAGATCGGGACCGAGCTCGAGGCCCTCGCCGCTCGAACCATCGCCGAACGCGGCGTGCAGCTCGTCGCCACCGCTCACGGCAACACTCTCGGCAACGTCATCACCAACCCAACCCTCTCCGACCTCGTCGGCGGTACACAAGCCGTCACGCTCGGCGACATCGAGGCGCGTCGCAGGCGAACACAGAAGACGGTCTTGGAACGCAAACACATGCCCACCTTCGACGTTGTCGTAGAGATGCGCGAACGAAACTACGTCGGCGTCCACAACGATGTCGGAAGAGCGGTCGATCGCATGCTGCGCGGACTCCAACTTCCTCTCGAGATGCGAAGGCTCAACGAGGACGGCAGCGTCGACACTCAAGTCGAAGACGCCATGGATTCCGAAGAAGGATTCGAAACCGCCGCATTCGATCTGAATTCCATCCGCTCACCGCGGCGTTCATATGACCTCGACACCGAAAATCCCAATGGAAATGGCAGACCGAGTGAACCAACCGAGACCATCGCGAGGGACGAGGGCATGCCGGATCCGCCACCGATTCGCGTCCATCCTTTCGGAGTTCCCCGTGACGCACTCAGATCCGGCATTCGAGCCATGGGTGTGCCGGTAATGCTCTCCGAATCCGCAGCCGAGGCCGACGTTCTCGTTACTACCAAACTCCACTACGGCCGACGTCCTCCGGCGGTCAAACGTGCCGAACGTGATGGCGTTCCCGTCTACGTCCTGCGACGCGGAACCCGCGAGCAGATCGAACAATTCCTGAACCGCTTTGAAGTCGGTCGCGCGAGCACAGCCAACGGAAACGGATCGCACTCTGACGACGAACTCCTGGTCGATGAGGCTCTCGAAGAGGCCGAACGCGCTGTCGAACGAGTTCTCAGCGGCGACCGCAAAATCAATCTTTCTGCGCAATCCTCCCACATTCGCCGACTCCAGCACGCGCTCGCCGCCCGTTACAACGTCGGGTCTGCGAGCACCGGACACGAACCGAACCGGCATGTCATCATCCGACGACGGCGCCGGTGACTTGCCCTGCAACGTCGTAATCGCAGTATCTCCACAATGCCACGCAGGTCGGTCCATAAAGCGCCGTTCATTTCGTTTGAGGGCGGCGAAGGCGCCGGCAAGACTACTCAGGTGAAACTGCTTCGCCGACGTCTCGAGAGTCTGAATCTGCCCGTCCTGGTCGTTCGTGAACCCGGCACAACCCGCCTCGGCGAGCAAGTCCGGGAGATCATTAAATCCCAGAGCAATAACGTTCCCGCCGCCGACGCCCTGCTATTCATGGCCGCCCGCGCCCAGTTGATGGCCGACGTCATCGTACCCGAACTCAAAAAAGGCACCACCGTCATCGGCGACCGCTTCTCCGACTCCACCATCGCCTACCAAGGCTACGGTGGCAACCTGAACCTCGACCGCCTCCGCCACGCCAACGAACTAGCCACCAACGAGGTCGCTCCCGACCTCACCATCCTGCTCGACGTCACACCCGAAACCGGACTCGGCCGGCGCGACGCTGAAGACAACTCCACCGGCGAAACCCAACGCCGCTTCGAAGAATTACCCATCCGCTTCCATCGGAGCGTCCGTCGTGGTTACCGCGAACTCGCCAGCAACGAACCAAATCGCTGGATCGAGATCGACGCCGCACGTAACCCCAACGAGGTCGCCGAGGATGTCTGGCGTCATGTCTCCGAATTCTTCGAATTAAATTAACCTGAAACATCGCAACCAAGAACCGATCACCAAACCAATCGAAAGAGACTCACGATGCGAAACAACACCATGAAGCGAAAGATGCTTGACGGCGGAACCACGCTCGGGCCATTTGTTGGCTGGCCCGCTCCAGCATTGGTCGAACTCATGGGTTGGGCCGGATTCGACTTCGTAGTCATCGACTGCGAACACGGGATCATGGACTACGAGACATCCGAAAATATGATCCGCGCCGCCGAACTCTCCGGCACGACGCCGATCGTCCGCATCGGCATGAACGATCAGCAACACATCCAGCGTTATCTCGAAGGTGGCGCCCAAGGCGTCATGATCCCCCTCATCAACAACGGCGAACAAGGGCGAGCCGTCGTCGACGCCGTCAAATACCCGCCCGTCGGTAAACGTGGCGGATTCTCAGGCCGCAGCGCAATGTTCGGCATCCAAGACCAAGCCGAGTACGTCAAACAAGCCAACGAAGAAACCTTCGTCTGCCTCCAGATCGAAACCCCCGAAAGCATCGTCAACGCCGACGAAATCATCAACACCGAAGGGGCCGACTGCATATTCATGGGACCCGGTGACCTCTCCCTAAACATGGGCTACCCCGGTCAGATCGCCCACCCCGAAGTCGTCGAAGCCATCGAAACCCTCGTCAAGAAGACCCACGACGCCGGCAAAATCTCCGGAACCCTCGGCGTTACCGTCGAACAAGCTCAGTTCTGGCACGAACGCGGCGTCCAATGGATCGTCAGCGGCGCATCCCGCTTCCTACTGGCTGAAGCCCGCGCCTATCTTGATCAGACGCGCGGATCAGGGGTCGGCTGAACCTCGTTTCATCCCACGAGCATGATGCCGGCGAACAACTTTTGGGGGTTTCCCCCGTGAACCGGGGAAATGTCGAAGACAACGGGGGCCATCGCTCGCCGAGGCGATGCCGCCCAACCGAGGAACCGGCGAAAGTGCCACATCCTGAAAAGGCCGTAGTCACCGGTGCCTTCAGCTACACCGGCGGATACATCGCAAGAAACCTCCTTCAAAAAGGAGTCGACGTCACCACTCTCACTCGCCACCCCGATACACTCAACGCATTCGGAGAGGCAGTCAAATCCGCTCCGCTCGACTTCTCAGATACCGAAGCGCTCACCGCTTCAATGATCGGAGCATCCGTCTTTTACAACACCTACTGGATCCGGTTCGAACGAGGTCAAACCACCTTCAATGGTGCAGTGGAAAACTCGAAAATCCTCTTCAATGCGGCCAAGAACGCTGGCATCAAACGCATCGTACACGTCTCGGTCTCGAACCCATCGCCTGATTCCCACCTCCCGTATTTCAAAGGCAAATGGCAGGTCGAAGACGAACTTAAGAAGACGGGAATTTCCTACGCAATCATCCGCCCGACTTTAATCTTTGGTGCTAATGATCTGCTACTCAACAACATCGCTTGGGCCATCAGGCGATTCCCTGTCTTCCCGATGTACGGCAACGGCGACTACCTTGTCCAACCCGTGTTCGCGGAAGACGTTGCAAAACAAGCCGTAGCCGCGGCCGAAGCATCTGAAAACTCCGTCACCGACGCGGCAGGACCCGATACATTCTCATTCGAAGAGTTGATCGAACTTCTCGCCTCCGCGATGGGCAAACGCGCCCGATTCATCCACATGCCACCCTCCGTAAGTTTGGCACCGACCAGTATCGTCGGTTTGCTGGTACGTGATGTCGTGCTAACCCGCGACGAGGTCGACGGACTCGTGGCCGGCCTCCTAACATCCAATGCCCCACCAACTGGCACGACCCGTTTCTCTGATTGGTTGACCGAAAACGCTCGCGGCATGGGGCGGATATACCAATCGGAGCTCGGTCGCAACTTTCGGCTGTAGTCCACCGACATTGAGGCACATCGTTACCATCCGTGAAAAACCGAGATGGTTTAAGCCTCGGAGATTATCCGACCACCCTCATCCCCAACCCCTCGCGCCAATCCCGCACAATCCGATCATCATGCTCGAACGCCAGTTCCGGCATTTCATCCGCCGCGAACACACGGGCATCAGACGTCTCATCCCCAGCCATCAACTCGCCGCCAACCACATCCGCGTGATAGACCACCAACACAACCGCCTGCCCCTCGTCGCTGTAGACGCCGACTAACCACTCGACGTTAACCACCAACCCGCACTCTTCCTTGACCTCCCTCTCCAGCGCCCGTTCCAACCTCTCCCCGCGATCTACGTAACCAGACGGAAAGCTCCACATCCCGATTTGTGGCTCGATCGCCCGTTTCAGCAACACGATCCCATCGTCCATCGGGATGATCGCCGCAACCGCAACCTTCGGATCCGAGTAGATGACCCGATCACACTCCACACACCGATGATGCCCTCCGCCAATTGGCGCCAGCGCCGGAAATTCCGGATGATGCGGTTGCCCACCGCTGGATTGTGATGACATCTCAAATGCGAATCATACAAACCTCCATCACCCCAACGCTTACAATCCCACCATGACCGCTTTCCGCCGAATCATGATGGTCCTCGCCATCATCAACGTCCTCTTCGCCTTGTTAGCCGCCGCGGTCGGTTCATTCGCCGACGGCGGAGACATCTGGTCACGCCTAGTGATCTCGGTCCTCCATCCAATATCCGCGATCGCCATAATTTTCTTGGTGTTCGGCCCCCGATCCAACACCGCTCTAGTATTCGGCATCACCGCGATCCTCGCCATCAACGTAATCTCGGCCATAGCCCTCGCCTCACTAATCGCCGCCGAGGTCATGAAAGGCGATTGGCCACTACCCCTAGTCATCACGCCCATCCCAATGATCGCCATCATCTACGCCGTCCTGACAATCCGCACACAACCGCCATCCAACGACGCGCATCAACCGGCCGAATCGTAACAGAGAATCGCCTGTTACTCCTTATGGGCCGGCACCGTCCCGCCGGTTTCCACGTCGTCTGGAACGCGAATTTGATACATCATAACGTCTGGAATCGAGCCCATGCAGATTTTTAAAATCTCAGCCATGCACGCATTCCGCATAGCCATGTTCGTCTTCGCGTTCGCTAATTTGTTCTTCGCGTTGGCGAGGACCCAAGTCGACATGATCGCCGAAGTCGGAGACTACCGGTCCCGCCTAATCCTTGCATTAATCCATCCATTAGCAGCTTTATCATCGATCGTTTTAGCGTTCGTTTCAAAACCACGTCCGTTACTGACATTTGTCACTGACATGTATCGTCGCAGCGATTCTCGTAGTGAGCAACTTCGCTGACGTTATGCCAGATTGATCGCCACAATGGCGATCAGCGGGGATTCAACCCTGCTAACAAAAGGCGTACGCGGCGACGGCGATACAGCGGGCGACAAAAGACCTTCACCCGCAAAGGCAACTAAATTAGCGAAGTCGATTCGCGACGAATAAAGGTCAACAGCCGCGGTTGACTACCCGGCTCAAACCATCTCCGCAAACACCGGCTTCAACTTCGCCCGTGCTGCCGCCGACTTCTCACCGTCATCCGCCTCGAAAATCGGTAACTCCTCTTCGATATCCGCGTTCAGATCGTACAGCTCGCCCGTCTCATACAACTTCCAGTCATGATCCCGAACCATTCGGATGCAACCTAGATCAGTCCGATTGGCAGTCATCGGATCGTAATGGAAGAAGATCCAATCCTTAGGATTGCCCTTCTCACCCTTCAACTGCGGATAGAACGATCTGCCGTCGATAACGTAACTCTCCGGTGCTTCAGCCCGGGCAGCATCCAACATCGTCGGGAGAAAATCGGTAACGTCTACCAGATCGTTGTTCACCACTCCGGCCGGTACCGTCCCTGGCATTTGCGCAATCAATGGAACGTGCGTCCCGTGGTCATTAGTCGTGCTCTTGCCACCGCAGATTTCGTTGTGCCGGTGCACAATCGAGCAGACCTCCTGTGGCGAACCGTTGTCGCCCGTGTAGATCACAAGCGTCTCCTCGCTCAGCCCCTGCTCAGCAAGATAGTCCAACAACCGCCCGATCACCTTGTCGTGATACTCCACCATGTCCTTGTAAAACCGAGGGTGCGCACCATCTCCGTCGTCGCTTAGTTCTCCCCAAGTCCGACCACCGAAATTCTTGTTCGACTGCGGTTCGAAACCCTCCCACTCTGGGCTGTCCGGCGTCGGCTCGAACGGACCGTGCGTCAAAGCCATCGGCCAGTACACGAAAAACGGATTATCATCGTCCTTTTTCCGCTCGATATAGTCGATGATGTAGTTGCAAAATACATCATCCCCATACTCGCCCTTAGTGTCATCCCGATACGATCCGTTCTGGTAAATCACTGGATCCTTATAGCGGGAACCTTTGTGCTCAGTATGATGAGCGTGCCAGACGCAGAACTCATCGAAGCCTGCATCCTCGATCTTCTGGCCCTTGTTCCGCATCTCCGGCATGATATCCGGTGGATTATAGGAATAAAGCTGCCACTTCCCAGAAATCAGCGTGTTGTAACCCGCCCCCGAGAATAGATGCCCGAACCCCACCTCGTCAGGCGGCAACAACCCGAACCCGATATAGTTCCTGAAGTTGTGCTTCCCCGTCATCAACGCCACCCGCGTCGGCGTGCACAACGGCAGCACATGCCCCTCATCAAACCGCATCCCATTCGCCGCCATCTCGTCCAACCGCGGCGTCGCATACGACGTGCTCCCGTTAACCCCGATGCACTCATAGCCGAGGTCATCGGACATAATCATGATGATGTTAGGTCGCTTTTCGGACATAGTATTCTCTCCCGCGTCAAACCATACCACTGTCATCACCAAACGGAATTCGCCTGAGTCTGGCACCTGCTAAAATCTCCACATCCCCTGTAACATCGAGACCTTTGCAAAACGCCGTCATTCCGGCGAAAGCCGGAATCCAGAGCGGCGGCGCAATCGGGTTCCGGGCGCCGAAACGGTCGTTCAGTGACCCCGACCAGAGGTTTTGCAAAGGTCTCATACCATCAGGGGATTTTTGTTGTCCGACAAATTCAAAAATAATCTCAACAGCATCTCGCTGACTTGGTTCCAACTCTTTGCCGTCGTCACAACGGCATGCTTGGCGGCGCTGATGATGCCGCTCACCGCCTGCGACTCGCAACCCGCCACCGTCGCACCGACATCCACCGCGATCCCGACGGCGACTCCTAGACCGACCGCAACTCCACCAGCCGGAACCGCGGGAACGACACAACAACCGCTGAAATCCGCGCAAAAATATGGACTAACGGGGCCACCCTTCTTTGAATTGCAAATCTATCTCGATGCAATTTCACGCGGCGCATCGCCCGAAAATGCCGACAAAGAGGTTGAGACGTGGGTCTGGGTTGCGGGCGATCCTGGAGTCCGGGCGATTTCCCAATTCCTTATCGCCAACGGAGTCTCTGAGAATTCGATACGCATTGATGATGGAGATTTCTTATACGTCGTGGCACATGTGCCTGTATCGCTGCTGATTCCGTTGTCTGAGCATCCACATGCATTAAACGTTGGGGACCGTATCCCTACTCAATTTGAAAAGGAAGCACCCGCCGGCAGCGCTGCGCCTCCTGCGCCCGCCCCGAGCGACGCCGCGCAATGGCACCGCGCGGATTCTTGGCATCAAGCGGGCTTTAAGGGGAAGGGTGTCAGTATCGGCATCATCGACACCAACTCCAGCTCTTTCACGACGCACCAGTCCGCTTCGGAACCGTTCCTAACGAGATTCGCCTGAGTCCAGGACCTGCTACAATCTCGGCATCCCCTAACATCAGGGGATTTTTTGTTGCTCTACAAAACCAAAAATACACTCAACAACATCTCGCTGACTTGGTTGCAACCCTTCGCCGTCGTTACAACAGCATGCTTGGCAGCACTGATGATGCTGCTCATCGCATGCGAACCGCAACCCGCCACCGTCGCACCGACATCCACAGCGGTCCCGACGGCGACTCCTAGACCGACCGCCACACGAGAACCTCTGAATCCGGATGTTCGCTATTACCTTCCGGGCCAGGCGGGCAGTGAATTCCGCATCTACGCCACTGCACTAGCCGAAGGCGTGCCCCCGGAACAAGCCGACAAAGACGTCGAAGTTTGGCTGATGGTCAGGGAAGGCCATAAGGGTTCCGATGAAATGGTCGATTTTCTCCTCACCGCAGGCATCTCAGAGAACGCGATACTGGTCGAGGATGTCTCTCCCTGCTACATATACGTAATCGCACGGGTGCCAGTGTCACTCCTTCGCCCGTTGCTCGAACATCCTTACCTGCTCATCCTCACGCTGGGTCCGACGACACCCGCGGAATCCGTGCAGTCCGAACCGACCGAATCAGCGGTCGCCGCCGCCCAAAAGCCCGCATGCCTGCCCACCGCTACTCCGACCCCGGCGGACGGAGCCGCTGGAACGGCGCAAGAACCGATGGACCTGATGAAACTACAGTCCCTATATAAGGTCAGTGGGGCACCCTTAGTTGAATTGGCAGCCTATTTCAAGTCGCTCGCTGAAGGCGCATCGCCAGATGATGCCGACAAAGATGTTGAGACTTGGATAGCGATAGAAGGGGGCGATGCTGGATCTAGGGCAGTGTCCGAATTTCTTCTCGCCAACGGGGTATCTAAAGGTTCATTACGACGTGAACGTGCATGGGTTTATTCGTATGTGGTCGCGCAAGTGCAAGTATCGCTTTTGATTCGGTTGTCTCAACATCCAAACGTGATTTACGTTGGAGATCGCGCCCCGACTGAAGCAGAGCCGCAAGCCCCTTCGGGTAGCAACTCGGTTCCAGCGTTGACGCTTACCCCGAGCGACGCCGCCAAGTGGCACCGAGCCGATTCATGGCACGACGCGGGCTTTAAGGGGAAGGGCGTCAAAATCGCCATCATCGACACCAACTTCAACTCTTTCACGACGCGCCAGTCCGCTTCCGGGCCCCTCCCACCGACGGTGGAGGCGCGGTGCTTCCCCAGAGTTAATGCAAGCTCAACACCAATCGCCGACGACGATGCGACGCCGACCGCGAACTTAGAGGATTGCGATTACGGCCGATTAGACACACCGCGCATTTGATCGCGCGGCGCCTCTAATTCAAGCCACCATCTCCGCAAACACCGGCTTCAACTTCGCCCGTGCCGCCGCGGTCTCCGGACCGTCCTGCGACTCGAATATCGGCAACTCCTCATCCAAGTCCGTTTTCAGGTCGTAGAGCTCGCCAGTCTCATACAACTTCCAATCCCGATCCCGCACCATTCGGATGCATCTCGCCTGGTTCCGAGCACTCATCGGCTCGAAGTGGAAGAATATCGAGTCTTTGGGATTGCCCGTTTCACCTTTCAACTGCGGATAGAACGATTCACCATCGATCACGTAACCCTCAGGCGCATCAATTCCCGCCGCGTCCATCATCGTCGGCAGGAAATCGGTAACGTCTATCAAGTCGTCGTTTACGGAACCCGCCGGAACCGTGCCCGGCTGTTGGACGATCAGCGGAACGTGCGTCCCGCGGTCGTTCGTCTTGCCCTTGCCGCCGCAGATCTCGTTGTGCTGGTGCACCATCGAGCAGACGTCGTGCGGCGACCCATTGTCACCCGTGTAGATGACAAGCGTGTCTTCACTCAACCCCTGCTCGGCAAGGTAGTCCAACAACCGCCCGATTATCTTGTCGTGATACTCCACCATGTCCTTGTAAAACCGAGGATCATCCGCGAATGCACCGTCCTCTAACTCCGCCCACGTCCGTCCGCCACGGGTCCGATTAGTCGGCGGGTCGAAATCGGCAAATTCCGGGCTATCCGGCGAAGGTTCGTGCGGCTTGTGCGTCAGCGCCATCGGCCAGTACACGAAGAAGGGATTGTCGTCATCCTTCTTCCGGTCGATGAAGTCGATGATGTAATTGCAAAACTCCTCATCCCCATACTTGCCCATCGTGTCGTCGCGATACTTCCCGTTCTGGTAGATGATCGGATCCTTGTATCTCGAACCCTTCTCTTCCGTCTGATGCGCATGCCACACGCAGAACTCGTCGAATCCCGCATCCTCGATGGTCTGACCCTTGTTCCGCATCTCCGGCATCTCGTCCGGCGGGTTATACGAATACAGCTGCCACTTGCCCGATATGCAGGTGTTGTATCCCGCGTCCGAGAACAGATGCCCGTACGTAACCTCGTCTGGGGGAATCAATCCGAAACCGATGTAGTTTCGGAAGTTGTGCTTGCCCGTCATCAACGCCACCCGCGTCGGCGTGCATAACGGCAAAACATGCCCCTCATCGAACCGCATCCCGTTAGCCGCCATCTCGTCCAACCGCGGCGTCGCGTATGAAGTTCCGCCATTAACCCCGATGCACTCGTATCCGAGGTCGTCGGACATGATCATGATGATGTTTGGTCGTTTATCTGACATTGCTGTTCTCCCGCAAAAAACCATATCACCAACCGGTCCAATTCATTCAGAAATGCCGAAACGAGCCGCGAACTGGCAAGAGCCGCGAGGCGATCCACTGATAAACACCCATTTCCGCGAAAGGATGCAGTCAACTGGTCTCGTGAAGTGTCGAAATGCTCAGTACCAGAAAAATAAAATCTAGTCCGGTTAGATTCCGCTATGCACATTCTCTCTTCGAGCATTAAGAAGCGCTTGCGTGCCACAAAGCGGCGGACGTTGGCGCTGACTTCCCAAGTGACGCGATTCCTTTCATTAATGGGAATCCTCCTCGTCTTCGCTGTGGCATTTGCCGATCTCGGCACGAGTTCGGCCCTAAGAGCGCAATCTGTCGACACCCCGGAAAGCTCAAACAGCCCGAGTTGCGAAAACATTCAACTTTCCGTCGACATCGACGCCTCGGGCGGTAGCACCCAAGCGACGTGGAGCTGGTCCGCTGACAACTGCGACCAAGGTGGCACGCATCACATAAATGCATTCATCGGAACCTATTTCGGTACCCCGATCTACAGGAGCGAAAATATAACGTCCACCGAAAGCTCATTCACTGCAGACATCGACACCTACATCAGCGACTCCGGTAACTATCCCTTCTACATCAGGTTTACTTACCCTCTAGCTAGCGGAGGGGCAGCGGCTTCATATTCCGATATCGTGCAAAAACAAGTCACGCTACCGACCGCGTTGCGGCAGGTCGCGACGCCAACACCCACGGAAACTTCAACGCCAACATCTACTCCAACACCTACTTCCACACCGACCCACGCTCCCGTGCCCACGGTAACCCCAACTCTCGTGCCCACACATACCCCCACCCCCACGGTAACTCCCATACCCACCGAAACGCCCACGCCCACGCCGACACCCATACCGACCCAGACTCCTGCGCCCATACCGACAATCACGCCCGTGCCGACCGACACACCAACCGTTACACCATTTCGTTCGCCGTTCCAGACCAGCTCACCGACACCCACGAATACCGTTGTCCCGACATCCACACCAACACCGACTCCGACCGCAACAGCTACACCTAAACGGATCCCGAACCGACTTTTGAGACAGGTTACGATTCACACGGCTACTCCTACCCCGACGCCATCCAGCGACTCGGATGCCCCAACTCCACCGCAACAACCAAAGCCGAACCCCAGCGCGGTAGCGCTCCAAGTAGCGCCAACGCCGCCCACTACCGACGCTTCAGAAACGACCGCGAACTTGACGGTGAAATTAACGGATGAGTTAGCTCCGGATTCGGCGATCGCGTATGCTGACGATCCGACCGCGACGGCGACCCGTACGCCGACACCGAACGTCACTCCCGCTCCGCAGGCCACCACAACATCTCAAATTGACGTCACGCCGAGTCCGAATGCGACGCCTGAGACGGCGGCACCCAGCACATTGGCAATTACCGCTACACCAAAAACTAACTCGACGCCGGCGCCCACGCGGATACCGAATCCCTCGAGCACCCCGTCATCAACACCAACGCTCACACCCACCGCTACATCGACGGCAACACCAGCACCATTAGTAATGGCACCGTCCGTGAAAAATGATGGAGCCGGCACCGTAGAAGCTCCGGCTAACGAGTGGCTCGGCGCAACCGCCGCGCTGGCGGTGCTCGCATTGGCCACCGGCACGGGCGCATTGCTCTACCGACGCCGCACCGCAAAAAACAATGGTGACGACGAGGTCGATGATCACGTATCGGAACTGAACGACCCGCCAGACGATCTCGACGACGATGGTTCACCGTCGGACGTGGATTACGAAGTGTTGCGATACGATCTGCCTCTGAACCGATAATCTGAGGCGAAGCAACTCTTGGGCCATAGTTCGCCGAAGGGTTGCCCAATTCATCTTCAACTTCGCACCGGATCATTGCCACCCGATTTCAATATCGCGAAATATCATCACATCATCCCACACGCCCGTCAGATCAGTCACGAAGGTAAATCATGACCAACTCGACTCCCGTAATCGACGTCCAAGTCCATGCCTACAAACGCGACCACCCCGCACGCCCCTGGCACGGCCACCTCGAAGGCCCTGAAGAGGTCACCGGCGACGACATGGTCACCGCCATGGACGCGGTCGGTGTCGACGGCGCAATCCTCGTGTCACCCTTTTCCATGTACCAGTACGACGCATCTTACGCCCTAGAGGTTTACGCCAAACATCCGCATAAATTTGGACTCGTCAGACCTTTCGACCCCGATTCCGACCACATCGAACAACAGATGGAAGAGTGGACATCCACCCCGGGCGTCGTGGGCGCACGGATCATGCTCGCACGTATCGAGATCGAAGCTGACAACCCCGGCGTAAACCAAATCCTCGCCGCCGGAGCCAGAACGAACGTACCCATCAACGTCATGTGCTCCGGAAAACTACCGAACTTCAGAGAAATGGCCCGCAATCACCCGAACACCCAACTCATCATCGACCACTTAGGGCTCGCCCAACCCTACGAACCTCCCGCGCCGCCCGACGCTTGGGACGACCTACCCGCCGTCCTCGAACTATCCGAGTCCGACAACGTCGCCATCAAAATCTCCGGCGCCGGAACCCTAGCCCAAGAACCTTTTCCCTACCCCGACATCTGGGAGCCCCTGACCCAGATCTTCAACGCTTACACGCTAGACCGCTGCATGTGGGGCACCGACTGGACCCGCGCCGTAAACCTCCTAACCTACGAACAAGGCGTCGAAGCATTCCGCGTCACCGACCAACTAACCGACTCGGAACGCGCGACCCTAATGGGCGGGAGTCTGACGAAGATATACAACTGGTCGCCAAGCAAACCGTAGCTGACAAACCCAAGTCACACCATACTGAACGGAGCACACGGCCCCAGGTAATGTCATTCTGAACGGAGCTACCACACCAAGGCCATGTCATTCTGAACGGAGCGCACGGCCCCAGGTAGTGCCATTCTGAACCGAGCGCACAAACCCAAGTCACGGCATTCTGAACGGAACGCACAAACCCAGGCCATGTCATTCTGAACGGAGCGCAGCGGAGTGAAGAATCTCACCCGACAACGATAGGCATGATCTCTACATTCCCCGCTACGCTCGAAATGACATAGACGACAACACGGCGCAAGAGTGCGCACTTCCGCCATCACCTATCCGCGAGATCTTCCCTTAACCGCTCCTCTCGCTCCACCTGCTCCGGCGAAATCGCGTCACCGAAATCCTCAAACTCATAAAACTGACGTACCTCAACCTCACTCCGCGTTAGCATCGGATTCGGACACCTTTTCAACCACTCCAACGCTTCATCCATATCCTTAACCTCCCAAATCCAAAATCCCGCCACCAACTCGTTCGTCACCCCGAACGGTCCGTCGATAACCTCCCTACTCTCACCATCGAATATCACCCTCTTCCCGTTCGACGTCGGATGCAGACCATCACCAGACACCATCACGCCCGCCTTCACCAACTCCTCGTTGTACCGACCCATCGCCTCAAACAACTCGGGCGGCGGCATCACACCCGCCTCACTGTCCTCGGTCGCCTTCACTAGAACCATTACACGCATCGTCGAATATCCTCAGTAATCGGAAACCACGCCCGATAATATTCCCTGTTCGTACAATCTCACAATTCACCGCATCCAGTCTACAAATCACAACGTTGCCGATGCCGAAACGCGCGCTCATAATCCGCCACAACGAGCATGAAACCTTAGGCGAAAACTACAGCGGTGTCCTGACCGATCGCGGCTTCGAGCTATACGCCCTCAACGCCTTCGAAGGCGCACCCGAATTCGCTGAGTTCGGTCCACCGAAGCTCGACGAAATCGACCTCATCATCGCTTTAGGTGGCGCACTCTCAGCCAACGACGACTACCCAGCAATCCACGCCGAACGCCAGCTCTTTTCCGAAGCCATCGCTTCCGCCATCCCCACCTTCGGCGTTTGCCTCGGCGCCCAAATCATGGCCCGCGCCCTCGGTGGCAAGGTCGAGCCAACTGGCGGTTACGAGTTCGGACTCCGCAAGATCTGGATCACCAAAGAAGGCGCCCAAGACCGCGTATTCAACAGACTCCGCGTCCCACTTGTCCCAACGCTCCACGGGGAGTGCTTCAGCATCCCTCCCGGAGCAACCGAGCTCGCCTTCGGATACATGCTCTGCCGCGACGGAACATTCCGTCGACAGAGCCTCGCATTCCGCAACGGAAACTCGTACGCCTTCCAGTTCGAACCGCAACTCACCTTCGACGAACTGAAAATCTGGAACCGCGAGCTCGCGGACGACTACAAGCTGATGGGCCCGCTCTTCGATCCAAAACTGGAAGCCGAGGCGAACCTCCGAGAGTTCGCCTCGTACTCCCCTATCTACGAAGCCCAATCAAGAGAAATGCTCATCGCATTCCTCGAAAACGCGGGATTAACCTAGCCTAGTTGCCAGGAGGAGGCGAGTAGCTGACGCCTCGCTTAATCGCCTCATCGATCACCGCCGGATCCAACAAAACTGTCGTCTTGACCGCGACCGCACCAACAGCCGAAATCCTCAGCGATAACGCCGTTGCCGCCGCATCGTCCGGAAGCTCGGCAATCGCTACCAGATCATTCTCCCCGAACGCGTAATAGAACGCCTCCAGACTTCCACCGACACTACTGACCGACTCTTGAAGCGCTTTCGCTCGAGACGAACCACCGACCTCCAGAAGTCCGTTAACACCCTCACGCGAATACGACGCTTGGAACAAATACTTTGGCATTGACTCAACCTTCCTAACTGCAAGTCATTTCAACCGATAACGCGGCCTGTGAGCGATCTCAAATACAAAGAACGACTCGAAACCAACAATCGATTCTATTCCGCATTCATCGATTCACCGGAAACCCCAATCCCATCCTTCACATCCTTGAGAACCACTCGGCCTGTCCCGCGCACGCGGGAACGTAGTTCGAAAACCTACGGAACATCCCGCTCCCGCCGCCACTTGATCACCCGCCATCCGAAAAACACCACGACTACCACGACAAGAATTACCAACGTGCCGTTCTGATACGGCTCCATGAAATCCTTGATCTCTTCCCAGTTCTCACCCAGCAATCGACCCACGTACGTCAATACCAGACTCCACAACGCCGTGCCCAACGTCGTGAACAACAAAAACCTACCGAAATGCATCCGCGTATATCCCGCAGGCACCGAAACTATGCTTCGGATCAACGGGATCAATCGACCAAAAAAGATCACCGCCTCTCCATATCGCTCGAACAAAGCCGCTCCGCGGTCCACGTCCTTCTCAGAAATGAAAACGTACTTGCCGTAACTCTCAACTAACCGACGAACCCCCGCCTCCCGCGCAAAATATCCGATCCCGTAAAGCACAACTGCACCCAGCAACGAACCTGCCGTCCCTGCCGCCACTACGCCCCAGAAATCTAACTCGCCCTTCGCCGAAAGCGAACCCGCAAACGGCAAAACCGCCTCCGACGGAATCGGCGGAAAGATGTTCTCGATCGCCATCACCAGCACGATTCCCGGATAACCGATCGCGGCGATCAACTCCTCGATCCACCCGCCAACCTGCTCGATCAGCTGCGTCATTCAACATCCTTATGCGTGCTGCATTGCCACTGCATCCAACGTTTCACTCGTGCCGAATCCCCACTCCGACCACCGTCAATTCCAACGAATCGCCGCGATCCTCGCGGCTACGACTATTCATACCAGCCCGATCCGAATATCAGACCGTCGTGAAGTACCGCCCAAGTGTGTTTCTGTCGATCAGTACCCGTTTCAGGGTTCGCTAGCACGTAATCGACCCAGCGGCCTGCCTCGGTTGCCGAAAGTAGATCGTCGCCGTAGAAGTAGCCCGTGGCATCCACCCGTAAACTGGGATCTCTACCTATGAATATCGGATTGCTGTGGGAAATCGTGACTCCGTCTTCTGCATCGACGATGAACACGTACCACTGACCGTCTATGCTCTCTGTTGTGTTGTAATACTCCTCAGTACGGTCTCGGCCAACGGCATCGTAAAGGTCAATGGCTCTGGCTACAAATCTTCTTGTATATTCTGCGGCGTCCGATTTCTGGGTGCCGCGCTCATACCAACCCGATCCAAAAGTCAGACCATCGTATTCGACTACCCAAGAATGCTTCGTTTCAACTATGCCGGAAGATGGGTTGGGGAAGCTGTAGCTGAACCACGCACCATCCTCGTCCGCGACCGATACGAGAGCTTCTCCAGCCGGATAGTTGCTAGGACCTACGGCGGCCGATGCCGGCCGACTGACGAGCGCAGGGTTGGCAGCGTGCGCGAGCATTACGTCGTCCTGATCCAAGATGAACACGTACCACTGTCCGTCCATGCTCTCCTCGGTGTTGTAGTGGGCGACGGTAGCATCCAGACCCTCTGAGTCATATCTGCGGATAGCCGACTTTACGAGGTATCTGGTGTAATCGTCGGGTTCCCACTTGGGTGGAACGGGGTCCGTCGCTTCCGATGGTTGATCCGCAGCCAGCCGCGCCTCCGCTATCGCATCCAAAATGCTCGAAAGCACTACGATTCCCTCGACCAAATCCAACGTATCAGCCAAATCTGGATTTACCGCTTTTGCAGCAGTAAACACCCGGTGAATCTCTCGGTCCAAACCCTCGAGCCGCGCTTTGAACTCCGGATTCTCCGCTCGTGAAATGATCCCGTGGATCATATTGTCCAGACGCTCCGAGTCCTGAAGTCGCGACGCCGCCAAACCCTCTGCGGACTGCATCGCAATCTGTTCGGTGAAAGCCGCAATCATCGCGTCGTCGATAGCCATCGCCTCTCCGGCGGGGCCAGGTGGGCCAGCAGGTCCGGATTCTCCCGCGGGGCCGACAGGGCCTACAGGTCCCGCCGCGCCAGCCGGTCCTTGCGGACCCGCAGGACCTTGTTGTCCAGCTGTCCCAGCTTCGCCTTGACAAGCGACGATCGACAGAATCAAAACGGCGGCAAGAATAGCCACGATTGGTGTGCGCATCGTCATTCTCCCTGTTTGATTTATCAGTACCGCGTAAGCACCCGCGCCTCACGGCAACCGCGTTTGACCAATGCTTTGCGCCAATTTTAAAGGTTGGGCTGTGAATCCGAAACCTTGGCCAAACCACAGTCATGGACGCGGGCATGCCCGGTAACCTGATACGGGGCGAGAACTTCAGAGGACCGAACGTCCGTCCTCGGTAGATGTAAGGGAGAAGTGGTGGGCCCGGACGGATTCGAACCATCGACCTCTACTTTATCAGAGTAGCGCTCTAACCAGCTGAGCTACGGGCCCGGAATGCGACACGCTGAGAGTGGCGCGCGTCGCAATATCCCAATTCTAATCCATCGCTTCCATCCTGCCCATCGTTCACAATCCTTCGCATCCTAGTTCAGACGTATAACCTTATCCCCCATGGTCTCCGCCACCGCCTCCAAACCCCGTGCCCTCGTATCCACTGGCTCGTGGGCCCTTTACGATTTCTCCGACACCATTTTCTCCGCCTCGATCCTGACCTTCTACTTCCCCCTCTGGGTAACTGACGACAAAGGCGGGACCGACACCCACATCGGCCTTGCCCTTTCCGCCTCCATGCTCATCGTCGCTCTCACCGGACCTTTCCTCGGAACTCTCTCCGACCGTCTGAATCGCCGCGTCCCCCTCCTCGCCCTCAGCGTCGTCTCATGCGCAGTCTTCACCGCTCTCATCGGAGCCGTCGGAGGACTAACCACTGGACTCCTATTCTTCATCGCCGCAAACTTCCTGTATCAGACCGGGCTAATTTTCTACAACTCACTCATCATCAACGTCAGCGACGAAAGCAAACGCGGCATCGTCTCCGGAATCGGCGTCGGAGCCGGATACATCGGCCTCATCGCCGCATTTCTCATCATGCGACCAATCGTCGACGCACAAGGAAACCAAGCCGCATTCCTACCTACGGCCGGCCTCTTCATCCTCTTCGCACTCCCCCTTATCCTGATCATCAAAGAGCCCGGCGCCCGCGGCCACGTTGACAAAACGCTCTTCCAAACCTCCTACAAACAGCTTTACGAAACCTTCAAGCGAGCCCGACAACACAGCAACCTCTTCCGGTTCCTCATCGGACGCTTCATGTACATGGAAGCTATAAACACCGTCACATCCTTCTACGTCCTCTACCTCATCAACGTCGGCGGCTTCGAGCAGGACGAAGCCCAAACCATGATCATCGGCGTCGTAGTCATCGCGATCTTCGCATCATGGGCCACCGGATTCCTCGTCTCGATATTCGGGCCAAAACGCGTCCTCATAACCGCCCTCTCCGGATGGACCGCTCTCGCCATCGCCGCCGTCCTCGCCGACACCACATGGGCATTCTGGGCCGTCGCTGTAACCATGGGATTCTTCTGGGCCGCACCGCAAATCTCCGACCGCGTACTCCTCACTTACCTCTCACCAAACGGCCAGATCGGCGAATTCTTCGGACTCTTCCAAATGTCCGGACGCCTCTCCGCCGTCATCGGCCCCGCCCTCTGGGGCCTAACAATCTGGGCCCTATCCGAAACCGGCGACCTAGCCTACCGCATAGCCCTAGCCACCCTAGCCATCTTCCTAGTAGCCGGACTCATAGTCCTAAGGTCCGTCAAAGTAACCCGCGAAACCTCCGACCTTGAAGCGATTGAACAGTCCTGACCTCCCCTTCGCGTAGCGAGGGGCACGCGGACGACCGAAGCGAGAACGTAGGGGGTGCCCGGCTGGCGGGACCCGATTTCCCCCGCTCGCGGGGGAAATGTCCGAAGGACAAAGGGGGCAACGCGCCCCTCAATAAATCCCCGGAAACAACCGGTACTTAACCCGAGCCTTATACTCCGCCCACTTCTCCGCTCCGTATTTCTCCTCACAAACAGCATCATCCTGAAACTGCCGCCAGGTGAATAGCGACACGATGAAGATCATGTACGTCCAAGCCCAAAGGTTGGCGGGTTGCATGAAAACCAACGCAACGGACAAAGCGAGAAACCCTTCGCCCATGTAGTTGAAATGACGAGCCGCGCCCCAAAAACCGCTATACAGAATCTTCCGGTCGCCAGCCTCGATGTATCTCTGCTCAATAAACCCCAGGAACTTCCGATCGGGCCACCGCTTGAACCAATACTTCTGCAAGTTACCGCCGCGCGAGATACTCCATCCGAACAGAAACAACACCACCATCGCAGCCAACCAGATATTGGTGAACGTAGACGAGAACCCAGGATCAGGATGCACCGCCATCCCCCACATCGGCAGGATGTAGAGCCACCCGTAGATCAGCAGTCCTCCCCATATCAACTTGAAGCCAAGATTCTCGTGGATCAAGTCATAGGTGTATAGCTGCACCCGCTCGAAGACGAAATAGTCAAAGATGTAGAACGTGAAGAAGCCGGCATAGACGTAAATCCCCGGGTTGGCGTCATCACCGAAGAGTTCGTAGTGGTACCACGCACCCGAAAGCGCATTCAGCGTCAGCATCGTCCCACCAACCACATACAGATACATCTTCAAATCGACGCGATCGCCGAACACCCAATGCTCCATCGCTCGACCATGCCACCAAGCGACGAACCAGTTCGTCTCATGCCCACCTTCCGACCTTGCAGATTGACTCAGAAAAGCCCACGTCGCGATCACCCCGCTAAAGAATGTCCCGCCAATCACCGCCGGGATTGTCGACCTGTAGAACCAGTCACGCTCGAACCCAAACGGGGCGACAGCCCACAGCGCCAACATCAAAGCAAACACCAATATCCCATTGAGCCGATAACTCCGAGGCTCACCGGTCGCCGCATCGTTCACATACCCCGGAACACGCCGCGCCGGCAACACAAACTGCGCCACATAGAACGCGACGAACACCGCCAATGGAGTGAAGAATCCCACAATCCACTCCGTCCCCGATAGCTCAATAAGGTGGCTGATCCCAAGCCATTCAAACACGATTGAACACCCCTTCCTTGAGCGATTACGGCGTCGAGATTAGACGTAGTATCAGATTACGCGAATCACCCGTTCGGTGCCGACGTCCCTCGACGATTCCCTCAATAAATCCCCGGGATAATCCGATATTTCACCGTCGCCCGATACTCCGCCCATTTCTCCGGTCCATATTTTTCGGCGCACAGCCGATCATCGTCCCGCTGCCTCCAAGTAAACAAAATGAGCACATAGACGAAATAGATCCAAGCCCACGGATTCAAGAAATACCCCAACGCCAGCGCTCCCGCCAGCGAATAAAACCCTTCGCCAAGGTAGTTGAGGTGACGCGCCAACCCCCACATCCCGCTGTAAAGAATCTTCCGATCACCCGCCTGAATGTACTTCGGCTCGACGATCCCCAAGAATTTCCGCTCCGGCCATCGCTTGAACACATACTTCTGCATATTCGCCCCACGCGATATCACCCAACCCGCCACATACATCACCGCCGTCCCGGCGATCAGGACGTTCGACCACAACGGCGAAAATCCCGGATTCGGATGTGCTGCCATCCCCCAAAGCGGCAGAATAAACAGCCAACCAAACACCATCATCCCACCCCAGAACATCTTGAAACCCAGATTCTCATGGATCACGTCATACGTATAAAGCTGCACCCGCTCGAAGATGTAGTAGTCAACCACATAAATCGTCATGAAGATGGCAAACATCCAAACACCCGGATTGAAATCGTCGCCAAACTCCTCGTAGTTGTACCAAGCACCCGACAGCGCATTCAGCGACAGCATCGTCCCGCCCACGATGTAAAACCACATCTTCAGATCGACACGCTCCCCGAACATCGAAATCTCCCGCACCCGGCCATCCCAAAGCGCCATGAACCAGTTCTTCTCGTTCTCGCCGCGCGGTTGACTGAACACCGCAATCACCGCAAAGATCAGCGTAAACACTGTCCCTCCGGCAAACGCATAGATCGACGACTCATAAAACCACTCCCGCGGCATCCCCGTCAACTCGAACCACCAAACCACCAACGCGATCACATAGACCAAAATCCCATTTAACCGATAATTCCGAGGCTCCGCAGTCTCAGGATTGATCACATACCCCGGCACCCGAACTGCCGGCAAAACCGCATGCGCCACAAAGAAAACCACAAACACCCCCAACGGCGTCAATAACCCCGCAACAACCTCCATCCCCGATAGCTCGAAAAGATGACCAACCCCAAGCCATTCAATCATCGTTCATTTCCCCCTTTCCGCTAACAGCATGGTCATCACAAACATGAGCACAGACTATCCCAACATCGCGCCAATCGGCAACCCACAGTTCCCCCTCTCCTCCGTTCGAGTGGGTCATGGTGAGGCGGCTTTTAACGCCCCTCAGCTCCTAATCCCACCGCTCCACCGGTGCCCGCCCCGTCGACGGAAACGCAGCGCGATTTGTACTCAAAATCCGATCTTGAACCACCACGATATCCAGCATCACGTCATGCGACATCCGTCCCTTGGCATCTTTGTTCACCCTAATGTGGTTGACCGCCACCAATATCGGAGTCACTATCCAATACGTCGTCACACCTAATGACCAGATGCCGAGCACTGGATCGCTCAAGATGCCCAACAGATCGACTCGTGTGTCGAACAACCACTCGATGACCTTCAAACAGACAAACAACATCGACAACAAAACGACCAACAGATACGGCAGCATCAAACCCGGGCTGCCGATAAATTTGCGCAACATGCAGCGCCCCAAACCGAGCGGTTCGAGGTTATCTCGTTTCAGCTTCAGTTTGAGTGCGTGGTAACCAATCGTTTTACCGCTGCGTTCCAACATCCAAGCAAACGCAATGTGAACGATCGAAGCGAACACAAACATCACAGGCCAGAATAAGAGAATCCCACCAGCTTCAGGTTCACCGAATACGTACCAATCCAATCCCTCGTCCGGATCAGAAACCCTGACTACGTATGTGACCGTCACAACTGATCCCAGAAAACTCCCAACAGATAAAGCAACCAGCCAATCGAAACTGCTAGCGAATAACCTCTCCCCCAACGTCGCAACGTGATAAATCCCATGCCCATCCGACCAAAAACGACGAGTGTCCGATGTTCCGCTCATCCTTTCAAATCATCCAAATCAACACGTATGTCTCCTCTCCCGCTTGGTAGGAGAGGGCTAGGGTGAGTGCTCACCGACAATCCTGCCGACCAGCCTCCTCCAAATCCACAACTATCTCCACTGGCGCATTCCGCGCTACTATCAAAACTAAATCCTCACCTTCCGAAGTATTTACCGGCTGATGATTCGAATCCGGCGGAACATAGACGAAATCACCCGGTCCGATCGCCTCCTCAACCTCCAACTCCTCGCCCTGCAGAAACAACCCTTCGCCGCTAACCACATAAATCGCTGACTCGCAATTCACGTGATAGTGCGCCGTCGAACACCTGCCCGGCGGCACCGTCGCGATCGCCAGGTGAATACCAGTCGATCCCGACAAAGCCTCCGACACGCCCGCTAGCCGAGTCATCGCCCCACTAGCAATCTCAACCTCCAACCCATCACTCTTCGTAATCACACAACGAGGATGACCATCACCACCATCATCCTTCGAATCCTTCAACATCCTTCGCATCCTAGTTCAATACAACCACGGACCGAAGCACCTCGCCACGCTCCATCTTGTGGAACGCCTCCTCAACGTCCCCTATCTCGATCGACTCGCTCACGAACCCATCCAGATCCAATCGACCCTGCATGTAGAGATCGATATACATCGGAAAGTCTCGCGTCGGCAGGCAGTCGCCATACCACGATGACTTCAACACTCCACCGCGACCGAACACCTCGATCATCGGCAGCTCGATCTTCATCTCCGGACTTGGCACACCCACCAGCACGACCGTGCCAGCCAAATCCCGCGCGAAGAACGCCTGCTCATACGTCTGCGGCAATCCAATCGCCTCGACACACACGTCCGCGCCGTTACCACCCGTGATGTTCTGGATCGCCTCCACCGGATCTACTTCGCGAGAGTTCACAGTGTGCGTCGCACCGAAACCCTTCGCCCACTCCAACTTGCGGTCATCGATATCCACCGCAATTATCGTGTGCGCACCCGCCAGCTTCGACCCGGCAATCGCCGCGTCTCCAACGCCACCACAACCAAACACCGCAACCGAATCGCCACGCGAAACGCCGCCAGTATTGATCGCCGCACCCAATCCAGCCATAATCCCACAACCAATCAACCCTGCCGCCTTTGGGTCGGCAGCCGGGTTCACCTTCACGGCCTGACCGGCCGCAACGAGCGTCAACTCCGCAAAAGCACCGATCCCCAACGCCGGCGACAACGGCGTACCATCCTCCAAAGTCATCTGCTGCGTCGCATTCCGACTATCGAAGCAATACCAAGGCCGCCCCCGCAAACAAGACCGACACGTGTTGCAAGGCGCCCGCCAAGCAATGATCACAAAATCACCCGCCGCCACATTGTCAACATCGTCTCCAACCTTCTCCACGACACCGGCCGCTTCATGACCTAAGAAATACGGAAATTCATCCCCGATCGCACCTTCCCGGTAATGCAGGTCCGTATGGCAAACCCCGCAAGCCTGCACCCGAATCAACGCCTCGCCCGGACCCGGATCCGGCACCAAAATCGTCTCCAAAGAAACCGGCGCACCCTTAGATGCCGAAATAACCGCCTGTACCTTGTTCATGATGCCCCCGTGATTGATGCCTGAACGCTTCAACGGGATTATATGGCATCGTCAGAACTAAAATCGGACTAGCTCTTCACCCGCTCCACCATGACATCCGAATTCCAAAAAAAACTCCAACGAGCCCTCGACACCAAGACCAAACCCATCGGCTCGCTCGGCCGACTGGAACAACTCGCCGCACAGATCGCCACGCTCCAAGGCACCCTTCAACCGAGTATGTCGACCTGCCAACTGATCATCTTCGGCGCAGACCACGGCATTGCAGACCAAGGCGTCTCCGCATATCCCTCCGAAGTCACCCGCCAAATGGTCGAAAATCTCCTCGCTGGTGGAGCCGCCGCAAACGTTATCGCCGACTCACTCGACATCCCCGTCCAAATCGTCGACGCCGGCATCAAAGGCAACGCAATCGACCATCCCGACCTCATCAACCGCCGCATCGCGCCCGGCACCGCAGATTTCAGCATCGGTCCCGCAATGACACCACACCAATTCCGCCAAGCCACCAATCACGGCACCGACCTTTTCCCCTCCCAGGGAGAGACCAAGAGTGGGTCCACCGACGCCGTCTGCTTCGGCGAAATCGGCATCGCAAACACCGCATCGGCCTCCATAATCGCCCACAAAATCCTCAATATCCCTCTCCCCGATCTCGTAGGACCCGGAACCGGCCTAGACGACGCGGGCGTCCAGCACAAACTCGACGTCCTAACCAAATCAGCCCAACGAACCGCCCCGCGACTCGAAGCTGCGACAGTACTGACGGAATACGGAGGCTTCGAAATCGTGATGATGACCGCCGCCATCCGACAGGCAGCAACTTCTAAACGCCTAGTCATCATCGACGGCTTCATCGCCACAGCAGCAGCCATCGCCGCTATCAACGCCAAACCCGACATCACCGACGCCCTACTATTCGCCCACCGCTCCGGCGAACGCGGCCACGACGCCATGCTTAAAGCCCTAAACGTCGAACCCCTCCTAGACCTCTACATGCGTCTAGGCGAAGGAACCGGCGCCCTCCTAGCATGGCCACTAGTCAAAGCCGCCGCCGCAATCCTAAACAACATGGCAACCTTCCAATCCGCCGGCGTCAGCAGCAAGCTATGACGCTGCGTCTCGCTTCGCGAAGGGGCATGAGCAAGCGAAGCGATGCGAGCGAAGCGATGCACAGGGCGGCAAGGCAGCAACAGGGCGGCGGCGGCCGGGTTGCCCCCGCTGTGCGGGGGAAATGTCCGGAGGACAAAGGGGGGCCATCCATTAATGCCGCCCCCAACTATGATCTAACCATGCTCCACGCCATCCAAAACGAACTCAAAACCTTCAACCTCGCCCTCCACTTCCTCACGCGCATCCCAACGCCCTTCGAAATCGACTACACACCTGAACGCCTCAGCTCCGCGAGCCGCTACTACCCCATCGTTGGCGCCATCATCGGGTCCGTCGCCGCACTCGCATTCTTCCTCGCCAACCTCGCACTCCCAACCATCGTCGCCGTCCTCATCGCCACCGCCGCAACCGCACTCCTCACCGGAGCATTTCACGAAGACGGACTCGCCGACACATTCGACGGCATCAGCGGCGCTTACGACCGCGCCCGTTCCCTAGAAATCATGACCGACTCCCGCATTGGGACCTTCGGCGCCCTCGCTCTCATCATCGTCATCTCCTCCAAAGTCGCCGCCCTCTCATCACTCGCCGACATCACCACCATCATCACCGCACTAATCGCCGCTCACATCATCTCCCGCACCTCAACCGTAATCGTCATGGCAACCAGCCGATACGCGAAAACGGAAGGCATCGCCGGCCCACAACACCAAACCCTCAGTCCGATCAACACCATCATCGCCACCCTTACCGCCCTAGTAGCCGTCGCCGCCCTAGCCTTAATCCTCTCCCCGACTGCTGCCCTCCTAGCCACCGCCGGCGCCATCATCGGACACATCCTAATCCGCCTCTACTTCCAACCCAAACTAAAAGGCCACACCGGCGACACCCTAGGCGCCACTCAACAAATCACCGAACTAGCCATCTACATCGCCCTAGCAACCCTGTAGAGGCAGGTTTGAAACCTGCCCCTACTTCCCCTTCAGGTGCTGTGCATAACCACCGTCATTCCGGCGAAAGCCGGCGCTTCAGCGGACGGAACGTCCATCCAGAGGGGCCGGGCAATGGGGAGGCGCACGTGATCTGACCGTGAATCCGTCGTAAGTGAGGTTGTCCACAACACCCCTTCGCCCAACGCATACCCATCGCAAATCATCTCCCGCATCGATCACAATCAAAGGAAGGAGGAGGCAACCCCAATGTCCGAATTAAAAGACCGACTCGACTTCGCCATCCGAGCCGCTACCGCAGCCGGAAAGCTGACCTTGCGCTACTTCCGCTCATCGGACCTCACGATAGAAACCAAACCCGACCAGACTCCCGTAACCCGTGCCGACAAAGAATCCGAAGAAACCCTGCGCAGCCATCTCGCCAATGAGTTCCCACACGACGCCATCGTAGGCGAAGAGTTCGGCAACCAATCAGGATCAACCGACTACACCTGGTACCTCGACCCCATCGACGGGACCAAATCGTACATCCGCGGCATCCCTTTCTACGGAACCATGATGGGACTCGAGTACAAAGACGAAGCTGTAGCCGGAGTCATCGTCTTCCCGGCACTACGCGAAATCGTCTACGCAGCTAAAAACCTCGGCGCATGGTGGTCCGACCAACTAGACCCAGTCTGCCCAAAACGGGCCCGCGTTTCGAACATATCCCGACTCTCAGACGCGTATCTGTCGACCACCTCCGCTCGCAGCATTCAACGAACCGACAAAGCGCAGTCCTATCAAAAACTGTCCTTCACCGCCGACGTCAACCGCTGCTACCCCGACTGCTACGGTCACTACCTAGTCGCAACCGGACGCGTCGAAATCATGATCGACCCCTTCATGAACGTCTGGGACAACGCGCCCCTCCAGAGCATCATCCAAGAAGCCGGCGGCACCTTCACCGACCTCCAAGGCAACCCAACAATCCACGGCGGCAACGCAATGTCCACCAACGGCCGACTCCACAACCAAGTCCTAGAAATCCTCAACTCCTAAACGAAACGTCATTCCCGCGCACGCGGGCGCTTCAGCGGACGGAACGTCCATCCAAGGGGCGGACGAGCCGCCGGCTTTCCCCCGCCCAATACGAACGAAATCTAAGGGAAATGTCCGAAGGACAAAGGGGGCCCACACCCTCACCCCTTCACAACCAACGGCAACCCCGCAACCATAAACAAAACCCGATCGCAAACCGCCGCAACAGCCTGGTTCATCCGACCATGCAAATCCCGAAACTCTCGACCCATCTCCGTATCTGGCACCAACCCCAACCCAATCTCATTCGACACCAAAATCACGTCCCCGTTCACGCCCTCCAAACACGCCACTAACCGCTCCAAATCAGCCTCGACATCCCGCCGATCCAACATCAAGTTATTCAACCAAAGAGTCAAACAGTCCAACACAATCACCCGACCAACCCGACACTCCGACTCAATCACATCCCAGACCTCAACCATCTCCTCCACCGTCCGCCACGACACATCCCGATCCGACCGATGCCTCGCGATCCGCTCCCGCATCCCCTCATCAAACCCCTGCGCAGTAGCAACAAAAACCCGATCCTCCGAACACGACTCCCCCAACTGCAACGCGTATCGGCTCTTGCCCGATCGTGCGCCGCCTAATATCAGCGTCTTAGACACCGGCAACCACCTCGTCGAACACGCACAACAGATTTGCTTCCACATTTTTCCAATCTTGGTTCAGTTTCAAAGTTTTCACGAACACGGGAAATCCATCAATCCTTGTACGCAGTTGACCTGGCCCGTTACTTGGCTCACCGTAGAGGAGAATCCCAGTTGGCCGCACTGTGCGTTCTTCGTCATCGCTCTTAGAGAGATACGCGTAAAGTTGATAGAGGTGACCCGAATTCACCGTTGGTTTTCCAGATCGTCCTTTGAAGGGTTCCTTATAAAACTTAGTGTCGAAAATCAGTGCCTGTTTGCTTTCGCGATGCGTGACCCAAATGTCGGTTTCCATTCCCGGGACCAATAGATCTCCAACTGTCACGGCTTCGTCAATCCGCCAAGATAGCCGTTTGTGGTGACCCACATTCCACTTGGAAGCCTCCAGTTTCAGCTTGAAGAAATTCGCTACAAAAAACTCGAATATGTCGTGCCTCCGTTTATCATCCCAGTCCCTGAACGCGTCGGCATCATCCTCCTCAGAATCCAAAGGCATTATCGGACGATAAAGCATCTCGCACACCTTCAACAACAGCTTGTACTCGCGCTCATTCCGACCCAATTGACGTATCTCGTTAGCCATCACGGATCGATCCAATCGAATCTGATCGATCTCGTCCAAAGTCCGCACCAATCTCCCCACGTCTGACTTCAATTCTTCGATATCGCTATCCTTCGCCCCTGTGAAATCCCTCCGATACTGACGCTGCAACGTCGTAGCAATGATCTGATTGCGGGGAACATTGACCGAATACTCCTGATATTCGCAATGCAATCGACCTTTGTAGAGCAGCAAATCACCAAGCGTCCGATTGAAATCTATTCGGCCTCGTACGGTCCTGAGCGCCTCCGAACGATCCACATAGTCACCGCGTAGCCCGCGTCTGACCTGCCGCTTCATGCGATCGACGAGAATCCGTGTCAACAACTCATGCAGATCAGGAGCGTCTTCCCACTTCGATTGGAACATACCTTCCAGATCCACCAAACCCCACGCGTACAGCAACATGTGCCACCAGTTGCGTACCGGAATCTCCGAGCCGCTGTCATTCGATTCTTTCGGAAGTTCATCGGATTCCGGATCCATTAGCTGGACCGTTTCGGACGTCGCTACCATCGAAGGCTACTCCATCCTTTTCTTCAGTTTGTCCGATTCGTCGTTCGCTCGTTCTGGGTCATCGAACCAATACTCTCTCAACAACGGTCTGATCTCGTAATCGACAACCGTCTCGTACCAGGCATCCCAATCGTTAACCGGTTCGTTTTGCGGTGGACAGAAAAACGAATGACCGACTGCATAGTTGAAATCTAGCGAATCATCTTTCGAAATCGTAGTATTCAACTTACTCATATTCGAATTGATTCGAACTTGCATTTCTTGCGGCATTTCAGTTTTGCTTAGCCAGTCCTTGAACACCGGTTCGCCAAACTGCGGTTCCAGATCATAGAACCCGAACCGACGCCGCATCGCAACATTCATCCCTGTTAATGACTTGTCGGCCAGATTCATCGTACCGATGATGTAAACGTTCTTCGGCACGAAAAACGAATGATAACGTTCTGGCTGGTGTTGCAACGTCACACCGTGCTCCTCCTTCCGCTTGTCCGCCTCGATCAGCATCAACAACTCCCCAAAAACACGACTCAGATTCCCTCGGTTGATCTCATCAATCAGCATCACATGGGCATCGTCAGGATTCGCTTGCGCCTCCGCACACATATCCAAAAACGGCCCGTCCTGAGGCTTGAAAACCATCCGTTCATCCTTAACATCAGGCCGAAATCCCCCGACGAAATCCTCATAAGAATACGATTGATGGAACTGCACACCCGTAATCCGCTTCTCTGCCCCCTCACCCTTTTCGCCCATCAACACATAAGCCAATTTCCGAGCAATAAACGTCTTTCCAACCCCCGGCGGCCCCTGCAAAATCAGATTCTTCTTAGACCGCAAAATCCGCATCATCCGCTCCAACTCCCCACGGTTCAAGAACACTCCGTCCTTGATCACTTCGTCGATCCGGTAAGGAGCTGGTCTGTTTAAACATTCGGTCGCAATACCAAGCGTCTCTCGCGTTGCTCCCCAACGACCGAGGTCCAATAGTTTCAGGCCGTTCGTCATAGCCATCTCACGCGCCTTCGCGAGTGCCTTGAGATAGCCATGCCCGTTGTCGCCGTCCTCACCGAGACCCAATTCAGTCAATATCCCCAACTTGTTGAGTTGTTCGATGTAAACGTATCTTGTGGGGTCCACCCAATGCAACCAATATGACAATTTACGGTTCCGCAGTCCGACAAAATCATCAGGAACGACCAGTCGGTCAAAGTATTCGGCAAACTCATCCGCGATTCCGGAATCGTCGACGGGGTCGCTTTCGTATGCGAGTCGGAAGAATTCCCAGAGCGTTTCGATTTCCGGAGAACTCGGCCGCCTGCCAAAAGCACCGTGCACACCGTAGCCTGCCGCGACGTGCGAAGCGTCCGGCACTTCCGCGTCCAACATGAAAAGTTCTTTAACTTTTCTGTATCCGGGCACTCGCAACGACCCCATTGAGCGCATGTTGAAGGATAGATAGAACGAGAAAGGATCGCCGGGCCAACGGTCGTATTCGTAATCCTCACCCACATCCTCAGGATCGGCCCACCTGATCACATCTATTCGTTCTTCCAACTCACTTCGTTTCTCCTCACTCCACCACTCGCCTTCGATCAACTTCCGCCCAACCTCCAAATGAAACGGCACCCAACTGTCTTCCGGCATCTTGAAGTCAACCGATTCTGAGCCGCCTTCGATGATCTCCAAAAATCTGTTCTGAACATCCTGGTTTGGACGAGTCACTGTGTGTTGATACCCAGAAAGATCAAGTTGGCTTTGAGATATCTTGTTTTCAGACCATTCAACATCGCGCCGGTTATTGTGTGTTCCGCTTGGACTGTGGTACGGATCCGACACAACGCGTCCGTAATGGTTCACAACTGATCCCGGCCCGGGCATCAACACATAATCACCAATCTTTATTTCAGTCAACAACGGTATCACCTGATCTATCCCGCTGCCTCTGAGATCCCTTTCTTCACAGAGCCGCTCCAACTGTTCGTCCGTGTGATATTTCGAGATGTCATGATCCTCAAAACCAAACCCGAAGCCCGTGTATCCTCCCGTCCGAAATTCTTCGACCGCCACTGCTCCGCGACCTCCTCGCACAATCCATACCTTAGGCGGAGCCCAATCAGGGTTTTCCGACTTAAACACCGCGATATTCGTCTCCGGGAATGATCGTTCCGTCAACTCAGCGGTACGCACCAAACATTTGAGATATGAATCCGCGTCGGCAGCTTTGTTACTCGTATCGGTAGCCTTGATACCTAAATCTGCGCCACCGACAGCATTCACTGTCGCACTGTGCAATAAGTAATACGGATTAACCCAATAAAACGCACTTGTCAATTTGGATATCCGTACCCCCTTGATTTGGAGACCAGCTTCGATTAATTCTACCAAAGATTTATCTGTAGAAATTTCATCAAATGAATCGATAGACGTTACTGTTTCGAATATATCCCATATCGTTTCGATTTCATCTTCAATATCATCGAAGCCCCAAAAATATCCAATACTCATATTGTTGGCATACGGTATAAACGGTTGCTCCTTCGGCAAGCTGGTTGATATCTCTAATTCAGACTTCAATGCGTCCATCACCCGGAGCATGTTGTCAAAACTGATCCCTCGCGAAAACAGAGCAAATATCGTGAACGGATCTACATGATCCATCAAGTTGTCCGCAATGGAATGGATTGGAATGCCACTCTCTTTCAAACGCTGCAACATCCCCACCAACTCCCCCTGCTTCTCCCTCCAACGATCTTTCACCAACTTCTCCGCCAACTCCCGATAAAACGGTATCCAACTATGCTCCGGACGATTAACATTCACTTCTCTCGACACCATGCAGAACACTCCCGTTCACTCGGCAGACCAAAACTTCAACGAACATCAAGTCTAACCACAACCAATCCCACCAAGCACCCCCACAGAGTCAAATGGCGCCCTAACCATCACCACAGTACTCAACCAACACAACACCCCCATCCTGCCCCATCCTTAGCATCCTAGTTCTTGACTCCACCACACATGTTGTAGTACAACAGTAACTAAGCGCCGAAAGCCAAGACCCCGTTGGGTCGACCGCCAAGGCGCCCAGAACATCGCCGTGTCGATACGGGAAGCGTGCACCTTTTCCTTATTGATACCGCAAATTGCAACTTACAAACAAAGGTTCGCGGACAGGAGGCACCCAGGCCTATTAAGCCGAAGCCGATGGCAAATGCCAACGGCCCAAGCCGACGGAGGCCTGTCGCAGCACCCGTTACAAGCTTAGGAAGTTCGGGCGAAACGCGGATCGAAAAACCCGGTATAGAGGCCGTTGTAGCTTAAGGGCTCGGATGCGGAGTGTTACGCTGGCTCCGCCATGCAAGCCAGACGGACAACCCACCCTTCGCAATGCGAAGGGCAAACGCGACCAGACGCCGCACTCGACTACGCCCCCTTCACGAAGTGTAAGGGGGCGCGAGCGAGCGCAGCGATGCGAGCGGGGGATGCCCGTTCAAGGTCCGAGCGAACGCCGCCCTCTGACGCCGGCACAAGCGATTCCAGCGGAGCGAGCCGGAGTGACCTACAGGATCAATGAGAGGGAACGAATCAAATGATGACGGGCGGCACGGCTTTCACCTTGCCGACCGGAGGGCCGACGGTCTGGCGACGTCGGCGATCCTGGAATTTATACACCTTCAACCACCTTCGCACGCTCCCCAAAAAGACGCGGCGATGATTCGACAAACAGCAACCGTGCGCCCCGCATTCCCCGGGCGCACACCTTAACCACCACGCGGGCGTCCCCACCCGGACGCTTGAAATACAACGGATGCGAAAGCCTCCAACCCTGCCAATCACCTTTTGTCGCCTCTCCCTCAGGGAGAGGGATAGGGTGAGGACCCAACGCGCCCGACCCCAACACTACCCATCCACTATGCGATAATCCCATCCATCATGATCAACAAATTCGGAGTTCTATACGCAGGTTGCGTCGACATGGACGACATCGGTTACGCCGGAACGCCTGCCAACGACCGCTGGCTACCCGACGACCAACTCGCAACCGTCTTCGACAAGTCCACGTCATTCGCCAAAACCATGGACGAACTTGGTTTCGACACCCTTTGGGGCGCCGAACACCACTTCCAACGCGAAGGCTACGAATGCATCCCCAACCTATTGATGCTCTTCGTCCACCTCGCCCATCTCACCAAAAACCTTCGCTTCGGATGCGGCTTCAACATCAACCCGATGTGGCACCCGCTCCGCCTCGCCGAAGATTACGCCACCGCCGACATCCTCACCAACGGGCGAGTCCGCTTCGGCATCGGCCGGGGATACCACTCCCGCGAAGTCGAAACCTTTGGCAATCCCATCATCGACCAAGATGCCAACCGCGAACTCTTCGAAGAGCAGGTCGAGGTCATGTACAAGGCCTTCAACGAGCGGTCCTTCTCCCACCACGGCCAACACTACGACATCCCACAGGCCGTCCCATACCGCGGCTACGAACTCGAAGAGATCACCTTGGTCCCCCGGCCCAAATATCCCGTCGAATGGTGGCAACCCGTAGTCTCAGCCTCCGAACGCGGCCTCAACTTCATGGCCAAATACGGCATCAAAGGCATGATCGGGGGCGGAGCGGCACCCGGCGGAGCCGCCGACCAAGTCGTCCAAAAATGGCAAGAAGTCCAAGCCCAACACGGACGCAACCTCGAACTCGGCGGCGACCTCGTTATCTCTTACACCGTCTACATCGCCGACACCACCGAACAAGCCATCGCAGAGTCCAAACTATGGGCCGAAGAACGCGTCAAGATGTTCGGCCCCCTCGGCTTCGTCCGCGGACTCTCCGACCACCAAGTGGCCGCCATCAACTCCAACGACCCGGCTCAACTCCTCACCGCGGATCTACCCACCATCGAAGCCGACGTCGCAAGCGGAGGTTTCTTCGCCGGCCCCGCCGACCTCGTAACCGAAAAACTCCTCGAAGTTCAAGACCGCTACCCCGGCCTCCAAGAAGTCAACATTGGCATCACAGGCATGGGCATGCCCGAATCCGCAACCCTAGAGCAAATGCACCGCTTCGCCGAAGGCGTCATGCCGCATTTCAACAGCGGTTGAAAGCAGAATGTAAAGCATGTCCTCATCAGAACGAAAGGGAGACCCAGTCTTCAACACACCAAATGTCAACGCCGATTACCAAGAAATCGCTAATGGCTCTCGCTTAAGAAACTCGATCGACCTAGCTAGGGCCAGCGATCCAATCCAATCAGGGCGCATTTTTGTCGACGAAATCCGAGGGGCCGTTGAACCCGCGGGTGGCATCAAGCTAGAAATACCACTGCGATCCGTAAACAAAGAACCGCCTTTTTTTGGTTGGGAAACCGTTGCACCGATCATCCTTGATACACCTGTAATCCGCGAATTCATGGCACCCGATCCAGACCCCAATGTGGCGCGCTGGATTTCAAACCGGTCGGATTCTGAGTTTTTCATCACCTCGATCACCGTCGCAGAAATACGCTACGGCATCGATTTGTTGCCACCCGGCAACCAGCGAAACGTGTCCGAAACGATCGTGAACCAGATCATCGCCCAGTTTCGCGAAGGCAGGATTCTTCCGTTCGACGGGAAAGCGGCCAGTGCGTATTCGCAGATCAGAGTTTCGCGCGCCCGATCCGGTTTGACCTACTGCATCGAAGAATGCATGATCGCCGGGATAGCCAAATCTCTGGGAATCCCAGTCGCCACTCGTGAAGGTAGGGATTTAGAAGCGGCTGGGGTCGAGTTGATCAATCCATGGGAACACTCCCCTTGAAAATCACCGACATCCGAACCCGCAACATCTGCATCCCCCTCTCAACCCTGGGTAAGCACGAACCCGTAACCATGTGGTACGGCTCTCGCTTCGCGGCAATCAAGACCATCATCTTCATCGACACCGACGAAGGCATCACCGGACTCGGCGAAACCAGCATCGGAGCAGGTGGCGACCAACGACTCTTCGAGCAGATCAAATCGAGACTGTTCGGTCGAGACCCGCACGACATCAACTCCATCGAACGGGGCATGAACCTCACCGGACAGGTCACCACCAAAATCGGCCACCTGCTCGACACGAGCGCATCGTCCGCACTCAATATCACTGGATCCATCGACCAAGCACTTTGGGACATCGTCGGCAAGGCCGCAAACCAACCCATCTACAACCTAATCGGCGGCAAATATCGTGATCGCGTAGAAGCGCGCTACTGGATGGGTGCCAAACCGCCCGAAAAAGTCGCAGACGAGGTCAAACGTGCCGTCGCGGTTGGTTTCAAGTCCTTCAAAATCAAGATCGGACTCAATCCCGAATTCGACGTCGAATGTGTAGCCGCCGCGCGCGAAGCAGCCGGACCGCGCATCGAACTCGGCTACGACTGCAACGGTTCATACTCTCAACTCGAAGCGATCCGGATGCTCCGTAAGATGGAGCCGTACGACCCCTCACACGTCGAAGAACCGGTCGACTCATCAAGCGTCCGCGCCCTTGCGGAAGTCAGTAGACACACCGATATTCCCATCCTCTGCGACGGCCCAGCTCGCACCACTAAAGAGCAGATTCTCGAGCTCGTTATGCATCGGGCCTGCGACGCGATCCACCTCGACGTCGTCATCAACGGCGGTTTCCTTGAGACCCAAAGATGCGCCGCGATCGCCGAAGCCGGCGGCCTGAAAGTATCATGCCACTCCTCACCCGGCGAAACCGGTATCGCCACCGCCGCGCAGATACACCTCGTGACCGCCACACCGAACTTCATCTGGCCCGTCGACTCCGCCTACACCAAACTCCTCCCGCCGTCCGAAGACATCATCACCCAACCATTCACCTACGAAGACGGCGCCCTCACCCCACCATCCGGCCCCGGCCTAGGCGTCGAAATCGACGAAGACGCCATCTCCCGCGCCGAAGAGCGCTACGCCAACGAACTCCCCAAATGGCGCCATCGCTTCGCCCCCGACCCCACGGTCCCATCCCGCCAGCAATACTACTTCTTCAACTACCCCAGCAAACACCAGCACGACGACGCGGAATGGCGGGGGATGTTCGAGTAATAGAAGTCGAATAGACCTCATCGGGATTTAAGGAGTGTAATCGTCCTGCTGCTCGCACAATACGGTTGCATTTCACATATTGAGGAGTAGGTTTAGGGACTACACATTCGGATCTCTCATCATTCATTGCTGTGCCAATGAATCCGTAGTTGTCGGCGGCAATTGATCAACTTGATGGAGACGATCCAATTCCGGCCGCGTTTTTGCCGATAATTGTTACCAGATACATCACTGCTTCTCGATGCCACGAGCACTGATCGAGTTACGTCCGAAAGGCCAACTGTTTCGGATCGAGAGCGTATACCTGGCGAGGACAAGAACGTGAAGTTAGAGTCGGATTTTTTGAAGCTGGGTCTCTTCAGCCTGCGACGCCAGGGCGTGCAGTTGAATCTGGGGCTTATTGCCGGCACTTTGCTCGCGCTGCTCTTCACTGTTCTGGTGTTCTTCGCCTTCCGAGGCGTGGGCGGAGAGGCTGGTTTGTCGACGTGGCGGAACGTTTTGCTTGCGGTTGGGATTCTCGCAACTGTTGTCGGTGTGCTGACGATAATCAGAGCGCTCACCACCGGTGTCCTGGCGGTCGCGATGGAGGTGTGGATTCGACGCATGGGACAAGGTGACCTCGATTATCGAGTGGAGCTTGAAGGCAACAATGAAATCGCAGCCATTGCCGAATCTCTCGAAGAACTCAGGCAACGTTCAATCAGGGTTGTCCGCCTGAATCTAGTGGAGGAACTCGCTCGCGACTTGGAATTGAAAAACGCCGAACTTGAAGATGTCCTGGATCAACTGCGTGGCGCTCAGGATCAAATAGTCACTCGGCAAAAGCTAGCCGAACTCGGCGAATTGGCGGCGGGGGTTGCGCACGAAATCAAAAATCCGTTAAATTTCATGCGGAATTTCGCTGAAGCGACCGATGATTTGATCGTCGAGCTCAAGGAATCGATCGATGGCCTCGACCCAAGTGATAGACAAGAGGTTTCTGAGATCGTCGAAGAGATATCGCAGAACTTGATTCGCATCGAATCCCATGGATTGCGCGCGGATCGTATCGTGAACGACATGCTTAGCCTAGGTGGTGGCGGAGGCAACTTCGAGTCGACCGACATCAACGAAATCGTCAGCTTCTTCGCCTCTCTCGCATACAACGGCTCAAAGACGATTCACCCCGAACTGCAGTTGGTCATCCAAGAGGATTTGGATCCCAACGCGGGCGATATAACGGTGATCGCTGAGGATATCGGGCGTGTCGTGTTGAACATGACCAATAATTCTTGCTACGCCACGGACGAGAAGCGCCTTTCGCTCGGCGACGGCCAGGATGATTACCTTCCGATGGTCTGGTTGGAAACGGAAAGGAAACAAGATTGTCTCGAGATTCGCGTAAGGGATAACGGAACTGGGATCGATCCTGAAATCATCGACAAAATCTTCAATCCCTTTTTCACAACCAAGCCGACAGACAAGGGCACTGGCCTCGGGCTCAGCCTCGCGAACGACATCGTGAGGGAGCACGGAGGAACGATCGAACCCAAGACTCAGCTCGGCGAGTTCACGGAAATGGTGGTTTCCATTCCGATCAAGTGACCACGTTCGGTCACTTTTCCCAGACGTTGCGCGGTTGGCTCATCTTCGAGAGTTTGTACTTACGTGCAAGCGCAAAGAGCAACGTTGCGACCGCAAGGCCGATGAGCAACCAGTCGAACTGACCTAGGGAAAAACCAAGCCAAGCTACCCAAATAACGGCCACGAAAACTTCGGCAATGTGCATCGTTTTCGATTGCTCCTTGAACTCGTCTTTGTCGGCGAATTCGTTTGCGGCCACAAATTCCATTCGGTTTGCCGATCCGACGATACTCATCGACAAGGCAGCAATTGCCAGACATCCAGCAAAGATCATGATCAACAAAGGCAACGGTTCAGATGCCACATATCGTCCGACGGTCATGAACACAACCACGACGAATCCGAGGATTTTCATATAACGCGCGAAATCGCCACGCATCATGATTGCAAATGATGGACCACCCGTGGCATGCCGAAAAACGGGCACGGGTTTGGAGCGTTGGTCTAGGCGATCGCGATCTCGAGGATCGTACGGTCTGGTTCTGCGTTGATGTGGTTCCGGCATCGATCTAATTTCCGGGGAGTCGGTCTCGACCGTGCGTCCATGGTAACGAACACATACGCGTTGCGTTTAAACCAATCAACAAGGATCTCCTGCGGCTATGCCTTCGGCGCGCTGAAGGTCGCGGACATGGCAGATGATCGCATCGATTTCTTGGGGTGCGACGTTGGGGATGGGTGGCATATCGCCGAAGTTCCAATGGTGGGCCGTAACTCCGTTGTTGACGGCGTTGTGGAATGTGAAGTTGGGGTGATGCCCGTTTTCGTAAAGGCGGTTTACCAACGGCGGGCCAGTTGCGGTGCCGTCGGCGAATTCGCCGTGACAGACTGCACAGCGGTTCTGGAAGGATTCGTTACCGGAGAAAGATGCTTCAACTTGAGCCATTTCGCCGGTGGACGTTGCGGCGTCCGCTACGGATGCCGCTTGGTCGGATGAGCAGCCGGCGACGACGATCGTTGCAAGCAACACGAACATTATGACCGCCACAATCGAGTGCGTGATATTCACCAAGCTTTGATGGGCGGTGGTGCCCCTGTCGTGGTTTGGGGACATAGCAGGTAACAAAAAGCGTGAGCTGGTCGGCTCACGCTTTAGTGATCTTGACAGCTGAAGAGCGGATCGAACAAACGTCGTGGTTCTTGAGTTGGTCCAAGATTGTTTATTTGAAGGCCTAATCTGGAACGGCCTTTAGGAGCGCGCAACCTTTTCAAGGCATCGGAAGCGTATCTGATGAGCCCCTTGCCACGCCCCCGTCTCGTTTGTTCAGGATCGGACCTAGGTCGGACGCTGACGATTCGGGATTGGGAATCTCGCTCTAATCGGATCGTTATTCGTTTGCGGGTTGTGCGGTTAATTTGGGTAGTACTTTTTATCACTTGCCAGTCGTGAGGCTTGTGATTAGCACTCCTTAGAAAGGAGGTGATCCAGCCGCACCTTCCGGTACAGCTACCTTGTTACGACTTAGTCCCAGTCATTGGCTCCACCCTCGGCACCTGCCTCCCCGAAGGGTTGGCCCAGCGACTTCAAGTGTCTCCAACTTCCATGACTTGACGGGCAGTGTGTACAATCCCCGGGAACGTATTCACCGCAGTGTGCTGACCTGCGGTTACTAGCAACTCCACGTTCATGAAGGCGAGTTTCAGCCTTCAATCCCAACTGAGACCAGCTTTGTCGGATTGGCTCAACCTCGCGGTTTCGCAGCCGTCTGTACTGGCCATTGTAGCGTGTGTGTAGCCCTAGGCGTAAGGGTCATGATGACCTGACGTCGTCCCCACCTTCCTTCCGTTTAAGGACTGTCTCGTCAGAGAGAGTAACAGACGATAGGGGTTGCGCTCGTTGCGGGACTTAACCCAACACCTCACGGCACGAGCTGACGACGGCCATGCAACACCTGTGTAAGGCTCCCCGAAGGGTCCCTCCCCTTTCGGTTCGGTACCACCAAACATGTCAAGCCTAGGTAAGGTTCTTCGCTTACCATCGAATTAAACCACACGCTCCGCTGCTTGTGCGGGGACCCGTCAATTCCTTTGAGTTTTAGCCTTGCGGCCGTAGTCCCCAGGCGAAATGCTTAATGGGTTACCTTCGGCCCACAGGGAATTAACACCCCGAAGACCTAGCATTCATCGTTTAGGGCGTGGACTACCCGGGTATCTAATCCGGTTCGCTCCCCACGCTTTAGTCCCTTAGCGTCAGAACTGCCCCAGCAGGCCGCTTTCGCCACTGGTGTTCCTCCCGATATCTACGTATTTCACCACTACACCGGGAATTCCACCTGCCTCTGACAGTCTCTAGTTCAGCAGTTTCTCCCGACCACTCCAAGTTGAGCCTGGAGCTTTCACAGAAGACTTACCAAACCGCCTACGGACCCTTTACGCCCAGTAATTCCGGAAAACGCTTGCCACCTACGTATTACCGCGGCTGCTGGCACGTAGTTAGCCGTGACTTATTCCTCAGGTTAAGTCCTCTCTCGTCCCTGAGAAAAGAGGTTTACAACTCGAGAGCCGTCATCCCTCACGCGGCGTCGCGGCATCAGGCTTTCGCCCATTGTGCACGATTCCTTGCTGCTGCCTCCCGGAGGAGTGGGGGCCGTGTCTCAGTCCCCCTCTGTCTGGTCATGCTCTCACACCAGATACCCGTTTTCGGCTTGGTGCGCCGTTACCGCACCAACTACCTGATAGGACGCGGGCCCATCCCCGAGCGATAAATCATTTCTTCCCGCACATTGATACACGGGAATGTATACGGTATTAGCTGCAGTTTCCCGCAGTTATCCCGTTCTCGGGGGCAGGTCGCCCACGCGTTACTCAGCCGTCTGCCACTAGGTTTAGCCCCCGAAGAAGCGACCCCGTTCGACTTGCATGCATTAGGCACGCCGCCAGCGTTCATCCTGAGCCAGGATCAAACTCTTATTTGAACTGACGTTTGTTCTTTCCGCTCTTCAATTGTCAAGATGCTTACCGAAAAACACGGTCTCAAAGACCAGATTCGTTTCTCGGTAACCGCTTATTGTAAGGCATGGGCGACCTTCTTGCAAGATTTTCGGAGAGACGAATTTATCGTCGTGCATTCTTTCGCATGACGTGAACCTTCAGCCCGCTCACACAAGTGTCCGAGGAGGACCGTCGTTATGCCTGGGCCTCACGATCTGGAGGGTGGACTAGGTCACAGGTAGGAGACTTCGAACGCAGTTTACGATCACTTATCGCAGTCATGAGACATTGTCGTACGAATTTCGTAAATCTCGCGTGTGTACGCGTTGTTTTCGGTATAACCTATGCGCAAGACTTGGCGTTTTCCGTGTCGCAAGCAGTAATGCTTGGACAGGATCGCTCGGTCGTAGAACGACTGACCGCGTTTGCTATGGCGAATGTGTCGGTCGGTCGCGTGTGGATTATTCGTGCGTCCCAGAAAGGTCGCGCATGAATATCCCGGCAATGGAGGTAAATCAATGAGGATCGATATCCGATACCTGAAAAATCGGGCGCTGATTGCGCTTGTGGCCGCGGTTGTCGCGGTTTCCACGGTTTTCGTGATCGCTTGTGGCGGCACTGAAACGGTGATTCAGACCGTCGTGGTGGAGAAACAGGTGCAGGTTCCGGGTGAACCTGTGGTGCAAACGGTAGTAGTCGAGAAATCTGTGCCTGGCGAGACGGTGATCCAAACCGTCGTAGTCGAAAAAGAGGTGCAGGTCGCCGGTGAGACCGTCGTGCAGACTGTCGTAGTGGAGAAAGAGGTACAAGTGGCCGGCGAAACCGTCGTCCAGACCGTCGTGGTGGAGAAGGAGGTACAGGTCGCCGGCGAGACCGTCGTGCAAACCGTCGTGATTGAGAAGGAGGTCGAGAAGACGGTGGTCGAGACGGTGGTGGTCGTGGAAGAAGTCGAGAAGGAAGTAGTGAAGGAAGTGGAAGTCGAGAAGGTGGTGGTTGTAACGCCGACGGCGATAGCGATGGCGATGATGGAGGCACCAGATCCGCAAAGCGCAGCCAATACGGCTGAAATGGCGGTTCAGAACCGTGTGGGTTTGACTTTGACCGGTTTGAACAGCACGGGCGCACCTGACGGTCCTTGGAGTATTGCCGAAGGATTCTTCCAACCGGGCGGCCCAGTGGGGTCGAACATTGTCGATCCTGTACTAGCCGAGACGTGGGATGTTGCAGAAGACCTCAGCAAGATCACCGTACGGGTCAAAAAAGGTGTGCAGTTCCACCGCGGTTGGGGTGAGTTAACGGCAGACGACTTGGTGTGGAGCTTCAACGACTTGATCGCTCCAGAGAGCACCCACAACCAGTCTGGCGACTATGCGGCGGTATTCGAGCCGATGGTGAAAATTGACGACTACACAGTCGAAGTTCCGATCAAGCAGTTCACAGTTGTTTGGAACCAGGCATACTTCAACACGTTCGCCGGTACCAACGGGACATTCAGTAAGACGGCATTCGATGAGAACGGTCGCGAGTGGGCGAACGAGAACATCATCGGTACGGGTCCGTACATGTTGAAGGAGTTCATCCCGCAGAACATCGTGCGGCTGGAGTCGAACCCCGAACATCACATACATCCGGCGCACATGCCATTCTTGAATGTGAACGAGGTACCTGAGGAATCGACGCGCATCGCGATGCTTCGCAACGGCCAGACGGACATTGCGGACGTGTCGCTGAAGGCGATCCGCGGTTTGCTGGAGGAAGGCTTCAAGATGTCTGACAGCGGCAAGGCCGCTCAGGAAGGCGTCTTCTTCGCAGGCAACTACTGGGAGCAGTACGACTACAACTGCTCGCAAGGCGCCAGCTCAGTCTCGTGTCCGGACATAACAGTCGGCGAACCGCAACAAGTCGAGGTCGAACGCACGGGCTACCAACCAACGGAGCAGTACCCATGGATCGGCGAGTACGGCAATGACGAGAGCATGGAACGCGCGCGGATGGTGCGGACGGCGATGTCGATTGCGATCGACAAAGAGACGATCAACGATGTGATCGTCGATGGTCTTGGTTGGTTAGTGCACGTGAACGCGTTCTCGATCCGGTCACCGGAATGGGACGATAAGTGGAACATCGAGTATGACCCAGAGGCAGCGGCGGCGATGCTTGACGAGGCTGGCTACCCGGTAGCGTCTCGCGGCATCCGTTTCCAGGTTGACATGTACGTCACCCCGCACGTCGGAGGTGCGACGGGCACAGCCGGAGAGATCCAAGCGGCAATTGGGGCGATGTGGGACAGCTTGGGTATCCGCACCAGCTTGGTGAGACACGGCTATCCGGTCTGGCGACCCACGGTCGTGGACCGTTCGCAGAATCAGCCGTTCCTAAGCGCGTGTGGAGGCACCGACGCTCGTGACTCAGTGCCTTGGGACTTCCCGAAGGGTGTCGTGTTCACCACGTTGTCACGCGGTGGTTTCAGCTGTGCGATGGAGATCCCATTCGTGCTTGAAAATTACTTGAAGACTGCTGGTGAGTTGGACAAAGCTCAGCGGATCAAGAACAACACCGAGTTGCTCGAGTACTACCGTCACTGGCGGTTGAATTCAGGTATCGCGGCGATTCCTGAGCCCATGGTCTGGAACCCGAACTCGATTGAGTCTTGGGAGATGAGGGCGAACGCCGCCGGCACGCACATCGTGTCGCTGGACTTGATCAAGCCCGCCCAGTAGGCTTACTGAACAGACTGTCGTTTCGGTCTGCTCCCACGATTCCCGAATGGGGAGTTGTGGGAGTAGGCCGTTACGCGTTCAATCTTTAATTTGTAGGGAACCGATCGCCCGATGAGAAGGTATCTGATACGCCGTCTTCTGGCCTCAGTGGTGACGGTAATCGGCGCAACGTTCGTGGTTTTTGCGTTATCTCGGGTAGCTGGCGATCCATTGCTGCTGTACGCCCAACCTGAAGGATACGGACGTACTCCCGAACAAATTCGGGCGCTAGAGAAGCATCTCGGACTGGACAAGCCCTTCATAATCCAGTATTTGGTTTGGGTGAAGAATACGTTGCAGGGAGACTTGGGTCAGTCTCTGGCGGGTGAGCGTCGGGTGACCAAGGTGATCCTGGAGAAGGTGGGTGCGACGACGCAGCTGGCGCTGGCGGGTTGGGCGTTGGCGACATTCGTCGGAGTTCCGATCGGTATAATCTCGGCGGTTTACCGGGGCACCATCTGGGATTATTTGGGGCGATTTGTGGCGCTATTCGGGCAGGCGATACCAAATTTCTGGTTGGGCATCGTCATGGTTCTGTTGTTCTCGGTGTGGCAAGAGTGGTTGCCGAGTGGATTGCGAGGTGAAACGTTCGACATCAGGTTTTTCATCATGCCAGCGATTGTTGTGGGGACGAGTTCGATGGCGGGATATTTGAGGATCACGCGGTCTTCGATGCTGGAGATATTGGACTCGGAGTTCATTCGCTTGGCTCGCGGTAAGGGAGCGAGCCCGACGGCCGTGATTTGGAAGCATGCGTTGCGGAACTCGTTGATTCAACCGATCACGTTGTCGACGCTGCTGTTAGCTGGTTTGTTGAATGGGACGTTAGTTGCGGAGGCGGTTTTCGCATGGCCGGGTCTAGGTAGGACGATGTTGGAAGCGGTAAACAACAACGATTTTCCGGTTTTGACAGGTGGTGTCTTGGTTTTCGTCATCATCTACGTAGTTTTCAGTTTGGCTGCCGATTTGCTCTATATCGTTATCGACCCACGCATTCGGTACACGTAGGTTCTCGCGATGTCTGAACTCTCGACAACTTATCGTGCCTCTCCTGCCGACGAGCGATTCAGGACGCGCAGTCGGATCGGGCTCGTCTACTTGTTCATACGCCGATGGCCGATATTGCCCGGAATCGTGTTGGCTGCGTTGGTTTTTTCGGCTATCTTCGCGCCTTGGATCGCACCGCAGGCGCCGAACGTGCAGGCATTGCGGGATCGGAACGCACCTCCTATCTGGCTTGCTGACGAAGAAGGGACGTGGACGCAAAGTTATTTGCTGGGAGCGGATCAGGTTGGGCGCGATGTATTGAGTCGGATCATTCACGGAGCGCGGATATCGTTAGCGGTTGCCGGTGTCGCTTTGTTGAGCGGGTTGCTTGTGGGAGTTACGCTGGGATTGGTTGCGGCTTGGTACGGCGGTGTGATCGATGAGGTGATTGCGCGCGCAGTCGATATTTGGCACGCTTTGCCATTTCTGTTAGTGGCGATTGTGGTTGTGACGCTGTTCGGGGGAAGTTTGACGGTGTTGATGGGCGTGTTGGCGATGGTTTCGTGGGCCGGATTCGTCAGGAACGTCCGGGCCGACGTCTTGACGTTGAGGGAACGCGAATATGTGCTCATGGCGCGGGTCTGTGGTGCTTCAGCGCCGCGGGTTATTGTCAGGCATATTCTGCCGGGAGTGATTCCGACGATCATGGTCATTGCGACCTTAGCGGTTGGCGGGTTGATATTAACCGAGGCAACCCTGAGTTTCTTGGGAGCAGGGATCCCGGCGCCAACGCCGTCTTGGGGATTGATGGTTTCTGAGGGACGTGAGTATTTGACTACCGCCTGGTGGTCTTCATTCTTCCCGGGATTGGCGATTTTCTTGGTAGTGATGTCGTTGAATTTCATGGGCGATTGGATACGGGACTTCACGGATCCGCGGCTCAGGCAGCAGGCAGATTGATGGTTGACAGATTCATGCGTGAGACGATTGGCGGGGTTACACTTTGTGGTTAAGTTTGGCTGGCGTAGTGAACGATAGGAGAATCTTGGATCATGACGCTGACTAGGTCTAGGCAAGATGTAACTTTGATCGCTCACCTTTTGCGGCGCGCGGGGTTCGGAGCGACGCCAGATGAGTTGGATCATGCGGTAAAGGTTGGGTATGATGCGACGCTCGAGGATCTGTTGAATCCAGTCGATGATGTTGAGTTGCCGTTGGATTTGATCCGTCGGTATTTCGTCGATCAATCAGACCTTCGCAACCAACAGGCGTGCGCGGCGCATTGGATGTATCAACTGGTACTTACTCAGGCTCCATTGCGAGAGAAAATGTGTCTGTTTTGGCACCGGGTGTTCGCGACGGGTGCACACAAATTGATCCAAGGTCGGGTTGTGTTGAATCAGATCGATATGTTTCGGGAGTACGGTTTGGGCCGGTTCGACGAGTTGCTGTTGCAGCTGTCGAAGGATCCGGCGATGTTGATGTGGCTGGACAATCAGGACAATCACGCCGACTCGATTAACGAAAACTACGGGCGAGAGATTCTCGAATTGTTCGCGATGGGGGTTGGGAATTACACGGAGGAGGACATCAAGGAGTGCGCGCGGGCGTTCACGGGTTGGCGTGTTGTCAACCCCGACTACATGTCGATCAAGATGAGGAATAATACGGCTCGGCCGTACGGCTATATCTCTTGGCAGTTCGAGTACGACGACGATGACCACGACCACTCCGAGAAGACGTTGCTAGGGGAGTCTGGAAATTTGAACGGTGAGGATGCGGTGGCGATCATTTGTCGTCAGGATGCGACGCCGCGGTTTATCGCTCGGCATCTGTATCACTTCTTCGTCGCCGACGAGGTGCCGGTACCGCAGTGGCCGCATGTTCCTCCCAAGGACCCGGATGCGATCCAGACGATGGTCGACGCGTACTTCGAATCGGATTACAGCATCACAGAGATGCTCCGGGCGTTGTTTACATCGGATTTCTTCAAATCGGCGTCGGCTAGATACGCGCGGATCAAAAGTCCCGCTGAGATGGTCGTAGGCACACTACGATTGGCGGGCGGACTTGAGGTACCGTCGACGGATGCGTACACCGCGGCCGCGACGTGCGCGAACATGGGGCAATCATTGTTGAACCCGCCAAGCGTGGAGGGGTGGCAAGGCGGCGAAGAGTGGATCAACACAGGCGCGTACGTGCAACGCGTCAATTTCGCAAGTATGGCGTTGGATGACCCTGACAAGCCCGGGGTCCGATCAATCATCGAACGAGTTCGGATGTCGGTCGGCGGTGGAGAATTCACGTCGGAAGAGTTAGTCGATCGATGTTTGGAGATTCTGGGTCCGTTGGATACGTCGGCGTCGACGCGGCAGGGACTTATCAACTTCGCCGCCAAGCATGGCGATGTCAATTTCACCGACGATGACGCCGTTTCGAATGCTGAAAAGGCGATAGTGTCGGTCATTCAGTTGATCGTTGCGACACAGGAGTATCAGACGGTCTAGGGGTTGCAAATGGTAACGGCGACAAAGTTTCAGATTCGGTACCGAGATACGATCGGGTTCAACGCCGACCAAGGGGGTCGGGGGTTCCATCTACCTACGGACATGGTGGTGCGGGATGATGGGGTGATCTTTGTCGTGAGCCGCAGCAACACCGTGGCGTTGAATATCGTGGGAATTCAGAAGGTAAGGCTGAATCACGAATTCCTCGGTCAGATCGGCGGTTACGGCCGGGATATGGGCGACATGATGGGGCCCACTGCCCTAGCGTTGGATTCGGATGAGAACCTTTATTTGGCAGATGAGGTATTGCAGAGGATCACGGTTTACAACCGCGATGGTGATCCGCGGTCGATGTGGGGCACGGCTGGTGATGGAGATGGTGAGTTTGACGGTCCGTCGGACATGGTGTTCGATGCCGATGACAACATGCTGCTAGTCGACCACAGAAATCACCGGATTCAAAAGTTGACCAAAGATGGTGGGTTTATCGCCAAGTGGGGCGAATTGGGTGATGGCGAGGGTGAGTTCAATTTGCCTTGGGGCATTGCGCTTGACCCGGACGGCAACGTGTGCGTAGCCGATTGGCGGAATGACAGGATTCAGCGGTTCACTCCTGATGGTGAGTTCTTGGCGGCGTACGGGAGCAGTGGAGAGGGAGATGGCGAGTTCCACAGGCCGAGCCGGGTCGGTATCGATTCGGATGGCAATATGTACATTGCCGACTGGGGTAACCAGCGCGTGCAGGTGCTCGACGAGGACGGCAACTTCTTGGCGAAATTAAAGGGCGAAGCGACATTGTCGAAGTGGTCCGAGGAGTATTTGGATTCGCAGCAGGATGAGTTCGTAGCGCGGTCCACGTTCGAGCCGTATTTTGAAGTGGATACGGATGACAAGAACGAGGTGGCAGCGAGGATCGAACCTTATTTCTGGGACCCGGTCACGGTCGCGTTTGACAACGAAGACCGTTCTTACGTCCTCGAAACCTGTCGTCACCGGTTTCAAATCTACGAAAGAGTCAACTGAATCCCACGTATTCGAGGCGGCAAAAGTCTCTAGGAGAAGCTCCAATGAGTGCTCAGAAGGAACGCAAGCTAGTAGTAGTTCAACTGTCAGGGGGAAACGACTATTTGAATTGCGTTGTTCCTTACGACGATCCGCGTTACGTTGACAGTCGGCCGAACGTTCGGATCACTGAAGATCGCGTGTTGCCAATGGACGGTAAGTACGGCCTGAACCCGGGGATGCAGCCGATCAAGGAGCTTTACGATCGGGGCAAGGTGGCGGTCATTCATGGAGTAGGGTATCCGCAGCCGAATCGATCGCACTTTCGGTCGATGGATATCTGGCACACCGCTGAACCGACAAAGGTTGCGGACGAAGGCTGGTTAGGCAACTCCATTCGGCAGATGTATCCAGAGGGCGACAATGTCGTTGCGGCGGTCAATTTCGGTGGCGGATTGCCGAGAGCATTGATTGCCAAGGGCGCACCGGTAGCTTCTGTAACCGACCTCGATTCGTACGGATTGATGGGCCATTTGGGAGCAGATGCCGAGCGTTCTGAGGTGCTCGAGATGTTCAAATGGATTTATTCGATGGGGCTCGGCAGTGGACCCACGATGGATTTGTTGAGTCAGACGGGATTGGACGCGCTGCGTGGTTCGGACATGTTAAGTCAGTGCACGCTGACCTACGATTCGGATGTGGAATACGATCCGAACTTCTTCGCTAAGAGCATGAAGAGTGCGGCGCAGGTATTGCAGGCCGATATCGGAACTCGCATCTGTTACACCCAACACGGCAGTTTCGACGCACATACCAACGGAATCGCACTTCAGGAGAAGTTGCTCCGTGACGTCTCGGGGGGCATCCACGACTTTTACTCGGACATGAAGGAGCACAACGAGAGCGAGGACATCCTGATCTTGGCGTTCTCAGAGTTCGGGCGTCGAGTCAAGGACAACGGGAACGGGACAGATCATGGTTCCGGTGGAGTTGCTTTCCTGATTGGCGACGGCGTTACTGGCGGGCAGTACGGCGAATATCCGTCGATGGACGAGAAGGATCTCGTTGAAGGCGACTTGGCTTTCAACTTGGACTTCCGGTCTCTCTACACGGAGATCATGGACGACTGGCTCGAGGTCGATGCCCGCGAGGTTATGGATCGCGACTACGAGAAGGTCGGTTTTTTGGCGCCGGCGTAGGTCCCGATCCCATAGCCGCATGATGGAAATTGCGCAATGGGGCAGCATTGTCATTCCGCGCGCAGCACTGTCATTCTGAGCGCAGCACTATCTTTACCGAGCGCAGTACTATCTTTCCGAGCGAAGCACTGTCATTCCGAGCGCAGCACTGTCATTCCGAGCGCAGCGAGGAATCTAATCGTCTTGCATAGAAACCTTCGTATTAGATTCGTCACTCCGCTACGCTCCGTTCAGAATGACATGCCTTGGGAATACGTTCAGAATGACATGCCTAGGGGACACGTTCAGAAGGACGTGACTTAGGGATACATGTTGGCTCATATATTCGGCTCTAATGTCGACACAACTTAATTTGCACCATGCATCATATGGATGGAGAACAAGAGGTACGCGATGGATGACAATCTCAGAGGACTGGTATTAGGTTCGGGCTTCGCCGGACAAGGACACGCCGAGGCGATGCGATCTTGCGGGATTGAGGTCGTCGGCATGGTGAGTCGCACCGCCGACGTAGTGGAACGGGTTGCGGCCGACATGCAGATACCGTATGCGTCGACGGATTGGGTCGCGGCGCTTGACGCGCTCAAACCAGATATCGTGGCGATTGGCACGCCGGGTGGCGCTCATTTCGAGCAGATCATGGAGGCGCTGGATCGAGGTTGCCATGTGTTTTGCGACAAGCCGTTGACGACGTCCGCGGAGACTTCGAAGCAGCTTTACGAAAAGTCTGTGGCCCAAGACGTCAAGACTGCGTACGCCGCATCATTCCGCTACCAACCACACGCCCTACTGGCGAAGAAACTGATAGCTGAAGGTGCTATCGGAGAGCCGTTCGAGACGGAGTGCATGTCGCACTACGAGTTGAACCCGTTGATCCCCTGGGGATGGTCGCACCGGATCGACCTCGGTGGTGGACGGCTGAGCAACAACTTCACACATAAGCTGTCGATCGTGCTCCATGCATTGGATGCGAAATTGATCGACATCAACGGCGAAGCGCGGAACGATATGCACACCGCGCCGGTTGTCGAGGGTGTGCACGACTTTCGGGAGCGTGGAGATTTCGCCCCAAGTGCAGACGAGTTGGATGGGCTCGAGTGGCGAGATGTCGATTCGGAGTGGGCGTACTCGGTGATGGCTCACGTAGATCCGGCAATCGAGACGAGGCAACCGGTGTCGTCGATCTTCCGGCACGGCGGAATGCAGCCCCGGTTCGAAGAAGACTACGTCGCGTTCTATGGGGATGAAGGGTCGATCCATATCGGTGGTGCATACGCGCAGGGGCCGGTGCACGTAAAGAAGCGCGGCTCAGATTGGGAACGCATCGAAATGCCGTTGAGCATTACGGACGGTTTGCCGGATATCGAGGATGATACGCAGCGGAATTGGACCGTTTTGATCGGTGAGTTGGTGGCGGATATTCGTGGCGAGGGTTTTTGCGGGTATCAGACGTTTAAGGATGGTTGGCTTTTTCAGGAGGCTGTGGATGCCGTGCGCAGGGGTGATGGGTGGTTTGTGGTGCCGACTGACTCTTGATGCGTTTAGATAAGTCGTAAAATCCAGCCACATTTCCCTCTGACTGAAGGGGCTTTCTCTGCATGTGAAATCCGCATGTAAGATTGCTGTCCGGCGCACAGTTTCGCTTTGAATGGCAATATCGCCGCTCGTACACTCAAGGTGAATCTGGGTTAAGTCTTGCAGGTTCAGCGTCAATATGCTCTCAATTTTGCCAATATTCGCTAGGAATCGCCTGTCACTTCTGCTTTTTTCCGCGCTCTTCTGCGTTCTGCTGATGCTCGCTTGTGGCGATACAGAGCCGACGTCGCTGCAGGCCGTAACCATCGCGCCCACGTCCATTCCTACGTCCACACCAATGCCGACCAGAGAGCCTATTCCTACTCGGACACCAACTCCCGAGCCGATCCCGACCGCAACATCTACGCCAATGCCAGTACCGACTAATACTCCCACTCCAACGCCGGTGCCGACCGAAGTTCCCGCTGATACACCGACACCGGCTGTTGCTGCCACTTCTGTGTCGACAGATCAACTGGAAATCGACGCAACGACGACTGGTCGGGACATTATCGGCTCTCTGACGGAGGACGAGCAGGGGTGCATCCTTTCGACGCTTGGGGATCTCGCATATCAGGAATTTCTCGATCAGCCGTTGATAGCTCAGATCGACCGTCCTGAGCCGTCTCCGCTCGAATGTCTGCCGGTCGGCATGGTTGCTGAATTTGCAGTTGCCGGATTATCTGGAATGGTTGGTGGGTTGGCGGACGACAGCGCTACCTGCTTGCGGAATTTGTACGCCTCTAGCGGTCTGGTTAATGTTCCTACGGTCATGTTCGATGGTCCCGAGAGCGTCCAGCTGGCGTTGAGATTCTTGATGTGTCTTGACGACGAAGAAGCGCGGCAACTGATGTCCGAGCCGGGAGCGGAAGGTGTGGATCTGTTTACGCCGTCTCAGCTCCGTTGCGTGGACGATGAAATCGGTATCGATGAGTTAGCGGACGCCATGATGGGTGATCCTTCTCAAGGCTTAGACGAGATTGCGACCGTTCTTGAGGCTTGCGGCGTCACATTTGCACCTGTCACGCCGCCGAGCGATGGCGGCGCGTTCAATCAGGTCAGCCTGCTCTGGCTCCAGTACGACCCGGAGCTGCAGGGCTTGATCGACTGCCTGCAAGATGCCGCGTCGATGGAAGAGTTGGATGCTTTCTTCTCTGGTGCGAGCGGCTCGCCCCCGGATGCCGTCTTTGAATGCTTGGGGCAGTACGCCGCACTTTTACCCTCTGGCGGATAACGCGGGTAATTTGGGATTCATGCCTAGGTCTGAGGCCCACGCTCGATTTCGAGTTCGTCGACCCTCGCTTGGCTCTCTGGCGTCCGAGCTGGGTGAGGTCCCCACTCGTCGATGAGGCTTTTGCGGGGTTCGTTGCTGACGCGAAGCGTCGCATCTGAGCGTTCACGGACGCCAGCTTTGAGACGGGTGCCGATGCCGGGGCGTTGGGGGGCGTGTAGGTAGCCGTCTCGGATGTCGAGGTTTGGGTCGACGATGTCGTTGTACCAACCTTTGAAGAAGGCTGGGACGTGCTCTTGCATCATCGCGTTGGGTGAGCTCATGCAGATTTGGGAACAGGCGAAGATGTTGACGGGACCTGTCGCGTCGTGCGGCGCGAAGGGGACTTGGTGCGCTGAGGCGAGGATGGCGACCTTGTGGGTCTCGGATACGCCACCAGTCCAGATCAGGTCGGGCATGACGATGCGCGCAGAACCGTTTTCGATGAATTGGCGGAGTTGCCATCTCGAAAGAAGGCGTTCTGATATGCAGACGGGTGTCTTGGTCGCGGCTTGGAGACGTGCGAGCGCGTCTGGATTGAGCAGCGGCATGAGGTCTTCCTGCCACATCATCTCGTATGGTTCCATCGCTTGGGCGATGCGGATGGCGACGGGTAGGGTCCATTTGCCATGACCGTCGTTGGCAATCTGCATATCCATTCCGACGGCGTCGCGGATGTCGCGGATGGGTTTAAGGGCCATGTCTAGTTCTTTAGGCGATAGGAACTGACCGTCGGAGGCCTGGGCAAGTCCGATGGTCGGTCCGCCCTTCATTGCGGTGATGCCTTCATCGAGGAGCCCTTTGGCCTGTTCACCGGCGCCGTGAAACTGCAATGATGTGGCGTAGACGCGGATCTTGGTACGCACTGCACCGCCGAGGAGTTCGTATACGGGGACGCCGAGTGCTTGTCCTTTGATGTCCCAGAGTGCGATGTCTAGTGCGGAGATCGCGCGCATCTCGGCGCCGCCGTAACCGGCGTGATCAGAGAGTCGGAACATCGCCTCCCAGTGTCGCTCGATGGGGAACGGATCACGCCCGATGAGCAGCGGGCCGAAGTGGTCATGTACAGCCGCCTCGACTACGGGTGCAGCGTAAAAGGTTTCGCCGAGACCGACAATTCCCTCGTCGGTGTGGATTTGGACCCAGAGGTTGTGCGGCTGCTCGGCAATGCGGATGGTTTCGATTTGGGTGATTAGCATGTCGTGGGCTTAAACTTCTTGGTGGAACACAGTTGACGCGTTGGTGTTGCGGTCAGTGTGAATAGGTTACTTGGACGGAGCGTTTTGTTTCGTGAGAATCAGCATCATCATCCCGGCATTTAATGAAGAGAGCTACCTGCCCGCGACGCTCGATGCGATTGAGGTGGCCACCGCGCATCTGCTCAACCGAGACGACGCCGATGTAGAGATCATCGTCGTGGACAACAATAGTGTGGATCGGACGGCGGATGTCGCTCGCGGCAAGGGGACGAAGGTGGTTGACGAGGAAGTTCAGGGGATTTCAAGGGCTCGCAATACCGGGGCGCATCATGCCAAGGGAGATGTCTTGGTGTTTGTCGACGCGGATGTGTTGATGCCCCAATATCTGCTGACGAAGATCAATTCGGTGATGAGCGATTCGGACTGTGTTGGCGGTGGCGTCGATGTGGGATACCGACCTAAACGTCGAACGATGCGAATCTACTTAGGCATTTGGCGCGTGTTGGTTCGCTTGACAGACATGGTGCAGGGATCGACGCAGTTTTGCCGTAGAGAGGTGTTCGAAGAAGTTGGCGGGTACGACGAAAATGCATGGATCGGAGAGGATGTCGATTTCTATTGGGCTCTGAAGAGGCACGCCAAGCGCAACGGAGGGACTGCTCACGTAATTCGGGAACCAAGGGTGCGGCCGTCGAGTCGTCGTTTCGACAAGTGGCCGTTATGGAGAACGTTGATTTGGACCAATCCCCTATTCATCGCGTTGTTCCGAAGACGAAGATCGTTTTGGGAAGGTTGGTACTCGGACGCAGTGAGGTGACACCGAAAATTCGGGGCTAAACCAACTGATGTCGTCTTTCCTACCGAATCGGGCGTGTTTATTGTTTCGCTGTTAACTTGTTGGTTAAGACAATCACTGAGGCGACGGAGCCAATCGAATCGTCGTCCTGTTTTACCGAATCTGTATACCCGTTGCCGGGGAACGCAATCAAGGAGGCTGACGATGATCAAAACCATGGCGATCATGTCGATTTTGGTACTGGCAGGCGTGCTGTTGGCTTGCGGCGGCGGTGGCGGCGGCGAAAGTGAATCTGATTCGGACGCCGTTCCTACCAAAGCTCCTTCTACCGGCTCAACGCGCGCTACGACCGAGCCTGGGACAGGGGCGGACGATGCTCTAACCGTGGTGGGCGAATGCACCGATGGGTTAATAATGCAGCCGGGCGAGGGCTGTCAGTTCAATGGCGATGAAGGCCGGCCAGCCGATGTGGTCATCTCGGTCGGAGCACAAGGCGAGATCTGTCGAGAAAAGGGATCGGTGATGATGTCGGGTTTCAACGTTAACGTGATTCAAGCTTGCGGCGATCGGTTCGAAATAGTCGATGTGTTCGAAGCGGAAATCGACTTCGTCGACAATGGCGACGGGAGTTGGACGGTTACTACGCCGTGATGAGCGGCACTTATTCGGCTTTGGCTTTTTCGCCCTCGTACCCTTCAGTGCGCATTACCTCGGCGGCGCGATCGTGTTGTTGGATTTTGGAATCTACGGCTTCCTTGGCGCGTGTCCAGGTTTCCCGACTCTCATTCACCCAACGATAGGAATCTCGGTAATCTTCTAGAAGGCCGTTTACTTCTGGCACGACGTAGCGGGCAACCAAATCCCAGCTTCGGAGAGTGTTTTCGCGATTTGCCCAGTCGTGGTAGAAACCGATGACGCATCCGAAACCACCAGTTACTTCCTTCATGTCTCGGATCTTGGCGACCAAGTCGTCCGGGGTTCCGATGACGGCGGTGCTTTCGTCTGAGAACGCGACATCGTCGACGGCGTCATCGGGCGTTTCGTAAATGGGTCCATCACCGGCGGCGAGAGTACCGACGGTGTAGAGGTTGTTGTGAACGAGGAGGCCTTCCTTAGCTTGCTCGCGGGCTTCTTTGCGGGTTTCAGCGATGTGCCAACTCATGACGATCCGCCAATTTTTGCGGTCGACGGAATTTCCGTGTTTAGCCGCGGATTCCTCGGCGAAACTCCACTGGGTAGGTAGGGAACGCATTCCGGCACGCGTCATCGAGCCGATAGATAGGACTCCAGCTCGGTGTTTTCCAGCTAGGGTCATTCCGGATGGGCTCACCATCGAGGCGACGGCGAACTCCATGTCTTCTTGGAGAGGCCGGAGTTGGAGTTTGGCATCACGAAGTGTGAACCATTCGGATTCATACGTTACGCGCTCTTTTCCTTCGAATAGTTTTCGGATCACTCCCATCGCTTCGTCTTGTCGGTCGCGAAGGAGCATCGGGTCGAAGCCGAGAGTGTGGGCATCCGATGGCAAAGCACCCGGACCTGAACCGAATATCGCTCGACCGCGCGATTGGTAGTCGAGTTGGACCATTCGCTGGGCGACCATGAAGGGGTGATGGTACGGGAGGGACACTACGCCGGTGCCGAGCATGATGCGGTGGGTTCGTTCGGCGACGGCAGCGAGGAACATTTCGGGCGAGGCGATCATCTCCCAACCTGTGGAGTGATGTTCACCGCACCAGAACTCGTCGTATCCGAGGTGGTCAAGAAGCTGGACGAACTCTAGGTTGCTCTGAAATTGAAGGAGCGGGTTTTCGCCGATGGGATGGTGGGGCGCTAGAAAGGCGCCGAAGCGAAGATTTGACATGGTCTCCCTCTAGTGTCAATCGAGCACTGGATACGAAGGCAATGGTAACCGCTTCGGAGGTTTGATTGCATCGGTAGTCAAACGGGTTGTCCGGACGCGCATCGAAGTTCCTGCCAATTGATGACTTGGGGCATTATTCGCGGTTCGTGTAAAGCTTATTCGACACAAACACTTCGAGTTTTCACGAATCGCGCAAACAGGTCGCGCACGCTTGGCGATTCGGTGTATGGTACGTTCACGCCCTATTTCTGGGAGGTCGTTCCCGTGCGCGGGAATCGGTCTCGATGAAATGATGAGGGCCCGGCAACGTATCGGAAAACAAGAATACCGGAGTGTCGAAAATGAAATCGATTCCTGAATTATCAAAGCGCAGATCGGTGGCAGCAATGTTGCTGGCCATCGGCGCCGCCGTTTCGATATTCGCTGGCGCGTGTGGGGAGACAGAAGTAGAAGTCACGCGCGTCGTGAAAGAAACCGTGATCGTCGAGGTCGAGAAAATCGTCGAGGTCGAAAAGCAAGTTGAGGTTGAAAAGGTCGTCGAGAAGGCAGTTGAGGTTGAGGTCGTCGTAACGGCTACGACTGCGCCATCCGACACGATGATGATGCCGGGTGAACAGTCCGGCACATTGGTCGCCGCTCTGCAAACCGTCGGTTTGCCAGTCGGCACACCGGAGCTGTGCGTGCCTACTTGTTCGAACGAACAGTACTACTACAGTGTCTGGGACACCCCGGTTCAATGGTCCGCGGATGGCAGGGTTATCCCGGCCGTTGCCGAAAGATGGGAGCTTGCTTCGGACTACCAGAGCTTCACGTGGCACGTCCGACCGGGGATCCAGTTCCACAAAGGGTGGGGCGAAGTTGACGCTGAAGATTTCGCGTGGAGCACTAACACAGTGAATCCAAACGTGAACCCCGAGACGTTGCACGACGTCGGGGGAGACTTGACCTGCTGCTACGGCGAGACGGTTGCGGTCGACAAGTACACCGCAGTAATGGAGATCATCAAGTACGACAGCCGGCTTCCAGGTTGGCTGTTCTCGAACCTCCGAGACGCTTACAGCATCAGCAGTAAGAAGATCTACGACGAGCTCGGCCCGGAAGGCATGCGAGACGTCTTCGTCGGCACTGGCCCGTTTGAGATCCGAGAGTGGTTGGACAACGATAAGATCATCCTCGATGCTCTCCCCGAGCACTACAACCAGGCCGCACACATCGCGTCGGCGCGGATAATCGAGGTACCTGAAGAGGCTTCTAGGATCGCGATGTTTGAGAGCGGCGAAGCGATGATAACGCACGTATCGCTCCCGAACACTCCTCGACTGGAAGATGCAGGCGGCGTAAGGCGGTTGCTCCAGACGGTGATCCTGCACGCAGGAATGAACCCGAACTTCTTGGAGCGGACGAACCCGAAGACTGGCGAGACACTCGAAAATCCGGGCTACGATGAGGCGAAGAAAAACCCGGAGGATTTCCCTTGGGTCAGTTTCTACGACCTCCCCGGTTCGGATTGTGACTGGGATGTTCTTCTAGAAGAGGTTCCTTCAGACCCGTCCAGCATCTGTCCTGAGATGGAAAACGCGCGTAAAGTGCGTTGGGCGATGGCGAAGGCTATCGACAAACAGGCATTGGCAGACGGCATCTACGACGGCCTCGCCTGGCCAGGTTGCAACTGGGCGATCTCAGCCAACGACACTCTCCACGATGATGCGTGGTGTGTCGACTACGATCCTGATGGCGCGCAAGCGTTGATGTCGGAAGCCGGCGTTGACGGCTTCACGATCGGATGGTGGGCTGGCAACGAACCAAGCGAAGCACATCAGGCGATCGCTTCGATGTGGAAAGACACGTTGAACATCGACGTCGAGTTCCACCTCGGCCCGTTCACGACCTGGCACCCGACGTTCGTCGACCGGTCGTTCATCCACTTGGTGCACGACGGAGAACAGGGTGGAATGCCTGCCCACTTCGCCAAAGGTCGTGAAGCGCAAGCGTGGTTCGCCGGTGGCATTATGTGGAGCGGTGGTATTCCGTTCTACCAGCGGATCTACGGCGACATGCTAGGCGAAGAGGACATCCAGAGGCGCAACGAGATGGCGGTCCAATTCGGAAACCACGAAGCGTTCTGGCACTGGGATCCGGCAACAGTCGAATTCCCTGTCTACACGATCTACAACGGTGACGCCATCAGTTGGAGTCCCAAGAAGGCCGCGATGCACACCGCGCCGGTCAACATGATCTACCCGCTTGAGGACATCATCATCAAGTAGGGTGAAAAGCCCGAATAATGGAAGAGCCTAGCTTGTTGCCAAGCAGGTTAGGCTCTTTCGTTGTGAACGTCGATATAGCTAACGGCGGACGACTCACCGAACCATGGGACAATTCATCGCCAGACGTGTGCTCCTAGGGATCATTGCCCTAATGCTCGCGATGTTGATCGTGTTTTCACTTTCGCGGGTGAAGGGCGATCCGAGGTATTTCTTCATCGGTGAAGACTCGTTGGGCATCGATCCTGCGGTCTGGGAAGAGTGGGGACGGCGGTTGAATCTCGACAAGCCGGTGCCGATACAGTTCGCGCTCTGGATGCGCGACATTTTGACCGGCGATTTCGGCGACAGCGTGACGACGCAACGTAGGGTTTTGGACATCATCAGAGAGAAAGCTCCGAACACAATTCAACTGGGTGTTGTCGCGTGGTTGTTGGGCACTTTCGTCGGCGTCCCACTTGGAGTGTTTTCGGCGACAAATAGGGGAAATACGCTCGACTACATATTCCGTGGTTTCGCCCTGTTCGGGCAGTCGGTGCCGATATTCTGGTTGGCGTTGGTGTTGATCTTCGTGTTCGCGGTCAACCTTGGATGGTTACCGAGTGGAACCAAAGGTGAGGGAGTCGCGATCAGGAATTTTGTGCTGCCCGCGGTGACGCTCGCATGGTTCCCGGCGGCTTCGTATCTTCGGATCACTCGTACCGCGATGTTGGAGATATTGGATTCTGAGTTCATCAAATTCGCTCGTGCGAAAGGCGTCGCGCAGGCGCCTGTACGTTGGAAACACGCCTTCAGGAACGCGATCATTCCGCCGCTAACATTGTCGGTCTTCGTGTTGTTCGGATTGCTCAATGGCACGATCATCATAGAGTCGGTGTTCGCGTGGCCGGGGCTCGGGCGGCTCGCGATCGATGCGTTGTGGGCGACGGATTACCCGCTGCTTGCGGGACTGACGATCATCTACGGTATGGCGTTCGTGGTCATGATTCTCTCGCTGGACATTATCTACGCTGTGTTGGACCCACGCATCAAATACAACTAGGAGAACCGGCATCAATACAGCGGTAACAGATAGAGGGACCGATAGTCAGGTTCTTGGCGCAACAACTGCCCAAACGCGACGTCCGTCGGTGTTTGGAATCCTGCGTCGTTATCCGGTTATACCGGCATTAATCATCGCGCTCCTCCTCGTCACAGCAGTCGCGGAGCAGTGGATTTTACCGCACAATCCGGAACGAGCGGATCTTAGAGTTCGACATACGCCTCCGTTTTGGATGGATCATGAAGATGCTTCTATCTCTTATTTCCTCGGTACCGATGCTTTGGGGCGAGACATCCTGAGCAAGATCATCGCAGGGGCGCGCGTCACTGTTCTAGTGGTAGTTGCGGCAGTGGGAACAGGCATCATCGTAGGAACAACGATCGGTCTGGTGTCGGGTTTCTTCGGCGGAATCGTAGATGACGTCGTGATGCGGATCGTTGACGCGTGGAACATCCTTCCGGGTCTACTGATCATCTTGGTTGTCGTCTTGGTTTTAGGACAGGGGCTTTGGACTCTGATCGGTGTTTTAGCGATGATTTCGTGGCCGGGCGCCGTCCGGTTGGTGAGAGCTGAAACGCTGTCGCTCAAAAGCCGAGAATATGTGTCACTTGCGCGCGTCGCGGGTGCTTCGAACACCCGGATTATGATCCGACACATACTCCCTGGTGTCGTCAACATCGTGATCGTGACTGCCACGCTGGGAACGGGCAATATCATCCTTACTGAGGCCGCGCTTAGCTTCCTGGGTGCCGGTATCCCGCCGCCGGAACCATCTTGGGGACGCATGATCAGCGAGGAACGTCAATACATCGATGCCGCTTGGTGGACTTCGTTGTTCCCGGGTTTGGTGATCGCGATGGTCGTAATGTCTGGCAACTTCCTCGGCGACTGGTTCCGCGATCGGGTCGATCCGACGTTGCGGCAGCTGTAGGTTCGACACGAAACGAAACTTTCGGTTTTGACGAATCGCGCAATTATGATGCGCACTCGTGACGATTCGGGTGTAAGGTTGTCGCAAACCGTGTCGCCGGTAGGTGGTGATTCGTTCGCGAAACTTGCCCGCCCTACCCGCTTAGCATCAGGCGACAAAGATGAAATTGAGCACACTGGAGTGTAGCCAATGCAGATTCCGAAATTAGTACCGAAACGTAAGGCAGTTTCTGCCGCTTTGCTTTCGATCATAGCGGCGTTCGCGGTCTTCGCGATTTCGTGCGGTGGGACCGAAACCGTTGTCCAAACCGTCGTCGTCGTTGAGCAAGTTCCTGGAGAAACGGTGATTCAGACCGTGGTTGTGGAGAAGGAGGTTCAGGTAGCGGGCGAGACCGTTGTTCAGACGGTGGTCGTCGAGAAGGAGGTGCAGGTCGCGGGTGAAACTGTGATTCAGACTGTGGTCGTTGAGAAGGAGGTTCAGGTCGCAGGTCAGACAGTCGTCCAGACGGTGGTCGTCGAGAAGGAAGTGCCGGTTGAGGTCGTGGTGGTTGAGGAAGTTGAGGTGGAGAAGGAGGTCATCAAGGAAGTGGTGGAAGAAGTGCAAGTGGTTGTGACTGCCACACCTGAGGCGATGATGGAGGAGACGGTTGACCTGATCGACTTGCCGCAATCCAAGAGTCAGCCGGGCCATGTGATCTTCGCAGACGTTGGTTCTGCGTTGGGCAGCATCAGCGGCAACGGTGGCAGTTTGCCAGACGCCCCGCTCCAAGCAGATCGCTGGGGAGCTGGCGAACACCTGTTCACCCCCGGTGCAGCCGACTGGGACGTTGAGATGTTGGCAGACACGTGGGATTTGGCGGACGACTTGAGTTCCGTAACGATCACCATCAAGCAAGGCGTGCAACTGCACGATGGTTGGGGTGAGTTGAAGGCGGAAGACATGGCGTGGGTGATAAACCGCACAAACCCGGCCATCAATCCTGAGTCGATCGCCGCAAGTGCTGCAAACTTTACTGCCTTGTTCGGCGACACGCCGATTGAAGCGATTGATGACTACACGATCGTAGGTCAATTCAACAACTTCGATGTTCGTTGGGCAAGCAACTTCTTGAACCAAGAGGCATCGGGTGGATTGACCAGCATGGCGACATCCAAGCGTGCCTTTGACGAGAACGGCAGAGAGTGGTTGAAGGACAACTTCGTCGGGACCGGACCGTTCCGCGTGGCCGATTTCAAATCTGGCACGAGCGTCACGCTCGAGAAGATTGACGGCGACCACTGGCGGAAGAATGCCGGCATCGACTCGTTCAAGGTTTTGGCGGTTCCAGAAGAATTCACTCGCGTGGCTCTGCTGCAGAACGGTGAATCTGATGTTTCGTTCATCGACCCGAAGGATCTGGCTCGGATGAAGCAGTCTGGATTCTTGGAAGTCGGCGCTGGTGCTGGTATCCAAGAGGGCGTGATGTTCCCGGGCAACTTGTGGGAGACCACGAATGCGCTTACGGGTGAGGCGATTGACTTCCCATCTCACGGCGTCTTCGTTCGGCCGATCCAATGGGTCGGTAACCCGCACCAACCTGATGATGGGGACAACCCCGCGGGAATTGATGACATGGAGCAAGCCCGGCTGGTCCGACAGGCTCTGGCTCGTTCGGTTGATCGCGAGGCGATCGTCGAGCACGTACTGGGCGGTGTTGGCAATCCTGTGCACGTGACTTACTTCAGCACATTCAACCCGAACTGGGATTCTCAGTACGAGTACCCGTACGATGTCGATACAGCGAACAGCATGCTCGACCAGGCGGGTTACCCAGCGAACGATGACGGTGTCCGATTTGAGATGCCGCTGTTCGTGGGTCCGGAGCTTGGCGGTGGTGAAGGCCCCGCAGGCGAGATCGGCGATGCGATCGCTGGTTTCTGGACGGACGTTGGTATCAATGTCAAGGTGCTCAAGTACGCGTATGGTGTGTTCCGGCCTGGACTGGTTAGCAGGTCGACGGTGGTGCCGATGTTGACGTCGTGTGACGACGGACAAGAGGCTTACCCGTTCGACTGGCCTAAGGGTCTTGTGCAGACGACGTTGACGCGCGGAGGATTCAGTTGCGGTTTCGAATCGCCTGACATCTTGGCGTGGTACGAGGCTGCGGCTTCGGAACCGGACCGCAGTGAACGCATTCGGATCAACAAGGAGTATCTTGCGTACATGCACAACTGGGCGCTGTTCCCGGGTTACGTGACGGTACCGCAGGCTTACTACGCGAATCCGAACTACATTGCGGAGTGGCCGATGCACATTGGTGGCGGCTACAACTCGCCTGAAAACATCGTCCTGAAATAAGGAACCGCTGTTACCTCCTGCAGGTCGGTAGATCTGGCCTGCGGGAGGTTTCAGATTCTTACTACATGGTCGTCTAGTTGAGACGATAATGGGTTCAACATGCGTCGGTATCTGATCAGGAAACTCATCTTCGCGATTATTACTTTGCTCGCGGCGACGATGTTCGTGTTCGGTCTTTCACGGATGGCGGGTGATCCGTTGCTCCTTTTTGCGAAGCCAGGCGGGTATGGGATGAGCCCGGAGCGGGTTGAGCAACTGAGTCAGAAACTGGGACTCGACAAGCCACTGGTGGTGCAGTATCTCGTTTGGTTAGGGAGGGTGTTGACCGGTGATTTTGGAGATACGATCGTATCGGAGACGTCGGTTCGGAAATTGATTTGGGAACGCGCGGCGCCGACGATGCAGTTGGCGGTTGCTTCGTTCATTCTGGCGATTTTGATGGGAGTACCGCTGGGCGTGATTTCGGCGGTCAAACGGGGATCGCTGTCGGATTACGTCAGTCGTACGATCGCATTGGTGGGTCAGGCGGCGCCGATATTCTGGGTTTGCATCATGGCGATCCTGTTGTTTGCGGTGACGTTGGATTGGTTGCCGGTGGGGACTGCTGGTCCGGATGACGTGCCGTTTTGGACTTGGGCGAAGTTCAAGTATTTGGTAATGCCGGCTTTTGCGCTTGGTTGGGGACCTGCGGCAGCGTTGTTGAGGTTGACGCGGTCGGCGATGCTTGAGGTATTGGATTCGGAGTACGTAACGCTGGCTCGAGCGAAGGGCACGAACTACAACGTTGTCATCTGGAAACACGCGTTTCGTAACGCAATCCTTCAACCGTTGACAACATCGGCGATCGTTTTGGCCAGTTTCGTAACTGGAGCGGTGGTTGTTGAGCGGATCTTCGCTTGGCCGGGTGTCGGGCAATTGATGACTGATGCGGTGTGGAACAACGATTTCCCGACGTTGACGAGCACGGTTTTGGTGTTCACAGCGATTTTCGTTGCGACGAATTTCTTGGCCGATATGTTGTACGGGGTTTTGAATCCGGTGATCAGGTACGACTAGATGAACGCAGAGCAAACGGCTGGTGTGGCGGTGCAGTCTGCGCCGACGCAAAGACAACGGTTGACGTTGTGGTACATTCTGCGCCGGTGGCCGATCCTGCCGGTGATTTTGATCGCGATTTTGGTGACGTTGGGTCTGGGTGCCGACTGGATCGCGCCGAACGATCCGATCGATCAGTCGTTGCCCGATCGCAATGCGCGCCCGTTGTACCAAGACGACAGTCCGTATCTTTTCGGCGGCGACCATGTTGGCCGAGACGTGCTCAGTCGGGTCATACACGGTGCAAGAGTTTCGCTTTCCGTCATGGCCGTGGCGCTTTCCGCGGGCATGTTGATAGGAACGGGGCTTGGTCTGTGGGCTGGGTACGCGGGTGGTTTCGTGGACGAGATCATTATGCGAATCGTGGACATTTGGATGGGTTTCCCCTTCTTGTTGCTTGCGTTGGTTGCGGCGATAATTTTCGGCGCGAGTTTCAACACCATCATGGTTCTAATGATCTTGGTAGCTTGGGTTTCGTTCCCGCGTAACGTGAGGGCTGACGTACTGGTGCTTAAGGAGAGTAATTTTGTGGCTTTTGCGAGGATTTCGGGTGCGTCGACCACACGGATCTTGTTTCGCCATATTTTTCCCGGTACGATCGGCACCATCACCGTAATCTCTTCGTTGAGCGTCGGAAATCTTATCTTGTACGAAGCTACGTTGAGTTTCTTGGGAGCGGGCATTCCGGCGCCGACGCCTTCGTGGGGGAACATGGTTGCTGAGGGACGGGACTATCTGCAGACGGCTTGGTGGACTTCGGTGATACCGGGTACGGCGCTGTTTTTGACGGTGATGGCGTTGAATTTCTTCGGTGATTGGTTGAGGGATCGGTTGGATCCGCGGCTGCGGCAGCTGGGGTAGGTTGTTGTTCGATCAAGGTAGGTGGGAGAGATTCCTCGCTGCGCTCGGAATGACATCGGGCTGACGGGCATCCCCTGCGAAAGTCGCTTCGCTCTTTCGCGTCCCCTTACGCTGCGCGAAGGGGACGTTTGCGATAACGCCCGAAGTGGCGGAGGGCGACCACAAGGGTCGCCCCTACGGTGGGGTTGCGTGGCGAGGCGGCGTGTTTAAGTGACGGAAGTGATTTCCGTTGGTTTGGTTGTTATGGCTGCCCGGGTTTAGTGGTTGGGGGCAGTGGTTTTGTTTTTGCCGTTGAAGGGGATTGACACCTTTCGCGTAAGGTGCCAATCCATCAGGCGTTGCCGTTTTGTGCGAGATATTGGACTGCTAGCTTCCCTCGTCCGGTCACTGCCCACGTTGCCAGACCGTGGGCCCGGGTTGCGGCCTGGAGTTGGAGCTCGGCCGCTTCCCATCGGGTAGTTTTGCACATCCTCGTGCCGTAGCCGCGACCCGTTGGCGACAAGGGTCCGACGTCTGCCGAATTCACGACCGCTTACCCGGCCCTTGGCGCGACATCGCTTGAATGTCGTGCTGGCTCGTGTTGCCGAGGGTGCATTAGCCCTCGGCGACCGGGACTTGTTACTTCGATCGCTTCGAACGGAACCGCTGAACGTTGCAACCGGCTCTAACTCGGTTGAGGGGCGTCGCCAGAGACGGCTTCCGCGAACACGCGAATCCGGGTTACCTTCGCAGGACCCCGTGTACTCGCTTTTTATGTGTTGCGCTTTCACGATCTAACGCTTACTCCCTGCCGTCCAACGGCTAGATTGGTGTCCGCACTCGTCAGCACGGCTCTGCCTGAAGTCTTCAATTCTTAATTGTACACATGTATTGGTATGTTTGTGGGATTTTGTCGCGAATTTTGACGTTTTGGGAGATTCCTCGCTGCGCTCGGAATGACAGGAGGGGGCTCGGAATGACAGGATGGTGCGGGATGACAGGTGTGACCGGGGCGACGGGAGGAGTGGGACGACGGGAGGGTGAGACCATTGCAAAACCTGTGATCGGGGTGACGAAGCAACCGTTTTGGCGACCGGCCCTCGATTGCACCGCCCCTCTGGATTCCGGCTTTCGCCGGAATGACGGGAGTGGAGGTGTGCTACAAGATTTGCGAGCGCACTCGGCTACGGCGAATTCGCTTTCTTTGGGCGATGGTTAGGGTGGCTTCGGGGGATGGGCTGTATGGTGATTCGGGCCCCCTTTGTCCTTCGGACATTTCCCCCGCGAGCGGGGGAAAACCTGATGTTGGGGCGTTTTCCTCGTGAACGGGGGATTCGGGGGCCCTTTGTCCTTCGGACGTTTCCCCCGCTGGCGGGGGCAAACTGGATTTTCGTCTTTTGGTGGGGGTTGGTTGGGGGAATTGTCCGAGGACTCGGACTTGGTATGTGTTGGATTTTTGGCCGTGGTGGTTGGCGATGTGTTCGGCCCATCTGGGAGTTGCGATGCCGTTGGGTTCTTCGATGTTTGGTCGGCGGATATGCCATGCGGCGTTGGCGAGGAATTCGTGGTCGGTGGGGTTTTGCTGGAATGCGGGTGTTTCGTGGGCGGAGATGTGGATGTTGTGCCAGAGGTCGTGCTTGTCGTGGAATGCGTCGTAGAAGGTGCCGGCGAGGTTTGTGGGATTGCCGATGAGGAGAAGTTTTGAGTTGCTTGAGGTGAGACAGCTGAGGACGGCGTCGTAGATTTCTTCTTTGACGCCCGATGCTTCGTCGACGATTGCGAGTAGGTTTGGGCTGTGGAATCCCTGGAAGCGGACCTCAGAGGTAGCGGTGAAGCCGATGGCGAATCTGCGTGGTGAGATGTCGAGTCGTGTCTGAGTGATTTTGCCTTGGATGGTGTCTACGTTGCGGAGGTAGAGGGACCTGATTTCGCGCCATAGGATCTGTCTGACTTGTCGTTCGGATGGAGCGGTGGTGATGACGATGGCGTCTTGGTGTGCCATTAGCCACCATATGGTTGCGATTGCGGCGGCGTATGATTTACCGGCGCCGTTGCATGATCGGACGGCGATGAAGTCGTGTCGGGTGAGTGCGTTGAGGATTTCGCGTTGTTTTTTCCACGGATTGGCAGCGAGGATGTTTTTGGCGAACCAGACGGGGTCGTTTTGGGTTTTTCGGATTTGGCTGTGGTTGAGTTTTGGGGGGTTGTATGTTGGGTTCTTGGGCATGGGTTGATTTTAGCATGTATGAACTAGGATGCGAAGGATGGGAAAGGATTTTAAGGATGGGTGTTGTGGGTGTTTGGGCTGGTTTTGCGGCCGAGGATTGGGGCGTACACTGGTTGTCATGACGACAACGGCACAGGCGGGTGTTTGCAACATCCCAAATCGGAGCATCTTCGAGGGGGATAACCTCGATGTGATGCGGGGGATGAATGATGGGTGTGTGGATTTGATCTATCTTGATCCGCCGTTCAACTCGAACCGGAACTATGCGGCACCGATCGGGAGCGAGGCGGCGGGAGCGGCGTTCAAGGATACGTGGGACTTGACGGATGTGGATGAGGCTTGGCATAACGAGATCGCGGAGACGGATCTGGCGCTTTACAAGATCATCGACGCGAGTCAGTACGGTCATGGGAGCGGGATGAAGTCGTATCTGATCATGATGGCTGTGCGGCTTTTGGAGATGAGGCGGATTCTGAAGTCGACGGGGAGTGTCTATCTGCACTGCGACCCGACAGCGAGCCACTACCTCAAGCTGCTGATGGACGCGGTGTTCGGGTCCGGCCTGTACCTCAACGAGATGACTTGGAAGCGTTCGAGCGCCCACAGCGACACGAAGCAGGGGATGCGTAGAGCAGGAAAGATCCGAGACGTGATGCTCGTTTACACAAAGACGGCGGACTACGTTTGGAACCCGCAGTACATGCCCTATACGGAGGACTACCTTGAGGCAGAGTATCGCCACGTCGCGCCCGACGGCCGCCGTTACAAGGAGACGGACGTAACTGCCGCCAAACCGGGCGGAGACACCGAATACCCGTGGCCCGTCAAACGCCCCGCGCGCGAGAAGACCAGGTGGTTGGCAGACCTCGATGACGAGTACCTGAACCCAAAGCCAGGATGGGAATACAAGGCCGTGAACCCTTACCGGGGCCGCTATTGGGCTTACTCGAAGTCCAACCTTGCCAGCTTTTGGAACGAGGGGCGGCTGATCCATCGGGAGACCGGGATGCCGCGCCTGATGCAGTTCGCGGACGACATGCCCGGGGTTCCCCTGCAAGACCTGTGGGACGACATTCCACCCGTCCTTGGCAGAGAACGCCTAGGCTTTCCAACCCAAAAACCACTCGCTCTACTGGATCGAATAATCAAAGCCAGTTCGAATGAAGGCGATGTGGTGCTAGATCCGTTCTGTGGCTGTGCGACGACTAGTATCGCGGCGGAGCGGTTGGGTAGGCAGTGGATTGGGATCGATCTGTCGGCGTTGGCGGTGAGGCTGGTGGAGCAGCGGGCTCGGAATGAGCTTGGCTTGATGGGCGGGATTCAGGCTATTGCGCGGTCGGACATTCCGAAGCGGACGGATCGTGAACCGGCGCCGCCGTTGAGCGAGTCAAAGGTGGTGCTTTACGGGACGCAGGGTGGGAACTGCAATGGGTGTGGGACGCACTTCTTGCCGCAGCATCTGACGGTGGATCACATCATTGCGAGGTCGAAGGGTGGGACGAACCATCTTGACAACTTGCAGCTGCTTTGCGGGCACTGCAACTCGTTGAAGGGGGATCGTCCGATGGAGTATCTTAGGGCGCGGTTGGTGAGGGCTGTTTGAAGGGGAGATGCGGTTCGGGCTGAACCTGTGGGAGATATAATGACTGCAAAGGGGAGTGGAGGATTTGACGGCTAGGGTCTGGGAACAGGCGAATACGCCAAGGAGGAACGGTTGAAATGGACCAAGACAAAGAATTCAATTTCAAAATCAATGGCGTCCAGATCGAGACGCCTCACCAGAAGCTGGTTGCGCATGACATCTTAGAATTGGCTGAGAAGCATAACGCGATACCTGGCAAGCCTGAAGACTACACACTGCAAGGCGATAAAGGCCAATACAAGCCGAACGATTGGGTCGATTTGGAGGAAGACAACGATTTCATCACCATTCCCATCGCGGCGACACCTGTAGCGTAGGAAAGATACCTTGTCTAACAGCATCGAACGTGTGCAGACAGAACTGGAGTCACTCGGGTATCGAACGACGGAATACAACAGTCCCCAAGGCAGGGTAGTTTCATTCGGTTACGAGATCGAGGCCGGGTCGCGACGGGGTGAACAGGTCATGGTCGGGGTTAGCTTTCAAGAGGAAGGTTATCCGGAGTATCCACCTCACTGGGTGCATGTGACACCACCGTTGTCCGACGGAAAACAAGGTGTTGTCCAAAAGTACCACGACTCAAATGGTCGTGAGTGGCTCGCGATGAGTAGGCCACCGGGGGATTTGTGGGACCGTCTGCCGACGAAACACATGGCCACTTATATAAGCGAACATCTGAGACGGATTTGGAATGATACATGACGTTCGACGTGGCTTTCACTTCAGAGGCATGTTCAACGGCTACTGAGCATTTACTTCAACATTTCAAAGAAAACAGGTCGCAAGAAGATTTATGTTTCGCTCTTTGGCGTCCGTCGACGGGAAAACTTCGACGGACAGCTTTGATTGATGAAGTAATTCTACCGCAACGAGACGAACGGGATTTGCACGGCAACGCTAGTTTCCAACCAGAATACTTGAGTCGAGCGATCCAGATTGCCCGGAGGAAAAAAGTTGGATTAGCGTTCATGCATAGCCACCCAGGTAAAGGGTGGCAGTCCATGAGTTCGGCAGATGTCGTAGCGGAACGGGATGTTCTGGCCTATCCTGCGGGAGCTACAGGCTTACCTTTGGTAGGTTTGACCATCGGTGGAGACGGTTATTGGAGCGCACGTTTTTGGGAACGACAAAATGGTGAGATGCAGCGATACTGGTGCGAGAAAGTTCGCTTAGTTGGATCGAATTCTTACAGAATCCATTTCAATGACAACGTCAGTCAGCCTCCCCAAAGACGAGATATTCTTAGACGAACTTATGATACTTGGGGTACGAAATCTCAAAATGATATATCGCGCTTGAAAGTGGGGATCATTGGTTTGGGCAGTGTTGGTTGCATCGTTGCCGAATCTATGGCGCGGATTGGGGTTACACAAGTTACGCTTATAGATCCGGATCGAGTCGAAGAACATAATCTAGATCGTTTATTGTATGCAAATGCGAATGATATCGGGAAGTTGAAAGTCGAATTAGCTGAACGTGAGATGCGACGCAATGCTACTTCGGAGAAGATTAAGATCGACATTCTACCCGTTTCGGTCCACGACGAAAACGCTTATGCCAAAGTGTTGGACTGCGATATTATATTCAGCTGTGTAGATCGACCGGTTGCTCGTGATGTGTTGAATTATGTGGCGAATGCTCATCTTATTCCTGTAATTGACGGTGGTGTTGCAGTCGAAACTGATCAAACGAATGCCAGGCTGTTTTCAGCGCATTGGCGCGCACATATTGTCACGCCGTACCACCAGTGCTTGCGGTGTAACGGACAATACAACACAAGCGACGTGACCATGGAACTTGACGGTTCGCTAGACGATGCTTCGTACGTCAGGAATCTCCCGTCGGACCAACGGCGAGGCAATCAGAATGTATTCCCATTCAGTCAAGGCGTTGCAGCGATGGAGGTCAACTTGATGCTTCGATACCTGCTTGCGGCTGACTGGTGGCCATTGGTTCGACAGCAGGAGTATCAGTTCTTGACGGGCGAAAGCCGAGTAATCAACGAGGAGTGCCAACCTTACTGTTCGTTCCGTCCGCGGCGAGCAAAGGGTGATCATGAAGAGCCGTTTTATTTGATCAACGAACTAGTAGAACCGACAAAATCTTGGTGGCGCACAATCTCTGCAGGTCTAATCAGGACTTTCGATAAACTATCTCGGAGGGTTTGATGACTGGGCCAAACAATCTTGCTTTACGCCTCAGAATTGTAATTGATTGAAGCAGGTCGTCTCGGTACTCAACACACGGGCCAATGGTGATAGAACTGCCGGATGACAGGATCAATCCCAATCGCAGCGACTCATCCTCACAGTAATGCCTTAATCGACCAGACGCGTTGCCGTCGGTTCGATAATCAAAGCTTATATCTGTTTCTGTAATTTCGTCCGGTAGAATCACAAAACGACACTCACGTTCATATTGGTACGCCTGGCTCTTATACAAATAAGGAACTCTTCCTAGAGCAACCAATACGGCTTCACTTAGTAGCTGATCAATACGTTCATTGCCGATTGAACCCAATGGCTTCAAAATATCCAATACTAGATTCAAGTCGTCCTTAGTATCTTCAAGTTCATTACCTCCATAGATTACTTTTCGTAGTTTAGGAGTCGATACTTTCAATTTCAAAGAACATCCTTCACCTTCGCGTCCGTATGTACGCCAAAATACAAGATTGTCACTCGCCCTATCGGGATCATACTCTGGAATGATGAAAGATGCGATATAAGCGTGCGTTACTGCGCTTTGTTTTAGCCAATTGTGTTTCCCTGATTGAATTAATTCTTGAAAAATATAGCTGCCTTCAGCAGGGTCATTAGAATGCGCTGAATCGTACAGACGAAGAGATCCACCCTTGCCGATTTGGAGTTCTTTAAGTTTTTCGTCTGTATTTTCGAAGTTATCGAATGTTTGCTTGCGAATTTCTTGGTCAACTTGATCCTGAAGCATAGTAATAAGAGCGGAGACGCTTGTATAGTGTATAACGAATTCAGATGTATCTAGTGCATGTCGGTTTTCTATCTCGTTGGCAATCTCAGAAACAACTTTTTCCAAAAGGGGGTTGATGATGCCCATGACGTATTCTGGGGTGAGGGCGCCATGAGTTTCATACGAATGCATGCCCGCGGCTACTACCGTACGAAGGTTGCGAAGATTGACGTTGGTTTCATCCATAGTGAGTTCCGGCAGGGTTTTGATCTGAGCATGAACTTGGTTTGACAGTCCAAGGCAATGCCAATCCGAAGTCTTCTTAGTCGCTTTGGTGGCAGCGACAGATTTCGGATAGTTGTTGGGAGTGGTTTGCGATTAGGAGGATCATGGTGGGTTGGTATTAAGGATAGCGTAGGGCGTGAACCCGGCGCCCCGGCCTTCTGGATCCCTGCGTTCGTGGGAATAACAGGGTAGCGGTTTGAATCGGGAGCCCTCTATGAAGTAGTCGAAGAAGTTGGGGTTGGATTCGATTTCAATGGTGAAGTGATCGGTCGCGCGTGTGGATGGACGTTTCGTCCACTGAAGCGCCCGCTTCAGGTGCTAGCCCAACCCCAAAACCCGCCGCACAAAATCGTGGACTAGGGGGCGGTCGGACTCGCGTTCCCAGTCTTCCATCGAGTCATGGTAAAAGTGTCGTTGGAATTTCTCTGCGAATCCGAAATTCGAACGAATCAAAGGGTCATCGTGTTCTTCGGCGAGGCGCACAACCGCGTTTTTGAGTGAGCGGTGGCTATCATGCGCCCAACCTCGCTCCTGAGCGACCGACATCACTGCATGTGCCGCCGCACCCCATAGCATTTCTGCGCCTTGCAATACGTCGCCACGTTCGAACTCCTCTTCGGAAGCGGTGAGGAAATCGAGGGCGGTTTGGCGGTGTTCTGTGGGGGACGTTGTGGTGGTTGCCATTTGTCAAAAACTTTTCAGTGTTGATTTTATAGGGAGTTCTTCGCACTTCTGCGGGCAGGCACGAGGCGCTGCCCCTACGTCGGTAGCGGTTGTTCGCGGGCATTCCCTTGTGTGTTTGCGTCGGGCGCGGGGGCAAAAGAGTGCCGGATATTAGCTGGATAGTTACACCGTTTATCAGATAAACTAATCCATCGAGCACAATCGAAACATGATCGTTCTCCCCTAGCGATGTGCGAATTCGAATTTGAGCCGACCAATCGGATGTCGGCGATTCGCCCATAGGAGAAGATCTTGTCGAAATTGAGCCTGGTGGTGTTGTCGATCGTGATGGTGGTCTTGCTGGCGTGTTCTGCGCCAGAGCCGACTCCCACTTCTACGCCTGTCCCGACACCAACTCCGAGACCGACACCAACGCCCACGCCCGAACCTGTCGTGGTGTGCGTCCCTGAGGTCGTAGACTATGTGACGGCCATGGCAGAAGAGGTGGAGACGGCGATCGAGGCTGGCAAGGAAATAGATGTGTTGCTTGAGGATCCTTCGGATGATCTGATTTGGCGGGCGAAGGTGGCCAAGGAACTGTTGGACTTGGGCGGTGCCGTGACCGCCATAGCTACGACTGCTCCGCCTGAACCGTTGCCTACCGTCTATGAAGAGATCGACAATGTGGCCAGCGATTTCGAGCGCGTTCTCGAAGCCGCGGAGGCGTCATCTGGCGGAGCCGAGGATATCGCGCTGGACGAGGCTATTGAGGTGCTCGGGCAGGCGGTCGGGGACGCGGTCGCGAGCCACGACTTGATTGTTGAGTGGCTGGGCGGGTGTGGTGGCTGAAGCAGTGTTTAGCTAATGCCGAACGGTCAATCGATCGGATGCGGATTATTGCACGCGGTGTGGGGATAGGTTCGTGTTTGGGGATGCGTGAGATTCTTCACTCCGCTGCGCTCCGTTCAGAATGACAGGGGCCTGCGGGAGAGGCGGTCCGTTCAGAATGACAGGGTGCGGGAGGGGCGATCCGTTCGGGCTGACAGGGGCCTGCGGGAGGGGCGGTTCGTTCGGGACGACAGGTGCGGGTGGGACGGTCCGTTCGCTGGAGCGCCGGCTTTCGCCGGAATGACGTTGGTCGCGCACAGAACCCGAGGGGCGTTAAGATCGTGACGAGGACATAGATCTGAATTATCAGTTTTCACATTCAAGAGGGACTCCTCCTGGGCGGCCAGACGTTCACCGGGTCGGGAATTCACGCTCGGTGCGCCGTCAACGGCTGATTGCGGGTTTTTTGGCGGCTTGCGTTGCGGTTGTAACGATCATCTTTCTGGTGTTTGGGCAGCCCATGTCTGGTCTGATCGGGCTCTTATTAGGTCGCGATGTTGCTCCGGCATCTGGGCGTATCGCGTTCTATTCGGTTGGGGACGGTGATATGGGCGGTATGAACGTGATGAATGCGGATGGCAGCGGTGTGGAGCGACTTACGGGCAACGACTCTCCTCTCAGCGCTGACGCCTCGTGGTCTCCGGACGGTCGTCGTGTCGCGTTCACTTCGGATCGCGATGATGTTAATGGGAACGTCTACGTGATGAACGCGGACGGCAGTGGTGTTGAGCAACTTACTGACAACAAGCATGGCGACTGGGTTCCTGCGTGGTCTCCGGACGGTGGTCGTATCGCTTACGTTTCGCGCCGTGACTGGGATTGGGAAGTCTACGTGATGAACGCGGACGGCACGGGCGTTCTGCAGCTTACGGACAACGATTATTACGATGGGGCTACTACGTGGTCACCGGACGGTAGTCGCATCGCGTTCACTTCGGACCGCGACGGTGACAAAGAGATCTACGTGATGAATGCTGCCGGCGAAGTTGTGGTGCAGTTGACGGAGAACGAGTATAACGACGGTGACCCTGCGTGGTCTCCAGACGGTAGTCGCATCGCGTTCAGTTCGGGCCGCGATGGTGATAGTGAGGTCTCCGACATCTACGTAATGAACGGCGACGGCAGCGGTGTTGAGCGGCTGACGAACACCGAGTATAGCGACTGGGATCCTGTTTGGTCTCCGGACGGTGGTCGCATCGCGTTCACTTCTAACCGCGACGGGGATAGTGAGAAATCCGACATCTACGTAATGAACGCTGACGGCAGCGGTGTTGAGCGGCTGACGAACACCGAGTATTTCGACTGGCTTCCTGAATGGTCACCGGACGGCGGTCGTATCGCGTTCGTTTCCGACCGTGACGGCGATAATGAAATCTACGTGATGAGCGCTGACGGCGGCGGTGTTGTGCAGCTTACGGACGACGAGTATGACAACAATTTCCCCGCGTGGGCGTTGGATGGTCGTATCTCGTTCGCTTCTAACCGCGACGGGGGTGATTGGAAGATCTACGTTATGAATGCTCACGGCGGGGATGTGGAGCAGCTTACGGACGGTTATAACGGCAATCTTCCTGCGTGGTCTCCGGACGGCGTTAGCATCTCGTTCGCTTCTAACCGCGATCGGGATATGGACATCTACGTTATGGACGTGGATGGCAGCGGAGTGGAGCAGCTCACCGACGACGACTCTTTTGAGATGAGTCCAGCGTGGTCTCCGGACGGTCGGCGCATCGCATTCCAATCCAACCGCGACGGAGAAAACTGGGAGATCTACGTGATGAACGCGGACGGCGGCGGCGTGGTCCGGCTCACCTATGACGACTCTGACGACACTTTGGGCGCGTGGTCTCCTGACGGTGGTCGTATCGCGTTCAGTTCCGACCGCGACGGGGATGGTGATATCTACGTAGTGAACGCAGACGGCAGCGGTGTCGTGCAGCTGACGGACAACGAGTATATCGACTGGCATCCAGTATGGTCACCGGACGGCGGTTGGATCGCGTTCAGTTCCGACCGTGACGGGGATAGTGATATCTACGTAATGAATGCAGACGGCAGCGGCGTCGTGGGGCTGACGGACGACGAGCATATCGCCTTTTTCCCCACGTGGCTGCCGGTTGTGGATTGAGGTTGCGGGCGTTTTGCGGGATGGTGGCGGGAGAGATTCTTCACTGCGCTACGCTCCGTTCAGAATGACAGGGGGCGGGAGGGGCGTTGAGTTTGGGACGACGGGGGTGCGGGAGGGGCGATAGGTTTGGGATGGCGTTGCGTGCATCCCCTGCGTTCGCGTTGCACTCCGTTGCCCGGCCCCTCTGGATTCCCGCGTGCGCGGGAATGACGGTTGTTAGCGGGAATGACGGAGGTTGGCGGGTGAGCGGCCGCACCACGACACCGGGAATCCCCTGCGTTCTTGTGTCGGTCTTTTGGGCTCCGCGTCCCCTTCGCTGCGCGAAGGGGACGGGGCCTCCCTCACTTACGACGGATTCACAGTCAGATCACGTGCGCCTCCCCGTTGCCCGGCCCCTCTGGATTCCGGCTTTCGCCGGAATGACAGTGGTTGTGCACAGCACCCGAAGGGGAGGCCGGGATTTAGACGCCTTCTAGGGTTAGTTCTTCGGAGCGGTGGCAGGATACTAGACGGTTGGTTTTGGTTTGGCGGAGTTGGGGTTTTTCGGTGGTGCATTGTTCGGTGACGAAGGGGCAGCGGGGGTGGAAGTGGCAGCCGGTTGGTGGATTGGCGGGGTTGGCGGGTTCGCCGCCGAGGACGACTCTTTGGCGTCGGGCTTCGATGCGGGGGTCGGGTACGGGGATGCCGGAGATGAGGGCGTAGGTGTAGGGGTGTTGGGGGTTGCTGTAGAGGTCGGCGCTGGTTGCGATTTCGACGATTCGTCCGAGGTACATTACGGCGACGCGGTCGCTGATGTGGCGGACTACGGAGAGGTCGTGGGCGACGAAGAGGTAGGTGAGTCCGAGTTCGGATTGGAGGTTTGCGAGGAGGGAGAGGATTTGGGCTTGGATGGAGACGTCGAGGGCGGATACGGGTTCGTCGCAGATTATGAAGTCGGGTTCGACGGCGAGGGCGCGTGCGATGCCGATGCGTTGGCGTTGTCCGCCGCTGAATTCGTGGGGGAAGCGTCGGGCCATTTCGGGGTTGAGGCCGACCATTTCGAGAAGTTCGGCGACTCGGCGGTTGTAGTCGGCGCGGGTGGATGCGAGGTTGTGGATGGTGATGCCTTCGCCGATGATTGCGCCGGCGGACATTCGTGGGTCGAGTGAGCTGTACGGGTCTTGGAAGATGATCTGCATGCGGCGGCGGAGGTTGCGGAGTTCGCGGCCGCGCATGGTGTTGATGGGTTGGCCTTCGAAGAGGACTCGGCCGCGGGTCGCTTTTTGCAGGTGGAGGATGGCGCGTCCGAGTGTGGTTTTGCCGCTGCCGCTCTCCCCTACTAGTCCGAGGCTCTCGCCTTTGCGGATGCTGAGGGAGACGTTGTCGACGGCGTGGAGTGTGGCGCGGTTGCGGGAGAATAGGGTACCGGAGCTGACGGGGAACTCGACGCTGAGGTTTTCGACGTCGATGAGGACTGGAGGTTGTGGGTCCTGGGTGGACGTTCCGTCCGCTGAAGCGCCCGCCTGCGCGGGAATGTCGGGGGTGGTGGCGGTCATGTTTTGTTGGGTGGCGACCATTGGGTTACTGTTTTCGGATGTGATTCTTGGGTGTTTGCCTTGCAGGCCCCCTTTGTCCTACGGACATTCCCCCCGCTAGCGGGGGAAACCCTACCGCACCCCCTGGGTTCCCGCGTGCGCGGGAATGACGGGCGTAGTGGCGGGAATGACGGGAGTGGTGTAGTTGCTGTGGATTTCGTTGGCTACCCAGCATGTGGATGTGTGGCGGGGTTCGACTTGGATGGTTTGGGGGTATTGGCGGGTGCAGCGGTCGATTGCGTTGCGGCAGCGTTCGGCGAAGTGGCAGCCGTCGGGCAGGTGGGCGAGGTCTGGGGGTTGGCCGGGGATGGGGTCGAGGCTGGATCGGGTGTCGCGGTCGATTCGGGGGATGGAGTTTAGGAGGCCGACGGTGTAGGGGTGGGATGGTTTCTCGAAGATGTCGGTTGATGCGCCGTGTTCGATGATGCGTCCGGCGTACATGATGTTGATGCGCTCGACGTAGCGGGCTACGACGCCGAGGTTGTGGGTAATGAGGAGCAGAGCCATGCCGCGGTCGCGGGTCAGGGTCTGCATCAAATCGAGGATTTGCGCTTGGATGGTTACGTCGAGCGAAGTCGTTGGTTCGTCGGCGATGATGAGGTCGGGTTCGCAGCTGAGGGCGATGGCGATCATGACGCGTTGTCTCATGCCGCCGGAGAATTCGTGGGGGAACTGAGCGAGGCGGCGTTCGGGATCGGAGATTCCGACGGTTTCGAGGAGTTCGAGGGCACGGTCTTTGGCTTGGCGGTTGGTGAGGCCGAGTTGGGTGATCATGCCTTCAGTCAGCTGTGTCTCGATGTTGATGACGGGGTTTAGGGACGACATGGGTTCTTGGAAGACCATGGCGATGCGGCGGCTTCGGTATCTCCGCATGTCTGATGGCTGAAGTTGGAGGAGGTCGGTGCCACGGAATCGGACTTCGCCGTCGACGATGCGGCCGGGGGGCGATGGGATGAGGCCGAGTATGCTGAGTGAGCTGACGGATTTACCGCATCCGCTCTCCCCTACTAGCGCGACGGTTTCGCCTTCTTCGATGTTGTAGCTGATGCCGTCGACCGCCTTGACTACGGTGTCATCGCCGTAGAAGTAGGTTTTGAGGTTTTCGATTTCGAGCAGGGGCATTTGTGTTAGCCGCGTGTGGTTCCCCATCGGCCTTCGGATGCGATGTAGACGAGTCGGCCGAGGGTGGTGGGCAGGGGTACCGGATCGTAGTCCTCGGTGGCGGTGGCCCATTCCATGAGGAGGCCGCGCATTTCGGAGATTACGGGGATGTTTGCGGGGTCGTTAGCGACGTTGGTGAGTTCCCACGGATCGGCGTTTAAGTCGTAGAGTTCATCGAGGTCGTCGCTGCCGGGATCGGTGACGAATTTCCAGTCTTTGGTACGGACCATACGTCGGCGGCCTTCGGCTTCTCGGATCCAGAGGGTTTCCATGAGGAGCTTGCGGCCTTCGTAGCCTCTCTCCATTAGTTGGTGCAGGTCTTCATCGGAGAGTGCGGTTCCGCCGGTGCCGTATTCGCTGAAGGCGGCGGAGCGGGGAGGTGAATCGGTGGCGGTTGGTAGTGGTCGGCCTTGGATGCGTCGGAGGGTTTCAGACGTGATCCAATCCGAGCCGACATCGTGCGTCAATCGAGGACCGGCTGGTGCGATTTCGTCGTCGACTTCGGTGGGCGGGTTGGCGTTGAAGTCGGCGACGCCGGAGAGTTGAAGGATTGTGGGCATCAGGTCGATGGTGTTGGCCATGGAGTCGTCTTCGGCGCCGCATGGGACTCCGCCCGCGGGCCATGAGACGAGCATTGGGACGCGTGTGAGACAGTCGTAGAAGACGCCGCCTTTACCGAGCATGTCGTGCTCGCCGTTGAAGTCGCCATGGTCTGCGGTGAAGACTACGATGGTGTTTTCGCGTAGGCCGGTTTCGTCGAGATGGTCAAGGACTTTTCCGATGCCGTCGTCGACGAAGCGGGTCATTGCCATGTAGACGGCCATTGCGTTGCGGACGTGCTCGGGGTCGTCGACGCTGACACCGAGCATGTCGTGGAGCTGGCGGTTACGCGTCGGGATTGTGCCATCGGTGTACTCGTCGTCTCGCTGGGGTGGCATTACGACACTTTCGGGCGGGATCATGTCGGCAAATTTGCGAGGTGACTCTAGCGGATGATGCGGGTCGGGGTAGGAGAGGAGAAGGGCGAATGGTTTGCGGTTGGGGTCGTCTTTGGAGCTGCCGAATTGGTCGATGAATGCTTTAGTTTGGGTCGTGAGAGCGGCGCTAGAGTAGCCTTCGATGGGGTGATCGGAGACTGCGTAACCGAAGCTGCGGCTCTGTTCGGGCATGTTGGCTCGGGTCGAGTGGGCTTCGGTGATGATGTCTTCGGGGACGACCCACTCCATGCCCTTGTTTCCGGCGATTTCGCCTTTGTAGTTGTTTCTGGACAATCCACCGTGGGACATTTCGCAGCGGACGTCTAGTAGGTCGAGGTCGTCTTGCTCGATGAAGCAGTGGTTCTTGCCGATGAGTCCTGTGGTGTAGCCGAGTTCTTTCCAGATTCGGAAGGCGTGGAGTTGTCCGGATGGCATGAGGGTTTCGTTGCGGCGAGCGCCGGTGGAGTGGGCGTATCGTCCGGTCATCATGGAGACGCGGGCGGGAACGCAGAGGGCGTGGGGAGTGACGGCGTGGCGGTACATGACGCCTTCTTCGGCCATTCGTTCGAGAGATGGCGTTGGGATGCCGATCTCGGAGTACATTTGGAGCGCCGTTGCCTTGAGTTGGTCGGCGACGATGAAGATTACGTTGGGGAGGGAGTTTGAGGTCATGGTTGTTTCGTGTGATGGTTTAGTTTGGTCAGGCCTTAGGGTTGCGGTGAAATTATCCTCTGCCTCTCAAATGTGGGTCGAGTATGTCTCGGAGTGAATCGCCGACGAGGTTGATTGCAAAGACTACGATGGCGATGGTGAGTCCGGGGATTACGGCGATGTGTGCGCCGAATCGGAAGTATTGCTGGGCGAACGTGAGCATGTTGCCCCAGCTAGGAGTTGGCGGTTGGACGCCGAGTCCGAGGAAGCTGAGTCCGGCTTCCGCGGTGATTGCCGCGCCGACGCCGACGGTGAAGAGGACGAGTGAGACGGCCATGGAGTTTGGGAGCAGGTGACGGAAGATGATGCGCAGGTCGGATGCACCGAGTGCTCGGGCGGCTTGGACGTATTCGAGTTGGGACTGGGTGAGCGCGTGGGAACGAACGACGCGTGAAGACCCTCCTACAACGTTGAGCGAGAGCGCGATGATGACCCCCCAAACGGAGAATCCCAATGCAAGGGTAACGGCCATGGCGAGGACTAAGCCAGGCAGGGATATGAGGACGTCGACGACGCGTTGCACTAGGAGGTCGACGACACCGCCGCGGTAGGCACTGACGATTCCGATGATGGTTCCGAGAGTTACGCCCAATAGTGGTGCGGCGAGTCCGATGACGAAGGATGTTCTGCCGGCGTGTTGGAGGCGAGTCAGGATATCGCGTCCGAGCTCGTCGCCGCCCAAGACCAATAACTCATCGTCAAAGCCCCGAGACATCATGGGTGCCGCTTTCCCGCTCAGCGTCCGATCGTATTTGTGTGGCGTAAGGATTCCGGCACTGAGGATGAACAGCAATATGAGGATGGTGATCGCCAGACCTACGGCGCCGGTCGGGTGCCTGCGCATGATGCGCCACGCGGCTGAGCCGGTGCGGTTGGCCCGGGTTGGTGATAGCTCTGGATTGTTGGTTGCGGTAATCATTCGAGTTGAATGCGTTTGTCTAAGGCAACGTATACCAAGTCGATTAGGAGCATCCAAACCATTACAAAGGCACCGAGGACGAGGACGAGGCCTTGAAGCAACTGGAAGTCGCGCTCGGATGTTGCCGTAACGATTTCGACGCCCATTCCGGGAAGGGCGAAGATGCGTTCGAGGACCACCGCCCCGTTGAGCAGGCCGGCGAACAGCAGTGCGGATAGCGTGATGATGGGGAGTACGGCGTTGGGCAGCGCGTGTCGGATTATAACGCGGTTCGGGAATAGGCCTTTGGCGCGCGCGGTGCGGATGTAGTCCTGGTTGAGGACTTCCAACATTGTGGATCGGGTGAGGCGCGTGGCGACTGCGGCGAAAGAGGTGCCGATCGCGACGGCGGGGAGGATTAGTCGCTGGAACTGTTTGACGGGAGCATCCAAGAAAGTCTCTTGGAAGATTGGCGGGCTCCAGCTGAACCACGTGACTAATGCGAGGAGTAGCAAGATCCCGAGCCAGAAGTTGGGCAGCGCGAGGAAGACTGCTGAGAATGTCCTTATTACTTGGTCGGGCCACCTGCCTCGCATCATTGCGGACAGGATGCCGAAGGGTATCGCCATTGCCGCTCCGATGATGACGGAAAGTATGGCCAGAAGGAACGTGACCTCGGCGGTTTCGGCGACGATGTGCACGACGGAAAGATCGCTCACGTCCGATTTGCCGAGGTCGCCCTGCAATAGCTGGAGCATCCAACGGGCATATTGGATGGGCATCGGATCGTCGAGGCCTAGACGTTCTCGTATGACCAGCACCGCCTCTTGGTCAATTACGCTACCGTCTTCGGCGACTAGCCCGAGTGCCACGTCTCCCGGCAGGACGCGCGCGAGGAAAAACGTCAGCGTTGCCAAGATGAAGAGATTCGGGATTAGCAACAGGACTCGTCTGATGATGTAGTCCCTCACTGAATCAAACCTCGTTCAGACGGTTTTATCCCGACCTCTTCATCTCGGCAATTGGATTGTGCGGCGAGAGATTCGAGATCACATCGCCGCCAAATCCGATTTACTTTCGTGGCGAGTTTTCGTCGATCCAAACGTCGGTCCAAGTGTGGAGGTTGAACCACTGTCCGAGCGCGCCCGGACGGTCTTGGACGTAGTTCGCGACGAGTTCGCTGGAACCGACCTGCTTGCCCATGGGCACAACCGGGATCCACTCTTCTCGCATGACCTTTTGGATTTCGCGTGTCGCAGCAAGAGCGTCGACCGGGTCGGTTGCGCCTTGCAGTTCTGTCAACAGGTCGTAGATTTTGTCTGGAGGTGGAGCGGCGTTTGCCTCACGCCCACCAGGTAGATATTGCTCGAGCAGGAATGCGCTCACACTCGGCAAGACTACGTTGGGTGTGCTCATAGACATCTCGAAGTTCGCGTTCTGAATGAGTTCAGCATTCGCGGCGGAGTCTCCGACGTTGAGGGTGACCTCCCAACCGGCGTCGGCATAGACCTGAGCAGCGAGTTGCGCCAACTCTTGGAAGAAGGATCGTGAGCCGACGACCATTTCGAAGCCATCAAGTCCTAACTCTTCAGCCAATGCTTGACCTTCAGCGAGGGCTTCTTCTCTTGTGTCTTTGCTGACTTCCCAGATGTCGGGTATCTCGTCAATAAACGGGTCTACGGTACCGAAGAACCCGGTGGGGACGGATGCGAATTCGCCGGTGGGCAGACTCTCGAGTTGCTGCATGCGCAATCGGTCGAATAGCAGGTACGCAGCCCTGCGTGCCTTCAAATCGTCGAAAGGTGGTCCGTTTGCGTTCATGCTGAGATAGTTGATCCCGGCAAGAGGTGAGATCTCCATGCGCACGGAGTCGCCGATCGAATTAAGAGCGCCGACGGCTGGTGCGAACTCGGCGGGGTCGAAGCTGGCGATGTCGATGCGGCCGGTTTGGATCGCCGCGATGCGCGCTTCAACGTCAGACAACGCCACGGTGGTCATTTCGTCGAGATAGGGGAAGGGATCGCCGTCGGGTGCATCGAGGAAGTAATCGGGATTGTTCCGGGAGGTCACGAACTCTTCCATCTCGGCTTCATCGATGATGAACGGTCCGGTGCCGACAACGCGATCGGGTCCGTTCATGCCGCCTTCTTGCTCCATCACGTGTTGGGCGAACACGATGCCCCAAGCGGCGGCGAAGTTCTGGATGAATTCGGCGTTCGGGTTCTCGTAGGCGATTGTGATGTTGTTGTCATCAATGATCGTGATGTCGGTGATGCTTTGGAGCGCAAGCAAGCGTGGATAGCGTTCGCCTTCTGGTGGCGACTTCGATCGTTCGAATGTCCACTTAATGTCCTCGAGTGTCAAGCCCTGACCATCGTGGAACTGGACGCCGTCTCGGATCGTGAAATTGATTCCCGCGGCATCGTCGGCGATAGCCCATTCGGTTGCGAGATCTGGAATGATCGTAGTGCCGTCAGCCGGGTCGAATCTGACGAGGTTGCTGTAGTGGCGTTGGAGGCTCTGAGGAGCAAACCACACGGCTTCGGTGTTGTAGTCCCATGCCCGCAAGGTGCGTGAAACACCTCTTATCAGCGCACCGCCCCGTTTGCCGTCGGAATCTGGAGCCATTGCGGCGGTCGGCTCTGGTGCTGCGGTTGGTTCGGGCGCTTCAGTCGGTGCGGGTGCTTCGGTCGGAGCTGGCGCCTGGGTTGCCGTTGGTTGGGCCGGCACTGGCGTCGCCGTCGGATCCTCTCCGCCGCAACTGACGATTACGGCAAATGCGGCGAGCGTCATCACTAGGAGTGCAACTGCCGTTGGTGTCGATGTAATTTGAGGCTTCATCATGCGAAGTCATCCTCCGATCTGTGATCGAGCGTGCGCGCACCTTATAGTGTCGATCGTTCGGATTCGCGCTTTGATGGCGACAGAACACATTGACATTTTGGCGCTGCGTTCAGTATACGCGGTTTGACTTTACCCGTCACGTAATATAGTTTGCTACTTGCGTCAGCGCGTCTTGTGTTGAGTTGTTTGTCTCGCCCTAGTGCGAGAAGCTGCCACCATAGTTCGCACTGAATTGTTAGGTTTGGGCTGTGCGAATCACGGTCCGGCCGATCTGTCAACAACCAACAACTGAGAGGTGTCAGATATGAAAAACACCAGGTTACGACGGTTGCTCACTGCGCCATCGATGATCGCTCTGTCAGCGGTCGCATTGACGATGGCATTGGCGGCGAGCGTCGCTTGTGGTGGCGGCGAGACAATCGTCGTTCAAACCGTCGAAGTTCCGGTCGAAGTTCCCGGACAGACTGTCGTCCAGACCGTCGTCGTCGAGAAAGAGGTCCAGGTCGCCGGTGAAACCGTCGTTCAGACCGTCGTCGTCGAGAAAGAGGTCCAGGTCGCCGGTGAAACCGTAGTCCAGACCGTCGTCGTCGAGAAAGAGGTCCAGGTCGCCGGTGAAACCGTAGTCCAGACCGTCGTCGTCGAGAAAGAGGTCCAGGTCGCCGGTGAAACTGTAGTCCAGACCGTCGTCGTCGAGAAAGAGGTCGAGAAGGAAGTCGTCAAGGAAGTGGTAAAAGAGGTCGAGGTAGTCGTAATACCGACGCCCGAACCCGTTCGTGTGGACTCACCTCACATTACGGCTGACCCAGAAGTAAACAGTTGGCCGACGATTTACGACGACAGCGGCAACTTGCTCCCGATACCCGATTCATTCCAAGAGGCTCCGCTGCTCGCAGCTCGCGTTGCCGCTGGCGAACTGCCTCCTGTTGAAGAGCGTTTGCCTGAGAACCCGCTGGTTTTGAAGCCCACAGACGGCATCGGCAAGTACGGCGGAACGTGGTACCGCGGTTTCACGGGCCCCGCCGACGGTCAGAACATGGAGCGTCCGCTCAAGGACCACCTGCTCTTCTACGAAGTTTCCGGTGCGGTTGTGCAACCAAACATAGCCGAGTCTTGGACGCAGAACGAAGACGCGACCGAGTTCACCTTCACGCTTCGCAAGGGCCACAAGTGGTCTGACGGCGCACCTTTCACGACTGCGGACATCATGTTCTGGGTCGATCACATGCTCCACAACGAAGAGTTGAACCCGGCGAAGCCGGCGTGGACGCAAAAAGGCGGCGAGACGCTAACTTTTGAAGCGGTCGACGAGCAGACTTTCAAGGTCACCTCTCCTGAGCCGTACGCACCGTTCGTAACTTTGGTGGCATCGGTCATCGTAGCCGGTCAGCACACCCGTGGTGACGGCGGTGACGGTCTCTACGCACCGAGGCACTACCTCGAGCAGTTCCACCCCGATTTCGTGGGATTGGAAGAAGCTGAGCGAAAGGCTTCCGAAGCTGGATTTGACAACTGGTACACGTACTTCCTCGACCGTAACCACGCGAATGCCAACCCGGACGCTCCGATGCTTACCGCATGGCGCGTCACCGGAAGCATCAACACGAACGAGTGGTCGTTCGAGCGCAACCCGTACTACTACGCAGTCGACACCGAGGGCAACCAGCTCCCGTACATCGACAATGTCGTACTTACTCTTGCCCAGAACCTTGAGGTTTTGAACCTCAGCGCGCTGGCGGGTAACTACACGGTAATGGGTCGCCACATCAACATCGCCAAGCTTCCGCTGTTCCTTGAGAACGCAGAGTCTGTTGGCTACCGCATCCAATTCTGGCGCCAGCCGCAATCGGGTATCGCGAACATCTACGTGAACGAAACCTGGGACGGCAACGAAGAGATCCAGGGTTACATCCAGAACGTTGAGTTCCGTCGGGCGCTTTCGATGGGTATCGAACGCGATCAGATTAACGAGGTCTTCTTCCTCGGTATCGGTCAGACCTCCGGTCTGTGCCAGGGTTACCCAGACCCGGACAACCCAGGTAAGTACATCGGCGAGGACGACATCCAGTTCAACCCGGACGCGGCCAATGCGATCCTAGACGAGATCGGTCTCAGCGCCAAAGACGGCGATGGGTTCCGGTTGATGCCTAGCGGCGAGCGACTGACGGTTCAGTTGCCGTCCGTAGTTGCAGCATTCGAAGACTACCCGGCGATCAACGAGATGATCGCGCGACAGTGGCAAGTCAACATCGGCGTCCACGCCGAGGTTCAGTCGCTTGAGCGTGGCCTACACGGCGACCGTGGGTTGTTGAACGAGTTGATGACGACCAACTGGGAGTCGTCACCGCGATCGACCACGCTGATCACGCCGCAGCACCTGCTTCCGGTAGGCGGCGGTGGTAACACCGGTCGTCTGTACGGTGACTGGCACCAGTCCGGCGGCGAAAACGGTATCGACCCAGCTGGCATCAACGACTTGATCAAACAGCAGATGGTCCTCTACGACGAGTCGCAATCTACGGCTGGTCCCGAGCGATACAACGAGATTCTTCAACGTGTCGTCGAGCTCAACTGTTTGAACGTGAACCCGATCACGACGGTGATGAACAAGCCTACGTACGTTGCGATCATTAAGAACAACGTGCGCAACATCCCGAACGCGTTGCCGTTCTCGTACCACAACCAGACCTCAGGAAACGCATTCCCTGAGCAGTGGTGGATCGACGACGAAAATGCGATGATGGGCCAGTAGTTCCCACCCACTTTGTCCTTCGGAATTTTCCCCCGTTCGCGGGGGAAACCCTAAGGGTTTAGCGAAACATCCGCCCCCGATTTGATTCGGGGGCGGATGCTGTTACATCTACAGAATCCCAATCACTGGGACCGGATCAACATCTGACGAACGAATATGCTCGCCTTCTTTATCAGAAGAGTCATCTACGCGGTCATCGCCATGTGGGCGGTGTCGGTGATTTCGTTCGTAATTATTAACCTACCCGCCGGCGATTTTGTTACTACGTATATTGCGACCCAGCTTGCCACTGGCAACTTAGTGCTGGAGGACGAAGCTGAAAGCCTGCGGGATTTCTACGGACTGAACGACCCTATTTACGTCCAGTATTCAAAATGGATAACGCGCATCCTGCGAGGCCAGCTTGGTTTTTCGTTTGAGTTCAATGCGCCGGTTAGAACGGTGCTCGAAATGAACTTATTGAACACGTTGCTGATAGGGGTGTTCGCTGTGATTTTCATATGGGTAGTTGCGGTCCCCATCGGAATCTACTCGGCGGTCAAGCAGTATTCGCCGGGGGACTATACAGCAACGTTTTTCGGCTTTCTGGGATTAGGTATTCCAGATTTCTTGATCGCGCTGGTTATGTTGTGGTTGATTTGGGATAACACTGGCTTCCTTGCCACCGGTTTGTATTCAGATGAATTTCGGACTGCACCTTGGTCATTCGGCAAGGCGTGGGATTTGACGAAACATATGATTTTGCCCGTTTCTATCCTAGGCACAGCTGGCACCGCCGCGATTATCCGCGTGATGCGTGCGAACTTGCTCGACGAGTTGAAGAAGCCGTATGTGACGACGGCGCGTGCCAAAGGGCTCACCGAGTGGAATCTGATAATGAAGTACCCGGTTCGCTACGCGTTGAACCCCGTGATCTCTATGACCGCGTACATTTTGCCTTTCATCATCTCTGGTAGCATCATCCTCTCATTCGTCCTTGATCTCCCTACCATTGGTAGGGACTTTCTACGTGCACTGACGGCGCAAGATATATATCTCTCTGGAGCGGTGATTCTATTCTCAGGTTGGTTGACAATCATCGGAACGTTCGTTTCCGACTTACTCCTTGCGTGGGTCGATCCTCGCATACGATTGGAGGAAGATTAGAGCCATGGTTGCTGGATCACAAACCGGGCCACAACCTGATGTCCATGAACGCGTTGACCCAGACGCCGAAGACGACACCAAAGTAGAGGTGATGTCGCAGCGCCAGTTGATCTGGCATCGCTTCAGACGCCACCGCCTTGCGATGACTGCGACTGTGATCGTGGCGCTCTTTTACCTGATCGTGATCTTCTCCGACTTCTTGGCAACGAATGACCCCGAAGACATCGAAGCGGCCCGCCAATACACTCCGCCGCAGTGGTTGCGCGTTTTCGATGGTTTCAAACCCGACCTACACGTTTGCCGGCTTGTTGGTTCGCGCGACGAATTTTTGCGGAAAGTTTACGTAAAGGACTGCGATCAGAAGGTCGATGTCCAGATATTCGCCAGGGGTTACGAATACAAGTTATTTGGATTGACCTTGGATCGACATCTCTTCGGTGTCAACGATCCTGAGGTGACGGCGGAAGACGCGATTTTTATTCTGGGCACTGATGTACAGGGTCGCGATCTGTATTCGCGCTTGATGCGGGGCACTCGGTTGTCGTTGCTGATCGGCTTAACGGGGATCTTCATATCGCTAATAGTTGGCACGTCGTTGGGTGCGGTTTCGGGCTTCTACGGCGGGTTCGTCGACAACCTGATTCAACGCAGTATCGAGATCATCCGATCTATACCTACAATTCCGCTTTATCTTGGTTTGGCGTCTGCGTTCCCGGCAGACTGGTCGGTTGAGCGAAGATTCTTCGCCATCACGATCGTGGTTTCATTGTTCGCTTGGACGGAGTTGGCGAGGGTTGTTCGTGGGCGTTTCTTGGCAATGCGTCAGGAGGATTTCGTTACTGCTGCGATAGTGGCCGGTGCGAATCAGCGCCGCATCATCTTCAGGCATATGCTGCCTTCGTTCTACAGCCACATCATCGCTGCGAGCACGCTGAGCTTGGCGTTCATGGTGATCAGCGAGACAACGCTGAGTTTCTTGGGCCTCGGTCTGCTTCCGCCGGCGATCTCTTACGGCACGATGCTGTTTACGGCGCAAAACGTTCAGACGGTGGCACTTGCTCCATGGTTGCTAATACCCGGTATTTTTGTCGTAGTCTTGGTGCTGTCGCTCAATTTCATGGGTGACGGAATACGGGACGCAGCCGACCCGTATGGAAGTTGATGGAGAGGATGTGAAGAGATGACTACTGAGACCACTCGACCCACCGCCCCTCTGGATTCCGGCTTTCACCGGAATGACGATGCCTCGGCTCGCAATGATGTTGCGTCGTCCGGGAATGGCGAAAGTCCAGTTGCGGGCGACGCAATCCTGTCGGTTCGGGGTCTCGAGACTCAGTTCTTCACGGACGAGGGGGTCGTACGGGCTGTGGACGGCGTGGATTTCGATGTGTTGCCAGGTTCGACTATGGGGATCGTGGGTGAGAGCGGCTGCGGGAAGAGCATCACGGCGAAGTCGATTCTCCAGATCGTGGAGGCGCCGGGTCGAATCACGAACGGCGAGATCAATTACAACCCTCGTCCAGAGACGAGTTCCTCGACCGACCTTTTGAGCTTCGATGCGAACAGCAACGAGATGCGCGCGATACGTGGTGGCGAGATCTCAATGATCTTCCAAGAGCCGATGACTTCGTTCAGCGGATTGCACACGTTCGGTAATCAGATCGACGAAACTTTGAGGTTGCATACGAATCTCACGAAACAGGAGCGGTTCGACCTCGGGGTTGACTGGCTCGCGCGCGTAGGCATCCCTAATCCGACGCAACGGATGCACGAGTATCCCTTCCGCTTCAGCGGTGGGCAGTTGCAACGCGCGATGATTGCGATGGCGATGTGCACGAACCCTCGTGTGTTGATCGCGGACGAACCGACCACCGCGCTGGATGTTACGACCCAGGCGCAGATTCTCGACTTGCTGCAACGGATGCAGGAAGAGAACGATATGGCGATCTTGTTCATCACGCACGATCTGGGAGTGATCTCTGAGATTGCGGATGACGTAACAGTGATGTATCTGGGCAAGGTTGTGGAAACGGGTCCGGTCTTCAGCTTCTTTGACGAGCCGAAACACCCCTATTCGAAGGCGTTGCTGACTTCGATACCGAGCATGTTCACGTCATCTCGTGAACGTTTGCCATCCATCTCCGGTTCGATACCACACCCACAGAATCGCCCGATTGGTTGCGCATTCCACCCGCGATGTCAGTCGTTCATGGCTGGGACATGCGATGTCGGAGAACCTGAGCTGCAAAGCGTGAATGAAGAGCAGGAAGTAAGCTGTTTCCTGTACGAGGGACGGTAGATGGCGGTCGAAACAACAGAAAACGGAAATGGGTCGGCGTCACTCTTAGACGTTCGGGGTTTGGTCAAGTACTTTCCGATCAAACGAGGGTTCCTCCGGAGGACGGTCGGTACCGTAAAAGCGGTCGACGATATTAGTTTCGATATTCGCGAAGGCGAGACGCTGAGCTTGGTGGGTGAAAGTGGCTGTGGCAAGAGTACGACGGCGCGATCGATCATTCGTGCGTACGAACCGACCGCCGGCGAAATCATCTTCAAGACCGAAGCCGGGGATTCAATCGACTTGGCGCAGCTGTCATTGGTTGAGATGCGGCCGTTTAGGCGTCAGATGCAGATGATCTTCCAAGACCCGTTCTCGTCGTTGAATCCGAGGATGAACATCTACGAGATCATCAGCGAACCACTGTTGGTTCACGGCATCGGTTCAAGCAGCGAGCGCGAAGATCGCGTGGCCGAGTTGCTGCGTGTGGTTCGACTACGTCCCGAATACATGCGAAGGTATCCACACGCATTCAGCGGCGGACAACGGCAGCGCATTGGTATCGCCCGAGCACTTGCTGTGAACCCTCGCCTCATCCTCGCTGATGAACCTGTCTCAGGTCTTGACGTCTCGGTTCAAGCCCAGGTCATCAATTTGATGATGGACCTGCAAGACGAGTTGGGCTTAACCTACTTGTTCGTTTCTCACGATCTGAGCGTCGTGAAGCAGATATCGAACCGCGTTGTAGTGATGTACGTTGGGCGGATCGCTGAGATCGGTACTCCTGAAGAGCTTTTTGATTCACCGAAGCACCCATATACCGCGGCGTTGATGAGTTCGGTGCCGAAACCGCATCCAAGCCAGCGAACCAAGAGATACGTGCTCGAAGGCGAGGTTGCGAACCCCGGCAATCCGCCGACCGGGTGTTACTTCCATCCGCGTTGTCCCTTTGCGACGGATCAATGCAAGGTTGAGGTTCCACCGCTGGTAAAATCTAAGGATGGTCGATTCGTCAGCTGCCACCGCGCAGACGAGATTGAATTGACAGTCAACTGATTTAGAGTAGCCCCTCGGCGATCCTCCCCCTACGCAGGGGAATGGCAAGATTGGATATCCTAGTCTAGAGCGAGGGTGAGTTCGGATATATTAGCGCCATAGGAACTATCGACATTGGTCGTTTGTCGAGGCTTGAGGTCCAGCAGCCGGATGCGGGTCGACGACGACGCTTAACTTTAGCGATATCTTTGCTCGGGGTCCTGCTATCTATCGCGGCGTTTCATGTTGCGGTGCTCGGCCGTTTCGAGTATTTCGAGGACGCGGTCCGGGTAGAAGGATGGGGCGCCGTTTTCTTCTCGATCGGCGCGGCGATTTCGGCACTGGTCGTTGTGCCGATCGCGGTATTTCACGCCCGGGACATGGCTCAAATCCCCGCCAAACCGATCACTTGGCTGTTTATGGGGTTCGGATTTGGGGTCGCCACGCCGATATTGACGGGTGGACTAACCAGAACCGCCGGTGCGTTCGCGGGGCTCGCTGATGGCGCCTATGGTGTGGGTTCGTTGCCATCGCTATTGTTGGACGCGGTGATTATCTTCCCGTACGACATGTTCGTCCAAGGAGCGCCGAATGTCTACGCGGGCCTGTTGTCGGGCGGGTTATTCGCAATCATCGGGTTCCTAGTTGACCGTCTGAACGCGGTAAGGAACGAAGCGGTCTCGATTTTGGGGCCTTGGATAGTCGCCGTGGGCCTAGGTTTACCGATTATGGTGTTTACCTTGGTCGGGCCGACTGAATTTCTACGCGATCTCGTCCGGTAGCGAAAACGACAGCTAGACGCTGGACTTAAAGACGTCGGAGATGCTCTGGACGTTGCCGGTGGCGTTGTCGCGGTGGAGGTAGCACAGAGCAGCCTGCGTATCGCCAACTCGATACAACGGGGGCATTTCGTCGGTGCACTCGGCCATCACGTATGGGCATCTCGGTGCAAACCTACACCCCACTTCATTCGACGCGCCGCCGGTTTCTTGAGAAGCCATATCACGGCCCCATCGTTCGCTAGGGTTGGGACGCGGGATCGATTCCACCAAGAGCTGCGTATACGGGTGCTGGGGAGCCTGAATCACGTCCTCGACGCGTCCGGTCTCGACCACTGAGCCTTGATACATAACGATGATGTTGTCGCTGATTTGGAACGCTGTCGTCAGGTCGTGCGTGATGTAGATGACTGCGATGCCGAGTTCTTTGTTGAGCAGATCGATGCTACCTAGAATCGTGGCTCTTAACGACGCGTCGACCATCGACACTGGCTCGTCGGCGACGATGATGCGCGGCTTTAGCAGCAACGCGCGGGCGACCATGATTCGTTGGCGTTGACCACCGCTCAATTGGTGCGGGAATCGACCAAGCGTCTCCTGGTGGCGCAGACCTACGGTTTCGAGAGATTCGACGACGAGATCGCGCGCTTCGCTCTTGGAACGTGCCAACCCGAAGTTCTGAACCGGCGCCATCATGACGTGGTCGACTTTGTAGAAAGGGTTGTAGACCTCGAATGGGTCCTGCATGATCGGTTGGACTTCGCGGCGGAACTCCCGCTTTTCCGATCGGTTCAACGAAGCGATGTCATGTCCGTTGAAGTAGATGACGCCTTCGGTCGGCGGGATGATGCCGAGCATCAAGCGCGCGAGGGTAGTTTTTCCACTCCCGCTCTCGCCAGCCACGGCGATGATGCCGGGGTTCTCTCGTGGGATACCCAAGCTGACGTCGTCGACGGCGACGGTAATATTCCGGCGAAGTAACCCGCCTCCGAAGACTTTGGAGACGTTCTCGAGTTCAAGGACGTTGTCAGCGCCGTCCGTCGAATCGAGCGCGGTCATCGAGGCATTTTGAGCAACCAACTAAGCGTCCTCTCCGTACATATGGCAAGCGACCCATCGGCGCGGCTCAATCTCGTTCAAGTGCGGATCGACTGTCGTGCACAGATCGTTGTTCAAACTACCTCTGATATCAACAAACTCGTCCCTGAAATCCTCGTCGTTGTTGTATATCGGGCAACGGGGATGGAATCTGCAACCTGGAGGCGGAATGACCAAAGTCGGTGGCAAGCCTTCGATCCCGGTAAACGTCCCCTTGACCTGAATGTCGGGCAGGCTGCTGATCAACTTCTTGGTGTACGGGTGCTTCGGGTTTCGGAAGATATCTTCTATCGGGGCAAATTCAACGAGGTGGCCTGCGTACATGACGCCTAACACGTCGGCGAACTGTGCCATTAATCCCATGTCGTGACCGACCAGGAGGACCGAGGCTTCCATCTCTTGCTGCAACTGCTCCAAGGTAAGCATGATCTGACGTTGAACAACCACGTCTAGCGCGCTTGTCGGTTCGTCGGCCAATATCATCTTTGGCCGTAGTGACGTGGCAATGGCCAGCGCAACACGTTGCTTCATTCCTCCGCTAAGCTCGTGCGGGTACATATCTGCGACGGAGGCATCCAATCCGACGCTATTCAGCAGCTCTACGACCCGTTCGCTCACCGCGCCTTTGTTGAGCATCTCGTCTCTCGGAGTGTGATGCTTGATGCCGTCGACGATCTGATCACGCACTCGGTATACCGGGTTGAGGGAGTTCATCGCGCCTTGGGGCACTAATGCGATATCTCGCAACCGGGTTTGCCGCATCTGCTCATCGTTCAAATCCAATAGACTGACGCCATCGAGCCTGACATTTCCACCGGCAATAATTGCCGGCGGCTTGTGGAGACGCATCAACGCCATGGCCATCGTTGTCTTGCCAGATCCAGACTCGCCCACCAAACCCATCCGCTCCCCACGCTTCAGGGTGAACGAGACATCGTCCACTGCTTTGACCTGGCCAGCGTCCGTATCGTAGTAGACCTTGAGGTTCTCGACCTCGAGGACGTTTGCGGCGCGATTGTCGACGTTGACGGCGGCGGGCGCGGTTTCAGCGGTTGTCATCTAGATACCTACAATCATTCGGTCGGTCGAACCGGCGTCATACGCGGCGTCGGAGGCGCGGATTTGCGACCTCGTCAAGGCCGGCGGACATGAGGAACAATCCTACGAACAGGATGATGATGATCACGATCGGCGGTATCAGCCACCACCACAATCCTTTCAGCAATGACGATGTGTAGATGTTCCAGTAAATGGTCATGCCAAGGGTGGGTGAGTCTAGCGGTCCCAAGCCAAGGGCTTCGAGGCCGACGGAAGCGAGTATCGCGCCGGCTACTGATGCGACGAAACTTGCCAATACGTATGGCGAGAGATTTGGCATCATTTCTTTGAACACGATTCCGATTGTGCTCGTGCCCGACATCCGGGCCATCTCTACGTATCCCCGCTCGCGCATCACCAAAACCTGTGAACGGATCGCCCTTGCGGGACCCGGCCATGCCAAGATGGATATAACAAACGCCATCTGATCGACGGATAACCCCTTTCCCGGGTTTAGGGATGTGGCAATCAGGACGAGGATAAGCAAACCCGGAATCGGTATAAGACTGTCGACGATTACCCGGATTACGGCGTCTATCCAACCGCCCATGTACGCGGCTAGGAAGGCCAAGATCATGCCTATACCCACGCCGATGGCGGCTGCGATCAATCCGATACGCAATGTGAGCGGTGTCCCGACGATCATGACCGCTAAGATGTCGCGACCCTGTTCATCGGTCCCGAGGGGGTAGTCTTCAAACGGATTCCAGGACGGTCGCTCACGTGCGGGGACTGACAATGCTCTTGTCAACCCATCCACGCCTTGGGGTTGACCGAGAATGTCATCTTGTTTGTAAAACAGATACCCGCCGACGACGCAGAGGAACAGGCCCAACAGCAAGCCCAACCCGCCGATCAGCAATGGATTCCGTCGCAGATAACGCAACAACGGAACGATACGTTCGCGGTAGATGCCAACGGCTTCGTACCTGCCCGTCGATTGCGGTAATTCTGTTACTACGGTTGGTGTCTGCATAGCCGAGTTACAAATCAGCCTTCTGTGTATTTGATTCGCGCATCAATTAGCGGATAGATCAAGTCAAGGATCAATGTCGCCAAAGCCGTTCCCAAAGCTAGCACGAAGACGATGCCTTGAATTACGGCATGGTCGCTACGAGGTATTGCTTGCACCAGCAACCCGCCAACACCGGGATAAGAGAACACGACTTCAACGAGAACCAAGCCGGAAACGATCAACCCAAGTTGCAATGCCAATCCGGTCATCTGCGGCAGCATCGCGTTGCGAATGCCGTAACGGAAAAACATCGTCCGATCGGGCAGTCCCTTGGCCTCGGCCTGGAGCATGTAGTCTTCGCCCTTTGTCGTCACCATCATTCCGCGCATTCCCATCGCCCAACCGCCGAGTGACACTAGGACGACGGACAACGCTGGAAGCGTCGCGTGCCAGAGCACGTTGCCGATGAAACTCCAATTTGACCAATCGGGCCAACCCGCCACTCCTCGCGAGTATCCGCCAAACAATGGGAACAAACTCCAAACGAATGAAAACGCCAACAACAACACCAAACCAAACAGGTAAAAAGGCACAGCCGAAAGTGTCAGGATCGGCGACATCAGCACCATTAAGAACTTCTTATTTCTTTTCCATTCAAGTACCGCACCCATCAATGTTCCGACGATGAATGCGAAAAGCAACGTCAGCAATCCTAGTGCGATCGTCCACCAAATCGTTTCGGCCAGCAGCTGGTTGACGGTCTTAGGCCAGTTAAATATTGAACGTCCTAGGTCGAATTGGACGATACCCGTCATGAACTTCACGTACTGTTGCCACAGCGGTTTGTTGAACCCATATTTTTCGTCGAACGCTGCGACCATGGCATCGGTATCTTCCAAGAAACCGCCGCGCGCTGCTTCCTCAAGCAGTTTTTCCTCGAGCGGGTTTTGACCCGAGATTCGAGGGAGGAAAAAAACGATGGAACTAGCGATAAAAATCGTGATGAAGAACATCGATAGACGGCTGATTATGTAGTTCCAAGGCATGCCAAGTCTTTTACCGCGCGCTTACGTTGTTTCAACACTTGCGGTCCAATCCACGCAAAAGCGAAGATTGGACCGCAAGTGTTGTCAAGTAGTCTACTGACTCCGCTGTTTACTGAACAGCACGGAGGTTGTTCAGGATCAACTGGAAGGTCAAGTGCCAGAACGCACCGTTGGCGTACGGGTTGTCGTGGGTTGGCCAGTTGGCCCAGTAAGTCTGGTTCATCGGGATGCGGTGGTACCACTCGATGACCTGGACGTCGGGCAGCTCGTCGAGCCAGATGTCCATCGCTTCTGTCCAAAGCTCCTCAAGCCGGGCGACGTCATCGATACCGGTCGCGGAGACCTCATCGGTGAGTTCGTTCCAGCGGGGGTTGCTCCAGAAATAGATGTTGGCCTGATGGCCTTCACCGGCTTCTTGGGTATCGGAACCGTAGTAGAGGTTCATGGTGAAGTACGGGTCACGCACAGATCCACCGTGTCCTCGGAGGCCACAAGACGCCTCGCCAGCAGTTTGCCGCGAGCCTGCGTCAGGCGGGTTGCTGTAGGACGACTTGATGCCGTGGTTGTCCAGCTGTCGGGCAAGGATCGGACCGAAGTCGTTGAAGATGCCGAAACCGAGGATGTCGCAGATCACCACGTTTCCATCCTTCTCCCAGTATCCATCGGCATTCTTCGCGTATCCAGCCGTCATCATTCGGGCATCACCCTTTTCGGGGCTGTACTCGCCGGTGTTGTATTCGCCGGTGAGTTTGTCCTCGATTGCGTCGTAGTAGCGCTGCAGTGGCGCGTAGCTCGGCAACGGCAGAATAGAGGGTGTGCCAGCACCGTCGTACGCAACGTCGATCAGCTGATCGCGGTCGATGTAGTAGGACACTGCCCATCGGACGTTCTTGTCGTTGTAAGGCGGCTTGCTGTCGTTGAACAACAGGCTGATAGGCCACCAGTCAACGTAACCGTACGGCGGGTTGAATCCGGAGTGAGTAACCACGTTCGGGTTTCGAGCCAGCACCTCACGAATGGTCGTGGGACGTAGGTCCAACGTCGCGTCCGCGGTGTTGTTGATGACGGCCTGCGCCATCTGCGTCTCGCCCGGGTTCGGGACGTAGACGATTTGTTCGACGTCAGGGAGGCTCTCAACCAGTCCTTGATCGACTGCCCACCACGAATCGCGGCGGTTGATGATCTTCTGCTCGGGCGAAGTCTGCACGACATGCCACGGACCTGTGGTCACTGGCCAGCCCTGATCGAGGTCAAAGTTGGTGAATTCCAACCAGTCCTGACCTTCGAAGACGTGCTTCGGAACGATGTACAGACCGATGTCGAACTTGTAGGTCATGAAGTAGAAGAACTTCGGGCGCGGGCCCAAGAAGTCAATGACGACTGTGTGAGAGTCAACTTCCTCGATTGAATCAATGTCGCGCTGCACTTGCGAGCTGCGGCGAAGACCGGAGTTCTCCTTCAGGTAATTCAGCGTGTAAGCGACGTCGTGAGCGCCAAACGGCTCGCCGTCGCTCCAGGTGATGCCTTCCCGCAAGTTAATGGTCAACTGCGTGAAGTCGGCATTGTATTCCCAAGACTCCGCGAGCCATGGGTATTCCTGGTCGTTGAACGCTGAGTAGAATGCCAGCGGCTCATGCAAAATGCCGGAACCGTTCTGGTGGCTTGTGCCAGGGTTGTACGGGCTCCAGATGTCGTGGTCGGTGTAGCGTCCTGCTGCACCAACTCCACCGGCTCCGCCCCACAATAGGATTAACTGGCGGTTTCTCGGGATCTCGTCATCCATCATCATCGAGTCGTCTTCCATGGCTGCCGCGGTCACTTCAACCTCGACTACCTTTTCGACTTCGACGACTTTTTCAACTTCGACAACGCGTTCGACCTCAACGGTCTCGACAACGCGTTCCGGAGCCGCGGTGATGACGCGCTCGACGACAACTGTCTCGACGACGGTTTCTGTGCCTCCACAGGCGACGGTGGTTGCGACCATCGCCGACAGCACGGCGACCAAAATCGCCAATTTATATCTCATTAGTGGGACCCTCCCTATTCAGGTACACGTTAATTTGCCGCGGAACAGCGGCCAAAGTCTGCAAGAAAAGCTAACATTCCGTTCGACTTAAGTCAAACTGAACTTACGTGTGAACGGACGACGACTATGTAGCCCGGAATCCGGCGCCAGCCGTTGTAAGGCAACAGCCAGCGGATGGTTCAAACTCGTCTTCGCAACCTCGGATTTGCGACTTCGTCTAGCCCAGCTGAAATCATGAACAGCCCGACGAACAGCGTGATCAACACGACGATGGGTGGCAGTAACCAGTACCACAGACCCAGTAATACCGAGCTGTTGAAGATGTTCCAATAGATCATGCTGCCAAGCGTCGGGGAATCTAATGGTCCTAAACCTAGCGACTCTACGCCGATGGAGGCTAGGATGGAGCCGGACACGGCGGCCACGAAGCTCGCGAGTGCGTACGGTGCGAGGTTGGGCATCATCTCTCTGAAAATTATTCCGAGGGCGCCGGTACCAGACATTCTCGCCATCTCTACGTAGCCACGTTCGCGGATCACCAAAACTTGCGAGCGGATGACCCTAGCTGGTCCGGGCCACGCCAACACTGCAATCACGAATGCGAGTTGGTCTACAGATAATCCTTGTCCCGGGTTGAGCGATGTGGCCACGAGTACTAACACGAGCAGTCCAGGTATCGGAATCAAACTGTCCACAACGGTGCGAATAACAGCGTCGACCACTCCGCCGAGATAAGCCGCTACGAATGCTAGCAACATCCCGACTCCGACACCAATCGCGGCCGCGATCAGGCCGATCCGGAGCGACAGGGGGATCCCGACGACCACTGCAGCATAGATGTCTCGGCCTTGCAGATCGGTGCCGAGTGGGTAACCGCTCCAAGGATTCCAAGACGGCCTTTGATTGGCTTGGACAGACGCCGCCCTTACCAGACCGTTCACACCTCGGGTTTCACCAAGCAGGTCCTCCTGTTCGTAAAACAGGTACGAAATCCCGACGAACAGTGTCAGCGCCAAGAATGCGCCGATACCGATTAACATCAGTCGGTTTCGACGAACGTAACGGAAAATTGGGATGATTCGATCCCGAGTGAACTCCGAGTTGGTCGCCAGCGAATCCAACCAATTCATCTCTGCTGGGTCTGTTCTCACTTGTTCCACGAATTCAGACCTTTCACGAACCGCCGGATTTAATTCGAGGATCCAGCAGTGGGTACGTCAGATCGAGAACGAGGGTCGCAGCTGCGGTTCCAAACGCCAATACGAACACGATTCCCTGAGTCGTCGGATAGTCGTTTGATCGCACAGCCTGTAATAGTTGCCCGCCGACGCCCGGGTAACCGAAAACGATTTCCACCAGGACGACGCCGGACACGATGAGACCCAGTGCAAGAGTCAATCCGGTGACTTGCGGCAACAGGGAATTTCTGATCGCGTACTTCGTCAACATGATCCGTTCTGGAAGCCCCTTAGCCTCAGCTTGAACCATGTAGTCCTCACCCTTAGTTGTAACCATCATGCCGCGCATGCCCATCGCCCATCCGCCAAGAGAGACAAGTGTGATCGACATCGCCGGAAGAATACCGTGTTTGAGCACGCTGAGGACGAATTCCCAATCCGACCAGTCTGGCCAACCGATGACGCCTTGTTTGAATCCGTACACCATCGGAAACTCTCGATTGACGTTGAACACGAGTAGCTGTAGTACCAATCCGAAGATAAAGAATGGGACCGCCGAGATGGCTAGGATTGGGGCCATCGCGATCATGAGTCCCCAGTTGTTCCTCTTCCATTCGAGCAACGCGCCCATCGTCGAACCGATTAAGAATGCGAGGACGAGCGTCAACAGACCCATCGAAAGCGTCCACATTATTTTTTCGGCAAGAATCTCGTTGACTGACTTTGGCCACTGGTAGATTGATCGTCCAAGGTCGAATTGAACTACGTCACCTACGAACTTGACGTACTGCTCCCAAAGCGGTCTGTCGAACCCGTACTTTTGCTCAAAAACCCGAACCCGTTCTTCAACGGCAGGGTCCTGATAGCCGCCGCGTTGGGCGTCTTGATAGATCTTCTCCGCCAGCGGATTTTGCCCCGAAAGACGCGGCAAGAAGAAAACGATCGTACTCGCCATCCATATGGTGACGACGAACATGAGCAATCTGCCCGCCATGTACCGCCAAGGCATTCGGCGTTTCTAACCTTTCAGATATTTCAAACCGTGCGTGCCGATGAAATGACCGAATAGGCCTCAAGAAAGATGTTGAGGCCTATTCGACCGTCGATTGCTGGCACCGAACTTCTGTCGATCCGTTATTGGACTGGTTCGATCTCGTTCAGGATCAACTGGAAAGTGAGGTGCCAGAACGCTCCGTTCACGTACGGATTGTCGTGGGTCGGCCAGTTCGTCCAGTATGTCGTATTCATCGGAATCCGGTGGTAGAACTCAAGCACCTGAACGTCGGGCAATTCATCCAACCAGATATCCATGGCCTCGTCCCAAAGCTCTTCTAGCCTTGCAACGTCGTTGATCGCGGTGGCGAACACTTCGTCGGTGATGGCGTTGAATTCTGCGTTGTACCAGTGGTACGCGTTTGGCGCGCGGTTTTCAGGTGTTGCTGGTGCGTTCGGATCGTAAGTCTTGGGGTCTCCACCGGTGTAGAGACGCATCGTAAAGAACGGGTCACGGACTGAACCGCCGTGTCCTCGCAGTCCGCACGACGCTTCGCCGTTCGACTGCCGTGACCAAGCGTCTGGCGGAGTGCTGTAAGACGACTTGATCCCGTGGTTATCCAACTGCCTCGACAAGATCGGTCCGTAGTGGTTGAAGATGCCGAAGCTCAAGATGTCGCAGACAACGACATTCCCGTCCTTCTCCCAATACCCGTCCGAGTTCTTGGTGAACCCGGCTTCGGTCATTAACCCGTCAGCCTTCTCGGGGTTGTACTCGGTGGTATCGTGGGTCGTCGTCAACTTGTCTTCGATCACATCGAAGTAACGTTGCAACGGCGCATACGTTGGCATTGGCAGGTAGGAGAGCGTCCCAGCGCCACCGAAACCGATTTCGATCAGCTGCTCGCGGTTGATGTAGTTCGAAACCGCCCAGCGTACACGTTTGTCGTCGTACGGTGGTTCGCTCGCGTTGAAGAGCAGACCGACAGGCCACCAGTCGACGTAGCCGTACGGCGCGTTGTATCCAGAGTGCGTGATGATCGAGCTATTCCGATTGAGAACCTCGCGCATCGTTGCGGTTTGCAACGAAAGCGATGCATCGGCTCGGTTTGCGATCATCTCTTGCGCCATCTGGGTTTCGCCCGGGTTGGGAATGTAGACAATCTGGAGGACCTCAGGCATCTTGTCGACGAGGCCCTGTTCGACGGCCCACCAACTATCGCGACGGTTGAGGATCTTTGACTGGGTGGAGGTCTGCACAACTTCCCAAGGACCAGTGGTTACTGGCCATCCTTTTTCTAGGTCGAAGTTGGTGAATTCCTGCCAATCGTTACCTTCGTAGATATGTTTGGGCACGATGTAGACACCGATGTCGAACTTGTAGGTCATGAAGTACAAGAACTTCGGACGTGGGCCTAGGAACTTGACCACCAAGGTGTTTTCATCCACGAGCTCAACTGATTCGACGTCGGCCTGAATTTGTCCGGAGTGCGGCAGGCCAGGGGTCGTGAGGAGGTGCTCGATGGTATAGGCGACGTCGTGGGCTCCGAATGGCGTCCCGTCACTCCAATTGACGTTTTGGCGCGTGTTGATCGTCAACTCCGTAAAGTCATCACTGTATTCCCACGATTCGGCGAGCCACGGGTACTCGGTGTCGCTGAACGCGGAATAGAAAGCGAGGGGTTCGAAAATCAGCTGCGGACCATCTTGGTGGCTTACACCAGAGTAGACGTTCCAGATGTCATGGTTCGTGTATTGGCCAGCAGACCCGACACCGCCAGAGCCGCCCCACAGCATGATGAATTGTCGTTCGCGAGGAATGACCTCGTCGTCCATCATCATCGTGTCATCCGATGGCGCCGTCGTAACCTCTACTTCAACTTCAACAACTTTCTCTACTTCGACGACTTTTTCAACTTCAACGACTCGTTCGACCTCGACGGTCTCGACAACGCGTTCAGGCGCCTGCGTGATGACGCGCTCGACGACAACTGTCTCGACAACGGTTTCGGTGCCTCCGCAGGCGGCAACAGCAGCAACCACCGCAGAGAGGGCGACAGTTAAGATCGCCAATTTGTATCTCATCGTTTGGGACCTCCTAAGAAAAAAGTGCGAATCGGACCTGCCAGGTTGCCGTCGCAAAAGCCTGAGTGAAATTTAACACCAATTCCCAGTTGGGTCAAACCAACGATTCAATCCCCTCATTTCACCTGCCTACACGTTTTTTCGGTAGCGACGTGGTTAGACATTTGCTCAGATTCGCTGGCGATCCGGTTGCTGAACGCGACGATGTGAAAAATCGACTACGCCAATATCAATTCATCTGCGTCATGATGCAGGTTCCGGCACGGCGATCTGTCTGCGAGACAAACTACGCATGTCCTGAGTCCTCAATGCACAATAAATAGCATGTCGAATTCAGATCTCAGTTCTTTACCCGACGAACCCGCGAACCCCACTCCCACGCCGGAAACGCGCACGCAAGCCCTTAACCGAATTCGGAGCGCCGAAAACGAGCGCATGGGCGTCGAACGCACCGTTCAGATGCGTCTGATGTGGCTGGGAATCGTCGTCGGTGCAACTGTCGGTTTGACCGTCGGTTATCTTGCCACCCTCATCACGATCGTTGATGGCGGGGCCGGTGACTTCGGTTTCCAGTTCTATCGGCCCAATTTTGTCAATGGTTTCCTGCGGGTGATTACTGCTTACCTGATCGGCGGAGGTGCAATCGGTGGCGGGATTATGTTCGCCCTTTTCACGACCCGTAACGAAGCCAACAGCATCTTCAGATGGCTGATCGTGGGCATCTTCTACGCCTTGGCGACACCTTTGCTGATAGGTTTCCTGCTGCCGCTGACTTTGCTGATCTTCGGCGACATTGTCGAAGGTCTGAGGCCTGGACTATGGTTGTCAGCGTTCGTCGAGACACTGCTGGGTTCGTTCCTAGACGGGTACATCTTCTTGATCAAGGTGCTCTATTCGGGTGTGATCGGGGCTTTGCTCTTCGTCGCCGTTTCCGTCGTAACGTTTTTTGCCTCTTTGCACGTCGAGTTGCCGTCATCGTTGACGCGCAAAGTCTCCAACGTAGTCGTCTTCAATGTCATAGGTGCACTAATTGGCCTGATCCCGTTGGTGATCATTGTTGCGGGACCGTTCTCATTGGTTACTGCAATTGCGTCGACTCTCACTGGGGAGCGACTTTGAACGACATCGAAGCTGGTCACCGTTCGTAACTCGAAACGCCGACGGTCAATCGAGTACAATCGAACTTGGTTTTGGCTTAGAGAATCAGGTACCAAATGGCAAGGCAAGTCCCCGGCGAACCATACGCCCGCATCACGTCCCAAGAAGCCTATGAAATGGTCCAAAACGGCGATTCGACCGTCGTAGACGTCCGCAATCCCGACGAATGGGAAGCTGGTCACGTTGAAGACGCGGTTTGGATCCCTGTGGACGACATCATTCCGCGCTTCGACGAACTCCCCACCGACGGTAATCTCCTCTTCATCTGCGAAGTCGGTGCACGTAGCGGATTAGCGGCTGAATATGCTGCCGCGATGGGTGCAGAGACTTCACGCCTGTTTAACATCGAAGACGGAACGCCGGCTTGGATCGCCCTAGGATTGCCTCACGCCACCGGCGCTTGAAGATCAAACTTGTCGAACGGCAACATGCATATCTCCGGGGACGCGTCTCACCGTCGACACCTCGGAGAATTTCCAACTGACGCGACGAGGCGGTCGGCATGAAACTTCTAGTCGTCGGCTCAATGGCGTATGACGATGTCGAGACGCCTGCCGGGATTCGAAACCACCAACTGGGCGGCTCCGTAACCTACTTTTCGGTCGCCGCGAGCTATTTCACCGACGTCGCAATCCTTGGTATCGTCGGAAATGACTTTCAACCGGAACACCGCGATCTTCTAACCTCCCGCGGCATTGACGCCTCCGGTATCGAAGTCGTAAACGGTCAGACTTTCCGCTGGTCCGGAAGCTATTTGAACGACCTCAACGACGCGGAGACCGTCGCAACCGATCTAAATGTCTTCGCCGACTTCAACCCGACAGTCCCAGAAGGTCACCGCTCGATCCCTTACCTATTCCTTGCCAACTGCGACCCCGAGACGCAACAGTCGGTCCTTAACCAGATGACCGACGACCTCCAACTCGTGGCGGGCGACACGATGAACCACTGGATCGTCGAGAAACGACAATCTCTTGACCACTTGATGACGCAACTAGATTTCTCCGTGATCAACGAGGCCGAAGCGCGCATGTACACGGGGAAGTCGAACCTTGTCGACGTCGCTGAAGGTCTCCTCGACGAGGGGCCAGACAACGTTATCATCAAACGCGGCGAATACGGAGCGGTCCTCTACAACGACAACCAGCGGTTCATCGTTCCCGCGTATCCCGTCCAGAACATCGTTGACCCCACTGGCGCCGGCGACTCTTTCGCTGGCGGATTCATGGGCTACATCGCAGCCACATCCGGGCACGACCCGGAATCTTACCGCCAAGCCGTCATCGCCGGATCCGTCATCGCTTCGTTCACCGTCGAAGGCTTCGGTCTAGACCGCCTGGCGAACCTGACGAACGACGAAATCAGTGACAGATTCTTTGAATTCGAAGACTTAACGACATTCGATACCGCGATTCGTCTCCCGCTTCGCCAACCAACAGATTGAGGTCCACAAAACCGGAGAATTAATGAACTACGACATTACTGATATAAACCTAGCTCCCGAAGGCGCGCTGAAATCGGAATTCGCCGACGACCAGATGCCGGTCCTACGGGACATCCGAAAACGATTCGCCGAAAACCGGCCTTTAGAAGGCCTCCGGATCGCCGCATGCCTCCACGTCACCTCCGAGACTTCAAATCTCGCCAAGACGCTGGTCGCCGGCGGAGCTGAACTGGCCCTTTGCGCTTCCAACCCGCTCTCGACACAAGACGACATAGCCGCCTATCTAGTTTCTCAAGGCATCTCGGTGTTTGCCCGCAACGGCGAGGACGCTGAAACTTACTACGATCACATCTCCGCTACGGTCGACACCAAACCCCACCTCACCATCGACGACGGCGCCGACCTTGTAGCCATGCTCCACTCTGAACGTCGAGAGCTGCTGGACGGGACGATCGGCGGAATGGAAGAGACTACGACGGGTGTTATCCGTCTTAAGGCGCTTGATGCGGAAGGCAAACTCGCCTACCCGATCATAGCCGTCAACGATTCGATGACAAAGCACATGTTTGACAACCGGTACGGCACGGGACAGAGCACGCTCGACGGAATTATCAGGGCGACCAACCACCTGATCACGGGCAAATCGGTCGTGACGATCGGATATGGATGGTGCGGACGTGGTTTTGCCGATCGTGCGCGCGGCTTGGGTGCGCACACCATCGTCTGTGAGGTCGACCCTGTGCGCGCCCTCGAAGCGGTGATGGACGGTCACCGCGTGATGACGATGGACGAGGCGGCAGAGATCGGTGACGTTTTCCTCACCGTAACTGGCGGGATGAACGCCATCGACAAACATCATTTCCTCAAGATGAAGGACGCCGCGATCGTTGCCAACTCTGGACATTTCAACGTCGAGATCAACATCGACGCTCTCGAAGAAATGTCAGAAGCTCGGCGCCAGGTCCGCCCGTTCGTCGAAGAATTCACTCTTGAAAACGGGCGTCGAATTAACCTGCTCGCCGAAGGACGTTTGGTCAACCTAGCCGCGGCTGAGGGTCACCCGGCGAGTGTCATGGATATGAGCTTCGCGAATCAGGCTTTGGCCAGCGAGTACATCGCATCCAACTATCAAGCTCTTGGTCCGGGTGTCCACAACCTACCTAGAGAGATCGATTTGGAGATTGCCTCGCTCAAACTTCAGTCGATGGGCATGAATTTCGACACCCTCTCCGCCGAGCAGGAAAAGTACCTTAATTCTTGGGAATCCGGCACCTAACAATCAACGCTGTCAGCGTGACGCAATACTAGGACACATCACATGACAACCGGCAGTTTCAAACACTTGCTCACCTCCGAGTCGGTCTCCGACGGGCACCCCGATAAGATTTGCGATCAGGTTTCGGACGGCATTCTTGACGCCGCTCTGGCTGGCGATCCAAATTCCCGGGTTGCGTGCGAGACTTCGTGCACGACGAACCGACTCTGGATGTTCGGTGAGATTACTACGGCCGCCGATATCGATTTTGAAGCTGTCGCGAGGGGTGTTATCCGGGACATCGGATACGACAACCCGGAGTATCAGTTCGACGACAAATCGTGCGATGTCAATGTCTATCTCCATTCGCAATCGCCCGATATTGACGCGGCTGTTAGCACCGCATTGGAGGTTCGCGGCGCCGATTCGGAAGATTCTCAACAAGGTGCTGGCGACCAAGGGATGATGATCGGTTACGCGGTCGATGAGACGCCGGAGTTGATGCCGCTGCCGATATCTCTTGCGCATCGATTGACCAAACGCATGAGCGACGCTCGGCGGGACGGCTCGATACCATACCTGCGGCCCGACTCCAAGAGTCAGGTAACCGTAGAGTACGACGAGAACCATGTTCCAGCACGCATCGATACGATCGTGTTGTCTTCTTGGCATGCACCAGACGTCGAGCAATCGCAGATCGAGACCGACTTGATTGAGCAAGTTATCGATCCGCTGGTATCGCCTGATCTACGGGACGCGAAGACCCAATATCTGATCAATCCGTCCGGCCGTTTTGTGACTGGTGGTCCTCACGGCGATGCAGGACTCACCGGGCGCAAGATCATCGTCGACACGTACGGTGGAAGCGCACGACACGGCGGCGGAGCCTTCTCTGGCAAAGACCCATCAAAGGTGGACCGTTCCGGCGCATACGCCGCCCGATATGTCGCCAAGAACATCGTCGCGGCAGGTCTTGCCAACCGCGCAGAAGTCCAGATTGCCTACGCCATTGGCAAAGCCGAACCAGTTTCTCTGATGGTTGAGACTCGAGGCACCGGCAAAATCGCTGACACCAAGATCGCCGACATCGTCGCCGGAGAGTTTGACCTTCGACCGAGCGGCATCATCGAAACTTTGAATCTCCGACGCCCGATTTACCGACCAGTAGCCGCGTTTGGCCACTTCGGGCGACCAGACCTCGACCTCCCGTGGGAACGAACTGACAAAGTTGATGCTCTTCGGGATGCTGCCGGCGTCTGATTCAGTCATCAACGGTTAGATCGATGCCATCACAGCCAGACATTCGCTTCGGTACCGACGGCTGGCGCGCCGTTATCGGTGACGACTACACGTTTGCAAACGTTCGCGCCTGTGCTGCGGCCGTTGCCATGGACCTAAGAGCTACCGGGCAGACCCACCAGGGTGTCGCCGTCGGTTTCGACACTCGTTTCCAATCGCGTAGTTTTGCCGAGGATGCTGCAAACATCATCGCCGGCTACGGGATCCCCGTCCAACTGTCTGATCGTCCGCTACCTACACCCGCGTTGAGCTATGCGGTTACGCAGATGGGTGGTGCATCGGGTGTGATGATTACGGCGAGCCACAACCCGCCGGAATGGAACGGCTTCAAGGTGAAGTCGGATGCAGGCGGCAGCGCACCGCCTGAACAGGTCGAACGCATCGAGGCGCACTTACCAGCGGCGTTGTCCGAAGGCTCCGAAACTGAGGGGTCGAGCGGCGCATCGATAAAGACCGTTGATATGGTTTCGCCGTACCTTAAGCAACTTTCTTCCCTGGTCGATGTTGAACGGATAAAGTCTGCTGGATTGCGAGTCTTGGTCGATTCGATGCATGGGTCAGGTGCGGGAATAGTTGCGGCGCTTCTTGAAGGCGGCGCTACCGAGGTCTCTGAGATTCGGAGTGAGATCAATCCTGCCTTCCCGGACATGAAGCAACCGGAGCCTGTGGAAGACAATTTGGCTCCTCTAATTTCCGCGATCAAGGGCGGCGGTTACGACGTTGGAGTTGCAACCGATGGTGATGCTGACCGATTGGGTGTGGTCGATGAAAACGGCGTCTACGTTACGACACTCGAAGTGTTTTCAATGTTGTTCCACCATCTTAAGAGTCGGCGCGAGCTGCCGGGCGGTGCGGCGTGCACAATCACGATGAGCAGCATGATGGATCGTTTGACGGAGCATCACGATGTAGACCTGCAACGGACGCCGGTAGGCTTCAAGTTTGTCGGTCCGGCGATGATCGATAACGCTTGTGTGCTTGGCGGCGAAGAGAGTGGCGGATATGCGTTCGCTGGACACATCCCTGAACGCGACGGGCCGCTGAGTGTGTTGTTCTTCTTGGAGAGTATGGCGATTTCCGGGAAATCTCCGAGCGAATTGCTTGGTGAAATCCATGAGATCACTGGACCACATACATTCCACAGGATCGATATCGAGTTCACGCCTGACCAACGGGACGGGATTGCGGCGGCTGTTAATGGGGACGCTCCGGTGAGTTTGGGGGGCGTTGATGTGGTTCGTGAGGACCGGCGGGATGGTGTCCGGCTTGATCTGCGGGATGGGGGATGGGCGGTTGTTAGGATGTCGGGGACTGAGCCGCTGGTTCGGATTTATGCTGAGGCTTCGAGTGTGGAGTTGCGGGATTCGGTGTTGGAGGATTATCGGGCGCATTTTGGGGGTTTAGGCCTAGGCTGAGCGTATTCACTACCTCCCGAGCAGTTGTAAAATCTGCGCCAGTCCAGCAACAGATCGCAACGCACCATAGCCTTCGCTAAAACTCCATGATCGAACTCGACCCATCACAACAGGAATTCTGTCGGTCAACTAGCCGCAACATCCGATTATTGGCCCCTGCCGGTTGCGGCAAAACGATCTCATTGTTGTATCGCTGCAGAGATCTGGCTGCCAGGTCCAAGGGAAATCCGCGTTTCTTGATAGTTACTTTTACTAATGTTGCAGCCGAAGAGTTAAGGGAACGCATTCGTTTAGACGAAAGTCTGGGAACCGTACGCAACTACATCAGCGTTCGCACACTCAACTCATTCGGATGGCGGACCATCCAGAATGAGGCTGGCAGAAATAAGATGCCAGCTCCTAAGCTCGTCAGGTCCAGCTATGAGAAACGGTCAACAGTTACCAATCATTTGCAACCAACTTGGAAACACAACCAATACGTGAAACGTGCTGTGGAGCACGGGTATAACGCAAGACGCGACCTTCTTGAAGTCATCGATAACTTGAAATCATTGGGCTTTGACCATACGACTGACTTGAACCGAGATTCGGTCTACGGGAAGCTTGATTATCTCGAAAACCGAAAGTTAGGTTGGCGCGTCACACAGCTATTCGAAACCCTTTCGCGAATCGGTGTCTTGGAAAGACCAAAAACGCGCAGCAACTCCTCGAATTTCAGGCGACGTGCCTTCTACGACCGATTTTTCACCTTTTGGCGCCGCGCGACCGAGCATCTCCAACAACATTCATTCTACACATTTGAAGACCAGAAGTACTGGGCCAATTTGATTATGCGGCAAGTCGTTCGAGATGGGAGACGTAGGCGATTACCGACAGGTATAACAAGATATGACCACATTCTCGTGGACGAATTTCAAGACATTAATCCGTTGGATCTGGCTTTCATCGACGCCATCCGGACGTATCATCGAGCGAATCTAGTAATAGTGGGCGACGACGATCAAGCGATTTTCGAGTGGCGTGGCGCATCTCCACATTTCATACTGAATCCTGAGGTCTATTTCAACGGATCGAGGTTCGTAACGAAAAAACTCAGAACGAACTATCGGTCTCCTAAACAGATCGTCGATTTGTCCCAGAACTTGATCAAAAACAACCGTGAGCGTGTTCGCAAGACGGTCGTTCCAGCACCAACCGCTGGCGACGCGCAGATAGAACTCAAGCTGATCGACTCCATTGACGCACGTTTGAAGCTTGTAACGGACCTCGTGCATGGTGCCGATCCAGGCAAAGTCGCGGTTATCGGTCGGTTGAGACGGCAGTTGATCCCATTTCAGATCTATTACGCTTACGACCTTGACGACAATCCTGGGTTCAAGACGGCATCCGATTTGGACGTTTATTCTAGCGATGCGTTCAATAAATTGGTCTCGCTGTTGGATGTCTGGGACCACCGACACGATAGACGCCGACGACTACCTCAGGTTGTGGATGACACTATCAAGATTTGCAACGTAATCAAGCAGGGGCCGTTGCGCAAACAAACGGATCAGCGCTATCTCCGTTCTTATCTGATGGCCGGGCGGTCAAAGACGACTGCTGAAAGTGTGGCCAGACTTGATGCATATGACGGTCCCGATTTGAGAGGCAAGTCCCACGTCGAGTTGTATAAGTCTGCCAGCAGATTCATGAATACTAAGACGGTTCACGACGCGATCATGAGCATGTCAACTGGATTCGACGGACTGCGCTGGGACGCGGAGCGTGCCGAAGATGACATCTGGTACACTAATCCACCGTTTGAAATGCTGGCTGAGCTGGCAGAAAGCCAAAACTTCGACGCATTCGACTTGATCGAAAGAATCGAGAACGTCAAAGACAATCTAGAAGAATTCAAAAGAATCGAAGAGGAGAACGAGAAAGATTCCGATACGAGCTTGCTGGGACGTCGACTTCATCTGATGACTGCTCATCGATCAAAGGGTAAAGAATTCGATACGGTTGTGTTGCTGGACGTTGACAACGACCATTGGCCAGGTCAAGTCAAAGATCGGCGCGAATTAGAAGCCGAACGCAGGCTGTTCTATGTAGCGTTCACAAGGGCGCAGAAGAAGGTGATCTTGCTCCATGAAAAAGACGAGCCTATTAGCCCGTTCGTCGAAGAATTGGGCGACAAGTCTCTAATCGAGCGCAGTCTTGTCGGATAGCCCTACGATACGCATCAGCCCAATAGCGTCTGAACGAAAATCCCAATCGCGGCCAGCGCTACCAAGGCGACCGCTACCATCAAGGAAACCATCCACCTCATCAGTCGGCTTTCCAGTTGCCCCATGTGCGACATTATCCGATTCTCCAACTGAAAAAGATCGGCCTTGGTCGCGACGTGATCGTAACCACCTTCGAGTCGGCTCAGTCGTTCTTCCACCGATGCTGTTGCCATTATGTTCCCCGTCAAGAGTGTGCTAATACTTCGAATCATACATGAAAGAGGGATTGTTCGCGAGTGTTCACACCGCCACCCAAGTCGGTTTACCTTGCTCCTCCACAACCTTACCGATACTCATCCCAGTCGGCAGATGTCCTGAAACTACAGTCCAGTTTTCTGATATTGCTCGCCACAGTAGCCATCGGCGGGATGCGGTGGATAGGTCAGTGCGCCAATCGAATACCGGGCACCAGTGTTGTTCTCTGATCTGAGCGATGTTGTGGAACAGGTCGCCGGTTATGACTGCGGTTTCGCCGCCGGATTGGACGAGGACGCATTGGTGACCTGGGGTGTGGCCGTTGGTCGGTAGGAGGGTCACGCCGTCCATTATTTCGAGTTCGCCTAGCACCAGCTTGAGCTGACCGGTCGACTCCAATGGTGCGACTTGGACATCGAACACGTCGTTTTCATTGTCGGGGTCGCTGTAGTAGGTCCAGTCGTTTTTGGCGATGTGGTAGGTGGCGTTAGGGAATGTGGTGGGCGCTGACGCGCCGGTGCCCTGCATGTTCCAACCGATGTGGTCGCCGTGGCAATGGGTAGTGACCACGTTGTTGATTTCGGCTGCTTTGACGCCGAGTTTTTCGAGATTGGTGAGGAGGTCGCCTTGGGGTGGTCCGTGTTCATAGGGGCCCGGGCCCATGCCGGTGTCGACGAGGATGTTTTCGCCTTTACCGTCGGAGCGTCTGATCAGGTGCCCTCGCCACTGCGCCTCCCAGAGTCCATCTGACGTGAGGGCGTAATCGCGATGCGGGTCCCATTCAGCGCTGGTGACGTCGACGAAGACATCGGCGGGATTGCGGCGTAGACCGATGTGGTCGTCGACGACTGAGATTTCGTATTCGCCTATTTTGATTTGTGTTGAACCCATGGGTTTGGTTCCGATCTCTAGCATGTTGAGGTTTCTCGAGGTTTCAGGGAGACTGTTCGGGCAGCCTGCAATTCGGCGGTGTTGGTGGTCGCCTCGCGTTACAGCATGTAGAACCACTTTTTCACGGCCCTAGTGAATCGGTACCATAGGCCGCGGCTGTATTGTGGTCCCAACACTTCCTTCATGGCCTCATCCAAGATGTCGTCGGGAATGTCAGTCCCATCCTGCTTAAGCTCAGTGATGACTGATTCGCAAGCTGCTTCCAGTCCGAATTGTCTCTCCAATTCGTTGCGCCTCCGGCGCGCTGCCCAGTGAATCTCGGCTCTCGTTTCGAACATTCTCCTGACTCCTTCGATCGCTATCACCTTGCAGAAGAGTGCGGTTTTTGCTGCCAGTGTGGCAGGAATTAATTCTCAAACTTACGGCTCTAGAACTTCGATGAAAATCGCCGATTCGTCTCCATCGACGGAGATGCTGCTACTCTCACCATCTCCCGAGTAGACGACATCCCCCTGACCAGCGTTCACTACGTCTCCGCCTAGATGAAAACTTACGGAGCCGCGTAGAACTACCCACCATGCTTCCGATTCGCCGGACATGGTCGCCATCGGGCCACCGGGCATCACGTGCCACATCTCAACTCGGTTCCGCTGGTCGAGGATGACCGTCTCTCGCCAATCTTCTTCCAATCCGTGCCGGTCGATCATGTAGTCGAGCGGTGTGAATATCCGGTTGGGCGGTTCCCAGTGGTCTTCCAACGGGATCGTGCGTGATGGCACTAATCCTTTCAGATCGTGATTTGATCCCGGTTTGCCGGTGACCATACGCATGCACATCTCGCCCTTCCAAGCCCTTGGGTCGTGGCGATATCCGCTCGGCGCGACGATGATGTCACCAAAGTGTGCTTTGAATGGTTCGTACTCGCCCACGCGGTAGCGCATCTCGCCGCCAAAGGCTACCCACCATTCGTTGAAGTCGTCATGGAGGTGGGGGTCTCCCGGCGAACCGCCCGGTGATGAAATTACCGCCATTCGATTGCGCGAGTCCATGACCATGACGCGCGACTTGGTAACCGTCGCGTAACCGCCACCTGACCTTGCTATCTCGTCCAGCACCGGTCCCTCAACATCGGGGGCGTCAGGCCGGAGCGTATCGACGATCTCTTCGTATGTCACGTGGCGAGCGTTTAGTTCAGACATTGAATTATCCGATTTCGGGTTTGATTTCAGGTTCTGCCGCGGCGCGAAAATCGCACTCGTAGCAGTTTAACAGTGGAAATGCGCGATCACGGAGCGTTCATTGGCCGGATTGTGGTTTGCGACGGGGGAGATTCCTCGCTGCGCTCGGAATGACATGCCTGGGCGCTCGGAATGACATGGGTGCGCGATGGGTGAATGGGTTGCGCCAGGGCGAAAGGGGTGCGCGAGGGGATGGTGGGTTTCGCGGAGTGAAAGGATTGCGCAAAGGTAGTCAGCGTTTTCAGCACGTAGCTGGGTCTGCAACTTCGACGAATATGCCGGAGCCAGGTCCCGTCGCGGTGATCGCGCTGAATTCTCCGTCGCCGGAATAGAGGACGCTTCCTTTGCTCGCATCGACCACATCGCCCGCGATCTCGAATCGGACGTTACCCTTCAAAACTACCCACCACGATTCGTTGTCGCCATTGACCGATTCCGCAGATGCTCCCGGCAGCACGTTAAACATCTCGACGCGGTTGCGCTGATCGAGTAATACAGACTCCTGCCAATTTGCATCCAAACCGTGGCGCTCAATCATGTACGGCAGCGGAGTCAGAATGCGGTTTGGCGGTTCCCAGTCGGGGTCTAGGCGCACGGTTCGTGAGGGTTCGATGCCTTTGATGTCGTGGTTGGAACCGGGTTTGGTGCATACCAACCTCATGCACATGTCGCCGTACCACGGGAGGGGGGTGTGTCGGTAACCACAAGGCGCCACCGTTATGTCTCCGAAGGTACCGCGGAACGGTGTGTATTCCCCTACTAGGAACCCCATCACACCGCCGAATCCCATGAACCACTCATTGAAGTCGGGATGAATGTGAGGGTCGCCTGGGGCACCTCCGGGTGACGTGAGGACCGTCGCTCGGTTTCGGCTGTCCTGAATGAGGATTCGGCTAGATTTGAACTCCGATCCGAAATGGCGAGAGATATCCTCGTCGGGGGCTTCGCCTGCCGCGGTGATGGCGGCTTTACTGCGGAGGTCTTGAACGATTTCGTCGTAAGAGACGTGGCGTTGGTTGACTTCGGACATCTGAGCTTTCCAGTTTGACGTGAACGTGAGGATTTGCAGGCGAGTTTAACACCGTAGTCGAATCGATTCGCTGAAGATGGTGCCGAGAGTGGGATTCGAACCCACACGCCGTTTTACGGGCCGCGGGGTTTAAGCCCGCTGCGTCTACCGTTCCGCCATCTCGGCAGATTCCACACATCCCACATCTGCCACGCTTAAGATTCTAAATGTGAACCTTGCCAGAGTCAGATCGCAAGGGATCACCGCGCGTGTTGTGACCTAGACAGATTACAGGAGGGATATATTGGCAAGCGACGCTCGGGTTACCGTCGGCATCATCGGTGGAACTGGTCTGTACCAGTTGGAGGGATTCGAAGACGCTCAATGGGTTGCGGTCCAGTCACCGTTCGGAAAACCGTCCGATGAACTGTTGATCGGAGATTTAGAGGGATATCGGGTCGCTTTCTTACCTCGCCACGGTCGAGGTCACCGCGTGTCGCCTCCCGAAGTGAACTATCGGGCGAATATCGACGCGCTCAAACGTGCTGGGGTAGACCGCATCTTGGCCTTCAGCGCCGTCGGTTCGTTGAATGCGGATCTGGCGCCCGGCAAGTTTGTGCTCGTCGACCAATACATCGACCGGACTAGCGGTCGGGAAAGTTCGTTCTTCGGCGAGGGCTTCGTGGCTCATGTGAGCATGGCGGATCCGGTGTGCAGCACGATGAACGACGCGGTTGAAGAGGCGGCGGGTAGTTTGGATATCGAATTGGTGCGTGGAGGGACGTATCTTGCGATGAACGGTCCGCAGTTTTCGACGCGTGCCGAGTCGAATCTGTATCGCTCGTGGGGTGCCGACATTATCGGGATGACGAATATGCCGGAGGCCAAACTGGCCCGCGAGGCGGAGATGGCGTACACGACGGTTGCGATGGTTACCGACTACGACTGTTGGCATGAAGAACACGAGGATGTTTCTGCGTCGCTGGTGCTCGAGGTTTTGCGCAGCAATACCGATGGTGCCAGAGCATTGGTCAAAGCCGCGGTTCCAGTCATCGGCGCGCTCGATGCCCCATTCCCATCGGGCGTTCACACCGCGCTGGAACACGCCATAGCGACCGCACCACAAGATCGCGATCCAGCCCTGATGCGTAAACTCGACGCGGTAGCCGGGCGGGTGTTGAAGAATGAAGGTTGGGCTGGCTAAAGCTGCCGCAACCTCGGGTCCAGCCGGTCACGGATCCAATCGCCGAGGAAGTTCATGGCGAAGACGACGGCGAAGATTGCGAGTCCGGGGAACAGGGCCATCCAGTATGAAGTGTCGATGTAGTCGCGACCTTCCGCGACCATTGAGCCCCAAGCTGGACGCGGCTTGGGTATTCCCACTCCGAGGAAGCTCAGCGTCGCCTCCGTGAGAATCAGCTGCCCGATGTTTAGGCTGGCGATCACGAGCACGGTGTTTACAACCCCCGGTAACACGTGCTTCGAAATAATGCGTCGCGACGTTGCTCCCGCAACCACCGCCAACGCGACATAGTCCGACGCTTTGAGCCGCAACGTTTCTGCCCTGATTTGGCGTGCGAAACCACTCCAGCTGAACAAGATCAGCAACGAGATAATCAAAACCATACTTGAACCGAAAACCACCACGGTAGCCAAGGCCACGAGGATGAATGGAACTCCTAGCGTCAGGTCCACCATCCGCATCAAAATCTCGTCGTAAATCCCGCCGAAGTAACCTGCGATCAAACCGAGTATCGTGCCACCTACGGCGCCGGAGATTAGAACTACAGAAGCGATCATCATAGAGTAACGCGCGCCCCAGATGATCCGGCTCAGCATGTCTCTACCTAGGGGATCGGTGCCTAGTGGATAATCCCACAACGGCTCCTTCCCGCTGATCGGCGACGATTCTTGCCAGATCGGCGGGCGGTCTTGATCCTTCAATTTGCCGACAAGCGGATCGTGTTGGGCAAGCCAGGGTGCGAAGACTGCGGCGATTACCAATATGGCGACGATGAACGACGGCAATACGGGGTAACGGCGCAAGACGTGCCAAAGGATTCGCAAAACGTTCCGGTCTTCACCAACGACGAGTGGTGCGTTGACGGTATCAGATGTTGTTTGCGCGTTGGAGGCCATTTCAACTCTGCCTGATGCGCGGATCGAGTACGCCGTAGAGGATGTCGACGAACAAGTTCATGGCCAGATATCCGGCCGTGGCAAACATGACGATCGCGCTGATCACTGGAAAGTCGGTTCCGAAAACTGACTGCAAAGCCAATCTGCCAAGCCCAGGCCATCCGAACACAGTTTCCGTCACGACTGCGCCGGTAAGCAACGCGGAAAGAAATATACCGGCGAACGTCAATGGGACTATGATGGCGTTTCTAAATGCGTGTTTGATAATCACCGTCCATTGCGATGCGCCTTTAGCGCGGGCCAGTTTTACGAACTCGCTATCAAGGATCTCGAGCATTGCAGAACGGGTAAGCCTCAGCAGCGCAGCGGCAGCGAACCATCCGAGCGTTATTGATGGAAGGATCAGGCTTCGTAGGTCGTCTTTTCCGCCAGCAGGTACCCATCCAAGCCACACGGCAAAAATAAGAATGAGCATTATTCCAAGCCAGAATCCCGGCATCGCCTGTCCAAGCAAAGCGAAGCCCCGGGCGAATAAATCCAAGAATGTTCCTCTGAGAATCGACGAGAAGATACCCAACGGGATTCCGACCAGCAGAGCGAACACATAAGCACCTGCGGCTAGTTGGAGCGTGTTCGGAATCTTGCGGAGCACGACCGTTGTCGCCGGTATCTGTTCCTTTACGGAGATGTCAAAGTCCAAAAGGACGGCACCAGAGAGCCACCGGAAGTATTGCTCGTGGTAGGGCTTGTCCAATCCGAAATCGCGTCCCCACTGCTCCCACTGCTCGTCGGTGGTGTATTCGCTCAAAAAGAGGTGGCGCGGATCGCCGCTCATCCGCGAAAGTGCGAACACCAAGATGCTGGCGAGAAGCAGCACGACGATGGCCGCCAACAGTCTGCGGATCAACAGCTTTTTCAATTCACGAACTCAACAGTTCTGGCGCGGTAATGATGACAACAGAAGACGGCGTGCCCAGATTCTATCTAGGCGACGCCGTCTCCACGTGTTATCCGCGTGACACGTCCAATGACGTATCTGTTACGTCATTCGCCGCTCATGACGACCGATTCGGGTGCCACGAACTCGGGGCCGGTGTTCATGTACGGATCGTAGGATGTGATCTCAGGTCGTAATACCACCGATGTCGGTAGGGTGCTAACCGATGCCACCAAGTTCCACTCGTTGACGTATGACCACCATTCGACGGTGTTAGCGACGCGTTCCTCGAATGTAGTCGATGCCAAGTCGAGGTTGCGTACCGATATCGCGGTGATGTCATCCGGCAACTCGATGCCGTAGTTGAATCCGCCAGATGGTCGATAGACCGAACCGAAGAACGCGTCAGGTGGAGCGTTGGTACCGGCCTGGATCATCCAAGGAATCTGTTTCTGTCGATTGACCAGTCGTGGTCGAGCTGCGCCGTAATCCGTCGCGTCAACCGTGACCTCGCAACCAAGTTCACGCCAGAATTGAGCAACTGCCCCGCCGACTTCGGCGTCCCACTCCTTGCCAGGAGCAACGTGGTACTTGAACTCGAAGCAGTCCGGGTACCCGGCTTCCGCCAATAGCGCCTTCGCTTGATCAGGGTCGTATGGGACGTCAAATTCGTCAATCCAGTGCGGATCGCCCGGGAACGCGTTGATGGCATTCGTCAACGGGCTACCGACGCCGGACTGAATCTCGTCGACGATCGTCTGACGGTCGATGCCGAGCCTGAGTGCACGTCGAACTTTGTTCGCGCGTTCCATCGATGCTGGGTCGTCAGGATCACCGATCCATGGATGGTCTTCGTCAGGCAAGAATCCTTCTCGAGTGCGGTAGATGTTTTCACCGTTCTGATCGGTCTGTGCCCAGTAGTTACCGGCCATCATCACGACTTGGTTAATCGGCGGGCCGACAACCTGCGGACGCGCACCGTCGATGTTATTGACGGTGTTCTTGATGAGTTTCAGTGGCACGCGTGCAACGTGGATCAGACCTGTCTGCAGAGCTGCGATGCGCGCCAGCGGCTCCGGCATCAGTATGACTTCGTACGAGGCTACGCTGGGTTGCTGACGATAGTGGCCCTCAACCGGTTCTGCTCGAACGTTACTGTCCGTAACCCACTCGGTGATGCGGAAAGATCCGGTCCCGACCGGCGTAAGGTTTGCGGCTTCCTCGCCCATCTCGTCATATAGGCGTTTCGGTACGATGACCGGCGCTCCAAGCGTGGTATTCGAGATGATGTGGTACCAACGCGGATCGAGACTGTTGTCCCTGATGTTCATCCGCACAGTGTCATCGTCGATCGCCTCAAAACCAGTAACGAACCGCTGTACGCCCTGCGCTCGTTGGTTGATGCTGCCTTCGCCGAGTGCAGAGTCGAAACTCCACTGAACATCGTGCGCGGAGACTTCACCCCAGTCGTTTCCGTTCCAGTCTGTGTGGAACTGGACGCCGTCGCGAATCTTGAAAGTCACGGCGCTTGTATCGTCAGCGACTTCCCATGACTCTGCGATACCTTCCGTATATGTTGGAGCATCGAGGTTTAGCCTCGGCGGCGCGGAGTGTTGGGCCCACATCAGCGGCTCGAAGAAGCCCCAGAAGATGAGCAGCTGCATATTGCCCGTTCCTTGTTTACTCGGTAAGAATACCGGTGGATCAACAAGGATTTCTCCGAGGCGCAAGTTGCCCTTGAAGGCCGGTTCCTCCATCATCATCGCCGCTTCCGGCGTGGCTGTCACAACCACTTGCACTTCCTTCTCGACCTCCTTGATGACCTCTTTCTCAACTTCGACCTGTTTCTCGACTACCACCGTCTGGACGACGGTTTCGCCCGCGACCTGCACTTCTTTCTCGACCACGACGGTTTGGACTACCGTCTGACCCGCTACTTGGACTTCCTTTTCAACGACAACGGTTTGGACTACCGTCTGACCTTCAACGATCACTTCTTTTTCGACCACGACAGTCTGGATGACCGTCTCCTGCACAGATTTCTCGACAACAACGGTCTGGACAACGGTTTCCGTCCCGCCACAAGCAAGGAGGGTGCCCATTGCACCCGCCAAGACTGTTAAGCCGAGCGAAATCCACAATCTGCGCGTCGACAAGGAATCACGTATCGCGCTTCGCATTTCAACACCTCAAGTTTTGACTCTGATTCGTCATTCGCAATGATTCAAATTGCGAACATGCCACAATATAGCATCTTTTTGGTCGTTTTTCGTACACATTCGTCGATTTTTCGTCGAGCAACGCAGTGTGGCTGCTCACGACGGGATGTCGGACAACGCAATTTAGGATTGCTCGCGGAAACATTGGGGACGCGATCAGACGCGCGCATATTCTGTGGAGCACGATGAGCGAATCACAACGGTGGACAGCCGACGACATTCCTGATCTCGGCGGATTAACCGCTGCGGTGACGGGCGCCAACGGCGGTGTCGGTTACGAAACGGCCATCGAGTTGGTGCGTCGTGGCGCTGCGGTAATCCTTGCCTGTCGATCAGCGTCTCGGGGCGAATCGGCTCTGCGCCGCATCAAGAATGACTCTCCGAGCGCGAGTGTTGAACTTGCTCAACTTGACTTGGGCGATTTGGAATCTGTCGACAGGTTCGTGCAGCAGGTCTGCGCAACACATGACAAGCTCGATTTGCTCATCAACAATGCGGGGATAATGGGGACACCGTACCGCACCACCGCCAGTGGATTCGAAGCGCAATTCGGAACCAATCATCTTGGTCACTTCGCATTAACCGGCAGGTTGATGTCGCTGCTTATCAACAGTCCCGGCTCGCGGATCGTCAACGTCAGCAGCCTCGCACACCGTGACGAAAGCATCGACCTAGAGGCGATTCAGTTCACTGGAGAGAATTACAACCGTTGGCGCGCATACGGTCGCTCGAAACTCGCCAATCTGCTGTTCACTTACGAGCTTCACCGTCGTTTCGAACGCGCTGGCATCAGGCACGTCTGTTCGCTCGCTGCGCATCCCGGCGTCTCAAAGACCAACATCGCTCAAGGTTTGGGTTGGATCGGCAAGGTCTCGATGCCGATCGCTGGACTCTTCTTCCAAAGTGCTCGGATGGGCGCACTCCCGATCCTGCGGGCGGCCACTGATCCGGATGCGGCCAGCGGTGAATACTACGGTCCTGACCGGCCCAACGAGCGAAGAGGCCATCCGGTGATCGTGACGTCATCGCCCGAGTCGCACGACGTAGAAGTTGCACGAAGTTTGTGGGAACAGTCTGAGAAGTTGACCGGTGTACGGTTCGAGATCTGAACGCGATACCGAGGAGATTGGAGGCGACGGGCGGATTCGAACCGCCGAATAGAGGTTTTGCAAACCCCCGCCTTAGACCGCTTGGCTACGTCGCCCTGATATCGAGATTCTATTACCACCGGACGTGCTCGTCGTCGTTTGTCGACCGAGCTTGGTGCCGAGAGTGGGACTCGAACCCACACGCCCTTTCGAGCACTACGCCCTCAACGTAGCCTGTCTACCAATTTCAGCATCCCGGCATGTCCAGATAGCTGGCAATTCGCCCTTTCGGAAGAAAGGACTTGGCAGGAGCGGCAGGATTCGAACCCGCGACCTTTGGTTTTGGAGACCAACGCTCTAGCCAACTGAGCTACGCTCCTCTGCCTATATTTGATTTTACATGGAGGGTGCTCACCGGTTTTCTTCAGGATCACGGGGATGTGGACTGAAATACATGGCGATTGCGTGCCACGCAGGAGAATCAAACAGTCGGCACCGCTGACGCCGAGGGATGCTTTCGAGCAATCCCGTTGGCGTTCGCGATACCGACTGTGTTGGCCTGCTACGTTTTCAGCAGAGTTATGGGATCGAGACCGATCTCACATGACTGTGGATTCGCCCATCTCCCCGGTGCTGACGCGCGTGGCGTCTTCGATCTGCGAGACGAAGATTTTGCCGTCGCCGATCGCTCCTTCTTCGCCGGTTCGCGCCGAATCGACGATGCTGGCGATCACGGCGTCTTTCATCCCGTCAGGGATCACCGTCATGATCATCGTTTTGGGCAAAGCCACTCGGTGTGAGAGGTGGCCGCCTCGTCCAGTGAAGACTTCGACGCCTTCCTGCTGGCCCTTGCCGGTGATGTTCCAGTATGAGTAACCCTTCACACCTGCGGCTGTCAGAGCCTCGAGCACCGTGGACGTCCGTTCCGGGCGAACCACTGCTTCGATCTTTAGCATAGTTAGTTCCTTTCGTGGTTCTGGGGCGAGGGTGTAGACAACATGCTACTCCCTCGCCAACCGTTAGTTCGTTTTCCGATTAGTCGGCGCCATCCGCCACGTAACCGCGCTCACCGTGAGCCGAGATGTCAATTCCGATGTCCTCTTCTTGCTCCGAGATCCGTAGACCAAGGCCCGGGATCTTATCCAAGACGAACAGGATGATGAAGGAGACGATACCGGAGTAAGCCAATGTTGCAACCACTGCGATCAGGTTGGCGACAAAGTGACCGGCGTTACCGTTCACCAAACCGCCGTCCGAGTCGGTCATCGCGCTCCAGGCGAATATACCAGTGGCGAGTGCGCCCCAGATACCGCCGATTCCGTGAACTGCGAACACCTCGAGCGAGTCGTCCAATCCGATCTTCCGAAGGATCTCAAAGTGGACCGCGTAGTGACAGATGATGCCCGCACCTAAACCGATTGCGAGTGCACCTGCGCCGCCGACCCAACCAGCTGCTGGCGTGACAGCAACCAGACCGGCAACCGCACCAGTGGCAACACCCACACCGCTAATTCGGCCGGTGTGAATGTACGAGAGCAGTGCCCAAGTTACCGCCGCGGTTGCTGCTGCCGAGTTGGTGTTCACGAACGCGACGATGGCGGTACCGTTTGCCGCGCCTGCCGAGCCTGCGTTAAATCCGAACCAACCGATCCAAAGGATCGCCGCGCCGAGCACGACAAACGGGACGTTGTGCGGTTCAATTCCGGCGTTTCGGCGTTTGCCGACGAGGTACGCGGCCGCTACTGCTGCGATACCGGCATTGATGTGAACGACGGTTCCGCCGGCGAAGTCAAGAGCGCCGCCGTCGAGGCTGCCGATCCATCCGCCACCCCACACCCAGTAGCAAATCGGTGCGTAAACGAACGTAACCCACAACACCAGGAAGATCAGGTACGTCGTGAATTTGAACCGCTCGACAAACGCGCCGGTAATCAGTGCTGGCGTAATGATCGCAAACGTCATCTGGAACGCGGCGACGAGGAGGTCAGGAATGTCCCATCCCAGCTCTCCATTTCCAACGCCTATATTGGCAAGACCGATATAGTCAAGCCCTCCGCTCCAACCGAAGTTGCTGGCATCGTTGAATGCGAGGCTGAAGCCCCACAACACCCAAACGATGCTCGCCACTCCCATGGCGATGAAGGAGTACATCAACGTGCTAACCACGTTTCTGCCCCTCACGAGTCCTCCGTAGAAGAACGCAAGGCCCGGTGTCATGAACAGCACCAACGCTGTTGCTGTCAACATCCAGGCTATGTGGCCAGTATCCATTTTTAGTCTTCCTCCCGATCGGGTAATTACGCAATGATTTCCAAACTACGCAAATAATGTTTCGCGAATGTTAAGCAACTGTTTCACCGAAGTTAATCTCTGAAACACTTCTAGGTGCCGAAGGACATGGGCGAGAAACCGTGAGTAGAATTCAGTTTGCGACGTCAAGCATCGGCGTTCGGGTACCTTGCATAACCAATCGGAGCGATGGGACGGATTTGAGTTTCGGCATGAACCACACTTGCACCGCCCCTCTGGATTCCGGCTTTCGCCGGAATGACGGTGGCTGACCTCTGGTTTCCTGCTTTCGCCGGAACGACGGTGGCAGGCCGGAATTACGGTTGTTGTACGGACATCCCTGCGGTTGATGCGCGCCGAACTTGCGCACAGAATAGGAACGACACTGAATGCCGATAATCGACTCACACTGCCACGCTTGGAACCATTGGCCTTACCTTCCGGAAGTACCCGATCCGGATCACCACGGCTCCGTCGAAACGCTTCTGAACCAGATGGAGGTCAATGGCGTGGACAGCGCGACGATCGTTTGCGCGCAGATCCACCGCAACCGAGACAACAACGATTACGTGGCGGCAGCGGTCAAGAAATATCCGGACCGACTGAATCAGTTTGCCGACGTCGATTCGTTCTGGTCGGACACTTATCACACACCGGGTGCAGCAAATCGCTTGGAATCTGCTGCTAAGAAGTGGCCAATGAAGGCCTTCACGCACTACGTAGCCGGCGAGGATGACGGTCGCTGGTTCAACTCGCAGGAGGGAAAGGACTTCTTTTCGGTGGCCCGCGACATTGGTTTGATCGCTTCCATCGCAATGAGCCCGCATCACCAGAACGAGATTCGCAAGGTAGCCGAGTCGTTCCCGGAAGTACCCATCCTTTGTCACCACATGTCGGCGCTTCGTTCCTACGGCGATGATGCGCAATCGATGCTCGACAACGTTACGGAATCCGCGAAGCTGCCCAATATGCACCTCAAGCTATCGGGCTTCCACTATCTCTGTCAGCCAGAGCGGGTTTGGGACTTCCCGTACACGGAAACTCATTGGGTTTACGAGGCTTGCTACGATGCTTTTGGCACGCGATTGTGCTGGGGTTCTGACTTCCCCGTCGTCAAAAAGGCGATGACCCACCTGCAGTCGCTGGAGGCGTTCCGCTCGCATCTGACGTTCATCTCTGACGAGGATAGAGAAGCGATACAAGGAGGCACTCTCGCCAACCTGCTCGCTAACGCGAGGACGATCACCTAGGCGTAAAGACCCTCGTACGGGTGCTGTGCACAACCCTCCCCCTTGATGCCCAAGGGGGAATTAAAGGGGGTTTAGACTTGGTGTTTCGCTTTGGACGCCGTTGCCCCGCGCCTCTGGATTCCGGCTTTCGCCGGAATGACGGTGGTTGCGCACAGAACCCGTACGCGCGAACGATACTGCCTTAGCTAGACTCTCTGTCTAGAAATTCACTCCATTCGAAACAGCAGAAATACATCGTCATTCGTTTGCAAGACCAGATGGTCGCCATACACACCGTATCTCGTCACGCTCGGCAACACATCAAGATACCGTTCCTCCTGTTCCATCACACCGTCCATGTCATGGCATCCCTTCTCCGTATAGAAAAACGTTTCGGGATCTAGCTTGACAGACCTTTCGCTGATTCTCGCTTCAGCTCCATATGAGTTGCACCCTGTCGATCCCGAGATGCCGTTGGATTGGAATGACAGTGTCAAGTCGGCTCCTGTAACCGCTTTCTGGATCCGGTTGTGCCACATTCCGAACTCAAGTTGTTGAAGCTCGGTTATCGCGAGCAAGACCCAATCAGCGTCTGCAACGTCATCGACGATTGGAGGCAACGGTTCGAACGTCAGCGTAATGCCCTCGGAATTCCTCATACGCAGGCGCATCAACCCCGGTGCTTCTTGTACCGCGTATTCAGTGGAACCCATGAAATCCGTGAACTCACCTTCAAGCATTCGGTCCTTATCTGAACATGACTGCCAAATCGACCGTTCAAGCATCGATTGCGAAGGGAAGTGCACACTCTCATCGGATCTGTTGTAGGTCGCTAGGTATGGGCGGCAAGCGGTGTTACCGATGACCAACCGGTCATCCAGAAAGGCCATCGTCGCCGCATTACTGCCTCCTGGCGCATGGACGTCGTCCTCCACAAGCCGCCACGCTGTCTCGCTAAGTTCGACGACTCTTCCCTCCAACGGCACATGTTTGACAAAGATCAACCGTACATCGCCAACGTCGTCGATAATCTCTAACCGTTCATCCGCCACTCGGTATGTTTCACCTTGCCTAAGCGCCGAGAAAAAAGCATCCGACTGTTCCATTACGCCCGAAGGCTCTTCACACAGCCTCGCTGTCCTCGCAGACAGCGGAAACGAGAACACACCGCTCTTATCGGCTACCGGCGTTCCGTCCTCGGAACTTCCTCCAAACCAATTACACCCGTCGTAACCGTCAGCCTGGTTCTCGCCAATCTCTACCTGGACGAACGAATCTTCGACGATCGGGTCGCCGTCGAGCGATTCGAGGATCCATATGCCATTGCCGGACAATTGGATATGATCCGTAGGGGCCACAGCTACATTGGTCGGGTCGAGTGCCGGAGTCGCGACGGGAGCTACCGTACCGATGTCTATCGCCTCGTTCCGTTCCGTCTGAACGATATTCGTAGGCGCAGATTCGGATGTTTGAGTCGCAACGGGAGCTACTATGTTTGCCGCATCGTCCGGTTCAGCGCCGCCGCAACTCGCCGCGGCCAACATCAACAGAACGAAAATTCCACTGAGCATGCTTGTCGACGCAACTCGGTTCCGGCATCGCGTTCCAAACCTATTACTGGTAATACTCATCGAATATCCCTCATGCCATAGCGTTGGCTTTTTCCGTGTCGAAGTTCATAACAACGTAGACGCTCCGCCCGATGAAAATGTTCCATCCCCAAAAAAGAGCCACATTGTGCATCCTCAGGAATCGTCATGGAAAGCGGAACATGTCCCGAGTTAGGCAAACACAATCTGCGTTCATCCACCCGATAACACCTGTTGCGCAGCTTTGGCTCCCGCGATGCGACCGAACACGGCTCCGGCCATCATGCCGCCGCCCGATGGGTAGTTGTTGTGCCACAAGCCGCCTACCATCTCGCCTGCGGCATATAGGCCGGGAATGACCCGATCGTTTTTGTGCAGGACTTCAGCGGATGGGGTGATTTTCAGGCCTCCGTACGTGAAGGTCATGCCGCAGATTGTTGGATACGCTTCAAAAGGCGGGGTGGCGATGGGGAGTGCCCAATTGCTCTTGGGTGGGGTTATCCCTGAAGTTGACTTCCCATCTAGGCGGAATGGATGGAATTTGTTTTTCTGAATGGAGTCATTGAATTGACGGACCGTTTCAAGGAATGTGCTCACATCGCAAATCCCGAGGTCTTTCGCGAGTGCCTCCAAGGTGTTGGACTTGTAAACAGTTGCGTCTTCGTATCCCCTGATCAACCCCTTGCGTCGCTGATCGGCGTCGAAGATTTGGAAGGCGATTCCTCCGGGCTGGTACAGAATGGCACGTCCGGTCTTGGCATAGGTGAGCCCGCGCCAAGTCTCGCCCTCGTCGACGAACCGACGCCCGTCGACATTGACTGTGATCCCAAAGGGATAGGAGTAGCGACTCCAGTAGACACCGCTCACGCCTGGACCGGGGAGATCGTAATCGGGTCGATTCGAGTCTTGGGGTGACGCGTGGCAGGTTGACCAACTTCCGTTTGGTTGGGCACCCAACTCCAGAGCCATGTTGAGTCCCTCACCGGTATTGAAGGGTACGCCCCGGAGTTTTACCTTGTCCCAACCGGCGCCAAGATGCTGGGCGCGCATCTCAGGACTCGATTCGAAGCTTCCGCACGCTAGGATAACGGTCCGCGCTTTGAATTGGACATCCCGGTCGCCCGTCCGAGCTATTACTCCCGTCACTCTGCCCGCGCGATCCTGCATTAGTTCCAGGGCCGTCGTTTCGTAATGCACCGGAATGTCCAAGCGTTTTGCGGCGCGGAACCAGCGCTCTTGCATGGCAAATCCGCCTCCGTCGAACGAGACGACGTTCGCTGATGTTGGACTATCGTGAGATGGAATCCACGCGTGCCCGTATGACCGCATCCAAAGGACGGTTTTGTAGGCTTCGGTGACCAAAATTTGCGCAAGAATGGGGTCGCTCTGGCCGTCAGTTACCCCCATGATGTCGTCGTAGTAATCGGATTCAGTGTAGGCGCTAACCCTTTCGGTCAACGACCGCGTCTCTTCTTCACCGATATCCGAGAGCAGGGGTAAGAGGTCTTCCATTCCCCGGTACGGGAACCGCATGTGAACGGTTAGCGCGCTGTTGCCGCCCCTCTGCGACTTGGGCGCTTTTTCTAGCACAACGACATCAGCGCCTTGTTCCCGGGCGGCCACCGCGGCCGATATCGCCGCGTTGCCGGCACCCACAACGAGCACGTCTGTGTCGACTGAGTTTGCCACCTGAAATTTGCTCCGGCCTCGCAACGCTAGAACTTAAGTCAGGACATGACGGCGACTTTGTTGTATTCGATCAGATCGAAATCGATCTGCGCGCCTAAGCCAGGTTCGTTGATCGCGTGAACCAAGCCGTTTTCGTCGTGTTCAATGTCCTCAACCAACCCGTACTTCTGCGCTTCAGTGGGCAGGAGGACCTCGAACATCTCGGTGTTCTTGATCGCCATAGCGCAGTGGAGGTTGGCGACGTTCATCAGCGAGTTTCCGCCGTGGTGAATCTCGTAGTTCATGTGGAACGCCTCTGCGAGGTGGGCGGTTTTCATCACTGCGGTTATTCCGCCTTTGACGGCGACGTCGCCTCGGAGATAGTCGGTGGCCTGATGTACTAGCCAAGGGGCGTAGGCGGTGAAACCGCCGGGTGAGTGTTCGGTCGCCATTAGAGGGATGTGGAGTTGCTGGCGCAACTTCACGTAGTTGAAGATGTCGTCGCCGGCCAAAGGGTCTTCGTACCAGTGATAGTTGAGTTCCTGAATCTCTTGACCTACTCGGAGCGCGCCTGGATAGTCGTATGCCCAGATTGAATCCAGCATTAGCTGGTAGTCGTCGCCGACTGCCGCTCGGACGGCTTTACAGACCTCAATATCCTCGTGGATGTCTTCGGCTGGTGGGTGGATCTTGTACGCGGCCCAACCTGCGGCCTTCATTTCGGAGGCCTCTGCTGCGTAGTCTTCGGCAGTCGCCAAGCGCGGTGAACTGACGTACGCTGGAATGCTTTCACGGTACGATCCGAGCATTTGATGGATCGGTAGTCCGGCGACCTTGCCGCCGATGTCCCAGAGCGCGACGTCCACTGCGCCAATGGCTCGCATCGTGGTGTTGTTTTGGAGGAAGATCATCGTCTCGTGTAGCTTTTCTCGGGCTAATGGATCCTGCCCCATAACAACCGGTTTCAGATACGTCATGAGCGACAGCGCGTCCAACTCGGCGCTGCGGTTGGAAGTTCCGAGAAACGCGTGTCCGTCCACTCCCATGTCGGTACTAATCGTCAGCAGTCCGATTCGGCTCGAACTGCTGGGTTGAACCGAATGCTTCTTGGGCAGAGCCGCCGGCAACCCTTCCCACTTGAATATCGTCAGGGTTACGTCCGTGATTTTCATTCTGTTTTCCTCTGGTTCAATCCTTGATTATTGGCGGCTAGTCTTCTCACGTTCACGCCATCCTCTGGCCACCGTCGATGTGTATCGATTGTCCCGTTATGGAGCTCGCGTCGTCCGAAACGAGAAACGCGACCAAAATGCCGATCTCCTCGGGGGTCTGTGACCTAGCGAGCGGGATGAGGTTTGCGACATCTTCGTTGAACACGTTGTGCGGGTCAGCTCCCGCCAACGACGGATCGCTCCTCATGCGCTCTGAGATAGCGACATCGTGGAATGCGGTCCACACGCGGCCGGGACAGATGGCATTTACGTTGATGTTGTGGGGACCGAGCGTCGACGCACAGTACTGCGTGTAGTTGATCACGGCTGCTTTCGATGGGCCGTAAGCGTTGGCGTAACCCGGAGCACCCGAAGGCGGCCCCCACCATATCGGACCTCGCCCCGCACCCGATGCGGTGTTGACGATCTTGCCGTATTTCCGCTCCATGAAATGGCCGACGACCGCCTTGGTGCAGCGCATCACGCCCTGAACGTTTATGTCCATGACCGTGTTCCAGTTCTCTTCCCAGTCTTCATCCAAACCGCCGCCAGCCTTACCTTCTACGCGTCCGATTCCGGCGTTGTTGATGAGAATGTCCAAGTGGCTGAACCTGGCGATTACGTGCCCGATGGCGTCGGCAACGGATTCATTGTCCGTCACGTCGATGTTCACTGCAAAACTCACACGGTTCAGGGCCTTTATCTCATCGACTGCCGCGTTCGCGCCGTCGTTATTGATGTCGGCGATGGCTACGTCGGCACCTTGTTCGGCTAGCTTCAACGCAATGCCAAACCCGATGCCCTGGCCGCCGCCGGTCACCAACGCCGTCTTTCCGGTCAGGTCTGCAATCAATTCCTACTTCTCCTTTTGCAACGGAAGCACGATGTGGGACGCGTGCTCTGCCGAATGCCAGATCGTCTGCTGTGCGATCTCGTATCGGTGTTCGAGACCGAGTGGGCCACCGGTGTTCGGGTTCACTTCGAAACGAGGCCAGTTGCTGCTGCTGATATCCAGCCGGATGCGGTGACCCTTCCTGAACACGTTTGAAGTTGGGTAGAGATGGAAGGCGAACTCGTATGGCGTACCCGGTTCCATCATCTCCGGCTCCGTCCAACTGTTGCGGTAGCGTGCCCGGATGATCGAGTCGGTTATGTTCATCGCAAAACCGTCCGGGTAATCCGCAGACGGCGGGTGCATGTCGATGAGCTTTGCGGTGAAGTCCGTGTCGACGGCAGATGATGATGCCCACAGATGCATCACGATCTCTCCGGTGACCTCGGTATCCTCCTCAAGTTCCTGTGTTTGGAATGTAAGGATGTCTTGGCGTGAATTTAGCGGCAAGACGTCTTCACAACCGTAGAAGTCGGGTCGGCCGCGTTGATCGAATGCGCCGGCTTGGATGATTGTTTCGGCGGCTGAAATGCCTCCGCCCATTGTCGGCACGGGATTCTTGGGGTCGAATGTGTAGCCAGTCGATGGCGACTCATCCGTTGAAGGTTCGTCTTGAGACAGCCCGCCGCCGGCGTGCAAATAGAACGGCGTTTCAGCAGTCTCTGGTAACGGCCAATCCGGTTCCGACCGCCAGTAGCCGCCGTGATCGAGACGACGATCGTGGTCGTGTTTGTTCATCCGTTGGCTGCCGGTGCCCATGGTGAAGATGCGAACCGGTGACCACTCGGCGAACTCTGTGTTCAGGCCCTTCATGTAGTGGTCGAACCATGCCAAGCGGAGATCGTTTTGGTTGATGTGCGCTTCCGTGCCGAAATCGACGTCGCCGGAATTGGTGACCTCGAACGCGCCGTGAATCCATGGACCCATTAACAGGACTTGCTGCGACTCTTTGATGGCGCTTAGTTTTGTGTAGCTTTGCGGTGTGTTGCGGGCGTAGGAGTCGTACCAGCCGCCGAGGTACAGGGTCGGCACGTCCGCATGTTCATCGTAGTACTCGTCGATCGCGTAGCCTCGTTGTTTCCAGTAATCGTCGTAGTCGCCGTGCGTCGCGATGTCGATTGCCCACCGTTCGTATGACGGCAATCGACGGAGGACGGTCGCGCCCTCTTTGAGCGGAAAGTTCCGCACCATGTCCGGCATGTCATCTAGGAACGCCTTTTTGATCTCCGCCTGCAGACCAGCATCTGCGATGGCTTCCTTGCTGGTCATGGCCATGCGGAACGCGTAGACCATGAATCGTTGCTCCAAAGTACCGTTTTGACGCATTGAGCCATGGTAGTAATTGGACGCGCCGACGGCTACGATCATCGTTGACAAATGAGAAGGATTCAACGTGGCCAATGCCGACTGGTCGCTGCCTGCGTAGGAGCCGCCCATCGTTCCGACTTGGCCGTCGCTCCACGGTTGGCTTCCGAGCCACTGAACGGTGTCGAATCCGTCGGGCGCCTCTTTCGCGAATGCGTACCACTCACCTTCCGACGCAAACCGCCCACGCACATCTTGATAGACCGTCACGTAACCCCGCCGAGCATAGTACTTGCCGTTGGTGACGTTACGTGGCGCCGTCTTGTCATAAGGTGTGCGCTCGAGAATGACCGGGAAGGCGCCCTTCGCCGGGTTTCCGTTCGCTGACGGAAAGTAGATGTCGGCGGCGAGTTTGACGCCGTCGCGCATCGCCACCATCACATTCTTTTGAATTGTGACGTCGTATGCGATCTGGGAACCTTGGTATGGAGCGTTCACTGTGCGCGCCTTCCGAATTGGCCGATGGTGGCCGTTACTCTGTCGGCCCGTCGTTGAGTAACCTATATCACGTTCCGATGTTTCAGCCGAAACTCTGTTTCGGACGCGTCTCGCCCCATCATCCATGCCTGATATTTTCCACGTCGTCGTCACCTCGCTTGTACTCATGGGTGCGGCGTTCGTCATCGGAGCGATAGGTTTCGGGTTTGGGCTGACGACATCGCCTTTGTTGCTTCTGATTCTCGAACCGCAAACGGTGGTCATTGTTATTAACGCCGTCGCCATCATCGCCTTCTCGCTCGTCCTCGTGGAAACGCGCGAACATCTGCGAAACCGCGAGCTTGCGCCAATGGGCATCGCCGCAGTGCTTGGGACGCCGATCGGAGTGTTCGCTTTGAGCACCCTCGATTCTGCGGTGCTGCGAATCTCCATCGGTGTCCTCGTCCTGGTGCTTACCGCAATGGTGGTCTTCAACGCCGAATGGAGGGTCCCTTACCCGCGCATCTCGGGTCCGATCCTCGGCTTCGTTTCGTCCGCATTCACCACTGGCCTTGCGATCGGCGGTCCCATTCTCGTCCTCTTCTTCCTAGGACGGCGCATGGATCGCCAAAACGTGCGCGCCTCGATGGCCTTCTTCTTCACCATCATGTACGTCGCCGCCGCGATCGGATACGCCATTCAAGGGCTCTTCACGGTTGAACGGCTAATACTTATCGCCGCTGCGGCACCCGTAGTCGCTGTCGGCTACTGGATCGCGATCAAGCTGACGGGACGGATGAACGAACGGATTTTCCGCCCGACGGTGGTCGGCGTTATCGTAATCTCGAGCTTGGTCGTCATCGGTCGTGAGATTGCGGCACTGTGGGATATCATGGAAGTCACTAACTAACTAATTAGTTTGACAGAACCAAACAACCGCGAACAGATCCGACATGGTCAACGCCAAAGCAACGAAATACGAAGAACTAGCCAAGCGTAGCAAGTACGGGGCGCTCTACAATCATCTGCGCCAAGTCGAGACCGACCAGTGGGAAACCACATTCGGCGAGATCGAAGCAATACTCGGCTTCCCCTTGCCCGCGTCGGCCCGACTCCATCGCCCTTGGTGGGGAAACCAAAAAAACAGCAACGGTCATAGCCAAGCGTTGGCTTGGGGAGCCGCAGGCTGGAACACCTCCGATGTTCACATTGAACTGGAGACCCTTATTTTCAAGCGAAGTGCGATCCCTGAAGGCGAGACAACCGATAGACGAGAGTTCAACTTAGATGAGTTCTGGCCTCCGCACGACTTCGGTCCTTGGCCCAAAGGTCTCATAGTCGACCGTGAATTCATCTACGGGGACCGGGCTTAACCACTCCGTGTTCATCGACACAAACGTTTTCGTCTACGCTCGCAATCGCCGAGCGAATCAACACTTCGTTGCATCGTCTCTATTGGAACGCGCAGTTCGAAACGCTGAACCCGCAAGGATTAGCCGTCAGATACTCCGTGAATTCTTGGCCACCGTAACTCGGCCTCAGACGTGGGGTGCCGCGATGTCGACTGAAGACGCCGCGCGCGACGTAACGCGGATCGCCAGACAATTCGATGTCTTGGAGGACGGGCCACAAGTCACGACCAATCTCCTCATCCTGTGTAACGAGGTCATTGTGGGCGGAAACAAAATTCACGACGCCAACATCGTCGCGACAATGCTCGCTCACGGCGAACGCAGCCTCATGACGTTTAATGTTGCGGACTTTCGGCGTTATGACCATCTGATCGAAATCGTAAGCGAGTAGGCGATGGCAATGGTTCCTTTTCTATCCGGTGTTGCATCATCTAACCGGGGAAATTTCACGAAAGCCAAAAATCCGATGGTCATTCACTACGTGTTTGACATGGCCCGCGCCAAAACCTTTTATTCCCAAGTCTTTGATGCGCCGATATTGGTAGATTCGCCAGGCTGGTCCACTCTGGATGTCGGCGGGATGGAACTTGCACTACACATCTCATCAGAGGCTGAGATCGGGGAACGGCTCATTCCGCAGGCCGGGTTGAACATCGAAGTCGACAGCATCGAGGAGGTGCTGCCGGCCATCATTCGATTTGGCGGTCGGTTGGTTGAGTTGCGCGAGCCTAGCGGCAACATCCCGGTGCGCCTTGCGAGTTGTAAGGACAGTGAAGGAAACGGCTTCGAACTGCGGCAGCCCGTAATTTAAACCGAGTTTCACCGCGCGAATGCCGTTCGCAATGGCAAAGTCCTCTCTGCCTTGGCGTACCACCCTTGCGGGGCAAAATCACTCATGTGGAGGTAACACTTCACGTTTGCCACCGCCGATTCTTCCGCAAAACTGAACAACCTGCTCATCGCTATGTTCTTGTGGCCGTGGTATCTAGATAACGCCGCAACGTTTACAAACGACACGCCCCATTTGCTCTCAATGTGGGAACGTCCGCCGTAGGTATCGTCCGGGTTGGTATGGGTATGTCCACCGATCCATATATCGATCGCACCTGGATTCTCAGCTAGATACTTCTCAAAAACCTGCGCATCAGGAACGTCATCGACGAAGTAGAGATAGGACGCTCCGATCGGTGCGCCGTCCTCGAATCGCCCGTGATATCCACCGTCTACGCCCTCCCAAGGCCCCGATGCTACCGTCGTCTCTTTCAACATGTGGTGATGCGCCGACACAATAATCTTGTCGGGATTTGTTTCGACATTCTCTCTCCACCACTCGAAGGTCTCGCGGGTAACCGCGCCTGCCGGATACCCACCCCGCACGCCTCTTCCCACCGGCGGGCCACCGTCATTTCGGTCACCCATCACCAAAAAGAGGATGTTGCCGACCTCGAACGAATATCGCTCCTAATTCCCCTCAACCAGATACGGCCGCCGGTCCGCGTGCACACCCGAATGTTCGCTGTTCTCTCCCGTCGGATCAACCCACTTGCGAAACCACCACTGCGTAGGTTCGTCGGCGCCACTGGCGTCGTGATTTCCGACCAGGTTGTAAAAATTCTCACGACGATGCTTCGTCGACACCGCATATTGACTAACCACCTCCGCCCCTTCTTCATCATCCGGAGGCGTCTGTGAGCCCGACAGATCGCCCACATCAAGCATGATGTCCCAATCGAACGGCGGCCCGCCTTCATCGCCTCCGCGCTCCGACTGCAGAATCGCCTCTGCCAAACTCCGACGACCGCCACGCTCCAAATCAGTACCCACATGGGCATCACCGCCTGCCCACAACTTGAACGTCGACATGCTCACACGGTCCTCCCCATTGATCGATTCGCCGTCTCATTACCTTAATCGCGGACGCGACGAAGCATTGAACGGCAGATTGGCGTGCGTTAGAATCAGAGTTTGGGTATCATGCCCAACGTCCTCACGTTCCCGAGTAGCTCAGCGGTAGAGCAGCTGACTGTTAATCAGCGGGCCACAGGTTCGAATCCTGTCTCGGGAGCCACCTCTCGCGGATTTCTGCTTTGATTCGTCTTCTGCGCGATCGCGTCATGCCCGCGCTACCGCCGTCACACCCGCGCACACGGGTACCCAAAGGGGTTTTTAGTCGTCGGTCGGGTCGTAGTCGAACAGACGCAGGCTACGTTCGATGAACGCATCCTTCTGAGAGGCAGACATCCGGCTTCGGTACTTTCTGAAAAAATGTCTGAGCCCCGATTTCTTCTTTTCCCCTCCTGGTGTGGAGAGACGGGGCCGGTCGTTGTCCGCGTAGTGATGCACAAGATGCTCGGCAACGGCGCCGTACCTGACCGTACCCAAGTCGGCCAGCCGGATGCAGACGTCCCGATCGATGGTGCTTGCTAGGGCCTCGTCGAACCCTCCTGCCTCCAGCAGCATATGCAACCTGACGAACAGATTGGAACCCTGGATATGCGTGTTTCGCACCAACAGTTCGTCGGAATCCAGCCGTGGGGGAGAGTCCAGCAATACCCCGTTGGGGTCTCCTGTTGCGCGGTAGATCAAACCGGCGGCGACCATGTCCAAGCCCCGGTCCGACGCGGCTCTCTCGCAACGCTCCAAATAAGACGGATCCCAAGCGTCATCATCGTCCAGGATGGCGACGAAGGTCGTCGGGTCGGTAGCCTGCAAATGAGCTAATGCGGTGTTCCACGCGGCAGACGCGCCGCGCGTGCGGCAGTTAGCAATGTAACGAGTTTCCAAATTTCCCGCGTTGAACCCGGCAACGACTCGAGCGTTGGCGCGCCTGAAGTCTTCGTCCGAGTCGTCCACCACAATCAAATGGTCCGGAGGACGAGTCTGCCGGGCAACGGACGGCAAGGCTCGGTTTGCAAGCAGTTCGGGGCGGTTATAGGTTGCTATTACGACGGCTATCGAAAGCATGGCATGTTCGCTGGGCGTAATGGGGACTAGCCTGGGATGCTCTGGGCGACGGCGGCTCACGGTGTTTCGGGCGTTGGGATCGCGCTGCGGGGATTCTAAAACCAGCGTGTGACGACGTTTACCTTGTCGAGGAATATCGGCTGCGTTTGATGCCGGGTAGGACGACGATATTCGAGTCGCAACCAATTCGGACCAAGAGCGCTGTTGAGACTGGGTTCACTCCAACGGTGACATCGGCCGTCTTATTGGTTGTAACCAAACGATGAAGTTGCCAAGCTTACTCCTTGCCGGCAGGGTCATCTCGTGCGGGTTCTCTGGTACTAAGGCGGAAGGAATGTAACAGCGAACGTGCTGAACGTCTTCCGTTGGCGGACTTAGTGCGACCTGATCTCCACGCCTGCCGCTTCCTCTTGCAGACGATAAATCACGTGGGTGTCCATGTCTCCCCAGCCGCGGTTGCCGCACTCGATGGAGACCTGTTCCACATGGTTGGCCACCGCCATCGGAACGCTCAATTCCCGCGCCAGTTCGTTTGCGAGTGCTACGTCTTTTCGTGCCAGCGCCTGTCGAAATGATGGCGGCTCGAATTTCCCGGCGAACACGGTCCTCTCCAATCCTTCTCTCTGGCTACCCAGTGTCCCCCTGCTTCCCGCCTCCATTAAGGCATCAAGGTCAAGCCCAGCCTTCATTCCCAGCGTGAGCCCCTCCGCCACGACCTGCCTTACAGCCAGTGTGATCATGTTGTTGACCAACTTGCAGACACTTCCGTTACCTAGATCGCCCTGGTAGACGACTTTATCGGCGAATGCCTCGAATACGGGGAGGAGCTGCTCGTAGACCTCCTTATCGCCGCTGGGCATCACTATGACCTCCCGATCCGCCGCATCGGCAGGACTCGCCAGCACGGGGGCATCTAGCACGTGGGCCCCCTTTGCCTCGAACGCACTGCCTATCCTGCGGATCAATGACGGTCGACTGGTGGACAGGTCGACATACACGTCGCCCGGTTTCAACCCGCTGAGAATTCCGTCGCGACCCAGGGTGATCTCCTCCACCTCAGCCGGTCCCGGAACGGAGCTCAAGATCACGTCGCTGATGTCGGCAACCTCGCTCGGGGTCATCGCCAACCGGGCACCACCCTCCAGAAGGGCGCGCGTCGCACCCTCCCGCACGTCGTACACAACCATCGGGAACCCTGCCCTCTGGATATTCTGCGCCATCGGGGTGCCCAGATTGCCCAGTCCGATGAACCCTACTGTTTGCATACTTGCCTCCTTCGGGATATGGGCTACACCTTAGGTGATTGGGCCGGCTAGATGCTGCGGTGGTTGTTGTCGTCTCGGTACAGCACCAGCGGGGATGGCGTGTGCCCCCTTTGTCCTTTGGACATTTCCCCCGCGAGCGGGTGAAATCCGGAGTTTTGCGACGGTCAAGGGTATCCGCGGTACTTGCGTACGCGCGCAACAATTTATAGGCAGTCATGCTAAATTTAAAGGCGAAGCAGTCGCTTTCCGTTATTGCCGGGCGACACGTACTTGCGAGGCGTTCAATGACTACCGCTGTTATGAAAGAAACCGACACCGCCCTGATGGCGCACCTTCTACGCCGGGCAGGCTTTGGAGCGACACGAGATCAGATCGAAGAGTACGTCGCCAAAGGCTACGACGAAGCCGTCGAAGAGCTTCTCCATCCGGAATACTCGGATCCTGAAGATCAGGACTTGCTCGATCGCTATTTCATTGCTTCTGTGGAGGCGAGATCGGTAGGTCACGCCGATCCACAGTGGGCGTGGCGCATGGCCACCACCACAAAACATCTCGAAGAAAAGATCGCCTTGTTCTGGCACGGTTTGCTTGCGGTGGGCGGCATCAAGCTCGACCATGGAATGGAGATGCTCACGGAGATCGATCTCTTTCGCCGCTACGGGCTCGGCAAGTTCCGCGACATTCTGGTGCAGATATCCCGCAATCCGGGAATGATGTACTGGCTGGACAATCAGAACAGCCACAAGGACGCGCCAAACGAAAACTATGGTCGCGAGCTACTCGAACTGTTTTCAATGGGGATCAATGAGACCGGTGAGGGTGCGTATACCGAGGATGATGTTAAGGCCGCGGCTCGAGCTTTCACCGGGTGGGCATCTAAGCCCACCATGCCGCCATTCTTCCTCGGGCCGTTCCCGATGGAATTCCGGTTCGACCCGAATGATCATGATGACGGTGAAAAGGAATTCCTGGGCGAGGTTGGCAACTGGAACGGCGAGGACATCGTCGATATCATCGTGCGCCAACGGACCGCCGCGGAGTTCATCTCCCGGAGGTTGTACCAGTTCTTCGTGGCTGACGACGCGGATGAGATTCAAGTCCAGCGTCTGGCCGATGTTTTTGAGGCGAACGATGGCGAGATACGCGCCGTTCTGAGGGCGATCTTCAAGTCTGATCACTTCAAGTCTGAAGCCGTCCGCCACCGCAAGGTTAAGAGCCCGACCGAGTTGGTGTTCGGTGTCGCGCGCCTGACCGATCGTTTCGATCTCCCGGACTTGGCTTCGTCGCAATTGGCCTCCCATACGATGTTTATGGGACAATTCCTGCTCAACCCACCTAGCGTCGAGGGTTGGCATGAGGGCGAAGAGTGGGTCGACAGCGGCGCGCTGGTGGAGCGAATTAACTTCGCCTCAACCGAACTCGAACGGAGAGACGCGCCCGGCATTCAGCGAATGGTGGAAATCGTGCGGGAGGCGGGTAGCGATCTGAGTTCCGGGGAGTACGTGGCTACGTGCCTCGATGCGATGGGTTGCATAGACCTCTCCGACCGAACGTTCGGGATTATTGCGGAACATGCATCAGGTCAATTGCCGCCATCGAACGAAGACGAAGAAACAGATCGGGCCATCGAGATTTTCCAGTTGATCGCCTCGACCCCCGACTACCAATACTGCTGATACGAACAACAGCGAACAAATACGCAGGAGATATTCCAATGCCAAATAACGGCCATAACGGGAATGGCCACCCAAGGAATGGTCACAAAAAGAATGGCACAGCCAAGAATCTCGTTGTAATCCAGCTCTCTGGCGGCAACGACTACTTGAACACGGTCGTGCCTTACCAGGACGGTCTCTATTACGACTATCGGCCGAGTATGGGTCTGAGCGGCGAGAACGTGATTCCGGTGGACGACCGGATCGCATTCAACTCCCATATGGGCCCGTTCAAGGACCTTTATGATGCGGGCAAGTTGGCGGTTCTGATGGGCATCGGATACCCCGAGCCGAACCGGTCTCACTTTCGCTCGATGGACATTTGGCACACCGCGGAACCCGCGGTAGCATCCTCCGAGGGTTGGCTCGGCAAGACTACGAAAGCCATCGATCCCGAGGGCAAAAACGCCGTTACAACAGTCAACTTCGGTCGAGGATTGCCGAGAGCACTCGCATATCCGGACGTTTCCGTCGCATCGGTTGGAGCACTCGAATCTTACGGCTTGTACACGGGTCTTGCAGGAGCTTCGAACCGCGACGCTCTGCTTGACACGGTCAGTCGCATCTACCAACCCATGTCGGACGATGGCCTTCCATCGTTGCGGCTGCTCCAAACGGGACGCGGCATGCTCGACGGCGCCGACACCCTCCGGTCAGCTCCGGAAAAATATTCATCCACAGTCGAGTACAACGCCGAGAATCCGATCGCGCAGAGCCTAAAGGGCGTCGCTCAGGTGATGTCAGCAGACCTTGGGACACGCATCTTCTACACCCAACACGGCAGCTTCGATACGCACACCAACGAATTGGTCAACCATGCCAAGTTGTGGGACGAGGTGTCGGAAGCAGTGGAGTGCTTCTGGGCGGATCTGAACGAACTTGGGCAGGCCGACGACACCGTGATCTGGATGTTCTCCGAGTTCGGAAGGCGAATCGAGGATAACGGCGCCGGCACTGACCATGGCTCCGGCGGCGTCGCATTCCTGATGGGCAACCCGGTTGAAGGTGGTCTGTACGGTGACTATCCGAGCCTGAAACCTGCCGATCAACTGGAAGGCGACGTCCACTACAACACGGACTACCGCGACGTCTACTCAACCATCCTGGATGACTTCATGCATGTCGACTCCGAATGGGTGCTGAACAGGAAGTTCAACCGATTACCGGAGTTGGTGTCGAACTAGCAGCGCGTTTACACGCCGAATGCCCTAGCCCAGCAGATTAAGGTGGGCGAGGTGCTCTACAACACGCACGGAACAAAATGAGCAACTACTCCTATAGCCACACGTTGGGGATCGCCTCGTTTGAAGGCCGGGGCTTCATGAACCCCGTTGACGTCCGAATATCAGCGGACGGTTACCTGTACGTTTTGAGCCGGTCAAACGCTGCCAACAGAAACGTAAGGGTGAGCGCGGTAACCCTCGACTCCGAGTTCATGTTCGAATTCGCCAACTGGGGAACTGAACCAGGGCAGTCGACACAACCAACCGCAATCGCCATCGGTCAGGACGAACGCGTATATCTAACCGACGAGTTCACCCAAAAACTATCCGTATTCGAAAAGGACGGAACCTTTTCGCACTGGTGGGGCGAGGAAGGCTCATCCGAAGGCCAGTGGAATCGTCCGTCTGGATTGGCCTTCGATTCCCAAGGCGACCTGCACGTTGTGGATCACCTCAATGCCCGGGTCCAGAAATACACCGAGGATGGGCGATACATCTCCTCATTCGGCACTTTCGGTACCGGTCCGGGTGAATTCAATTACCCCTGGGGAATCTCGATCGACGCCGAAGATTGCATCTGGATTGTCGACTGGCGCAACGACCGCGTCCAGCGTTTCACGCCAGACGGCGAATTTATCTTTTCCTTCGGATCAAGCGGCTCCCGTGACGGTGAGTTCGACCGACCCTCCAGCGTCCACGTCAGCGGCGACGGCAACGTATACGTATCCGACTGGCGCAACGATCGCGTTCAGGTTTTCGATATGGACGGAGAGCATAGCGAGACCCTTGTCGGTCACGCAACGTTGTCCAAATGGTGTCAGGAATTTCTGGACGTGAACCCCGAACAGGCCGGTTGGCGCGCCGATTCCGGCATGACCGAGCAGGAGAAGCTGTTTTGGCGGCCCGCAGGGATCGACACGAGTCCCGATGGGCTGGTCTACATCGCCGACAGTTGTCGTCACCGGGTTCAAATCTACAGTCGTGTCGAGGCACCGGTGCTGGTCTGATTCCCGTCAGACGGGCACTTTCGGGGTTGGACTCGCGAATTCATCGCCGATCCAAAGAGAAAACGTCACGCCGATTGAGAAGCTGCACGCGGCCAACGTCAAAACCATCGGCTTCTCCACCACCACAAGCAACTCAGCCTCCTTCGCTGCGATCGCCAAAAGGTGACGCGCTGGCATGCTGGTCGCGATGTCGACCGCGTCCGACGACACGCCAGAGGATGCCGTTTCGGCAGATACCCAAACACGCCTGGCTCCTCAGGCGTTGGCTCTGAAATCACCCCGCAACAGCTGCAGCCGACCGCAGCTGCGGATCATACTCCGCCACCGTCCGCGCGGCGTTGAAAATGTCGACGTAGCTCGAATAACCCGGTCGCGTTACGCACGCCACCAGCACCGACCTGAGCGATATTTAACGACATCTCGCAGGCCTAACTTCAGCCGACTCTCACGGCATACCGACGCAACAGAACGCAACTCGGATGTTTCCAATTGAAGGTTTTCCGACTCGAAAACTGTATTTGAACTTGGGATTCACCCCGCGTAACAGTCTCGCAACCTCCTGTTAACAAAACCGTCACATCTACGAAACGAAAGCGTAACCATTTCTCCGTACTTTTAAGTCTTTAGAAAAGGGAGTCTGATGGATCGCTCACCGCTGGTGACCACCAAAACAACGGCGACACACTGTCCTTACTGTGCGTTCCAATGCGGAATGCTTTTGGGTGACGGCGACGGGCATTTGACGGTCTCTGGCAACGACGAGTTCCCCGTCAACAACGGCGCTCTCTGCATCAAAGGTTGGACAGCCGCCGAGACGCTGACCCACTCCGAGCGCCTCCTTCATCCGCTGATCCGCTCCTCGGACGGACGTCTGCGCACGGCGAGTTGGGAGGCGGCTGTGGATCGCATCGTCGAAGCAATAACCGAAACCCAGCACAAACATGGGCTCGGATCGGTCGGGATGTTCGGTGGCGGTTCCCTCACCAACGAAAAGGCGTACCTGATGGGCAAATTCGCCCGCGTCGCCCTAAAGACCCCCAATATCGACTACAACGGTCGCTTCTGCATGTCGTCGGCGGCCGCCGCCAGCATCAAGGCTTTTGGCATCGACCGCGGGTTGCCGTTTCCGGTAGAAGACATCGCCAATGCGAAAACAATCCTCCTGATCGGTAGCAACGCCGCCGAGACGATGCCACCGATCATGCAGTACTTCGATCAACAACAATCCGGCGGCGGGAAGTTGATCGTCGTCGATCCTCGCACTACCGCTACTGCACAGCGAGCAGACCTGCACCTGCAATTGACGCCGGGAACCGACGCAGCACTCGCAAATGGCATTCTGCACACCCTGGTGGTAGAAAACCTCACCGACTGTCAATACATCCGCGAACGCACCAATGATTTCACGCTCGCAACCAACAGCGCCGCGGCCTTCTGGCCGGGCAGAGTCGAGCGCATAACCGGTGTCCCGGAATCTCAAATTCTCCAGACCGCGCGCATTTTGGGCGAGTCGCGCGGTGAAGCGATGATTCTGACCGCACGCGGCCCAGAACAACAAGCTCAGGGCGTGAACAACGTCTTAGCCTTCATCAATCTTGCTTTGGCACTCGGACTGGTCGGAGAACCTAACAGTGGTTACGGCTGTTTGACCGGTCAGGGCAACGGACAAGGTGGTCGCGAACACGGGCAGAAAGCCGACCAACTTCCGGGTTACCGCAAGATCGATGACCCGGCAGCCCGTCGCCATATCGCCAACGTGTGGAGCGTTCCGGAATCTTCGCTGCCAATGTCCGGGCCGTCTGCCTATGAACTTTTGGACGGCCTCGGAACCGAAGACGGCGTCAAAGCGCTGCTGGTCTTCGGATCGAACGTCGTCGTCTCAGCACCTCACGCCTCGAACATCGAGGCCAAGCTGAGGTCGTTGGACTTTTTGGTCGTCGGAGACTTTTTCCTCTCCGAAACCGCCGATCTCGCCGACGTGGTCCTGCCGACAGCGCAGTGGGCCGAGGAAGAGGGCACGATGACCAATCTCGAGGGCCGGGTAATCAGGAGAAGGCGGGCTGTCGCGCCCCCTCCAGAGGTCAGGGACGAGTTGCAAATTTTCCAGGATCTCGCCACTCGTCTTGGCGCAGGCGACCATTTCGTTTTCGATTCGGCGGAGGACGTCTTCACCGAACTCAGGCATGCGAGCGCCGGTGGCCCTGCCGATTACGCCGGCATAACCTACCAGAAGATCGATGATTTGGATGGCGTTTTCTGGCCCTGCCCACAAGAGGATCACTCGGGAACACCTCGCATGTTCGTTGACCGGTTCCCGACCCCGACCGGGCGTGCCCAGTTCCACGCAGTTACTCAAAACCCTTCTGGCGAAGTACCTGATCCCGAATACCCGCTCTTCCTCACTACAGGGCGCGTCATGGCGCAATACCAGTCGGGCACCCAAACCCGCCGCATCCCATCCCTCGGGCGTATCGCGCCAAAACCGGTGGCAGAGGTGCACCCATCGGCCGCCAGCTTGGCGGGTGTTAAAGACGGCGAAGACATCGTCCTCAAGACGCGCCGCGGCACCGCCAACTTCTCTCTCAAGATCACTCCCACAATCCGACACGACACCGTGTTCGTCCCGTTCCACTGGGCCGGATCACGGTCTGCAAATTTACTGACCAACCCCGTTCTCGACCCGACCAGCAAGATGCCCGAATTCAAGATCTGCGCGGTCAGGCTTGAGAAATCAATCACATGACGGAGGCTGCAAAGTGCCAGAGACGCAAAGATTAGTGGTCGTGGGCAACGGTATGGCAGGCGCGCGCTTCGTCGAGGAAATCCTGGCGAAGAGCGGACCCGAGAAGTTCGCCGTATCGATGTTCGGCGACGAGCCGCAAGGCAACTACAACCGGATCCTCCTTTCCGGTGTCTTGTCGGGTACGCACGACTCGAAGGACATCTACATCAATCCTCTCGATTGGTACGAACGAAACGGCGTCTCGCTCTTCGCAGGCGTCAAAGCCATCGGCATCGATCGGCAATCCAAGTCAGTCTACGCCTCGGGCGGGCACCTCGTGCCGTATGACCAACTCGTCTTGGCGACCGGCAGCCTTCCCTTCATGCCGCCAATCAACGGCCTGTACACCGATGACGGAGCGCTCGCTCCCGGGGTCTTTGCATTTCGCACTCTTGACGACTGCACGCAGATGATCAACCACGCGGCGAACGTCCGTCGGGCCGTCGTCATCGGCGGTGGACTGCTCGGTCTCGAAGCCGCACGCGGGCTGATGAACAGGGGGCTGGAGGTCCACGTCGTTCACCTCGCCAAACACCTCATGGAAAACCAACTCGACGCCGAATCGGGCGGTCTCCTCAAGGAGACCCTCGAGGAAATGGGCGTAACCTTCCACCTCGAAAAACTCACCCAACGAGTCACAACGGGCGACACCGGAGATAACCATGTCAACGGTGTCGAATTCAACGATGGCACGACACTCGATTGCGAAATGGTGGTCGTCTCTGCCGGCATCCGGCCAAACGTCGACATGGCGAAACTCTCTGGACTAAACACCCGACGAGGCATCCTCGTCAACGACGACCTCTCTTGTCGGAACGACCCCAACATTTATGCCATCGGCGAATGCATCGAACACCGCAGCGTTACCTATGGACTTGTCGCCCCCGCATGGGAACAGGCGACAATCCTCGCCGGACGCCTCACCATGACCGACCCCCACGTCCGTTACGAGGGGTCCCGAACCTCCACGAAGCTCAAAGTGATGGGCGTCGAACTCGCGGTGGCCGGAAACGTCCACGCCGACGATGATCAGGACGAGGTCGTCACGTACGTAGAACCTAGCAGGGGCGTCTACAAGAAATTAATCGTCCGAGATGGACACATCACCGGAGCAATCCTCCTAGGCGACGGAACCACCGCGCCACGGCTCCTCCAGGCATTCGATCGCGACGAGCAACTTCCCAAGGATCGAGCAGAACTCCTCTTCCCGATCATGACGGAATCACTCGCCGATGACATCGCAACGCTCCCCGACGAAACTCAGATATGCAACTGCAACGGCGTCACCAAGGGGGCGATCGTCGAGGCAGTAAACGCCGGCAACCGGAGCTACAAATCCGTATCCGACGCCACCAGAGCGGGTTCAGGTTGTGGTTCATGCAAGTCCCAAGTGGAAGCCGTACTGGAATTCGCCGCCGACGGACTCATCGCCGAAGATCCCTCGGCTCATTACTACGTCCCAAGCATCCCGATGGGCAAGACCGAACTAATTGAAGCAATAAAATCCCAAGGCCTGAAAAGCGTCTCCGCCGTCTTCAACACCTTGGCCGGAGGACGCGAAGACCCGGTGAGCAAGATCGGTCTGGCTTCGCTCCTGAAAACCATCTGGGATGACGAATATGACGATGAGCGCGACGCCAGATTCATCAACGATCGCGTCCACGCCAACATCCAAAAAGACGGTACATTCAGCGTCGTCCCCCGCATTTTCGGCGGCATTACAACCCCGGCAGAGCTCCGACGCATCGCCGATGTCGCCGAAAAATACAACGCCGGCATGGTCAAGATTACCGGCGGTCAACGTATAGACCTTCTCGGCATCCCCAAAGAGAACCTTCCCGACGTGTGGAAAGAGTTGGGAATGCCCTCCGGCCACGCTTACACCAAGGCATTCAGGACCTGCAAAACCTGCGTCGGCACCGATTTCTGCCGATTCGGGCTCGGCGACAGCACGCAACTCGGCATCGACATCGAAAAGCGCTTCCAAGGCGTCGAGATGCCGCACAAAGTCAAGATGGCAGTTTCCGGGTGTCCCCGAAACTGCGCCGAGGCAACAGTTAAAGACGTGGGAGTGGTCGCCATCGAAGGCGGTAAGTGGGAAATCTATGTGGGAGGAGCCGCCGGTGCCAGCGTGCGTAAAGGCGATGTCCTAGCCGTCGTCGATTCCCCATCAGAGGCCATTAAAGTAATGGGCCGTTTCCTCCAGTACTACCGAGAGAACGCCAAATACCTCGAGCGCACCTACGGCTTCGTCGAACGCATTGGCATCGAACCCATCAGAAAACTCCTGATGGACGATTCAACTGCCGAACCCGCACGCCTAGACGAAGCCATGCAGTCAACCGTCGCATCCTACGTCGACCCGTGGCTCGAAGGCCTCAACCCGATCCACGAAAGCCAGTTCCTGACCAAACCTGAAACCTCTGCGACGGTCAAGAACTGTTGACCTCTTCACCAGCGAAAACCGCGTCGACCCTCGACCTTGGACCCGTCGATCAGATCCCGGTCGGTGAAGGCCGCGTATTCATGGTCGGCCGTATCCCGGTGGCGATCTTCCGTGATCGAGACGCCAACCTCTTCGCCACTCAATCCCTGTGCCCCCACAAGGGCGGTCCACTGGCCGATGGCATCACTGGCGACGGGCAACTCCAGTGTCCCTTGCACTCCTTCAAATTCGAACTCACGACAGGCAATCCAATCGGAAACGACTGCAAATCACTTAAGACATTCGCTGTCGACGTGAACGGTCAAAACAACATCGAGATCACCATCGAGAAACCGAGGAGAAACGTCACATGAACGATTCCCCAAAAGCACCGTTACTCGGACTGCGCGTCGGAATACTCCAGAGCCGCGACGCTCACCATCTCTCGAAGCAACTCAAGGTCCGAGGAGCACATGTTATCTCGGCGCCCGTACTCCGGGAACAACCCACCGACTGTTCGCTTGAAATCGCCCATTTGATCGACGCATTGACTGCCAGAAATATCCACGTCTGCGTCTTGCAAACAGGCGTAGGCGTTGACGCCCTCTTCAAACAGGCGGCCCAATTGGGAAGAGAAGATGAACTCCGCGATGGCCTCAACCAGTCCACATGCGTTGCCCGAGGTCCGAAACCGGTAGGTGCTCTCCGCAAACGAGGCGTAACCAATTACCGACAAGTCGCGTCTCCCTACACAACCTACGAACTCATCGACACCCTCTGCGACATCGAACTCGCCCCAACGGTGGACGCCCCCAACGTAGCGGTCATCCATTACGGCGAGCGTAACGCGCAACTCACTGGACTCCTAGCGACACTCAGCAACTCAGTTTTCGAGCTGTTCGTTTATAGATGGGAACTGCCCGAAAACCTCGATCCCGCCTCGGATTTGATCGACGAGATCTTAGACGGCAAAGTAGACGTCATCGCGTTCACCAGCCAGATCCAAGTCCGGCACCTCATGGCAATCGCCGAACAACTCGGCGTCAAACATGATCTGACCAACGCGATCCAAATCACGACCGTCGCCGCCGTCGGCCCCACATGCACCACCGCGCTCCGTCGAATGGGCATCACTCCCGACATCGTCCCTGAGCAGCCAAAGATGGGCCATATGGTCCGAGAAATCTCTAACCGATTCGCGCTGGTCCCCGCCTGAACGGCCAGCAATCAATCGAACCGTACCGACCGATTCCACGTTCAGGCTGAGGCTACCCACTCAACCCAACATTTGCCGATTCGTGCCAAAAACTAAGCGCAAGCCAGAAAGGAAACATAGATGGCGACCCCGTCGAACCTCGGATCAAACGAAAAAGCTGCAAGCATCTCGCTCTTCTCTCTGAAGGCGCCCCAAATGCGGACCTTTCATCTCACTTGGATCGCCTTCTTCCTCGCGTTCTTCGGATGGTTCGGCATCGCACCACTCATGGCGATCGTCAGGGAGGACCTGAACCTCACACGGACGCAGATCGGTAACACCATCATCGCCTCCGTAGCGATCACGATCGTCGCGCGCCTCGCCATCGGATGGCTGTGCGACCGAATCGGCCCCCGCATCACCTACAGCACTCTCCTCATCCTCGGCGCGATCCCGGTTATGTGCATCGGACTCGCCCAGAACTACGAAACGTTCCTTCTCTTCCGTCTAGCCATCGGCGTCATCGGCGCATCCTTCGTCATCACCCAGTACCACACGTCCGTCATGTTCGCACCGAACGTAGTCGGCACCGCCAACGCCACAACCGCCGGATGGGGCAACCTAGGTGGCGGTGTCACTCAGATGGCCATGCCCATCGTCCTCTCGCTCGTTCTCATGTTTGGCGTCGGCGAGATCTGGGGATGGAGAGTCGCCATGGTCGTACCCGGCATCGCACTCGTCATCGTCGGCATCGCCTACTACGTCTTCACCCAAGACTCGCCCGCGGGAAACTACAAAGATCTCCGAGAAAAAGGCGAGATGCCGCCATCATCCGCCGTCAAGGGAACCTTCAAAGAAGCAATAAAAGATTCTCGCGTATGGGCGCTCTTCATCATTTACGGAGCATGCTTCGGCGTCGAACTCACCATCAACAACATCGCCGCTCTCTACTACCACGACCGCTTCGAACTCAGCGTCGGAATGGCAGGTTTCATCGCCGGACTCTTTGGTGTAATGAACATCTTTGCTCGCACCCTCGGAGGCGCTTTCGGCGACAAATTCGGCATCAAATTCGGACTCCGAGGACGCGTCATGTTTCTCGGAATCGTCCTCCTGCTCGAAGGCATCGCCCTCGTCATCTTCTCCCAGATGGCGACCCTCTTCCTCGCCATTGGAGCTATGGTCGTTTTCAGCCTCTTCGTCCAGATGTCCGAAGGCGCAACATTCTCGGTCGTCCCCTTCATCAACCGGCGCGCCCTCGGTTCCGTCGCCGGCATCGTCGGAGCAGGAGGAAACGCCGGAGCCGTCGCCTTCGGATTCCTCTTCCGCATGGAATCCCTCGCCACCGCTGACGCCCTCATGATCATCGGCGTCGCCGTCCTCTTCGCCGCCGCACTCGTATTCCTCGTCCGCTTCTCACCCGAACGCGAAGCCGAAGAACGACAACTCCTCCAGGTCGCCCTCGCCTCGAGACCCGCTCCTGGATTGGCCTTCAACCCATTCCGCCGGCTAGCATCCGTGCGAATTGCACAGCGCCAACCCGCAATGGCCCTTCAACGTGTGGGCGCTATGCCACCAACCGCTCCGCCGAGATCGCACCTATATCCTCTGGACTCGCACCCCTCGTGATCAGATCCGCAACCGACTCAAAAACTCCGCATTCCGTAAGTTCAAACCTCCGACACCTTCTCAGCGATAACAGTTGCGTCGGCCCGTGTTCGGCTCACCGATCGACAGAGTTCGGCCCCGTTCACGGTGAATTGCGTTTATCGGAGCCTTATATCTTGTCCTGCCAGCCCACCTGACTCCTGTTGGATGCGGCTCTCGCATAGACTTATCAACAATTCGAATTAAACGAATTTTTACATTGCGACACTTCCGTTATTCCAACGGTCGTCACGCTGCCGAAACGTCGAATTACTGGCTTGCGGAGTTTGAGGTCTTCTGACCAGGCGTTCATGTCGGTCTGATCGTCGAAGCGGCGCAGTGTCATGAAAATGCCAGCACTATTAAACGAGGAACAGCGTGAGGTACATCGAAGTCGCGAAACCAAAGTTTTCGATCCGGCAATGTTTGAAATCGTTAGTGGCCAGTTCAATCGTGGTCTTGATCGGTGCATGCGGAATCTTCTCGGATGATACAGCCCAAGAATCGGACTTTCAGCGCGCAATTTGGTCGGGCGATCTTGATACGGTGAAGAAACTGGTCGCCGAAGGCGCGGACGTGAACGGGCAAGACGCTGACGGCAACCCGCTGCTGCATGAAGCGGTGTGGCGGAACCACATCGAAGTTGCGCAGGTGCTTGTGGACGCCGGCGCGGACGTGAATGCTACGAACGCCGATGACGACCCACTTTTTTGTGCCGCGGTTTGGCGAGGTCACACCGAGATGGCTGAGATGCTCGTTGATGCTGGTGCCGACGTGAACTCGCAGACCGCCGACGGGGAGTCTTTGCTGTCCGTAGCGCGATTGAGGCAACACGCCGAAATTGAGCGTATTCTCTTGGAAGCGGGTGCGCAGGAGTAGGCAACCTCAAACGCATAAAGTGTTCTTGTCCAACGCTGAAAGACAGCGGGTTTGTTATCCAAACATGAATGATCGAAACACTGTGGGCAACGTATTCGGCTCGTTCTGGAAGCTGGCAGCGTGCGCGCTGGTTCTGTCGGTGGTGTTAGGGTGCGACATGTTCCAGGGCGACCCCAGTCCTACTCCCGCACCTGAACTGGTCTCTACTAACATCCTCACACCGACTGCCACTGCCTCGCGTCCAGGGGCTGCCGACCTTCCCGAACAGATAGTCATTGAACCGACGGCAACTTCCGAACCAACGGCTACGCCTGAACCGACCGCCACAGCTGAGCCGACATCCACTCCCGAACCGACTCCCACGCCTGAACCCACGGCCACTCCCGAACCAACCGCCACTCCTGAGCCGACCGCCACACCTGAGCCCACGGCCACACCTGAGCCGACCGCCACTCCTGAGCCCACGGCCACTCCAGAACCGACTGCCACTCCTGAGCCCACGGCCACACCTGAGCCGACCGCCACTCCTGAGCCGACCGCCACTCCTGAGCCCACGGCCACTCCAGAACCGACATATACACCTGAGCCGACATCTACTGCTGAGCCGACACCTTCACCCGAAGCCACTTCATCGCCGGATCCGACACAAACGGCTGAACCAACCAGCACGCCCGAATCCACGCATACTCCTGAACCTGAAACAGCGGCTGACTCTGGCGACGCGCCCGAGCGCGGTTCATCACCGATTTGTGACGCTGTCGAAACTGGGAACACCGCTATTGTTGCCGCAATGACGACTGGCGATTTCGAACTCAACTCAGCGTGCGGCAATGGCAACACTCCGCTTCAAATTGCCATTAAAGAGTTCCATTCGAGACGCCTTCACGGCCGTTTGCCAAACCTCGAGATTATCCAGCTGCTACTGGATGCAGGGGCTGACCCTGACGCGATCGACAGCGAAGGCAATCCTACGCTTTACCTGGCGATCGAGGAGGAGCATTCGAATCGGTTGCACGGACGCGAACCCAACATTGACGTGATCCAAGCTCTCATCAACGCAAATGTCGAAGTCAATGCTCTCGACAGTCAGGGCAACCCCGTTCTATTTCTGGCGATCGAGGAAGAGTATTCGAATCGGATACACGGGCGCGAACCCAATGTTGACGTCATTCAGGCTCTCATCAGCGCAAGTGTCGATTTCAATGCTCCCGACAATCAAGGCACTCCTATTCTTATTACGGCGATCGAAGGGGAGCATTCGAATCGGATTCACGGGCGCGGACCCAACATTGACGTGATCCACGCTCTCATCGACGCAGGCGTCGATGTCAACGCGACAGACGCCGACGGCGTTTCACCTTTGGAAGTAGCGATTAGCCGAGTACTATCAGATATCGTTGAGATCCTCATACGAGCAGGGGCGACGCAATGACACAATGGATCGAACGCAAGTCCCGAGCTATGAAGTCCCTCGGATTTTGAGTTCATGTAGACCAGCGATGTAGGCTAGGTTATCCGGATTTCAGGCTCAGTTGTCAACCAACTCGGCGGTGTGGGATGGCAACCACCCGCGCAGTTCGCCGCCGGGCAACGCGATCTCGTACCAACCGTGTCGGGTGTCGGTCAAGCGGACTTCAGCGCCGCTGTGAAGCGTGAATTCCCGGGGATACTGTATACCGGGTCCGCTCAACACCTCGACGGTCGGAGCAGTTACGACTCCAGTGTTTTCGTAGGGATTGGCGAACTGCATGCTCAGAAGTAGCAGGAACGAAGCCAGTGTGACGATGGCCATCGCGCCGGTCACGGAGCGCAGGATGGTCCTCAACGGAAAGTCGTGCCACACGATCAATGCGGCGATGGACAGGCCACTTAAGGCCCATAGCAATAGGGATGCCAAACCCAACTCTCCCGGATTGAGTGCTTGGCGGCCTAGGAACGCGAAACTCTCTATCAGGGAAACTCTCTCCACCTCGATCTGATCGACCGTCTTGCTTCGCGCCAAGTCCAGGTTGGTCAAAACGTCGGGGTCGCGCGGAGATAGTACTAGAGCGCGCAGGTAGCTCAGAACGGCGCGGCCCAAGTCGTCGCTATTGAGGTATGCATTGCCCAGGTTGAAGTGAAGAGCCGCGTCGCTATACCCCAGGTCGATCAGGGCTTCGTACTGTCGAGCGGCCTCAAAGTACTCGCCACGCTCGTAACTCTCGTTCGCCATCGCCATCAGGTTGGTGGCCGACGAATCCTGCGCGAATGCAGTGCTAGAAACGAATGCCGCAAGTCCGCCGAGAACGGTCAATACAACTAGGCAATATCCCATAAATCTCGTCATCGCTCTAGAGCTCCATCTAGCTCGATCAGGAGTTGTGTGACTCGTTCGTTAGCCTCGTCTGGATCACCGGCATGCGGTAGATCCGGCGAGTACCTCGCTGTATCGCCCAACTTTAGGATGTCCTCTACGCGTTCCGCGAGTTCGTCAGCGACACCGACACTTAACAGCCGCTTGCCGAGGGCTTCGCGCGTGAGCCCCGACATCGGGTTGCCAAGCCGATCGTTGAGGTATGACATAACCGCGGCGGCGGACGCGACCGCCTGATCTTCACCATCTGCAACCGCGCGGCGTAGATTAGCTCTCGCGTTCGGTAACGCGTTCCGCCTCCGGGCGTCCGCAAGTGCGGCTTCTCGAGCGTCGCGGCTGCGTCGCCAGACTGTTGCGCCAATGATCACAAGCAATGGGAAGAGCCACGCTGCCCAATAGATCCAGTTGTCTGTCAATCCCTCTCCAGATCTCCGGAGTGACGGGGGCACATCCTTGATACTTCTCGGTTCCGTGGAGACCTCGGTTACCGACGATTGGTCGATCGAAGTCGAAGATAGTGATCCATCGACTGGGGTAATCGTTACGACGATGGGCGATGTGGCGGCTTGCAGGAAATTTTCAGATTCAGGATCGAAATAGGTGTACGCAATCGCTGGGATTGTGAGGTCTCCGGCCGTTTCAGGCACCAAGTCTCGGGCGTACGCTCTGGTGCCGATGATCCGTCCGTCGACGACTTCGCTTTTGACAGTTGCAGGAGAATCGATCACGCGCCAATCTTCAAAATCTGGCCATATCGGGTCGGGTAACGCGTCGATATTCCCTTCGCCCTCGACACTGACCAACAACTGAACGGAATCGTTCATCGGCACCGTCGTGGCGTCCACCTCAGCGAAGATTTCGAATTTTCCGACCGCTCCGGAAAATTCCTCCGGCGCTTCGGCGGGTGTTGGAAGCGCTTCGATCATGACCGGGGAGCTCTCGACAACGAAAGGATCATTCTGAGCTCCCGAGGATACAGTTACCCGAGCAGGTCTGATTTGGATCGCTCCGACCACGCTGGGGAACAACGGCGTCCTTAACTCAACGACTTCGAACTCGTCAGAGCCGACAGTCTCCGTGTAGTCGATTTGATCGGTCAACCGGACGTTCCAAAATCCGGCGAAATCCGGCGGTTCGTACCGAATCGGATGTTCAAACCCCGATCTCCGATAAATCTTGGCGATGTAGGTTATTTGTTGACCGATAAAGGGCATGTCGTCATCAATGGACACTGTGACGAACACTTGCTCGGCTGAGGGTGCGCCTTGGGCTTGGGCGGACGTTGACGACACCACCGATGCCATCGCGAGTAGGACACTAAAGATCGAGACTGCCCTTATGATTCCCAAAGATCGCATATAAGAGGCTCACCAGTCGAACTCAGTCGGCGGGGCCGGAGCTACCAGAGTCTGTTGACGTCGTTCTTGAAGGGTCTGTGCATCGTTTCCGACAGCTTCTAGTGTTTGGTTTGCCTGTTCTCGAGTCAGCGGTTCGCTCGGTGGCGGTGGTTCGTCCTGTGGGGGTGGCGGCTCACCCTGTGGAGGTGGTGACTCGGCTTGAGGAGGTGGCTCGTTCTGGGGAGGCGGAGGCGGTTCGTCCTGAGGTGGGGGTGGTTGATCCTGCGGCGGCGGTGGTTGCTCCTGCGGGTTTTGGGCTTCGGGAGGAAGCTGCCTCAATGCCAACTCCAAGTTGTGTTTTGCATCCTGATCATCGGGATTCATCCGCAGTACCTCCTTGTACCCCTCCACCGCTTGGAGATACTGTTGCGTCTGAAAAGCCGCATTGCCTCGGTTGAAGAACCCTCGTGACCGCAAGTCGCTCGTGGAATACCTGATCGACTCGTCGTAGTCGTTGATGGAATCGTCGAATTGTCCCATCCTGTATAGAGTGTTCCCAATGTTGTAGTGCGGTTCGGCGGCCGAGGGAGCGCCGCTTCGAGCGGATTCGTACGCTTGGAGAGCCGAGGCATACTCCCCACTCTCGTAAGGATCATGGCCTGAATTGTTGATCTGATCGGGCATCTGTCCACATGCCACCGACAGCAGAACGATGGCCAGTAGTGCGATGAGGTGTCTACGGCCCAACACGTTCGGAAACCTCCAATCCAATACGCGGTTGCCGCAGTGCCCCCCGCAATCGACGGTCGGTCAATATCTCAGCCGAGAAAAGTGCAAGAGCGGCAAGGAGCAGAAACAGCTGGAAACGTTCGACCCTTCTCTCGCTGAGCTCGCTTTGAACAGCCTCGTCTTGGAACGCTTCGAATTCGTCGATCAGGCCGCTTAGAGAAACGGGATCGTCTGCCCTGAAGTATCTACCCCCTCCCGCTTCGGCGATCCGTTTAAGCGCGCCATCGTCGAGCTGGGACAGAATCGGACGGCCCTCGGTATCTTGTCGGTATCCGATTACATTGCCTTGACCGTCGTAAATTTCGACGCGACTCCCTTCCGGCGAGCCGAAACCGACGGTGTAAACAACTGCTCCGGCCCCCGCCGCTTGGCGGGCGGCTTCCACAGGATCGCCTTCATGATTTTCACCGTCCGTCATGATGATGATGATTTTTTGGCTGACGCGATGATCGTTGAAGCCACCCATCGCAGTTCCGATAGCCTCCCCAATTACGGTACCCGGACGGGAGATCGCTTTCGGGTTGGCATTTTCCAGGTACGTCAGCGCCGTCGTGTAGTCGGCCGTCAGCGGAAATTGGATGAAGCTCGCCCCCGAGAAAAGCACGATGCCGACCGTGTCGCCCTTTAATCGGGAAATCAGGTCGGATATCTCCAGTTTGGCGCGATCGAGGCGAGTCGGTTTCACGTCTTGGGACAGCATGCTACGAGATATGTCGAGAACCACCATCAACTGGACCCCGCGCTGCTCGACGATCTCGATTTCGCTCCCCCATTGGGGCCGTGCCAGCGCAAATATTATCAGTGCTATTCCCACGAACCAAAGCGAAAGCCGGGCGAATCGGATGGTTCGATTTGTGCTTGCACCTAATCTCTCCACTAAGGCGGGATCTCCGATACGGGCAACCGCCGCGGCGCGGCGAACTGATGCCCATCGCGCGAAAACCATCAGCAATGGCAGCGCGATGAGAATCAGCAGTATCTGTGGTGATTCGAAAGTCATTTCAGTTCAAGGCAATTTCCTGAATGTGGTACGCGAAAGGACGAATTCCAGCAGCGCCAACACCAGAGCCGCCGCGAGGAACCAGGCCATGATTTCTCGATACCGAACAAAGTTGACGATTTCCACGTCCGACTTCTCCAATGCGTTGATCTCGGCATAGATGTTTCTGAGGTCTGCTTCGTCGGTAGCCCGGTAATACTTCGCATTCGTGATGTCCGCGATTTGTCTGAGCGTCGCTTCGTCGAGCGGGTTTTCCCCAGTTGCGGTTTCGGCCGTCGGAGTTTCAAGCTGCGCTGCGGCGCCTTCTCCAGCGGTGCCCACTCCGATCGTGTAAAGCTTGATACCGACCGCCTCCGCCGCGGTCGCGACGGTTATGGGGTCTAGCTCGCCCGCGTTGTTCACGCCATCCGTAATCAGGGTGACAAGTTTGCTCTCGGCGCCGGAATCTTTCAACATATTCGCCGCGGTCGCCATCCCACTCCCAATCGCAGTTCCATCTTCGATTCCCATCTCATCCGCGAGGTTAATGTCCCTGAGCAACCGCTCTAGAACTCCGTGGTCCAGCGTCGGAGGGCTCTGAATAAAAGCGTCACGGGAGAACACGACGAGACCAATGCGGTCGTAACTCCGCGAGGCGATGAAGTCGGCGATGATGTCTTTTGCCGCGCCCAACCTGTGTGGCTCGAAATCCGCTTCACCCATGCTCCCTGACACATCAAGTGCAATAGCGATGTCCACGCCTTCGCCTCGGATCACCTCGCGGGCATCGGCCAATTGTGGTCTCGCAACGGCAACGATCACGAGCGCTAGGGCTAGATACCTGAGAATAGGCACGAATGGAATCAGCCTTAGGCGCAGAGACATCCTCGCGCTCGGGATCAGCCCGGTGTCCGCGTATCTGATGGTCGCTGGTCCCATCCGCTGCCTCCACAGATATGGCAGTACGGCGGGCAAAAGCGCTACTGGTAACAGCAGGAGCAAGAGAGGCGAATGGAACGTCAGGTCATTCACGCGATTGACTCCGATCGCCTACCGACCTCCCGTTGTTGTGCGGCGTCTTCTGTAGCCGGCTTCGTCCCTTCTACGAAGTCGCGCGCCCGGCGCAACGCCTCGTAGGCTTGCGATACTTCGGGTGAAAAGTTCGAAAACTGAACAAGATCGGCTTCGAGGAAGAGTTCGACTAGTAGGTGCACATTCCTGCGATCCAGCGCTGACTGCGATAATGCGGTCACGATTTCGTCGGTCGTCATCTCACGCCCATCAGCACCGCTCGAATCTCCCAGGCATGTGGCCCGTACATAGTCTTTAGTGACTCTAGCGACGAGAGCATAGTGTTCCTTGAGGCGCGCGTCCCCAGGCAGATCGATCCGTTCAATTCGTTCGATTTCTTGGATCGCGATCTCCCAGGGTGTACGGGTATCCATTGCCGACACAAATTGCTCCCTCGGACCTCGGATGCGACGACTCACGAAGAACAACGCCAAGGCCAAAGCCGCGGCGGCGAACGCTGCTATCGCCAGAGCTGCGGGCGATCTCCATGGTGGAGTAGACATGTCGGCTGGTGACCGGATGTCGATCAGTTGATCGTCAGTTCCCGACAACACCGATTTCACTGTCAACTCCATTGGAGGAGCTAACAATTGCTCGATCTTCCCATCTGGCTTACGGATTGATAGCGGGAGGACAGGGGTCTCGAATCTGCCGGGCATAAACAGCGTGACCTCCAATTGCTGCCGTGTCGTTGCGACACCTCCACCCTCGGGTTCTAATCGCACCGACGACTGTGACACGATTTCGAACAAACCCCACTCGCGATCGAGCCGCGGAACCACAACGACGTAATCCACCGGATGCGTGATCTCAAGCGTCAAAACCACGATGTCACCTACGGTCAGGACATCCGGGTGAGCGGTCATGGAAACACTGACCGGGGATTGAGTAGGCTGTTGCGCTAAGGCCGCGATGGGCAATGCGCTCGTCAGGAGAGCGGCGAAGACTGAAATCCAGACTCGCATGACGAAGCCGCTCCTACTAAGGGAGAATCGCAATACCCGTTTCTCCGATCGTGCCACGACTTGCTCATCTCGGGAGTCTTTGTAGCCGGTTCTTGAAGAAGGCGGCGACTTCTCCGACGTAATCTCGCTCGGTCGTCAAGTTAACGTGGTCTACACCGGCAGCAACGAACACGTCTCGTTTCTCTTCATCTAACTGTGCAACCCTATCCGCAAAATCACTTCTCCATCTCCGATCGCCAGTATCGACCCAGCGTTGGCTTCCGCTCTCGGCATCCTCAAAAGCTATGACGCCCACGTCCGCAATCTCGCGCTCCAACGGGTCGCTGATATCGAACGCGACGACGTCGTGCCGTCTATTCGTGACCAACATCGCCTGCCGGTAGGCTCCGGGGTCGGCGAGAAAATCGGAGACCAAGAAAACGATGCTTCGCCGCTTGATCAGCTTGTAGATCGTGTCCAACGCGAGTCTGATATCCGTGCCAACTCCCTCTGGTTCAAAAGCCATCAGGTCGCGCAAAACTCTCAGGACATGGCTCCTTCCCTTCATCGGCGTTAAAACCAACTCCACCTGGTCAGTGAAAAGAAGTAACCCAACGTTGTCGTTGTTGGTAGTAGCGGCGATCGACAAAACCGCTGCGAGCTCGACCGCCAAATCCCGCTTGAACCGTTGCCTAGTTCCGAACTCGCCGGAACGGCTCACGTCGACGGCGAGCATTACCGTCAACTCTCGCTCCTCGACATAACTCTTTACGTAAGGTTCTCCGGTACGCGCAGTGACGTTCCAGTCGATCGTACGGACGTCGTCGCCGGGCACGTATTGGCGAACCTCGTCGAACTCCATGCCCCGTCCCTTGAAGACTGAGTGGTAGTCGCCCGCAAGGCCATCTTCGACGAGCTTGCGCGTCGTGACTTCGATTCTCCGCACCCTGGCAACCAACTCGTCGGTCAGCATGTCAGGGGATTTCCACGTTGTCGAGTATGCGCTGAACTATCTGGTCCGACGTAACTTCTTGGGCCTGGGCTTCAAAGGTCGTGATTATCCGGTGCCGTAGCACGTCCGGCGCAATCTGCTTGATGTCGTCTGGTGTGACGTATCCGCGACCCTTGAGGAAAGCGTAGGCCCGCGCCGCAGCTACCAGGAAGAGCCCCGCGCGGGGCGAAGCGCCGTAGGATATCAGGTTCCCTAGGTCGGCGAGTCCAGCAGAATCGGGATCGCGGGTCGCCACGACGATGTTGAGCACGTAATCTTGCACCTTCTCATCGACGTGGACGTTTCTCACGATGTCTCGCGCGCTGAGGATGTACTCGGAGTCGACGACCGGGTGCACATCAGCCACGGCCCCCACCGTGAATCGGCTGATCATCTCGCGCTCATCGGAATATTCCGGGTACTCCACGATGAGCTTCATCATGAACCTGTCGACCTGCGCTTCCGGCAACGGATACGTGCCCTCCTGCTCAATCGGGTTCTGCGTCGCCAAGACGAGAAATGGTGCCCCGATAGGAAATGTCTCATCGCCGATCGTCACCTGTTCTTCTTGCATCGCCTCAAGCAACGCGCTCTGCACCTTGGCCGGAGCGCGGTTGATCTCGTCGGCTAGCACCAGATTCGAGAATATCGGCCCTTTCTGAACGCTAAATTCGCCAGTGCGAGGATTGTAGATTCGAGTGCCTATCAGGTCTGAAGGAAGTAGATCAGGCGTGAATTGGATGCGCGAAAATCCCGCTTGAATCGCGTCGCCAATCGTCTTGATCAACAGGGTTTTGGCGAGGCCTGGAACACCTTCAAGAAGAATATGACCGTCGGCCAATAGTCCCACAAGGGTTCTTTCCACCAGACGATCCTGACCAATGATCGTCTTGCGAATCTCCGCCTCTAGGGTGTGCACGAACCGTGCTTCCCTCTCCACCAACTCATTTATCTGGCGAAATCCTGCGATGTCCATCACGCAATCGTATCCCACAACTACTCGCCACTGAGTTGCCGATCAGCGGCAATTTCGCGACGAAAGTGATTATCCAACAAGCTCGAAAAGTTGCCTGAACCGAGGATACAAGGAATCCCGTATCGGGGTACGCGGCAAGTTTGGGGATGGTCGGGATTTTGGTCGTTGGGGATGTTGTCTACGGTGTGATTGGAATGAGGTTGACTATGATTCTTGGCAGACATCGAACCATTCGCGGTAGTCGGTGGCTTCCAAGGCATCTAGTCCAGCGGCAAGAGTCTCGGCTCTCTCGCACTGCCGAGCCAAGTCGTCGGTCTCTACATCGTAGACAGGATGACCACGGTCGACACGATCCAGCCAGTTCAGCCAGTTGACCTGTATCTCACGTAGCAACCGTTCGTTTTCAGCTATCTTCGCATCCTGAGCAGCAACCCAGTATTCTTTCATGTCGCGCTCGGTTGTTGAGCCTGAATCCAGCCAATAGACGGCGACGTACTGCGCTTCACTATCATCTCCATCCAGTATCACGACGTTACTCTGAGAATCGCCTTCTTCTTCGCAATTCAGACAACGTGCATTCAAATACTTTCTGCTGAAACTGAAGCCATCTTTCCAAGAAAAGACGTTTCTGCCTGAAGAAGCTGGGAATATTCGCTGTTGCGCCGTTGCGTCCCAAATGAGAACTTCGATATCAGGCGGTGCTACAATGCACAAGGCTCGAATATCGGTATATCTAAGATAGCTCGAAGTGCCTGTGACGGATGTCAACTCTCTACTAAACTCACGACCCACACGTTGCCATTGTGTAGTCAAATCGTCAGGTAATCGAACCTGCTTCTCTACTATCCACCCAACCCCTCTTACACGCGTTAAGTCTTTCAATGTCGTATCCGATCCACAAATTTCTACGAACCTCTGTTGCGATGCCGCAAGCGCCGCCTCCCGGTTCCCCCATACCTCCGGGTGGTCCCACGATCGAGCCACACGTGGCACTGGTGTAGGAGCTGCTGCCCACGGAGTCGATGTGGCAACCGGAGTAGGTGGAGGAACGGACGTAGGTGTGGATGTCGGCTCCGGAGTCGGGGTAGGTGTGGCTGTCGGCTCGGGGCTGGCAGTTGGCTCAGGAGTAGTCGTAGGTTCGGGCGTCGGCTCGGGAGTGTAAGTTGGTAGTGGCGTGAACGTCGGATGTGGAGTCGGATAGGGTGTAGCTGTCGGGTATGGAGTGGCTGTCGATAGTGGCGTGGCGCTGGCAACCGGCGTGTCTGTTGGCACGGGTGTGTAAGTTGGAAGTGGCGTGAACGTTGGCGGTGGTGATGGATAGGGCGTAGCCGTAGGGTATGGAGTGGCTGTCGGGTATGGCGTGTACGTCGGCTGCGGCGTATATGTCGGCTGCGGCGTCGGTTCAATGATTATCTCTTCGGGACGGTCGCTGGTCCCTTGACTCTCGACAGTAGGAGTCGGCGTGAGGATGTTAGATGAGACCAGTACGGGCGCGGTGGTCGGTTCCGGTCCGCCTCCAAAGATGCCACATGCCAAGACGAGAGAGAGGGCAAGCGCGTAGACAGCCGGTTTCCAAGGGTTGCTCGACGCTCCGCCAATGATCTGGTTTCTCATACCTACGTTTGCCTGAATCGGGAAGCCATATATCGAAGCTCAGCATTCGAGCTGAGATATGGGGCAAAATGGTATCAAGTGGTGTGTTTCGGGTCGTGTTGCAACAAGCGAATGGCGGAGGGTGCGGGATTCGAACCCGCGAGGGGGCTCAACACCCCCAACCCGCTTAGCAGGCGGGCGCACTAGGCCTCTATGCGAACCCTCCGCTGCTAGATAACCCCATTCTAACCGCACGCAAACCGACCGTCATTCCGGCGGAAGGGTTCTGTGCACAACTACCGTCATTCCGGCGAAAGCCGGAATCTAGAGGGGACGGGGTCCAATCCCGGTTTCGCCACCCACTCTCAAGAGATAAGCTTCCGACGCAACAACACATACGCCAATGGCAGCACCACCGCGATCATTCCGACGAGGAACAAAAAGTCCCACACCAGCTCGCCCGTTATGTTGTTTGTCGCGAACGCCCGACTCAAGTTGACCGCCGGTGCCAACGGTATGAATTTCGAAATCGCCTGCGCCCACGAAGGCAAAACCGAGAACGGGTAGAAGATGCCGCCGAACATGAACATCGGCGTCCCCACAACCGTAAAAACCAACGTCACGAAGGCAACGTGCGGCGCCGTTGACGAGAACAAGAAACCCACGCCGCCAAACAGCACCGACACCAACAGGACCGGAATTATCACAAATACCACCGTCCACTCGTTGATCCATCCGAACGCCAAAGCGATCGTCGTGATCGACACCATGCTGATCAACGCTCGAGTTACACCGAACGAAATATCCGCAATCAACACCTCAAACACCGACAGCGGCGTCGTCAGCTGAGTGTCGTACAGCTGCGCCTCCATCCGGTTGTACACGCCCATCGAGCACTCAACCATCGGCACGAACATCGCACTCCCGACGATGATCCCGGGCGCCACGAACTCCGGATACGGTATGTCCGTACCCGGTACCGTCGGCACCAACCGTCCAATTCCGACACCAACTCCGATCATCATCACCACCGGCTCGATGAACATGAATGCCACCGCATACTTCCAGAACCGGATAAACGCGAACCAGTGCCTCAACCACAGAGCCGAAATGCTGCGAAAACGAATCCCCGCAACCGTCTTGAGCTCCGCCCGCGTCTGCGTAAAGAATGCGACCTCCGTGCTCATTCGTCCCGCAACTCCTTGCCCGTAAGCACCAAGAAAACATCCTCCAAATGCGCCGGACGATAAGTCACACGCATTTTCGCCAATCCCGTAAGCGTCGAAACGTCCGGTTTGGTATCGCGCGGCGCGGTAACCAAAACCCGCGGTCCCACCTCGCTGTAGTTTCGCTTCTCCTCATCCAATCGACGTCTCAAAACCGCCCGTTCTTCGCGCGTCACATTTTCGCTCAAGTTAAGGACTGCGACCTCCGCGCCCACATGATGCTGGACCACCTCGCCAGGCTCCCCAATGTCGAGGATATTCCCGTGGTCCATGATTGCCAGACGGTCACAAAGCGTCTCCGCCTCGATCATGTAGTGCGTCGACATGATGATCGTCACCCCCGCTTCTTTCAATGCCCCAAGCTGCTCCCAGACCCGGTTACGACTCTGCGGATCCAAACCCGTAGTCGGCTCATCCATCACCAGCAATTGCGGACTCGACATCATCGCCCGCGCGATCGCCAACCGGCGTTTCATCCCGCCCGACAACGCGTGAATGCTCGCGTTAGACCGACCCTCAAGGTTGAAAAACCCCAAAACCTCTTTCGTCCGCTGAATTGCATCGCGGTACGACAACCCCGCCAAATACCCGTGAAGCTCCAAGTTACGATGCACCACCAACGAGTTGTCCAGACCATCATGCTGCGTCACCACGCCGATCTCATTCCGCACGGCCCGCCCTGACTTCCCGACATCCATGCCAGCAACCAGTATCGATCCCGAAGTAGCCGGCGACAATCCTGCCATCATCCGCATCGTAGTCGTCTTACCAGCACCATTCGGACCGAGCAAACCGAACGTCTCACCGCGCTTCACCGAAAAGCTGATCCCATCAACCGCGCGCAATTCGTCATACATCTTGACCAGATCGGTCACTTGCACAACATTATCTACAGCTGTTTCAGTAAGGGTCATCAGCACAACTCACGCAGCGCAAAAAAGCCATGCGGGATTTGGATCAATAGGAACAACCTTCAGAATACAACCCGTCAACCCCTCCTCTGCTCGAAGCGAAGGAGACCGGGCGGCTAAGCGATGGTGAACGATCGCTCCTTTACCCCGGCGTCTCCCCGATCCAGACCTCGCCACCCTCGAAGTACTCCTTCTTCCAGATTGGTACCACGTCTTTCAACCGATCGATGAAATACAGCGCCGACTCAAAAGCCGGACGCCGATGCGCCGCACTCACCGCCAACACCATGCTCGTCTCACCGATATCCACCCGACCGGTCCGATGACAGACCGCTATCCCACCGATCTCCCACTGGTTCCGCATCTCGCCGATGATCTGAGTCATCATGTCTTCCGCCATCGGAGAATACGCCTCGTACTCCAGCCACAACACCTTGCGTCCCTCATTGTGGTCCCGCGTGATGCCATGAAACACCACCACCGCACCATCCCGATCCGAACCCACCAGCCTTACCACCTCATCCGCATCAATCGCATCACCCGTCACCCAAACCCGCGCCGACCCGTCATCGTCGCCCGAACCACCACTAACCGGCGGAATAACCGCGACCTCATCGCCGTCAAAAACCTCGACCGACCGATCCACATAAACCCCATTCCGAGCCAACATCACATTAGAGGGCAACTCAACACCCCCGCCAACCAAACCCAAAGCCCCATCAATCGCATCACCCAAACTGACTCCACTCCCAACCTCAACAACGACGCGCCCCGTCCCAACGCGTTCCCGCGCCCCAGCAAAAAACAGAACTGTCACAAGCATTTCGGTGGTCCGATTTCGTCAATTCGGTAACATATCGACCCCAAGCGTACCAAACAACGCACTATTTCCGCGCCACCAAAAATGGCACATCCATGGGATCAACGCGTCGTCAATTATCGACGATGTGTTTTCATGCTAGCATTCTCGAATGTTGTTTCCGATGCGTCATCCGCGCGGCCGCGGGTCAGCGCCTCAATGAGAAACACCCAGTCACTTCGGATTAGGAGTTACACACTAATGGCTTCAAAGCAACCCACCATTCATAATCTCGCCAAACAAGACAAAATCGTGTCACAACTCATGGACGAAATTGATTTCGACAACTCCGAAGTTGAATTTGACCGCATCCTCAGTTACGCAGCCTACCAATCTCAACGCTCCACCGAAGCTTGGACAATTGTAATTTTGATTCTTACATTAGCCGTGCTGTTCATCGCCCTCGTCACCTATCTGGTCACGGTGTTTTCAGATGAAATCTGGATCCGCGCCGCGTCAATCGTGGTTTCCACTATCGTTTGTGGGGCAACCATTTACAAATTTTTCGGCATCCTAAAGGAACGTTTTTGATCCTCTTTGCAACCCAAGCATGACTCCCTCGAAGGCCACAAAGTAGGTCTTTCCAACGAAACCGGGAACCCACAGGAGGCCAACTACATCTTTCACACGGCGAAAGGACGCGAGCGAGCACAGCGATAAGAGCTGGATGTGTCCGCGGCCGAGAACGGCACCGACGTGCACTCTCGCTCTTCGCAAACGAAGCGACACCAAAGTACGGGCAGGTTTAAAACCTGCCCAAAGAAGCGCGAAGAACACCTTGTAGAATCGATATTGGAAGGTTTTTGACACATGGCGACCACAACAATGTCTCCCAGAGAGCACCGCCAGGTTGCACTCGATTTTCTCATCGCATCCGATGAGGAGTTCGAACGTGGCGATGTCTTGCAAGGCGCAGACAAATTATGGGGCGCGGCGGCACACGCGGTGATGTCGGTCGCTCAAGAGCGAGGTTGGGCGCATGATAGCCACCGATCTCTGAAAAACGCGGTTGTGCGTCTTGCCGAAGAGCACGGTGACCCTTTGATCCGTTCTATTTTCGGATTCGCAGAGAAATTCCACCGACACTTCTACCACGACTCAATGGAAGACTGGGAACGCGAGTCCGACCGCCCCCTAGTCCACGATTTTGTGCAACGGGACTTGGCCCTGAGCTAGGACGTGTGACGCCCGCATACTCTCCCTCTCCGAGGAGGAATACAAGGGGGTGCACCCAAGCCATGCACCTAGTGGCCGCAACAGAAGGCATCATCCTAGTCTCAACCTACACCGCCAAATCAATGTCCGCCCTAATCGCCGAAATCCAACACGGCAACGTCGACTCCGACACACCAGTCGTTTTCATTCACTCCGGCGGTCAACCCCAAAACCTTCGCCTTCCCAACCAAATCTGGAACTGGTAACAAACCGTCATTCTTGCGAACGCAGCAACCTAGGGGTGGGGCCGGGCACGGGCGGCATCCTCCTCTTTTTGTGTCAGCAAAAGGGGGACGCGGTGAGCGCAGCAAGCCACAGAGGCTTCCTACCACGCAACCAGCAAACCCACCTTCATACCCTTTCCGTCGATGGATAAGGACTAGGGTGATCAGGGTGGACTAGGAACAGAGCTTGCCAGGTGAGCGGGAAAATGTCCGTAGCATCATGGTGACCCATTCACTCCCAACGCCTCCCGCAAATCAACAACACACATCCACTTCATGATGCATCAAACCTCCCGGCACCTCCGCTAACGAGAGCAATGATTTTGCAGATTGCACGTGAACGCCTTACACTTCAATCCACAGCGATACCGTCGACGAAGGAGGATGCCGTGCTAAAGAATTTTTTTCAGCTTAATCGTCCATTCAAAGAGTTCTGCAATTTCGAAGACCTCCGCACCATCTTACGCCATTCAGACAGCCTTCGAGATGTCGCTTTCATGGGCGACAACTTAACTCAGCGAGATCTCGATGGTGAAACCAAATTGTTCTCAAACAAAACTTTCACTAATGTGAGCTTTTCCAAAACCAACATCACAGGTGTCATATTTAGAAATTGCATTTTCAAAGATTGTCTTTTCCAGAGCACTCAATTCAATCAATGCGAATTTCATGAGTGCACATTTAACGGTTGCAACCCCAACAAGATTCAATTTAACAACACATATATCGACCCTGCCATATTTCAAGGGATGATCGACCATAAAAAACACCCCAATATTGGCATACATCTTTTCCATAATCTCTATAACAACGCAATTAGAACCAATCAGCCACAATTTGCTAGAACCGCTCAATTTAACATGCGTATATGGGAACGATACGTTTTAACGTATCAATATCGGCACAAAAGATGGTTCCATCCCCCACGAGTCAAAAAATGGATAAGCAATTACGCTTCCTATTTATTGATCGGTTATGGCATACGAGCCAGATTCTGGCTTCGTTGGGCCTTTGTGATTTGTGTACTATCAACCATATTCAATATCGTCGCTTGGGATCATTTCGACGTGGTCGCGGAAAATGGCGCGCCTGTCGAAGAAAGCAATCTAAATGTGATCTATTACACTTTCACGATTTTGGGCGGTCTGCCGTTGCTGACTCCAAATTCGAATTTCGGCAAGGTAGTTTTCATGTTTGAAGCGGGTTTTGGCTTAATCATAGTCGCGGTGTTAATTGCTTGGCTGATAAGGCTGGTATTAAGATGAACCAGCGCACCCACCAGGCATCACTAGCGATCTTCGGTTCGGCAGCTCGAGGCGACGTAGACTCATTCAGCGATCGCGATCTTTTGATCGTATCAGATGACAAAGATATTCTCGCGGCCTTTAAATCCAGGTACAGCGCACGAGGATGGTCATGTACTGCATACTCATGGGAGCGTCTCCAACGAGCTGCTGACCGCGGGTCCCTGTTTGTTCAACACCTGAAACAAGAAGCTCAGATTCTCCTGGATTCTGAAAACCGACTCGCCCAGCTCTTTGCCAATTTCGCCACCAATGCGAGTTACAAAAGAGAAGCTGATGGAGCCGCATCATTATTAGGTGAACTAACTGAGACTTTACCTCATTGCGAGGTTGGTCCGATGTGGGCATTAGACGTTTTGTCCGTTGGTTTTCGTTCGCTTGCCGTTGCCAAACTTGCCGATGAGGGCATTTATTCATTTGCGAATGCTGAAATCCTAAATGGATTGATTCGTCTCGGATCCCTCCATCAAACTGACGCTCCCCGATTATGGCCTCTTCGTCAATACAAATCTCTGTATCGGAAAGGAATAATCGACAACAGAGTCGGGTGGGTCGGTGCGTACGGTCTAATTCGATTAATCGATGATGTGTTTCGACTTGGATTGAGCCTACGTCGCGTAGACGCGCGAGACATCGTAGAATACGCATTAGCTGGAGAAAATTCTCTTCAATGGTCTAAAGAATGGTACGTGAGGTGTAGGCGAGTCGAATCAGCGTTATGGATGCTGAAACCGCTAGAACATCAACATTTTGCCGAATTCGTGCAAAGGAAACAGGATTTATTCGATATGGTCAAAGCGCCGACCGGTTACGGCTGGCGTTTTTCTCAAGAGTACGCCGGTATTCAACATGACCTATCAGATTTGGCGCGGATTAGTGCTGTGTAGATATGGAAATTCCATGGCGCTGTGCCGTTTTTTATAAATGGCCTGACGGATTTATTATATTCGCAACCCAATCAAATTCCACCCAAACATCCCCCCAAACTCCCTGAAACAGCTCGCACCAACCGCGCCCGCAACTACTCCATCGGACGATCCCCCTTCAACGAGTTGCAGTGCCCACAAAGCAGCTGCAAATTGTCCAGATGGTTAGTCCCACCCTTCGACCGCGCAATGATGTGGTCCACCGTCAGATGCTGCGGCAAGAAGTGCGTCCCGCACCCGTTGCAGTTTCCGCCCTGCGCCCCGTAAAGCACCACGTTCGACTCGCTCAACGGCGGCGGCTCACGATCCATCCGCTTCGGAATATCCGACCCCGCAATAGCCTGAATCCCACCCATCAACCCAAGCTCACTCCGAGCCCGCTGCTCCACCAGCTTCACCACCAAAGCCGACAGATCAATCCCAATCCATTGCCGATCCAACCGCCCCGCCGCGTAGTTTCGATTCGAGTTGAACGGCGGATCAAGATAGATCAGATCCACGCACCGATCATTCATCCCCGCATCACATCAAGATTGTCCCACTCAAAAATCGTGCGGTTAGGAACGTTGCAGACACCAACCTGTACCTTGTCCATCGTCATCATGTCCAGTGTACGCCGCAAAAGTACCTACATCGAACACCGCGGCAACCCCGCCCACAACCCGCAAACCCCTACCCATCCTGCCCCATCCTCAAATCCAACCCATCCCGGTTCAGACAACACCCCCCATCACCACAACACAACACCAAATCCCAACCATCCCAATTCAGACAACCCCCTTGACTCCACCACACATGTTGTAGTACAACAGTAACTAAGCGCCGAAAGCCAAGACCCTTTCGGTCGACCGCCAAGGCGCCCAGAACATCGCCGTGTCGATACGGGAAGCGTGCACCTTTTCCTTATTGATACTGCCAAATACAACTTACAAACACCAGTCCGCGGGTGGGAGGCACCCAGGCCTATTAAGCCGACGCCAATGGCAGATATCAATGGCTAACGCCGACGGAGGCCTGTCGCAGCACCCATCACAAGCTTAGGAAGTTCGGGCGAAACGCGGACACAAAACTCGGTATAGAGACCGTTGTAGCCTAAGGGCTCGGACGCGGAGCACGGCTGGCTCCGCCCAGCAAGCCAGACTGACAACCTCCCCTTCGCGATGCGAAGGGCAAACGCAAGCAGACGCCGCGATCGGTCCTGCCCCTTTCACGAAGTGTAAGGGGGCGCGAGCTAGCGCAGCGATGCGAGCGGGGGATGCCCGTTCAAGGTTCGAGCGAACGCCGTTCTCTGACGCCGGCAAAGCGATTCCTGCGGAGCGAGCTGGAGTGACCTACAGGGCTAGCGAGAAGGAACGAATCAAGCAACGCCGGGCGGCGCGACTCCAAGTCACCGACCGGAAGGCCGACGGTCTGGCGACGTCGGAGGCCCTGGAATTTTGACTACCGTACACCCCCATTCGTACGCTCCCCAAAAGACGCGGCGATGATTCGAAATACAGAACCCGAGCGCCCCGCCTTCGCCGGGCGCACACCATAACCACCCCGCGGGCGTCCCCACACCGACGCTTGAAATACAAAACGGGCGAGAACCCCTTGCCCCGACCACCCTGGATTCCGGCTTTCGCCGGAATGACGGCGTGTTGGAAAGACCTCGTTTATCGGAGGGTGCGAATACGCGCACGCCGTGCGTGCGATAAAATCGAAACTTAGCGCCTCCGTCAAATCGAAAAGGCGCTCAAACACTACCTTCGCGATACAAGAATCGCCCATAGAACCCGCTTGGAGATACATGGTTCGAATCAGACTCAAGAGAATCGGCTCACGCGGTCGTCCGTACTACCGCATCGTGATCGCCGACCAGCGCAACGCTGCAGCCGGCAGATACATCGAGCAAGTCGGCTTCTACGACCCTTTCCCCGACCCGCCACAGATCGACATCGACGAAGAGAAAACCCTCGATTGGCTCCGAAAGGGCGCTCAGCCTTCCGAGTCGGTTGAAAGAATGCTCAAATCCAAAGGCATTCTCGATAAGGTCAAAGCCAATGCGTGAAGACCAACGCCAACCCGAAAACGACGAAATCGTTGACGAGGTAGTCCAAGACGAACCCGTCGATGAGATCGTAACCGAAGAAATTCGAGCCGAAGCGCCTGCTGACGACGAATACGAAGCCGAGGATGAATCCGAATCGTACGAAGACATCGGTGAAATCGAAGGCGAAACCGAAATGCGCGATATGATCGGTTACATCGCACGCGTACTCGTCGACGAACCCGATGCCGTCGAAGTTCGTTCGCAGTGGAGCGACGGGCGCCTGAACATCAACCTCAAGGTGGCCGATGCCGACAAAGGCAAAGTGATCGGACGCCGTGGTCGGGTTGTCCACGCAATGCAATCGCTCTTACGGGTCGCCGCAACCAAATCAAACATGCGCGCCGGCATCGACGTCGAAAACTATTCGCCAAGATCCGGTTCCGCTTCATGAGGAGAGGAGGACGTAAATGTCAGGCCATTCAAAGTGGAGCACGATCAAGCACAAGAAGGGCGCGGCCGACGCCAAACGCGGTCAGCTCTTCACTAAACTCACTCGGGAAATTACCGTCGCTGCGCGGGAAGGTTCACCCGACCCTGAAATGAACTTCCGTCTGAGGTTGGCCGTCGACAACGCCAAGGCTCAGAACATGCCGAAGGACAACATCGAGCGCGCCATCGCCAAAGGGTCCGGCAAAGGTGCCGACGGCAACGCCCTCGAAGAACTCGTTTACGAGGCTTATGGACCTGGCGGTGCCGGATTCATCATCCAAACCCTCACCGACAACCGCAACCGCGCCGCATCCGGCATCCGCTCCAAGATCACTCGCGGCGGCGGCAACCTGGCTGCCAACGGATCCGTCTCTTGGAACTTCGAACAAAAAGGCCTCGTCACACTCGAAGTCGAAGGCGCAGATCCTGAAGAAATCGCCCTAGAGGTCATGGACATCGGCGCCGAAGATGTCGACATCGAAGACGAGCTTGTCAGCATCACCTTCCCGTTCAACGAATTTGCCAAAGCCAAGACCGAGCTTGAAGCCTTCGAAAACGTGCGCGTCGAATCCGCCGAACTGGCGATGATCCCCAACAACACTGTCAGTCTCGAAAAATCGCAGGCCGTCCAAACCCTTCGTCTTCTCGACGAACTCGAAGAACTCGACGACGTATCAAAGGTCTACACCAACGCCGATTTCTCCGAGGAAGTACTCCAAGAGTTCCTCGCTCAACAAAACTGAGGCCACGGGCGGATGTCCCTCTCGACCAGCCACATCCGACGCGTCGTCCTAGCCGCGCTCGAAGAAGATTCCGCCTTTCACGACGCCACCACCAACGCGACCGTCGGCGAATCCAACGTCCAGGCTACCGCCCACATCGTCGCTAAACAACCCGGAATCATCGCCGGAATTCAAGTCGCAGCAGAAGCGTTCCAAACCCTCGATCCGAACGCCAAATTCGATCCTCATTTACAAGATGGCGCACCAGTCGAACCCGGATTGGCGATCGCCACCGTAACCGGAAAAGCAGCCGCAATCCTCAGCGCCGAGCGAACCGCCCTCAACCTCCTCCAACGCATGAGCGGCATCGCAACCCTGACCGCAAAATACGTCGCCGCCATCCAAGGCACCAACGCCACCATCGTTGACACCCGAAAAACCGTCCCCGGCCTCCGCGTCCTCGACAAATACAGCGTCCTGATCGGCGGAGGCGGCAACCACCGCATGTCCCTCGCCGACTGCATCCTCATCAAAGACAACCACATCGCCGCGATGACATCGCAAGGCATGTCCATTGGCGACGTCATCCGTCACGCCCGATCCAACGCACCTTTCTCGATGAAGATCGAGATCGAAGTCGAAACCGTCCTCGACGCCATCGATGCAATGAACGCCGGTGCCGACATCGTCATGCTCGACAACATGGCTCCTGACGCCATGCGAGCCGCCGTCAACGATCGCGTCGGTCAATCCCTGTTAGAAGCATCCGGCAATGTCACTCTCAACAACGTCCGAGAAATCGCCGAAACCGGGGTCGACATCATCTCCGTCGGAGAAATCACCCACTCCGTCACCGCCCTCGACATCTCCTTGGATTTCAGCGTCGCTTGACGGCGTCTATCCCCGCCGCCGCGACCGGTGCCGGTCCGTCGAATCCAATATAAACGTCGCCGGCCCTTCGTTCACCAACTCGACGTTCATCATTGCCCCGAAAACCCCCAGCTGCACACCTACCCCGGCGTCCTCGAACGCTTTGACGACATCATCGAAAATCGGACTCGCTACATCCCCCGACGCCGATGCGGTAAATCCTGGTCGCCGTCCTTTGCGCGTGTCTGCGAACAGCGTGAACTGACTGATCAGCAAGGCCGAACCGCCCACGTCCAATAACGAAAGATCAAATCCAGATGTCCCATCAACTGCGCTGAATATCCGCAGGTTGACTGTCTTGTTGACCAGAAAATCGATATCGGCTTGCTCATCGTCGTGCGTAACGCCGACGAGTATCACCAAACCCTTTTCAATCTCGCCCGTCGTCTCTCCGTCGACGGTAACCCGTGCCCCGGTAGTGCGTTGAATTACGAAGCGCAATCGACGCCACCCGAGTTAATCAGAAGAAGCGGAAGACGAAGACTTGCTCTTCGCCTTCTCTTTAGGTTTCGAATCAGCCGAGGAAGACTCGCCGTTGGAATCTGATTTAGATCTCGAAGCCGATCCGTTTCGGCCATAGTCGGTGGTGTAGAAACCCGATCCCTTGTACAGCACCATTGGCACCGATAGCATTCGGGACGCGGCGGTACCGCAGTCGCCACACGTAGCGATCGGTTCCGACGAGAAACTCTGCATCTCATCGAAGACGTGGCCGTTTTCGCACTTGTATTCGTAGATCGGCATCAGGTACTCGTCGTTTGTGTTCGATTCCGCGGAAGCCGCGGCTGAATCGTCCGCATTCGTCGCGGATGTATTTGTTACGAAAGATCTCGTCGTGCCTGCGATTCTATCAGTTGTTCTGGTTCAACTGCGTTTGTAAAGCCTTGACGTTGTTCACCGGCAACTCGCACGCATAGTTCCGACAAACGTATGCGGTCGGCAACCCATCAATCATCCGCCTTCCTTGAAAGAGAGGCAGAGATGTCTCCTGATCTAGATTTTCAGGGGTCACCAACGCCACGATGCGATCGGGATCGAAACCATTTCTAGCTTCCGCCAGCAACGCCTCAGTCGACGGATCGTCCCGCTCACCGACAATAACGACCTGATTAATCGCAGAGGCATAGAACTGCGCCGCTTGCAACCAACAGGAAAAAGCGGATGGCGCCCTTTCCATCAGATCGCGCATCGATCGCAGATTCGCCGCGCCGATGCGTTCCAAATCGAGATTGCCCGTAAACTCGGCACAGCGCAAGAGTGCCAGCGAAGCTGCGGAACCGCCACACGGCTGAGCGTTGTCGAATGTGTCTCGAGGTCTGACGATCAACGCCTCTTGATCCGAACCGGTGTCGTAGAAGACTCCGTCCGCCGGGTCCCAAAACAACTCGATCATCGAGTCACAAAGTTCTTCAGCCCATTCCAACCATCGGAGATCAAACGTGGATTCGTAGAGATGGGTAAGCGAGTCGACAAGGTACGCGTAATCCTCCAGGAAACCCGGGATGCTTGCGGGGACGCCCGAATCGGCCTTGCAACTCCGCATCAACCGGCCATCGGTCCGCACCAGACGATCAAAAATGAACTCGGCGTTTTGGACTGCGATGGCGACCCAATCTTCACGGTGGAACGCAGCACCGGCCTCGGCAAAGGCGCGCATGACCAATGCGTTCCACGAAGTGATAACTTTGTCATCGGTCATTGGCGGTACGCGCCGCAGCCGCGAAGCGTAAAGCAATCTCTTTGCCTCGCCGATCTTCGACGTCAACTCCTCCACCGATAGACCAAGTTCATTCGTTACCGATTCGTCGGAGCGGTGCATGTTGAGGATGTTCTGCCCCTCGAAGTTCCCCGTCCGAGTCGCATCCCAATAAACCATCGCCACACGAGCCAACTCCGGCCCCAACACCTCTTCCATCTCCCGCGTCTGCCACACGAAGAACTTGCCCTCTTCACCCTCCGAATCCGCGTCCGTCGCGGAGTAGAACGCTCCGCTAGGCCTGTGACGCATCTCGCGATCCAGGTAATTCAAAGTCTCCTCGACGATTTTGGCGAAGAACGGATTGCCAGTCCGCTGCCACGCGTGTAAATAGAGAGTCGCTAGCTGACCGTTGTCGTAGAGCATCTTCTCGAAATGCGGAACTAGCCACACCGAGTCGACCGAGTACCGATGGAACCCACCGCCGACCTGGTCGTAAATCCCACCGCGGGCGATCCTAGTCAGCGTCAATTCCACGAATTCCTGCGCGGGTTCGTTGCTCTGCAACTCCGCGTGCGCGAGCAGGAACTCATACATCATCGGTTGGGGGAACTTCGGCTGCAAACCAGTTCCCCCGTGTTGCCAATCGAATTCTGGAGCCAAGTGACGATACGCCGAATGGAACATCGTTTGCGCGATCGGTTCGACGCTCATCCGAGCGCTCGATTGCGCCGATATGGCATTGACGATACGGGTCGAGGTGTGGGTAATCTCATCCCGCCGTTCACGGTAGGCTTCGGCGACTGCGGTCAACACCCGGGGAAACGATGGCATGCCTCCACGATCCTCGTTCGGGAAATATGTCCCTCCGTAGAACGGTTTGCCGTCGGGCGAAAGGAAGACGGACATCGGCCATCCGCCGTGGCCAGTCATCGACTGGACCGCCGACATGTAGATCGAGTCGATATCAGGACGCTCCTCTCGATCTACTTTGATATTTACGAACAAATCATTCATCAGCGCGGCGATTTCTCCGTTCTCGAACGATTCGCGCTCCATGACGTGGCACCAATGGCACGCCGAATAGCCGATGCTCAGGAATATCGGCCGGTCAAGTTCTTCCGCTTTCGATAGCGCCTCTTCGCCCCACGGATACCAATCGACCGGGTTGTCTTTGTGTTGGAGCAGATACGGGGAGGTCTCTTGCGTTAAGCGATTCGGCACGGTTAACCTCTCTCAAATGCCAGTCAATTCGACAGTAGCGACAGTCCCAAGTTCAACGTCGAATTTGCGGATCAGGTGGTTGTTCGTGTCAGCCACGTAGACAATCCCATCCCGGTAGGCGATTCCCGCAGGTTCGTCAAAGCTTGCGTTCATGGCATCGCCGTCGGTCGATCCTTGAGTGCCATCGCCGGCGACAGTTGTGACGCGTAGCGTCGAGAGATCCATGCGTTTGATCTTGTGGTTATATGTGTCGGCGATGTATATCGCGTCAGGTGCCATCGCAACATCTTGAGGGTGTTGCAACAAGGCGTCTTTGCCGATGCCGTCAGAATCGCCAAAAGCGAATAACCCAGTGCCCGACAGAGTCACGACTCGTCCTCCATCGCCGATCTTGGCGACGCGGATGGCGCTGGTTTCCGAATCGGCGAAAAAGAGATTGTTGCCATCCAGGGCCAATCCGTAAGGTTGGGCGAGCAAGGATTCCATTCGTGGTCCGTCGACGATGTTCTCGGCACCAGTTCCGGCGAATGGTTCGATCATGCCGGCTTCGATATCCAATTGCCAAAGTTGGTGTGTCCCGGCCATGGCGATGTAGAGAGTGCCGTTGGCGAATTCAAGGTCGTACGGTGAATTAAGGGGGAACGATGTCGCCTCACCCCCCGTGTGTCGGATCAGCGACTGTTCGCCAGTGCCAGCGATGACCGCAACTTTACGCGCCTTCAAATCAACGCGCATTAGAGTGTGTGTTCCGGCGTCCGCCACATAGAGCGTGTCGCCATCTAGCGCCATGCCTTGGGGATTGTCGAATAACGAGGAGTCGTAGCCCCATTCGCCGCCGAGGGGATTGAGTACGCCCGGTTGTGGATCAAATGACTCAACCGCCAACGGACTCTCACCGTTGCCGATTATCTCTTCGATCGTGCCGTCTCCAGCAACGACGACGACTCGATGATGGTTTGAATCGGCGATGTACAGCTTGTCGTCGTCACCAGCCAATATCTTGCCCGGGAACGACAAGGCTCCATGACTTCGGGATTCCGAACCGTATTCAAAAGGCACTGAGTCACGGTCAAGTACCCCGGCACGATCAAACTCGTCAATCATCGCCGTCAAGACTCGGTCCATGGCCTCAAATTGGAACTCGCCCTCGTGTCGGCCAATGACTTTGCCTTCGGGGTCAACGAACATCAAAGTTGGCCACGCCCGTGCAGCGAAAGCCGACATTACTTGCAACTCCACATCGTTGACAACAGGATGATTGACGTTGTAACGGTTGACGGCGGCACGCACGTTTTCAGTGGCTCGTTCGGTATCGAATTTCGCCGAGTGAACGCCGAGTACAAAGAGCGTGTCGGCGTATTTCTTCTCCAGCCTCCGCAACTGCGGAAGTATGTGCATGCAATTTATTCAACAGTAGGTCCAGAAATCGAGGATGACGATCTTGCCGCGCAGATCGGAGAGCTTTACCGGCTCACGTGCATTGATCCACTCGAGACCGTCTGGAAACTCCGGTGCGCGCACCTTCCCGGCGTACGAAGTTGCGGTGTTTTGAGATGCGGTCATTGTTTCTCCGTTCGATCCAATTGACGTGGAGGGGTATCGCGCAATTGTCGCGCATCCCGTTGCGAGGTTTCGCATAATTGAATATATGTCTGACTCGAAAGACGACCGTTCCGCGTCGAACCCGAACGCAGCGGATGGGTCGCCGACAACCACACCACACCCTGACGACCTCCGCAACATAATGCTTGGTCGCCCTCGACCGCAGTATGAGGCTGGCGGGACTGGTGATTTTTCGGCAGAGGCAGCACCAGAGACGGAACCGGTCTGGTCAGATGCACAATCTGACGCTTCAACAAGCGACGAACAGCAATGGCAAACCCACAGTCCTGACGAAGCCGAACCGGAACCTCAATGGGAGTATCAACGTCCACCGTATTACGCTGAAACGGATTCTGAAACCGAAACAGATCGAGGTCACCCAGACGCGGTCACCCGTTATGGTCCTCCGGCTGGTTTTGGCCGTAGGTTGATCGCGTATTTGATCGACAACGCGATCACTATAGTCATTCTGAGCCTTTTGTTTCCGTTGATTCTCAGCCGACCTTACATCGACTACGAAGCAATAACTGCCGAACTTGAGAACGCGAGCCAACAAGTAGCATTGCCAACCGCTACGCCAGTTTTGGGTTCGGTAGAGGACGCGCCACAGATCAATGCCGCGAATTCCACAGAATCGGAATCACAGTCCGTTTCCGATGTGTTTTCGGGGCTGGCACTCGCATTATTCGTGACGACCGTCTACAACGGCATATTGGTGGGTCTTTTGGGCACAACTGTCGGCAAACGTGCGCTAAGTATCTACGTGCTGGACGCGAACGGGAACATTCCTGGAATTCCGTTGGCTTTCGGTCGAGCATTATCGACCATCGTCTCGACTGCGATATTTTACGTCGGTTATTTGTTCATCCTTCGGCATGACAACCGGGCATTGCACGATCTCATGGTCGGGACGTACGCGATAACGTTGACTTCGGACGAGAACATTGCGCCGCGCGGCCTGCAACAGGACGATTGATAGTCTGTATGGCCCGCTGCGACCTTGGCAAGGAGGTTGAGACGTGCCAAACAAATTGAAAGTTCTGATAACCGGTGCTAGCGGTTACATCGCGGCGCAGATGCTCAAGACGTACCGCGATCGGTACGACCTGACACTGATCGACGCGATGGACACCGACGCGAATGGCAACTCGGTGGAGGGGATTGAGATCGTCGACCTGATCGACACGGATCGATCCCGGTATCAACACCACTTTGATGGGCAAGATGCCGTCATCCACCTCGCCTACAAGCGTTCAAGCCCCGGCGGTGTGTACGGCGACGCGGTGCCCCAGATCGATCGGTTCGCTACCGAACTGGAAAATGTCCAGATGGCGAACAACGTCTATCGCTGTGCCTATGACGGCGGTGTGCGCAGGATCGTGGTCGCAAGCTCAAATCATGCTGCTGACTGGTACGAACACGCGCTGATCCACAACCTCAAAAAGGAGATGGTTTTCGAAGATGAGATGCCGCTGTCCGACAATTTTTACGGTTGGGCTAAGGCCGCGTACGAGTTGCTGGCGCATCCCTATGCCTGCGGTGCCTTCGGACGCAAACTCGAGGTCGTGCAAGTCCGCATCGGGAATCCACGCGAAACCGACGCGGAGGCGTTGATGGCTAATCGCGACCCGTCGCACGGCGGAACTCCGCAGTCGACATACAAACGCGGTCTCGGTGCACATTTCAGTGAGCGGGACCTCCAGCAGCTTTTCGCCAAGGCCATTGAAACACCTGACATTGCCAACGAACATGGAGTGCCTTGGGTCATCGTGTACGGCCTGAGTGCTAACACACGTTCATTCTGGTCGTTAGAGAATGCGCGTCGAGTGCTCGGTTTCCAACCAGAGGACGACTCCGAGTTGAAATTCAACGACACGATCGCACAGCATTTGACGGTTGACAACCCGGCTGGCCCGGGAAAGGTCGGTCCCTAATGGAAGATGGGCGAGGACCGATCGGCGGGGAAGGAAAATGTCGTTGTGATTGGGGCGTCACCTGGGTAAGGAGGCATCAAACCCGGGACGCCAACGCAATCGTCTAATCAACGACGCCCTTCCCTGCCGTTCCAATAGTGGCTCACAGAATTGCCGAACGTGAGCGCACAAAATGGCGGATGGGAACGGACTACAGCAATACAGGCACCCGGTCCCGTTCACTCGGATTGTCGATCAACCATTCCGGCGCTCCGAATAGGTCGTCAACATCCTCTCCGATCGATCTCGAATCATCGATGTCTTGGTGATCGCCGGACCTTAAGGCGCCTACATGCTCATTTGCCCCGGCGGAAACGGACAGGGTTTGCTCTAACCGTTTCCCTGCCAAAATACTGATCCTCATTCGATTTCCTTTTGATGCATCGGAACTTGCCACAAAGGAGGTCGACAAAACCGCGTTCTCTGAGATTTCTCCTTGAACAATCGCGATCGCCGAATTCAACGCTTTGACGGACATGTCTCGCGGTCCTGAGACGATGACGCTTACACGGTCAGCTGCACTCAATTCGAGGCCAGACGTTATCGGGTTTTTTATCGCTTCACGAGTCGCTTTCCGGTATTCGACGACGTCCTCGCATGACGCGTACGAGATGAACGTTGGCCCGGTGCCGCTGATCGCGTCGAGCAATTCTGGCGCGGTGTTGAGTGTTCCAAACGTTGCCACGCCGGAAGCCGACAAAACATTCATAACCACTCGAGCTTTTGCAGCCGCAAGCTCCGACGCGAGATCTCCAGCTATCGCCACGTTCGACAACGCGGCATCCGCGTCAACCATTGCCAAGGGACATCCGGTCTCCAGTATTCGATCCAACGCGATTCCTGCAATGTTTGAACGCGTTCGACCTTCGAAAGCGAATGGCAACGTGACGATTGCCAACACCGTCGCACCTGTGGACATCGCGGTACGGATCACAGAGGGCATGAGTTCCAACGTAGTGTTTCCGCCAAGTCCTGCCATCACGAAGGTGATAGGCGGTTTACCAATTGCGGTTTTAAGACGGAACAGGTCGCTCACATCAGCGAGGTCGTCGTCGGATTCGCCTTTTTGACTGTGGACAAAAACCGGGTAACCGATTGCGATGCGCCGTCCCACTATGATCGAACGTAGGTCATCCATCTCGCGATCGACAGAAATGACATCTTCGGGACTTCCCAGCACTTTCGCGAGTTCGGTTGCAGATTTGGCACCTGCGCCTCCAACTCCAACAAACGTGAAGTCCTTGGCGTCTTTTGTATTTCGCCCATCTCGTATGATCGTCATGTCAGTCTCCAATTCCGCTACGATGGTCTCGATTTCGGATAGCACTTCTGTTCAATTACCATCATAGCACGTCGTTTCTAGTAAAATGCAAGTCCTGCGACGAATATTTTCTGACAATTGTCCAATGCAGCAAAAATGACGAAATCACCGGAACAGACAAGGTCAACGGATATCGGCGATGGCGAGGTCACGCCGTCACGCGCTCTGAAATCTGGCACCGAGACCGATCTGACTTACGAATTGAAGTGGGCTGCGTGGCAGTGGTTACACTCGGTCGCCGGGTGTCGCGCCATTGGGATGGAAGTCAAGTTGGAAGGACCAGGTGGCCGGATTGTAGATCTCGTCGGGATTGGCAAAAACAACGTCGTTTACATCGTTGAGGTAAAGTCTTCGCGGGCCGATCTGCGTCGGGATGACAAGACCAGCGAAGATCGCAAACTGGCTTTGGTTCAACTCTCGGCGCTACAGGACGCGGCCAATCTGACGGCGACGGTACTCAACGATGCGCGAGATTATGCAGTCGCATCTGCTGAAGACGGGTCGGACTGGCGTGAACATCCCACCTATACCGCCGCGTTGCGGGACGACAAAGAGATCGAACAACGATTGGCGGCAAAGCAACGAAGTATCGCCAGGTTTTCAACCAAATTCCACGATCCGGCCTTCCTCGCCTGCGCGGATTTCCACTACATAATGGCGCCCCTGAACTTGATCGCACGCTCCGAACTTCCACCATTTTGGGGATTGATCGACGAGACATCGCAAATTGTTGTCTCAGCCGTTCAAAAGCAAGTGCGACGTAACACCATACATGTGTTGCGTGCGATTGCTAAGGCGAACACGCGCGATTTGATGAAGGCGTGCGGTGTGGCTGTATCAAACCCGCTATCGCAAAGTCCCGACGCGGAGTGAAGAGTTCTTAACTACGACAGCATTTCGCCAAGGCGGTCGATCGCGAGGCGAAGGTTGTCTTGCGAGTTCGCGAACGAGATGCGAACGTACCCATCGCCATACTCGCCGAACGCTGTCCCTGAAAGCAACGCGACGCCAGCCTCATCCATCGCGCGATCCGCGAATGTCCGACTGTCGAGACCCGTACCGCTGATATTCGGGAAGGCGTAGAACGCACCACCAGGCGTGCGGCACGTTACCCCGGGAAGGTTGTTCAACCCATCGACCACAAGGTCGCGCCGTATGCGGAACTCGGTCATCATCTCCGAGACGGAATCCTGGGGGCCTTGAAGCGCTGCGATGCCGGCCATCTGAACCGCGACCGATGTGCACGACACGCTGTTAGTCATCAACTTGGTCACGGCGTCCATCATGAATTCCGGGAATACGCCGTAACCGAGCCTCCACCCAGTCATCGCGTAGCTCTTTGAGAAACCGTCAAGGATTATGGTTCGCTCTACCAAACCGTCGAACTCTGTGATCGAGGTGTGAGAACCCGAGTAATACATATCCTTGTAGATCTCGTCTGAGAGCACTACGAGGTCATTTTCGACGGCGATTTTAGCGATGCGCTCCAAGTCTTCGTCAGTTATCACGCTTCCGCATGGATTGTTCGGAGAGTTGACGATTAGCAGCTTGGTGTTGTCCGTAACCAAGGACTCCAATCGGTCAACGTCCAGCGAGAAGTCGAAGCGCTCCTCGAGCGGAATCGGCACCGCGGTGCCTCCCGCGTAGTTGATCATCGACTCGTAGATTGGGAAGCCCGGGTTTGGATAAATGACCTCGTCGCCTTCTTCGATGAGCGCGAGTATCGAGAAGAACATCACCGGTTTTCCACCCGGGGTGACGATGATGCGATCGGGTGCTATGTCGTATCCCTGACGTTCGGTTTGGTGTGCTGCGATCGCCTCCCGGGCCGGCATCTCGCCCGGAGACGGGCCGTAGTGAGTGAAACCGTCGTCAAGGGCATTCTTGGCTGCGTCCTTGATGTGCTCCGGCGTGTCGAAGTCGGGTTCGCCGATTTCGAGGTGAACTATGTGCCGGCCTTGAGCTTCAAGCTCCCGTGCGCGTGCCAACGTGAGGAACGCGGTTTCGGTGCCTAGGCGGTCTTGTCGTGATGCTAATGACTTGGGCAATCTCGCACAACCCGTGTTTAACTAGAGATTCGATGCCGATCAATTGCGCCTCCACCCGGCATCTGCCATTCGAGGCGCAACGTTAAAGGATAGTGTAAACAACGTGGTTCCAACGGAAGATGCTATGGACTACGTCCGATGGGCCGAGCGCTACGACATCTTCTACGAAGCGGCACCAGAAGGCGAGTTGGAGTTCTATCTGAACGCCATCGACCGATCGGCCGGATCGGTCCTCGAACTCGGAGTAGGCACTGGCCGCATCGCAATCCCGGCGGCGATCATGGGTCATGACGTCGTAGGCGTTGATCTGAATCGTCCGATGCTCGATCGCGCACGTCAGAAACTGGGCGATGCGCCGGTGGTCGGTTCAATCGAATTGATTGAAGCTGACATGTGTGGGCTGGATCTTGGAAAAAAGGATTTCGATCTCGTCATCATCCCGGCGCATACCCTCGCCCTCGTAACCGACGCGGATTTACAACTCGAGGCGCTCAAACGTTGCGCTCGGCACATGGCACCTGACGCGGTGTGCATCTTCAATCTCTTCTACCCTAGCGATGATCTAATCAACGGAGAGCCCGGCGAGAAGTTTCTGCTTGGCGTAATCGACGATGATGAACCGGGTATCAGGCACGTACTTACCGGGATCAACGATTTTGACACCGCGACCCAGACTAACCACTGCACCCAGATCATAGAAACTCTCGACTCGCGCGGGCAGACAATCGATCGCGAGGAGCTACGAGTGGAGTTTAGGTACCTGCATCACGAGCAAGTCTTGGACTTACTCGGCAAGGCAGGCATACGGTTGATCGAAGTATTCGGCGATTTCGATGGTTCGCCGTTGGACAGCGAGAGTGAAGAGATGATTTACGTTTGCCGATTAGCCTGAGAATCGAACTGTGGGTTCGTTCCAAAGTATGGAGTCATCCGCACCGCACATGCGGTTCGAGCTCAATCGATCGGTGGTGGAGCTGGTGGCGGAGCAACTGGTTCGACGCCCGGGGCTCGTTCCTCTATGATCTCGAGCCAACTATCGGCGGATTCGATCACTCTCGGCAACTTGGGGTCTTGCGAAAGGGAAATCGCCTCTAACAGGTCGTGTTTGGCTTCTGCGAAATTACCGACGCGCACCAGCAAGATGCCTCGGTCTAAGAAATAGGTGGCTTGCGCCGGTTGCAATTCAATCGCGTAAGTGAAATCGGAATACGCTGCCGCGCCGTCAAGGAGAATGTCACGGTGATACCTGCCGCGCCACCAATAGACTCCACCGTCGTCTGGCGCCAGCTTTATGGCGCTGCGGAAATGCTCGGATGCGGCATCGTAGTCGTTTTCGGTCGCTCGTACGCGCCCCATGACGAGATGGGCATTCACCAATTCATCGTCTAATTCGAGGCCACGCAATGCGTCTCGTTTGGCACCGCCGAAATCGCCCATTGAAACCCTTACGAGAGCGCGCTCGCCGTAGATGGAACCAACTCTAGGGCGCAGCGAAATCGCTCGGTCGTAGTCGACCATCGCGTCATCAAATTCGCCCTGCATCATGCGTGCCCGACCTCGCCCTGCCCATGCACGTGAGAATTCAGGCTCGATCTCCACGATCGTCGAAAAACGTCGTTCGGCATCCTTGAACTCTCCACGGTCGAGAGTGCGATGAGCGGCGGAGTACATGCTCACGGTTTCTCGCGTTGCTGGAGTCGGTGGAATCGTGGCGGTCGGAGTCACGGTCGACGTCGCGGTTGGTTCAGGTGCCATTGTCGGCGTATTGAACGGTTGCAACATCACGACTTCGGTCGGCGTCGGCGGCACCGGGGTCGGGATCGGCGTAGGTTCAGCTTGCTGACACGCCGAAATGACAAAGGCCGCAACCGATGACATCGCCAACAGTGCGATCAATATCGAAACAGATTGAGTTTTTCTGATCATGCCTAGTTCAAGGATACGAATCTTGATGTTCGATAGATTTAATGTTGGTCGCCGCTTGGACGATGAGCGTCTACCCATTCCCCTCGCGCACGACTAATCCGGAAACCAACATTTCCACTGCGAGACGACGGTCGGCGCGTCCCGTTTTGATACTCGTATCGACATCCAGCATGTGAAGGTGCATGGCTTGCAGGCGTCGCGAACCGATCCGCGAGGCTTGTTTGCATGTCTTGTCCACCAACCAGTTCATGTTGATACGCAGCCGTTGACCGACCTGCGCACTACTCGCACCCCTCTCCATTAGGTGAGCCGCGACGATCAATATGCGAACCTGTCTCGTGAGCAGAGAAAAGATCCCTTCGATCGATTCTCCGTTGGCGATCAGGTTTTGGACACCACTCAATGCGAGATTGTGGCGGTTTTCGATGATCGCATCCATAACGTTGAAGATACGATCTTGGCTCGTGTCCGCCACCATGAGAATGATGTCAGCAGGTTGGAGTTCGCGTCCGTCGGCATAGATCACCAGTTTCTGGATCTCGCTATCGAGTCGGCGAACGTCGTCACCTCCGAGATCGTTAAATCTGCTTATCGCAGCCGCAGTTGCGCGTACGCCATGAATTTCGAAGCGACGACGGATCCACTCGCCGCGTTCTCGCCGATCCGGCACTCGATGCGTTTCGACATTTGCGAACGATGCCAAGGTCTTAAGCGGTCGCGACGTCATGCGAAGGAGGACGTTTTCGACGAAGATGAGATCATTGGTGATCTGCCCGGCCTCAGCCGCAATCTTGTCAGCGAACGATTCCCAATCTGGTCGGACACGTTCACCGCGGGTGTCCATAGGCTTCAACATCCCCTTGACGACGACTGCCCTACGATCGGTAAGGAACGGGGAAATCAACGCAGCAGCAAATGCTTCGGCCATGTTGACGTTTGGACCCTCAAATACGGTAACGTTCGGCGCGCGCAAATCTGGGGGACCCAGGGCGTCGAGATGCGCCGCCAAAGAATTGGCGATGGAGAACTCATCGTCACCATGTATCAACCTGATCATGGGAATCCAGAATAATCCAAACTATGGTGTTCGCATTCGCGATTTTGACTTGGCGATTAGTTGAAATCCTCCTTGAACTAGATTTCTATAATCGAATCTTGCCCACCACACGAATTTGAACCGTCAGCACTTTATGTCCACAGCTATCATCGGCCTCGCCGCTTCCGGTAAAACCACGATCTTCAATGCGTTGACTCGTGGTTCGGTAGACAAAGGTCTGTACGGCGCCGCTAAGCCTGTCAACATCGGCGTCGGGGCTAAACCTGACGCTCGCCTCGACTATCTCGATACCGCATTTGCGGCCCGGCGCAAGGTGCGCGCGGAGATGACGTTCTGGGACATGCCCGTCGACTATTCGGCGGGGGCCATATTGCCCCGCGAAACCGTCAACTCATTGCAAAAAGCCAAAGCATTGCTGGCGGTGGTTAGGAAATTCGAAGACCCCGCCACACCACATCCCGACGGCAATGTAGATTGGATACGCGATCTTGGAAAACTCACCTTCGAGATACTTTTTGCGGACATCGCACTGATCGATCGTCGTGTCGAACGCGTCGAATCAGGCATCAAAGCGATGAAATCCGCCGAACGAGTTCAAGCGGTGGCGAATATCGAAGCGCTTAAACGCGTCCAGAGCAGTTTGGAAGACGGTACACCAATTCGGTCGCTGCAACTGGACGAGGCGCAGTCCAGAGTTATTACCAACACCTTTGTACTCAGCGCGTTACCGTTGGTAGTCGCCGTAAATGTCGGCGAAGATGAGATCGGTTTAAGTGCTGACGATTTGAAATCTGAAGCGGTCCAAAACCTCGGCGAATCGGTTATCGATTGCGAAACTCATCTAGTGCCGATATGTGGCACGATTGAGCAGGAGCTACGAGGTATGGATGACGATGAAGCTGCGGAACTACGCGCCGATCTCGGCATCAAACGTGACGATGCCGAAATGTTGATGGATGCGTCGCTGAGATGCTTGAACACGCAGACCTTCTACACCGCTTCGGATCGTGAGGTGCGCGCGTGGCACTTTCCGGCCGGCGCCTCCGCTCCACAAGCGGCCGGGTTGGTGCATTCCGACATGGAACGGGGTTTCATTCGCGCCGAAGTGGTGGCGTACGACGACTTCTTGCGGTGCGGTAGCATGTTGGAAGCCCGCAAACAGGGATTGCTAAGGCAAGAAGGTAAGAGTTACACGTTCGCAGACGGGGACATGGCGAATTTCTTGTTCTCGGTGTAGTTTCGTGTTTAACCCGACATCCCGGAAACCAAGTAGTTAACAGCAGCGAAAGGCATACTCAATGGCCCGATCTCTCTTTATCGTCCGACTTGTGCAACCCTTCCCGGGCCTAGAAGGTTACGACGCGATGTTGTCGAACTACTGGTCAGCGGTCAAATCTCAGTTAGATCGCCAAGCGATGACATCTGGCGCAATCAGACGCGTATTCGTCGAAACGGTTACTGGCAGAGGCGAGGACGCCTTGGTTCAGTTGCAGCAGATGAACCCGCAAGCAAGCACGTTGGTAAGAGGTTTAACTGCCTCCGGTGCCGTTATCGAGGAGTTTGAAGATGCCGAACTGCTTGCGCAGTTGATTGATTGGGGCCAATGCGCTTCCCAGAATTTGGTGTCGCAACAGGTGCGAGAGGTCGTGCAGTCTGGTCAAGTCGAGGCTGCCGGTGCTCGGGATGAGCATCTCCAGAAACGATTGAACGATGCGATCGAGGACGATGATGCGGCTGTAGTATTTGCCGTATCGGCTCAGTTGCCGATACCGGATCGAATTGAACGATTCATCGTTTCACCGCCAGAGCTCGACCAGCTCGAGCGTTGGTTACGCACGAAGATGGAAGAAGCGCGTCGCGAGATGATGGAGCGCGCCGAAATGCAGGCCGGTCAAGCGCCGGACGCTGGTTCCTCCGCCGGTCAGCCATCATCAGGCGGACTCTGGACTCCCCATTGATCCGAAGTGGTACGACGCGTGGGGAGGCGCGGAGTAATTGACATGCCGATATCTTCCACGAAACACTCTGTCTACATTGGCGCGAATGAGAAGCCGGTGGATTCGGACGCGCCAATTGCGCTTTACGTTCACATTCCGTTTTGCCTTTCAAAGTGCAACTATTGCGACTTCAACACTTACGAAGGCATCGAAGACTTGATGCCTTCGTTTGTCGATGCGCTGTCGACCGAGATCGCGCTGTGGGGTAATCGCTTAAATCGGCCCCGCGTGGCGACTGTTTTCTTCGGTGGCGGAACGCCGTCGTATTTGCCTAGCGAATCGATTGCGCGGTTATGCGACTGCATTGACCGTTCGATGCATATCGCGTCCGATGCTGAGATCACTTTGGAAGCGAATCCGGACGATGTCGATCGCGACAAATCTGAGGTGTGGCTCAAATCTGGCTTCAATCGCATCAGCATCGGCATCCAATCGTTCGTTGATCCGATACTCGTAGCGTTGTCCCGAAGACACAGTTCGGATCAAGCCGCCGCCGCGGTCAAGGCAGCGCGCGATGCTGGTTTTGCCAACATCAGCATCGATTTGATGTTCGGACTACCGAATCAATCGCTTGCGGTCTGGGAAAACACTTTACAGCGCGCGATCGAGCTTGGCACTGAGCATCTGTCACTGTACGGTCTGCAAGTCGAGCTTGGCACACCGCTCTATCGTGATGTTCAACGCGGCGACGTGCGAACACCGGGCGATGATTTGACAGCAGACATGTACGAGTTGGCTATGGATCTGCTGGGTGATGCCGGATTTGAACACTACGAGATATCCAATTGGGCCAGACCTGGTTATAGATCGCAACACAACTTAGCGTATTGGCTCAACAAACCCTACCTCGGCGTTGGGCCCGGCGCCCATTCTTCGATGTTCGGCAAACGGTTCGCAAACATGAAATCCCCGCGACGCTACATCGAAACGATGGGTGAAGCATCTTGCGATGACGACGCTGGAGCGTTCGGCATTGTTGAAGGTGATTCCGCGATTGATTTTGTTGAGGTCACATCGCAGTCCATGGAGATGTCGGAAACAATGATGCTGGGCATGCGGTTGGCCGAAGGTGTTTCGCATGAGGAGTTTCGTCACCGCTTTGGGACGCCGTTGCGGTTCAATTACGGGACCGAAATCGATGACCTCACCAAAGCTGGCTTGATTGAACACTCTGTCGATGGCATCAGACTTACTCGACGGGGAAGATTGTTGGGTAACAATGTTTTCGAACGGTTCATTTTGGACGGCGACGAAGGTTGAAATAGCCATGAATAGCGATGGATCGGACGTATTCGACATTGGGACAGTCGATTTCCCTGAGCATCTCGGCGAAGCCGTCGAAATCTGGGATGAGATCGCAGGTTGGTGGGATGATCAAATCGGCGATGGAAACACCGCGCAAGACTTCCTGATCGAACCGACACAAGAGCGATTGCTAGATTTGAAGCCTGGCGAACAGGTGCTAGATGTCGCTTGCGGGGCGGGGCGATTCACGCGGCGCATGGCGGAAACCGGCGCGAAGATTGTCGCGTTCGACCACTCGCGCAAGTTCATTGAACGCGCCAAACGACGTTCTGCCGGGTATGAAGACCGGATCGATTTTCGCGTTGCAAACGCTGCCGACATCGAGGAGATGACGGCGATCTCGAGCGCACAATTCGATGCCGCGGTTTGCACGATGGGATTGATGGACATGGCGGTTGTTACGCCGTTGGCGACTTCGCTTGGGCATCTTCTTAAGCCGGGTGGAAGATTCGTGTTCAGCGTCCTTCATCCCGTTTTCAACTCAGACGGCACTCGTAATACGTTGGAACGCGAGTTCACGGCAGACGGTGTCGAAGAACGATTCGCCGTTTGGGTTCCAGACTATTTGCGCACACGGACGTACCTCGGGATCGGCATATCAGGGCAACCAAAACCTCACCGCTATTTCCATCGACCGATAAGCGAACTCCTTCGAGTTTTCTTGGATCGTGGTTTTGCGTTGACCGGATTCGAAGAACCGCGATTCCCGTCAGAAGCCTACTCGCAAGCGAAGTCGCCGTTGTCTGGTGTGTTCTGGCGAGAGTTCCCGCTTGTTCTTGTAGTTCGATTGGAACTGCGAACTTAAAACGGGCACTGGATCGTTTCGCAAGGAGTCGCGAGCGAAATGACCGATTCCAAGATTCGTCCGATAATCGATACTTATCGTCAATTCCGCGGATTCAAAACTCACACACATCATGTTCGTCGTTGGAACAGCTGGTCACGTAGATCACGGCAAGTCCACACTCATTGAGAAGTTGTCTGGAATCGATCCAGACCGTTTGGACGCGGAAAAAGCGCGGGGAATGACCATCGAATTGGGATTCGCGTGGCTCGATTTGGCGGACGCCGGCGTGGTTAGCATCGTCGATGTGCCAGGTCACGAGAGGTTCGTGAAGACGATGCTTATGGGGGCGGGTGGGTTCGACCTAGCTTTGTTGGTCGTGGCTGGCGACGAAGGCCCGATGCCACAGACGCAAGAGCATTTGGCGATTTTGGACTTGTTGGATGTTCGCGACGGAATCGTCGTGATGACCAAGTCAGATATCGCTGATCCTGACTTGATCGAGCTTGTGGAAATCGAAGTTTCCGAGATGTTGGAAGGCACGTCGCTCGAAGGTTCCCCCATGGTTGCAGTTTCGTCCGAAACCGGCGATGGCATTGATCAACTGCGGCAAATGATCGCGGACTTTGTCCAAGCCAAACCGCCCCGCGTTGGCAATGAACGGCCTCGGTTGTTCATCGATCGTTCGTTCAGCGTTGCTGGTTTCGGTGCCGTCGTGACAGGCACTTTAGATGGCGGAAATTTGAAGGTGGGTGACGAAGTCGCTCTTCTACCATCGGGAGAGAACGCTCGAATCCGAGGATTGCAGAGCCACAATTCTGAAATCGAAGTTGCCCAACCCGGCACCCGCGTCGCGGTCAGCGTTAGTGGGATCTCTCACACCGAAATCGAACGAGGGGAAGCCCTCGTACGACGAGGGCAGTTCATCACGACTTCGGTTTTCGACGCATCGTTGAGAGCTATCTCGGGCGTCAAACGCGCCATCAAACACAACCACCACGTCACGCTTTTCGGCGGAACTTGGGAAGAGCCGGCGACGGTCCGACTGCTTGGCGCGAACCAGTTGAACGCCGGAGACAGCGGTTGGGCGCAGATCAAAATGAATGCGTCTCGTCCAATCGCGAACGGCGATCATTTCGTGTTGCGCGATAGCAACGACACGCTTGGGGGTGGCATCGCGTTGGTCACCGATGCGCCACGTCATCGACGCAACGACGCAGCCGTCATCGAACACTTGCAGATACTGTCCGAAGGTCGATCCGAGGACGTCATCAAGCACTCGCTTGATCGTCTAGGCATCGCCGACGCGGCCCAGATCGCGACCGCTGCACATCTGTCGCGGAGCGAAGTGGACAATGATCTAATCGAACTGATCAAGAGCAAAGAGGTCGTCCGTCTAACTGATGGCGCTGGAGCGCTTCATGTTTTGGATTCAAGCCTCGCATCTCTACAGCGTCTCGCATTTGAAGCACTTAAGGATTACCACCGTCGCTATCCACTGCGCCGAGGCATGCCGCGGCAGGAACTAAGAAACCGTCTCGAAATCTCCGCTGGCGGATTTGACGCTATTGTCCAACGAATGACGGACGACGGTGCGATAGTCCAGCACGGTGCGGCGGTCTGCGATGCAGATCACCGCGTTGAGTTCACCGAAGCACAACAAGGCGAAGTGGACCGTTTCTTGAGCGTGTTGCGAGAGCATCATTACTCGCCTCCGGCTTGGAACAAGATCGACGCGGAATTGCTGGGCGCCCTCGCCGATTGCCGCAAAGTCGTCAACGCTGGCCCCGATGTCGTATTCGCGGCCGAGGTCTACGACGAGATGCTCACCAAGGTAGTCGATTTCTGCGAGTCCAACTCCGAGGTCTCGATCAACAGCGTCCGCGACCTGCTCGGTACGAGCCGAAAGTATTCGCTCGCATTGCTTGAGCAACTCGATCGCGACAATGTAACGATGCGTGTTGGCGACATGAGGAAACTGAGATGACGCCGACGACGGAAAAACTCACGCTCATTCTGCACCACCAACCCTTAAAGGTTTCAAATCTGTCGTCTCTGTTCAGGTCGTTGCAGGCCGCATTGAGAGAGACCGCCGCGGCCGGCGAGCCCGTTGAAAATCTGTTTTCAAGTCAACATGGACCGTTTCTTGTCACCAATCTCGAAAATGGACCGAACGGCGAAACTATGTTGTCGGTGTGGTTTGCCGACCGCCACAATGCTCCATCGAACGAACGATCTCGAGAGACATTCGACAAGGCCTTAAATGAACTCGAACGAACGATTCTGCAAGGCTCGCAACACACTTTTTGGGGCGCACCAGCCTACCAGGCTGAAGTGCACGAGGACGATTCCCGAATGTCGCGATTCATCGCAGTTTTGCGGGCCTTCCGCTCCGCGACGATTTCGTACGGCGACCGGGCGATTGTCCTGAGCGACGGTTTGTTTGCGACAGAGCGGCTCTGATCGCGCTATTAACCCAAACCCATCTCCGCAACTTCCTCTTCGTCGAATCCGAGGAAATGACCTACCTCGTGCCACACGGTTTTGCGAACCTCTTCGCGGAGATCATCGTATGAAGACACAGCATCCTCGATCGGTCGTTGGTAGATCGTGATCTTGGATGGCAACGACGCCGAGTGGGAACCGCCATCCACGAGCGAAACTCCTTCGGATAGACCGTACAGCGTCTCGTCAGGTCTGAGGCCGAGTTCGACGAGTTTGAAGCTTGTCGGTTCCGCCTCGACTACGATGTCGACGTTTTCGCTTTGCAGTCGCTCGTAAAACTCAAGAGCGAGCTGTTCGAGCGCATCGAGAACGATGCCGTCGAACTCTTCGGTCGATACTCGATACGTCATCCTGCGGTTCGTACGAACATCAAGAAACCTCTTCCCGGATCGCCTTCAGTGCATCGACATTGGGTCTATCGGGACCTTCTTTCTCAAATCCCGGAACTTCCAAATAGAACGGCACATCGGCAAATGCCGGGTGCGCGAGGATGTTCATGAATCCATCTCGACCGATCAATCCTTCGCCGATATTGTCGTGTCGGTCGACGGAGGACCCGCGTTCACGCATGGAATCGTTGGCGTGGACGCAACGTAAGCGATCTAAGCCAATCTCTCGATCAAACTCATCCATGGTTTCGTCGAGACCGTCCTTGTCGACGATGTTGTAACCGGAAGCCCAGACGTGCTGCGTGTCGAAGCACGTCGCGACCCGCGGATTGTCGATGGCCTTGATTAGACGACCTAGCTCCTCGAATTTCGATCCGATGTGGTCACCGGATCCCGCCGAGGTCTCCAACATCAGCAACGCGTCGCCGGGTGCTGCGTCGAGAACGATATTGACGCCTTCGACGAACTGCTGGAAAACGGCATCCAAACCTGCACCCCGATGGCTCGCTGGGTGAAACACCAATCCCAGCGCTCCTAGACGCTCGGTTTGGGTCAATTCTTCGGCGAGAGACTTGCGGCTCTTTTCTACAAGTTCGGGATTGGGGGATCCGAGAGCGGTCAGGTATTTTGCGTGGACGATGGTCGGGCCTAAGCCGCTTTCTGCCATCTTTGCGTGGTAGTTCTCGAGCGGTTTGTCTTTGATAGCCGAGACTCGCCACATGCGCGGAGATGCGGCGAATATCTGCATGCATTCGGCGCCGATATCCAACGCGCGGTCGACGGCCTTGTCAACGCCGCCTGTCGTTTTTACATGAGCACCGATAAGCATCTAAACACCGTCCGTTCAAGTTGTTCGCGATCGCCCTGGGGCTGGGCGTTTGGTTAGTGAAAGTGTAAATCGCGTTGAAAGCGCGATCGCACGATCAACTCGTCCGTCGACGGAATCGAGGCAATATTCGGGTGAATCTTCCGAGGGCACCCTCGTCCCACGAAACCAGGACTTGAGCGGCCACGAAGATCGAGGAGTAGGTACCAATGATGACACCCAACAACAGGACGATGAGGAAATCTCGGAGACTTTGACCTCCGAACAGAAGCATCGCAATAATCACGGTCGCCGTCGTAAGGCTGGTACCCAAGGACCGGATAATTGACTCTCTGATCGAGGCGTTGATAGTCACGCGGAAATCCCTCGACGGCACGAGCAGTACGTTTTCACGCACGCGGTCGAAGATGACGATGGTGTCGTTGACCGAGTAACCAATGACGGTCAGGATGCCGACGATGAAGATGGCGTTAACTTGAACGCTTAGAACGACGCCTAGAACGGCAAAAAGCCCTAGGACGATCAACACGTCGTGGAGTAATGCGATCACCGCCGAAATTGCGTAGCGGTACGAACCAGGCACCGTTTTAAATGCGTACATGATGTACACCATCACGAAGACCGCCGCGACCGCGACGGCGGTGATGGCGTTGCGCACTGTACCTTCGGCCACCGATGCTCCGACTGTCACAGTCTCAAGGGTTGTCGGTTCGGTGCCCGTCAGGAGCGTCAACTCGGCGTCAATTACATTCTTGCCTTCGTTGCCCAAATCGTTGGTACGGACTAGGTATTGTCCTTCGCCGAGGTTTTGCACAATCGCTTCAGGATGACCAGACGCGACGAGCGCATCGTTGACAGCGTCTGAACCCGGGTCGTCGCCTGCAAAGTCGTAGGTTGTGCTAGTTCCGGAGACGAAGTCGATTCCGAGGTTAAGCCCGGGTGCGAATAGCAGCACAACTGAGATCACGGCTAGAACCACCGAGATCGGGAGGAATATCTTGCGGAGTGCTACAAAATCCATGTTGTTCCCGAGCCCTTTAGGACTGTGCCCCCGGATCTGCCACCGGCACGAACACTCCAGTTGCCTTGCCGACCGCCGTTCGCGCAATGAGTCGCAACATCAGTCTGCTAGCAAAGAAGGCCGTAAACATACTCAACAGCACGCCGATCCCTAGAGTCAAAGCAAAGCCCTGCATGATGCTTGTGCTGAATCGGTCACCAAACCAGAAGAGCACGACCGCGGTTATTATCGTCGAAATGTTGCCATCTCGGATGGAAGGCCATGCCCGCTCGAAACCGGTATTGAGGGCGGCCAACAGATCACGTCCTGCCCGCAACTCTTCCTTCGCGCGCTCGGCGATGAGGACATTCGCATCAACCGCAAATCCAAGCGACAAGATAACCGCTGCTGCACCAGACAACGTCATAGTCACCGGCACAAGCTTGAATATCGCAAGCAACATGACGAGGTAGGATGCCAACGAGATACTCGCGACGATGCCCGGCACCTTGTAATAGGTGATCATGAAGATCACAAGCAGCACCATGCCGATGCCACCGGCCACGAGGCTTCGCTGCAGTGAATCGGCACCCAAGATGGCGTCTACGCTTCGTTCCTCGGACAACTCTAGTTCCGCCGGCAATGCACCAGAGCGCAACTGGATCGCCAAAGTTCTGACACGTTCAGTGGTGAAATCACCGCCAGAAATGATCGCTCGACCATCGGCAATGCCTTGTCCACCCTGGGTGTTAACTGTCGGCGCAACAAGCTCTACGTTGTCGAGGTAGATTGCCAATACATCGCGGTTCCTCGCAACCCGGCCGGTAACTTCGAAAAAGGCGTCGCGACCAGATTCGTTGAATACGATCGTCACAACCGGTGCCGGAGGCGTGCCTTCGATCGACGGGAACGCGTCATCGAGGTCGTCAGCAGATATGTTGGTTGCCTGTTCGGTGAAATAGAGCGGCGACGAACATCTCAGCAGAAGCCACTCGGTATCCGATAGGCCGTCTGGAGGCCATTCTTCGACCGGCACGTCGTTCGGAGGCAAGATCGGGCCGCACTGGCGCTCCCGGAATTCGAGCTGAGCGGTCGATCCAATCAGGGCCTTGGCTTCTTGAACACCACCGGATACTGTCCACTGCAAGATGTTACCAGGCGCCCGTATTGACGCGAAGTTGCCGACATCGGCTAGTTGCCTCGTCAGATTCTCGATATCGGATGGGAGGATGTTGCCTTGGTCATCAACGGTTCTATCTTGCAATCGACCAGTAAATTCGGCCTCGAAATAGATCGCGTCTACTTGGCTGAAGCCACCACCTGCGTCAGTTGTGAAAAGTAGCGTGTCCATTCCATCGCCCACCGCGACATCCGAAAAACCGGCCGCTTCAAATGCGGCTTGGACATCTTCTCTGGTAGGCGCAATTCGGACGGGGTCTGGGAGCTGCGTCGTCGGATCTAACGAGTCTGGGGCGGACTGATCTTGATCATCGACGTGTTGACCTTGCGCATCGGTTTCGGCATCGATATCGGCGTCGTCCCCCGCAGCGTGTGAATCGGCATCCGTATCCGCGTCGGTTTCTTGCGCAATCTCAGGAACGCCAATTTCGTACTCGAATGTGGCTCGCAGCGTTGTCGGATACTTTTCTTGGAATTGGGTCCGCCACACGTCTGCGTCGCGGCCATCGAATTCGTCAAACGTGACGATCATCGACCCATCTTCGTTTTCGAAAACCTCGACGTCTTGTTTGGCGAGGTCTGCGCGGAAGAATTCTTCGACGTTGTCGATCGTCACATCACCACCTTCGAGAGCGACGTTTAACGAAGATTCACTCTGGCCCGGTAGCTGAATAAGAATGCGATTGGGTGGATTGCCTAGTACTTGGACGGTCGGTTCGCTGACACCGAACGCGTTTACACGACGCTCAATGATGGTTCGGATGGCGTCTACGTCTTCAGCGCTTGGTGCCTCGCCATCTGCCGCAACGATGTCGTAGACGAGGTGCGTGCCGCCTTGCAAATCAAGTCCTAGGCTGAGGCCCAAAAAAGCGTCGTCGTTTCCGCGATCGAATTCGAAATTGACCACGCTGAAATTGATGCGCGGGATCGCGATGAAGACGGCTGCGATGATTACAAGCGCCGCTACAAAGACTAGACCTCTTAGATCACGTGCCAATTGAAATCAACCGAAATAGCGCACGTCCCGCCGCATTGGCGCGCGGTACTGCGCTATGCGGTCGTCTTGCGGTTCACTGTCCACTGTGAATCTGGTCTGTCCATGAGCCCTGACATCAGCCTGGGCATTAGTCACAAAAATGACTTCGATACAACGTGTTGGATCGAAGCCTCAAACATCAAAGTATAGCATCGAGGCGCCACCATCCCCGCACGCCAACCGCATCACAATTCCCGTCACGAACCCGCGTGGCCACTATCTTCTGGGATGTTTCGATCTCGATCTTGGAGGTCGTAAGCCAATTCGGAGATCGAATGACCGGGCGTGACCTCACTTAGTTTCGCTTTAGCGACTAGTAGATCCGGGGATCCATCGCTGTCGTGTTGGTGATCCCCGTCCGTGTGATGAGCCTCGATATCGTAGTCAACGTCGTGAAGGTGCGTTTCACCGTCTTCGGGTTCTTCCCCAATCTCACGTAATCGTTCGTGTTCGAGGAGGTGGTCCATGAACATGATGCCGTTCAAGTGGTCGATTTCATGTTCCAGCGCTTGAGCGAGCAGTTCTTCGGCAGACACTCTCCATTTCGACCCGTTTTGATCGAGTGCCCTTGCGGTTACACTGACGGATCTTTTGACGAGTCCGACGTATCCGGGTAATGAAAGGCAACCCTCGTCGATCTCTCGTTGGCCTTGCTGTTTGATGATTTCCGGGTTGACTATCCAGTACGGATCTTCTTCAGGAAGATGTATGGCGACGACGCGTTTGAGGATCCCTACTTGGTTAGCTGCTAATCCCACACCATCGGCATCGATGAGGGTTTCGACCATGTCGGAAGCTAGCTTGCGGACATCGTCGTCGATACGTCGTACGGCGCGGCACTTCCGCCGTAGGATCGGGTCTGGGAATAAACGAATTTCTCGAATAGACATCGCGTGTAGGAAATTCTAACCCTGGACGTGAGAGGTCGTGCGGCTTGGGCATCGCCTTGCATCCCATGTCGGCGGAATCGATGTGATGCGGCAATTCTCATACACACGTCCTCTTCCTAGAGCGAAGGGGAGGTTCACGGTCAGTTCATTTCGATGGGGTCTACGTCGGTGACCCAACCCGGGCCCAACGGTACGTTGTCCAATATTTGGGTGAGATCTTGACCCTTTAGGAGGATTTGCCAACGGTAACGGCCGGCTCGGCGTGCTGGGAACGAAGGCGAGGGACCAGCGACCTCGATATATGACGAGGGTTCTCTTTCGAGGCGTTGGTCGATACGGGTGCGGACGCTGCGCGCTTCCATTTCGGCATCTCGATTGTCGAATGCACCGTAAGAGAGTTTCGCGTAGACCGTGAATGGCGGAAGTCGGTATCGTCTTCTTGTTTCGATCTCTTGGCGATGAAAGCCTTCAAAGTCTTGATTTGCGGAGGCAGTGATAGCGAAGTGGTCGGGTTGGAATGTCTGGATGATGGCGATGCCAGGGGTGTCGGCGCGCCCGGCCCTACCGGTGACTTGGGAGAGTATCTGGAAAGTGCGCTCAGCAGATCTGAAACTAGGAATGGCAAGTCCGATGTCGGCGGCGATTACGCCAACGAGCGATACGGTAGGGATGTCTAGACCTTTGGCAACCATTTGAGTGCCGATGAGGATGTGGTTCCCTTCGCTCTGGAATTCGTCGAGCAATTTGGAGTGGTCTGCCGCGTTGCGCGCAGTATCAGAGTCCCATCTGAGGATTGGTGTATTGGGGAAGAATCCGCGGACGACCTCTTCTACTCCTTCGGTCCCGGCGGCTCGGCGGGCAACACCGGTACCGCCACAGTTTCGGCATTGCCGCGCGGCACCGATTGAGTAGCTGCAGTAGTGACATTGGAGCCGGCTTCCGCCACCGCTGCGATGGTTGCGGTGTAGAGTCAGCGGGGTTTGACAGTTAGGGCAGGTTCGGATGGTGCCGCACGAAACGCATTGAACGAACGATGCACTGCCTCGCCGATTGATGAATAGGATCGATTTCTCTCCGCGGTCGACGTTAGCTCTCAGAGCATTCAACAAAGGTCGGCTGAGCATTTCGCGGTGACCGTCTTGAAGTTCGATCCGCATATCCACGATTTGAGATTCTGCGTAACCCGTATTGGGGATGCTTGATACATGTGAGCGTGAAGTCTGCGGCGCCGAACGGAGTGCTTCATTGATACGACGCGGGAGCCGTAGAAGGGCGATGCGATTGGATGCGCTGGGGTCGGTTGTGCGCCGATAGGATCCAATGTCTGGTGTCGCACTACCGAGGACGAGCGTCGCGCCTGACTCTGCACATAGCTTTTCGGCGACATCGCGGGCGTGATACCTCGGGGCCCGGTCACTCTGTTTGAAGGTCCATTCGTGTTCTTCGTCGATGACGACTAAACCCAAATTATCGACGGGTGCGAAGATGCTCGAACGTGAACCGATTACGACGCTGTAGCGTCCTGATTTCGTCTGATGCCATTGGTCGAATCGTTGTCCGATGGACAGACCGGAGTGTTGGAGAGCTATCTGACCAGGGAATCTGCTGGCAAAACGCTGCAATGTCTGCGGTGTCATGGCGATCTCTGGCACCATGATGATGGCGCGTCGTCCGACCTCGATGCACTTTTCAACGGCGCGGAGATATACCTCGGTTTTGCCGCTGCCCGTTACACCGAAGAGAAGGAATGCACCAGCGGTACCAGACTGGATGCTTTCTGAGATTGCGTCAGCGGCGGCGCGCTGTTCAGGCGTCAGTTCATGACTGATGGCGTCCTGAACCGCATAGTCAGCTAGCGGATCGCGTTCTACGCGCACCTGCTCGATCTGTGCGACTTCGTCGTCGAGAACCGCTTTAACGATGTGAGCTCCGAACTTACTCGTCAGATCGGCACGTGGGATCGCGTTTGGCAACGAAGCCAAGTGTCGAACTAGGTCTGCTCTTCGGAAGGCGCGACGCTTAAGATATTGTGCGACGATCTCGTCGGTACGTTTTTCATTTGCGGCCAGCGCTATGTGGGATTTGAAAACTGCGCCGGCACGGGGTCGTTCCCAAATTGATTCTTCCACCGCGATGCCGGCTCGGACCAATGCGTCGAGGTGTCGTTCATTGGACCTACCGATTTTCCTCACTATGCGATCGCGACGAACACGACCTTGAGTAGGAATATCGTTGAGAACTGTGTGTTGATCGGCAGTGATTCCAATGCCGATGAGGAGTTGATCGACGCGACTTGCCAGTTCGCTTCGGGACACCCAGATGTGGAGTTGCTGATTAGCTCCGGGTGGGAGCATCGCGACGCAGGCACGAAATGTGTTGGTCCGATAGTGGTCGGCGATCCAGATCGCGGTTGCTATGAGGTGCTCCGAGATGAATGGGCCTCCTTCGACGACACTGTCGATGGAGCGCGGATTCTCGGTTTCGGTGGACTCGGCGACGGAAGTTACGATCCCTTGAATCGGGCGGTAGCCAAACGGTACCCATACGAGATCGCCCGGTTGTACGGCGTTGCCTTTGGGCACGGAGTATGTGTACGTCCGGCGACGGTCTCGGTCTGAGAAGTCAACTGCGACTTCGGCGAACATAGTTTGATGCGTCCTCAACGACGGGGACATGGAGCACGCAACCTGTTGCGTTACGGCACAAGCCCGCGTATCACAAAGGTTAGTCGTCCCGACGAATTCAGACGTCGGCTAAGGTCGACAACGAGCGGTTGACGCGCCGGACTTCAGCGTCGTTCCTTGATGCGGGCGTGGCGACCGGTGAGGCCACGAAGGTAGTAGAGGCGGGAGCGTCGGACCTTGCCTCGGCGGGTTACCTTGACGGATTCGAGTGTCGGGCTATGGAACGGAACGATGCGCTCAACACCAATGCCGTACGAAACGCGGCGAACTTTGAAGGTCGTTCCAGGATTGGGCACCTTACTGTCACGGTATCGACCAGCGATGACGTTGCCTTGGAATGCTTGAACGCGCTCGCGGTCGCCTTCACGAATGACCATGTTGACGGTCACGGTATCGCCCGGCTGAAACTCGTCGATCTGCGCCGTAGGGCGGGTCTTCAGCATTTCAGTCGGATTCATGGCGTTACGATTCCTGCGGCGGCGGTGTTCTGAACTGGGTGTAACGGCCCGCGGCCCGGTCCGAATGGGTCGGAGAGGTCGGGCGTGCGCGCCAACTGAACAAGTATATTTCACCAGCCACGTTGCTTTCGACGACTGGTTTGACCGAACGCCGGAGTTACTTGTCTGTTAACTTGGCGAGTTCTTCGCCGCGTCCATACGCGGCGAGGACGGCATCGATAGATGCCTTGCGAAAGCCGCTCAACTCCATTGCGTGTAACGCCGCCGCGGTGGTTCCTCCTGGCGAGGTGACTATGTTGCGAAGTTCTGCGGGGTGTTTGCCAGTTTCCTTGGCAAGCGCAGCACTGCCCAACACCATTTGGATAGCCAGGGCTCGGGCGTCGGTGTTTGACATGCCAAGTTGCACAGCGCCGTCGACGAGCGCTTCGATGAAGACGAAGACGTATGCGGGACCGCTCGCGCTGAGCGCGGTTGCGATGTCAACGAGTTTTTCGTCGTCGAAGTAGACTTGCTCGCCGAATGATTCGAGCATCTCGACGGCGAATTCGCGCATATCAGTCGTTACGCTAGGAGATGCTGTCCACGCAGTCGCGCCAAGGCCGACCTGGGCTGGAGTGTTCGCCATAATTCGGATCAATCGGTCACAGCCGAGTTGATCGATGATGGTCTTTGATTGGACTCCCGCCATTATCGACATGAAGGTGAGTTTTTTGAGGGCAGGAACGACGTCGCGAATTTCATCGGCAACGTCGCCTAGTTGTTGTGGTTTGACTGATAAGACGGCGAGGTTTGCACTGCCAACGGCGTCGATGTTGTTGGCAATTGCAACGGCATAGGTTCGTTTGAGGTAGTTGGCGCGTTCAGTTATCGGCTCGCTGACGGTGATGTCGACGGCGAGCTCGGCTTTGATCATTCCGGAGATTATTGCCTCGGCCATCACTCCGCCGCCAATGAATGAAACGTTCAATCCGTTTGCCTCGTGGGTTATCTTCGATGAAGTCCGTCCCGGTTTTCGAAACGGGTGGTTCAGACGGTGATGATTATACGGTTCTGAAAGATACGTTTAATTCGGAAGCGACCGAGTAGGTGCGCGATTTCCCGATGCCACAGATAATCGTCGAAAACTTAGTGAAGCATTTTCGAGTGTCGCAAAGAGACACAGGAATTTTCGGCGCGCTCCGGGGTTTGGCGCATAGACGGTACGAAACCGTCAAGGCGCTTGATGGTGTGACGTTCGAAATCGGTTCTGGCGAATTATTGGGATACGTCGGGCCAAATGGAGCGGGCAAATCGACGACCGTAAAGGTGATGTCCGGCATCCTGGTGCCGGATTCTGGTAGGTGTGAGATTTTGGGACTTGTGCCTTGGAAGGATCGTAGCCGGCACGTGCGTCATTTGGGCGTGGTTTTTGGTCAACGAACGCAGCTCTGGTGGGACCTACCCGTGATCGAATCGTTCGATCTATTGCGCGACATCTATCGGGTGCCGAGACACGAGTATGTCAAGAACCTCGATGAGTTCGTCGCGGTGATGGACATCGATTCATGTCTTGATACCCCCGTGCGGCAGTTGAGTCTGGGTCAGCGGATGCGTTGCGATCTGGCAGGTGCTCTGCTCCATTCGCCCAAGTTACTGTTTCTTGACGAACCAACAATCGGCATGGACGCGGTCTCGAAGGTTGCGTTTCGGCAGTTCATTAAGCGATTCAATCGGGAGCGGGAGACGACAGTCATTTTGACGACGCACGATATGAACGATATCGAAGCGATCTGCGATCGTTTGATGATCATCAACAGCGGTAAGTTGCTCTACGACGGTGGCTTAGACGCGTTGCGCCAGCAGATGAGTTTCGAACGATCACTGGTGGTTGAGATGACCGATGCGGGTTCGCCGAAGGTTCACCCGGCGGCGCAACTTGCGATGATGAACGGTCGGCGGGTTCACATCAGGTTCGATCCGAAGCGGATATCGGCAGCCGCGTTGATATCGGACTTCACCGCCCACAACGATGTTGATGACTTGTTCGTGGAAGATCCACCGATCGAGGAGATCATCGCTCGCTTCTACGAAGGTAATGGCGTTGGTTAGTTACTGGGCAGTCATCAGCGCTAGGTTTCGAAGTCTTCTGCAATACCGATCTGCGGCATTGGCCGGATTGGTTACACAGATTGTCTGGGGGATTATCCGCGTCATGATTTTCCAGGCTTTCTACAGTTCGGCGACTACTGAGCAGCCGATGAGTGGTCGTGACGTCGAGACGTATATCTGGCTAGGTCAAGCCTTTCTTGCGGCATTGCCGTGGAATATTGATACGGACCTGCGCTCGCTGATTCGTTCTGGCGGTATCGGGTATGAGCTGGTTCGACCGGTGGACCTCCACACCTATTGGATGAGCCGTGCGCTGGCTTGGCGGACGGCACCGATGCTGATGCGATCGATTCCCTTGTTGGCTTTTGCGTTCATTGTGATGGGTATGGCACCACCTGCGACAGTGGCGGCCGGTGCCGCGTTCATGATCTCGATGTGTGCCGCGATAGTTTTAAGTAGCGCGATCACGACGTTTCTAAATGTGACGATGTTGTGGACGATCACGGGCGATGGTATTACGCAACTCACATTCGGATTGGTATTGATTTTCTCCGGGATGTTGGTGCCATTGCCGCTATTTCCGGATTGGTCACAGCCGTTGATCAACGCAATGCCGTTCAGAGGATTGGTCGATACGCCATATCGGTTGTATCTGGGGCACATTCCAGCGTCGGATCTTCCGCAGCATTTGGCGCATCAACTGTTCTGGATCTTGGCGTTTGTGGTCGCAGGTCGAATCGCGTTGTCTCGAGCGTTGCGACGCGTCGTGGTGCAGGGAGGATGAGCGTGGTCGATTCACTGTATGTTTACGGTCGATTCCTAACGGTATCGGTGCGCGCCCAGATGCAGTATCGGGCATCGTTTCTGATGCAGCTTGGCGGGCGATTGATCGTTACGGCTGGTGAGTTTGCGGCGATATTGATCCTGTTCGACAGGTTCGGATCGCTCCTGGAATGGAATGTTTACCAAGTGGCGTTCATCTATGGGATTGTGAACGTCTCATTCGCCGTTGCCGATGCGTTGACCACTGGATTCGACTTGTTTGGCGACATGGTCAAAACGGGAGATTTTGATAGATTGCTGCTTCGGCCCAGGTCAACGGCGCTACAGCTTGCGGGACAGGAATTGACGCTGCGGCGAATAAGTCGGTTGACGCCAGGGATTGTGGCCTTGATTTGGGCTTCAACGGGATTGGAACTGCATTGGACGATTCCGAACGCCGCGTTGCTGGTGGCATCGGTAATTGGGGGTGCATCTCTTTTTGCCAGTTTGATCGTGTTTCAAGCAACGTTGGCGTTTTGGACTACAGAGACGTTGGAAATGATGAACACGGTCACGTACGGCGGTGTGGAGACGACACAGTACCCCATCAACATCTATCGGCCTTGGTTCCGGAATTTCTTCACGTTTGGGATTCCCTTGGCAACCGTCAGCTACTTCCCGGCGTTAGCGATCATGGGGGTACCGGATCCGCTGGGAACGCCGATATGGTTCCAATACGTTGCGCCGGTAATCGGCGTCGGTGTATTGGTGATCTCGCTGCAGGTCTGGCGGATCGGGGTTCGGCACTATCTTTCGACGGGGAGTTGAATCTAAACCCCCTTTAGTTCCCCCTTGCGCATTGAGTGGGAGGGCTAGGCTATGCCGCGTCGTGTGGCCAGGGCGACGCCGAGTTTGATGGCTTCGACCATGCTCGTAGATTGGGCGAGGTTTTTTCCGGCAATGTCGAACGCAGTACCGTGGTCTACCGATGTTCGAATGAAGGGGATGCCAAGGTTGACGGAGACCGATTCTTCGAATCCGTGGACTTTGATGGAAATGTGTCCTTGATCGTGATACATGACAACGACGACGTCGTACATTCCATCAATGGCTTGGTTGAAGACTGAATCGGCGGGGTGTGGCCCGGTGGCGTTGATGCCTCCCAACCGGGCAGCCTCGATCGCCGGCGCAATCTCGGTGGCCTCGGTGTCGCCGATAAGACCGTTGTCGCTGGCGTGCGGATTCAACGCGGCGACAGCGATCCGTGGATTGCGGAAACCCCAACGTTTGAAATGCTCGTCGGTGATACGCACTGCCGTCAAGATGTTATCGGTTGTGACGAACGCGCAGGCTTCTGGGAGTGATTTGTGCGTTGACAGATGCATGCATCGCAAGACGCCGCTGACGAGCATGGTGTAGACGGTTGAGCTATTGGTGAGGCGTTTGAAGACCTCTTGGTGACCGAGGTCGGCGGCGCCGGACATCTGCCACGACTCTTTGTTGACTGGGGCGGTAACCATCGCGTCGATGTCGCCGGTTAGGCACAGCTTCGCCGAGGTTTCGACCCAGAGGTGAGAAGCGCGACCGGCGTCGGTGGAGTGTTGGCCCTGGGGAAACTCGAAATCTTCGTAATCTCCAACGCTGAGAACGGAGATCACATCTGTGCTGTCTGGGGTTTCTTCAGGCGCAGCGATGCATTCGACAGGTAAGTCGATACCGACCTCCGCAGTTGCCTGGCGAACCGCTTGTTCGGTGCCAACGACGAACATGCGCGCGGAGTCGTTGACTTCTCGATCGGCGAGCGCCTTTACAACGACTTCAGGTCCGATGCCGGATGGATCGCCCAATGTGAGGGCCAACAGGGGTTTTGTGGAATTGTTCACTTGGCGTCGGCCCTCGGAAGGTATTCGCGAGACGTGCTCGGTTCAGGAATGGATCAACACTTGCTGAAGCCGCACGAGTAGCACTTCATGCAACCCTCTTCGTATGCCATGTTGGGGGCGAAACATTCGGGGCAGCTCTCGGCGAATGGCGCGCCTTCAGACCGCCCATTGGCGGCGATCGGTGCAACCTGCGGCATGCCGACTTCGTCGGATCTCGGCGGATTGAGCAAGGCGATCTGACTCGAATCGACACCTTGGGACATAATTCCTTGCGGCGGCGAAAAGGCGTGCTCCTCCAGCACCTGTGCGACGGCGTCGGGCACCGAATAGATATGTTTTCCGCCGACCACTATCGGGTTATCGACGATGTATCTGAGCTGATCGACGACTGCATTAGGCGATACTCCGGAGCTGAGGGATAGCGAGATCATGCGCGAGAGTGCCTCTGCCATCGCGCTGTCGTTCCCGCCGGCCCTGCCGTGGTTAGTAAAGACCTCGAACATGTGACCATCGCTCGTGAATGACAACGTGATGTAGATCTTCCCGCGTCCGGTCTCGACTCGTACGGTCTTTGATTCAAGCACGGCGGGACGGGGCATACGGTTGACGTAGTTGACCACGCCGTTTTCGCCTGATGATTTGGCATCCTCAGATTTTTCGTTTTCGCCCGTCCCGGCGGTCAAGACCTCTTTTTCTCGACTTCCGGCGCGATATACGGTAATGCCTTTGCAACGCGTCTGCCATGCCAACATGTAGGCTTCCTCGACGTCGCCCTTAGTGGCCTCGTTAGGGAAGTTGATGGTTTTGGAGATTCCTGCGTCGACGCTTTCTTGGAACGCCGCTTGCATCAAGACGTGGTCTCTAGGGGAAATGTCGGATGCGACGTGGAAAAGGTCCTTCACGTCATCATCAACATCGACGCGTTCTTGCAATGAATCGCCGTCGGAGAGAGCGTCCAAAAGGTCCGGGCTGTAACAATCTCGATCACGCACGACTCGTTCAAAGTTCGCGTCGGCGTAAATGAGAGTAGTGTCGCCACCAAGAATGTTGTGCTTGCGGTATGCGAGCGAGAAGATGGGTTCGATTCCACTGGAGCATCCGGCGATCATCGAGATCGTGCCGGTCGGGGCAACGGTCAACCGGCAGGCGTTGCGGACGCGCGGGTGCTTCACACCGTTTTCGTGCCATGCGCCGTACGGGCCGCGCACTTCGGCGAGTTCTGCCGAAGCAATATCGGCCTGCTCCATGATGTATCGCATAACGTCGCGGCCGATTACGACAGCTTCGGGAGAGTCGTACGGGATGCCCAAGCTGACAAGCATGTCAGCGAACCCCATGACACCCAAACCGATCTTGCGGGTTTGCAAGTTCATGGCCCTGATCTCAGGAATCGCGTACTCATTGACATCTATAGTGTTGTCGAGGAAATGGACTGCCAGTTTGACCGCTTGCCCCAGTCGGTCCCAATCAACACCAGGTAGTTTCCGCAGCGAATGAGCTTGGATGCCAGCGTATTCGGGACGTAGCAGATCGAGTTGCGGCGGGCTACGTTCGATAACCCCAGTTGCAAGTTGGCCGATGACGAACCTAGACAGGTTTATGGAACCTAGATTGCAAGATTCGTACGGAAGCAATGGTTGCTCGCCGCAGGGATTCGTTGAAGTTATCAGACCTATGTCTTTAACCGGGCTTTTTCGGTTTACCTCATCGAGGAAGATCATGCCCGGTTCGCCGTTTCGCCAAGCTCCGTCGATTATTTTCTCGAATACGTCGCGCGCATTTAGCCGGTCCACTTCAACCATTTCGCTGTCCAGGTCAGCCGGACTTTCTCGGAAACGTAGCGCGTAATCTGTGTCGTCGGCGACGGCGCGCATGAACTCGTCGGAGGCACCGACAGAAATGTTGAAGTTGTGGATGTCTCCTTCAACGGTCTTGCATGAGATGAACTCAAGAATATCCGGGTGGTGGACATCCATGACCGCCATATTCGCGCCATCGCGTTTGCCGCCTTGTGTCACGAGTTTGGACGTCGCTGAGAGATAACGCAAAGTCTCGACGGGCCCACATGCCTTGCCATGGGTCGTTGAGATTGAAAACCCTTTGGGCCGCAATTCAGAGAGCGAAAAGCCAGTGCCGCCACCGAATTTCTGAACCATCGCTTGATCGTGAGAAGCCCGCGTGATGCCTTCCATCGTGTCCTCCAACGGCAACACGAAACAGGCAGAAAGCGTTCCTTGACCCGTACCCGCGTTCATCATCGTGGGCGAATTGGGCAGAAAATCCAAGCTTGCCATCAACTCATAGAAGCGGTCGGCGATCTGATCAATCCGGTCCGGAGTCGCACCGTAAAGCGTGTCGCCTTTCGCGACCGCGTACGCGACACGTCGGAACATGCCCTGAGCGTCTTCAACGATATTGCCGTTGTCGTCCCGGAGCAGATATCGCTTCTCGAGAATCACCTTCGCGTTCTCCGAAATCTCTGTTGCAGAGAATCCGTCGCCAGCGACGTCAAGGGTCCATTTGCTAGATGTAGTTTGTGCCATTTCCATTCACCAATTGGTCACGTTTCGTCAGCCAACCTAATAGTTCTAAAGTTCCCATCAAATACGTTTAATTTCGGCGAGCCGGCCCGCCGTTGCCGTTGGAGGCAAGGCTGGGCAAAAGATCTCCTTGCAGTCGAGACTCCTGCGACTCTGTCTGTTCGAGGCTGCTCACTTCGGCAGCGAAACGATCTATGTCGTCGAAGTCCTTGTATACCGAAGCAAAACGCATGTACGCCACATGGTCGAGCGATACGAGCCGATTTAGCACCATCTGACCAATAACACCAGATTCGATGCGCTCTCGGCCGTTGTTAAAGGCTCTTTCATGAATGTCGTCCACAATCTCCTCGATGGCCCCAACCGGCAAATAGCGCTTGGCGCAAGCGATCTCGATGCTCCGCGTGAGCTTGGCATCGGAAAACTGCTCCAACTTGCCGCTGCGTTTCTCAACCATCAGCTTCGAATTGTACACACGTTCTAGCGTAGTGAAACGAAATGCGCATTCGTTACATTCACGCCGCCGTCGAACCGATTCGTCCCTCACCCGGGTTTCGATCACTCTAGTATCTGGATGTCTGCAATTTGGGCAATGCATCGCAGGTGCGTTTCACTTCTTCGACGGAAGCCCCTCCATTGTGTTTTACCAACTCGCCAACACTATATCTAGTGCTAGTAGCGCAAAATATACAACAATTCAGGAATGGATGCGCTCGATTTTCCCGACGATTCGGAGATTTGTAAAGAATCTGAAACATCGGACAAAGCGTGATTTCGCGTGGTCTTGCCGCGGTGCGCGACGAGATAGACGCGCCATGATTGGGCATTACGCCGTGGATCGTAGCGCGAATGGTCGCTAACGACGATCTTCCGTGAACCGCTGATACTCGCGTTCTAGGGAACGATCCGAAATTCGCCGGTTGGCATCGCTACGGGATTGCATTTCAGATTCAGCTCTCTCAACCATTTTTTCGCCATACGCATCGATCTCTGAGATGTCTTCGAATCCGGTTGCGATGATCGTGATCTTGAGCTCGTTTTCCATTCGCAGGTCTTGCGTCGTCCCAAAGATGATCTCGGCATCGGCATGCACCTGTTGTTTGACCGTTTCCGATATCTTGCGGACTTCGGCCATCATCAGATCAGGGCCGCCAGTGATGTTCAGCAGAACTCCGGTTGCACCATTGATCTTGATTTCGAGCAACGGTGACCTCAGTACCGACGAAATAGCCGCATCTGCGCGGTCGATACCGTTTCCCTTTCCTATCGCCATCCACGCCGGTCCGGCGTCACGCATCACCGTCCGGAGATCGGCGAAATCCAAGTTGATCTCTCCCGGCAGCAACAGCAACTCCGTGATCGACTGGATTCCCTGTCGCAACACCTCATCGGCCATTCGAAACGCTACCTCGACCGAGGTGTCAGGTGCCGATACCAACAACAGGCGTTCGTTCGGGATCACTATCATCGTGTCAACTTCCTCGGCGAGTCGAGCCAACCCTTCCGCCGCCTGTTTGTCACGCTGGTACCCCTCAAAGGGAAACGGTTTTGTGACTACGCCGATAGTTAGACAGCCCAATTCGCGCTTAGCGATGTTGGCAACTACTGGTGCACCGCCGGTCCCGGTTCCACCGCCCATTCCAGCAGCAACAAATACCAAATCGGCGCCGGCTAAGACTTCTCGAATCTCTTCGCGGCTGTCCAAGAAACATTCTCGTCCGATTTGGGGATTACCGCCGACACCCAATCCACCAGCGATTCGGTCGCCGACGCGAAGACGCATCGAAGCTTCCGTGTGCGCCAGCGCCTGAGCGTCCGTATTCGCCGCGATGTACTCGACGCTTGGGATACGACTTCGGTACATCCGCGTGAGCGCGTTTGAACCGCCACCGCCAACTCCAACTACCTTGATGTTGACCGAAGGATTTCGCCTACGCCTGATCGACGTTGATAACGATGTTGACAACTTGAACCGATACGTCCTTTGACACGCGAGCCATCAGCTGTTGCGTTTGTCCAACAAATTGATATGTGTCAAGGATGCCCCGTGCCGTGCAATCTAACTTTACACCCAGCGGACCGTTGCAACGCGCGCCATCTCGGCGGGCACTTGCGGCCTCTGGCGACCATTCATCGCCCCAGTAACGAACGTATCCGAGCACCAACACCCGGCGCGGCATTTGCGGTCTCTGGTTCCACTTCCGGTTCTGGTGGTGGCGAATGCAAGATCGTAATTGGCTTACGTTCGACATGGTTGTCGCGATCTATTCGGTCTAAAGCACGCATGGCCATGCAGATTGCACCCGACATCGCCGGGTCGCTAATGTCGTCTGGCAGACTCTTGATGCCGGTGGGCTTGCGCACCTCCACGCGGCCCCGCAGCCCCATCGCTAACTTCGAGAAGGTTGTGATCCCACTTAACTTGGAACCACCCCCGGTAAATGCGACCGTAAGGAAGTCGGTTTCCGGCAACCCCGGTACCTGAGATATCCGGGATTTGTACATCGCCATCGTTTCATCTGCTCTCTCTTTGAGCAGATTCGAAACAGACACCCTAGTCAATGAACGCTCGACGTCCAGCACCCTTTCGGTCCCGGTCAACGCACTCGGGTCGATCTCATCGTCGAAGCCCATGGTGTCGCCGACTAGCGTCCCGGCGGCAAGTTTGACCGCTTCGGCGTTTTCGAACGGCAACTCGTAGGCGTATGCGATGTCGTTGGTAAAGTGAAATCCGCCGATGGGCAATGAAGTGAACAATACCGCTTGACCATGGTGATAGACCGCGATCTCGGTATCGCTACCACCGATGTCGATCAGCACAACTCCGGCGTCACGCTCGTAGGCGCTGAGAAGATACTCCGCCTCGGCGACCAAGGTGGAACCACCGTGGATGGGTGTCACGCCAGCGCTGCTAACGGCATCGAACACGGTGCGATAGTGCGCCATATCGGAAACCACCAAAAGCGCTTGCACTTCCAAGCTATCGGGATGCATTCCAACGGGCGGTTTACGAAATTCGGTGTCGCCGTCGACGCGATACGCCGTTGGTGTGGCATAGAGAAGATGGTCGGTTGATTCCACTCGTTGCGACGCGGCTTGCCGTACCGCCTCGACAATGTCTTCCTCGGTCACTCCGGCCGCGAAATCAAATCCTGAGACTTTGCCCCACCCAGAATAAGAACCAACGTGTTTGCCGCCAAAACCAACGTAGGCTTTTGTGAAACTCAACGAGCATTGGTCGGAAACTTCGCTCACCGATGCTCGGACGGCCGCCGTGGCTTGGTTTCGATTCATAACGTCGCCGTCGTGGATCGATTCGCTGGGCAACACGTCGATCGCCAAAATCTCCGGCTCGTTGTAGTTATCCCGCCGAATCACGACGCTACAGACTTTGCTGCTACCGACATCGATAGCGAGTCGAATGTCCTCGTTATACATCTGGTTCGACGCTCCTTCGTTCATGCGAGCCGCAGCTCGGTTGCTGTTAGATCCGCCTAGCTACCCTAAGTTTGGCGCTCCGACTACGCGGATTCGCTTCGACCTCCGATGCCGTTGGCATCAACGCACCTTTGATAACCGGCTCCAATGTGGGCACGTGATTGCACGTACATACGGGAGAGCGGCGGCTGTCGGCATCGCAAATGCAATCCGATGCGGCGGTGCGAATGAAGTTTTTCACTATCCTGTCTTCTATTGAATGGTAAGAAATCACCACCATCAGTCCTCCCATTCCCAATACATTCACCACCTGTTCCAACCCGATTTCCAAAGCCTTCATTTCGTCGTTTACGGCGATCCTCAATGCCTGAAATGTCTGAGTGGCCGAGTGGATGTGTCGCCGTCCCCGCGGCTTTACCGACGAAATAATCTCTGCAAGTTGCTGCGAGTCTTTGATCGGTCGGTTTCTCACGATTGCCGACGCAATTCGGCGAGATGCGCGCTCGTCGCCGAACCGATAGATCAGATCGCCCAACTCGCGTTCCGGATAGGTGTTGACTATCTGACTCGCATCCAACTCGCTGTCGCTCGAAAAACGCATATCAAGCGGATCTGGTCGGCGGAACGAAAATCCGCGTGCCTCGCGATCGAGTTGCAGCGACGATACCCCAAGATCCATCAGTACCCCATGCACGGGTGCAAACCCGTAGCGCGTCGCGACTGCTTGCATCTCAACAAAGTTTTCATTCACTAATCGAACGGAAGAACCGAACTGTTCCAGGCGTTTTTCAGCTGAAGCGATAGCCTCGGGATCAGCGTCAATGCCGAGCAGCTGACCACCTGGAGATGCGGCGTGAAGAATGGCACGTGCGTGACCGCCCTCACCGACCGTCGCGTCTAAGTAGCGTCCTCCCGGTATGATCTGAAGAGCATCCAATACCTCAGAAAGCATGACAGGCTCGTGAAAGTCCGGGTTTGTGCCGGATGCGTCTGCGCTCATTTTGGTCGTTGCCAATTGGCCATTCACAATCATGTAGCCAAGCCGCGGCGATTATTGCCGCTTACGCCCAAAACGTCGCCGCAAAGATCGAACATTGGTCCATTGCGTCGCCCTACTTAGATTTTGGGTATTGTCTTCGGATTCTAGGATTCGCCCTTCTCAGGATTCCATATCGTGTGACGCATTCAGGACGCGTTATCATCGGAAAAACACCCAGTGCATCTCCCTTTGTCCCGCCCAATGGCTAAGAGCATCAAATACGCAGTATTGACCAGCAGCGACTCCGGATTTGCGGGCGAACGACAAGACATCGGCGGTGACGCCGTTGTCGAATTGATGGCTAGACACAGCCACGCACTGAGCCAAAGGTCGTTGGAACCTGACGACCGAGACAGATTGATTGAACGACTTCGCGCGTGGTCGGCGCAACCCGATATCGAACTGATCTTGACCACCGGAGGCACCGGTTTAGGCCCGCGCGATGTGATGCCGGAAGCTACGTTGAGCGTCGTCGAATATGAGGTGCCGGGACTTGCCGAAGCCATGCGAGCCGAATCCCTCCGAATCACCCCCATGGCGATGCTCTCACGCGCCGTCGCGGGTGTCGCAGAACGCACGCTTATCGTGAATCTCCCCGGCAATCCCAAAGGTGCGATCGAAACATTGGAGGTGGTTTTGCCGGTTCTCGCCCATGCCGTCGAAATCATCCGCGATACTCACGCGGGTGACCATCCGATCCAAAGCCAACATCGTCACCAGTGAAGTTCCATGTCGTAACGCTTTTCCCCGAGATGTTTGACGGTCCGATAACTTCAAGCATCATTGGGCGCGCAGTTTCGAACGGGATAATAGAGATCGAGTTCGTCAACCCGCGCGACTTCACCACTGACAAGCATCGAAGCGTTGATGCTCCGCCCTACGGCGGTGGCCCCGGCATGGTGATGATGGCGCCGCCGTTGGCCAAGGCCGTCGACTCCATCAACGATCAATACGGGACCGGTCACCGGCCCATGACGATCCTGATGTCGCCGCAGGGCATTCCGATGAATCACAAAATCGCGAACGACCTTTCAGATATCGCCGCTATCACGCTAGTTTGCGGTCACTACGAAGGGGTCGACGAGCGTTTTATCGAAGAGTACGTCGACCTCGAGATCAGCGTCGGCGATTTCGTCATGACAGGAGGCGAGATACCAGCCATGGCCATCATAGATTCGGTGACCCGTCTCTTGCCTGGAGCGCTCGGAAGCGACGATTCCACCATAAGCGAGTCTTTCTCGGTCGCGAGTGGCGGGATGCTAGAGGGTCCCGTCTACACGCGTCCTCCCGAATTTCGTGGGCGCCGCGCACCTGAGGTGCTGCTCAACGGAAATCGCCACGAGGTCGAGCGGTATCGAAAACGCGTTGCCGCAGAGCGGACCATGGCGCGCAGACCTGACCTCATCCATGGATGGGGACCCGATCCCGAAGACGGCGAATCAAATCCACACTGACTTCAATCGCGTTAAAACCGATTGATCACCATCAATCGCGATGGTCTTGTTTCGCGACTTCGCTCCAGCAATGATCCGGACCTTGAACTTCGGCACCTTCAGCGCCTTTGAAATGACCTTGATGGTGGCCTCGTTGGCGGCGTTGTCTACCGGTGCCGCCTTCACCCGCACCGACAAAACCTGCGATTGAGGATCCCATGCGACGACCGCGTCCACTGACGAGCGCGGAGTCCCCCAGACTGAGATTCGTTGCTCAACAGTCATGGCGGTCCGCCCTCATCGTCACCTCTCCGGCGGCCACCGCGCGCAGATGGCCGTTCGGCTCCCGAATTAACAATCGACCGAATTCATCGACATCCTCCGCGACACCCGAAACAATCTCTCCAACGTTTCGCTCCGAAGCCATCGTGACTTCGACGTATGAATTCAACACGCTCAACCGATCTCGCCATTCTGGCATGATCGATTCGCCCCACACTAATGCGTCGTAGAGTTCGTTCAAATTAGCCAACAACACACGCAGGACTCTACGCCTATCGACCACCGTTTCGATACGCAAGACCTCCCGAATGCTTGTGGCATCGTATTCCTGCAAGACGTTGTCGGCCTCAAGGCGATTCACGTTTAACCCAATCCCGATAACACCGACGAAAGAACTTCCCGTGGTGGCGCTCTCCGCGATCACGCCGCAGATCTTATTGCCATCGACTAACACATCGTTCGGCCACTTGATGACTGATCTGCGCGTGGTCAATTCGTCGACGGTCTTCGCAGCCGCCAACGCGGCCATAGTCGTCAATTCGCCTGTGATCGCCAAGCGCGGGCACAGTATTACGGAAGCCAATAAGTCTTCGCCATGGCTCGAATCCCAACTCCGACCGAATCGCCCTCTCCCGCTCGTCTGCTGGTCGGCAATTATCACAGTCCCGTCCAATGTCTCCGATTCGTCGGTCTCTTCGACCAACGTTCGCGCCACGTCCATGGTCGATGTTGTGTTTCGAAGGTGAATGACCCGCGTTCCGATGCGACCTTGGAATTCGTTTTCCAAGGTTGTGAATTCGGACGATTCGACTGGCTTGATAGACATCTTGATTGATGGCAGTTATATCGTTGATTGTCTGACCTATCGGCCTCGAAGACAAAGTTCTACCACCGGTTTTTATGGAAATTCGCCAAGTAAGAGACGATGAATTCCTGAAATGGCGCATCGCCGTCAGGGCGAGTCAGGGCTTCCACACGACACCAGACGACACGGTGTTCATGCGTGCACACCGAGTGGAGATCGATCGGTTGTTGGCGTGTGTAGACGGGGACAGGATCGTCGGGTGCGGCGGCGTCGATTCATTCGAAATGACGCTTCCGGGCGGCGCGCAGGTGCCGATAGCGGGCGTTGGATATGTTGGGACCTCTCCCAGCCATCGGCGGCGGGGCATCTACCGAAAGATCATGAACCGCATTCACGATGACGCCAGGGATAGGGGCGACCTCGCAACGACGTTATGGGCGAGTCAGAGCAACCTTTACGGCCGGTACGGATACGGCAACTCGATGCCTGCCTACAACTGGCAGATCGACATGCGGCACACGGCGTACGCGCACTCCCCGTCTTGGACAGGTCGCTTCTTGGAACCACAGCGCGATGAAGCTATTCCGTTGATGACGGAGGCGTACGACCGTGCGCGCGTCAATCGCCCTGGGATGATCACTCGAACGCCAAAGAGATGGGAGTATGAGATCCATCCCGTCCACACCAAGGACGAGTACTTTGTCGTCTACGTGGAAGGCGAAGATTCTCTGGCGTATGCGAGGTACACCATCGAAAAGAACCCGGAGGATGATTTTAGAGGCACGCTGCATGTGGTTGAAGCAGTTGCGGCGACCGATGCGGCGCATGCCGCGTTGTGGCGATATCTTCTCGACTTGGAACTCGTCGACGATCTCAAGGCACACGCCCGCCCAATCGACGACCCGCTCGTTTGGATGCTGGCAGAACCTCGCCGATTGCGCCGGACACTTACCGATGCCATCTGGATGAAGTTCCTCAACGTTCCCGCCATGCTCGAGCGACGGAATTACACGGTCGAGGATTCGTTGACGCTGCAAATCATCGACGCGGAAAGCAAACAGCCGCGGAACCTCGCAGTCGAGTTTGGCACCGAAGGTACGACTTGCCGCCCGACCTCCGCCACGCCAGACCTTGTGATGAACGAGGCTGAGCTCGCCGCCATGTACGCGGGCGCTGTCGAATGCTCGATGCTGGCCAGCCTCGGGTTGGTCGAGGTATCGGCGCGTAGCTCGGACGCTGCGCTGCGCGCGGATGCCATCTTCAGGACAAACCCCGCCGGCTGGAATCCGTATCACTTTTAGTGCTCAGATCGCATTGTAGAGAACCTAAAGCCTTGAATCCTCATTCCGACACTCTGACTGACATCGAGTTTCGACCGGCACGCGAACACGAACGTTTGCGGTTTTCGGTCGCCGAGATGCGGGGATTCAGTGGGCATTTCTTGCCGCAAGAAGGAGAGTTGGAGTATCGGAAAGTCGACGATCCGTTGCACCGAACGGTGTGCGCGTTCGATGGCGACGACATCGTCGGGACGACGTTGTGGGAACCGTACGAATTAACCGTTCCAGGCGGAAAATCTGATTTCTTTGGCGTTACCGACGTCACGGTCCTACCAACCCATACACGCCGCGGCATCCTGCGAGAAATGATGCGGCGGCTCCTGATCGAGGGGCGCGATGCTGGTTACCCGATCGCCGGGCTCTGGGCAAGCGAGAGCAACATCTACGGTCGCTTCGGATTCGGCATCTCGGGCGAGACGGTCTTCGCCAAGATCGACGTAAGAGACGCAAGATTCCGCGCTACCCCAGAAATTAACGGCGAGATTCGTTTCGCTGACGTTGCGACAATGGAGAACGTCGCGCCCGTCGTGTGGAACAGAACCGCCGAAAAAAACATCGGAATGATGCTCCGGAGTGAAGCAGATTGGGGTTGGATTTACGACCGACGTCGGATCCCGGGTTTTGGCAAGCGAAGAGCGTTCTGCGTTGTGTACCGCGAAGACACCGAACCCCTTGGTTATGCGACCTATCGAATCGAGCACAAGATGGAGGCGATACACTCGTACAACTCGGTGCGGGTAATCGAACTGATCGCCTCCACCACCGCGGCAGAGGCCGCATTGTGGCGGTTCTTGCTCGACATCGACTTGGCAGGCGAGGTAGTGCACCACCACCCGAAGAAGTCGAAATTGCTGTGGTTTCTTGCCGACCCCCGCAAACTTTCGTTCGAACCCTACGACTCACTCTGGATTCGAATCCTCGATCCGATCAAGGCTTTGACTGGGCGCACATACTCAGCAGCCGGTGAGGTCGTTATCAAAATCGAGGATGAATTCTGCCCATGGACACAAGGAAATTACGCGTTGCGCGTCGGCTCTAACGGAAGGGCGACATGTGAGGTGACCGACCAATCGCCGGACGTAACGCTTCCAGTCGCGTCCTTAGGCGCCATCTACATGGGTGCCCATTATCTCGCCGACTTGCAACGAGCAGGGCGCGTCACCGAACACAAATCCGGTTCAGTCGCACAGATTGATACCATGTTCCCCATAAGTGGAGTTCACAACTTCGTACCAGAATTCTAGCCCCAGATGCAAAATGTCCGTCTTCACACCAGCCCATCTCGGCAAGTGGGAACCCCTGTTTAAGAGGTTGCTTGAAGGCGACACGCTGCCAATGACCGAAGATAGTGCATGGATGCTGGGACGAAAAACGGGCGTTATCGCCGTGATACATGATGATGAACCGGTCTATATCGAAGCCACGAAGGACATCGGCAAAACCATCGGCGATTACCTCAACGGCGGTCCAAGCTGCGACTTTCGGGCGAAGGTCGCCATCGTTGAACTCGGAGCATCGCCGAGAACAGCACTTGAAAGGTCGCGCAAAGGCCCCTTGGCAGATCGCATAAACAGATTGTTGCCTCAGTACCGCTTTGCAGCGGTTCCCGCGACCGACGCGCTTTCCGAGCGTTTGGCCGACGCCTTCACGGTTGTCGCCGACCCACGGCTCAACGGACCAACGGCCCAAGCGAACGCTATCCTCGACGCCTTGCCGCGTTGAAATAGAACGGCGGATTACTGATCCGAATATATGCAGACACACTTCTCTGAATACATACCCCTCGCCTTGCTGATCGCGTTCGCCGCGTTCCTCGCCTACGTGATCTGGCGTGGCAACTACAAAATCGGCGCTTACATCGTGCAGCTCGCGGCCGCATTTTTCCTCTCGTCCGTTGGTGGATTCGGCCTTTACATTCTTAGCTCGGTAATGGTGACCACCTGGGTGTTGACGGGCAGCACCACGTTTTTGATGCTCAACGCGGTCGTGATGCAAGCCATCGGCGCAACATTGGGCTTCGTCATCGTAAAGCGATATGGCACATCGGTTAACCAGGTAAAACCATTCGAGGTCGCTCTGTCGCTGGTGTTAGGCGTTAGCGGCGCGTACGTCGGATTCGTCCTTTTCAAAGACGCCACGTTCGCCGCTGATTTCGTTACGAACGCAAATAGTGTCGCCGGTGCCTATTTCGGCGCGGTGCTTATGGGTAACTCGCCGCTCATCGTTGGCGGCCTGGCGCGCGTGCTCCGCAACCAAGAACCCTAGTTGCTACGGTTCCAGATAAAGTAGGTGCCACCGATCACTTGTATCGATTTCGCCCAGAGCCGAGGTCCACAATGCGCATCACCGACATCGAAGTCATCACTTTTAAGAGCCTGAGCAATACCGTCGGCACCAAGTGGGGTTACGGACAGTGGCGCGACGACCCTCAACCGTCTGTTCACGCCATCACAAAGATTTCGGCCGACGAAGGTGTCAGCGGTTACAACACCGGCGGCATGGGTGGATATTTCCAAGGTGCGTTCCCGTCGGAAGTCGAGGCAATGGTGAAAAACCTTCTCGTTGGTGAAGACCCATTGAGTCGCGAACACCTTTGGAACCTGATGCGCGACAACCACAATTTCCATGAATCACTCATCGGCAACCTTGACTGCGCGCTTTGGGATCTGGCCGGCAGATACGCCGGAATGTCGGCTTCGCAGCTCATGGGAAAAGCGCGCGAAAAAGTTCGCGCCTACGCCAGCACCTTCCCCAACATGGGGACACCGGAAGACTACGCCAATTTCGCGCTTGAATGCAAAGCCCAGGGTTACACCGCGTTTAAGGTCCACGCTTACATCTACTGGAACCCGATCACCAATCAACCCGCACCCCGGCGTCCAGCGTTCCCGAAACAGGACATCGAAGTCTGCGAAGCGGTTCGTGATGCCGTCGGCGACGAGATGACACTCATGCTCGATCCGTGGGGCATATACACGCTCGACGAATCGATTTACGTCGGACGCGAGCTCGAACGCCTCGGCTTCTACTTCCTCGAACACCCGATGCATGAGTTTCGCGTCGAGCCCTATCGCCGTCTTTGCAACGAGCTAGACATCGCAGTCTGCGCTCCGGAACACGCGACTTGGATGCACTACTCTCGGGCAGAGTGGGTTTTGCAAGGCGCTTCAGATATCGGAAGGATCGATGTCAATTTCGGCGGCATCACCGCATGCAAGAAAGCGGTCGATGTCTATGAGGCGTTCGGCGTCCCGTGTGAGATGCACGGCGGATGGTTTGGTAATTCGGCGATCTTGGGAGCTACCACGGAAGAGACATGCCTCCTTTACGAACGCGGTTTACTGAGACCAGAGTTCGACTATGAAGCGACACCACCCTATCTAAACTCCCCGTGCGATCCGATGGATGACGACGGTAACGTGCTCTTGCCTCAGGGCCACGGATTGGGAATGGATTTCAACTGGGACTACATAGACGACAACCGCGTCGCCTGAGTTTCAGACGACGCGGTTGCGTGTGTTTCGGTTTCGCGGCGTTGCTGAACAACGACCGAGTTTGAAGACCTGCTTGGCGGGGTGACTTTTAGAATTGCCTGCCGCGTTTTTCCAACTGCATCATGTGGTTGCGTAGGAACGGCGGGATTTTTATCGAATCGGGGTCCTCGATCGCCTTCTCGATCATCTTGGTGTCCATCATTCGCTGCTCTTCGTCGGTCGGGAAACCGGTCGCGATAACAATCACGCGAATGTTGGGACCCATATTCGCCTGACGTGCGGTACCAAGGATGATGTTGGACTGCGATGTCATCTTGCTCTGGACGATGCTGGAGATCTCTTGCACGCTGTACATTCGCATCGACGGGCCGCCAGTAATGTTCACCAGCGCGCGTTGAGCACCCGTGATATCAACATCCAGCAACGGGCTCTCTAGCGCCTGTTGAACCGCATCGAGTGCGCCTCCTGGTTCCGAGTCTGAAGCCTGCCCGACTCCCATCCACGCGGGACCCGCGTTCGTCATCACTGCGCGGACATCCGCGAAGTCCAAGTTGACCTCGCCCGGTTCAATGATTACTCGTGCGATGCCCTCTACGCCATCCTTCAAGACCTTGTCGGCCATCCTCCAAGCTTCCTGCGTAGTCGTGTCTGGTGCCGCGGCGTCGAGCAATCGGTCGTTCGGGATACGAATTAGCGTGTCGACATATTTCTGCAGTTCAGCGACGCCTTCTTCGGCCTTCGCCGTTCGGTGCGTTCCTTCGAACCCGAAAGGCATGGTACAGACGCCGATAGTAAGTGCGCCTAGTTGCTTGGCGATCTGAGCTACAACCGGTGCGCCGCCCGTGCCAGTTCCTCCACCCATGCCGGAAGTAACGAAAACCAGATCCGCGCCGTCCAAGGCTTCCGCGATCTCCTCGCGGTTTTCCTCGTGGCAGATGCGGCCCTGCGAAGGGTCGCCTCCAACACCCATGCCCCGGGCAGTCGTGTCACCAACGCGCAGACCGGTCGGCACAGTCGCCAACTCCAACGCCTGGGCGTCGGTGTTCATGACGATGTAGTCGACCGTATCGATCGGATCGCTATACATACGGTTAACGGCGTTAGACCCGCCGCCACCGACGCCAACGACCTTGATGTTGACCTTTCCGATGCCGATAGGCTGTCTGCCCTGAGGCCTGTACTCGAATTCGTCGTGTATCTCACGCAACATATTTTCGTCCTTCACGATCTCAAAGAAACCATGGGTGTGCCAGTAACCGCCACGTGACATCGAACCTTGGTGAACGATTAAAACCGTTCGATTCGACACCGCAACGCGCGTAGCGTCCCTGAGTGATTATTACGCTAAGCAATCCGAACGGCTCGATGCAATACAACAACACGCAGTTACTTGGTTCGATGATTTTTTCGGTGCAACCGCTTGCCCAACGTTGACGGTCAGAGTGGTCGGCAAACTCGAATCAATTCTATCGCCTCCCAAGAATCCCAATCCCCGCGGCTGTCGATTCACGCTTAATATTTGTTGTTTGGGGAACGAACGCGCGTTGGCGCGGCGTCCTCCATGACACATTGTCCGAAGGAAGGGACGTCGACCAATGAACGGCTACGAAGCTGTTGCGAAAATACTCAAGAAAGAAGGGTTCGAATGGCTCGCCTGTTTCCCTTCAAACCCAATTATCGAAGCCGTTGCTAACGAGGGCATCCGCCCCATCGTTTTCCGACAGGAGCGTGGGGGAATAATGGCTGCCGACGGCTACTCCCGCCTGATGGCATCCAAAGGCAAATACGGTGTCTTCGCTTGCCAGGGAGGCCCCGGTGTCGAAAACGCGTTCGGAGGTTTCGCGCAAGCTTGGGCCGACAGCGTTCCCGTACTCTTCCTGCCCGACGGTCCCGGCAACTACAAAACCGAAGTTGCTCCGAACTTCAGCGGTCCCCGCAACTACCAACACATCACCAAGTTTGCTGCATCCGTCACCTCTGCTGACGTCATTCCCGCGCTGATGCGCCGCTCTCTCGAAGCGCTCAAGAACGGCCGGCCCGGCCCTGTGATGCTCGAGATGCAACGCGAAGCAATGGGTGGTGAAGTGACTGGCGTCGAAGACTACCGACCGACCTCGACCCACAAATTCGCACCGTCGGCCAGCGACATCAAGGACACAGCCGATAAGTTGCTCAACGCTCGAATGCCCGCGATCTGGGCCGGACAGGGCGTTCTCCATGCTGGTGCAACGGAAGAGTTGCGAGAACTCGCCGAACTTACTCAGATCCCCGTCATGACAACGATGCCGGGCAAAAGCGCAATTGACGAACGCCACCCACTCGCGCTCGGAGCGGCCAACCGCACCGCGCCCAAACCCGTCTGGACTTGGCTCAAGGAGTCCGATGTACTCTTCGCCGTTGGCGCCAGCCTTAGCGTTACAAACTACGGCATCGACCTCCCGCCTGGCAAATTCTTGATCCATTGCACCAACAACCCGGCTGACATCTCGAAGGAATACACCACCGACCTTGGATTGGTCGGCGACGCCGGTGAGACGCTCCGTCTACTGATCGACGAAATCAAGGGGCGAATCGGTGAAGACGGTCGTGGCGGCGATACAACCGTCCAGGAATCGATCGCTCAAGTCCGCGCCGAATGGGATGCCGACTGGCAAGGCCTGCTCAACTCGGACATGATCCCGATCAACCCGTATCGCCTGCTCAAGGAGATCGGAGACGCGGTGGACCACGAAAACACCGTGATGACGCACGACGCTGGTCACCCGCGTGATCAGATGATGCCGTTCTACATGGCAACTCGCCCGCACACCTATATAGGTTGGGGCAAGAGTACGCACCTCGGATACGGCATCGGCCTCATGATCGGCGCAAAGATGGCTATGCCCGACCGCTTCTGCGTCAACTTCATGGGCGACGCCGCGTTCGGAATGTCCGGCCTTGACATCGAAACATCGGTCCGATCCGGCAACCCGATTACTACCATCGTCCTCAACAACGGCACGATGGGTGGGTACAACAAGTCACTGCCAGTTGCGATGGAGAAGTACAACGCTGGCAATATGACTGGCGACTACGCGATGATCGCAGAAGGAATGGGCGCTCGTGGCATCACCGTGACTGAGCCGACCGAGATCGGCCCTGCCATCCGCGAAGCCCACCGCGAGAACTTCGAGAATGGACGATCAGCCCTCATCGACGTCCACACCCAGCAAGAGCTGAACTTCAGCATCTACGACTGATCGTCGTATTCGATCGGGAGCGGCGTTCATTATTAATAGTGCTCCCGCTCCCGGGAGCCACGCGTCATTCCTGCGGACGCGGAACCCACATAAAACGACGCACGTCGTTCCCACGAAAGCGCGTAGGTCGCGTACTGCGTCGACAACACGTCAATCTTCCACGTGTTTTCGTGCCGGGTCCCTCTGAGACCATTGCATATCCCTTGATCGGGGTAACGAAGCGAACGTTTCGGCGTCCTCGCCCCGATTGGACCGCCCCTCTGGTTGTACGTTCCGTCCGCTAAAGCGCCGGCTTTCGCCGGAATGACGTAGTTTTGCGATGGCCCCGATCGCACTGGTAGCGGATATGGTGCTGGATTAAACGCACCCGCCACCTCAGGTCAATCTAGGCGAGATTTTCCTAACATTTCTCGCCACATGCGTTGTATGCGGTATTTCGATGTTACACTTGTGCCACAAGATGTAACCGCAACCAACGCGGGATCAAACGCATAACATTAAGGAATATCTGAATGGCAACCAAAGCAACCGCCACTCTCGAAAAAGAGATCATCGAGAGCCTCACATCCGAACCAGCCGAAAACGAGCCCAAAATGCCGACCACCAAGCAAGCCAGCAAACGGGAAAAAGCGCTTGAAGAAGCGATCGCTCAGATCGAACGGAACTACGGTCGCGGCGCCGTTATGCTCATGAGCGAAAACGATAGCTTCCGTAACGTAGACGCCATCCCCACCGGCTCCTTATCACTCGATATCGCCCTCGGTATCGGCGGCCTTCCACGCGGTCGCATCATCGAAATCTACGGCGCCGAATCCGCCGGAAAATCCACTCTCGCAATGTCCGCCGTCGCCCAAGCCCAAAAAGCTGGCGGCGTGTGCGCATATGTAGACGTGGAACACGCGATGGACCCCATCTACGCCAAAGCCATCGGCGTCGACATCGATTCTCTGCTCATTTCCCAACCTGACTCCGCAGAACAAGCTCTCGAAATTATCGAACATCTGGTCCGCTCTGGTGCACTCGACATGATCGTCTTAGACAGCGTCGCAGCATTGGTGCCCAATTCCGAGATACAAGGCAACATGGGCGACTTCCAAATCGGAGCCCAGGCACGTTTGATGTCGCAAGCCCTCCGCAAACTCACCAGCATCGTCAATCAGACCAAGACCGTCTGCGTCTTCATCAACCAACTCCGTGAAAAAGTCGGCGTCGTATATGGCAGCCCCGAGGTCACACCAGGTGGTCGTGCACTCAAGTTCTACTCCAGCGTCCGACTCGACATGCGCCGCAAAGAATCCCTCAAGACCGGAAAAGATATCACCGGCAACCGCGTCCGAGTCCGCGTCGTCAAAAACAAAGTCGCGCCACCCTTCCGACAGGCCGAGATCGACATCATCTTCAACGAAGGCATCAGCATTGAAGGCGACCTGCTCGAACTCGGTGTCGAACACGGAATCCTCCAAAAACGCGGCGCATTCTACTCCTACGGCGAAACCCGCCTTGGACAGGGCCGAGAAGCCTCTCGCGTCTTCCTCAAGGAACACACCGACATGCGCGACGAGATTGACGCCCAAGTCCGCGGGATTACCATGCCGGAGACGCAAACGGCATAGTTGGCACCAACTTTTCGCCTGTCAGCGCCCGACCAACCACAGTTAACGCAGGTGAATGAACGCACTGACCTTGGTGCGTTCATTCCTCCCGTTTATGATTAGCGCATGGTAATCAACGCGCTCCTTATCTGCGGCGCCCTGCTCGGCAGCGCCTTCATATCGGCCGCCGAATCTGCGCTCCTCAGCGCCCGACCCTCGCATATTCAGCACTTGGCCGAAAACGGCGACCGCCGAGCCAATGCCGTCATGCGCGTCCTCGAACGGCACGAAAACTTCTTCGCCACCATCCTCCTCGTAGGTAATCTCTTCAACGTCCTGGTCGCAACCGCCTCCACGAGTCTCATCATCAACTCCATCGGCCACGGCGAAAACACTGTCCTTACCACGATCATCTCCACCGCCGTCGCGACCGTCATGGTCTACGTCGTCGGTGAACTGACCCCGAAAACCCTCGGCGCACTCGCACCTGAAACATGGTCCCTTGCTGTCGCCCACATCATCCTAGCGATCATGACCGCGTCCAAACCGATCGTATGGGTATTCACTCTCCTGCCCCGCGGCCTGCTCCGCGTCTTCGGCGTGTCCGGATTCGACGCCCGGCCTGGCTACACACAAGGAGAACTTAGCCTCATCATCGATCAAAGCCAAGAACAAGGACTCTTCGACGATACCCATGGCGAGATGCTCGACAACTTAATCGACTTCGGTGCCCGCGATCTTCGCGACCATCGCGTGCGCGTCCACACCAGTCAAATCGTATGGCTCAACGAAAACGACACCCTCCGAATCTTCCTGCGAAAATACCGCGAACACGTAGACGACGTCAGTGCGACTGCAGAGCCCCATCGAACCCAACCCGGATTCGTAATCCAACGAGGCGAACCACTTCGCACGGGCTACTGGTACGATCTCGATCAACTTGTCGGTGCCATTTACGCCAACGACGTAATGAAATTCATCGCCGAAGGCGGCGATGACGAACTCGACACCAGAGTTACCGAACTCATGCGTACCGACATCCTCGTCCTCGCAGACACCACGAAACTGGACGACCTCTTCACCGAGATGATCCGGACCGAGCAATACCTGGCCGTTGCACACAATGAGGAGAAACGCATCAACGGACTCGTCACACTCAACGGCCTTCTCGAGATGATGCGTGGTGACGACGACGACACTCTGGTCCTAGAGCAAAAAGCGGTCGAACGTCTCGACGACGACACGTACATCGTGCCCGGCGCGCTATCGGTCGAGCGAACCGAAGACGAAACCGGAATCGAAGTCCCTCCGAACGAAAGATACGAAACTATCGCTGGCTTTTTCATCGACAAAGCCCAACGCATGCCCGAGGTAGGGCAAAACACCACTTACGAAGACGAGATCTACATGGAAGTACTCGCCATGAACGGAAACCGCATCGAACGTCTGAAAATCCAGAACATCGCGACGGATGTGACCACCGACCCAACCACCTAGCGCGCCTCCCAAGTCGCATGCCAACTGAGCGAGACCAAAGCACATTCCTACGACAACTTGAGGCGGGAATATCAAAAACACGCATCGAGCCTAATGACTCGATTATCTGCGCGATTTCCGGTGGCATCGATTCAACCGCGCTCCTCCTTGGTCTCCTCCGCCTTCCTAATCGATACAAATCGCTCACCGCCGCGCATTACAATCATCGCGCGCGCGGCAATGATTCCGAACAAGACGAACAGTTCGTCCGTGATCTCTGCACCCAACTCGACATACCGCTAATCGTTGGACGCGCCGAACAGGGTACCGATCGCCTAGATGAGAACACCGCGCGCCGTCTCAGATACGAGTTCCTCACCGAGACCGCCGAACGTATCGACGCCGACGCCGTAGCCGTAGCCCACACCACCGACGACCAAGCGGAGACTATCCTGCTTCGTTTGGCCCGTGGTGCCGGAATCCGTGGTGCCGGCGGCATGAATCATCGACGATCAATCACGATCAAAACAGGCCGCAAAATCGTCGTCGCTAGGCCAATGTTGCAGATCACACGGCATCAAGCGGATCGATTCCTAAATGCCCTGCATATCACCGCCCGGCACGACGCATCAAACGACGATTGGTCCAGTTACGCCCGGAACCGGATTCGCTATCGCGTAATCCCCGAACTCAAAACATTGAACCCGCAAGCCATTTCGGCGATCGTCAGATTCGCCGAGATTATGCAAAGCAATACCGACCTGATCGATAAGCTCGCTGACCAGGCACTACATCACGCCTCCACGAGTCACCCAAACACCCTACTCCGCATCCCCGTCGCCGATTCACACTCCATCGTCGCCGCCGAAGTCCTCGCCAAAATGTACCGAACTATTGCCGAACCAGAAACGCAGCTGGAACAGACTCACGTCGACAAAATGCTCAACCTACTCTCATATGGCAAGTCCGCCAAGTACAACTTGCCGGATGAAGTCGTATTCTGGACCGACCATCGCCACATCGGTATGGCGCGCGCGGCGGATCGAGCTGATGACATCGTCCCCTACCCTAACGCCATCGCACAACCGATAACACTCCCGTTGCCAGGTCAAGCCGACTTGGGCAACGGATACACCATCACATCCGATATCTCCACGCCGCCTCGTGGGTTTCACGAAACCACCGATGACGAAGCGTGGTTAAACCGCGACGAGTTGTCAACAGGTAGTCTTTACATTCGCAATCGCAAAGAGTCCGATCGCTTCCACCCACTCGGCATGAGTAATGATGTCGACCTCTCAGATTTCCTCATCAACTCGAAAATCGCTTCGTCGTGGCGCGATCGCATCCCGATTGTCGTCTCGCCTGCCGGTCGGCAGATCGTTTGGTTGCCGGGTATCAGGATCGCCGACTGGGCGAAGCTAACCACCAGAAACTCGACGGCGGTGCACCTAACATTCCGGCGAAACTTGGTTCCGTCGATTGAAGACTGAAACGAACTGAATCAGCTCAGTTCGCGTTGCAACATTCGGTGGTTCTCGACGCGCCCGGGGGCCATCCCACGCGGTGCCACCGCCCGCCCGTCGATCTCTTTGATCGCCCCTTCAACCGGTGCAGGTCGCGCCGCCGCGATGTATCGTCCCACCACGTAGAGCCCAACTTCCACACCCGAGGCCCGATAATCTCGGATCGATTCCGGCGTCAACTCGCCGGCGACGTAGATGTCGACAGAGCCGAAGCCAGCATCCGTCAGTCGGGCCTTCAACTCCTTCGCCAAATCTGGTGAACCACCGCCGAGATTGGCAGGGACGCTCACCTTCACGCCACGTAGCGGGTTACTTGTACCCCCGCTCAACGCATACGCGGCGTCCAGAGCCTCCTGGATCGTGTCGCCCGAAGTGGGAACGGGCATCACTCGTTGTGCACCCAACCTGCTATGCCGGTCATAAACCGTCATCGCACGGTCGGCCGCGCCCCAGATCAAGACAAAGTCATGCGGCATCGATCCCTGAGGAACCGTCGCAGTGCGCTCGCCGCCTTTTTGAGTAGATACTGCGGCACACCCTCCGACATAGGCCGAATATTCCATCGAATCGACAACATCGGGATGAATGAATGGCGATCCACTGACCATGACGCGCGTTTCACCAGCGGCTTGCACGCATTCGTGTGCCGCCGTCGCCCACCCGATACTCGAAGCGAATATCCCGGTGATCACGTCGCGATACATGCCGAACGCTGCATAAGGCCCAACGACACGCAGGATCGTCTCGTCGTCTTTGATTTCATCGCCATCGGAAAGCGAATACACTGCAGAACTAGAAACCGGCAGTCGGGCTCTGAGGAACGGCAAAACCTCGTTCACTCCGGATAACACACCTGTCGCGCCCGCATAGACCTCGAAAACCACGATCGGATTGCGCTGCTCGGTTCTGAGAATCGCCTGGGCGTGGTGATAGTCAATCGAAACCGTCGCGCCACGCAATGTCGGCGACGAAAGTTCAAGCTCTTCGGATGGCGTTAGCATCGCAGAAAATTATCGTTTCCTCAAATCAGTGCAAGGTTACATCAGGAAGTTTTCAACTACCGCGTATTGCTACTAATCACATCGATCGAACGGCTAGTTGCGCTTAACATCGGCGGGTGAAAAACGCACCCTCAACAAGCCTTTTATGTCTTCGCTCGCGGTTGAAACGATGCGGACCCGCGTGTCTGGATCGTCGATCCAGTGGACTGGGATCTCTTTGATCCGATATCCGGCCCGAAGACTTAACAACAGCAACTCAGTGTCGAAAAACCAACCATGGTTTTCGACATGAGGCACAACGTTGTCCGCCACTTCTCGAGATACCGCCTTGAAACCGCATTGCGCGTCTCGGAACGTTTTCCTAGGGAACATCAATCGGATCAACGCATTGTAGGCCCTTGACACAATTTCGCGTTTCAAGGTTCGCCCCTCCACACGCGACTGCGGCAACAGTCGCGATCCGATCGCCACGCCGTATCCTTCCTTAGCGATCGCTTCAACCAGTGGTCCGAGCGATTCCAAACGCGTTGAGAGGTCGACATCCATAAAACATCGGACATCCGCGGAACTCTCCAACCACGCTTTTTTCAGAGCTCTACCTCGACCACGTTGTTCAAGCCGCGTCAATCTAACGTTTGGGTACCGGCTCGACAATTGACGCCCGACCTCCGGCGTTGCATCTTGGGAACCGTTGTCTGCAATTGTGATGTTCCAGTTCCAGTCGTCTGCGAAACTACTGGTCAGATGCTCATCCAATGTCGCGATACAACGGGGCAGAGAATGCTCCTCGTTCAGCACCGGGATGATTATGTCGACTGATATCTTGGACACGTTGATCTGAATCTGCCACCCGATCTATCAATGATAGAAATGTCGGCGTCCTGTAAAGACCATCGTCATTTCTAACTCGTTGGCAACATCGATCACTGCTTGATCATTCAATGAACCACCCGGTTGCACAACCGCTCTCACACCACCCTTCGCCGCCAACTCGACCGCGTCCGGAAATGGGAAAAACGCGTCCGACGCCATCGCCGCTCCTGAAGAATCAACTCCTGCTACGCCGGTTGCCAGATTGACGCTGGTCACTCGGTTGGGTTGACCCGCGCCCATTCCGACGAGCGCGCGATTCTTCGCCAAAACAATCGCATTGGACTTCACAAATTTACACGCGCGCCACGCGAACCGTAGATCAACCTCCTCTTCGCGACTCGGCACACGCTCGGTCACCACTTGGAAGTCTTGAAACGCGTCGCCTGCGAGGTTGTCCGGTTCTTGCACCAGCGCGCCGCCGGCAACCGATCTCACCTCTAACATCGCCGAGGAGTCATCGTCTACTTTCAAAACCCGCGTTCGTCGCCGCCTTCGCAGAATCTCCAACGCCTCATCGTCGTAATCTGGCGCAATCACCACGTCCAGCAACAATCCCCTCATCTTGTCCGCGGTTTCGCTGTTCAACGGCTCACTGAAGGCGACGATACCACCGAACGCTGACACGGGATCACCCAATCTGGCCGCTTCCCAGGCGTCGATCTGATGGTCGCGGACCGCCAACCCACACGGATTTGCGTGCTTGACCACTACCGCAGCGTGTTTGTCGGATTCCGCGAATTCGCGCGCGACTGACCACGCCGCATCCGCATCGAAATAGTTCAGGTAGGACATTTCAATGCCGTGCAGCTGCTCCGCGTTTACCACTCCTCCAGTCGCGCCGGGCAGAGAATAGATCGCGGCTTTTTGATGTGGATTTTCACCGTAGCGAGGTGTGGCAACCAACGAGTAGCCAAAGGTAATCTCTTCAGGCAACTCAACCGTGCCGCCATCTTCTCGGAGATATCCCGCGATCGCCGTATCGTACGCCGCGACGTGTTGAAAAGCCTTCGCAGCCAAACGGCGACGTTCCCGCGGTGTCACAGCGTCGTCCCGGATCATACTCCCTACGCGTTCGTAGTCGTTGGGGTCAACCACGATCAAGACGTCGGGATGATTCTTAGCCGCCGCCCGGGTCATGGCGGGGCCGCCGATGTCAATGTTCTCCAAGGCGTCGGACAAAGATACGCCCTTGGTTCGAACAGTTTCGACGAATGGATAGAGATTGTTCACGACAACATCGATGTTTCGGATCCCAAGTTGCGCCATTTGGCGAACGTGATTCTCGTCGTCACGTAACCCTAGCAATCCCCCGTGAATCTTCGGATGCAGAGTCTTGACGCGGCCGTCCAAAATCTCCGGCGCACCGGTAAGTTCAGATACCTCAATAACCCTGATCCCAGCGGCGCGCAAATCAGCGGCCGTCCCGCCGGTAGACACCACCTCATAATCGCAGTCGACGAGCAACTTGGCGAAACTTACCAACCCGCGCCGGTCATACGCGCTCAACAACGCAACTTTTTTAACAGAATCGGACATTTCACCCCGTTAGATCGCCAATCTGAATCACATAAATTTCGAACCGATCAGACGCGCCACTCTACCCGATCACCCGCACCATCGTATTCAATCGTTTCACCGATAACCCAAGCATCGCTCAATTCGGTCAACAGAAATTCGGCGTGACTAGGAGCCACGCAAACAACCATGCCAACTCCCATGTTGAAAACGTTGAACATCTCCTCGTCTTCGATGTTCCCATGTTTTTTGATGTAGGCGAAAAGCGGTGGCGATGACCATGTGCTCGCATCAAGAACAGCCCCGACATTTGGGGCCAAAGCCCGTGGAACGTTCTTCGCAAAACTGCCGCCAGTTATATGACCCATGCTCTTCACGGTGCCCAAAAACGGTTGCAGCTGTTTCAAATAAGATCGGTGCGGTTCTAACAGCGCTTCGCCCAACGTTTGGTGGCTCCCCGGCAAGATGTCGCGCAGCGCACTCGGATCATCGTCTGTATTGAAGATCGACCTCACCAACGAGTATCCGTTGGTGTGCAAACCGCTTGACGGCAGACCAATGAGTACGTCACCTGCCACCGTCGTTTCAGGCCGCAACAGATTTTCACGCTTCACTCGGCCGACGATGAATCCAACCAAGTCGTAGTCATCGCCGTGATAGATTCCGGGCAACGATGCCGTCTCTCCGCCGATCAGAGCGCAATCATTTTCGACGCATGCCGTGGCAACGCCCGTCAACAATTGAGCGATTAAATCATCATCGTATCCATCGAGTCCGATGTAGTCCAGGAAATACATCGGTTCGGCGCCGGCTGGCAAGATGTCGTTGACGCAGTGGTTAACGATGTCAACGCCGACCGTGTCGTGCCGTCCCATAGCTTGGGCGATCCTCAACTTGGTTCCGACCGAATCAGTGCTGGAAACCGTCAGATATTCGCTATTCGGATCGACGTCGAAAATCCCGCCGAATCCTCCCGGTGCCGACACTACGCCGCGCCCATAAGTCGATTTCGCGATATCGCTGATGCGGAGTTTTGCGCGTGCCGCGGCGTTCAAATCTACGCCGGCTGCCGCATAAGCACTAGCTGATACGTTCTTCATCCGCGATCAGGCGACACCGGCTGGCTCAGCGGCCAACCGATCCATGCGTAACTTATCCATCTCAAGTTGGACGTCAATTGGATATTTGCCGGTGAAGCACCCGCGACAATACTCGTTCCGACCAGCCGAAACCGCTTGTTCCAACCCTTGCAAACTCAAATACTTCAGACTGTCTGCACCGATGATTTCGCAAATTTCGTCCACGGTGTAGTTGGCGGCGATGAGCTGATCCAAAGTCGCCATGTCAACTCCGAAATGGCACGTCGACTTAATCGGCGGGGCAGCTACTCTTACGTGCACCTCTTTGGCGCCTGCGTCGCGCAACATCTTGACGACGTGCCTGATCGTGGTGCTACGGACGATCGTGTCGTCGACGACCACGATCCGCTTACCGTTGATCACCTGTTTCATGGCGTTGAACTTAGTTCGGACGCCGATTTCCCGCATGTATTGGTCCGGTTGGATGAATGTCCTGCCGACGTATCGGTTTTTTACCAATCCCTCTGCATATGGGATATTGGCAGCAGCAGCGTAGCCCACCGCGTGAGGCGTCGATGAGTCCGGGATGCCAATAACGAGGTCCGCTTCGATTGGTTCTTCGTTGTAGGCGATTTCACCCATCCTCATCCGATTTTCGTAAGCTAGGCTGCCATCAAGGATGCTGTCTGGACGGGCGAAGTAGATCTGCTCGAATATGCACATCTTGTGAGCAACCGAAGCCTTGGGCCACACCCAGGTTTCGATACCCTCACGATTGACGACGATGACTTCGCCAGGCTCCAACTCGCGCTCGAATTCAGCGCCTAAATTGTCAAGAGCTGCGGTCTCGGATGCGAATACCCAGCCACCGTCTAACCTCCCCAGACACAACGGACGGACACCGAGCGGGTCGCGGACCGCGATCAACTCGTGCTTGGTCATCATGATCAGGGAGTAGGCGCCACTCAACATCGGCATCACTCGGTCCGAAACTTCGAACCAGTTGTCGCCAGGTGTCTTCGCGAACAACTCGGCAATCACCTCGCTGTCGGAGGTACCAGTGAAAACGCTGTTGTACTGCTCTCGGCAGTATTCGCGCAGAGGGAGCGCGTTGATCACATTGCCGTTGTGTCCCAACGCGATCGCGCCTCGGGGTCCGTAAGCCAGAAGCGGCTGTGCGTTTTGGCGACGGTTCGATCCAGTGGTCGAGTATCTGGTATGGGCGATGGCCAAGTGCCCACGCAAGTCTTGTAGATCTTGTTCTTCAAAGACTTGCGAGACCAACCCCACTTCTGCCGTAACTCCCAGAGAGGAGCCATTCGATGATGCGATGCCCGCGCTTTCCTGCCCGCGGTGCTGAAGTGCAAAGATTCCGAAGAACGCAGCTCGGGCCGCTTCGTGCCCTGGGGTATATGCACCGAAGATACCGCAGGCCTCCCGCGGTTTATCGTCGCTGGCAGCAACGTATTCGGTCTCGTGTTTTAGTGAATCACGCAAGTCCGGTGCAGTAGCAACGTGGCGCAACATCCGAGTGCAAACTCACCATCAACGGTGCACGTGCTAGTTCCATGTTAAATGCGATTCACACACCGCGCCCATTCCGCGATCCATAACTCACACCGGCGGAACAACCCACTCCGGTTCCTCGCCACGAGCCACGCGGGCTACGTTGGCGAGCGCATAAGCAGTTGCGTTGTGCTCCGATTCCAATGCCCGGGTGGCCAAATGCGGCGTGACAACCACGTTGGGAAGATTCGGAAGATCGTTATCGGGCTCAATCGGCTCCACCTCCGTCACATCCAAACCAGCTCCGAAAATCTGCCCGTCTCGCAATGCACGTTTCAGCGCCGCTTCATCCACCACCGGGCCACGACATGTGTTGACCAAAATTGCGGTGTTTTTCATCAAGGAGAACTCTCGGTCAGATATCATGTGCCGCGTCGTTCGCTCGAGCGGAACGTGGAGGCTCACGATGTCACATGTCTCCAACAATTCATCCAGTTCAACAAACTTAGCTCCCGCCGCCTCAACGTATTGATCGTCGTAATCCACGACGTCGTTATAGACGACCTCACACTCCCATCCTTGCAACCGTTTGGCGACTCTAGACCCGATACGACCCAGGCCGACGATACCGATCCGCTTTCCAACCAAGGTGTGAAACTCGGTGCGGTCACCGCCCACGCCTGCCATCCAAGTTCCATTCTTAACTGATTCGATCTGTCGATCAATCTTGCGCTCAACCGAGAGCATCAGTATCACTGCGTGTTCAGCAACCGCCACTGCGTTTGCGCCGCCGTTGTTCGAGACTGCCACACCGAGTTCAGCCAACGCTGCTTTGTCTAGCCAATCGGTGCCGGCGCTAAAGGTTTGGATCAAACGCAGGTTGCCCAATTTGGAGACAAATTCAGCGTCGAGCAAACCACGCCCACCTGCGGGTATCAACGCGACCGCGTCTTTGCACTCTTTCAACACGTCTTCGGGTGGTTGATTCGAATCTACGAACCGCAACTCGACGTCGGGATGCTTTTCCGCCTCCTCCAACATCTCAACGGTACGCGTTTCACCGCGCGCATCCTCTTTCGGAGCCAAAAGAACCACTACGGCCATCGTTTCAACGCTCTACTTTCTGTTCGTTTTTACGTCGCGTACTTTCAATGTTGTGCGAACAATTGCGCCCAACTGTCGCCACGAATAGCGCATTATACTAGTTTGGTAGCGCGTCATTTGACTTTCGCCCCTACTCGAGCCTACCGGCAAAGCGATAGTTTGAACCGCTCCTCCGTCTCCGAGAACATCGCCGCACGCATCCAAAACTATGCCCGAGCCTAAACTCGAACGCGCGACTATCCGAGTGCCTGCGACAAGCGCAAACCTCGGACCCGGTTTCGATTGCATCGGCGTGGCGGTCGATCTCTGGAACGAGACCAACGTCACTTTCGGCAGGTCCTCAATTGCGATCTCCGGCGAAGGTTCAGATTCGCTACCGAGGGACGAAAGTAATCTAGTCGTTTCGAGCGCCCGTCGAACATTTCGGGAACTTGGAGTCGACCCGATGCCATTGGCGTTCGATTGCCACAACAACATCCCGCTGGCCCGCGGTTTAGGTTCGTCATCTGCGGCCACAGTTACTGGCATCGCCGCCGCATTCGCATTCGCTGGGATTGATATCGCGGATGCAGAATCTCAGCGGCGTATCTTCACCATCGCCGCCGATATCGAAGGTCATCCGGACAATGTCTCGCCGGCCGTTTATGGAGGCTGCCAAATCGGCTTCAACGTTGATGACGGTTGCCCAGACAGCAGCTGGATTGTCAGCCGCGTCAATATCGCCGACGAGTTGAAGACCGTGGTGTTCGTGCCGGATTTCACGATGGCGACCAAGGAAGCCCGCGGTATATTGCCCAACATGGTACCGCGTTCTGACGCCGTATTCAATGTTGGTCGAGCTGCCATGCTGGTTCACGCACTCGAAACGCGCCAATGGCCGCTTCTACGACACGCCACCGATGACCGATTGCATCAACCGCAACGCATCGAAAAACTGTTCCCAAGATTCCGGCCCATCGCGCGCGGCGCCCTCGATGCCGGCGCGCACGGCGTATTTCTTTCCGGTGCCGGACCGACTGTCATGGCACTAGCTACCGATCGTTTCATGACGATCTGTTATGAAATGTCAGAAAACGCGAGGAAGGCGCAGATCGTTGGAAAGGCATTGATTCTCGACATCTCACACGAAGGGATGCGGATTGAATCCCAATGCGAACATGACAGTTGATTTCGAAATGCCGCAAACGAAGCAAGTCGTAGTCCAAAAATTCGGTGGCAGTTCGTTAGCCACCGAAGAACTACTGCGAAACGTAGCCAAACGAGTTGCCGCGCGCCGCGAGCAAGGTGCCGATCTCGTTGTTTGTGTCTCCGCCATGGGCGACACAACCGATGAACTCCTGAATCTCGCACATCGTCTGTCCGGCGACTATTCACCTAGCCCGCGTGAAACAGACGCGCTGATATCAACCGGAGAGCTGGTGAGCGCATCGTTGATGGGCATCGCAATCCGAGGTTTAGGTTACGATGCCATTAGCCTCAGCGGTCGGCAAGCAGGCATTCAGACCGATGAAACCTTCGGTTCAGCGCGCATCGCCAACATCGAACCTGCCCGCGTGCTTCGGGAAATTCAACGTGGACGAATTGTTGTTGTCGCCGGATTCCAAGGCCTCACACCCGCCGACGACACGACCACACTTGGACGCGGCGCATCAGATTTGACCGCCGTAGCAATGGCGGCATCGATCAACGCAGACGTTTGCGAAATATATACCGATGTCGACGGCATCCTAACCGCTGACCCGCGCCTTGTGCCGGACGCCAGAGTCATACCCCGTATCGGTTACGAAGAGATGCTAGAAATGGCGTCTCTTGGCGCAAAGATGAACCCTCGATCGATCGAGATGGCGTCGGTGCACAAGGTTCCGATGCTCATCACTTCTTCCTTCAACTCGCACGCTGCGGGAACTAAAATCGGCAATTTTGAGGAAAAAAACAGCAACATGGAGATTCGAAAGAGCATCACCAGCATCGCAACTGAGCGTTCCGTCGCCCGCGTCACGGTACACGGAATCGCAGACCGCCCCGGTATCGCTGCGGCGATCATGATGCCGCTCGCAGAGGCGGGCATCAGCATCGACGTTATCGTCCAAAACGTTTCATCTCACGGGCTCACCGACATGTCGTTCACGGTGGGCCAAGAGTACCTGCAAAGAGTCGCTGAGATAACTTCGCAAAACACCGAAGTGGGTTACAGCGATATTGCGACGCGGGATGGACTTGCCAAAGTCAGCGTCGTTGGAACAGGTATGACCAACTCGCCGGGATACGCAGCTCGCATGTTCCGGGCACTCGCCGACGCTAATGTAAACATCGAGATGATTACGACTTCAGAGATTCGCATCACGTGCATCGTCGACCAGGAACACGTGGCCACGGCCGCGAGGGCGTTACACTCTGAATTTGAACTGGAAGCGGATTGAGAATCATACGGATCATTTGATGCCACAGACACGAGCACAAGGAATCCGCGTCGTCGGCAGGTTCGACAATCACGTTACGGTCGCCGTCGTTATCCCAACTTTCAATGAAGCCGAAAACATTAAAACTATCGTCCAAAAGCTCATCGACTTAGAGATCGACAACCTAGGCATCCTGTTCGTGGACGATTCATCTCCTGACGGAACCGGCGAGATCGCTGACGGTCTTGCGGACGAACACCCTGGACGGATCTTGGTGGCTCATCGGGGCGGCAAACTGGGATTGGGAACCGCATACATTGCCGGATTCAAGATTGCATTAAACGCGGGTGCTTCGCGCATCGTTCAAATGGATTGCGACTTGTCGCATCCTCCCGCCGAGGTACCTCGTATGATCGAATTGCTTCAATGCGCCGATGTCGTTGTTGGGACTCGGTACAGCGATGGTGGTGCGGTGGACCCGAGTTGGAAGAAGTCACGGGTGCTCCTTAGCAAATGGGCAAATTACGGTATCCGAGCCATTTTGGGACTGAAGATTCACGACGCTACGGTGGTTTCAAGGCGTTCAACCGCAACGCCCTTGAAGCCATAGATCTTGACCGGCTCACCATCACCGGTTTTGGGTTCCAAGCTGAGGTAGCCCATCGGACGCAGCGAAACGGATTGACCGTCGTCGAACATCCATTCACATTCCTGGAACGGACGGCTGGCAAGTCCAAAATGTCACTACAGATCGCCATCGAGGCTTTTTGGCGTTTAACTTTGCTGAGATTCAAGGCAAATTAAACTGGATAACGCGTGGATCACGTTTTCATTTGCATCAACAGTCGTGCCGTATGAGAATTGACTCGTTCGCTCTTCTAACGAATTTCCTAGGAACCCGACGCCATCATCAGAACAATGATCACACCTGACTTCACCATCATCGGAGAGAACATTCACTGCACCCGCGTCGTGAAACGAGGCGGCATTAGGGGGCATGTCTTCGATGACGGTTCGGAGGCGGTTAAGTATCGAGTCGACGGCGAAACCCGTTTCGTGCGTGTGCCCGAATCTTTCGAGAAGACACAACCCTACCAACAGGGCAATCTGAAGCACTTCATGATCGCCATATGGAAGGGTGTCAACTGCGACGGAGCCGAAGCCGCCGAGGGTGAAGCGTATATCAAGCACGAAGTCGAAAGACAATCGAAGGCCGGATCGGCATATTTGGATCTTAACGTCGACGAACTTTCCCATCGTATCGGCGAACAGATCGAAGCGATGCAGTGGCTCGTCGAATTCGTTCAGTCGGTCGCCGATATCCCACCCAGCATCGATTCGTCGAACTCTGAAATAATCCAAGCCGGGTTAGAGGCTTACGACAGGTCCGCAGGACGCCCGATGGTCAATTCCGTCGCGTTGGAACGGCTGGATACCCTCGATCTGATTGCGGAGCACGACGCGAAGTGCATTATCTCCGCGGCTTCGGAGAGCGGCATGCCGGAAAATGCTGACGAGCGACTCGAAAACGCCACCCGCGTCGTCGACGCCGCGAGCGACCGAGGTGTCGCCTACGGGGACATGTATATTGATCCCCTGTTTTTTCCAGTTTCCGTTGACAAGGCATACGGCCCTCATGCTCTCGAAGCAGTCACAAAGCTCCGAAATCGTTTTGGCAACGATGTCCACATCACGGGCGGAATGAGTAACGTTTCCTTTGGGCTACCCAAACGTGCCCTAGTCAACGAGACGTTCGTAAAGCTGGTTGTTGAAGCCGGGGCGGATTCAGGTATCATCGACCCTATCCAGGTCAAGATCGACCGCGCGATGAACCTCGACATGGATTCCCCGCGCGTTAAATACGCAATCAACCTGCTTGAAGGCCGCGACGACTTCGCGATGGACTACATCTCGGCGTTCCGAAACGGCGAACTGGATTGATCGGACGTAAATCCGCGTCCACAACACGATAGCTGACCTCGGTCTCGTAGAGACTGCAATTTTGGCAACAGCTGAAAAACCTTCTCTGTTCGTCCGATCATTCGGGTTTGTGCGTCATGCATTCTGGTTCGTCTACCACAACGTCAATGACTTCATGTCGGTCAACGGACACTATTTGGCTGCCGCCATCGCGTTCTATGCTTTTCTCTCGATCTTCCCTCTGTCGATTGCCTTGATCACCCTTTGGCGCTTCGTCGTCGGTTTAGAGGGTTTCGAAGACCGCCTAATCAATGGCATCGTAAACCAGATCCCTGTTCTAGCCGAAACCGATGGCCCATCATTCGTAGAACGATTTGTTCAGAACGTGAGTAACGATCCGGCCGTGACGTCTAGCTTGACGGGATTGACCTTGTTCATAGCAGGCATGGGTGTTTTCGGCTCGATTCGCAAAAGCGTCAACGTTATCTGGGGCATACAACGTCCCCGCCCTTTCTTGATTGAACGCGCGATCGACTTCGTGATGATGGTGGTCGCGTCTTCACTCCTCTTTCTGTCGCTTCTGCTGTCGGCGGTGTTTTCATTCATTCAGGAACTCGCACAACTGCTTACCCCCGAACGCGCGCCGTTCGATCAGTGGTTCCTCGTCGTCGCAGGTTATGTGATACCTTCGGCGATCACATTCTTGGTCTTCATCGTGGTCTACTGGTGGTTGCCGAACACGAAGGTCAAGTTTGCTGATATCTTGGGTGTTGGCGTCTTGACCACGATTGCATTCGAAATCGCAAAATACGTCTTCATTTTCTTCCTCCGCAACTCGGGAGGGCTGTTGGCATCGATCTACGGTAGCATCAGCACCATAATGATGTTTTTCCTGTTCGTCTATGTCGAGTCGATCATCCTTCTTGCAGGTGCGATGTTCTCCGCCAAATGGTCGAATCATCTACGCGTCGATGATCAACGACGCCAGAACCGATTATTGATAAACAATCTTCAGCGGATAAACGATTCTGATCGATTGGCATTCTTGCCGGAGAGTTGAGACCGCGGGTCGTGTTGCACATACCCACCGTAGATAGGATCGACGAACTACGCCGACGCGGCGCTTCGTTCCTCGGTGACCTCGTTGCGACGGTTCGCGTTATTGAACGCCTAGCGGCACCGGTGATTCAGCTAGTCAGGGAATTCGTCGCTTACAAAGCGCACTTCCTTGCAGCAGCGATCGCGTTCTACACCTTTTTGTCGCTGTTGCCGCTGACAATCGCCATGATTACGGTAATCCACCTGACGATCGGCGAGGGGGAATTCCATGAATTACTGCATGATGCCATCCTGACACAGATACCTGTGCTCAGCGAGGCGGCATCCGGACCATCCTTCGTCGAGGATTTCATTACTCATGCGGTCACTAACTCGGCGCTAACATCTGGCCTCGGTGGACTTGTGCTTTTCATTTCTACTTTGGGCGTTTTCTCAGCGGTTCGCCAGAGCATCAACATCGTGTGGGGAATCGAACGGCGCCGGAGTTTTTTCATGCAGCGGGTGGTTGAGGTCGCGTTGATGTTGATCGCGAGTCTGTTGTTGCTAACATCCTTCGTCGTCTTCACCGTGTTTTCATTCCTAGAAGAGATCGCGGTTTTCTTTGCTTTCGAAACCGAGACGATCCGATATTCATTGTTCGAGATTGTAGGAATCGTATTGCCGTGGGCCATCACATACACGGTTTTGACGTTCATCTACGCGTGGGTACCAAACACCAAGACGCACATCAAAGCGATCCTGCCCATCGCACTCGTCGCGACCGTCGCTTTTGAAGTCGTGAAGCATGTTTTTGCTGTTTACCTGCAACTTAACGCTGGACATCTTCTCTCGATTTACGGCAGTCTCGCGGCTTTGATGATGTTCTTCATCTTCGTCTACGTCGAAGCAATCATCGTGCTCGCCGGCGCCATGTTGTGCGCCAAGTGGACCGAATACCTCAAAACCCGCAATCAACAGCGGTTGTTCGATCCTCAGGAGTTCAGGATGCAACGTTTCGCAGCGCGGTTACGCCTGATCCGAGGTGCCAAACCGTAAGCATCCGCGCCTAATTTGCCAAATCGTCGGCGAAGGTGAAAAGTGCTGGCAAGCCGCCGGTATGCAGAAACACGACGGATTCCTCTGGAGAAACGCTGCCCGTCCGGATGTCGTCGAGGAGTGCCGCCATCACCGTTCCGGTGTAGTTGGGGTCCAGAATGATGGCATCGGTCTGCGCGGCCAGGCGAATCGCATCGGCGACCTCGGGTGTCATGAGACCGTAACCTTCACCGACGAATTGATCCAGAACGCGCATGTCCTCCTCGGCGAATGTCATGGGAAGGTCGAGGAAGCCTCGAATATCTTCGACATGCTGAAAGATGTAGTCGTCCAAGGGCATGTCGTAATTCACCGTGACGCCGGTGAAACGCCAATCTAATCCTAGATTCTTAGCGGCCAAGATGAGTCCGCACAAAGAACGTCCCGCGACGCCGTAAATGTGAACTTGCTGCAGCCTTAGTTCCTCGATCTGGCTCAACAACTCCAAGCCGCACCGAACGAAGCCCACCATGCCAACCACTCGCGGGAAGAGGTGTTCTTGCAACAGGTAAACCTTGGCACCGTCTGATTCCAACTTTTCCTTCAACTTGGCGGCATATCCGTCGGCGTCTTCAGATTGAAACTGATCGAGCAGATGCATTTCTGCACCCAACAGTTTGTCAATCAAAAGGTTGCCTTGGACTTTCCGATTTGCTGCATTTTTCAACACCAACACATACCGCAAACCGGATTTGTTGGCCGCCGCGGCCGTCATGCGGGCGTTGTTCGAGTGATAGTCCATGATGTTGATCAAGGTGTCATAACCTGCATCAACAATGTGAGGCATCTCAAATTCATAGTGCCGAGCCTTGTTGCCACCGAACGCCAACCCAGTCATGTCCTCTCGCTTCACATAGATCGGTGGAACCACGTACCCATCCTCGGTCAACCGTTCACGCAATCGCGGCATCTCCTCTAAAGGAGTCGGGGTGTGGGCGATGTCGACGCGCGGTAGGGCGTCGACTCTAGCGGCAAATTCTTCGCGTGTGAGCATGGTGTTCGAAATGATAATGTCGATTCGACGCACGCGGTTCTGCGAGACTACATGTCTCTGCCGTAATATCCCGAAGCCCGTGCCCAGCGATCGGAAACTTGAGCCGCGACGACCTCGCCGGTACAAGTGGTAGTCCCATCATCACTGACCAACTCCACCTGCAATTTGGTTCGTCGTCGTTCTAAGCCGACAACTTTCGCCCTGACAGTGAAAGGCATCGACAACGGCGTTGGTTTCAAATATTCCACATGCAATGAAGCTGTTGCGTACCACAATAGCGGACGTTTGCCGTCGCCGGCAAATCGATTAGCTCGCCGGTAGGCGTCAGCGATCGCCGTACACACCGAGTGGCAATCCATGACCGCGGCGATGATGCCACCGTTGACAATGTCGTGGGGCATCGCGGCGTGATGGGGCTGTGGCACGAATCGACATACAGAAATGTCCCCTTCCCAACTCGATTTAATGTTCAGTCCGTGCTCGTTCCACGCACCACAACCAAAACAGGAATTTCCGATCAACCCATCTTGAACGAACTCTGGTGGGGAAGGAAGATTGGGGATCGCATCGACGGCGCTCGTCAACTTCTTCGACCTGCTGTCCGCCGTCGGCGTCGCCGACCTCTTGTCCTTGCGCCATTCCTCGATGGTTTAGGCGCAACACCCAGATCTGGGTGCTCATCCAAGATATCGGCGATCTTGATTTCGGTGCGACCGTTGGTAAGTTCCGCGTCGTGCACACCATTGACTCCGGACTCGGATACATCCGATCCCTCTGCAGATTCATCTGGCACGATACCGGAGATTTCACGCAAGTACAAGCCTGTATAAGATCGGTCGACCGAGGCTATGAATTCTGGAGTGCCGACTGCGACTAACTCACCGCCATCATCGCCCGCATGGGGACCGAGATCGATGATCCAGTCGGCGTTCTTGATTAGGTCGAGGTGGTGCTCGATGAGCAACACGGTATTTCCGTTATCGACCAATCTATGAAGCACAGTCAAGAGCTTGTCCGCGTCATCGAACGACAATCCAGTTGTCGGCTCATCCAAAATGTACAGCGTCTGGCCGGTGCTCCGTTTCGACAGCTCCGAAGACAATTTGATCCGTTGTGCTTCACCGCCCGAAAGCGTCGTGGCCGGCTGACCCAGATGTATGTATCCCAGTCCCACGTCAATCAACGTTCGGAGCTTGTTGGCGATCGTAGGAATGTTCTCGAATAGCGCGTGCGCCTCAGTGACCGTCATGTTCAACACGTCGGAAATCGATGCGCCCTTGAACAATATCTCCAACGCCTCACGGTTGTAACGCGCACCTTCACAAACCTCGCACGGGACCGTCACGTCTGGCAAAAACTGCATTTCGATCTGCGTGTATCCCGCTCCTGAACACGCTTCGCATCTCCCGCCTCGCACATTGAATGAAAATCGACCCGGCGTGTAGCCACGGGCGCGAGCTTCCGGCATCGACGCAAAGAGATCTCTGATGGGTGTGAATACTCCGGTATACGTCGCCGGATTGGACCTGGGTGTTCTTCCAATCGCCGATTGATCGATGTTGATCACCTTGTCAATCAGCGGCAACCCAAATACGTCGTCGTGGGGACCAGGCCGATCTTTAGCCCGGTAAAAATGCTGAGCCAAACGCTTCAATACGATCTCGTTAACCAAAGTGCTCTTGCCAGAACCCGAAACTCCAGTCACGCAAACAAACACACCGAGAGGGATCTCAACATTCACATTCTTCAAATTGTTCGCCCGAGCCCCAATTACCTTTAACGCGGGGTCTCCTTTCTTCCTCCGTTCATTGGGTGTAGCGATTTCCTTCCGACCGCTCAAATACTCCCCAGTGATCGACCTTTCGGCCAACATTATGGCTTCGATATCGCCTTCCGCCACCACGTGCCCGCCATGTTCGCCAGCGCCGGGACCCAGATCGACGATGTGGTCGGCGGCTCGCATCACTGCTTCGTCGTGCTCCACAATCAACACGGTGTTACCAACATCCCGCAAACTCTTCAGCGTCGCGATCAACCGATCGCCGTCATGGGGATGCAATCCGACGGATGGTTCGTCACATACGTAGAGCACTCCCATCAGACCGGAACCGATCTGTGTAGCGAGTCGAATCCTCTGTCCTTCGCCACCGGATAACGACCCGGCCGATCGGTCCAAGGTCAAGTACTCCAGACCGACTCTCGCAAGGAAACCCAACCTCGATTCGATCTCCTTCAGTATCTGATCGGCGATTGAAAGTTCCCGACCCGTCAAAACCTCAGTGATCGGTCGTTCGTCGTCAGTCCACTTACCGTTCCGACATGCGTCCACCCATTGCAACGCGGTCGCGACCGATTGCCGCGTGACCTGCATGATGTTCATCCCCAGCAAAGTAACAGCAAGGGCATCGGGCTTGAGTCGATCTCCATCACAGGTATTGCACCTCCGCTGCGACATGTATCGCTCGATGTCGTTTCGAACGTTCTCCGACTCGGTGTTCGAATGTCGGCGCTGCAAATTCGGGATTACACCCTCAATCTGCCCCTTCCAACTAAAGACCGCGCCCGACGAAGTCCGATGCGTCAACTGAACTTTCTTTCGACCCGATCCGTACAGGATCAGCTTCAGATGTTCTGGTTCCAGCTCCGATACCGGTTTGTCCAATGGGACTTGGAAATGTTCGTTTAATGCGTTCAGCGGCCCCCAAGCCCATTGGGAATTCTTACCATCCCGACTCCAAGGCGCTACTGCCCCGTCCTCGAGTGCGATCGCCTTGTTCGGCAACACCAGATCGGGGTCGATCTCCAACCGGTAGCCGATACCGGAGCAATCGGAACATGCGCCGAATGGGGTGTTAAACGAAAAGTTACGCGGTTCCAATTCCGACATCGAAATGTCGCAATCAGGACAGGCGAACTGTTCAGAATAAGCGATGTCTTGCGATAGATTCTCCTGCTTTTTGCGGCGTCGCTGTTTGTTGATCGTGCCCGCGGCGACAGCGCTTTTCGCGCCCGACGACAACTCCTCGATCAATCGTTCGGTCGGATTCAGCACGGCAACCGTCAACATTCCCTCAGCGGTCCTCAACGCCGTCTCGACGGATTGGGTCAAACGCTCGCGCTCCGTCGTGTCTCTCACAATGATCCGGTCAACTACGATCTCGATGTTGTGCCACTTGTTTTTGTTGAGCGTGATCTCTTCGTTAAGCTCAACTACCTCACCATCGACGCGCGCACGGACGAACCCTGAACGTCGCGCACTCTCGAATATCGCCGTGTGCTCGCCCTTCTTATGCTTGACCACTGGCGCTAGCAACAACAGGCGGGAGCCTTCATCCAAACGCATTATCGAGTCGACGATCTGTTGCACGGTCTGTCGTTGAACGGGTTGGCCACAGTTTCGACAATGGGGGCGACCCGCGCGTGCAAACAATAACCTGAGATAGTCGTATATCTCCGTGACCGTTCCGACCGTCGAGCGAGGATTTCTTGAAACGCCCTTCTGATCAATCGAAATCGACGGACTCAATCCATCGATGTGATCTACCTCCGGCTTTTCCAACCGACCCAAAAACTGACGCGCGTACGCCGAAAGGCTTTCGACATAACGTCGTTGTCCCTCAGCGTAGACCGTGTCGAACGCTAAACTGCTCTTTCCGGAACCCGAAACACCAGTTACGACGACCAATTTGTCGCGCGGGATACGAACATCAATGTTCTTCAAGTTGTGTTCGCGTGCGCCGCGCACGACGATTTCGTTATCAGACATCTAGTTCGGGCTCAATCTCGAAACATGCGACCCAGTCGCGATTTCCCGCCACCAGTTAGCGGGATCGATCAAAAGGATGCAATTACTCGATTCTAGAGTAAGTTCCTCCCACTGTCTCGATGCGAGGTTCTCGCACCCATGCCTAATTTAGTAATGGATTGCGGTTCCGACGCCGCCACCAGCTGCGATGCCGTCTCCGTTGATTGCAACAGCTTTTGGTGAGGCGACGAACGCAACGATGTATGCGATTTCCCGCGCATCGATGATTCGTCGCGACGAATTGCTCTCCGACATCTCTTCCAGAATTGCCTCTACCGAAACTCCGCGCTGTTTCGCGCGTGCCGCGGCTACGCCGGCTGTCGCTTCCGTCCGAGTTGCGCCCGGATGGATTACCACGCTGTTGATGCCATGCGGACCCAATTCATCTGCTAGGTTTTTCGTGAGAGCCGAGACAGCAACGTTCCGCATCGAACCCACCGCTGACCCGCTTGAGCGCGACGCGAGACCACTGATGTTGATGATGCGTCCCGATCCTCGCTGCTTCATGATTGGTGCTACAGCTCTTGCGCACCTTAGATATCCCAGCACCTTAGTGTTGATGTCATCGTTGAACGCCTCGTCCGTCACGCCTTCGATTCCCGGGACGCGAGCCTGACCCAGCGGTCGAGCGGCGTTGTTGACCAAGATGTCGATGCCGCCCAACTGAAAATTCGCCCGTGCAACCATGGCGTCAACCGAGGCCGTGTCCGACGTATTGCACTCAATCGCAAATATGTCACGACCAGTGTCTGCGGCGATATCTTTCGCGGTCGCTTCTAGAGCATCTACGTTGCGCGCGCAGATCGCCACATTGCACCCCTCGCGCGCCAACTCCCAAGCGATCGCCTTGCCAATCCCACGGCTGCCTCCAGTAACAACAGCCGACTTTCCATCAAGTTCAAGATTCACGGAGGTCCACTCCCTTTCAGATTGCGCCCGGCATTAGTTACTCAACGATCGCCGGTCGGCGCCGCCAAAATTCCGTCGCACTTTCAAAGGCATGCGCCATCTGCAACACCGAGAAGTCGGCTTTCTGGCGACCCACTATCTGCAGACCAGCCGGTAATCCGTCGGCGTCGAAACCACTCGGGACCGAAATCGCCGGCAGTCCTGTAACTGTGATTGACGAACATGGCGACATCCACTCAAGGTAGTTCGCCAATGGTTTGCCGGCGACCTCGGTCGGATACTCCTCATCAGCGGAAAAAGGTGGAACGGAGGTCACTGGCAACATCAGGAAATCGTATCGACTCATGAAATCAGCCATTCGCACATACAGCGCGGTACGCCGTTCCTCGGCCTTCTTTACATCCAATGCCGAGATTCGCGCACCTTCCTCCGCGTTCCAAATTATCGTTTCCTTGACCAACTCTCGATGGTCGCGAATATTCGCCTCATGCTGATGTGCAAATATCGCCGCCCTCAGCACATGGAATATCTCACTGGCATCCTCTAACGGCGGTTCCGCATCCTCCACGACGCAACCCAGGTCTTCGAAAACCTGACGTTGCGCGTCCAGCGTTTTAGTGATCACCAGATCAATCGGTGCGCCACCAACATTCCGGCTCCAAGCGATTCGCGCCCCGCCAAAATCGCGCTCTAGCGGTTCGCCAAAAACCGAGCCCGGTTGCATCAGAGAATTCGGTACCCTCGGGTCCGGCCCCGCCAACGCGGTCAATTGAAGAGCGACGTCCTTTACCGTGCTTGCCATTCCACCGGTAACCGACTCGGACGTGTAGCCGAGCGGCGCCGGATGTACCGGCACGGTCCCGATGCTGTTTCTCATCCCGACAACGTTTGACCAAGCTGCCGGATTCCTCAAGGAGCCACCAAAATCCGATCCTTGTGCTATCGGCATCATCCCACAGGCCAAAGCTACTGATGCCCCACCGCTGCTCCCACCACATGTCTTCGTGAGATCGTACGGGTTGAGCGTCGTCCCAAAAACCTCGTTGAACGTCTGCGATCCGGCACCGAATTCCGGAGTGTTCGTTTTGCCGATAACGATGGCCCCGGCCGCTTTGTAGCGTTGAACTGTAAGCGAATCCTCGTTCGGCACGAAATTCTCGAAAATCGGCGAACCGTAGGTGGTCCGAATGCCGGCCGTAGGTTGTAGATCTTTGATACCCACCGGAAGACCATGCAGTGGCCCAAGATTGTCGGCTCCAACCTTAGTCAAAGTTCTGTCAGCCTCGGCCGCCTTTTTCAACAACACATCCCCATCGAGCAACGTCACAATTGCGTTCACAGTGGGATTGATGCGCTCGATCTGATTAAGGTGTGCAGCCATCACCTCTCGTGCCGAAACATCTCGGTTGCGAATCCATGCCGCGATGTCATTAGCGGTCGCGAAACACAGATTTCCGGCGTCGGTTGGTACGTTGTTCACCACCAAGTTTGTCCTTCCACCTCATTCTGGATATCGCTCCAATCGCGCGTGTAGATGCCTGTAGAGAGATATTTCCAGCCACCATCAGCGAACAGCATTACAATCGTCCCGCTCTCCAATCGTCGCGCCGCCCTGATCGCGCTCGCCAAAACCGCACCCGAAGAGACACCCACAAAAATACCGGCATCCAGTAATAGCTTCTTGGTCCAGTAAAACGACTCTTCGGCCTCGACCATGATCCTGGCATCAAGCGCATCGAGGTCGAGGATCGGCGGAATAAATCCATGCTCGATGGACCGCAAACCCTGAACCTTGTCGTCGGGATGCGGTGCGGCGGCGACGATTTTTATGTCTGGATTGTGTTCGCGGAGGGCGCGGCCTACGCCCATGAGGGTGCCACCCGTGCCGAGGCCGGCGACGAACATGTCAACATCAGGAACGACACGGGCGATTTCGGGCCCGGTGGTTTTGTAGTGGGCATTGGGGTTTGCGCGGTTGCCATATTGATACGGCATGAACCACGAGGGGTTTTCGTGGGCGAGTTCCTTCGCGACGTTAATCGACTCGTTGGTGCCTTTTTCAGCGGCGGAGAATACGATCTCAGCGCCGAAGCCTTCGAGAAGTTGGACGCGTTCGGAGCTGACGCTCTCGGGCATGACGACCTTGACTTCGTAGCCGCGCAGGCTTCCGATCATCGCGAGACCGATGCCGGTGTTGCCGCTCGTTGGCTCTAGGATTACGCCGCCAGTCGAGCGGCTCAGCAGGCCGTCGTTTTCGGCTTGGTCGATTAGGGAGAGCGCGACACGATCTTTGACGCTGCCTGTCGGGTTATCGGACTCTAGCTTTGCGAGAAGGCGGACTTCGGACTTGGGGCTGAATTGAGAGATGTCGACAACAGGCGTGTTGCCGATTTCGTGTGTGACATCGCGAGCTACAAGGCCGCGTTCCGCGAGTTGCATTATTGGTGGCCTTCCCTCACCTGGCGCGATGAGTTGGGGTTAGGCAACTGCCTGCGGCGGAGCGATGCCGCAGAAAATCTCGTAGTCGATGAGTTCGGTGACTTCCGGATCGTCACCGCAAAGTTTGCAATCCGGGTTGCGGCGCACTTTGATCTCTCGGAACTCCATGGTCAAGGCGTCGATGATGAGCATTCGTCCGGCGAGAGTTTCGCCGATGTTCATTGCGACCTTGATGGTTTCTAAGGCTTGGATGGATCCTACGAGTCCGGGGAGCGCTCCGATGACACCTGCTTCTGCGCAGTTGGGGACTTCGCCGGGGGGCGGAGGGTCAGGGAAAAGGCAGCGGTAGCAACCTTGACCGGGGATGTACGTGGTTGCTTGACCGTCGAAGACGAGGATTGCGCCGTCGACGAGGGGCTTGCCGGCTAGGTATGCGGCGTCGTTTACGAGGTATCGGGTTGCGAAATTATCCGCGCCGTTTACTACGATGTCGTAGTTTGGAATGATGTCCATCGCGTTATCCGCGTTAATGGGTTCCTCGTGGATGATGACGTTGACTTCGGGGTTGTGGGCTTGGAGGGTTTCCTTGGCCGATTCAACCTTGCGGCGTCCGACATCGGCGTCGGAGTGGAGAATCTGGCGTTGGAGGTTGCTGACGTCGACGACATCGAAGTCGACGATGCCAATGGTGCCCACTCCTGCGAGCGCGAGGTAAAGAGATACCGGAGACCCGAGTCCGCCCGCGCCGATGACGAGGACTTTTGCGCCTACGAGGGCGCGCTGTCCGGCGCTGCCGACGTTGGGCATGATCAGATGTCGGCTGTATCTTTGTACCTGGGCCGGGGTTAGTGGAGGCGCGGCGGTTGCGCTACCGTTGACTGATCCATTTGTGCTCTGCATGGGAACGACCTTCGATTCGCTCGATTTTGACATCTACCGTCGCAAATTCTGAATAATCTGGTGCGTTGAGGTTTCTTGCGATGCTATGCGTGATTCTATCGCAAAGCCGTGTTGCGATTGCCGATTAGGTTGTCACTTGCGTCATCGGCTGATCGGGTACCAACCATTCGGAAATCTGATCAAGGGTTAGTTAGGACTTCCGACCTCTAGGGCCAATTCTTGGATGCCCTGCAGCTCGTGTTGCTTCTTAACCAAATCCGCGATCTTGATGCGGAACAAATAGTCAAGCAACATTTTCTCGACATCGCCCCAAAGTTCTCGTTGCGAACATGCCGCAGAGATAAGGCAAGCGGTAGGTTCCGACAGACAATCGATCGCGGCGAAACTGTGGTCAACGCAATCGACGACCTTGCCAACGGTGATCTCCGATGCAGAAAGCGCCAAACGAACTCCGCCGCCGGGACCTCTTCGGGACTCGATCAGACCTGAACGCACGAGGTCGGCTGAGATACGCAGTAAGTAAGGTTCAGGGATGTGTTGCTGCTGAGCGATGGTGGATGTTGACGTGAGACCACCTTCCGGCTGCATTGCCAGAAATACGAGCATGCGGACAGCATAGTCCACTTTCATCGGAATCAGCATGGCGGGAAACCAAACGGGGGTACGGCGCCGCTAAAGATGTTCGCCGTGAGTTGAGACGAATCGCCAGATCGACGCTCCAACTTTCTGATGTCGCAAGTATACCAATCATTAGACTGAACCCACTTTAGGCGTAAGAGAGTTGGAAAGTCGGCACCTTGAGATTAGAATCGAAGTTTGTCGCACCTTCAATGGATCGCGTCGTTGTTCACAAGAAAACGCGTATTCAATTCGATACGTAACGCCCAAACAATCAACCCCGCAACGGGAGTAACCGAAAAATGGCCGACCTGGTGCTGCAAGCCGACACTCGAACCACGATGGGCAAAAAGAATCGCGCCCTCCGGGCACAAGGCATCATTCCGATCCACGTGTACGGGCTCAAAGAGGCTCCACTTTCACTCCAAGCTGAAAGTCGACGGTTGATAAACGTAGTTCGTGAAGCCGGCAGGACGACTCCTGTAATTGTTGAATCGGTCGCCGGAAACCAGGACGTCACTTTAGTTCGCGAAGTGGCGACTCATCCCGTATCCGGAGATGTGCTTCACGTCGATTTTCTACGCGTTGATGTGACCCAAACCGTCGAAGCCCCAGTCCCGGTAGTGCTAATAAATCAAGAGGAAGCTACTGGCACACGCGGAGGAGCAGGTTTTGTGACCCAAGGCGTTTACGAGGTTGTGCTCGCAGCTCGTCCTGGTAGCATCCCAAGCGAACTTCAGGCAGACTGCTCGGTACTCGATTCTCTTGACGTCGCCATCTTGGCATCCGAACTACCATTGCCACCCGACGCGGCGTTAGCCAGCGACCCCGACGAACGCATAGCGTGGATACAACCGCCGCGTGTCATCGTTGAAGATGAAGAAGAGGACGAAGGACTAGAAGGTGAAGAGGGTGAAGACGAAGGCGAGACGAGTGAAGACGACGAGGAGTCGACTTCTTAGGCGCATTTCGTCGAAACAAGATTGTTCTTCGTCCATTCGAGTCGTCTGAAACAGTGCAATTGCAACCTTGCTAACTCAGACGCGGTCCATAAGGCGCCTTGCCTATCTGAACCACCGTGCGTAAGATTGAACGAGAAGCAATGAAGTGAATCCCGTTGGGTAATCAACCGGGTTTACCCCGAAATATAGCCAATCTGGCAAACTACTGGGTGATTGACAATGCGTCAAGACTCCCAGATCGCACGAAACCGGGGAAACCCATAGGTTCGACTGAACCATTACCGACGCGATTCAGACGCAGGTAACTGCGGCTACAACAAGGAGTCAATCCATGAATCCTGCCCTCGTAGCCGGCCTAGCAAGCGTGTCTGCGTTGGTGTTTCTGGTTGTCGGCATGGCGATCGGCTATTGGGGCAATTCGCGCCTCAACTCTCGAGCCATCAGAGCGACTGAGGATGCACTGACGCAACAGATTGAACAGGCGCGGACTCGCAGCAACGAGATTCTCAAAGAATCACAGCAAAGAGCAGAAGAATACAGGAAAGAAATCGAGACCGAGAGGACGAATACGGCAAGACAGGCACGCCGCGATCGGCGTGACCTACAGCGAATCCAACGGAGGATCGACAGGTCCGCCGAAGAACTGAACAACCAGCAAACTGAGCTGAAGGCGTTTGAATCACGATTAAAGCAAACGGATGAAGAACTTCGTGAACGGAGCGCTAACGAACTCGAACGGCTCTCAGGGATGTCAAAAGAGTCCGCTCTCGAGATCCTGCTGAAACGCGCCGAGGACGAGAACGATTACGAGTTCAAGCGTCGATACCGCGAAGCGGAACTCAAATATCAAGACGATTCTGATGAACGCGCCAGAGAGATTCTCGCCGCGTCTATGCAGCGCCTGGCTTCAGATGTTGTCGGCGAAGCGTCGATGACGAGCATCCCGATCCCTTCCGAAGATGTCAAGGGACGTCTCATCGGTCGCGAAGGGCGCAACATTCGAGCGATCGAAGCCACTACCGGCGTCGATCTGCTCGTTGATGACACGCCCGATACAGTCGCCATATCGTGTTTCGACCCGATCCGACGCGAAGTCGCGCGCGTTGCATTGGTTAGATTGATCAAAGACGGCCGGATCCAACCCGCCAGAATCGAAGACGCGGTTCGAAAAGCGCAAAAAGAAGTGGATGTCGCAGTTCGTAAATCGGGCGAAGACGCGGTACTGGACGTCGGTATTAGAGGGCTCCATCCCGAATTGACCAAGCTAATGGGGCGGCTCAAGTACCGTTATTCCTACGGTGAAAACGTGCTGCAACATTGCATCGAAGTTGGTCACTTTGCAGGCATGTTGGCTTCTCAGATTGGTGACAATGCTCAAGTAGCCAAGACGGCCGGATTCCTCCACGACATCGGAAAAGCACTGACTCATGAAGTCGAGGGACCTCACGCAGAAATCGGTGCCGACATCGCGGCGCAGTACGGGATCAGCGACAACATCGTGGTCGCAATTCGCGAACACCACGACCGCGAGATGACGACGCACGCATCGTTCATCGTCGCTGCGGCGGATGCCATCAGCGCAGCCAGGCCGGGGGCACGCAACGACAGCAATGAAAACTACCTAAAACGATTGAACGAACTCGAGGGAGTTGCCAGGGGATTCGATGGCGTCCGACGGGTCTTCGCGATACAAGCCGGACGGGAAGTGCGTGTTTTGGTAGATCCCGAAAAACTCAACGATGCGGAAGCCAGCTATCTTTCGAACGACATCGCAAAGGCGATCGAGAAGCGACTCCAATACCCCGGTCTCATCAGGGTGGTGGTCATCCGCGAATCCCGCGCGGAGGCGGTTGCGAGTTGAACCAGATGGTCACGTCGTGCCGGAAATGAATCAGAACGCTTAGACCCGCAAATCGATGACGCCTTCTGACACTGGTGCGCGGCATGACCCCGACGCATTGTTGGTGGGCGCTCCTAAATGGCCGGTGCAAGAGGATTTGCACCTGCACACCAACGCCTCGGACTGCGTAAAGTCTCCTGCCGAAATCGTGGAGATTGTCAGCAAATCGTCGCTGCGATTGTTCGCCATCACCGACCACGACACTACATCGGGATTGGACGAGGCCGAAGCCGCGAGCGAACTGCATCCTGACATCACGTTCATCCCGGGCATTGAATTGAGCGCAGAAGTCAATGGCGATGAAATCCATCTAACTTGCCATTTCATCGACCGTCACAACGAAAGACTGCAAACCGAGCTTTCGGCGCTCCTTCAGGATCGTGAGAAGAAAGCTGAGCAGATCGTCCAACGCCTAAGCGACATCGGGTTACCAGTGTCTTGGGACGAAGTGATTGCCAACGCGGACGGAGCGATCGGTCGACCTCATATCGCCAGGGCCATGATCTCGAGGGGATATGTGGAAACGGTCTCTGATGCGTTCTCTCGCTACCTGTCGCCGGGCAGACCGGCATATGTTGCGCGACGTAAACTCGAAGGCACCAACGCGCTCGAGTTGGTTCACGATGCTGGAGGCGTCGCAACGGTTGCCCACCCGCGGACCGTCGACAACATCGATGCAACGTTGGCAACGTTGACGCCGCATGGGCTCGCTGGAATCGAAGTGTACGCCGAGAAATATGGTAGCGACAGGATCGGACGGTATGCAACTCTTGCCGAGCGTTATGACTTAATCAAATCCGGCGGCTCAGACTACCACGCGAACGACACAGTCAATGAAATCCTGCCCGGTATGAATGGCCCACCTCCCGGCACTGTCCGAGACTTGTACCAACGCGCAGTCGACATGCACGGCATCGACGGCGTTGGTTATCAACTTGACCAATCCAAGTTGTGAAGACCTCATAGATGTCAGACACAGTTTTAAGCATCGCTCTCATCGTCGGGGCCTATCTCATCGGATCGGTTCCATCGGCGTACGTGATCGGACGTATGGTTGCCGGCATCGACATTCGTGAGTATGGAAGCGGCAACGTCGGTGCTTCCAATGTCTCGGTGCACGTCGGCAAGAAATGGGTAGCCCCAATTGCCTTGTTTGATGTCTTCGTTAAAGGCTTACTACCTGTTTACGTCGGCGGAGCAGCCGTCTTGGACCTCGGTGCTGCGACCCAAGCCGTCGCTGGATTGACAGCTTTATGCGGACACAATTGGTCGATATTCCTCAAGTTTTCTGGCGGCCGAGGAATATCGGTCGGCATTGGTTCGATAGTCGGTTTCGGGGTTCCGCTATTCATACTTTGGGCAGCGATCCCCGGGATTTTGTTCTCGCTGACGCCGTGGCGCGATTCCGCGGTGGGATGGCTGATTGCAACACTGTTACTCCCAATCTGGGCGCTGTGGGCGGGTTATGGTGTTTGGGTGGCAATCTACGGGATCGGTTTCGCCGTGATTACGATAATCCGGCGGACTACATCCGGTGGATTCAAAGAATCGTTGTTAAGTTATGGAGAGTTGACGCCTGTGAGATTGATTTGGAACCGAATGGTGTTCGATCGTGATATCGCATCACGCGATCTTTGGGTTCACAACCGACCTGACCAAACCACATAGTCCGAAACATACTGATGAGCCAAAACGCTACCGACGTCGAACTCAACATGACGGAGTGTCCCCGCGACTCTGGGGTCGAGACTAACCTGCGTTGCGCGCAGTGTTCCGACCCGATATGTCCGCGCTGTATGGTGTACGCGCCGGTTGGTTCCAAGTGTCCTGACTGCGCGTCGATCGGCGGGCCTGCGATCTTCAAAGTCACCCAGAGCGATTTGATTCGCATCGGCGTCCTCGGCGGTTTGGTCTCCATCGGGGTCGGCGCGATTGTTGCCGTCATCCTGACCGCTTTGTGGTCGTTGGAAATCCTGGAAGGCACCAACTCGAGCATTTGGTTGATCGTAGTGGGTGTCGCGCAGTTTGCTGGTGTGATGCTTGTCACGCAAGCGATGCAACTCATTTCGGGCAGGAAATACGCCACCAGCTTGCGTATCATGGCCGCGGTTCTCGCGCTAATCTTCTACGTCGCCGAAGTTATGGTGATCGAAGTAATTGATGGTGTCTTTCCGAACCTGCTCGTCGGTGCAGGTATCGTCGTGCATTTGCCGGGATTGATCGGTTTTGCTTTCGGAACCTACTACGCGATGCAGCGGTTTAGAACTTTGTAGGGATAATCGACCCTTTGCCGGTCTGACGGTGTGAGATCGCTTCGTCGATCATTTCAAACAGCGACAGAGGTGGATCGTAGTTGAAATCGCGCTTGGCGGCTGACAGGTCGTATTCGTAGTACGTGGGCGTGATCGGCAGATTGACGGCCGTGTATGGCGCGTTCAGTTTCTCTGCGATGTACGGAATCATCACCTCCCATTGGAACGGTTCGCTCGACGCCAACTGGTATGTTTTGCCGAAGGTAGCAGTCGCCCCAACTGCATTTTCGTAGGCGTGGATGATGTCTCGCACCTCCACGAAATGCTTCTTCCACGGCCGGCCGTTGCGGTCCGCCGCGAGGATCAGGTGAGGTTCGCCGTCGTAAGCATTTGACATCACATCGTACGCAGCTCTGAGTTCCTCATCACGGGAATCCTCTAACTGATCCATGTAGGTCTTCAAGTAAAACTGCGCATAGTCCAAGACCTCCCCTGCACCCCATGCATTGGCAAACCTGAACACTGTCGCAGGCAGTGATTCGGCGCGGACGTACCGATCTACCAGATACTCTGTCAACACTTTCGAGTAGCCGTACCATGCCGTCGACACCAACGGCAGCGAGTCCTCGCGTATCGGTTCGACGATGCCCGCAGGTGGATATTTGTCCATAGTTGCATCGGTGCTCGTTACGATTACGTGCTCTATCCGATCTGACGATGAAGCGGCTTCGAGGACGTTAAAGGTGCCCTTCACGTTGATGTCGAAGTACTGCTCTGACGTGAATGGTCCACCAGCCTGGAATGCCGCGCCCAAGTGGAAAACCGCATCAGTCCCTTTGATGGCTTTAGCAACGTCTTCAAATGTCGCGAGATCGCCTTCGACGATTTCGGCACCAATCTGAGCGACCTTTTCGGATTGGCGGTCTCCCGGCCAGACCAAACCAATTACTTCGTGACCGATATCTACGAAACGTTTGGCGACGTTGGCCCCAACGCGGCCAGTGATGCCAGTAATCAGGATTCGCAATTTTGGTTCCTCGGTCTTGCTAGTTTGACCAGAGACATTGCTTCGGAATGTTGCATCGCCTCCGGAATCTTCGACGCAAGCATAGACGATTTATCGGTTTGTTTCCGTTAAACTGCAATCGCTGAGACGGTCGTGGTTCTAACGCGACCGCGACATGGCGCTGTGAACAGGGAAATTCCAATGACCCAAATCGAGAAGGTTGAGACGTTTCTGTGGAGCCGTTGGCTCCTGATCAAGATTCACTCGGAGGACGGCTTCGTCGGCATCGGTGAGGGCGGCGTCCACGGTTGGCAACGTCCGACCAAGACGATGGTTGATGTGATGACCGACTACCTGATCGGCAAAAACCCGAACCTGATCGAGCATCACTATCAGTACCTCTACCGTTCGTCTCACTTCATGGGATCGGTTGTACAAGGCGCATTGAGCGCAATTGACATTGCGCTGTGGGACATGAAGGGTAAGCGTTTGGGCGTACCGATATACGACCTGATGGGCGGCAAGACAAGAGATCGGGTGCGCTGCTACATGCACGTCGATGGCGACACGGGCGAGGAATTGGCAGCTGACGCCCTGCGCGCGAAGCAGCAAGGATTCACAGCGGTACGCTTCACGCCATTTCCGCGAGATTATTACTTGCACAAGTCGTATACCGAATGGGCCGATGAAGCGGTTGAGCGGGTGGGAATGGTCAAAGATGCGGTAGGTTCAGACGTTGACATCTGCGTTGAAATCCATCGCCAAATGAATCCGGCAGAATCGATCTGGCTCGGGCGGCGACTCGAACAATTCAATCCCTTCTTCTATGAAGATCCGATGTTGCCCGACTCCCCAGCGCGAATGGCGGAGGTACAAGCACAGTGCAACATCCCCATCGCCACTGGTGAACGTTTCACGACGATATTCGAGTATCAACAACTGCTGGAGAACGGTGGATGCGCGTACGTGCGCCCTGACCTCTGCCTCTGCGGTGGATTGAGCGGGTGCAAGAAAGTCGCCGCCATGGCCGAGGCTCAACATGTCAAAGTGATTCCCCACAATCCCTTGTCGCCAGTCTCGACCGCCGCGTGCGTTCAACTCGACGCGTGCATACCGAATTTTGCTTTGCAAGAATACACGGGTGAATCCGATCCACCCAAGTCTGAACTCCTCGTTGAACCGCTCGAATTGATTGACGGTTATCTGACTGTTCCCGAAGGTCCGGGACTAGGCGTCGAATTGAACGAGGAAGCCTTGGCCAACATCGGCGAAGAGCCGAAGGTGTTGGACACCCCAATCGGTTTCGATGGTTCGGTGCAAGACCGGTAGGATTGACGCTCGGGGAATTTGGATGGAGCGGGAGACGGGATTCGAACCCGCGACCTTCTGCTTGGGAAGCAGATACTCTACCACTGAGTTACTCCCGCTCGGTTGAGACGTGATGCAATTATAGCGGTTGGTGATGGTTCGCCTAATTCGGATGACCCGAAGGTCTTAGTGGATACGAAGCGAGGCGTTACGCCGGCCATTCCTCGAGGTCCCACGCCATCTGCCAGAACGCGCGTTCGTATCGTGTGCAGGTGATGTAAGCCTCCCGCATCGCGTCAAGTTCCGGTTGACCTGCGTCTTGGGCGACACGGTCGCAGATGGCACGAGCCTCGAGCGCGACGGTGCGCGATTCGTCGCCGGCATACATTCGGATCCACTCGGCGTAGTGCGGGGCATCTTGTGGCTCACCCGCGTCGGCCAGCATTTCGCCAACTTTCCAGTAGCCCCAGATACAAGGCACCAATGAGGCGATCAGTTCTCCAAAACTTCCTATCTGGGCAACGCGCAAGAGGTAGCTCGTGTACGAGTACGTTGTCGGCGCGTGTCGTGTGGTCTCTAACTCATTGGCGGTTATCCCAAGATCGGCGCAATATGAACGGTGAAGTTCCATTTCGGTGTTGAGGATATGATCGACCGCGCCTGCAAACCAACTCATGGTCCCCAGGTCGGGCGCCTTCACCGTGCCCATGGCTAAACATCGGGCGTAGTCGATCAGATACACGTAGTCCTGGGCCATGAAATGTTTGAAACGCGCATCGGAGAGCGAACCGTCTCCGATGCCGAGGACGAAGGGATGACGCATCATCGCCTCTCTTTGAGCCAAAGATTCCACTTCGATTCTGTCGCAAAACGTCATGGTTTTCATTTCGTGTCCGCGAATGTACATCGCCACTTGTTAGTTACCGTTGGTCTGCCGATTCTCGCACAGGCTCAATGTGATCTTGCTGGAGTCGGTGGTCGTTCAACTCGCCGACACTGGTATCCTCGGAGATTGATGGCTACGAAAAGACAAAACCCAGGGCGAATGGTGTGGCTCGACCTCGAGATGACTGGTCTAGAGGAACAACACGTCATCATAGAGATCGCCACCGTAGTCACCGATTCGAACCTTGAGATCTTGGCGGAGGGACCGGACATCGCGATCAATCGCTCCGTGGATGACCTCAACAATATCGACCCTTGGTCGGCCCGCCAGCACTCTGAATCTGGCCTCATGGACAAGGTGAGGGCTTCGAAGATCGGCATCAACGAAGCAGAAACCCAGACTTTGAATTTCGTCAAAGAGTGGGTCGGTCAGTGGGAAGCGCCGCTGTGCGGAAACTCGATATGGGTCGACAGGTTATTTTTGAAGCGCGAGATGCCGAAGTTGGAATCGTATCTGCATTACCGCGTGATCGATGTCAGTTCCATCAAGGAACTGATCGGCCGGTGGCATCCCGACGCCAAAGAACCACCAACGAAGGCGAAGTCACATCGCGCGCTGGACGATGTGCTGGAGAGCATTGATGAGCTCAGGTGGTACCGTCAACAGTTTTTTCAGGCACCTGGGTCAGTCGGATAAAGCGTCGATTCACGACGGTCGACGCAGCATTCGCTCGACGCGTCGTTCCGCTTCACCGAGTTGCGCGTCGGTTTGACGGCGTTCCGAGTACCGCGTGAGCGATGCCAATACCGTCGAATGTGGCCTACCGCCGATTAAGTTGCCAGTCTCAGAGCTTGTGAGACCACACTTCTCGCGCAGCATATAGATAGCCAAATCTCGCGCGGCGTTTACTGATCTGTTGCCTCTGCCAGGCCGACGCAGTTCCTCAACGTCAATCGTGAACACATTTGCCACCGCATCGAGAACGGCTTCTGGCGCCATCATGGTTGGCTCTGGCGCACTGACCCGGTCGCGTACCGCGTCGATGGCGACGGCGAGATTTACGGTGGATGCTGCAGCCGCTCGAGAGGGTAGGGTTGCCGATTGAACAGGGTTCGAAAATCTCAGATGCGCGTCGACACGTGCGATACCGCCGATGATCTCCCTGACGTTTCTGGCTACTCGATTTGACAGATAGTCCAACGCTTCGGCTGCCAAATCTAGGTGCCTCTCGTTCGCGTACCGGTGCAGAAGGGATCGCTTTAGCTTGAAATCAGGTGGTTCGATCGCGATCTCGAGTCCGCCGGCCAAGCGCGACGTAATCTCTTCGCCGAGGTCAAGCATCGGATAGGAACTATTGAAGGTGAAGACGAGTTGTTTCTGATTCGAGATGAGGTGTTCGACGATGTTGAGGAAGAACGACTGAGTCTTCTCTTTGCCGATCAATTTTTCGATGCCGTCCACCAAGAGTGCGTCAACACCGCGGTAACGATCGCGCACTAAGTCGACGTTTCCGGCGCGTGACGATTTGACATAGTTGTCTACGAACTCTTCACCTGTCAAACAGACAACGTTGACATTGTTCTGACGCATCTGATTGGCGATTGCGTTGAGCAGGTGAGTCTTGCCTTGCCCGGTCTCAGCCGTGATGGTGAGCGGATTAAACTCTTTGCCTGGGTTTTCGACGACCTTCTGGGAAGCGCTCATCGCTTGGGCATTGCAATCTGAGCTCTCGAACCGTTCGAACGTGCTACTCGGGATTGTTGGGAAGGCGAGCGCGTTCTCACGAGCCATGTTCGCGCGCTGCTGACGCATTCGAACATCCCGCCATTGCATATAGTCGCCAGCAAGTCCTTCACGGACCAATACATCGCTGCTGGTGTACGCCATGGTTTCAAGTTCGATCTTGATCTCCTGACCGAAAACTTGGGCCGTAAATCGCCGAAGGCTTCGCATAACACGTTGCCGGATCCACGCGGCGATGAAGCCGTTTTTGACCGTGACGTGCAACACGCCATCGGCGACGGATGTCGCTTGAGTATTTGCTAGGTATGCATTGAAATCGGCTTGATTGCCGAGCTGGATCTCGACCATCCCGAGTACGGTTTTCCAGCGTCTCTGCAACGCGCTTGCGTTGATTTCTGAAAGGGCGTCAGGCACACATCATCCTTTCGGGTACGAACAAAGAATCGACGGCGCGCAAAGACGTGGGTACAGCTTCGCGCAAGTTACTTTTTGTCTGGGTCTCGGGCCGCCTCCTCAGAGCCCGAAAACAAAGTCAACATCATTTAACATATCGAGTTTCGTCAAAACTGGCAACGCGAAAAGGGCGTATTTTTGGGCGTTTTTGAACCGAAATTTCCCGTTTGAACACGCGTCCAAAGTCTCGATTCAGTGTCTGTTTGGCAAGCCTTGTGGCTAGTGAAAACCGCATCGTACCCACCGTTGTCGCACTAAATTCGATTTCGTTACCCGACTAAAGCATCGCCAATCGACATGATGTCAAAGTTGTGCGAAAATCTCACCAGATGAGAACAGTATTTTTTGGTACGCCAAACTCCGCGATTGCTTCGATTCGCGCCCTTCTCGACGCGAATTTCGAGGTGCCACTCATCTGCACGCGACCGGCAAAACGCGCCGGTCGCGGCAGAATTGCGATGTCTAGCCCTGTCGCGAAATTCGCCGAAGAAAACGGTATTCCGACGATCACTCCAAATCGGTTGGACGCCGCGGCAATAGCGGCGGTAAGATCGGCGAAGGCGGATGTCGTTGTAGTCGTCGCGTATGGGCGGTTGATCCCAAGTGAGATTCTGTCGGCTGCGCGACTCGGCGCGATCAATATCCACCCATCATTGTTGCCGAGGCATCGGGGGCCGAGTCCAGTCAGCACCGCGATTCTCGAAGGCGACGCGTTCACGGGAGTTTCGCTGATGTTGTTGGATGAAGGGATGGACACGGGCCCGGTTCTTTCGCAATCTGCGCCAGTCGAGATAACGTTGCAAAGTCGCGTCGATGGTTTGACGGATCATCTTTTCGAGGTAGGGGCTGAGATGCTTCCCAATGTGCTCGATGGTTTGGCCTCTTGTGAGTTGTTACCCCAACCTCAGGATGAAGCGGGCGCGACGGTGACGCGTCTGATCCGCAAGAAGGATGGGGTTGTCGATTGGGATGCAGCGGCGAAACAGATTGTGAGGATGAACCGGGCTTTCCATCCGTGGCCCGGGACTAGCACGTTGTGGGATGGGGAGTTGCTGAAGCTGATCGATGTTGAGTTGGTAGTCCGGGAGAGGGTCCCAGCCGGTATCGATCCGGGGGTTGTGTTTCGGTGCGACGGTCAGAGTGTTTGCGTGGGCGCGGGCGATGGCGCGGCGATTCGTCTGGTCGAGGTGCAAGCGGCCGGGAAACGGGCAATGTCGATTGATGAGTTTGTTGTCGGGCGGCCGAATCTTATTGGTGCTCGGTTGGGCGGCGAGTGAGATTTCTGGTTCGTAACGAAATAGTTGAGGGAGTTAGAAATGATCATCGATTGTCATGTACATGTTTGGGAGTTGCCTCCAATAGCACCGGTTGGCCCGACGGCTCCGAGCTGGACGGCGGTTACGGAAGAGGCTGGTCCGACGGGGTTGTTGGTGGAGGACATGGATGAAAACGGTGTCGATGCGGCGGTGTTGGTTCAGTCGAGCGGCTCAACTTGGGACAATACCTATATCGCGGAATCGACAAATTCGGATCGGAGTAGGTTTCGATCAATAGGTCTTGTAGATCCGATGGATTCGCAGAATGCTTCGGTTGCGGCTCGGTGGATGGATGAGTTTGGAGTTTCGGGATTCCGTTTTCATCCAGATTATTATCCGGATGATGTGGTGTTGGACCCGGTTAGGAATGGGGCGATGTTTCGGGCGATTGAGGAGCGCAGTGGGATCGTGAAGGTTCACAATCGGGTTGGGAATGTGGGTCAGATGGCGCGGGTTGTTCCCATGTATCCAGAGATTACGTGGATCATCGACCACATGATGTACCCGGAGCCTTGGATGGCGGGAGATGGTTGGACGGCGTACCTACCGGTTTTGGAGCTGGCTCGGTTTCCGAATGTGTTGATGACGATCTCGGATGTGCACAATCGATCAGTGGAAAGTTACCCGTTTGGCGACATGCATGGCGTGGTGATGATGGCGATTGATGCGTTTGGGATTGAACGGTGTATCTGGGGGACCGGGTATCCGGGGTACCTTCGCGAGAAGAATGATTGGATTTCGCTGGCGGAGGAGTTACGACTGGTGCGCCAGGGGTTCGATTGGTTGACGGAAGAGGAGCGCGGGAAGTTGCTCGGGGAGAATGCGAAGAGGATTTATGGTTTCTGATCGCCCACTTGGTTAATGTAGGCGGCGGAGTTCGGACTTGCGTTGCGGTGATTTTCGGTCCCGTTTGGCGATGTTTCGTTTGCGGTTGTAGTTTTTCTCTAGGTTTTCGTCTTCAAAGGTGATGGGGTGCGTGATGTTTTTACGCGAGCGAGTCTGTCGAGCGCGATTGCTTTGGGACGCTGGTGGGAGTCGGTCAGCTGTGGGATCTTGTTTTGGCTCGCTGGGCATGAATTGGTTATAGCAGGTTCCAACGCACTAATCGGAGTCTTCGTCGTCATTCTGATTCTCGTCGTCATCGGGAGTGAACCCGGGGACAAGTTGGAAGCGTTTGAAGCCTTCGGCGAACGGAGCGTCGATATTTTTGCCGTTTTCGGATCGCCACCGTCGCATCCACTTGTCGACGTTTTCGGGCTCGTCGAGCTGGCTAGCGTGAGACTTGATTGCGCCGATCGCTTTTTCGACGTCTTCCTCTTCCAAGGCGTTCCAATGGGAACTGCCTTCACCGAACATCATCACCCAGACTTCGTGGACCTTCCAGGAGTCGAGTCCCTGCGCCAAAAGACTTTCGTCCCACAGATGATCGCGGGCTGAAGGGAAAACGGCTGAGAGCGCGGCCTCGCCGGCGGCGAAGTGGTCGGGATGGCCGATGTAGTTGGAGTGCGAGAGGTCGCGTGTCGGGTTTGTCGTGATCAGTATGTGCGGACGGTGTTTCCGGATCACCCGGACGATTTCACGACGCAGCGTGATGGTCGGTTCGAGGTAGCCGTCCGGGAAATCGAGGAACTCAATCGACTTCAGGCCGAGCACACGTCCCGCATCGGTTTGCTCCTGTTTGCGGATCTGGCTAAGTTGAGTGGCCGTAAGTGATCGATCCTCAGTCCCCTTTGATCCATCCGTGCACATCACATAGACAACCTCCCATCCCAAACGACACCACTTTGCTACGGTGCCCGAGCATCCCCAATCGGCGTCATCAGGGTGCGCAAAGACGACCATCGCACGGGAATGCTCTTCTTGTTCAGGCGGGACTGGTTGGGATTCGGTGGTCATGGTTACAACTGATCGGACGATATCGATTTCAATTGGTAGCTCGGTTCAATGTTAATTTTTGGCGGGAGCCGTCACCCCTCTCCCTCCCGGGGAGGGATTAAATCATGATTGCCGCGATTTTTGAAGATGGGTTTTGGGGGGGGGATTTACAAGGATCGACAGGAAGGAGGGGATGTGGGGTTGGGGGTTTTGGGTGGTAGGGGCGGTTGCGTTAGGATTTTCAGCATGAGTAAAAGCGCAAACGGGCCACTAGTCTCGGTGATTATGGGCAGCCGGTCGGACTTGCCGACGATGCGTCATGCGGCGGAGGTTTTGAGCGAGTTGGGTGTTGCGCATGAGGTTCGGGTTGTTTCAGCACATCGGACACCGGATTTGATGACGGAGTTTGCGAAGGAGGCGAAGGCGCGTGGGGTGAAGGTGATCATCGCGGGCGCGGGCGGTGCGGCGCATTTGCCGGGGATGGTGGCGGCGAATACGGTTTTGCCGGTGATCGGGGTGCCGGTGGAGAGTAGTGCATTGAGCGGGTTGGATTCATTGCTTTCGATCGTGCAGATGCCACGTGGAGTGCCGGTGGCCACGGTGGCGATTGGGCGTTCGGGTGCAGTCAATGCGGGGTTGCTGGCCGCACAGATCATTGGGGCGCATGATGGAGATGTGCAGACGCGGTTGGAGGAGCGTCGGGCGGACGCCACGGCGGAGGTTTTGGCGGGGACGGATGTCAGCAAGGATGATTTGGGTGAGTGAGGTAAGGGGTTTAGACTTGGCGTTTTGCTTTGCACTCCGTCGCCCCGCCCCTCTGGATGGACGTTCCTTCCGCTTAAGTGCCGGCATTCGCCGGAATGACGGTGGTTGCGCACGACAACCGATGAGAACGGTTCCACGTGATGTCTCCTAACTCCACAATCGGGATATTCGGCGGCGGGCAGTTGGGTCGGATGGTGGCTATGGCGGCGAGGGCGATGGGGTATCGTTCGGTTTCGTTGGATCCGGGGAGCGATTGCCCGGCTGCGCAGGTTACGAACCATCACATCGCGGCGGCGTATGACGATCTTGATGCGGCGCGGGAGTTGGCGCAACGGTCGGATGTGGTCACGTACGAGTTTGAGAACGTGGATGCGACGGCGATCGAGTTGATTTCGGAACTAAAGCCTGTGTACCCATCGCCGTCGGTGTTGCGGGTATGTCAGGACCGGGAGATCGAGAAGGACACGTTGTCGGGTTTGGGAATTCCGGTTCCTGAGTATCGAATCGTACGGAGTGTGGAGGAGACGGTGGCGGCGGTTGACGATATTGGTTTGCCGGTGGTGATGAAGACGGTGCGTTGGGGTTACGACGGTAAGGGCCAGCGGGTGGTCCGCAAGAATCCAGAGGTTGCAAAAGCCTTCGATGCGTTGAATGGGAGCATTGACGCGCCGGTGATCGTTGAAAGTCTTGTCGACTGTGCCATGGAGGTTTCGGTGGTTTGCGCTCGAGGTCTTGAAGGCGAGATGCGGGCGTTTCCGGTGACTGAGAATGTGCATGTTGACGGGATTTTGGACACGTCGGTCGTGCCGGCACGGTGTTCGGATGCGGTGAGGGTTGCGGCTGAACGGGTGGCGATGAGCGTGGCTGAGGGGTTGGATGTTACTGGGTTGATTGCGGTGGAGATGTTTGTGACGCGGGATGGTGAGGTTCTGGTGAATGAGTTGGCGCCGCGTCCGCACAATTCAGGGCATTGGACGATTGAGGGCTGTGTGACATCGCAGTTTGAGCAGTTGGCTCGCATCATGGTTGGGATGCCGATGGGGGATGTCTCGTTGCGGTCGCCGACGGCAATGGTGAATCTTCTGGGAGATGTTTGGGAGACGGCTGACGGTGATCCGGATTGGGGAGCGGTTCTTGGGATGGCTCGGACGCATCTGCATCTTTACGGCAAATCAGGTTATCGAGTTGGTCGTAAGATGGGGCATATTACGGTGACGGGGAAGACGGTTGAAGAGACGTTAACGGTCGCGATTGCCGCCCGTGAGGCGTCGATGCGTCGCGTTGACGCTTGAGGTTTGAGAGATGCCGCCGCTAGTAGTAACAGCGCCATCGGAGTCGCGCCGATTGATACGTCGGCGTCGGTTTGATTTGGCGCGCGGGGTTGCGGCGTTGCTGACGGTATTGGCGATCGCGGTGGTTGGCTTCAAGGTGATCGAGGAAGATTGGTCGTGGATGGATGCGGCGTATATGTCGGTGATCACGATGTCGACGGTGGGGTTCGAAGAAGTGAGGCCACTGAGCGAGTTGGGTCGGGTTTTTTCGATGGTGATAATCATTACCGGAGTCGGAGCGTTTGCTTACACGTTTGCGACGTTGGGAGAGCAATTGATTTCTGGACAGCTGGTAACGAATCTGAGGCAACGCGGGACGGTGGCGATGCTGCGTAGGTTGCGCGGGCATCATATCGTTGTCGGCTATGGCAATACGGGGTCGGCGGTCGCGGCTCAATTGCGTTCGGTGCAGGGAGCACGGGTTGTGGTCATCGAAACCGACGCTTCGTTGGTCCGTGACGCATCTGAGGATGGATGCACCGCGATCCACGGGGACGCTGGGCAGGACGAGGTGTTGGAGCAGGCCGGTATTGCGAAAGCGGCGAGTCTGGTTTGTGCGGCCTCTCCGGATTCGGTGACGTTGATGACGGTGTTGACGGCTCGTGTGATGGCACCGGATCTGACCATCGTTGCACGTGCGACGTTGCCGGACTCGGCTCCGAAGTTGCTGCGGGCAGGCGCCACGAAGGTGGTTTCGATGCATGACATTGCGGCGCGGCGGATGCTGGACGAGATTTTGGGTGGGATCGGATCCAGGGAGATGGTGGAATCGGCGATCGAGGTCGAGGGTCGGCGATTACCGGTTGCGACGGGTGAGGTGGGTGTCGTCGAAGGTGGGCCATTTGCGGCGAAGGCCATTGGTGCATCGGGCGTGTTATCGACGGGTATAGTGGACGTGCTCGCCATTAGAAGGCGTGCAACATCAGAGATCGTAGATGCGCACGACGACCTTATTCTGGAGCCGGGCGATGTGTTGATCTTGGTGGGATCACCGTCGCACGTCGACGACTCGGTTGCGGCGTTGACACGGGCGCAGGAGTGAGGCACCCTCTGCGTGAGGGCGACCACAAGGGGCGCACCTACGCGACGGGTTGGCGCTGTTTGGCGAGGGCTTCTTTGCCGGCGTCCAGCGTTTCGATGATGGCGTCGGTGTCGAAGACGCAGCCGCCCCAGATGCCGCCGGAAGCGGATTGGAGTGCGGCCCAGAGCCGAGAGTCGTCGGGGATTTGTGGGTGAGGTTCTAGGTTTTCTGGAGTTGGCCGGTCTTCGAGTTCTTGGGTTCCCCAGTCTGTGCCGTGGTAGGTGTCGTTTTCGCCGACTAGGTTGATAGAGCCGGTGAGGTTTGTGCGGTCGATGATGATTTCGACGAGGTCGCCTTCCCTGACGCGTCCGATGGGGCCTCCGGCGAGGGCTTCAGGTCCGACGTGTCCGATGCATGCGCCGGTGGAGACGCCGGAGAAGCGGGCGTCGGTGATAAGGGCAACGTGTTTGCCGTACGAGAGGTGTTTGAGTGCGGCGGTGATTTGGTAGAGCTCCTCCATGCCGGTGCCTAGAGGACCGCCGCAGTTGACGATCATGATGTCGCCGGCTTTTATCTTGAAGTCATCGTCGCGGGTCTTGATGGCGGCGATGGCGGCGCGTTCGGAGGTGAATACGCGGGCCGTGCCGGTGTTGCGGTAGATGCCGTCGTCATCAACGACTGTTGGGTCGATGGCGGTGGATTTGATGACGGAGCCTTGGGGCGCGAGGTTTCCGCCGGGGAAGGTGACGGTGCTGGTGAGGCCTTTGGATTTGGCGCGGTCGGCGGACATGATGACGTTGTCGGGGTCGACGCCGTCGACGTTTCTAAGGTAGTTGCGCATGTCTTGACGGCGTTCGGAGTCTTCCCACCAGTCAAGGTTGTCGTCGAGGGACTGGCCGGTGGCGGTGAGGACGGAGGTGTCGAGGAGCCCTAGGTTGCGGAGGTGGAGCATAACTTCGGGGACTCCTCCGGCGGCGTATAGCTGGGCCGTTGGGTGTCCGATGGGGCCGTTGGGGAGGACGTCGACGATGCGAGGAACGTCGTCGTTGATGCGTCGCCAGTCGTCGACGTTCATGCGGTAGCGTCCGGCGGCGTGGGCGATTGCAGGGGTGTGTAGGAGGAGATTGGTGGAGCCGCCGCAGGCCGCGTGGACGACCATGGCGTTCTCGAAAGCTGCATCGGTGAGGATGTCGTTGGAGATTATGCCGCGGTTTTCGGCCATGACGAGGGCGCGGGCGGATCGGACGGCGACGTCGAACCATGCGGGGGTCCCGCTGGGTGAGAGTGCGGCGTGGGTGATGGCGAGTCCGAGGGCTTCGGAAACTACTTGTGATGTTCCGGCGGTACCGAGGAATTGGCAGCCTCCGCCGGGGGATGCGCAGGCTCGGCATCCGACGTCTTGGGCGTATTCGAGGGTGACTTCACCTTGGGCGAATCGGGCGCCGATGGATTGGATCATACCGGCGTCTTCACCGGATTTGGGGGCGAGGGTTACTCCGCCGGGGACGATGACGACGGGTTTGTCGCGGAGTCCGGCGAGGGCCATCATCATAGCGGGGAGGCCTTTGTCGCAGGATGCGACGCCCATTACTCCTCGTGCGGTTGGTAGCGACCTGGCTTGGCGGCGGAAGACTTGGGCGGCATCGTTGCGGTATGGGAGGGAGTCCATCATCCCGGTGGTGCCTTGGGTGCGTCCGTCGCAGGGGTCGGAGCAGAAGGTGGCGAATGGCAGGCCGTTGAGGCGGTCGAATTCGTTGGCGGCGGCTTTGACCATTGAGGCGAGTTCGAAGTGTCCGGTGTGGAGTCCGAGGGCGACTGGTGTGCCGTCTTCCTCGCGCAGTCCGCCGGCGGTTGCGAGGATGATGAACTGCTTGCGCATGAGTTCTGCGGGGTTCCAACCCATGCCGGCGTTTTGCGACATTCCGAAGTGATCGCCGCTGGGGCTATTGGTCAGGAAGTCGGCGGTAAATGGGACGACGCCAGCGGGTCCGTCGGTCTTGGTACGGATCTCTCGGAGTTCGGCGGATTGTTGGGTGCCCAGGACATCTTCTGGTGTGAGATCGGAGGTTTTGTTGCTGCCGTTTTTGCTGGTCATCGTGATGCTCTCGGTGGGTATTCAGATGGGGGTATTGGCGGTGTCGCGGCGTGATTGCGATGTGGTATCAGTTTGGATATTGCGGCTGTATAATCTGATTGCGAAAGTATAGAAGATGCTGTAGGTATGAGTTTCGTCGGCATCTTCTGACGTGTGAAGGCGTGGATCTGGATTGACAGAACCAATTCTGCAGGTTGAAGACGCGGTTTGCGCGTTCGGGGGTTTGCGCGCGGTCGACAACTGCTCGTTTGAGGTTGAAGCTGGAACGATCACGGGGTTGATAGGTCCGAATGGTGCGGGAAAGTCGACGATGTTCAATCTGATCACGGATATGGTGCCGTTGCAGAGTGGTCGGATATTTTTCGATGGGCGGCGGCTGGATGGGATTCCCCCACATTCGGTGGCGCGGCGCGGCGTGGCTCGGACGTTTCAGATACCGGGTGAGTTGGGTCGGATGACGGTATTGGAGAATCTGGCTTTGGTTCCGGAGGGTCAGCTGGGTGAGGCGATGTTCACGTCGTTGTTTGCTCCGGGGATTGTGAGGAGGCAGGAGGAGCGGATTCGTGAGCAGGCGCGAGAGGTTTTGGGCCTTTTGCAGTTGACGCATCTTGAGGAGGAGTTGGCGGCGAATCTGTCTACGGGTCAGAAGAAGTTGCTGGAGATTGGCCGGGCGTTGATGGCTTCGCCGAAGTTGGTTTTGTTGGACGAGCCGGCGGCGGGGGTGAATCCGACGTTGATGCGCAATATCGCGCAAACGATTAAGGGATTGCGGGATGAGCGCGGGATTACGTGGGTGATTGTGGAGCATGATGTCCTGTTGATCATGGAGATGTCGGACCGGGTGATTGTGATGGCGGAGGGCAAGGTGATCGCGAATGGGACGCCGGAGGAGGTTCGGAGCGATAGGCGGGTGTTGGATGCGTATCTGGGAGGCGTCGCGGCATGAGAGAGGCAGCGTCAGATGCAACGGTCTCCCCTGCCCTAGAGATTGTGGGGTTGGAGGCGGGTTATGGTCCGACGTTGATTACGCGGGGCATCTCGATTGTTGTGGGTGTTGGTGAGATGGTCACGATAATCGGTCCGAATGGTTCGGGTAAGTCGACGACGATCAAGGCGATATTCGGGCTGGCTGATGTGTCGGCGGGGACGATTCGATTGCATGGCGATGAGATTACGGGCGAACGTGCGGACCGGCTGATCGAGATGGGTATCGGATATGTGCCGCAGGCGGGGAACGTGTTTCCGACGTTGTCGGTGCGGGAGAACGTGGAGATGGGTGCTTTCACGATGCGGAGCAACGTTAGACGAGGTATGGAGCGGGTGCAGGATTTGTTCCCGTTGCTGCGGGAGCGTTGGGACAGCAAGGCGGGTCAACTTTCGGGTGGCCAACGGCAGATGTTAGCGTTGGCCCGGGCCTTGGTGGCTGAGCCTTCGGTGTTGTTGCTGGACGAGCCGACGGCTGGATTGGCACCGCAGATCGTGGATCAGGTGCTGGTACAGATCAAGGAGATCAATGAGTCTAGGGTTTCGATCTTGTTGGTCGAGCAGAATGCGATCAAGGCTTTGCGGCACAGCGATCGAGCCTATGTTTTGGCACGGGGTCGGAATTTTGCGGAGGACACGGCTGGCGGATTGCTGCAAAACCCGGATATAGGTCGAGTGTTTCTGGGTTTGAGTGGTGCGGCGAATGGCGAAGCGGAGAGCGAGATTTAAGGGTCACGTCAGGGATATCTGGATCGATGGTCATCAATACAAATGCGCTGCGCGATGCGGTCGTCTCGATAGTCGGCGAACGCGGGTTCAAGGCGATTGAACGATCGGTGTTGGTCTTCATCTTTGCTCTCGCGGTGTGGGCTTTGATTTGGCAGCTGGATTTGACTGTGAATGGGTTGTTGGTCGGGTCAGTGTATGCGCTTGGTGCGGTGGGTCTGTCGTTGGTTTATGGGAATCTGCATTTGCCGAACATTGCTCACGGGGACTATATGACGTTGGGAGCGTTTGTTGCGCTTTTCGCGTTTGGAACCTTGGTGCCGGAGGTTTGGAGCCAAAATTCCGTGGGGCCGTTCACGTTTAGTTACACGTTGTTTATCGCGTTGCCGATCGGGGTGGCGTTCGTGGCGGTTTTTGCAGTGGTGGTCGATCAATTGGTTTATCGGACGATGCGGAGGCGTGGGGCGTTGCCGGGGGTCATGGCGTTGGCGTCGCTGGGTGTGGCGATCGCGCTGCGAGGATTCATCCAGTACATCTGGGGGACCGAGGTGGAGCATTTTCCGCGGGTGTCGAAGAAGTTTTTTATTTGGACCGTAGACCTGTTTCATCTTCAGAATGTGCAGGTGCGGGTGCCGCCGGACATGATTTTCGTGGCGGCGGCGGCGATCGTGCTTACGCTGGCGACGTATCTGTTCCTGAACATGACGAAGTGGGGTAAGGCGATGCGTGCGGCGGCGGACAACGAGGATCTGGCGCGGGTCACGGGTATTGATGTTGAGCGGACGAATCTGCTGACTTGGGTGATCGGCGGCGGAATGGCGGCGGCGGCGGGGATTTTGTTTGCGACGGGTCAGGGTCAGCTGTTGACGATTTCGGGCTGGAAGTTGCTCATACCGTTGTTCGCGGCGGTGGTCGCAGGAGGGATCGGTAATCCCTACGGAGCGTTTGCGGGGGCGATATTTGTCGGGGTTGTAGGAGAAGTATCGACCGCTTGGTTAGAGCCTTCGTACAAGCCGGCGGTGTTTTTCGCGGCGATCATCGTGTTGCTGTTGGTGCGTCCCAATGGTTTGTTCGGTCAGAGCAGGAGCTAGGGGTCCGTGGTCGAATTCGAAGGCATAATCCTGCACATCGGCAGTTTCTTAGTCATTGCCGGCATCTACGCGATTATTAATGTCGGATTAAACGTGCACTATGGGCACACCGGGTTGTTCAACATCGGGATTGCGGCGTTCTTCGCGTTGGGTGCGTACACGGCCTCGATTTTGGTGATGCCTCCGCCAAATCCGGACCTTTATCAGCGGTACGAGTGGGGCGGTAATCTGGCGTTTACGCTGGGCTCTGAGCGGATCGGGTTCGATTTGTGGTTTCCGCTGGTGTTGATCGCCGCGGCGGCGGTTTGCGCGGCGGTGGCGTATCTGGTCGGGAGTGTCACCATCCGATTGCGTGGGGACTATCTGGCGATCACTACGCTAGGTCTGGGCGAAACCGTCCGGTTGGTGTTCACCAATGAGGGCTGGTTGGCGGATGGAACGCGGGGGCTGAATGGGATTCCCCGGGTGATGGACGGCTTGGTGGATCCGCATTGGTACGATTTCGTGTTTTTGCCGTTGGTGTTGATAGTGCTGGTGATTGTGTACTTCGTGTCGCAGCGTTTGGCTGCGTCGCCGTGGGGCCGGGTGATATTGGCGATTCGGGAGAACGAGGACACGGTAGAGATGGTGGGCAAGAATGCGTTTCAGTTCAAGTTACAGGCATTCGCGTACGGTGCGGCGTTGATGGGTATCGGTGGCGCGTTGTACGCGTTCGCGAAGCACTCGATCACCCCACAGGCGTTCGAACCGTTTTTTGCGACGTTCATCATCTGGTCGATGTTGATTCTGGGAGGGAGCGGAAACCACCGAGGGGCGATACTGGGAGCGTTTGTGTTGTGGGCGGTGATTTCCAGCTCGCAGTTCCTACCTGGATTCCTCGGTGATCCGAACTTGCGATTGGCGGTAATCGGATTGTTGATCGTGGTGGTTCTGCTGGTTCGTCCGGCGGGATTGATCCCAGAGACTCGGACGCGGACGTAAAGCTCGTTTAACTCAGCTTTGGAAATATCGCTGGAGGATTTACAGTAACATTCAATTGAGTTCACTGGGATCGACAGTGTGAAACGGTTATACGCGGCTGGAAATCGCGTTGGGCTAGTAGCCGCGTAGCGAACCCGAGTGATCTAAACCAAGCGAATTAGTCGTTGCGTCTGCTCAGGCGTAGGCGGCATGAGATTAGAAAGCAGGAGGACCATCTGCATGGTAGCCACTTTCGAGCAGAAGAAGAACTTTTCGGTCGTTGGAACGCGGCCGATCCGTCACGACGGACTTGAAAAGGTGACGGGCCGGGCGATATATGGTGCGGACGTCAAGTTGCCGGGATTGATCTGGGGCGATGTGCTGCGAACCGAACAGGTCCACGCCCGCATCGTCAGCATCGACACCTCGGAGGCCGAGGCGATGCCCGGGGTTTTTGCGGTTACGACGCACAAGGATTTCCCGACGGCGGCGGATATGGACGTTGAGACGGGTGAAGAAGTGTTGAACCTGCGGCGCACGCAGGACAATGTGATGGCGTCCGACAAAGTGCTCTACAAAGGGCATGTGGTCGCGGGTGTGGCGGCGGTCGATCGAAACACGGCATCGGAAGCGGTGCGCCGGATCAAGGTCGAGTACGAAACGTTGCCGCCGGTACGAAATGTCGACGAGGCGATGGCGGACGATGCGACGATACTGCTAGAGGATTTGGTTGGTAACCACTTCGGACAGGAGGTTGCGAACACCAACGTGGCGAGCGCGGTTCGGCACCAGTTCGGCGACCCGGATATAGCGTTCAACGACTGCGATTTGGTGGTGGAGCGTGAGGTTTCGCTGGAGATGGTGCACCAGGGCTATATCGAACCTCACAACGCCACGGCGATTTGGAATGAAGGCGGCAAGGTGTCGGTCTGGGAGAGCACGCAGGGAATGTTCGGCGTGCGCGACCAAACCGCGGCGATGATCGGCGTGCCGGAATCGGACGTCGTTGCGAAGTCGGTCGAGATTGGCGGCGGGTTCGGCGGCAAGACGAAGACGTACCTTGCGCCGGTCGCGGCGATTCTGTCCAAGAAGTCGGGCGGATTGCCGGTGAAGATGGTTATGGATCGCCCGGCGATCTTCATGGCTAGCGGTCCGGCGCCGGGCGGCAAGGTGTGGGTGAAGATGGGCGTGTCGAAGGAAGGGAAAATTCTCGCTTTCGACTCCGCGATCAAGTACGAAGCTGGCGCGTATCCCGGTTCCGCGGTTGGGGCCGGTGTCAACTGCATCCGTGCAGCTTACGACGTGCCGCACTCCCGCATCGACGCGTACGACGTCGTTGTCAACAAGCCCAAGTCAGCAGCCTACCGCGCCCCGGGTTCTCCCCAGGTCTGTTTCGCAATCGAGACCGTTGTGGACGAGATCTGCGACACGATGGGTTGGGACAAGATGCAGTTCCGTCTCGACAACGCCTCGACCGAGGGTTCTCGAAACGGCAACGGTGTGATGTTCAATCGCATCGGTCTGGTCGAGATGCTGGAGCAGGCGCGCGCTTCTGATCACTGGAATTCGTCGCTGGGCGATGCCAAGCCGGGCACGAAGCGCGGACGCGGATTGGCGGTCGGCTTCTGGATGAATGGCGGCGGCAAGTCCACGGTCGACCTGATGTTGCAGGATGACGGCACAGTGGCGATGAATGAGGGATCACAAGACATCGGCGGCTCCCGAGCATCGATCGCGATGCAGGCGGCCGAGGTGTTGGGCCTCGATGCTCACGATGTCAGCCCGAGCGTGCCGAGCACGGACGAGATTGGCTACACCGGGACGACCGGTGGAAGCCGGGTGACCTACGCGACCGGTTATGCGGCGTGGGAAGCGGCGACCGAGATGGTTGAGGAGATGCGGAGACGCGCCTCCATCCTCTGGGGTATCGACCTTGACGATGTTGCCTTCTCGGACGGCGTATTCAGCAGCAAGTCGGATCCGGAGCTCAATTTGGGCTTCAAAGATCTGGCGCGACGTTTGGGCGACACTGGCGGTCCGATCTCGACGACTTCGTCGGTGAATTTGGCGGCCGCGGGCAATGCCTTTGGCTTGCACATCTGCGACCTCGAGATCGATACAGACACCGGTAAGACGGATGTCGTGCGCTACAGCGTGTTCCAAGACGCGGGCAAGGCGGTTCACCCGGCGTACGTCGAGAACCAGATGCAGGGCGGCGCCGCCCAAGGCATCGGTTGGGCGCTGAACGAGGAGTACTTCATGAACGATGATGGCTCGATGGCCAACTTCAGCTTCTTGGACTACCGCATGCCGACATCGCTTGACCTTCCGATGCTGGAGACGCACATCGTCGAGGTTGCGAACCCGATGCACCCGTTCGGCGTGCGCGGCGTTGGCGAGGTCCCGATCGCGCCTCCGCTAGGTGCGATCCCGAACGCGATCAACGACGCCGTCGGCGTTCGGTTGCAGGAGCAGCCGATGAAGCCGGGTCGGATACTTGAGGCGCTGGCCGCGAAGAACGGCGGGTAGTAAACCCGTCCGTATCTGACGGATTTATAGGGGCAATCGTTGAGATTGCCCCTACTTTTTTGTTTTATCGCGGTCGGCAATTTCGGTTAGCAATAGTTCCGAAACGTGGCGGTGGTATGCTGATTACGCGAGCAGTTCGATCGCGTCCGCCTCGGGCGCGGTCGGTGCGCAGCGTGAAGTCAGGCATAGCCGGGAGAGTCGCGAATCATGGCGAAGGTTTTTTTACCGTATGAATTGCGCCAGCTCGCGGGCGGCAAGGGCGAGCTGGATGTACCGGGCGCGACCTTGGGAGAGATGGTCAGCAACCTAGAAGAGGCGTATCCGGGGATTTCAGATCATCTCTTGCAGGACGGTCGTTTGAAGCCGGGTCTGGCCGCGGTTGTCGGATACGCGGCCACTCGTCAGGGGTTGTTGCAGCCGCTCGAACCGGATACCGAGGTGCACTTCGTGCCAGCGATATCTGGCGGGTGATGTGAACCCTTCTTATACCCCCTTGGTCATGGCCATGATGCAAGTGAGGACGAATAAACATTCGACCGGACCCTGCGGCCCGATAGGTTGCCCAAGTCATGTCATTCTGAACGGAGTGGAGCGGAGTGAAGAATCTAATACAACAGCCTCAGCGCGAAGGGATGAGATTCCTCGCAAGGCTCGGAATGACACGCGGCGCTCGGAATGGCACAACGGGCTCGGGAGGCCGCGGAGCGTTAGGGATGGGATTCCTCGCGAGGCTCGGGATGACAAGTTGCGCTCGGAGTCGTGAGATATCGATGCTGGAGATTCGGCAATGAAACGTCCGATACTAGTCTCGAATCGACTGCCGGTTACTATCGGAATCGATCCGACGACCGGCGAACAGTTCCTCAACGACAGTTCCGGCGGGTTGGTCACCGGGTTGCGACCTCTGCATGAAGGCTCTGGCGGCCTTTGGGTCGGCTATCCGGGTGCCGAACCGAGCGACGAAATTAAAGGGCAGCTCGCAGAACGGAATTTGGTGCCTGTAGATCTCGATCCTCAGGATTACGTTGACTACTACGACGGCTATGCGAACGATGCCATCTGGCCGCTTTTCCACTACTTCACGGAGTTTGGTTCGTACGTTCCGGAACAGTTTGAGGCTTACAAGCGGGTCAATCAGCGATTCGCGGACGTGATTTGTGAATTGGCTGAACCCGGGGACGCGGTGTGGGTTCACGACTATCACTTGATGCTGTTGCCGAGGATGTTGCGCGACCGCGGATTGGACGTGCATATCGGGTTCTTCCTGCACATCCCATTTCCGGCGGATGAGACGTTCCGGATTCTGCCCCAACGGGTCGAGATTCTAAGGGGATTGCTTGGCGCAGACCTGATCGGGATGCACACGTATGACTACGCCTACAACTACTTGCGTAGCGTGCGGCGAATCTTGGGTATCGAGTCTCAGTCGGGCGCGGTAAGAATGCGAGACCACAATGTTCGGGTTGAGGCTCATCCTCTGGGTATCGATACGCAAGAATTCATCACTACGGCATATTCTCAGGAGGCCGAGCGATTCCTTACGCAATTGAAGCGTAACATTGGCGATCGGCAGGTGATTCTTGGTATCGATCGACTCGATTACACGAAGGGTCTGTTGCTGAAACTCCAAGCGTTTGAACGGCTTCTGGAACGGTCGCCGCGTTGGGCAGAACGGGTGTTGTTCCTGCAACTCGCGGTTCCGACGCGTGTGGGTGTAGAAACGTACCAAAACCTCAAGAACGAAGTTGAGCGACGGGTAAGCGAAATCAACGGGATCCATGGTTCTCCCATGCTGAGCCCGATCAACTATCTCTACCAGACGGTTACCCCAGAAGAACTATGTGCGCTGTATCGCGTCGCCGACGTGTGTTTTGTGTCGCCGGTACGCGATGGGTTGAACTTGGTTGCGAAAGAGTATGTTGTGTGTCGCGACGACGGTGGCGGAACTCTGGTGATTAGCGAATTTGCCGGGGCAGTCAGTGAGTTAGGAGAGGCGTTGCGTGTCAACCCGTGGGATATTGAAGGGACCGCCAACGAATTAGAGAGCGCGCTGGAGATGAGCCTTGGAGAGCGGAACGAGCGCATGATGCCGATGCGCAGTCGGGTGATCCAGAACGACGTGCACCGTTGGGTCAGAGACTTTATGACTTCATTGGAGGATACCGACGCGGTGCCGGCAGGCGTCCCTCCGATGCTGACATCATCGGTGCTTGCCGAGTCTCTGGCTGCGGACTTCAAGACGGCCGAGACTTCGCTGGTGATGCTGGACTACGACGGCTCGCTACGCGAGTTCTCCGATCGCTACGAAGACGCCACGCCTACTGACGAGATACTTGAAATCTTGAGCAACTATGGTCAACGCGAGGATGTAATAGTCTTCATTAACAGCGGGCGCGACCATCAGACTCTCGGGGATTGGTTTGGTGATTATCCGATTGATCTGATTGCTGAACACGGGGCTTGGATGAAGGCGGCAGATGAGGATCGGTGGCAGTTATTAGGGGTTTTGGACACGAGCTGGAAATCAGATGTTTCGGGTTTATTGGATGACTATGTGGGTCGAACGCCGGGCTCGCGCATCGAGGAGAAGGAGACTGCGTTGGTGTGGCACTATCGCCAGACCGAGGAGGCGCTCGGCAACTGGCAGGCGTTAGAGCTGGTGTCATTGTTGGAGAACACCTTGCGAGGGCAACCGGTGCAAGTGATGCACGGCGCGAAGGTCATTGAGATTCGGCAACAAGGACTGACCAAGGCTCGCGCCTACGATCTGGTCGTCAACCAGTTCGGTCCATTCGATTTTGAGATGGCAACCGGCGACGACCGGACCGACGAGGATCTATTTGTGCACGTCGATGCGAACGTGCACACGGTGAAGATCGGCTCCGGGACGTCGGCGGCCAAGGTTGCGGTTGCATCACCGCGCTCGTTGCGGGAGATGCTGACGGCGCTGTTGCGGGCGAAGGGCTAATCCGACCCACACCTCAGGGCGGGTAGATAACTAACGTCATTCCCGCCTCCCACTCCGTCTTTCCCGCGGACGCGGGAATCTAGGGTTTTTGAACTAGGATTTGAAGGGTTGGGAAGAAATTTAATGATGGTTTGTTGCGGAAGTGACGTGTGGTGTGCGCCCATTCACCCAAACCGTAGGTGCGGTTCGCGAACCGCCCCAACGGCCACGAATCGCAAATCCGGGGGCTAGAACCCAATCTGCCTGTTCGTTAGTGGGAAGGTCAATTTCGACTGTGAAGCCAATCACCCAGTTGTTGGTGCCACCCTCAGCGGTCAATCATCTATGCCGTTGAGGTTGCCGTCGCCATCGACGTCGCTTTCGCGGTTGTCGTCCGCTCTAACCATCCGGTAGCCCATGCCGGGCGCGGTGAATATGTGCTGTGGTTGGCTGACATCGTCGCCCAGTTTCTGCCGAAGCCGTTTGACGACGGTGCGCAGGAGACCACGACTGCGTTCCCGCTTTGTGTCCCAGATTCGTCGCAGGAGATCGTCGTGGGTCAGCACACTTCCGGCGTTGGTCGCCATCTCGAACAGAAGTTTGTACTCGGTGGGAGTCAGATCGACACGCGTTCCGAGCACGGTTACCTCATGTTCGGTGAAGTTGATCGACAGGCCATTTCTGACGTATGGATCGGGCGGTTCCAGAAGCCGCCATGCGGCCCGTTTTCGCAGCGCAGCACCGATCCGCGCGACCATTTCGGATTCTGAGAAGGGTTTCACGATGTAATCGACCGCACCGAGTTCGAAGGCTCTTGCGACAACTTCGTCTTGGTGATATGCCGACAGGAAGATGACGGGCATGTCAAATTTGGCCGAGATGCGTCCCATCAGCTCGATACCGTCGGTGCCCGGCAACAGGAGGTCCAGTACGACGAGACTCGGCTCATGTTCGGTGATCAGACTCATCACTTCTTCAGGGTCACCAGTGACGACTGGCGCGTATCCCCCGTTGATTAGCACGTTGCGGACTTGCCTGAGAACCAGAGGATCGTCGTCCACGACGAGGATCCGAGGTAGGTCCCGCATTCGGTTATCTTGGTCATCGTCGGACGTCGATATGGCGGTTGATCCCGGTCCGGTCGTGGTATCCCCCTGAAACGCCAGCAACGTGAACGAAAATGTCGAACCTGTGCCCGGGCCTTGGCTGCTGGCGCTGATCCGACCGCCGTGCGACTCCACGATGCCTTTGGATATGGAGAGGCCGAGGCCAGAGTCTTCGACTTGTTGGCCATCTTCTCTGGCAGCGTGGCGTGCGAACTTCCCGTATAGGTTGGGAATTGCGTCTGGAGAAAAGCCCATTCCACGATCGATCACCGATATCTCGACGTATTGTTCCTTCCGCGTCGCTGATATACGGATGGGCGACGATTCAGGCGAGAATTTTTCCGCGTTGGATAGAAGATTGCTCAACACTTGGACGATTCGACGTCTGTCCGCCATGACTCTGGGCAACAGTTCATTCAGATCGATCAGAACATTGTTGCTTGCGCCGCCGCTAAGGAACCGTTTCTTCGCCTCATCGATCAAATCAGCTGGTTCTAGCGGTTCTGGGCGTACGGATAGGGTCCCGGCCTCGATCTGCGCCACCTGCAAAAGCTCGCCAATAAGGTCCCGCATTCGATCTGTCTGCTCGTCGATGATCTTGAAGAATTGGAGCATCTCCGCGGGCTCCAGATCGTTGATGGCTTGGATCAGCGTCGTAGCCGATCCCTTCACCGCGGTCAGAGGGGCGCGCAGTTCGTGGCTCACGATGCCCAAAAATTCCGCGCGCAGCCGCTCCAGATTTTCCATTGGCGACATGTCTTGAAGTGTCACGACGAATGAAACGACGGCACCATCGTCCGAGCGAATGGGAGTCGCGTTTACGAGCATAGTGACACTTCGCCCGTCCGGCGTTTTGATGATTATCTCTTCGACGCGGACAGTTTCGCCGACCCCGAACAAATCCGGCAAAGAGAGTTCCGCCAAAGCGAATTCTCGGCCGTCCGCGCGCACGAATGTTATCGATTTGATAAACTGCTCTTGCGTCTGACCAGAGGACCAAAGGCCGTGCACCATCCGCCTCGCCTCGCGATTTGTCGAGACCATTTTACCGGTCCTAGCATCGAATAAGACGACTCCGATTGGCGAGGTGTTAACGAGCGTCTCCAAATCGGTCCGTGCACTCCGCTCGGCGCGATACGTGCGTGCATTGGCGATGACCAACGCGGCTTGGGATGCGAACATCTCGAGCGTCTCTTCGTCATCGGCGGTGAATGAATCGGCGGATTGTTTGGCGACGGCGAATATGCAGCCCATGCGTTGTCCCATGTGTTGGACAGGCACTCCGAGAACACACAGAGCTGGATACTCGACGAATGGCGGAGCTAAATCCGTAACTCCCAGGCTGAGTAGGTGGGCACTCACGTCATTAATTCTGATCGGGCCTTCGCTGCGACTCAGGATATCCAAGAGTTTGATGGCGTCGGGTTGATTCCAATACCCCTCTACCTCTTCGACCGACATCCCAGACTGGAGATACTCCTGCAAGGCACCCTCGCCATCCTGGAGCGTGATCACCGCGAATCGTGCGTCCGTAAGCATCCGCGCGCTGTCAAGAACGCTCTGCAATACAGAATCGAACTCCAAGCTTTGATTGATGCTGAGCCCGGTCTGCACGAACTGTGACAGCCGCTCGCGCAGCGCGGCGTTCTCAGCGGTTAGCCTCTCAATCTCTTTCAAATCCAAGCCCTCACAGATCCACTATCGGTTGCCAGTCATTTTTTGTGTCAGTGACGGATTCTCAAATCAATGGATTATCGGTCAATGGCATCTCTCTATCTTGAATAGTGTAGATTCGGTCGGCCATATCCAGCAGGGTTTGGTCGCAAATCAACGCCCTTACAGATCCACTATTGGTCGCCAGACATTATTTTGTGTCAGTGCCGAGTCCTCAAATCAATCGATCCTCGGTCAATTGCATCTCTCCATCTTGCATAGTGTAGATGCGGTCGGCCATGTCGAGGAGGGTGTGATCGTGTGTCGTGGCCACGACTGACATGCCCTGGTCGGTAACCATCTCGCGGAAGAGGCCGAAGATGGATTGGGCGTTGTTGGAATCGAGTTCACCGGTGGGTTCGTCGGCGAGGACGATGTCAGGTCGCATTGCGATGGCGCGGGCGATGGATACGCGTTGCTGTTCGCCGCCGGATAGTTCGTAGGGGCGGTGCCGGGCTCGACGGGTCAGCGCGACCATTTCGAGGGCGTCGTTAGTACGTTCGGAGCGCTCTCGTGCGGATAGGCCAGCAATACGCATCGGGAGTTCTACGTTCTCGTACGCGGAGAGCAGTGGGAGTAACGCGAAGGATTGGAAGACGACGCCGATGCGGTTGCGACGCAATTCGATGAAGTCTTTCTCGGTGAATTTGGCCATATCTCGGCCTTCAAAAAGTACCTGCCCGGTGCTTGGGTGGTCGAGCCCGCCCAATAGGTTTAGCAAGGTCGTCTTGCCGGAGCCGGAACGGCCGACAAGGGCGACGAACTGTCCGTGGTGGACGTTGAAGGTCAATTGCTTGACCGCAACGACGTCTTCGCCCGCTAGTTGGAAGGTACGGGTGATATCCACCGCTTCGATGGTCGGGGCACCGTTGCTGTGATCATTCTCCTGATTCAAGCGTCACCTTTCCTTCATCGACGCCAACTCGTACGCGGCGATTGATGTCTAGTTGGTCGAGCATATCTCGTGGAATTTGGACGGCGCCGGTCGAATCGACGATGAGGAACTCTTCGGTGTCGGACGCCGACCCGCCTACCCGACGTTGGAACGAGATGGTGCGGGTTGTCTCGGTGCTGGTCTTGCCGTCGCGGATAGTTATCGCGCGCCCGACGCTCGTGGCGACCGCGGGGTCATGAGTCACGATAACGATTGTGGTACCGAGTTGTTGGTTGACCTCGTTGAAGAGATCCAGAATCTCCTGTCCAGTGAGATCATCTAACTCACCCGTAGGTTCGTCGGCGAGTAACAATGGCGGCTGGTTTGCGAGGCTTACGGCGATGGCGACGCGTTGCTGCTCACCACCGGAAAGCTGCTCGGGTTTGTGTCCGAGGCGGTGACCAAGCCCGACGATTTCGAGGAGCTCTTTAGCGCGCTCGGTTCGTGCCGTTTGAGAAACGCCGGTGAGCACCATCGGCAACTCAACGTTTTCGGCTGAAGTCAGGTACGGGAAGAGGTTGCGCGACGTCTCCTGCCAGATGAATCCGACTTCGTGACGACGGTAGTTCACAACCTCCTTGTTGGTCATATGGAGAAGATCGTAATCACCGACGCGCGCGGTGCCAGCGGAGGGCGAGTCGTAACCGGCGAGGATGTTTAGGAGCGTCGATTTGCCGGAACCGGAGGCACCGACGATAGCGATAATTTCGCCATCGTAGACAGTCAATTCAAGCCCTCTGAGGGCGACGACTTCTAATCCTGCGGCTTTGTAGATTTTGTAAAGGCCGCTGCATGTGATGTACTCGTGGGGTGTCGTCGCTTCCAAGTCTTGTAACTCCCGGATGTGATTGAGTCTATGCTTCGCCGATGCGCATGACACGGTGGATGGCCATGTTGTAGACCGAGATAAGGCTGACTGCGATGACTATCGCGAAGACGACCGCGAGCAGGCCGAACGTTGTCGCGAACCCCGTCCAGTATATTTCAAGCGTCATGGGCGGCACGACGTTGGCGTCTTGGCCAGACCGGGCAAGGTACGGAATGATGGTGTCGCCCAATCGGGTCCCCATAAAGATGCCGATGGATATTGCGACGCCGATGACAATCAGCTGTTCGATCAGGATGAGCATCAGCAGTTGACGCATCGAGAGCCCAATGGTTCGCAGGAGGGCGAACTCGGCGAGACGGCGGCGAAACGCGACGCGGGTATGGACGACGAACCCGATTGCACTGACGATGAGCACGGTCACGAATGCGACACCGAGAAGTGCTCTCCAACCTTCGGACACTAGAGGGTCTACGCTGACACCAGCCAAAAGCGCGAGACGGTCGGCGATCGGACCGGATCTTAGACGGAGAAGTTCGATGTTGCGCTGTACGCTTGATGTCGCCGTGTAGCGAAGTCTCGCCCCATCGGCCTCCTCTTTCATCAACTCGAGCTGCTCGATCGACGGCGTCCCTGCCTCGGTCCTCAACCAAGCTTCGTTGGCGACGCGTTCGCCGCTGTATCGACGGGCATTGACGAGAGTGTGCGCCGCTTCGTAGTCCATGATGACAAAGCTGCTTTCCTCCGGATTCAACGTCGGGAAGTAGTCGATGATGTCAACGACATCGAGGGAAGTTCGCTCGCTGTCGATAGACACATTTATGGTCTCCCCTACCCGAGCACCGATCTTGTCGAGCAAGCTCTCGCTGGCCAGGACCGGGATGTTCTCAATGGTGTTGCCGGAAGAGATGCCACGAAACTCGTTTAGCTGTCCGGCCGCCCATCGGACTCGCATGATTCCGAGGTTTTCTGCTTCATCAGCGGGAAGCGGCGAGGGATCGAACGTATCGGCGAACGATTCCTGCGTGGGTCGCATCAAATTCCAGGTGTAATCGGATTGCCCGTCGAAAAACTCGATGCGGTGCATTTTGGTGCCGTCGTTGCTGATCGTGGAGATGTCATCGATGTCGAACGCACCGCTGCGGAGTCCTCCATCAAAAGTTGCAACCCCGATGGAATGCAGTTTCAGGGGCCCAACTGGAAGCAGCACGCGTTCTCGCCCGAATGGTGCGGGTTGCAGAGATGTACCGATCCGGCACCAAGACGGTAGAGGAAGTTCATCGTTCTCGGGGTCCGCGAACTCGAGCGCGCAGGGGAATCGCTGGCGAGAACGCGATTCGGGCAAGAGGGTTCCGAGGTCGATGCTGTAGAAGCGGTCGTTGGCATCGCTGAGACGAGCGACGAATCGGACTTCGGGCATTGGGAATAGCGGTTTGACGCGGGCGGTCAGGAAACGGGCATCTTCGGGAAGCGGAATACCTTCGTCTGATTCAAACGCGATGGCTTGGAAGGTCTCCTCGTAGCCATTTCTAGAGAAGTCTCGACGGTGCCAAGCAATGTCGCCGATCTTGTCTGGGTCCACGGCGAGGACCGAGAATTGGTCGAAGTTGAAGCCAGCAGTTATCGAACCGCGCAGTCGGTAAATGACGCTGGCATCTTCGATGCCTTTTACGTCGAGGAGGTCTTCTTCGAGGTTGAATGAACGACCTCCAGGTCGGTTCGAGATTCCCGGGACGCGGATGTCACCGCCAGTCCCGTAAAGGATCTGGTCGTGTGCGCTTCGCTCAAGCGTGGCGGCGAAGCTGGCGGCAAAAACTCCCAAACCGGCGGTCAAGATCAGCAGAAGTGAAACTCTGGAGTAGTGAGCCGGGTTACGCGCCATCTGCCAGATGCCGAGCACCACCGCTGGCGAGATGATCCGGGATGCGATCCCGGTTGTCAAAATTCGCCCCAAAAGATCCATCATCATCGGGAATACGCGAAGTAGTACGATGCCGGCAGCGACGAGGAACAGGGCGGGAACCGCCAAGATTACCTGGTTTACCGTATTTTCTCCGAAGAGATTGGTAGCTACGAATGAGCCTTGGCGAGTCAATTGCCAGAAGAGGAATAGTACGACCGCGAGAAATCCGAGATCGAGGTAGTAACGCTGGATGAACGCGAGTCGTTGCGGTCTTGTGCGACCGGCGCGCTCGGTTAGTACCCCCTGTTGGGTGACGCGCATTGCGGGAATCATCAGCGCGATGACGATCATAATTGCACCGATTCCCGCCATTACGTAGACGCTGCGTGTCATGTTTACGGGTAATGCCTCGCCGCCGTTGAGTTCGCCGAAGAACGGCAAAGTACCCAAGAATGAGACGCCCCAAGTGGCCAGGAAGGGTCCGGCCACGATGGCGAAAGCGGCGATGATGAACGTTTCCACGGCGAACATCAATAAAAGCTGTCGGGACGTGGTGCCGCGACTTCTGAGCAGCGCAACGTCTGCTGATTGGGCTTCAATGAGGAGCCCGGCGAGGGTTGCGGTGTAGTAGACGACGACTAGGACGATGAGGATGAGTACGATGAACATCGGCAGACGATTGAAGAACAGTTCAACCTCGTAACGGAGGAGTGTCTTATCGAGTTCGGTATCGAGAACGAAGCCGTCTACCTGCGAGCGGAGTTCATTTGTGGTTAGTTCGAGCGTTTGGCGGATTAGTTGAGTGTCGGTGGCGTGAATCGAGGTCGGTTCAACGTCTAGGAACCATGCATACTCTGCCCCCATGTTCGGGAAGTAGACGCCCAAAGCTTCGAGCATCGATTGCTGCGGCAACACGAACTGTGCAATCTGCAATGTGTTGCTGCGCGAGCCGAATGCTTGGTCGAAGATGCGCCATTCGGGAGCGTCTGGATGTGTCCGCCGATAAATGCCGGTCAGTCGGACATTAACGTTGATCTGTTCCTCGTCCCAGTGTGGACGAGCTGGGATTACGTCGCCCAACTGCAGTCCGAATTCTTCGACCGATTCTTCGTCGAGCAGGGCTTCAACGGTTAGATCAGATCCGGGCGAAGGCTGTGCATCAATCTCCGGGTAACGCCCCTCCACGACATCGATTACGTGTGGACCATCGGGCACTGTCATACATTGAATTCGACGGCAATCGCACTCGATGAGGGGCTGTTCATCTGAGGTGAATGCGTCCGGCTCCGCGACGGTTGGCCGACATGGACATTCGCCTAATGGAACGAGCTCCGGCGGTTCATCGACGAAGAACGTCCAACTTCGCATCGCGCGTTCGTAATCGGTGGTGAACTGCCCCATTCTCCCGAGCAACAACGTCTCCATGGAGCTGGTGATTTCGGCGTGTGTTTCGTTGTTGATCGGCGTCTGATCGGCTTCGATCAGGATGTCTAGGTCAGATGGGTTCTGGTCTGCCAACTCCTTCTGGAGCGCGATGTCCCGCAGCGATTCGAAATAGACGACGGTCGCGGACATAATCGTTCCGGCGAGGACCGAGCCGATGATGACAGCAGAGAGCAATCGCCAGTTGGCGATTGTCCTTTTGAGCATGAGCTGTACCGTGTTGCGCATCGTCGAGGTTTCAGTTGGCGTCGCGGGTGAGTTCGTGTATAGGCAATGAACGGTATTGCCGCATGATGCGGTATACAGCGATCAATGTTGAGCCGATAATCACGGTAGCGAGTGCGGCGACCGGTATCCAATTGGTCTGCATCACAAACGGCGGTAGCAGTTCTCCGCCAGACTGGGTGAATGTCAGACTACTGACGGCGATTCGGCTTACATACCAACCGCTGACGACACCGATCCCGATGCCGAGTAGCGCGACCAGTGCGTGTTCGATCATCACTAACCGACCGAACGACGTTGTTTTCATGCCCATCGCCGACAGGAGTGCCGATTCGCGGCGGGTTCGGACTTCGTGAGCGGCGAGATAGGTTAGATACCCGAACGCCGCGGCGATGCCGGCCATAACGATTGAGACGATGCTGATGCCGCGCCATCCAGCTACCACCAGCGGATCGACGGTTGATGCCTCCAATAAAGATGCTCGGTCGGTGTAGGTGCTGAAACCCAATAGGTCCCGCATGTCGCGGAGCACCGAGTCGTGCATGTCGGGATCGATGGATACGAAAACTTCGTTGGCACGTTGGGCGGTCAGACCTCTCAATTCGAGGAAGTCGATCGTCGAGTCGACATTGGCGACTAGGAACGGGGCTCGGTCCGGGTCTAAGGTCGGGAAAAACGCGACGGTGTCTTTGATTTCGACCGGCACGTATCCGCCATTGATCTGAACGATGAACTGTGAGCCCACGCCGGTGGTGGTTTGGAATTGGAAGGCGTCGCTGGCGATGACCGGCAGTGGTTCGCCGGTCGCGGTTCGGTAGATGCCGCGGACGCCTTGATCGTTTCCTCGGTCCATCTCGACTCGGGCAACTGAAGCGCCTGAGTCTCCCGCGACTTCAACTGAGAGTCCAGGCGGTTCGTCGGCGATGCCAAAGATGACATCGAGGCCGTTTGATGTCGGCATACCTGTCCACTCGCCGAATTGATCGAAATCGACGAGGACGGTGCGTTCGCCAAGACTGTTCTCGGCGTAGACATCGTCGAAATATGCGACGGTCGGTACCGCGCCGTCGGGCCCTGCTTGCATGAAGGTCTGCACCGAAACTAACTCGGCCGAATTTGTGAGGGGGCTCGACATTTCGGCTGTCTGATGGGTCCATTCGCTTTCGATCTGACCCAGAGTAACGGTGCGCGAACGCCCCTTGGCATCTTTGATCACTAACCACAGGAAGAGATTTTCGACCCGGGGATCTGACTTCGCCCACGCACCGAGTTTGATCGTGTCGGTGGGAAGATGGATCGGTTCGGGTTTCACATCAACAGCGATTTTGGATGTCAGTTCTTGGAAATCGGTTTCTGAGAAATCATCCCGGAACCACGCGGTCTCGGCGAACCGATGGGAATCGACAGCGAGTAGGTTGAAAGGGAAGCCCAGAGACGTGGTACCGAATCGACCGGAAGCGCGAAATGCCTCCGTGGCGTTGATTACGCCGTCGATTTCCCGCGACTGCGCGACCACTTCTGAACTTGGCGCAGTGTTGGGAATAAACCGGAAATCGGCTCCGGATTCGTAAAGGATTTGCTCTTCTGTACTGCGAGCCAATGTGGATGCGAGCGTACCCGACACGACGCCGAGTCCGGAGACCAAAACCAACAACAGCACAGGCCACACGTACCAGTATGGGCTGCGACGCAATCGCCATAGGCCGAGAGTGACTTCAACGGACGGTAAGCGTGCACCGATGAACGCGACGATTTGCGCCAAGATCGGGAAGAGCCGCATGAACAGCAATGACACGACCAACAGGAATATCGCTGGCGAAAAGAGCAGCGTGATGTCCGCCGAATTTTCGCCTTCGCGCGTCGATGCGATGACTGAGCCGCGGGTGGTGAGTTCCCACCAGACCAGCGAACCGATAACTAGGAAGATCAGATCGAGGTAATAGCGTTGGAAGAAAGGAGGTTGATCGGGTCTTGCTTCGGATTGGAATTGGTCGATAATCCCGCGCCGGGTACCCAATATGGCGGGCAGCAACAAGATGGCGAAAACGGCGAGTCCGGCACCGATTGACCAGATCCACGATTGCCATGCGAATTCGACGCTTAAGAATAGCGAATCGGAGACGCTACGATAAGCAGGAAGCAAACCGAGCGTCGCGACTAGTCCGATGCCGATGAGTGGCGCGATTAGGGCCGGTACGCCGGCGATGATGACGCTTTCGATTGCGTATGATCGAATGACTTGGAGGACGGTGATGCCGCGGCTCCGGAGCCTAGACGTTTCGGGTGCTCGGCGCCTTGCGATGATGCCGGCGACCATGAACAGGTAGTAAGCGATCGATGTGATAGCCAGCGCGGCCAGAAGCAACATTGGAATGCGAGCGAATAACATCCGGCGCTGCAAGGATTGGAGCCGCGTTTCGAGGACGGTCAACACGTCGGCGCGCGTGATTTCAATGGCGATTCGGTCTTCAAAATCCGTCAATCGCCCGATCGCTTCATTGAGCGTCAACTCCTTGAAGTAATCGCTGTTTACGAAAAGATGCCACCCAAAGTTGGCGGGGAGCCCAGCGTTGGCCTCAGCGATGGTGTCCAACATCACGGAGGGCTCGATGAGGAGCACAATCGGGCTCTCGCGCCCATCAACAATTGGCAACGGACGCACGATCGGATCAGACAGCCCGACCCAAAATTCGTCTGATGCGTCGGAGACCGTGAATATGCCCGTGATATGGACTTTGACCAGCCCGATCCCCCGCACCTCTGGCACAGTGTCGATTACGTCACCGACGCGGATGTCGAACCGTGAAGCGCGGTCCCAAACCAACGCTGCTTCGACCGTCGGTGTACCGTCTTCGTAGTACACGTGACCGGAGGGCGCCTGACCAACGATATAAACGATGCGCTCATTGACGCCGGTGACCGACAGGAACATTGCCCGCGACGCTTCGTTATGCCTTCTGAGCCCTTCGCCTTCTTTGCCCCAGTTAGCTCGACGAGTTTTTATGAGCGCGGTGCTGCCGGTAATGGCTCCGTCAAGGTATTCCTCTTGTGCGGCCGCGATGACTTCGTTGGCTTCAACGGATTTACCTGCCTCGAGCGGTAGCCACGACGTGTTTATTTGCAGATGCTGATAAGTGGTGCTAACGGATTCGATGGTGTCCTCAACACCGGCTTGTTCTAAGGTGCGAAGATAAACCGGAGCACCGGCTATCACCGTAGCCGTAATTAGAGAACCAACAAACGCCCCGATCAGAAGAGTCGCTTCACCCGAAACCCTGCGTAGTGTGAACCTGACGAAATTCAGCGGGAATTCCCTCCAGACCCACGACAGGGCTGCCATCGGTCAAGGCTTCGGTGATCGGATATCAAATTTGGTCGTATCTGCGATGGTTGGACGAGATTGCGAGGTGCAACACATCATTTTAACGGTTTGACGCGCGTTTCATTCTCGACATGCGCGAAGGTCGACGATGAAATAGATACGTAATTTTCTGCATCCGGGATTTAGTTTGTCTGTAACTCAATTCAATCGGGGCTGGAATGTGCAGCGAGTATAATCCGAATCAGGCATCTTCTTCCACTTACGCAAGCGATTCGGAGGGAGGCATTGAGATTGAAAGATCGCATCAAGTCGAGGGCGGTGTGGATGGTGAGCGGGGCATTGTTGATCGCCCTCGTTGCATCTGGTTGTGATACATCCCCCATTTCGGAGGACGGTACCGTCGTCGTTAAATCCGATCCTGCGCCTGCCACCCGCATCGCCGAACCGTGGGTTCCCCAAGTGGTTGAAGCGACAATTCCATCGATCGTCCACATCTCAATTCGCCGCGGCGACGGAATCGGCAGTGGAACTGGCATCGTGCTCGAATCCGATGGCACGATCATTACCAATTGGCACATCGTCGAGGGTGCCGATGCTATCAGCGTGATTCTTGCTTCTGGCGAAGAATTAGGCGCGTCTCTAATGCGAGAAGATCGTTTGCTCGACATTGCGGTGCTTGCTGTGAATTCCCGTGACCTCGTTCCGGCGGATTTCGGAGATTCTGATGCGTTGCGGGTCGGTGAAGATGTGGTCGCAATCGGCCACGCGTTTGGGCTGAGCGGAGGGCCGAGTGTTAGTCGGGGTGTCATCAGCGCATTGGATCGTACCGTCGCTGACCCGAATGGCAACATTTTTGAGGGTTTGATACAAACCGACGCGGCGATCAATGTGGGCAGCAGTGGCGGCGCTTTGGTTAACTCCGCCGGCGAGGTGGTGGGACTAAACGTGGGAACCATTGATGTCGGGCAAGGCGCTAATTTCGCGCTCGAAATCAATACAGTCTTGGAGGGCGCCAACCGATTAGTCGTATTGGGTGAACGGCAAGAACCAGGGTATCTCGGGGTTGGCGGGGTTGATGTGACACCATACCTCGCATTCCAGAGAGCGTTACCGGTGAGTGAGGGTTTAGGTGTGCGATATGTGGACCCCCATTCGCCGGCCGCAGCCGATTTCAAAGTAGACGACATCATCGTAAACATCGACAACACTCCGATTCGCGGGATCACAGATTTCACGGAATTCCTACGCACGCACCCCGACGGTACCGATGTCGTTGTGACAACGGTGCGGGGTGCCGGCGATACTGCCGAAATAATGGAGATCCCGGTGACTCTCGGCTCGCCAGGCGCGTGACGCTTAGTTTGTTACCGTGGGCGCGCAAGGCTTGGCGCCTGAACCCTCCAGTCGGAACTCTCACTCCGTACAATTGCTCCTGAGCGATTGCGAGAAGACCCAATCTAGAATCCCGGGAGCAATGAAGATGACAGGTTCAGAGCGTGAGTTGAGCGGCAAAGTGGCGATCGTGACTGGCGCTGGCAGGTTGCGAGGCATCGGGCGTGCCACGGCAAATGTCCTGGCCCGCATGGGTGCCGACGTGGTAGTCACGGGAACCGGGCGCGACCCGGCCACGTTTCCACCAGACGAAAGGGAAGCCGGTTGGCGCGACATCGAATCTACCGCCGATGAGGTGCGCTCCTTCGGTGTGAAGGCCAAAACAGTCGTGATGGACGTCACAAAGGCGGATCAGGTACAGGCTCTGGTCGACGATACCGCGACAGAGTTGGGCAGCGTCGATATCGTCATCAACAACGCGGCGGCTCCTTACGGTGAAGATCGGGTACCGGTGATTGATGTCGCTGAGGATGTGTTCAAGACGGTGTTGGATGTGAAGGTGGTCGGCACCTATCTTTGCTCAAAGGCCGCGGCGATACAAATGATCAAGCAAGGCAACGGAGGCCGTATCGTCAATATCTCGTCCACCGCCGGGAAACGCGGCACAGCTCGCATGGCCGCCTACAATGCGGCCAATTTCGCGGTCGATGGATTCACCCAAGCACTCGCCAAGGAACTTGCAGAACACGAGATCACGGCCAACTGCGTCTGTCCTGGAATGACTGAAACAGCTCGATTGGACCCTGTGGGTCGGGGCGACGAGTGGTTGAGTCGCGCCGCCCAAGTGCCGATGGGACGTCCCGCGGAGGACATAGAAGTGGGCGAGTTGATCGGATTCCTTTGCAGTCCTCGCGCGGGCTACATCACTGGTCAGGCCATCAACATCAACGGCGGAACTGTAACTGAGCGGTAGTCGACGTACGCGTCATTTAGTCAAAAAAACCGCGTAGGCTCTGGCTACGAGTCGGGTGTCGCAATTTGCGCAGAGCTTTGGCTTCGATCTGTCGCACGCGTTCGCGAGTGACGCCAAAATACCGACCTACCTCCTCAAGGGTCTTAGACCTACCGTCCTTCATGCCGAAGCGTTGTTCGATCACCTGCTTTTCGCGGACCTCTAACGTATCGAGCACCGTCACGATGCTCTCCTTCATCAGGTTGTTCGAAGCTTCTTCGATTGGACCATCGGTGTTGGTTTCCGGTATGAAATCGCCAAGTGTGGAGTCCTCTTCATCACCGATCGGGGTCTCCAACGAAACCGGCTGGAGGGATATCTTCAGGGTGTCCCTCACCTTTTGTGGCGTCGTATCCATGTGGACCGCGATCTCTTCAGGCGTCGGTTCACGACCATATTCCTGGACCAAGCGTCGGCTAATGCGAAGGAGCTTGTTAATCGTCTCGACCATGTGGACCGGGATGCGAATTGTCCGAGCCTGATCGGCAATGGAACGAGTGATCGCCTGCCTGATCCACCATGTCGCATACGTCGAAAACTTATAACCGCGGCGGTAGTCGAATTTCTCAACCGCCCGGATCAAGCCGATGTTGCCTTCTTGGACCAGATCCAAGAGGTTCATCCCGCGACCCATGTATTTCTTGGCTACTGACACCACCAAGCGCAGATTGGCTTTGGTGATGTGGATGTCCGATGCGGTGCCTCGATTGCGTATCGTGGTTAGATGAGCATCGAGTAACGGGCCGTAGTAGAAGAGTTTTTGGATCGCATCGTTGTCGATCGCTTCTTCGAGGTCGAAAAGTTGCGGATTGCACTCGATCGCGTCCGGCGTCTCGTTCGCAATCAACAACGACAGGAGCGATAGATTACGGATCGCGTCTTTCGATTCGTCATCGCTGCAATCGAGATGGTTAGCCAAATACCGAATCTTGTCTTCCGAGTAAGGTTCGTCGAGGCACTTTCGCACGAGCGGCGACATCAACATGTCGGCGAGATGCGTAGTTGCGAATGGGTCGGCCACCGCGAGCAGCTTTTTCGCCAAGCTCTCGGAGCACTTCAAGCCTTCTCGTAAGGCTTTCACGCGATCGGCAAGAGAAGTCTCGCGCCAGACGTCAAGTATCTTCTTTCCGTCGAGCGAAAGGTCGGTGTGTCCGAAGTTGGGCGCTAACTCCTCGACGATCTCCAATGCTTCGTTGCGAGAACCGCCCATCGCTCGGCGGATCGGCGTCGCAGACGTCACGCGGTACGGATCGGCAACGATTTCTAGGAGTCTCGGTTGGGTTAGGACTTCGAATATGGGCACGTCTTCGATACGCGCCATTAGGTCCTCAACGATCTTCGCCGATGGAGGATCGCAGTCTAATACTTCTCTGATCGCGTCAGTTGTCGCAATCTCCGAGAGGTCTTCGAACTTTGTACGAGCTTCTGGGGTGTTGACCTTTCGGAAAATGTCTTCGGGCAGTCGTGTCAAGTCCCTGATGATCTCGACCGCTTCGTCTTGCGAGCAGTTGAAGATGTCTGATATGTATTTGACGTCTCTGATCCGGTAGGGATTCTTGAGTGCTTGATTGATCACCCCGAAAATTTCGGAGATTCCCTCGTTGCAAAAACCCGAGTAGAGAACCATCGCCTTGGCTGGGATCTGCATCCGGGAAAGTCTTTTCAACGCTTCGATCGTGATCTCGGTCGCCGAAGGTTTGGTTTCGTGTACCGCGAGGAAGTCCGTTTCGATGCCAGCCGCGATTCGTCTCAGTTCGAGGTTGCGCGCCAATTCGCGTTCTTCCTGAGCTGTCAATAATTCGACTCGCCCGATCTCGCGCAGATACATTCGCACTGGATCATCGGTGAGGTCAGTATCGACGGCCACGTTTTCCAACGTGACGACCTCGGCGCGCTGTTTGGCGCCGGCGGCGGATCCATCCCAGCTGTCAAGATCCGAAATCGTGCTTGATGGCGGCGCTGGGGACAAGATCATGTTCGCCCGGTTGTCTTCGCTGGCAAATCCCTCGCTTTCGTCATCGCCGCCCAGCATGCCGAAAGTCAAGGTCGCGCCGGCGACTTCGACGTCATCTTCATCGTCGTCTTCATCGTCATCCGACGCGACGTTTTCTTCCTCGTCTTCATCGTTTTCGAGCGCGGCGCCATCGGACAATGGCCGCCGCGCCTTTGATCGGCGCGTGGTGCTTGGCACGTTTTTGGAAAATGCAGGATCGGCATCGACTTCGTCGTCCGTATCCGCAACCGTTGCTTCGGTTGCTGTCTCGTGTTCTAGCTCGTCGCTCTCGTAAAACAAGTTGAGCGCCTCCTAGTAGATTGACTCCGCATTTTGCGGCGTCACCAGTTCCCTGATCTCGCGGTTGATTTCGACCGCTTTGACCATATCCTCATCACGGATCATGTTCCCGTTTTCTTTGGCCAGCTGCACCTCTTTCTTCTTGTTGCGCGTCAGGTATTCGCGCCGCGTTCGTTTCGCACAGTTCTCGGCGATCTGAATTATCGCCGCCTGGTCGTCTTCCCATTCGTCGGATGGCGCTAGCGACGCAGCACGCAATCGATCCACGAGATCCAGCGCTTCAGCATCGCCTTGGATTATTGAGACGCACTCTTCGATGTTGCCGGTGTCTTTCAGGTTCTCGAAAACACGCATCCGGACCGGGTCGGTGAAGTGGTACGGTTCGACCGTCGCGTGGTCGATGGCGTACTCATGCTGGACCATGCATGCCAAAAGGTCGATCTCCCAACTGGCTTGAACCGAAATGGCAGGTATTCCTGGCTGCACATCCGCGGAACGTCGAGTTCGTTGTCGGCGGGGGGTACGCGTATCGCGTGGTTCGTTGCTCGTTTGTAACCGCGCCGATCTCTTGCGCGTCAACACGTTCGTGATATTTTCGACATCGACTCCCAAGCGATCGCCAAGTTCGGTTATTTTTCGTTGCTCTCGGATCGTGTGAGGGGGGATGCTGTCGAAGAACGGCTCAATCTCGACCAACGCGGCGTCGAGGCCGCTGTCGCTCGAGGTGTCGTGGCTACTGATGCTGGCGCGGATAATGAAGTCCATGATTTCGTCCGCTTGGTCAATCGACGCCACCCATTCGGCGCTATTGTTGCGTATGGCTTCATCGGGATCTTTAGGTTCGCCGTGGTCCGAAACCACCGGTCCCGCGACGCGAATGTCGATCGGAGAACGCCGAGTGTAGGATCGGCTTGCGGAATAGCGTCCGAATTCCGCAATGGCTGTCTGCAACCCTCTTAAAGTCGCGGCTTGACCAGCCTCGTCGGCATCTAGACAGAGAATCACCGTTGATGGGTTGTCAGCGTCATCAGGCAACACCGTCGAAACGGATTGAAGCTGTTGAGATGTGACTGCAGTGCCCATGCACGCCACGACATTTTTGAAGCCCCGTTCTTGGGCCGCGATCACATCCATATAACCTTCGACCACGATGGCCTTGCCGGATGCTCGGATGGCATCGGTGGCCCAGTTCAGTCCGTACAGTAGCTTCGACTTGCTAAAGATTGATGTTTCGTGGGTATTGAGATATTTCGGTTGAGCATCGCCCATCGCGCGGGCGCCGAAGCCGACGATGTTGCCGCGTTGGTCTCGGATCGAGATCGTGATGCGGTCGGTGAACATGTCTCGCCACGCGTCATCGTCGCCTTTAACCACTAGTCCTGCTTGAACAACCGATTGACTGTCGGCGCCAATTGACTTCAGATAAGGAAGCAGGGAGTTGACGCCGCTAGGTGCGAACCCAATCCCTCGGGCGCGTGCAACAGGCGCGTCAATGCCACGAGATTCAAGATACGCCAACGCTTCAGCGCCCGGCGAACCTTCTAGCTGCCTCGTGAAAAACTGTTCCGCAATCGAGTTGATTTCGTGGAGGGCGGAAGATCTCGTTCGGCGACGATTGTCGCGATCCTCGTTGCGAAATTCGGTGTCAATTCCAGCTTTGCGCGCGAGCTTCTCCAAAGCCTCTTTGAATTCGATGCCGTCCTGGCGCATAACGAACTCGAACATGTCGCCACCGACGCCGCACGCTCCCCAACATCGCCACGCTCCGTGCTCAGGGGAGATGCTGAAGGAAGGGGTTCGTTCCTCATGGAACGGGCAGAGAGCTTTGGGCGTGCGAGACGACGGATTGTCGAGGGCAAGATAGTCAGACACAACATCAACGATGGTCAGTCTAGCTTTGACTTCGTCGACTAAGGTCATCTGCTCTCCCTTCCAGTATTCAACTGGCTGCCGACACCGACCACGTCCCATTAAACGGAATATCGAGTTATCTTCGTATCCTGATACGCCCGAAAACCTTGGGACGTACGGAAGTATAAACGAGATTCTTGCGAATGCAAACACTCCGCGGCATTCGCGCCGAAACGGCCGTGCGTCCTAGTTGGTGTCGGGTCTCAATGGTGCAGTGGGACCGAGATTCGGCCTTGGTACAGCCCCTCGGTACTGCCGGGTGAAATGCGTTCAAGGGCCATCACGGCGAACGAATCGGTCATTCCGCTAACGAAATCCGCGGCCGCGTATTCCGGCTCGATCGAGATCACTCGCATCCAACCTGGGACGTCGTCCAAATGGACGCTGTAGTAGTCGTGGAGTAACTCGACGGCATTGCGAGCACGGACGCCCTCGGGAGAAGCCGAAGCCGGGTGGTAGACACGCTCGAACATGAAGTTGCGGAGTTTCGTCGTGACGTCTCCCATGGCGTCGGTCATCCTGATCCATGGCTGAATGTTCTGGCCGCCGTCGGCGCTGACGCAATCCCAAGAAGCGTCGATTACGTCGCATACCATGGCGTTGAGCCGCGTGGAATGAGCATCTCCTAGAGCATCACGGATCTCGGTCGGCACATCCTGCGTTTCGAGGGTGCCGTCTCTTTCAGCATCGGCGAGATCGTGGGCCAAATACGCGATGGCGTCAGAGATGCGCACGATCTGTGCCTCCAATGACATACCCTCGACGGCATCAGCGGCGATGAACTTGCCTTCAGGTTTGGAGTGTCTCTTTACCGCCTCCACGACCGCGTCTGTAAGGTTCAGGCCTTCGCCGTGTTTTTCGAGGATTGTGAGCGTCCGAACCCCTTGTGCGGCATGGGTGAATCCGTTAGGCAATCTTTCATTCAGGACGCGTTCGCCGATGTGTCCAAAAGGTGTGTGCCCGACGTCGTGTGCGAGAGCAGCTGCCTCGACGAGGTCTTCGTTGAGATTTAGCGCCCGGGCGATGGTCCGTCCAACCTGCGATACCTGTAAGACGTGCGTCATCCGAGTTGTGAAGTGATCGCCTTGCGGGTTAACTAACACTTGACTCTTGTGTTTCAGGCGTCTGAAGGAGTTGGAGTGAATAACGCGATCGCGGTCGCGTTGGAAGGCCGCCCGAACCGGCGATGGTTCCTCGTCACGCTGACGCGTAGCGGATTTTGATCGGGTCGCATACGGCGACAACGCCTCTTCGCGTTGTTCGATGCGTTCTCGGACTAATGAGTGTGACGCGTTGATCTTTTCGCTCATGCGACCGTGACGGTTTTGGCCAAATTACGAGGTCGGTCGGGATCGATGCCACGCGCTAACGCCGTGTAATATGCCAACTGCTGCAATGGAATCGTCATTAGAAACGGGAAATGTTCCTCGTCATCAGATGCGATGGGGATCATACGGTCAGCTAATTCCTCGACTTCGAAATCCATTTCGTGAGCAATCGCTATCACCTCACCGCCCCGACTCTGAACTTCGTAGATGCTTGTCAACATCTTCGTCCTCAACTCACCATTCTTCGGAATCAGCACAATGGTCGGCGTGGCAGGTTCGATGAGCGCATTAATTCCGTGCTTCATTTCAGATGCCGAACACCCTTCGGCGTGAACGTACGCAGTCTCCTTCATCTTCAACGCACCTTCCAATGCGATCGGGTAAAGGTCGCCACGCCCAAGCATCAGCAAGTTACCCACATCTTTGAAACGGTTAAACGCAAGCTCTTCGATGTCAGACTCTTGTCCTATCGTGCGGTTAATGGCACGCGGCAACGCGACGATCGATTCGATCTGCCGTACGAACTCCAATTGATTGAGCTTTCCTCTGTCGTTTCCGATTTGAAGCCCCATCATGTAGAGCACCAGCATGCTGTTGATAAAAGTCTTGGTGGATGGAACGGCAACTTCCGCGCCGGCGCCGATGTCGATCGCGAAATCAGCCATCCGCGTCGCTTCACTTTGAGAACTGGCGGTTACGACACAGACTGCGCTTCCCTTACGTTTCGCCGTTTCGATCGCGGTCAGCGTGTCGTACGTTTCACCAGACTGGGTTACCGCGATCAAAAGGTCGCGCCGACCCATGACCGGTTCGCGATCCGCCAATTCACCGGCATATTCAACGGTCGTAGGAATCTGAGCCAATCGCTCGATCCAACGGGAACCCGCCATCGCGGCGAAATGTGAGGTGCCCATGCCCGCGAGGATGATGCGATCGAGTTCGTTCGGGATTCGATCAATCTCTGGGATATCGATGCGCGGTTTACTGAAATCTATCCGCCCCCTCATCGCGCCCTGGACCGCGGCGGCTTGCTCCGATATCTCCTTCCGCATGAAATGTTCGTATTCGCCGATTTCTGTGATGCGGTTATCTGGTTGCAACGGAACTTGCGCTTTGACAACTGTCGCTCCAATCACATCGGCAATCTCAGCTCGGTCCCTAGTGATGCGGACGGCTTCGCAATGGTCAACGTGGGTTACCGCGGTAACTTCGGCCGGCATCGCCATAGTGTTGCTCGCCAATACCCGTGCGCCGTTGGCCTCGCCAAGTATCAGGCTACCTGCGTAACCGATCCGAATACCCACGATTGCATCGGGTTCGCGAGAAGAGATCGCGAGTACGACGGACAATCCTTCGAGCTCATTTCCCGCTCTTTGGGTTGCCTCCAAAAGCGAATCACCATCGTCCATGTGACGCGCGATCATGTGCGCGATCGCCTCGGAATCGGTCTCTGATTTGAACTCGATTCCGGCGGCGGTTAGGCTGCGTCGCAATGTGGCGTGGTTTTCAATTATTCCGTTATGAGCGATTGCGACTTTGCCATCGTAGCTGACGTGCGGATGCGCGTTGACGTCGGTTGGCGAGCCGTGGGTCGCCCAACGGGTGTGGGCTATCCCAGTGGTCGCTTGCCCGAACTGCCCATTGATCGTCTCTTCGAGCGCCGAGACTCGGCCAGCGCGCTTGATTGTGGTGATGCCATGGCCATTGACCGCGGCGATTCCGGCGCTGTCGTATCCACGGTACTCCAGGTTGTTCAGCGCCCGGAGCAGGAATGTCTTCGCGTCGCCGTAACCGGCGTACCCTACGATGCCACACATATCAGTTTTACGCCGACTCTCTGCCCGACGGCACCGAATATTCTGACCGGTCTCCCGCGTGGTCGGCATCCAAAGATGGCGGAGACGCAACCGTACTGGTCATTTCAAAACTCGCCGGGATTTGGTCGGCATAAACGCCACGACGGTCTTCCGGCAACCCCAACGCCAATCTGGACATCAACTCGACGGTGACGCGCTCAAGGTCGAGACGACTAGAAACGTCACCGTCGATTTTGAACGGTTCTCCGATCGACATCCTGATCTTGGCGATAGGCATAAGCACCTTGAGGATATTTTGCAAGTTATCAGTTCCGTAAAAACTGATCGGAACCAAAGTCGCGCCAGTTTGGGCAGCGACAAGCGAGGTGCCGATATGCCCTACTTTCAACCCTTGTAGGTTACGGCTGCGGGTGCCTTCAGGAAACATTACGACGGCTCGACCATCATCGAGCATGGCGCGAACCCATCGCAGTGCTCGCAAATCTGCTGAATACCGACTCACCGGATATGCGCCCCATCCCTTGAGGAGGAATGTACTGAGCGGGTTGTTGAACAGTTCACGCTTGGCGAGGAATAGAGCGCGACGCGGTAGAACCGAGGCCACAATCGGCGGATCGAGATTGGACAGGTGGTTGCAGTAGTAAATTACAGGGCCGCCGACAGCCAATCGGTCGCGGTCTTCGATTTGCAGGTCCGCAAACATACCCAGCGTCCCTCGGAACGCAGTGTTACACACCGGGAAGAACCATTGCCGGTTGGGCTTCATGCCGTGCGCTTCCCCGTCATTCCTAGAGTGTCGGTTCGATTCAGCTTAGTGGAGACATACGAGATTACCTCTTCGACTACCTCGTCTGCGGTCAAGTCGTCAGTAGCAATGACTATCGCGTCGTCCGCTGGTCGCAACGCAGAATCAACCCGCTTGGTATCGAACTCACTTCGCCTTTTGATCGAACTTAAAACCACTTCGTAGCGATGACCTTCAGAGTTGCCGGAGGCGTCCCGCGTTCGGCGCGCGGCTCGAGTTGCTACCGAGGCATTTAGGTAGATCTTCACTGGTGCGTTTACCAACACGACGGTCCCTATGTCTTGGCCAGCCATAACCGTCGACCGTTGAGATGCAATCTCGCGCTGATTTCGAACGAGGGCACGGCGCACCTGGGGCACGGCGGCAACTTGTGACACGTCGCGGTTAATGTCTTCCGAATGCAACCGGTCCGAGATGTCACGGTCATTCACCATCAATCGCCATGAACCGTCCGATCCTTGATACAAGGAGAAGCTGGTCGCTTCGGCTAACACGCCAAGCGCATCGGAATCATCAAGAGAAAGTGAGTTCTCGAGCGCCAAGTAGGTCATCGCACGGTACATCAGACCTGTGTCGAGGAAATCGCAGGCCAATCGATCGGCGAGCATCGTTCCCACAGTCGATTTGCCGGATGCAGGTGTACCGTCTAGTGCGATCTGTATGGGCGCGGCTTTCTGGTTCAGGTTCAGGTTCATGAATAGTAGACGGAGCCTTGAGGACCGGACATTGCAACACAACTCGCATCAATCGGAAGGGTTTTCGATCCGCTTCGAAACTAATATTCGATTATAGACAGCAGGGCTCAACGCTTGTGTTCACGGTCGCCTTGGGCTCGGTATTGAGCTCGAATTGCTTCAAGTCGAAAAGGTAAGGACGAATCTGCGTTGCTACGTCGCGCGCTGACTAATCGATGAGCGGTCTAGACGGCATATTCATCCTCACAATCGCGCTGTTGGCTTATTGGGGGTTCAAGACCGGGGTCATCGGCACCGCGATCTGGCTCGTCGCGGCCTACTGCACGATCGCACTCGGCTCACAAATAGTCAGCCGCATCATTCCTCTTCTCGGACTCGCTGAAAATTACGTCTCGATCGTTACGTCATTCTGTTACGTGCTCTTTTCAGCGGCGATATTCACGATTGCTCGTTGGTTTTCGATGTCGGTCCGCGCATTCATCAAAGTCTCTCCTTTGAAATGGGTGAACGACATCGGCGGCGCGATCCTAGGAGGTGTTCTGGGCCTATTCGCAGTCGCGGCGATAATCGCGGCGGTGGCGATCTTCACCTACGTGATACCCGAAGGAGCAGTGGATTTCGGAGGCGCTTCGTACTCGGTCTCGTACTCGCAGATTTACCTTAACGACAACCCGCGCTCGTGGCTCGATGAACAGCTCACGAATTCGTTGTTCGTCGAGGCGTTCTCAAACCTCCGCGGTGCGATCGTGCCCATTGCGCCACGCGAAATCGGTTTGGCGATTGAGGTGCTCTTCGCCAGAGTCGAATGACCGCACAAACGCTCGATGACGGGACCAGATTCGAAATGTTCGCTCGTCGCAACATTGGCGGCTATAGAATGGGAACCGTGACTGATCACGCGTTAATTCTGATACGTTCTCGGGTATTGGTGCTTAACCAGAACTATCAGCCGCTGAACATCTGCGATGTGCGCCGCGCTGTTTCACTACTTGGAAAAGGTAAAGCTGAAACGGTTCAATACGGTGTCGAATACATCCATACCGTCTCCCGGATGTTTGAACGACCTGAGGTCATCCGCCTCGTTTACATGGTCCGCAAACCCCTGCATCGTCGCAAGCTCTCGCGCCGGGAAGTGTTCCAGCGCGACGGTTACGCTTGCCAGTACTGCGGCCAACGCCGTTCCGAAATGACATTGGATCACGTCGTGCCGCGCTGCAAAGGCGGACAGCACACTTGGGAAAATGTCGTTACTGCATGTCAACGTTGCAACCATCGCAAGGCGGGTTATACGCCCCGCGAAGCGGGAATGACGTTGCGAATGGAACCTCGCGAACCGCGACCGAACCCATATGCGGGTTTCAGTGCCGACCGCGTCGATCCGGCGTGGTTGCCATTCATGCCGTGGCTGGCGAAACAGCCGTTGCCGACCGCAGCCGGGTGAGCACAATCCATGCGTACGCGGCGTTGTTGGTTTGGCGACGTTTAAGCGACGATCGGCAGACCCAGCATCATCCCATCGAACGCGAGCTGCGGTATCGCGTTAACCATCAAGGCGTCACGCGTCTTTTGAATCGCCGACGCGGCGCGGGCAATTTCGTCTTCGCTGAGGGCCTTCGCGATCTGATCCAACTCTTCGACTCGGTCATCATAGACAACATGCTCGCGTAATTCATTTTTGATCATTGCGATGTCGCGGATGATCTCCAACCATCGGTCTACCTCTTCCAACGCAACCGCGCGATCGCTCCAGAATTGGCGAGACATCTGGGAAGCATAATCGAATCGATCTGCGAGGTCCGCGTTCAAAACGTCTAGTATCCTCGCCCCTGATTGTTTCCGGGCATCCAGCATCGACGGATCATTGAGAGCCGCGATCGCCCAACCTGGTGATCCCATCGACATCTTCGCCAAAGCTCTCGCCTCATCGCCCGACAATTCGAAACGATCGACCAACGCCCCCGCGATCACGTCAGTTGCAACCGACTTCAGCCTCACAACATGGCAACGCGAAGCGATGGTTTCCGGCACCATTTCGACCGCTGGCGAGGTCAAAATGAAGTGCACTTGGCTAGGCGGCTCCTCCAAAGTCTTGAGCAACGCGTTCGCCGCGTCGGGTGACATGCGATTCGCTTCGTCGATGATGAAGACCTTTACCCGGCCTTCATAGGGTTTCAGCATCGCGTCTGATTGGAGATCCTTGATGAGATCGATACCAATCAAAACGCGACGCCGTGCGGCCTTATCGTCGGTGTCCTTCGACGTCTGCGTGGCAGATGTGATTATCTGTACATCGGCAAAGTTCGATCTGGCGATTCGTTCGCAAGCCGAACATTCACCACACGGAACCGCCGGAGCCAATTCCGCCCAGCCGGGCGCAGCGATGTCTGCCGCGTTGCAATTCATTGCCCGTGCAAAATCAACCGCCAACGTGCGCTTGCCGACGCGATTTGGGCCGACGATCAGGTAGGCGTGCGAAACTCGTTGCTGACTAATCGCACCCTCGAGAAGCGCTATGGCAGCAGGATTCCCTATCGTCTGCCAATGTCCCGTCGACCCAACCTTTGGCGGTGTGCCGAGCATCATTCGTAGATCGCGGTGGCGAGGAGGTCGGCGTAGGACTCGCGCCTGCGGATGAGTCGCGCTTCCGATTGTTCTGTAACGAGAACTATCGCTGGGCGCGTCTGCAGGTTGTAGTTGCTGGCCATTGGGACGCAATAGGCTCCAGACGCTGGCAGTGCCAGGAGGTCGTCTGTGTTCACGTCCGGTAGATCGACGTCCTTGGCGAGGAGGTCGCCCGATTCGCAAAACTTGCCGGCTATGGTTACTTTTTGCGTTGGCTCGCCGAGCGGATCGTCGACCGACATCACCTCGTATTCTGCTTCGTATAACGCGGGACGGATGTTGTCGCCCATCCCGCCATCTACGCTGACAAACGTTCGTACGCTGGGAATTCGTTTGATGCCCCCGATCGTGTAAACGGCTACGCCAGCCCGTCCTACGATCGACCGACCGGGTTCAATCGTGAGTCTGGGACGATCAATGCCGTACTTGGTGCAGGCAGATTCCAGCGATTCGACGATGGTCTTCGCGTATTCGTCGATGGTCGGCGGCAGTTTAGATGTTTGATATCCGATAGCCATTCCGCCGCCGGGACTGAACTCACGCATATCGAGTCCGTGGACATATGTCATACGGGCCGCAAAGGCCAACACATATTCGACCGCTTCTTCGTACGGTTCCAGCTCGAACAGTGGCGAACCGAGATGGAAGTGGAGGCCTTCGACATCGAGGTTGGGTTGCGCCATTGCTGCGTCAACGGCTTTTTCAGCATCACCAGTCTCGATCGAAAATCCGAATTTCGAGTCGAGGATGCCGGTGCTAGTCAGGCGATGTGTGTGGGGGTCGATACTGGGCGAGAGACGGAGGTTGACGGCCTGAGTCTTTCCTGCGTTTTGGGCGACATCGTTGAGTAGTTCGATCTCGTGGAAAGAATCGATGGTTATGCGTCCGATGCCGGCTTCAACCGCTTCCCTGAGCTCGTCACGAGTCTTGTTGTTGCCGTGAAAGTTGATCTTTTCGGCCGGGTAATCGGCGGCCATGGCAAACGCGAGTTCGCCCCCGGTGACCACGTCGATGTGGAGCCCCTCTTGCTCGATGATTTTGAGAATCGCCGGGTTGGAAAAGGCTTTGCCGGAATAAGCGATCTCGGTGTCGGGATAAAAACGCCTAAAGTTGTCGACGAACTCACGGCACATGTGCCGGATCGTCGTTTCGTCGTAGATGTAGATCGGACTGCCGAACTCTTCGACGATATCGCGAACGTCCAGGCCGTTGATGGCTAAACGCCCAGCATCGTTGACGGATGACGAGATCGGCAGGACTTCAGCGAGTGGGAGTTGTGTCATAACGGAGATACCCGAATCGGGTACGGGGAGTGTGGTGGGTAGCTGTCTCAATTTTAAGTCGATTGCGATTACAGGTCATCGCGATTCGCGGGGGTACCATTGTGGAAGAAGCGAGACCGAGGTTGTTTGTGTAGTCTCGTTTGATTGGTAAGAGCCCGTAGAAATGAACGAAAAGGTACCCCGGCTGACGGAACTCGCCAGCTGTGCCGGTTGAGCAGGGAAGCTTAGCCAAGGCGAACTCGCCCAGGTTTTGGGCGGGCTGATGAATGGAGCCGTTCCGCACCCAGATTTGTTGGTCGGCTTCGAACACGGCGACGATGCTGCCGTCTACCGTTTAGACGAGCGCGTCGCCTTGGTGCTTACCGTCGACTTCTTCGCGCCGATCGTGGACGACCCGTTCACTTATGGAGCGATTGCGGCGGCGAACTCGATGTCGGATGTTTACGCCGTTGGCGGTCGACCAATCACGGCGCTAAATGTGGCGGCGTTTCCAAGGTCATTGCCGTTCGACGTGCCATCGGAGATACTGCGTGGCGGAGCCGAAAAAGTCGCGGAGGCGGGTGCGATCATCGTTGGTGGGCACACAGTGGATGATGTCGAACCAAAGTATGGCTTGTCGGTCGTCGGTGTTGTCGAACCGGGGGAGCAGGTTCAGAATTCGACGGCTCAGGTGGGCGATGTGTTGGTATTGACCAAGCCGTTAGGGACGGGTGTGGTTACGACCGCGCTGAAGAACGGTAAGGCGGTCGGCGAGGTTCTGGATACGGCGGTTGAATCGATGTTGCGATTGAACCGCGATGCGGCGGCAGCGATGGTGTCGGTTGGGGCGCACGCGGCGACGGATGTGACGGGATTCGGGATTGTCGGTCACCTCATGACTATGATGCGGGCGAGCGGTACTACAGGACGATTGAGGCGATCGGCGCTGCCGGTGCTGCCGGGCGTCGTGGAGCTCCTGACGGATGGCATTGCTCCGGGTGGTACGCACCGGAATATGGAAAGTTGCGCAGAGAGCGTTTGCTGGGCTGGCGACGTCGGCGAAATTGACAGGTTGCTGATGTGCGACCCGCAGACTTCCGGCGGTTTGCTCATCTCGGTGCAAAAGGATGCGGTCGACGCGCTGTTAACCGATCTGAATCGAAGCGATATAGCCGGGACAGTTGTCGGAGATGTGACTCCGTTTACCGGCACCGCAGTAGATGTGACGCGTTAGGGTGCTGTGAACAACCCTCCCCCTTGATGTCCAAGGGGTCCTGTGCGCAACCACCGTCATTCCGGCGAAAGCCGGCGCTTCAGCGGACGGAACGTCCATCCAGAGGGGCCGGGCAACGGCGAGGCGCGCGTGAACTGACCGTGAATTCGTCGTAAGTGAGATTATGCACAGCACACGCTAGCGGGCTTGTCGCCAAATCCGCTCGCGGTCCTCGCCGGACAATTCGGCCAATGCGGTTCCTTCAGCTAACTCTTCGGCTCGCAAGACGCGGTCGCGGAGCGCGGCGTTGGTTTTCAACAACGCCGTCTCGGGGTCGATCCCTTGCGACTGAACGGAACGGACAACGGCAGCGAGGAATTGGCCGGCGCGAAGTTCCAAATCGTCATCGGATTCGCCGAGCGTTCTCTCTGGAAAGTCGGTACCGCTGACCGAATCGGCTGCGATTGGTAACCCCGCTCGCATCGCTCGGCGTTGCAATACGGTCGATTGTGCGAGTGCGGGCAATGCCTTGGGGACGGATGCGACTATGGAACGCACGCCGCCGGCCTCTTGTCGCTTGATACGCTCCCATCTGTCGATCACGTCTTCACCGGAATCGAGTTTTTCGGCATCGCCGAACACGTGAGGATGGCGACGGATGAGTTTTTCCGCCACTTTTCGACAGACGGAATCGGCGTCAAATTCGCCGTTGCGACGCGCGATGTCGGCATGGAAAACGATCTGAATCATGACGTCGCCAAGCTCTTCTTCCAGCGCGTTCGCATCGTTATCCTCGATCGCTTCCAACATTTCGTAAGCTTCTTCGAGCAGATTCGGTCGCAATGATTGATGCGTTTGCTCCGCATCCCACGGGCAACCGTCTGGATTCCGGAGCGTGCGAACCGTGTCAACCAAGAATTGGAATTCGTTTTGGTTGTTTGCTGAGGCTGGAATTGGTTTACTCATTGTGTCGAATGACCTTGTCGATGGTAGCGGTTCGCGATGTAACCTCTAGGAATGGATTCGGGTTTGAGAACGTTGCGGGATTTACTTCGCTACGTTGATCGAGAAGCAGCGATATGGGTGGCAGCACTAGTCGTGCTCGCGCTCGGCAACCCGAACTCCGATTTCCACTTCACGATATTTTGGCCGTACTACGTGTGGGGCATCAAGAGTCCAGGATTCGGGCTCGGCCATTCGATATCGTATCTCTTCCGTGGCGACGTGATCTCAGCAATCGAGTCGCACATCCTAGGAATACCGGCAGTTGCGATCATCCTCTGGAGGGTCTTGACGCTTGAAATGAAACGCTTTAAGTCGATAAGGAGCTTTTGACTATGGCAAATGTGATCCAGCTATTGCCTGAGATCTCGGCAGGTGAGCAGGCGGCGATATCTGGAATTGTGCAGAACATCCCGGAGGAATCCGAGCAGATGTTTGCTATGGCGTACCGGAACCAACGCAAAGATGAGACAACGATCTTGCTTTTCACGTTGATCGGATTCGTTGTGATCGCTGGAATTCAACGCTTCGTCCTCGGTCATATCGGTTTGGGGATTCTGTATCTGCTTACGGCCGGACTGTGCTTCATCGGCACAATCGTTGATGCGATTAATCACAAGAAATTAGCCAACGAATACAACGTCAAGACAGCTAGCCAGATCGCAATGAATCTCAGTTCGGGTATGCCGCCTGCTTCACAATAGTGACGGGCGATATTGGCGCGGTGGTGGCGAGGTTTACTAGCATTAAACCTCGTGACTAGATTGAATGGATTCAAGGCGTCAGTCTTGGTGATGTTGGCGCTCGGCGTCGCATTCGCCGTGCTTTTGCCGATATTCCTCATCGCCATCAATGTCGTTTACGTAACCGATTCAGACTGGCTCTACACGTACAACTGGTGGCGCAACGGGATCCCTGAGCGCACTGGATTGCCGGTCTCGGAGTTGGATTCCGCTGCAGACCAAGTCAAGGACTACTTCGCGAACGACGCGGAGCGTCTGGATGTGCGAGTGAACACGTCGCGAGGGGAGGTGAGCCTCTTCGATGAGCGTGAGATTCTCCACATGATCGATGTCAAGGATCTGATGCGCTACGTGGCCGCGGTCTCCGTATGGACCGGCATCGTGCTCGCCATTTGTGCCGTCGTTGGGTTGACCATCCGTCGCCGCGAGTTTTTTGCGTCGCTGAGTAGATGGTTGCGATGGTGCGCGCTCGTTTGGGGCATACTCATCGCCGCGGTCGTAGTGATCGCAATCATCGACTTCACTTGGATCTTCACTCAGTTCCACCTCTTGAGTTTCACCAACGACCTGTGGCAACTCGACCCGTTCCGCCACTACCTTCTGCTGCTATTCCCGGAGCGATTCTTCCTCGAAGCGACGCTCTTCATCGCACTCCTCACCGTGATCGAATTTATCGGCCTATACGTCGGGGCGCGTCTGGTAGAGATTCGCTTTGCCAACGGTCAGTCGTAGACGATGTTGGCGATGACCTCACACTCCGGATCGCGAGCTGTGATTCGTTCCCGACCGTCCAAGAACGCGAGTTCGATCAGCGATAGCTGTGCGACGGTGCGACCACCTAATCCTTCGACCAACTCCGCCGCTGCCATCGCAGTGCCGCCGGTGGCCAACAAATCGTCGACTATGACGACGCTCTGACCTTCGGATATCGCGTCAGAACGAATTTCGATTGTCGAAGCTTCGGCATATTCAAGCGAATATTCCTTCCTGACGACCGGCGGCGGCAGTTTCCCGCTCTTTCTGACCATCACGAGCGGGATTTCTAACCGGTCTGCAACGGGCGCAGCGAACACAAATCCGCGGGCGTCGATTGCCGCCAAAACATCCGGATTGATGGAGCGAACCTGTTCGGTGAACCAATCGATCGCAGCGCGAAAAACCGGCGGATGAGCGAGTATCGGACTTAAATCCTTGAACTGGATGCCCGGCGTCGGATGATCCGGGACATTGCGCACCCAGTCTCGTAAGTCGACACTCATTGACCGTATAGCTCGGTCTCGGGATAGAAATCGCTCCACGCGAACCAGAACACGTTGACCGCGTGCACCGGCTCCAATCGCGTTCCTTGGAAATCGCCGCTCCAAGCCTGCCCATTCAAGGGCAACCATTTCGAACCAGAAACATCGTCCACGATCCATCTCCGCGCAACACCATCGACCTCTTCATCCGTCTCCAACGAAAACTCCAACGTATCTTCACCAACCGCCCTGGAATACGCAGTAGCAGTGTTGGTTTGCGAGTCGTAGTAAATGACTATCGGCTGACCGTTGATTTCGGTATTTACGACCTGCTCTTCTTGCAACGCCGTATGCGGATATGCGATCGCTCCGTCATCAAACCCCAAACCCAACACAAGCTCCTTGCCGTAAAGTCGTTCATCCCGATTGGATTCACCGATGACACCCGCGTCGCCTCGCGCATAGTAGTAGGTGTACGGATCCGCACTTGACTCGCCCTTTAACAACGCCTTGGTTTCGGGGAAGGATGTTCTCCACTCCTTCCACGTTGTGAGCACGAGCGGTACATTTGTCAACTTGACACCCTTGAAGTCTCCCTCGATCCCTTCGGAAAGGAAATGGCTCCAAAGAGAACGCGTCTGCCGGTCGTACATGATCAACGCATTCATGGTCAACTTGCCGGACACGCCAAAGGTTAGCGTCTGTCCATTTACCTCTCTGGAATACCCGATCCCAGTGAAGCAAAGCGGTCACCACGTAACCGCGATCGGTTTACCCCCCACAACATCGTTCACGATCTCGTGACTGCTCAGCAACGGCACCGAATAGGCCCGGGCATCCCCGTCGATCTCAACGCCGAGAACCAGTTCGCCGTCGTTGTAATTCTTGTTGGCAGCCTCAATATCCGAGAAGAATTCCGGATTGTAGATCGCCGGAATGCCATCGAACGGCAGCAGCGTCACGATGTCCAAGTCACGTTCAGGCGCAGTGGCAGCTACGGGTTCCTCCGTGGCTTCAGGAGGTTCGGTTGCCGGCGCTGGCATCGTCGGTTCAGGCTTCTCGGTAGGTTCCGCCATCGCCTGCGTTGCTTCCACGGTCGGTGCAGGGTCGGGAGTATCCACAGGGCGCGCAGTCGCCGTTGCGACCGGATCGGGCGCGCGGGTTGAAGTCGGTAGATCAGCGGACTCGGTACCACATGCGGCCGTGAAGATAACCAACGCGATTGCGCTAATGGCGATGGGGATTTTGCGCATGATTATTGGGCTGAGCCGCGCTGCCGGCGATCGTCGTTCAATAGGGGTGGTGCAACAGAATGGTCACCGCTGTGATTATGATACGCATATCAGGGTGGCGAGGATTGCGTCGCCACCTGTTACGTTGCATTTGAGGGGTTTGTCATCCATCTCACTCGCCTGAAATTAAGCGGGTTCAGAAACCACGTCGACACCGACATCAACCTTTCGCCGGGGTTGGTAGTCTTCACCGGCGCGAACGGTCACGGCAAAAGCGGGTTGCTCGAAGCGGTTCACATGCTGTCGGTCGGTAAGTCGCTGCGCGCCAGCAACGACCGCGAGGTCGTAAACCACTCGATCGCACGTGACGGCGGCCAAGTCCATGCCCTCGGCGTCTTCAACAACGGCCCCGAGTCGGTACGCGCTCAGTTCGATCTTCAGGTATCCGCTGGTCCTAATCGAAAAATGGGCGAAAGTTTCAATCGTCTCAACGTCCAATCCAAAGAGTGGCGCATCAACGGCGTTAAGGTCGCACCAGTCGAATTCGTCGGGCGCGCCAACGTCGTCATCTTCGAAGCGAGCGATCTCGAGCTTGCTCTCGGCGCCGCCGCAGTTCGACGACGATATCTCGACATCCTGATCGGACAGTTCGACACCGAATACGTTCAGACATTGATCCGATTGAACCGTGTCCGCCAAAGCCGCAACGCACTCCTGCGCGGATCGTTCGAGGTCCAAGATTTCGAGGAAGAGATCGCCTTCTGGGACGGTCGATTCTGCGAGGAGAGCACCAAGATCATCCAGACCCGGCGGGAAGTGATGCAACTCCTGCAGGCCCGAGCGGCACCCATACACAAAGAATTGAGCGAAGGCGAATCTCTCGATCTCACCTATCTACCCAATCTCGGTTCCGCTGCCCGCGCCGCCGAGTCCAACGAATTAGAAGGGACGGAACTACGGACGCTCATCTACAGCGGATTGATGGCTTCAAAGCGTAAGGAGCAGTCGTCAGGACACATGGTCATCGGGCCGCACCTCGACGACTTCCGCATCAACATCGCCAGTGCACCATCCCGACGCTTCGCCTCCCGCGGTCAAGCCCGCACCGCCGCACTCTCCCTCCGACTAGCCGAAGCATCCCTAGTGACTGAGTTTGCCAAACGCGATCCAATAATCGCATTCGACGACGTCCTCTCCGAAATGGACAGCACAAGACGCATCATGATTCTCGAACGCGCATCGCAGTACGAACAAACCCTCCTCACCGTAACCGACGGCGCCTTAATAAACCCCCAAACACCCCAAACCGCCCAAAACTTCCGAGTAGTCCGCGGCAACGTAACCCCGTCGACATAACCATCCTACGCTAACTTTTAACATCGCGAATTTCGAAGCTAAGTCACACACTCGGGATTTCAACGTTACCCCACAAGGGAGCCGAAAAATGACGATGCAAGGCATGATACAACCCGATTTTGTAGACCTAGCGAGTCTTCTCGAACGTCGCTTGTTCAGAATCCCTGAGTATCAACGTGCTTACAGTTGGCGAACACGACAGCGAGATGAACTCTTCGACGACATCGAAAAGACACATGATTATGCGGATCGACGTCCCCACTTCATGGCGACAATCGTTGGCCTTCGTCGTGAAGTCGTCGAGATCGTTACGACTGGTCACTCGGTTATTGAGGTCGTTGACGGTCAACAGCGAATCACGACCCTGATATTGCTCTTGAAAACTGTTGCATTGTATCTTGATCTTGCCGACAACGAAGAAACCAAAATCGCCCGCGATCTGAACGAACTTTTGGTCAAGGATGACGATGCGACCTTGCTACTGTTACAGACCAATCATGACAGTAGCAACTTTTTCGCCGATTACCTCCGGAATGGGACACATCCCAAATCCGAAGTCGCCAAAACCGTTGCCGACAGAGAACTGCTATCGGCGATGGAAGAATGCGAGTTATTCGTTCAGCGATGGACTGACGATGGGAATTCGTTGGCACAACTGGTCAGCCTGATCAAGAACCGTTTGACATTCGTATTCCACCAAGTGAGTGAAGAATCGCTTGTCTACACCGTATTTGAGGTGCTTAACAGTCGTGGACTCGATGTTTCGTGGTTCGACCGACTGAAGAGCATGCTTATGGCCATAGTGTTCGAGAGTGAATCCGGCAACCAAACGGAACATATCGCTACGACTCATAGTCTTTGGCGACAAATCTATGACTGTGTTGGCTTACGCCTCGGGCTCAGTACCGAGTCTCTTCGCTTCGCCGCGACGTTGAAAAGTGCTGAACAACCCAGCCGACCACTTGGCGCGGAGGATTCGGCGCGTTTGCTGCAAACTCGGTCTCGAAAAGGACCGGGGGATGTAATCGGGACGACACAGTGGCTCCTCAACGTTACTTCCAAATTGGATGATCTGATGTCAGATCGACGCAAGAGCGCAGTTACCACAATCGTCCAGGCTAGATTGCTCGCTACCGCGGTAATGATCAGAAACGATTTCACAGAACGCGATCGCGCCCGAATCCTCCGGCATTGGGAAAATGTGACATTTCGGATATACGGCCTCCTTAGAAGGGATGCTCGGACCGCAGTAGGTAGCTATACGCGCCTTGCGTGGGACGTCACCAACAAGGCATTGACCGCGGAGCAAGTGATTGCTGGCCTCGAGAAGATCGGGCGGGCTTACCCGTTAGAAGAAGGGCTGGAGGAACTTGGATCGAAAGATTGCTATTCCCGCTGGGGCGAAGAACTTCGATACCTCATGCACAGATACGAGGAGCATCTCGTCCAATCGTCCGGACAGAATTTCAATAATGAGCAGTGGAATCGCATATGGGAATCTAGTGCGTCAAGTTCAATCGAGCATATTCGACCTCAAGATTGGTGGAAATCGCGGAAAAGAGAAAGCGATGTCGACCGCATGCACGGTCTAGGTAACCTGATGATTTTGCCGCCTATGTTGAATGCGAAATTACGAGCCCGTAATCCCAAAGACAAAACCGAGGAATACATCAAAACTGGGTTGCTTGTCGCAAGAGAAGTGGCGGAGCAGATTTCGTCAGAAGGATGGACGTTCGACGCGATGAAGAACCGCAAAGCCAAGATCGCCGAGTGGGCCGAAAAGGAATGGGGCGATTGAGAATCCCAAAACGCAGCGCAACTGTCCTCTAACGCGCATCGCAGTACGAACAAACGCTCCTCACCGTCACCGATGGCGCACTCATCGGGCGTACGGGACTGCAGGGGGCGCAGAACTTCCGAGTCGTACGTGGCAACGTCAGCAGATCCGGCTGACATCTCGCCAGTTTCTCGATGCCGCAACCACGTTCGCCCTGCGACTATGTATAAACTCGTTTCAGCGAATGACAACATCGAGAGATTCAGGTAACCCATTGCATCGGAACATCAGATACATAATCGCCGACCGCGTCGCGAATGCCGATATTACCGAGTGGTTGTCCGATACCGCGGTACGTATCGTCGACGGCAAGATCAACGATGTATTGACGGCATCATCCTTGCCGCCCGATGTCGACGAAACATCGGAAGTGTTACGGCTCGGCGATGTCTCCCTGATGCCCGGGTTGGTAGATGCTCACTGCCACATGCACTGCAGTGCGACGACGGACGCCCAGGCTTTGGCTTTGGCGGAAAAGGACGACATCCAACGGCTGACCATGCGCGCCGTTTCGGCGATGCGTATGGCGGTTTTGGCCGGCACAACTACCGTCCGAGACATCGGCTCACGCAACGAAGTCGCCTTCCCCATCAAACAAGCCATCAAAGACGGCGCAATCCCCGGCCCTCGCCTCCTAGTTGCCGGCACCCCGATCACCATCACCGCCGGGCACTGCTGGTTCTTCGGTTCACAAGCCGATACCGCCGGTGAGGTCGCCAAAGCCGTCCGCAATCAAGTCCGCCAAGGCGCCGATGCGATCAAGATCATGTCCACCGGCGGCATGTTCACACCCACCGCCAACCCTCGCCTGCCGCAGTATCCGGCAGAATCACTAGCCGTCGCCGTGCGGGAAGCCGCCCGGTCCGGCATCACCGTCGCCGCCCACTGCCTCTCCGCGGCAGGAGTAAAAAACTGCGTCGAGGCCAACGTCCACAACCTGATTCACGCCCGGTGGTACTCGCAAGACCCATCCATGGGATTGGAATTCGAATTGGAAACCGCGCAGCGCATGGCGGACCAAGGACAGTGGGTAGACCCGACGATCGGGCATGGCATGTTGGGACACGAAGCCACGGATCGTGGAGAAGCGCCACCGCGCGCGGTTCACTGGTCAGTGGCCGCAAACAACGTGACCGATGAAGACCACGCCGAAACCCTCAATCAAATGCACGACCTAGGTGTGCGTTTCACCAACGGCCTGGACATGGGGATGCCGCACGGCACGCATGATCGATCGGCCGCGAACGCTTGGGCCGCCGTCGAGAAACTCGGCTGGGACACTTGGAGCGCATTGCGGATGGCGACCATCGACACTGCCGAAGCATTGGGCGTCAACGATGAAGTCGGTTCAATCCGCGCGGGCAAAGTTGCCGACCTCGCCGCGTTCGGCGGAGATCCGGCGGCAAATATTCGCGACATGGATCGGGCCTCGACGGTGATACAGCGTGGCGAAGTCATCAAGCTGCGCGATGTGGCGCTCGTGTGATCCGACAATCGGCGATTTAAGATGATCGGCAATGATTGTCGATGCTTTAACCCATATCCTTCCCCCTTACTTCAACGACCACCGCGACGAAGCACTCGCTAGCGACCGAACCTTCGCCGAACTCTTCGCCGATCCTAAAGCGCGGATCGTTCAAGCCGAACACCTCCTCGACGAGATGGAACGCGCCGAGGTCGACCGTTCCGTCATCGCCGGTTTCGGATGGACCGACCAAGACCTCGCAAAACGCTCCAACGACTACCTCCTAGAATCCGCCGCCAGACACCCCGACATCCTCATTCCCCTCTGCAGCGTCAACCCGCTCTGGCCCGGCGACGACGCACCTAGAGAAGCCGAACGCTGCCTCAACTTTGGGGCTCGCGGCATCGGAGAACTCCACGCCGACACCCAAGGATGGGTCGATCCGCCATACGACCAGCTCGAAGACGTAATGTCCGTCGCCAGCCAATACTCCGAAACCCGTAACAAGATCGCATTCGTCGTGATCCACGGCTCCGAGCCATTGGGGCACACATACCCCGGCAAAGGCACCATGACCCCAGACCGCCTCTCCCAGCTCGCCAAACTCTACCCCGACAACGCCCTCATCTTCTCCCACTTCGGCGGCGGACTACCCGTCTACAAACACATGCCAGAAATCAACGAGACCCTCACCAACGTTTGGTTCGACTCGGCGGCAACCCCGTTCCTCTACGACTCCGACATCTATGACACCATCGAAAAACTAGTCGGCGGCACCCGCATCTTCTTCGCCAGCGACTACCCACTAATAACCCAACGCCGAGCATTATCCCACCTGCGCAACTCCGAGCTGCCCCTCTACAGACAGAAGATGATCCTCGAAGTCGCCGGTCAGTTGTATGATTTCTCACGTTCACCCAATAACCAGACATAAACTCACTTCGACCTAAATCGAAAGATCCCCGCGCCATGGCCCTACTCCTAAACCGATCCGACGTCCAGCAAGTGCTGACCATGCCAAAGGCAATTGATGCCGTCGAAGCCGCATTCTCCGAACTCGCCAACGCCACCGCCGAGATGCCGCCACGCACCGTCATGATCGACCCGGCAGTCGGCGGCTGGATCGCATACATGCCCGCATATATCAAGACCAGCGGTTCACTCGGCATCAAGGCCGTAACCGTCTACAAAGACAACCCCTCAAAGTTCGACCTTCCGACAACCATCGGAACCATCCTCGTTCAAGACAACCAGACTGGCGAGGTAGTGGCGGCGATGGATGGCGGTTACCTCACCGCGGTCCGAACCGGCGCCGTCTCCGGCGTCGCAACCCGTCACATGGCCCGACCAGACTCCAAAGTCGGCGGCGTCCTCGGCGCAGGTGTGCAGGCACGGCAACAGGCTATCGCCATCGCCGAAGCATCAAACATCGACACCATACTCACCTTCTCACTCGACGATGAAGCTTCACGACAAGAGTTCGCCGACTGGGTTGCGGAACAGACCGGCCTCGACACCCAGTTAGCCGAAAGCGGCGAAGCCCTATGCCGCGAATCCGACATCGTCGCCCTCGCAACAACCGCGGCGAATCCGATAGTCAGCGCGGACTGGTGGAAACCAGGCGCCCATATCAACGCCATCGGCTCTCACGCCCCCGGCGTTCGCGAACTCGATACCGCGAGCATTCAGCGTGCACGAATCATCTGCGACCAACTCGAGGCGTGCATGGCCGAAGCAGGCGACCTCCAGATACCGGTCGAAGACGGCGACTACGCCTGGTCGAGTGTCGTCGGAAATCCTGGCAATGTGGTGAACGGCGATATCCGCGGACGAACTTCAGCCGACGAAGTGACGTTATTCAAGAGCGTCGGCTTGGCCATCCAAGACATCTCGTGCGCCGCCCTCGTTTACCGCGAGGCGGTGGCGAATGGGATTGGGCAGGAGTTCGACTTCTCGGGGTAACCAATCTTTCGCCGTTTCATTCCCAATCAACCCTCACACCCGATATGATTCATCCAGAAGCCTATGAAATCTAACTAATAGTGTTAACAGAACATCGATGTCGCCATTCGAAAGAGGCTTGACGAAACTGCTGGAGTTGCTCAAGCGGTTGATAAGGGACGACAATTGGGGCGCGGCAGTGGCGGCAGTTGGGATCATCGTACTTGCAATTGGCTTCTTGATACAAGAAGTTTCCCTTGGGGTTGGCACGCCGATCAGGACGCTCGGAGGATTGCTGCTGCTAGGAGGAATCGTAGCGTTCATTTTCTCAACTCCACATCGGCGCGAGATCGTGATCGGCAGGTTCAAGAGCGTAGTCGGATGGTATACGACTAAAACGGCCGAATGGCGCTGGATGAACCGAAACGGACTCGCCGCTGTGATTGTCGGATTGGCATGGCTGGTTCCGGTGCTGACCCTGCGGATAATTTTCGGCCGAATCGCTGCCGATTTAGCAGCCGCTATAATGGTTCCCGGAATCATCATCTTTTGGGTCGGAATCGGCCTTCTCATCTACGGGATATATCGCGCAATTAAGGATGACAAAGCGGTTCATGACTCATCCCGTTCTCCTGAGGAAGGACGAAGTAAACGCCGTCTCAGGTAACCGTCAGCTAGATCCGATGAAGGTAGATTCGCCGCGCCGCGCGCGATAAACAGAACCAAGAGTCCGCGGGCACATGCTCGATGCAAACGCACAAGCAAGCGACAGCAACAGCGCCGGGATTGATCTACAGGATCGGTGCCGCGTCGATGGTGACTGGTGTAGTAATCAGTCTGAGCAGCGGTATATTCGGCGGGGTCGCTTCGGCAGGATACCTGAATCTGTTGGAGGTGATCGGCGCAGATGAGAATACGGGAGCTTTTTTGGGGATTGATCCAGGAAGGGGAATTATCGGCTTTCTCGGCGCTGGGATGTTCTTCATCGGCGCATTCGTCTATGCCTTTCGCATGTCCATCGAATTGCTCGGATTCCCCGTTGAGCGGCACTTGAGCCACCGGTTCACGAAGGGCGACAAGTTGGCGTTGGGGATAGCGGCGATCGGGTATGTGGTTTCTTTTTTAGGCGTGATTCCTCTCTTTGTGCTGGAAGAAGTGTTTTATGACAATCCGGCAACGACGCTGACGTCGGTCTTGAATTGGATCTTGACAGCCAGCGTTTGGTTGATGTTTGGAGGATTGATCATTTTCTTCCTCAAGGCACGACACCGGCTCCAAAGCTTGTACCACCGAGTAATCAGCTTAGGTTGGGGCAAGTTGGGTTGGACCCGGGTTAATCTGACGGCATCAAGCATGATTCTGATTGCATTTACCTGCCAGCTATTCGGTTGGAATTCGATTTTCGGATTGACTATGAACACCATCATCGTTACAGGATTTGTCATCATCCTTTCGGGGGTTTTCCCACATTTCCTCGCACGCGGCAAACCTTGATGAAGAATTGATCTGCGCGACTTACCGGCATCCAAGGTACCGAGACTAATAGGCTAAGACGAGCTCAACAGAGTTTCCAGCGCGATCATCGTTACCAGCAAGACGGATATCGTCGCAGCGATGATTCCGACTCCCAGCGCCACCTTTTTGAATTCGTAGTACCTAGCGTTGAGCCTCAGTTCGGCGACCGTATCCCTGAAGTTTTGCCGCATCTGAGCGAATGTGACGCCTTGAGATGGCGTTGTCGGCGGCGCAGACGCTTGACCCCCAGGTGTAGAACCGGGTGTAGAACCCGCCTGAGCGGGTGATGGTTGTCCCTGAGGAACATGCCGATAGCCACTCCTACTCGATGCCGAAACACCGGCCTGCCGTTGCGAGGAAGATGTCGCTGCCGCAGCTCTAGGCGGTGTCGGAGGCGTAGATGTTGCTTGAGGTGCTCCAACCGTCGATTGCGGTATGCTGCGCAGCACAACCTCCAGGTCCGGCACTTCCTCTACCGGCATGCTACAGCACTCTGCCAAACTCTCCGCCAGCTTTGCGACTGTCGCATCGCTCGAATCCTTCAGTCGCTGGAAGACTTCTGATTTGCCCGGGTCTGCGTAGTCGTTCCTTGTGAAAATCAGGTTGTCCTCGTTGTAGAACTGCCACAAACTCGGATCCGATGCCACCGCTAGTAGGCTGAGATAGATGACGAGGGACGGTAAATTGTCGATATATTCGCCGTAGTCATCAGCAGACCTTTCCGGATGCTGGTAGTTCCTGTGGCCCAGCTCGGGACTGCGCTCTCCACTGAAATTAGGCAGAAACATCCCGTCGTAGTCCACGAGCCGTATACGCCCATCCCCCTGCACCATCACGTTTCCGTGCTGCAAATCGTTATGCGCGATTCGCAAACCCCGCAGACTCGCCGCTGGCCCGCCGCGCCACTGTGCCGCAACCCTTCGGAACGTGTCCGCCTCGCCCAACCTCGCGCCTACGAAGCTGCTCAACACTTCGCCCTCCACCCACTCCATCTTGACTATCGGGTACCAACTGCCCTTGACGCAAATGCCCCTGTCCAGATACTCGAATTGGACGAATGAGGGCGGTAGAACGTTGATCAAGTAGTTGCTCAACTCGTTGTAGCGCGCCTCCTGGTCCTTAACCTCGCGGGTAAAGCATCGCACCGCAAATGTTTGTCCCGCCACCGATACCGAATAGACGGATGCAAACGCGCCGGAGAACACCAACGGCATTCCGCGTTGGTTGGCCGCTACCGTTGCAGCCTCAAGCTCAGTGCCTTGGAAGCAGAGCGAGGGATTTTGGATAGCCTCGCTGAAATCGGTGATGCCTGGCCAAGTCATGGGTTAATTTCACGCCGAACGACTACGAAACTACCGCGATGACTACTGTCGTGTCATCGTTCCGCATCAATCCACCTCGACGCTGCTCAACGACCCATCCTTCCCACCCCGAAGGATCCAACTTCATTAGCGTCTCCCATGGCTTTTCTCCGATGGCATTCTGTGCCAAGAACCATGAGGCGATGGCGTCGGTCGCTACGATCAGCAGGTCTCCCGCCGAGCACTCGCCGCTGTCAAGTCTCACGTCTTCCCAGAGTCCTTGGCTGTTAGCTGGATTACTGCACACCAGGGCCGGGTTATTGTCAAATTCAGCGTGGTCTTGTAACGGAAAAGATACTCTCAATTCGCCGTCCCGGACTATGAAAAGACAGCAATCTCCGACCGCCAAGGCGCGCCAGTAAAGTACGGGCGATCCGTCCGAAACAGCGCCGATGGTCATCCCTAACAGCGTCGCGAACGCACCTGCGCGCGTCTTCGCCTCACCGTGCCAAGGAATATCCTCCCAAGGCACTTGGTCATGCCACTCCATTTGCGCCGGTTCGAGCCATTCGCGCAGAGCATCGACCGAAAAGCCATCCAGATCAGGAGGGTCTGACACGAATGTATCAGTCAATACATTCGCCCATTCTCGTGCGAACGCAGATTCGCTCGCACCATCCGATACCGTTAAGCGAACCGTATTACGTCCCGACACGCCGATCCGCTGGGGATAAACCACTCGCCACGCGTCTTCGTACTCTGTTTCGCTGTTCCCCGCCTTGGGCAACCAAAACTTCGTTGGTGGTCGAATAGGCATTGCCCACCTGCAATCAACGCAACTCGATAGCAGCACGCGTACCGATATCTAAGAACTGCACCAGCGCTACCATGTCGGCGTTGTATACGTATCCGCGAGAACCTTCCCTGACCGGCAAGTCCATCGAGGTCGCCTGTTGGATCACTGAATCTGGAAACACCGAAGACATCCGAAACATGCGCACTGCATAGCTATCGTCTGGCACTTCGCTCTCTTGAGTCGGATACTGAACCGGTAATGCCGACATCGAAGAAAGATGCGCGTTATAGATCAGCACGTTGCCGTCGTTTGTGCCATCCTCCATGATCTGCTTCGTGATCGGTTCAGGGTCACCGTCGCCGGCATCGCCATCGCTCACGTGTATCAGCATTGGAGGATAGGAATCCGGATGTTGCTTCGTCCAATCTTCAAGGGCTTTGGCGGCTTCTGACAACGCCTCGCACATGGGCGTGCCAGCAACCGCGCGTGGTTCGAGCCATACCGGAAACTTTCTGGAGACCTCAACGATTCCTCCAGCACCGTCTGGAACCTTGACAAACCGTTCAACAACCTCCGCAGCGTCCACAACTTGACTGATAGGCAGGAACGGGCGATCCGTGCTGGTGCCGGGTAGAACCGAGTCAATTTCTGTCTTACCTTCCAAGTCGGTTGTATAGGTGATAAGTCCGATGTCGAAGTAGTCGCGGACATCCATACCCTGAGAGCATCTTTGCGAAATCGCATCCAGAATTCGGTTCACTGCATCCGCCGCACCATTCTTTTTTCTCAGATCAGACTGGCCGGATAATCCGTCTTCCATTGAACCTGATTGATCGATCAAGAATAGGAAGCAACCCGGATTTGCTCTGCTGATATCCGCTGAATATGCCATATCGATCTCCTCCTTGCTAGCCTAGCTTCCCGCTGTGCCTGCCGCGGCGTTTCCGACTTGGGACGCAATCGATCACCCCCGTTTGATCACCCGACACTGTGATTCAGGGCTACCTATGCCCGCGCCGACAGAGCAAAAGAACCTGCTGTTGCCGATATCCAGTACGGTGTACTTTACACTCGTACGCTCATTTCCGTGATTGAGTAGATTGATGAATCTAGGAATGTCGCTCAAGCGCAGATTTGATATCTGTCCCAAGACTCCCCGTCTTTCAGAAACGAGCGAAGCGAGACGCAGGCCCCCTCCGAATCACCCCCCTAAAACAACCCCATCAAAAATTCCCACCAAGCCGTCACCACCCCGACCGCCGTGTAGTTGTCCAACACCTGCCAGACGTGCAGGATGTATTCCTGAATCAACTTGAGCGCGGTGCAGACTAGCAGCCAGATGAACATGCGTTTCGCAGTGAACTCGTAGCCGGGCCACCAGTGCCGTTGGGCGGCGATTGCTACGAACCAGAACTCGAAGACGTTCGGGAATAGGAACAGCACCCAACGATCTCCGGTGAATTCGAAGGCAACGAAGCCAATGGCGCGGAACGCGAATAGCAGTACCGCAATCATTCTCCCGGGACCGTCCCACTGGCGCACCGCGACCCACAGGAAGGTCAGCATGTAGACCTGATCGATCCATTTGTCGAAGGTTTGATAGTCCCAGACTTCGCCGAAATCGATCAGGTTCATCATGAACAGATCGGAGAAGTCGACGACGATGGCGAGGAGCGCGCCGAAAAACGCCCATCTGAGCACTGGCAGTGACCCGGCAATCCGCGCCGCAGCGATTATCAGTTGTTCAAGCGCCATGTCTACTCTTAGATGCTATCGATTAAGCGGTTTGTGTTTGCGAATCGAATTTGTCGAAATATAATTTCTTGTTAGCAGTCGCAACAGTCGACTGCTAACGAATTTCGACGCTCGCAGTTCGATCACGAAACATCTCGCTCCAAGCGACGAATGTGACCGATGCTGCAAGGCGGAAGATGCTAATCGACAAGGAGGAAACAACGAGTGACGGTTAACTTGAAGCCACTAAGCGACCGCGTGGTCGTCTCGCCGTCCGACGAGGAAGCGGCGACTAGCCCAGGCGGGATCATCATTCCCGACACGGCAAAAGAAAAGCCGCAACAAGGCGCAATCGTAGCTGTCGGCCCCGGCCGAACCACCGACGAAGGCGCAGTTATTGACATGAGTGTCAACGTTGGCGACAGCGTGATCTACTCGAAGTACGCAGGTACCGAGTACTCACAGAACGGCAACGACTACCTCATCCTACGAGAATCCGACATCTTGGCGATCGTCGGTTAATTCCGAACACTCCGTCGTCTTAAGGTCGTCGACATTCATCCGACGACACAACAAAGATTACGGATTTCGTCGCCAGTCCAAAACCAAAAAGGAGTAACAAGGCAAATGCCAGCTAAAGATTTGCTATTTGAAGAGGAGGCTCGAGCCAAGCTCAAGGAAGGCATCGACGTCCTCGCAGACACCGTCAAGAAGACGCTCGGCCCGCGCGGTCAGAACGTCATCGTTGACAAGAAGTTCGGCCCCCCGCAGGTCAACTCTGACGGCGTCACCATCGCCAAAGAGGTCGACCTCGAAGATCCGTTCGCGAATATGGGCGCACAGCTCTTGAAGGAAGCGTCCAAGAAGACCAACGACGACGCCGGTGACGGTACCACCACGTCAACGGTCTTGGCCCAAGCCATCGTCGCCGAAGGCTTCAAGAACGTCGCCGCGGGTGCCGACCCGATGGCCATCAAGCGCGGTATGGAAAAGGCCATGGCCACCATCCGCGGCTCCATCAAGGCGCAGTCAACGCCTGTTGACAGTTCTTCGCAGATCGCAAGCGTCGCGGTCCTCTCTTCTCACGACGACGAGATGGGTAACCTCATCGCCGAAGTCATGGAGAAGGTTGGAAAAGACGGCGTCATCACCGTCGACGAGTCAAAGTCGCTTTCCTACGAGACCGACTTCGTTGAAGGGATGCAGATCGACCGAGGTTTCTTGTCCCCGTACTTCGTCACCAACCCGGACCGCCAAGAAGCGGTTCTCGACGACCCGTACATCCTGATCACCTCGCAGAAGATCTCCGCGGTCTCCGACCTACTTCCGCTGCTCGAGAAGGTTTTGCAGTCCAGCAAGAACATCATCGTGATTGCTGAAGACGTTGAAGGCGAAGCACTCGCAACGCTCGTCGTGAACAAGCTTCGCGGCACGCTCAACTGCGTCGCCGTCAAGGCCCCTGGTTTTGGCGACCGCCGCAAGGCCATGCTCCAAGACATCGCGATCCTCACCGGCGGAACCGTCATCTCAGACGAGATCGGCCGCAAGCTCGACTCCGCCACCCTCGAAGACCTCGGGAGGTGTAAACAGGTCGTTGTCAAGAAAGACGACACGACCTTCGTGGGCGGTAGCGGCGAACAATCCGGTATCCGCGGTCGTATGGCCGAAATTCAAGCTCAGATCGAGGACACGACCTCCGACTACGATCGCGAGAAGCTCCAAGAGCGTCTCGCCAAATTGTCCGGCGGCGTCGCCATCCTACGCGTTGGCGCAGCCACCGAGATCGAGATGAAGGAGAAGAAACAACGTGTCGAAGACGCACTGGAGGCGACTCGTGCGGCTGTTGAAGAAGGTATCGTTCCCGGTGGCGGCACTGTCCTAATCCGCGCTGCCCACCAGCTTGAAGACCTTGAATTCGCTGACGAAGACGAGCAGACCGGCGTGCAGATACTCTCGAAGTCCCTGCGCGAGCCGATCCGCGTCATCGCTGGAAACTGCGGCTTCGAAGGCGCAGTCATCCTCGACCGAGTGGTCGGCAGCGACGACCTGAACTTCGGGTTCAACGCCATGACCAACGAGTACGGCGACATGATGACCATGGGCATCGTTGACCCGGCAAAGGTCACCCGCTCAGCCGTTGAGAACGCCGTGTCGGTCGCAGGAATGATCCTGACCACCGCGGCCCTCATCACAGAACAGCCCGAGCCACCCATGCCCGGCGGCGGCGGAATGCCACCCGGCGGCGGAATGGACTTCTAGCTTCAGCTAGAAACCGGTTCTCAAGAGCCAGCCAAATCAACGCGCCGCATCGGTAACCCGGTGCGGCGCGTTGACGTTTATTCAACACACCATCAACATTGCATATAGGGCATGGCCGACAGCATAACCAGATACACCTTCCTTTGGCCGTTGATTGCTCCTATCCGCGCCGTTCGAACGCTCCTAAGCGCCAATGGCACCGACCTCGCAGCATCACTCGCATTTTTCACCGTCCTGTCCCAACTGCCCCTCGTCGCCCTCATGGCGATGCTCCTAATCGCCATCGGACCCTCGGACGGCGTCGTTGAGGTCTTCACCGAAGCACTTCACTACCTGTTCCCGGCATCGCGTGATCTCATTGACGATGCCATCAACAGCCTCCTGGGAGGTTCGCTCACGGTCGGGATACTCGCCGTCGTAAACCTCATGATCGGAGCCAACAGACTCTTCGCAGCAACCACCCGATCTGTAAATCGCGTATTCGGCGTACGAAACACCAAAGTCGTCCAAGTCACCATCAAAAGCGTCAGTCTCGCCACCGTCGTCGTCGCCCTCTTCATGCTCTCGATGGGACTATCCGGCGTCATCCAAGCCCTCATCCGCCTCAGCCAAGATTCCGCAACCGTTACCCACGGACTATCCGGCGTCGCCACCATCATTCTCGGCGCCGTAGCAACCATCATCCCCGCCATATTGACCACCGTCATCTTCACGGTCATCTACTACCGAATCCCTAACATCCGAGTGCAACTCCAAGACGCGATCTTCGGTGCCATTGTCGCCATCATCCTCTTCGAAACCGGCAAACACATATTCTTCTGGTTCAACAGCCATGACACAACCCAGGCAAACATCTACGGCCCCATCACATCCGTCGTCGTCCTCATGCTCTGGGCCTACATCGCATGTTTCATATTCCTATACGGCGCCGCCATAGCCAAAACCGCCGCCGACATCCGAGCCAGATGAAATTCCTCCCCGTAACCACCGCCAACCACTCCGACTTCCTCCAACTCTTCGACGGACCCGGAGGACCCAAATTCTGCTGGTGCATGGTCAATCGACCGATGGACCCGCCCTACAGCAAATCCGACAACGCTACCAAAAAACAAGCCATCACCCAATTCGTCACCGACGGCAAGCCGATCGGCATCCTCGCCTTTGACGATGACGACGCACCCATAGCCTGGTGCTCCATCGCACCATTCGAGACTTACAAGAATCTCCGAGGCGCGCGATACGTCTCAGACGACGACACCGACGGCTACTGGTCTATCGCCTGCCTCTTCATCCGCACCGGTTTCCGCAACCAAGGTCTCACGTCCGACCTCATCAAAGCCGCCATCAACTACGCCAAATCGAACGGCGCAAGAGTTGTCGAAGCCTACCCTGTCGACTACGACTCCCCCAGCTACAGCTACATGGGCCGCACCGGCACCTTCGAACGCCTGAGCTTCCAAGAAGTCGGCATGGCCGGCACCCGCCGCCACATCATGCGCCTGCAACCATGAAATAAACCGACCACGCATCTTTCGGCGACCGCCGTTCGTTGTACCTATTAACTGGCATCGCCGGTTTCGTTTTCTCCAATTCGAATTAGGAGGTTTGCAATGACTATCCGCAAACTCCACTTTCCCCTGATCTTCCTGGTGGCGACATCCCTCTTGACCCTTGCCACATCCGTCCCCGCATTCGGGCAGCCCAGCACCTCCGAAGTCGTCGACCCGACACCGTTAGGGGTCGGCCTCGAGTTCGCCATCGACGGAGAACTCACCTCGGGTGACGATGGCATCGACTGGTACAGCTTCACCGCGACCGCCGGTCAGAACTACATCATCGAACTCAAACCCACCATCGCAACAACCCAACGGCACGATGACCCATCTGATGACCACCCGACCTTAGTGCCTGGTCATCTGACTGATCCCAGCATCCTTGAAGTCTTGGACGAAGATCAAGTCCAACTCGTGGGCGAACAAGACGACGGCGGCCTCGTGCCTAACTCTGCACGGGCATCCCTCTCTGTTGAATATGGCGGCACACACTTCGTCGCCGTGGGTGCTGGACAACAAGACCGGAACGCCACCGGATACTACACCGTCTCCGTACGGGCCGACGACTACCGCACCGTATCGGACGTAACCCTTCACCCTGGAGAATCGATAACCGCTACCATCGACTCGGACGTCGCAGTGGATGATGAGCGGCTAAATCCGTGGGACTGGATCCAGTCATCCCTTCCCAATGCGGTTGGTCTTCGCCCACATCCGGGTGTCGAATCGCTTGACGACAGAGATGTTATCCGGGTTGAGTTTCCAGAAACTGGTTGGTACCGGTTGGATGTCTCAAATGCTCCGACCGATGTTGGCATCTGGAACATCTGGCATGGCGACGGCGATATCCACACCTACGTTATAGCGAATCCACTCGCGTCAATCGAGGACCACTTCTTCCGTGGCACGCTCTACGTGGAGATTGGAACTCCATATGCGAGTGAAGGAAACACGGGATCTTACACCCTGTCTCTGGTGAGTGTCGAGCCCGATCCTTAGGCCGAGGCCGATACCAATCCGTTGCTCACGCGCAGAGCGGATCCGTCCCATCCCACCGGTTGAACCACTCGTCCTCACTCGTGGCCAACCTTCTCCGCGTCTCCGTCCACATCTCGTTCCAGACCACCGGATCATGCAGCTCACTCTCCGGATTGCTACGGCTCCGAGCCACAAACCCGGGAAAACTCGTCCGACCCGTCGACTGCCCGGTCGGGTTGTATCTCAAATCCATGCTGAATCTGACCCGATCGCTGTTGTTCGGCAACGATGAATGGATCGTGTACTTCGTCATGAAGAGAGCATAGCCCTTCTTCACAGGTACCGGCACTGCCTTTCCAACGTCGAACTCGCTTTCCGGTATGTGTACATTCCCTAGCACCCTCTTCCCGCCTGGGCAATGCAGAAACAATTCTGCGTCGCGGTGCGAACCCGGAATAACCTGCAGACATCCGTTCTCTTCATCGGCATCCATCAGCGGAAACCACACCGTCAGAATCAGCGACTCATCCGCATCCGGCGTTATGACCCCGACGTCCTGATGCCATGGCGTAACCCCGAACTTCACTCGACCAAGATGATCACGGGGCGATCGACTCTCCGGCACCTTGATCCGAATATGCTGCACCGGATTCGAGTAGATCTCCGGCCCGATGAACGACTCCACCGCATCCAATAAACCCGGCGACGTTATCGCGTTGAACACTGCGGGCCCCGCCCAAAACGGTGTATCCTCCGTGACTCCCCTTTGCGGAAGCGAAAAGTCGAAATACGTCTGATGAATCTCCTCCGACTCCTCATAGACCTGCGTCATCCGCTCCCCAAACTCCAGATCCTCATACCGCGAGCTGATCTTCCCTTGCTCGTATAGCTCATTCGCCAGACTGTCCAACACACCCGCATACTCCTCAACCACCGGATCGATCACCGCCTCAGGATCAATCACACCCTCAGCAGTCACAAACCCAAAATACTCGAAGTGTTCGAGTTGCTCCTTAGTCATCGCATGCATGATCTCACACTTCCTCTAAGCACAAACCGGCTCGCTGCCGTCCCAGCGGTTGAATGCAGGCTGATTACCCTTGGCCAGCGAATCGCGGGCATCAGTCCAAAGCTCATTCCAGATCACCGGATCGTGCAACTCGCTCTCAGGATTGCTCCTACTTCGAGCCACAAACCCCGGAAAACTCGTCCGACCCGTCGACTGCCCGATCGGGTTGTATCGCAAGTCGAAACTCCACCGTATCCGATCGCTGTTGTTGGGCAAAGACGAGTGCACCGTGAACTTCGTCATGAAGAGCGCATCACCCTTCTTCAACGGCACCGGCACAGCCTTCCCAACCTCGAACTCCGACTCCGGTATCTGCAACCCCGCCTGCAACCCGTTTGCCAGCCCCGGACAGTGCGTCAGCAGATCCGCCCGATGCGACCCTGGCACCACCTTTAGACAGCCGTTCTCTTCGTCAGCATCCATCAGCGGGAACCACACCGTCAACATCAAAGTCTCGTCAGCATCCGGATTCACAACCCCCTGGTCTTGATGCCAAGGCGTGACCCCAAACTTCACCATCCCATTCTCATCCCGAGGTGCCCGACTCTCCGGCACCTTGATCCGAACGTGTTGGACCGGATTCGAATAGACCTCAGGACCGATGAACGACTCGACCGCATCCAACAGGCTAGGCGCCGTCAAGGCATCAAAAACCGCCGGACCAGCCCAAAATGGCGTGTCCGGCTTAATGCCGCCCTGGGGCAGCGAAAAGTCGAAATATCCATTGTGGACCTCGCCCGACTCGGCGTAGATCTGCGTCACCCGCTCCCCAAACTCCAAATCCTCATACCTCGAGCCAATCTTCCCATCCTCGTACAACTCATCAGCAAGCCGATCCAACACCCCCGCATACTCATCGATCACTGGATCGATCACGTCTTCAGGATCGAGCACCCCCTCGGCGGTGACAAACCCAAAGTGCTCAAAATGCTCAAGTTGCTCTTTCGTCATGCCAGACATGATTTGACGGCTCCATTTGACCTGATCGGCTGCTAGATAAGAATGATAACGCGTTCCCAACCGACATTCCTACGAAAGCAGGAAACCAAGAGTGAAAGAATGGCGGAACGAGGATTCCGCTAGGCACACACCGCCTCGCTACCGTCCCAGCGGTAGAAGACCGGTTCGTTGCTCTCAGCCAGTGACGCACGCGCATCCTCCCACATCTCCCGCCACCTCGCCGCATCGTGCAACTCAGACTCCGGATTGCTCCGACTCCGCGCAACAAACCCCGGCAGAAACGATCGACCAGTCGGCTGGCCAACCGGATGGTACCGCAGATCGAAGCTCCATCTGATCCGGTCGCTGTTGTTCGGGAACGAAGAGTGCACCGTGTATTTCGAGAAGAACAGCGCGTCGCCTTTCTTCAAAGGCACGGCCACAGCTTTGCCGACCTCGAACTCACTGTCCGGTATCAACAAATTGCCTTGAACATCCTTGCCGCCCGGGCAATGCGTCAACACACCTTCGCTGCGATGCGAACCGGGGACTACCTGCAGACACCCGTTCTGCTCGTCCGTGTCAGACAGCGGGAACCATACCGTGATCAGATGCGTGTCATCAGCTTCCGGGTTTACAACGCCGGCGTCCTGATGCCAAGGCGCGGCGCCATAGATCACATTCCCCTCGTCATCCCGAGGCGCATCCTTCTCAGGCACCTTGATGCGGACATGCTGGACAGGGTTCGAGTAGATCTCCGGCCCGATCAACGACTCCACCGCATCGAGGAGACTCGGCGCGGTCAGCGCGTTGAATATCGCTGGGCCCACCCAGAACGGCGTGTCGTGCGTCACGTTCGCCACCGACAACGTGAAGTCGAAGTATTTGTTATGGACCTCTCCCGACTCGGCATAGATCTGCGTCACACGGTCTCCGAACTCCAGATCCTCATACTTCGAACTGATCTTGCCTTCTGCCAGCAGCTTGTCGGCGAGGTCGTCGAGCACACCGGCGTACTCCTCGATCACAGGATCGATCACGGTCTCCGGATCTAACACTCCAACAACAGCGACAAACCCGAAATGCTCAAAATGTTCGAGCTGTTCCATAGTCAACGCAGGCATGATGTGGAGGCTCCTAGGATCGTTCGTCGACGATTGTTAAAACGCATCTTATTGTTGATCGATCACGCGCATGATCCTTGGCACCCCATAGAAACCTCGATAGAACTACGTCATTTGTCCAAGACAACCACCGTGCCTGTCAATACATCGTGCCAACCCCGGTTTGCTCCGTCGAAAATCATCCAGAGGTGGTTCGTGGACGCTAATATTACAGGCGCGACCAGCCCGAGAAATGCCGGCAATCCAAACGGTATCAGCAGTAAAACCCATCCGAGGTGATCGTCAGCTACATCTTCGACTACTCGCGGCAAATCGCCCCAATATCCAACGGAGATAAACAAGACATATCCAATGGCAAAACCCACGTAAGGCACTAACAGGAACGGGCTCCCCAAAACCAGGCGAATCAAAGCCGTCCCGCGACCGATCCTGCCTCCCTCGGTTTCAACGATCATCAATCGGGCCAGCCGATGCCCAGGGGTGGCGCCCCGGTTCGACGACCTGTAAGCGAAAAACAGAAGGATCAACGTGGCGACCACCCACGACGCGGGAAAGTACAGCGCCATCGCTGCTAGTGGAGCGAAATTCGCACCGCCGTATGGATCATGCGCGAAGACGGCGAACACGAGGAACCCGATCGCAACGAAAATTCCGCCGACCGCGCCCCCGATTAGCGCCAACACCCAATCAATTGATCCAGCCACAAATCGGCGCCAAACCGGAGCACAGACGTACGACGTTCCTTGTGCCGCGCCGCGAAACGGCGGGGAACTACCATCCGCTACGCCGCGGTCATGTTGAAGTCCATTTTTCATTCGACCCGAAAGGCGCTATCCAACATTGCGTAACAATCCCGCAGATGTCGCGATCGCAAAACCGCTCACATCGACGCGCGCTTCACCTGCTCATCAACCAACCGCGCCATCCGGCTATCGCGCTTCGTCAACCCTCCTACGTCATGCGAAATCAGCGCCACCTTCAATCGTCGGTACCGAATGTCGATATCCGGGTGATGATCGTGGTCATCGGCATCCTGCGCAACCCGATTCACGAACTGAATGGCATCGATAAATGTCGGAAATTCCAGATGCCGGACTATCGCTCCCGACTCCGGATCGAGTTCCCAATCCGTCAAAGCAGCCAACAACTCGGCTACTTCGGTTTCGCTCAATTTAGACATCCCAGTATCTCCTTGAATCGCGCTAATTGCCGTTAGCTGTGCCGATTGTGTGTACCAACAGTATCGCCGATGCCGTCGCCAGCCACAAGAAACCGTTGATCAGCGACGGACGGTCCCGCAACAGGATTATCTCCGGTGCCTCGCCTTCGCCCTTAACGTACAGCAGATAGAGGTAACGGTAGATCCCATACGCCACCATCGGAATCGTCACCATCATCGTGTTGTCCGCCGGAACGTTCGCCCCCGTGTCGCCCAAGTCGATGGCGTAAAGCGCATAGGTGAATATCGCCAACGTCGCCGTGCTCATGATTAACGCATCGATGAACTCCGTAGTGTAATCGCCCAAGATGCCGCGCTGTCTCGCCGCCGCATCACCCGCCGTCTTCAACTCCGCGCGTCGCTTGCCAAGCGCAATCAATAGCGCACCCAACGCCGTCATGATGTAGAACCACGGCGATACGTCAATGTCGACGCCCGGCACACCGTTCTCAAACCCGGGCACCGGGCCACCGATAGCCACATACCCGGCATACGCCCGCAACACAAAACCCGCGGCCACGCTCATCACATCCAGTATCGCCACGTGCTTCAACTTGAACGTGTATACGAAGTTCAACACCAAATAACCAACCGCAACCAACATCAACGGCCCGCTGATCAAAAACGAAATCGTCAATGCCAACACCATCGCCACGAATGCCGAAATCCGGGCCAACCCAACCTGCAGATCGCCCGAAGCAATCGCCCGATTCCTCTTCACCGGATGCGCCCGGTCACGCTCGACGTCCACCAGATCGTTCACCAGATAGATCGCACTCGAAAGCAATGTGAACGCCAACGCTGCTCCGACCCCCCGCACCAAGATCTCCGCCATCCCCGCAACATCGTCCACCGCGAACCAGATGTTCACCGAAAAAATCAGCGGCACCAACACCAACCCATTCTTCGGGGCCTGCCGCGGACGCAACGCACTCAACAACGCGCCGAGCAACGACCTCGAACGCCGTCCCTCGGCCGAAACCTGCTGTTCACTCGGCCCGGTCATCATTGCCAATGATAAAGAACACCAGGGGCGGCAACCAACACCTCCCCTTCGCTCCGCGAAGGAGACGCGTAGCGTAGCGACGCAGGGGATGCACGAAATTCACAGCAGCCATTCGTGGGGTAATTCAGAGCCCAAATCTAAGGCGCATCACCATTGCCGACCCCTCTGATTCCGACTTTCGCCGCAATGACATACGTTGTGCAATGAACCCGAACACCTGAACCCAGAAGATGCGGTTCGCGAACCGCACCTACCACTTAAACCCAACACCTCCTTCATCCCCTCCATCCATGTAAATTCCCGAATAACAGAGCCAAATTCATCCATAATCGTCATTAGCTGAATATCTGACCAACCAACCCGATAATTACTCCCATGAAAATCACCAAAGTAACCCCGCTCATGCTCGACCGATATCTGCTGGTGCAGATCGACACCGACGCCGGAATCTCCGGCATCGGCGAATCCGGTGCATGGGGATTCCTCGAAGCATCCGAAGCCGCAATCGAGAAATTCGGTCGCTACCTAGTCGGCGAAGATCCCCTCCGAATCGAACACCACTGGCAATACATGTATCGCTTCTCCCACTTCCGAGGGTCCGCGGTCATGGGCGCCCTCAGCGCAATCGACATCGCGCTCTGGGACATCATGGGCAAACACTTCGACACACCGGTCCACCAATTGCTCGGCGGCAAGGTTCGCGACCGCGCTCGGGTCTACTACCACGTCTTCGGCGACACCACTGAAAAACTCGTCACCGGCATCGCTGAAGCCAAAGAGATGGGTTTCACCGCGGTCGGACACCTGACGCCCTTCCTCGACGAAGATCGCGACGTCCCATATTTCAAGACCCACGCCGAAAAAATACGCGACGCCATCGAAACCGTCCGCAAATACCGAGAGACCGTCGGCGACTCCGTCGACCTCTGCATCGAGATCCACCGCCGCCTCACTCCCGCCGAAGCCGTCCAACTAGGACTCGGCATCGAAGAATTTCATCCCTACTTTTACGAAGACCCCATCACTCCCGACAACTTCGACGAAATGGCCTACGTCGCCGACAAGATCAACATCCCCATCGCCACCGGTGAACGGTACACCTCGCTCTGGGAGTTTCAGATGGCCCTCTCGAGGTGCGCAGTCCAGTACGTCCGACCCGACGTATGTCTAGTAGGAGGCATCTCAGGAGCTAGAAAGATCGCCGCGTTAGCCGAAGCCCACCATGTTGGCGTAGTACCCCACAACCCCCTCTCACCGGTCAGCACCGCGGCCTGCCTGCAGATCGCGGCCACCGCGCCGAACTTCGCGCTCCAAGAGTACCCCATTGGCGAAGACATCCCACCCAAATCCGACATGGTCTCAAACACTCCGCAGCACGACGGTAACGGTTACCTCATCATCTCGGATCAACCCGGCATCGGCATCGAACTCAAACCCGACGCCGTCGCGCAATGCCCACCATCCCCGCGGGAAGTCGAAACGCGCTTGCATTTTGACGGGTCGGTGATCGATCAATGAGATCCCGCAACGTCGTCGAAATGGACAAAACTTACAAATACGTAACTTGCGGCCAAGTTTGATATATTTGCATCACACGGGAACGAACCCAGAGGTTGAGCTGAAAGGTTGAACCTAGGTTTGGACCCGGCGTAAACGAAAACTTGCACGAAAGGAAATCGACATAGCAAGGAACTATCGCATCAACCATCGGATCCGCGCACCGGAAGTTCTCTTGGTGCAGCGCACGAGCAATGGTGCAACCTCATCCACCGCGATGCAGCGTAACGAGGCACTAAACCTCGCACAAGAAGCTGGACTAGACCTCGTCGAGGTCGGTCCTGACCAGAATCCGCCGGTCGTCCGCATGATGGACTACGGCAAATTTAAGTTCGATCAATCCAAACGAGCCAAGGAGGCTCGAAAAGCATCTAAGGCGACCAGCGAACTCAAGAAGGTCCGCCTGACGCCGAAAATTGCTGAGAACGACATCCAACAGAAGACCAAACGAGTCCTCGGATTCCTCCAAGACGGCGCCAAAGTCCAAGTCTTCGTCCGCTTCCGCGGACGCGAACAGGCGCACCCAGAGATCGCAATGGATGTGTTGCGGCGCGTCGCCAAAGGCGTTGCCGAATATGCTCGTTTGGAACAGAAACCGGTCATGGAAGGCCGCATGCTGAGCATGATGCTCGCACCGAGAGCCGGCATCAGCCGACCCGCGAGCAAAGCGGTCGCTCCGGAACGACGGCACCGGGATCGGCGCCGTAACGGCGAGTCGACCGAGACCGTCGAAACCGAAACGCGGGAACCGGTCGCTCAATCCGCCTGATTTCGGATCTCCGCGTTCCGAAGTCTTCTTCCCGAGATCGATGTTGCGCGCCCACGTGTAACCCACGCGGGCGCGTATTGCATAATTGAACCATGCCCAAGCTGAAAACCCACAAAGGCGCTAAGAAGCGCTTCCATATCACCGGCACTGGCAAGCTGATGCGGACCAAAGGCCCGAAGAGCCATTTCCGAATGCGCAAGGCTAAGCGCATGAAGCGATTGCTCGGCGGCAAAGTCGGCATCGATTCACCAGTCATGGCCAAGTCGATCAAACAATCCCTTGTAGGCTCATCCCGATAGCGAACGCAGGGATCGAGTTCAGAGGTTCATCGTGCCCCGAGTCAAAGCAGGAACCACCCGCCGAGCACGCCATAAGGCCGTACTCGCCACCACCAAAGGCCACCGAGCCGCACGCAGCAGCCGCTACCGCGTCGCCAAAGAGTCGATGCTTCACGCGCTTGACTACGCCACGCGTCACCGCAAGCTCAAGAAGCGACAGAATCGCTCACTAGCTATTACGCGCATCAATGCCGCCGCCCGCGAGCACGGAATCAGCTACTCATCGCTGATCAACGGCCTCAAAAAGGCCGAGATCACCCTCGATCGAAAGTTGCTAGCCGATCTTGCCATTCGCCAACCCGACGCATTCGCCAAAGTGGTCGCATCCGCGAAAGCGGAACTCTAAACCCCGCAGTCGCCGTCCAAGACGGCTGTCAGCGCGCCAAATGTCGGTCCAAGAACGCCGTCACCCTAGTCACGTATCCTGACGGATCGGTTCGAAACGCCTGCGCGTGACCCGCGTCCGGCGCGATCCACAACCTATCGCAGTCGCCGCCGTCGATCGCTGATTGGCTCACCCCTAGCGCCTTCGCCAACCGTTCCGCGTGAACGACCGGCACGTAGTCGTCAAGCGCGCCGTGGATCACGAACATCGGCGTATCGAATTCCGAGACATGTTGCTCCGGTGATACCTCACCCAGGCGGTAACCCACGAGCATCTGCAGCATCAGATCCATCCCCGGTCGTGTCAATTCAGCAACCCAGGACTTCATCCCGGATCGATGCTTTACGATCGCCCAGAAATCACTATATGCGCTGTCGGCAATGACCGCACCGGCGACGCCCGGGTTCGCACACGCTAACGAAGCCGCCACGCCACCCAGAGAAAATCCCAACACCCCGATCCGACTCCGGTCCGCCCCCATCAATACCAAGTAATCCAGCGCACCAAGTACATCGAGTCGTTCGGTCCATCCACCCGTAAAATCACCGTCTGCCGACTGACCGCAACCTCGCATATCGAACATTAGAACGCCATAACCCTGCTCCCACATCGCCTTCGCCAGACCCATCGCCCCAACCTGCGGATCGGTTCGGTTCGAACCGTCACCGTGCACCATCACCAACCATTGTGAATCCCGATCGACCGGCGTCGTCTCGGAACCCGGCGGCAACACCAACCACCCCATCAGTTCGTGCTCCGGATCCGCCAAATCTCGCCGGCTGTTGAACGAGACCTCTAGATACGGCAACCCAACCGACGACGGGTCATCGTGCAGCGGTACCCGCCGCGGACGGCGCGACATGCGCAACGCGAACGCCGCCGACGCGCCAAGATACGCCGACGCCATCGCTCCGGTCACGATCGCAGCTCGATTCAACCAGGTCAACGTCGTTCTCCTGACACTTCTTAGACCCTCGACCTATACCGTCGCCGCATCGAACATCAACGCCACAAACAACAGGAAAAGGTAGAGAAGCGAAAATTTGTAAAGATTCAGCGTATCTGAGCGCGAACCGGTCCGCCACAGTTTGAACGCCAGGGCGAAGAAAACCAATCCCAAAATGACTGCCGACACTAGGTAGATAACGCCCAGCTTCGACGTCGCAAAGTAGTACATCACGGTGAGCGGCAACATCAAGATCGTGTACAAAAGGATTTGAACTCGCGTCGCGGCCTCGCCAGAAACGACCGGCATCATCGGCACGCCCGCGCGCGCGTAGTCGTCCTTGATCAGCAACGACAATGCCCAGAAGTGCGGCGGGGTCCAGAAAAACACGACTGCGAAGAGGTACCAAGCCTCGAGTTCGAGCACTCCGAGAATCGCCGCGTAACCCACCAGCGGGGGCACTGCGCCTGCGGCCCCTCCGACGACGATGTTCTGTGTCGTCGTCCGTTTCAATAGCGCGGTGTAAAGCACCACGTAGAGCGCCGAACCCGCGATCGCCAGCGATGCCGCCAAGACATTGGTGAAAAAATAGAAAACCGCGAACGACGCGATGTTCAGGACCACCCCGAAAATCAGCGCATTCATCGGCTTGATCCGACCGCCAGCCACGGGACGATGGTCGGTTCGATGCATCTCTTGGTCGATATCCTCCTCGTACCACATGTTCAACGCACTCGCGCCTCCCGACGCAAGTGCTCCACCGACGAGCACCACCACGATGTACTGCCACGGAGGGACGCCCCGGGCGGCGATGAAAGATCCACCCAATGCCGTGAACAACAGCAACGACATCACCCGCGGTTTGGTCAAGATCAAGTAGTCCAAAATGGTTCGCGACATCGTCTTTGCCCACGGTTGATTGTTAGCGGCCGTTTCCATCAAGTTGCGACCTCGGAATTTGATGTACCCGGAAGTTCGGCGCCGCGAATCTCGGTGGCGATACTCCTCCGTGCGACCGGCAACAGAATCAGCAACGTTAGCAAGCACATGCAGACCCACTGAAGGGAAGCGAACGCCAAGTGCGAAACCCGCGCCCAGACTGCGAAACCAGTCCAGGGATTGGCGGCGCCCAGTAGCACTTGGGCGACGATGATCAACGATACGGCGATGCCCAGGAAGCGCAACATTCGCGCCGATGATTCCGCACCGTCGGAATTGGTAACGTCCTTGACCTTCATCGCCATGTGCGCCGCGCCCATCGCCGGGAACACCGAGATCAGCGCCAACACCCGATGCGATACGTGGATCCAAACCAGTTCGTACTGCGGGATAATCGATCCTCCGCACAGCGGCCAAGACGGGCAGACCGCACCGGCACCCCGCCACACTGCGTACGAACCGGACAGCAACGCAATCAACGTCATCGCCGATCCGGCAAGCGCCATCAACACCAGACCTCGGCGCATCTTCGTCTCGTCGCTGCTCGCACGCACGTATATCGCCGCGACCAACGCGTGTGCCATCAGAAGCAATACGGACTCAGCCAACATCAAGTGAATAGTCCGTAACCCGGGATCGAGTTCGCTCAATACCACCGCGCCGCCTATACCTCCCGTGATCGCCACGGCCACCAAACCCGCGGTGGTTGATGCAACCACCGGCGTCTCGGAACGGTGTTTCACCCACACGCGCAACACCGCGGCGATTATCGTAACTCCAACCAAGGCACCGATCGTTCGGTGGCTGTACTCCATCATGGCGTGGTACTCAAATGGAGGGACCCAGTTGCCGAAACATGTCGGCCAATCCGGACACCCATCGCCGGATCCGGTCACCCGAACCGCGCTGCCCATGGTGATCTGGATCAGGGCGCCGACGACGCTCGCAAGCAGCAAAACCAACAACACCCGGTCGCGCCAGATCTCGGCACCCCGCGGGGTGAATTCAGTTCCTGCCTTCATGCACGTTCCCGCAACGGCCGACACCCAGACGCGCGTCGGCAATGCAATTTCTCACAACGATTTCGGAACAAGGGCGGCTTGCAACTCTAAGCTTGTGGCAGATGCTTCACAGCAACCAAAACCGCGGAAACCACGATGCGATGGTCGTAGACCCGAAACGGCCAGCAGGTTACCAACGAAATCTGTGAATTATCGGACTGAGCAAGATAGAGGTCGTCGCGATGGAGCTGACGCGTCGCGGTCACTCGATACATAAACTCCGCATCAGACGTTTCTAGGAAGATGTCTACGTAGTCGTCTTTGACCATGGCGGAGATTTCCGGCAGACGCCTGAAGATGGCACCTTCGTTGCTCAAAAAGTCGTCAAGATGCCCGAAGTACCAACCGTTCGCCGATTCGCCGGGTTGGGCCGTCGTAGGAATGTGACCGACGACCTTGTCCGGAGTCGACCACGCCCGCGAATCTCCCAAATCCCGGAGTTCCAACTCCGCCACCGAAGCATCCAAATCGATCGCCGGTATGCGCATTCGTCGAGCCTGTTCTCCGGCCATCGCCGCGAACGATAGATCTGATGCGTCGATCGGGACAAAGCCCTCCGGAATCGTCGGTCCGCCGAACGGCAGATTTCCGGCCCAATGCGGCTCCGACCAATATCGGGGATTCATATCGCCGCCGGGATAGATCGACGCGAACGTGTCAAGCATGCCGGAGACGGACATCGAAGAAGGCGGTACAGCAGTATCTGAACCAACCGCGACCGCCGCGACGTCGCTTTCGGCAAACGCTGCCGGTGCGAGGTCGGTCGCCACCGTTCCGGTTTTTGCCCCAGTATCCGCATCCGCGAGTTCCGCATTCGCACCTTGGGGTGCGAAGCCTTCGTTGTCCGACACGAACGCAGCGCCGGGGAGGCGAGATGAAATCGAAACCGTCTCTGCGCCGTCTAATTCGGCGACTGGTCGCCGATCGATGTTTCCAACCTTTTTACCCCGCGTCACACCCAACGCATCAACTTCGTCAGTTCGCTGATCGTGGTTTGATTGCGTCCGCAATTCGAAAATGGACGTGTTTGTAGCCCCGCGGTTGGAATCGTGCTCCGGAACGCCCCGCGCTACTGGATTCTCTCGCGCAACAGGTTCCGGCATACCAAGGCCGAGTAGAGTACGCATATCCTCCGGCGATGCCGCGTCGACGTTGAACGTAGCGGCATCCGAACCGGAACGCGCGTACTCCAAGAGGTAGTAACCCGAAATCGCAATCATTGCGATCCCGATCAAAGCCATTGCGAAGCCCAGCGGCTTCGCAAATTTCGAGATCCGTTTCATTTCGCTTTCACGACGAACTGATTGAGACGTCCGTCGGAATGCGAAACGTCACATCAGCGTCCTCTGGGGCCCTCGAAAATCGGTTCGTTGAGGTGTATATCGCCATTGCGAATTTTAATGTTGTAGTCGCAATTGGGGCTGGTACAGACCCAAGCTTTATAGTGAACTGATGCACCTTGGCCGCCGAAATCTGACAACGGCACCAGTACGCCCTGCTCGCACGCCAGACACTCTGGCCATGAACTCATCGCTTCCAACGTCCTAACCTCCGCCGACGCTGCTTCTCGTCATCACCCGGCTCGAAGGCTATCTTCACCCCGTCGCTCAGGCCCGCGGTCACCTGTCGGAACAGGTTCAAATGCGGATTCCATTTCCCCCAATCCTATCACCCATTCAGATGGCCTCGCAATAACCCACCCACTAAGTTCCGCGCCGTTCGCGATGAGTACCCGCACTTCGAGGTACTATCCACCAGTCGCGATTCGTCGACGTCGTACTTTCCCTGACCTCTCCGAGTCCCATACGCTTAGAATCGTGGGACATGGGCTTGAAATTCGCGATCCGAAGAAGGACCTTGACCCGCAATTCGACCTCGGGATTGAAGACGATCCAACATGATTCTCGGCATTGAAACATCTTGCGACGAAACTGCCGCGGGCATCGTCGACTCGGCCGGAAGGCTGTTCGCCAACGTCGTCGCCAGCCAGGCCGATATCCATGCTCGCTACGGCGGTATCGTCCCTGAAGTGGCCTCCCGACAACATATCCGCGACATCTCGTCCGTCGTTCGAGCGGCTTTGGAAGACGCCCGACTCGACTGGAGCGATCTGGACGCTATCGCGGTCACCAATGGCCCGGGTCTCGCCGGTTCGCTGATGGTCGGCGTCAACTACGCCAAGGGCGCGGCTGCCGTCACCGGTAAACCGCTCATCGGCGTCAATCATCTCGTTGGTCACGTCATGGCGGCCTTCATTCGTCAACCGAGCAACTCGAACGGATCGACCCACGAAGCCGACATCGACACCGACACGCATCTCCCGCTCGCCGAAGCATTGCTTCGCATCGGCGACGCCCCGGCGATGTGCTTGATCGTGTCCGGCGGCCATACCGAACTCGTGCTCGCCGAGCGATCTGGATCATCGATACAGTTCCGGCTCGTCGGCGAGACGCGGGATGATGCCGCGGGTGAAGCGTTCGACAAGGCGGCGCGCGCCATCGGTTTACCTTATCCGGGCGGCCCGGAGATTCAGCGGGCGGCCGAGAATGCCGACGACGAAGTCATACCGTTGCCCCGTGCCTGGATCCGGGGTACCCACGAATTCTCGTTCAGCGGATTGAAGACCGCGGTGCTCAACCGCGCCCGCGCGGAAGGCATCGACCCGCGCTCCGAATCCAATCGGACCGCGGACGAAAAAACAGTGGCGAACATCGCCAAGGCATTCCAAGATTCAGTGGTTGACGTCCTCGTCACCAAGACCATCTCGGCGGCGATCGAATTCGATTGCTCGGCTATCGTCCTCGTCGGCGGTGTTGCGGCCAACCGGCCGCTGCGAGAAACGATGCAATCGAAATCACCGCTACCCGTTGTCACCCCGCCCATTCCTCTCTGCACCGACAACGGCGCAATGATTGCTCGAGCCGGATTGGAACGTTACCAGAACGGCGCTCGCGACGCGTACGATCTAGACGTGATACCGTCGCTTCGCATCGGATGACCGGGCGGCCGACCACCGCAGCGCGTGCTTTAGACCTCCGTTGACCCAACCAAATCGGGCGTCGACGATCAATTGCGGGCCAATTCCTCCAACTTCGAGATCACCTGAGCCGCAAAGCGGTCAGCTTCCTCGGTGTGCGATTGTCCGAAGTCGATAACCAATTCAGAACCCGAACGCGCGCTCAATGCGACCACCAAATCCGGGGGCCTCAAAAAGTAGTCCGCTAAAAGCACCAAGCTCATCAAGACCACGGCAGCGGCGATGAACAGCCGCAGATTTCCCACGCCGTCGAGAGCCTGCCACATGCCGACCGACGCACCGAAGCCGATCAATCCCCAGATCAAAGAGCGACGATTCGGACTGGCCCTCTCGATCCGTACCGCGTCGATATCTGCCAACCGGATCGACGCGTGGAGAATCTTCGCGTCCGGGGAGCCACGCAGCAACACGCGCCGCTGGGTCAAAACTACTTCCGATCCACCCCGGCCGTGCGTCAACACCGAATAAAGCGTAGATTCGCCAGGCAGCAATTCGGATACGCTCGATAGCTCAACTTCAGCATCCTCAACGTTCGCCGACGAAGGAGCAGCTGTTGCCGCAATCGGTGGCGATGTGGGTCGATCAACGATTCCCGCCGTTCGTGTCGGAGCGAACGTACTTGCCGAAGACTCGATCTCGGCCCCCGTCCCAGCCTCTTCTAAATCAACGCCTGATTCCTCGACACCCGAAGGATCCGAGGTGTCCGACTTGACCTTCAAATTAGCGGGCAGATCCGAACATGTGCAAAACCTCGACGACCGCGCCGCGATCGCAGAACCGGCGCCAACAGATGACGATGCGAAGTCCTCTCCGACCAATTCCTTCAATTCTCCGTCGGCCAAGTGTGTCGGTAGATCCGAACACGTGCAGAATCTCGAGATTCGCGGAACTTCGTTCACGATGACAAGACCCGGCTACCCAAACGGATCTGGCGCGATATCCGTGGCCGCAAAAGCATCGATTTGTAAATGTGCATGACACCGAACTGCCGACGCGCGCCGCGGATGTTGCTCAACGGCACGCCGCGCCGCGCCAGGACTTGCACCGCCTCATTCATTACCGAGTTCGAAGGCAGCGCCGGATGCGTGCGATAGAGACGCATCGCTTCTAAGTACATCGCGCAGTCGCGTCCAACCTCGGCCCAAGCGGCGACGGTGGGCAAAATCGCGTTGATCACTATCTCACCGGCGCGCCCCGAACCGATCGTGCCTCTGCCGAAACGATAGACGTCGCGGAGATGTGCTCCAGAAGAAGCTCCGCGCAGCATCGCGACAGCGTGCCGGATGGGACTTCCGAATCGCCACCACTCCGCAACGATATGGGCCGCGGCAATCAGCCTTGCTTCCGGCCGATTTGCCGGTCGGCTCGCGGCTGCGGTCCATTCGGGAAGCTCACCAACCAGTTGTGGCGCCGACACCCACTCCGGCTTTTCACCGAACCCGCCGCCCCACCGCAACAGCGCGATCGCTCTCGTAACACCGTCACCAGAGGTCGCATCGCAATCACCAACGAACGACGCCAGAAACGCCCAGGGCAAACGTTTAGCCAGGTGCCGGAACGCGACGCGATTCCGCGGAAATCCCAACGCTTCGAATATCGCCAACTGCAGCGCCAAGTCCGGCCCGAACTTCTCGATATCGATACATTGGCTCCGGACCTTGAGCGCGAACCTCGCATCCCCCATCGCGTCGAGCCATTCTGCAACAGATTCAGACTCCGAAACTCGGTTTCGGCACTGCGCAACGTCCAAGGCCGACGTACCGGCATGGTTCAACAGCGGCCCGATCGCAGCCTCTGGCACTGTCATCCCGAGCGAATTCACTGTTTTTGAGGTTACGCAGTCCGGCGGGTCAGGGCGCACCGAAGAATACCCGTCCGTTCCATCGTCGATTCCATTGGCCACCACATGAAATACCACGCGTCCGTACCGGGCATCGCCATCATGACCATGAGCGTACCAGTCTGATACGTCACGATGAATCTCGACATCGCCTTGCAGTTCAGACCCATCGTCCGCCTCTAACACCGCGTCCCTAAAATCGGGACCAAACGAACCTCCCGGCATCCCCGAGTAGAGCACTCGATAGCGATCCCCGCAAGCAGTTGCGACCGAGGCACGATGGGAATCGGCTCGTCGCCAAACCTCGTGCAACGCTTTTTCCGGCAAGCAGATACCCATAACACGCAAAGTTTATCGCAACCACCATTGACAGAAATACAACCACTGTTCGTCGGTGCGCTTGGTATCCTTTGCAGATGCATTCGACACGGAGAACATGACCATCAATCGTCGGAGTAGATGATGCCCGCAGTTACCGGAATCCAGTTCCACCAGTTTTCGGCAAAACACCATAACGCCGATCGCAACTGGTTGGTTGTCCAATTGAACACCGATCAGCCGGGATTGTACGGCTTGGGAGACGCCAGTCCGATGGAGGCCGACGACCCCGTTAAGCTCCTCGCCACTCACCTGGTCGAGAAGTGGGTCGTCGACCGCGACCCGCTCGACACCGAAGCGATCTGGACTGATATGTACCACAACGCTCCCGGCAAACGCGGCCGACTCGCCATGACCGCCATCAGCGGGATCGACATCGCGCTGTGGGACCTCAAAGGAAAAATCCTCGACCGTCCGGTTTACCAACTGCTTGGAGGATCCCAGAGAAAGAAAATCCGCGTCTACGCCAACGGCTGGTACGCGAACCCTGGCACCCCCGAACAGAACGCTGAAGAGGCGAAAGTCGTCGTCGACATGGGTTACACCGCGATGAAATTCGACCCCTTCGCTCAAACCAACTACTACAAAATCTCCGAACGCGAAGCCGCGACCGCCGAAGCCCGCGTCGCAGCCGTCCGCGCGACCGTCGGGGAAGAAATTGACATTCTTGTCGAAGCCCACGCCAAATTTGACGTGATGAACGCCATAAAACTCGGCAACCGACTCGAAAAGTACCGTCCGCTCTTCTACGAAGAACCCGTCTCCGAAGAACGCGTCTGCGAACTCCTCGAAGTCCGACGCAAAGTCGGCATTCCGATCGCCACTGGCGAACGCCTTTACACCAAGTTTCCATTCGCCGACATCATCGACGCCCACGCAGTCGACGTTCTGCAGCCCGATATCGCCAATGCCGGAGGCATAACCGAGCTCAAAAAGATCGCCATCATGGCCGAGGCAAAACACATCACGATGGCTCCACACAACGTCTGCTCCCCCATTGGCGCCATCGCCGAGATGCACCTTGACGCGTCGATCGTGAACTTCGAGATCCAGGAGTATCACGCCGAGTTTTACTCACCCTGGTACTTCTCCGTCTGTCCCGGTCTACCTCGTCAAAAAGACGGATACGTCACCTTGAGCGACGCACCCGGTCTCGGCATCGATCTCGACCTCGACGAAATCGACGCCCACCCGCCCTTCGTTCGTCCTACCGCCCGCGGTGGAACCAATCGCCGGATCTGAACGCAATCGTAGCAACGCACACCGACTGAACCGTTGCTAGAATTCACCCCATCGGAAGAAGATCAAGCACGAACCCGCCGCCCAATGAAATTCGAGCGAAATCTTGAGAGAACTCACCCGGGCAGAGACTGAAAAGGAAGAAGCCGTACATGATTGAAAACACTATCCTCAAAGCCAACCGGGAAGGACGCTATGCGTTGGTGTTCGCCCTTCCGTTTCCGTCGTCCCAGCTCATCGAACTCGCCGCCCACGTCGGCTTCGACGCGATCAGCATCGACGGCGAACACGGAGCCTATTCCGTCGAGAGCGTCGACGACATCTGTCGCTTGTCCAACGCCCTTGGCATGTCCGTAACCGCGCGCGTTCCGGACAACGCCGCCTACCAGGTCAATCTCTACCTCGATCGCGGCATCCAAGGCGTCACTGGACCCCACGTCGAGACCGGAGCGGAGGCTCAGGCCCTCGCCGACGCCTGTCTTTTTCCGGAAGCGGGTTGGCGCTCATGGGGCGGAGGACGCGGCACCGAATTCAACGACCCGGAGAAAATCGAGGCGTACGGCGGTCAACGGGCCTTCATGAAATGGGCAAACGAAAACATGATCGTCATGGCCCAGATCGAATCGAAGAAGGCGCACGACAATCTCGACGACATCCTCGCCGTGCCCGGCCTGACTGGCGTCGCCGGCGGACCTAACGACTTCGCCGCCAGCTTGGGCATCGCCGGCCAACCGATGCACCCGGACCGAGTCGCAGCCACCGCGGACGTAGAGCGACGAGCCGTCGCCGCCGGAAAATCGATTGGTGCCACTACATTCTCGATCGGCGTCCGCGAGTTAATGCTCGGGAATGCCCGCGAATTCTGCCAAGAGAACGGCAAAAAACCCTTCAATCCTTGAACCTGCGCATACTTCATCGCGTCATACGTCATCCGGAGCTAGAACCGCGTCGGCATTTGTCGACGTATCAGAAGGCACAGGAAGTCGGGACTTCCGATTTGCCGTGAATTAGAATCCAATCTGTGAGAATCCGAAACTCATTGGTCTACGTGCTGATCGCCGTGGCGGCGATCGCTTTGATTCTGCTGTTGTTCCGCACCGGCGACGGATCCGAGACCATCCCCTTCAATCGCGTCGTTGAGATGGCTCGCGACAATACCGGACCGGCACTGAGCATCGAAGTCAACGGTGACACGGTCAAGATCGACAACGGCTCGCAGGTATTCTCGTCCCGCAAAGAATCTTCTACAAGCGTCTTCGAAGCCCTTTCTGACGCCGGCGCTGATCTCAACAACTACCGTCTCGATGTCCGCGGCCAGAGCGGGCTCGCGACCTTGTTGCAAGCCCTCATCGGGTTCCTCCCGTTAATCCTGTTCGCCGGACTTCTCATCTTCATGTTGCGGCAGGCTCAAGCCGGCAACAGCCAGACGATGAATTTCGGCCGCACCCGCGCCCGGATGTTCGTCGGCGCCAAGGCCACCGTTACCTTCTTCGACGTCGCTGGCGTACCCGAAGCTAAGGAAGAGCTCGAGGAGATCGTCGAGTTCCTCAAATTCCCCGAACGTTTCCAAGCTCTGGGTGCGCGCATCCCGCGCGGTGTTCTCTTGGTCGGTCCGCCCGGCACCGGTAAGACGCTGCTAGCCCGCGCCGTCGCCGGGGAGGCAGGCGTGCCTTTCTTCTCGATCTCAGGTTCTGAGTTTGTCGAGATGTTCGTCGGTGTCGGCGCCTCCCGCGTGCGCGATCTATTCCAACAGGCAAAGCGCCATGCTCCGTGCATCATCTTCGTTGATGAAATCGACGCCGTCGGTAGACACCGCGGCGCCGGCCTCGGCGGTGGCCACGACGAACGCGAACAGACGCTCAACCAGATCCTCGTCGAGATGGACGGATTCGACACCCACTCGTCGGTCATCGTCATCGCGGCCACCAACCGACCAGACATTCTCGACCCGGCACTGCTCCGACCCGGCCGTTTCGACCGTCGCGTGACCCTCGACACGCCCGACATCCGCGGGCGCACCGCCATTCTCGATGTCCATGCCAAGGGCAAACCTTTTGATAAAGGCGTCGAAATGCAGACCGTCGCCAAGCAGACACCCGGTTTCTCCGGCGCAGATCTGGCCAACCTGATCAACGAATCCGCGCTCCTCGCCGCCCGCAAAAACAAGAAATCGATCGGACTCGATGAACTCTTGGAATCGATCGACCGCGTCTCCATCGGTCCGGCGCGCAAGAGCAAGGTCATCACCGAAGACGAACGGCGGTTGACCGCGTTCCACGAGGCCGGACACGCCGTAGTGCCATATTTCATGCCTGAAGGCGACCGCGTCGGCAAGATCTCGATCATTGCCCGTGGCCACGCCGGAGGTTTCACACGTTGGGAACAGGAAGACAAGTCCTACCTCACGAAACCGTACCTCCTGGCACGCATCGCCGGTGCTATGGGCGGACGCGCCGCCGAGGAACTGAAACTCGGCAAGATCACCACCGGAGCCTCCAACGACTTTGAACAGGCGACCCGCATCGCGAGAGAGATGATCATGCGCTACGGCATGAGCGACGAACTCACCTACCGATCCTTCGGCAAGCGCCAGGAGGCGATCTTCCTAGGCCGGGAGATCTCCGAGGAGCGCGATTACAGCTTGAAGACCGAAGCGATTATCGACCGCGAGATCGATCGGTTGCTACGAGAAGGCGTCGAAACCGCAACGGAAATTCTCACCAAACACGAGGACAAACTGGAGACCGTTTCCCAATTCCTCCTCGAAAATGAGACCATCGATGCGGACCAGTTCGAAGCCATCATGGAGGGCCGCGATCCGAGCGTGTCACTCAGCGAAACTTCGGGTGCTGACGACGGGCCGGCTGCCGAAAACCAAGTCGCACAAGATGTCGAGACCGTCGGTCAGACTGAAGGACCCTCTGCAGTAGATCCATCGCCTGCCGCGTGATCGATCCCTTCTCCTAACGCGCTCGGACCAAGCGCCTTTTGCACACACGTTCCGATTGCCGATATAATTTGGTTTGTGCGTCGGCGCAGGACACGAAAGCCGACGGTAATACGCTGGTCGGAGTTGCCGACCGCGGGATATTTTTTGACGATCGAAGCCACACAACGGCGCGACGGGGCGATTCTGGTTCTCCTCCCTAAGGGCCGGATCGAGGCACCCGACACCGAAGAGTTCGAACGGTCCGTTCGGGAACGCATTCTGAACGGCGATTTGAACATCATCATCGATTTTGCACAAGTCGAGGCGATCGATTCCGCAGGCATCCGTTCCTTGCTCAGCATCGCCGCACGCGTCGTCGTCAGACACGGGAAGCTGGTACTCTGCGGGCTCGGAAACAACCTGGGAACCTTGTTCAGAGTCACCGCCATCGACCAAGTTGTCCACATCGTCGAATCCTACGAAGAGGCGGTCGAGACTTTCCGTTAGACTCGGTGCGGTATCGCATTTAACGGAGGGTGACAATCAAAATGGGCATCGAATACCAGGGCGACCTATGGACTATTCAGCGATGGGTATCCGGCTTCTATAACAACGCTTATCTGGTGACGTGTCTAAGCACCAACAAAAGTGTGATCATCGACACTCCAGACAAACCTCTCGAACTCATCGAGGCCGCCGGAAACACCGACGTCCAAGCGATCCTGATTACTCACAATCATTGGGACCATCTCGAGGGGTTCGACGTCGTGACCGACCGTTTCGACGCTCCGGTCGGCATCGGAACCGACGACGCCCATGCAGTGGCCGAAAAAAGCGGCTATCGCAATCCGATCGACGTCGCCCAGGACAACATTCTCCAGATCGGCGAAATCACCATTCGCTGCATCGCAACCCCCGGCCACACCCCAGGATCAACCTCCTATCTGTTGCCCGGCGACACGCCCGCCGCATCACCCCACGTCTTCACCGGCGATACGCTCTTTCCAGGCGGCCCAGGAAAGACCGTAAGTTCGGACGCGCTGGATCAGATCATCGAAAGTATCACTACCCGCCTCCACTCGTTGCCGGCGAACACCGTTGTGATGCCCGGACATGGCGATTTCACCACGATCGAACAGTCGGCGGAAGAGTACGCCGTTTTCGCCGACAAACCACGTGATCCAAAACTATACGGCGATGTTGCGTGGCAATGAGTCGGTGCGGTCAGCGGTAATCACCCGGTTCGTCGTTCTCGCGGATCCCCGAAAACGCGAGTTGGCGATCCTGCTGGCAGGTGGTGTCGTCACTTGGCTCTGCATTGAAGTCTCGCTCGATCTCCTTGTTGGTGATCTCCACCACGAAGCCGGTCCTCACCTCGTCAATCTCGGCAACCTCGCGTTCGGCATCTGCTTCGCTTTGATGTCGGTGACCATCGTCTACATCCTCAAACTTAAACACGCCGCGCACTTCGCTGGATTCGTCGCAACGAGTACCGCTCTACTATTTTTCGCGCCATCGATCACATATCTTCTCCAAAATGCAGATTGGGTTGTCGGAACCAAGAACACCATCTCGATCTTAGTGAGATCGTTCGCACTGATCGCCGTGGCGTTCATATTCGCCAACAAAATACCTACACAGTTCGCCGATCAACTCCGATTGCGAATGCCCGAGCGAACCGTAGCATCGTTCGCGCTACCGTTGATCGCATGGATGGCGTTCAACTTGGCGCTATCGCAGATTTTCCTCGCCTCTGCTGTCGATGTGCAATCCCAAGATCGCGTCTTCGACAGTTTCGCAACACTCGGCGGTAACCCGATCCTCGCATTGGCGGTCCTATCAATCGTCGTCCCGCTCGGCGAAGAGATGCTCTTCCGCGGATTCATGGTTCCGATTATTCGAAAAATCTCCAACGTCACCGTCGCAGTCATCCTCTCCGCCTCCCTTTTCAGCCTGATACACATCGATCCAAGCTTCAACACCTTTCACTCAAACGTCTACATCTTCGGCATGGGCATCTTGCTCGCAACTACTTTCGCAACGACGAGGTCGATATGGCCAGCCGTGCTCGTCCACTCGGTCAACAACACGTACGCCATCTACGAGATCGCGTTGGCTTGAAAGATTCCGAAAAAGTAACATTTAGTTCTTACGAGCAAACAACGTGTCTAATCCCATCCAACAAGCATTCGTTCGAGCCGAAGACGACGGGCGCACCGCCATAGTGCCATTCGTAACCATCGGACATCCTCAACGTGACAGCACTCCGGCAGTGGTTGAAGCGATGACCGAGGCCGGTGCCGACGTCATCGAACTCGGCGTCCCCTTCAGCGATCCGCTCGCCGAAGGCCCGGTAATCCAGAAATCGAGCTTCCAAGCGCTGGAGAACGGCATCACGCCCGAAACCTGTTTTCGGAACGCGGACCAGATCCGCCGACGCGGTGTCGAAACTCCTATGGTCTTCATGGGTTACTACAACCCGATCTATCAGATCGGTGTAGACGAGTTCTGCGCCCGGACGCGCGACGCGGGAGTCAACGGCATCATCGCCGTCGATCTGCCTGCGAAAGAAGCCGGACCGCTCCTCGACGCCTGCGCCAAGGCCAACATCTCTCTCGTCCCCTTGCTCGCTCTCACCTCCACGGAAGAGACGATCGCTCAAGCATGCAAACAAGCATCAGGTTTCGTCTACTGCATCTCTCGTCTCGGTGTTACCGGTGCCCGCGCCGCCGTTTCGCGAAACGTTGAAACGTTGGTCGCAAGCGTCCGTTCCCACACCCAGCTACCCGTCGTTGTTGGTTTCGGCATCTCCAACGTCGACCACGTCAAGTCAGTGGGGCGGTACGCAGACGGTGTCGCTATCGGCAGCGCCCTCATCAACGCGATGCAGGGCAACGAACCCGACGAAGCACCGGCAACGGCGGCAAATTTCATCCGCTCGCTCCAAGCATGAAATGTGTTCGCCCGAAGATCGATGGACGATAAACTCGCCGCGATGCAACCCGCAACCAGACCTACGGTTTAACCGATCATGACTGCAGTACGCGGCGTCCGAGGCGCCACCACCGTCCGCGAAAATTCTCGACCGGAGATAATGGACGCAACCGAGGAGCTCCTCAACGAGATGATCGCCGCCAACGATATCGCGTCCGAAGACATCGCCGCAGTCTATTTCACGCTGACATCCGATCTCAACGCCGAGTTCCCCGCCGTCGCCGCACGTGAACGCCTCAACTGGAACCTCGTTCCGCTTATCAACTCGATCGAGATCGACCGGCCTGGCTCGATGCGTAAGTGCGTGCGAGTGATGCTCTTCCTCAATACGGATAAATCGCAAGACGAGATTCGCCACATATACTTGAGAGAAGCAGTTGTGCTCCGAGCGGACATCACCGATGCCCAATAGCCGCCAAGACAGTTCAGTCTCCGCATTGCAACGATGCGGCGAAGCGGCGCGCGTCACTGATCTCGAGGTATTCGCCCGCACACGTGCGGTCTGCACCTATACCGGCCAAGCTGCACGCTGGCTCTATATCCGCCGGCGCCGCGCCTAGAAACAACATGGCACTCTGCCCGCGCGACGTCGAAACCATGCGAATTTGCACCCGGCGCGGCGCATCCTGAAACGCAACCCTTGTGCTCGTAGATTCCGCGCGTCCTAATCACCCGAACCCTAAACCCTGACCACAAACCTACCCCCTAACAAACCTACCCCCTACCGGAGAACCGATGGCCTCACGAATCAAAAACCTAAACGTGGCTTCAATTAGCCCGCTTGACCCGCCTTCCGAATACCTTGCCGAAATTCCGATCTCGAAAGATGTCGAAGACCTCGTCATTCGCTCGCGCCGAGAAGCTGCCGACATCATCGCCGGCAAAGACGATCGATTGCTCGTCATCGCCGGACCGTGTTCGATTCACGACGAGGTAGCCGGGCGTGAATACGCCGACCGCCTCGCGGTACTCGCCGACGAAGTGCGCGACAGCGTGCTCGTCATCATGCGCGTCTACTTCGAAAAACCTCGCACCACTGTCGGATGGAAAGGCCTCATCAACGACCCAAACCTTGACGGCACGTGCAACATGGCTGAAGGACTCCGCCGAGCGCGACGGTTCCTCATGAGCGTCTGCGAGACTGGTCTGCCTTGCGCAACCGAGTTCCTTGACCCCGTCACACCCCAATACATCGCCGACCTCGTCTCATGGGGCGCAATCGGAGCCCGGACGGCCGAAAGCCAGACCCATCGCCAGCTTGCGAGCGGCCTCTCCATGCCCATCGGTTTCAAGAACGGAACGGGCGGCAGCATCCAACTCGCCGTCGATGGCATGATCGCCGCCGGCGCGAGCCATGCGTTCCTCGGCATCGACGATGCCGGTGGTGCAGCGGTGGTACAGACTTCCGGCAACGACGCATGCCACATCGTCCTCCGCGGCGGCGCGGACGGCCCTAACTACGACGCGGTAAACGTCGCCAATGCCCAGAAGGCCTTAACCGATAGCGGCAAGTCCCCTAACCTCGTAGTAGATTGCTCGCACGCCAACTGCAACAAGGACCACGCATTGCAACCCGTGGCATACCGTGATGTGATCCGGCAACGCGCCGAGGGCAACCGGGGCATCGTCGGGCTGATGCTTGAAAGCCACCTCAACGCGGGCAACCAGTCACTGAACGGCGACCGTTCCACTCTGAAGTACGGCGTCTCGATCACCGACCCCTGCATCGATTGGCAGACAACCGAAGTGCTCCTGCGCGAGACCGTCGAGGTGCTAGCCGAAACGGCGGTCGTGGCCGCCTGACGATGCAGGCGCATCGCTCGATAGCATGACGACATGGGGTTGCAAGAACAGATAGCACCCATCGATGACGCAGATGGCGGCACCTGTATAACCGTCGGCACCTTCGACGGCGTCCATAAAGGGCATCAAGCCCTTCTCCGGCGCGTCGTGGAAGTTGCCGAACGATACGACAACCAAAGCGTGGCGCTCAGCTTCCGCCGACCGCCGCGCTCCGTCATCGACCCGACACGCCAAACAAAGCAACTGTACGGCACCAAAACGCGTGTGTCCCTCATTCAAGAGCAGGGAATCGGAACCGTCCGATTGATCGACTTCGACGAAGAAATCCGCGTGATGTCCGCCGAAGCATTCCTGACCACTTTGCAAAACTCCCTCGGTATGACTCACCTGGTCATCGGCGAACGCGCGGTGTTGGGACACGACCTCCTCAACATCGAGCAACTCGACGAAATCGCCCGGCGCAACGGCTTCCGGTTGCATACCGTGCCGCCGGTCCGGCAATCCGACGATGGAACCGACATCGTCGTCTCCAGCTCGACGATTCGCGCCGCCTTGGCTCAAGGCGATGTGAAACGAACCGCGGCAATGCTTGGCCGACTGTACGAAAGAGGCGGCAAAGTAACACACGGCGCTGCACGGGCACGCGAGATGGGCGTCCCGACCGCAAACATGAAATCGTCTCCCGACCTCGTAATGCCCGCACACGGAATTTACGCAACTTGGGCGAAACTGCCCGATGGCCGGATTTTGCCATCCGGCACCTACATCGGCGACAACCCCACGTTCGAGAGAGGCCAATTCTCGTTCGAAGTCCACATCAGCGACTTCGACGAGGATCTCTATGGCCAAATCGTCAGTGTTGACTTCATCGACTTCATCCGCCCTGACGAAGCGTTCGGCACTGTCGAAGAGCTTGAAGTCCAGATTCAAAAAGACGTGGACAAGATCAATCAGATCTTCGACTCCATGCAGCCGCATACACGATGACAACCAGAACCACATCATGACCAATCAACCATTCGCAGACATCCACGAAGAACTATCTTGGCGAGGTGCGATATACGATGCGACGCCCGGTGCCACTGAGATTTTGAAGTCCCAGAAAATCACCTGCTATAACGGGTTCGACCCTACTTCGCCGACGCTGCATATCGGACACCTCGTTCCCTTGATGTGCATGGCCCGGATGCAACGACACGGCCACACGCCAATTGCGATTCTTGGTGCCGGTACCGGACTGATCGGTGACCCAAGGGAAAACGACGAACGGCCTCTGCTTACGTACGACGAAATCGATTCAAATGCGGAATCGATCCGCGAGCAACTCCAGCGATTCATTGATTTCGATACCAAGTCCAATGCCGCAAAGCTAATCAATAATGCGGACTGGTTACGCTCAACGTTCCTTCTCGACTTCCTGCGTGACGTTGGCAAACACTTCACAGTAAACAACATGGTCAAAAGAGAAGCCGTACATAGCCGGATGGAACGCGAAGACGGGATCTCTTACACGGAATTCTCGTACCAACTCCTCCAAGCGTTCGATTATTTGGTGTTGTTCGAGCGAGAGAGCTGCACCTTCCAATCTGGAGGAAGCGATCAATGGGGAAATATCCTCGGAGGTGTGGACCTAATACGCCGGGTCCACGGGACTGCGCCCGACGGCTCGCTCCGAGCCCACGGGATCGTATTCCCGCTCATAACCGATTCGGCCGGCGCGAAATTCGGCAAATCTCTTGGTGGTGCGCCAGCGCTCGATGCCGACCACTTTTCGCCGTACCAGCTGTATCAGTTCTTCTTCAACAAAGATGACGCAGATGTCATTCGATACCTGAAGATATACACCTGGCTCGGCCCAGAAGAAATCGAAGCTCTCGAAGAAGCCGTTCGAGAACGTCCAGGTAGACGCGAAGCCCAACAAGCCCTCGCCGAACAAGTCACGCGAATCGTCCACGGCGATTCCGGCCTCGAACAAGCCCGACGCGTCACCCGCGCCTTCTTCCGCGGCGAATTCGACAGGCTCTCCGGCAGCGAACTCGCCGATGTCTTCTCAGGCTCCAGTTCCACCGAAGTCCGCAAGTCCGACATCGAAGCACGATCCCTCTCATTCGAGGAACTCGCCGTCTCAACGACACTTGCCCGGTCCTTGGGCGACGCCCGCCGAACCGTCCAACAAGGTGGGATGTACCTCAACTCAGAACGCGTCGATGACTCCGCGCGAACCGTCACCCCCGAAGACATCCTTCACGGCAACCTAATCGTTCTGCGCCGGGGCCGCCGCGAGCATCGCTTGATCCGCGTTCTTTGATCCCTCGCAATCTAAAATTGAAGCAACTTCCCATCCACTCAAATCCAACAAACCGCGAAGAAAAATGACGCAAAACTCCGAACCAAATCTCCGCATCCCCGGACCTGTCCCGCTACCCGAAGAGGTGCTGCAGATCTCTGCCAAGCAGATGATCAATCACCGCGGTCCGGAATATGCCGACATGCTCGAGCGCATGAGTACGAATCTCCGCACTGTCTTGATGACCAAGAACGACGTCTACTTCATCACGTCGTCCGGCACCGGGGCCATGGAGACGGCCGTCTTCAACACCGTCTCCCCAGGCGACAAAGTTCTCGCCATCATCATCGGATTCTTCGGCATCCGTTTCGCTGAGATCGCAGAAGCGGTCGGAGCCGAGGTCACGAAACTCGAATTTCCGCTGGGACAAGCCGCCGATATCGACGTCCTCCGCGACGCGTTACGTGCCGAACCCGACTACAAAGCCGTCATTCTTACCCACAACGAATCCTCCAGCGCCGTCTCTAATCCGCTTGAGGAGATATGCAAAACCATCCACGACGAATCCGATGCCCTAATCCTCGTCGACGCCGTATCCTCAGCTGGCGGCATGCCAATCGCCGTCGACGCATGGGGTATCGACGCCCTCGCCACTGCTTCCCAGAAATCATGGGTCGCCCCGCCCGGCATAGCGATGATTGCTTTCAGCCAAAAGGCATGGCAAGCGTACGAGACCTGCACGACACCGCGCTACTACTACGACATCCAGCAGTACGAGGACTTCCTCCAGCTAGGTCAACCGCCCTTTACGCCGTGCGAATCCGCGATGTTCGCACTCGAAGTTGGACTTCAGTCGATGGTCGACGAAGGCATCGAAAACGTATTCAGTCGCCATCACGAAGTCGCCGAACACACACGCATCGGTGCCGAAAAATTGGGACTCGAAATCCTGCCCGAACGCCGCTTCGCATCAGACACGTTAACCGCTATCCGACTCCCTGAAGGGCTTGACGGTAAACTCTTCGTCTCCAATGTGATGAAAGACCACAATGTCGTCCTGGGCGGTGGTCAAGGAGAACTCACAGGTAAGATATTCCGTATAGGTCATATGGGATGGGTCGAAAAAGATCACATTGACGAAGCCCTGTCAGCTGCCGAAGCGACGCTCTCGGCAATGACTGGGTGATTAGACCCATCGGCGATCGAGCCCGATGAACCCAACGAACACACGGATCCGCAACGCCTACACCAAAAGCATTGCCGGCGCCGCGGTTGCTGCGCTGTCAACGATGCTTTTGGTGTTCGCGTGTGAATCTGCACCGGAACCGGATGCGCCAGCACCCGATCCGACATCGCCTCCTCCGACCGCGGTCCCAGCACCAACAGCTACCACCGCGCCTGAACCGACCAACACGCCTGCTCCGGAAGTCAAGGCGGTCGAACCCGATCCAACTGAAACCCCGATACCCGAACCGACTGACACGCCGCAACCGGAACCTACTGCGACGACCCAAATCGCAGCACCAACCGACACACCGCAACCCCAACCCACGGATACGCCGGTTCCGCCGACGGAGACGCCAGAGCCGCCAACGCACACTCCAGAGCCAACGGATACACCAGTACCTCCGACCGACACGCCGCAACCCGAAACGCCATCGGAGGCAGCGACGCCGACACCTGCCGTTTACACCACCGAAGAACCTACCTCAACACCCGTTCCCGCAACGGCCACGCCAGTCCCTCCAACCAACACCCCTGTACCGACGAACACACCCATCCCAACCGACACGCCCGAACCAACGGCCACCCATACTCCGGTACCACCTACGCCCACTTTCACCCCTGAACCCACGGCGACCTTCACACCCGTTCCAGAACCCGAGACTGTTTCAGCCGGACCACCGGCACCGGATTTCTTTCTTCCCTCCATCACGACGGATGGTAACTACTCCGTATCTCAATTCAAAGACAAACAATCCGTCGTCATCGTCTTCTATCGGGCCTTCTGGTGAGGTTTCTGCCGCCAGCAGCTAGGTGAGCTGCAACGACACTACGACGAGATCAAAGATGCTGGTGCCGAGGTGCTCGCAATAAGCACCGACGATCTCACTGGCGCCGACCAAATCGCCCAACGAGTCGGCATCGACTTCCCTGTCCTTTACACGGCCGGAAACAACGATGTTCCCAAGGCTTACAACGTATTCGACCTTTTCGGCGATGGCCTAGCATCAGCATCCGTCTTCATCGTCAACAAAAACGGTGAGATAGCATACAAAAACATCGGAACCGATTACACTCACCAAGTCTCCGCCGCCACCGTAATCGCGAAGCTGCCATGATCAAATCACTCAGAATCCACAACCTAAGCATCGCCTTCCTGCTCGCAACGGCGCTGTTCGCCCTCACCGCCTGCGGCCAAGCCGACGAATCCGCGGAAACCAAGGACAATACCGATTCTGCCGCGGATCCCGCGGCACCTGTCGCCGAAGTGTCGAACCTCCCGCAGGCGCCCGACTTCTTGTTACCCGCTGTCAACAGAGACGGCACCGAGATCTCACTCTCCCAGTTCCAAGACGATAAACCCGTCGTACTCGTGTTCTACCGGGCCTATTGGTGACCGTCCTGCACCAAGCAACTAGGTGAGTTGCAAAATCACTACGACAAAATCACTGAAGCGGGAGCCGAAGTACTAGGCATCAGCACCGATGATCTCCGCGGAGCCGAATCCATCGTTTCCAAAGCCCGACCGGAATTCCCGATCCTTTACTCCAGCAAAAACAACGAAGTCCCCATCAGCTACAACGTCTTCGACCTGCACGGCGATGGCCTCGCATCAGCTTCCGTATTTGTCATCGACACCAACGGCAACATCGCTTGGGAGAGCATCGGCGACTCACCTGCTCACCAAGTCCCCGGCGAAGATGTGCTCGAAGCCCTGTCCTCCCTCGAAGGTTAGTTGGATACCCGAACACAATTCGACCGATATTCGGTCTTCGCGGTCCGTCTAAAGGCTTTCGTAGCCGCGACGTTGATCGCCGTCGCATTCTCCGCCATTGCCTGTGGTGGATCGTCGTCCACCGATGCCGGCGCTGAAGCGCCCGACTTCTCACTCCCGGTCGCTAACGGCGCCGGCAAGTTAACTCTCTCCGACTATCGTGGCGATAAGAACGTTGTCTTAGTCTTCTACCGAGGTTACTTCTGAGGCATTTGCCACGGGCAACTCGTCGAGTTGCAGAGCAATTACAACCGCATTCGCAACTACGACGCGGAAATACTCGCGGTCAGCATGGACGATTTTGAAGGCGCCGGAACCATGATCGCCAACGCTCGTGCCTACTACCCCGTCCTCTACACCACCCAAGACGCCAGCGTTCCAGAAGCCTACGAAGTTTACAACCTCCATAACGACCTAGTAGCCGCACCCGCCGTCTTCATCATCGACAAAGATGGAAACATCGCCTACTCCTATGTCGGCATCGACATCGGTGACCGAGCACCCACCGATGCTATCGTCGATGCGCTCAAGAAAATCGAACGCGGCTAGAGCGAACCCTTCAACGATTGAATCACTGCCCCCGCCGGCGGCTTCGGATAGAAATTCGTCGCTTTCGGTGGCAAGCGATCTCCCCGCGTCACGATGTCCACAAATTCGTGCATCGGAATCGAACGCATCACAATACCCAACTGCGCCTCCCCCGAATCGACGCGGTCAACCACATTCTCCACCTCGTATTCAAAATCCACTGCTGCATCAACCCGCTCTCCCTCGAACACCACATCCAATATCTCGGAATGCAACCGTCTGTAATCGGACCTCTCCAAAGCGTCCGCTCCAGTCAATCCCACCGCGTCGACTGATGACATCCGAGCGATTTTGAAACCCTCTGGCAACCCATAAATGCCGAACACGAACTCCCCATCATCCCGGCTGCCAACCACGTTCAATAGATCGACGGGCCGCCATGCGGCCCCAACTCGGTCGGTTACGGATACGTTTTCAACGTCACAAACCTTTTCAATTCGACCAACCAATCGCGCCAACTCATCAGACGTAGCACCGTGTATCACCCGATGGTAGCCCCGCGTGATCAAACCCGGCTCATCGATCGACACGATATGCATCATTCGGTAATTCACCGCCTCGTTCGACTCGATCTCGCGCTGCGCCCGGATCGCGCTCCGGTATCGTAACGCCGCCTCGTATCGGTGATGCCCATCAGCGATAAAGATCGCCGAATCTCGCATCAAAACACGCAGTACCCCGAGCGTCCCCGGATCCTTCAACTGCCATAACCGCAAGGAGTAACCACCCGCCATCGTCGCCGTCTCCAACGGCGGACCACCCGTGACCGCTCGCATAATCCCACCTACCGAATGCCGAATGTCGTCTTGAAACACCACCAGCATCGGACTCAATGCCGACCCCGTCGCCCCCATCATCTTGACCCGGTCCTCAACCCACGGGCCGCGCGTCTGCTCGTGAGGAAATATCACTCTGCGGTCGTACTCCTCCAACCGCACCGCCGCAATAAACCCTCGCCGAGTCTGCGTTTTCCCGCCAAACTCAAACGTCTCCTCGGTCACATAGACCGATGGATCTTCATCCCGCATCAAAACACCATCGGCCTCCCACTCCGCCTGGGTCTCCGCGACGAACCCGTATCGATCCACACCTTCCCGAGGCGCCAACTCCAATCGCACGATATTGTGCTCCGACCGCGCCAACAATCCCCGTTCTACCTCCTCCGTAATCGCATCGAAAGGCGGCGAAAGGTAATCTCCTAAATCCCGCCCCTGCGACGCCGCAGCAAAGCGAATCCCCCTAAATGCACGAACCTCAGCCATCAATTACCGGTCTATTGCCTTCGATTTCCAATGTATCCAAGCGCACCAATCCACACTACACCGAAAGTATAAACAGCATCACTCCATCGCCTTGTGACACGGGATCATCGAGCAGGATTCTCATCCACGAAAGCCAAAGCAACCGGCACAATAACCGTTGAAACCGTCCGATTCTTCACATTGCAATGCATCATCGAATCTTATGGAAAAGTACGAAATATCCGAGTGGACCGCCGACCATCCGCGTTGGACGGAGATCGTGGATTTCTTCGGTCAAAACCAAAGCGGACTTCCCGAATTCATCGACGGTTACGATCAACGCGATTCAAGAATCCTCGTCGCTCACACAGATCGGAATGTCCTAGGGGTCCTAAGACTCATCGTGATCCCAATCGGACCCGAAGACGATCTTCCGGCTGTCACGGTCGACGGCGAAGAATTGCTTCAGGCGAAGGTAATGAATTTCTTTGTATCGCCGGAATTTCGACGCAAACGAATAGGTATGAACCTGCAAGAAAAGGCGATCGAATTGGCGAGGACCTTGCACTGCCGCCAGTTGGCGTCGTTCAGCTACTCCCAAAACCGCGAAAACCACGCGCTCAAGCTCCGCATGGGATTCTCGGTCCGACCGGAAACCCGCGGCAGTGAGCGTCACGGACTCTATTTCTTGATGCCGCTGGTTTCGGGCGATGAATCCAAAAATCCAGCACCCATTCGGCCTCTGTGCACGAACAACCAATCCGAACGAGCATAAACACCACTACCCGGCCACAAAGCTCACTGACATTTTCATCCCGATCTGATCGAGTGATCACGTAACGTGAAAGTTTGCGCCGTACATGATCAGCCCCAGTTTCTCGGCCACCCGTTGCGAAGCTGCGTTGTCCCAAGAAGTGCTGTACAACGGGATTCGACCGCGATCCTGCACCATTCGTGCCCAGCACGCAACAGCTGCCGTTGCATAACCCCGACCGACACGAGAAGGAATCGTTTCCACCCCCGCCTCCTCGGCATGCTCCGACCTCCGCGCGCTGTGGCAGATGGAAACCGCTCTCCCACGCTCAACCACCGCCGCAACCGAACCGATACTCTTAAGATCAGGAATGTAGTCGGCGAATTCAGCCTCGAGGAGATGCGAATTTTCGTTGTTGATCCTCACACCCAAATTCGGTGACTTCATCGATTTCGGGAACCGATATGCTGGTCCCTTCCACACTCGATCGGTCTTCAGGTAAGGGCGAAGCACCTCCATCAAATCATCAAGATATGCAGGACCCAAATCGAAATCCCCGACGTGAGGGTGATCACCTATCAGCGCTTCAATTCGTCGGCAGGCATGTTCCGGCAGATCGCAGCCAAAACGCACGATCGAACCAGTTCGGGCGATTCCTACGAAAAGGCTAGGAGCGGTAGGACAACTATCGCTATAAGGCTCGTTGACAACCCGTAACCGACCAACATCGTCAGTTTTGAACAGTGTCTCCACTTGTATCTTCAACAATTCGATGTCAGAAATCGCCATTAGCCAAGATCGTACTAGAGATGACCGAAACGCTAAACTAATCTCAGGTGCCAACTCATCTCCTCGGGCGCGCCTTGATCTTTGAAGCTGGGTGGTTGAAGTTACCTCGACTAGATACGTCACCAATTCCAAAAGGCATCCCCCATGACCAACACCCCCAACAACCTGCTGAACGCCGGAACAGTCGATGAGCTCAGACTACGCGGTTGCACGGTAATCACTGGGGCCGGCCACACCATCGCCGTGTTCGCCAAAGACGACACCTTCGCAGCCGTCGACAACCGATGCCCTCACATGGGATTTCCCCTCGACCGCGGCACCGTCAAGAACGGCATCCTCACTTGCCACTGGCACCACGCTCGCTTCGATCTCGCAAGTGGAGGTACCTTCGATCCCTTCGCTGACGACGTTCGGGCGTTCCCTGTATCCATCATCGACAACACCGTATACGTCGATCCCAACCCGCCCGAACAAGACCCTGTCCGACGATGGTCCAAGCGTCTCCAAGAAGGCATGGAAGACAACATTCGCCTCGTCATCGCCAAATCCGTACTCGGCCTCAACTCATCTCCCGCCGATTACCGCACACCTCTCACAATCGGCGCAACCTTCGGAACCACCTACTCCAATGAAGGTTGGGGACCCGCCCTCAGCATGCTCACCTCCACCGCAAACTTCCTCCATCTCCTCAGACCCGAAGACCAACCACGAGCCCTCTACCAAGGCCTTCGACAAGTAGCCGCCGAATGTGCGGGACGTCCCCTCGGTTCGTCGTCGAACCACTCCCGACCGGCGAAACCCGACCGGAAGTCTTCAAACAATGGTTCCGCGACTTCATCGAAGTCCGAGACACCGACGGCGCCGAACGTGTCCTCCGAACTGCAATCGAACTCGGTTTGCCACGGCGCGATATTCACGACATGATTTTCGCTGCCGCGACCGACCGCATCTACATCGACGGCGGACACGTCGTCGACTTCTGCAACAAAGCCTTCGAACTGCTGGACCACATCGGTTGGGAGCACGCAGGACAGATACTCACCAGCCTCGTGCGAGGCATGGCCACGGCTCGGCGAAGCGAAGAACTCAACTCCTGGCGCAACCCCATCGATCTCGCATCCATGGTCAGGGAGGCACGCAACCAACTCCCGCCGCTTTGGGAACAATCTGCCAACGTTCGAGGCAGCTGGACCGACCACGAAAACCTGCCCGAAACCATCCTCGGAGATGATCCGTACATAACGATCGCCTCGATCAACGAAGCGGTCCGTAACGGCGCAACGGCCGAGCAACTTGGCGAAAAGATCGCCTACGCCGCGTTTCTCCGCATGGCCCGGTTCCACACCTCAAACGAATTCGGAGACTGGGACACCGTTCATAACACCCTCACCGCGGCCAACGCGCTTCACCAAGCCCTCCAACGCTACCCTTCGGTAGAACTGCTTCGCGCCGTCTACGACACCGCAATAAGCATTTATCTTGACCGCTTCCTCAACATGCCACCGCAACGCATACCAGTACCATCACCTAACGGCGTAACCGATCAACTGCCCCATGACCTGCTCAACGCGATGAACTCCCAACAGCAAGTCGAGGAAGCCGCACGGATCGTCACCAACTACGTCGCTAACACCTCCGAACCCGACGACATCATCGCAACCCTCGCCCAAGCCATGCTCCGCGAAGATTCAACCTTCCACCACTTCCAGATAGTCGACGCAGCGATCATGCAATATCAGCACCGCAAACCTTCACCATCCGCCCGTCACTCACTCGTCGCAATGGCACGCTTCCTCGCCGCCCACTACCCGACGCCCAGATCCATCAACCAGACATACAACATTGCTGTCAGGCTACAACGTGGCGACGAGATCTTCGGTGAAGGATAGGGCGAAGCTGGATTCCCGAACTGGACTCCGACTCAATTCTGACACCCATTAGTTGACGATTACACGCTCAAGACTCCAATATTCGACGAATAACGTAATTCGCACACAATTTTTCGGCGTTTATTGGTAAACTGACGACAATCGTGATTAATCGGGGGCACGGTTACGCTCAAAGTCGCCCCAGTAACGAATTTGGCATAGAGGATGTGAAAATGTCAGACACCGCTCAATTAATAACCGCTTTTTCGGGACTAACCGTCGCAGTTGGTGCACTACTCATCTCAATCGGCGTCCTGTATCTCGTGATGAAACTAGGTAACGCCATCGAGGGCTTGAGTGACGGCGAGTCAGACGAGTAAATTCATCTCGACCACCATCCCGGCTACGGAGCTCGGTCGCTACCGCTTGGATTCCGTGTGCGCAGTAATTTCTGCCAACAGGTCGAAGAAACCGCGCTTCCTTGATGTGTTGAGACTCCAGTTGACGGGAATGTTTTGGTACCCGTCCCGATAATCCCCGAACTCTGATCTACCACCCGCAGCTTCGCCCGGATCGAAATAACCCCAAGACGCGTAAGCCGACAAGGCCGAAAGGAAATTGTTTTCCGGCTTGTCGAAGTCGAAATGATCATCCTCGGTGAAAAGGATCGGCTTCGCCGTGAAACTCGGCAGAGCCCGAGTGTCCTCCACCATGCCCGCAATCCGCGCCGGCTCTGTGACACCGTTCCCGTGCACCATGATGTAGTCCGAAATTCCCGCGACATCATCATCCGGCACACGTCCCCCTCCATACGAAGTACCGACCAGTAGCCGCCGGCCATGGATTCCGCCTTCCGCCGGAACGACGTGAGATTTAGCCCGTTCAATCAGCTCCGCAACGCGATGCGGCTGCAGAATCTCATGCTCGTAACGCCGGATATTTGCCTCGTTGTTGATCTCGATCAGCACATTCCCATAACCAGTCTCCAGAACCCATCGCGTCGCATCGTCAACAGCCCGGCACACCGCGCGCTCATCCGCCAACCTCTCATCCTGCCCGAAGTAAAAGTAACCCAGTATCACCACCATCCCCAGCCGGTCGCACGCTGCAATCAACCTCTCAGTTCGATCCAAAAACGCTGCCTTCAACGAACCATCTGAATTAAATGCCGAGTTGTGCCATGGCTGCGAAGTCGGACTCGGTAAACCCGCCCATACCACCTCGTCATCGACCTCAATACCGCGTCCTGCCATGTTGTCTCGGAACATCTGCTCCCGGTAGTAACCTGTCGGACTCCCGCCTTGAAGGTTCACCGTCACCGCCAACAACCCATGCGCCCGATACACCGGCAGCATCGCAACAAATTCATCGGTATTTCGATCCGCATCCCACTCCCCAGAGTCCGGATACGCGAACAACCCTCTAGTTACCGGATTCTCGTCATCAAACACCGCATTAGTCATGCGGCTGTTCATCAACAACCCTTCAACATCCCAACCGCGATACCTCCGCCCGGCGTACGTCGCCTGACCGTCAATTAGCCATGCATCGCGTTCTATCGAAATGAGCGCCATATCAGAGCCGCGCCAAACGATCAACGAAATCCCTAACATGAACCGCGCTTTCGCGGATCTCCGAATCGTCAAGCCAGTTCTCGTATAAATTGGTATGGAGCTCACTCGCGAACGCGAATTGTTGTCTAAGTTCGGCGACATCCATCTCATTGCGAAGCCGCCTGATGATTCTGTAGAATTCACCGTGCGAGCCGTGCCGCCATCCTCTCCGCTCCGCGAGCGACTTCAACGCTTGCGCGCTCGCACCCCATAATTTTTCAGATGCTTGACGCATGTCGCCAGCATCCAACTCGAACATCGCTTGATCGTAAAGCTCTGCCGAAGCAGTTCGATATTCCTCTGCCGTAGTCATGGCTTGATTTTACCGTGACCCGAAACTGGACGTGTTCCAAACTCGTTAACTTAAACTTGAAAGTCGAATACCCTTCAAGAATCACTCTGGCCCAATGCCTGCAAACCAGAATACTTTCGACCCTGTCCTGCCCGAAGCCGAAGTCGACTTTGTCGCCACCGAGAAGCAATGGCTCGAGCGTTGGAACACGCCCGACACAGACGGTCAAACTCTCATCGATCGCTACTTGGCGCGCAACAACGACGCCGAGAAAAACTACTCATTCATCGACGGCCCGATTACTGCTAACAACCTGATGGGCGTCCATCACGCGTGGGGACGAACTTACAAGGATCTCTTCCTACGCTTCCGGAACATGCAAGGTTATCGCCAGCGTTTTCAAAATGGCTATGACGGCCAAGGTCTGTGGATCGAGGTTGAAGTAGAAAAAGAAAAAGGCTTCAAATCCAAGCAAGAAATTGAGACATACGGTGTCGGCAAGTTCGTCGAAGAGTGCAAGGCCCGCGTCGACCATTTCTCCGACATCATCACACGACAATCCCAGCGTCTCGGCTACTTCATGCAGTGGGACGACTCGTACCACACCAAATCCGACGAGAACAACTACGCGATCTGGGCGTTCCTTAAGCGTTGCCACGACAACGGCTGGCTATACAAAGGCAAAGACGTCATGCCGTGGTGCCCGCGCTGCGGAACCGGAATGTCCCAGCACGAAATCGCCACCGAAGGTTACGCCGAGATCGTCCACCCCGGCTTTTTCATCCGCCTCCCGCTTCTAGACCGCGACGGCGAATCTCTCCTTGTCTGGACGACCACGCCGTGGACGCTCGCCGCCAACGTCGCGGCAGCCGTTAACCCCGAAAACGACTATGTAAAGGTCCGCAACACCGTTGGTGAAGTGGTTCAAACTTTATGGTTGAGCGCCAATCGTCTCCACGTTCTCGAAGGCAAACACGAAATCATCGAGCGCGCAAAAGGCGTAGACCTGCTCGGATGGCGATATCGCGGCCCCTTTGACGACCTCGAAGCACAATCCGAAGCCCGCGACCAGCACCGGGTCATCGAATGGGAAGATGTCGGTGACGCAGAAGGTACGGGCATCGTCCACATTGCGCCTGGCGCCGGTTCCGAAGACTTCCAACTTGGGCGAGAAAACGGTTTACCCGTAATCGCCCCGCTTGATGATGCTGGCGTTTACGTAGATGGCTTCGGTCGCTTAAGCGGCAATTCAGTCGACGAAGTAAACCCAATCATCTTCGACATCCTCCGCGAAAGCGGCGTTTACTACAAAGTCGAAGACTATTCACACCGCTACCCGATCTGCTGGCGATGCAGTTCAGAACTCGTTTTTCGACTCGTCGACGAGTGGTTCATCTCCATGGACCAACTTCGCCACACGATGATGGAGGCAACAAAAACCATCAAATGGGTCCCCGCATTCGGCGAAGCCAGAGAACTCGACTGGCTCCGCAACATGCAAGACTGGATGATATCCAAGAAGCGCTACTACGGTCTTGCACTTCCCATCTACGAATGCAGAGAATGCGAAAACTTTGACGTAATCGGCTCCCGAGACGAACTGCGAGCCCGCGCCATTGAAGGATGGGACGACTACGAAGGGCAATCACCCCATCGGCCGTGGATCGACGCCGTCAAGATAAATTGCTCGAAGTGCGGCGCCGCGACGGCGCGCATCACCGACGTCGGCAACGCGTGGCTAGATGCCGGGATCGTGAGCTTCTCGACACTCCGCTACAACGATGACCGCGATTACTGGCGAGACTGGTTCCCCGCCGACTGGATCTCTGAATCCTTCCCCGGACAGTTCCGCAACTGGTTCTACTCCCTCATCTGCATGGCCGCCGCTCTCGAAGGCGTTGCCCCGACCAAGGCTGTGTTCTCCTACGGACTCATGCGTGATGAAAACGGCGAGGAGATGCACAAATCCAAAGGCAACTCAATCCCATTCGAGGATGCCGCCGACAGGATGGGCGCCGACGTCATGAGATGGGTCTTCGCCCGCCATATCCCGCAGAACAACCTCAATTTCGGTTACAGCGTGGGTGACGCAGCCCGAAGGCGATTTGTTCTGCCCTTGTGGAACGTCTACTACTTCTTCACAACATACGCTCGACTCGATGGTTGGACGCCCCAAACGCAGAGCTCAGGTCATTCCAGCGAACCCGGAAATCCGAGGGTGGCGAACGAACTTGACCGTTGGGCAATCTCAGAACTCAACGCGCTTGTCCGATCAGTCACCACTGACCTCGAAAATTGGCGGATCGAACGAGCGTCCGAAGCCATCGAGACATACGTCGATCGTCTGTCCAACTGGTATGTCCGACGCTCCCGACGTCGCTTCTGGAAATCCGAAGACGATAACGACAAGCAGGACGCTTACAACACGCTCTACTCGTGCCTGACAACGCTGAGTCAACTGCTCGCGCCTATCATGCCCTTCATCTCTGAGGAGATCTACACCAATCTCGTCAGCCGAAGGTTTGCCGACGCACCCGACTCCGTCCACATGGCAGATTGGCCGAAGACGGACGAATCCGTGATCGATGACGGGCTCGCCCTGCGCACCAATTTGGCGATGCGTCTCGCCTCACTCGGCCGGTCAGCGCGTTCCGCCGCCGGAATAAAAGTCCGACAGCCGTTGAACGCACTCATCGTTGAACTCAACTCTCCCCAAGAGCGCGTCGCGTTGGAGATGATCGCCAACCAGTTAAAAGACGAACTCAACGTCCGGGATGTTCGAGACACATCCGAATCCGACAGCCTGATGGCCTATCGCCTGCGTCCCAACCTGCCCGCCTTAGGCCCGAAATACGGTCGAAAGGTCAACGAAATCCGACATCTGCTCGAAGATGCCGATGCGGCCGCCGTGGCGGCGGCTGTCAGAAATGAGGAAACCGCTCGACTCGCCGACTTCGAACTCGCCCCCGACGAGATTCTCGTCGACAACATCGCGGCCGAAGGATACGCCGTCGAATCCGACGGCACCTATACCGTCGGCATCTCCACCGAGATCACCGAGGAACTCCGCGCAGAAGGGTACGTCCGAGACATCGCTCACATCGTCCAGAACATGCGAAAAAACGCCGGTCTAGAAATCTCAGACCGAATTCACTTGAGCATCAACGCGCCCGAAGGTAGTGACGTGGCAACCGCCATCGCCAACCACACCGACTACATCACCAATGAGACGTTGGCGGTTGGGATAAAGGGCGAGATTGCAGACGAAATCGCCCGAGATCGGCACAATGTGGATGGGGTGGTGGTGGAAATCGGATTGGCGAAAACTGCAAGTTAAAGTTTCGCGCCGGTGTTACCCTGACTTCGGCAACACCTGATACCAACCTGAGCCGAAGATCAACCCGTCGCGTTTGACGACCCAAGAGTGTTTGTACTCGCGATTGCCAGTTGCGGGGTTCTCAAATAGGTAGTCCACCCAATGCCCACGGTCGGTCGCTTCGAGTATAGCTTCACCGAACCGATAGCCGTCCGCGCCAACGAAGAGATCCCCTTTGAGGTCTTCTTGCAATAGATCAGGTGTAGCGTGTGCAATGATTTCGTCTGACTCGTCGATTATGAAGACGTACCACTCGCCATTGGTGCTTGCCGGCGTGTTGTAAAAACGGATTGTCTCTTCCCGGCCTTCGTTCTCGTATAGCTCTAAAGCTTCCAATACCATATCGACGGCGAATTCGCCCCGATCCACGACGTAACTCTGGCTGCCCTCGGCCTCGTCTTCATCTGAAACTATAGTGATCAAGGCAACCGCCGAAAGAACAAGAGCAATAACCGACAGAATCGCTGCGAAACCGCTCAAAAACCACAAAATTCTCATCGCCGCTCCTTCGGGTTTTAATCGATGTAATGAAACTGCAAACCGCTAGATTAATGATACTGCGTATCGATCAAGCTGACTTGGAGTTTCGATTAACCTCAGTCCCCTGGTTGCTCCACGTTCACGGTGATTATGTCCGTACCGCGGAATTGCTGGTGGCGGACTGATGAGGCGTAGTTTTGGAGGAGTTGGAGGGAGAGTTCGTTTTCGATGATGCTCTCGTCTTCGAAATCTTGGAGCTGCCGAACCCGGTCTTCGATGTTCTGGCCACCTTCGCCACCGATAAATTCGAGTTCGGCAACATCTCCTTCGCTCGAGGCGATAACGACTAGCGTACGCTCTTCTTCAGGTTCGTCGGGTTCGTCAAGGGTCATCTCGAGATCTAAGGGAGACAAGGTGAGCAACGTCTCTTCTGCGACCGCCATCAACTTGTCGCGCATCGCGTCGCTCCATCGTCTGCTGTTTACGAATTTGGCGATGAATTCGTTGAGTTCCGGTAAGGAATCAATGTCGAGCTTGGATGTGAAACGCATCCGTCGCGGATTGGTCAATTCCAAGTAGAGAATCATTGCCACCGCTGCGAACCCGCCGGTAGTGATGCCACTCTTAAAAAGCCCGTTCAATACCGGGTTGAGATCAGGAACGTTGAAAAGTCCGAACTGGAACGCGGCGCCGATCCAGAAGCACATTCCAGAGACGATAACTTTTTCTCGGTTCGGTTCGGATTGGATTACGGTTCTTGACCCATCGACAAACAGCGTACCGGTGATCAGTACCAGATACCCAGTCATGACGGGTCCCGGGATCGTGCTGAGAAGGCCAGACGCTTTAGGAACAAATGCCAAAAAGATGAAGATCAATCCGATGGCGTATCCGATGTGCCGTGACGCTACGCCCACGGTTTGCATAAATGCGGACCCGGCAGGATTGATGCCATTTGGCACCGTCCCCAGAAACCCAGCGAGCAGGTTGGAGACACCGGTACCGGAAAGTGCACCTTGGATACCACGGAAATCGACAGCCCGGTCACCTCGGTAGGACACGTTCTGCGCCGCGATTGTCGCGCCGTTCGTCTGTATCGCAATGATGACGCCAAGGAAGAGATAAGAAGGTAGCAACGTCCAAAACGCCACCCCAAAATCAAAGCCGATGCCTGGCCATTCGGATGGTAGACCGATCCACGGTGCTTCAACGATCCGATTCACGTCGTAGATACCGAATATCGCGGCAGTGATGCAACCGCCGACGATGCCGATTAGTGGACCCCACAACCTCAACACGGGCGAACGGCGCAACGCCAGCGCCGCGACGATGACCAGAGTCACGAACGCCGTCATGGACCCTCCCACCGGTTCGGCAGCCGTCGCATCGTCCAACAACTTGAATACGACCGACGCCAAGGTGATCGACAAGATCATCATCACCGTGCCACCGACGATCGGCGTGACGATCCGCCTGAGCAAAAACAACCATTTCGAGACCGCGAGTTGGATCACCGCCGAAATGATCACCAGTGTTGTTAATGTGGCGGGACCCCCATCTACGACCGCGGTGATACAAAATGGGATCGCGAACGCCGCGGTGAACATCGGCAGGACGACACCGCCGCCAAGAGGGCCGATGCGACGCGCTTGGATCAGGGTCGAAATACCAACTACGACCAACGATGCGAACACCATCCAGTTGATGTACCAGTCGCCTAGGCCCGATGCCTGCGCGACGATCACCGGCGTAACCAACAATGTCGCCGAAGCTAAAAGGCTGAACTGCAATCCAAGTCCGGCCGTCGTCGGGATCGGCGGATTCTCATCTACTTCTAAGCGGGGGTTTTGCGTCGCTGTAGCCGTTGCTAAATTCTCCAAGTTGAATACGACTTACCTAACGAATCCGCATCTTACAAGATTTCGACATTTCAATTGGGCGACTTGTCGACCTTCACTCGACGCTACCGCCATTTCGGCGTCCGCAAACGGCTCTAACATAACGATCAGTGCCATGCCGCCGGGAGGCAACATCTCATGAAAATCACGAAAGTCACACCGATTTTGGGTCAAGGCAACATCTGCGCTAGCTGGGTGTTTGTCAAAGTCGAGACGGACGAAGGTGTTATCGGCTATGGCGAGGGAACTCGACACGCCGGGCCGGTAATCGCTGAGGCGATCCAGTGGCTCGCATCTTACGCGGTTGGAAAGAGTCCTTTCGACGTGGAAGCCCTGTATGCGACCATGTTCAAAGCGACCCACTACACATGGGGTGCCATATTCAGTTGCGCGATCTCGGCGATCGAAACCGCCTTGTGGGACATCAAGGGCAAGGTCCTCGGCAAGCCGGTTTACGAGCTACTCGGCGGGAGAGTCTGGGACAATGTTCGGCTCTATTCGCATATCGGCGGTGGAAGCCAGATCATCCGCATGAATGTCGATGATGGTGCGGCGGCTTCGGACGACTTCGGCGCAATAAAAGAGCGTGCTCAGGATCTAGTCTCGCGCGGCTTCACATGCGTAAAGACGTTCCCGGCTGGCAGATACAACGTCACGGAAGGCAACTCCGCTCGATTGGGTGACTTTTGGCCGAATATGCATTTGCACCGGAACGACATTTTGGCAACTGTTCGCAAGGTCGAATTTATTCGCGACCAGGTGGGCGACGAACTCGAAATTACGTTCGACGCACACGGGCTGAACTCAGTGTCGGCCCTTAGGCTCGCCAAAGCACTTGAACCATTCGGCCTCCTTTGGCTCGAAGAACCCGTTCATCCCTACAATCTGTCCGCACTCAAACAACTTCGCACCCAGACCTCGATACCGATCGCAATGAGCGAACGACTTCACGCGGTGACCGAGTTCGCCGAGGTGATCGATACAGGCGCCGTAGATGTGCTGATGGTGGACATCCAATGGTGCGGCGGAGTTTCGCAAGCCAAGAAAATTGCCGCCGTTGCGGAATCTCGCTATCTGCCGGTCACTCTGCACAACTGCAATAGCCCGTTGGCATCGATCATCAACGCCCACGTCGCGATGACGCTACCGAACTTCCTAAACATGGAGTTTATGGACCCAGACTTACCGTGGCGCGATGAGATCATCTCCGAGCCGCTCCAGGTTCGAGACGGACACCTGATCGTCAATGACAAGCCGGGTTGGGGCGTCGACCTCGACGAGGATGCGTTGGCCAGATATCCCTACGATCGGACCGTGAGCGCATACGAAGAACGGGATCAACGATTGCAACGCTGAAACACGCCACGACCCTCAAACACCATCACGCGAAAACACTCCTGAAAAGTCCGATGTTGTTATACTGCAACCAAACTCAAACGTCGCGACGAAATTCGGTAGGTAAGCGATGAGCACGAACGAATTGCAATTGATGGCCCACCTTATGCGGCGGGCAGGCTTTGGAGCGTCAAGGGAAGAACTCGAAGCGCTTGTGGAACAGGGTTACGACGAGACGGTCGAGAAGCTTCTCGATTCTGAAAACCCAAGCTCCATGGATATCGATCTGATCCGTCGTTACCATCCAGACCATATGGGGATGATGGGCAACAACATCGGCTCCCATTGGATGTATCGCATGATCTCGACTGATGCACCATTGCGCGAGAAGACGGCACTTTTCTGGCACGGAATCTTTGCCACTGGCTACGCCAAACTCGCTAACGGCAAGGTGTTGCACGACCAGATCAGGATGTTCGCCCGCCACGGAATGGGTAAATTCGATGACATGCTGGTGGAGCTTTCAAAAGACCCCGCAATGATCGTATGGCTTGACAATTGCGAGAACCACAACGGCGCGATAAACGAAAACTACGGACGCGAGTTGCTTGAACTATTCTCGATGGGCGTAGGTCACTACTCCGAACAGGACATCAAAGAAGCGGCCAGAGCTTTCACCGGTTGGACGATCGGCAACACCGACTACATGACCCTCAAGTCGATGCGTGACTCCATTTGGCCGTATGGGCGCCTCTCGTTCCATTTCGAGTTCAAGCCTGACGACCACGACTACGGTGAGAAAGAGTTCCTAGGTCGCAAAGGAAACTTCGACGGTCAAGACATCATCGACATCATCTGCGAGCAAGACGCAACCGCGCGTTTCCTCGCGCGCCACATGTACAGCTTCTTTGTCGCAGACGAACCTCCGGTTCCCGAGTGGCCGTACAAACCGCCACGCGATCCAGAAGCGATTGACATCCTCGCCAAGGCGTATTTCGACAGCGGTTACAGCGTCAAGGAGATGCTGCGAGTGCTATTCAAATCCGACTTCTTCAAATCCGAAGACGTCTGGTACCAACGCGTCAAGAGCCCGGCCGAGTTGATGGTCGGCGTTCTCAAGTTGACCGGGGAGTTTCCGCGGCCTAAAGAGGAGATGATTCAGACCCACTTGCACACCGTCTTCATGGGGCAACACTTGATGAACCCACCGTCGGTGGAAGGATGGCATTGGGGCACAGAATGGATCGATTCAGGTGCTTTGGTAGAACGCGTCAACTTTGCGTCGGAGCGCTTGGGCAATCTTGAAAGCCCGGGTGTCCAGAGCATGGTTGACAGCGTTGTCGAAGAAGCTGAGAACGGGGATCCAGCGGAGCTCGTCGACCGGGCGCTCGAGCAGCTTTCGCTGACGCACGTCACCGACGTAACCCGCGAATCCCTGATCGAATTCGTTGAACAGAACGACGAGATGGCGGGTAACAATGGCGGTCAAACCCCACGCGAACGGGCAGCCAACGCGATCAAGATCGTGGCCGCCGCCCCTGAGTTCCAAAGGGCTTGATCCGCTCGAGCAACACCGATCGAAATCAAGACTCGAACTCCGCACCTAGCGGCGTATCGATTGAGACAAAACGATGGCCAATTCCCAAGAAAAGACCGGGCGGCTCGCATATAACCGCACCATCGGAGTCACCGCGATGTTCGGCCGTGGCTTCTACTATCCAGTCGACATCGTCGCCGATGAGGACGACCGTCTTTACGTGCTCAATCGTTCTTCTGACGGAGACAAACGAGGGGTTCGGGTCACCATAATGAACCTCGAAGAGGACTACTTCGGAATCTTCGGCGCATGGGGTGCCGAAAATGGACAGTTCACTTGGCCCAACTCGATCACCATCGACGGTGAACGGCGGATCATCATCAGCGACGACTACCTCAACCGCATAACTGTGATGTCCACCGACGGAGACTTCATTGAAAAGTGGGGCGAACTAGGTTCCGAAGAAGGAAAACTAGACGGGCCGAGCGGTCTCACGTTCAACGACGATGAGCTTTTCATCGCCGACCATCGGAACAACCGCATACAACGGTTTACGTCCGACGGCGACTACAAAGGCACTTTCGGAAGACCCGGCTCCGATGTAGGCGAATTCAACATGCCGTGGGGGATCTCTTCCGGTCGGGACGGAAGCGTGCTGGTCGCCGATTGGGGCAATGACCGAATCCAAAAAATGACTCCCGACGGCGAAGTCGTGTCCTCGGTCGGAACATCTGGTGAAGGTGAAGGCGAACTCCACCGTCCGTCGAGCGCATGCGAAGACGAAGACGGATATGTTTACGTTGCCGACTGGGGTAACCACCGGATCCAAGTGTTCGATCCCGACGGCGAATTCGTCCAAGCAAATCGCGGACAGGCCACGATCTCGAAGTGGTCGCAAGCATTCCTTGACACCAACAAAGAAGAGGCCGCCGCACGAGCAGAGGCGAACCTTGACCTCGATCCAGACCTATTCGAGAGAGATGCGAACGAAGAGTCTTCTCACATCGAGAAGTACTTCTGGGGACCGTCGTCGATCAGATTGATAGGAGACCACGTCTACGTCGTCGACACTGTTCGACACAGAATCCAAGTATTTGACATAGTCACAACCGATTAACGAGAGAAATCGCCCCTAACGCAATCGAAGCGGAGCCCGAACCCGGCCTGCTCTCAGGAGGAAACTAATGAATTCCCAACGCGACCCAGCCTTGGTCGTAATCCAGCTATCCGGCGGGAACGACGCATTGAACACCGTGGTACCTTACACCAACGGCATTTATCAAGACTCTCGAAGGGCGATTCGACTGGAGGAAAACGAGGTCATCGATCTCGATGGCAAACTCGGCTTGCACCCGAGCATGGGTCCGATCAAGGATCTCTGGGACGACGGCAATGTGGCCATCGTCAACGGCATCGGATATCCCAAACCAAACCGGTCCCACTTCCGGTCGATGGATATCTGGCACACTGCAGAATCGGTGGACGTCGCACCCGACGGCTGGTTAGGACGCACGATCCGCGAAATCGACCCCGACCATCAAAACGTCGTTGCCGGTGTCAACTTTGGGCGTGGCCTGCCACGCGCTCTTCACTGCAAAGGCGTACCGGTCGCATCGGTGGGAAACCTGGCGACCTACGGGTTAATGCCAGACATCGAAGATACCGCCACCCGCGATCTGGCGCTGAATATCTTCACTCGAATGTACGGCCCCGCCGAAGGCAGGGACGCGATCCTAGATGCGATCGGCGAAACCGGAATGAGCGCCTACCTCGGCGCGGATATTCTCCGAGCTGCGCCTGCACAATACCATTCATCCATCGAATACGCAGACAACCAGATCGCCCAAGCCATGCGAGACATCGCACAAGTGATGTTCGCCGACGTTGGCACCCGAGTCTTCTATACGCAACACGGTAGTTACGACACTCATTCCGGCGAGCTGATCAATCACGCCAACCTTTGGAACGAACTGTCCACCGCCGTCGGCGATTTCTTCGCTGACCTCGAGGAGCACGGGCGCGGAGACGAAGCAATCGTGATGGTCTTCAGCGAGTTCGGCCGCAGAATCGATGACAACGGGTCCGGTACCGACCACGGCTCAGGCGGCGTAGCATTCGTGATGGGCTCGAACGTCAAAGGCGGCCTGTACGGCGAATATCCATCTCTCGAACCCATCGACCAAGTCGAAGGCGACATGGCCTACAACAACGACTTCCGGGGCCTCTACTCAACTCTCCTAGACGGATGGATGGGCATCGACCCGCATCCCATCCTCGGCGGAACCTACGAACAATTCGACATGATTGCGCGGTAGGTAGTCGCCCTGACTCTGCCGGATGTCATCTGCGCGGCAGACCACTATGAAGCGACGCAGGACAAACGTGGGGCGTGGTGCCTTTGGTCGTCCTGTACCCATTGATCAACATGCGGACGAGGTGTTGGCGCGCGTCCTTCGTAAAGGCGCACCTTTAACAGAGGATGCCGTATTTCTTGGTCTGCGCAGCATACTAATGCGCAAAAACGAAAGCCAAATCTTTCAGAAGGTGCGGCAAAGCAAAAATGTGGGAGACTACCGACACTTCAGCTTTTCACCAGACGTCGACCTGCTAGAAGTGCGCCCAAAGGGTACTGTTGTGGGCTATGAACTAAAGGGATACCGCAAGACTGGCCGAGAGATGAAGCCGCCAACCTATTATGAAGGTGTTGACCAAGCTCTTGCGTTGCTCAAGAATCCGGTCAGTTCGCCACATTCGAGGGACTTCGGAGGAAGCGTGTTTGACAACGTTTATCTCGTCCACCCGGAAGGTTCCCAAGTCGGCGAATTGGCCGATCTTCTGGAAATGTGCACGCCAATTGGTCTCATCGTTATGAACTACACCGGGACAAAGGAAGTCGTCAAACCGAAGCCCAATCCGTTCGTAAATCGAGATTTGAAATCTCTATTAATCTCTAACCTCGATAAACTAGACGCCTACAGAAAAATCAGAGTGAACCCAATACAGTAATTTTGGATGGGCGTCGATCCGCATCCCATCCTCGGCGGAACCTACGAACAATTCGACATGATTGCGCGGTAGGTAGTACCGCCGTCTTCACGGCATTATTGAAGTGACGCCACCGTTCCTGGCTGGCGCGTCGATTAGTCTTCACCAAAGCCGTTTCACACCGTAGCGATCAAACAGCGCCTCGTTGGAGACCAGTGCCAGATTCTCGGTCATCGCTTGGGCGATTAATATCCTGTCAAATGGATCGCGATGAGGTCCCGCCAACGAACCTGCACGATTGCCGTGTTCGACGGTGATCGGAAGTTGGCTGAACCCTTGGAGCGCAATCGTGCTGACCATGTCATATGCCATTGCATCTGCCTCGGGTAATTTGCCCAGCCGATATTTGGTCGCGACCTCCCAAGCAGTCGCAGCACTTACGAAAACTGTATTGGAACTGTCGAGAATAGCGGCGTACGCCGCACTTGAAAGACGTCTGCTGTCCGCTATCCACCAAAGGAACGCGTGCGTGTCCAAGAGAACTCGCACGGTTAATCACCCTCCCACAATCGCAACTCATCCTCCGGCAGTGGGTCGAAAAAGCTGTCCGGTATCGTGATCTTGCCTTTCAAAATGTCTGGCTGTCGCTTGCCTTGCGGAGTGACAGCAACTAGTTGAGCAACTGGTTTCCCATTGCGGGCGATGACGACCTCCTCCCCTGCTTCAACGTCTATCAGCAATCGTGAAAGATGTGTCTTCGCCTCATGCACGTTAACCGTGACCATCACCGACTCCTTTAGGATTCAATTAGCTAATTATATGACTAACTGCGATTCGGCGCAGAAACTTGGGGCAGTCGCCACCCTCTCGGACTTGCAACCCTTCCTCTGACTGAGGATCAAAGGATCATTCGTCACAATCTGTTGCACCTCCCTCTGAACCGAATTCTGGCTTAACTTTGACTTGGAGATTAACCAATTTCGCGACCGTCACTCCATCCCGCTCAATCACCAGTTCCTCACCACGCGCAGCCCCATCCAGCAAGCTCAAAACCGAAATCGCGCTTCTTCAACGTCAGCCAAATTCGCCTTGTAATTCATTCTCGGCAGCGTGAAATGGTGGGCGATGGAGGACTCGAACCTCCGACCTCATGCGTGTGAAGCATGCGCTCTAACCAGCTGAGCTAACCGCCCGTCACCAGAATCTGCGGCACGTTTGCCGATCCCCAACATCCCGAGGTCCGCTAGTCTGGAGGTGTGGTGGCGATGACAAGACTCGAACTTGTGACCTAGCGCTTATGAAGCGCTCGCTCTAACCTGCTGAGCTACATCGCCGCCGTTGAAACGACCCTCAAAACACCCTCGTACCGTACTCACTATGGTACCCACCCCAATCCGTTCGGTCAAGAATCGGAGTGTTATCGGCAAGGCTTGTTTTCCCTGGGTTCCGGCTTTCGCCGGAATGACGCGTGGGTCTTATCCAGTCACGTAATCCCCACTCTTGCCGCCACTTTTTCGCAACAACCGCAAGTTCGTCACTCGAATGCCCCGCTCAGCAGACTTGCACATATCGTAAACCGTCAATCCGGCAATCGAAGCGGCAGTCATCGCCTCCATCTCCACACCCGTGCGCCACGTCGCGCGCGCCGTAGCCTCGATCCGCAATCCGGAACCGTCAGCCAACTCCTCAATGTCAACCTCAATCTGAGATATTGGGATGTTGTGACACATCGGGATCAGTTCTGAGGTTTGTTTCCCTCCCATCACTCCGGCAAGTTTCGCCGTCGTCACGACGTCACCTTTTCCGATCCCACCAGACCGTATCAACGACAGGGTCTTTTTCGACATCAACACTTCGCACGCAGCGGTAGAAACACGCTCCGTAATCGCCTTACCACCAACGTCTACCATGCGCGCCTCACCCGATTGATCCAAATGAGTCAATTCCGGCTCCAACGCCAAATCGACATCTTCGACCTTCGTATCGACCATTGCTACTAATCTCTCGAACGGTGCTGATTGCGCGGCCAACGCGTTCCCTTTTCGCTCGTAGCCGGTATCGACGAGCTGCTCGCTTCTCGACAACCTCGACACCTCACCCACCATCGCATCGCATCGCTCGTTTTGAGGATGTCCGGCGTGACCCTTCACCCACTCAAATTCGACATCCCGGCCTTCAACGGCGTCGAGCAATCGTCCCCATAAATCAGGATTTAACGCCATTTCACCCTTCGCGTTCCGCCGCCAACCGTTCGACCGCCATCTTCTCGCCCAACCCTTCGACATTCCGTCAACCACATATCGAGAATCAGTTACAACCTCGGTGCGACGTCCCGTACCCATGTCGGCGGTGCTCTCAAGCCCGGCGATAACTCCCATCAACTCCATCCGGTTGTTCGTCGTCCGTCGATACCCCTTCGACAGATTCCAACTCCCGCCATCCGCTTCGATCACGACACCAAATCCACCCGGACCGGGATTGCCGATCGCACCGCCATCTGAGTAAATGAAGAGATCTGGTCGCGAACTCGAAGTCATCTTGGGCACAATTCTAGTGCGTCCTTCAAAGCGCGAGGCCAAATGGGTGAAATCGCCAAGACCTCAGTAGGACCGCATTACCGACCATCTGCGCCCAACTGAGTTAGTCTTCGTACCCGTCGTCCGCCAGCAGCTCTTCCTCCGGCTGGCCGGCTGCTTCTTTGGCCATTCGATCACACATTGCATTTTCCGATCCGAATGCTTCTCGGAACTTGGCATGGCCACGCACCCACCGGAACTCAACTCGTTTCAAGCGGTCACTGGCAAGAAGGATGCGTTTCCAAAGGTCGGTATTCTTGGCCTTTTCTCCATCCTGTTTAATCCACTGGTTTTTGCGCCAACGCTTCGCCCATCCGCGCGTCATCGCGCTCACCAAATACTCGGAGTCGGTGATCAAGATCACCTTTTCAACGTCATCAATCTTTTCGTCCGATTGAAGTTTGACCAACAAATCCAAGGTTTCGGCCGCACCCATCAACTCCATGCGGTTATTGGTGGTGTGCTTGTAGCCCTGTGACTGGCTCGCCCTTTTTCCCTTCACTTCCATGATCGCGGCCCAACCACCCGGTCCAGGGTTCTCTAACGCTGATCCATCGGTGAAAATACGGATCAACGTCCCGTCTTTGACCGCTGCTTCCTCTTGCTCCTTGAATGCCGTATCCTCCCGAACACGCTCGACCTCGCGCCTCGCCAGACCCTCGGCTTGGCTTAACATGACATCTGAATTCGCCGAATCCATTGAGAGGCGAACTTCCACGTCGTGGCGTTGCATCAAACGGCGAAACTCTTGCCACAGATCGGCATTGCGCACACGATCGCCTTCGCGACGATTCCATTTGTTCTTTGCCCACGTATCCAACCAACCCCGGTTGACCGCGTTGGCCGTCAATTCGTGCGGAGTGTCCAGGACGATACGAAGGCCGTCCTTTCTTAGCAATCGACGAGCTTCACGCATCGCGTCGATACATGCCGTAAGGTGCATACGGGCAAAATTGGTTGTCTGAAACTTGCTCGAGACCTTCTCAAGCCGTCCCGGGATGTCAAGCTCAATGTAGTATGCGCCAACACCAGAATTGCCAACCGTTGCAGCTGCGTACGAGATATGGCAATCAGGCGCGACTTGCGATCCGTCTTCGTCATCCGATCCGGCTTCTTGTTCTCGCTTACGACCCCGTCCACCGACGTCCTGGGCAAATCGCCACGTCACTTGTTCCTGCAACTCAATGCACGTCGCCAAACGCTCCAGCAAATCGCGGTGCACAACCTCTTCACCGTCGTCTTTAACCCAATCGTTGTTTCGCAGTTTGGCGAAATCGTCGGTGTTTCCGAGCGTTTCTGCCACCCAAGTCGAAGGCGTGACCACTTCCACGGTCTCGCCACGCGCTTCAACGGCCTCGAAACCTTCAACCGCCGCGGTCAAGCAGCACCTGATGAAGGTCGCTCCATCGTCGACGACGCCGGCAATCGGGTCGAGTTGCTCGTCGCCAACCCGGACCATTGCGCTGTACGCGCCGAAGCCCTGCTGGGGTTGGAAATCGATGCCGCAATTGATGCGGACCGGAGCTGACGTTTCTGATTCTGTCGCTGTTTGCTGTGCCATAACTTCTGCGGGTTTCAATCCGTCTTAGTTTGAGAACCCGATTGAATCATCGTAAATCAAGATTCTCAACTTCGGGACACCGAAATCAACCTCCCAGCCTAAACATCTCGATCTTTTCCCTATTCGCACCGATGACCGCTCCTTTTAGCGCAGTGTTGCTCGACCGCGTTTCAGAATAACGGTCGCGGCGATTCAACCAAACACCCTCAATGATTTCGTTTATTTCGTCGTCTGTAGCTCCGTCCCGCAAAGGACCCTTCAGATCGGTTCCGCGCGTCGCGAATAGACAGGTAACCAAGCGACCCTCAGTCGTCAGTCGAGCCCTCGTGCAGTCTCCGCAGAACGGTTGGGTAACCGACGTGATCACGCCGATCTCGCCCTGTCCATCGACGTACCTGTACCGCGAAGCCACCTCGCCTCGGTAGTTGGCAACCGCAGGCTCAAGCGGAAACTCGGCGTCAATGATCTCGACGATTTCCCGGCCGGACACGACCTGCGAGAGGTCCCAATCGTTCAAATTCCCAACATCCATGAACTCGATGAAACGAACGATATCGCCGGTTTTGCGGAAATGCTCCGCGGTCTCCAGAATTGTCTGTTCGTTCACGCCTCGTTGAACCACCGTATTTATCTTGAGCGGCGAGAATCCGGCATCGCGCGCCGCATCCATCCCGGCCAGGACTTTTTCAGGTCCGTACGGGCGACCGCTCATGTGCGAAAAGACATCCTCATCCAACGCGTCCATGCTAACCGTCAATCGATTGAGACCTGCTTCCTTCAATTCGCGCGCGTAGCGCGGCAACAAGAAGCCGTTAGTCGTCATCGCCAAGTCGTCGACACCGTCAATCTCAGCAAGTCGCGCGATCAACTCGGTGACCTGGGCTCTCACCAGTGGTTCACCACCGGTGATCCTCACCTTCCGAACTCCGAATCCCACGAACAATCGAGCCAACCTGGCGATCTCCTCAAACGACAAAATCTCTTCGCGCTTAAGGAACTCGTACCGCTCGCCGAATATCTCGGCTGGCATGCAATACGGACATCGGAAATTGCATCGATCGGTTACTGAGATACGTAGGTCTCGGACACTTCGACCGAGCGTGTCTTCGATCATCTTGCTTGTCGCCACTGATTTCACGCTCTCAAGCCCTTCACACTCCGTCAAATTACGGTGCGAGGTGGTGTTTGAGATTGTACCTGCCTATCAGTGGCTGAGACGACGCGCCAATCACCGGCCACGTATGAGACCGCTCAACGCGGGCACAATCGCTTCGATGGCACGAGCTCGATGACTCAACGAGTCCTTTTCGTCGGCGCTCATCTCCGCGGATGTTCGAGTCTCGCCGACAGGCACGAAAATCGGATCGTAACCGAATCCATTGCATCCCCGCGGTTCAAAGATGATCCGACCTTCAACTGTCCCTGTCGCATGCATGAATTCGCCTTGACATTGAGGATTGGCTACCGCAATCGCACACTCGAAACGAGCTGTCCGATGCTCTTTTGGAACGCCTCCCAAGTTTTTCAACAAAAGATGCAGGCGATCCATGTCCGAAAGCCCGTCGCCGCCGTAGCGCGCCGAGTGGACTCCCGGTGCTCCATCCAGCGCATCGACCACCAATCCAGAGTCATCGGCGAGCGCAATCTCTCCAAAATGTTGAGAGTAGTATCTCGCCTTGGTGATCGCGTTGGCCAAAAAAGTCGAGCCATCCTCATCTGGCGCCGCAATACGCGGTAATTCCTCCAAACCTACGAACAACGCTGGAACTTGCGCCAATAATCGACGAAATTCGCGCACTTTCCCAGCATTCTGCGTCGCTATCAATACGCGAACGGGCTGAGATTCAATCATGATTTTGGCCTCGAAGTAAAGCTCTGACCGAAAATGTGTCGCAACGGGAGCGGTAAACGATTGACGATCGTCTCAAGACTTGTTAACTTTGCGACTTGCGGCGCGGAATGATATTCTAATCACGAGATTTCGCTCGATGTCGACACTCTCGAGGGAAGCCAAGCCAAGGCTTGAAACTGAGCCGCAAAGAAACGCAGACAGGCCGTCCAAACCCGATTTAGACAAGACCGCATCTCGATGCAGAACTGGCTGACTTCCTCCAAATTGACTAAGCTCGCACTTCCCGTGCTGGCTCTCGCCGCTACACTGTTTATCGCGGCATGCTCCCCTGAACACCCGCAATCGACTTTCGGATATGCCGGTCCTGTCGCGCGTGATCAAGGCAATCTTTTCCTCCTGATCTTCTGGATCGCAGTCGCCGTGTTCATCATCGTCGAAGGCGGAATCATCTACATAGCGTTTCGATACCGACGCCGTGACGACAAGATCCCCAAGCAGGTCCATGGCAACACCAAGCTCGAAATCACCTGGACGATCATCCCGTCGCTGGTCGTCGCGGCTATCGCAGTACCAACGATCATCGGCATTTGGGAACAGCAACGTGGCGCGCCCACCGACATGGGCGATGTGCTCGAGGTCGAAGCCATCGGTCACCGATGGTGGTTTGAGTTCCGTTACCCCAATCAGGAGATCGTCACCGCCAACGAACTCCACGTCCCAACCGGAAGACCGGTGAACGTCAAACTGTCATCGCAAGACGTGATCCATAGTTTCTGGGTACCCAAACTCGCCGGCAAGGTCGACATGGTGCCGTTGAACGACAACCTCGTGTGGTTCATCGCGGACGAACCCGGGATCTACGACGGGCAATGCGCCGAATTCTGCGGAATTGCACACGCTCATATGCGTTTTCGTGTGATCGCGCACGAAGAGGACGGTTTCCAAGAGTGGGTCGCGGGCATGCGCACCCCGCCGGTGCCGTTCGAAGCCGGCAGCGCAGAAGCCCAAGGCGAACTCCTATTCGCGACGAACTGCAAGACCTGCCACACGAACGACTCGTGGCGACAAGACGCCTACTCGCTCGAAATCCAACAACAAGAATCCCGATGGAATACTTGGTTGGATGACATCGAGAACTCTCGACTCGTTTCCGCGCCTAACCTTACGCACTACAGTCAACGGCATTTCCTCGGCTCAGGCATCAAAGAAAACTCCCGCGAAAATCTCATCAAGTGGATCACCGACCCAGATTCGATAAAAATCGGGACTGCGATGCAAGCCCACGCCGCCGCCTATCAGGAACGCGAAGACAACAAGATCAACCTCTCGAACCAAGAGGTTGAAAATATCGCCGATTACCTACTCGCCCTCGAACCAGGCGATATTTCCCAACTCGTTGCACCCGCAATCACCGGCGGAACTCCCGAAGAACGAGGGGAACAACTCTTCGTATCCATCGGCTGCAACGCCTGCCACTCGCTCGATGCAGACACGACGATCGTGGGCCCGAGCCTCATCGGCATCGCTGGTCGCGCCGGCACCCGCACATCGCTGTCAGCTGACGAATACTTGCGGCAGTCCATAAACGATCCTGGCGCATTCATCGTCGATGGATTCACAAACGCTATGGTCGTGCCCAAAATCCCGCCGAATCAAGTCGATGACCTGATCGCCTACATCACAACACTCGAATAGCGAGCAACCAACTCGGATAAACTAAATACAGCGCCCCGCAACACTCGTTAATCCCCCACGCAATCAAGCAATGCAGACCACACATCCAGGACCAAGTCGCGAACCTATTTCGTTGAGCTTTCCGCGCATCATCCCGCGTCCGAAGAGTGAATACGGTATTTGGAGCTGGATTTCTACCGTCGACCACAAACGGATCGGCACACTGTACGCCGTAACGTCTTTCTTTTGGTTCCTGGTCGGCGGCATTGAAGCTCTTTTGATGCGGGTGCAGCTTTCGCAAGCCGACAGCACGCTCATCGATCCCGAAATGTTCAACCAGCTCTTTACGATGCATGGCACCACTATGGTGTTCCTCGTCGTGATGCCTCTTTCCGCGGCATTCTTCAACTGGTTGATTCCACTTCAGATCGGCGCCCGCGACGTCGCGTTCCCTCGCCTAAACGCGCTTAGCTTCTGGATATTCCTCTTCGGTAGCCTGTTCCTCAACTTCTCTTGGCTCATTGGCGATGCGCCCAATGGCGGCTGGTTCGGTTACGCTCCCAACTCGCACGTCGCGTTCAATCCGACCAACGGAATGAACTTCTGGGTCATCGGCCTAAACATCCTTGGCGTCGCTTCCATTGCCGCAGGTCTAAACTTCATCGTCACCATCTTGAACATGCGCGCCCCTGGAATGTCGCTCACGAAGATGCCCGTCTTCACGTGGATGACCTTTGTGACGTCAGTCCTCATCGTCCTCGCCCTGCCGGTCCTGACCGTAGCACTCATCCAACTTCAGGTCGACCGACTTTACGGGACCCACTTCTACAACACCGCCGCCGGTGGTGACCCCGTCCTCTGGCAGCACGTGTTCTGGCTCTTCGGACACCCAGAGGTCTACATCCTCATTCTCCCCGCGATGGGCATCGTCTCCGAAATCCTTCCGGTGTTTTCGCGCAAGCCGCTGTTCGGCTACTCGTTCCTCGTCTTCGCCGGCGTAGCGATCGGTTTCATGGGCTGGTTTGTTTGGAGCCACCACATGTTCACCGTCGGCCTCGGTCCGGCCGCCAACTCGGCATTTGCCATCTCCACCATGGCCATCGCCATCCCAACCGGCATCAAGATCTTCAACTGGATCGGCACGATGTGGGGCGGCTCGATACGTTTCTCGACCGCGATGCTCTTCGCCATCTCATTCATCGCCATGTTCACGATCGGAGGCCTGTCCGGCGTGATGCACGCCTCCGTTCCTTCCGACGCCCAACAGCAAGACACATATTTCGTCGTCGCACACTTCCACTATGTGCTTTTCGGCGGAGCCATCATGGCCATTTTCGGCGGCATCTACTTCTGGTGGCCAAAAGCGACCGGATACATGCTGAGCGAGAAACTCGGCATAATCAACTGGCTCATCATGCTCATTGGCTTCAACCTTCAGTTCGCGCCACAACACTGGCTCGGCCTCGATGGAATGCCCCGCCGCATCTTCACCTACGCCGAAAACATGGGCTGGGAAAACACCAACATGATTGCCTCCGCCGGCGGCTTCCTGATGGCGTTCTCGGTCCTTTTGTTCATGATCAACGTAGTCTACAGCGCGCGTAAGCGGGTACCGGCCGGCGACGACCCTTGGGACGGCCGAACCCTTGAATGGTCGATCTCCTCGCCGCCGCCTCACTACAATTTTGAGAAGATACCCAATGTCGAGCATCGCGACGACTTCTGGTTCACCAAACACCCGGAACTCATCGCCGAGTATTACCACGACGAGCACTCCGGAGAACTTACCGCACCTTCGGGCGCGCAGTTCGACGAAGATGCGGCTGATGAAGAGGACGAGCACGCGGAAGCGCATGCCGAAGAACACCACGGTGACGACGAACACGGCCACGGCGGGATCCACCTGCCAGACATGTCCTACTACCCGATCATCCTGGCCGCCGGGCTAACCATAGTTGGTGCCGGACTAATGACCGCCGTCCCGGTGATTATCATCGGGACGATTGTCCTGCTCTGGGGACTGCTAGGTTGGTCGTTCGAACCAGTCAACGACCCGGTCCCAGACTCACACTGATCTTTAGATCCGATTCCAGAACGGAAAGCGACCTGAATTGGCAGCCGCAACCGGTACATACGAAATCAAGAACGAACACGGCGAAGTAATCAACACTTCGACCGGCCTGAGCAACAAAAAACTGCTCATGTGGTCGTTCCTCGGATCCGACGTCATGTTCTTCGGGTCCTTCATCGCCACCTACCTCGTATACCGTAACCGCAGCCTTGTCGGCCCCTACCCAGCTGACATCCTCGATATCCCAATCACGTCCGTCTCGACCTTCGTGTTGCTGATGAGCTCACTAGCAATGGTGCTAGCCCTTTCATATATTCAACAAGGACGCCAGAAGATGGGTACCTTCTGGATCTTCTCGGTCGTCGTCCTCGGAGCGATCTTCCTGCTTTTCCAGGTCTACGAGTTCAATCACTTCGGGCAAGTCGGCCTCACTCCGCGCACCAACCTGTTCGGGACGACATTCTTCATCCTCACCGGTCTGCATGGTGCCCACGTAACACTCGGAGTGCTTTGGCTCATCTTCCTCGGATTCGGAAGCATTAAAGGCTCACTACGCGCCGACAATGCCATTGACCTCGAGATCGCCGGCCTCTACTGGCACTTTGTCGACATCGTCTGGATCGTAATTTTCACCGTCATATACCTCATCTCTGCACGCGACGTCGGCCCCCCGGGCAGCGTCCCCGGGCTCCACTGAGAGTAAACGAAAATGTCGAATTTCTGGAACAAGCTCCTTTATCACGAAGGCCGAGGTTGGTGGGATCTCCCGCGCACCCAATGGCAGGATCCCAACCCACAGATGGAAGGACCCTTTGGCCACGGTATCGCCCCGATAAAAAGAACTTGGGAAATCATCACCGCTGCCAACTACCATCACGGAACTCCGTGGTTCTATGTCCTCATTGGTGCCATCCTCAGCATCATCACCATCGTCGAGGTCTGGGCATTCACGTGGGAAACTCTCGGTGGACTCCTAATTCCACTGATGCTCGTCCTGTCCATCGCCAAGTTCATTCTCGTCGTCGGTTTCTTCATGCACTTGAAGTTCGACCGAAAATACTACGCCTGGATATTCACCGCCTGTATGATCATCGGCATCGGGATCTTCGTCGCATTGCTGCTGCTTCTAGAGTACGGGAATCAAACCCAGCAATAGCCGTCTACGGGCACTCCGAACGGGGCCGTCGTACATCGAATACGTAGTACGAGGCATGAAAGGCCCCAAACAATGACCCCTTCCCCCGAAGTCGCTAACTCCATCGGCGATTTCTTTGCTTCTTGGTCATTCTCTGGCCCGCAGTTCATCATCGTCGGATTCCTCTCCATCACGTACATCGTGGGAATGCTCCGACTCCAGTTTCGGTCGCGGTGGCAGGCCATACCCGTCCGCAAGATGCTCTACGCCATCGGCGGATACGCAATTCTCTTTTTCGCCGTGGCCGGACCCCCAGAGGCGTTCTCCGACGACATGTTCTTCGCCCACATGACCCAGCACATCCTCATCGCCATGGTCGCGTCCGTCCTTCTCCTTGCCGCGTCGCCGTTGGCCGCCTATCTGTGGGCGTTGCCCGAAACCATCCGTGCGGGAGTCGCACCATCCCTCGCCGAAACGGGTTGGTTAAGACGCATCACCGCAATTCTCACGAGCCCGAAATTCGCACTCCCAGCCTTCGTCCTCACTCTGTGGGGCTGGCACGTGCCAGAAGCCTACTCTCTGGCGCTCAACAACGACTACGCCCACCTCGCAATGCACCTTTCCATGTTCGCCACCTCGCTTCTCTTCTGGTGGCCCATAATCGGACCACCGCCCGTACGATTTCAACTAACAGATCCCCAGCGCATCATCTACCTCATCCTCGTCGTCACCCCCACCGCCGTCCTCGCCGCCATCATCACGCTCTCCAACTCCGTCATCTACACCCCATACATCGACACTCCACATCACTTCACCCTCACACCGAACGAAGATCAACGCATCGGCGGACTGTTGATGTGGATACCCGGCAACATCGTCTACCTCGCAACCCTCACAACCCTCTTCCTCCGCTGGTTCTCACGAGAAGACCGCAAAAACCGACAATACCGCCTCACCAGATCCCAAATCGAAGCCACCCGTAGGAGAATTCGCGAGCTAAACGAAAAGGATCGCGACTGACGCAGAATCGCCCTAGGGTTGCTCTGCACAACGTCCGTCATTCCGGCGAAAGCCAGAATCCAGAGGGGCAACGCAACGGATTGCGAAGCGAAACACCGATTCTAACCCCCCTTTAATCCCCCCTTGGGCATCAAGGGGGAGGGTTGTGTACAGAACCCCTAGGGGGCGGTGAAACCCATACCTCGGCTCGTCGATTGATCGATCCGCTCCAAAATCTCGATCATGACGCGCTGATTCTCCTCCAACTTCCCCACTCGTTCGGTCAGACTAGTCATCACATTCAGCATCGAGACAAACGAATTGCTGAGCTGCCCATAGTTTTGAGTATGTTTGTAGTCAGATTCGGCCAGCTTTGCCTCAAGCCGCTCAAAACGCTCCTCAAGCCGGTCAAAACGCTCATCGACGATGTCGAAGCGCGCATCCACATCCTTCTTAGTAGCCAGCTCCTCGTGAGTATGTGCCATGGTGGTCATGCCTTACTCCCCTATCCAAAAAAACAATATCTAAGTACATAACCCCAGTCTACACAAACCTAACCCCCAAACCCAGCGCCATTCCTGCTGTTAAAATCCAACGTATCGGGCGGTTAGCTCAGAGGCCCAGAGCGCTTGCCTTACAAGCAAGAAGTCGGAGGTTCGAATCCTCCACCGCCCACCAAGTGCCAATGCGGGTCAGACTGCACCCGCATCCCAAGCGGGATAGTCTGGGCGGTCGTATCGGAGACCGGTACTAGGAGGGAGAGACCATAGTGCGCGACACAGACACTACGGCGTGGCCCCCGGCCGCCTCGGTGCTGGATTGGCTTCTTGACTCAGACCCCTCCATCCGCTGGCAAGTCCTCCAAGATCTAGTCGACGTCGATAATGTCGCCGCCGAGCGTGCCCGCGTGGCAGTTGAGGGATGGGGCCGACGACTGCTCGATGAGCAGCGCCCAGACGGGCAGTGGGGCGATGGAGAAACGCACCCGTTCTGGTGGACGAACCTGTACACCCTCCTCTACCTGCGTGATCTCGGCGTGGATCCTGAAAACGATCGCGTCCGACACGCGATCGAGCTAGTGCACTCGAGCGTGACCTGGGGCCCGTGGCACGGAGACTCTCCGTTCTTCAAGGGGGAGGAAGAGCCCTGCATCAACGGGCGCGTGGTGGCACTCGGCGCCTACTTTGGGAAGCCGAGCCTCCGATTGGTGGACCTTCTGCTGAGCGAGCAGCTCAAGGATGGTGGGTGGAACTGCGAGGCGCCCCGCTGCTCCATGCGCTCCTCATTCCATACGACGATCTGCGTCTTGGAGGGCTTGCTCGCACACGAGCAGTCCTTCGGGGAAGACCCGGCCATCACGGAAGCCCGCGGGCGTGGTGAAGAGTATCTGCTAGAGCGGCACCTCCTCCGGCGGCTCTCCACGGGTGGTGTCATCGACGAAGATTGGAGGCGCCTTGCCTTTCCTCCGTTGTGGCACTACGATGTCCTGCGCGGGCTTGAATACGCGGTGAATGCAGGCATTAAGGACGATCCGCGCCTGGCAGAAGCCATCGAGACAGTTGAAAGCCGTCAGTTTCCCGATGGACGCTGGTGCCTGGACGTGCGGCACAAGGACACCCTTTACGAGGAGATCGCCGGTGTTCCCGGAGAACCGAACCGTTGGATCACGCTCCGCGCACTACGCGCGCTGAGGCGCTTGCGCCAATGAAGGGCCCGCAGCGTCCGGCTTCTACGCCTTGGAGAGGTGGTCCGCATCCCTAGATTCGAACCTCAAACGAAAAGTTCGCGATTCGGTACGCCGTGCCCACCACCTCGCAGACCGCCAAAGAACCTTGAGTCATGCATTGCCACAACGAGCAATTTCGCCCCCACCGACCAAGACTCCACAACGTCAATCGCGATCCCATACGGACGATTGATCTCCAGCAGAGGCGCTCCTCCCTTGACCGTGACGTAAAGGCGCATCAGCGTCACGTACTCCAAATCTGCCAATCTCTCCACGTTTGCCGCTGATCTGCCTTCCGTAGCATCCCGCTCGAAGGCGCTTCGAAACGCACCTCACACTCGCTCCCACGGAAAGCGACTGGAAGGTGCTGGCCGATTTCACGAACGTCGCCAACTACATCGACACGGTGACGGTGAACGTTTCAACGAGTGAACAGGCATTCGCGGTGGGCGCAACGCGGCGCTGTGATTTCGCTCCGTTAGGATCCGCAGAGGAATAAATCGTGGAGATCGTCTCGACCGTTCGTCTGGTCATTCAGGTCAACGGGAGCGGTGAACCCATTGAGCAGTCGCGAACTATTTTTTTCTTTGACGGAAGTTGACGCTAACGCGACACGACTGATAATGAGCGCTGAAATCCATCCCGGAAGCGGAATCTTCGCGGGCATCATCGGGAAATCCTCGAGCGACGCCTACCGAAACGAGCGGAAATCGTCGTCAGCGAACTCGCAACATCAGCCGAGAAATCGTCTAGGCGATACTGCACCTGAGTCGAATGTACCTCGGGCGTCTCAACTCCCTCTACTACCCCAAGCACGCTCCAACACCCGCCCGAAAGCCTCCACAAACCCATCCAGCTCCTCATACGAGTGCGCCGCCGAAACATTGCCGGCGCATTTGCTCGACAACAAATATCCTTCGTTCATCATCCCCATGAACACCATCTCCAGCAAATCGCTGTCATTCGTCGCGTACGACCGGTAATCACGAACCGCTTCAGGAGTCGCCTGAATGCCGAACAACGACGCCGCGCCTGTCACGCCCATCGGCGCCTCCATCTCTGCAATCGCGTCTCGTAGTTTCTGCCTCAGGTAGTCGCCCTTCTTCTCCAAGTCTTCGTACACATCCACCGACAACTCCCGCAACGTCGCAACTCCCGCCGCCGCCGTCATGGGATTACCGTTGAACGTCCCGGCGTGCGACACCTGCGGACCTCCCGACTGGCTCGGGTCCCACATCGACATGACGTCTTGACGACCTCCGAAAGCGCCGACAGGCAATCCGCCGCCGATCACTTTTCCGAAACACGTCAAGTCTGGCGTCACACCGTAGTACTCCTGCGCGCCGCCGCGCGATGCCCGAAACGCGATCACCTCGTCGAAAATTAGCAGGATCCCCAGATCCGACGTCAGCCGACGCAAACCCTCCAAAAACTCCGGCTCTGCCGGCACCATCCCGCACTGACCGTTAATCGGCTCCACAATTACCGCCGCCAACTCGTCGGCATGAGCCCGAATCACCTGCTCGGCATTCTCCAAATCGTTGTACGGCATGATCACGATCTCATCCGCCGACCGCGGCGTCATCCCACGCGTCATCAATACCGCATCCGGCGACTCTCCATCACCGGCCAATCCCACATCCGGCGTCACGCTAATCTGAACCGCATCATGATTCCCGTGGTACGCACCCTCACACTTCGCCAACATGGTCTTGCCAGAAAACGCACGCGCGGCCCGGATCGCGTTCAGCGTCGCCTCTGTCCCCGAATTCACAAACCGCACCTTGTCCAACGATGGCACGCGCTCACACATCAATTCCCCCCACTCGACCACCAACGGCGTCGGTGCCGGGTAAGAAACTCCACGCTCCAGCTGCTCCCGCAGTGCATCGATCACCGCCGGATGACAATGTCCCAGAATCAACGTCGTCATGTTGTTGATGAAATCGATCCGCTCATTCCCGTCCACATCCACGATCTTCGACCCTTCGGCCCTCGAAACATAGATCGGGAATGGACCCCAGAAAATCGAGTTCCGAGTATCCCCACCCGGCAACCAACGCTTCGCTTCCTCATGCTTAGCCGACGACCCGCCGTTCAAACCAACATAGCGCGCCCGCTCAGCCCGCAACGAATCAGAAATCTCTTGCTTTGCCATGCGCATATATTAACTTCGAACACCCTCAAGAGTCCCCCGCTTTTCGGAGGGGCTATGGTGAGGCGAAACTACATCACAGGCGAATGCGGAAACTCCCTCATCCAGCTTTCGCGACCGAATCCCGGATCCTGCGACATATCGCCACGCTGAGCCAACCGATCCTGCGATGCCGCCTCGATGGACGTCATCACTTCCTCGAACAATTCGCCCTCCAACCGATGCCGAACATCCGCATAGGCTGGATCATCCAATAGATCGACCTGCTCCTGTGGATCGTTTTCAATGTCGAAGAGCAACGCCTCACCCGACTTATACCGATGCAACTTGAATCTGCCGTCATAGTTCATCCATCCATCCGTAAGCATCCCGAAGATCCGGTCCCGACCAACATCCCCTGGCATCCCCTCGCCCGGCAACGGCTTGGCATCGTACCAGACCGGTAGATCGACACCAGCCCAGCTCAGCATTGACGCCGTAACATCTCGCAGCTCAACCAAGTCCTCAACCACCTGGCCACCCTCAACACCCGGTCCCATTGCCACGAACGGTATCCGAATCGCCGACTCGAAGAACGACGCCTTGCCGATCAGATTGTGGTCACCCAGATAGTCTCCATGGTCTGAAGCCAGCACGATATACGTGTTTTCCAACAGCCCCTGCCGCTCCAACGCCTCCAAAATCGACCCTACCTCGTAATCAATCTGTTGCACCAGACCCGAGTAGTGTCTCCGAATCGTTACCTTCGTCTCATCCGGAAACTCTTCATAGTCGACCCCGTTCCAAGGTCGACGGTTCCCGCTCACATTCGTCTCTCGCAAACTCGGATGATGCCCCGAAACCTCTGGAGCCGCCGCCGGTATCTTACCCTCCTCGACACCATCCAAAAATCGATCATTCGGATCATACGGGCAGTGCGGACCCGGAAAACCCACCATCATTGCAAACGGACCCTCGCCGCCGTACCGGTCGATGAACTTCACCGCTTCCGAACCCACGAAATGATCCCACGAATGCTCCCACGGTATGTCGTGGATCACCGCACCCTTGTTCTCGTGATACCCATCCATCTCATCGCCATGCAACTTCCGCAAACCGTGCTTCTTCAAATAGTGGTAGTAGTCGTCCCGCACGTGCAACCACCGCTTGTCCTCGCAAACCACCCGATACTGGAAGCCTCGACGCTCATCCCACGGGTAGAAGTGCATCTTCCCGATGCCCGCCGTGTAGTAACCCGCATCATTCAAGATTTCTGGCCAAGTCTGTATTCCGGCCTCCCGCCAATCACCGCGCAAGTTCTGCGTATTATTGGTCACCCCGTTGCGGATCGCATTCGCACCCGTCAGCAACGCCGTCCGCGCCGGCACACAGACCGGCGATTGCGAAAATCCATTCGCATACCGCACTCCCTCACGGGCGATCCGGTCGATGTTCGGCGTCTTCAACCAGTCCGCACCGTAGCAACCCGCGAAGTCCGCTCGGAACTGGTCCGGAAACAGAAAAACGATATTCGGCCGATCTCCGCTGCTCATCTCGATACTCCTATCTTAGGGTGTTTCTTTTCCGGCAAGCTCCGCGACCGCAGCCGTGAATGCCGGCAACACCTTCGCCCAATCGCCAACCACACCATACCTAGCATGCGAAAATATGTTCGCTTCTCGGTCCTTGTCAATCGCCACAATGTTTCGTGCCGACGAGCAACCCGCCATGTGCTGACTCGCACCCGAGACGCCCACCGTAATATACGTCGTCGGACTAATACTCTTCCCCGTCAATCCGACCTGATGCGAATGATCAATCCAACCCGCATCACAAGCCGCGCGACTCGCACCCAGCGCTGCATTCAACAATCCGCACAACTCCCGTAAATTCTCAAACGGCTCTGGACCGCCAAGTCCCCGACCGCCGGAAACCACAACATCCGCCTGTTCCAACGGAATCCCTTCACCCGCCTCCGATACGGTCTCAACCAAAACCGGAACCGCGCCCGAAACACTGACCCCCGACAGATCGATGCGCTCCACCTCTGGCGTGCCACCCGCAACGTCCGCCTCAAACGCACCGGGCCGAACCGAGACGACCTGCAAACCATCACCTGCAAACTCATACACCGCAAACGCGCTGCCGCCATGCACTGGACGCGTTACCGCAACCCGACCCGTACTCGGATTGACGGTCAAATCGACGCAATCCGCAGCCAGCCCAGCGGCAAACCGTGCCGCAACTCGTGCACTTACGACCGAACCGGCATCCGTTTTGGCGATCAAAACTGAACTCGGTTGCAACCGCTCAATCGCCTCGCACACCAACTCCGACACCAACGAATAGACCCCGCCAACTCCGTCATCTGCCGCATTTGGATGCTCCAACAAAATCACGTTCCCTACCCTCACACAATCGAGCGCGCCAACGTCGAACGCGTCATCTACGGCCAAACACAGCAATGCATCTTGGTCGATCTGTCCGGCAGCATTCACCAACTGCCGAACGGTAGGATGCAATCCACCATCAACAACCTCCCCGACGATCAAGACTCCTACGCTCATATCAACTTCGCCTCCCGCAATCGCAAAGCCAGCAACCGACCCGCATCAGCCTCATCTTCACCCTCGATAAACTCTACTGTCGACTCAGACACCGGAACGAATAGCCCGGTCATCGCCAACTTGCCATCATTGGCTACATCGCCGATCCCGAGGTCGGCGATCGTTCGTGTCTCGGGTCGTTTCCTGGTGGCCGCCATGATGCCTCGAAGGTTGGCGTACCTGGCCTCGCCAAGCTCGTTCGTAACCGTCATCACCGCTGGCATCGGACATTCAATCCGTTGGAATCCACCTTCGGCCACACGTTCGACTTCAAAAGAATCGCCACCTGCACTCATCGCGAGATTTCGGACCAATGTAACCAGCGGAGCCGACATCAACTCGCTCAACATAATCGGCACATGCCCTTGGTCCCAATCTGAAGCCTGCCTACCCGCCAATACCAAATCTGCACCACCATCCTGCTCGATCGCCGCCGCCAACACTCGTGCCGTCCCAAGTGCATCCAAAGCCTCTGACGTCTCATCATCCACCAAAACCAATCGGTCCGCACCGATCGCCAACGGCTTTTTCATCACGTCTAAAGCAAACGCTGTACCCACCGAAAAGATCACGATCTCACACTCGACCCCCTCATCCCGCAACCGTAAAGCTGCCTCCACCGCGTTCATATCGAAACCGTTGACGATCGGTGGCACCCCTGCCGGTGGAATCACCTGCAACTCATCCTCATCCACCTTGAACTGCGACGGCGGAATATCCGTGTCGGGAACCTGCTTTGCACAGACTGCTATCTTCAACATGCCTTACCTGTCAAAACCCTCTAGATGGACGTTCCGTCCGCTGAAGCGCTGGCTTTCGCCCGAATGACGGACTTCAATTCTAACCATTCGTCCCACAGCCTAAAACCGCTCCCGAATTCCTCACGTATGATTCAACGAAACCGTTTTCTGCCCAACCCCTCTGGATTCCGGCTTTCGCCGGAATGACGGACTTTTTGCAAGGCATCCTATAGTCAAGGAGCGTAACCAATGAATACTCGCTTCGTCGGAGTGGTCGCAGCCTTCGCCGCGATCGTTTTTGTATTCGCAGTCGTGGTCTTGACCATCGCAGCGATCCAAGATTACCAAGAGAACAACGGCCAGTCTTTCATCGAGCGTGCCGCCGGCATCGTAGGCATTGGGACCTTGACGGAAAACGAAGAACCATCTTTATACAAGATTGAAATCACCGATAGCGACGTCGTTGAACAGCGCGCGAAGTTTGTCGAACGCGACGAACCCTTCCAATTCTTCCGGCGATCTGAGGATCCCGAAGAATGGTTAGACGATCTTTTCGATGGAGGATGGTTCGGAGGAGAAGAATATTTCGAGTTCGAGGATCGAATCGAACGGTTGCCCGACCTCCCACGGTTCAGGAGGTTTGAGGAGTTACCGTTTGGCAGATTCGATTTCGAGGGTCGTCGGGGAACTGAATGGGTTGACCAACTGGTTGAGCGTGGAATTATTACGGAAGAGGATGCCGACGAGTTCAAGTCGTGGTTCGACGAACTCCCGAATGAATTCGACGACCGGATTCCAGATTTTTCCGGCGACCGCGACTTTGAATTCGACAGTGATGATGGGCGTTTCCGTTTCCGATGGCGTTGGAACCAACCAGACGACGATTGGTTTTTTGAATCCGATCCGGAGTACGACAAGGATGCCGAGAATGGCATCTAGTCGTGAGCTACGTCCCGCCGTTCCCATCCCGACTTAAACATGCGCAGGAAGTTCGACTTGCCATAGGGATGCTTTGCGGCCTCGACTTCGTCCAACTCGACGCCGAAGCCCGGCGTGTCCGGGATCCGCAGTTGGCCATCTTGGACTCGTTCAAATCCGTGAAGAACGTCTGACACCCAAGGTTCCAAGAAATCGTCGAAACATTCTTGAATGTAGATGTTCGGGGTGACGGCGTCGATGTGCAGCGCGATCATCGTCTTCAATGGGCTTTCTGCGTTGTGCGGAGCAAGCTGTGCGTGGTGCGCTCTCGCCATTCCGGCGATCTGAAGGGTTCGCCAAACGCCGCCGACGCCGAGCGGCTCCGGGTTGATGATGTCGGTAACGTCCGCGTTTAGGAAGCGTGCGAAATCGTGTAGCTCGTGCATCCGTTCACCCGCGATTACACGGACAGGTACGCGCTTCGCCACCTCGATCAACGCATCGACGTCGTTCGATAACACCGGCGTCTCGAACCACGTGACGTCGAACTCTTCGAGCCAGTTGCCGATTTCGATGGCCGCACCGACGCTGAACCGGTCGTGGGCTTCGATCATTATCTCGACGTCATCACCGACCGCTTCTCTAACCGCTCTCAACAACGCCTGAACCTCACGCGTCTCCGACTTGCTCAGCGCCAGATACGCGGTCCCGAATGGATCGAGCTTCAACGCGGTGTAACCCTTCGCCACAACTTGAGAGGCACTTTCTGCAAACCCCTCCGGCGTCCGTGGCCCCGAATACCATCCGTTCGCGTAAACCCTGATGTCGTCGCGCACTTTGCCACCGAGCAAGCGATGAACAGGTTCGTTCAACGATTTACCGAGGATGTCCCAACACGCCATCTCGATCCCCGACATCTCACGGTTGATGTTCAGGAACCCGGCAAGATAAAGCTCGTTCCAGATAGCGTGGATGTCACGCGGGTCACGCCCGATCACCAAGTGCTTAACCTCTTCAACCGCAGCAACCGTCGGTTGTGTGCTCAAACCACCCGTCGCCTCACCTAGCCCTCTGAATCCTTCATCGGTGTCTACAACTACGTAAATCCAGTTTTTCCACGGGTTGCCGACTACGACGGTTCGGATATCGGTAATCTTCATATCTCAGTTTTTCAGCCTTTCATCGGTTCCAGCAGTGTAGCGGCCGTCAACGCCTGCACATCTTCAACACTCCAACCCGGTGCACACTCATTCAATATCAACCCGTCTTCAGTGACCGAAATGACCGCGATGTCGGTAACGATGTCGGTAACGCATCGCTGAGCCGTCAACGGAAATTCGCACTCCTTGAGGATCTTCGGCAAGTTGCGTCTCGTGGTGTGCTCCATAGCCACGATTACCCGTTTGGTGTTCGCGGCCAAGTCCATACCGCCGCCGATACTCCCAATCCCGCGCGACGGCAACATCCAGTTAGCCAGATCGCCCCGCTCCGACACCTGCAACGCACCTAGTACTGTGGCATCGATATGGCCGCCGCGGATCATGGCGAACGACTCCGCGGAGTCGAAAAACGCCATTCCCGGCGTCATCTTCGTGAACTGCCCGCTCGCATCGATCAGATCAGGATCGCCATCCTCCGGTGCCAGCAGTTCACCGTAACCTAACACCCCGTTCTCCGCTTGGTAACGAATCTGCACACCCTCTGGAACAAAATCTGCGCAAAGCGAAGGGATGCCGATACCGAGGTTTACCACTGCACCATGCGGCAACATCCGAGCCGCGCGACGCGCGACATCAGCGCGCGACAGGCGCGGGGCGGGGTCGGCGAAATCAATCGGCGTGTGGTTTTGTGGAAGGGACGCGGTCATCGCAGTTGGTCAAGTGAGGTTTGATTATCGCGCTTCCGTCGACCATGCGTCACCACCGAAGAACGACGAATCTAGTGCCTGCGATCAAATTTTGAATCAAGCTCGATGTACTACCGCGAGATCTCTTACGAAATTAGTGGCTACGAATCGTCTTTCGAATTTATGAAGCGCCGGCGTTTTTGATAACGGCTTCGCACTACGTCCTGTTGTTCTGGTCGTTGAGGCAGACGTCGAAATCGTAGCTGCCGAACGGCGGATCGTATTCGCTGATATCTCGGGTAATGGCGAAGGTCACGGCTGCGACCGTCGTCCACGAGAGGATCAAGACTAGAACGCCTACGAGTAGCTGGTCTCGGTCGATCTCGCCCTCCTACGGTTCAAGGATGAGCTAGAGCGACTTTTGCGGGGGCGACAGTGCCGATTTGTCAAGCGCGGGTCATCATCCAAGGTTGGCGACTAATTCGACCGCTCCCTCAATGTCAGGAAGCACTCCGCGTTGGGTAGATTCTTCGGAGTGGATAATGTTGCCGTCGGTATCGATGACGAATAGCGACCTCGCCGACATGCCTCGCTCCTCATTGAAGACGCCGTAGCTGCGGCTGACTTCGCCGTGCGGCCAGAAGTCGGAGAGGACTAGCGGGGCTTTTGAGACCTCATGCTGCTCGAAGTTGGCGGTCACCCATGCGAGTTGGACGGCTACGGAGTCGCAACTGACCTCAAGGAGTTCAATACCGACCTCGATCGCCCGTTCACGGATCCTACCGAGGACCCCAAGTTGGTTGGTTCACCCACCAGTGAATGAAGCAGGATGAAATGTCAAAATGACGCGTCGACCTGATTCTAGGATTTCATACAGATTGACGCGCGTCGAATTATGCGCGGTCAATTCAAACTTGGGCGCTGTTTGACCTGTTTTAAGCATCTTCGTCGCGGCAATTCTGTTTACAGTTTTTGCGCATTATCAACGCGCAATTTCGTGTGCGAACTCGTCGATCCAATATATACGGTCGGCCCAAGATTGTAATTCGGTCGCAACTCCAGCGCGGAAGACTGCCAACTCAATTTCCTTGCCAGAATCGCTGACGAATTTCACCGCGTCGAGCAAATCGCCGTCGCCAGACGACAACATTAAAGTGTCGTAAGAATCGAGGTGAGTGAGAGCGAGCGACGCGATCCCGACGTCGACGCCTTTCTGCGAACGACGAGTCAGTGGATGCGGGTCGGAGGAGTAACCTGCGGCCGGGCATTCGAGTTGAACCGTGGTAGCGCACTCGCGGCAGTACGCATGGCTCGCATCCGAATCCCTCAGGTTGTACAGCTTGGTGATGATTTTCGGACCGCTAGGGGGAGCTGACTGCAACCAAGAATGGAAGCGTTGCATTCCATCGTTACGATCGCTGTCGGGTTGGAGAGCGTTCAAGTAATATGCGCGCCACAGAGGGCCAACCACTGTTTCAAGTCTGTTTTTCAGCAAAAGATAATCGAAGTTGTAACCCTGACCGATCGACGACTGCGTGCTGAAAAGGTAAGCGCCATCTATTAACCAAAGCCTTTTGGGCTCGTCGCCGGACCCGTAATCGGTCGCCGGATCAGCGAAACGGCTGGACGATCGATTCCGCATATTTTCCTCCACAATTCTTCAATGAATGTTGAACAGACTTTAGTCGTGCCCAATGCACAGTGGCTACATGTAATTTCTATATTCATCGCGTTCGCGAAACAAGTTTCGAACCGCTAAAATTACCACACAGTTTTACGTAGTCAAGGATCAACGAGCACATCACAATGCGTTATCAATCGCCCCACGGAATCATCGGACAATCTTTCAGACCAGCTCGCATGGGGTCGAAAGGAGCCGTAGTCGCCAACCACACTCTCGCGACCCAGGCTGGCATCCGAATACTGCATCGCGGCGGAAACGCGGTAGATGCCGCTATCGCGGTTGCGTTCGCACTCGGTGTCGCAGAACCTTCCGGTTCCAGTATCGGCGGGGATGGTTTCGTAATGACATTCATGGCGACCGAAAATTCGATCGAGGTCGCTAATGGCACCGGCGCTGCGCCTGCGTTGGCTGAACCTCATCGATACCCTAATGGGATCCCAATGACCGGGGTCTTGGGCACTTCGGTTCCCGGAATTTTGGATGCTCTGCTAGCCACGCACGAAAGACACGGCACGTTGCCGCTGAGCGTCTGTATCGAACCCGCTGTAGAACTGTGCGAAGAAGGTGTCCCGGTTTCGCATCAACAAGCCGTGTCGACAATGCAGTTCTCATTGCTGCGAGACGCGCCGACATCCGGTGCAGTATTCGCTCCGAACGGCGATTGGCTGAAACCTGGCGAACTACGTCGCAACCCTGACTTGGCGAAGACGTATCGAACCATCGCAGACCAAGGCCGGGAAGCCTTTTATGAAGGAGACATTGCGCAAGAGATTGCGCGGTTCAGTGAAGAGTGTGGCGGGTTATTGCGCTATGACGACCTCAAGAACCACAAAGTCCAATGGCAAACGCCGATCTCGACGACCTACCGGGGCAGGACCGTGTACGAAGCGCCTCCAAACTCTTCTGGTCACGTATTGCTGCAAGAGTTGAATCTATTCGAAAACTTCGACGCGCAAGGCCTCGGATATCTCACCGCGGATGCTGTCCACACAATGACCGAGTGCAAGAAATTGGCGTTTGCAGACCGCGAAGCCTATATGGCCGACCCTGATTTCGTCGATGTGCCGGTCGAAGGCATGCTTAACAAAGATTACGCGGCCGAGCGCGCTAGGCTGATCGACTTTGAACAAGCGCTGTCCGAAGCGGAGGCATGCGAAGGCGACGCCTGGGCATACATGGAGCGCGCTCCCGACCGCGCGAAGAAATACCGCCGCAACGGCAAAATCCATCACCCGAATGGGCGAAGCGTACTGCACGACTCGTTCGCAGCCGCCGGGGCGGCCGGTTCCGACACGACACACTTCTGCGTCGTTGACCGTTGGGGCAACGCCGTCGGCGAGTTGCAAAGTATTCAAATGGGGTACGGTTCGGGACTGATCGCCGGCAACACCGGGATCTTGCTCAACAACCGAATGACGTACTGGCATCTCGACCCTGACCACATCGACTTTCTGCGTCCTGGCCAGCGTGTCAGGCACACTATGAACCCGGTCATGGTGACCGACGCACCAGTCGAGGATGGTGGCAAGCTCGAGTTAGTTTGCGGGACGCCAGGCGCTGACACTCAGGTGCAAACCAATTTCCAAGTGGTGACTGGCGTATTCGACCATGGGCTTACGGTCGCCGAGGCGATCGAGGGGCCGCGTTGGACGCACTATCAAGGCCGTACTTCGTCGACCTATCCTCATGCCGAGGCCAATCATCTCGACATCGAAGATCGGGTTGAGGACGGGGTGATCGAATCGTTGCGAGCAAGGGGTCACGAGGTTAACGCCATTGCACCTTTTGACGGCGCTGGAAGCGAAGGCGCGATACAGGTGCACAACGAATCTGGGACCTTGTCAGCCGCGTCGGATCCTCGGCGCGACGGTGATTCGGCGGTGTGGTAACTTTACTAGCCTTGCTTTGCCCAACGGGCCAAAGCTTTGTCGGGCGAAGTAATTTCGTCGAACGACGTATAGTACCAGTCCTCCCAACCGTCCTGCGGCAGACCGGTAAAGATCATGAGATTGAGCGGATACTCTTCGCATTCGGTTACCTTGCGATGATCGTCTCGGAACAAGAACGTCGGCTTGCCGAGCGCAATAGCGGCGCCTAGCTCCACCATCACTCCTTCGTCCGGCGGTATGCCGTTGAGGATCGCGAATGTTGCGTCGGCATCGGCGACGTCGCGGATGTCGGCCTGTCCGATTCGATATGCCCAACCGGGAGCCAAAATCGATCCCTGATTGTTCCGTTCAAAGGGCTCCCACACCTCCAATCCAAGGGATTCCAAGGCTTCAACGAAAAGCGGCAGCAGCTCGCGTTTCTGTTGCTCCGAAAATCCGTAGGGATTGGCGAGGTAAATGGTTTTCTTCACTTTTAGATCGGCGTTGCTACTGGCTTCAGACATCTGCGTGTTTGGTAACCGTGCCTCTAGATTGTCTCGGATTGATCGACTTAGATGCTGTCCAATTCTAAGTTCAATGGAGAGGTACACATAAACAAAGCCTGCCAGCTTTCGTTGGTGATAACATCATTTTCATCACAGCAACGTAGATTGATATTCAGGAGCTGGCACTGAGCTTCTCTGTAGCGAACTAGATGGTTCGGCGCCAACGTTGACTCCCCCGTGGAAGAGGCTTACTATACTCGCAATACGTAACTTTCATTTACATGAAACGAACACTCGAGGAGGGCGATATGAGTGACCGCGAGAAGGATACGCCCGAAAAATCCGAAGATGAACCCGAAGAGTTGAGTTTGGGAGAGTTGGGTGCCGTCTTCGGCGGTTGGCATCCTGCCCCGCCACCACCCGATCCACCTAGCGACTCCATCCCGCGCGGCGACGCGTAGGTGCGAGATCAGAGTTAGACGCTGGAGCTGACGTCCGAGGTTCCCTGGGGCAATATGCGCGGTGGGACTTGGTGGAGCTGGGGGGATTCGAACCCCCGACCTCATCATTGCGAACGATGCGCTCTCCCAACTGAGCTACAGCCCCAATTACGCATCCCTAATCCTACAACCTTGGGACGGCGGGACTGGGATCCGCTCTCCTCACGAGCGTTTACCGATCTTCATTCGATAGCCCTCACTTCACCGACGCTTATTCGTCTGGCGAAGACTCCGGGTCCTGCGACGCTTCTTCCGCAATCGCGGTGAAGGTTGCTTCGACCTCTTCAGAAACGGCTGTGATCGTCGCCGCTGCCGCTTCGTTTACGGCGGTGGCTGTTGCCTGGGCTTGCTCGGCGGTAAGACCACTTGTCAATGTGACGTCGAAGTAAAGGGTTGCGTTTGCTGGGATGCGAGGAGGTGAACCGGCTTGGCCGTAGCCTTGATCGGACGGTACGCGGATTCGACGGCGTTCACCCAACTGCATATCAAGGAGCGATTGTCGCCAACCGGGAATCACATAAGCGAGGAAAAAGCGGGCATCGCGTCCAGAACCATAGGTTGTACCGAATACGCAACCGTCTTCTAGCCACCCGGTGTACTTAACTTCGATTTGCCAATCTGCTTGCGGTTTGTCACCGTCGCCCGGTTCAATCACCACGTAGTCGACACCGTTGGCACCGGGAAGGTAATCGGATTCTGAAACTTCCTCGAATGTCGGGGAATCCGGTGGATAGACTTCGTTCAGGCAAGTTCGAGATGACTGCGTCGGTTCAACGAACGGAATCAGCAAATCTTCGTCGCCGGGATTAGCTCCACCACCCCGGCAACCAATAGAAATCAAGGCGGCTGCAACGCCTGACGCGATGAGGATCGTCGTCAACACCGCGGTTCGAATCTGGAAGCGCGTATCGCTAGAGGTTCGCATAGTTTAACGCTAAATTAAGCGTCGGCAGCAACCCTTCGGATCGTCGTCAATTCGAGTGATTGTTGACGATATCCATGAAACTCGCCGCGCCTTCGTTGATCCATTCGGGGGTGTTGGTGAAGAGGAGTTTCACGCCGAGGTCGAGAAATCTTTCAGCATTGGCTTTGCCGCAGATTGCGCCGGCGGTTCGGCCCGAAGCTACGATGCGTCGGTAGGCATCGTTCATCGTCTCTGTGACATCGGGGTGCCCAACATTGCCTTTGTGTCCCATCGATGCGGCGAAGTCACCGGGGGCGACGAAGAATACGTCGATATGGTCGACGGCGATGATTTCATCTAGCTTCTCGTAGGCAATAATGTCTTCGATGAGAATGATTAGCAACGAATTGTCGTCGGCAACATCCATGAAGTTTGGAACACCGAGCCCTTGCCGGCTGGTGTAGCTGCCACGCTTGCCGATCGGCGGGAATTTCCCACCGTCAACCACGTTCTGGGCTTCGGCGGCATTGTTGACGTGCGGGACGACGATGCCTTGTGCGCCGCGGTCAAGCGTTCGGTAGATCAACCCTTGGTTGTTGTCGTTGACGCGGCAGACCGATGTCAGTCCCCAGAGGTCGCAGGCTCTAGTGAGATTGCCAAGTTCGGATGCGTCTACCCAACCATGCTCGCCTTCGAGCCATATGCCATCCATGCCGTGGGCCGTAGCGATCGGGCCGAATGCGTCGATGTCGTCGGGGTGGGTCATGCCGCCGACGATTGTGGCGACTTCTCCAGCGGCGATCTTATCTTTGATGCGATTGGGTCGGATATCCATTAAGGGTGGTGCCTTTCTTGAATGCGCTTCAAACTTTGGTGCTCATTATGGCACCGCTCGGGGCGATGTTAATTCGAGTGGGCTTTGACCGCGTTCATGTAACTCGTAGCGCCTTGGCTCAACCAAGGCCCGACGCTCGTCAAAAGGAATTTGGCTCCCAAGCCTAGGTAGCGTGGGATTTCAGATTCTGCGCATGTGGCTCCGGAGTTGCGGCCTGCGGCCTCGATGCGGCGGAAGGCGTCGTTCATGGTCTCAACCACATCGGGATGTCCAATGTCGCCGGTGTGTCCCATTGAAGCAGCGAAATCGCTCGGGGCAACGAAAAATACGTCGATGTTGTCGATCTCTAGGATCTCGTCGAGATTTTGGTAGGCGATGATGTCCTCGATGAGGATCACGAGCAGGGAGTGGTCGTCGGCAACCTGCATGTAGTTCGCCACGCCGTGTCCTTGTCGACTGGTGTACGCCCCGCGCTTGCCTATGGGCGGGAACTTGCCGCCGTCGACGACGTTCCGCGCTTCGGCGGCTGTGTTGACATGCGGTACCACGATTCCTTGCGCGCCACAGTCGAGAGTGCGGTAAATCAGGCCTTGCGAATTTTCGTTGATACGGCAAACCGGCGTCAAGCCCCATAGGTCGCAAGCGCGCGTCAGGTTTCCCAAGGTGGACGCGTCGATTCCGCCGTGCTCGCCTTCCAACCAGACGCCGGCGATGCTGTTTGCGTTAGCGGCGGGGCCAAAGGCATCGATGTCGTCAGGGCTGGTAAAACCTCCGACGACTATCGCCACTTCACCCGCGGCTAGTTTGTCTTTGGCGCGATTGGGTCTCAGGTTCATCTCTCGACTCTCTTTCCATCAATACATAGTGCCACACCGCTGGGTGCGGACGGATTGTTGTTATCCCGAGTGGCGATTGACGATGTTCATGAAACTGCCAGCACCTTCGTCCAACCACTCCGATGTGGTGGTCAAGAAAAACTTGGCGCCAAGGTCCAGGTAGCGTTGGAGGCCCGCCTTGCCACAGGTCGCACCGGCGATGCGACCGGCCGACTGGATGCGGCGGAAGGTATCTTCCATGGTTTCGGCAACCTCAGGGATGTTGGCTACCTGATCCCAGATGCCTTTGTGTCCCATCGATGCGGCGAAATCACCTGGAGCGACGAAGAAGATGTCGATATTGTCGACCTCAAGGATTTCGTCGAGGTTCTGGTAGGCGATGATGTCTTCGATGAAAACGATCAGCAACGAGTGGTCGTCGGCCAGCTCCATGTAGTTTGGTACGCCGTGCCCTTGTCGGCTGGCGTAGTTTCCTCGCCTGCCGATGGGAGGGAATTTCCCGCCGAGGACCACGTTTTGCGCTTCTGCGGCGGTATTGACGTGGGGGACCGCGATCGCCTGGGCTCCGCAATCGAGTGTGCGATAGATCAATCCTTGCGAATTTTCATTGATCCGGACCACCGGAGTCAGACCCCAGAGGTCGCAGGCGCGCGTCAGGTTACCGAGATTGGCGTGATCGACGCCGGCGTGCTCACCCTCCAGCCATACCGCGTCGATACCGTTTGCATTCGCGATCGGGCCGAAATTGTCGATGTCGTCGGGGTGTGTGAAGCCGACTACTGATACAGCCACCTCCCCGGCATATATTTTTTCTTTTACGCGATTAGGTCTTAGTTGCATGTCGCCCAACGCCTTCCATCTGTGCGTAGCGGTCGCTTGTCTGTTATGCGAGATCCGCCCCACGCGACTATGCGATTTTACGCGATTCAAAGCTGTTTCGGGATGCTTGAATTGCCACAATTGAGGCCGAGTATGGCTTAAACTTATGCGGCGAACGAGATTGGTTCTGTGCACGCACGATAGAGGTAAAGCGAGATGCTCGAGCGATTCAAGGTACCAGAGGCTGACCGGGTGTATGTGATGCCGGAGAAGATGCATCGCGTTACCAAGGACATCTTCTTGAAGATCGGGTTGGATAATGACGGGGCGCAGGATTCGACTGATGTGTTGCTCGGGAATGACCTCAGAGGCAATGAGTCTCATGGCGTGTCGAATGGTTTGAGGGGATATGTGCGAAGTTATGCGGCAGGTTCATTGAACCCGGCGACGGAGTGGGAGGTGGTTCGAGAGACTAGCACAACGGCGAACATTGACGCTAAACATGCTCTGGGGGTACACGTCGGTCCGAAGGCTATGGATATGGCGATCGATAAGGCGCAGCAGCATGGCGTTGGTGTGGTAACGGTGTTCAACACGGGACACTTGGCGGGTTGCAGTCACTACGTGTATCAGGCGATTGAAGCGGGGATGATCGGACATACGATGACCGCTGGTGGGGCGGGAATCACGATCCCGACTTGGGGTTCGCGTCCGTTTTTGGGAACAAATCCCTTGGCGTATGGTGCTCCTGCACGGACGATGCCGCCATACATGTTGGATATTGCGACTACGCAGGTGGCGGCGAACAAGATTTGGTTGTTGCAACGGACTGGTGCGACGGTTTTGCCGGGTTGGATCACGGACGAGAACTACGAACCAGAGCTTGAAGAAACGTCGGCACCTGGACCGGAGTCGCGAGGCAAGTATGGGATGTTGCCGATTGGTGGGACACGAGAGAATGGGTCTCACAAAGGTTTCGGACTTGGGTTGATGAACGAGATCTTGTGCAACGAGTTGACGGGTCTCGGTCCGGGTCCGTTGAACCCGCATCAGGGCGGGCACTTCTTCGTTGCGTATGACATCGAGGCGTTCACCGACAAAGAGAAGTTCCTCGACGATATGGATGAGTTGCTGACGGCGGTGGCTGAGCATCCACCTGGAAAGGGGCACGACCGGGTTGTATATCCGGGGCTGCTGGAGGCCGAGGAGATTGAGAAGCGTCAGAAGTCGGGCATCCCGTACCACACGGAGGTAATCGAATGGTTCGAGGGGCACTGCGCCGAAGTTGGGGTGGAGTGCGATTTGAGGTAGAGGTTTCGTCGACTTGCAGTACTGGATGTGAGGCCAATGCCCTCCTCGATCAAGTTTGTGTTCATGCCGCCGCAGGATGAGTTGACGCGGTGGTTTGCTCGTCGCCTTGCCGATTCGATGGCGGAGTATGAGGTGGTGTTGCCGGCGGATGATGCGGAGGCGGCGCGGGAGATTGTGGATGCGGATGGGGCGTTTGGTTGGGTTTCGCCAGAGATGTTGCCTTCGGCTCGGAAGTTGAGGTGGTTGCAGAATCCGGATGCGGGTCCGTTTTTCGGATATTACTACGAGGAGTTGGTTAAGCATCCTTGTGTGATTTCGAATCCGAGGGGTATCTATTTCGACCACATCAGTCATCACATCATGATGTTCGTTCTGGCGTTGTCGAGGGGTTTACCTTGGTATGTGGACGCGCAACGGGAGGGGCGTTGGGAGAAGGATGCTCGGATGTCGGAGTATGTGAGTTTGGGCGATGCGACGGCATTGATCAATGGTGTTGGTGGGATTGGTGCGGAGACCGCTCGGTTGTGCGGAGCTTTCGGGATGCGGGTGATCGGGTTGGAGCCGCGGGTCGAACGGGAGGTTTGGGGTGCTGAGATTCATCCACCAGAGGAGATTGGTCGGTTGTTGCCGGAGGCGGATTTTGTGATTTCGACGGTGCCGCACACGCCGGAGACGGAGGGTATGTTCAATGCGGAGCGGTTCGAGTTGATGAAGTCGACGGCGTACTTCATCAATGTTGGGCGGGGGATGGTCTGCAAAGTCGATGATTTGGCGGACGCGATCGAGTCTGGGGAGATTGCGGGTTGTGGGTTGGACGTTTACGAGATCGAGCCGTTGCCGCCGGAGCACAAGTTGTGGAGTTTACCGAATGTTTTGATGACGCCACATGTGGCGGTCCGGGATGCAGGCGATATTCCGGAGCGAAGGTTTCAGATCATTTTGGAGAATGCTCGGCGTTTCGCACGGGGTGAGGATCTGATGAATGTGGTGGACAAGGAACGGTGGTACTAGGTCGGGCGTGGGAGGTTCTACGGTTGGCTTACGGGTTGTTGATGCCGGCCATCCATAATCTCAGGCCGATGAAAAAGGCTGAGCCGCTGGCGCCGATGGCAATTGGCCGCCATAGCGACTCGCCAACGACGAAGGCGTCGGCGATCATGCCGGTCGCACATCCGATAAGTGCGACGCCGAGTATCCATTTGACGTTGTCCAGGAACGCGATTAGGGCTGAGCTTCCAGTTTGGGTAGGATCGTTCGCGGGCATGTTGTTTTCCTTCTCGATTGATTTACCTCTTCGGAATTCATGTTACGCGGCGCGTTAAAGCTACCGCGGATGTGGGTGGCGGAGTCGACGTTGGAAGCGTACGCTCCGGTTTAATTTCAAGCGACCGGTTTGGGGACGCCCGCGGTGTTGGCTACGCCATTTGGGTGTTGACTAGTTGGGCGTAGAGGCCGTGTCGGGTCAGGAGTTGGTCGTGGGTTCCTTGCTCGACGACTTTGCCTTCGTCGAGGACGAGAATGTTGTCTGCGTTGCGTATTGTGGACAGGCGGTGCGCAATGACGACGGTGGTTCTGCCTTCCATCAGGCGATCGAGGGCATCTCGGACGGCGGTCTCGCTGATGGCGTCGAGGTGGGATGTGGCCTCGTCGAGGATAAGGAGTGGTGCGTTCTTTAGGATGGAGCGGGCGATGGCGACCCTCTGCCTTTGGCCGCCTGAAAGCTGCATGCCTCGTTCTCCGACCTCGGTGTCATAACCGTCCGGGAATGAATCGATGAAGTCGGCGGCGTTGGCCTGACTTGCGGCTTGTTCAACATCCTGATCGGTAGCGTTTTGGCGACCGAGTCGAATGTTCTCGCGGATGGTGTTGTTGAAGAGGTAGGTGTCTTGTGCGACTAGTGCCATGCGGCCGCGGAGGTCGTCAAGTTTGAACTGATTTAGTCGGTTGCCCGACAGTTCGATTTCGCCGCGGTCAGGGTCCCAAAAGCGCATCATGAGATACGCGATCGTGGTCTTACCAGCACCAGATCGCCCGACGATTGCCACGGTGCTGCCAGACGCGATGTCTAACGAGACGTTCGCGAGTGCTTGGGGGTCGCCTTGGGAGTATGCGAATTCTACCTGTTCGAAGTCGACGGAAGGGCGCTCGTCGTTGCTTTCGCTGGTGTGGAATGTTTGGCGCTGGGGTACTGCGTCCGCGGGAAGGGCGGCAACGCCGGGCCCGTCTTGGACGGGGACTTTTTCGTCGTGGATGGCGAGAATACGACGAGACGCGGCGAGGGTTTCCATCATCTGCTTCATGGTGCGGGCGAGTTCGGTGATTGGGCTGAAAGAGGCGAGTGCGAGCACGCTGACGAGGGGTAGGTAGGTTCGCTCGATCTGTCCTTCGAGCACCAACCAGACTCCCATCGCCATTACGGCGAGTCCGCCGAGACCCATCATGGCCTCGATGAACCCAATTTGGAAGGCTTGCGATTTCTGGAATCGGACAAGATGCCCGGCATGGTCCCAGCCTTTTTGGGTCAACTCACCGGTGCGATCGGCGCCGCGTCCGAATGCGGTGATCTCGCGCATCCCTTGGATGCTGTCGACCATGTAAGCGTGGATGTCGCCAATTCGTCCGCGGATCTCGTCTCCGAGTCGTTCGATGCGGGAGTTGGCGAAGAATGGACTGACTGCTACCGCGACAAGGAAGGGTGCGAGCACGGCGGCAATGGGCCAGGCGATGACGGAGAGGGCGATAAGTAGGCCGCCGGGAATGAGTATGGCGACGATCATGGGCGAGACGGCGTGAGCGAAGAAGTACTCAACCGTCTCGACGTCACCTCCGACGACGCTGACAAAGTCGCCCGAGCGGCGGCGGACCATGTATGCGGGTGCGAGCGGCTCGAGCTTCTCGTAGAGGTCGATCCTCATGCGTGCCAACAGTCTGAAGGCCATATCGTGCGCCTGCCACGATTCGAGATAGAAGAGTAGGGCTGACAGCGGGGCTAGTGTGCAGACGAGGATGACCAATGTATTCAAGGGTTCGTCGCGGAATACGGCACCGACGAGAAGCGCGGAGAGTGCACCGAAGATGATCACCGAGCCGTGGTTGAGCATCCCGAGAACAACGGTGATGAGGAACTGCCATTTGACTGGCCGGACCAGGCCCAATAGTCGCATCCAGACGGACCAAGATCGGATGTTTATCTCCTGTTCGTCCGTGGGAGCGCGTGAGGTTGTTGCGTGGTGGTGGCCGGTATTCAGGTTGGGGAGTTCGGGAGGTGGATGTGCTGAGGGTGCGCTGGGCGCGGCTAAATTCTCTTCGATTCTCCCGTGGGCAACAAGGGGGAGGTTTTTTCTTTGGTCTGTTTGCGTTTGCTGGCGCATGAGGCCAGCGTAGGTCCCGCCGGCAGCGATCAGTTCGGCGTGAGTTCCGATTTCTGCCACCTGACCTTCGTCAAGCACGAGGATGCGATCGGCGTTGATGACGCTTGAGAGTCGGTGCGCGATGACTAAGGTGGTGCGGTTTTCCATCAATCTGTCGAGGGCGTCTTGGATGACTGTCTCGTTTTCGGCATCGACACTGGAGAGCGCTTCGTCGAGCAGGAGGATTGGTGCATCTTTGAGTAGCGCTCGAGCAATTGCCAGTCGTTGGCGCTGGCCGCCCGAGAGGCGTGCGGCGCGTTCGCCTACAACGGTTTCGTAACCATGAGGCAGACGGGAGATAAACTCGTGAGCGTTCGCGGCGCGGGCGGCGTCCTCTAACTCATGCGGAGTAGCGTCAGGTTTTCCGAAACGCAGGTTGTCGGCGACCGTACCGTGGAACAGGTAGGTGTCTTGTGTGACGACCGCGATGTTGTCTCGGATGGTGTTGAGGGGTATACTGCGCAGATCGTGGCCGCCGATCTTTATCGTGCCCGTTTGTGGATCGTGGAATCGATACATCAACCACACCAGGGTCGATTTGCCCGCGCCGCTAGCACCGACGACGCCGAGCGTCTCACCTTTTCGCAGTTGGAACGAAACGTCTTGTAGCGCGGATCGGTAACCGCCGTCGTACCCGAAAGTGACGTCTTCGAACGTGATGTCGGGCTCTATCTCGGTGACTAATGTTTCCGTCGCAGCTTCGGGTTCAAGAATCGTGACGGGTTCGTCGAGGATCCCAAACACGCTCTGCGCCGCGGATAGCGTCGCCATTCCTTGGTGGTAGAGATTCACTAGTTCGCGCATCGGCCGGAACACCTCGACGCCAAGCATTAACACGATCAGCAACGGCCGAAGGTCCATGTCTCCGTTGCTGACGCGAACGGCGCCGACGGCGAGTGCAACTGCGGCACCCGTTGTCATGAATAAGATGGACGTCCCACTCGTCGCTTGGTTTGCGGCGACGACACCCATGGTGCTGCGGTAGAGGTTTTGAATCCGTTGCTCTAACTCTTTGCCACGCTGTTTGCTCTGTCCGAACGATTTGAGGGTGGCTAGCCCCTGCACGCTGTCCAGAAAGTCCGAACCCAATTCGCCGTAAGACCTGCGCCTTCGATAGCTGTTGTCGCGATTCCAGCGGTGGAATGCCGCGGGCACGGCGAGAGTTGCCAATGCAAAGCCGAGGAATATGAGCGCAATGTAGAGGTCGAGCGTAACCATGTACGCGAAGATGGCGATGGGAGCGATAGCGGAGACGATGATCTGGGACAGATATTGGCCGAAGAAGATCTCTAGTCGTTCGATTCCCTCAACCAACGTGAGCACTAGATCGCCAGTCCGGTTCCGATCCGCGTAACCCGGACCAAGTTTCAACGCATGCTGATATGCCTCTTCCCGTAACTTGATCTTGACGACGTTTGCCGTGTGGTGACTTACAGAGTTCTGCCAATATTGGAAGAGGCTGCGCACCACGATCATCGCGGCGATAGTCAAAAGCGGCATGGCCAATGCTGAAAAGCTCGCCTGTCCGGTAAGGACGCGGTAGATGATGACGCCCGAGACTGCAAGGCGTGAGACTCCGGCACCGACAGCGATCAATCCGAGGACGGCCGCGAATGCGATGCGGAGTCTTACTCCTTGCGTTAGTCCGAATAGTCGTGGGTCGAAATACATGCGCTTGTGCGCGGGCACTTTTCGTACGGCACTTAAGTGCGGGCGCTTCTATACGATACGACTAATTCTGCCTGTCGCTGGTGAGTCCGTACCAGACGGTACTGACGGTATGCTGGATTATCTCCGCGGATTCTGGAGCGCCAAATATGTGGTTGGCCAGAATGGCCCCGAGGATCGCATTTGTAGCCATTGCGAGATCTGCGTCGGCGCGTATCTCGCCGCGTTCAACGCCGCGTTGGAGCACCATGATGACGTCGTCTCTACGAGGACGTATTATGCGTTGACGGAACAGCTCGATTAGCTCGGGGTTTCGACGCTCTTCAACGAGAAGTGCTCCGATCATTGCGAAACCAGGCCCGCGTTCTAGCATCTCGAGGCTGCGTGCGAGCATCTCGACGATGTCGTTGAGGGAGTCGCCGGTGTCTGGCGGCGGTTCGAGTTCGTCTTTCAGCGCGCCCACGGCGGCGGCGGCAAGTTGTTCTTTGGTTGTGTACCGCCGATAGATCGTCGTCTTTCCTACGCCAGCTTCAGCGGCGACGCGCTCTACGGACAGACCGGCGTACCCATGTTCGGTCAGCAACTTCAAAGTCGTCTGGAGAATTGCCTGGTCGACCTCGGGGTCTCGCGGTCGACCTCGGCGCTGTTTCGGCTCATCACCGCTGGATTCTTCAGGTCGGTAGCTCATCTGTCTTCAGACATGATTTCTGATTCTCGTCGATCTTCGAGATGTCGCGCGGGCATGAACTTTGCGACGAGGATCGCGCCGATGACTGCCATCGCGGCGGCAACTAGCACTGCGATGCCAAGTGCGTCGGTGAAGCCAGACTTCGCGGCGCCGATCAGGCCAACGGCAATCTCGGGCGGCTGGATCGATGCGATCTTTAACGTTGCGCCAATGGAGTCGCTAATGGAGGCGTCGAACGCGCCCGCCGCCGTGGGCTCCATCTTCCCGCTATAGACCGTGTTGATGACGGATCCGATAACTGCTACGCCTAACGCGCCAGCCACCTGCCGGGTCACGTCGTTCATCGCCGATGCGACCCCGGCGTTGGCCTCGGGGACCGCTCCCATGACCGAGTCGGTTGACGGTGCCATGACGTTGCCCATGCTGAAGGCTAGGAAGAAGAAGGTGCCGCCGACAATCCAGTAGTTGGTGTCGATCTGCCAGAACGAGATCGTAACGAATACCACGGCCAGACCGACGAGACCTGCCGCGACTACTTTGTTGGTGCCTAATCTGCCGACGAAGCGGTGGCTGACGCCCGCACCGGCGGCCATTCCCAGCGCGATCGGGGCCATTCTCAGCCCAGCCTCGAGCGGCGTGAATCCCTGAACGAACTGCAGGTACTGTGTCATTCCGAAGATCATGCCGAACAGAGCGAAGAAGCCCAGCGCGATCGCTCCAGCGCCGGCGGAGAATCTCGGATTCTTGAAGTACGCGAGATTCAGCATCGGGTGGTCGATCTTACTCTCCCAAATGAGGAACAACGCGGTGAGCACTGCGCCTCCTAGGAATCCGGCGATGACGAAGGGATTCGTCCAACCATGCGCCGGGGCCTCGATGATGAAGTAGACCAAGGTGGAGATGGCGGTTATCGATAGCAATGCGCCCGGAATGTCCAACGATTTTGGATGCGGATCGCGGCTCTCCGGGACCAGAATCAGCCCAGTTACGATCGCGACCACGACAATCGGGATGTTGATGAGAAACACGGATCCCCACCAGAAATTCTCGAGCAAGACACCACCGGTTAGCGGCCCAATACCGACGCCCAGACCGGCCACTCCGGCCCAAATCCCGATCGCTTTGCCGCGCTCTTCTCTGGGGAATACGTCGGTAAGTATCGAGAGCGTAGAGGGCATGATGAGTGCCCCGCCTATACCCATCAACGCGCGGGCGGTGATCAGCTGCGCGCTGGAATCGGCGTAGGCCGCGAAGAGGCTTGAGAGTCCGAAGATTACTAGCCCGACCTGGAGCGCGCGTTTGCGACCGAATCGGTCGCCCAACGAACCCATCGTCAGTAGCAGGCCAGCGAACACTAGGATGTACGCGTCGACCATCCACTGCAGCGACGTTGCGGACGCGCTGAACTCTCGTTGCAGCGTGGGTATCGCGACGTTAAGAATGGTGTTGTCGAGCCCGATGATGAGCAGACTCATGGACAGAATACCGAGTATCCACCATCGCCGTCTGTAGACGTTCGACCGTATTCCGATCACGGATTGGTCACTCATGCCGTTTCTCTGATATTCATAACGCTACCGTATCGTATTTATATCACAATTGTCATCACCTTGCTTGCCTGTCATTCCCTCGTCGACCCGTCATTCCCGCGGACACGGGAGCCCAGGGACTAGCAACGCACGCCGTTTAATTCCCTCTTCCGCTGGTTGGGAGAGGGCCAAGGTGAGGGACCGTGGCGGGTCGATGAACGGTAGGATTGTGCCATGTCGCGGCAACCCAACAAGCAGCTCTCGATGGTGATTGACGAGGTCGGGGTTGGTCGCTTGCCGGATGTGGCGCTGCCATCGGGGTTCGTGATGCGCGCCTATCGCACCGGCGACGCGGCTAGTTGGGCTGACACGCTGCGGATGGGGGGATTCACCGAGTGGACTGAGGATCGCGTTCTCGATTGCTTGAAGAACCCTGAACGGCGCGCAGGTTCCCGCGTCGTCGAGTACAACGGGGAGATCGTAGCCGCCACATTTGCGACTCTGACCCGTTCCTCGCCCCCCCTCTGGATGGACGTTCCGTCCGCTGAAGCGCCGGCTTTCGCCAGAATGACGAAAGTTGTGCGCAGCGAAGGGGACGCGCGCGAAGTACGCAAGGGGTGCTCTGCAGCCGAGGACGGGATCGAAACCCGCCCCTACGTCGGTGTTCTCGACTTCGTGGTGACTCATCCTGATCACCGCGGCAAAGGTCTTGGGAGGGCCGCGTGCACATCGGTCGCCAAGTTCTTAGTCGGCCAACGCGGTCAACGTACAGTCGGACTCCAGACCGACGACTGGCGCCTCCCGGCGCTCCACATCTATCTCACAATGGGCTTCAAACCCGTAATGAACCGGGACGACATGCCCGAACGTTGGGCAGCCGTCTACCAATTGTTGAAGGAGGCAGGATATGACCACTCTTAGACTCGGACTTGCCGGTTTGGGCCACGGCGATACGCTGTTGCAGGCCAACGATCCGGAGCACGATCTGCCGATCCGCGTAACTGCGCTGTGCGACATCAATGAAGCTCGGTTAGAAGCGGCGGCGACCACGCACGGGATCGACGCGGTAACAACGGATTTCGACGAGTTGGCGGCGCGCGATGATGTGGACATCATCGGGATTTATACGCCGGGTCCGCTCCACGCGCGTCAGATACTCACGGCTTTGGACAACGGCAAGCACGTCATGGTCACCAAGTCGATGGTCTACACGATGGAGGAGGCAAGCCGCGTGGTGGAGGCTGTGGACAGTACCGGATTGGTGCTGCTCGTCACGCAGTCGATGCGAGGGCGGTTGGATTTAATCGACGCGAAACGAGCGTGCGACGGCGGGGAGATCGGCGAGCTCTTCATGGCCGAAGCTTCTTACGTTCACGACCTGCGGCCTGTCTACAAGCGCACGCCGTGGCGCACGACCATGCCGCAGGATCTGATTTTAGGTGGCGCGTGTCACCCGATCGATCTCTTGCGCTGGTTCATGGGTGATATCGAGGAGGTTCATTGCGTGGGTCTGCGCAGCGGGGTGGCGCCCGAGTATCCGCAGGAGGACTGCTTCTTCATCAACGTGAAATTCGCCTCGGGAAAGATCGGGCGGGTCTCGAACCTCCTCGGCATGGTGCATCCCGCGGGCGAGCGGGCGAACAGTCTGACGGTGTATGGCACGAAAGGCACGATCCGAGATAACATCAAGACGCTCGATGCTGATGGCGACCTGCCGCAACGCGAATATCACACCCACTTGCCGCCGCACTCCGGACACCACGGCGAGATGATGGTCATGATGCGTCACATGGCCGATTGCATCCAGAACGGCACGCAGCCTTGGGTCGGAGCCAGAGAGGGTGCGAAGGTAGTAGCGACTGGCCTGGCATGTTGGGAATCGCTTCGCACGGGCAAGCCGATTAAGGTGCCCTCCGTCATCCCCGCGTACGCGGGGGTCCAGAGTACGGTCAGCTAGCGTCGACCGCCGTCATGGGTCACCGGCATGAAGGGCATATTCACATTCATCCTCATCGCGTTTGGACTAGCCTGGCTCCCCTGGCAGATCGTACTGGTATTCGAACCGGATCCCGGCCCGCAGCTCTTTGGGATCGTCAGCACTCTTGTAGGTTTGTCGCCTGCAATCGCCGCGTTCGTAGTCAGAAAGTGGGTTACCCGCGAAGGCTTCACAGACGCGGGACTAAGACCTAACCTAACCCGGTGGCGCTATTACCTAATCGGTTGGCTGCTGCCACTTTTGGTCGTCGTCTTCATCGTCCTCCTGTCGACAGTTCTGGGAATCAGCGAGCCTTACTTCAACGTTGGCCTCTCGCCCAACTTCGCGATGCAGTTGACCATCTTCGCGTTTATCGGTATGTTCGGCGTCCTAGGTGCGGAGTTTGCTTGGCGTGGTTACCTCCAGCTCCGACTATTTGCCAACAACCCTTCGCCCCACCAACCCCTTCTCGCCGCCGCCGCAACTGGCATCATCTGGTCGGGTTGGTACCACGTCTCAAGGCACCTGAGGGACTACGATTTCCCGGACCAACCGTTTCTCGGAATGCTGGTCGTCACCATCACCTTAATATTGCACTCGATCATCTTCGGCTGGCTACGCGTCAAAACTGGAAGCATCTGGGCACCGAGCCTTGCCCACGCCGCCACTAACACTGTCGGCGGATCCTATATCTACGCACTCTTTGGCGGACTCTGGGGCGAACCAAACTGGATCTTCGTAAGCTTCGTCGGCATACTAGCGTGGCTTCCTCTAGGAATCTTGTGCGGTTGGATTGCGATGACCGGCCAACTCAAAGAGGAAGTACCGGAGGGGCATACATAGTGTTCAATAACCAATTCCGACGCGTCCTATCCTTGAACCCGATTGCCTTCGTCGAGGTAGACTGAATTCCCGACCGTCGTCACCGTCACCTGCTGACGATAGTCGCCGAGTTCGGCGGTGTGCGTGACTGTACACGGTTCGACATCCGACGGCGCACCGCCGTCTACGAGTGCTTCGTATAGGACGCGTCCGTCCATGTCGTCGCCGCCGGGTAGGCGGAGGAGGTGGAGAATCGTGGGGGCGATATCGACGTTGCCGGTTGGAGTGTCGACGACGGTTGATACTTTCCAGTTGGGACCGCGGGCGATCAGGGTATTTCGTAATTCATGCTGGCTCATACCACCGTGCGTGCCGACGTCCACGGATCCGCCCGAGGATGCCGTGTGCCCGGGGAATCCGGCGGCGTTCGGAGCGGAGTTCCAGGCGAAGGACATGGTTAGGTCGGGACTTCGGAGGCCGTCGATGTTGGCTACGCTCGCCGGGAGCGTGCCGGGCACGGGGCCGACGCGTTCCGCAGCCAGTAATGCGCCGCACCATGGTTGGTTAGAAAGGTACGCTGCCAATCGCTCAACGGTTTCGGGATCGGATCCGTGGGCGTAGAAGAGGACGGCTCCACCGTTCGGCGCGACCAATACACCGCCTGGTTGACCGCCGGGTGGAATGTCGGCCGCTCGCAGCTCGATTTCCATGTCGACGACGTTATCGATCGTCGCGTAGCCGTGATCGGAGACGACTATGACGTCGGTCTCATCCAGGTTTCCGTTGCGTTTCATCCACTCGATGATGCGTCCGAACTGCTCGTCAGCAGCGGCTAGGGCGCGATCGGAAAGGGTGGATCCAACCCCGGCCTTGTGGTTGGAGCTGTCCGGCTCGGAGAACCAGATCAACGCTACCGCCGGGTTGCGTTCCGCCAGCACGTACTCAGTCAGCACCCGCGCCGCGTGCTCCATCTGTGAAACGTTGGGCGTCTCCTTGTCTGGCCACGGGCCGAAGCGCTGGACGATCTCCTGATGCAGTCCTCGAGGCAAGCAGAACTCCGGGTGTATAGTGGCCCCGCCCTGGGTTTCAGCGCGCGGGTTTTGAACGTACGCGTTTCCGGACGTGCCGACACCGACGGCCACGAACTCGTGTCCGTGATCGTGAAGGATGTCTGCGAGAGTCGGCACCAGCAGGACGTCTCCGGTCTGCTTCGCCACTCGGGCGAGTTGCGGCTCCATCGCTTCCAAAACGCTGTTCGGGTCGTAATCGCGCATTACCACCGTGTTGCCGGCCAGTCCGTGCCCTCCGGGATGGCGGCCTGTGACGAGGCTGGCGACGTTTATGCGGGTGACGGTGGGAAAGACCGGATGGTTTCTCGTAAAGGTGACCCCGGCGGCGGCAAATTCGGCGAGATTCGGCGAGAGGTCGGGCCGGATCTGCGACGGCTGGAGTCCGTCGAATGCGGCTATGAGGACGCGGGTCACTGGAGGAAGTTTCCTTTCTGCTGAGGCAAGGTTAACGTGAAACGTGGTCCGGGGAGGGTTTGTCATTGTCGTCAGGAATGCCCAGCTTTGCCCGTAGTCGTTGGTGACAATTTTCGTGGAAATTTCTACGAAATTCCCCATAATTTGTTGAAATTTGTTCTGTTTCAGGATGCATAATATTGCAACCGACGAATTTCGTGTCGGCACCCCGTCTGAAAATCAGGGGAGAATCAAGCAATGGGCAACTACGCGAGCTTGAAGCACCGCATTGAAAGTGGTGAAGTCATCGTCTTGGACGGTGCGATCGGAACGGAGCTTCAGTCGATGGGTGTGCCCATGCATCCGGCTGCGTGGTGCGGCCCCGGAAACTACACGCACCCGTCTACGGTGCGACAGATGCACGAGCGTTACATCCGGGCGGGCGCAGACATCATTACGACCAATACTTTCAACACGCTGCGTCCGGCGCTGGAGGCTTCGGGTTACCCCGACCTAGTGCGCGAGATCAACGTGCGAGCCGTCGACGCGGCGATCGAAGCTAGAACACGGGCCGATGTCGACAAATCCGTATACATAGCAGGTGCAATCTCGTGCCGGATCCCGGTGCGCGACGGAAGAACCGGTACGCTTTTGGGCGGGACGGGATTCGGCTATGGCGCCAGCCTGTCAGCGCAGGAGCTTCGAGCGTACGCCGACGAACAAGCCCAAATCCTCGCCGAGTGCGGTGTCGACTTATTCATTATGGAGAACATGTGGGCCGACAACGAGTCGAGGATGATAGCGGCTGAAGCGGCGAAGGCGACGGGACTGCCGGTCTGGGTGGGTTTTACTGCTTCGGTTGCACCTGAGACTCTGGAGGTCAGGATGAGTTTTGGTGATGACCGCCATGCTTACAGCAGCGGTATGGGTATGCCGCAATGGACTTCGAACTGGCGGTCCGTCAACTACGGCATGACATTGGCCGAAGGAGTCGCCGAGATTGCATCGCTCGATCCCGACGCAATTACGGTGTTCCATAGTCGGATATCTGAGACCACCGCCGCCCTCCGGGTCGTCCTAGACCAGTGGTCCGGCACGGTCGTGCTCTATCCCGACGCGGGCAGAACCGACTACCTCGAGACTTGGCAGGACAGCAGCGTCGCCAACGAAGAGACGGCGGATGAGTTGACTCGTGAGGCGGCGAAGTGGGTTGGAATGGGAGCGCAGGTCGTAGGCACGTGCTGCGGATTCGGAGCCAACTACACTAAAGCCCTGAGCAGTGCCCTGCCCGACCGTGTAAACGGTCATTGACTAGTCGAGGACACCTTAAAGGATCGCACATGGAAGCCAGACCGCTCGTCGTAGTGGGCGCGGGGACTGCTGGGACGGCCGCGGCCATCGAAGCGGCCAAGGTTGGTGTGCAGGTTACCCTTATCGACGAAAATCCGATCCCGACCTCCATGGCCGGATTGAACGTTCCCTTATTTTTCGGTCAACGATTCGACGACGCACTGAGCGACCGGGCTCTGATGATGGAGCGGGTGGCTGCGGCCAACGTAGGGTTAAGCAAGGCTCAAGAAGCCGGTGTCGACATCCGACTTGGCACTTGCGTTTGGGGCGCCTTCCGCAACTCCGAAAACAGCAGGGTTCTAGACGGTCCTCAGATCGGTTTGGCCGACCACGAGGGGTCGTGGATGATGAAGTACGACCGCCTCATCGTAGCCACCGGCTCCCGCGACTTGTCATTCGGTTTCGCAGGTTGTGATCTCATTGGAGCGATGGGGGCAAACGGCGTCTACTCACTGATGAGTCGTTATGATGCGCTCGCCGCAAAACGTATGGTGGTCCTAGGCTCAGGAGATCTCGGCCTCAACACCGCAAGGATGGCGCTCGAAAACGGCATTGACGTTGCCGCCATCGTGGACGTTGCAGACTCGATGCGAGGTAACGATGCTCTAGTCAGGACAATCCATGCCCGGGGAGTCGAACTATTCTCCTCCCACACCGTCAAGGAAGCAGTAGGAAGTAATGGCGACATCGAATCCGTCGTGCTGGTTGAAATCGACAAAGATTGCGAACCTGTTGCCGGCACCGAAAAGGTCATCGCCGCCGACACGATATGCCTCGCCATCGGCCTCGTCCCAAATGTTGAAATCCTCAGCATTCTCAACTGCGACCTGAACTTCAAACCCGAACTTGGCGGTTACGTGCCGTCCCGCGACGATTGGATGCGGACTAGCGTCGACAACGTGTTCGTCGCGGGCGATGCCGCCGGGTTCCATGACGCGATGGTCCTGGACCCCAACATCGCGCGCAGTCAAGGCCGCATCGCCGGAATCGCCGCCGCCGAATCGCTAGGTGCTATCCCAACAGGGTTTCCCCCGTTGACGGGGGAAATGTCCGAAGGACAAAGGGGGTCCTCAGCATTTTCGAATGCCACCTCGTCGCCCTTGGAAGTCCACACGCTCTGGAAACGATGGCTTCGCTCCCTTGCCAACGTCAGCGGTCAAGACATCATTGTCTGCCAGTGCGAGGAAGTCACGCGTTCCGAGATCATCGGTTTGGAACCTCCTCGCTATCTGGAGTGGGGATCGGGTCAGATGAGCCGACGCAGCCTCCAAACTCAACTCGAAGACAACTCGGTCAACCCGAACCAGGTCAAGCGACTGACGCGCGCCGGGACTGGCACCTGCCAAGGGAGAAATTGCCGAGAGCAAGTCGCGTTGCTGCTCGCCGAGGAGTCGAATACCGACATCGCCGACGTTCCCCTGAGTACCTACCGCGCGCCGCTACGCCCTCTGCCACTCAATGTTCTGTGGCCCGACGACGAATCGGAAGATGTGCGAAACGAGTGGCCCAAGTGGTTCAGCCCAAATAACAAGGTGTTGGGATAGGGCAACATCATGACGGGAGACAGAGCAGAGATAGTCGTCATCGGCGGCGGCGTTTCGGGCTTGAGTTCGGCCTACTATCTTGCCAAAGCGGGCAAGGATGTAATCGTAGTGGAGAAGGGAATGGTCGGCGGCGAGGCGTCTGGGCGAAACGGCGGCATGATCAGCGAGCGCACCGACGAACCTGCGCTGATACCGCTGGCCGTCGAATCCGTGAGGTTGTGGGCGACGCTCGAAGATGAACTTGGCTATCCCACTGAATTCATTCATCAGGGCAGGGTCCAAGTCGGCGTAACGGAAGAGGAGATGGGCGACATCTTCTCCGAACGAGACGAAGCGTTGCGCCACGGCATCAGCGTGGAATCCCTCGACTCTTCGGAGATTCAGGACCTAGTCCCCGGAATCACAGGGCGGACTCTCGGCGGACTCGTTTTCGCAAACGGCGGTCATGCCAATCCTCAACGGGCGGTGCAGGCATTCGCATGGGCATTCCAAGACCTCGGCGGCAGGCTCTATCAGAACACCGCGGTCACCGGCATAAATGTTGAAGACGACAAGGTCACGTCGGTCGAAACGACCGCTGGTAGCATGGCTGCCGACGTGGTCGTCGCCGCAGCCGGACCCCAAACCGCGCTGTTGGCTGAGATGGCAGGCGTTCGTGTCCCCGTCGCTCCCGCTCGCGTCGAGATCATCGCCACCGCTCCTCTCGAACCGCTCTTCGACATTGCTCTTGTCGGCAACGGCCTCTATGGTCGACAAGCCGCCAGAGGCAACTTGCTTTTCGGAGGCGGAGCCCACGAGTGGATCGACGTCGACCTGACATCCGAACCTGGCAAACCGAACACACCTCTTATCAGGAACATCGCCAGACGCCTCGCCGAACTCCTACCGGCGGTAGCCAACGCGCCCGTAATCCGAAGCTGGGCTGGCGTCGTCGAACAAGCACCGGATTACCTGCCCATCATCGACATCGCAGATAACCCAAGCAACTACATCGTAGTCACCGCGTCGGCCCACGGATTCGGCATCGCGCCTGCCACCGGCAAAGTCGTCAGTGATCTAGTGCTTCACGGCGAATCGTGCATCGACGTAAGCGGCTTAAAGCTCAACCGCTTCTCCGACCTCACTCCTGACTGGCGTCAAAACCGCGGCTGGATCCCGGCTCATCACTGAGCTTGTCCCGTACTCCGATACGGGATCCCAACAATCTCAGCCGACGTGCTAGCAACACGCCCGCAAGAACCGTTGCGGTTCCGAGGATCATGAGCAACAACAACCCGTTGCCTGATGGCGCGGTGCCGCCGGTGTCTGGAAATGCTGGTTCAGGCTCCGGCGTGGGTGTCGGAATCGCGTCTGGCGAACCTGCGGTGCCGACTGCGATCGATGCCGGCAGCGTGCCTAGGTTGCCGCAGACGTTGGTGCCTGTTGTGGTGATCCGCACCGAAGCGGCTAGCACTGTGAGGGTGGCGTCCGAGTTGCTTGCAACTATCGCCACGTCTGAGATGTCGTGGCGCGCCGCAGGAGGCAGCGGCACGCACACCTCCAGAGGAGCGTTCAACACGTACGACGATATCGCCGTCTCGTTCGCATCGACCGCGGACACGTCGTACCGGTCGCCGACCAAGACGTATCGCTGATGCGTCTGGCCGACGTTCGATGCCGAGCCGGTAGCCTCGGCGCGCAGGCCAATGAATTCCTGGTCGGGAGGCGCCGGAACACCCGCATTGTTGTTAGTAAGGGCCAAGCTCATGCCGTAAATCCGTGTGGCATCGCATGGTTGGTACGGGAACCAGCTGTGACGAATCGCAGTCATGCACTCCGTCTTGGCGATATTCACCGTGCCGACATTCGAATATATAACGAATTTGCATGTCTATAACATAATTATTACATGAAATATCGTAACATACACATGTCGTTCAGTTTGGGCGTCTGGATTTACCGATTAGAAGGTCGCTAATTGCACCACATATCGATGATTCGCTAGCGGCAGATGTTGCAGTCTTTAATCATTCGTGTGACCCGATCTAACCTGACACGGACTATCGACTGACGACCGCTACCTGGCGACCAAGCATTGCACGGACCAGCACAGACTTCATCCCGTTCGGTGCTCAACAGCACCAACAGGCACGGCGGCGAGTTCTTCCACCAGCTCTTTGACCGTGGCTTCACTTGGGTGGTCGCTTCCGAAGCCGTCGTCGACATCGGTGTCCTCGCCCGCGTCGCCGCACAGTCTTGGGTCGCTTACGATCTCACCGGCTCGAGCCTCTGGGTCGGCGCAGTCGCCGCCTTCCGCGCCATTCCGTCGTTCCTCAGCCCCGCTATCGCCGCCTACATCGGCAATCGCGTAAACCACCGAATTCTGGTCGCCACGATAAGGGCATTCATCGGCATTCTCGCCGTCATCCAAGCCATCCTGATCGCCACCGGCACCATGCGGCCGTGGCACCAAGCGGTTCTCACACTGTTAACCGGGCTCGCATTGGCATTCGCATGGCCATCATTCGTCACGTTCCTCAACGACATCGTCCAGCCCCGCATGGCGACACGCGCAAACTCCGTGCTCGCGTTCTCTCACAATCTTGGCGAGCTGATCGGTCCAATCACCGTCGGAATCATCATCGCCTTCGTTGGCGCCGACTGGTCGTTCGTCTTCATCGCCATCCTCTACCTCGGCGGCGCGATTCTCATTCTCAACGTCCCAATGCCCGACCACGACTCAAGCGTGGGAAACTACCACCATCCATACATCTGGACGCTGAGGATCGGCCTTCACAACATCGGCCGTGCCCAACCCCTGCCCTGGCTCATCGCCATGCTCATCACCACCAACCTCTTCGGACTCGCCGTCTTCCCACTCATCCCGGAATACGCCATCGCAGTATTTGACAGCGGCGGGCTCGGCTTCGGCCTGATGACCGGCGCATTGGGCGGCGGACTAGCGATCGGATCGACCGCCGCAACCATCATCGACTACCGCCGACACGCCCCCATCGCCACCGTCATCGCCAGCCTGATATGGGCCGCGGGCAGCATCGCCTTCGCATACTCCCCCAACCTCACGACGGCGCTTCTCATCCTCTTCATAATGGGCTTCGCCAGCATCGTATGGGGCAACGCCATACTCACCGCAATCCGAGCCAACCACATCACAAGATCCCATCCCAACATCTTGAACCTCCACACCATCGTGATGGGACTGATCCCCATCGGTTGGACCATCGGCGGCGCCATCGCCCACCTCACCACCAACGAAACCGCCCTAGTAACCTCCGCCATCGCCAGCATCACCATCCCCATCAGTGCCTACATCGCATCGCCCGCGTTTCGGAGGGGGTGAGGCGGCGCGTCATTCCGGCGAAAACCGGTGTTGGGGGAGGCATGTCTCAGTTTCTCTAACTGGGAGTTGTGAACCGATTCAACACCTCAGTCTTGGCTCTGATCATTCCGTCTTCAACCACGATTAAATCCATCGCTCCCAAGCGATCGACATCTCTGTAAACCGTTCGCGGGCTCACATTCGAATAAAACCTAGCAACCGGATGGCCTCCAGATAATAGGGCGTCCATGGCGACTCGTTCCTCGCCCAACTCCATCAAGAACATGTATTGCCGTTGGCCTGCACTAGACATAATCCGCCCGCGGGATGACATCTTTTCTCGCGCGTGTTCTCGGAACGAAACGATGGTCAGCTGCGACATGCATTCCGAGTGAACCTGCTCGAGCTCCGCAGCCAAACCACGTAATGCAAATCGCACGAATGGTGTGACGTCCGGATCGGATACGAACCGAACATGATCCAGCAGTCTTACGTACTCATCGCGATGTTGATAGTAGTAGTTCGCAAGCGAGTAGAAACCGCGAATGTTCACACCGGCTTTGTACAACAGGAAACTCTCAACCCCGCGCGACGTTCTGCCATTCCCGTCACCAAACGGGTGAATGCTAACCAGCAGGAAATGCGCCACCAATGCCCGAACGACCGGATCCAACGAACCTCCGCGATCATCCTCCAACCATCGGATGAACTCCGACATCATCCTCGGGACTTCAACGTGACTGGGCGGCTGGTACGTCGAGACTTGCACATCTTGACTTCGATACGTTCCGGGTGCGTTGTACTCATACTCGACGCCTGCGGTCAAGATTCTGTGAAATCCACGAATGAGTTCCTCGGTAAGCCGGAGGTCTGGATCTTCTTGCAACGCATTCTCGACCACACCCATCAGTTCGTTGGCGTTTCTGACTTCACGCTCCTCCCGCCGCCTTGTTGCCGACCGCACGCGCGGGCCCGCATCGGAGTTCAAGACATCCAGCACTTCCTCCTCGCTGAACTCAATACCTTCGATTCCAGTCGTGCCACGCACCGCTCTCACTATGTTGAGACGATGCAGCTGCTCTTGAAGTGAAACTGGAATCGGTATCTCTCGGAGCATCCGAGACAACGAAGCAACGTTAGCCAAATCTTCAATCAACTCGCGGTCATCGATGTCGACCACCAAGCCGAAGTGCACGTCCCAAGTCGCCAAATCCCACTCCCTAATTTCTATGACAGTGTCATTGACATTGTCACACAGTCCTCGTTCGTAATCAAGTGTTTTTCAGTTTGAATTATGCCCATTTCCCTCCATATTCGTTGACAATTATTGTGACAATGTCAACGATTTTGTCACTTGATTCGCTGTTCACACCAAACCGAATCAATGACTCCAGACATCGTCCTTTTGCCCTGATTCCGGCCATGCGCACAGGATTTGGCATAAGGATGCTCGAACAGACGGTCACTCGGTTTCGATAATCAAGCTGAACAGCCTACCGACGTGTCGAATCGCATCTAACTTATCTCCGTGTCCACCCAACCGGATTCGCCTCCCTCCCGGACGCGCCCCAACCGCCGCCCCCGCGTCCTCCGCGTCCTAGCCATCCCCGGCTTCGCACGCCTCCTAGCGTCCGAAGCCCTCTATGACACCGGCGCCGTCGCACGCACCGCCTTACAGTCGTGGGTCATGTACGCCCTCACCGACTCCAACCTCTGGGTCGGGCTCGTTTCCGGCATGCGCTCCATACCGATCCTCATCCTCCCCATCTTCGCGGGAGCCGTCGTCGACCGCTTCGACAAGCGCAAACTCCTCGCATTCGTCCGCGTCGGCCTGGCGATAGTCTCCATCGTCCAGGCCATTCTCATCGCCCTCGACATCATCGAGCCTTGGCACATGCTCGCTCTCGCTCTCGCCGCCGGGACCGTCGTCTCGTTCGCAATGCCCGCCTTCTGGGCCTACCTCGCCGACCTCATACCCGAACGTTCGCTGTCGAGAGCCACCGCGCTCGTCATGATGGGACAAAACGCCGGCGAGATGACCGGACCCGTAATCGTCGGATGGATCATCGCCTCCGCCGGTGCCGACTGGGCATACGCCATAATCGCCGCCGTCTACCTCCTCGGTGCCATCTTCATCCTCAACGCTCCCAAAGGCAGGTTCGCCGCTCCCGATTCCGAAGATAAACCCGCCTACTACGAGAGCCTCAAACAGGGCATCGCCTACGCCCGCCAGTCCCCCGTCCTGCCGTGGCTGTTCGTCATGAACGCCTCCGTCAACATCTTCGGCGTCGCCGTATTCCCCCTCATGCCCGAATACGCCACCAAGATACTCGACGTCGGACCCGTCGGTTTCGGCATCATGTCCGCCGCCCTCGGTATCGGACTCGCGATCGGCAGCGTCATCATCGCCATCTTTGGTCTACCCCGACGCGTCATCTGGATCATCATCGTCTCCAGCTTCATCTGGGACTTCGCCATGATCGGCTTCGGCTTCTCCCGCTTCTACCCTCTAACGCTCGCGTTGCTCTTCCTCATGGGCATCGCCGGCATGTTCTGGGTAAACGCCATCACCCACCTCTTCCAACGCGAAGCCAAGGGCGAGATGCGAGGCCGAGTAATGTCCCTATACGCCATCGGCATGGGCCTATTCCCCCTAGGCTGGACCTTCGGAGGCACCCTCTCCGCCCTAATCGGCAACGAAATGACCTTAATCGTCAGCGCAATCGGCGGCACACCCCTAGTACTACTAGCAATGCTCCTAGCCCCCGGCCTACGTCGATCATGAATCGGTATTCGCAATGCCAATGGTGACACGAAGTAAACACGAACATCCCCACGATCAACTCGTGCGTTAAACTGCGCACAGATTGACAAGCATCAGGAGCGATGATGTCGTGTTGGAACAGTTTCACGTCCCAGAAGAAGACCAGGTATTCGTCGAGGCCGATCGTATGCGTGCCAGCACCGAGGCACTTTTCATGCGTTGCGGTTTGGACGAAGCCGGTGCCAAAGCTTGCACCGATGTCCTCATCACCAATGATCTCCGAGCCGTAGAGACTCACGGCGTATCAAACATGATGCGCAACTACGTCCAGTCGTACATGGCCGGAACGCTCAATCCTCGACCGAAACTCAAAACAGTTCGTGAAACCGCCACCACCGCGAATGTAGACGCTGACGGCGCATTGGGCATTCACATCGGCGCCGAAATGATGCAGATCGCCATCGACAAGGCGAAGGAATACGGCACCGGTGCTGTCACGGCATTCGACTCCGGCCATCTCGGCGGGTGCGGATACTACGCCGCGCAGGCCGCCAAACAGGGAATGATCGGACTCTGCATGACGGGCGGCCATTTCGCCGGCCCGCGTCGAACCGGCGGCATGGTCCCGACGTTCGGAGCCGAACCGCGCCTCGGTACCAACCCCATCGCCTGGGCTGCGCCGGCCCGCTCACAAGCTCCATTCCTCTTCGACATCGCATCGACGCAGATCGCCAATAACAAGATCGGCCTCGCCCGCCGCATCGGAGTCGAGCTAGAGCCGGGATGGATCACCGATACCGACGGTTCGGCATACGAAGATCGGGTGTTGCCGCCGGACGAGTACTATCTCTTGCCGTTCGGAGGAACCCGCGAAAACGGTTCCCACAAAGGCTACGGCTACGGCGCAGTCTGTGCCATCATGTGTCAGACGTTATCGGGGGCCGGACTGGCCGGGACTGGCACCGAATACACCGGCGGCTACCACTTCTTTGCCGCATTCCAGATCGAAGCCTTCTGCGACCAAGACGACTTCCTAGACAACATGGACGAAGCCCTCGAACGACTCGCCAACACACCACCCGCGCCGGGCCATGAACGCGTCTTATATCCGGGACTGATCGAGGGAGAGGAAACCGAGAAACGGCTGAATGAAGGAATCCCGTATCACCGCGAGGTTATAGATTGGTATCGTTCGATCGGCGCCGAGTTAGAAGTCGAAATCGAACTCCCGTAACGCAACCGAGCGGCGAACGACCCGTCAAGAAGGACCAACTACTAGATGCAACGAGAGTACGTGAATTTCGGCAAGGGCGGTGTCATGGTAACGCGCATGGCATTGGGTCTAGGTTTTAGAGGCCAAAACAATGCTGATGACGCGAAGGAAACAATCGCCGCAGCACTCGACGGCGGATTGAATCTGATCGACTGCGCCAACATCTATGGTCTGGGTGATGACCGTCGTAGAGCCGGCACATCGGAGATCATCCTCGGTGAAGTGATGCAGGATCGCGGCAACCGCGACGACATCGTCATTACCTCCAAGGTTTCCAGCCCCGTCGCTCCCGCCGTGAACGACCGCAACACTTCAAGATGGCACATCATGCGGGAGGTCGAACGGTCCCTCGAGAGGTTGCAGACCGACCGCATCGACGTGTACCTCATCCACCACTTCGACGACACCGTCGGCTTCGAGGAACGAACCCGAGCCTTGGAAGACCTCGTGCGCGACGGCAAGATCCGCTACACCGGTCTGTGCAACTACCAGGCTTGGCAGGTCGTGGAAACGCTCCGCGTGCAGGATCGCATCAACGCCGGCAGCCTGATCACCGTGCAAAACCCTTACAGCATGTTGTATCGAGAACTCGAGAACGAGATGTTCCCGATGGTTCGCAACGCCGGCCTTGGCATCATGGCTTACAGCCCTCTCGGCGTCGGCTTGCTCTCCGGCGATTACTCACCGGACCGCATGCCATCACGCGGCACGATTTGGGGCGATCGAAGGTCGCACGCCTTCGACCGCATCATGCGCGGCCGCGCCGCGGATGTCATCCGAGTAAACGCCGAAGTCGCAACAACCATCGGCGCCACGCCCGCCCAAGTCGCACAGGCATGGGTACTTTCCCACGATGAAATAAGCGTCTCGATTTCCGGTGCCGACACCGCCGACCAAATGCGAGACAACTTGGGCGCCCTCGAAATCGAAATCCCACCGGAGGAGTTGGCCAAACTCAACCAAGTGTCAGACCGCCTCCGCATCGTTCTCGACGGCGAGGGTTTTGAAGACGATAGATGAGTGTAGCTAGCACATGTCGCATGGGAGTTGGCCGCCGATCTTGGTTTCGCTAACTAGGGGCCGTCACAAGATTCGCCGGTGTTACAATCTAGATTTGCGACCTAAAGAACCATGCCTAAGCGAACCTACCAACCCAAAAAGCGCCGACGTGCGCGCGTCCACGGCTTCCGATCTCGGATGGCGTCCAAGGGCGGGCGAGCGGTTTTGGCGCGCCGACGAGCTCGAGGTCGCAAGCGCCTAACTGTTTGAGTTCGTCCCTTCGCTCGGCCAACGCCGCATACGCGGCAACCCAAAAATGAACACAGATGGGGCTCTCGAAGCATCGACGGTTGCGCCGTCGCGAGGAGTTCCGAAGAGTACTGAGAGACGGCAATCGGGCCCGAGACGCTCTGCTTTCAATCACTGCGACGGATAACGGTACCCCGGATTCCGAACCGCGTTACGGCTTCGCCATTCCCAAACGTGTCGGCGGCGCAGTGACGCGAAATCGCATCAAGCGACGGCTCCGGGCGATTGTCAACCAAACGGACCACCCTAGAGGATGGGACTACGTCATATATGCCTTCCCGGCAGCGTCGGACGCAACGTCCGAACGATTGGCGCAATCGGTGGAAACACTGGTGAAGCGCTTGAGGTCCGGCGGCCGCAATCGCCGCACCGAGCAACGTGCTCGAGGTCCGAGGTGAACGCGTGATCAAGAAAGTAGCGCTGATGCTCATTAAGGGCTACAAACTCGCGGTCTCCCCGTACCTGCCGAGTTCTTGCATTTATCAACCCACTTGTTCGGACTACACCGCCGAAGCGATCCAAACTCACGGAGTGCCCAAAGGTTCATGGATGGGCATGAAAAGGATCGCTCGCTGCAACCCGTTCTCAACCGGAGGACTGGACCTCGTGCCGAGCCCAGCGTCGAACGTCGATGAACGCTCGATCTCGCCGACCAATACTGCGGAGACCCTAGGTCGATGAAGCGCGCAATCGGCGAGCGAATCCGACGACGCGGCACCCTCGCGATCCTGCTCTTGGTGCTTAGCGTCACTTCGTTAACTGCTTGTTTGAACGATCTCACGCCACAAGGTCGGTGGTCGTCTCCGGTCGCAGACGATAATTTCATATACGTCGGCAACGTCGATGGCGTCCTAGTTCGGATCGACGCGGCGAGCCACGCCTATGACGTGAATTGGTTGTACCCGTTTGAACTCGACGGGGTTCGCAAAAAACCCAACGGGCTCGGCGCGATCTACGGCTCTCCCGTGATCCAAGATGGCACCGTTTACGCTTCCGGCTACACCTGCGCTGGTAGCGATTGCGACGGCGAGATATTTGGCGTCTCCATCGATAGTGGCGCGATTGCCTGGAACTCTGGTGGATACCGCCTGCGCGCGAAGCTAGTTGGCAAACTGACATCGACGGACAACGGCCTCCTGTTACAGGGAACCGGACCAGTTGACCGAGAACGAGACCCTCCCGGCTATCTCTACGCATTGAACGCCGACCCCATAGCCGGTCGCCGAGTTGCGTGGCGCACACCATTGGACGGTGAAGTCTGGGGCGAGGTGGCGGTCGACAACGCCTCGAATACCGCTTACGTCGGCACAGACAAAGGGACGCTTTACGCCATCGACCTCGCTGACGGAGATCTTAGTGACCGTGTGCGATGGACATATAAAGCGGAAGGCGCGATCGCCGGGCCCGTGTTGTTCCACGAAGGCTCGATATATTTTGGTGATCTATCGGGCCGTTTCTACCGCCTCAACCCTAGGTCGCAGACTCCAGATTGGCAGTTCGACGCCGGGGCTTGGGTGTGGGCAAAAGCGATACCTGACGACCTAAACGGCGCGATCTATGTCGCATCCCTTGGTGGCCATGTACACGCCCTAAACATATCGAACGGCAATCCGATCTGGCAGACGATAGTTGACGGACAGATCGTCGGGGCTCCCCTGCTCTTTGATCGAGTACGCAATGATTTCACTCAACGGGTTCTCGCAGTGCCGTCTGGTGACGATGGTGTCCATGTGTTGAACGTAAACGACGGTCAAGTCGTCGGCTCATTTCCCACTGACAGTGCGGTGAAATCTGCGCCGGTTCTACTCAATGACTTTGTATATGTGCACACGCTCGACGGTGAACTCAAGTGGTTCTCGCCAAGTGATCAGACGTTGCAGGGGTGCGTCGTATTGAAGGATGGTGGTCGATGCGGCTGATCACTATCGGAATCCGGTCCCAAGTTGATGGAGGCAATTCCTGATGGAATTCATCGGTCTGCTTTGGGATCAGGGCATCATGCGCCCAATGATCAACTCGCTTGCGTTGTTGTATCACTATCTCTTTTTGAACTACGGCCTGAGCATTATCGTCTTCACCGTCATCGTGCGAGTGTTGATGATACCGCTCACCATTCGTCAGACCCGACAGATGAAAAAGCTGCAAGTATTGCAGCCCCGTATGAAGGCGATACAAGAAAAATATAAGGACAAGAAAGATCCGGAAAGTCGTCGAGCGCAATCCAGTGAATCAATGTCTCTCTACCGAGAGGCCGGCGTCAACCCGATCGGTTGCTTGGGACCGATGGTTATCCAGATGCCTATCTGGATCGGTTTCTATCGTGCGATTATCCGCACGATGCCGACGACTCCTGAAGGCATGGCAAATCTTTCCGCCTCGTTCTACGCCTGGAATCCTGCCAGCGCAGACGTCCCGTTCAGTCGGGTATTCCTCGGCATAGACCTGGCAGACACTGTATCGCAGGTCTATTTGCCGCTCAACTTTTTGCTGCCGGTGCTAGTGGGCGCCTCGATGTTCATCACGACTAAGATGACGTCAACTGTGGCGGTCGACGAGCGCCAGCAATCTCAACAGCGGATTATGCAATGGATGATGCCAGTGATGATCGGCGTCTTCACCTACCAGTTCCCAGCAGGCCTGGGTATTTACATATTGCTATCGAACATCGTCGGCGTAGTAATCCAATACTTCGTTGGCGGAAAGCAGCCGATCGAGCTGTTCGGAAAACTCTACCTCGGCACGGCAGAGACGCGAGCACAGGCGATAGCAATCAAAACTGACCTCGCGGAGAAAAACCAAAACGACGATTTGGACGATGAGGAGATAACAGATGACGATACGACGGGTATTCACCGGCAAGAACGTACAAGAGGCAACCGCCGTCGCGCTCGAAACACTCGACGCCGAGCTCGAAGACGTCGACATTAGAGTGCTAAATCCGGGCCGGGCCGGAATCTTCGGCCTCGGCGGCGCTCTCGCAGAGATCGAAGTCGCCAAACTGTCGGACGTTTTGGCTGAAGAAGCGCGGGAGGTCGAGGAACGCCAGCAACAGATGGATGAGGCGACAGGCGTCACGGAACCGGAACGCACCCGACCACAACGGCAAGCACGGCAGACCGAACGTCGGCAGCGTCAAACGCGTCCAAGACGTCAAGAACGAAATACACAGAGTGACGAACAAGACGGCGAAGCCCCGCGACAACGTCGCGAGCGACCGCAACCTCGGCGAAATCGTCAATCGTCAGCCAACCGACAACGTTCTCAACGCAGACCGAATCAGCGAGAACGTCAACCAAGGCGGCAAGAAGTTGAGACTCGTGGGAGTGCGGGCAACGTCGAAGATCCCGCGCCCGCGGTGACCCAACGCCAACGAAGGCCTGAACCTCAGGCAGAACCGATCCAAGACCGCGCCGAGCTCGAAACCGTTACGGGCGAAATATTGTCTTACCTCATATCCGCTATGAATGTGGATGTAGAAGCTTACGTTTTGGACGAATTGCGTGATGGTTCGGTCGTGTTCGAAATCGAAGGTGAAGACAGTGGATTACTCATCGGCCGCCGCGGGGAGACACTGCGCGACGTCCAGTTCATCGTGAGGATGCTAGTAAACCGACGTATCGAACAACGCGCCAACATCATCATCGACGTTGAGCGATACCAGCTGCGGAGAACTCAAAAACTGCACACCATCGCAGAAAGCGCTGCTCGTTCTGCATCGCGCGGAAGAGCGAAAGCTCTCGACCCAATGACTCCGGAAGAGCGGCGCATCGTCCATATCGCATTGTCGGACAACCAGCAAGTGGTAACCGAGAGCGAAGGACAAGGCACGGAACGCCACGTCGTCGTAAAACCACGGTAGATCACGCCGATTCGACACGATTTTGCGATTTTGCGTCCATCGATAGGCGTGCTGGCGAACGCGTCCGGTGCTGCGCAATGAACCGTTCGTTCATTGAACACCCACGTACCGACGATACACGAACCAAGCTTCGTATTTTCAACGCATCCCGCCGCAAAGCGAAGCCGAGCTGCGATTCGATCTCGCTGATAAGTCGAGAAATACAATTAAAGGTTGCGAATTACGAAAACGCACAGTAGGAGGGACCATGGTCTCAAAGAGATTTGCACTCGCGGCTTTAGCCGGATTCGTCGCAATCGCCGCGTTCGCATGTACCACGGAAAAAATCGTCGAGGTCACTGTAGAACGTGAAGTGGTTCGGACGGTTCAGGTTGAAGTTCCCGTGGAAGTCGAAAGGGAAGTCGTTCGAGAGGTCGAAGTCGAAGTTCCAGTCGAAATCGAAGTCGAAAGGGAAGTCATCCGCGAAGTCGAGGTTGAAGTTCCGGTCGAAGTCGAAAAGGAAGTCATCCGCGAAGTCGAGGTTGAAGTTCCGGTCGAAGTCGAAAAGGAAGTCATCCGCGAAGTCGAGGTTGAAGTTCCAGTCGAAGTCGAACGGGAAGTTGTCCGCGAAGTCGAGGTTGAAGTTGAGAAGGAAGTCGTCCGCGAGGTACAGGTCGAAGTGACCCGAACCGTCGTCGAGATCGCCACTGCAACGCCGATTCCGACCGCAACTCCGTTGCCCATCGTGGCGATCGAGCCTGCACCGCAACCAAAGAACCCCTACGGCGAGATCCGCGTCGCTGTCTTCAACATCGCGCCAGGTGTTGGTCTTGGCAGCGCACAGGCTCCAGTAGAAGCCATGCAGTACTGGGGAGTAGGCGAAGGCCTATTCGCAGTTGACGACGATGGCCGGACCGTCGGTAAGCTAGCCCTGGACTGGGAACTGGCGCCCGATCTTTCTATGGCCACCATCAACCTTCGCGAGGATGTCGTCTTCCACGACGGTTTCGGCAGTTTTACGGCTGACGATGTCGTATGGACGATGAACGATAGCAATGGCGGCACCAACCCGACCAGCATTCACGGCCAGGCCGGTGACTTTTCTGCAACCTTCGGCGAGACAGTCAAGATCGACGACTACACCGTCCAGTTCAACTTCACGGAATCATTCGACCCCCGCTGGAACGGTAACTTCCTGAACGAGCAGGCGCAGGGAACTGCGTTCTTCTCGAAGGCTGCCCACGACCAGAACGGCGCGGATTGGCTCCGAGACAACATCGTTTCCACCGGCCCGTTCGAGGTCGTTGAGTGGATCCAGGACGACCGAGCGGTACTCTCCGCCGTCGACTACGACCACTGGTTTGCAGATCCTGAAATCCAAACGCTGCGCTTCACCGAGGTTCCAGAGCCATCATCGCGTGTCGCGTTCCTGCGCACAGGTGATGTTGATGTCGCAGAGGCGGTCCCGCTAAAGGACATCCGACCGTTGGTCGAGAGCGGCTTCAAGGCTGAGAGCATCACCCGAAGGGGTACTGTGCACCAGATCATCTTCTCCGGCAACTACTGGGAAGAGAACAACACCATAACCGGCGAGCCCCTAAACCGCACAGGTTCTGGTTACTGCGTCCACGACCTCCCGTGGGTCGGATGCAACATCCCTGGCAAGCAGCCAGGCGACATGGAAGAAGCGCGTGATGTCCGATGGGCGTTGGCCAAGGCCATCGACCGCGAACTCCTTGTCGAGACGATTCTCGACGGCTTTGGAACGGTCGGGTCGATCGAGTACGTCGACACGACCGCGAGCTACTTCAAAGACGAGTGGTTGATCCCGTACAACCCGGATGAAGCCCTTGAGCACATGGCTAACACCGCGTGGCCGACAGGCAGGTTCCCGATCGGTATCTGGACAGGTGGCGAACTCGGTGGTTCCAGCGGAACCAACGCTGAGCTGAACGACGCCATTGCCGGTATGTGGAAAGAACTCTGGCCCGATATGGATCTGCAGGTCTTCAAATCTGCCTACTCCATCATCCGCCCGAGCTTGGTTGGTCGAACCAACACGATCCCGTACGCGGGTGACTGTGACGAAGGTTCAACCTCCATCCCGTTCGACTGGCCCCACGGCCGAACTGAAACGAGCGCCACACGAGGCGGTTTCGGTTGTGGTATCGAGATCCCCGCGATTGCCGACACCTTCAAGCTAGTAGCAGCTGAAGGCGACCCGGTCGAGCGCATCCGCTTAAACACCGAATTGGTCGACTATCTGTACGATCAGATGATTTTCGCCGGCACCGTTCAGGTTCCATTGTTTACCGTCTACAACCCCAACTCCATCGCGGAGTGGGTAGGTACAGCGTCCTCCTTCGCTGCCTCCAACGAGTTCGAGAACATCAAACTCGTCCAGCGCTAATGCGAATCGGATCCATGGCCGGGGCGATCTCATATTGCCCCGGCCATGGGCCATCACCATCCAGCGTCGCGTATCATCTTTTGTGACGCGTCCCTAGCGCGGGGCCGCTGGACTTGGACGATCATCGCAAAATCACATGCGGAAATTTCTCGCCCAACGCTTCGTATTTGCAATCATGTCGCTCGTAGCAGCGACGCTCATAGTTTTCGTACTGTCCCGATTGGCGGGTGATCCTCTCCTCCTATATGCCAAGCCCGGCGGCTATGGCATGAGCGAAGAGCAGATCGCCGCACTCTCCGAGAAACTCGGACTCGATAAACCGTTAATCGTTCAATACTTCATATGGCTCGGCCGCGTCGTTACTGGGGACTTCGGTAAAACGCTCCTCGCCGAACGCGACGTCCGAACAGTAGTCTTCGAAAAACTCGGTGCCACGATCCAACTCGGCCTCGCAGCATTCGTCCTTGCCACACTCATCGGAATACCGCTCGGCGTCGTATCCGCTATCGCCCGCGGCACGGTGTGGGATTACTTCGGACGGACCTTTGCGCTCTTGGGTCAAGCCACTCCCGCCTTCTTCATGGGCATCGTCGGCATCCTTATCTTCGCCGTGACGCTCGACTGGCTCCCTCCGGGCGGCAGACCTGTAGACGAGCCATTCTGGCCAGGCCAAGTCAAAGCCTTGGCAATGCCGATGATCACGCTTGGCTTGCTGCCGGCCGCTAGCTATCTTCGACTCACCAGATCCTCAATGCTCGAAGTCCTCGACTCCGAGTTCGTCAAGCTCGCCCGCGCCAAAGGCGTCGATGTCAACACAGTCATCTGGAAACACGCCTTCCGCAACGCGCTGATCCCTCCGATCACCGTATCCGCCCTCATCCTCATCGGTTTCCTCGAAGGCTCCGTAATCGTCGAAGCCGTCTTCTCCTGGCCTGGCGTCGGCAGACTCGCCGTTGATTCGATCCATAACAACGACTTCCCCCTGTTGACGGGAGTCATCTTCATGTTCGCCATCCTCTACGTCGCCGGCAGCTTCCTGGCCGACATGCTCTACCTGTTCGTCGACCCCCGGATCAGATACGACTAACCGATGGCTACCGACGCCGCAAACACCGCCGCAGCATCGCAATCGCCGACGAGTTCGGACGAACGCGGTTTCGTCAGCAAAGTCGGTTACGTACTCCGCCGCTGGCCACTGTTGCCGATAATTATTGTGGTCGGACTCATTTTCATGGCCGTCTCCGCACCTTGGCTAGCTCCCTTTGGACAAGACGAGCAAAACCTCCGAGCGCGCCAGGCTCCTCCGATCTGGTACACCCAGTTCTACGAAGAAAATGAGCGCATCACGGATCGCTTCATACTCGGTGCCGACCACCTCGGCCGTGACATCCTGACCCGCATCATGTACGGCGCCCGCATCTCCCTCGCGGTCGCCCTCATCTCTCTCGTCGTCGGAGTTGCTGTCGGCGCGTCCATCGGCATGGTGTCAGGCTTTTACGGGAAGATCTTCGACGAACTCATGATGCGCCTCGTCGATGTCTGGAATGCACTGCCATTCCTCCTCATAGCCATCTTGGCCGCCATCGTTTTCGGCCAGAGCGTTTCTGTGTTGCTCGTCCTACTCATACTCGCCACCTGGGCTGGCGTGGTCCGAAACGTGCGTGCCGAAGTCTTGACCCTCAAGACACGGGATTATGTCGCATACTCCCGAGTTGCTGGCGGTTCTGACTTTCGGATCATGTGGCGACACCTCACGCCCGGGTTGGTCAACACCGTCGTGGTTCTCATCACACTCCGCGTCGGCGGACTTATCCTGACCGAGGCGGGCTTATCCTTCCTTGGAGCCGGTGTGCCGTCCAATATCCCGACATGGGGCAACATGGTGTCCGATGCTCGTCAGTACCTCAACACCGCCTGGTGGATGGCTGTATTTCCAGGATTGGCGATTTTACTGATCGTGATGTCGGTCAACTTCATCGGCGATTGGCTGCGCGACCGTTGGGATCCTCGACTCCGCCAACTGTAGTGTAACTTCAGCCTGTCACGCTACCGTGTGCCCCGAGAGCACCCGCCAACTTACAACGCAAGGCACTGCGCTTTGGTACGAATTAGGTTATGGATTTTTTCATTGACCGATGGGACGTATCGGCGCACCTCTCTACATCGCCTTAGATTTCGCCGTGTTTCGGCTATGAATATCGTCGGTCAAGCAGTAACTAGGCTATATCTGCGTTCAGCAAGACGCTCAAAAGTTGAAGAGCGAACCCAAGTGCGATAAGGCAGTAAGCTTCTAGTCCCACTTTACGCCGATGACCCCGATCAGGTCTAACGCCAGTCCTGTAGCGGCAAACATCGTTGCGGTCGTCATTGTTCGTTCTCCGTCGGTGTCGTTGGCGGGCAGATTCTATTGCAGGTTCGGCTTTGCCACCTGCTTCCGACTGTTGCAACCTAGCCCCCTGCAATTGACGAGTCGGCGATCAACAAATGTGTGGATTTTGCTGCCTGCGTTTCTGCACAATGAGTCGTCATGCGGCAACACTTATCAACTGAGGTCGCCATCACATGAGCATCGGTGCCCGCATCGGGATCGGGCTGGCGGCGCTGACACTCATAGCATCGATGCACCTTCTGCTCCTGGGGAATCCCGCGGGCGCGCAGAACGCGGGGCTTCCATCCATTTCGATCGTCGCTGATTCCAGTTGCGTGGTCGGAGGAGAGGCGGCCAGCTTCACTTTGGAGGTCGACAGGACTTTGAAAACCAGTCTGTCAGTCAGTCTGACATTCAGTCGCAACTACAGAGTCATTAATGACTCGCTTCAGAAGAACGGCAAACCAGTAACAATTCCGGCAGGCAGGGATTCACAAGCGTTCTCGATTAAAACGAGACCCCCGGGGGCGGACGATGACGGTTGGAACTCGTCGGCCAGCCCGCCAGCCAGCCAGTACACATATATTAAGGGAGCATCGGGGGATTTTACAGTCACTTTGGCACCCAGCTCGAAATACAGCGGACAGAGCAAGGCAACTGTGCGGGTGTACCACCCGGACCAACGGGACTCGTGTCGGAAACCCACTCCCACCAACACTCCGACCGCTACGCCAACTCACACTCCGACTGCTACGCCAACTCACACTCCGACCGCTACACCCACTCACACTCCAACCGCTACGCCAACTCACACTCCAACCGCTACGCCGAACAATCAGCCTGACGGTTTATCGGACCAGTCGCCTCTGCCGCCGCCCTCGTCCACACCTACACCTACACCCACCCACACTCCGACCGCTACGCCAACTCACACTCCGACTGCTACGCCAACTCACACTCCGACCGCTACACCCACTCACACTCCAACCGCTACGCCAACTCACACTCCAACCGCTACGCCGAACAATCAGCCTGACGGTTTATCGGACCAGTCGCCTCTGCCGCCGCCCTCGTCCACACCTACACCTACACCCACACCGAACACAACATCGTCCAATCGCAACCCACTGGCGCCGAGCGTGCCGAAACCACCCCGCCGGGAGAGAACTCCAACCGCAACATTCACGCCGGCATCCGATCCATGGGCGAAGCTGCCTGCCACGTCTACTCCTACGCCAACACCTTCACCGACATCGACACCAACCCCGACAACTGGCCGGACGCAGATTGTGACTGCGACGATTCCTGATCATACAGCTACTGCCGCACCGACCGCTACTCCCACCAAGGTCGCCACGGTCGCCGATGCTCCCGACAGAACTGCTGCCGCCGCTCCTACGCAGGAACCCGAAGCAACGCCCGTCAACACTCCGACTCCAGAAGCAGAACCCGCCGCAACGCCGACGACGACATCGGAACATTGCGGGGTTCATCTCGCCATCACTCCTGTGACGATTCGAGTCGGGGACGCCATGATGCTGACAGCGAGCCATTCGGGGACGACTGGCTGGGGCATCACATTCAACAGCGGCCGCTTGGTGCTCGGAGAGCCGATTCACGAATCGCCAGAGCGAACAACGTGGCGCGGAATCGCAACCGAAGCAGGCACGTCAACGTTGACGATTGCGGCGAATTGCCGCGACGGCCGGGAGGTCAACTTTGCGGCGACTATCCATGTAGACCCGGTAATTGTGGCAACCTCCATCGTCGCTGCGGAACCCTCAGCTGTCCCCGAAGTTGAAGAAGCCACCAGCATCGTCGTGCGCGAGCCGACACCCACAATCGCCGCGATTGAAGCCGTTCCAAGCGCGACCGCCGCACCCGCGTCGATTCCCGCCACAGCGACGCCGACGATTGCAGATGCCCCGGCTCCGACTCGGACGGCAACGCCGACCCCCGTCCCGGCTCCGTCACCCGAAATTCCAGGGGATGCGCCAATGGTCATAGTCAATCCCGAAGGTCGAGGGCCAGATAGCGCAGGCACTGAGCCGCCGCCGAGCGATCAAGACGCTTCGCCCGCATCGACCGGCACGTCGTGGTGGGTCTCGCTGTGGATTCTGCTTGCGGCGACAGCCGTGGTGTTGCTCTACCTGATCCTGATCCGCAGGCGGAGGCGGCGCGAGTCGTCAGTCGATGCCGTTGAGGACGAAACGGTGCTCGTCGAAGAAACGATCGTCGACGACGACCACGAAGATCCGGGCGACCGGTTGGTGATAGATCGTATTTCGGGCTAGGGCTGATTTAGCCGTCTACTCCGTCAGCAACCAACGCGACACCCGCGGATGCACCAGATCGTTGGGTCGGAAGGGTCATCAAGAACTCGGTGTATTCGCCAAGCTCCGTTTCCACAGCCAAGGTACCGCCATGACTCCGAATGATGTCCATTGAGAGTGAGAGTCCCAAACCGGTCCCGCGGTTGGTCGCCTTCGTGGTGAAGAATGGGTTGAAAATCTTTTCGACGACTTCCTCGGGCATTCCGGTACCGTTGTCGCGGAATCGGATCTCGACGTGATCGTCAACGGCACGCGTGCTGATCGACAGACCAGGTATGTAATCCCGCGCGGTGTCGGGAGCTTGCTCACGGAGCATTTCGCGTTTGTCTTCGGTTGCATGCCACGCGTTGGTTACGAGATTCAAAAACACGCGTCCTAAGTCTTGCGATATCGCCTGGATTGACGGCACGTTGGGATCGAAGTCTGACTTGATCTCTAAATTCATATCCGGATCGGTCGCGCGACCGCTGTGGTATGCAAGTTGCGTGAACTCATCGATGAGACTGTTGAGATCAGTTTCCTGATGATCGGTAGATTCACGCCCCATGGCTAACATGCCGTGCACGATGCGATTCGCACGTTCGCCGTGGTTTTTGATGCGAACGAGGTTACCGGTCAAGTCCCCGGTGATCTCTTCGATATAATCCATATCCTCTTGGTCGATCTCGGCTGCCGACTCTTCGAGGATCTCTTTGAGTTCCACCAACAATTCCTCGGACGCCTCGGAAAAGTTGTTGACAAAATTGAGCGGATTCCTGATTTCGTGGGCGACACCTGCGGTCAACTCACCCAGCGCGGCCAACTTGCCTTGCGCAATGATCTGAGTTTGAGCGTCCTGAAGGTCGTTCAATACTCGTTCAAGCTCATCGTTCTTGCCTTGCAATTCGTCGGCGAGTTGCTCGACCAAGTTCAAGCGTTGCGCCTCAAGCGCGTGTTGGCGGAACACTTCCAACGCATCCGCCATCTCCGCCACCTCGTCGCGTCCACCGATCTCTACCTTCGATTCGAGGTCACCATCCGCCATCCGGAGCATGCGATTAGAAAGAGTTTGGATACGTCGCAACAGCACCTTACCCACGAACAACCATGTGATCAGAAACGCGCCCACGATGCTGAGCACACTGATCGCTATCAGGAATGCACGGCCTTGCCATATCGATTGTTCGGCGACATCCGTTTCGATGCTCACGGTGGTCTCGGCAGATTCGACTAAGTTGTCAACTTCTTCGACGAGCAACACAGCAACCTGTCGATTCAGTTCCAAGAGTTCAATTTGGCGGTCGGCGAGATCGTGTTGGCGGGCCAGCAGTTCGAAACCACTGTCATCACCGAGCGCCACTTCGAAAAGCCGATCAAATATGAATGTCAAAACCTGCGCGTATTCGGTGCTTCGTAGCACCGAGAGACTGCGCTCGATACGACTCCGAGCTGCCTCAGCCCGTTCTCTTAAAGGCTCGATGAACGCTGCATCGGAGACGGTAAAAGCGCTGGCCAACAATTGGGTCGCGTTGTTAGCAGCCGACTGTAGATCAGCTACGTTTCGGTAGCGATAAAACTCGGTCTCCGAAAAATGTTCACTTTGCGACGCAGGTGCACGACCGAGGTCACTGTACCCGGTCATCGTATAAAAGAGCTGATCATCGATAGCCGGGATCAAAATATCATCCAGCCTTTGCTGCAAGAGTGACAGTTCGATGCTGATGGCCGTGGTTCGATTGTGTAGATCCAAAAGTTCCTGTTTGTCAGCTTTTATTTGCTCAACACTTTGGGTAAGTTGGTCAGCGTACTGTCTGATGCGGGCCAATCTCTGCCCGCCATCACCCGCGGCCGTCAGTGAGTCGAGTTGTTGTTCGAATAGCGTTGCCGTGGCGTCAATCTCGGTCACAACTTGGTCGAATTCCGCGGTTGTGACCGCGGCGGTCACACGAGGCGCCGCCGCAGCCAGCACACCCGAATATTGAGCGATACCGAACGAAGCCACCATCTCCGGAACGCTCTCCTCTCGGACTCGATTGTTGGCGTGCCCGATCGCGTTAAATGAAAGCCATGCCACTAGGCTAGCGCTGAGTGTCAAAGCGACCGCCGTCCCGATACCCACGTACATCTGCGCAGACAGGCGGAAGCGTCCTTCGAGCAGTCCTCTAGCTTGAGCAATCAATGTTATCGTTCGACCATTGTCTCAATAGGATGGTATTCTCCGTCTTCGCCGATGACGGTCAAGAATACTTCGTTAGAACCTTGGCTGTCATTCTCGCCGAAACGTAGTGGAAACCCGCCGAGATCAATAATCTGGTCATTGCGCAGATTCTTCAAGAAGCACGATCTAGTGATGTCGCTGCCACAACCTTCGACAACTTCGATAACAAATCTTCCCGCGATGTACCCCTCTAACGAAACGAATCCAGGTTCGTCTCCCGGCGCGTGTAATCGGAGAGCGTTCAGATAATCTGCAACGATAGGCACCGATGAGTCCGTAGGAAAGGGTACCACCTGCGTGACGTACACGCCTTTGCCTTGCTCCCCCAATTCCCTCGCCAAGGCGTTGCTGCCAACGAAAGACACCGTCATGAATTTCGGGTTGAAGCCGGTATGGCGAGCCCAAGAGATCAAATGCGCTACCGGTTCATATGCACCGATCATGATTACTGCTTCTGGTTCGCCCTGCCGCAGGTCCAAAAGCGCGGTCTTGATCGCCTTGGTATTGCGCGGGTAGATTCCGATAGCGACTGGTTCCATCCCCAAATCGGACAATGCGATCCGCACGCCCTGATAACCGGCTCGTCCGAATGAATCATCTTGATACATTACGGCGATGCGGGTTATACCTAGGTCGGTTATTAGACGATTCACCATCTCGGCCGTCTCTTGGTAATACGAAGCGCGGACGTTCAAGATATGTTCGTAACTTGGACTTCGCAAGAACTCGGCACCGGTGAAGGGCGCCACGTACGGAACTCCGTGTGCGGCGGCAACTGGTACCGCAGACCTCGAAGTCGGAGTGCCAACCGCCCCGACGAGCGCGAAAACCTTGTCTTCCTGGATCAGTGCCGACGTGTTCGCGATCGCCGCTTCTGGTTCGTACGCGTCGTCGCGAAACGCCAACTCAAGCATACGACCATGCACGCCGCCCGCCTCGTTTGCTTCGTTGAACGCCAACAGGATGCCCGTTCGCATGCCCACACCTAAATCAGACGCCGGGCCGGTGAAGGCCGCCGATTGACCAAACAGTATTCTCGCGTCTGTAACGCCGTTACGTTGGTTGGCGTCCGTTGAACCGGGGTTCGATGCCAAATCGTCGACAACCAATTGTTGCACGATTTCACCCGGATCGGCCGGCGAACTAGTGGATTCGTGTGAGTTCGAACATCCTAGAAATGCGAGGAGGCAGACAATTGCAATCGCCGCTCGTAACGCGGCCAACCCTGAAAAAGCGACGACAGGGCGACGGACTCTCAACCCGTCCTCCGTTTAACGAGGGTCAAACAGTTCATGTCGTCGACGCGGCGATAGTGCATTTCATCTGAAAACGTGTGTGCCAAATGCACACCCCATCCGCCGATTTCGCTGTTTTCGATCGAAGTAATTTGCGATGGCGTTGCTACGTCTTTTGTCGGATCGAACGCCCGTCCGTTGTCCGAGATCTCGATTTTTACGAAATCGACGTCGGATTCAATCTCAACTCTGATTGGTTGGGTACCGTCGACTTCACCGTGGTTAATGACATTGATACAAAGTTCTTCGACGATCAGCTCTATTTGATAGGTCAGGTCCGGCGTCCACTCGCCCTGTTCGGAAATCGAGCCAATAGTAGTCTGGATCGCCTCGAGTTCGCCGATTTCGGGCATAAATTCGACTGAGGTTCGTACGCTCATGGGGCGGGGTGATTACGCGTGTCTAAAGACCAAGCACGCCTGATCATCGGATTGCGGTTCGTCGCCAGCGAATTCGTTGACCGCATCAAACACCATCGCACTGGCTTCTTGGGCGTTCATTGGTTGCTTATCGTGGAAAACCTGTCGCAGCCGATCCATGCCGAAGAGTTCGCCCTCAGCGTTAAATGCTTCGGTTATCCCATCGGTGTATAAGATCACCGTGTCGCCGGATTCTAGCTTCACCATGGATTCTCGATACTCCAGCCCGGGCAGGATTCCCAGTGCGGTCCCACCTGTGGGATCTATTATCGTGGTCCGTCCGTCTGGGTGGACTACTATCGGCTCATTGTGACCGCCGTTGGCATAACGAAATTCCGAGTTTTGAGGATTGTAGATCGCGTAGAACAGCGTGACAAACATCGAAGCTTCGTTTTCGGCATCGAGTAGGTCATTGACCTCCGCTAGCGCCTCGCCGGGGTTTTCAAACCTTTGCCCCGCACCTTTCAGTAACATCCGACTCGACATCATGAACAGAGCGGCGGGCATTCCTTTGTCGGAGACGTCGGCGATCGCTAGCCCGATCTTTCCGCCCCTCAAGATCTGAACATCAAAGAAGTCGCCGCCGACGTTGCGCGCCGGTTGCATCGACCCGTAGATTTCGTACTGATCGCTTAGTGGAAAACTGGCCGGCAGAACGGACTGTTGAATGTTATTGGCGACGTCAAGCTCGTTTTGCAACGCTACCAATTTGTCTCTCGACTGTAAGGCGTCCCGCCACTCGTCGAGGTGTTGCAGCGTACGTTGGATCGTCAGTCTCAGGTCTTGGAAATCAAGAGGCTTCGTCACGAAATCGAACGCGCCACGGTTCATCGCAGTTCGGATATTCTCCATGTCGCCGTATGCGGAAATGATGATCGCGCGAATGTCCGGCGTAACTTCTTGGATCTGTTGCAACAGCGTCAAACCGTCCATGCGAGGCATGTTGATATCCGACACAACCAAATCGATTTCCTTGTCGGCCATCAGCATCTCGAGGGCTTCGACTCCGTCATGAGCGAAGACAAATTCGTACTCCCCTCTCCGGATGTTCCGGCGCATCCGTTGGAGTACGAGTGGTTCGAGATCTGGTTCGTCGTCTACGACCAGGATTTTTTTTGTGGTGTTCCGCATCGAGACTAGGTAGCTTTCTCCGAACTGCTATTCGAGGAATTATCGAGGCAGGTTATCCCCGGTTGCGATTCGCACCGGCCGGAATGACGCTCACTTTACGGCGTCGATTGCTTCGTCGCGAGTAGATTCGATAGGGATTATGTTGTCAAATCCGCTAATCGAGAAGATCTCACGGATCGGGTCCGACAACGAACACACGGCGAATTTGCCACCTTGCCGGTTGATCGACTTGACAACCAACAAAATCGCCCGTAGACCGGCGCTACTGATGTAAGTCAGCGTCTCAGCATCGAACACGACCGATCGATCCTCTTGATCGATCGCCTCCTCCAGACCAACTTGAAAATCCCGCGCGTTCGTGCCATCCACTCGATTTTCGCTGGGCATTACTATCAGTGCATTGCCCACTCGTTCTGCGTTAATTTCCATCGGTTCAACACCCCCTTAGGCCTAGGGTAATTCAGATTTTACGGTTCCGCATCGTTCGCACTTCCGCGAGCGTACATTCTATAGCCGCGCAACCGCTGGAGTCAGGGCATCAATCATGCTTTGTCGTATCTGCCAACAAAACTGTCCGCCGTTCGAGGAGGACGCGGCATTCTTGCCATCGAGATCGATTCGGGCAATACGATACCACCTGAAAAGATCAGCTTCATGGCGTCCTCGACTGTGATATCGGTTTCAACTACGTCGTCTTCCAAAACAAATGCCATATTACCCGATGTTGGGTTCGGAACTGTGGGAACGTAAACGGAAACCAGATCTTCTTCGCTACCTGGGGCCCTAGCCCGCCCGGTGACGAATCCCATTGCCACCATCCCGTCACGCGGCCACTCGATGAACACGACGCGACTGAAATTCGCGGAAGAACCTACCGAAGCCATCGCTTGTTGAGTAACGCCATACAGAGTCTTCACTACCGGGATGAAGTGCATTACTTTGCTGACTAGAGTCAAAACACCGCGACCCAACCTCGAAAGGGCTAGCAGGCCGATCAGGTAAAAAATGAAACCCAGCACCACTAATCCGATACCGGAAAAATCCCAAGGCTTGCCTTCAATGAACGGTAGGCTTCTGAAAAATTCGTCGGTCGCGTTGATGAGGTAAACCAAGACGATGATGGTCACCAAAAGCGGAACCAATTCGAGCAATCCAGACAAAACCCGGCCTTGGACGTGGCTTTCAAACCTTCTCAAGACGTTGGGGCGATCCTCCTCTTCCGAGTCGACATCAAGTCTTGGATCCGCGTCCAAAGGAACACTCCCCTCATGAGTTCTTGGTTGGTCTCGTATGATTTTTGGTTCGAAACCTAGTCTACACCAATGACAATGGTCGAAGCTATGCACAAACTGACGTCATAATCGCATTTTGCTGATCGCATCCGGAGGCACTGAATGCCATTTTGAAAGTCAGCAAAAACCAAGTGAACATCATGGAAATCCTCAAACTCTTTTGGCGCATCTCCACAGAGCATGGGCGTAGCGAAACATCGTTTACGACAATCTCGATGGTCTGAATCTCGTGCAATCTCGGTGCAACCTCAAGGAGTTTCCGCTGATGACCAGACGACACGACAACCACGGATCGAGCGGATACGCCGATGTGGCACTAGCCTTATCGGGATGATGTATCACTAGTCAAAAGCTGAAAATCGGAATAAGGTTATTTTGAATATCGTTATATGAACCACCTGAGTTTGGACTGACCCGATCGTGTCAACCGGTACTTCAGACACCAAAAATCAGCCAAGCGAAACGGCCACCTCCGCGACGTCGAACATCATCTACCGCGATGAAGCGATCACGCGTCGCGGGCAACGCGAATCGATCGACGGATTGCCGCGCGTCACGACCCCGCATGAGTGGTTGATTCAATTGGGGTTATTCGTCGCGATCATCGTCTCAATCGGCTGGGCGACGTTAGGCGAGATCCAACGCGGCATATCCACCGACTGCGTTCTTCTGTACCCGGGTAATCGCAATGTAATCACATCCGGAACGAATGGAAGAGTGGCCGAAATCTTCGTCGAAGTAGGTTCTGTGGTCGAAGTCGACCAACCTGTGGCTCGTTTGAGTTCCCAAGAACTCGATCGTAAGGTTCGTATCGCCCAGGCAAGAGTTGAAGCACTCGAGGACGTCGCGGATCCGCTCGAAAGTCATGAACTCCGGTTAGCTCGCGCCGATCTTCGCGAACTCGCCGCCATCAAATCTGAGGGGCAGTTGATCGTGAGCAATGTAGCTGGTGAAGTGATGGCCCACGAGCTGTTTGTTGGGCGAGCTATCGAACCAAACGACGTCATCGCTATCGTCAGGACTGCTGATCCAGGCATGATCGAAGCAGTGGCATTGGTCTCTTCGGAAAACGCGCGAAGAATCGAACTTGGAATGGAGGCCCGCGTCGGCACTTCGTCGGCAATCGCCACCGGCGGCGACGTCGTCGTCGCTGAAGTCGTTGAGATTTCGAACACGCCGGTCCATCCGCCTGATTGGCTATCCGATCTCGGTCTCAGCAGCCAACACCAGATGCATCTCGTCAAACTGGGGTTGCGCGACCATCTTGGCGTTCAAGTTGTCGACGGCTCTACGTGTAACGCCAGGATCGTCTATGAACGGGGTTCACCGATGAGCGTTATTCTCCCTTAGGCCACCGCCGAATTGAACTTTGATATGTTTCGGAATTTGATACGCCGCGTATTCAATTTGCCGCTGCGGACGCCGCTCTTTCCCCAGCTTGAAATCTCAGAGTGCGGAGCGGCATGCTTAGGTGCGATTCTCGGTTACTACGGCCGGTGGGTTTCAACCGAAGAGTTGAGGTCGGCATGCGGCGTGAGTCGCGACGGTTCCAACGCCGCCGACATCGTAGCCGCCGGAAGGCGATACGGATTGAAGATCGCTGGATGGCGCAACTCGGTCGCGAGCCTAAATCAGATTAAACTGCCCGCCATTCTCTTTTGGGAGTTCAATCACTTCGTCGTGTTGGAGCACATCCAATCTGGCAGATATTACTTGAATGATCCGGCCAACGGAAGACGGATCGTCGGCGAAGAAACATTCAGACAAAGTTACACCGGCGTCGCGTTGACGGTGGAGCCCGGGCCGCAATTCACCGCCGGAGGATCGCCACCTGGCATCTTCCGAAACATCTGGCCGTGGTTACGCGACGTCAAGGTGCCCCTCGTATTCGTCGCTATTTGCGGGTTGTTGCTGGCGATACCGGGGCTAGCGGTGCCGTTAATGTTGAGCGCGTTCGTCGACAACGTGATCATCGGTGACGTGCATACGATCGGTTACCTATTGGTTGTGACGGCGGTGGGCGCTGCAGGGTTGGCCTACCTCCTAACGTTGCTCCGACAGATCGTCTTGCGCCGGTTGGCAATCCGACTGTCGGTGGTTCATGCAGATCGTCTATTGACAAGATTGTTCAGATTGCCCGCGCAGTACCTTGCGCACCGTTACGCAGGCGATCTAGCGACGCGCGTCAGATCGGTCGACAAAGTTGCTGCGAAGGTATCCAACGATTTAGTCGGCGTGTTAGTTGAATTGGTGATGAGCGTCCTGTTTTTGGGCCTCATGATCTATTTCGACCCGCTCCTTGCGCTGCTCGTGGCTGCATTGGCCATCGCCAACGTTGGATTGATGCGTATCGTCTCGACTATTCGTTCCGACCGAAATCGGCAACTCGGACGCGAACAAGCACTTCTCTACGGTACCGGAGTCTTCGGATTGCGAAACATCGACAATCTAAACGCCACTGGTTCCGAACAGGATTTCTTCACCCGTTTGACTGGATTCCAAGCCCGGGAAATGGTGGCCAGACAGAATTTCGCTGAACTGGGATTCGTAATCGCCGCGATGCCCAGGTTCTTCACTCTCATCGGTGCCGCGCTGGTGCTTGGTTTCGGCGGTTGGCGGGTGACCTCTGGCGACTTGACCTTGGGTCAATTGATTGGTTTCTATACCGTGGCGGTAAGTTTCTTGACGCCGGTTGGGACGTTCGTCAGATTTACGGACTCGTTCCAGATATTGGAGGCAGATCTTCAACGAATCAACGATGTGATGAGCGCGAGAGTGGACGAAAACCTCGGCTCCGAAGACGATGCAAAGCCGCGGAAAATCGCGACGTTGCGCGGAAGGTTGCGGCTCGCTGGGCAGATTGAAATTCGCGACGTGACTTTTGGATTCAGACCCAATCACCCGCCATTGATCGAAAACTTCAACCTAACAATCGAATCGGGTCAACGCGTCGCGATCATCGGTCCGACCGGCTCTGGCAAATCCACACTGTTGCGCTTGGTGAGTGGTGAAATCACACCGTGGGCCGGAGAAATACTGTTCGACGGCGTACCTCGCATCGCGGTCCCCAGACACGTGATGACTGGATCGGTCGCCACGGTCGACCAGCAGATAATGCTCTTTTCGGCCTCCGTTCGTCAAAACTTGACTTTGTGGAATCCAACCGTGACTGACCATCAATTGGTTGCTGCGAGCACCGACGCGTTGATCCATGAAGAGATAATGAAGCGTCCTTCAGGATACGACTCTCTTGTGGCAGAAGGAGGCAGGAACTTCAGCGGTGGTCAGCGTCAGCGCCTCGAGATCGCCAGAGCTTTGGTTAACAGCCCCTCGGTTTTGCTCCTCGATGAGGCCACAAGTACGTTGGACGCTGCGAGCGAGTTTAGGATCGATGACGCGCTAAGACGGCGGGGTTGCACGAACTTGATCGTCGCTCATCGCTTGAGTACGATCCGCGACTGCGATCAAATCATCGTGCTGGACGGCGGCAATGAGGTGCAACGCGGTACGCACGAACAGTTGATTGCCGACAAGGCCGGCCTTTACTACGAGTTGGTCGACGCGCAATGAGGCATTCCCGAGCGCGACGTTTCGCTCGAGTCAACGAAGAATGAACGAAACCAAACAACAAGATCTGAAGTCCTTGGCGATTTCACTCGGCGTACTCACGGAATCTGCCGGCAACATGCCGATCGATCTTTGCTCGCCGGGTGAGATGTGGTTTGTGGAGCAAGGCGCACTCGATGTCTTTTTGGTTGAGCACGAAAACAGTGTCCCATCCGCCACCCCTAAGCACGTCCTGCGTGCCGACAAAGGTCGCCTCGTGTTCGGATTCGATGCTGGAGAGACCACTCTGGATGCCCATGCCAAGGGATTGCCAGGTACTAAACTCCGTCGCATCAGTTCCGAAACATTGCTGGCCAACGCCTCAAATGTTGATTTCGCCGACCAAGTCGACTCCTGGATCACTTCGTTTGCCGAATCTGTTGCGCAACCAATTGCACCTCGACCTTGGACAGATTTGCTATTGCATGCCGGGGATGAATCAGACATTGACACTGGCACCGTGTTGTCTACGCAACCTGAGAGTTTGACATGGGCAGCAATAGAAAACGGGTTTTATTTGGGGACTGAAGAGGTTCTGTCAGTGGGCGGCGGTTTAGCACCGCTAACTTCGGCGACATGGTTGACGATTGGGCGTCCTTCCAAGGTTGTTGGAATGACGTCCCTCGAATTGACCGAGACTGGACTGATCCTGGCGGCATTGAGCGAGTTCCATCGTTTGATACTGGGTGCTGAACAGTTGAATCGCCTTTTGTTACTCGCCGACGAGGCCAATGCACAGTTCTCACGCACAAGTCACCGTCGAATCGACGCAGATACCGCCCGGCGTGACCTGTTTGGCGTCTTGGCCGACAAACGCGACGGCCGTTTGAGCGGTATGTCGGCGCTGCTCAGCGCCATGCGGTTAGTCGGCAATTTCGAAGGCATCGAGTTCCGGGCACCGCAGAGCGACCGGAGCGCCGCGGAGGCGGAGTACTCAATGCGCGATATCGCGAACGTTTCGGGCGTTCGTTTCCGTCAGATCAGATTGGCAAACGAGGGTCGATGGTGGTTGGGTGATAGTGGGCCAATGCTCGCATTCAGAAAACAAGACGGCGCCCCAATCGCTCTATTACCCAGTTCATTTGGCCCGGTAACCGGGGGTAGATATCGCGCGGTTGACCCGGATTCGGGAAGTTCGCAGGCCGTTAACGCCGATGTCGCCGAGACGATTGACACCATCGCGTGGAGTTTCATTAGACCGTTACCCATAGACGAACCGATCAATGCGCGCGGATTAATGCGGTTTGTCGGCAAGAACATGGGCGTCGATCTCGGCTGGATTGCGGCTACGGGTCTCCTTGCGAGTTTGTTGGTACTAGGGCCAGCGATCGCGATCGGGGAGCTAGCAAATTGGGTGCTCCCTTCGGCAGCGAACGACATGTTGATCCAAATCTCCGTGGTATTGCTGATCACCGCGTTTCTTGCCACGGCTATGCAAATGCTGCATGGAACTGCCATGATGCGACTGGAGGGCCGAGCCGCAGCACGAGGCGCGGCGGCGGTTTGGGACCGACTGTTGTCCCTATCGCCCAGTTTCGTCCATCGGTATACCGCAGGCGAATTGGCATCACGACTAACGGTGTTTCATCAGTCGCGAGACCAGATATCTGGTGTGGTCGCCAACTCATTGCTTACAGTGGTGTTTCTGCTCCCCACGTTCGGGCTGCTGTTTCTGTACGACGCAACGCTGGCGTGGTTGAGCATGATTCTCGGGCTCGGATCGTTAGCGGTTACGGCAATCATCGGTTACCTACAGATCGATCCGTTGCGGCGACATTTCGAAGTCGCTCGTCATTTGGGCGGTGATCTGTACCAGTTCATCAATGGCCTGAGCAAGTTGCGTTCCGCCGGTGCCGAGTCCTCCGCATTCGCATCATGGGCAAGACTTTACCGGCAACAACAATTGTTGAGCATGCGGATCGGGAGATTGAGGGAGCACTTGATGGCGTTGGGAGCGGCGTTGCCGTTTTTGGCGGTGGCGATGCTGTTCGGCACCGCACTTTGGACCGGGATCGAGCCCACGGAGATCGGTGATTTTCTCGTCGTCTATGCGGCGTCGATGATTTTTTATGCAGCGATTCGTCGTCTGAGTAGCTCGATCGAATCAATCGCGGCGATCGTGCCGGCATACGAGCAGGTGAAACCGATACTCGATGAGGTACCGCAGCGGTCGCACGGCGGATACAGCAAGGAAATGGGAATGACCGGAGGCACCGTTGATCGTCTGGTCAATCTGGAGGGGCAGATCCGTTTCGATCACGTGAGCTTTGGCTACTCTGAAGAGGGTCCGTTGATAATCGACGATGCTTCGTTCGAAGTGCGACCGGGCGAATTCGTCGCAATCGTGGGCGAGTCCGGTTCTGGCAAAAGCACCTTGCTGCGTCTCGCCCTTGGTCTCGAAGATGCCGAATCGGGGGCCGTTTACTACGATGAGCGCGAACTCACGTACCTTGACCGAAGATCCGTTCGACGCCAAATCGGGGTCGTGACACAGGATGGTGCGCTTAAACCCGGCGACATTCTTGACAACATCATCGGAACGGGCAGCGACTTGACGATTGAGGACGGTTGGCGCGCGGCGCGATTGGCGAACGTCGACGCGGAGATCGCGGCGATGCCGATGGGGATGTTCACCCCCGTCACGGACAGTTCCTCCACCTTTTCCGGTGGTCAAACACAACGCGTTCGTATTGCTGCAGCATTGGTTCGTCGCCCGCGCATCGTGTTTCTCGACGAGGCGACAAGCTGGTTGGATGCTCGGAGTCAGGCGGAGGTAATGCGTGGCATTGAGAGCCTCGCGGCGACTCGGATTGTTGTCGCCCATCGGTTGTCGACAATCCGCAAGGCCGAGCGAATATTCGTCCTTAAGTCCGGTCGGATTGTGCAGCAGGGAAGGTTTGACGAACTGGCAAACACCGATGGGCCGTTCCAGGATCTGGTACGACGCCAAATGACGTAACAACAACGACCTCTTCTTTGTGCGGGACCAGAGACCATTGCAAAACTCTGTCATTCCGGCGAAAGCCGGCGCTTCAGCGGACGAAACGTACATCCAGAGGAGCCGGGCAACGGCGTCCAAAGCGAAACGCCAAGTTCAATCACACCGACTTCGTACAACGTGGTCGGGGCAGGTTTCAAACCTGCCCCTACGGGTGCTGCGCACGGCTAATCCCCCGTTGAATCAAACGGGCGGCGTTGGAGCGGATATCGACCGCCAAACGGCCTCACTCGGATAATGACGGATCGGTTTGTTTTCGCTCGCTTACCGCGGACATGAACGATATTTTCATGCATATCGATATCGTATTGACATTTTAATATGCAAAGATAATATAGATATGGCATGTCAATCCAATCCACAATTGTTCTGTATGTCACCACAACACGGCTTGGGCGAACCACGTTGCGGGAAGCGACGGGGCGATAAACGGTACGCAACCGCCGAGACGCGGCGTGCTCAGGATCGGATTAAGGACAACAGTCTCGGCGAAGGGAAGGTATTCGCCTGCGTCGACGGCGGCGCGGGAGCAAGCTTCAAACCCTCGGACCGTCCCAACGAGATCATGTTCACCGCTCCTGAACGTCCGGGAAAGCACACCGTGACAGTGGCTTCGCCGGCAGGCGAGTGCCCGGTCGGCGAGAACGATGCGAACACCGCGGAGCGATGCACAGCAAGATTCACCATCACCGTCCGACGACCCTCGACGGTCCCTGAGCAACGGCCAGCGCCGCGGAATCCTGTAAGGGAGATTCTGTCGGTGCTGGCCGATGCCGAGGGACGACAGTACGATGTCTTCACACCCGAACAGGGCGGATACTTCGACAGCGACGAAGTCACGGTATCCGCCGAGCCGGGGGTTGTGCCGAACCTCGAGATCATCGGCGTGCGCGCCGAAGCTTCAGGATCGGCGTCGAACATCGGCATGACCACGCAGCGCTACACGCTGGTTGGCGACCGGTACGACGTGCTCGCGGTCGAGGCGAGCGAGACGGCGATATCGTCGTACGTCTTGAACGCTCCTCTGGACGTGTGCGTGCCGCTGCCTCCTGCGGCACGCCACGACGTCTCGGACATCGCGCTGGTCGCGGACAACCCGGACGGCGCGTTGACCGTGTTGTCAGCTTCGGTGCGCATCGCCACAAAAGGCACCAACGTCTGCGGCAACCTCTGCACCATCCCCGCGACGATCGCAGTCGGCTCCGCCGAATCGCCCGACGCGATACCGACCCCCACGCCGGAACCTGAATCAACCATCCCAGACACCGGCGGCACCACGCCGTCAGGCAATGCGTTGTTGCTATTCACGATCGTCGGAACCGCCGTCACTCTCGGAGGCGTGGGACTGGTGTCGCGTCGCAGACGGGCGCGGCAGGGAATCCCTGCTGCAACGATATCTTCCTAATTGCCGGGGCGGTGCAGGTTTGAAACCTGCCCCTACAGGCGCTGTTCCCAGCTGATTCCCGACACCGGCCAAGCGAGATCCGTTGGAGCAGATAACGACCGCTAAAGGGCTTGCAATCCGACAACGCTCGCATTACGGCGGATTGGTGTTTTATCCGCGCTCAGCACCGGCTTGATCGTAACGATTATGCATTTTGGCATGATAACCACATCATTGATCGCCTAGAAGTTATAGATATGGCATGATCTTCGAATTCACAATTGTTATGTATGTCAGCAGGGCATGGCTTAGGCGAGCCGCGTTTCGAGGAGCGTATAGAAGCTGATTTGAGCGCATTTGCCGAGATGCGTCGTGCCCAGCATCGATTTTAGGCCTACCCCAAGGGGAAGGACAGATTTATGAATTTCCGTTGGATTGGCGGTTGGAGGTACAACCCTCTCGCCCGCGGCGATGATGAAATTTTGCGCTTCCGTTATTCGACTCTTGCGGCCCTGGCGGTGTTTGCGGTGCTCTTGCTCTTCACGACTCCGGGCGCTGGCGTTCTGCGAGCGCACGATGCTGCACACACCGACACCCACGCCGAGATCTGCGATACGTTGATCGATGCGCTGATCGCAGCTGATACCGCGTCCAAATACCAATCCCCCGAAACTTCGCTGCGGTCCGACTGTGTGGTCTTACTGGACATCAAAGATGAGTTGCTGGGCACGGCTTCATTGCCTAGTGACGACTGGGGAGCCGACACAGCGTTCGATTCGTGGCACGGGATAACGATTGGCGATGAGTCTGGCACGAACCGAGTTGAGGTTCTCAATTTACCGGGCACTGATTTTTCGGAGAATCCGGATACCGGAGTTAGCCCTCCTGCGCAGGGTCCTCCGTTGAATGGTAAGATCCCATCGGGGATCGGCAAGATGACGGGCCTCCAACGACTAATTCTTCACGAAAACCAACTGACGGGCGAAATCCCGTCGGAGCTCGGTAACCTGACCTCTCTGCTTGTGCTGGCAATAAATGAAAACCAACTGATCGGCTCGATACCTTCTTCGCTGGGCAGCCTGAGCAAACTGAGAGTCCTGTATCTGCAACACAACCAACTAACAGGTGAGATCCCTGCCAAACTCGGTAACCTGGACGATTTGATTCATCTGCATCTGTATCGAAACCAACTGACGGGTTCGATCCCCGCCTCGCTGGCCAACCTGAGCATTCTGTTTACTCTGTATCTCCATGACAATGAGCTGACGGGCATGGTGCCGAATCTGAACGCCCTGACATATCTGATTGGCCTCGGATTGGGCGGCAACGATCTCGACCTCGACTGGTCGATGTTCGAGTCGGCAGGCACAGGAGCCAAGATCTACAATCTTGAGACCTTAAGCTCTTCGATGCGCTACCTGTACCTCCACGAAAGCGGTCTCACCGGTAGTATCCCGAACTGGATGGCCTCTCAGCACACTGGTTTGATTGAGCTCTGGCTGCACGACAACGAGCTGACGGGCACAGTGCCGAATCTTAACGCCCTGAAATCTCTGATCGGCCTCGGTCTGGGCGGTAATGATCTCGATCTTGACTGGTCGATGTTCAAAGCACAACGCACAGGAGCCAGGGCCTTCGATCTCGAGACCGTACGAACTGTTAACGGTGGAGGTGCCGTTTCCATGCAGCGCCTCTATCTCCACGACAGCGGTCTCACGGGCAAAATCCCCAACTGGATCGGCAATGTCCACACCGATCTGCGGGTGCTCTGGCTGCAGAACAACCGTCTCACAGGTCAGATCCCGTCTAACTTCGACCGTCTCACGAAACTTTTAGACCTCCAACTCCAAGGCAACATGCTGACCGGTGGTTGGGAAGGGTTGAGCCGGTCGACCGCGGTGACCTTGTCGGCCACTAAGGCCTCCTCGGATCAAGGGCATTCTACAGGCGTCGCGAATCGGTTTTTCCACGTCAAGCTCACATTGCCCGAAGGCGCCGACGCGGCGCGTTCCAGTGTCAGGCTGGCCCATGCGGAAGACCCCCAAGACGTCTACGTACCTCCGCACAGCCGGTATGCGAAGATCGTCAGCATCATCCCCGACGCGGCGATCGACATCGTCGTGGACATCCGCGACGCTCAGGGCGAAGCCGTCGCCGGAACGCTTAACGTCCCGGCAGTAGTCTGTGTCGCCGTTCCCGCGAGTTACGCGGACCAAGACGTGGTGGTGCTCAAATACGACGGCCAGGTCTGGGAGTATCTCGATTCGGCCGATCCGCCGTCAGGCTTCAACCCGGGCACGGGCAACATCGCGGTGTGCGGGATGACCGACAGTCTTTCACAATTCGTACCGGCGGTGGTCGAGGTTGCCAGCGCCGGCGCGGGGATCGCGCGCATCCGGCGCATCGAACCGTCGATCCAATCGGTGAAGGTGACTCCAGGCGATGTCGTGGAGCTGGGCTTCGACATCTGGGGCCGTCAGGACATTCTGGACAACAACCTCGGCGAGGGGAAGGTATTCGCCTGGGACGATGGCGGCGCGGGAGGAAGCTTCAGACCTTCGGACCGTCCCAACACGATCATCTACACCGCACCTGTCCGATCCGGAACTCACACCGTGACAGTCACATCGCCCGCAGGCTCGTGTTGGATCGGCGAGGGCCTCGAGGATTACGAACAGCGATGCATAACAAGATTCACCATCACAGTCAGACGTCCCTCTGTGGTACCTGGGCAACGGTCAGCGCCGAAGGGTCCTGTAGGGGAGATTCCGTCGATGCTGGCCGACACCGAGGGTCGTCACTACAAGGTCTTCACTCCCGAGCATGGCGGCTTCTTCGAAGGCGGCGCTGTCACGATCTCCGCTGGTCCGGGCGTGGTTCCGAACCTCGAGATCGTCGGGATCCGGGCCGACATTGCGGGCACTGCGTCGAACGTCGGCATGACCGCGCAGCGTTACACCTTGGTCGGCAACTGGTACGACGTGCTCGCCGTCGACGCCAACGGAGGCGCAATACCTTCATACGATTTGAATTCGCCTTTGGAGGTGTGCTTGCCGCTGGCACCGGAGGCACGCCCAGACGACTCGGACGTGGCGATAGTAGCGAACAACCCGGACGGCACGTTGACAGCGCTCTCGGCATCGGTGCGGATCACCGCATCATTGGGCATCAACGTCTGCGGAAACCTCGGGACGCTCCCGGCGACGATCGCCGTGGGCACTGCGGGATCGCCAGGTGCGATTCCGACGCCGACACCGGAGATCGAACCAGCATTTCCAGACACCGGAGGCACCGCACCAACGGGCGACGGGTTGCTTTTACTCATGATCGCCGCCGCGGTGGTGGCCATTGCGGGAGTATTCATCCTCACCCCTACACTTTCCCGTCGAGAGAGACGGGACGGGTGGCGGAAACGCGGGTAGGGATTTCAATTGCCCCGACTTCGTACGACGTGGTAGGGGTAGGTTTCAGACCTGCCCCTACCGATAGATGGACGTTCCGTCCATGACGGTGTTTATGCACAGGTCTCCCTCAACCCGCCTCCTGCAGACACTCCTCCAACAATCCCAACGCCGCGTCGACGAACACCCACATGTTCGCCTTTCGGTCCGAATCCCCGGTTTCCAACGTGATCGATCTCTCAACCGGACCCGAAACCGCGACGCAGGTATGACCGGCAGCATCACCGTAACGGTTGCCGGTCGGACCGCTCGCACCCGTCTCGGCGAGGCCCCATGTTGTGCCCAAAGCTTTTCGCACCGACCGCGCGTTGAGCGCAGCGTACTCCTCCGTTGATGACCTCATACCCGTTAAAGCATCATCTGGCACACCCAGGAAGGCGCTGTGAGATGTCCGCGTGTATGTCACCGCACCACCAATGAAATACGCCGAAGCTCCGGGCACTGCCAAAAGACACGCCGAAATCAATCCGCCGCCAGACGATTCGGAGACGCCGATTGTATGGCCTTTGTCTTTCAACATTTCCGCAACGGCTTGTGCTCGATTACCCAGTTCGTTCATCGGACTAACTCCATCTGCCTGATTCATTACGTTCGTTCGTAAGTTAAAACACAAACTCTTCTATCGTCGCCATGTTCGATCGGATCGAAAGGGGAGATGTGCGGGCTGGCCGTAATCGAAATGCAATCCTGATGTGACTCAAATGGTGGTAAGGTGTGTGGCAAGTTGACTGAAAATGTCGTTTTGAAAGATTGAATGGTGCTAATCCGTCAAACGCGCCGGTGATCGGCGAGGAGGCAGGCATGAACGATGACTATCCGGTGCAGTTGAGCATCGATTATGGAGATGGGTCGCGAAACCGATTGACGACGTTTTTCAGGTTGATCATCATGATTCCCATCCTCGTGGTGCTGATGGTCGTTTCTTACAGCACCGTAGCGTTTGCAGCGTTTCTCATGATCCTGTTCCGCAAAAAGTACCCGAAGTGGATGTTCGACTATCAACTTGAGGTGCTTCGGTTCAATGCTCGAGTCTCTGCCTACCTGTCCTTATTGACAGATGAATATCCGTCAACAGACGAAGAACAGTCAGTGCACCTTGATGTTGCGTACCCGGATGCTGATGCGGATTTGAACAGGTTCATGCCACTAATCAAGTGGTTGTTAGCTGTACCGCACTTAATCGTGTTGTTCGTCTTGGAAATCATCGCCCTGATCGTCACAATCATTGCGTGGTTCGCAATCATCATTACTGGCAAGTACCCAAGCGGCATGTTCAACTACGTGGTGGGTGTGGCTCGTTGGTCAAATCGAGTAACTGCCTACGCGTTCCTGCTCACGACTGATCGCTATCCGCCATTCCGCCTCAACCCGTAAGACCTCCGAGCATTTCCGGCTTAGGCATTTCCACCGCGTTCCAACTTGGTGCGCGTGTGGATAGCCCGGCGCAGAATGACGCGTATTTGGCCGACTCCTCGGCTTTACCGGTCACGGCGTAGCGGATCAACATCGCCGCTGCGAATACGTCGCCTGCTCCTGTAGTGTCAGCACCAGCCCCGGCGACTTGGTCGCTGAATGAAGGGATCACAACCGGCGCGCCTGAATCATCCAAATGCAACTCCGCGCCTTCGCTGCCCTTTGTGACGACCAAGTTGCGCGCCAACACTCGCCATCGAGGTAAAGTTCGATACTCGATCTCCGATTCCGAAACCACGCAGATGTCCCACCCGGCACTCATCCCCGCCGGTGGCGATTTCGACACCTCAACCAACGACGGCAACGGCTCAGTCCATGAGCGCAACCAACCCTGTGGAACAACGCACGAGACACGCGGTCGAAACCAACTCAAACAGTCAACCGGCAATTCCTGAGTCAACGGGCCGACGAAGAGCATGTCGGGACTGCGCCACGCCTCCGGTATATCTGCGACCGAAATGTCGCCTCCCCGGCGATGCAGCGCCTGCACTCGATCTCCCCGCGCGTCGTAACGATTCTCAAAAGTAGACGTGTCATCTGAAGGGATCCGCACATACCTTTCAGGCGCATCAACGATGTCCGCGATTGGATAGTCACCCGCACACGAGGTCACTACCACCGCGCTGACACCAAAACTCCTCGCAGTCGCAGAAGCGAACGCCACCGCACCACCTGCGCGACGCTCATCAAGGGCATCTGGCAACACATCCCACGTCACATGCCCAATCGCCACCAGACTCGGCCCGTTCACAGCTGCCGCAGCTTGGGATCCCATCGGTCGCGCAGCCAGTCGCCGATAAAGTTCAACGACAATACCAGCAGGAATATCGCGATCCCCGGCATCGTCGAGATCCACCACGCGGTATCAAGGAAGCTACGTCCGTCGGAGATCATGTTGCCCCATGTTGGCGTTGGTTGCGGAATGCCAACGCCGAGGTATGAAAGGGTCGCTTCGGCGAGAACCAGTCCGCCGGCGCCAAGAGTTGCGAGAACGATGACGGTACTACTGACGCCGGGCAGAATGTGCCGCACGGCAACCCTAAATCCCGAGGCGCCGGCGACACGGGCGGAGGCGACGTAGTCACGTTCACGTAGTGATAGGACCTCCCCTCTTATGGGACGAACGAATCCGACCCAAGAAATCAGTACCAGGATCAGGAACATGATCGTGAATGAAGTTCCAAGCACAATTTTGATGACGAGGGCGATCATGATGAATGGTAATGCGATCCAAGCATCCACAAGGCGCATTATGATTTCGTCGACGATTCCGCCGATGAAGCCAGCGGCGAGTCCCAGTGAGGTACCGATGATCATCCCGCTGGTCATCCCAACTGCGACGACCATAAGCGAGGCTCTCCCGCCGTATAGCAGACGGCTCCAGATGTCGCGCCCTACTTGATCTGTTCCGAGCCAGAATTCTGAGGTACCGCCTAATAGCCATATCGGTGGATTACGAACGCGAGTGAAGTCGGCGTCTCGGATCGGGTCGTGTGTAGCGATCATCGGTGCGAACGCAGCTAACACTACCAGCAACGCGAATACAACCGCCCAAATTATCGGATACCTTCGCAGAAAGTCGTAGACAGCGATTGGGCCGCGCAAAACAGACCGCACGGGTGCTGGCAACGAAGTGCCAGTTAGAGCGTATTCCGGTATCTGGTGTTCGGTCGCCATGAGGGTTAGCTCAGCCTGATACGCGGGTCAACGAGGACGTAAAGCAAGTCGGCGACGAGGTTCGCTGCGATCAGCACAACTCCCACAAGGAGCGTTGTCCCTACAACGAGGTTCAAGTTATTGTTAACTACCGCTTCGATGGCGAGCAATCCAATGCCCGGCCATGCAAACACAGCTTCAACCACGACGGTTCCGGTGACGAAGTTCCAAAGCAACAACGCCGAGACTGTGATCGGAACGATGAGAGAGTTTCGCAGGGCGTGTTTCCAAATGATCTTCGGCGCGTCTACGCCCTTGGCTCTAGCGAGTTTGATGTATTCGGAATCGAGGACTTCAAGCATCGCAGAACGCATCAAGCGCATATACCCTGCGGCAGCGCCCCAAGCCAAGGTTATTACCGGGAGAATCATGGCTTTGAACTGATCAAGGGGATTTTCGGACCCGATGGTTCCGATGACGGTTACCGGGACCCAGTCAAGGGTTACGGCAAATATAAGGATTGCCATGATCCCGACGTAAAAGGCAGGAAGCGTGATCCCGAGGTTGGCGATCAGGCGTACGGCGTAGTCGATAGGTGAGCCGCGTTTAACGGCAGATATCATGCCGAAAGCGATACCAAAGACAGTAGCCAAGATCCAAGCCGAAACGCCTAACTGGACGGTAGGAGCGATTTTCTCTCGAATTTTCTGAGCTACGGGGAAACCGTCCGAGAGATCATGCCCTAGATCGCCTCGCAACACGTCAATCAACCAGAAATAGTATTGCAACGGCACCGGTTTATCGAGATGTAATTTTTCGCGTTGGACTTGGAGGGCACTTTCAGAAATGCCGTAACCGCCCTCCGACACGAGCATGGCCAAAGGATCGCCGACTAGACGAGACAGCGAGAATACGATGATCGTGACAAGAAACATCGCGACCAAAGAAGCGAAGATTCTGCGGATTATGAAACGCTGCATTTATGGCCCGTTAAACGCGATGGATTCAGATGCGTGGAACCAGGGGCGGTTGGATCAACCGCCCCTGGTCCTCTGAGCGCAATTCGGGTAGTTTCAGCTTGTGAATAGTTCAGTTGGCGAGCCGTACCCACTCCAAGCTATTCATTCGACCGAGCACTCCCTTGCCCTCCGGTAGCATCTGCCATTCCGATATCAAATTCGGGTTGTACAGCGTGGCAACCGGGCTCTGGTATACGCCAACCCAGACCATCCACTCGCGGTTCCAGTCGAACATCGCCGTGACTAGCTCCCGCAGTTTAGCCGGATCTGCTTCACCAGCCATTGCGAGGTGAGTTTCGGCGAATATCGGGATCTCCATGGCGCGGTTGTAGCCGCCGGGACGTGACAGGGACGTGGCGTTCAAGTCTTTCGGCCACGTCGGTGGTGCCCATGCGTCGCCACCGCTGAAGAAGATCTTCTTATTTGTTCGGTTAACCAAAGACGGTCGGAAAGACGAGTAGTTCTGCTTGTCGAACGTGCTGTTGATGTTCAGGTTCGCCAACCACTCGATTCCGATAGCTTCTTGTATCGATTCGCCGGAACCGGCAGCAGGGCCGGCCCACCATTCAACGTCGAAACCATCGGCGTGCCCGGCTTCCGCCAACAGCGCTTTTGCCGCATCAACGTCATACGGGACGTCCCAATCGCTCTTGTAGAACGGATGGTTAGTGTCCCAACCGGGAGCGTAGGACACACGCCCATAACCGTCGGTCAACGCGGTCATCAACTTTTCGCGGTCGATTGCCATCGCCATGGCGGTGCGGACTTTCTTGGAGCTCTCCATCGTCTCGGGAATGGCTGGGTCGCCAATCCAAGGCAACGAAGTGTCTAGTGGCGGCTTGAACAGCAGATCGCCGGCTTCGTCACTCGTAAATAGGTCGCCGCCGATGGCGAGTTTGTCTTCCCAGTAGTTGCCTGAGAATACGAACGAACTGTCACCCCAGAATCCTTCAGGAGCCTGCGAGTAGCCTTCCTCAAACATCTCGTTCCAGTCGGTCAACGGAAGTTCGCCGATCTGAGCTTGCCCAGTTTTCAGCATCGCTTTGCGGGTGCTTGCTTCAGTGATGTGAAGCACGTTTGCCCGTTCAACGTAAGGCCGTTTTCGCCAGTGGTTATCAACCGCATTCAGGAAGACACCAGAATGTTGGATCCATTGATCCACTTCGAAAGGCCCGGTACCGATTAATTGCGTACGCATCCCTTCCGGGCCGACTTCATTAAAGAAGTCTTCGGAGAAGATCGAGATTCCCTCCCAGAAATTACTCACGTACTGTAAAAGTGCGTGACCACCGAACGATACCCAATGGAATCGGACCTTGTAGTCGTCGATAATTTCGACTTCCTGCACCAAGTTGGCGAGGTCTCCCCCGGTGTCGTGGATGCTGTCGGGCTGGATCTTAGGGTTCGCATCATTCCATGAGAACGCGACGTCGGCGGCTGTCATCTCGCCGTAGCCACCGTGGAACTGTACGCCTTCTCGCAACGTGAAGTCGGTATAGGAGACACCGTCGTCCGACATCGACCAGTCGCTGGCAAGCAACGGACCGAGAGCGACTGTGCCGTCGTCAGCCCGTACCGCTTCTAGCAACGTCTCAGTTGCGCCTGTTCGGGCAGTGACCGAACACGCTGGGCAGTAACGTGGACTAGAGTTCATGAAGTACGAGTTGGCTATGGCGGCAACTAACACGCCAGAGGGTTCAACGTCGTCACCGGCGCCGCGTGAGACGCCTTCAATATCGACCTTCATCACGGGTGCGTCTATGGAGGTGACCTGAGCGGTGGCAGTTACGACGACTTCGACCGCGACCTCCTTGACTACCTCACGCAAGACTTCCTTCTCGACTTCGACCGGGACTTCCCTGACGACTTCGCGGACGACTTCCTTCTCGACCGGGACTTCAACCGCGACCTCCTTCACGACCTCGCGCACCACCTCTTTCTCGATCTCGACCGGGACTTCCACCTCTACGGTACGGATGACCTCGCGTTCAACAGTCACCTCGACGATCGTCTCGCTGCCACATGCTACTGCCGTCAAACTGACGATGCCCAGTAGCACGAGGACTATATTTTTCAAGTTAAACATCCTGACTCCTCCTTAACGAAGTCTGTTTGCGTCACCGTAGTTTAGCATCAGAACCGAATCGCGCACACATGCCGCGGTCATTGCCGTTTTTCGCAATTCAGATCCGAAAAACGAGTGCGGCGTGTTTTGCGTGTGTTGGATTAATCGTGTTCGCAAGCACGACGGTAACTACGGCCTCAATATAGCCCTATCCCAGCGGACGAGCGGAGGCAGCAGCTGGATATCTGATGGCTTCATTTGGCAATTAGTATTGAGTTGATTACCGCGTTTTCGTGCGTGGTACTAGTGCCGAGGTGGCGAAACGGTAGACGCGCTACGTTCAGGGCGTAGTGTCCGCAAGGACGTGCGGGTTCGACTCCCGCCCTCGGCACCATCGTTCGTGCTTGGCTCGCCGTGTCACGGTGATAACCTTTATAAGCACGCCGCGCGCTTGTAGCTCAGCGGATAGAGCGCAGCCCTGCGAAGGCTGAGGTCGTGGGTTCAAATCCCGCCAAGCGCGCCATTTCTTTTGTTTCCGTGACGGTCCATCATCGCCTAATTTCCGGCCAGATATATAATCTGAACGCATCAGAGTTGGGCGGTTAGCTCAGTTGGCTAGAGCGCGTCGTTGACATCGACGAGGTCGGAGGTTCGAATCCTCCATCGCCCACCATTTGTAACGAACTATCAGGTTCATCAGTTGATTGACAGGTACACAACGCGCATCGCTAGTGAGGGCGACCTTCGATGGCGCCGTACCCTCACTATGATGGCGCGGGCCGGTTAAATCTCTCCCGGCCCCGCGCCTAATCCCACGATCTCCTGGCGGCGGGGACCCAATTGTCTACTCGAAGTAACCGTGCCTCGTCGGTGATGTTGCTTCGCGTTCTACCGTCGCCTCAATATTTGACTACGCACAGGTAATCGACATGGCAGAAAACAATCGACGACTACGGTTTCGGGACATGAGCCCGGAGGAACAATCAGATTATCGCGATACGTTGCGGCATTCGGCGGCACACGTTTTGGCGGAGGCAGTGTTGAAGCTGTTCCCAGAGGCAAAGCTGACTATCGGGCCGCCGATTCGGGACGGTTTTTACTACGACTTCGATGTTGCGCGCCCCTTCACACCCGAGGACCTCGAGGCAATCGAGGTGGAGATGCGGGCGTCGATTCGCGCAAACTCCCCGTTCGTGGAGCGCGAGGTCTCGCGGGATGAGGCGCGAGTATTGGTGGCAGACAACCGGTACAAACAGGAGATCATCGACGGGATCCCGGAGGATGAGCAGGTTACGTTCACGAGCCATTCGAATGGTGCGTTTGACGACCTTTGTCGTGGTGGGCACGTCGAGTCTACCGGTCGGATATCGGCGTTCAAGTTGTTGTCGGCAGCTGGTGCGTATTGGCGCGGTAGCGAAGCGAATCCGATGCTGCAACGGATTTACGGCACCGCTTGGGAGTCGCGTGACAAGCAGAAGGTATATCTGAAGCAACGTGAGCAGGCCCAACAACGGGACCATCGTCGGTTGGGTGCACAAATGGGTCTGTTCTTCTTTGATCAGGTCGCGCCGGCGAACCCATTTTTCCGTCCGAAGGGCGCGTTTGTCTACAACAAGCTTTTCGATTACGTACGGGGTTTGTACGACAGGTACGGATACGACGAGGTGATAACCCCTCAGTTGTTTAAGACGGACTTGTTCAAGACTTCGGGTCACTATGACAACTACATCGAGCACATGTACATGCTCGAAATCGATGAGCAGGAGTATGGCATGAAGCCAATGAACTGCCCGTCGCACGCAGTGTTGTATTCGAAGTCGTTGCACTCGTATCGAGAACTGCCGATACGTTATGCCGACTTTGGACGATTGCATCGGTACGAGCTGTCGGGAGTCACGCAAGGATTGACACGGGTCCGGTCATTCTCGCAGGACGATGCACACATTTTCTGCACCGAGGATCAGATCGCAGATGAGGTCAACGGCTTCATCGACATGTTGAATGAGAGCTACGAAGTGTTCGGGTTTGATTCGACGCGTTTCGTGTTGTCGTTACGTCCCGAGAAACGGGTGGGTTCGGATGAGCAGTGGGATAGTGCGGAGTCGGCGCTCGAGTCGGTTCTGAAGAATCGCGGTGGGGAGTTCGAGACCGCCGAGGGTGAAGGTGCGTTTTACGGTCCGAAGATCGACATGTTCGTTCCGGACGCCCTAGGTCGCGAGTGGCAATTAGGTACCGTTCAGGTTGACTTCAATCAACCGGAACGATTTGACTTGGAGTACGTTAATTCGGAGAGCGAGCGCGAGCGGCCGGTGATGATCCACCGCGCGATGTTGGGCTCGCTGGAACGATTCATTGGTGTCCTGATAGAGCACTTGGGCGGCAATTTGCCGTTGTGGTTGGCTCCGACTCAGGCGATGATGGTGCCTATTGCCGATAGGCATAACGACTACGCGTACGCTGTCGCGGATCGGATGCGAAAAGCGGGTTTGCGCGTTGAAGTCAACGACGCGAGCGAACGAATGAACTCGAAGATACGGAACGCGCAGTTGTTGAAGATCAACTACATGTTGGTTGTCGGCGACCGGGAGATCGAGGCGAATTCTGCTGCGTTGCGGACGCGGTCAGGAGACAACCTAGGTGCGATCGGCATTGACGAAATCATTGGCAAACTCGGCGATGAGGTTGCGAGCATGGCGTTATAAAGGAATCTTCCCTAGCGATAGGTAGTTAGGACGCGATTCAACGCATCCCTGTAGAGGTCGTATTCGGTTTGACGGGTGGCGCCGAAGATGCGGGCACCGCGCGTAAGATCACGTTCGAATTCAGCGCGACCGGCAGGCATCACCGGCGGTTCGACGGCGAGACCGCGGGCGATAGCGGCATCAACGACACTGTTGATCGCCGCGAGGACGTCCGGGTGTTCCCATTGGCCGGGGTGCCCCATTTTGGCGGATAGGTCGCCTGGGCCGAAGACTACGCCGTCTACTCCTTCGACATCCATCATGGCGCCTGCATTCTCGACGCCGAGGGGAGATTCAATCTTTGGCAGAATGAGGGTCGCGTCATTGGATTCCCGGCAGTAACGGGCAACGTCTGAGCCGTCGTAGCCCGCATTGGCGCCCATGGCTAGACCGCGTTCGCCGTCGGGTGCGTATTTGACCCAGCGAACCAGGTCTTCCATCTGTTCGGGTGTCTCGGAGTGGGAGAGGATGATACCCATTGCGCCGGCGTCGAGGACTCGAGATACCAATGCGCGTTCGGGGGCGATGACGGTGACGACAGGTGCCATGCCGTTGTCGCGGACTAGGGAGAGGAACAGGGGAAGTCTGCCGTCGTCGTTAAGGGCGTGTTCGGCGTCAACCATCAACATGTCGGATCCGGCGTTGGCGGCGATTTTGACGATGGACGGGGTGAGCGCCTCGAAGATGTTTACTCCGAATATTGGTTCGCCGGCCTTCAGTTTATGTTTGGCGCGATTGATTATGAGTGGTCGTTCTGAGTTCATGGTTGTTCATTCCAAACCGAGGAGAGACAGGGAGTCGCGGTGAATGATGGCTTCGATTTCGATCTCGGAGATCGGCGGGAGGTTGTTTTCTCTGGCAAAACGTGGGATTGCTCGTAGGCCGTCCATAGTTTCTTGGGGAGTCCAAAGGGCCCAGTCTGATCCGAAGAGCATCTTGTGGGTTGCGGAGAACTCGTGGAAGACACGCATGGCTCGCCAGGCCATCCATGGTCGCGACGGCATACCGGATACGTCGGTGAAGACGTTGGGGTGTTTGCGGACGACGGCCATGCAATCTTCGTACCAGGGGTGCGATGTGTGGGCTAGAACCATTTTGAGGCGCGGGAAGGCGATGGCGACTTCGTCCATCGCCAGAGGGTGGGCATATCTGAGGACGGCGTCGGGTGAAGCCGACATTCCATTGTGAAATACGATCGGCAGTCCGTCTGATTGAAGCCGGTCAAAGAGGCGGAACGCGGCGGCGCTCAACGGGTCAACCGCTTGGTAGCTAAGCGCGAGTTTTATGCCTCGACAACCTAATTCGCATACCGCGCGGTCGTATTCTTTGTCGATATCAGGTTGATCTGGATGCAACGACATGAACGGGATGAACTTATTAGGGTTTACCGCTGCGACCCGCGCCGCGATGTCATTATGGTTCAGGTCGTCGTCCCAACCGGCGTTCCAATCGGTTAGAGGATGTTTATCGCCGCCTGGTCGGGGGGCTATCCCAAAGACGAGCGCCCTGTCGACCGATTCCATGGCCGCCGAGTATTCTCCCAGCGACCCGGCTAGCTTGACGCCCGTCCCGATAAGCGGGTTTGTGATCACATCTTCCGCTGGCACGTCATGTTCGTGCGTTGGGTTATGTGAATGGACGTCAACAATCAACGCTTTGCTCCCAAGGATTTGATCGGAAGTTTAATAGGGTAGACTGTATGTTGCAGGAAGCGATTCTCGACTCGTTTAGGATCACGTTGAACGAGAATGCTGAAGGCCTGTTTGGCGGAATCGAGAATCTGAATTATTGATACTTTGTCCCGCTATGTCTCGGGCAAGGATATACTGCATTGCAAGCCCAGCAAGCGTGCGTCGTCTTGGATAATCCGAGTTGTTGGAAAAAGGTGAAGACTGATGACACTCTCAACAGACGCCGTTGTAAGTGAACAGCTGATTCTGCCCGAGGAACTTATCCTCATGCTCCTCAACGAGGAGACCGGCTACTTTCGCCAAATAGCCGGTTGGGATTTGAACTGCGCCGTCGTAGGCGCCGTACTCGCAGAACTTTCGCTCCAATCTCGTATCGATACCGATATGGAATCCCTGTTCCTCATCGACGATACGGAAACTGGGAATTCCGTCCTCGATCCAATTCTCAAAGAAATCGCTTCTGAATCAGATCAACGCAACGCCCAGTATTGGATCGAGCGTCTCGTTCCCCGCGCGGATGCCATCATCGATTCAACCTTAGAGGGATTGGTCGATCTAGAGATTCTGGATTACCACGAGGGCGATTACTGGACGCTGTCCAACAATGTTTGGTACTCCGAGTTGTTCACCGACTCCGAAGGTGGTACGGCGGTTCAATTCGTGAAAGCGCGTATCGCTAATGTGATCTTCAACAACGAGATCCCTGACCCGAGAGACACCATAATTGTCTCCCTCATCGAAACCTGCGATGTGATGCGCTTCATATTCCAACTCGATGAAGAGTCGGAGGAACGGATCGATCAAGTCTGTAGGATGGACTTGATCGCCCGTGCGATCTCCGAAGCGGTGGCACACAACTTGGTCGGCCCGGCGCTTCGACGCCCCTCGCTATCCAAGCCGATTCCGGTCGCTCCGCTTCGTGATTTGGTGTTCAATCGTCATATGCGCAACGGCAACTTGAACGCGGTATTTGCCCAACTCGCTGAAAAACACGGCCCGGTCTTTCAGATCCGCCCGCCGTTTCAGAAGCAGCCCATTACTGTGTTGGCAGGCGTCGAGACGAATTACTGGGCGCATAGGCACGGGCGCAACTACCTGAGAGCCCGAGACTATCTAGCGGACTTCGAGAAGGTCTATGGGGCGTCTGGAATCTTGCCGTCACTGGATGGCGCCGACCATTTCCGCTTCCGAAAGTCGATGAGCTCTGCCTACTCGCGATCGAGATTGGAAAGTCATCTGGGACTCGTATACCAACACGGCCGAGCCTTCATGTCGGAGTGGTCGGTTGGCGATGATTTGCCGGCGGTGCGGACGTGCCGAATGATGATCAACGCACAAAACTCGCCGATCATGATCAGCGTCGATTCGCAGGACCTCATCGACGATCTCGTCGAATACAAAACTCGAGCGCTGACAACTCACGTGTTGAAAGTATTGCCGAAGTTTATGCTGAACACACCCGGCATGAAACGCCGTAAGAAGGGAATCTTCGAACTATTGAATCGCGTCCAGAGCGGCCATACACCCGCCCAACGTGCAGGATGTCCACGGGACCTTGCTGATGACGTGTTGAGTTTGCACGCGAGCGATCCCCAGTTTGTGCCGGAATCTAACCTCCTGTTCACTCTATCTGCGCCGCTCATCGCCAGCGTGTACCTCGGAGATGCTCTTGGTTTCTGCATGTACGCCATGGCATCGCAGCCAGAGATTTACAGTCGCATCCGCGGTGAAGCAGACGTCTTGTTTGCCGACGGCGACCCAGATCGCGAAGCATACACTCCTGAAGCGATCGATGTAACTCGCCGCTTCATCTTGGAGACTTTGCGACTTTACTCGATCGTCCCGATGTCGATTCGAACGGTTATGAATACGTGTTCGGTCGAGGGGCACGAACTTCCGGAAGGCACACAGGTGCACATCGCCCAAGCCGCCACCCACTATATGAAGGATGTCTTCCCCGATCCCTGGAAATTCGATATCGACCGATATCTGCCTCCGCGCAACGAGCATCACAGTTCCGGGTACGCGCCGTACGGGCTAGGAACACACACATGCCTCGGTTCTAGGCAGATGGAGCTGCTTCTGGCCATCAACCTGCTGATGATCGCGCACTACTTCACGCTCGAAGTGCCCGCGAACTACAAACTGAAGATCGATCCGTTCCCATCGCTTTCTGTAAGCAAAAAGCTCAAGTTCCTAGTCGCAGAGCAGAGGCGCGAAATAAAGGTTTGATGCTCCATTGGGCACCACGGGATCGCCCCAGAGACTGGGAAGTGAAGGGCTAAAGCGGCTTGCGAGCCAGGAAACAGTACAAAGGCGTGAACAGCCCGGTCTTGCCGCCATCCACGTAGGCGTCGGCAGTACGGTCCATCAGCCTTATGACGTCCGTCGATCCCTTCGGAAACATCCCGACTACCTCGGCCAGCCTAGACGTTCCCATCATTACCCTGCGGCCCAGCGGAGTCCTGCGCAGGGCGTTGGCCAGCGTATTGCCTCGGCTCTCCATGGGCTGATACCACGGTGTGGTCTGAGCGTTCTCGTCGACCGCCCGATCCTTTGCCTCGATGACCTCAAATCCCGCCGTCTCGAGGTCCCTGTTCACCTCGTCGGTAGTCGCGATGTCCTTTAGGGCGATGCCGCGCATTAATTCGCTCTTGATTTCAAGGTGTCGGTTGTTGCCGGGATTGAATTTGTCCGTCATGCACATTTCCTGACCCCAGAAGAGTGCTCCGGGTTTTAGCACGCGGTATATCTCGGTGAACGCTCCCGCCTTGTCTGGAGCATGGCACGTCGATTCGATCGCGTACCCTCGGTCGAATGTGTCGTCCGCGATGGTGCCCATGTCCATGAAACTGCATGCGAAAAATTCGACCATGTGGTTGAGCCCTGCCTCTGCAATCAAAGATTTCGCTTGTTGCAACTGGACTTCACTGCGATTTATCCCGACTACGCTGACGCCGGACTCCTGAACGACTCGGCGCATCGGGCCGCCGATTCCGCAACCGACATCGATTACCGTCATCCCATTGCGCAACGCCAGCTTGTCAATCATCAGCCGTTGGTGCCGGACCTGGGAGTCCTCCAGGCTCTCGCGGGACGATAGCGGCGCAAAGTGTAGGGATTCGCTCCATCCGAAAACCATGAAGTCGTTACAAAGGTCGTAGTATTCCTTGACGGTTTCGGCGTGGTCGTAACCATTCGGGTCAGCGTTCTCAACTTGCGCTCTCTTCATCCATTCATCGTAGTGATTCACTCGACGACGGACATCCGACCCCTGGTATGTAGTTTTGAGATCTTTGGATAGTTTGCGGAGTTGCATAAGTGCCTTGCCTACGAGGAATCCTATTCCTGTTCGTGCTCCTGATAGATGCCCTCAATCGCTACATCCAGTTCCTCCCACTCGCGTTCGACCATCGACCGTAGCCTCATATTCTGGAACGCGCCCCAAACAACCATCGCTGGCAACACGACCAAGACCGAGACGATCAAGGAGTAGACGATCGTTATTGTAGCCGTGATGCCGAATTGTGCTGACGCCTGCAGTGATGATGCGATGAGCACTCCGAATCCCAACGCCGTCGTCATGGCAGAGCCCAACAAAGCTGAACCGGTTGTCGTGAGCGTCCGAATAGCCGCCCTCTCCGGATCGCGCGAGCGCGCAAACTCATCCCGGTAACGATGGATAACGTGGATGGTGTAATCCACCCCAATCCCGATAGAAAGTGCGGTAATTATCGAGGTGATTAATGTGTACGGAATACCGAGCAGCGCCATCGTGCCCAACACTGAGACTAGGACTAGCACGATCGGCCCCACCGCTACGATGCCCAGAGCCGGCTGACGCACTGTCACCCAGAAGAACACTGCGAGAATACCCAGGGCCACTGCGATTGTCGTGCTAATCGCTTCCGTTTGTCGGTCGGTGATCTGGTCTGTGACGGCGATGGAGACGATGCTGTCAGAGGTCGCCGTGATGTAGTCGTCTTCCCCGTACCATCGCTCGTCGATCTCGTCTTGGATATTCCTCGTTTCTTCAGGATCATTCAGATAGATCGGGAACTGGAGCAGCATTGTGTCCATGCCGTCTGGGTCGTTGATCATAACTCGCGCCAGTTCGGGATCTTTCGCTTCCAGCTTGTCGACTAGTTCCTGCATCAGTACTGGATCCAGTTGCACCCCAGCCGAGGCTTCCTGGAGGAGCGCGTCGAGCTCTGGATCGTACTTATCTCCGGGCTCACCGCTGTCATCAGTCCAGTCTTCCAACAGCGACTCGTACGATGTGTCAATCGGCCCCGCAGCAGCCTTCGGTCGGCGCTGTTCATCCTCGAAGGAGGACGTGAGGTCTTGCAGGTTTAGGAGCGTACGGCTCTCTGTCACCTCGGCCTTCACCAGCATGCTAGCGATCTCCGTCGTTCCGCCGACCGCCGCGTCGAGGGTATCCATATCCGCGACCACGCTCCCACGATGGGGAAGGATGTCTCGGATGCTGAATTCAGACTCCAGATCTCTGGCGGCGAAACCGAGCCCAATCGTCACCGCGATGATCGAGACGAGGAAGGGCGCTGGCCAACGCGTGACGGCTCTGCCTAGCAGTTCCGCCGCGGACGTGATGCCCGGCAATGCGTTGGAGATCGGCCGCGGAGAGGCCAATGTGCCGCGTGCCTCGCGCCGACGGTCGATTATCAATCTGCCAGCCGGGATCAGCGTCAACATCACGATCAAACTCAACCCGACTCCCAATCCAGCGACGACACCAAAATCGGCGACGACGCCAATCGGCGAAAATAGCGTCGCCAAAAAGCTGACGATCGTCGTCACGGCGGCCAGCGTCAACGGAATCGTGACGTTCCTCAAGCTCTTTCGCACCGCCATCACAACTCCTTCGCCTTCAATCCGTTGTTCGCGGTAGTGAGAGATTGCCTGGATCGCATAGTCCACCGTCAGACTGATAACGATTACGGGCACCATCGCAGTTAACGAGCTCGGCGGCCCAATTAGACTCAGTCCGTTCGGACCGAGCCAACCCTCCGCTCCGACGATCCAGACTATCGAGACTATTAACCCGGTGAGCGTCAGTAACATGTCTCCGAGCGTGCGGGTGAAGAGAATGAGCAGCAACGCGATTAACACCAGCGCCAGTCCCAAAAGCGGTGCCAACCCCGATTCAGTCGCCTCCGTGTACTCATCCTCGACGATCACCGGCGATATGCTGCTCACGTCCAGTGGTCCGTCATCGCCCGTCGCCAATTCGTAGATCCTTCGTTCCGCATCCTTGACCTGGTCGTCGCCCGTGTCGCTCAACCGGATGTTGGCGATTGCGACTGGTGTGCCGTCCGTATCGGTACCGGTCATCGCGGCAAGAACAGCATCGATCTCAGGTAAGATTCGGGCAGAGTCGATTACCTCCTGCGTGATCGCCTCCGCTCCGCTCGCCTGCGCCACGCCGTTGATCAAAAACGAGGGAGCGACTATCGGGTCGACCGGTATCAGCAACTCACTCACCGTCTGATCGCTGACGATGTCGTTGATCAGGCTGTCCATCTGCGCAAGACCTTCAGGAGTAAGCGCCTCTCCTCGGAATATCAATGTGGCGACGCTGATCTCGCCCGATTCCCCGAAAAGCTCTTCTATTTCCCGCGTGACATCAGCGATGGCGTGACCCGGAGGAAGGAATGCCACACTTGCACCCTCAGTTGGCGGCGCACGTAACGTAGTTCCGCCAGCCAGCGCAACAGTAACGACAAGTAGTACGACAAGCGTGACATACGGCCTGGCCGTGATCAACCAGCTTAGCTTGTCTAGAATGTTGCCAAGGACGTTCATCCGGGCCAGCCTTTCCAATTGCGGAAGTCGCAAGAGGCGACGCCTGCTAGCGCGAGGTGTTAGGTGGTCATATTACATTGGCTCATTGACTCTCGCCGTCGCAGTAACGAACTCATTGCGCTGGTCGCCGCGCGAACCTCAACATTGCGGTCATTTCGGACGTGCCGGGAGCGATTCGGCAGTAATGCTTGAATCGGGATAGAACTGGGCGCAGTAGGCCCTAAATGGCATGATCTCGCCGTCGGAACGGCACAGACGCGGGCGGGATTCGTATCGTAAGCGGCTCCAGATAACAACATCCTGTCGAACATCGCTACGCTGTTGAAGGGCCATGAACTTGTTCATGAGGGGTGCGCGCATCCTCGTAGGGAGGAAACCCAAACCTACAACCCACCTCTTCGGTTTCCGTATCTCGCGCACCTGCGAGGCCAAAGTCAAGTCGATGAGTGTGCCATCGACTGGTGTCGCCAAAACCCACAAGCGCAAGTCCATCCCGATGGACTTTTCATAGATAGCGACGAATGAATAGCCCAAACCAGCTACGGTCGTGTCGGCAGAAATGTCAAAGGTTAACGTCGCGATTCTTATGACACGCCTAATACTCGTAAATTCGAATCGGCTTGTGAGCAGATGACCGTCCACCGACAGCCTCTCCGCGCGGCCCACTTTGTCGTAGCCGTGGACGTAGTTCAGATGACCTAAATCCACCGAATTTTCAGTTGTATCCTGGGGATGGCCGGGAAAGCGGGTGGTGCTGATCTCCAGGTCGGACCATCCTTCTTGCTCCGGCACGCCGGCAGGCAAATCCCATTGTGGCGCCCGCCCACTGATACCCCACCAGGCGAAGATGAGGCCTGCAATGTCTCGTGTTTCGAAGACTCTCAATCTTGCCGTTCTAGGTGGATCGGCGTACGGTGTGGCGACGCATTGCCCGTTCGTGTCGAACTCGAAGCCATGGAAAGGACAGACGATTCGGCCTTCGGATATGGCTCCACCGCCGTCGGGTCCCAGATAAGCGCCGAGGTGCGGGCAATATGCCTCGGCGACACACACACGCCCGTTTTGGTCACACCACGCAACGATGTTTTCACCCATCCAGTTCTTCTGGATGAGCTTTGCTTCTAGGAGCTGTTGCCGACTTGCTACAAAGTACCAGCCCTCAGGAAACGGGGTTGGGTCCCGATAAATCGTAGTGCTTCGACTTTGGGTCGACATGGCTCCACTCCTCGTTGCGGATCGCGTGATCCCCGTCCCGACTCTTCCTAGTCAGTTGAATCAACCGGCCAACGAATGAAAACAGCGTCAACATCCGCAGAGCAACGGTAGCACCGCCGCTTCTACTTTGGATATTTTAAGCATTCGGTCGGCCACCGTTCGAGCGGTTAGCGTCGCATATGCATGAATACTCGCCGGCGCATTTGGCAGATCGGGTTACCGAAGCACGGCACGTAGGATAATGGCGAGACTTAGAAACGCGAGCACCGAAGTTTGAATCACCACGTGTGAGACTGATGAGTATGGCAAAGGACGAAAGCGGTAGCAAACAGCGGCGCATTGCGATCGTCGGTGGCGGCATTGCGGGGTTAGGGGCCGCGTGGGCGTTGCACGACCACCGAGATCGTTTCGACTTTCGGTTGTTCGAAGCTCAAGATCGAATCGGTGGAAATGCGATAACTGCGGACATGCCGCAGGATGACGGCAGTTCAATTCCATTTGATATTTCAGTCACCGCTTTGATTCCGTCGGTTTATCAACACGTGCAGTTGTTGATGCAACGCTTCGGTATCGAAGTCATAGATACGAAGTTCAGTTACAGCGTGAAATACCAAGGCGGTACATACGCTCACGATTTCGACTCCGACATAAGGCAGCAGTTGCAACCTGAAATCGAGAAATTCCAACGAGTTTTGAAACGGCTACATTCGTTCGGCCGGTTGACCCGCTCCCGGTCGAGGTTGGTTAACGCCGTCAATCCCTTCAATTACATCAGCATGGGAACGATCCTCAATCTGGGCGGTTTCTCAGGTGATTTCCGATACAAAATCCTTAAACCGATGTTCGTCAACTTTTTGATGGCGACCAACGTGTTCGACATGCCTGCGTCTCTGTTCGCTAGGTACCTCGAGTTTTTCGACATCGAGGTTGCCACACCGATGAACACTTGGGACCAGGGAACTCGACGAATTTACGAAAATCTCACTGCCGAATTCACGGACAAAATCCACCTGAACCGGCCGGTACGAAAGGTGTACCGCCATTCAACTCATGTTGTGGTCGAGGACGCAAACGGTGTGAACGAGACGTTCGACGATGTGATTTTCGCATGCAACGCGAATCAGACGCTAATGATTCTCGACAAACCCTCGTTTTGGGAGCGGTACATACTCTCGTCGATACGATACGAGAGCGAACTCCACAATCACACGGTTGTGCATTCAGACTCGTCGATCCTGCCAGACAACGAAACTCGGCCCTTGGAGACTCGTAGCAACCACATCGAACAATATGGTGCGAGACCGGACAATTACGAAATCACGTACATCATGCACAACCAGCAGCCGTGGGCTGGTCGGTCCGATAAGCCTTGTCTGGTGACCTACAACCCGATCAGTAGGATCGATGAATCAAAAGTCATCCAGAAGCGGTGGTTCCAGCATATTGTGCATGACGTACGTCACGTTGCGCTGCTGATCCATTTGTTTCGCTTTATCCAAGGCAAGCGGCGGACTTGGCACTGTGGCGCCCACACGTTGATCAACAGCCAGGAAACGTGTTTCATAACCGGGCTCGCCGCCGCAAGGCAGATCGGCGCGGACTATCCATTCCAAGATCCCGAAGCAACTCGGATATTCAATTATTACGGAAGCATCTTGTACGGTTGGCGCTTCAGGAAAGCGAAAAACTGAAATATGCCGGCCTCACAAGTTTGTAAGTGGATGTCTGACTACCGAATCCGGTTTTGCATACGTTGATCAATTGATCACACCGGATTACTGCTCAGTCTCTTGAACGGCAGTCGGCGAAACGATTTCGAGCAGTCAGATGGCTTTTTGGCTGCGCGTGTCGATGCTCTAAAATAGGTTGAAACGTATCGGAAGTGTTTGACGTTGCAGCGATCCTATTCACGGCATCGAAATCGCCACCGGCATCCCCTAATAGTTCAACAGCATCGGACGAGACATCAATGGCCCAGGACAGTGAAATCAAGCTCAACCGCGGATTGCGAGAGATATATTTCGACCGCACAGAGACTACCTTCATCGACGGTAGCAACGGCGTGCTCGAGTACCGGGGTTACAGCATTCACGATCTGGCAGAACATTCAAATTTCGAAGAGACGTCTTATTTGCTGTTGCATGGCGAATTGCCGAAACAGGAACATCTGAATGCGTTCGACGAAGAGCTGCGCAGTCAGAGAGAGTTGCCGGAACAGATATTTCCGATAATCGAAGCTGTCAAGGATTCGCACCCGATGGACGTGCTCCGGACTGCGGTCTCGGCGTTGTCGGCCTTCGACCCGGATAAAGAGGCGGAGTGGGACGATGTGGAAGCGACGTTCCGCAAGGGTATCCGGATGACGGCGCAAGTGCCCACAATAATTGCGGCGCACTACAATATCCGACGCGGCAACGATCCAGTGACTCCGAACTCGGATTTAAATCATGCGGCGAACTTCCTTTACATGCTCGACGGCGAACCGCCGTCAGACGATGCCGCCCAATTGATGGACAAGGATTTGGTGTTGCACGCTGATCACGGGTCGAACGCGAGCGCGTTCGCGGCACGGGTAGTTGCCGGCACAAAAGCCGAAGCGTATAGCACGGTTTCGGCCGCTATCGGCGCACTGTCTGGCCCTTCGCACGGAGGAGCGGCCGAGAACGTGATGCAGATGGCGCGTGAGATAGGTAGTCCTGAAAATGCCGCGGGTTACGTTCGAGACCTGTTGAGGTCGAGGACACCGGTTATGGGGTTCGGGCACCGGGTGTATAAATCGGAAGATCCCCGTGCGCGTCACTTACGAGAGGGAGTTCGGCGGTTGAGCCAGGAAAAGGGCGAACCAGAGTGGTACAACATCCTGGAAGCGGTGGTGGAGGCGATGTCGCCGTACGCCCGAAGAGGCGTTCACGTGAACGTGGACTTCTTCGCGGGCGTCATTTATTACCTGAACGGCATCCCCCAGGACTTGTTCGTACCGATATTCGCCATCGGCAGAGTTCCGGGGTGGATCATTCAAGTCGTCGAGCAATATCGTCGAAACATCCTAATTCGGCCGTTGCTAAAGTACACGGGCGGACGAGAGCGCGAGTACATCCCGATTTCTGACCGCGGCTAAACAGAGCCTTCCATGCCGGACGAAATCACACCGGCGCGCCAGATCGTTGAATCTGAGATTCGCGGGAATGGTCCGATCACATTCGCGCGATTCATGGAGATCGCGCTCTATGGGGAGCACGGCTATTACACTTCGTCGGTCAACGCCGGATCGGACTATGCGACTTCTCCCCAGATGCATCCCGCATTTGGCGCTTTAATTGCGGGTTACCTCTTCAAGGCTTGGGCGACACTAGGGGAGCCAGGAACGTTCGATGTGGTGGAGTTGGGCGCAGGTGATGGCGCGTTGGCAAACGACGTTCAAGATGCGGTCTCAAGAGTTCGAGATACAAACGATCAGCGAGCGCAATTCAGTGAAGCGCTAAGATACAACGCTTTTGATATCCGCCCTCGGGGATTGGTACATGAAGTTGGCGAATTGCGGCGCTTGAAGTCAGTTGTCGGATGTGTGATCAGCAACGAGTTGCTGGATGCATTTCCTGCGCATGTCTTTACCGTACGAAATCGTAAAGTCCTCGAGTGTTACGTCGGTTTTGGCGACACCGGCGAGTTGGCATTCGTTGAAGGCGATGCGTCCACTGACGAGATTGTGGAACGTGTGGGGGATTACACCTCGATTTTGCCGGAGGGCTATCGTGGCGAGGTGAATCTCGGGATCGGTGAATGGGCGAGCACCGTCGCGGGTTTGCTGAAAAGTGGATACGTGTTGACGATTGACTACGGATACGATCGCAACACGTTGTATCACCCAGCTAGATACGAGGGGTCATTAAGGTGTTACCGAGACCATGTGTTGGGTCAGAATCCGTTTCGGGATGTCGGCTTGCAGGATATGACGGTGCATGTAGATTTCACCGCGGTTGATGAGGAGTTGGAACGGCTTGGTTTTGAGTCGATGGGAGGATTAATGACGCAACGAGAATTTCTATTTGATCTTGGTATCGGAGAGCATTTGCGGTCGGTACGGAAGGCGTTGGTATTGGGTCGGCGTGATGGAGATGTCAGTCAATGGCTCCCAGTGTTGCGTGCACTGAATGCGTTGGTAGATACCCGTGGTCTTGGGGATTTTCGGGTGGTTCAACATCGGCGACGTGCGCAGAGAATTGATCTCGCGAGATTGGAATCTGCGCCTGTTTTTGCACTGCCAGATTTAAGAGCGCATCATTTTGCGCATTGAGGCGCGTTGTATAGTTTGTCCGACTACTGGTTAATCGCTCCTCCAGAAACGAGATAGGGGATCTTACTTGGCGCCTCAAAATGACGACACTGCGGCCGCTGGAAACGGTGAAGTTACGGCTGCTGATGACGATGCCATTCCGATCAGCGAAAGAGTCCGGTTTTGGGAAGAACAGGATCGGATCAATCAGGAACTAATTCCTCGTGTAATACGCCAGCACGAATTGCTGACCCAGCATATCGGCGAACACGAACATCTGCCAACCACGCTCGCGAATGCGGTCGAAGAAGGCTTGGCTAGAGGTCACAAAGAGTTGCAGGACAAGTACGATGCCGCTCTCGAATCTGCGAAAGAAGATCTGACGCAGCAGATGGAGTCTGATTACCACCAGTACCGAGCACGTGTCGGCAACTTGGTGACGCAGATCGTAGCGGCGGGCGGTGTCATCATCATCGCTGCGACAGTCGCCTTCAACGTTTTGATCGATTAGAGGGGGCAACATGGCCATGGAATCAGTCAACCTGCTTCCTTCGTTGCAGGGATTGCCGGGCGAAGCATCCGACGAACCAAAATCTCGGCGCGAATTCTTAGACGAATTGGTCAGAACTGACGCGGCGTTTCACGCTGCCGACATGACCACTGCGAATTCGTTTGCGTTGTGGGGCATATTCGACGACATCAACGTTGATGACAACATTCAATTGGCTTACGAAATGCAGTACCCGGGCGAAGCTGCACGCGTGACCGTCCACGACAAATGGTTAGATCTCTCCGGACAGGGCGATGCCAACGCACAAGGACTAGTTAGCGGCATCAAAGGCAAGTTGGCTGAACTTCAAACCGCAGAACAATTCGAGCAGCGAGGGTTTGAGAACGTTACGATTGCCGAAAGTGCGACACAACCAGGCTGGGATATTAGCGCGGTTTCTCCCGGCGGGGACCCGGTTCTGATCCAAGTGAAGATGGGGGCAGAAGGTTATGCCGACAAAATTCAGAACTCGATAACGGAAAGCGGTGATGTCGATATTTGGGCTGTTAGCGACGAGATGCACGTCAAGTTCGCTGAAACCATTCCCCAACACTCTGAACAATTGGAAAACATCGGATCAAATCTGGAGTTGATAGCAGATGTCAAAGATGGCCTAGAAACGTTGAGCGACAACATGGGCATCGACGTGACAGACGGAGTGGGGGACATTATCCCTTACGCATCGGCAGTCATCGCGAGCGCAAGACTCATCTACAGCGTCATCAGAACTGAACAACAATTCAAGGCGGCTGATCGGACAACAAGAAACAAGATCCAAGTCGTTCAAACACTCACGCTAATGTCGCGAATGGGCGTATCGACAGTTCTAGCCATGGCTGGCGGCAAGGGAGGAGCGTTGGCTGCGAGTGTCGTCCCAGGTGTCGGCACTGCGGTCGGCGGCGTAGCTGGTTCTGTCGCTGGAGCCGGAATCGGCATTTACTTGAACCGCCACCTACAACCGCGCATGCTAGACATAGCGTTGGACATCACCGAATTAACCCACGACGACCTGTTCTATTACAAGAATCGAGAGCGCGTTGAGGAGTTGGCCGAAAGTCTTCAACGGATGGCAACTGCACTCGAAAATGTCGGCGAAGACACATCCGAATTCCCAGCGATCCTAGCCAACGCTCGGTGAACACCGAGACGCGATGTCCCTACCCGGTTTAGCACGATCATTGCTTGGCATCTCCGTTTATCCAGTCAATAATCCGCCATCAGTAGTGTCATCGTCAACGCCCAATAGGCCGGCTTGATCAACTCATGGGCGACGTAATCATACGAATCGGCGAAGGCACCGCCACGGTATTGGCTTATCTGGGTGCTTCGGCGTTGATAATCGCGGCCGTTAGCATCCTCTTCCCGGTTGCGGCGATCGTCATAGGTTTGTGCTTGTGCGGACCTCTTTCCGCGCCTTTAGGCGCGATCATGGCGAGTTGCGGCATGGCTGATGCATCAAGAGAACGCGTTCGACGCTCTCAAAGCCAGTGGGAAAGAGTGCGCCGTAACCTTGAAAAAGCCACAGAACGTCTGGAAACCACCGACAGCGATTTGTCACTTGCCCAACTGCCAATTGACGATGCCGAACCCGTATCAGACAGTCCTCCGGGAAAGTTCGAGTTTTGGGGGCGACTGAAGCTTTCTAAGCAACGATTCGAAGAGTCTAGGAGACGCCAAAGGCTCAACCGGGCTAAGGACAGGAATTACCAAGCGGTATTGGACTTAAAAAGAATAAGAACCGAGTTGCAAGAGGCAGAACGTGCTCACGCGGATGCGATAACAAGCCGTAAACGTAAATTGCTTTTTCACGCCGTATTCACCACTGCGATTGTAGTGGGCGTGCTGTGGGTGTTGTATTTGTTGCCCCCTCCGTAGGTCTGTGTGGATATCGAGTCTGCCGTACGATTGAAGGTAGTAGAAAACACTATTGAGAGTATGCGGGATGGAGATGAATAAGAGAACACCTTTATACGAGACTCACGTCGCGAGCGGCGCACGTTTGGTGCCATTCGGTGGTTGGGAGATGCCCGTGCGGTATCCGACACGGATCATTCGCGAGGTCGGACAGGTTCGGACTGACACCGGGATTTTCGACGTTTCGCACATGGCTCGGTTGGAGTTCACGGGCGCCGATTCCGGTAGATTTCTGGATACTGTACTGAGTGTCCGGGCATCGCGATTGGAGCATGGGCAAGGTCGCTATCACATGATCTGCAACGAGGAGGGCGGGATCATTGACGATGCCATTGTTTACAACCTAGAGACCGACCGTTATTTGCTGATCGTGAACGCCGGGAACGCTGATATTGACAAAGAGTGGTTGTCGTTGCAAAAAAGACGCTTCATTGAACGTGAAGGTGGTGACGTCGATTACGTCGATATAACGGATGAGATCGCAATGATCGCAGTTCAAGGTCCGAATGCCGTTGCGATGTTAGGCGGTTTGACGAACGGCGAGACGGATGCGATCGGACGTTTTCATATCGGCGAGGCGACATTGGATGGAGAGCGAATTCTTGCATCTCGGACAGGTTACACCGGTGAGGACGGGTTCGAGATCATGTTTGACAGTTCGCATGCATCGACCATTTGGGCAATGCTTGTCCAGGCTGGGGCGACTCAGTGTGGCTTGGGTGCACGAGACGTTTTGCGATTGGAAGCTGGACTTATGCTGCATGGAGCGGATATGACGGTGGAAAACAATCCCTACGAAGCGGGTCTGCGATGGACTGTGCGTCCGAATCGGCCTGAGTATTTGATGGGTGCGGCATTGCGGAAAATCCGGGATGCCGGGACTTCCAAGAAGATCGTCGGGTTTGAGATGAGATCGCGGGGAATTGCAAGACACGGACATGCGATCTCGATTGATGGCAAGGAGGTGGGCGTTGTGACCTCGGGAACGCACTCGCCTACTCTGGGCTCCGCCATTGCGATGGGTTACATAGACGTCGAGCATGCCGAGTTAGGAACGGCGGTGCAGATAGACGTTCGAGGGAAAACAGTGGAAGCCGCGGTAGTCCCGTTGCCGTTTCATCCGCATGCGTACTGAAAAGCGGCGATTGCAACTCTACGTATTCGAATTTGTTAGAGTCAATGCGGTTATCGACATAGGTAGCGACGGAGGCAAACTGCGTTGTATCCAGATGATTTGAAGTACTCATCCGAACATGAATGGGCGCGCGTCGGAGATGGCGACGTCGCTGAGGTCGGAATTACCAACTTTGCACAGGACACCCTTGGCGATGTTGTGTTTGTCGAGTTGCCCGAGATTGGCTCGAAGGTGGATCAGTTCGACAAGTTTGGAGAGATCGAATCGGTGAAGGCCGTGAGCGACCTATTCTCTCCGGTTAGCGGAACTGTTACCGCGGTCAACGAAGAGTTGGAGCAATCGCCCGAACTCGTCAACTCGGACCCATATGGCGACGGATGGATCATGGAGGTGCAGCTGGACGATCCATCGGAGCTGGATGAGTTGATGGATTCCCAAACCTACCAAGGAACGCTGGAGTAGTCTTTGACGAGCAAGGCCGACACTACCCATCCGTTTATCCCAAACACGGCGTCTGAACGAGCTCAGATGTTGGCGACGATCGGCGTCGAAGATTTTGACGCTCTGATCACCGACATCCCGGAGCAGCATCGTAATTCGTCGCTCCGACTACCGGATGCTGCATCGGAGTTGGAGGTCGCCACCCGCATGCAGGCCTTGGCAGCTTTGAACCAAGACGCCGGTACTAGACCGTCATTCTTGGGCGCGGGCGCGTACCATCACTTCATTCCATCGACCGTGGGCGCGATATTGCAGCGCGGCGAGTTCGTGACGTCGTATACCCCTTATCAACCCGAAGCGGCGCAAGGAGTGTTGCAAAGCGGATTCGAGTTTCAGTCGGCGGTTGCTCAGATCTTCGGCATGGAAGTCGCCAATGCCGGGATGTATGACGGTCCGACGGCGTTTGCAGAGGCCGGGTTGATGGCGGCCAGGGTTAGTCGGCGCAATCGAATATTGATTCTGGATACAGCCGACAAAAGACTGTTTGAAGTCGCTGAAGCTTACGCCCGTTACCAGCAGGTCGAGATTGAAGCGATCAGTCGCGAGTCCGTGTTGAACGGAGACATTCCCGACGACGCGGCATGTATCGCGTTCCAATCTCCGAATTTCTTGGGCCGGATCGAAGATGTTCAGGCGTTGACAGACGCCGCGCACGCGGCGGGAGCGTTGTCCGTGATGCACACGTACCCGACGGCGCTTGGGATGTTCAAGTCGCCAGGAGAGTTTGGTGTCGATATCGCCACCGCCGAGGGCCAGCCGCTAGGCGTGCCCTTGACGTTTGGCGGCGCGTATGTCGGACTGTTCACTACCAAGCAGCGCTTCATTCGTCAGTTGCCCGGCCGAATCATCGGCAGGACATCAGACACCTTAGGTCGCACCGGCTACACGTTGACGTTACAGACAAGGGAACAACACATTCGGCGAGAGCGAGCTACCTCTAACATCTGCACGAGCACGCAGCTCATCGGATTGATGGTCGCTGTCTATTGCGCGACTATGGGTCCGAGCGGTTTGCGCAAGGTTGCAGAGTTGTCGTACCACAAGGCGCACTATGTGGCGAACGCGATTGGTGCACTGCCTGGATGGAGTGTGTTTGGCGGAACGGGCACCTTCTTCAACGAATTTGCCGTCGAGTGTCCGATCGCGCCCAGAAGTGTCAATCGTTTGCTCGCAGAACGAGGCATCATCGGAGGGCTTGATGTGTCAGATGTTGTACCCAACGGGATGCTTCTCTGCGTAACAGAGATGAACAGTCGGCAAGACATTGATCGTCTAGTGGACGCGCTCTCGGATATTGGGAATGGAGGTGCCGCATGAGTGATGGCGTAGTGCCCAACGCAAGCGTTGCCGACATGCATGATCGGCGTTTGCTAATGGATCGCTCCGTCAGCGGACGGCGAGCGATCGAGATGCCGACAGCGGATGTTCCGTTGGCGGAGATGCCGAACGACGATCTCCTGCGCGATGCCGATGATTTGCAGCTGCCGGAGATGTCGCAACCCGATGTCATCCGGTACTTTACGCTGCTGAGTCGTCTGAACTTCTCGATCGACACCAATTTCTATCCGCTCGGGTCTTGCACGATGAAATACAACCCGAAGCTTAACGATCAGGTGGCATCTATGGGAGGATTTGCGAACATTCATCCTCTGCAGACGGACGACAGCGTGCAGGGCGCGTTAGAGGTGATGTTCGAACTGCAACAGTGGCTTGGCGAGGCAACGGCATTGCCGGGCGTTGGATTAGCACCATTGGCTGGCGCGCAGGGTGAGTATGCCGGGCTGTTGATCGCTCGCGCGGCCCTTGAGATGCGTGGCGAATCGCATCGGAATGTGGCCTTGATCCCGGACTCGGCGCACGGTACCAATCCAGCTTCAGCAGCGATGGCAGGGTTGGATGTGGTGACGGTCAAGACCGACGAGTTCGGAAATGTGGATGTTGAAGACCTGCGAGCAAAGGCGGACGAGAACGCGTGCGTCTTTATGCTGACAATCCCAAGCACCTTGGGATTGTTCGAGCCGAATATCATCGAAATCAACAACATCATTCACGACGCGGGCGGTTTGGTGTACGCCGACGGAGCGAATTTGAACGCGCTGCTCGGTCTGGTGAAGTTGGGAGATTTGGGCGTCGACATCTGCCACTCAAACCTCCACAAAACCTTTTCGACGCCCCACGGTGGCGGCGGCCCCGGTGCAGGACCGGTCATGGTGACCGAAGAACTCGCTTCCTTCCTCCCCGAACCAGTTGTCGTCAAGAGCGACGGCGATGTCCCCTCTCCCGCTCGGCGGGAGAGGGCTAGGGTGAGGGCACAGCAATACCATCTCACACGCCCCGACAACAGTATCGGGAAGATCAACGGCTTCCACGGCTCGTTCTCCATCCTCGTCCGTGCATACACCTACATGCAATCGCTGGGTGGTGATGGTTTGCGAGCGGTGTCCGAGAATGCTTTAATCAACGCGAACTACATTCAAGCGCGGCTCCGCGACAGATTCGATCTTGCTGTGGATCGCCTGTGTATGCACGAAACGGTACTAAGTGGCAAACGACAGGCCGACCGCGGCGTTCCGGCCCTCAGCATCGCCAAACGACTCCTCGACTACGGCATCCACGCGCCGACAATGTATTTCCCGCTCATCGTGCCTGAGGCGCTCATGGTCGAACCCACTGAAACCGAATCTAAAGAGACGCTCGACCGGTTCGTAGCCGTGATGCAAGTTATCGACGACGAGATCGACAACGATCCCGACACAGTCAACCACGCGCCGCACACGTTGCCCAACACTCGGTTGGATGAGGCCACCGCGGCGAGGAGGCCGGTGTTGAGGTGGCAGGCCGAAAAGGACTGACCCGTACGGGTGGTATATTTTGGCACACAGTCCTGTTTCAACGGCAACCGTTGACTGGATAAATCGTTTTACCTTGAACTGAATATCTAATTCGCGCCTGATCGGCGACCAACGGAGGACAGAATGTACGTAGGCACACAAGTCGCGCCAAGACACGACGAAGATCTCAAGCAGTGGGCGCAACTCGGCGTTGTCAACATCTGCGCCGACCCGCGCGAGGGCAATGCCCACACCTGGACGCAGGACGATCTTGCGCAGTGGCGGGAGCACGTCAACTCGTTCGGCATCGAGCTGGACATGATCCAGTTGCCTCTGTCGTCGACGCCGATCGAAACGGCCGAGGCGCCGAGCATCATGTTGGGTGTCGATCCCGACCGTGATCGCGAGATCGAGGTCGTCAACTCCCTGATCGAAAACTGTGCCGCGGTGGGCATCCCAGCAGTCAAATACAACATGAATTTGATTGGCATTCCGCGCTCCGAACGAGAGCCCGGAAGAGGCGGCTCCAGCAACTCAACGATGCGATTTGACAAGATCGCTGACGATAACGCTCCGGGCATCGCCGGCAATGTCTCCGAAGACGAGTTCTGGGAGCGCATCGACTACTTCCTTGAACGCGTGGTCCCGGTCGCCACCGAGAACAAGGTGCGGCTCGCTTGCCACCCCCACGACCCCTACACGCCTCCAGGATTCCGCGGCGTCACCCGAGTTTTGGGTTCGCCCGCTGGCCTGAAGAAGTTCGTGAACATGCACGAAAGCCCGTACCACGGCCTCAACTTCTGCCAAGGCACCGTCACCGAGATGCTCGACGATCCGGGCGAGGAGATCTTCGACATTATCCGCTACTTCGGTTCGCGAGAAAAGATCTTCAACGTTCACTTCCGAAACATCAGGGGCCACAAACTCGACTTCATGGAAGTCTTCCCCGACGAGGGCAGCATCAACATGTACGAGTGCGCCAAGGTCTACCAAGAGGTCGGCTACAAATACATGCTGATGCCCGACCACGTTCCGCACATCGCCGGGGGCGATCCGCAAGGAACGGCGTTCGCTTTCGTTTACGGCTACATAACCGCGCTATTGCAGGCATTAGGTGAGCCGCGCAAACAGCCGTGGGTTACCAAAGGGCCGTAACGAACCCCATTCGCAGCCAGGGTTTCCCCCGATCGCGCGGGATATGTCCTAAGGACAAACGGGGCCCTGAGAACGCGAACCGGTAGCAAAGACAGCATCCCTTGCTCAACTTAGACAACGAATACATCATCGCCATCTTGATCGCCGCCGTTACGGCGACGGTTGCGGTCATCTTGGAGGTCGCTCTCAAGATCGTCAAGAGTCGCATGCGGGCGGGCAGGGACGATTACGTGCCCACGCCAAGGTACATCGTCTTGGAAGCGATCGACGGTCCAGCGTTACTGATCATCCTGTTGGCGGGTGGGACGTTCGCGGGTGGTCTTGCCTTGGATCATTGGCAGTCGGGCCGTAACCTAGATACCGATCTGGCGGCGTTATTAAGGCGATTTGGCACGGTCGGAGTTGTGGCCGTAAGCGCGTTTTTGGCGACGCGGATCGGATCGTTGCTACTTGATTGGTACGCTGAACACGTTGCGGCGAAGACGTCCACGCAACTTGACGATCAGCTAATACCTTCGTTCAAGCGGATGTTGCCGATTTTGGTTTACGCACTCGCTATTCTGTGGGGGTTGGCGATTTTCGAAATCGAAATCAGCCCGTTACTTGCAACCCTCGGCATCGGCGGTATCGCCATCGCATTGGCGGCACAGCCGACGCTTTCAAACTACTTCGCCGGGACGTATGTGATCTCCGAAGGCGAGATTGAGCCCGGGGATTTCATTGAGATCGAAGGAGGCCCGTCGGGCTTTGTGGAGGATATTTCGTGGCGGAGCACCAAGTTGAGGTCGCGCTTCAACAACCTGATCATCATCCCGAACTCGATGATGTCGGAAAACATGATCACCAACTACTCCCGCCCCGCACTGGCGATGAATGTGATCGTGACCGGGGGCGTGAGTTATTCATCGGACCTTCAACAGGTCGAGGACATCTTGATGGAAGTAGCGAACAAGATCGTGGTGGAATCCGAGCATGCGGTAACAGAGACTGAGCCGCGGGCGGGTTTCAGCGTGTTCGGCGACTCAAACATCGACTTCTGGGTGTTTTTACAGGCTACAGACCGGGCGGGATCATTCCAATTGAAGAGCCAATTGATCAAACAGATACTCCTGCGCTTCAACGAAGCAGGAATCGTGATCAACTACCCGATCCGGCACTTGGTCGTGGATGATGTGCCCGAGGAAGAGGAAGGTGCAGAGCGCGAGCCGACGCCGCCAGAGCAGATCGTGGAGTTTGTGCGGAAGGGTTAACGGCAACCTCAACTGTACTGGCCTTTGGTTCCATTCGTCGGAGGGGGAACCTTTCAGATTGGATTTCGTCTATGAAAATCCCATTGGCGTGACCTTCTTGTCAGGTTTGGCGAACGAGTAGAGCGACGAGATCAAGGCGATCGATTCCAAGATTAATTCCACGTTGAACACCGACAAAAAAGGCGTAGCTGCCTATCTCCTGATCGCATTCGGACTGGCGTGGCTCCTCTGGGAGATCACGCTAATGATCGGCCCGTCAGCCGATGAACCCTTGTTTCAACTCGCCATCCTTCCCGGTGCAATCGCACCTGCAATTGCAGCCATCGTCGTCAGACGATGGGTTACTCGCGAGGGATTTGCGGACGCAGGACTTAAGTTGAACCGGCATCGGTGGCGCTACTACCTCGCCGCATTATGTTTGCCTCTCCTGGTAGTGTCGGTGATCGTGCTACTAGCAGTGACTTTGGGTATTAGCGACCCGGATTTTTCTCTTGGCCGAGCTCTGTGGCAACTGGGACCTCCGGGCACAGTAGCCCCGTCCCTTCCTGACGGCATTTTCGGCTTGGTGGCCATCCAGTCCTTGATCACCGCGATAGTGGCAACGCCCATCCTTTTGGGAGAAGAATTCGGATGGCGCGATTATCTCCAGGTTCGATTGTTGGGTGATCGACCCCTTCTTGCCGCCGTTTCGACTGGCATCATATGGTCGCTCTGGCACCTCCCCTTAAACTTGCGCGGCTACAACTTTCCTGACCAACCTATGTTCGGGGCGCTTGTCTTCACGGTTAGCGCCATTATGCTGTCCATAATATTCGGCTGGTTGCGCATGAAGACCAATAGCATCTGGTCCGCGAGCCTCGGACATTCTGCAACCAACGCAATCGGCGGGAGCCTGACATTGTTGCTGTTTATCGGTGCGCCGAATTGGATCTTCGTCAGCTACGTCGGCATCTTAGGATGGATTCCGTTAGGCATCCTATGCGCTTGGATCATGATGACGAGGCAACTTAACGGCGAAGTCTTGAAAAGCAGCGCCGCCGGTAGGGTTTGCAGCTGAGGTTCACCCGTTAGCAGACAACCACTCTGACAGCGGCCCTGCCTCCCGTACCCTCGATGCCACATTCACATCAAGCCGCTCCAAATGCTGTTCCAGTGTCAGTTGACCTGTCGGAACGCTGTGCGTCGCGAAGAACTCTTTGACATCAGCGGCTTGCTCGGGCTTGGAAAGAGCTTGTACGCCGCTGACCATCCTCACGATGCTGTTGTCCGGATACATCTCGAGCATTTCATCCCAGTGGGATTTGATGAATTTCCATGCCGCGAACCCGTGATGGCGGTTGAACATGGCACCCCCGGCGAGGTATGGAGCGTCTTGCGAACGGACCTCGCCGTTTAAGCACATCTCCAACGTGTTTTGGAACTCGCCTTCGCCCGGGAAGGATGCGAGCAGGCTCATGTAGCGGCGCTCTTCTTGAGGTGTAGCAGGGTCCTTGAAACGACCGAGGAAGACTTCGTAATCGCTAGCAGATCCCAAAATCGCAACGGCGTTGGCAGACGCGGACGCTAGGTTGGGTTCGATCGCCTCACCCGCGAGATAACCGTCATGCATTGCGCGCAGTTTCGCCAATGCATCTGCGTTGCGCGCCGTGATTCCCAGCGAACGGGCGAGTACTCCGCGCAACTCGAGGTCGCGGGGTGAATCGTCGTCGCGCGGTTCCCAGCCTAAGCGCGCCAGGCCGGCACTATAGAGGGCTGCAAACCGCGAACGCATCCGAGCCTTCGCAACGTCGTCTTCGACGATGCGTTCAAGACTTCCTAAGTTGCGCGTCAGCAAAGTCCATACATCTAGGTCGTCCTCGTTCGAATATTGTTCGGCGAGACGAATGTATTCGATTGCGGACGAGTTGCCGGCCGCCATGGCCGCCCACTGGTCGTCGGCGAGGCTGTAGCGCTCGATCGCCTCCATGTCGCCCATCGCGTCGCGCAAGGACGTCATCAGATCGGGCGAATAGTTGACGCGGTAGAAGCCGTTGCTACCGCTGTTCGCGTTTACCCAACGCACCCCCTCCAACTCGGCGATCTCGACATCCTCATCGCTCATAAGCATCTTCATGCTGCCGATATTGCCACCGGCGTCGGCGTATCTGATACCCATCGGTATCGGCCACACCGTTTCGTCAGCCCGCTCGGGCTTTTTGTAGAAGAAGCGGTTCTGAGTGAGAATCGTCTTATTGCACCCGTCGCATTGCTTGGCGTTAACGATTGGGTATCCCCGTTGGTATATCCACGCGTCCATCGTGCTGCGTACGGGTTCTCCAGTGACTTCTTCGAGCGCGTCCCAGAGGTCTGAGGTTTCAGTATTGCCGTACTCGTGCTTCTTCAGATAGTAGCGTATGCCGTCACGGAAACGGTCCGGTCCGAGGTGCTGCTCGAGCATCCGCAGCACTGATCCGCCCTTTTCGTAAGTGAGCAGGTCGAACATGCCATCGGCATCTGCGGGCGACTTGACCTCGTATTCAATCGGTCGCGTTTTCTGCAACGAATCAACGTCGAATGCGGCCGAGCGCTCGAGACTGAACTGATCCCAGCGTCGCCATTCCGGATTGAACGCGTCGGTGCACATCGCCGCCATGAAGGTCGCGAACGCCTCGTTGAGCCAGATGCCGTTCCACCACTCCATCGTCACGAGATCGCCAAACCACATGTGGGCGAGTTCGTGAGCAATGACGTCGGCGATTCTCAGGAGTTCTGGTTGGGTTGCCCGTTCGGTATCGACCAAGAGGATGACCTCTCGGAAGGTGACGCAACCCAGGTTTTCCATCGCGCCGAAAGCGAAGTCAGGCACAGCCACCAAATCGAGTTTCTCGCCCGGATATGGAATGCCGTAGTAGTCGGTGAAGTACTTCAGCGAGAAGGCACCGGATTCGAGCGCGAAGGGAGTGAGATGGCCTTTACCGATGGGATGGATGATGCGGAGCGGAACGCCGTCGACATCGACCGGATCGGTCGCTTCAAAGGGTCCGACGATGAATGCCACCAAGTAGGTGGACATCTTTATCGTGGTGCCGAACTTGACGGTTCGCTCGGATCCGTCGTCAGATAAGACCTCAGAGATGATCGGACCGTTGGACGCGGCGAAGAGGTCGGCGGGCACAGTCAGAGCAATCTCGAACGAGGCCTTCATCGCTGGTTCATCGAAGCATGGGAATGCCTGCCGGGCATCAGTACTTTCGAACTGGGTTGTCGCTATCTTGCGCTCAGCTCCCGACTCGTCGGTAAAGGTCGAGATGTAAAAACCCGCGAGTTTGCGGTTGAGGATTCCGTCGAATTCGATCGCAAGACGGTACGCCCCGGGTGCGGCGTCGCTCGCCAGTTGAAGCGTAACGCGTTCCAACTCCTCGTCATACGTGAAGTCGGACGCTTCGATCGTGCCGGAATCGCCAACTAAACGGGCCGACTTGACCTCGATCTCTTTGCTGTTGAGAACGATCTCTGAAACCGCTTCGGTCACCACCAACGAGATGTCGATTTCACCCGAAAACGTTTCGGCGTCTAAGTCTGGCCGAATATGAATGTTGTAGTGACTCGGCGTTACCGTGGTTGGGAGTCGGTAGGGGTTGGATTGGGTTTTGGTGGTGACGGCGTCAGACATGCGGATTCCTGGGTTTGACGATTCAAATGGCGCGCTTTGCGTGCGGCCCAATATCTGAATCTAACAATGATTGGGCGACAAGCCGACGCTTCAACGGACGGAACGTCCTAAGCGAAACCCATATCGTACACCTAGCGGCAGATTTCAAACCTGCCCTTACCGGCGACCGGAGGAGGGTTGTATACAGCACCCGGAAGGGGCATTGACGGTTTGTTTAGATCGTCTCTAGCGTATCCTCGGCTTCGCGGGCCTCTACCTCGCCGAACTTGGCTGCCGCAATCTCGCGTAGTTGGGCGAAGTCGTTTTGGATGCCTCTAAGCAAGATGCCGACGTCGCTGGAATGGAGCACGAAACGGACGCCAAGTTCGATGGCTTTGCCTGATGTTTCGATCGTCTGCTGGTGCACCATCGTCGGAACGCCGTGTTTGTTGCCCGTGTCAACGATGTTCTTGAGGACGTCTAGGTAAATCGGGTTATCGACTTCATCGGGAATGCCCAGTGATGTCGTGAGGTCGTTGGGACCAACGAAGATCCCGTCGATCTCGGCGCATTCAAGCAACTCGTCCAATCGATTCGCGGCCGGTTCGGACTCGATCCCCATGATGAAGATGTGGTCCTTGTGCCGGTTGTGGAGGTACTCTCGCGTCTTTTCGCTGGGCAACTCACCTGTCAATCCGGCGCGCTCGAAATACTCTCCTTTAAGCGGATGGAGCCGCACCTTGTTGGCGCATGCCCGTACCTCTTCGACGGTCTCGCAGTAGGGCACGAGGACGCCGTCTGCTCCAGCGTCTAGCGCGATAGCGACGTAACTATCGTCGGTGTTTGGTGTTCGGATTATGCAGGTGACGCCTGCACTCTTGATGCTGGTGACGATCTCGGCAATGCGGGCGCGACTACGCGAGGTGTGCTCCCAGTCGATGATGATGTAGTCGAGCGTCGATCCGGCGTATACCCTCGACCAGCGCAACCCTTCGATTGCGGCGATCATGAATCCGAATACGGGCTTACCCGCTTTGAGTGTGGCTTTGAGTTGTGCCGGTTCCATCGGTTTTTACTCCATGTCCAGAACCACTTCGCGCCCAGTGCGCGCAGATTCTTCGGTTGCTTCTAATACCTTTAACACGTTTAGACCATGAACCTGCGGTATCGGTGTGTCGTCGTCACCGCGTTCCAACGACTCGATGAACTCCGTGAACTCATCTAAAAGGCTGTCGCGTTCGGGCACGTCTTCCTTGCGCCAGCTGCCATTGCTAGTGTCGGCGATGTAGAGGGCTGGTTTGTCGCCTCCACCATAAGGCAATCGGAATCGTGCCATGCCGTTGGTGAAGAACCAGTCGCCACCATACTCAGTAGCGCCGTGGTCCCAAGCGATGCGGCTCACACAGGCAACGATGCCGCTCTTCCAGCGGATGAAATACATGCCGGTGTCATCGGCATTGATCTTGGGATGTTCGGAATTGGGATGGGTGAACTGTCCCTGTTGCGCGGAAACCGTTGCAACGTCGTAGCCGATGATCCACAGCAGTCGATCGATCTGATGCGTACCGTCCATCTGCCCCATTCCGCCACCGCGCTCGCGGTCAAGCATCCATTCGGGTCGGTTATACGGCCCGTAAGGCTTGTGCCATACGTCGTATGCCATAAGCACCGATCCAAGATCGCCGCTATCGACGACGCCTTTCATGGCCCGAACTGCCGGGTAGTAGCGCTGAGTATGCGCAGTCATCAACTTGACGCCGTTCTCGCGTGCTGCATCCAACATCTCTTCAGCCTGTGATGCCCACACCGCGGTGGGTTTCTCCATGTAGATGTGCTTGCCAGCGGCGGCGGCATCGAGTGCTGCTTGGTAATGCAACCAGTGCGGAAGTGTACCGACGATAACGTCTACATCATCTCGTGCGAGAGCATCGCGGTAGTCGGCAACGAAATCAACGTCCGGATGTCGGTCCTGCCAAGATGCAGCGACGTCCTCTCGCGGTTCGGCAACGACCTTCACCTCGGCGCCGGGGGTCTTCTTCGCGACATCGATGTAATTGCCGCCGATTCTTCCGGTGCCCAGCACCGCAACTCCGAATGACATGCTCCGCAATCCTGCTTTCTTTCCAGTTGATCAAGTCTTGTTCAGACTCTATCCGCCCTATTCCACATTCATAGGGCGAAAGTAATGATACTTCGCCCCAATTCCGAACATCCCATCACAAACCCGTTGTCAGAGATCTGCAAGACCGTCAACTAGCCCTGAGCAACCCACGCAACTCCACAACACTCCCAATCTCCATGTCTGGCGCGGGCGCATCGTTTGGATATTCGTCGGTGACACGGATCCAGGCAGTTTTCATTCCGACGCCGGCTGCCCCTGTAATGTCGGTATATGGGTTGTCTCCGACGAAGAGGATTTCAGATGGTTGGATGTCGTCGATACCTTCATATGAGAGTTTCAGGCGGCGGGTCGCTTCGTGATAGATGCTCGGATCTGGTTTGTCGGCTCCAAACAGGCGCGAGACTATTGCAAACGGGACGACGTCGGCGTAGCCGCTGTGTTCGAGTTTGATGACTTGGAACTTCTTGCCATTCGTCACTACGGCCCACGGGAAGCGGGATTCGTTCAACTCCTTGACGAACTCCATCGCGCCCGCGATCGGCTTAGCTTGGCGGCCCAAAGAGTTGAAAAACCAAGCTTCAAACTCGACAGGGTTCAAATCGATCTCCGGCCAACGCTCCATGATCCGTACGGCTGCGGCCTGTCCGTCGATCGTGCCGTGGGGCGACAACGACCAGAAGAAATCGATCGCCTCGTCCCAACCCATTGTCGAGTTGATCGCTTTTTGCGTGTCGTAGAACTCCCGAAAAGTCGCCTCGAATGCGCTGGTCCGATCCAGTAGCGTGTCATCTAGATCGAACAGCGCAGCCCGGATACAGTTCAATCGGGGTTGTTCCATCTCAGGTCCTCAGACTTGGTTTTGCTTCGCGATTCTCTCGTCCCCTCTCCCGCTCGCAACAACCCTCCCCCTCCCAGGGGGAGATTAAGAGGGGTCACCGGTGAGGGCAACCGGGCGGCTCCCCTCTCCCGCTCGGCGGGAGAGGGCTAGGGTGAGGGCATCCGTCAATTCGAAATGGGCGCCAACAGCAGAATCTCAACGGTCACCTCGTCTTCGACAATGAAGATTTGGCTCACGGGAGCTTCCATCCCGAAATCCGCCCACACGAAATCGGCCGTCCCGAGGACCACCAAATCGGTGCCGTTGTCTAAGCGTGCGGTGATGTCGAATTCGAGATCGGCTTCGGTTCCGTTAACGTTGACGGTTCCCGTCAACTTGGTTTTCAGCTCCTCGTTGCCATCGATGAACGGCGCAGTTACGTCGCCCAAATCAGCGAAGTGAACCGTGGCCACTGGCTGGTCCGGAAACATGCGCTCACGTACGTATCGATCACGACGAGATTGATCGCTCATCAGGGTGTGCAGGTCGATCTCGAGTGATGCGCTGTCGGCGCTGAAATCAACGACTCCGCTGAGCGACTCGGTCTCGAGCGAAACGACCACATCGGCACCCCGAAGTGTTTCGTCGACTTTGAACAGCGCCTTCGAACCGGCTCCCACCGTGTAACTTGGGGCGAACTCCGACCCGATGCCGGGTTTCTTCGCCTCTGGCTCAGCATCCAATTGGATCGAATCGCCGGCACTGACGAAGTTTCCTGTCGATGTGACCTGCCCGCCTTCGATCTTCCAGATCTCGATCGTGTTCAGCACATCGCCGTTTTCGTCCATCTCCTGCTCGCCCGCGGCGCCAACGTAGTCGATGTCCTTGCCCTCGCTGATGAGTCGCAAAGCTTCGGGGAGATCGCCGGGGCCGACTTTCTCGCCCGGTGCATTTGCGACCTTTCGGATCGCAGCCTTGATGTCGTCGCCGTCTTCCGAACCGGCCTCGGCGATTGCAAGTGCAAGAATCGCCGCGGCGTCGAACGCCTCGGAGATGAAGATGTTTGACGGATCACCCCCAAGTTTGGAAGCGTAAAGCTCCTGGAATGCGGTCTGCGAAGGGGTACCTGGCGAGCCCGGCGCTGTGCCGTAGTTGCCTTCGAAGTTATCTGCGCCGACGGTATCGAACATCTCTTGGTTCTTCGTTCCATCCACGAACATGAACTCGTCGAAGAACTGGCCTTCAACCGCCTCGCGCAGGTATACGCCCGCGGTTTCGGGGTATGACATCGCCATCAGAACCGTGGCTCCGCCCTGCGATGCCTGACGCAATTCCGAGGTGTAGCTCGCTTGACCGCCTTCGATCGGTACGGTTGCCGACACCGTTCCGCCCAGACTCTCAAACGTCTCCGCGAACACTGTCGAGAGACCCTCGCCATAGGCATTGTTGATGTACATCGTCGCCACGTTATCGTAGCCGAGATCGTTGGCCACTTGCGCAAGTATGACCCCTTGGAACGCGTCCGATACCGTGGTCCGGAATACGAGGTCATTGTCATCCAAACTCGAGAGAGCCGGTGAGGTCGACGCAGGTGAAACGAGCACCGCACCATTCGGAATCGTCACCGATTCCGCAACCGCCAACGACACTCCAGATGACAGCGAGCCCACAATCGCCTCAACGCCGTCCACATTCACCAACGCGCTCGCCGCGTCCGTCGCAATCTGCGGACTGGTGCCGCTGTCGCGATGAATCATCTCGATCTGCCTACCATCGATGCCGCCCGCTTCATTGATCAGCAACGCCGCAAGATCGGTAGCAAGAACGATAGGAGGTCCGAACACAGCCAGGTCACCGGTGGCGTCGATCAACGTGCCGATCTTGATCGGTTCGTCGCTCGGTGTCATCGTCGTGGGCGCCGCCGAGATGTCGATCGAATCGCCTGGGCTAGCGAAGATACCCGTAGAAGTCACCTGTCCGCCGTCAATCTTCCAGACCTCGATGGTGTTCTGCACATCGCCGTTTTCGTCAAAGTCTTGGTCACCCGCGGCACCGACGTAGTCGATATCTGCGCCTTCACTAATGAGTTGCAGCGCCTTGGCGAGATCACCGGGGCCGACCTTTTCGCCCGGCGCATTCGCAACCTTTCGCATCGCGGCTTTGACGTCGTCACCATCCTCAGAGCCAGACTCAGCTATCGCCAGCGCGAGGATGACCGCAGCGTCAAACGCCTCAGAAATGAACAGGCTCGACGGGTCGCCATCCAGCTTCGACGAGTAAAGGCCCTTGAAAGCCTCTTGCGTCGGCGTCCCGGGAGCACCCGGCGCCGTACCATAGTTACCCTCAAAGTTGTCTGCGCCCACGTTGTCGAACATCTCCTGATTCTTAGTGCCGTCGACAAACATGAAATCGTCGAAGTACTGACCCTCAACCGCCTCACGCAGATAGACGCCTGCGGTTTCGGGATATGACAAGGCCATCAGGACTTCGGCATCTCCTTGCGAAGCTTGGCGCAATTCGGACGCGTAGCTAGCCTGGCCGCCTTCGATGGGCACGGCAGCGGAAACAGTCCCGCCTTGGCTTTCGAAGTTCTCTTGGAAGACGTTCGAAAGTCCTTCACCGTAGGCGTTGTTGATGTAAAGCGTCGCCACATTCTCGTAGCCAAGTTGCTTCGCGAGCTGCGCGGCGATTACGCCCTGCAATGCGTCCGAAACTGTAGTCCGGAAAACCGTGTCGTTGTCGTCGAGATTGGTGATCGCGGGAGATGTTGAAGCTGGTGAGACCAGAACAGCGCCGTTCGGGATAGTGACGGACTCAGCAACGGCCAATGTGACGCCGGAGGAGAGAGAGCCCACGATAGCTTCCACGCCATCCACGTTGACGAGCGCACTTGCGGCATCAGTAGCGATCTGAGGGCTGGTACCGCTGTCGCGGTGGACCATCTCGATTTGACGACCATCGATGCCACCTGCTTCGTTGATGAGCAATGCGGCGAGGTCAGTAGCTAAGACGATCGGCGGGCCAAATGCTGCAAGGTCTCCTGTGGCATCTATCAACGTGCCAATCTTGATCGGTTCACCAGCAGGTTCTTCCGGTTCAGGTGCCTCGGTCGCGGGCACCGATGTCGCCGTTGGTGGAACTGCGGTCGGCGCGGGTTGAACCGGCGTCGAAGTTGGTTCTTCGGAGCTGCACGCGATTGCGATTAATGCGATCGAAGCCAATAACACGATCAATATCGAATATCTCGATATCGCTTTATTCAACGATTTACTTTTCACCGTCGACGCTCCTTTGTTAAATTCCTGAGAACCAGACACTCCTATGGATTCTATTTCGCTTGGTCGTGATCTGGGCAGAATCCGCAATTGACCAGTTACTAATCACGTTCGTTCGACCGCGACCAGTCGAATCCGCTACAACAACACCGTTCAGAATTACGCTAGTCGTCGAGATTCTGTTTGATCGCTTCTCCAGGACGTGCAAATACGTTCGTGGAACCCACAACTCCGTCCTTGATCCGCCATATCTCCATCGTCCCATCCACATCGCCATTCGAATCGAAGTCCAACTCACCAGATGCCCCTACGTAGTTGACATTGGCGCCGCCCCGTACGAGTTCCAAAGCGCGGCGCACGTCCGACGGACCCACTGCCTCGCCCGGTGAATTCGCGATCTCGCGTAGGGCGTCACGGATCGCTTCAGGCTCTTCCGAATCGGCCTTCTCGATCGCCAGCGCGATCAACATTCCAGCATCGAACGCTTCGCTCAGCAACGGAGTATCAACATCGCCCAGCTGCCGCCTTTCAAATTCGTCCAAAAACCAACGTCGGGGCGGAGTCGATGGCGCACCCGGACGAACGCCATAACTACCTTCGAAATAATCTGGGCCAAGTTCATCGAATAAGTCTTGGTTATACGAGGCCGAGAAGAACATGAACTTGTCAAAGAACCCGCCCTCAATTGCCTCCCGCAACAACGTGTACGAAGACTCGGTGTAGGCGATTGTGATCAGCGCCTCCGAACCTCCCGCGGACGCCTTTTTCAGTTCCGACGCATACGAAGCCTGACCAAGCTCGTGGCTAACTTGATCCGTAACCGTCCCACCCAATGTCTCGAAGTTTTCCGTGAAGCTGGTCGAGAGACTCGTCCCAAAAGAGTTGTTGATATAACTCGTCGCCGCTCGTTCCCAACCCAACGCTCGAGCCAATCGCGCCGCCACCGCGCCCTGAACGCGATCCGAAACCACCGTTCTAAACACCATGTCGCTATCGTTCAACGCTGTGATCGCATTCGACGCCGACGCGGACGACACCAGCAACACCCCCGAAGGTATCGTTAACGACTCAGCCACCGCCACAGTCACGCCCGATGACGCCGCACCGATGATGACTGGTACGCCTTGAAGATTTATCAACGCACTCGCGGCATCGGTTGCCAACTGCTCGCTCGTGCCCGTGTCGCCAAGGACGGCCTCGATACGCTTACCGTTAACTCCGCCTGACTCGTTCACGAGGTCAAACGCCAACGTCACCGCAGCGTGAAACTGCGGTCCAGCCCAACCCAAATCACCGGAATGAGGGAACAGCGTGCCAATCTGGATGGTGCCTTGATTGTCCTCGCTAGCCGACGATCCAGATTCGTTCGTCTGCTCTACCGATTTCGCGTTGGCGCAACCGACCGAAAGCACCGCAAACAAAGCCCCAACAACGACAGTTGCCACCAATCTCAAAGGTAGAGCACCAGTCATGCATCAGTGCTTCGCTAGTTCAGCAGCGCACCAATCTACCTGATCGACGAAAGATCGATATGGTCACCCGGCGATGCATAGATGTCAGAATCGACGATCTGACCGTTTTGCACGCTCCACACGCGCATTGTGCTGACGACGTCGCCGTGTCCGTCAAAATCGATCTCACCAGACGCACCGACGTAATTGACGTCTTTACCGTCGCGCACCAGTTCCAATGCCTTGGCAATATCACCAGGACCGACATTCTCTCCCGGCGGATTGGCGACCGCCCTAAGTGCATCTCGCACTGCGACCGGGTCGTCGCTGCCAGCTTGCTCGATCGCTAGCGCAAGAACCGCGGCGGCGTCGAAAGCCTCGGTGATCAATGATGCCGAGGGATCACCGTCGGTACGCTCGCCGTAAAGTTGCCTGAACGCCTCGACCGCCGGTGACGCGGGAGCGCCCGGCGATACTCCGAAATCTCCTTCGAAGTAGTTACCACCAATCGCATCGAACATCGCTTGGCTTCGCGTCACATCAACGAACATGAACTCGTCGTAATATTCGCCTTCCGCGGCTTCTCGCAACAAGATCTGGCCAGAATCGGGGTAGGCGATGGTGACCAAAACCTCTGGTGTATCCGCGGCCGATTCGCGCAACTCCGATACATAGCTCGCTTGCCCAAGCTCGTGAGACACGTCTGCGGTCACGGTTCCACCAATCTCTTCGAAGGCTTCAATGAATGCCTCATTCAAGCTCGCGCCATAAGCATTGTTCACATAGGTGGTCGACACGCGCGTGTAGCCCGCGGCGACGGCGAGTTCGGCCAACACTTGACTTTTGACAGCGTCATTGACGCGGGTTCTGAAAACCATGTCGTTGTCTGTCAATGCGGTGATGGCGTTTGATGACGAAGCAGGTGAGATATGCAACACGCCACCCGGCACCGTAACCGATTCTGCGATCGCTATCGTTACTCCTGAAGATACCGCGCCCAACACGACGTTAACGCCGTCGACGTTCACGAGACCACTCGCCGCATCGGTGCCCCCTTGCTCACTCGTTCCACTGTCCCGGTGGATCGCCGAAATCTCTCCACCGTTGACACCGCCAGCCTCGTTCACCAACTCGAACGCAAGGTCAATCGCTTTTTGCATCCCCGGACCGAGCGTCGAAAGATCACCGCTTACTGGCAAAACCGTGCCGATCGTGGTGCTTTCGCCGTCGGAAGTGTCATTTGAAGTGCACGACGACGCGAGCACAAAGGCGAGTATCGCAAGCATCGGCAAGATCACTCTCGCGACGCATTTCGCATCAGTTAATCTGGTTCGATTTGCCACAATTACCTACCTATTTCTCGGGATGTGCAAGGCACGATATCCCGTCGCGATTTCAGTGCGAATCACCGAACATTCGACAGATCGATGTCGTCGCCCGGAAAAGCATATATGTCAGTATCCACGATTTTGTTATTTTCAATCATCCAAACGCGCATACCGCTCACAACATCGCCATTTTCATCGAAATCAATATCACCCGCCGCGCCGACATAGTTGATGTCCTTGCCTTCGCGTACGAGTTCAAGTGCTTTCGCGATATCGCCGGGCCCTACAATCTCGCCAGGCGGATTGGCAACCGGGCGCAATGCGTCACGCACCGCTACTGGATCGTCGCTACCCGCCATCTCAATCGCCAACGCGATGACCGCTGCCCCGTCGAACGCCTCCGAGATCAGCTGCTGATTTGGGTCGCCGCCCGTGCGTTCCTCGTAAATCCGCCGGAAATCATCGACCGCTGTCGACTGAGGATTACCTGGTGACACCCCGAAATCGCCTTCAAAGTGATTCCCGCCGATCGCATCGAACATCGTCTGATTCTTCGTGACATCAACAAACATGAATTCGTCGTAGATGCCGCTTTCAGCCGCTTCCCGAAGCAAAGTTTGACCCGAGTCCGGGTATGCGATGGTTACTAAAACTTCCGGTTCGTCCTTAGCCGCATCCCGTAGCTCCGCTATGTAACTCGCCTGACCCAACTCGTGCGCCACCGCCGCGGTCACCTCTCCTCCCGCCCGTTCGAAATTCTCCACAAACGATTCGTTCAAACTCGCCCCGTAGGCGTTGTTGATGTACGTCGTCGAGACTCGCTTGTAACCCAACGCCTCGGCCAAACTTGAGAGCGCTTGACTTTTGACGAAATCGTTGACGCGGGTCCGAAACACCATGTCGTTGTCCGCAAGAGCCGTAATCGCTTTCGAGGACGACCCAACCGAAAGATGCAACACACCAGCGGGAATGGTAACCGACTCCGCAATGGCGATCGTCACACCTGACGAATGTGCGGCAATCAAGATATTGACCCCATCGACGTTGACCAAACCGCTTGCCGAATCCGTACCGATTTGTTCGTTGGTGCCCGAATCGCGGTGAATCGCCGAAATCTCGCCACCGTTCACTCCGCCAGCCTCATTCACGAACTCAAAGGCAAGATCGATCGCTCTTTGAGCCGAAGGACCGAAAGCCGACAGGTCTCCACTGACCGGCATAACCGTTCCAACCTGCACATCAGCATTCCCCGATTCGCCCGCTTCCTCCGAACCGCACGAACTCAAAGCCAAAATTAACGCCGCGACGACGACACAAACCGCCAAGAATTGGGTTACGCCGGAACCACTCAATTGTGTCGGGAGATGATTTCTCAAATGCGCACCGCCAATACTAAAGAGACAACGTATCTCTAAATTCTAGAATTCGCGCGTCTTGAAAGAACGTCCGGCATCCATTTGCCAGACGATTAACTCGATTGGGGATTATAACCCTGTGACTCCAGGCACCGATCAACCTGCGAGGTTGATGAAGAACGTTTTCATACGTTCGCCAACTTCGGTTTCGTCGCCAAAATTCACAAGTGACGCCAACTCTGCACACGCCCGGTCTAATGCTGCCTCAAGCGAAGGTTCCGACCACGGAGCCGGGCGCTGGCGGCCCTGCGGGTCTGGCAACCGAGTTACAACGTACCTCCTTGTGTCACAATTCGCCATGATGCGAGTGAAGTGATTGGAACGTGCATCGAGCAACCTAATTGTCAGGGCGCGCAGTTCCGGATCGTGCTTCACCTCAAATTCACGTCCGTCGCGTCGCACCGTTTTCGGGCCGCGTTCATTCAGAATTTGTTCGGCCACGCGTTCTGCCATCGCATCAATTTCATGGTCGGATTCTTCAATCACGATTCTCTCCCTTTGACTGTAAATCAGCCCTCGCCACAATGATCGTGGCGACGATTGCCGCAGCAACCACCGCGTAAAAAGCAACCAAGATCCATATAAGGCCTAGTCCGCCCCAAACCTCGAAGTCCGTTGGATGTCTGCTTAACTCGCTCGCCATCCAAAAATAGGCGCTGATGACTCCGCACGATGCTGCGAACACGTTTCGAGTCACCAACCGCCATGTTGGAGCACGCGGATCAACACTGTTTAGGAGTATCGTCAAAGCTGCACAAATGGCCATCAATGGCGCATAGACAAGGGTCTCGCCAGTTACGTCGTTCTCCGGGATAGGTGCCAGCAAAGCGGCGACGACAGTAAACAACGCCATCAAACCTACAGCGAAGTGCAATATAAGCGAAAACATCGACTTGATTGACAATCCACGCCGCCTTGCTAATCTTGGGCGTTCACTCGGCTTCAGGAATAGATTCCCGAACCGCCTTCGCCTGCTCCGGCGACAGCCCGAAGATCGCCTCCGCAAACTCGTCCGGGTCCACCCAGTGCTCGAACTCTTCACCCTCGACCCCTAGCCGTCCGGCCGTCTCAGCGTCCACCACTAGCCCGTCTTTCAGTATGTAGCGTTCGTTCGGTTTCGGCATGGTTCCTATTAATTTCCAAAGGCTTGTAGGCTTGTTTATGGTGGCCCCACCTTGGAAAGGTCTTCGGGTTCGCACCTTCTGGATGAGGGTTCAATTGCCTCTGGGGGCACCAGCGATATGTAGTTGCCTGTTCGTGTATTCCCTATCCTAGCACACCCGCGCTATGTCGAAAATCCTTGACCTATTTCCAATTCTCTTAGAACTTTAGGAAAGCATGTTGGGTGCAACTGTTCCTATCCCTGCGCAGAGGGCTTTGATGCTCCGCATGGATCGAGCGGGTCGCGCAGATACTACGAAGTGCTGCACGGCGACGACCCGTAGATGCAGCCGCACCCAGACTACTCAGACCGATGGTACCAGCCTCCGCAACATGTCTGGATGATAGTCGATGCAGGCAGTTCAACCGAGATGACGTTCACGCAACACATGTCCATCAATCACAAGGGCGTGACCGTGATCGCAGTGCCTGACGAGGAAAAGAGATACGCCGCCCATGTATCCGCAAAGCAGGGCGATTGCTATTCGTCCTAGACGCAGCAGGCATTGGTGACGGCCCGTGTCGACGGAACTGGACGGGTTCTTCCGCCGACCGATCTTCGATATTCAGGCGACGGACAGATCGCCTACACGCCGAGAAGCGCCGACGCCGTTCACGAAGTGCAGATCGTGGACGCAAGAGCCGTGGCCGAGAACATCGAACAGGGCACGGACTGCCTACTGCCTTGGTCCAAGGTGAACGGCACAGACATGACCCAATGGTACGGAGGCGACACCGGTTGGTTCAGCGGTATGTGGGATCGGGGCACCCACTTCTTCTTCCGTGTCTGGGTCTACAGGCCGGGCGATGCGTACACCTATTCCCAATGGGTGCTTGACGCTTACGTGGTGATAAACGCCGTTGATGCCGCGTTTCAGATTAGCCCAGAAGGACTCGATGCCGTTGGTGTGCGCCTGCCCGTCCACGTATTCCTTCGCGCTGTGCTTCACCGACCAGTGCGGACGCGGTAGACCTTGGTATGAGCGATGCTCGTCCGTGTAGACCACTGCATCCACCTCGGTGTTGACGGCTACGAATCCCTGTAACGTGTTCTTGTCGGTCGAACCCGGCACTTCTGCGACGATCATGCCGGTTTCGCGATCCTTCATGCCGACGACGGCCGCCTTGCCGACGGTTCCGCCGCCCTGACGCAGTCGCTTGGTGGAGTGCTTGTTCCGCTCTTTGCCGCCCACGTACGTCTCGTCTGTCTCCACTGGGCCTCTGAACATCTGAGGCTGCGTCTCCGTGGCCTTGCGTATGCGGTGCGCCATGTGCCAAGCGTTCTTGTATGCGATGCCCAACTCGCGGTGCAGCTTCATAGCGCTTATGCCCATGAGGTTGGTGGTGTAGAGGTAGATGGCGATGCACCATTGGGACACGGGCAGTTTGCTGTCGTGCATGATCGTGTCAGTCTTGACCGTGAAGTTCTTGCCGCATGCCTTGCGGTCTTTGCACCGCCAGCGCCAGAGCGTTCCGCGCCTCTTGAGTTCCGAGACCTCGTTGTTCCCGCAGGCGGGGCATGTGATACCACGTCGCCACCGCTTGGATATGACCCACTCCTGCGCGGAGTCCTCGTCACCGAACATGCGTGCTGCCTGAAGGAAGGTGATGCCCTTGCGGTAGGACTTTCCAGGCCCTTTGATTTTGCCGAACTCGTTCATGCCTACAACTATATCAGAGCCTCCAAATGCAACCTTGATCGAGTGTTACGACGGCAGTTTTGGAGTCAGAAATGAAACATTGTTGCATCGTCGATACACGGGTTGTCCTCGGAAAAGCGATAAGCGATATAATTGCAGGAACACATGAAACAGTTTCGGAGGAACCTGATATGTCAGATAGGGACACAGCCAAGTACCACCTGATGGATGACAACAAGATTATCCACAGAGGGATCACCAACGATCTGGAACGCCGCGAGAAGGAGCATCAACGGGAGCACCCTGGCACGAAGATTCGGCAGATCGGCAATCGAACGACCCGCGATGCTGCTTTGAAATGGGAACGCGAAGGCGGCAAGCGTCCTCGCAGGTGATCCTGAGCCGCTATTCAGAGGAGATACAACACTATGAACGCGAACGAACCACCAGTCCGTTGGGACGCTCAGTCCCGCACCTTCGACGTCACGCTACCAGTTGAAAACGATCGCGTGATCGATGCCAAAATCCAGCTTCCGCAATCGTTCGTCGTTCGTATCCGCTAGAAGGGCGTAGACGAATGGAGCCCGGGTTACGACACTCCGTTCAACCAATTCACATTTGTCGGATTGAAGCCCGACACCGGTTACGGGATCCAAGTAACAGCGAGGAACGACGCAGGTGAAGGCTCGCCAGCGTTCCACGAAGCGAGGACGCTGGCGGACGGCACCCTAGGCGATATCAGCGTCTAGCACGCTTCTTGAAGCTATAGTTATTGACGCGTCGCGGCTCGATCGGGTCCCATCGGATCTCGATTGTGCCTTCGGTGCATTTGGCCGACTTGAATTTCACGGATTTCTTGTTCTGCTCAGTCATGTAGTCAGTGTGGAGCTTACACACGCAAGAGGTAAATTATGAGTTTGGAAAGCACAACAGCACAAGCAGGGATCGAATTGTTGAAGGCGGCGCTGCTCTCAGAGATTCGACATCGCCCCGGTCTTGCCGGAAAGGTTACCCATTCTTTGGGATTCAACAGATCGGACTGGCCATCCAAACCCGAAGGGGAGGCACAAAAAGTGCTCACATCAATTTTCAACCTGCTGGAAGCTGAGCGCAAGACGATTCGTATTGGCAACGAGTGGTGTGCACGAGACGACTAACGCCTTCGGCACCCTACGAAACATCGAAAGCTACCTTGGCGATATCTCGTTGAACACGTCGATCTAAACCCCTTGCAACCACAGGGTCATAATCCCTATGTTTACGAGTTCATTTACGTATACCTAATTGAATTCCAAGAAGGTTGGAGCCTACTTGACCCGCACTTGATGAAATAACCAAAGTATTTTCGTGCTCTTGAATAAACCCCAATCGAACTATTTCGACATTATTATCGCTGCCTACGATCATATACAGCATTGATTCGCCCGGCTTGAAAGGATTTTCTGATGTTAATAACGCTTGAGTAATTTCATCTGGGACATTTGGTAGATTGCAGAATTTACGGGGGTCAACATCAAAACCTCTAAGCCCTTGTGTGTTGACTTTCATTAGCTTGTCGTGGACTTGAAAACGCTCTAGCAGGGATTGTAATTTTGGCACCTCGTCATGCATCGCTCCCCAGACTATATCAGCGTCTATGGTGCGAAAAGAATGTGCCAATACAGTGCGCATTCCCTTTAGATCCTTCCATTCGGAACCTGGAAGCTCGGTTAATTTTGCCAAGATCAACGGAGATATTTCATCAATCTTGGTAGCCGATTCGCATATATTTTCCATCCATTTGACTATGGCGGTATACAACGGATTATCATCGTTGCATTCATCCCGTGTGAGTTGGGGTGCATTTGTTATGATGCGTTGCAAATTCAATCGCATGTGATCGAAATACGACACCACATTTTGTAATTGCTTTTCAGAGATAGACTGCCTTCTTTTGTTGGTCATGGCGTTGCGTTGATTTCTATTTCGGCGATTACGCTTCTTGTTTCGATTGGGAATCATAACCCTACGACGCCTAGTTTTGGAGTCACAGGGTTATAATTCCCACCCGATTTGGGAGGAGGGGGCAACGAGAGGCTCGGGGCCTCGGTGAATCCGAATTCGTTGATCGTCAGCAGATATCCGACCACCAACATCACCAGAGGCAATGCGATCGTTACCCACAACATTGCGCTCCGGCCTTTCAAACGTTCGAACGTCGGCGTTAGGACGCTCGCAAATATCGTCACGATCGCGGCAAGTGGAACTGTGTAGCGGATCGCGCGCGTAATCTCGCCGCCGTACTCTAAGGCCGCCGCACCTCCAACGACTAAAAGAAGCAGTACGGTCAACACGATATTGAAGGTCCGGGAACGGGCTTGAATGTCGCCAGGCAACCGAGCCCAAATCATGCCCGTGACAATCGCTCCGATGACGGAAACGACGGCAACACTACCTGCGTTTGCGATCAGGTCGTCCGGCGATGTCAGCGGCGCGTTGACAACCATCGCAACCGCTCCACCAATCAACGTCGCGACGAACGCGGGCGACCGATTCAGGATATGCCCCCGCACGCCAACGCTGGTTTCTGACGTCTGACTTTCCATAGGTAAACGTTGCAATGAACAGAACCGCGGTTACGGCTTGACCATTCCTCCGTCAGCGCGGCGAACCGTGTCCCAAGCACCGCCAAACGCGCGTTCTTTATGCGGGAATTTGGCCGCCATCTCCTCATCGATGTCGATGCCCAACCCGGGGGTGCCGTTCGGCCACATCATTCCATCTCGTAACTCAGGGAACCCGGGGAACATCTCTAGTGTCCGCTCGCCGGGGATGGAGGCCTCTTGGATACCGAAGTTGTGACAGTTGATATCGAGCATCAGGTTTGCCGCATGGCCAACGGGCGATGTGTCACCGGGTCCGTGCCAAGCCGTCCGCACGCTGAACAACTCGCCCATAGCGGCGAACTTCTTGCCCGGCGTAATCCCGCCGATCTGCGACATATGCATGCGCAGGAAGTCGACGAGACGATCCTTGATCATCGGGATTATCTCGTGGGGACTGTTCCAAAGCTCGCCCATTGCGATCGGCGTGGCACATTGCTGACGCACCATCCGAAAATACTCGTTGTCCTCGGGGCTGAAAAGATCTTCAAGGAAGAAGAGCTGATACTTCTCAACTTCCTTGGCGAACCAGACACCGAGAATCGGCGGGATGCGCTCGTGGACATCGTGGAGAATCTCGACACCGTACCCGAATCGATCTCGAATGTGCTCGAAGAGTTCGAGGGCGCCGCGCATGTAGGGCTTCGGTTCAAACACTCCTCCAGGATGAGCGTATAGCTGATCAGGATCGTAGTCGCGCAACCAAGACGTGACGGGGATCGGCCCCTGAGAAACGTCGCGGGCCACGATGGATCCGTCGCCAGATGCGCCGTGCGACCCGTAAGACGAGTATCCTCGGGTGGCTACCTGAACTCGTATGTGATGGAATCCCTGCTCCATGTACGTTGCCATGCGGTCCGCGGTCTCCTCTTTAGATGCACCGCTGGCGTGAACATAAACCGGAGCCGCTTCGCGCGCCCGACCGCCGAGCAGGTCGTAGACCGGCATCCCCGCCATCTTGCCTTTGATGTCCCACAGAGCTTGGTCAACACCGGACAGCGCGTTGTTCAGAACTGGCCCGTTCCGCCAGTAAGAAGACACATAGGCTGACTGCCAAATGTCCTCGATATCCGCGACGTTCTTGCCGATCAAGAAGGGACGCAGAAAGTCGTCCACAGCGACCTTCACCGTCGAAGGTCGTTGAGTGAACGTCGCACATCCGACGCCGTAGAGCCCGGGTTCAGATGTCTCAATCTTGACGATGACCAACCGGATGTTGTCCGGCTCAGTCATGATCACTCGGATATCGCGAATCGTGACGTTGTGTGCTGCGGTCATGTTCTCTCCTTAGTGAAAGTTAATGATACGAGTCCCCTTCGCCCCAATCCAACCATCATCCGACGCATAACCTCCTACATTCCGGCGAAAGCCGGCGCTTCAGCGGACGGAACGTCCATCCAGAGGGGCCGGGCAACGGGGAGGCGCAAGTGATCTGACCGTGAATCCGTCGTAAGTGAAGTTGTGCACAGCACCCCTTCGCCCCAATCCAACCATCACCCAACGCACAACCTCCGTCATTCCGGCGAAAGCCGGGATCCAGAGGGGCCGGGCAACGGGGAGGCGCACGTGATCTGACCGTGAATCCGTCGTATGTGAAGTTGTGCACAGCACCCCTTCGCCCCAATCCAACAATCACCCGACGCACAACCTCCGTCATTCCGGCGAAAGCCGGGATCCAGAGGGGCCGGGCAACGGGGAGGCGCACGTGATCTGACCGTGAATCCGTCGTAAGTGAAGTTGTGCACAGCACCCCTTCGCCCCAATCCAACCACCACCCGACCCACAAGCTCCGTCATTCCGGCGAAAGCCGGAATCCAGAGGGGCCGGGCAACGGGGAGGCGCACGTGATCTGACCGTGAATCCGTCGTAAGTGAAGTTGTGCACAGCACCCGTTCGCCCCAATCCAACAATCATCCGAGGCACATGGCTTCATTTCTCGTTAACATGCGAACATGCGATCCAGCAACTAAAGGAGTAGTCCGATGAAGGCTATGACTTGGCACGGCGGCAACCACTTCACACTCGACGATGTCCCAGATCCTGAGGTAATACCCGGTTTCGTGCTCGTCGAGATCGACACCACGGGCATATGCGGAACCGATGTTCACATCACTCAAGGACTCTTTCCTTCGGAGCCACCAACCATCCTCGGGCACGAGGGCACCGGAATCATCGTCGAGGTTGGCGAGGGCGTTTCAGATGAACGCATCGGTCAGAGAGCCGTATTGAACCACAGCGCTCACTGCTTCGAGTGCTGGAACTGCAGAAACTGGAACGTCTCTCGCTGCCAAGTTGCACCCGTCTCATCCAACGGCCTATTCGCCCAATACGTCGCATTGCCCTCCCGCACCGCTCGTCAACTGCCGGAAAGCCTAGATATCGAGACCGCGGCCATGACCGAACCCGCGGCCTGTTGCCTCTCCGGCGTCGAAATGCTCGACATCCCATACCGCGCCACCGGTCTCGTCATCGGCGCGGGCATTATGGGGCTCTTCACCGCCGCCTTCATGAAGACTCACGGCGTTGAGACACTCGTCGTTTCTGAGCCGGTAAAGGTCCGACGCGAAATGGCCAAGCAATTCGGCGCTGACATCCTCCATGATCCCAACGACGTGCCGCTTGAGGAAGTGATGGCCGAAGTAACCGATGAAGGACGAGGATTCAGCGTTACTGCCGAAGCGGTCGGAAAACCACAACTCGTCGCCGCCTGCGTCAACGTGACGAAACCGCGCGGGCAAGCCCTCATGATCGGTGTCTGCCCAGAAGGCTCGCCGCTCCCCGTTGATCTGTACGACATGCATTTCCGCGAAATTAAACTCGTCGGCGCATTCGGACGCGGAAACGTGTTCCATCGCGTCCCAGACGAGTTGAGCAAACTCAACTTGGAGAACGTCATATCGGGCACATACCCCCTCGCCGATCTTCCCGACGCCATCACCGCCTCCGCCGAAGGACTTGGCGTCAAATTCGCCATCAAGCCAAACAACTAATCATCACAATCTAGGGAAGTAATACGAACTACTAGACATCCTTCAATCCTTCAAACCCCGTCATTCCCGCCACCTACCGTCATTCCCGCGCACGCGGGAACCCAGAGTAAAGCAAACCACGCCCCATCCCTCCCCTTCGCCCAGCGAAGGGGACGCGTGCAAGCGAAGCGCAGCACGCAGGGGATGCACGAAATTCAACGCAACCCGTGTTTCCACAGTACCCGTCCCCTCTCCCGCTCGTCGGGAGAGGGCTAGGGTGAGGGCAATCGGGCGGCCAAGGGGCCAGCCCACCCAAACAACCAACACCAACATCACCGCAACACCCATATTCCACAACACCGGTCCCCTCTCCCGCAGCCCAACCCGTAGGGGCGATCCCTTGTGGTCGCCCTACCACCCAAACCACCAATCCCTCCCATCACAGCAGCACCCCAAAACAACTACACCCCATCACAGCCCATCCGCGAAAACCCGCGCAATCCGCGGTTCAGACTTCCCTCCCTCGCAGCAACACCCCTTCCCACAGTACCCGTCCCCTCTCCCGCTCGGCGGGAGAGGGCTAGAGCCTGCCCCGGACTCGATCCGGGGGCGAGGGCACACAACCCCGTTTCCCAAAAGTACCCCAACAACGATTTTCAACTCCCCAAACAACCACAACAAAGCAACAACAACGAAAACCCTTCAAATCCTTCCCCATCCTTAGCATCCTAGTTCCAAACACCCCCTGTTTTTGCCCAAAATAACCATCCCCACCCCAACAATTGACTCAACAAACCCCAACAACAATAATAGGAACTGTTAACTCAAATGGTTCTGGGGCGACGGCTCCGGACAAAAACCATCAAACCGGCCACACGGTGGCGAGGACTCAAGGAAGGAGCAGAGCAATGAGAAACGTTTCGACTGTCTATCAACGCCGAGTTCCCCAGCACCTCCCCGCAACACCGAGCCAAGCCGGCCGTGTTACAACCTACCGCCGCATTAAGTGTGAGTCGCCCAGGAGTGTGCATCCCGGGCTTCACGCGTCGGCGTTCCCAAATCAACTTCGGGTACGCAAGGGCTCCCTAAGAGGTAGTGGAGACACACCACGATCGTTCCTAGACGCTGCTAGGGGCCTTCCAGGGCATGAGCGGGCATGCATACCCGTGATCAGCGTTGTTGGTTTCACCACCAACGACGTTCGTGCAGGCGAAGCCGACATTCGTCTGAGTGCGCCGAACCATTTGCGCTTTGTCCGCGAAGCGCGTCCGCCCCAGAACCTTCGCCGCTTGGTTGCAACCTCGCGGCCTGAGCCTGTTGGTAACAGCCTCATCAATCATGGTCGTACAAACCCCCGCCAAAACAACGGCGGGGGGACGACACAAGACCATCCAAAAAGCCCGGAACATCCCACCATCCGGCATTTCAACGCGTCCACCCGTCATTCCCGCAAGAGCCACGTCATTCCCGCGGACGCGGGAACCCAGAGAAAAACAAAGCACACCGTCATTCCCGCGCACGCGGGAACCCAGAAAAAACAAAGCACGCCACCCCAACCCAACCCAATCCGACATGAAAGCACAGACTTGGCACGGCGGTGCCCATTTCACCCTCGACGACATTCCTGACCCCGAACCTTCCCCTGGTTACGTAGTCGTAGAAATCGACACCACTGGTATCTGCGGCACCGACGTCCACGTGACCAAGGGCCTATTTCCGAAAGATCCGCCGCAGATACTAGGCCACGAAAGCTCCGGCATCATCGTCGATGTCGGCGATGGGGTCTCCAAGGATCGTATCGGTCAGCGCGTGTGCGTCAACCATCCGGCGAGCTGCTACGAGTGCTGGCATTGCCGAAACTGGAGCGTATGCCGCTGCGAAAACCAGCCAATGATATCCAACGGCTACTTCGCCCAATACGCCGCCGTCGCATCGCGTTCCGCCGTTGAGATACCGGAGACGCTCGACATTGAGACCGCCGCCCTAACCGAACCTGCCGCGTGTTGTCTTTCGGGCGTCGAAATGCTTGACATCCCGTACCGCGCTACCGGCCTCGTCATCGGCGCTGGCATCATGGGACTCTTCACCGCCGCATTTCTGAAATCCCACGGCGTCGAAACGCTCGTCGTTTCGGAACCGGTCAAGATCCGACGCGACATGGCCAAGCAGTTCGGAGCCGACATCCTCCACGACCCCGCCGATACGCCCATCGCTGACGTTATTGCCGACGTCACAGACAACGGACGCGGATTCAGCGTAACCGCCGAAGCCGTCGGCAAGCCCGAACTCGTCGCCACCTGCATCAACTCCACAAAACCCCGCGGCCAGACTCTCATGATCGGCGTCAGCCCGGAAGGATCACCGCTCCCCGTCGATCTCTACGACATGCACTACCGAGAAATCAAACTCATCGGAGCTTTCCGACAAGGCGACGTCACCCACCGCGTCCCAAGCGAACTCGCAAAACTAAACCTCAATAACGTTATCTCCGGCTACTACCCCTTAGCCGAGCTACCCGACGCCATTACCGCATCCGCCGAAGGCCTAGGCATCAAATTCGCCATCAAACCAAACGGCTAACATTACCGCCCATAAAGCTCCGTCCCACGATGGAACGCGAACCATCCAAACCAGAACGAGACATTCGAAGGAACAATCTCCAACACGGTCGACGCGTCCTCGGCGTCAGTCAACCTCTCTCGGCTAACATCCCATTCCCTGCCGTTGTTGTCCACAACCTTGTCAGGGAACCCGGCCTCAGGCGCGTCATCTGGCAATCGGAACTCCAACCCATCCGGATTTTCAAAAATATGAGCGTCAGAAGACGTTGCCGAAGCAATAACCACGACATCAACGTCGCCAATGCGATCATGAACGATCCGCTCGCCACGTAAAACTTCAATCGGATACGCCTTGTCCACGCCATCCAAAGTCACACCAAGTACCTCTGCTTTAGGCGCCAACACGTCATCCCGGTACGAGATCGGGAACATCGTCTCAGGATCGGCTCGGTACGCGTAGTAAATCGAGTCGTCGCTGTCCTCGTGCGTATAAAACCGCGCGGTGTAAAGTGCACCCTCACGTGTAATCACCGTCGTATCCGGATGCTCCGCGCGCCAATCGCCCCAAGTAGTTCTAGCGGTCGGGAAGTAACCGAGTTCAATTCCACTCCCAACCAGTTCACCGATTATTGGAGTACCAGTGAATTGATGCCACAATGAACGCGTCGCCCGGTCATACATCACCTTGTTGCTGCGGAAGAGCAGTCCCGACGTTCCGAACGTCGTTGGCTCCCCGTTGACGTAGGCGCGATACCCGATCGCGCTGTTGCAAAGCGTTCACCACGTGAGCGATAACGGCTCACCCCCCAGAACATCATTCACCAACTCATGCGCATTCACGATCCGCAACGGATACGCCCGGTGCTCGCCATTAATCGAAACACCGATCACACGCTCATCTTCCTCCAAATATTCCGCTCCTTCATCGTCGACGTTGACATGTGCCGGGTTCTCGAGCGGAGGTATGCCGTCAGGGATGACTCCGCCCCACTCGACCTCCGTCAAATCGACAACCGATTTGCCGCTCAAAGCAGGGGACAGAAACGCACCGAACCGCCCGTCGATCTGCCGCAAATAGTTGAGCTTCCACTCGCCGTACTCAGACGGCACAGGGTACTCGTCGCTATGTCTTCCAGCCCATTCCGACCACGCCTTCCAGTCGTCAACAAATTCAGTCTGCCCCGTCAATTCCACCAGAGTCACTATCGCCGCCGTAATAATGTCTCGCGAAAAATAATTCCGAAGCGATTCGATGATCACCCGAACCTGCGATGTGTCCTTCTCCTCCCGAATCCTCTCAAACGCGTCTAACGTCCGAGTGTTCAATGGCCCGAAGCCCGGAGAGAGGTCGAAACCCGCGAACACCAGGTACATCATCGTGTTCGAGTTGTAAGGCACGGGCGTACGAGTCGGGCTGGCAGTCGGTTCCGTTTCCTCGGTGGGATCCGGCGAAGCAACGATCGCGAACACATCGGTCAGAGCCGGGGTCGGACTTGCTACGTTGACCTCCGAGCTCCGATCCGCCACCCACGACATCGACACGAGCAAAACCGCCGTCAATACTGCCAAAACTCCAAAAAGAGCAACGCCTAACGCGATGTTTCTGACGTTCATCTCGTGAGTGCCCTGCTAGCGTGGCCGATATCACGATAAACCCCAACTGCAACGGCCGCCGTGAGAGCTGCCCCTACCGCCGCCTCTTCCCGAACCTTGCCGATCGAAATCGATCCACCAAACGCCTCTTCGAAACACTGTCTTAGAGCCGCATTAAGGCGCAATCCATTACCTGAACCGACGATTCTTTCTCTGGTTCCGGCTCCCAGTTCAATCGCGCTTCGATACGACTTGGCGAGTTCCGACGCCATCGAACGGAATACCGCCAAAGCCATCGAACCTGGGGTGAAATTGCCCGGCGTTATGCCAGTGAACGCCCCCCGAGCATCCGGACGTTCGCGTGATCCTGTGAAGAGTGCAGATGAAGTCATAGCTTCAGTAGATTGATCGGATAAAACCGCATCAGCAAGTATCGCGAGTCTCGCATAGACCCTGTCTTCATCTACGACGTCAACGTCGAACACGGTTTGTGCCGTCCGCATAAAAAAGTCCTTCAACGCACGAAATGTCCGTCCACCGACCACACCGACACCAGCCAAAAGAAAACCACTCTCAACATGCGGACGAAGCTCCAACCATCCGTGATCGATTGAACCATCGCTAGTATCCCGCTTCAGCGTCGACAGATCCTCAAGGAACACCGTCGCTTGGGCGCCCGTTCCGATGTTGATCGCCACCGTGTCACTCGCATCATCGACCGCCCCGACAAATGCACATTGATGATCGCCGGATGGGACGGATACAGGCGTCCCTGAACGTATGCCAATCGGACCGCTAAATTCGTCCGTCAACCCACCGATAACGGTGCACGATTCAACGATCTCCGGAAATAATCCACGGCCGATTTCAAGTTCCCCGATCAACTCGTCGTTCCAGCGGCGCTCGGGAACATTGAGAACGCCCCAACCCGCTGCGTCGGTTGCATCAGTCACCGGCCGCCTCGTGCCGACTAACTTATGCGCCAGGAATTCTGGCGCGGTGATTGCCGCTTTGGCGTCGGAAGGCATCATGCCCATGTAGTCCAGCCAAAACAAGGTCGGGGCCGTGTATCCAGTTACGATCGGACATCCCGCATCTCTAAACGAATGCAATCCCGCACCCTTTCTTGTCGCTCCGCCCTTCGATGCCATCAAACCTAAGAAATCACTACCATCGCCGTCAACTACGTCTTTGCATCGCTGATCCTGCCAAGCGATAAAAGGCCCAATCGGCGAACCATCACCATCCAACAGTTGGCAACCCTGCTGCTGTCCGGTAATCCCGATAGCGACTACCTCATCAAAATCAAATCCCGAACGCAGCTCGTCAACGGTTCGGATGACGCACGCGACCATCGCTTCGATATCCCACTCCGATCGGCCAATGACTCGATCGTGTGCCGACGTAGTCTCAGCATCGTTGGGCGCGGAAAGTGAAGCGACCATCTCGGCTCCGCCATCATTGACACGAACCGCAACGACCGTCACCGAAGTTGAACCAAGATCTATGCCTAACGCCACGCGCATGCGCATAGTTTATGCATTGAACGCGTCAAGGGACGATCCAAGGCACAAAGCACAACCGATCGATGTGATTTACCGGTAAAGAGGTCAAACCGGTGGCATTCTACCCGTAGTTGCAGCCGATGCCCTTGTAACCAATCTCGACTTCACCGTCAGCGGTTACGAGAACGGGAGTAATGCGATCACCGCCTGAAAGCCGCTCGACCTCGTCCCACATTTGCGGTTGCTTAGATACATCGATCTCTTCGTAATCGATGCCCTTGGTTACCAGGTCTGACTTGAGCATGTCGCAATATCCGCAGGTTGGATGGGTATAGACGACTGCCTTGTCGCGGGTTGGTTCTTTGGTTGGCATGGTTCGGATTATACCCGTTGAATCCCGTCGCTAAGTCCCGCGCCTCAACCTCAAAGCATTCAAAGAGACCGACAGTGACGAGAGCGCCATCGCCGCGGCAGCAGCGACTGGACTAAGGAAGCCGCTTTCGCTGATGATCATTCGCAGATATTCAGGCGGCGGAGAATTCGCGAAAACTGGATGCAGCACTCCTGCTGCGATTGGAATCAGAACCACGTTGTACGCGAACGCCCAGAACAGGTTTTGCCGGATCACCCGCACCGTTGCCCGGCTTATCGAAATCAAGCGCGGTACTGCGGTCGGTTCATTGTTGACCAACGTCACATCCGCCGACTCGATTGCGATGTCGGAACCACTGGCCATCGCGACTCCTACATGCGCGGCCGCAAGTGCCGGCCCGTCGTTGATGCCGTCGCCGATCATTGCCACTTTGCGGTCTTGATTAGATAGTGCGCTCACCCGAGTAGCCTTATCGATTGGCGAAACTTGGGCTTCAACGTGTTCGATACCAACAGATTCCGCCACGACCTTCGCGACCTCTGCTCGGTCTCCTGTAATGAGATGCGATTCGACGTTCATTTCGCGTAGAGTTACGACGGCTGACATGGCATCGTCGCGAACGGTGTCCTGTAGTCCGATCGCGGCGACCGGCTGCCCGTCAATCGAGATCGACACCGGTGTTTGGGCGTTTGCTTCGATCCGCTCGATGGCGTTGAAGATCTCGCTACCTGCATCGAGTGAGATCGCTGACGGATTCATCACGGCGACGACTAGACCATTGACCGACGCGTACACGCCCTGACCAGCAATCGATTGGAAACCTTCAGATTCGGGGATTTCGAGGCTACGTTCGCGCGCTTCGCTGACGATCGCCGTCGCTACCGGGTGCTCGGAATAGACCTCAACCGCGGCAACAACGCTCAAAACCTCATCTTCTGAAAGAGCGGAAGTAGAGTCGACGTGGATCGAGACAACTTGGGGTTTTCCGGCGGTCAGAGTGCCGGTCTTATCAAACGCCACCGCATTAACGGTCGCCGCTCGCTCGAGAGTCGTGGCGTCTTTGATCAATATCCCGTGTTCGGCGGCGCGACCGATGCCGGCCACCACCGCAGTTGGTGTCGCCAATCCCAGCGCGCATGGACATGCGATCACAAAAACCGTTACTGAGATCAACAACGCGTTCGGTAATGACGGGTCCGGCGCCGCCACGAGCCAGAATAGGAACGACACCAAACCTGCAACAAGGACAGCTGGCACGAACTTCGCCGTCACCCGGTCAACAAATCGTTCAATAGGTGCACGAGTTGCTTGGGCCCGCTCTACTTGGCGGATGATTTGGGCGAGAAGTGTGCGCTCGCCTATAATTGCGACTTTGGCCTTGCAAGCGGCCGCAATGTTCAACGTCCCAGCAAAAATCGCGTCACCCGGTTTCTTCACCACAGGCATGCTCTCACCGGTGAGCATCGACTCGTCGATCTCGGCGGCACCTTCAATCACTTTTGCATCTGTAGGCACTCGTTCGCCGGGACGAATCACAACCGTTTCTCCGACCTCGATATCTCCGATGTCAACCTCCTGGACGCCGTCGGCACGCTCCACAAGAGCCGTGCGCGGTTGCAACTCAATCAGCAACCGAACCGCTTCACCTGCTCGCAATCGGGTCCTTCCCTCCAACCAACGTCCCAACGAAACCAACCCGATGATCGCCGCCGGCACTTCGAAATATGTCCCAATGTGATGTTCAGGCACGACGAAGCTCGCGGCATCCGACCACAACGTTGAATCACCGAGTATCAGCTGAGATACCGTCACCAGAGCGCTGTACCCGAACGCAACCGAAGTGCCGACCACGACCAACGTGTTCATGTTGGATGTTTTGCGTTTTGCGGCCGCCCACGCCGACGTGTAAAACGGAGCGGCGATTCGCAACTGGATCGGAGTGGCAACCACCAAGAACAATAGATTCAGAGCATAAGCCGGAACATCGGGCGCAAACGCGGATCGCGCCATCGTCGCAATCATGATCGACACCATCGCCGCGATGCTCACGATCGCACCGTTTCGAACTGCCAGAAGCTCTGATCGTTGCGCTTCGAACCTAGATTCGTGGCCGCTTCCCAACGCATCAACTGACGCATCCGCCGACCTCGCCGACACATCGATTCCGTAACCTGCGTCGCTCACTGCTGCAGAGATGGCGCCGAATATCTCGCCGCCACTTTCCAAAGCGTCCGCGTTCGCGTCTGAGAAGTTGACATTGGCGGAATTGGTCGCCAACGACACATCGGCGGAATCGACACCCGGGACCGACGCTATCGCCTCGGTAACGTGCGAAACGCACGCGGCACACGTCATTCCGCGGATGTAAATGGTCTTCGAAACCATCGCACGCGCCCTCTGGTCATGATGATCGGGCTGCTATGTATAGCAGTCTCGATAGTTTAAGGTTAATCTGCCAACGCTCAATCCAACGGAGAATCCATGGCACAAAGCGAATTTTCGTCTGGCTTGCCGCGCCGCCAAATCTTGATCACTATGGCGTGCGCAATGACCGGACTGTTTCTCGCCGCTCTCGACCAAACCGTGGTCGGCACAGCGATGCCACGCATTATCGCGGACCTCGGCGGTTTTGATCGATACACATGGGTGACTACGGCCTACCTAGTCGCATCAACCATCACCGTCCCGATCGTGGGTCGACTTTCCGACATCTTTGGTCGAAAGTGGTTCTATCTCGTTGGATTAATCATCTTCATGATCGGCTCCTTCGCCGCAGGCACCGCGACCTCGATGAACCAATTGATCGCTTTCCGAGCGTTTCAAGGTTTGGGCGGCGGCGTGCTGATGTCACTGGTTTTCGTTATTGTGGGCGACCTTTATGCGCCCGCGGAACGCGGGAAAATCCAAGGTGTCATCGCCGCAGTTTTCGGCATGTCCTCTGTCATCGGACCGACCCTCGGAGGTTTCATCACCGACACCCTTTCGTGGAACTGGATCTTCTACATCAATCTCCCGATCAGCATCCCATTGATCGTTGCGATGACGCGTTTCTTCCCACGTATCGAACCGCAACCAATGGACCGAACCATTGATGTTCTCGGTGTAATCACGCTCATCGCGACCGTCGTGCCGTTGATGCTCGCGCTCTCAATTGCCGGCGATTCAGGTTGGACATCGTCCCAAGTAATCATCCTCTTCGCCGTTGCGGCAACCGCGGTCGCCGCGTTCATATTTGTGGAGATGCGGACACCCAACCCGATAATGCCGCTTCACATATATACGAATCCGGTCTTGGCGGTCACCATTCTTGCCACCTTTGTGACTGGGTTCGGCATGTTCGGCGCCATCATCTTCATCCCGCTATTCTTCCAAGGCGTGCTGGGAGCATCAGCCACCAGTAGCGGCAGTTTCCTGACGCCGATGATGCTAGGAACCGTAATCGGAGCATCCATATCCGGACAGGTCGTCTCGCGGCTCGGCAGTTATCGTTGGCCTGGCCTATTCGGCGTGACGATGATGTCGATCGGTCTATTCCTGTTGTCCACCACGTCGGAAGCAACGACTTACCCCATCGCGATTTCATTCATCGTATTGCTCGGATTTGGACTCGGTTTCACCTTCCCCGCGTTCACCATCGCGGCACAGAACGCGGTCGAACACCGCTTTTTGGGCATTGCCACATCAACCGTGCAGTTCTACCGAACCATCGGAGGGGCATTAGGGCTGGCGCTATTGGGATCACTAATGGCGAATCGGTTCCGCACCAATCTGAGCGATTCATTGCCACCCGAGGTCCGGGAAGCCATCAGCGGCGATGAGATTGCCGAATTGGCCAACAACCCGGCAGCAATGGTGAACCCGGAAGTATTGAACGGAATCGTAGCCAATTTGGGGTTAGCGGATGGCGCCACAAGCGCAATGCTCGATGGGTTGCGCACAGCGTTGGCTTCGTCGCTTTCCAGCGTTTTCCTCGCTACCTTCTTCATCTTGGTGACCGCAATCGTTATCGTCCTGTTCCTCCGCGACGTGCCGTTACGCAGCGCTTCAGGACGCGGTGGACCCCCGCCTACGGCAGGCGATTAACAAATTCCGATATTGTTCGCCGCTCCTCAAGACCGATTTGGGAAATTCGCGCCAAAACTGCACGTAAACCCACTAGACAAGCGCCGCGCACACGTTTAGCATTAAGATAGTGCACGTAATCCGCGGCCACGCCTTAAACAGGCTTTCCATAGCGCACCCGCGGCTGGAAAAACTCTCCAGCTGGGTAGGGCGCGTTTTCGCGCGAAACGGACACAGCCGTAATCCGTCACCTGTGCAGAACCCCAGCATTATCGACTAGGCCGAACTGTCGTTGCTGATTCTCAGACCTGCACTCAAGGAGAACTGAATGGTCATTTCACATGCGTTGTCCGCTGGCGGCAAGAGCCGCGCATATCGCACCTTTGGCGAAACTAACGTGCCGACGGATATGCCGGACTTAATTCAGGTCCAAAAAGATTCTTTCAATTGGCTTCTCGGCGACGGACTCCACCAACTCTTCGAAGAGATTTCGCCTATCACTGACTACTCGTCAGACAATCCCAAGTACGAGATGAGTCTGACCGAGCACGAAATCGGCGAACCTGAGTTCTCCGAGGAAGAGTGCCGCGAACGCGAAATCACCTACAGCGTGCCTCTTCACGTCACGATCGAGTTGAAGATCAACGAGACCGACGAGATCAAAGAGCAGACGATCTTCTTCGGCGACATGCCTAAGATGACCGAGAATGGCACCTTCATCATCAACGGCGCCGAACGCGTCGTAATCTCGCAACTAGTCCGTTCACCTGGCGCGTACTATTCGCAAGACGAAGACCCCGCCACCGGAAATCGACTTTGCAGCGTCAAGTTGATCCCGTACCGCGGTGCATGGGTCGAACTCGAAACCAGCAACCGAGACATACTTTTCGCGAAGGTCGATCGCAAGCGCAAGCTGCCGGTTACCACGCTGCTGCGCGCGATCGCCGCGGTTGAAGACGGTTCCGAGCACGACCAGGAATCACCTCTCATACTCGACTCGCTCGAGGCGATGCGTGAAATCTTCGGTGATCCGGCCGAGGGCGACGAAGATGCCGAAGTGCGCGACTTCATCCGGTCGACGTGGGAATCCGATGCCGACGCTAAGGACGAAGACGACGCGCTGAAAGAGTTCCACAAGCGAATGCGACCGGGCGAACCAGCCACCGTGGATGGTGCCAAGCGGCTCGTCTCTCAGATGTTCTTCGACTCCCGACGATACGATCTGGGAGATGTCGGCAGATACAAGCTCAACCGGCGCATCGACGTCGACGTAGAACTTACTCGCCGGACGCTCACCAAGCGCGACTTTGTCAACATCATCAAGCGCATGATCAAAGTCAATGAAGGCACAGCAGTGCCCGACGACATTGACCACCTCGGCAACCGTCGCGTCCGAACCGTTGGCGAATTGATCCAGAACCAGATTCGCGTCGGTCTTGTTCGGATGGAGCGCGTCGTACGCGAACGTATGACGACGCATCCGGGTGAAACAACCCCCGCAGCGTTGATCAACATTCGACCAGTCGGAGCCGCAGTCAAAGAGTTCTTCGGCGGTTCACAGCTGTCCCAGTTCATGGACCAGACGAACCCACTGTCTGAATTGACCCACAAGCGACGCCTCTCCGCCCTCGGCCCCGGTGGCTTAACGCGTGACCGAGCCGGCTTTGACGTCCGTGACGTACACCACTCTCACTACGGCCGCATCTGCCCGATCGAGACCCCCGAAGGACCGAACATCGGACTTCTCGGCTCTCTCGCAACCTACGCCAAAGTCAACGCATTCGGATTCGTCGAAACGCCGTACCGAAAAGTTCGAACGTCCATTTCGAACCGGTCCGATGATTTGATCGGACGTATGCTGACGGAAGACGTCCGAGAAAAAAGCCGCAAGACCATCGTTGGCGAAGCGGATTCCGTAATCGATGAAGACCTCGCCAAACGCCTCCGCAGGCTTGGTGAACAGCAAATCGAAGTCCGACCCTTCATCTCGCTCAACGCCGAAGACGTCGAATACCTTTCCGCCGATCAAGAAGAGGAAGTATTAATCGGCGAGCCCACGACACCAGTAGATGCTGTCGGCCAACTCGAAGGTAGCGTTCGTTGCCGAACCGGTGGTGAGCAGTACGTCAAAGCGCGCCCTGAAGACGTCGACTATATCGACGTTTCTCCGTCGCAAATCGTGAGCGTCTCCGCCGGACTCATCCCATTCCTTGAACACGATGACGCCACACGCGCCCTGATGGGTTCCAACATGCAACGTCAAGGCGTACCGCTAATTCGACCAGAAGCCCCGATCGTCGGCACCGGTATCGAAGCCCGCGCCGCACTCGACAGCGGTCAGGTAGTTCGTTCGTCGATCGACGGCTTAGTTGCCTCGGTCACCAGTGACAAGATCGTTATCGCCGACGACCAAGGCGAAACACGCGCCTACCCGCTCATCCGATACGAGCGCTCTAACCAGAGCACCTGCATCAATCAGCACCCCATCGTCAGCAAAGGACAACGCGTGAACGCCGGACAGGCCATTGCCGATAGCTCCTCAACTGAAGGCGGACGACTCGCACTGGGTCAAAACGTCTTGGTCGGCTTCATGAGCTGGGGCGGCGGCAACTATGAGGATGCGATCATCCTCAGCGAGGACCTCGTCAAAGACGACCGTTTTACCTCCACGCACATCCAGAAACACCAGGTAGAAGCCCGCGAAACCCAGCTTGGACCAGAAGAAATCACACGCGATATTGCCAACGTCGGCGAGACCAATTTGGCAAACCTCGACGAAGAAGGCATTGTCATCCCAGGAACTTGGGTCGGCCCAGGCGACATCCTCGTCGGCAAGGTCACACCCAAGGGCGAGACCGAACTCACCGCCGAGGAGAAGCTCCTCCGAGCCATCTTCGGTGAAAAGGCGCGCGACACCAAAGACACCAGCCTTAGAGTGCCCCACGGCGAAAAAGGCAAAGTCATCAAAGTCCGCATCAGCAAGAAGGAAGACGGTGCCGAACTGCCTCCCGGCGTCTCGATGATGGTCCGCGTCTGGGTTGCACACACTCGCAAAATCATGCAAGGCGACAAAATGGCCGGCAGACACGGCAACAAAGGTGTCGTCGCCATGATCCTGCCCCGCGAGGACATGCCACATCTGCCGGACGGAACTCCGCTCGACATCGTCCTCAACCCAATCGGCGTACCGTCGCGCATGAATCTTGGTCAGCTACTCGAAACACACCTCGGATGGGCAGCACGAGAACTCGACTTCTCTGCCATCACTCCAGTGTTCGACAGTGCAACTGAAGTCGCAATCGAAGACGAGCTGGCGAGAGCATGGTTTGTTTCCGCGTCCGAAGCCCGCAACCACCGCGACATGACCGACCGATCGATCGATCAGGAGAGAATCCGACAGTGGCTCCAAGAGCGCGGGTACGACTACAACGAACTCAGCAGTCACGACATTGACGACGCTGGGAAGGCCAGCGAAGCGTGCATGCGGCTCTGGCTCTCCGAAGTCGCCGGGCAAAACACGACCGCGTTAGACCGCAATGAACTAATGGCCGTTGCGCGCCGCCTCGATCGCGAAAGCGGCAATGCCGCGCCAATCCTCGGCAAGCAGACTCTCATCGACGGACGCACCGGCGAGAGGTTCGACCAGCCAGTCACCGTCGGCAACATCTACATGATGAAACTGATCCACCTGGCGGAAGACAAGATGCACGCCCGATCCACCGGACCTTACTCGTTGATCACGCAACAACCTCTGGGCGGCAAGGCGCAGTTCGGGGGCCAGCGATTCGGCGAAATGGAGGTCTGGGCGCTCGAAGCTTATTCCGCGCCACACACATTGCAGGAAGTGCTGACCATAAAATCCGACGACGTCAAAGGACGAGTGTTGGCATACGAGGCCATCGTCAAGGGCCAGTCGGTCGTTTCTGCCGACGTTCCCGAATCGTTCAACGTTTTGATTCATGAGCTTCAAGGGCTTGGACTCGACATCTCGATGATCGGCGACGCCAACTTCGAGACTGGAACTGGCGACGAAGCCGACGAAGTGATCGAAGAAACTCCGTTCCAAGAAGATCAAGACTTCGTCCCGATTGGTGGTGACGTCATGGACATCGGAGCGGAACTGCCGCCGCCGGTGTTGGAGTTCGATGTCGACTTCAGCGAAGACGAAGATCAAAGCTCGGAATCGTCAGACGAAGGGGAAGCCGACGACGACTCGGCCGAAACTGACGAATAGTCCGAAGACGGGTTCGCACACCGCGTGCGTCCCCGCGCTCACACCTGCGACCAAACAACGTCCCACTCGCGACCAAACGAGGTAAAACGGAATGGCATTTACACCCTTACAACAAACCGCTCCTAGTCCCGAAAGCGACTTTCGTGCGATCAAAATCGCCATCGCTTCGCCTCAGGTCATCAGGAAATGGTCGTGGGGCGAAGTCAAGAAAGCCGAAACCATTAACTACCGGACGCTACGACCGGAACGCGATGGGCTTTTCTGCGAACGGATTTTCGGTCCGACGCGTGATTTCGAGTGCTACTGCGGGAAATACAAACGTCAGCGCGACATGCGCATGCGACGCGAGGGATTCGTCTGCGACCAGTGCAAGGTTGAAGTCACTCGCACCTCCGTTCGACGCGAGCGCATGGGACACATCAACCTAGCCGCACCTGTCGCACACATCTGGTTTTCCAAGGGAACACCGTCACGGATGAGCATCATCCTCGACATCACCCCCAGAAACCTCGAGCGAGTGCTCTACTTCTCCTGCTACATCATCACCAAAGTAGATGAAGACGCCCGACTTCTTGCGATCACCGAGTTGATGGATTACCGCGAGCAGGAACTCGCGCGCATCGAAGAGGAGCGCACACAGTTCGCCGCCACCGAACGAAACGAAGACTTCTTGGCTCAACTGATCGACCAAATTCGATCGATTCACATCTCGTTGGGTGAAGACCCAGACGCGATTCCAAGTGCGCCCGAAGGCTCTTCCATGGAAGACGTGGTCGAAACCGCGCTCGCGCACTGGAAGATCGTCTTCGAACAAGATGTCGCCCGGAAAATTGATCAAGCGGAAAGCCTGCAGATCAAGACCGAGTTGAACGAAGCCGAATACCGCGAACTCAAAGACCGATTCGGCAATGTCTTTGAAGCGGGTATGGGCGCCGACGCGATCCTCGAACTGCTCGAAAACCTCGAACTCGACGAGATTCACCAAGAACTCAACGAAATTATCCGCAACACGTCCGGTCAACGCCGAGCCAAAGCGGTCAAACGTTTGAGCGTGGTCGAAGCATTTCGAACTAGCGGCAATAAACCCGAGTGGATGATTCTGACCGTCCTGCCGGTACTACCTCCTGAATTGCACCCCATGGTGCAGCTCGACGGCGGTCGATTCGCGACGAGCGACCTTAACGATCTGTACCGTCGCGTCATTAACCGCAACAACCGGCTGAGCCACCTTCTCAAACTCTCCGCGCCGGACATCATCGTCCGTAACGAACGCCGAATGCTTCAAGAAGCCGTCGACGCACTCATCGACAATGGTCGACGCGGTCGAGCAATCATGGGGCGGCACAACCACAAGCTCAAGTCCCTCACCGACCTTTTGCGCGGCAAGCAAGGCCGCTTCCGACAGAACTTGCTAGGAAAACGGGTCGACTACAGCGGGCGCGCCGTCATCATCTCCGGACCACAACTCAAGCTGGACGAGTGCGGCATTCCCAAGGAAATGGCCCTCGAACTTTTCAAGCCGTTCGTCATGAACCGCCTGATCGCATTGGGTCACGCACACAACATCAAAACCGCAAAACGCCGCGCCGAACAAGCCGACGCGGAAGTCTGGGACACCCTCGAAAAGGTAGTTGATGGACACCCGGTGCTCCTGAACCGCGCACCGACGCTCCACCGTTTGGGAATCCAGGCCTTCTACCCGAAACTCGTCGAAGGTAAAGCCATACAGCTCCACCCGCTGGTCTGTACCGCCTTCAACGCAGACTTCGATGGCGACCAGATGGCCGTCCACGTTCCGCTTTCGCCAGGTGCCATCAACGAGGCGAAGACGCTCATGCTCAGCACGAGCAACATGCTCGCACCGCGATCCGGCTCACCGATCGTGTCGCCGACGCTCGACATGCTGCTCGGCCTGTACTACATGACCGGGCCAGTGATGGACACCGCGGTACCGGTACCGACCGACGTTATCGCCACTGAGTTTGCGCTCAACAACGGCTCCAAGTCTGAAAACGGTCACGCCGGCGTGCGATATTTTGGCAGCTTGCAGGAAGCTCTATTTTCTCAAGAGACCAACGAGGTCGGGCTCCGTGACCGCATCCGAGTCCGCGTACCAGGCGGTACTCCAGTTTGGACTGAATCGACTGCAATAACTCCGTTCGTCATTGATGAACCGCACGACTGGATTGAAACCACCGTCGGACGGATAATCTTCAACGAGATTCTTCCGGATTCGATGGGGTTCCACAACTACGTCATGAAGGAAGATGAGCTCGATGCCGTCGTGCATCGCTGCTACAGCGAACTCGGAAACGCCGGCACCGCTATCGTCCTCGACGAGATGAAACGTCTCGGATTTGAGTACGCCACACGTTCCGGCACCACCATCGCGATCAAAGACGCCGTCCCACCCCCCGAGAAGGCCGGACTTATCGAAGACGGTCGAGCTCAAGTCGCCGAACTTCAAAGGATGTACAACGAAGGCGTCATTACCGATGAAGAGAAATACACCGCGACCATCGAGACGTGGAACGAGACGTCCGATCTGGTCACCGATGCCGTGAAATCGCATCTTCCCGAGTACAACGGCGTCTTCGCTATGTCCGACTCGGGGGCGAAAGGTAACTTGGCTCAGATCAAGCAGATGGCCGGTATGCGCGGACTCATGTCGAACCCGCGCGGTCGCATCATCGATGTCCCGATCGAAGCTAGCTTCGCGGAGGGCCTATCCGTCCACGAGTTCTTTGCATCGACCCACGGTTCGCGCAAGGCGCTAGCCGACACCGCCCTCAAGACCGCTGAAGCCGGATATCTGACCCGACGTATGGCTGACGCTGCTCAGAACGTCATCATCAACGAACGCGACTGTGGATCCCCGATCGGCATGACCGTCTCCGCTGAGGCGTCGAGGGCGCTCAACCTACCGTTCGAGGAGCGCATCTTCAGCCGGTATGCCGTGCAAGATGTAGTCGATCCCGAGACCGGCGAAGTTATCGCAACTCAGGACACACTCATCGACATTGATCTGGCACGCAGCATCGTCGCTTCCGGACTGGAGGAGCTCGAAGTTCGATCGCCGGTCGGTTGCATGCTCGATCGTGGTATCTGCGGGCGCTGCTACGGCAGCATGCTCGCCGACAACCGCCCGTCCATCATCGGCGAAGCAGTCGGAATCGTCGCTGCACAATCCATCGGCGAACCCGGTACGCAGCTGACCATGCGTAACTTCCACACCGGCGGTATCGCTAGCGACCGCGACATAACGACGGGACTACCCCGCGTCCAAGAGCTGTTTGAAGCGCGCAACCCGAAGGCTCCAGCCATCCTCTCGGAAATCCCCGGTATTATCAACTTCCGCGAAACCCAAGGGAACATCGTTATCGCAGTCGAGAACGTCGAAACGTTCCACTCCGACGTCGAGATCCCTGCTGGCTATCGACCAAACGTTGAAGTCGGCGATTGGGTTGATGCCGGGTCCAACCTCTTGACACTCACCGCGGCGGGTCGCCGAGACGCAATGGGCGACGACGGCGCACTCGCTTTGCCGGAAGAGTTGGTGTCTGAGGTTTCTGGCGAGGTCGAGAGTATCGACGATACCGCCATCCGCATCTTCTGGCTCGAGACCGACGAACGTGAATACATGCCGCAGAGCAACGCCGAAATCTTGGTCTCGGAAGGCCAGGAGATCGAACCCGGAACGCAGCTCACCGACGGAACCCAGAACCCGCACGACATCCTGCGCATCAGCGGCATCGAAGCCGTTCAACGCTACCTCGTCGAAGAGGCTCAACGCGTCTACCGTTCGCAAGGTGTCAAAGTGCACGACAAACACTTCGAAGTCGTCGTGCGCCAGATGCTCCAAAAGGTCAAGATCGAAAGCACCGGCCATTCGAAACTTCTGATTGACGAAGTCGTCGACCGATCCCAGTACCTCCAAGCCAACGAAGACGTCCGAGAGCAAGACGGCGATCCCGCAACCGCGATGCCCGTCCTTCTCGGCATCAGTCGAGTGTCGCTGATGTCGCAAAGCTTCTTGGCGAAGGCCTCGTTCCAAGAAACCGAGCGCGTCCTTACCGATGCCGCTCTACAGGGCAGCGTCGACCGACTGACCGGCCTCAAAGAGAACGTCATCATCGGCCGCATGATACCGGCACGCCTTGACCGTTCAGTGGAAGGCCGCGAACTCCTCGGACTGCCGGACCCCGAAGAAGTGCTACCCGAGCCCGTTACCCAAGGTTGGGAAGAGGCGCTCGCAGCTATCGCCAGCGACGATGTTGCTGCCTCTCTCGCCGCGTTCAACGTCGACAGCCAATCCCCAAACGTCTCGATCGGATTCTCCGGCGACGACGGTCAAAATGCTTCGGAACCCGACTACTCCAACCTCGCCAGCACATTCTTCGGCGGCATCGAAACTCCCGAAGAACCCGTCATCTCGTTTGATGATGATGGCGACAGCGAGTAGCCAAGAAACATAATCCCCTCTCCTGCTCGCCGGGAGAGGGAGATGGCGAGGTCCGCCGTGCCAAACGAATCCGACCGCCCCAATGTCATCGTGTTCATGACCGACGACCAAGGCTACGGCGATCTGTCGTGCATGGGCGCCACCGACTTCCGCACCCCCAACCTCGACAACCTCGCCGCAAACGGCGTCCGATTCACCGACTGGTACTCCAACAGCCCCGTCTGCAGCCCATCACGTGCCGCTCTTCTAACTGGACGCTACCCTGGAAACGCCGGCGTCCGAGCAATCCTACAAGGACACCGCACCGCTTCTGGTCTGCCCAACTCGACGCCGACCATATCTTCGCTCCTGAAAGACCGCGGCTATCAGACATCCATGGTCGGAAAATGGCACCTCGGCCTTACCGACGAGTGCCGACCACACTCCCACGGCTTCGACTACTGGTTCGGCTTCCTCGCCGGATGCATCGACTTCTACTCCCACATCTACTACTGGGGCGCTAACCGCCCCGGCCCCGGCATCAATCCCACCCACGACCTCTGGGAGAACAACGAAGAAGTCTGGCACGACAGCGAATACTTCACCGAACTCATCGCTGAAAAAGCCATCGAGCGCCTCCGAGCAATGGTCGCTGAGAAGCGTGAATCCGGCCAACCCTTCCTCCTCTACGCACCCTTCAACGCGCCGCACTACCCTATGCACGCGCCCGAAAAATACACGTCTCGTTTCGCCCACCTCCCGTGGGACCGACGCATCATGGCCGCAATGATCTCCGCCATCGACGACGCCATCGGCGCAATCATGAACGAAATAACCCGCCTCGGAGAAGCCGAAGAGACCCTCACCTTCTTCGTCTCCGACAACGGCCCGTCCCGCGAGACCCGCAACTGGCTCGACGGCACCCTCGATCCGTACTACGGTGGCACCTCCGGCGGACTCAAAGGCCACAAATTCAGCCTCTTCGACGGTGGCATCCGAATGCCCGCAATCGCCCATTATCCCGCACGAATCCCCGGCGGACAAGTCGTGTCCACCCCTTGTGCATCCATGGACATCGTCCCGACCGCCCTCCACGCCGCCGACGGAACCGCACCAACCGACGAAACCGGAGAATTCGACGGCACCAGCATCCTAGACCTCCTATCCAAAGGCACCGACCTCCCCGAACGCGACCTCTACTGGGAACTAGATGGCCAAACCGCCATCCGCCGCGGTAACCACAAACTGGTCATCGACGGTGTCCTCGTCGAAGAGGACGAACCGTCAACTCACATCCACCTAGCCGATCTCCAGACGGATGTTTCCGAGAGCAACAACCTTGCCGAAGATATGCCGGAGATGGCCGCTGAACTGGAAGCCGCGGCGCTGGATTGGCGAGCGGGGATCCAGGCGCGTTGGGATCGGGATTATGCCGATCTGGGGCACGGGATTGTTACGTATGCCGATTTTCCTGTGGGGTGAACGGATCGCATAGCCCTCGACTGGCCAATCAAACTCTCAGCGCATCACCATGCGGCCATATTTCACAGACCTTGTTGGCAATCCAACGGCCACGCTCGTCGATCGCACTTTCATCCCATTTATCAGGGTATTCGCTCACGATTCGCCTGTTCAACTCTAAGTTGTCTTGTGCTAACTTTCCTACTTTCACCGCGTATTTTTCATCCTTCAAGCTCGAGTTCCAAGGCTGGCTCAGTAACGTCAAGTTGCCAATTGCCGGAACATGATCGCGACGTTGTCTCAGATCTTCTTCAGTCGCATCCACTTCCAACTGCCAGTTCTTTTCCCAGTTCTGAGGCATGACATGTTCTAAGGTCAAGTCGCGTGGGACGTTCTTGTATCCAGCACCCGCAGGCACGATCGCATTCTCAACCTCTTCGAGAATCAAACGTTGAACTCCAGCTTTTGGAGACCATGATCCCAAAAGCCGATCAGTGATGTCTCTGTCACCCGGCCATTTGGTGCTGATCCCCGCTTGGTCTTGCAAACTGTCAATCAGTCCATTGATCACGGCATCTTCATCTGCTGCGTCGAATATGTGACCCAATAACCCCGGTATCAAGCTTCGAAAACCCGTAGCTGAATTCCGAAATATCATCCTACGCATCAAGTAGCTATCCATCACCCTCATACAGTATTGGAAAGCACCATCGTCATTCAGTCTTACCCGCAAGGCCATATAAACACTCGTGAATCCGAACAACTTCAACTGCGTCCTTCGGTGTCGGTATTTCCCCAAGGCGGAATAGTCATGGTGTTGTTTTTCAAGTTTCTCGAATGCGTCAGCGTAATCTCGTAGTGACTCGGCAATTTCGAGAACGTTATCCGATCCATGAACACGATTTCGCACGGTTTGATAAACCGCCGCTTGATGTATCACCTCCCGCTTCTGAGCAGTGATCCAGTACCACGACATCGCGTTAACGCGATTGCCGTTAAAATTCGGCACTCTATGCCGTTCGCTCCACCATCGATCGTCATCTTTCTGACCGCCATCAAATCGCTCCAAATATTCACCGTAGAAATCATCTTGATCGCCCGTCTGTCTTAGAGCCTCGAACAGCAAGAAATTCTTGACCTTATCGTATTCTGTCAGTTCAACACCGCGAGCATTCAATGATTCGAAAATCTCGTGCTCGTTATCATCAATCGAAAGTTCAATTCTCGCCACTTGTAGCATGTCGACGACAGCGCGCTTCAGTTGCGGTGCCACGACGTCGATCGTGCTTTCCCGTTCCTCGCACCACGCCATAGCAGTTTCTTCGTAGAACCCATAGCAAGCGCCGAGCCTATCGCCGGTTGGATTTGCTTGACCCGTCACCACATCAAGTTCGATCAGATTAGAAAAAGACGCATATCCCAAACCTGCAGGTCGAAGTTTCATGATGTCGATCTGTGGCACTCCCGCGAAGTGGCGGTTGTCGACCAATTCCTTCAACGATGCGGCGTGAGTGTCCTGCCCAAACCATCTAAACGAGTTCGCGATCGCCGTCATCATCAACAGAATCGTGGTCAATCGCTGTTGACCGTCGACTATGATCCAAGTGGGCAAATTATTCGGCGTGGAGTCGTCAATGCTTTTCTGTTTTACAACTACGGCGCCCATAAAATGAGGCGCAGCTTGTTGTGCGTGATGACTAGCGTTGTTCCCAGATTGCGAAGCAATGAGTCGTTCGGCAACCTGCTCCACGTCTCGCCACAACGGCAACCATTGGGTATCTTGTTCCCAGACGTAGTGGCGTTGGTACCTCGGCACTTCGTATACATGTTTCGATTCAAATAATTGAGTTACAGTTGCTTCTCCAGCTTTCATGTTTCGACTTTCGCTAAGATTTCTGATTCGATGTTCAATGGCGTTGATAAATATACAAAATGGTTTTCACTAAACTTGGTTAAACCAACGCTGCTTTATCCGCCATTTACAGCAGCTGATGAATTTTCGGCGAAGATGCGCAAAACGACCTACCCCTCACCACCCCTCAACCCCATACCGCTCCATAGCCTCCATACTCACCTCAACCCCCAACCCCGGCTTCCCACTCACCCGCACATACTGCCCATCAAACTCGATCGGCTCCTCCAACATCGCCTGATACATCGGAATGAAAGCGATCGCATGCTCCAACCGGTAGAAGTTCACGGTCGACATGCAGACGTGGGCACCGGCTACGATTTGGATGGAACCCATGGCGTTGTGCGGACTTATCGGGATGTAGTAGGCCTCTGCCATCGAGGCGATCTTTTTGATTTCGCTGATGCCGCCTGTCCAGACGATGTCGGGCATGATGTAGTTGGCGAGATTCTTTCGGAAGACTGGCAAGAAATCCCAACGGGTGTACAGCCGTTCGCCGACGCAGATGTTCGGCACCGTGTTCTGTCGCACCGTCTCAAGAGCGTCCCAGCTCTCCTGCGGCAACGGCTCCTCGAACCACTCGATGTTCGACTGCTCGTGCAAGGTGTTGGCGAGCCGAATCGCCGTCGGCACGTTGAAGTTGCCATGCGCGTCGATCAATATCTCCGGCTTCGGACCAACCGCATCCCGCACCGCTCGCACGATGTCGTAACCCAACTGCTCGCCCGCGTGTGAGATGACACCGTCAGTGAACTTCGTGTGGACCGGCACCATCTCATTGAACGGATCCAGCTTCATCGCCTCGTGACCATCAGCCACGACCTTCTTTGCCGCCTCGTAGTAATCCTCAGGTGTCGTCGCGCCGGTGAACCACCCATTCGCGTACAGCCGAACTTCATCCCTGAACTTCCCACCCAGCAACTCATATACGGGCACACCTAAAGCCTTGCCTTTGATGTCCCACAACGCAATGTCGATCCCGCTGATCGCGGTCGATGCAAATCCCCGCGAACTCATGTACGTATACCGACGGAACAATCGATGCCACAACGGCTCGATATTCGACGGATCCTCACCAACCAGAACCTCCTTCATCGACAACACCGCGCGAGCCGTCAGGAAACTCCCACCACCCGGATAGTTCGTGCACTCGCCCCAGCCGTGAATCCCCTCATCCGTATCGATTCTCACAAACGTCCACTGCCGCTCGTTCGGCCCGCCATATCCATGACCCGGCGGCGTCACCACATACGCATTGACATCGGTAATCTTCATCTCGCATCTCCTGCGTTCATGTTACCGGCAACAAATCCCTCCCCCTTGATGATCCAAGGGGGTATTAAAGGGGGTTTAGAGCCATGATGGGAATGAGGGTATCTCTGCGATTCCGTAGGGGCAACGCTTGTGGTTGCCCAGTGCTCTCGACGATGACATGATGTTGTTTCACTGGAGGGCAACCACAAGGGTTGCCTCTACGCCCCTAATCCTTCGCATCCTAGTTCAAATCACCGCGGCTTGACCGCAAACAACGACGCCACCGCCGCCAAGATACCAACGAATCCAGCGACGAAGAAAAACGGCAGATAACTCTCGCCGCCCACAAAATCAAATATGAGACCCGGGATAAGCACGCCCACAGCTTGGCCCAATGTCGTGAACGGCTCCGTGATACCCCGTATCGTGCCCAACGCTGACCGCCCGAAATAGTCCGCATACGCCACCGGTGGCACCACCAGCATCCCGCCAAGCCCGAAGCCGAAGAACGCCGAGAACGCCAGCGCCTCGGCCGTCGTGTCCGTCAATGTGAACAGGAACGCACCGACCGCCAAGTTCAGCGCGACTGTCGCCATCACGAATCGCGCCGGCACCCGTTCAACGATCCGCCCCCAAACCAAACTGCTGATTCCGAGAAAGATCGCGTTGAGACTTATGCTCACACCCGCCGTGACAGCATCTAATCCCTGATCTCGAAAAAAGGCTGCGGCGTGAGTGTTGGAGCCAGCGTGCATGAAGAACATCATGCCCGTCGCCAGCGCCAACAACCATAACGCTGGAGTCCGCATCGCATCCCTCGATGTCCAATTCGGCTCTTCAACGCTCGCCGACCTACCGCCGTTCGCCTCCACCGCCTCATCCATTTCCTCCTCAACATCACCATCAGGCTGTAACCCCAGATCCTCCGGTTGCTCCGATATCAACAACGCCACCGGCAGCAGTGCCACCACAAACACCACGACGCTCAAAACGAACCAGGCATCCCGCCATCCGCTCTGGGCGATCACAATCGATGCGATCAGCGGAAAAAGTACCATCCCCGCCGAGTGCGACAACCCCAAAATCCCGTTCGTCCGACCCCGCATCCGTATGAACCACCGCGACACAACAACCGACGTCCCGATCTGCACCGGACTCGCAAAGATCACTCGTCCCGTCCCGTATGCGATGTAGAAAACCCACGGTACCGTCGCACCCATCACTGTCAGACTCACATCCGACCAACGCAACACGAATGTCGAGATACACAACACCACAACGCTCGCCGTCAAAACCGCCCGAGCACCATAACGATCGATCATCCGGCCAATGATCGGCGATGTAAACGTCGCCACCAGCCCACCAGCCGCCGCCGCACCTGCGATCAGCGTCCTACTCCAACCCAACTCCTCCGACAGCGGGTATATGAAGACAGAAATCGTGAGACTAGCTGCCGCATTCCGTACGAAGTTCGCAGACCCCGCGGCTCCCAGGATCCACCACCCGTAAAAGAACGGCGACCGATCTGCCAGTTTCTGACGCATCGGAGAACCAGTAGGGGCGGGTTTCAAACCCGTCCCTACGTACTACACACCCGGCGAATCAGGATGACGATACTTCTCAATCGCATCCATACTCACATCGACGCCCAGTCCTGGCTTGCCCGAAACCTTGACATACTGCCCGTGGAAATCGATCGGCTCCTCCAGCATCGCGTTGTAGGCCGGTATCGACGCCATCGAGTGCTCCAAACGATAGAAGTTGACTGTAGACATGCTCACATGCGCCCCGGCCACAATCTGCAACGATCCCATCGCATTATGCGGACTTATCGGAATGTAGTAAGTTTCGGCCATCGTCGCGATCTTCCGGATCTCACTGATCCCACCAGTCCACACGATATCCGGCATGATGTAGTCCGCCAAGTTCCGATGGAACACTGGCAGGAAATCCCACCGCGTAAACAACCGCTCGCCCACGCAGATGTTCGGCTGTGTGTGCGCCCGAACCGTCGCCAACCCGTCGAAACCCTCCGGCGGCAATGGCTCCTCGAACCACTCGATCCGACTCTGCTCATAAAGGTTATTCGCCAACCGGATCGCCGCCGGCACGTTGTAATGCCCGTGCGCATCGATCAATATCTCGAACTGCGGACCAACCGCCTCGCGTGTCGCCCGAACGATGTCGTAACCGAGCTCCTCACCGTCGTGCGAAATCTGGCCCGTCTCATACGCCGTGTGATACGGACGCATCTCCAAAAACGGGTCGAGCTTCAACGCCTCGTGCCCAGACTCAGCAACATTCTTCGCCGCCTCGCCATACTCCTCAGGCGTCGAACAACCGGCGAACCAACCATTCGCATACAGCCGCACCTCATCCCGGAACTTACCACCGAGCAGCTCGTAGATCGGCACCTCCATCGCCTTCCCCTTGATGTCCCACAAAGCAATATCGATCCCACTGATCGCCGTCGTCGGCAATCCCCGAGAACCCATATACGTGTACCGCCGATACAGCTTCTGCCAAAGCGGCTCGATATTCATCGGATCCTCTCCCACCAACGCCTCTTTCATCGCCAACACCGCCTGCGCCGTCAAGAAACTACCATGCCGCGGACTACTCGTCGCCTCACCCCAACCCGAAATCCCCTCATCCGTGTCGATCCGCACAAACGTCCACTCCCGGTCCATCGTGCTCCCGAAAGCCGGCATCTGAGGCTCAACAACCCATGCCTTTACATCCGTAATCTTCATTTCGTCCAACCCTCCGAACTCAACGCCGATTCATTCGTAAACGGGCGCGCCATGAGTTTACATCGTTGCGAACACCTCTGAGACTATTGACAACGAGCCAATCCAGACGACAGATCGAGACTCAATGAACGTGTTAATATCTTGCGCCATAACGCCAATTCAAAGTTGAAATATGTCCGGCACTGACCCAGCAGAAGCGCTACAAAATGCGAAACGACGGAGCGAACGCCGCAGCAGCGGCAATTTCGCCCACCAGATCGTGTACGTGCTAAGGCACTCCTCAGGCCTGCAGATATTCGGAGTCTGCTTGGTCGTCATAGCCGTCGTCTTCCTCGTCGGCCTCGTCGACGCTCTCCTAATCGACGCCTTCCTGGTCGACGCTCATACTGGACAATCAGAAAGCGGCGGATCCGACGCCTTGTTTCAATTGGGAATCCACGGCGTTGCAGCGATCGCTGGTGCGATCGTCGGCGGCTTCCTCCTACTAGCCGTAGCCTTGGCCTGGATCTGGTACAAAGACTGACGTCGCTTGTCTCGTTGGCTCGCAATATGATCGAGGCTTAGCTTGGATTAGCAGCTCCTCGACTTGCGTTCATCGATCCACGACTACAGGGACCGACTCCAATGCGGTGTGGCGAAACCAGTGTGGATATTCACGTTATCGTCGTCCCCTCCCGCGAATCCCGAACCAAGCGATTCCGGCGATTATTGTCAACGGAGCAGCATCTAACGGAAGGATTTTAGATGCTGCGACGGCGTTGCACGACCCGTTGACGGAACCCAGTTGAGCTGGAGGACGCGTTTTCTCAGTTACCAAAGCGGGGGCCGGTGTCGAGGTCGGAGCATCCGTGGTCACCGCCGTTGGACAGCCCGCGGGAATCGTTGGCGCCGGTGTTGGGGTTGCCCCGCTCGAACCGGATTCGGGTTCCCATGCCTGCCCAAGAACCCGCAATTGCTGCTCCGCTTTCGATATTGGTACGGTGCCGCTCGAGGACTGAACCCAAGGAATGTCCGCTGAAACGCCGCCGTAAACGAGGTACGTTTCACCTTCGACGAAATCGTAACCACAAGAGCCTCCAGCATTGACAAACATAATTTCGCTCACCGCCCCCTTCCAAATGGTGGTGACCCGAAATTGAACCGCATGAGGGACACCACAGCTGGTTCGCTCGACGACAAGATTCGGTCCTTCACAGTAACCCGACTCAAAATTTCTCGTTTCACCACGAACGACCACCTCGCCCATGAACACAACCGAAGCTGTTTCGAACGCCTCGGCAGGGTCAATCTCCTCGCAAACGCAGGCATTGACCTTCTCGGTGCCGGCAAAATGTGACACCGCAAAGATCGAGACCGCCAGGGCGATGCCAACGATGTAAACATTTTTGCGGAGCATGGTTTAGGACCGTGGTTACTTACGTCGGCGCTTGCGGAGACTGAACCATGCAATCCCGGCAACCAGCGCAAACGGCGCAGCATCTAACGGAACTTCGCCGGATTGGGCGGGCAGGTTGCACGTCCCGGTAGCGGACGGAGATTCTGTCGATGTCACGGTTCTGGTCGGAATGGACTGAATTGTTGGAGTAGGTTCGATTGTCCGAATGGGAGTCAAGGTTGGGGACAGCTTGGCGGTTGGGCACGCAGGGGGTGTCGGTGTAGCAAGAAATCCCGAACCGCGCGAACCTGGTTCCGGAGGCGATCCCGGGCCGAGAATGCCCATGTGATTGCTGATCTCTGAACCACGAATGACATCGCAATATGACGTGTGCAGCGCCCCTCCCAGTTGTATGCGTAAACAAGGTACGCTTCGCCTCTAGAGAAGTCGGCACCGCATTCGCCACTCGTATTAATGAACGTGATTTCGCTGACCGAGCCTTTCCAAACTGTTTTGACTTCGAATTCGGTTGTGTATGATCCCTGGCCGGCGTAGGCTTGTAGCGGCTCTGAGCCGTTACAACCCCATTGACCAAACGGCGCGCTTCTATCGACAACTAGTCCCATAAACACGATGTCTGCCTCATCCAACACTTCGGCAGGAGTCGGCGAACCACAGATGCAATCGGCATGGATCGTTTCAGTGCCGACGAAAATCGAGATCACCAGGGCGATTCCGATGACGTATTTGGATTTGACGAGGGATTGGATCATACGCATGGCTGTTCGCTGATCCTACTGTCAACGATCAATAGTCGAGGGAATTCTTCATTAAAGACGACGCACACAACCGTTTTGTTCACCCTATTCCCAAGAATCCCACACAAAATCCCACCAATCCCCATTCAGACTCCCTACCCCAGCCCCACCTCAAACACTCGTTCGTACCGCGTCGGCCGGTTGTAGTGCAGAATACTCTGCATCAATACCATCGATCGCACCGGCACCACGATCTCATCCCACCGTTCCCTCGACGCTCGCGCCTCCAACCAGCGCTGACCAATCGCAGCCAACACTCGCTTCTGAGTCCCGCTGCGCACACGGCCCACCGTCACATGAGGCGAAAACTCACGTCTCTCCTCACGAAAACCGCGCTTAACCATCGCACCATCCAATCGCGCCGCCAAACTCGACATCCTCCTTAGATCACCATCCATACCCGTCCACAACACCCGCGGAGTCCGTTCCCCCGGAAAACACCCATTCGCACCCAACAACAGCTCCAACCGCGCCGAATCCGCCGCAACCTCCTCGAGTTCTAATTTCAGATCTGCTAAGTCATCCTGATGCACATCACCCAAGAACTTCAGCGTGATGTGCATGTTCTCCGGCGCGGTCCATCGCACCGAATCGTACGCCACCGCACCGCGTGACGGCCGCCGCCTCTGCATCCCGTCATACGACACCTCGCGCATCGACCTCGACATGCCATCCAACACCCTAATCGCCCGCCTCGGCAACGTCACCGCCACGAATAACCGCAGATAAAGAGACTCCGACTCAAAATCCCCTTCCCTTTCTCCCCCAGGCAACAACACCGGCTCAACGTCGAGCCGTATCACCCCACGCCGCGAACGCTGAACCTCTTCGGTCGTTTCGTCTATAGTGTCCACACCATTATCCTAGCCCACGCAACGATTAACATTTCACCATGTTCTCCGATGCTTCAAACACCGAAATCTGGTGGACCCCCACCGACCTCCAGTTCCAAGAGATCCACGCCCGCGGCGGTACCGATTGGACCACCATCATCCTCACCGACGCCGACGGCATCGCGGGACAAGGCGAGATCACCTCGACCCAACTCTCTAACAGTGTCGCCTCCGTAACTGCACGCTTAGCCAATCGGCTCCGCGGACAACGCATCGCCTCCGACGACCACGTGATGCAGATCCTAGGCATCGATCCAATTGAGCTAGAGCAAGACCAAAGACTCGCGACCGCCGTTAGCGGACTCCGTTGCGCCGTCGCCGACGCTCTCGCCCAGCGTGCCTATATGCCTCTCTCACATTACCTCAGGTACACCCACCAACACGACGGCGACCTACCCGACAAAGTCCGACTCTACGGAAACATAAACCGTTCTCTACTTCCCGATGACCGAGGCCCCGTCGACCGCGGCCCGGACGACTTCGCCGAAATGGCCGTCGAAGCCGTAAACAACCGATTCACAACCATCAAATGCGCACCCTTCGACGAGTGCAAAGCTCCGTTCAATTCGACCGGACTACCACGCTGCGCCGAAGCCGGACTCGAACGCGTCCAGGCCATCCGCCAAGCCGTTGGTCCTGACATCACCATTTTCGTCGACTGCCACTCGCGTTTCGACCTCGACTCCGCTCTCGCCCTAGAACCCGAACTCCGAGCGGCCGGCGGCCAGTGGTTCGAAGAACCCGTAGATCCCATCGAACACTCCGACGACCTGCGCACCGTTCACGAACACTCCATCCTCCCGGTCGCCGGTGCAGAACACGGCTACGGTGTCGACCTCTTCAAGCGGCTCCTCGACGAGGACATCCTCGACATCGTCATGCCCGACGTGAAATTCTGCGGCGGCCCTGTCGAGGCCTACCGCATCGGTGTCGAACTCGAGCCGGCATACCCTGGGTCAGTCTCCATGCACTGCCCATCCGGACCCCTCTCTCTCCTCGCCAGCGCACATGCCACCATCGCCTTCGAAAACGTCCTCCCACTCGAACACGCCGTCTACGAAATCGACTGGCGACACACCATCCTTGAACCATACGAACGCGTAGAAAACGGGCACCTCATCCTCCCCGAAGGCCCCGGCCTAGGCGCACGAGTAGACCCCGTGGCCGTAGCTGTCAAAGGCAAATCCTGGACCGAGTGATTACACAGTCAATCCCACGAGCACCTGCCTTCATCCCGACCAGCGCACGCCGTCATTCTAGCGAACACTTAACGTCATTCCCGCGAACGCGGGAACCCAGAAATCACACAATGGCTACTGAAATCCTAGCCTCCGACATCCTCCCACCGCGTACCGTTTCCAGCCGCGGCATGAAGGGCATGCTAGACCGTTTAGAAACCGACTCCGCAGGTGGCTACATCTTCAAACTCGTTCCCCATCGAGCTCTCCAAGATTCGCTCTTTCGAGTGCATCCAAGCCCATCTCAAGTCACTGCGCCGACATCGCAGAATAACCGTATCCCGCCAACCCCGCTCCCCGCTCCCGTTGGGGGAGAGAGGGCTATAGTGAGGGCACAAGACTGGTCGTGGCTACCCGCCTCTGCACGAAATTCCCCTTCAGGCTTGGCTTTCTTATACACCAAAACCCCTGAATTCACCTACATCCCCCAATTGGCCATCGCACCGCCGTTTCCCATCGTTCGCGAGACTGAAACCACCGACCGCGAAACCCTGCTCCAGTCCATCGATCCACCCCTCCACGTCGCCATCATCCTCATCCGCTACGGATACGTGGCAATCGCAATTGCCCACGACGAAACCCTGGTCCTCACCAAGACAGAGACCCGCTTCGTGCCAAACAAACACCGCGCCGGAGGCCAGTCCGCCAACCGCTTCAAACGAGCGCGAGAAAAGTGGGCACGCGAATTCTTCGACAAATCAGCACGGCTGGCGGAGGAACGTTTTAGGCCATATCAGCATCGTATCGACTGGCTGATATTCGGTGGCGATCGGCATGTGATCAACGGATTTTTGGAACGAGCAAAGTTGCCCGATGGATTGGACGGACGCATTCTTGGACGTCGTCTGAATACACTGCGACCCAATCGGGCCGCGTTGAAGAATGCGGTGAGGCAGGCATGGTCATCCACCATCTATGAACTCGCCGAGCCGTCACCTTCTGTGCATAAACAAAACGGACCGCGGTGACGAAAACGACGGGGATGCAGTACGCGAACAGTTGAGCACGGAGGATGGACCGGCGGTAAACGTTCCAGAGTACGGAGCGGCAAACCGACCGACTGCAAGTCGTTTTGCCTGGAATCTCTCAATTTCGTTGTTACACATCCATAGCACCCATAAGACTCATCCTGCCACTATTCAACTACTGCATGCTTCGCCAAGCAAAAACACAGCCCCCCAGAATGCATGCCGATGAAGTGATCGTAACGCTGCCGCTCGTTAGGCGTCTCGTCGTCGCCCAGTTCCCGCAATGGCGACATCTTCGCATCACTCCCGTTCCGTACTCCGGCACCGACAACGCCATCTTCCGCCTCGGCGAAAACATGGTCGTCCGGCTCCCTCGTATCCACTGGGCCGCTGCCCAAGTGCACAAGGAGCACACCTGGCTGCCCATGCTGGCGCCAAATCTGTCCTTGCGCGTACCAACACCACTTGGCAAGGGTGACCCTGCTTTCGGCTATCCATGGCACTGGGCCGTTCATGAATGGCTGGACGGGCAAAACGCGATCGAAGCTGCTGTCGACGATCCTGAAGCGGCTGCGCTCGACCTCGCCGAATTCATAACGCAGCTGCACCGTTTGGACCTTGGACCGCAGATCCCCGCTCCCTCCGGCAACCGAGGTGGTCCGTTGGCGGACAGAGACGCCGATGTCAGGGCTGCCATCGCATCCCTCGAAGGCGAACTGGACATCACGAAGGTCACCGCGGCATGGGAATCGTCCCTCGATGCGCCGCAGTACATTGGTGACCCCGTCCTGATTCACGCGGATCTCGCTCCCGGGAACTTGCTGGTGAAAGATGGCAAAATCACCGCCGTCATCGACTTCGGCGCGTTGACCACCGGCGATCCAGCCTGCGACCTCATGGTCGCCTGGAACTACCTCACCTCCGAAACTCGCCAGATCTTCCGCGCGGCACTGTCCGTCGACGGCGCCACCTGGTCGCGAGGCCGGGGTTGGGCTTTGTCCGTAGCCCTTATCGCCCTCCCGTATTACCTCCACACCAACCCTCAGATCGTCGCCACATCTCGCCAAACCATCCACGAGGTCCTACAAGATCACCGCCGCAGTTCTATGTAGTTCTCACTCGAAATTCGTCCAGCAGCTGCGATTTGCCGTCGATACAGAATCGCCCCTAAGTGAGAACACCCTCCCGCCACAACACTAGCCCAACCAAACCTGCTGCCGACAGGGTGGCATCGCAATCACTCTACCACCGTTAAAATCATTCCAAGTCACGGCGCACATTATTCGGAATCACCATGAAAATCACCGCAGTCAACTCCCACATCGGTTACGGACCTCGCTACCCGTGGGTCTTCATAACCATCGACACCGACGAAGGACTAACCGGACTCGGCCAGGCACAGGGCGGCATCGCTGCCCACATGATCCACGCATCAATCCCCCACCTCTCCGACTTCCTAGTCGGCGAAGACTCCTCTCGCATCGACTACATCTGGACCCGACTCTTCTCCGACCTCAACAGCACCGGCAACCGAGGCTTCGGCTCTGCCCTGATCTCAGCCGTCGACATCGCCCTCTGGGACCTCAAGGGCAAACGCCTCGGACTTCCAATCTACGAACTCATCGGAGGCAAGTTCCGAGACGACCTCCGACTCTACTCCAACGGCTGGTTTAACCGCGGACCGACCCCCGAGGGTTACGCTCAGGCCGCATTCGAGACCATCGCCGAAGGACACACCGCTCTCAAGATGGACCCCTTCTTCGAGTTCGACGACGTATCGCCGCTCCAGCACGGACACAACATCTCGCCTACGGGCCTGCGCAAGGGCGTCGAGATTACCCGCGCCGTCCGCAACGCCGTCGGACCCGACATCGAAATCCTCATCGACCTCCACGGACGCTACGACGTCGCAGCCGCCGTCCGCGTCGGCAAGGCCCTCGGAGAGTTCGACATCGGCTGGCTCGAAGAGCCCGTCCCGCCCGAAAACCACGACGCACTCGCCCTCGTCAAAGACCAAGTCCCCATGCCCATCTGCGTAGGGGAGCGGCTCGTCACCCGCTGGGACTTCCGACCCATCCTAGACCGCCAACTCGCCAACTACATCATGCCCGACATCGTCCGCTGCGGTGGTATTTCGGAGATGCGCAAGATCGCGACAATGGCCGAGGCCTACTACATTCCGGTTTCGCCGCATGATGCGACGGGGCCGATCACTATGGCTGCTGGGGCGCAGGTAATGATGTCTACGCCGAATTTCTACCGGTTGGAGATCGCCTACTCGGAGCTGCCGTATTACAACGCGGCATTGACGCCGGCGCTAGATGTTCGTAACGGTTTTTATCACGTGTCGGATCGGCCAGGGTTGGGGCATGAGTTGAATCCGGAGTATGTGGCGGCGGGGCCGGATGTGTCGATGGAGGGTTGAATTTGGGGTTTGGGTTGGGGGAATTTACGTGGATGGACAGAATGGAGGGGATGTGGGATTGGTAGGTGGATTTCGGGCATCCCTCCGCGTTCGCTTTGCAATGGGGGTACGTTCGTTAGGGGCGGGTTCGGTATTCTGCGTATTGATCAGCGTGCATGAATTCTTGGATGTTGATTTGTTGGCCATTTAGGTGGTTGGAGGTGTTGGCGGCTAGGACGGCGGCTAGGGAGTTTAGGGAGGAGCGGTAGGTGTTGCGGGTTAGGGTGTCGTTGTTGTCGATGATGGATTCTAGGAAGGTTTTGGCTAGTTGGTAGGTGTTGGGATGGCCATTCCGTCGTAGCCGGGGTCTTCGCAGATTACGTGTCGGGTGTCTTCGATGCCGGGGCGCAGGGCGGGTGTCCAGTCGTCGCCGGGGTAGTGGTAGTCGACGACTCGGTTGCCTTCGAACTTGATGGTGCCGTGCTCCCAGATGACGCAGTCGAAGCGTCCGTTGTAGTAGGAGCGTGCGGGTTTGGTGAATACGAGGGTTCCGATGGCGCCTTTTTTGAAGCCGTAAGTGACGTTGTAGTAGATGGGGTTGTCGCCTTCTGTGTCCCAGAGGTTTTCGGGTCGTTCGACGTAGGATGCGCGGACCCACTCGACGTCGTCATCTGACCAGTAGCGCATGATGTCGGTCTGGTGAATGCCGGCCTCGACCATCGAGGTGCCGGACCAGGCGCGATTGGCGGTCCAGATTCGGTTAGCCGGACCCCCAGCCTCCTCGGTGTGGGTATGCTTGACGCCGTGGCCCTCGACTGCGCCCTCGGCGACCATCATCATCGCGGCGGTCCATTTGTCGGACAGGTGGTCACGGATGGCCTTGTAGGCAGGGTGGAAGCGCATCTGGAAGCCGACGGTGTTGGGGATGCCGGCCTTGTCGATGGCCTCGGCTTGCGACAGTGCTTCGTCGAAGAAGAGCGTTTGGGGCTTCTCGGCGAAGACGGCGATACCGGCCTCGGCGGCGCGTTCGATCTCGCCGCGGTGCTGATTGGGCGGCATGGCGAACCAGATGACATCGACCTCGCCGGATGCGATCATGTCGTCGGCGGTCGAGAAGAGAGACATGCCGCGGTCGTCGTAATTGGGCTCGTACTGCTTGATCTTGTCAGGGTTCAGGTTTTCGGCGAAGGGGTCGGCCAACGCCGCGAAGGACCCGATCTCCTCGGACTGCAACTTCACCAGCTGCTGCAGGTGGTTCAACCCCCGCTGCCCAACGCCCACAAGTCCGACACGCAGTTGATTTGGCAATTTTTGTCCGCCTTCTTATCTGGATTCCTGCCTACGCAGGAATGACGATGGTTTTGACTCGTTTAGAAATGTATCGCTTCGCCGGTAACCGCCGCGGCCGCTTCCTTCACAACCTCTGACATGGTCGGGTGCGAGTGCGTGACGCGGTGAAGCTCTTCGCTGGTGCCTTCTAGGTATCGCAACATGCCGACCTCGGCGATTAGTTCGGTGGCTTCGCTGCCGATGATGTGGGCGCCGACAACTTCGCCGGTCTCGTTGTCGACGATGATTTTGGCGAAACCGCTGGGGTCGCCAACAGCTACCGATTTTCCGGCGACTTGGAATGGGACTTTACCGACGCTGTAGTCGAGTCCTTGATCCTTGGCTTCGCCTTCCGTGATGCCGAGCGATGCGATCTGCGGATGACAGTAAGTGCAGCGCGGCATGGCGAGATAGTCCTCGATCGGCTCCGGGTCGTGGCCGGCGATGATCTCGGCGGCAACGATGCCTTGGTCGAACGCGACGTGTGCGAGCGGGAGTTTGCCGGTGACGTCGCCAACGCCGTAGACGCCCGTGACGTTGGTGCGCATGTGCCCATCGACCTCGATGAAGCCAGGGCCGTAGGTCTCGACGCCGACATTGGCCAGACCGACGTCGTCGGAGTTGGGTTGGACACCGACGCCTAGTAGGACTTTGTCGCAGGTGAAGGTCTGGGTTTCGCCATCTGCGCCGACTGTGTAGCTAAGGGTGACAGAGCCGTCGTCGTTCTTCTCAACGCCCTTGACCATCGAGCCGGCATTGATCTTGATGCCTTGACGCTTGAACTGGCGCTCAAGTTCGGCGGAGACCTCTTCGTCCTCTTTCGGGACGATGCGCGGGAGCAGTTCGAAGAGCATGACTTCGACGCCGTATGCGTTGAAATAGTAGGCGAACTCGCAGCCGATGGCGGAAGCGCCGACGATGGCGATCGCCTTGGGTTGCTCTCTCAGCTCAAGCGCTTCGCGGGATGTGATGATCGATTCGCCGTCGATTTCCAGGCCGGGTAGCGAACGGGCGCGCGCGCCGGTGGCGATGATGATGTTCTGGGCGGTTACCCACTCGTCGCCGTCGATCTGGACGCGGGAGGACGACATCAATCGGCCGGTGCCATTGATGACGGTGATGTTGTTCTTCCGCATCAGGTAGCCGATGCCGCGGGTTAGCGTGTTCGAGACGCGGCGGGAGCGGTCGACGGCTTTCGACATGTCGAAGCGGACGTTGTCGAACTCGATGCCCCAATCGCTGGCATGCTTCATCTCGTTGACGAGTTCGGCGTTCTTCAGCAACGACTTCGATGGGATACATCCCCAGTTCAAGCAGACGCCGCCCAATCCGCCGATACCCGTGCCGTCGTCCTTCTCGACAATGGCGACGCTGAGCCCGAGTTGGGCGGCTCGGATGGCGGCGTGATAACCCCCAGGGCCGGCGCCGATTACGACTAAATCAAAGACGGTAGGAGAGTTGGACATGTGGGTTTTCTCTCAACACAAAACACGTTGGACAAGCACAAGTTTTGAGTCTATAAACAATGATCCCCTCTCCTTCTGGGAGAGGGCCAGGGTGAGGGCTCCAACGATCCCCTCTCCCGCTCGGCGGGAGAGGACTAGGGTGAGGGCCCATCCATTCGCTCGGCGGGTGAGAGGCCTAGGTTGAGGAACCCCCATCAATCCGAAACATCTCGTAGAGCCCCCGCAAAAAGGCCGCGGCGATTGCGCCAGCCGCCGTGAAAAAAGTCAGGCCGATGGCGAAGATGACGACGTAGGGCAGCCAGTGGCCAGGGCAGTCGAGCAAGGTGGTGCAGACCCACCACGAGGTCGCGACGTAGCCGACGAACACGACGATACCCGCCAGGAAGCCGATCAATGCGCCGATCTTTGCGTAACGTTTCATGGCTTGAGATTGTAGATGCGATAGAGTCGGGATCATCCTTTTTAGTCACACCGTAGAGACCACGAACATGCAATCCGCAACCGCATCCCAGAGTTCGTTCAACAGCTCGTCCGAACTCCGGCAAGCCGCCCTCGATCACGTATTCATCGGCATGAACAACCACGCCATGCTCGGCGAGGAAGGCGGCCCGATGATCGTCGAGCGCGGCGAGGGCATCTACGTCTGGGACATCGACGGCAACCGCTACATCGATGGCATCTCGGGGATGTATTTCCGCAACACCGGGCATGGTCGCGAGGAGATAGCCAAAGCCATCTACGAGCAGATCTCTAACCTGAGCGCCAATGTGTATGCGAGCGTCACACCGGCGGCGGTTGAGTTGGCGACCGAGATCGCGAACCTCACGCCGGGCAATCTGTCGAGGACCTTCTTCTGTCAGGGCGGTTCCGAGGCGAATGAATCGGCGTTGAAGCTGGCTCAGGCCTACCACATGCGGATGGGCGAAAAGGGTCGCTACAAGGTGATCTCCCGGCGCGGGTCGTATCACGGCGCGACGTATGGGACGATGTGGCTGGGCGAGCACCCGGGCTTTCCGCGTACCGACTACCAACCAAAGCCTTCGAGTGCCGTCCACGTTCCGGCTCCGCACTTCTATCGCTGCGAATTCAATTCGAAGACGCCTGAGCAGTGTGGAGAGCTTGCCGCACTCGCCATCGAGAAGGCGATTATCAGTGAGGGTCCCGACTCGATTTCGGCCGTCATCGGTGAGCCGGTTACGCAGCCGCAAGGCGGTGTAGTGCCGCCGGAGAACTACTGGCCCATGGTCAGAGAGATCTGCGACCGCTACGGCGTCATCCTCATCTTCGACGAGGTCATCACGGGTTTCGGACGTCTTGGCAAATGGTTCGGCGCCGAAGTCGTCAACACCCAGCCCGACATCATCTCCTTCGCCAAAGGCATCACCAGCGGCTACTTCCCCCTCGGCGGCTGCATCGCCGACCGCCGCATCGGCGACGCCTTCGCCGGCGGACCCGAAAAAACCTGGAGCCACATGTACACCTACTCCGCCCATCCGGGCGGAGTCGCAGCAGGTCTCAAAAACCTCGAGATCATCAAGCGCGAAAACCTCATCCAGAACGCCCGCGAACGAGGCGCCCAGCTGACGGATCGACTCGCCGACATGAAAGACCGACACAAAATAATCGGCGACGCCCGCGGCATCGGTCTAGTCCAAGGCCTCGAACTCGTCGCCGACCGCGCAACCAAACGTTCGTTCGCGCCCGAAGTAGGCATCGGCGGACGCTTCACCGACGCACTGAAACGCCGCGGCATCTGGATCCGAGTAGGCGGCTACATCCTTCCGGTCTCGCCACCCCTCTCAATCACGGCGCAGGAGCTGGACGATCTCTGCGATGCGGTGGAGGAAGCGCTCGTGGAGGTATCGGCGGGGTTGGGGGAATAAAACGCCCCCTTCGCAAAGCGTAAGGGGGCGCGAGCGAGCGGAGCCCAAAGAACCGACAACAGAGCGGGGGATGCCACGACGCCCGTCAACCACGCGCACGTTCACGTCATTCCCGCACACACCCGTCATTCCGGCGAAAGCCGGCGCTTCAGCGGACGGCACGTCCATCCAGAGGGGCCGGGCTACGGCGTCCAAAGCGAAACACCAAGTCTAAACCCCCTTCAAATCCCCCTTGGGCATCAAGGGTTGTGCACAGTACCCCTACGGGATTCGGTAGGTCATGCGATGTTGCGGTACAATCTAGCTAGTTAGTCTAGCCAGGAGTATCACATGACCAGCTGGTCCTTGCAAGATGCCAAGAATCGTTTCAGCGCGGTGGTAAATGCCGCTCAGGCGGGGGAGCCGCAGCGGGTAACCCGACGAGGTGAGCCGGTGGTGGTCATCCTGTCGACCGACGAATACGAGCGTATGCGCCGTTTGGAAAAAGCGAATGCCCCTACGTTCACCGAGTTGTTATTGCAAATCCCGCAAGATGACGGCGAATTCGAACGTATACCGGTTTCACCCCGTCCGGTGGATTTTTGATGTTCTTGATCGACACTGATGTGCTGTCTGCGCTACGAAGGCGAGAACGTCACCCTAAAATAATCGATTGGCTTGACCGACAACCGACTACGGATCTTTACCTGAGCGTCGTGACCATTGGCGAAGTGGAACGCGGCATCATTCAGCAGGAGCGTCGCAATCCTCCGTTCGCCAATGATCTGTCACTCTGGCGTGACACGGTGCTCGAATGGTACGGTGACCGGATTCTCGATGTCGACCTGCCAATAGCTCGCCGATGGGGACGGTTAACCGCCGAGCTTGGGCACCATAACGACGATCTGATAATCGCCGCCACTGCGCTACACCATGGCCTGACCGTCGTTACTCGCAACGTCAAGCTCTTCGAGCCGACGGGAGTCAAGACGTTCGATCCCTTCAGCGAAAGAGACGCGTAGGGGTTCTCCACCGTCATTCCAGCGAAAACCGACGCTTCAGCAGATGGAACATCCATCCAGCGCGGACGGGCAGCGGTGTCCCCTCTCCCCTCACGGTAGGGGCGGGTTTGAAACCTGCTCCCTCCCCTTCAGGTGCTGTGCATAACCGCCGTCATTCCGGCGAAAGCCGGAATCCAGAGGGGTCGGGCAATGGGGAGGCGCACGTGATGTGACCGTCAATCCGTCGTACGTGAAGTCGTGCACAGCACCCCTTGCATCTCCCATACCGCACAGGATTCTGGCACCCGTAACGTTCATCAGGCACCAACTTACCGACATAATCATCCCAAACAACAACCGACCCCAAACGCAAACCAAACGCAAACGTAGGGGCGACCCTTGTGGTCGCCCTCGCAAGCCGGAACGACGCACCCTTCGCCTGCGGCATTCGGCGATTTGCCAGCTTCCATTGCTCTGCCTACGTCGAGTTGCAACAGCGGTTCTTTAGGCACGTAGTCATTTGGTTGTTCGGACATCCGCAAGGTCGCCTCTCAGGTGCAGTCGGTAGCGCGTTCGCCGAATAATACCCAGCCCTAGACGTCCACGACGCCAACAGTCCTGATGCCCTAAAATCTCAGAATACTTCCACAACAAAGGAGCGATAAATTGTGCGAAGACGGCAAACAATCATCCTCGTCGACCACGAACTTCCGGAGGCGCTACATAGACCTCCTGAAAAGAGACGCGTTGTTCGCCAAAGTCGTCCAAGAACTTGACGCAGACGAATCTATTGAAACCGCCTATATGCTGCTCGTCATGGCCACGTACCACACACAACGCACTTCCCAGAGGTGGGCCATATTCTCAAGTGGTTTGACGCAGTTTGCACTGTACACGGCCATGATTGCGTTCTTTTTCGCTGGGGAAAACCCTCCTTCACTCGCTGTTCCGTTAGCCTTTGGCGTAGCTGTTTTGTGGGGTGTAACCATCTTTGTGACGTACACCAGCCTCAAGCAGAACCGTTCGTTTTTCGACGAATTCCACTTCAAGTCGTTCCGGTCCGGCAGATAATTCGGCGAATAACAACCCGTCCGGGTTTCGACAGGCAACCCTCCCAAATAACCACAATCCTGCGCACTGCCCACCAACCCAATCCGCAAACCACCACGCCAGCCCACACACCGTCATTCCAGCGAAAACCGACGCTTCAGCAGATGGAACGTCCATCCAGCGCGGACGGGCAGCGGTGTCCCCTCTCCCCTCACGGTAGGGGTAGGTTTCAAACCTGCCCCCTCCCCTTCAGGTGTTGTGCATAACCGCCGTCATTCCGGCGAAAGCCGGAATCCAGAGGGGTCGGGCAATGGGGAGGCGCACGTGATGTGACCGTCAATCCGTCGTACGTGAGGTCGTGCACAGCACCCCTTCGCGAAGCGCAAGGAGACGCGAAGAGAAGCGAACGCAGAGGATGCCTGCCGACGCGGGAAAATCCGGCACCCCTTGCATCTCCCATGCCGCACAGGATTCTGGCACCCGTAACATTCATCAGCCACCGACTGACCGACATAATCATCCCAAACATCCTCGGCACGCCCCAACAAATCCCTCATCGACTAACAACAATCCCCCTCTCCCTCGACGGGAGAGGGCGAGGGTGAGGGTGAATGGAGTAGGGGCAGGTATTTGACCTGTCCGCCCCTTGCGCGAAACGTAGAGGCACGTTTCAATCCTGCCCTGCGCGGCTAAGAGGAGATTGTCCCTTTCGCGAAGCGAAGGGGACGCGGAGCGAAGCGAACGCAGGGGATGCCCGCCGAAGCGGGAAACTTCAACCCACCACCAACCCACTTCGCAATCCGCCACACTTTCCTCTGCACCGTCATCCCGGCGACGGCCGGGATCCATGGGGGAGCGTGTGGACGGGCGGTCCGCCCCTTTCGCGCAGCGCAGCTCCACACGCCCCTCCCCCTTTCTGAGGGTCATTACAAGGGGTTGCCAGCGTATCGGAATGCGCCTGAGTTTTCGGCCCAGACGGAAATTCTTATTCCATCAACATCCCCGTCGCTGCCAGAGGGATCAGCAGCAATAATTTAGTTTGGTGGCGAATCCCATGACGGACTTGTTAGCACGAAAATCGTTTCAAAACCACTGGGTCGCGCTAGGTTCATCTCTCAAATTCGTTTAATGCGTTGTCCAGTCCCAGTATCCCGAGGCGAGACATATGATCGATGACGTCCAGACAAAGACCTCTAATCTTTGTGTCGTTTGATTGTCTGTAAGCCACCAAAACGAGTTTAATCACGTCTCGGCCATGCGCAGATGCCGAGGTTTGAATGTCTCCGATTTCATTTCCGACCAACCGGAGATACTTCGCACAGACCGTCATTAACAAAACCGGATCGTTGCTAATGGAATCGGCCAACAGCCTGAACACTGGTCGGAAATCCTTTTGTCTTGGTGAGCACTCCAAAAACGAGTAGATTAAATCTTCGTACTCCCAAGGGTTCATTCCGTCCAACTGGCTAAAACAAGCGACGGCCGCAGATCGGACGTCGGGATTCGGATCATTGAAGAACTCGCCAAGAGATTCTTTGCACAATTGCCTAAACGTGGCGTTTTTCAGATTTGCGGCATAGACTTCAGCCGCACCAACTCTCAATGGTTCTTTGCCATCGACGCAACGTTTCGCCAACGCCGTCGCTGCCTCGACGTTTAGCGACGCTAAACAGATTTGGCGTGCTCCCACTTTGACAGTCGCTTCAATTTCCGACGTAATCATTCGCTCGAGGAGAGATTCCAGTTGTTGGTAATGTGTGTGCGTTGCGTACTTGATGAACAACTTAACGAAATGCGTCGACAGCAATGCGTCATCGCCCTCGCAAAGCTCGAGGAAAAGATCGACAGCCAAGTCGCGATCATGCCGTAACACCGCCAAGAGCGTGTCCGCCACGCACGCTCGAACACCGGCAGATTCATCCCGCACCATCGTGCGTAAATGTGGTCTAAAGAAGGTCAAGTTGTCGGGTCGTTCGAAAATCAATCGAGCCATCGTTCTCGCTGCCAAGCCGCGCACCGTGTTGATCCCAGCAGTCAACAGATCTCCGTCGCCGACATTGGTATCGGGTCCTGTCGCCACGGTAGCGTACCAACCGACCATTTCCAGGGTATGTTCCGGTAACGGATTTTGAGACCATCTTTCTAACGGACGTGTAATGTAACGCCCAAGCGGACGTCCGGAGATGCCGTGCAGACGTTCGCAAACTGCAACGACAGAATTGAGCTCCAAGTCGGTGCCTGCTAAACCTTCTAAGATGGCTTCGAAATAAATCGGGTTAGTCTCTAATGGCATCTGTGTCGCCAGCCTCGCGAACCGAGACGGTTCTGCCGCGGTCTGGGTTGTCAACACACGAGAAAGTTCGACAGCACCACCTTTAGACGGATCGGTTTGATTGCGAAAGGTTGCGTAGGTTGTCATAGCAGACAACCAATCATCGTCGCTCATCTTTTCAGTCGCAGGTTCTGGTATCGGTGAACCCACAAACCCGCCTTCCATCCTCTGCGGTGCCGTCGGCATGTGATCCTTGAATTTACGACGGAGTTCCTGTAAGCGTTTCGACGCCACCTCCGAAAGCCGTGTTTCATCGATCCCGTCCAACAGCATCAACTGTGCGAGACCGTGCGACTTTAGTCCTTCGTACGTGCATTCATACGGAGGGTAGTAGTCCAGTAGGACCTCCTCAAGCCTTGACAAATTGTCGCGTGAACAATGTGGCGTGGCACAGGTGATGGCTTCACGCGCGATCCAACGCGAGGAATCAGCGAACCCTGTTTCGAAACTGGCGGGGTTACACACCATATACTCAATCGCCTCATCAGCGAAATCCTCGCCATTCGCTGCAAAAGACTGAAGCATCAGTCGCTGAGACGTCTGATACTCGTCGAACGGCCACTGACCAACGAGTGCCCGAATGGTATCGGGGTGAGTCTCCGATATTGAGCTCATCGCGCTTTCGAATGCCTCCAGGAACTTACCTTTCAGGTCATATGCGTCGACCAAAGGATGGTATCCCCACACGTCATCTGACCTAGGTAGCGGTTCATCGGCAGATGAACAACGCTCCAATACATCGAAAAGGAACGGAGCCAGTCGATTTACAAACTCGAATGGTGCTTTTCCGGCCACACCTTTCACGATGTCGCCTGAATAATCGCCGCGGCCTTCAAATGCGGAGAACGGATCTGCCGAGTCACTTTGATCGGCGATCGTAGATAGCCTTAAGAAAAACGTCTCAAGCAACTCACATGCCCATTCAGGCTGGTCATCTGCCAATTCTTCGATAAAGTGCCAATCGTATCCATTTTGGCTCGAATCACTGACCGAGGAATCAAGAACTCCCGAATCCGCGACGTTGAGGGCGAGTTCGAAGAGGTTCCGATTTTTTGAGAGTTGAGACAACATCAAAAACTGGCGGAGACGTTTATCCCAAACGCCTGACGTTCCGATGTACGGCGTTAGCATCTCCGCGCATCGATCTGGTCGGTCCTTGTGAATCCCTTCAAGCAACCAAAAACCTCGATTGACGCGTTCCTCATCACTGCTTGCGAGCCACTGAGCTATCGTTCCCTGTGAATCCAACAGGTCGAACCAAGGGACTGATCCGTAAATCGCAGACCAAACCCGAGGAGCTAGATTGGAGGCGAGCAAATTCTCGACAATTTGCCATTCGGTTGACGTAGGGTCTTCGAAAGAACCGACCAATGACAACACGTGACACTTCAAGTGGGGGCGGATGTCATCACTCAAAAGAATCGATTTGAGATTCTCTTCTGCCATCGGTGGGTCAAAGTCACGCTGATGAACAAGGATCTGACGAACCTGAGATCGAGTGAAAAGACTTTGATCACGACTCCGCAAATAATCGAGGAGGTCAAAGTCACCGTCATTGGTACTTCGAGCGAACATGAAGTCGAAAAAGCTTTCGTGGAAAAACGCCAACCTAGGACCGTCTTGCACCAAGATATTCTCAGACAACAAAGTGGCTACAATTTGGCGGCAGCTTCGTAGCAAGTGATCCGACACAAACAAGAGCTCGCGTGCGTTCATATTTTCGACCATAATGTTCGCCACCTCATGCACCATCGCTGCATCAACACCTCGCACGCGCAGCTCATCAAGCTTGTAATTCCAGAACCGTTCAAACAGATCTTTGGGCGTTTGAATTTCATCTTGTGATTGACTAGGGTCTGCAGCCTCAGATAACAGTTTGAGATGTATTGGCAGGGAAAAAAGTGCCATTTGCTTGGCGCTCAACGTGGCCGCATCAAATCCTAGTTTGTCCACTATGCGCCGCACCGTTTCATGATCGAATTCATCGACCGCGACTCTTCTCGCCACGCCGTTTTCGCCCGTAAGGCCTCGGATTCTGTGGTCGTTGTCGATGTCAAATTCCCTGCATGCGGCGAGAACTCTCATGTTGGGGTGATTCTTAGCCTCCGTGATCATCGCTCCAATACAGTCGAAGAATTCGGGATTTCGGCCCGATGCGAGGCTCACGGAGTCCAGTTGATCCAAAATCAAAAGGCAATCACGCCCTTCGGCGAAAGACGCCAAAACCCTCACCGGTGAATCGGGCAAATCGAGTTGATCGCCAATCAAGCTCGGAGTTTGACATGGTTCCAATCTGTCCACGCGCAGGCAAACAACCGGCCAATCGCGATGCTCGATCTCCATGAGAGTTTGAAATAGGACCGAGCTCTTGCCGACGCCGGCCTTCCCACTGAGCAAAACGATGTTGCCGCTCTCTGCTGCATCAAATACATTCAATACTTCTTGGACTTGACGTCTGTCGACGAATTTGCCACCAATAGCCGAGTGTTCTATTCCAGCGACGTAAAGGTTTCTCAACTCGCGTATTTCGTTGATCACGCTTGTATCTTGAGACCATGTCCGTTTTGAAAATCCGTTTAGCCTAAGATGGTTCCAGATCTTATCGGAGTTCAATTCATCGTGTATTCGGTGAAGACTCAACATCGACAGCACGTCAGTTGCGGCTTTGAGGTCGCCGCTTAACGAAGCACCAAGTATGGCTTCAACTGATTCACCAAGCGACCTTTCATCCCAAGTTCTTACCTCGATTCGTTGGAGGCGGTCGTAAGCATCTTCCTCGCTTGAAGCCTCCCAACGTGAATTCAATTCCATGAACTTTTGCGACCAACGATCACTATTCAAAAAATGAGCCTTGAATTCGAACCACGAATTCGAACGACGCGCCCTGTCGCTTAGTTCTTCCAGATCTGCTGCCTTTTCGGTGGACACGAAAACGCATCGGTCAGAAGCGCTGCTGGATTTTCGGTAGAAATGGGACAATACCTTCGACGATCCCAAGTCGCTTAAAGACCATGCACCCTTACTAGACTGTTGGCGTTTTACTTGGTGGTACTCGGTACCAGATCGTGTTCGGGCTAAAAACTCGATCCCCTCGCCTTCTGGACCAGGTGGTGCAAAGCGTATCGATTCGTAATCCCCCGACATCACTTTCGTCAAGCAGTATGCGGTCCAAAGCAACTCGTACCTCAGACCAACTTTGGCGCTTGCTTCACCGGGTAATGGCATATTAGTTCTTAATGTAAACGACACATCGGGTCGTTCGCGTTGGTTAACCCTTGAGTTACTCCCGCCTTGTGGTCCATTGAGCGAGTGGGGCGGTGGCACTCAACCCCCTTAAACCTCCCTACTTCCGGCCGCACCATCGCACCATCCACCTCCTCCAAGATATCCCGACGCGCATGGATCACATAGCTCGGATGCACCCCCTACCGCAACCGGCAAACCGCCCACTGATTCCCTCACCCTCTCCGCGCCGAACCCCTAGCCACCCCCACCACCACCTTCTCCTCCGCAACACAAAGATCATACTGCGACTGAAAATTCAACCAGAACTGCGGACCGACGCCGAACCAATGCCCAAACCGCAGAGCAGAATCCCCCGTCACCGACCGCTTGCCCTAGATGACCTGGCTAACCCGATTGCCAGGCACATCGATCTGACCCGCAAACTCCGTCGGCGTCACATCGAACTCCGCAAGCTCATCCTTCAACATCGCCCCAGGATGCACCGCTCGTCTAAACATCGCGCAATCTCCTAGGTTTAGTGACAACCCACGATCTCAACATCCGACGGTCCGGCTGCACCCTGGTTCCAAGTGAAGCAAACCCGCTATTGACGATTGATCCTGATCGAGTATTGACCCGCTCGCGATCCCCTCTGAGATTCCAGACGATTGCTAGACAGCGCTCGTAGCGTCTCAAGAGAAGGCGCCGCATCAAATGACGAACGCCGCCTCTAAACCTAACTGTTCGATCCCTTGAAAAGCGCCGACGAACTCTCCAGAGGCAAAACACCGCGTGAGCCGCTCACGATAACTCAGTACCACGCAACACAAAAATATCCATCGTGACGATGTACGTTAAGCGTAAACCAATACTCCAAACAACTACAACTCACCCTAGCCCACCCTCAAATCCAGCCCATCCCGGTTCGACAACACGCCCAAACAACAACCATCGGGACAAAAGGGAGCGGGGCATCACAGCCCATCAGCGAAAACCCGCGCAACCCGCGGTTCAGACTTCCTTCCCTCGCAGCAACCCGTGTTTCCACAGTACCGATCCCCTCTCCCGCTCGGCGGGAGAGGGCTAGGGTGAGGGCAACCGGGCGGCCAAGGGGCCAGCCAACCCAAACAACCAACACCACCTTCACCGCAACACCCATATTCCACAACACCCGTCCCCTCCCCCGCTCGGCGGGAGAGGGCTAGGGTGAGGGCAACCGGGCGACCAAGGGGCCCTACCACCCAAACCACCATCCCCTCACGTCACCCGAAACACTCCAAACAACCACACCCCATCACAGCCCATCAGCGAAAATCCGCGCAATCCGCGGTTCAGACTTCCCTCCATCACCGCAACACCCACATCCCCCAGTACCCGTCCCCTCTCCCGCTCGGCGGGAGAGGGCTAGAGCCTGCCCCGGACTCGATCCGGGGGTGAGGGCACACAACCCCGTTTCCCAAAAGTCCCCCAACAACGATTTTCAACTCCCCAAACAAACACAACAAAGCAACAACAACGAAAATCCTTCAAATCCTTCCCCATCCTTAGCATCCTAGTTCAATATGCCCCCATTTTTCGCCAAAAAAACAATCCCCACCCCAACAATTGACTCAACAAACCCCAACAACAATAATAGGAACTGTTAACTAATTAGGTTCTGGGGCGACGGCTCCGGACAAAAACAATCAAACCGGCCACACGGTGGCGAGGATCAAAGGAAGGAGCAAAACAATGAGAAACGTTTCGACTGTCTATCAAAGTGGCGCTCCCCAGCACCTCCCCGCAACACCGAGTCAAGCCGGCCGTGTCACAAACTACGACCGCACTAAGGGTAAGTCGTCCAAGGGTATGCACCTCGGACTTCACGCACCGACCCTCCAACATAAACGTTGGGGATGCAAGGGCTTGCCAGGCTGTAGCGGAGACACACCACGATCGTTCCTAGACGCTGCTAGGGGCCTTCCAGGGCATGAGCGGGCATGCATACCCGTGATCAGCGTTGTCGGTTTAACCACCTACGACGTTCGTGCAGGCGAAGTCGGTATTCGTCTGAGTGCGCCGAAAATTTTGCGCTTTGTCCGCGAAGCGCGTCCGCCCCAGAACCTTCGCCGCACGGTTATAAACGTGCGGCCTGAGCCTGTTGGTAACAGCCTCATCTCACATGGTCATACCACCCCCCGCCCCACAAACAAGGGCGGGGGGAAGTCACAAGACCATTCACAAAGCCCGGAACATTCCACCGTCCGGCATTTCAACGCGTCCACCCGTCATTCCCGAAAGAGCCACGTCATTCCCGCGGACGCGGGAACCCAGAAAAACAAAGCACGCCGTCATTCCCGCAAGAGCCACGTCATTCCCGCGCACGCGGGAACCCAGAGAAAAACAAAGCACACCGTCATTCCCGCGCACGCGGGAACCCAGAGAAAAACAAAACACGCCCTACCAATCCCAAAGCTCCTGCGCGAACGCAAACGTCTGCGGCATCCCTCCCGAGTGCACGAACACCACCGGCACGTCCGGGTCCAGCCGTCCCGCCCTAATCTCTCCAATCAACGCCGACATCGATTTGCCTGTGTAGTTCGGGTCGAGGATGATGCCTTCGGTCTTGGCTACGAGGTGGATGGCTTCGAATACCCCGTCGTGCGGGACGCCGTAATCAGAACCGGAATATCCGGTGATGGTGTCCAGGTCGCCGGCATCGAGCGCCCCGTCAAGCCCCAGCAAATTCGCCACTCGCCCGGAACGGTCGAGATAAACAGCTTCATACTGGTCGGGCTGGGTGTGCGAGTAGGCGGTGGCGGATGCTGCCCAGTCTTTGCCGGTGTTGCGGGCGTAGAGCCGAAGTCCTGCGATGGAGCGTCCGACGAGGCCCCACATGCGCAGCGGCATTTCGTCGATTCCCGCCAACTCCGTCTGCGCGTCGAGTTCAACCCCGGTCTCCAAGAAGCCGATCATGCCGGCGATGTCGGAGAAGTCGTTGTCGGAGAGGATGGTGGCGTTTCGGCCGCTGTCGTTCTCTTCGGAGACCAGTTTCTCGGCGACGGAGCGGGAGTATTCGCCGGGCACTCGGTGGATCTCGGCGCCTGTCAGGTGACCGATCAGGAGATTGCCGACGACGGGGGCGTCGACCATGTCTACGGCGACCATGTGGCACTTCATGCCCATCTTGGCGCAGGACGCGGCGACGAACCGGGCTTGGTTGGAGTGGTAGTGATTGATGTTGACGACGGTGTCGAAGCCACGTTCGATGAGGTGGGCGAAGAGGAACTCCATGTGTCGGGCTTTGTTGCCGCCGAACGCGAAGCCGGTAGCATCGTCGCGCTTGATGAATATGCGCGGGACGGCGGTGGTGTCGGCATCCATCGACTCGGCGATTGCAGCGCGCAGCCTGGGAGCTTCCTCAAGCGGCGTGCACAGTCGAGCGAGCTTGAGGCGGGGGAGTTCGGCGATGCGGTCGAGAATTGTTTGGTTGTTCATTTGGGTGCCCTCACATTAACCCTCTCCCGCCGACCGAGTGCTTCGCATAATCACCGTCATTCCGGCGAAAGCCGGGATCCAGAGGGGCGGCGCAAGGGCGGTTCATGCCGAGTTTCATTGCTTTGCCATCGTTCAATTTTCCAATGGACCCTAACAGGAGAGGGGACTGGCGGATTGTTGATTTGGGAGCCAACCGCCTTCTCTGGGGCCGTAGTCGATGGGCATGACTTGACCGGCGCGAATGCACGATACGGGTTCGAGGGCGAGGTTTCCGATGTTGATGTTGCCGTCGCCGTCGATAAACTCCCATTCGCCTTCGTGGACTCGCAAGATGGTGAGATCGGCATGGGTGCCAGGTGCCATGCAGCCCAGCAGGCGTTCAGTTTCGGATCCGAGGACGGCGGCCGGGTTTCGGGTCGCCATTACAAGGGCATCTTCGAGTCCGATGCCGAGCGACATCACCTTGCCGATGGAGTCGATCTGCGAGAACGCGGTGCCGGCGTAACGGCTCGTGAGTGTCACGTCGGAACTGATGGTGTCGGGAATGAGTCCGCCATCGAGTACTCGCTTGGCCGCGTCGAAGGAGAAGTTCCGGCCGCCGACGCCGATGTCGAACTTTACGCCTCGTCCGCGAGCATCAAGCGCTTCGCGACGGAGTTCGAGGTCGCCGCCGATGAGACCGCCCCTTGCGCCGGTGAATGAGTGTGTAACAATGTCGCCCTCCTCAAGCATTTCAGCGAGGATTTTCGGTGCAGCGTCCATGGCCGCGTCCGATTGGTCGACTGTATCGCCCATATGGACCATGAGACGAACCCCGGCATCCTTCGCGATAGCCTTCGCGGCCTTGGGCAGATCGATGCCGAGCTCGGCGATACCGGGCGAGACCATCCTAGCCTTGACGCCGATTATGACGTCTTTGCGAGATTGGATCGTTGCCACCGCGGCGTCATGTTCGATGTCGAGCGCCGAGGTCACTTCCGGGATGCGGTTGACGCCCAGCGATCCGACGTTGAGAAGAGCGAGGACTCGGGTTTTTGCGCTAGGGATAACGTGATTGACCAAGCCACCGATGTTCGCGATGCCGCACGATCCGGCGTCGACGACGGTCGTGACGCCGGAATGGACCCCGGCGGTGTCGGCATCTTGCATCATGTCCTCGACATACGGCGAAGAGCGACGGAGCCCGCCGGCGACATGAGTATGCAGATCTATGATGCCGGGAGTTACGATGAGGCCGGTCGCGTCAATGGTGCGGGACGCGACGTAGTTGTCGGGCACGTCTTCGATGGCGATGATCTGGTCGCCTCTAATCGCGACATCGCCGAGATTCAACTCCGAAGTGTCGGTATTAAGAAGCGACCCGCCATTGATCCGCAGATCGCAGTTGACCGTCTCGGTCATCTTTTCCCCTTGAGAACCGCAAGATTGGCAGAAAGTCTATCAGGCTGCGGCACGTCGGCCACTCGTAGCGAACGAGTTGGGCTGATTAAAACGAGTCGGGATGCGGATCGTGGTGCGCGGCGAAGTAGATGCCTTCGAGGGAGGCAGGCGGACTCTCTGGGTCCTCAGACTGACCGAAGGCGAGGTAGTGAGGCGGATCCCCGTCGATCACGAGGTAGGCGCTGAGTGAGGGCGAGAGCGGGTTGTGACCACCGAACCACTCGACTACCGGGCCATCGGTGAGTTGGACAGGTCCGTGTCGCGTCGGCCGTCTGACGGAGTCGAGGCTGACTTCCGAGGCACCGGGCGGTCCGATACCCCAGGTCACAACGCCTTCGTAGTCGGCGGGGATTACGAAGCGCCAACGGGGCAGCAGTCCCGACCACGGAGCCACTTCGATGGCGGCACGGCCGGGGACGTTCTCAAAAGGGTGGTGGACTTGCCACCTGAAACGGGATTGGGGGTCGTCGAACGACGGCGGGCCGTGCGAGTGAAGGTGTTCGTTGCTGTGGTCGCCACTACGGTCCATTGCGCCGTCGTTAGGGCCTTGAGTAGGGCCACCGTGGGAATGTTGATGGCCGTGTGAGGAATCGTTGTGACGTCCGAGCATCAGCCCGCGAGAGCTTTGTTCAAGCGTTTAGCCAACCGGCTTTTCTTTCGAGACGATTGGTTGCGGTGGATGACACCTTTACGCGTGGCGATGTCCAACGCGCTGATGGCTTCTCTGAGACTCTTGACTGTCGTCTCGTCCGACGGCGAACCGTCGATCGCCGTGCGCGCGGCCGTTACACGCGTACGCACATACGATCGCACGGACCGGTTGCGCGCCGCTCGGCGACGCTGCACGCGCATTGACTTGGCTGCGGGCATTTTACGTTCCCCCTAGGGACCTTTCCAGTAACGAATATATCGGGCCGAACCGCTCGAGCGGTTCCGACTCATTCGATTTTACAACTATCGTCATTCACGCAGACGCGGGCGCTTCAGCGGGCGGAACGCCCATCTAGAGGGGCGTTGCATCAGCCACTCGCTTCAGTTCGTCCGCCTCACCGACGAAACCCCTCGTACAGCCTCGAGACGCGTGAACAATGTCGCCAACTGCTCCAATCCAGTGGTGTAGACGGTGAAGTCGATCCTCGTGCTTCCCTTACCGATGTCCTCACCTGAAGACATCCGGTGCAGATTCATCTTCTCGTCCCGTATCACGCCGGAGAGGTCGTGTATCAATCCCATCCGGTCCGAACCTTCGACCCGCAATCTCGCGGGATACGACCCATCGATGTGTCCCCAAGCCACTTCGACCAGGCGGTCTGGGTCGGTGGTATTGCGCAGGTTTCGGCAGTTGGTCCGATGCGCCGTCACACCGCGTCCGCGCGTTAAGTAACCGGCAATGTCATCGCCGTACACCGGGGTGCAACACTGAGGAAAGTTGACTTGAACACCGGGTAAACCCATAACGACAACGCCTTTGGCGAGGTCGTTACCTTTGATTTTTGCCGCGGCGCGTTCGCCCTCGATCAATTGCGCTTCGAGCAGGTTTTCGGGGCGCTTTTCGTCAATGACTTTGATAACGGTTCGAACGATCACCGAAGGTTGCTGATGCGTCTTGCCGAGATCCGCAACCAATTGATCCGTTGAGGCGTATCCCATCAGTTCGGCAACTTCGTCAGTACCGACCTCATGGCCCATTCGATTGAGTTGGTCGAGAGCACGTTTTAACTGCTGACGCCCTTGGTGCATGTTGGTGTCACGGGCTTGCCGGCTGAACCACTGCCGCACCTTGGCACGCGCGCTGTTGGTCACAATGTAGCGTTTGTCAGAATCTTGCCAGTCCAGACTTGGACCACGTGGCGCTCGAGCTTTGCGAATCTCGATCACGTCACCGAGTTCCAATGCGGTGTTCAACGGTACCAACTTGCCATTTACTACAGCGCCAACGGTGCTGTGTCCCAATTCGGTGTGAATTCGATACGCGAAGTCGAGCGGCGTCGCTCCGGTTGGAAGCTCGATAACGTCGCCGGCTGGTGTGAAGACCTGAATCCGATCGTTGCTCAGTATCTCCTGGTCGACGGAATCGATGAACTCGTCGGTATCTCCCTCCATGTCAACGAGCGTGACCATGTCTTTGAGCCAAGTCATGGTGCGGTCTGAGGAATCAACTTTGCCGTCGTTGTTTCCGCCTTGCTTGTAAGCCCAATGTGCGGCAAAGCCTTGTTCGGCGATTTCGTGCATCTCACGCGACCGGATCTGAACCTCGAGCGGCGTGTTTTCTGGTCCTCGCACCGTGGTGTGCAACGATTGATAACCGTTTGATTTGGGTTTCGAAATGTAATCGTCGAAGGTCCCTTCGACCATCGGCCAAAGGCCGTGCACAACTCCTAAAGCGTGATAGCAGTCGCCAGTTGATGAATTTGGGTCGTCGGTGATAACGCGCAAGGCGATGAGGTCGTGGATTTCGTCGAATGTCCTGCCCAGCTCCTCGTAGCGTTTCTTTTTGCGCGCGATGCTGAAAAGATGCTTGGCTCGGCCGCTTATGGACGCGTCGATGCCAGCGTTTTCAGTTATTGCTTCCTTCAGTCGCGCCACAGCGAGCGAAGTGTATTCCTCGCGTTCACGGCGTTTCCGCTTCACCAATCCTGAGATTGTTCGGTACTCGCGGTGGTCGAGGTAGTAGAACGCGCTGTCTTCGAGGCGCCACTTCCAATCGTTCATCCCCAACCGATCAGCCAGGGGCGCATATATGTCCATCGTTTCCCGCGCGATTCGCTCCTGCTGTTCCTCGGATACGTAGCGCAGGGTCTCGATGTTGTGCATACGATCGGCGAGTTTTATCAGCAACACTCTCCGGTCTTCGCCCGCCGTTATCAGCATTTTGCGGAGGCTCTCGATCCGCTGCTGTTCACGATCCGCTGCGTGCCGACGGCGGAAGGAACCGCCGTCAATCGCGTTCAATTCGATCTGTTTCAGCTTTGTAACGCCATCGACTAGTACGGCGACGCCGTTGCCGAATTCCTTGCGAATATCATCTACTTCGATACCGCAATCCTCAACTGTGTCGTGGAGAAGACCTGCGACGATAAGGTCGGCGGGAAGACGCAATTGCGCGAGACGCAACGAAACGCTGATGGGGTGGACGATATAGGGTTCGCCAGATTTTCGCGTCTGTCCCTCGTGGGCCAGAAACGCGTACTCGTACGATGACTTTACGAACTCGACATCGTCTGGCTCAAGGTACGACTGGACCTCCTGCATCAGCTCGGTGAGCGAGCGTTCATACCCGTTCCGGTTCGACGGCTTCGTCGATTTAGTGGTTCGAGAAACGAGTGTCGGAGTAGTTGCCATACGTGACATCGCTGGCCGCGCCCCTCAACGTACATCCTAGCGTACATCGTGAGCGTTCGACCATGTCGTGTGTTTCAGTTTACACGGTGCGCGTACAAGATCGTGATAACTCTCGATGCGGTATTCTCGGATACGAATATTGCACGGGCATTTCCTGAACGAACCTTCAAAATGTATATTTCGTAACAGTTGCCATTCTGAGCTGCCCCCAAGATGTACGATTTGGGCGCAACCCAGGATGTACGTTTGGGCATTAGCTCCGATTGTCCGCACGATGTTCATCAACCGCACCATGAATCGCGCTTTCGCCATTTCCTTGATCTTGGCCGTCGGAGCGCTCGTCGCGACAGTCGTCGGAACGCCGAATCGTACTTCCTGGGCGGCCGATCCATCGCCGGTTAATCCGCCCGGTCCGATCCCGGCGCTCCTGTCAGACTCGGAAGGACGAAGGTTCGAGGTATTCACACCGGAACAAGGTGGATCGATCATCGGTGACGATTATTCATTCGTCGCCGAACCCGGCGATGTCCCTAGCGCCGTGATCATCGGAATCCAAATGACGAAAGGCGGACCGGCGTCCAACGCTGGATTCACACATCATCCACACACTCGGCGGTGCGTACTACACGATTGATGCCGTAGACGAAAATGGCAGAACGACTTCATCTGACAAAAATGGGCGCTTTACATTCCGTAATCCACCCGTTGCATGTGTTCCGATTCCGGGCGATTATCTATCCAATGTCGTCAGCGCCAGACTGATTGCGACAGACTCAGAGGGTTCAACGCAAACGGTTCTGAACTCGGAGACGCGCCCTATTGCCCATTGGGGTGGTGGCAACCCGACGATTTGCGGTTATGTCGGTTCTGTTCCCACTACGGTAGCAGCCGGGATAGAGGGCTCACCTGACCCAGTGCCTCCACCCCCGGTTGTGGAGATTCAGGTCATCGAACTACCGGTGACGGGCGGAGTGAACCCCGACCTCGTTGCCGTAATCCTGATGCTGCTACTCGGTTCGGCCTTGGTTGTCCCAATACCGTACATTGTTGCGGCAGGTTTGAAACCTGCCCGTACCCATGACGCGCGCAGCTCCAACAGCGAGAAACGCGGCAGTTAAACCCGCCAAGTGAGAAGATCCGACAATTCGTCGAGAATCGCGTCCAGCTCCTCCCCGTCGTATCGATCGAATGGTTTCGAGCCGGGTTGACGTGTGGTCGGTGTCTTTATGATGCCTCGACGCCAGAATGCTTGTTTGTAGGTTGTAACGCCGAAGAAGAATTCGAAGTTCAGTGACGGCAACAGTCGATTGAACATCCTCCGCGCCTCTGAACTCACGACTTGTTGGCCTTGGGCGTCGACGCCGCCAGCCTCCAGAGCGTTCCATAGAGCAACGTGCGCCTCGGTTATATGTCCAGCAGGCATGGTACCGGCACCGCCACGACGGTACTCGCCGAGCAGATATCTTCCGCCCATACCGCCCATGATCGACTCCACCTTTTCACCACACGCCTCGAAGATCGTGGTCATCACGTTCCCCGGCAAAAGGCTCTCTTCTTTAAGCAAACGGGCATTTGGAATCTCTTCGATGATCTGGATGATTGTCGGAGTCGGAATCGTGGGTCCTGTGGGCGGTTTATTGTTCTGCAACCACACCGGCAAACCAGTCGCTTCCGCCAACGCACCAAAGAGGTCGAATGTCTCCTGACCACCGCCCATTCCGTTACACGGCATTGCCATGATTGAGTCGGCACCGCATTCGACCGCGACGCGTGCGCGCACCAAACAGTGCTCGACTGAAACCCCGCTCGCGCCAGCGACCACTGGAACCGCGCCGCCGACCGTGGCTACACCCACTCGCAGGACCTCGTCACGCTCTTCGTCGGTCAACCTCGGCCCTTCGCTCGCGTTCACCGGCATCACGATCCCGTGAGCACCGGCCTCGACGCAATATGCGACACAGCGGCGCAGCGACTCGTAGTCGACACTTCCATCCTCGTTAAACGGCGTCACGGGTATCGAGAAGACCCCGCGATTCTTCGTTTTTTCATTCTTGCTGAAACCTTGCGCCATTTTTTGCTCCGCGTCGGATCGAATTAACCTCTGGGTATTGTAGCCGCGAGTCGAACCCGCGACCCGGTGTGCAACGTTCGAGTGGAGATCTAATCATCGATTACACAGCGGCACCATCAATCGAAGTAACTCAGGGTTTCGTGACTTGGTTCACGCCGATTACCATGTTGTAATCAATGCCAGAGATTCAGGCAAGAAAGATCCGAATGACATTGCGACGCACGACCCATTTGCACGAGACTACGGTCTCCTTCGACGAACGCCAAATCAATTACGCCGAAGGGCCCGACGCTGGACCGCCGTTGTTGTTCATTCACGGAATCAGCGGCCGCTGGCAGGATTGGGACAGCGTTGTAGACGACTTTGCTGACGAGTGGCATGTCTACGCTGTGGATCTGCGCGGGCACGGCAAATCTTCCTGGGTCGAAAATGGCTACCACTGGCAGAACTACGCTTTAGACCAAGTCGCGTTCGTAGAAAAAGTCATCCGAAAACCGGCGTTCGTAGTCGGGCACTCGCTGGGCGGCGTCACCGCACTAGGACTGACCGCTGAACGCCCAGATTTGGTGCACGCCGTGGTCTATGAAGACCCGCCTCTTTTCGTGCATCAAAGGTGGGAAGGAAATGAGTTTCGCAACAGTTTCACTGCGACCTTGGAGGTGCTGGACACCGGACCTGACTTTGAAACTCTCGTTGCGCACGTTAAGGAATCCAACCCAATACTTGAAGACGATCGGTGTCGCGATCGCGCCGAAAAGCTGATGGCCATGGACCCGGATGTCTTCCGATCCACCTTGAGCGGACGCTCCAGATCCAACTGGCGGGTCGAAGATCTGCTTCAGAGCGCAAGATCGCCCGGGCTTCTGCTTCAGGCCGAACCATCGTTGGGCGCGGCCCTTTTTGATGACGAGGCCGACAAGGCCATGGAATTTCTACCTGATGCCGAGTACGAAAAATGGGACGATAGCGGGCACGGCATGCATAGCTCCTTCCCCGAGCGATACTCTGAACGCGTTCAGAGATTTTTCAACACCTATCGAAACGGGTAAAGTTGAGCTAGTTCTCAGATTCCGATTAACGGGTATCCTTAACTCCGCTAAGCAAAATTGCCCTTGCACTAGGCAAACACGAGAGGATTGAGCGCGCATTGACCGAAACTGAAATGAATGACGGCAACGGCCTCTCGAGGATTGGGGTACGGTTAGCGACGCTTGTGCCTTACCTCATCGTTTTTTCCGCGAGCGCTTGCACCTTGATATTGGAGATAGTCGCCGGCCGTATCCTCGCTCCGGTCATCGGCGTCTCTCTCTACACATGGACCAGCATTATCGGCGTTGTGCTCGCCGGGATCAGCGTCGGCAACTACATCGGCGGTCTCATCGCAGACAAATTCCCAGCGCGGTCGACACTCGGTATCATTCTGTTGGCTTCGAGCATATTGACCCTTGTGATTTTGCCGCTCATCTCAATCGTCGGCGAGTTGGTCGCCGACATGCCATTGCTGCCTCGTATCGTGACGTTGACTGCAGTACTTTTCCTGCCGGTTAGCGTGATTTTGGGAATGGTGACGCCGATCGTCATCAAACTGCAACTGCAAGAGCTTTCACGAACCGGCGATATCGTCGGCAGGTTCTACGCTATCTCCACGGCGGGATCGATCCTCGGCGTATTCCTCACGGGATTCTTCCTCATCCAGTGGATCGGTACCCGTCCGATAGTTTTGGGCGTCGCCATCGTGTTGTTGGCTATGGCGGTACTGTTCGGCGATCTCTGGAAACTGCGCGCCAAAGTCCTCAACATCTTGCCTGTCGCGGTTGCGGTCGTGGCTACTTTCGTTGCATTCGTCTATGACGACGGTTTCGAATGGGTCAACTCGGGATGTGACGAGGAGAGCAACTACTTCTGCATCAAAGTTCGAGAACGGACAATCCAAGACCAGACGGTCCGGACGCTAACTCTCGACCAACTCTTGCACAGTTACGTGGCCAAGGAGGATCCGACATTCCTCGTCTACGGGTACGAGAAGATCACAGCGGACTTTGTGGCGCTCCAAGATTATCGAACCGACTCACCGAAAGTTCTATTCATCGGCGGTGGCGGGTACACGATGCCGCGACTGATCGAGTACCGGTACCCGGATTGGCACGTTGAAGTCATCGAGATCGATCCCGAGGTGACCAGAATTGCGCAGGAATATCTATGGCTGCCGCTGAACACCAAGATCATTTCGTATCACGAAGACGCCCGCATGAAGGCCCGGGATTTCTCGAATGGCACTTACGACATGGTTGTCGGTGACGCGTTCAACGACTTCTCGGTGCCGTACCAGCTCACGACACACGAGTTCAATCGACAAGTCAAGGAATTGCTCAACCCCGACGGAATTTACGTTGTCAACATCGTGGACAACATCGAAATTGGTCAGTTTCTCCGTGCATACGTCAACACCATGCAACACACCTTTGACCACGTCTACGTGCTTCGCGACGACGAACTGTGGGGGCAAGACGAACGGAGCAATGTCACCTACGTAGTCGTCGGGACGATGAAACCGATTACGGCAGAGGATCTCGATGAGGCAAACACGGCGGTTGGTTGGCACGAACCGATTTCGAGCTTCATGCCCAGCGAGTTTTATGACGAGTGGTTCACAAAAAAAGAACCGGTAATGCTAACCGACGGGTTTGTTCCGGTCGACCAACTGCTCGCACCAGTTTTCCTTAAGAGCCGATAGTCGTCAGCTCAGGTATTGAACCGAACTAAGCGCCTGCGCCAAAGATCACATTTAAGGCGTCATCGGTCTTACCGAACATCACTGTTTCCTCATCGGGGGACGCATGATCGTAACCAAGTAAGTGCAAAGTCCCATGGATCGCGAGCATCGCGAGCTCCCGCTCGAACGATAAACCCTTCTCTAGTGCCTGGCGTTTTGTCTGCGGAATCGATATTGCGATATCACCAAGGGTTTCGTATATTTCTTCGTCCGCGAACGCCGGGAACCCACTGTTTGATTCGCTCTCAAACGAGAGCACGTCGGTCACGTAATCCTCACCAGCGAACTCCTGGTTGAGCTCGTGCAACCGAGCGTCGCCGGTCAATAGGACCGTCACCGAAACCACTCGTTGGCCCAAGAATCCTTCACGGATGAGAATTTCGCCGACCGCTTTTTCGACGACTTCTGTGCTTACGGTCGAAACCTGCGTCGCACCTTCATCAATCTCAACTTCAACCTGATTGTCTGGCATCGAATTGCCCTCAGTTGATATGTCTGGAAACCGCTTCCCGCAATCTTCGCAATGTGCTCAAGAGTGGTGAATACTTCACATCGATATCCGCCAAATCCGAAGCCACTGCCGTCGCTTCCGCGATCCCGTTCCGGATTTCAGGCGCTGATGTCATGGCAATCTCCGCGTACATCTTCGCCTGCATCAAGTTCGGAGTCAGTCGCTCGGAGATGATTTCAGATTGCGAATAATCGCCCCGGGCGACCGAGGTCAACGCCAACTCCTCCGCCGTTTGGATCGCCTCGGCGATGGCAAACGTCAACTCTCCAGCGGTTGCCGGTTCATCTCGAGACAAATCGTAACGGTCCCCCCACCCCGGTCGGTTCTCCACCCCCGCGGGGCAGCTCAGTCTTCAAACCATGCAGAGTCGAATGCCAAGGACATCGGAGCCCACCAATCATCGGCTTTCGCTTCCGGCACCTTCTGCTGATAAGTCATCATGAGATCGTTCCACTTCTCGGCACGTTTCGACGATGTATAGCTTTGGAAGTCGCGACGCGGATCGAAGTCGTCCGGTGCCGTGCAATACATGAACAAATGATTTCCGCTTCGGAATATCTCCATTCGTTCAATCCCGATGCCCTTGAGTGCTTCCAGCACCTCCGGCCACACGTTGCGATGGTACTCCTCGTATTCGGCGATGATCTTTGGGTCATCTTTCAGGTCGAGAACCTGGGCGAAAGATTTCATGGGGCGTTCCGTTGGGTTTAGGGTGTGGGGACGATCGGGGTGCTCGCTCGTCTAGCACTTAGGTCGCTTTCCCAATTCTCCATCCGGGCAGTGTAACACCGCGTGCGCCGTTGACGGATTCGCACAAGGATTTCGATTACTCGGTGAACTCCGGCAATTGGATCCCGACGATCGTACCGTCTTGCGTCCCCGCGAACAGCATGTCGCCAGCGACGGCCGGACTGGATTTGCACAGCCGGCAAGGAGTGTCGCCGCCCCAGAGGTCTAACTTGTACTCTGCCTTGCCACGCTCCAGATCGATCATGTAGAGAACTCCGAAGTGATCGATGACGAAAACGAACGAACCTGCGATCACTGGTCCGCCGATCACCGCGGCGTCAATGTTATCGAGCTTGTCCGTGTACTCTCTCCAAAGTAGTTCCGGAGTCTCATACAGGTCTTTATCGCGTTTCCGTTCCGCTTCGTCGCGGTCAGGATTCAACGCATAAATCGCACCGGATCGGTCGGCAGCTATGACCACATCTTCGGTCGCGGCGATCTCGCCCCGTACCGGCCTTTGTGCGTTATAGATCCACCTGATCCGATTCCCGGTGTACTGAACAATCTCCGCTGCGTCGTTGGCGAAATAGATATCGGTCCCAGATCGAACAACGGCAGCCTGGATCGGTTTCGGATCCTCGTCTCCTCCCGAATCAAAGTGTGGCAACTTATCGCCGCGGAATCCAGCTGATCCGTCTCGAATTCCGGTACCGATCTTGACGCCGTGGAGCGTACCATCGTTGTTCCCGATGTAGAACGAGTCGTTGTATGCGATTCCGGCCTCTTTGAATTGGCCCTTCAACGCCCTCGCCGGAGGTTTCGGGTAGACCCAAAGGATATCGCCCTCGGTGTCGCTGTCGGGGCCCGCGTCGAAAGCGTAAATCCGGCCGTCCGATGAGGCGGCGATCAATTTGTCCTGATAGAACGTAGATCGCACGTCGAAGCTACCAACGCCGTCAGGGTTGTAGTCCCAGCGTTTGCTACCGTCTTCAGTGTCGAGTGCCAACACCCCTTCGCTTGCGGTACCGAAGAATACGATCGAACCGTCATCGCTCAGCGTTGCGCCAGTCGTCACATCTGAATGCACATTGCGCGACCAACGCTCTTCGCCGGTCGCGGCGAACAATGCGTAAAACTTGTTGTCCTTAGAACCGACGTAAACGATACCCTCGTGCACGGTTATATCCGGCACGATCGAACGGATTGGACCCGTTCCAGTCGATTCGGTTTGGAACACCCATTTTGTCGTCAATTCCGAAACTGGTTCAGGCGTCGGAGTCGGGGTAATCGTCGGAGTCGAAGTTGGGAGGGGGGTGGCGGTGGGGAAGGGCGTCGGCGTCGGAGTGGCTGTGGACTCTGGTGTCGGTGTAGCGGTTGGAGTTGGGGTTGGCGTAGCTGCCAGCGGCGCGCCAGAATCGTCGGGGCTGGAACTGTCGCCCGAATTCGCCGGATCATCCGAATTTGCAGCATCTGAAGGAGCCGTCGTACCTCCGTCTGCCGGGCTTCCATCGCTTCCGTCCGCGGGAGTCGCGCCCTCGGGCGCCGGATCAGGCACTTCAGTCGGAACGGGTGTCGGTGTATTGGTTGGAACCGGAGTATCCGTGGGGGCAGGCGTCACCGTCGGTGTTGGGGTAATCGTCGGTGTGGGTGTAGGAGTCGGTGTCAGAGTCGGCGTTGGTTCGGGTGTGTTTGTCGGAACCGGTGTTGCGGTTGGCGCTGGCGTCGGGCTTGGATTCGGCGTATGGGTCGCCGTGGGGGTCGGGACCGGTGTGTCAGTTGGAACCGGTGTGAGCGTCGGGCTCGGTGTGAACGTACTCGTAACCGTAAACGTCGCCGTACGCGTCACCATCGGAGGGCGTCGGATCTCAGGGTCTGCGGGACTCGGCGATTTGACCAAATCTGGGTCTTCCGTAGGTGTCCCTGGCTCCGTATCGGCACAAGCAATCACCAACGCGAACGCGCCGCTCAACACAATCGCTAGCGCAACCATCCCCAATCGCCCGTAAATGCGACCGCGTAGATTCCTGCTATTGTGCACAGACAACATCCTTAAAGGTTAACGATTTCCCATACGCACTTTCCACATCCTAGGTTTCCATCATGTCGATACGCAGATCGGAACGGGTTAATCGAACTTTCCGATATAGTCATGTTTGTCAAAGCAGTGAAACGCCCAATCCAACTGCCAAGACAGAGAATGCTCAACCCGGAGGTCAGCCAATCATGAAACGCGTCGGATTCCTGATGAAGATCAATCCCGCTACCTTGGATGAATACACCGAACACCACGCGAACGTGTGGCCGGATATGCTCGACGCGCTCCGTCGCCACGGTTGGCGGAACTACAGCATCTTCGCCCGCGACGATGGCACGCTGTTCGGTTACGTCGAAGTACCGGAGTCCTTCGAGAAAGCGCTCAAAGGGATGGCGGCCGAGGAGGTCAATGATCGGTGGCAGGAGTTCATGGCGCCGTATTTCGAAATTCCTGAAGGATCGCATCCAGACGAAAACATGGTCGTGCTTACCGAAGTCTTCCACACCGATTGAAACAAAACCAACCGGAGACGAACAATGGCGCTACCTAATTTCATCGACACCCACCACCATCTCTGGGACCTCGAAAACAAACCATATCCGTGGCTAACTGAAGGTATCGACCACTTTGTCGGTGACTACTCGATCTTCCGCCGCACGTACCTGATCTCGCACCTCCACGAAGACGCGGAAGGTCTGCCTCTCGTCAAATCCGTTCACGTCCAAGCCGAGTGGGATCACGAGTCGGATCCGGTGGGTGAAACCGCCTGGTTACAAAGCGTGGCCGATTCCGATGCTTCGCGAGGAATGCCGCACGCCGTCATCGGATTTGCGGATTTGTCCCAACCTGACGCTCCCGAACTCATCGGGCGCCACGCGGAACACGCCAATTGGCGGGGCATCCGTCACATGCTCAACTGGGCCGAAGACCCGAAGTGGCAGTTCACTGGCCGCAATGACCTGATGACCGACTCCGACTGGCTACGCGGGTATCGCGCGTTGGCCGACCATGGCGGTTCATTCGACCTCCAAGTGTGGCCGTGGCAACTCGAAGACGCCGCCGATCTCGCACACCGCGTACCTGACGTGCCGATTGTCCTCGACCACACCGGAATGCCGAGGGATTGGGATGTTGCCGGCGTTGAACTATGGCGGGACGGCATGAAAGCGCTCGCCAACACCGACAACGTTTCGGTCAAGATATCCGCTCTCGGCATGTTTGCCGGCGAGTTCACCGCCGACAGGATCCGTCAATTCGTCCTCGATACCATCGACATCTTTGGCGTCGACAAATGCATGTTCGCGTCCAACTACCCCGTTGACATGCTATTCAGCTCGTACGCGGCGATCTGGGAGGCCTATGACGAGATCACCTCCGGTTTTTCGGACACCGATCGCGACAAGCTTTTCAAGTCCAACGCCGAGCGTTACTACCGAATCTGATTCCCCTCGTCATTCCGGCGAAAGCCGGAATCCAGAGATGATCCGAAATAGATAATGTGTTGTTGACAACGCAACCGATTTCGCCACCAACAAGGAGATATAGACCGATGACAATCGCGCATTTGCGAACTTACACCATCAACAAAGGCATGATGGATTCTTGGCTCAAGCTGTTCGACGAAACCCTCATCGACGTCATGGACGGTTTCGGCATGAAGGCCGAGACCGTGTGGGTCAACGAAGAGGAATCGCAGTTCATATGGATCCGATCGTACGGAGAAACGATGGATGAGCTCGAGGAGAAGGAAGCTGCGTTCTACGGATCCGAGTGGTGGGAAGAGAACATGCCGCTTGTCCGAGGTCACCTGGCCCACCGCGACATCCAAGTCATCAAATCAGTGGACTAAACTTCGCCGACACTCGTCAGCAAAATTTCCGCCGAGGCAACATCGGCGCGTACCACACAATTCGAACTTCTCGGGGCGCAAGCTAGCGTCTCCCGAACCTATATCGTTTTGGTCGCGCCGATACTGAACATTCTTGGCTGGCGCGTGAGTCATCCCGAGTTCTGGTTCATTCCTGCCACTCGCGACGACGCTGATGCCCGCATGGTTCACGCCCTGAGGTCCGACGCGGTGCCAGATCGAACCTTGGCTGTGATCGAAACCCGAGCGCTCGGCGCGGACATCGTTGACGGCATCGACTTCCACCTGCAACGATGCATCGACACGGGCGTCGCTATATTCGCCATCACCGATGGACGATTCTGGCACCTCTATCCGATCTTGGAAGGAGTAGTCCCGGGTAATCCGACAGCAGTTTGCGATCTATTCAGCGGAGACCTGTCTGATGTCCAAGCAATGACGATGCTGGAGTGTAAGACCCCGGCGTTCGTGCACAATCCCTCCAAGTGATATAAAACACTCGAAATGACCGATCTCACCAAATGCAAAGCGCTAACCTTCGATCTGTTCGGTACCGTATTGGATCTCGGCGGCAGTTTAAAGCCCTACATCTCCGAATTCATTCGCGGGCGCGACGCCTCTGATTCACCAACGGGCCGCGTCGATGCTGGCGCTTTCTGGGCAGAGCTACGGCACCGCCAACGCATCGAGCAGTACCAAGATTCACTCGTTGAACTCGGCCACTCCGGATATCTTGAGACCGCACAGAAAGCGTTCGTCTACGTTGCCAAACTCAATGGCCTCGCGCCGACGCCCGACGAAGTCGACGCATTTATGCAGGGTTGGCAATCCCTCTCCCCATTTCCAGATTGCCTCCCCGCACTCGAGCGCATGAAATCGTCATACAAACTCGTCGCGCTCTCCAACGGGAACCCATGGTTCCTCGACCATCTGGTCGAAAACCGCATAAAATTCGAGTTCGACGACATCATCTCTGTTGAGGTTGCCGGTGCCTTCAAACCTCATCCGGGCGTCTACCGCAGTGCGGCTAGGATCCTAAAAATGGAACCCGGTGAACTCATTATGGTCTCTTCGAATTCCTTTGACGTTATGGGGGCTCGAACCTGTGGGCTCCGCGGCATATACGTCAACCGCTATAATCTCCCATTTGAAGACACCGACACCCAGTACGAACCGGACTTGACCGTAGGTGATTTTGCCGCGATGGCGGATCATCTGCTGGCAAAATGAACCCCAAGGGGGAAACCAACGTTAACAAATGCCTAATCTGCCCGACACCATACAAGTAGGCATGAAAAACGAGCGCCATTGGGTTGTCGCCGATTACATGCTTTACGCGCCCGGCGGCGATCCGGCCCGAAACACGCTGTCCAGTCCATCCATGATTAATGAGATGGAAACCACCGCGATGTTGAGTATCGATCACCTGCTCCCTGACGACGGCTATACGGTCGGCTTTCACGTCGACATCAAACACGTTGCACCAGCAACCCCAGGTTCGCGCGTGAAGACTACCGCCGAACTCCTCGAAATAAACGAAACCCGCTTACGGTTCCACGTCGAAGCCCGCGATATCAACACCGACAAGCTCATCGGCATCGGAACGCATCGCCGTGCCGCTATCTTCCCCATTGGTCCGTAATTGAGAAGCTAAGGTCAGATGCGGTCTGGATCGGCAGATCCGGCTTCACTCGCCCATCGGCTTTCGCCTTCCAGATCGGACAGCGACACCGTACCCGATAGCCGTTCGTTCTCAAATACGAGCAACAAATCGATTCCGCGCCTCGACAGCAACTGCCGGGCCAATGACAGATCCGAATCCGGATCGATCACGAAAGTAGATACCGGTCGCGCAACATCCGCCACCGTCAACCCGATTCCCTGATTCTGGCTCAATCCCAACGACGTTACGTCCGTTAGGGAAATCACACTTGTGACCCTGCCGTCGTCGATCACCGGTAGCGATACATGCGGATGCAACGACATCACATTCCTCACGGCCGCATCTAAAGGCGTCGACGCATTCAGTGCCGTCGGAACCATTGACATCACCGACCGAACAGGTACCCCGACAGCTTTCTCGGCTCGCTGATTTCGACTCGCTCGCCGGGTCTCCGCGGTTGATGCCGGCAAGATGAACATCGCGATTATGAAAAACCACAAACCACTGGTCAGATCGTTGCTCCTGATGATCAGAACGATTCCCGCAGCAATCATCCCAATTGCTAAAACCTGACCCGCTCTGCCAGCCACACGCGTCGAAAATCGGCGATTGCCGGATACCGCCCACAACACGGACTGCAATACGCGACCGCCGTCGAGCGGCAACCCGGGCAACATGTTGAATACGGCGAGCGCAATGTTCTGCAGTCCAACGTAAAACAATATCCCCTGCAACAAAGCAGTCGTCCCGGTCGCCAGCGAATCGCGATAGACGAAATACAGCAACGACGCTACGATGCCGATCGCCAATGACATTACCGGTCCGGCCGCCGCGATCAGAAAATCGTGCGACGCTCGTGATCTCGACTCCCCAATCAGACTTACGCCACCGAAAATCATCAGCGTGATGGACATAACCGAGTAACCGAGACGCTTGGCCGTCAGAGAGTGGGCTAGTTCGTGCGCCAATACCGACAAAAACAGGCAAATCGTCACCGTCCCGGCAACGATCCACTCCTGAGCCGGAGTCAGCCTGATCGAAATGAACGGCAATCCCCCGGAGGCGATCAGCATCGTAATCAATACAAACCCGATCAACCACGACCAGTGGACCCGGATCGGGATGTCGAAGAGTTTGCCGATGCGCATATTGGACTGCTTTAAGAAATCTAACTCGGGCGCTTGGTGGCAGATCGTCGTTGCGACCCGCCTGTTTATACATACGCCATGTGAAGGGAATCATATCTTTTTGTTGCGAGGGTATTCCAATGCCTCGTTCGCCCGACGCGTAGGAAATATAACCTTTGCTCATTCCGATGATTGAATCATTCGACACCACGATCGCCGCGGCGCAACGCGCCGGAGTCCGCTTCAATGACGCGTCTACCCCAACTTCTCACCGCATACTCCAGAACGACGAATTCGAACTCAACTTCATCGATTGGGGCGACGAAACCAACGCCAAACCCGCCCTCATATTCATCCACGGATTCCTCCAACAAGCCAGAACGTGGGACTTCACGTGCCTCGCTCTGCGATCCCGATTCCGTTGCATCTCACTCGACCTCCGAGGCCACGGCGACAGCGGTCGCCCCATCGAACCCGACTACACAACTCACCATTACCTCTCCGACCTCCGAAGATTGATCGGCCACCTTTCCGAAGAAAATGGCATCGACAGATTCGGCCTCTGCGGTCTCTCCCTCGGCGGCACCCTCTCATACCTCTACGCCTCAGAGAACCCAAACTCCGTCCACGCAATCGTCGTCGTCGACGTCGCCCCAGAGATGAACCGCGAAGCCCGAAAAGGCATTCGCCGCTACATCGAAGCCCTCCCCAAAGACGGGCCATTCGACGCCCTGGTCGATAAAGTCGCCAAAATGAGCCCCATGCGCAACCGAGACGCCGTCCGTGGATCACTCTTGCGAGCCACCAACGTTTCCCCCGACGGAACATGGGAATGGAAGAACGATCAGCGCCTCTTCGATTACCACCGACCCAGCTTCAACTCCGACGACTACTGGGCCGCCCTCGAAAAAGTAACCGCACCTTCGCTATTCGTCATCGGTCAAAACTCGAAACTCGTCACCCCCGAAACCGTCCGCCGCATGATCGAAACCGTTCCCGGAAGTTCCGCCACCTACGTCCCCAAAGCCAGCCACCGCGTTCCCGGAGACAACCCCATCGGGTTCGTCCGCGCGGTTAGCCCGTTCCTGAAACGTTACGTAGTTGGATAAAAGTCCGGGACGAGTTGAGAATCCGAGGGAACGCCTTACGGATTGCAGGCGTGTTCACTTACCGTCTGGTTACGCGTTGGGGTCGTCAATGACCTCGACCGGAGCTTCACCACATGTCTTCACTATCTCAATGCTGTCGCGGCAGGCGTCCTCGGAAGAGAACCCCTCCCCACCCGTCGCTACGGGTTGGTAGTTATTGGCTCGTAAGCGCCAGTACCATTCGCCGCTTTTCGCGCTTTGCCACACTTGGAAACCGTTCACTCGTGAGTCTGCCATCCCATATTCCTTTTCCTTGCCTAACGTCGGCCATTGAGTTCATGCACTCGACAATGAACCATGTGTCATCATATACGATTTTGCAACTCATTTGATGTTAGATCGATGTTAGAGGTAAAAATCTCAGCCTTATTGACATGAATTAATCACATACGATAAAATATCGCCTCAGTTGAAAAGACAACATCATGACAATAACGCGCTTAACGCCTATTGAGCGTGACTCGCCAAGTTGGACTCTAGGAGTTATTTCTTAATGCCCTATATCCCCCCCTCATCAGCCCCCCCCCCCCCCCCCCCGGTTTTCCGACTCATCTAACTCCCGCGGTCAAATGCCAATCGACGATGGCGTAAGCCGCCGCTCGTACAAGTCACTCCAGGCGTTCCATTCCGGCCTGCGCTTCGCGCTGCTGGTTCTCGTCCTCGCCGCCTCATTCTTCGCGGCCCTCTTCGCGTTGAGTCCGGCAAACGCGCAGACGGACGACACCCCGCCAACCGTCGAGACGGCGACCGTCGACGACACGACGCTCACCATCACCTTCTCCGAGTCGCTGCGCGCGACCGACACCTCTAGCCTCCTCTACGCGCTCATTGTGGATGGGATTCTAGAGAGCGGAAGCATCAGCCCCAACAGCGTTGCGATTGACGGAAAGAATCTCATTCTCACGCTGAGCGTCACCGCCACACCTGACCGGACCGTGACGGTCGACTACTACTCGGGTCTCGCCAGCGCAAAACTGCAAGACTTAGCCGGAAACCGCGTCGCCGGTTTCACCGGGCAGTCGGTGCACCACGCATCGGAGAGCGAGGAAGCGCAGGAAAGCCAGACTCCGAGCACTCAAGCATCCGTGACGCAGGTGCGAGTGTCTTCCTCGCCGGCGGACGGCGACACCTACCGCCTCAGCGATGAGATCAGTATCGAATTAACCTTCAGCGCGGCGTTGGATGTTGACACGTCAGGCGGAACGCCGACGCTAACCATCGACATGGACCCGGCCGCCTGGGGCGCGAAAAGCGCGTCCTACCAGAACGGCACCGGCACGACCACGCTCACTTTCGTGCACACGGTCGTGCGACCCAACGAATCGACGCAGGGCATCGCCGTCGTGCAGAATACTCTGGCGTTGAACGGAGCGACGATTCGGACCTCGGACGGTACCGACGCATCTCTCGCGCACTCGGGCCTCGGCCACGACGCGAACCACAAGGTCAACTGGCAGCTGCAACCAGTTGAAGCGACGTCTACCCCAACGCCGACCTCGACACCTACGCCTACACAGACACCCACCGCCACCGCAACGGCAACGCCTACGCCCACCGCGACAGCAACGCTGACGCCTCCTACTCCGACACCCACCGCGGCGGCCACGTCAACTCCCACGCCTACCGCCACCGCGATCAGCAGGCCCGCCAAGGCCGCCAGATTGAAGGCCGATACCCAATCCGGTTCGCTGGACGTGTCTCTCGACTGGGACGACGTCCCGGGCGCGGCATCTTACTCCGTCCGCTGGCGCGTGGCCGGTCCGGGCAATCTGCTGGGCGAGCCCGTGCAGGTGGAATCTTCCGACGCGCAGATTACCGTGGCCGACCATGGCGATTGGGTCGTGCGCGTGGTGGCGTGCAACGACGCCGGCTGCGGCCCGGCTCGGGCGCAGAGAGTCACTGTCAAACCGGATCGCAGGCTTCAACAGCAGGTAGTTGCCACGCCCGAACCTACCGCCACGGCAACACCGACCACAAGTACGACGGCTCCTGACCTTGCGATAACCAACACGGCGACGATATTGATATCGCAAACGACCTGGGCAATAGCCGTGCGTAACCAAGGCGACGCGAGCTCGAGCGATACCACAGTACGGATCTATCGATCCGCGGACTCTACTATCACCGCTTCCGATACATTGGAGAGCCAAGCCTCATTGACCGCTATCGATCCGGGAGGGCGCGTCATAGTGGGAGTCTCATTCAGCTTGCCCACGACTCCTGGCACTTACTACTTTGGCGGGTGCGTAGATGCGGTTGAAAACGAATCGGACACGACGAACAACTGCACGGAAGGCGTCGAGGTAGTAATAAATGAACCGGAACCGAATCCTACCGTTGTGCCGTCTACGCCCACCCCACCGGATCTCCCTGATGGGGCAGCAGAATTCCGTGCCAAGGGCAACACCGCTGATCCCACCACCATCATGCTCGCATGGGTAGACGGCGAGTCAAGCAAATGGCGTTTGACATATCAGACCACGGACGCAGAAGAGTCCAGTTCAATCGAGTTCGACCGTCCTGACCGCTTCGGCGCGCCTCCAGACTCCAACCCTGGATTTTTCGGAGGCTCTGGCCTTAAGTACGGGTTATCGGGGCTGGACTGTGGGAAGTCCTACGATTTCACTATCGAAGGCTACCTAGATCCTGCAGAGTATGATCACCGCGACTACGCGTGGAGCGAATCTGCTACGACCAAAGCCAGCGCCGCGGCTTGTGAAGGCGAGGATCCTCCAGCGCTGAGCGCCCCGCCTACTCCCGCTTGGGACGGTCGGGTTTCCGTCTCTGCTGGATATGTTAACTTCCACTGGTCCCCGACCAGCGGGGTCGATAAGTACCGTGCAGAATACCGCGCCGTTGGCGAAGTTGACTGGACTACACTCTCCGAAACGGAATATGTTTTAGTTGTCGGATTGTGGGACCCTCTCGAGACACTCGAATGCGAAACTAGGTACGAATTCCGCCTGAGCGCTTACGGTGACGGAGCCACCTTCAACGCCGAGTGGGGTCCAGCCACCTCCTCCGCGAGACCGATATACTCTCCCGACTGCCCGCCGGCGGACGGAGCGCCGGCTGCGCCCACAGGATTCTCCTCCACCTCTTCCAGAGGCCAGGATACCGCGACCCTGAGCTGGGACGACCCGCAAGACAGCAGCATCACCAAGTACCAATATCGACTGGACAGACGTGATTTCAGCGGTGAATGGCAGGATATACCCGACAGCGACGCTACGACAACAAGCTCCACAATCTCAGACCCAATGGAGACGGGCAGATCTTCGCGTTACGAAGGATCCCTGAGAGCCGTGAACGAACACGGTGCAGGTCCAGCCACCAGTCTTCGCTGGGTTGATATCGGATGGTGAAGGCTCTCTGACAATAGCGAGTGATGAGTTAGCGGCCTGCGCATCGGGACGCAGGCCGACTACGTCCCCGAGTAACCCGCAGAATGTCGGCGGCAGGCGGTCGCTCGAGCGATTTTGTGCGAACGTAACTAGCGATTTGACTGCGTTCGGAATAGGGGATTCGCGAGTATCGAACGCGATATTCTGATTCTGATATCGGTGCATGTGTGCGTGTCGACGATGTGTGTCCGATCCGAGTTGATATCGATGACTTTCGAGGCTGTACGTCGCTAGGTAAATCACCAACCAAGATTTCTTACGGTTGGTGGATCGTTCTCGGCGCAGCGATATTTTCATTCATCGCGGCCTTAGCGTCGTTGCATGACAACCTGACCTTCACGTCAGCCATCCAAGATTGGTTCGTGAAATCCGATCCTTTCTATCGAATGAACTCCTTTCTTCTAATCTCGTTGATATCCCAGAAATCGCTCCTATTTGGCTTGATCTCAGGCTTAGTCTTCGCACCCGTTGTCGGCGTCCTTCTCGATCGATACGGACCGAGACCAATCATGCTGGCATCTGTCCTGGCTACAGGAATCTCGTTGCTCTTGATCACCCAAATCCAGAATGAACTTCAGATGCACGCCGCCTTGTGGATCATCGGCATCGGATTCATGTCAATCACTAGCGTCGTTGTAATCGGCACTCTCGGAAAATGGTTTGTTCGCAACCGCGTTCTTGCGTTTGCGATCGTCTCGGCATGCTCGACCTTCGCGGGGGTGTTTTCTTTCGCGGGGGTGTTTTCACTTGACACGATCGATGTGATCCGCTCATACGGATGGCAAACCACAGCGATCGTCGCTGGGGTCACTGTTTTGTTGGTCGGAATCCCAGTCGCTCTGTCGATGCGACGTCAACCTGAAGACCACGCCTTGCTACCAGACGGTGCCATTATGCACGGCGACGATCGCCGCCGCCCACGCCGAAAGCTCTCTGCCACAGCACGTTCCGCGGTTCGCATCCCGGCGTTCTGGCAACTAACATTGGCCGTCGGCTTGGTACCTGTCGCTATGACCGCGCAGCCAATTGATTTAGAAAACTTCATCGGTCTATATTTGGCGCAGTTGTTGGGAATCTTCCGTATGTCGTACGTAGCTATATTCCTTGTCGCAGTTGGAATCGTAGCCATAGGTTTCATCAGCTGGCGTCTCAGCAATCGGCGATTGATCTTAGCGTCGTTCGTCTTGATGGTCGTCGCATACTCCGCGTCCATCCTCATCTACCTGATCGATGACTTCCCCTTCGAATTCCAGGTATTTGTCTTCTTCTTCGTCGTCGGTGCCGTCGCTCAATCGGCGATCGTGTTCCTTCAGTTCGCGATCCTGGCGGACTTTCTCGGCAGACGTAATTTCGGCGTAGTCGTGGGCATGGCAATCGCAGTCCATGCCGTCGTAAGCGTTCTCTTCCGCAGCTTGCCCTATTTGGCCCTCGACATTGTAGGCGATAACCTAGCACAATTCGGTTTGGGATTGACTGCATTGATAATTGCCGCAATCCTCGTCTTCACAATCGAACCCCAATCCCGCATAGCCGCCAGAATCCGTCGCATAAACCGCGCCTGACCGTCGCAATCCTGCAAGGGGCCAGGGGGAGGTCCCTCCCCCCGTCATTCCCGCGCACGCGGGAAACCAGGGAAAACACGCACACCCCATTTCCTCTCCGAATCGCACCCGAATCCGAGATTCCCAACACCCCAGCGCGATATTCTGATTCACGCATCAGGGGCATCAACCCGCGCTCGAACGCGCCCCGGAATTCGTAATCCTAAAGATCATCGGGAGCCATCGCGTCGCTTAAACAACGCCCAACCAAGATCTTTTACGGTTGGTGGATCGTTCTCGGCGGCGGTCTTACTCAGTTCTACGCGTCCGCAGTATTCTGGCGCGGATTCCAAGCATTCGTAGACCCCATCCTAAACTCCACCGGATGGAGCCACGGCGTATTCGCCGCCGCCGTCTCTATCCAACGCGGAGAGAGCGGACTCATCTCACCATTCGTCGGCGTGATGCTCGACAAATTCGGACCCAAGCGCGTCATGATCTTCGGAGTCATCGTCACCGGCTTCGGATTCATCTTCATGAGCCAGATGCAGACCCTCTGGCACTTCTACGGCGCCGTCCTCCTGCTCGCTCTCGGAATGTCGTTCGGAACCTTCATCGTCTTCGTCGCAACCGTCGGAAACTGGTTTGTCCGCCGTCGCGCCAAAGCGTTCTCGACACTCATGACCTTCTCCGCGGTTGGCGCCGTTGCGCTGCCGTTACTTGTCTGGACCATCGACACATACACCTGGCGACCGGTACTGTTCGCCGTCGGCGTCGGATTCTGGATCATCGGCATTCCGGTATCGCTGATGATGCGGCGCCGGCCGGAAGACTACGGACAACTCCCCGACGGCGATGCCGAGCTGAGAACCGCCGACGGAAACGGAGGTTTCCGCCGCCCGGTACGCGAAATCTCCATCGGCGTCCGCGAAGTGCTCCGCCTCCGTGCCTTCTGGCAGATCTCGATCGCCGTCAGCGTCGGACAACTCGTCAGCTCAACCAACCTCTTTCACCTGCCCGCCCTCATCGATTACGAAATCGGCGCATGGCTCGCCGCAACCGCCGCCGGTGCCGTTGCCATCGGCGACATCCTGGGACGCGTCAGCATCGGATTCATCGGCGACCGCTTCGACAAGAAGATCCTCCTCACCCTCTCATTCCTAATCCAGATGCTAGGCGTCGGCGCGCTCGCACTCATAAATCACACCTTCCTCGGCATCGAATGGGGCCTAATCCCGCTACCCATATTCGTCCTCGGCTTCGGACTCGGGTTCGGCGCATCCATTCCGCTCCGACTCGCCATCCTCGCCGACTACTTCGGACGCCGCAGCTACGGATCCGTCGTCGGCATCGCAAGCTCCGTCAGCGCCATCTTCGGCACCATCGGACCTCTATTCGTCGGGCTCATGTACGACTTCACCGACTCCTACCGACCCGCCTACGCCATCATGGCCTTCATGATGCTCTTCGCCATACCCCTCACCTTGACCCTAGAATCCCGAACCAGAGTAGCCGCCAAAGTCCGACAAGCCGCAAGAAACCGCGTACGCCGAATGGCAATCCGACGAACCAGCTAGCCCCAAATCCCCCTCCGTCGTCATTCCCGCGCCACCATCCGTCATTCCCGCGCACGCGGGAACCCAGGGAACATAAAGCACGCCATCCCCGCGCACCCACCGTCATTCCCGCCACCTCCGTCATTCCGGCGAAAGCCGGCGCTTCAGCGGACGGAACGTCCATCCAGAGGGGCCGGGCAACGGGGAGGCGCACGTGATCTGACCGTGAATTCGTCGTAAGTGAGGTTGTGCACACCTCCCCTTCGCCCCGCGAAGGCGACGCGTCCAAACGAAGCGCAGCACGCAGGGCATGCCCTTCATCCAACCCGTAGGGGCGGTTCGCGAACCGCCCCTGCCACCCAAACCACCAACCCCTCACATCACCGCAACACCCATATCCCACAGTACCCGTCCCCTCTCCCGCTCGGCGGGAGAGGGCTAGGGTGAGGGCAACCGGGCGGCCAAGGGGCCACCCCCCCCACCCATCGCCATTCCCGCGAACCCACCGTCATTCCCGCCACCATCCGTCATTCCCGCGCACGCGGGAACCCAGGGAACATAAACCACGCCATTACCAATCCTTCAAATCCCATCAATATTCCCTAAACCGACGATCCTCCCGCTGTGCTTGCCGGAACCGCGCCCAACCCTTCTCTGACGCCACCATCGCCCCCTGCCAAGGCTTCTTCACCACCGTGTCCGAATACGCCATCACAAACGCATCAGCATGATCCGGTGACGCCTTACCCTGTCGCCGTATGTCATCCTTCGACTGAATCCGCATCTGACCACGAGCGTTGAAACTGTACGTCAACGACGCCAACTCCGAGATAACTTCCGGCTCGTTCTGAATCGAGATATCACCCTCCTCGAAACGCTTCCGAATACCGTCAAATGCCTCCGCACGCAAGTTCATGTACTGCTCCGATTTAGCCGCTCGTTGCGACGCATTGAACTCGAAAACCTTCAAGCTACTCTCAGACTTCAAGTTGTCGACTACCCCCGCACCTATCCCAATCCCATCCACGTTCACCTGCTTCACATTCATCTGCCGAGCAACATGCAGAATCCGACCCGTCGTCGTCACCGTATCCGCACGAGAATACTCAAACAACGCCAACATCTCGCCGCCCTGACGGACTACGAACACCGTCTTATCGTTACCGAAACGAGCCACGTCTACACCCATCACCCTTCGCTGTCCCTTAACATCATCCAGCTTCCGATTCACCGACGCCTCGATGTTCTTCAACGGAATCAACGTGTCATTCGCCGATTCCGGGAACTGACCAAGAACCCGTATCTGATACAACGCCGATTCCGGCCCATACAAGTTGAACGTATCGATCGCCCACTCTGGAGTCGACAGCCCTAACGGGTTGTACTCACCCGCCGGTGACTCTTCATCCTCGACCGCCGTATTTTCGTCCGGGTTGTACTCCGCATCCTTGATGTTCTCAGCCGTCAAACCACGCTCAACAAACTTCGGGATGTCAAACGCCGAGATCGCTATCGTCGAATGCCGCTTTCGGTTCTTATTGAAAGCATCGTAGAACGTCCCCGCCAACGAGTTCGGGTTCCCGATCATCAACAGCTTCGAGTTCTTACTCGTCAATATCCCCTGTACCGCGTCAAAAATGTCCTCATGGATACCGCTAGCCTCATCCATGATCACCAGCACATTCCCCGAGTGGAATCCCTGGAAACGCTCGATCGTGTTCGTCGAAAAACCGTACGCATACCGGGTCGGCGAAAAGTCCAACCGCGTACGAGTCAGTTTCCCACCCAATTTCCCGTCCAATCCACGACCCTTCTGTATGTAAATCCGCCGTATCTCCCGCCACAACAGTTCCCGTACCTGTCTCTCAGACGGCGCAGTCGTGATACAGATCGCATCGTCATAGCAATACATCCACCACAACACCGCCAAAGCCGCCGTAAACGTCTTACCCGCACCATTACAAGAACGTACCGCAACCCGCCTATGACCCGCCAACGTCTCCAAAATCTCCCGTTGCCTTGACCAAGGCCGTATTCCCAATATCTCCTCGCAAAATCGGAACGGGTCCCACCGAAAACCGCGTTGAATACTCCCATAGTTGTTACGCGGCGGTTCAGCCTTCCGACCCGCCAAAGACCGCACCACCGACTTCTTAGCCGGCTCAACCACCTCCTCAACCTTCGGAATAAACAAATACGGATTACTCGCCATCCATCAAACCCCTGTAGCAATTCAATCGCCGCCCGCATCAATTCAGACCCAAGTGCGCAATTCAGGTTCGGTACCCCTGACAAAAGCCAGCCCGAGCGACAATTCCCAACATAAACCCCCAAAACGCTAAATACAAACCCCACCCCGTCGTCATTCCCGCGTACGCGGGAACCCAGGGAACACAAAGCACGTCATTCCCGCACCACCATCCGTCATTCCCGCCACCCCCCGTCATTCCCGCGCACGCGGGAACCCAGCGAACATAAACCACGCCATCCCCGCGCCACCATCCGTCATTCCCGCCACCATCCGTCATTCCCGCGTACGCGGGAACCCAGCGAACATAAACCACACCATTCCCGCGCCACCATCCGTCATTCCCGCACACGCGGGAAACCAGGGAACATAAAACACGCCATTCCCGCACACGCGGGAAACCAGGGAACATAAAACACGCCATTCCCGCCACCATCCGTCATTCCCGCACACGCGGGAAACCAGGGAACATAAACCACGCCATTCCCGCACACGCGGGAACCCAGGGAACATAAAACACGCCATTCCCGCGCCACCATCCGTCATTCCCGCACACGCGGGAACCCAGCGAACATAAACCACGCCATTCCCGCGCCCCCCTTCTTCAGGACGGGGCCAGCGGCAGGCCCCGCCCCCTTCGCGAAGCGTAAGGGGGCGCGAGCGAGCGGAGCGATGCGAGCGGGGGATGCCCGGGGCGGGGCAGGGCGGCGCGCCCTCCACCACCTCCGCCATTCAACCCACACCAATCCCGCACACGCGCGTACCATACCCCAATGCCACACAAAAACCCACACCTGAAACACTTCGCACGCCAAATGCGAAACAACCCCACCGACGCCGAAAACCACCTCTGGCAACACATCCGCATGGGACAGCTAGACGGCCACCGATTCCTCCGACAACGACCAATCGACAACGCCATCGTCGACTTCATCTGCCGCGGACGCAACCTAATCATCGAACTAGACGGCGGACAACACGACCAACAACGCCACCACGATCAACTCCGCACCAAACGCCTAAACAAACGCGGCTACCGCGTCCTCCGATTCTGGAACAACGAAGTCCTAAACGACACCGAAAGCGTCCTCCAAACAATCCTCCAAGCACTAAACAAAAGACCTTCCCCTCCACCGAAAATCGGTTCACCCCCTTCGTCAAAGACGTAAGAAATCAGGACGCCCCCTTCGCCAAAGACGTAAGAAATCAGGACGCCCCCTTCGCGAAGCGTAAGGGGGCGCGATGCGAAGCGAGCGGGGGATGCCCGCCGAGGCGGCTAACTCCTAGCAACTAAATCCCAAATCGCATACCGCAACCAATTTCCACCCGTCGCAACCTAACGGCCCAAACCCTCACCTCAACCCCCGCGCCTCCAAATCCGCCACCACCGAAGACTACGTCGAAGACGCCCTCCAAACAATGACCGAAAACTCCATCACCATCCTCCAAGTAATCGATCCCGAAACAAACCAGTTCATCGGCTCCATAGCCTCACACGAAGTCCTCGAGATGGTCGTCGAAGATGCGCAGGGGCACTAGTCATCCCCTTCGCCCAGCGAAAGGGACGCGGAAGAGCGAAGCGACTTTCGCAGAGGATGCGCGGCGCGGCAGGGTTGCCCCCGTTGACGGGGTAAATGTCCGAAGGAAAAGAGGGGTGCGCCAACATAGGGGCAGGTTTCACACCCGCCCTCGACAGTAGGGGAGCGAGCAAGCAAAGCGACGCGAGCGGGGTATTCCCGGGGGCGTGAGGGTGTACGCGAGAAACAGCAACCGGACCAAGCTAACCCAAACCTTCCTTTTCCTCCGAAACTCCGTCCTGCGAGTACGATTCTGGGCAGATTTTTTCATGTGCGTTAACAATCCGCACAACATACGGCATATAGTTAACAGATATTGGGTGCGAGCCCGGTCCCAACGTGGCGAAAAGCGCTGCAGAAGTGAACCGAAATCGTTTCACCTAGGTAGGTCTCCTCCCCAAACAAACGCCCGTCGCTTCGGTGCGGCTCCATGCAGGAGGAGAAAAATGCTTCAACTACCGGATTCGGTCATGGATTCATGGCCTAACGACATGCTAATCAGACTTGCGAAGTCGGGAAATGTCACGGCGATCGTTGCGTTGTTGAAGGCGCACTCGCCAATGATTCAGTTCTTTGTAAACCAATGCCCGTCCGAATCGCGGGAAGACGGGTTCTCGGCAGGGTTAATCGCATTCATCGAGGCGATTAACCGATACGATCAGCAACGCAGTGTAACCATCGGCGCATTCGCTCGTAATTTCGTCAAAGGAGCTGTCTACAAAACGGCCGCGAGTTACACGATGCGCGGAGTTAAGACGGCTCCGATAGACGTAGCGCATGGGATCGAGTCACTTGCAGAGTCTGATATCGATTTGCGATTGACGGTTGAAGCTTGGCTTCAGAGTCAACCTGCCGAAACGAAGTTGCTAGTGAAGCTGCGCTTCTACGACGGCTTTTCCCAAGCCGATATTGCTCGGCGATTTGGTATCAGCCGCGCCGCCGTATCACAACGTTTTAAGCGCATTTGGGAACAGGCGAGATCAGATCCGCAACTTGCGGGAGTTTTCGCCTGATTCCGGCCAACGATCGAACAAATACAACAGAAAGGGCTTCGACGATGACAAACCAAGCTACTTTGAACATCCATCCAGGACTCAACGCGCAGAGGGAATACACATCACAACTTGCTTTGCAAGGCCAAGAGTTCGCGCTGGTAGCCGCAGAGGCGTTCGTCAGAGGTATCAGGGACATTGGCTACAAGAGCACAGCTACAGCTCTGGACGAACTGATCGACAACGCCATTCAAGCAGGATCTGCGCGTGTTGACGTCGCGTTCGGGTACGGTCGAAGATCGACTTCGAAACCAGATCGAATCGCGGTCATCGACGACGGACATGGAATGGATCCAGACATGATGAGGGCATCCGTCATGTGGGGCGGCACGCATCGAGAAAATGACCGCACCGGTTTCGGCCGATACGGTTACGGCCTCCCAAGTGCATGTGTTAGCCAAGGAACCCGTTTCGTCGTTTATTCCCGTCCTGATGGCGGTGTAACGCACGAAGTTGAGTTGGACATCGAAAAACTGGGGTCGGGTGAGTATCACTCGGCAGACGGGCGAGTAGAGGTTCCCCCGTACGCACAAGCCGAATTGCCGTTCTGGATCAAGTCTCACCTGCAAGAAGGTAAATTCCCGGAGGCGGCTACGTCGGGGACCGTGGTCGTCCTAGATAAGTTGGATCGTCTTAGTTGGGTTACCACGGCAAACCTAGAACGCAACTTGCTCCAGCATTTCGGCGTAACCTACCGGCAGTTCCTTCAGGATGTTGAAATCAGGGTTAACAACAAGCGCGTAGATCCAATTGATCCGTTATTCATCACCGAAGGATTCCGACACTTCGATGCTGACGAGGGTCGGGCGAAACCGCTCGAACCGTTGGCATTTGATATGCGAGTCGGTAGAGGCACCGACTCGATAGGCACTGTGAACGTGCGTTATTCGACGTTGCCTGTCACGTTTGCGAGCATTGACAAAAGCAAACCTGCCGATGGTAGGAACGCAAACGGCAGATTCGGGATCATGAAGGACCACGCTGGCATCATTTTCCTTCGTAACGGGCGCCAAATCGATGTCGTAACGAAGATACCTTGGATCCAGATTCAGAACAATGACAGGTACTGGAACGTCGAGGTCGACTTCTCGCCAGATCTCGACGAAGAGTTCGCAATTACGACTTCGAAACAGCAGGTAGTTGTGTCTGACAGGATGTGGGAAGTTCTCAAAAACAACGGAATGCTGCGCTCGATTGAAGATATGAGGAGAGAATACCGACAGGAGCGCGCCAAAGACAAGGCCGAGACCGATGACGGTCAACCTCAACCACGAGCCTCAGAGAAAGCGATGGAGGAAAGTCAAAAATTCAAAACTAGGAAACCATCTGGGAACCCAATTGAACGCGAGATCGAGGCAGAAAAAAACATCTTGGAAGAGGCTAATCGTCGAGCACGACGCAACAAACAACCTCTCGAAGAAGCTACAGCAGAAATATTGGCGGAGACCGCGTCATCTCCTTTCCGTGTTCGTGAAGAGGATGTTCCTGGCGGTCCATTTTTCAGACCCCAACAATTGGGTGGGCAGTTCGTCCTATGGATCAATACAGCGCACAAGTTCTACACCAGCGTGTACGCGGCGCCTGGATCTACGGGTCATCTAAGGGACGCTCTCGAACTAATGCTGTTCACGTTGGGTGAATCTGAATTGGATTCCTTCGGGGATCGACGACTGTTTTACCAGGCGGAACGTCAAGAACGGTGGACAACCAGGCTTACTACAACCTTGGAATTACTAGAACAGCAAAGCGGAATCGAAGACGATCAGATACTTGAGGAAGAAATCAAGGAGTCTGCAGTGGCTCTGAATGGGGCTGAGTCGGCACTAACTTAAACGGATCGGTCGCGTTGCGGCGCGTGCGCGGACCCCTCCGGGTCGGTTGCCCTATCATTGTTTTTCGAATGACTTGCCTTCAGAAAGAAACGAATTCGTATGGCAGATCCGTGGCCGATCCGACAACCGGGGTTGCTCGATAACCAGAGGGACGAATTTACAAATGACCGAGCGGCTTTGGTTGCTTCTCTCCGCCACCGATTGACAGAACACCTCGGAGATCTCAATCTGGGTGCACATTCGGAAGGTAACGGCACAAAAATCCAAGTGCGCGCAAGTCACGATGCGCACCGTGCTGAGTTTATTGCCCGCGAAAAAAAAACCCTCAGTTCACGCACGCACCACCTACTTGGAAGACTTGCGCTAGGACAGCAAGTCAAACCCGAAATGATTGAACCCAAGATTGTCCCCGTCCTCGCTGGCACCGAGGATGCGCTGCTATTCCGCTTGGTAACCACTTTGTGGTCTGTGCCAGTATCCGCCGGCTATGGCCGCAGGATGCGTTTCCTGATCAACGACGTGTCGAACGGCAAATTGATCGGCGTGCTGGCTCTCGGAGATCCCGTTTTTAATTTGAAGGTTCGGGACGAGTGGATTGATTGGAACGTACAACAGCGGAAGATGGGTCTGGTCAATGTCATGGACGCCTATGTCGTGGGATCTGTGCCGCCGTATGCACAGTTGCTCGGCGGCAAACTAGTGACTTCGCTGATTGGCTCTGCTGAAGTCGGCAGGATGTTCAAACGTCGGTACGCGAAGTCAAAGGGTCTAATCAGTGGCTTACAAAAGGATCCGAGACTAGCCCTCGTCACAGTTACCTCAGCTCTAGGACGTTCGTCGATGTATAACCGTGTCAAATTGCCGGGATTCGTTGACCTCGAAAAAATCGGCTACACCAATGGATGGGGTCATTTCCACGTTCCCAGCCAGATTTTCGCCGATATGCGTGCCTTGTTGAGTCTTGATGACCATAAATACGCGGACGGACATAAATTCGGGTCTGGCCCAAATTGGCGGATGCGAGTGATCAGGAAATCGTTATCACTGACCGGACTTGACGAAAATTTGCTTCGACATGGCATCGAACGCGAGGTTTACGCGATGCCTCTAGCTCGCAACTGGCGGACGTTTCTCCGAGGTGAAGCTCGGATCTACGGTTCCAATCGACCTAACGCAAAAGATATCTCAAGAGCGTGTTTAGATCGTTGGATTATTCCGAGATCAGAGCGCCGATCTGATTACAGTGATTGGTCGGCAACGGATCGAGAGAATCTTTTCAAGCCGATCTTCGGATGAATTTCCGATACACCTTACTGGGGACGCAATGGCGTTCCCTATCCGACCTCGACCTAAATTGTGAGACGCGCGAATAAAACAACCTCTCTTTGAAGTGCAACTCAACCGGTGAATCTGCGTCCGGCGGCAAAATCCGACTAACCGCTATCCCACAACCTCCGTTTGTTCAGTCGCTGGCAGGACACACCTAAAACCCGCCAAAGAGATGCGTCAAAACCACCGTCAGATCCGACGAAACCCCGCCCTCTTGGCCAAGCTCTCCCCCGGATCCAAACTCACCTCCCGCCCCTCAATCAACAACCTAACGCCTCCAACGCACCGACGCCAAACAACAAATCCCCCTCTCCCCCAACCCGTAGGGGCGATCCCTCGTGGTCGCCCTATCACCCAAACAACTAACGCCAACATCACCACAACACCCGCCCCCTCTCCCGCTGCCCAACCCGTAAAGGCACCCCTCGTGGTCGCCCTACCACCCAAACAACCACACCCCATACGAACCCATCCGCGAAAACCCGCGCAATCCACGGTTCAGACTCCCCTCCCTCGCAGCAACACCCATATTCCACAACACCCGTCCCCTCTCCCGCTCGGCGGGAGAGGGCTAGAGCCTGCCCCGGACTCGATCCGGGGGTGAGGGCACACAACCCCGTTTCCCAAAAGTACCCCAAAAACCCTTTTCCATCACAACAACAAACAGAACAAAGCAACAACAACACAAATCCCTCAAATCCTTCACCAAACAACCCAACAAAACTCCCAAATGCCCCCGTTTTTCACCAAAATAACCATCTCCACCCCAACAATTGACACAACAAACCACAACAACAATAATGAATAGTGAATTCATTCAACGGTTCTGGAGTTGATCACTCCGGGCAAAACAAATCAAACCGGCCACACGGTGGCGAGGATTTAAGGAAGGAGCAAAGCAATGAGAAACGTTTCGACTGTCTATCAACGTGGCGTTCCCCAGCACCTCCCCGCAACACCGCGTCAAGCCGGCCGTGTTAGAAGCTACACCAGCACCAAGTGTGAGTCGCTCAGGAGTATGCATCCCGAGCTTTACGCGTCGGCGTTCCCAAATCAACTTCGGGTACGCAAGGGCTCACTAAGTTGTAGTGGAGACACACCACGATCGTTCCTAGATGCTGCTAGCAACCTTCCAGGGCATGAGCGGGCATGGATACCCGTGATCAACGTTGTCGGTTTAACCACCAACAACGTTCGTGCAGGCGAAGCCGACATTCGTCTGAGTGCGCCGAACAATTTAGCATTTGCCTCGGCAGTGCGTCAACTCCAGAACCTCCGCCGCTTGGTTGCAACCTCGCGGCCTGAGCCTGTTGGTAACAGCCTCATCTCACATGGTCATACCACCCCCCGCCCCACAAACGGCGGGGGGAAGTCACAAGACCATTCAACAAGCCCGGAACATCCTACCGTCCGGCATTTCAACGCGTCCACCCGTCATTCCCGCAAGAGCCACGTCATTCCCGCGCACGGGGGAAACCAGAGAAAAACAAAGCACGCCGTCATTCCCGCGCACGCGGGAACCCAGAAAAAACAAAGCACGCCATCCCCCCTGTTAAGATGATTTCTCGGAATTCATCTAACAAACGCCGTCAAATCAAGGACAAAATCAGCTAATGCCGGGCAACATAATTCTTCCGCAATGGGGCATGGGAATGAACGAGGGGCAAGTCGTCCGATGGCTCAAATCCGTCGGTGACCCGGTCGTCAAAGGCGAACCCCTCGTCGAGATCGAATCGACCAAGGTCAGCGCAGAAGTAGAAGCCACCGCCGATGGCACCCTCGGTCGCATCATCGTTGAAGAGGGCAAGACGGTCCCGGTCGGCACCATCCTCGGATTGCTACTCGAATCCGGAGAATCCTCCAGCGACCTACCCGCCGAAGAGGCACCCCGCGAACGCCCATCCCGCGCGTCGCGCTCGTCAAGACCCGCCCGTCAAGCCGCAACGACCAGACGCGGACAGCGCGGGCTGGTAGTCACGCCTCGAGCCCGTCGCCTCGCACGTGAACTAAGCGTCGATCTCGACTCCATAGGATCGGGAACCGGCCCCAGCGGCAGAGTCACCGAAGACGATGTCCGAGCCGCGGCAGAAGGCGGAACCACAACCTCTGACGTCGGCATGGAACCGAGTCGCACCATCCCGCTAACCGGCATCCGAGGCGTCATCGCCCGCCGCATGTCCGAAAGCGCAGCCGCCGCCCTCGTCACCCTCAACACCACCGGCGACGTCACCGAAGCCGTCGCCATCCAACGCCAACTAACCCGCCAGTGGCGCCGATCACGAGTGCGACCCCAATACCAAGACCTCGCCATAGCAGCCACGGTCAAGGCCCTAAAAGACCACCCCCTCGCAAACGCACACATCACCGAGAAAGAAGTCCAACTCTTCGACACCATCAACCTCGGCTTCGCCCTAGCAGTCCCCGACGGCCTGCTCGTCCCCGTGATCCGAGACGCCGAATCGAAGTCTCCACTCGAACTTGCCTTGGCGGTCCGCGACCTCGTCCGAAAATCGAAAGCGAACGAGCTCCGCGTCGCCGAACTATCCGGCAGCACCTTCTCGTTGACCAACCTAGCCTCGTACGACGTCGAAAACTTCACCCCACTCATCAACCCACCAGAAGTCGGCATCCTCGGAATCGGCCGCGTGATCCAACAACCCACCGTCACCAAAAACGAAGACATCGAAATCCGCTCCATCGGCCACTTCTCCCTAACATTCGACCACCGAGCATGGGACGGCGCACCAGCCGCCGAGTTTTTGCAAGCGGTCGTGAAGAATCTCAGCGAACCAAGTTGGATGGCGGAGGGGTAGGGGCTCAAGATGCGACACGAGGTCGGTTGTGAGACCTTATGGGCTAGGATTGAAAACAAGTGTCACTGCCAAAAACTACGAACGCTAAACTGGTGTAGGAAATGCGATCGTACTCAGACAAATCGCACAACTCATGAACCTGAAAATCGAAAGTTTGAATATACGGAACTTCCGGGTGTTCCGAGAACTCGAAATTACAGAATTGGGTCGCGTCAACTTGATTACCGGTATGAACAACACCGGCAAGTCCTCCCTTTTGGAGGCACTTCGGATTTTGGCGTACGATGCAGCCCCAGACGTCATCTACGACATATTGCGTCATCGGGAAGAAAATTTCGAACGAAGGGGTGATGAACTAATCGCAACCGAACTGGAAGAACTGTTTCAGGTGTCCGCGCTTTTCCACGGGTTCCCTTCGATCTTGGGGCGTTCGGAACCCATCACGCTGACCGCACGATCGGAGCTCTCGCCAATTGAACTAGTCATGCAGTTGGGTTTGTTTTTGGAGACGAGGGATGAAGAGGGGCATGTGAGTATGTCGGACCATCCTGTTGAAGACTTCGAAGATCCTGACGCTGTCGTAGCTATGTTGGTTCAACGTGGCGGCAGAACGCGATACTATCGACAACGAAATTTTGAGAGATTTTACCGCTATCCAACTCGAGCCGTGCGACCCCAGCAACCATTAGGAGCATTGGGACCCTGTGTGTATGTCAGCCCCTACGGTGGTGAACGGACTGACGCGCTTGAACAGATGTGGGATGCAATCGCACTTTACGACTATCAAGATCAAGTCGTAGAGGCTTTGAAAATCATCGAACCAAGAATTGAAGCTCTTGCTATGGTCACCGACGATAGCGCTCGAACTGTCAGAGATTCTCGGCGTATCGCGATGGTTCGGGCCAGCAACATTCCTCGTCGTGTGCCTTTGAGGTCTTATGGAGACGGCGTGAACCGCTTGTTCGCTATCATCCTCTCCCTTGTCAACGCTCGAGGAGGGATTCTCTTGATCGACGAATTCGAGAACGGGTTGCATTGGTCTGCGCAAACTCGAGCATGGCAATCGGTGTTCGAACTGTCCAAAATTCTTGACATCCAGGTGTTCGCGACAACCCACAGCAGGGACGCCCTCGAATCATTTGTTCGGGTGGCACACGAAACGCAAGAAATCGGATCATTGATCAGAATGGTTCGCCGAGGCGACGTGATTGTTCCGGTCACGTACTCCGAAGATGAACTCGACATCGTGGTTCGAGGGGGCATTGAGGTGCGGTGACATGGGACGCAAGTTGATGCTTGTTGAAGGAAAAGATGATGTGCATGTTTTGATGCATATATGTGGTAACCGCACATGCCTAAAACTCGATGAAATCAAATCCCACGAAGGTGTCGACGACCTGATCGGCAACTTAACGGAGGAACTTCGTGCGGCGGTCTATGAAGGTGACATTGTGGGTGTCATTGTTGACGCTGATACCGACATGGAATGCCGTTGGCGAGAACTGCAAAACAAAATTGCCACCGCGGGTTATCACGATGTCCCCAGCAAACCGATAGTCGGTGGCACGATTGTCGATCCTCCTCCGGATACTCTGTTGCCTAGGTTGGGTGTCTGGGTCATGCCTAACAACCAAGCTGCCGGAATTTTGGAAGATTTTTTGCAATTTTTGGTGCGCGATCGTGATGCCCTCTATTCTCATGCCTCGAACAGTGTCTCAACTATCCCCAAAGGATTCCAACGGTTTAACGATCTTCACCAACCCAAAGCATTGATCCACACGTGGTTAGCATGGCAAGAAACTCCGGGACTACCTTACGGGACTGCAATTACGGCGAAATTCCTTGATCCTAACGTCCCTGAAGTCGACGATCTAGTGAATTGGCTCAACCGTCTTTACATGACGAGTTAGAGTTGCCATTGACCGAGCCCACAACCCTCCGCACTCAACGCCTCCTCCTGCGACCGTTCGCATTCAACGACGTGGAAGATGTCCTCGCATACGCGAGCAGCTCCGAGTTTTCGCGCTTCCTGCCACTGCCAATCCCATACACAAAAAAGGACGCGGAGGAGTTCGTCGCTCGAAACGTGTTGCGAAACCTAAGCGAAACGCCGAGTTTTGCCATCGAACACCAAGGCAACGTAGTCGGAGCCATTGACCTAAATCTTGAAACCCCAATCTCAGTGGCCTCGTTGCATTACGGTTTGTCGCCGGCGCACTGGAATCAAGGCTTGATGACCGAGGCGGCGCAAGCGGTCCTAAATTGGGGCTTCGAGGAATTTGGATTGGAAAAGGCCTACTCCTGGGCAGACGTCGAGAACATCGGCTCGTGGCGCGTGATGGAGAAGATCGGCATGTCACGGGAAGGCACCTTGCGGAGCCAAGGCGTCAACCGAGGCGTGCGTCAGGACTACCACTACTACGGCATTCTGCGGCGCGAGTGGAAAGCCATCAACAGCTGATATAGAGTCAATTGCCAACGCGACTCAGAACCACACAAGAGGACGATAAATTGCAAGCAGAAAACATCCGAGATTGGCTCTGCGGACCCATGGTTGCAGTCGCAACTCCGTTCAATGAAGACTACTCATTAGACCTAGACGCCCTGCAGACCAACATCCGCTACATGGTCGAAAACGGCGTCCACACGGGTCAAGGCACGCTACTCGTAGGCGGCGCTGGCGGTGAGCATCCCACGATGAACGTGGACGAGCGCAAAGCCGTGATGACCGCCGCTATGGAAGCCGCCGACGGTGAAGCTCCGGTTCTGAGCAGCGTCCAACACACCGACTACCGCGTCATCCTTGAACTCGCCAACCACGCCCACGAAGTCGGACTAGGCGGAGTCCAAGTTGGACCAACCTACTACTACGAACCGACGGAAGGCGATGCCTACCGACTCTTCGAACTCGTAGCCAAAGAGTCCGACGTCTCGATCATGATCTACCACACCTGGTGGGAAGGTCTGACCATGAGCATGAGCCTCTTGAGCGACCTTGCCGACATCGAAACAGTGCGGGCGCTCAAGTGGTCATCGCCCAACGAAGCGCATTACCGACAAGGCCTGTCCGCTCTCGCCGACCGGCTCGTCTGCATCGACAACTCCGGTCAGCAGATCTTCAGCCACATCATGGGGGCACGTGGATTCATAACCCACCTCAGCGGCTTCTGGCCCGAGTACCCCGCAGAAATCTGGAACCTGCTAGAGCAACGTGATTACGAAGCGGCACGACAGAGGCTCGCCGACTTCAAATGGAGATGGACAGAATGGCGCTCGAAAGTGGCCGCCATGACCGGAGGCGAAGGGCCCTTCATCAAATCCGCCATGGAGGCCGTCGGCCTCAAAGCCGGACCTCCTCGCCCACCCTCAGTCCGAGCATCGCAACTTCTCCGTGACGAACTAGAAGTCTTCCTAACCGAGTGTGGAGTGCCCCGTTTGACGACACGACACACCGGCGCAATCGCCGCCGGTTAACTCGCATGAACTTTCGATCCTAACGCCCAATAGGCGTTAGGATCGCTTAGTCGAGATTTCGGACCTCGACCACATCATCGTCGATGTCGTCTGCCAGTTCGAAACCTAACACCTTCCCGTAGAAGTACAACTCCGCCTCCTGGGCCCGGATGATATTCGCAGCCTGGCGGAATCCATGCTGCTCGCCGGGAAAGCCGATATAGGCGTACGGCAAGCCCTTCGACTCCAGCGCCTCGACCATGATCTCCGCCTGAGACGGCGGCACGATCTCGTCCTCCAATCCCTGCAAGATGATCATCGGGGTTGCGAGTTGATCCATGAAGTTGATCGCAGATCGGTCGTGATAACGTTTCGCCTCCGCAGGATACGGACCGACCAACGACTCAAGGTAACGAGACTCGAACTTGTGGGTATCGCCGATGAAAACCATCAGATCCGCGATGCCGTAAAGCGCAGCGCCAGCGGCGAAGAAGTCGTGGAACGTGAGCGCGTTGATCGTGGTGTAGCCACCCGCCGATCCTCCGCGGATGATCACTCGATCCTTGTCGACCAGTCCTTGATCGATCAAATATTGCGCCGCGGCGATGCAGTCATCGGTGTCGTAAATGCCCCACTTGCCTTTGAGGGCGTCGCGATACACCTTGCCGTATCCGGAAGACCCGCGATAGTTGACATCGACAACCGCGAACCCCCGGCTAGTCCAATAATGCGTTGATAGATCCAACCCCGTCCCAGATGCACTCGTCGGCCCGCCGTGGCAAATAGTTACCAGAGGAGGCAACTCGCCGTCGGGCGCCGCGAAATCTTGGTTCGTCGGCTCGTAGTAGTACGCATGCGCTGCACCGTTTTCGGTCGTCGGAAAAACCACGTGTTGCGGCGAAGAAAGATAACCAGGTTCAACGTCAACTTCGCTCGGCGAGTACACCGTTTCGCACATCTCGGTTGCCAGTTCAAGACGGACGACAGCCGGTTCTCGCGTCGGCGAAGCGCCAATGAAAAGTATCGACTCGCCGTCAGGACTAGCCATCACGTAAGACACTTCGCTATACGGGATTTTGATCGTTTGGTTCGAATTGGATCCCGGATCGATCAGAACGATTGAACCGGAGGTAACCCCACCCTTGCCGAGCGCGAGTCTTCCATCCACTAGATGGGCGTACGAGGAAAAACCGAACTGCCAATCAGGACGACCATGGTCACTTTCCTCATCGAGGAGATTAGCCATCTCGCCATCCCGCCACACATAGATGTTCCACCATCCTGTTCGATCGGTCACGAAATGGAGCAGACCGTTGCTGCCCCAACTCGGCTGCACGATACTCTCCCCGGTTCCACCGACCAATTCGGCCGTGGTGCTGACGGATGCGTCAATGCCGTCGAACGAACCTGACATCAACGAATTGCCGTCCCACGGCATATTCGGATGGTCCCACTCAGTCCATGCGATACCGTCATGACTGGTACATTCTCGAGGCGCACCGTAAAAGTCGCGACCAGACGCAATCACCTTCACTGCACCAGTCCCGGTATCAACCGCAACTATCTCGTTGACTGCCTCTTGACTATCGTCGGTGTGGGTCTCTCTCACGCACAGCAAATACTGGCCATTGCCAGTTATTGTCAGATCGGCGAATCTCGCCCCTCGCGGAACCGGTGGTTCCGCAGTCAAAGCCTCCGGAACCTGGCCATCACGCTGAACGTAAATTCTCTGGTCCGCCCAGTTCGTGAAGTAGACCGTGCGATCCCTTACCGCGAATGATCCCCCGCCGTACTCGTGCACTGCGTTTCGCGAGTTGAAATCTGGCGGCGTCAGATCTGTCACCTCACCGTCCGGCGACAGCCGCATGATTACCTGTCGTCCGCCCTCCTTTGGCCGACCGTCCAACCAATAGATATCATTCCCGTCGCACCTGATTTCGGACAGACGACGCTTGCCGCCGCTGATCAGCATATCGGCGGCGATTGGAGATTTCCAAGATCCGTATGGTGCGATGGTTGTCATGGCAAGTTATTTCTGTTGATTCGTCGTGGCAGTATCGTCAAATCTAGGATAACGCGCCTTCACACGGCGTCCTGCACCGTCCACGCAGGCGATGCCAAGAGGTAAACCATCGTCATGCCATCCGCTCGACGTTGACAGTGACGACATCTACGCCGTGATATTTCTGATGTCGGACTGAAGTTGCATAGTGCCGCAACAACCTGAACGAGATCTCCCGATCGTCCGCGATGTCTGGAGTCTCGCCCAAGTACGACAACTGATCCTCGAGATTCTCGGTTTCGGAAGCTGCGACAAACTCCAACTCGATTTCTCGCCCAACCGAATGAGCTGCCACCACCAGCCGTCTGGAATCGCCACCTTCAGATGCGTCATTCGGGTCATCCAAAAGACTCGTCAACGTCTCCTCACCAACAAGAACGATCCGATTCTGGCTTGCTTCATCCCAACTAGCGGATGAAGCGAAACCACGCAAGAAATCGGTGAGTTGCGGTAGCGAGCCCGTTTCCAGCGCCACCTTAAGACGCTTCCGTCTGGGCGCCGTGACCTCCATAAACAGCATGGCGACGATTGCCACCAATGAACCAGAAGTCATGCCGTTGCCAAGCAACACCCCTAAGAATCCGTCACCAAGCAACTCTGGGAATATCCACTGGTTTTGAAAGCCCACTCCTACCCAAAAAGCGAGACCGACGATCAAGGCCTTGCGGTAGTCCAACCCGTCTTGAATAACGATCCTCATTCCTTGCAAAAAGAGCAACGCGATGAGCACCATAATGTACGCCGCCGCGACGGGAGCCGGAATCGCAATGATCACAGCAGCGACTTTAGGAAAGAACGCCAGCACAAGAAACGCAACACCAATCACAACGCCTACTCGGCGTGCAGCCACGCCGGTCACTTCCGCAAGAGAGATGCTTGTCGAATACGTCGTGTTCGGCAAGGTGCCCAGTATTCCGGATAACAGGTTGCCGACTCCATCCGTATTCAACGCTCCTTGTACCACTCGGAAATCCGTGGCGCGCGGCTCGCGCTGAGACACTCTCTGTATCGCCACTCCATCGCCGATCGTCTCTATCGCACCGATGATCGTCACGATCACGAAAGCGGGCAACAAGGCCCAGAACTCGACTCCTGGGGTTACGTCGATACCGGGCCAAGATTGGAACGGCACGCCGATCCACTGGGCATCGATCACCGTTTGAATGTCGTAAAGGCCGAACGGCACCCCGACGATACAACCGACGGCCACTCCAATGATCGGCGACCATAACCGAAGCGAGGAAGGCCCCCGAAGAACTAGAACACTAACCGTTATCAAGGTGGCGATAACCGCCAACGGGGCCGCGATGTCAGATGTATCCCCGGGCACGTCTTCGAACGAGTTGAACAATATCGGTGCTACCGTTGCCGCGATCAACATGATCACAGTACCCGCCACGGTAGGGGTGAAAATCCTTCTGAGCAACGACAGCCGCGCCGCGAGGAAAAACTGGATGATTGAAGAAACGATGATCAAACTCGCCATTGTCGCCGGACCGGCATTCACCAATGCCGCGACGCACACCGCTATAAATGCCGCCGACGTGCCCATGATCAGAACGTATCCCGATCCGATTTTTCCCACGCGCACAACCTGCAAAATGGTGGTCAAACCGCTGATTATCATCGCCGCGAATACGCCCCACGTCATATAGGCCTCTGATACGTCCGCGATCCGCGCGACGATCACTACGGTCAATACGACCGGTGTGACGATTAATACGGCGGCTTGAATTCCTGCGCCGATTGACACCAACGGCGGCGGAACTTCATTCGGCTCGTACCGCACATGCGAATTTGTTCTCGCCATGGTCTTCCTTTACTACTGTTCTGCGGGTATTACCGGGAGGATCAACCGTGAGGGCATTTCATCGGTGTGATAAATGGTCTGACGCGCGACTCTCAACTCAATGTCCGACCAGTAGTCTTTGCCCGTGTTGTGATTGCGATCGAAATTCGGAAAATCTGAACTCGTGACATAGAGACGGATGCTTTGCCCTTTCAAGAATCGGCAACCGATTGGGTTCAATTTGATGTCGTATTCGTACGGCACACCGGGTTCAGTAAAAGCAACGCGATCATAGCCATCTCGGTACCGCGTCCGCATGATGCCGTAGGTGAGATTCATGCAGAGCCCGTCTTCGTGCACGATCGCCAGCTTGACTGCGAAATCGGTCTCAAGGGCATCAGTCGCTGCCCAAAGTTTGAGGCGAAGGGGACCAATGACGTCGAGGTCCTCAGGCATAGGTTCCGTCTCGAATACAAGGACGTCTTGCCGATGGTCATTGGGCGCTTGGTCGATGGGAATGGACTGGGAGTTCTGGTGCATCAGCGACATGACTGGGTCGCGAGGGTCATAGTCGAACTCGTCGGAGAAAGCGCCGGGCGCTTGGTCGAATGTCAGCATGCCGTCACCACGAACCGTATTAGCTTTGCCGAAAGACGAGAGATATAGCTCGGTGTAGCGGGTCTCCGGCAGCGGCCAGGCGTCGGCACCTACCCACTCGTTTCGGTTAAGGACGAAGAGTTGGACCGGCTTCTCGTCAGACATGCCGTTGTCGGTGCCCTTCAGGGCGTAGTCGTACCAGCGGACGATGAGGTCGGCATAGGTAGTCTCGGCGTCCGGGCCATAGTCGATCGGTCCTACGGTGCCGGTGTAGTCGGTGGCGTCGTGTCCCCACGGACCGACGATGAGCCGGTGCTGATCGCGGAGATCTTGGTCACCATTTGTGATGATGCCTTCGTAGTTGTCGATGGTCCCAATCAGGCGGTCCCACCATCCGGTGATCTGCATTACCGGAACTTCAACCTTTGAATGGGCCTCGTCGAAGCGCATGAAGTCTTGATTCGTGTTGCGTAGGAAGGTCTGGTACTGCTCGGTTAAGCCGGCAAAGACGTGCTCCGGGATGTCGGAAAGCGGCAACCACCAGAGGTATTTCGAACGCTCCACGGCGTTCCATCGATAAGTGGCATCTACTGGATCGGTCGGTCCGTCAATGCGCCCCTCACGACGTCGGACATCGGCCGCCATCATGTATGTCCACTCAAGGCGGCGACCAGTCTCCCAGACACCAAAAGTGATGTCGAGCATATTCATCGAGATGCCGGATGCGAGCGCTGCCGCTAGACTCGGCGGGTTGGAGTGGAGGGCCATCCAGATTGCCCATGAGGCGTTGGAGTGACCCCAAGTTCCGACTCGTCCGTCGGATTGGGGCAGTTTGGCGGCCCATTCGATGGTGTCGTAGCCGTCTTCAATGTCCGTGGTCTCGTGCTTGTCTCGCCACATCCAGAAGTATTCGCCATCGGAGGCGTACCGGCCTCGCATGTCCTGGACAACGACCGTGTATCCACCTTTGGCTATGTCGGTTGCGTGCTCTTGGTAGCGAGGAGTGAGCTTGTTGTACGGCGTTCGGCAGACTAGGACGGGTTGGGGGCCGGAGTCAAGTTGATAGTAGATATCGCCGCGCAGGATCGTTCCGTCGCGGACGATGCATTCTTGATCGCGTTGAACCTCTATCTTCAATCCAGACATTCAGCAAATGATACGGTATTTCAATTGCGATCGTACTCAATACGTCATGGTCAGTTGACATGGCAGATTGTGGCACTGAATTAGCTCCGACACTGGACCACTTGACTCCCTGACAACCCCAAACGTACACTTGACTGTGTAAGCACCTGAACAGGCAAAGGCAACGAACGGGATTAGTAGGTTCGTCCAACGCCATCCAAAGAGAGCCGGTATGATCCGCTGAGAGTCCGGCATGGCGACGCGATACTGAATTGGACCCGGGAGCCGCTACGGTGAACGGTCGTAAGGCCAATTATCCGCAGCCGTGGTTGGATCCGTTAAACATCCAAAATTGAGTTGCGGCGTGTAGATCCCGGCTGTCGCCGGGATGGCAGTAAGCGCCGAAACAGGGTGGCACCGCGAGCCACGCTCGTCCCTGTCCCGAAAGAAATGAATACATCTGGGACGGGGATTTTCGTTTGTTGGAGGTCCGTCGTTCCAGCGGAACCAACATCGGCCATGAAAACAACCGCAACCGAACCTAAAACAAAACTACCTCGACACTTCGATGTCGCGCCCGGTGCCAAGCCGAGAATCCTTACCGGCATTCGTCCCACTGGCGCGCTCCACCTGGGACACTACGTCGGAGCGTTGAAGAACTGGCTCGATCTTCAAAACGAATATGAGTGCTATTTCCTCATTGCCGACTACCAGGCCCTGGGAGATCATTTCCATGACATCGACCTCATACGTGAGTCTGTACTCGACGTAACCCTCGACTGGCTTGCCGTCGGCCTCGATCCCGAAAAATCGTCTTTCGTGGTCCAGAGCTATGTCCCCGAACACGCCGAACTCACCATGCTCCTGTCGTTCGTGACGCCATTGGGGATGCTTGAACGAAACCCAACTCTGAAATCCGAGATCGACAGTCTGCCGGTCGAGCGCCGAACGGTCGGTTTCTACAACTATCCGATGAGCCAAGTCGCAGACATCCTGCTTCCGCGCGCACACCTCGTCCCGGTCGGCGAAGATCAGGCACCCCACATCGAAATGACGCGCGAGGTGGCCCGTAAATTCAATCGCATGTTCACCCCGGTATTCCCCGAACCCGCTACCCTCATCGGCGATGTTGGCAGGCTCGTCGGTACCGATGGCAACGCAAAGATGAGCAAATCCAGGGGCAACGCCATCATGCTCAGCGACGACGCCGACACCGTCAACCGCAAGGTGCGCAGCATGTTCACCGATCCGAACCGGGTACGCGCCGATATTCCGGGCCGCGTCGAAGGAAACCCCGTATTCGAATACCACGACGCCTTCAACCCGAATACGCGACAGATCGAAGAATTCAAAGACCGGTACCGTAAGGGAACGGTCGGCGATGTCGAAGTCAAAGTCGCGCTCGCCGAAGCGTTGAACGAATTCCTAGATCCGATTCGAGAACGGCGAGAGCTTTACAAGAACGACATGCCGTACGTCGAGGATGTGTTGATGCAAGGCGTCAGGAGAGGGCGTAGCATCGCCGCGCAAACCATGCAGAGAGTTCGCGACGCCATGCGAATAAGCTCCTACACATCGTCATGGTCGTAGCCGGAGCCGCTTAGCGGTTTCGGCCCAGTCAGCGAAAGCAATGCATTAGCGAATGGACACGACCAAAGATGAATGACGACATGTACACACCGGATTTCGAGACCTTCGAGCGCTTGGCGGGCGAAGGCTACAACATCATCCCGGTATATCGAGAAATATCAGCTGACCTGGAAACGCCAGTTTCGGCCTTCATTAAAGTCGCCCGCGGAAACAACTCCTTCCTATTCGAAAGCGTGGAGGGTGGCGAGAACGTCGCCCGATACTCGTTCCTTGGAACCGAACCCGCGGAAGTGATACGAACCGGCGCAGGAACCGGACTCGGAAACGTCGACCCGTTGAACGTGCTGAAGGATCGGCTCGGGGACATCAACTATCCAGAAGTCGACGGTCTGCCTAAATTCGACGGCGGCGCGGTTGGCTACGTGGCATACGACGCGATCAAATACTTCGAACCACGCGTTCCCGAGATTTCTGATGAAGCATCCGGCATGGACGTTCCCGAAGCCGTCTTTTTGCTCACCGACTCGATGCTGATATTCGACCACGTTCGCCAGAGCATCATCGTCGTCGCCCATGTCGCAATTTCGAGCGACACCGATCCGAAAAACGCTTATGACGCCGCGGCGCAACGCATTGAAGAGTTGATCAATCGCCTCTCCGGCCCTTTGCCAGACTCCGCCATGCGTCGCTCAGGCACACCCGCGCACTCGACTTCTCGTGCGAACGACGCCGATATCGACTACGACTTCATTGGATCAGCGGCAACGATGCCCGCCGGATGGTACACCGACGGTTCCGACGAAGCAATTGGTCATCGCTACGTCCCAAACATGTCGAGAGAAAACTATCGACAGATGGTCGAAGCCTGCAAAACGGCGATCTACGACGGCGAGATCATTCAGGTGGTGGTATCGCAGCGGCTGACGCGTCGGACGGCGGTTGAGCCGTTCGACCTCTACCGTTCGCTTCGAGCCATCAATCCCTCGCCGTACATGTTCTACCTGGATCTCGACGGTTTCCAGATTATCGGTGCCTCTCCCGAACTGCTCGTCCAATCGGTAGACGGTCAGGTTGCCGTCCACCCGATAGCTGGTTCGCGACCGCGCGGAACGACTCCCGAGGAAGACGAAGCGCTCGCCACCGAACTGCTCGCCGACGAAAAGGAGATCGCTGAGCACGTCATGTTGCTTGACCTCGGTCGTAATGATGTCGGACGCATCAGCCGACCAGGTTCCGTGCGCGTCACTCAGCAGCTCGAAATCGAACGCTACTCGCACATCATGCATATCGTCTCGCACGTCGAGGGCATCCTTGACGACGGATACGACATCTACGACGTGTTGCGCGCTGGATTCCCGGCTGGCACCGTCTCTGGCGCACCTAAAATCCGCGCCATGGAGATCATCGCCGAGTACGAACCCGACAAGCGAGGACCCTATTCAGGAGCCGTCGGTTACTTCTCCTACTCCGGCAACATGGACACCGCGATCTCGCTGCGCACCATGACCCTGCGCGACGGCGTCGCGTACCTCCAAGCAGGCGGCGGGATTGTCGCCGACTCCGATCCACAGACTGAATACGAAGAGACCCTGCATAAGATGGGCGCGCTCATGCACGCCATCGACCATGCCGAGTCCGTAATGGAGGCATGAACCATGCTCCTTCTAATCGACAACTACGACAGCTTCACCTACAACCTGTTCCAATATCTCTCCGAGTTGGGCGCCGACGTTAAGGTCATCCGTAACGACAAAGCCAACATCGAAGAGCTCGCCGACCTGGAACCCGAGCGTCTCGTCGTCTCACCGGGCCCCTCGCACCCTCGCAACGCCGGTATATCCATCGACGCCATCAGACACTTCGCTGGAAAAATTCCTGTATTGGGAGTGTGCCTCGGCCACCAGGCCATCGGCGAAGCGTTCGGCGGCATCGTCGACCACGCCGGCGAACTCAAACACGGCAAGACCTCGATGATCGAGCACGACGGCAAAGGCGTCTTTAAGGACCTTCCAAACCCCTTCGAAGCCGTCCGCTACCACTCCCTGGCAGTTCAGTCAGACGCCGTCCCACCCGGTTTTGAAGTTTCGGCAAGGTCGGTGGAGAGCGGAGTAATCATGGGGATGCGACATCCAGAGATGCCGTTGGAGGGTGTGCAGTTCCATCCGGAGTCGATACTGACGCGGCCGGGGAAGGATTTGTTGGGGAACTTTTTGGAGATGGAGGTTTGAGGAGTTGACTCACCCACCCTTTGATCTTCACGCGCCGAAATTCGAGACAAAACGACCCCCTCGACTACTCCGTTCCCGGAGAGAGCCCCTTGGGCTCTTGTCATCGAGGGGGTACCTTTGGTTCCAGTTTAACGCGCTGAATAATTCTGCACGCGTCGTCATGGATTAGCCTAAGTGACGTGTTCAAAGAACACGAACAGATCGTGCTAACCGATCACGTCAAGGGCGACGAGAACAATGATCTGCGCCGCGGCGATGTTGGGACCGTCGTGCACATCCACCAAGGCGGCGAGGCATACATCGTCGAATTCATGTCTTTAGAAGGCGAAACGATCGCAATCGCCACAGTACTCCACTCCCAGGCACGCTCCGTAACGAGCGACGACATCTCTCACGCCAGAACGATCGAGCCGCCGATTCCGCCGTAGAAACTAACTACCCGGGCTAGTTTTCAGGGTCGAATGCGCGGATTCGAACCCGATTTTGCGTCACCACAATTAGGTTGCCTTCAACCATGGATTGAGGATGGTCTTGGATCAAATCACGCATCGCCGATACTTTTTCCGCAACTGGCATGTCAACAAACCGGATAATGCACGGGCGCGGCAATCCTCGCAGAAACACTAACTCACCGAAATCCTTGTCCTCGGTGATAAGCACTCGCTCTTCTCGTGTAGCGAGCGCGAGAAGCGATTCGTCTGAAGCCCTCGGGTCGTTCTCTGATGCGGAAAGGACATCATGCCCATCGTCGACCAACATCGTCCGCATGCCACGAGATTCGGAGCATACATCAAGTAAGAATTTCACCGTTCTTAACTGACCGGGATTCGCTCATGAACACGCTCGCCTGACAGCGAACGGTGTGCAAACAACAAACAAGCGCGGATATCTTCGGATTCGAGCAACGGATACTCTCGCAGAATCGTCTCTTCGCTGTCACCGGCCGCCAGCCAACCTAAGACATGCTCTACCGCAATCCGCATGTCTCGGACTATCGGTTTGCCGCCGAATATCTCCGGCCTGAACGTTATTCTGTTCAAAAGTTCTTGTTCTTGATCCACCAGATTCCTCCAATGCGTCCGATTTTACGCCATCCCTACCATATGTTCGCTGCGACGTCGCAGCCATCTGACCCAGGAGCAAGCGAATAAGCCTCCCCGTTCATAACATCATTAAGACCGACACCGAACGACCGACAAATCCTACTCCACCACCATGAATATCCAACAAGGCATCCAAGCCGCTGTCGATAACCTCGACCTCTCACAATCCGAAGCCGCCGATGTGATGGCGCAGATAATGGGCGGCGAGGCTACCGAAGCCCAGTTCGGCTCATTCGTCACGGCTCTCCGCATGAAGGGTGAGACACCTGAAGAAATCGCGGGCATGGCGTCGGTGATGCGAGACGTCTCGCTGCATGTGAGCCCTGGTGTCGATACGGTCGATACGTGCGGGACGGGTGGCAGTGGCAAGGAATGGTTCAACATTTCGACGGCTGCAGCGTTCGTGGTGGCTGGCGCTGGTGTGCATGTGGCCAAACACGGCAACCGTGCCATGTCAGGTTCAACCGGCAGCGCCGACGTCTTGGAAGCTCTGGGTGTGAACATCTTGCTCGGACCTGAAGGCGTTTTCCGATGCGTCAATGAAGCCGGTATCGGCTTCATGTTCGCCCAAGCCTTCCACCCGGCGATGCGCTTCGCCGGACCACTTCGGCCCCAGATCGGCATCCGAACCGTCTTCAACATCCTCGGACCGTTGACGAATCCTGCCGGGGCTACCCGCCAAGTGATCGGTGTCGCGGATCGTGCCACTTCGGAGAAGATCGCCAAGGCGCTCCAACTGCTCGGAACCGAATACGCATTAGTGGTCCACGCCGAATCCGGTGCCGACGAGGTCGACATCGAAGACCACACCTTGATGTTCCAGGTAACACCTGACATCCTCAAACGGCGTCGCACGCGTCCGGCTGACTTTGGCTTGCCCGAAGGTAGCCGCGACCACCTAGTCGCAGAATCGGTCGACCATAGCGCCGAAATTATCCGAACTGTCTTTACCGGCACTGGAGGCGAGCACAACGCACCACCTAGCCCGGAACGGTCCCGCTACAACGTTGTCGCCATCAACGCCGCGGTTGCCCTGTTGGCAGCTGGAAAAGCCGAAAGCTTCAACGACGCCGCTCTAATGGCAAAAGACAGCATCGACAGCGGAGCGGCAGCTGCCCGACTCGACGCGCTGGTGAAGGTCAGCAGCGGCTTGAGTTAAACGAGCCTCGACGGTGATACCTGTGGGCGGCACCCTTCGCCAAAACCCCGCGCGCACGGCGCGCCGGGCAGGTCAGGTGTAACATTGCCGCTAACCGTCTACCGCGTTCGACGCGAAATCAGGGATATCGGTCGGACACAAGCCACCCATGGACCTCGCCAAAGCTAGAGCTACGCGCGATCGATACCTGACCGCGCTTCACTATCGCGACTTCCGATGGATAATGCTCGGGAGCCTCGGTGGTCAATCCGCATACTGGGCATTGATCATCGCCCGCGGCGTGCTCGTGCTTGAGATGACCGATTCGGCTGGTTGGGTCGGCGTCGCAACCTTCGCGGCAATGGTGCCGCGGTTCGTGATGCCGCCATTCGCTGGCTACCTCGCCGACCGATTCGACCGGCGCTCCGTCTTGGCCATCGCGTACGTGCTGCAAACACTGAACGTGCTGCTGCTTGCAGGACTCGCCTTCGCCGACCTCTTGGGTGTTGGGATCCTTATCGGGCTCTCCCTACTCAATGGCACTTTCCGTGCGTTCCAGATGACCGCCACTCAGGCGCTGGTTCCCAACCTCGTTCCCAAGGAGCACCTTCTCAACGCCATCGCCCTGAACCAGATGTCGCTACAAGGCGCACGGCTGGTCGGACCCGCATTAATCGCTCCCGCGCTGATCTTCGGTGGAACCAGCGCCGCGTTCCTCGCGTGTGCAGTCCTCTATGTCGTGAGCATCGCCAGCATCCTCGCCGTCCGCACTCGTTCAACGGGCGCTCTCACCAAAGGCGCAGGGATGTTGACCAGCATGATCGAAGCGTCTTCCTACGCCTGGTCAGACAGGAGGCTCCGGGTTATATTCATCCTCATCGCCCTCCACTGCGCGATGACCATGTCATTCGAGACGATCCTGCCGGTGCTGTCAAAGCAAGTATTGGGCGAACCCGAGCAAGCGAACAACCTGATGATGGCCGTTGGTGCAGGTGCCCTCGTCGGCGTGTTCGCCATTAGCGGCATCCGCAACTCGCAGAGCCGGGGCATCATACTCCTCGTCACCGGCGCCTTGAGCGGCGCATCGTTGATCGTGCTCGCATCCGCGACGAATCTCGCTTCGGCGCTCGTCGGAGCCGCCGCCATGGGAGGGACTCAGGCCGCATTCATGGCGATAGCGGGTGCGATGGTACAGGCACTAGCACCTGACGAAATGCGTGGACGAATAACCGGATTCAGTCACATCATCATCGGTGGCACCATGGCGATCCTTAACCTCGTAAACGGCTTCGCAGCAGACGCGATCGGCGTATCCAACCTCCTCTGGATACTCGGCCTAGGCTTCACGGCAATCGTCGTCGCCAGCCTCGCACTTGGTAGTCTCAGAGGCATCTACCGCGGCGCAGTTGAAGCACCTGCAGCGGCAGCTTAGCGCGGTCGATGCGGGGCATCAGTTGAGTGATGACGTGCCCCCCACTCAACTCCAACGAATCGCCTCATGTTTAACATTGAACTATCACCGAATCGCGCTCCCAAATAAGCGATGAACACAAACAACCACCACAACCTTTCGATCCTTGACCGCATTGTTGCGGCCAAGCGGAAACGCATCGACGACGACAAGATCGCTACCTCGCCGGGCGCGATGTTCTCTGCCGCCGTAGACGCGAACCAAGCCCAGACGGCGCTGGCTTTCGACCAGGCGATATCAGCGCCCTCAGCGATCTCCGTCATCGCCGAGATGAAACGATCGTCTCCTTCCGCCGGCGTCATGGACACCACCTTTGATCCTGCGAAGAGAGCAGAAACATACTGCCGTGCAGGAGCCGCAGCGATCTCAGTCCTCACTGAACAGGATTTTTTCCAGGGCACGATCTCGGACCTTCAATCCGTCGCAACCGTCGCCCATCAACACAACGTCGCGGTACTCGAAAAAGACTTCGTGGTGGACGACTACCAGATCTACCAAGCCCGCGCCGCGGGAGCCGACACCGTCCTCTTGATCATCGCTATCCTTGACCCCAGCCAATACGCCGATCTTTACACCGTCTCCAAAGGCCTCGGCATGGAACCGTTGGTCGAGGTTTTCGACGAACACGAACTTGAGATAGCCCTGACCGCCGCCGAACCGAGAATCGTCGGCGTCAACAACCGCAACCTGAAGACCCTTACCACCTCGCTAGACGTCTTCCCAAGACTCGCCAAGCGGATACCAGATGACGTTGTTAAGGTAGCCGAAAGCGGGATGCGAAGCGCCGACGACGTCAAACGCATGGCCGATGCCGGGGCCAAAGCCGTCCTCGTGGGCGAATCGCTGATGAACCCAGACGGCGATCCGACAGAACTGATCTCCCAAATGGCCGCAATCACGGTATGACGCACCAACCCAAAGTGAAGATCTGCGGTATCCGCGACGGCGATTCCGCCATGGAGGCGGTCAACGCAGGCGCCGATTTCTTCGGCGTCGTCCTCGTCGAAGGGGTCAGACGGCAGTTGACCCGTTTTCAGGCGCAGGAGGTGGTCCGCGACTACCGAATTCGCGCACGAGACCACCGCGTCAAGCGGTTACGGCAGAAGGCGACACAAGTCGTCGGGCTCTTCAGAAACCAAGATGCTCGATGGGTCAACAAAACCACCCAGCAAGTCGACCTCGACTACGTGCAACTCAACGGCGAAGAAGACGAAGCCTACATGCGCGCAATGTGGAAACCCATCATCCGACAGCTCCGCATCAAACCCGAGATGTCCCGTGACGAACTCAGCGACATCGTCGACCACCACCTGTCTCAAGACCGCATCGTTCTCCTCGATAAATACGACGAAGCTCAGCCCGGCGGCACCGGCAAGACATTCGACTGGACCATCGCCGAAGAAATCGCCAACCGCGAAGGCGTGATGCTCGCCGGAGGACTCACACCCGAAACTGTCCAATCCGCCGTCCAACAACTCACCCCCTGGGCCGTCGATGTTTCGACCGGCGTCGAGACCGACGGCATCAAAGATCACGCCAAGATTCGGGCGTTTGTCGAAACGGCGAAATCGGCTTAGCCACGCGGTCGGCAGTCGATTCGCGCCTGACATTCAACCCGTCTATACTTTCGAAACATCTAATCCAAGAATCGGCTGTTTGCGCGCGGAGGCGACGTCTTGAAGGTAGCTCAAATCGGCACAAAACATGGTCACGCGGCTGGCGTTTACCAAGTAATGCTGGAAAATCCAGGCGTCGAGGTGGTCGGCTGTTACGAACCTGACGCCGAGCGTCGGGCATTTTGCGCTGAGTCGGGCGATTGGGATGATGCCGTGTGGTTCGATTCGATCGACGAAATCTTGGATAACCCTGAAATCGTCGCGGTCGCATCGGAGGGTGCCAACCGAGAGAGTCTCGCGCATACCGAAGCGATAGTCCGTGCCGGAAAACATTGCTTCTACGACAAGCCAGCGGGCGACGATTTCCACCGCTTCATGCGCATCATCGAAGATGCCAAAGCACAAGACCTACAAGTTACGCTCGGTTACATGTTCCGCAAACACGACGGTTTCGAGCGCATGGCAAACTGGGTGAGGTCCGGTTTTTTGGGCCACGTCTTCCAGGTGCGAGCCCACATGTCCACTTGGCTGCCTGAGCGATCGACTGGTGGCCAGTACACGGACCGACAAGGGTTGTCGTACCACCGTGGCGGTGTTCTGTTCGATCTCGGTGGGCATGTGCTCGACCAGATCGTATGGATGATGGGCAGGCCAGAACGCGTCACTCCGTATCTTCAAAACGCAACATCAGAAACTCGCGACTTCATGGACAACACCCTCGCGGTCTTGGAGTATCCGAACGCATTGGTTACCGTGGACATCGCAGCCATGGAACCGCGACCGATGGCACGACGTTTCGAGGTCTACGGCACGGAGGGTTCGGCGATCATGGAGCCGTTCGAACCTGCGGAGCGGCTCCGATTGTGCATGGCCGAATCGAAAGGTGGATACGATGAGGGAGTGACAATGCTTGACCTTGAGGATCGCAGGCGATATGTCGATACCTTTGCGGCGTTCGTAGAGACGATCGAGAACGGAGCACCACCGCTTCGCACGCCGAATCACGAACTCCTCGTCCAAGAAACACTTATGCGTTGCACCGGTGGTTTGCCGGGATGATTTCGTCTGGAAAAACGGTAAGCCAAAGATGAACGAGTTTGTTGCTTCATGGTGAACGGCGATTCCAAAGGGACAAAGACTAGATCATTTGGTGCCGGTGCTCGGGAAAACCACGACGCCAGCGATTACTATGCCCGCCGGTTGATGCCGATCGATGTTGACGCCAACATTGATTGCAAACCGCGATCGGAAAGTCCTCTCCCACCTTTAACGCGCAACCAGATACTTCAAAAAAGTAGCGAAAACATGGACGACCTCCCTGATCGCTGCATCCACCTCATGGTCACATCGCCCCCATACAACGTCGGCAAAGACTACGACGACGATCTTTCAATGGATGAATACCTGGGTCTCATTCGCAAGGTCATGAACGAAACGTACCGCGTCCTTGTTGATGGTGGGCGAACCTGCGTTAATGTCGCGAACATCGGCCGTAAGCCCTATATACCTTTACACGCATACGTGATCCAAATCGCCGCCGAAATTGGCCTTTATATGCGCGGAGAGATCATTTGGAACAAAGGGATGAGTGGATCATCGACCGCTTGGGGCAGTTGGATGTCGCCTTCGAATCCGACGTTACGGGATACACACGAATACATCCTGGTCTTCCAGAAACCGCCGTTCGGTCGAAAGCGGATCGAAGGTCATGAGCCAACAATTTCACGTGACGACTTCCTTGAACACACCAAGAGCATGTGGACCTTCCCGCCGACGTCCGCCAAACGCGCCCAACACCCCGCACCTTTTCCGGTGGAACTGCCGCGGCGATTGATCGATCTCTACACGTTTTCGGGAGAGGTCGTCTTGGACCCGTTCATGGGTAGTGGCGCAACCGCTATCGCGGCGGTCGAATTGGGACGATCATTCGTCGGTTATGAGATCTCGCCGGATTACGTTGAGACCGCTCGTGCGCGCTTGTCCGAGGCCACATCTCACGCAGCCGCCTCGTGATCCCCAACGAAATCGCCGCCGCTTTCGTCGCTGCACTTGCTTCGTATCTATTAGGTTCCCTGCCGTTCGCCGTGTTCGTGGCGCGGACGGCAGGGGTGGATATTTTCCAGATCGGCACGGGCAACCCTGGGGCATCGAACGTCTACCGAAAAATCAGTCGAAAACTCGGCGCGGTTGTGTTCGGATTGGATATCGCTAAAGGTGTGGTCGCGGTACTGTTAGGAATGATTCTTGGTTGCCCGGGCGAGTTGTTGCCGTTAGCTTCGGCCTTTGCGATCGTAGGACACTGGCTCCCGGTGTTCATGCGGTTCAAAGGCGGTGCGGGATTGGCGACGGGCGTCGGTGTCGGAGTCGCATTGTTAGGTGGCTGGGGCTTTGTCGCAGCGGTCGCAGGTATCGCGGCTTTGCCAATCATCAAAGACGGTCCGCGAGCGGCGGCGGTAACGCTGGCGGTTGCCGTCGGAGCCGCGTTATTGACCGGCCCGAACTGGATCGCCCTTGGCGGGATGGCGTTGATATTGGTGATGTTAGTCGGGCGTCTGTTCCTCGTCGAATTCCCGCGAGACCGCCGTGGCGACCGTCCGGAACCACACATCCGGAATTGAGATCGATTCTGGGTAGCTGACTTGCGGCGGTAGCGGTCGGAAACGGGAGTTGCATAGTTGTATATTGAATTGGTGTTGTCGATTGCCACCTGTCGAAATCTGGAGACCCGAAAATATGACAACCACTCAGGAATATAAGGACTTAGAAGCCAGTTACTACATGCAGGTTGTCCGCCGCATGCCGCCGGTGCTGGTGCGGGGCGAAGGCTCTCGTGTTTTCGACAACGACGGGAAGTCTTATCTTGATTTCACCGCGGGTTGGGCGGTGCTAAACATGGGTCATTCGCATCCGGTTGTGACTAAAGCCGTTAGCGAACAAGCCGGCAAGATAATGCAAATGTCGAACCTGTTCTACACGACGCCGCAGCTGCCTTTGGCGCAGTTCATCGTCGAAAATTCGGACGTCGACCGAGTATTCTTCTGCAACTCCGGTGCGGAAGCGAACGAAGGGGCATCCAAGCTGGCGCGCAAATACGGTCGCACCCGGCTGGGCGGAGCTTATGAGATCATCACGGCTCTCGACTCGTTCCACGGGCGGACGCAAGCGATGATGGCCGCTACTGGCCAGCCTCACTACCAAGATAATTGGACGCCGCTGATGCCCGGTTTCGTCAACGTTCCGTACAACGATTTTGACGCCATCGCCGAAGCATACGTGGAATCCAAGACATGCGCCGTTCTTCTGGAACCCGTCCAAGGAGAGGGCGGTGTGAACGTTCCGGACGATGGTTACCTTCGCCGGGTCCAAGATTTCTGCAAAGAGAAAAACATCCTCTTTATGCTCGACGAGGTGCAGACTGGAATGGGTCGACTGGGGACAGTGTTCGGCTACCAACGCTTCGAGGGCGTGGAACCGGACGTGATGGCGCTTGGCAAAGCGGTCGGTTCAGGTGCTCCGCTCGGAGCGTTCGCGTGCAAAGAGTTCTGCGCGGTTCTAGAGCCTGGCGACCATGGCTCGACATTCGGCGGCAATGCGCTCACCACGGCTGCAGGAGCGGCAGGCGCGAAGATTCTGTTGGATGAAGACGGACCCGGACAGGCGATGCGAAATGGCGAGTACCTCATGGGCAAGCTCAACGCGCTGCGCGAGGAACATCCGACCATCACCGAAGTCCGAGGTATGGGCATGCTCGTTGGCGTTGAGATGTCAGAAGAGATTTCAGGGTCGCTCGTGGCCGAGTGTCTGGATCGAGGGCTGTTACTCAACGCGGTTCGCCCGAATATGTTGCGCTTCATGCCACCGCTCAATGCAAGCAGAGAAGAGATCGATGAAGCCATCCAGATATTGGCCGCCGCCCTCAGCGAAGTGAGCTAATCGTTCTCGCAGTTCGCGAGTTCCCTTGGTCTGATTCGTGGGTCTGCCGCACGGCGAGTCGCATTGCGCGCGCGTTCAATTGACCACGACGCGATCGACTCCAGATGAACGAGCTTCAGACGGGTCGGGAGTGGCGCCGGCCGGCGTTCTCTTCAACGTCGGGGTAGTGTTCCCTTAACGCGTAGTAACCCCGTTTTGTCGGCCTTACGAATCTGTCGTCTCGGTTCATAATCGCATTGAGGGCCGCCGACGGCGATTTCACTGGCAATTTCCCGCCGCGTTCCAATACTTCATCAGCAAGGATCTTGTAGTGCATCTCTCGCCCTTCGTGCTCACGCAGGATTTCGATCGCAACATCCTTGACGCCCATTGCGTAAGGTTGCGACCTGACGTGTGATTCCAAAGGTTGCCCATCGTCGATCGCCAAGAGCGAACGTAATGCCAGAACCTCCGCGTTGATTTGGGCTCGATCCGCGTCGAGTCGGCGGATACTTTCTTCGGTTTCGCTCAACGTCGCTTCCAACTTCGCGAGTTGGTCTTCAGCTTGTTGACGAAATCCTTCAACCAAATGGCTCTTCATCATTTTAAGGACCCCTTCACGCACACCTAAACGAGAATGACATCTAAAGCTTATCGGTAGTTTAGTTTAGCGTCAAGCAAAATCTGTTGACTCTTACTTGATTCTGGTTTTAGTCATTAACGCGTTTTGCGCCAAGGACCGCAGCCTGTTGACACAAAACCGGCGTCGGATTCCATAATTGTAACCGCGATTTTCCCCTTGCCACCGCCGAATTCGATGATACTGTTTGCGGTGTGGTCGAAACTAGATACTCGGTACCATCTGCAAACCGGAACTGGCTTACCTCCTTTGAATGCCTGTGTTGACACGTCCGCTATATACGTTCCCGGCGTGATTTCGATATTAGCGATGTAGCTACCATCGTCAAACGTTTCGAACGGGCCAAGTTTTAACGCCGTATCAATGCTGCGCCACGCACCGCATCCGTAGGTCACAAATCCTTCATCCTCGGGCTCAATAGTCACGATCCAACGGGCATCAGAAAACCCGCTCGCTATCTCGTCAGACTCGGTCCCGCCAAAACTGCGCACCCGGCTCCATCTGCACCCGCCGTTGGTGCGGGGTGATGCGATGTAGGTTCCCGGTTCGATATGCAATCCGACTAGGTAAGAGCCGCTGCTGAATCTCGTAGGGCCTTCAGTTGGTTCAGGAGTTTCGCTCCGATCCCACAACACCCATTCACCACAGCCCACCGATGCAAACCCAACATCACTCTCTGCAATATCGACTATTTTGAATCCCGATGCGATCGTTTCCACGATGACGCCGTCTGTCCAAGTGAAGTCGTTTAATCGCCGCCATCTGCAGTTTGGATGATCGACATCTACCGACATGTATCGGCCAGCGGTTATGTCCTTTCCAATCCGGAAAGTTCCATCACGGAACCTTTTCAGTAAGTTCGCGTCGCTTGTTTCGGGCGTGATTGGTGCATTCTGCAGTGTGTAGTCGGCAGACAATCTGCGCCATGTACCGCATCCGAATGATCGGAATCCCGCGTCCGATTTGCTGATTGTTGCGATCGCCTGGCCTTCACTCGAGTAAATGTTTATGCGGTTGAAAAAGTCGCCGTCAAATCCGGTCAACCGACTCCAATAGCAGATTTCTGCTTCGAGGCCCTCGGCAATATAAGTACCGGCCACGATATCGCGATGAACTATGTATGTCCCGTCGTCAAATGTCGTTTCTTGAGTGCCTTTGCTGCCAAAATCGTCATGGGCGATTATCTCCCAGGTGCCGCATCCGTCGGAGTAGAAACCGATATCAAAGTCCGTAATCGTCGTCACTGACCGGCCAACCGAAGACTCGGATTCGGTCAGAGCATCGATTTCACCGTTAAATCCTGCCAATCGGCTCCAAAAGCATATCGATCCGGAAGGCACGTCGGCAGCGTAGGTCCCGGGTGCAATCTCGGCGTCGACGACCCATGTACCGTGGTCGAATCTGTCCTGAACCTTCACGTTCGCCTCGTGCATAAGCGGTACCCATTCGCCGCAACCAAGGGTCGTAAAAACGGCGTCGATCTCCCTGATCTCGGCGATGTTCTTGCCCACTGGATTCCGCACCGCGACGTGATCTGCTGCCGTTCCGGCGTATCCGCTGAGGCGTCGCCATGTGCATCTGCCGGATTCTGGACCGGGTGATTCGTAAAGACCTGGAGAAACATGAACGTTGACGACGTGTTCGCCGTCGCCGAAAGCGTCGGTAGCGATGTCTTGCGAGAGGTTGTCCACCAGGGTCCAGTCGTGACAGTCGATAGAGCGAAACCCGATCGCGTCGGGAGGGATATCGGTCACGCCACGGAGCAGACCATTGCCTGAGGCGATTATGTCGTTGGATCGTCCGGCAAAACCGCTCAGCAAGAACCATCTGCACGAGCGTTGGTCTGTCGCGTCGGCGACGTATGCGCCGGGTTGGATGTCGATGCCCACAGCAAAAGTTCCGCGGCCGATGACTTGGGCAGGATCGGCCGTGAGATCGACGCTCGAGATCGGTTGCCAAGTGCCGCACCCTTCACTGAAGAAGCCGGTGTCTGTTGGGAGTATGGTCACTATCTGCCGCCCTTTCGAGACGTATCCTCCCGTGTTGTCGGGCGCAGCGTCTCCAAAAGGCGCGGTCCGGAACCAGTTGCAGAGGCCTTCGCCTGCGTCGGCAATGTAGTTGCCGGATGCGATCTCGATGTCGACTAGGTACGAGCCGTCGTAGAATCGGGTCGCGGGTTCCGTTGGTGGTTCAGCTTCGCGCAACTGCCATGTACCGCATCTTATGGAGTAGAAACCCACGTTTTCATTCGTGATCTCGACGATTGGCGTTCCGGTTTTCCACCATGTCAGGAGTTGGTTGGGATCGGCGTTGTGAGTGAAGTCGTTGACGGTGAACCAAAGGCATCGACCGTTGTTCGCGTTTGCGGTATAGATGCCGGGAGCGATGTCTACTCCGATGTGGTACGTGCCTTGACCAAACTGTGTTGCACGTGGTTTCTGGGTTGTGCTGTGCTCGCGCCACTCGCCGCAGTTGGCAGTTTCAATGGTGCGGTCGTTGCCGGTCAGCGTGATGATTGCGCGATTGATGAAGGTTGGGTTACGCGTGCGGTCGTTGTTGTCGGTGATGCTGACGAGGCAGATGCCATCCTCGGTGTCGGTCACATAGGTTCCGGCGGCAACTTCGGCTCCGACTTGGTGGATGCCGTCGGAGAAGCTGGGGGTGACGGTGTCTGCGAATGCGACTCTATCGAATGCGATTAGGGTTGCGATCGCGGCGATGGAGGCGACGAGCAGGATGAATGTTGCGCGTGTTTGCACAACATCGAATGGTAACGTTTGTCGCGTTTTACGGTTCGGATGGGCGATTACTAGCGAGCGTCGCGCATCGTTTGACGTTTCATTTGAGTACGTGCCGGGAGGCTGTAGATGTCGATGAAGCCGACGGCGGCAGCGTGGTCGAACTCGTCTTCGGTTGAGTAGGTGGCCAGTTCGAAGTCGTAGAGAGAATGGGGTGAGCGACGTCCGGTTACGGTGGAGGAACCTTTGTAGAGTTTGACGCGAACATCGCCGGAGGTGTAGCGCATGGCGGAGCTGACGAATGCGTCGAGATTTTCGCGGAGTCCGGTGTACCATCGGCCATCGTAAACGAGGTCGGCGTAGATAGGTGCGAGTTGCGCCTTTACGCGTTGTTGGTCGCGGGCAAGAGTCGCTGTCTCAAGTGCGGCTAGTGCTTGGTAGAGGACGACAGCGGCGGGAGTTTCGTAGACTTCGCGGGACTTGATGCCGACGAGCCGGTTTTCGAGGTGGTCGACGCGTCCGACTCCGTGTGACCCGGCGAGGAGGTTTAGTTGCTCGATGAGTTCAACGAGACCCAATTTGTTGCCGTTGAGAGCTGTCGGCACGCCTTTATCGAATGAGATTTCGACCTCTTCGGCTTGATCCGGTGTTTGTTCTGGAGCTTGGGTCCAGGAGTAGGCGTCTTCGGGTGCCGAAAACCAGGTGTCTTCGAGGTCTTCACCTTCGATGGCAAGCCCCCACATGTTGCGGTCGATGGAGTACACGCGTTGGTCATCTCCGACTTCGCGGAGTTCGAGACCGGCGCGGGCGGCGAACTCTTTCTCTTCGTCGCGGGTCATCTCCCACTCGCGAGCGGGTGCGATGATACGGAGGGGTTCGCCGTGCGCGGCGAGGGTTTTGATGCCGGCGTCGAAGCGTACTTGATCATTGCCTTTGCCGGTGCATCCGTGTGCGACGGCGACAGCTCCGACTTGGCGTGCGGCTTCGACGAGTTTCTTGGCCATAAGGGGTCGGCCAAATGCGGTGGAGAGTGCGTATACCGATTCGTACATGGCGCCGGCTTTGAGGCCGGGGACGATGAAGTCGCGAGCGAACTCGTCTTTGACGTCCCAGACCAGAGATTCGATGGCGCCAGCGGAGGCGGCGCGCTCTCGGACACCTTCGAGTTCCGGTCCGCCGCCGATGTCGACGGTGAGAGTTACGACATCGAGGTCGTAGTTTTCACGGATCCAGACGACGGAGATAGTGGAGTCCATTCCGCCGCTGTAGGCGAGTACGCATTTGTCTCTGGCCATTTGGTGATCGATTCCCTATTTGGTCTGTTGAATATGGAGTGGTTCAACCTTCAATCGTAAAACTGTCGGGTTTGAGGAATTATGTAGACGGGAAAGCTAGGAACTCATGGTGTTTGAGGGAATTGGGCGCGCGGCGAAAGTCGGGCCTCACGGGCGATCCATCCTCCTGCTCTCCCCAAGGAGCGGTGGTAAGTCGATGAAGGGCATATTGCGGTGAATTTGGGGTATTACCGGCGTGCATAACCTCACTTACGACGGATTCACGGTCAAATCACGTGCGCCTCCCCGTTGCCCGGCCCCTCTGGATTCCGGCTTTCGCCGGAATGACGGAGGTTATGCACAGCACCCAAAGGAGAGGGAGTGTTCTTCAGGTCTCTTGATTCGTCCTACCGGACATTGTGGTGCTAGATTGCGCCTTCCATTTGTAGGAGGCGTTGCTTTAGGGGCAGGCCGATGGTGCCGCCGAATCCGTTTAGATGGCCATTGGTGGCGATTACTCGGTGGCAGGGGATGATTATGGGTGTGGGGTTGGTAGCCATTGCTCTACCGGCGGCGCGGGCTGAGTTGGTGTTGCCGGATGCTTGTTGGGCGAGCCAGGCGTAGGTCCGAGTTTGGCCTCGTGGAATTTCGCGGCATGCGGCTCGGGCGCGCGAGGTGTATGGAGTCCAAGCGGTATCGTCGATGGGGATGTCGGCGAGTCGGACGTCTTCACCGTTGCAGTAGCGAGTTAGGAGGTCTTTCGTTTGGGCTAGGAGTCCGAGTTGGTCGCCAGAACTGTGATCGACCGCTTTGGACGATTCGAATTTGGTGTTTGTGGGTTCGATGCTTTGGAGGGCGAATTCTGGTGTTGGTTCTGGTAAGGAGGTCCGGACAATGCCGTGGTGATTAGCGGCGATTGCGATCCAGCCGAGGTCGGTTTGGAAATTCTCTGTTGCGATGTGGTTTGGATTCATGTAGTGAAGCGGTATTGTTCTTGGGGTTCGTCAGCGGCGTATGGCGGGGTCATACCGAAAATGCTGAGTAGTCGGTGTCGGAGCATTGCGCGAGCCAGGCTCCGCCATGCGTCACCCAAGTTGGGTGCGATGGGAGCTGGTTCGACCTCGATTGTAGCGTTGTCGGTGTGGTCGGCGTCGGTCGAGTCGGATGAAGATGTGTCGATGTTTTCGGAGTCTTCGAAACCAGGAGTGGCGTCGATGGATGCGGTTTCCGTTGGGACTGGCATTGGCGGGCCATAGACGGTCTTTTCGAATGCATCTGTGATCGATCTCGCGTCGCCGTAGCGGCCAGTCATGGCCCCGATCTGGCTGGTGAATTCCCGCACTGATGCGTGGGAAGGTCTGCTGTATCCGAGGATCGATGCGACCCGGATGAACTGGGAGTAGGCTCGGACTGCTTCAGGTTGGCCTCTAAGGTTCCAACGCCAAGCGACGAGGATAAGGATGAGAATCGCGATGGCGGCGGCAACGGATGCGGTGGGGACTACGGGAATATCGAAGATGGATTCGTTCCTGGCGGCGTTGGTGAACTGTCCTCGGGCTCGCAACTCCTGTTCGAGGAGGGCGAGGTCGTCGAGGTCCTCCAGATATTCGAGGTAGTCGGGATCGAACTCTGCCGAGCTTGGAAGTTCAGGCGGGATGCCGGTGGTCGGCGAGGTCGGAACGAGAATGTTTCGGGGGACGGCTGGCCTCCCGGGTGTAACTTCAATGTCGATCCAACCGTAAGGTGGGGCGAATATCTGGGTCCAACCGTGACGGTTTCGGTCGCGGATGAGAAATTGGCCTTGTTCGGGGACGTATTCGCCGATGCTCCATCCGGCGATCATGCGTGCGGGAACGCCGACGTGCCGGAGCATGACGGTGGCGGTGGATCCGAAGTATTGGCTGTAACCTTTGCGCTTGGATTGGTCGCAACTTGGAAAATCTGCGGGACACGGTTCGTGGACGGTTTTGAATAGGAAGTAGTAGACGGCGTCATCACGCGGTCCGGGACCTTCGATTTCGAGAGAATAGACCTGCTGCTTGAGCCAGTCCTTGATCGCAATGGTCTTCTCCCATGACGTCTCGGCGCCGGCATCATCGACGATTTTTCTGGCGAGAGCACCGACCTCGATGGGTATGGATTCTGGGAGCTGCAGGTATCGGTCGGTGATCCAGCCTGGATAGTCTTCGGACGATGCGGCAAGTTCCGCATTCTCGGCGGTGGAGATGTACGTGGTTACGTTGTACCGCTGGTTTTCTTCGAGGATCTTGTCGAACGTGACGGTATTCTGCTCGGTTGGACCTCGGCGGACGAGACGCATGGTATCGGCGTTAGTGCCGTCAGGTTCGGCAAAGACTCGGTAGCTGAAAGATTGCCAGTCGATACCGGAACGTCGGAGGTCCATATCTTTGATGTTTTCGGCGGTGATGCGGAAGCGGGTGGAACCCTCTTGTCGGGTCGATCCTAGGGGATCTAGATCAGGGATGGCCAATGACTTGAGATTTTCGGGGGAGATAACGATTTCGAGTCTTCTGGGTCCGGCACCATCGTTCAATTCTGCGGCAATGTTGAGTATCTGGGTTGAGACTCGAATGCCGACCGTTTCCGGCGTTGAGTCGAAACCGTTGAGCATCTCGTCGAGGGATTCGTCGGATATGGCGAATGTGATTTCGACGAAATCACCGGACCTGTTCAGTGCAATGTCTTCGAGAGAGCTGGCGGTGATGGTGTAGGTGATTTGTTCGTCGACATTGATAACCGGGTCGACGCCGGATTGCATCTGGCGAATAACGGAGTTGACCTCGTCAGCGGTCATGACGGGTTGCGTGTTTAGGGTGAAAGGCGGCCTGTCGTTTGCGCTGTCCGGGGGCGAGTATATTGGTGAGTCCTCGGCGAGTTTCATCAGTCGTTCGCGCAATCTGAAGGCGAAATCGCGCAGGTCTTCGGGTAGATCGGCGAGTGTGGCCGGGCTGCCGGCCAGGGGAATGTCCCAGGTCAAAGGCTCCAAGACTTCGATTTCGGCTTTGTAATCGAGTGCGTAGACGGCCGCGGCGGGAATCACGAGATCGGTCTTGCCGAGTGGTTCGACGGCGATATCGATTCTGGCGCGGTCGGTGACACCGTTTTCGATTGGGTTGACGAGGAGTTTAGTACCGGAGCTGGCAGGTAGTGCGACGCTGGGTGCGGTGAGCCAACCTTGGGATGTGTATTCCTGATAGACGCGCGCCGGATGTAGTTTGGCGTACCGTGAACGTACCCACATCACGGGATCGTCGGTGAGTTGGATGCCGCCCTGGAAGGGCAATATGGAGTTGGGTGAGTAGATGAGGTCATCGTCGCCGCTTGGGATACCGGCTAGGAGTCGTTCGGCGGTATCTCGGAACTGGGTGATGGGATCGAGAAATATCGTGTTCCATCGGTCGCTGAGCGGTTCCGATCTTGGTAGGGCGAGCGGCAACAATGCAGCGATGATCATAACGACGAAACCGAGGATCAGTCCGTCTCGAGCGGCGATCCACCGTGCTTCTCGCGGATAGGTGAGGCCGGATTCTCGCCATTGATTGATACGGCCGACGGCAACGAGATGCGCGAACTGTGCGACGGCGCCGAACATGAATAAATAAAAGGTCTGTTCGTGTTCTCCGATGCGGTGGCTCAAGTTTGTCAACAGCGCCAGACCTAGCATCAGTGCGGGTATCCACGGGCTGTGAAATCGGAAAGTGAGGGCGGTGACGATGTAGCCAAGTACCCATGCGAAGGTCATCATTAGCATTGCGAATGGGATCTGATCTGCGCTGACTCCGCCGTTGATGGCGATATCGATCCAGATTCCGAACCGGTCCCAGGCGTCGACTGAGCGAGCGATTGGATTGCCGCCCTCGGCGTTAAGCGAGCCTTGCCAAAAGACGACGACGATACCGGCGAGGAGGAACAGGGCGAATTTCGATGCGAGAACGAGATTCGATTGGTGGCCGCGGATGCGCGATGCGAAAAATGCGATCCCGGCGGCAAAGATCGCGGTTGGTGCGATGTTCGGTAAGTCTCCCCAATCTGCTAGCTGGACGGACCATGCGACCATCGTGAGCATCCAAGTTAGGAGGCCGAGAGCGATCCAATCGTTGACCGGGATGTCGGCGAGGAAGGCGCGCCGCATTAAGCGGCGACGCAACAAACGACGCGTTCGCGCTGAGCGGTTCGAGCGGCCGAAGATGTTGCCGAGTTCTGCGGTAGCGGTAGTCACGAAACGTCAGACGGAGGTTTGAAATTGGATGCGGTTGTTGGGATGGGTTGGGTTTGGACGGTTTCGGGTTGACCAGCGCCGCTGGCGTATAGAGCGGATATGCGTGCCGCAGCGGCGTCGGCGTCGGCGGTGTTACCCAATGCGTCGGTGATATCGTCGCCTTTGGAGATGCGGTACGTGGTGATGCCGGCGGTGGAGAGGCGCGGGATGGCCGTTTCGTTTGAATCGCCACCGAACGACTGTCGATCGAGCACGATGCAGATGACTTGGATACCACGTCTCCGGAGCATGCCAAGGGCGTCGATCCAGTCGCCCTCGCCGGCCGCGGTAACGATGACGACGGTTGAGCTGACGAAGAGTTCGCGGTCGAGGACAGCGAGGATTTCCATGATCTGAACATTGCCGGTGGGTTTAGATGCGGCGATGTGACGGAGGATGTTTTCACGGTGCGAACCGGTATGGTCGGGCGTGGCGAGCAGTGAATTGCTACCGTGGGCCACGTATCCGACTTCCGTGAAGACTCGGGTGTACTTGTCGATGATCGAGGCGACGACGGTCGCGCCGTATTCGTCGGTGGAGTCCTCGCCGGTTCCGGCTTGGGAGTCGATGTGCTGATCGAAAATCACCCACATCTCCCCAGCCGAGCCCTGATCAAACTGCTTAACCATGAGTTCGCCGGTCCTGGCGGTGGTCAACCAATGGATCCGGCCAATGGGGTCGCCGTCAGCGTATTCTCGGACCGAGGCGACGTCGGTCGAGAGTACGTTCATGCGTTGGCGACGGGAGTGGCCATCGGCCAGCAGAACGCGGGAGACCGCGATATCGGGAATGGGTAATACTCGTGGGTACACGAGAACCTTGTCGATGCCTTCGAACTGGATGTCGCGAGGAAAGAGGTTGAATGGGTCAGAAGCTCGGATAACCAATGGACCGAGATCGTACTCTCCGCGTTGCGTGAGCGCCGCCGCCATCTCGACGCGTTTGAAGGTGACCATGAGGCCGAAATTGGTGACCTCACGGAATTGGACATTTGGCAGGGTGGTTTTGTCTTCGACCTCTACCCAGGCCTTAGGCGCGCCGTTGGAGTTTTGGATGATGATGCGTTCGCTCAACACGTCACCGACAGAGAATGGTCCGGTCGGGCGACTGACGCTGGCCCGCATGTTGAATGCGCCGACTCGTGACCAGACCCACGAGATGATAATCAGTATCACTAACAGATAAGCGAGCCGCATCGCGAGGTCGAAACCGGTGGAGACACTGTTTAAGACCATCATGCCGATGAGGACGATGATGCCGATCAGCACCCGGTAACTAACCAAGCTGCTCCAGATCGTGCGCAATAAACTGCGACCTTCGACTCGGGTCGCGATACCTCTTCCGATCTTCGGGAGCGTTCCTTGCACGGTTGGTATTTGCTTCTTATCGGCTTGAGATGTGCGCTACGCGGTCACTGCGGCGGCGATGCGGCCACCAGCGGCGCCGGGCACGCTGATTTGATCTAGCGCCTCGTTGACAATCGTGCTCTGGTTGATGCCTCGCATCCGAGCCGACGGCGACAGGAGAACGCGGTGAGACATGACGGGGACGGCGATGGCCTTCACGTCGTCGGGTATCACGTAGTCTCGCCCTTGCAACATAGCGAATGCCTTCGCCCCCTTCATCAAATTGATGCTGGCGCGCGGTGAGACGCCGAGCGTCGTATCCGGGTGGCTTCTGGTTGCATTGGCAATCTCAACGATGTACTGCTTAATCAACTCGTCGATGTAGATGGAATCGGCGTATTGCTGAAGAGCGATAACTTCTGCGGGTGTGCAACTTGGTTGCAACATGTCGATAGGATCGGTGGCTTCCCGGCCATCCATGATCGAGACCTCTTCGCGCGGGTCTGGGTATCCCAGCGAAATGCGCATGAAGAATCGGTCAAGTTGCGCTTCTGGCAGCGGGAAGGTGCCTTCGTATTCGATCGGGTTCTGGGTCGCGATGACGGTAAAGGGACTAGGAAGCGGATGGGTTACGCCTTCTACAGTCACCTGCTGTTCGCCCATCGCCTCGAGCAATGCGGACTGTGTCTTGGGCGTGGCGCGGTTGATTTCGTCCGCCAACACGACTTGTGCCATTACCGGGCCGGGTCGATACTCGAACTGGCCGATCTGCTGGTTGTACACCGATGCGCCAGTTACGTCGCTGGGCAGCAGATCGGGGGTAAACTGCAATCGTTTGAAATCGCATCCGGTAGTGATGGCGAGGGAGCGCGCCAGCATCGTCTTGCCGACTCCTGGGACGTCTTCGACGAGAGTGTGGCCACGACTGAGCAAAGCAACCACGCCGAGTCGGATAGCGTCATCTTTGCCAATGATCACGCGTCCGACATTAGCGACGATGCGTTCGATGGTCTCGGCGTGTTCACGGTTGACGGTGGATTCGGCGACAGTGGCTGACGAAGTGGTCAAGTTGAGGGTCCTTTCGATATCGGGAGGATACGATGACGGGTATGATGTTGGTTTTTCTATCGGACCCAGGAGTTTTCTGTGAGTTCAATCGTAGACTGCGCCAAATATAGCATCAACCTTAAATTCACAACCCGCGAGGTTGTCTTCTGACAGATTGCGGACACGAACTCAGAGACGCGACACGCAATTCGACATGACGGAATACGCACCTGGAATCGGATCGGTTTCTAATGTTGATCATTTAAGGCGCGGGCAGCGGCGTCTTTATCTCGGCGACAACCTTGAAGTGATGCGGGGAATGGAGGCGGGGGCTGTCGATCTGGTTTATCTGGATCCGCCATTCAACTCGAATAAAAACTACAAGATCGTGTTTCGTGGGCCTTCGGTGTTGAAGTCGGAAGCACATCTTCCGGCGTTCGAAGATGTTTGGGTTTGGGATGATGCGTCGGAGGCGTTGTACGAGGAGACGTTACGGGAGCATCGTGGCGAAGCGATCACTGAGACTGTTTCAGGGCTATTCAAGGTGATTGGACGAGACCGATTGATGGCATATCTGGTGAACATGACACCTCGTCTCGTCGAGATAAGTCGCCTGCTCAAGCCTTCCGGCAGCGTCTATCTGCATTGCGATCCGACGGCTAGCCACTATCTGAAACTGATCATGGATGCGGTATTCGGGCGCGAGAATTTCCGTAACGAGATAGTTTGGGGGTATCGAGGCGGCGGTGTGCCACGGCGTGACTTCGCCCGGAAACACGATGTCATCCTACGTTTCTCCAAGAGCGGGGAGTATATCTTCAATCCGCAATACACCGAATATTCGCGGGCTTCGAAAATACTCGTAGAGTCTCGAGGCGGTGTGAGCATCGATGCCCGTGAACGCGACCTCGATCGCGGGGCACACATGCCCGATTGGTGGACGGACATCAACTCATTGCAGACTTGGTCTCCGGAGCGTACCGGGTATCCGACGCAAAAACCTCTTCGATTGCTTGAGCGCATCATCCGGTCTTCAAGCAACGAAGGCGATTTGGTCTTGGACCCGTTTTGCGGCTGTGGAACGACGATGGTCGCAGCGGAACGACTCAAGCGATCTTGGGTTGGTGTTGACGTAGAGCCGATGGCGTTGAGCGTTCTGCGCGATCGTTTCCGTCAGGGCGAAATGAACGATGATTTTCAGGTCAAAGGGTTGTTGTCAACAAAATCCACCGATGTCGCCGCTTGGCGTGAGTTTGCCGACAGCGATCCGTTGAGATTCGAACGCGCGGTCATTAGTAAGATCCCGAATTGCGTGCCATGGCGAAACCTGCAGGAAGTTGGTGGTGGCATCGAGGGCGTAGTTTCGTTTGCGGGCGCTCTTAGCGGGTCGTACCACGCGATAGTCAAGGTTGTGGGAGATCGTTCGGTCGTAGGGACGATGGTGGACGAGTTGAAAACCGTTTTGCGTCGGAGAAGTGGGGACGGGGTAGTGGCGGGGATGCTGATCACGCCGGGCAGCGTTGGCGGGGAGATTTTACGAGAGGTCGAAGGATCGGGATTAATTGAGATCGAGGGTCGGGACTTGCCGAGGCTTAGTGTTTTATCGCTGGACGAACTCTTCAAACGTATCGAGAATAATTCGGCTCTGTTTCCGTTGGAATGAGCGGTGGGTTAACGCGGTGCGGAGGAGTTGCCTAGGAGTTTTTTGAGCAGTTCCATGTGTTCGTCGGGGAGGGTTGGGTTTTCAAACGCGGCGACGTTTTCTTCGAGGTGTTTGATGTTGGATGTTCCGGTGATGACGGTTGAGATTCCGGGATGGTCGGCGGCGAATTTGTAGCCGGCGGCGATGATGGAGGGGGCGTCTTCGGTGATCAGCCAATCTAGGCCGTCGCGGAGTTTTGGATGGTCGACGTCGATATCGCCTTCTTTGCGCCAGTTTTGTAGGAGTTGCTCGTATTCGTGCTGTCTGGTGAGGGTGAAACGGACGGGCGCCATATTTAGGATGGCGACACCGTGTTTCTGGGCGAGCGGGAGGATTTCTTTGGCGGCGTATTGGTTGAGGATGCCGTATTTGAGCATGATGGTGTCCCATACGTCCGGATGCTCTGCGAGAGCGGTCTGGGGCACGGTGTGTTTCGAATCATCGGTCATCATCTCGGAAAAACCGATGAGTCTGACTTTGCCTTGCTCTTTGAGGTTCTGCAGGGCCGGTACGTAAAGCTCGGTGAGTTCGAAGTAGTTTCCCGGGCGGATGCCGTGGATCTGCATGATATCGATGACATCGGTGTTGAATCGGCGCAAGCTTCGCTCTACCGATGAGACGACTGAATCGGTGTCGGGCAAGCTGCCGTCGGGCGTCTTCCAAGTCCACTTTGTGGCGATGAGGAACGAGTCGCGGGGGACGCCGTTTAGGGCTTGCCCGAGTTGTTCCTCGCTGTCGCCGTAGTTGGCCGCGGTGTCGAACATGTTGATGCCGAGGTCCAGAGCGCGGTCTATGAGGTCGCGGCGTTGACACGCGGTTAGGCCGGCCGCTTTTCCAAACTGGCTAGGTCCGCCTCCACCGTAGGAAGCGATGGAGACGGGGATGCCGGATTTTCCGAGGGTGCGGTAGAGCATGCAGAAACGTCGGTCGTCCTAGTCGTAGACCATGATGGCGCGGCCTAGGATTTCGCCGTTTTGGAGGTCGTCGCAGGCCTCGTTTATCTGGTCTAGCGTGTAGCGGCGGGTGACGAGTTTGTCGAGGGGGAATTTGCCTTCGTGGTGCCAGCGGAGGAACTGATCGAAGTCTTTTTTGGGGTAGGTTGCGCCCAAGGAACCTCGGTACTGCTTCTGGTGGTACATGAACTGTCCGGGGTCGACGGTCATTTGCGGTGCTGGCATTCCGATGAGGACTGCCATTCCGCCGTGGTTGTCGGCGCCGGGACCACCGCCCCGCACGGTCGGTAGGATTTGTTCGCTGGTGATCTGGAGGCCGATAGCGTCAAAGGCGTAGTCGGTGCCGCCACCGGTGATCTCGTGAATCGCCTCGATCGGGTCGGTTTCCATGGCGTTGACGGTATGCGTCGCGCCCATCTCTTTGGCGTATTCGAGCTTGGAGTCTTCGATGTCGACGGCGATTAGGGGGTACGCCTCGAGAATGCTGGCCATGATGAGGGCGGAGGTTCCGACACCACCGATGCCGTAGATGGCGACGGAGTCGCCGGGTCGAACGCGTGCGGTGTTCAGGACTGCGCCCGCGCCAGTGAGGACTGCGCATCCGACGATGGACGAGATGTCTTTAGGGTTGTCATCGTCAATCGGGACTACGTATCCGCCCCAAACAAGGGCGTCTTCGCCCCAAGTGTAGGTAGCGCCGTTGAGGGGTTCTTCGCGGTAGGTTGCACCGCTGAGTTCGGGAGTCCATCGCCCTTGGATCGGGTCTTTGGGAACCCAAGTCACGATCGCGAGATCGCCCTCCTTGACGTGGGAGACGTCGGAGCCTACAGAGACGACTGTTCCGGTGCCCTCGTGCCCGAGCAGTGAGGGTGTCGGGGTTTGAGGGTTGTGCATCTGGTGGAGCTGCGAGTGGCAGACGCCGCTGGAGTGCAGTTTGACGTGAACTTGGTCTGCGCGGGGATCGGGGATTTCGATCTCGTCGACTTCCAACGGTTTGCCGTGTTCGACGTGGATTGCTGCCTTGCTTCTCATGTTGATGAGCTCCTAGCGAGGAATCGGGATGTGTTTGGTGTAGGACCCGTAATCGTTACTGCCAACATGATATGCGTTGATGCGAATTATCGAAGGCAGTTCTCGGCCGAGTCTGGTGGTTTCGCGTGTTACTGTCCGGCGGTTAAGTCTAGAGTTACTTCGCAGGCTTGAAGTGCGCCGAGCAGCGGCGACAGGGCCATGATGTTTAGCGTCTCGGATTGTTGCTCTTCGGTGATTGTGAAGAACGCCATAAGCTGTTCGACGCCGCTTTGTTCGATGACGCAGGCAGCATCATCTCGCGAGATTTGCGCCACGATCGGTGCGAATCTTTCAGGCATAACGCCGCAATGGGACAGGGGTTCGGCCGCGTCGAGCAGATCGAGTATGTGGTCGGGCATGGCGCCCTCGCCAGTGATAAGCGCTTCAATTGCGACGAAGACTTTATCAACGGTCGCCGCATCCGCGTGCTCTTCGATGCATGCGGCGTCGTGGGCGGACAAACCCGCGGGACTGATTTCATCGATCGAGTCAGCCGCGGGCTCTTCTGGGGCCTCGGTTGGCTCGGGAGTCGCGGTCGGCGGCACTGGCGTTGCGGTTGGCGGAACCGGGGTCGGCGTGGGCGGCACGGGTGTCGGTGTCGGAGGTACCGGAGTGGCCGTGGGCGGTACTGGAGTCGCAGTCGGAGGTACCGGGGTCGGAGTTGGTTCAGGAGAGGAACATGCGGTGACGACAATTGTCATCGTTACCACTAGCACCGCCAAGACGACACTGATACGAGCTATTTTGGTTTTGGTTGTCGGATTCATGTCACATCCTCGTACTGTTGTCTCGACGTCAATCAGATGATCCGAGCAGGTGCTGCCGGAGAGTACCGAACGCGTACATCGCCGCCCGCCTGCGGTCGGGTGCGCCACTGCCGGCTGACCTTACATGCCGTATCTCGGTCTTTTCGGCGTCGCAGATAACGATGTAGGTGTCGCCGCGCCCGAGGTTTACAGCGCTACTTTCGTTTTCGGCAGTTTCTGGAATGCCGTGGACTGCGACCCCGATCGACGCTCCGGAGTGTTCCCGGATTGCGCGGGCGAGTGCAACCGCACGTTCTTTGCCGAAAATCTCATCGCTGTTCTGGCTGCCTATCAAACGATCGCCGGGCAAATCGGTGTTTGCGACGATGGCTTCGAGAAACCTATCACCGGCGGCGGTCCGCATGGAATCCGAGACGGCACCTGCGCTGAGGTCTTCATAGACAGCGACCGTTGCTTCTCGTTCCCGCAGCATGTCGCCGATAACGCTCTCAATCGTTTCCTCGTCGACACCGAAAATATGGTCGCCCAGGAGTTCGCGGACTTGGTGCTCCATTGGTCGGATAAGTTCTTTCGCGGCGTCAATAGTAGCGGCGCGGGCTGCGATACGGACATCGACCTGACCGGGACGCGCAAGTACTCCGACCGTTGGGTTGGATGATTCGGCGATGAGATGTCCGATCTCGTGATCGACTGCGCTTTCGCCGAGATCGGCAACCTTGAGGACTCGGTAGTGGATCGTCTCTCCGAGATCGTATTTCTTTTGCAGATATGGAATTATCTCGTTGGTGATGAGCCACTTCATCTCGAACGGGACGCCGGGAAGGCTGATGATGGTGCCGTGGTCGGATTCAACGATGAATGCGGGAGCAGTGCCGTTGGGGTTGCGGATCACGGTGGCGCCATCGGGGATTTGGGCTTGACGCTCGTTGTTTTTGGTGAGAATGAATCCGCGGTTCTGGAATCGATCACGGAGTTCGGTTAGGGAATCAGGGTCAGTAACGACGTCGACGTCGAAGACATCTGCGACAGCTTCTCGGGTCAGATCGTCTTGTGTCGGTCCGATGCCACCACCCGTGATCACTACATCGGCGCGCTCAAGCGCGATACGCAGTACCTCCGTCATGCGGTCCAGGTTGTCACCTACACACGACTTGTAGTAGACGTTAGCGCCGTTTTCTGCTAGTCGTTGCGAGATCCACGCGGAGTTGGTGTCGACGATCTGGCCCAACAAAAGTTCCGAGCCGATGGAGACGATTTCAACGTTTACTGACATGTGCCTGCGGCGCCGCTGGTTTGAGATGCCGTGCCGATGTCCATTATGCACCAATGAGCGCAGTTGCCACGAAACACACGTCGTCTGGTTTTCGGATTTTCAGCGCAAGAGTTGACAAACGTTCTAACACGATATATGTTCTAAATAGAACACCGTTTCCATAGCGATAGGATATTTTCGATGACAACGCAGATTTTGGAACGCAATTTGCTTACGGCACCGCTACGTCCGCATGATCCAAACGAACCGGACATCACGGCGCCGCGGGCCGATGCGGCAACGCTTGAGCGGTTGCCGGTAGATTTCGACATTGACGCCGAGTTGCGGTTGCTCACCGAGGGATCGATCGAGATTATCGAAGACCGTGAAATCCTCGGTCAGCGAATCATGCAGTCCGCGGCATCACAGGGGTTCGGCTCGTTCGCCGTCAAGTGCCGATCAGTAACGCATGCGACCGACTTTTCGACGCCGATGCGGAGCATGTTGCTGACGCTTTCCTCAGCATTCGGCGGAATGAGCGCCACCATCTCACCATCGTTGAATTTGCACACTTGGCCGGCCATGGACATGTTGGTTGCGGCGCTCGCAAAATCCGGTGCCGAGGAACTATGGCAGCCAATTGGTGAACGTAGCATCAGCGTCGGTGCGGCACGGCACATCTTCGTCAGCGTCGACAATCCCGTCCGTGACGATGCGACGAATGTCTTTCCGAGCTTGCTCGTCGAGATCGTAGGCGCGCATCTGATCGATCCGGAATGGTTCGACCGAGTCGTTGCTCCGCGCTGTCGTGACGAGGCCTTGACCTTTGTTTACTACGGACAGACTGGTTTTGAAGGGTCGTTATTCGAACGTGCATGGCAGGATTGCCAAGTCAGAGGAATCATATAAGAGATGTTTGTGGCCAGTTACGAGCAGATTGATCAGACAAATACCAGCCAGAGCAGAAAACGCAAACGCTTAAACAGTTCCTACAGTACCGACAAAGGCCTACCAGAGAACTACGACTACACCGACACCGGTTGCGACTTGGCACCGTCGTGCCTAGAGTGTCCACTCGCGCTCTGCAAATACGACGACCCGAATTGGGGTCGCCGCAACCGAACCGCCATGCGCGATCAAGAGATCGTCCGACTGCGCGGACAAGGCTTGAAGGTTTCGCAGATAGCGAAAATCGTCAAGACTAGCGAACGGACCGTGTACCGCGTTGCTCTGCGCGAAGGCATTCACTTACCGGCGTCGACTCAGAGGCGACCCAGATCAAACCGGCGTGTTAATACGCGCCAGAAGCGACCGCCTACTGTGCTGGTCGCAGATTGGCAACAGTATCGAATGCCAAAGGCCGCAGCTGGTTGAAGCGCGTGAAATCCGTCGTTATAGCGACGGCGGATTCCATGGATCTAACAGGTTACGCAACAGTCGAGTCTTTGAGAAAGTTAACTACTGTTGATCTTGTTCACTTAGCGACGCAGTTACCTTCCGATTAGATCCGATTCAACTTCTTCGGCAGAAGCGATCGACCTACATCGTTCCGGAGCTTGATACCGTATATCAATTTATCCACATCCAAGGTTCGTAGGACGGTCTTCAATGAATGGTTACTCGGTCAACGATGTTCATTCTCAGCTAAACGAGACGCGCGTAGCCAAGATGATTGCGCCGGGTTCGGTGTTTGAACTCCGAGAGGCGTTGCGCGATGTTCGTTATGTGGGTGGCAGGGTCGCGGTGGCGGGAGGGCGGCATGCGATGGGTGGCCAGCAATTTCTCAGCGACGGCACGCTCGTAGACACTCGCCGGATGAAGCAGGTGTTGGGTCTGGACAGCAGGCGAGGTTTGGTCACTGTTGAGGCTGGCACTCTATGGTCGGAGCTGATCCCAAAGTTGCAAAATCTGCAGGGCAACCGACCGGATCGTTGGAGCATCATTCAGAAGCAAACTGGTGCCGATGACATCAGCATCGGCGGGTCGTTGGCGGCGAACGGACACGGCCGAGGATTGAAGTTAAAGCCGATTGTGCAGGATGTCGAAGCGTTCGTGCTCGTCGACGCGAACGGTGTGGAAATCGACTGTAGCCGCGAGCGCAATCCTGAACTGTTCGCGCTCGCAATTGGAGGGTATGGTCTGTTCGGCGTGATTACTTCAGTGACATTGCGGCTGCAACCGGCCGGCAAACTCGAGCGCGCGGTTGAGGTCATTGACATCGACGAGTTGCCGAACGCCTTCGCAACGCGTATCGACGACGGTTACGAATACGGTGATTTCCAGTATGTAACTGACGAGGAATCAGACCGCTATTTGCGAACCGGTGTTTTTTCGTGCTACCGTCGGGTCGAAGATCCGGAGTCGGCACACGACACATCACGTTCAACGCTGTCGGCCGACGACTGGGGTCGACTTATCCACCTTGCGCACGTCGATAAAAGCGCGGCGTTCGATGCCTATTCCGATTTCTATCTCGGAACGAACGGCCAAGTCTACGATATTGACGAGTTTCAAATGAGTCTCTACGTCGACGACTATCACTCGACATTCGATCGTGCGGTGGGCGCGGACAACGCGGGATCGGAGATGATCACCGAGGTTTACGTTCCGGTAGAGAAACTGTCGGATTTCATGTCTAAGGCTAGCGAAACACTCCGTCGCGAAGAAGCTAACGTCATCTACGGAACGATCCGATTGATTGAGAAGGACGACGAAACGTTTTTGAACTGGGCCTCTGATCGATTCGCTTGCATCGTCGTCAACCTTCACGTTGACCATGCCGATATGGGCGTGGACCGTGCCGCCGACGCGTTCCGCGCCCTTATCGATGACGCGACATCCCTGGGCGGAAGCTACTTTCTGACCTACCATCGTTACGCCACCGACGAGCAGTTGACACGAGCATACCCACAGTTCGGGAAGTTCTTGGTGAACAAGCGACGCTTCGACCCGGGCCGAGTATTCGCCAGCGATTGGTACGACCATTACCGGCAAGCAGCTTGAAATTCGGTCGTGTCCGTTGAACCTAAACATCGCGGAAGCGCGTAGAATTCACGGCATCGATTCTTCGATGTCAGCCAAGGACATTTGCCGTGAAGTACGACGTGGTGATCGTGGGCGCCGGTTCAGCCGGTTGCGTATTGGCTTCCAGGTTGTCGGAGGACCGCAACCGTAACGTCTTGCTCCTCGAGGCGGGACCCGATTATCCGGATGTCAACTCGATGCCGGACCATATCAAGTACGGCGTTCAAGCTTGGTACGAGTCGTACGACATCGACGAGCACACATGGGGCTATAAAGCACTGGCGACGCCGTTGCAGGAACCGTTCAAACTTCCACGCGGTAAGGTGGTAGGCGGATCGAGCGCCATCAACGGACAGATTTGGTTCCGCGGCATCCCGGAGGATTACGACGACTGGGCAGCGGAGGGCAACGAAGGTTGGGGGTATCTCGACGTTCTCCCCTATTTCAGGAAGATCGAGACGGATCTCGACTTTCCGGGCGACGACTTTCACGGGTCTGATGGGCCGATACCGGTGCGTCGCTACAAAGAGGACGAGTTGTTCGCTAGCCCGAAGGCGTTTATTGATGCGTGCCAAGCGGCGGGTTATCCGTTCACGCATGATCACAACCACCCGGAGTCGACTGGTGTCGGTTACCTGGTTGTGAACCGCATCAACGATATACGCATGAGCACCGCGGTGACGTACCTGCATATGGCGCGGGACCGGATGAATCTCACTGTGCGATCGGACGTACTGGTTCACCGAGTTTTGATCGAGAACGGTAGAGCCGTCGGAGTCGAGGTCGAATCGGGTGGTGAAACCTATCGTGTGGAATCGGAACTCACGATTTTGAGCGGAGGAGCCATCAATTCGCCACAACTATTGTTGCTCTCGGGCGTCGGGCCTGCTGCCCACTTGTCGGAGAACGGAATCTCGGTGGTCGCAGATGTTCCCGGCGTGGGACAGAACCTTCGCGACCACATCGCGGTTTTCGTGAAATGCGAAAGCGATCTTGAGGAGCCGGTGCCCGAGCGTCCGGCGCCGCTCCAGATCGGGATGCGCTACACGACGCCCGGTTCGCCCTACCGCAACGACATGCATATGCGGCCAATTTCGATACGCACCGAGCATGTTCCGGCAGATTTCGATCCCTCAATAGCCAAAACTCCGACCGGTTTCAGCATCGCGCTGCAGAAGGCGGTCGGTAAGGGCGAGCTTCGTTTGGCGACCACAGATCCGCACGATCAGCCAATTCTCGACTACCGCTACCTAAGCGAGCCGTTCGACATGGAGCGGATGCGGGGCGCGGTGCGACTAAGTGCGGAACTAACGGAGATGCCCGAGTACGCGCCCGCAATGATGCGACGAGTGGATCCGACCGACGATGTGTTGTTCGATGACGAGGCTCTCAACAGATGGCTGCTTTCAAATGCGCGGACGCAGCACCACTCGTCAGGAACCTGCAAGATGGGGCCGTCGTCGGATTCGATGGCCGTTGTGTCGCCGCAGTGCGAGATGCACGCGGTTGATGGGTTGATGGTCGTGGACGCGTCGGTGATGCCGGACGTGATTCGGGCGAATACGAACGCTACGACGATCATGATTGCGGAGAAGGTGGCGGAGGGGATGTGAGGGTCCCGATTGCGTGGCAGATTTAAGTCGCGGTACCCGCGCATCAGATAATTTCATCAATGACATACTTTCGAATCTCTGGTTTTCTAGCATCATTGACAGCTCTCAGCCTCCTGCTAGCATTTGCGACCATCGCATGCAGTTCGGGTCGTGACGTATCGCCGACGACTCGCACGGAGTTGGTGAATGCGGCTCGCGTTCCCACCGTTACGCCATCGCCAACTCCTGATAATCCTTCACCAACCGTCACTCCGAAATCGACGGCTACCGTCACACCGACTGAGATTCCGACGGCGACACCTGATCCAGAGGCACCGACTCCCGAACCAACGTCGACGCCGTTGCCCGACCCGACGGCGACGGCGGTGGCGGAACGTGAGGCATATTGCCGCGAGCACGCGTTGCCCACGTCTACGCCTGAGCCGGATGTAACGCCGACTATCGTTCCGACTTCACCGCCTGGGATTGCTGACGATGAGGTGCCTGAGGAGTGGATGGTGAAGATGGACGAGATTGAGGATTGGGTACTGGATCTTTACGAAGTTGATCCTGCTACGGTTGGTGAATTCAACCGGAGGTTCGTTGCTGAAGGGGTATGGAAAGAGTGGCGTGCAGACGCTGTCGAAGATTGGGCGAACGATGAGGACTCGACGATCGACTTGTGGGAACAGATCAATCGGACGTTGACCTTGCTTTCTACCGAGAGCGACTACGTCGAATTCATTTCCGATTACCAAGGCGAAAGCTACATTGGGCTTTACAACTCGACAAAACGCGAGATTGTGATTCGGGGGATCGACGGCGAATTCGACCTTGAAGCTGAATTGATTTACGTGCACGAGTATGCGCATCACGTCCAGAACGAAAAGTACGATTACGTGCCGTGGAGGGAATGTTTCGAAGCCGATGGAGATGCGAGGAGCGCGTATACAGCGTTAATAGAGGGAGATGCATCGAACACGGAGTACGTGTACATCGACGAGGTGATCGGATGGGACCGACTCCGGCAGTATTTTGATTCAAGCGTTGAGGCGGAACCTGTTGCGTCTCCAGAACCGGTCATGAAACGGTACCGGGACGAACACAATCACTTCACGTATCTGGTCGGATCGTTGTTCGTCTTCAGAGTGGGGCGGGACATTGAGTGCGAAAGTTGCGGTAGCGATCGAGAGAAGATCGATTTCCTGTTCAAAAATCCGCCGTTCACGACCGAACAGATTTTTCACGAAGGGAAGTATTTTAGAGGAGAGGAAGCCGAGAAGTTGAGGTTGCCAGGTGATTTGATGGGCGAGGATTGGAAGCCGCGTTATGGTTCGACGATCGGACGTTCTGATTGGATCGCGCTGCTCGCTGCGTTGTCGAATGTGGAGAGTGACGAAATCGAGCCTGAACATCCCGGTTGGAGGGGCGATTTTGGGCTGCTACTGGAGGATGGGGACGACAGAGCACTATATCTGCAGGCGGCCGAGTGGGAGAATCACCGGTATATAGAGAGTTTGCGTCAGACATTCAACGACGAACCACGTCTGAAACCTATTCAAACCGCCCAACGTTCGGGGGAACAACCCTTCGAGGGACTGTATATCTGGCAAGGAGACACCGGTGCCATTGCCATGGGTGTCATGCTCGAGCCCATTAATCGTTTCTACACCATGTTCTTGGCGGTTGGACCAGATTTGGAGACGGTGGAAAACGCGGTATACGCCGCGCGCGACGAACTCAAAAACGGCGAAACGGTAGGCAGTATCGACACCGGATGGGCCGATTGAACGGCAGGTCGATTGCGGCGACTAGTTCAGTTCTGAACGATGTGCACCTTTACTGCCCCCGTAGTCTTGTCGAACGCCGTGTCGAATGCTGGTGCGATTTCCTCTAGGCCGTAGCGGTGTTTGACGGTGTCTCGGTAGGGGTGGTTGCCGGAGGATAGGATGCGGATGGCGACTTCGTAGTCGTGGATGCCGTCGATGATGCCGTAGCAGTTGGAGGAGATGATCTTAATCTCCCTCAACATGGGGTCGAAGAGGTCGACTTCCATCGGCACCTTGATGCCGCCGAGGTAGACCATGGTTCCTTGGTTGCGGGTGGCGTTCATCGCCTCGTGGAACGAGACGGTCTGGTGTCCGCCGACGGATTCGACAACTACATCTGCACCTACGCCGCCGGTCAGTTCGCGAACGCGATCAGTCAGCTCACCGGGTTCGGCACCGGTTACGACGTCGGCACCCATTTTGGCGGCGAGTTCTGCCTGTTGCGGATATTTCGCGGAGGCGATTACTTTGCTTGCGCCGAAGGAGTGCGCGCTGGCGATCGAAGAGAGTCCGATGGGTGCGGAGCCGACGACTGCGACGACGTCGCCGGGCTTCATGCCGGCGTAGCGGAGTCCGTGGACGGATACGGCCATGGGTTCGACGAGTGCGCCGTCTGTCCAGTCCATGTCGTCTTCCAGCTTGAAGAGGCCGAGAGGACGGCGCGTCATGTACTCGGCGAATCCGCCACCTGAATCTTCGACGAAGTTGAGGCAGTGGCGATACTGACCGTAGTTGCAGTAACGGCAGTCGAAGCAGGCGCGTCCGGAGCATACAGTGTCGATAGCGACGCGGTCGCCGACTTGCAGGTTGTGGTTGCCTGCGGGGAGTTCGACGATCTCGCCGGTCACCTCGTGACCAGATGGTACGTCTTGCGCCTCCTCTCGACGAGCGGTCATGTGGAGGTCGGAGCCACAGATGCCCGTCTGCCTAACGCGGATCAGTGCCGCGCCATCGAACATCTCGGGCATGGGTGCATCCTGCGTGGTGTAGGTGCGGGATCCGTCATCGAGAGCTGCTCTCATCGTGTTCGCCATTGTCGTCGCCTCGTCCATCGGTTTTTGCTTGGGTCTGGTATTGCGTTAAGGATACGCGCAATCAAGACCTGCGCCCAACCGATAAACTCGTTGGCAACCAATACCCCCATTGCTTGACCGGACGATTGCCCCTCCCCTCTGAATTCCCGCGTGCGCGGGAATGACGGAAGTTGCTCGCTGGATCCGTTGACGCCATGAAAATCACCAATGTCAAGATGTCGATCCTCGAGATGGATGGGGAGGATCGGTATTTCGATCTGATCAAATTGCAGGGGCAAAGACGAGAACGTTGGCTGCACCATACAGTGCCGGCGCGCACCAAACCTCGTCACGAGTATGTGTTGCATGTCGAGACTGACGAGGGCGTAGTTGGAGTCTGCACCACTCCAGGCGATGGTCACACGGGGTTGCATCCGGCGGATCTGCCGCAGTTGCAGGCACTGGTTGTCGGCGAAGACCCGTTGAAGCGGGAGTATCTCTATCAGAAGCTGCATCAGGGGACGCGGTGGGTGTACCGGTCGCCGAGCTGGTTCGGCGGATTCGACAACTGTCTGTGGGATATCGCCGGCAAGGTCGCGGGTTTGCCAGTCTATTCGTTGCTTGGCAAGGTGAGAGATGAGGTCCATGCCTACTACAACACCAGAGGAGCGACCATCGAGGAGGCGGTTGAGGACGCGCAAAGAGCATTAGATCTGGGATTTGTGGCGGTGAAGGACCACTTCTACCACCCCGTCGAAGAAAACATCCGGTGGTTGACGGCGATTCGAGAGTCGGTAGGGGATGAGATCGATTGCATGCACGATCCGGTTGCGATCTACACCTTCGAAGAGGCGCTGAAGGTCGGACGCGCTTTGGAGGATTTAGATTATCGCTGGTTCGAAGAGCCGTTGCCGGAGCGGAGCCACAATCTCTTGGTTCGATTGGCTTCGACGCTGGATATTCCGATCATGGCGACCGAGACGTTTATGTACGACACGGATTTGTGTGCGCAGTATCTGATTTCGGGTGCGACGGACTTGATCCGACAGAACGCTAGGCACGGGACGACGAATCTGATGAAATTGGCACATCTCGCTGAGTTGCATGGGACGAATGTGGAGTTGAATGGGCCCGGTGGTTTGTACGGGTTGGTGCATGCCCATCTGTTGTGTTGTATTCAGAACACGTCGTACTACGAGTTCTTCCCTGGTGGTCATCTCGATCTGGATGGCGAGCAGATCGGGCTGTTGAACCCGGTTGTGCCGATCGACGGCAAGCTCAGTCCGCCGGATGCGCCGGGCTGGGGTGCGGAGTGGGATTGGAAGCAGTTCGAGAAGCGAACGGTTGAGGTTGTGGGGTGAGTCGGAACCGTCATTTCGGCGCAGGCCGGAATCCACATCGTTCGGCAGAATGACTCGACAGCGTGACATCAATCGCCTTGTTGAATCGCTCGCTGAAGCTGAAACGCCTGATGATCGAAGCGTCAATATCTACAAGAATGCTGTTCGATGCGCCAATTTGATACGTTGGTTCAGCGCATTTGAGGAAACGTCTCAGTCGGCGATTTTTGTGGGCGAGGCGCCCGGGCGTGATGGTGGCGCGATCACTGGCATACCGTTCGTGTCGCCCATGGTATTGACATCTGCGGACGATCCTTGGGATGAGTTCGGATCCGAAACGAAGTATGAGTTGCCGGTCGGGCAAGATGCGAATCATCGTGAGCGCACGGCGACAAGGTTTTGGAAGCACGTTCCGTCTTATTTTTCGGAATTGCCGCGTCCCCTGACATGGAACATCTATCCGTTTTGGCCGTTTGCCGTTGGTGGAAATGACAAGCGGATCAATCGTGCACCTACCAAGAACGAGGTTGAGCTTGGTTCCGAATGGTTGGTGCGAGTCGTCGAGATGTTCCCGGACGCTCAGGTGGTGGCGGTTGGAGTCAAGGCGCACGATACCCTTGGATCGATTGGGATTGATGCGCCACTCGTGCCTCATCCTTCCCGCGGGAGCGACGAGAGGTTGATCAATCGACTCCAAAGCGTCACAGAGGCGTTGCGAACATGATGACGGGGCGATATCACTTGTGGTAAAATGAAACTAACTTCCCCCTGATCTTCGAAGATGGGGCACAGACCGCCACCTCGGTGGCGGTCTAGATTTTTGTTAGGCAGTGATGCAATGCGCACGAATGTCTACATCGACGGTTTCAATCTGTACTACGGTGCGCTGAAGGGAACATCCTATAAGTGGCTGGACCCGAGACGATTGGCTGCCGAATTGTTGCCCGGGCACGAGATTGGGAAGGTTTGCTACTGTACTGCTCGACTTCAAGATGAACGTGGGGATTCCGGACCGCGTCGCAGGCAAAACGTCTATCTTCGAGCGCTTCGAGCGTTGCCGAATCTTGAGATTGTGTTTGGAACATTCCGAAAACGCACGAAGCGCCGCCCATTGGTTGAACAGATAGAGGGATTGCCTTCGATCGTGACCATCGCCGAGTGGGAAGAGAAGAAGACAGATGTCAATCTGACCACCGAGATGATATTCGACGGGTTCAAGAGAGACTACGACCAAGCATTGGTGATATCGAATGATACCGACCTCGTTCGACCGATTGGGCGTGTGAGGAATGAATTGGATATCCCAGTAGTGGTTGCCAATCCGTTCCCAGTGATACGAACGCCGAGAGAGATGTACCGGGCCGCTAGCCGTGTGGTACGTGTTCGCGATTCTCATCTAAGTGCTAGTCAATTGCCCGATGAGATGTTAGATTCCCAAGGCAGGACGATCAGGAAACCTGCGAGGTGGTAGCAAGGCTTCACCAGCATCGTGTCCTTCGTTGACAGGTCGGTTTCGCAGCTGGAACCATCTAAATTCAAACTGTGATGTCAAACGATAGCGATCGACCAACTCGCGACCCCAAACGGTACGAGCGGACGAAGCTGTGGATCGGGTTGGTGAATCTGGCCATTTACATCTTTGCCCCTGCGATCATCCTCGTCACGGGCGCGTCTGCGTCGATACGAGACACAATCTCAGACGACATCACAGGCATCGTGGTTTTGGGAGCGGTAGCTTACATCGTCTTGGCGTCGGTCGTGCTGGAAGTGCTGACTTTACCGCTAGGGTATTTTTCGGGCCATGTTCTCGAGCAACGATACGGTCTCACTCGCCGATCGGTAGGCGGATGGGCCTTGGACTGGTTGAAGGGATTGGCGGTGCAGACGGTGATGTTGGTCGTATTTGTTGCGTGTCTGTACGCGTTCCTCGCCGCCGATCCCGAATACTGGTGGGTTTGGGCGTCGTTGCTGTTCTCCGCCATATCCGTGTTCATCGCCGCGATCGCACCCGTCATTCTGATGCCGATCTTCTTCAAGTTCGAACCTCTGCCCGATGGGGAGTTGAAGGATCGTCTGATGCGACGTTCCAAACAGTTGGGGACGTACGTGCAGGGGGCGTACGTGTGGAAATTGGGCGATAAGACGGTGAAGGCGAACGCTGCACTCGCTGGTTGGGGAAGGACGCGCCGGATCATCATATCGGACACGTTGATCGAGAGCCATGATCCGGATGAGATCGAGGTGATTATCGCCCACGAGCTTGGCCACCACGTCAACGGTGACATATGGCGAGGCATCGCCGTTCAGGTGGTAGTCATCTTCGTGTCGATGTGGGTTATTGATCTGGCACTGGGCGCTTGGTCCGGTGCATTTGGGTTGGATGGGACGTTGCACGACTACGCGAATCTGCCTTTGCTCGCGTTGATCACGACCTTCGTCGGCGTTATCGCCCTCCCGCTGATCAACACCTACTCCCGACGCCGAGAGACCGCCGCGGACGACTTCGCAATCGACACCACCGATATGCGCGCGGAGTTCATTAGCGCGATGGAGAAGCTGGCGAAACAAAATTTATCGAATGCCGAACCGCATCCGCTGATCGAGACGGTGTTGCATAGCCATCCGAGCGTTAACCGAAGGATTGCGCGGGCGAGGATGTCTGAACTGTGATTGCACGGATTTGTCGTAAGGGCGTTGTGGCACGGATCGGAACTGATCGCGCAGACCCATCGTAGGGGCAACCCTTGTGGTTGCCCTGGGCGGGGATCGGGCATCGGATCAACCGCAAATGAGCCACGACGCGGTGCCATCGCCAGCACAACCGCAACGGCATCGCGCAACCACGACGGCATGCACCCCCCGCCGCCCAGGGCAACCACAAGGGTTGCCCCTACGAGGGCGTTGCGGCACCACGGCCGCACCCCTTTGCCGGAATGACGGTGGTTAACTCACCAAACGGAGTAGCCGCCGTCTACTGGGATGGAGGTGCCGGTTACGAAGTCGGAGGCGTTTGAGGCTAGGAAGACAGCGGTTCCCGCGAGGTCGGCGGGGTTGCCCCAGCGGTCGGCGGGAGTGCGTTCTTGGACGAGTTTGTAGCGTTCGGGGAAGAGTTCCTTGAACTGGTTGGTCATCTCGGTGATGATCCAACCAGGGAGGATGGCGTTGGCTTGAACGTTGTGGCGGGCCCAGGCGACGGCGCAGGACTTTGTGTACTGGACGACGCCTCCTTTGGATGCGGCGTATGCGGAGGCGTATGCGGTTCCGAAGATGGACATCATGGAGCCGATGTTGATGTATTTTCCGGCGCCTTTGTCTCGCATGTGATTGAAGGTCAGCGACGAGACGTTGTGCATCGATGTGAGGTTGGTATCGATGACGTAACGCCAGTCTTCGTCAGATAGGTTCTGTGGCTCGTCGGAGCGCTTGTTGGTACCGGCGTTGTTGACGATGATGTCCCATCCGCCGAAGGCGGACATTGTCTCATCGAGCGCCGCTTGGATGGATGCTCGGTCGGTGACATCGCAGGATAGGGCGAGGACGTGTGAGGATTCGCCACCCGCGGCTTGAGTGAGAGTTTCGACAGCGGCGGAGAGTTTGTCGGCATTGCGTGCGGCGATCGCTACATTGGCACCGTGCTCAATGAAGCCCTGGGCGATGCCCAGGCCGATGCCACCGTTACCGCCGGTTACGAAAGCGGTTTTGTTTGAGAGGTCGAAGGGGGAGTCGTGGAGTGAGTGGTGGGACATGGGGATTCGCGGCTGTGGGTTGTTGGGTTTGCGTGGTTAAGGATATACGGATTGCTTGTCGCTATTTGTCGGTGGTTACGATTGGCGGTTGGTGCGGGTCGTGGCGTCTACTTCTGAGGTAAGCGAAAAGGATGATGGCGATAGTCCAGACGAGTGCGGTTGCGGCGACTTTCGCGGGTAGCAAGTCGATAGAACCGGAAATCCATAACATGAAGACGAAAAGCGCCGCCGACATCATTCCCGCAGCCGCCAAAACCGTTCCTAAGACCACGCCCAACGACCGCCGTATTATCAACGCGGTGAAAACGAAGATCAACGAAATGAATCCCACAACGATTGCGCCAAACGCACGAAAACCCGATGAATAATCGAAAAGTGAGCCTACTTCGGTGTAGGAATTCAACAGCGGTAAAACCGAGATCACAAGTAGAAGCAGGGTTAACACGGAGCTGATGATGGTGCCGGACGGGGTGCCAAATGCCCTTACTGCGACCACCATCAGCACGGTAATCACGAATCCGCTTAACAGAACCAAAAGAAACGCGTAAAGCACCAAAACATCGCTAAACCATTCGAGGGAATCCAATGTCGGGGATGTGACGAGCAATATAACCATCATCGTGAGTACCGTCGCAACGGCTCCGGCAAGGATAGCTCGAATATAACGATGGTTGTCAAGTCGCTGCGGCATCGTTGATGCCGACAATGCTGATCCCACGCTCGCAATGATCAACGCTATTACCAACGTCCCCAATTCTTCCCCAACGATCAGTAGTTTCGCTCGAGACGCAACTGAGAAATCAATAGGGTTATATTTGCCCACACCTGTCCTCTGCCATATACCATCCGGGGTCCGTAACAATACGCCTTGCAATCCCACGGCTACGATCAGATTGCCACTACCTGCATCGTAGTGAATATCCGTCGGCAAGTGCGTGACGCGCCCAAATCCTGCTCCGATCGAATCTGTCGCCAAGGCGAATATCCGGTAGTCGGCTTTGCTGTTGACGTTGAGGGTGGAATGGACAGTCCTGGTAATGCCATTAGTCGTTATTACCACATCCGGACCTTCGAGGCTGTAGGTCCCCTCTGGAGCCTCCGCGGTTGGGAGGTTCCAGTCAATCGACTTGTCGGTTGCGAGGTTTTCGCGATCTGGTTCCCATGTCACACCGCCGTCGCGACTTCTGAAGAAGTCACCCCAATTTTGGCGAAAATCTTTGGCGACGACGTTGCCGGATTCGTCTTGACCTAGGACGGAGATTCCGGTTGGGGGTTCTTCGGCAGTGGTTGCGACTGATGCCACGCAAGCCAACACAGCGACGATTAGGCTCAACTTGGCTTTTGTCTCAGATCGGTCAATCTGAACGGTCCGCCAGACCCACACCGCGACTGCGACACCAATCGGGATCACGACGGAGTCAGTTGGATCGAAAGGCGAACCGCCCGCTGTACCTCGCAGCACGGAGAACACTGACATAACAGCGTCGTGAAGCGGTTCGAAAGTGTTGTAAGCGGCATAGAACAGCGGAAGACCAACATAGGCGATCACCCAAACGGTCTTCTGAGCAATCGGGTTGCGCCGCGCTAGGAAGGTGAGTGGTAGTGCCAGGAGTGGCGATGCGAAGACGACCCATGCGAGGTCGCTGAGTTTGCCGGTCCACCACGAGCCGGGCCACAGTGATTTGAAAAACAGGTCATTGACGAGGAGCGTGGCGAGCGCGACTAAGGTTGCCGGGTGGGTGAGGGCGGCCTCGGCTCGGGCGGTGAGACGGTCAACGACGCCAACGCCCGGACCGGAATTGGGTGCGATCTGCGCCATAGTCGTGCGGAATGTTAACAGGCGGATCGAGTGTAAGGTGGTGCTTGAGGTTCTAGATGCGGATTCTTGCAAACAACTCCTGCGTTCTCGCTTTACCAACCCCGTCTTAACCTCCCCCTGAGAGGGGCAGTGATAACGGAGTTTGCGAAGGGACAACCGTCAACCATTCACATCACATCCCACAAACATCCGCCCTGCTAACTGACACGCTTTTAGGACGCTGAAGCTGCCTGCGGCGGGGTCTAGGACTGGGTCGTTGGGGGCTGTTGTGGCTTCGATTAGGGCTTGCTGGAGTTCAACCGGTTTCGGATGGACGCCCTTTGACGACGATGCTTTTTCTGTCCAGACGTCGGGGATGTTGTGGCGGGTCCAGATGCCTTTGGCTCGTTTGGGTGTTTTTTGGAGGACGATGAGGTATTCGGCGGTGCGACGGGTGCGGTAGCCCATGCCGATGCGGCCTTTGTTCCAAGTGATGAGGTCTACGGTTTCGAGGGTGGTGCCTTCGGTCCACTCATCGATGCCGGAGCAGAGGTGGAACTTGTCGATCCAGAGGAAGAGATGTCCGCTGGGGCCGAGGACGCGGTCGATGGCTCGGATGAATTCGGCGATGGTTTCGGATGACATCTGTGGAAGGGCCGAGCGTTGTTTGCCTCGGAGGACGCCTTCGTTGCCGTAGCCGAGTTTATCTAGGACGCCTCGGTACTGGGGGTCGAAGAATGTCGCGGCGATGGAGGCATCGGGCAGTTGAGCAAGGAAGTCTAGGCCGTCCATGGCGACGCGAGTGTCGCGCGGAATCGATGGGGGCAGTTCGTTTTGAACGATGCTGCCGGTTCGTTCATTGGAGTAGACGGTCATACAGTTGAAGCTAAGCGTGGGCGAACGATACCGCAGACTGACGGCTGTTTACTGCAACGGGTAAGTAGGTTCAATCCCCGTAACATCAAAACCCGCTTCGTCAAGCAAGAGGCGGATAACCTGCTCCGTCTCTTCATACTTCCCTTCGCCGAAATGGCGGAAGCGGAGGTTGCCAGCCGGGTCGAAGATGTACTTGGCGGGCCAGTAGCGGTTGGTGAAGTAGCGCCAGGTGGAGTATTCGTTGTCCTGGACAACAAGCCAGCCGATGTCGTTCTCTTCGACCGCGGCGCTAAGTCTTTTGATCCTCTTCTCGAAATCGAATTCGGGAGTGTGCACTCCTAGGATGGTGAGCCCCGCGTTAGCGTAGCTCTCATGCCATGCCCTCAAGGCCGGCCACGTGTTCTTACAGTTGTATCAGGTATAGGTCCAGAAATCGACCACCACCACTCTCCCGCTGTCGCGGATCTCGGCAATCGTGGTCGGCTCTCCGTTCAACCACTCCTGCGTGTTCTTAAGTTCGTAATCGGTTCGGTCGTTAACTGGGGGATACTGCTCCATGGCGATGCCGGGCAGGATCTTCTTGGCCCAATACGGGGATTCGGTCGCGGTTGGTGCGATCGTTGCGGTCGGAGCCTGCGTCGCGGTCGGCGCAGGTGCAGTGGTTGCTGTTGGCTCCGGTGCAGATGTTGCGGTCGCGGCGACTTGTGCGACCTCGCCGCCGTCACCTTCTTCGGCTCCACAGCTGACCAACGCAAGACCAAGCACCACCACTGCTGCGATCAGCAGGTAGGAGCGAAGCGCTATCTGGCGGTTGCGCAACAAAGTTAAACTCGCATACATCTCGCAAGACCAGGATCGAGGATCAATCCTTAAATGTCAACGATACCATCTTCTGACCAACCCATCGTCGTAGCTCCGACACCCACGCCGTTCCGAGACGACGCCGATCAATCGCTCGATTTCGACGCCCTGGAACGTAACGTCGGGCGTTGGCTCGACACCCCGCTCTCCGGCTTTGTAGTCGTAACCGCCAACGGCGAGGAGACGATGCTCAGCGAAGCGGAACGCCTGCAAACCGTCAAGACTGTGTCCGCTGCCCACGATGGTCAGAAATTCGTCATCGCCGGCGTCGACGAACGCTCCACTATCGAAACTCTGCGGCTATCCGAGAACTACGCAAAGGCGGGAGCCGATTTCATCCGGATGCGGATACCGCGCAACATGTCAGCCGCGGATCTTGTGACTTACTACAGTTACGTGACCTCCCGCTGCCCGCTCCCTGTGGTGGTGATACACCAGACCTTCGCCCGCGGCGGCGACCCAGCAGCACCGCCTTCGGTCATCGCCGAACTCTGCGGGATGGACAACGTCTTCGCCTACATCACCGACCACTCGATCCTATTCGAGCAGCAGGTCCTCCCCAACATTCCCTCCAACGTCCGCAAGTGGAACTGCAGCGGCGCTCTCCTCGCGTTTGGCACGATGATCGGTTGCGACGGTGCGTGCATGCTCCTCGGCAACATCGCACCCGCGCTCTGCATGGATATCGTCAGCGCCGGGTTCCGAGGCGACTACAAGACCGCGGTCGAGTTGCAACGGATCGCATCCAAACTCAACGTCATCGTGATGAACACCATCGGCGCACCCAAAACGGCCCTAGCAATGCTCGGCTACGAATACGGCGATCCTCGACGACCGACCGCGCCAGTGTCCGACGAATCCAAAGCCGCCATCGACGCAGTCTTGCGGGAGACTGGGTTGTTGGCTTAAATCAACGGCCAAGCGATCCCAATCGCTTAACAACTGCGAAAAACTCATCATCTAGAATCGATGAGTCGTCGCGACCCGAATCCGAACCGCACCGAATGAACCTCCACGAGTACCAGGCCAAGCAACTTTTCAAAGACTACGGCATCCCCGTATTGCCTTGGCGCATCGTGGAAACTGCTGACGATGCGGAAACCGCAGCCAACGAACTCGGCTGCCCGGTCATCGTCAAAGCCCAAGTCCATGCGGGCGGACGAGGCAAAGCAGGTGGCGTGAAGTTCGCGGCCACCGCCGAAGACGCGGTCCAGTACGCCTCCGACATGTTGGGGACGCGCATGGTCACCAACCAGACCGGCCCGAAGGGCGTCCCGATCGACAAGGTAATGATCACGCCAGCCGCCGATATCGCCCACGAATACTACGTCTCAATCGTCATGGACGGTGACGAAGGCGCGCCTGCCATAATCGCCACTCGCGAGGGCGGCGTCGAGATCGAACAGGTAGCAGAGGAGCAGCCCGAAAAGATCGTTCGCATCATCGGCGACCCGCTACTTGGCCTCCTGCCGTATAAAGCCCGCGACGCCGCGTTGGCTCTCGGCTTTCCGACACCGCTAATCCGACCCGCGACCGCACTCATCTCCAACGCCTACCGGCTCTTCATCGACAACGACTGCTCGCTGGTCGAGATCAATCCGCTCATCGAGAGTGAAGACGGCAAGATCATCGCCCTCGACGCCAAAGTCGGTATCGAAGACGACGCCCTCTTCCGCCATCCCGGACTCCTCGAACTCCACGATCCGGCCCAGATGGACCCGCTCGAACGCGAAGCCTCCGAATTCGACCTCGCATACGTAAAGCTCGAAGGCGGACGCGTCGGATGCATGGTCAACGGAGCGGGCCTCGCCATGGCCACTATGGACATCACGAAGTGGGCGGGCGCAGAACCGGCGAACTTCCTCGACATCGGCGGCTCTGCCGACCTCGAACGCATCGAGCACGCCTTCAAGATCATCGTCTCCGATCCCGACGTCGAAATCATCCTAGTCAATCTCTTCGCCGGCATCGCTCGCTCCGACGTCGTGGCCACCGGAATCATCAACGCCTCCAAAGAAGTCGGCTCCAAAAAGCCGGTCGTTGCGGCCATGCGCGGCACCAACGCCGAAGAAGGGCTCCAACTGCTCGACGATTCGGACATGGACATCACACCAGCACCCGACATGGCGAGCGCGGCCGAAATACTCCGCGACAAACTCGCCAGCATGGGAGAGCAACACCCGTCATTCCTGCGAAAGCAGGAACCCACAGGGGCCGGGGAACCCAACAAACAATGCCAGTCCTAGTCGAAGACCCATGCCGCCTACTCGTCCAGGGACTGGGCCGTGACGGCTCATTCCAAGCCCAGCGAATCGTCGAATACGGCACCAACATGGTCGCCGCCGTCCATCCCAACCGATCCGGCACCAAATTCATGGACGAAGTCCCCTACTTCGAGACGGCTCGCGAAGCCATCGCCGCCACCGGAGCCAACACCGGACTCGTGTTCGTGCCCGCGCCCTTCGCCATGGACGCCATACTCGAACAAGCCGACGCCGGACTGTCGTTGATAGTGTGTATCACCGAGGGCGTCCCCGTCCACGACATGATGAAGGCCAAGGCATACCTCGACCGCACCAACTCCCGGTTGCTCGGACCAAACTGCCCCGGACTCATACACCCCGGCCAACGCATCAAACTCGGCATCATCCCCGGCGTAGCCGTCTCTCCCGGCAACGTCGGCGTCGTCTCACGCTCCGGAACCCTCACCTACGAAGCCGTCGCACAACTCGGCGCCGTCGGCATGGGACAATCCACCTGCGTCGGCATCGGCGGAGACCCCATTCCCGGAACCAACTTCATCGACGTCCTAACCGAGTTCCAAGACGACGACGAAACCGAGGCCATCGTAATGATCGGCGAGATCGGCGGCACCCGCGAACAAGCGGCGGCAGAGTTCATAAAGCAAAACATCACCAAACCCGTAGTCGCCTCCATCGCCGGCCAAACCGCACCCCCCGGCAAACGCATGGGCCACGCCGGCGCCATCATCACCGGCAAAGCCGGACTAGCCTCCGAAAAGAACAAAGCACTAGAATCCGCCGGCGCCACCGTAGTCGAATCCCCCGCCTACATCGGCGAAGCGATGAAGAACATTCTCGGATAACGCGCGTCCCATCCTCCCCTTCGCAAAGCGATGTAGGGGCACTGTGCATAACCTCCGTCATTCCGGCGAAAGCCGGGATCCAGAGGGGCCGGGCAACGGGGAGGCGCACGTGATCTGACCATGAATCCGTCGTAAGTGATGTTATGCACAAAACCCGTAAGGGCGGGTTTCAACCCCAACCTCGCACGCAGTGGATGCCCGAAATTCAACGCAACAACCCCTCCAAACCACAACCGTCCCCTCTCCCGCTCGGCGGGAGAGGGCTAGGGTGAGGGCGCACCGGGCGGCCAAAGGGCGGCCCACCTGCCAAACAACACCCCCTCAACCCCGCCCTCGCACGCAGGGGATGCCCGAAATTCAACGCAACAACCCCTCCGCCACAACAACCATCCCCTCTCCCGCTCGGCGGGAGAGGGCTAGGGTGAGGGCGCACCGGGCGGCCAAGGGGCGGCCTACCCGCCAAACAAACCTCCCCCTTGATGCCCAAGTGGGAATAAAAGGGGGTTTAGAAACGCCATCCCCCACCACACCCCCCGCAGTATCCTAAAACCCCATGGAACCCCGCATCAGCATCATCACCCTAGGCGTCAACGACCTCCCCAGAGCCGTCCAATTCTACCGCGACGGACTCGGACTGCCCCTATTCGACCAAAACACCGAATCCATCGCCTTTTTCCAAACCGCAGGAACCTGGCTCGCCCTATACCTACGAGACGCCTTGGCAGACGACATCGGCACCGACGCCAAAGGCACCGGCTTCTCCGGCGTCACACTAGCCCACAACGTACGCACCCGCCAAGAAGTAGACACCCTCTTGGACGTCGCAGTCACCGCCGGAGCAACCCTAGTCAAACCCGCCCAAGACACCTTCTGGGGCGGCTACTCCGGCTACTTCTCCGACCCCGAAGGATACCTCTGGGAAGTAGCCTGGAACCCCCACTTTTGGATTGAGTAGTCGGCGACACCTGAATGAGGAAATCATCCGCATTTCCCCCTCGGGTTTTTTGCGTAACTGCTGGTGGGACAGCTGAGATCCCAGATAATGGGCGTATCCCCCGTTGCCCAGTCCCTCTGGATTCCGACTTTCGCCGGAATGACGTTAGTTGTGCACAGGACCCCTTCGCGGAGCGTATCGGGACGCGAATTGCGAAGCTTCAAGCCCTGGGGTTGCCCAATACGCCTTCGTGTTCACACCGACAGATTGCCGCGGGCAAGACTGACGGATCGCATTTCGACTCCACGATTGGGAAGTAGGTAGGATTCGTTTACAGTTGAATTCCGCGATCGGCGCGCGGTCGAACGCTTGGTGGTCAGGAGCCTAGATTCATTTGCTTAAAAACAATTTAACCCTTCGCAGGCAGATTTGTCGTACCACGGCAGTCCCGCTCGTTATCGCTTTTTCGCTGTTAGCTTTTGCTCTAGGCTGCGCCGGTCCTCAGGGCGAACCAGGACCGTCCGGCCCGATGGGTCAGGCGGGAGCCGTCGGGCAGATCGGACCGCAAGGACCTCCGGGTCCGCAAGGCGACACCGGCGAGACTGGATCGCAAGGACCTATCGGCGCGCGTGGTGAAACCGGACAGCCCGGGCCACACGGTCCGCAAGGTTTGAAAGGCGACACTGGTGATACCGGACCGCAAGGAGCCGAAGGTCCACGAGGCGAACCGGGTCCGCAGGGCGCAAAGGGCGACACGGGTCCTGTCGGACCTCAGGGCTCAGCCGGACCTCGGGGCGAAAAAGGTGAGGCCGGATCACAAGGTAATCGAGGCGATATCGGGCCGGGCGGATCGATTGGCCCTCAAGGTGAAAAGGGCGAAGTCGGGCCACAGGGACCGATCGGGCCAGCGGCACCGCCGAATCCTGCCAGTCTGGAGATCATCGATAGCCAGGTCATCGAGGTCGAGACTGTAGACGACAACAACAAGGTAATCCGGATGGATTATGTCTATTCGATCGATTTTTTGGGTGCGGGTTTCAATCCCGGAGAAAACGTTTCGTTCCTCACCATCGGATCTCCACAACTCCCTTACAAAAACGAAGTTCAAGCCAACGAAAGTGGTGCATTTCGAATTAAAGTGTCGATGTTCGTTTCGGGATTTGAACCCGGTACGCCGATATCGATTCTCGGATACGGGGACGGTGGCACCGCGGTTACGGTTGGCTACGTCATTCCCGAGAACTGATCGACGAACTTGCTAATTTACTCACGGTTCGCCAGATACGCCGAGCCGTCCCGAACCTCATCTGGAATCTCGATTTCTGCCCCGTACTCCAAGACTTCAGCCTCCACGCGATACGGCAACCTCACATCGTCTTCGGCGTCGAAATGCCATTCCATGGTGTACGAAACCATGCGGTGAGTCTCGGGATCGATGACGATTTCGATGTTCGGTTTCGGCCATCGCGTGTTGATTTCCTGGATCTCTGCGATGTAGACGTATTGCGCTTGGGCGTTAACCGCGAGTTGACTTGAGTATGTCGCGAATAGTTCGGTGAATATCAACTTGGTGGGGTCAGCCAGCGGGAAATCAAAGTTCAGTTCGTCGCGGTAGCGCCGCCCCCTGCCAGTGTGGTCATCGCTCAATGTCCATCGACCGCCAGCTGATGACCAGGACTCTTCATCGAAGCCAAAGATGATGGAGCTCCACGTTTCGGTCGAGAACTTGATAAATCGACTCTCGAACACCGAATAATCGCCAAATTGGGCCGTCAGACGTGTGCCAGGGATGTTGACACCATTGCGCAGATCGCTACCAATCATGTTCACCGAGATACTGCCAGCTCGGAAATATTCGATCATAACCTTGTGTACCACGAGATCGGCCGGTGGCAAACTTGGTTCGTAATCGAGCGTCTCGTCCTCAAATAAAACGAGATCGCTGAGGTCATCGAACCGCATTCCCGGCACTGCTTTTGGCGAATAGATCAAGCGATACATCGGAACATCGTGTGGCCGAAGATGAGTGGACGGGTCCTGAAGTCCCTGCAGATAGGGTCGGATTTGACGGCCAACTGGTAACAAGGCGTGTTTGGTGTAATAAGTTATTGCCGACCTCAACGATTCTTCCACACGAGTGCCTTCTCCAATTCTGACCTCGCCGCCGTGCAGATAGCTAATGATCGCACCGTCAACCGTATCGTGGGCGTTGGTGGACGAGAATGAATGTACGCAATGCTGTCGCATGCAATGCTCGCCAAGTTGATCGCTGACACGGTCGTTACCGATATGACCTACGTACGCCTCTACTTGCGCCGATTGAATGTCATCGACGATGGCGTATTCGATGCCGGTAATGTCCGCGATGACGTTGAGCGCGTCATCGAACATCGTGACGTAATCCTCGTCTCCTTCGCGATAGACGTTGACCATATCAAGCGTCCATTTGCGAACTCGCGTTCCGGTGAATCCGCTGCAAGTTGCGCCACCTGACGCCGCCGCAATACTGGAGATTGGCGACGTGTCGGTAAAGCACTCCCACATATCGCGCCGCATTACGATTCGCTCTTCAACCGATACGTTGATGTGGTCGCTGGCGGCACCGGCATCGATTAGCAATACGTTGTCTCCCGGCGGCAAGCGTAACCCGGGGATGGCGAGCGAAGCACCCGCGCTGCCGACTTCGACTGCCGCGAGATCGGGTAACGCCTGACAAACCTCGTCCCTCGTTTCGTCCGCGAACATACAAACGTTGGTAACGCGCGCTTCGACCGGCGAACCCGAGCTTATGGGATCGGCAGTCAAAGAGAGACCTACCCGAGCAGTTCCGTCCATGAAATAGCCTTGGACGTCGGTCTCTTCGACTCGCCAGTTCACTGTCGCGTCAGGCGATTCATCGGTCGACACTTCGATCGCGCGCAGAACAGTTGTACGCACAGGGCCCGACCAGCCAACGGATTGAACCTCAAACGTGGCTTTGAATTGCACCGGTACCGTCGGGAGGTGGTCGATCTTCGTCTGCCATCGGTGTTCAGTGACGGTTTGATCGGTGACCCAATCGGGGATGATCACCTCTTCGTGTTCGCATGAAACCGCGGTTTGGCATTGCAGCGATACACGAACCGCGGGCATGGGCCAGGCATCCTGCCGGCGGAGCGTGAAATCGAGTGTCGCGCCTACCGTGTGGTCCGAATTTTTGCCCGATATCCGATATCCTTCGAATTTCACTTCTAACGGGCGCGGATTGGGAACCGAGATTCGGAATCGCTCGACGGTGTGTATGACCGTTCCGCCGACGCCGTCAGAGGCCGACACGTACATATTCAGAACGTTGACGCCCAGGCTCAACTGCAATGAGAACGTGCCAATTGTCCCTTGATTCTCTCTGCGCACGACGGAAAGTAACCCGTGGTAGCACACGGTTCCATCGCCGCACTCGACGCGAACGATCGTTGCAGCGTCGACATCGTCGAAACTTTCAGGCAGGTTGATGCGGATGAACGCACGCGCTTTGCCGTCTTGATCCCAACTGTAGATTTCGTGGTTTACGGAGAAGTCAGTCTGGGCGACCGAGTTCGACGGGGCGAACGCCAATGAACCGCAAAAGATCGCAACCAAAATGACCAGCGTATGGACTTTAGACATCAGGTATGAGTCTACGCAACTCGCCAGACCTTATGGCTGATCAAGTCAGGGAGAAGGCGTCCAGCCCAGACGAATCTAAACCACCGCGGTCTCTCTGTAAAGGTGGCAGGAAACGACCCGATTGGGTGCGGTCTGATAGAGCGGTGCGGCGTCTTGGCAGATATCCATCGCATGTGGGCAACGGTCGGCGAATTGGCAACCGGTGTATTCCGCATTCATCGTATCGCCGGCACCGTCGGTCGTTGGCGAAACTACCTCTAGGCCCTGCTGCCATTTCTGGTCGGGATCGGGCATCGGAATCGAGCCGATCAAGAGTTGCGTGTATGGGTGCTCAGGTTCTTCGACGACCGGGACCACGTCCCCCTGTTCCGCCACGACACCACGATACAGGACGACGATCTTCTCGCTTATCTCGTAAGCAGTGGTCAGATCGTGGGTGATGTAGATGATCGAGATACCGAACTCGGTGTTGAGCTGTCGCAGGTTTTCAAGGATGGTGGCTCGGAGGGATGCGTCAACCATCGAAACCGGCTCATCGGCGACGATGAGCTTGGGATTGAGCAGGAGAGCCCGTGCAACCATGACCCGTTGACGCTGTCCACCGCTCAGCTGGTGAGGGTAGCGCCCGAGGGTGTCTCGCGGGTTTAGTCCGACTTGCCGCAGGGTATTCTCAATGATCTCTACGGCTTCGTCGCGCGACGAGGCTAGACCAGCTTTGCGGACGGGAAGATGGAGTGCGTGGTCGACTTTGTAGAAGGGGTTATAGACCTCGAATGGGTCTTGGAAGATCACCTGGACGTCGCGCCTGAACTGTCGACGCTCTACGCGTGACAGTTGGCTGACGGCTTTGCCTCGATAGAGCACTTCACCAGTGGTCGGCGGTATGATACCGAGTATCAGGCGGGCGATGGTTGTCTTTCCACTCCCGCTTTCGCCTACCAACGCGGTGATAGCTGGCTCGTCCTCATCGATCGATATTGAGAAATCGCGGAGTGCCACCGTCTTGCGGCTGAACCATCCGGTGCCGAAGATTTTGCTCGTATTTTTGAGTTCGATTAGCGATGACATAACGTATCAATATAGAAGGCAGGCCGCTTGTTGCTCGCCTTGGTTTCCCGCCTGATCGTCGTTGACGACCTTGAGCATCGGTTCTTCAGACGGGCAAATATCCATCGCTTGGGGGCACCTCGGATGAAACGGGCAACCGCTGGGTAGAGCGTATAGCGATGGTGCAGTGCCGGGTATACCGCGCAGGTCGCCACGCTTGCGGTCTTTGCGTTCGAGCGAAGGTAGACTGTCGATGAGCATCTGCGTATAAGGATGTTTAGGCTCGCTGAGGAGCTGTCTGAGAGTACCAGTCTCTACCAATCTGCCCGCGTACATGACCCCCAGCGTGTCGACGAACTGCGCCATCAAGCCAATGTCGTGACCAATCAGCAGAATCGCGGCACCGAGTTCGTCTTGGAGTTCGGCGAGGGTTTCCATGATCTGCCGCTGGACTACAACATCGAGCGCAGAAGTGGGTTCGTCGGCGATGATCACTTTCGGTCCCATCGAGATGGCAATTGCTATCGTGACTCGTTGCTTCATACCCCCGCTGAGTTCGTGCGGGTACATGTCGCCAACTTGCCGGTTTAGCCCGACTTTGTCGAGGAGTTCCGTCACCAATTCGCGGTACTGAGTTGCCGAGTGTTGGGCTTCGTGGTCTCTCAAACCGTCGATGATCTGATTCTTCACCTTGGCGACGGGATTGAGGGAGTTCATGGCGCCTTGCGGAACGAGGGCGATTTGCGACAGTTTCGCGGTGCGCATCTCCTCTTCGCTTAGTGAGAGCAAATCGATGCCGTCGATTACCGCGGAGCCTTTGGTGATGCGCCCGGGCGGTTTGATCAACCGCATCAACGCGAGTGCGGTGGTGGTTTTCCCCGATCCCGATTCGCCCACGAGCCCCATGCGTTTACCGGGCATGATGGAGAAGCTGACTCCGTCGGCGGCTTTGATCTCACCCCTTGATGTGTAATAGGAGACGCCGAGGTCATTGACGTCGAGTGCGGCGTTTCGTTCCTTGTCTACGCGGGATTCGGCACTCATACCTGCCTCCGCAGACGCGGGTTAGCCAACGGATCGAGACCGGCGGTGATGAGATACAGGCTACCGAATACGAGTGCTAGGGCGAGTACTGGCGGCGTCCACCACCACCAGATCCCACGGAATGGAGCGGAGTAGAAGAGCGCCCAGTAGATCGTGTTGCCGAGCGTCGGCTGGTTTTGCGGTCCAAGTCCGAGTGCATCCATACCGATGGTCGTAAGCATCGCCGTGGCGACCGCGGTCGCAAGGCTGGCGGCGAGGAATGGCAACAGATTAGGAAGCATCTCGAGGAAGATGACTTCAAGGGTGTTGGCGCCGGATATCTGAGCGACCGAGATGTAGGCACGTTCGCGCATGGACAGGACCTGCGCGCGGATGGTTCTGAGGGGCCACATCCAAACAAAAGCCGAGATTATGAGGGCTTGTTGAGTGACATCGATCGAAGATTTCAGGGTGACAGCGACGACGACGAGGATCATCAAGACGGGTACGGTGATGAGCATGTCGGCGAAGCTCTTGAAGAAGTTGTCAACGATCCCGCCGTAAAATCCGCCGATGAACCCGAGCACCGTACCGATGGCCATTCCGATCAATGCAGCGAGGAATCCGACATAGATTGTCAGCGGTGTGCCCAGCATCGTCACGGCCCAAACGTCTCGACCTTGGCTGTCAGTGCCCAAAACCGAGAAGGCGCTTCGGTCTTCGCCTTTAACGCGGTACTCGACGGTCTGACCAGGGCTCAAATCGATCTCCACGGTACCGGCGCGCGCTAACTCGGGATCTACGAACTGAGAACCGACGATGCCGAACAGAATCATGAATGCAAGCAGGAAGAGGCCGGCCCATAGCGTCGGATAGGCTCTCATCCAGCGTAACGGCGCGAGGAGAGAGCGCACGAAACCGCTACCCTCTTGATGCTCGATCGTTGTGTCGAGCATCGAATCTTGGGATTCTGGCTGGGCGGTGGTCATCCTGTAGTTAGCTTCTTGGTGCGTAGGTGATACGCGGGTCAAGGCGGGGATAAATCAAGTCGAGGATCAACGTCGCGAGAGCTATGGAAAGAATCACGAGGTAAACGATGCCATACAGCAATGTGTAGTCGAAGTTGCGAATCGATTGCAGAAGCATAGTGCCGATGCCGGGGTAACCGAAGACGACTTCAACGAGGATGACACCCGATACGACGTGGCCGAGCGTGAGAGCGAAGGATGTGATTTGCGGCAACATGGCGTTCCGCACGCCGTACCAGGCGAAGAGTCGCCAGCTTTTCGCGCCTTTCGCCTCGGCGAGCAGCATGTAGTCTTCGCCCTGAGTCGTCACCATCATGCCGCGCATGCCGATAGCCGAGAAGCCGATGCTGACGAGAATGATGGAGAGCGCGGGGAGGATTGCGTGTTTGGCCGCGTCCAAGTAGAAATCGAAGTCCCAACCCGGAGATGAACCGACCGTGTAACCGCCACCTAACGGGAACCACTCGAGTTGGAAGGCGAAGAAGTGGATAAGCGCGATACCGACGAGGTAATACGGGATGGCGGATAGGGCCATTATCGGCGGGAAGAGTAGTTTGAACGCTCTCGACGCTCCGGGCCAAGCGACGAGCGCGCCTAAAGCCATACCGAGAAACATATATATAAGCGAAGACATGGTGACTAGCACGAGCGTCCAAGGCAATGCTTGGGAAATGACTGATCGGACTTGCGTCGGGAAAAACGCGATCGAAAATCCAAAGTCGAAACGCGCGAAGTTCCAGATATAGCGAACGTATTGTTCCCAGAGCGGTTTGTCCAACCCGAAACGCTTCTCAAAGTGCTTGATCATCGCTTCGGTGTTCCCGCTGGACACCGCACCACGCGACGCGAGCTGACTCATGCGCTCTTCGATGGGGTTGACGTCCGCGATGCGCGGCAAGATGAAGTTAAAGCTAGCAGCGCCCCAGATGACGAGGAAGAAGACCCCGATGCGTCTTAGTAAGTACTCAGCTGTCATAGTGTTTGATACGTTGTATCTCGCGCGTACGTGCTCGTGATGTGTTAAATTGCGTTAGCAATGGTATCCAAAGCCCGTTCGGGTCGCATCATTGCGACCCTCGAACGATGGATTGGCAACAGACTAGCACAACCGCAAGGCATTGGATATACATATTGAAGAGAAGGAAGATATCGAGACATGTATAGACGTTTGAATTCCACGACGCGAACGGCTTGGCTGTTCCGCTTGTTGGCACTTTCGCTGGTCGTCACAACCGTGATGATTGCAGCTGTTGCGTGTAGCGAAGAGGAACCGACGGCGACGCCCGTTCCGCCGACCGCAACACCGGTACCGCCGACGGCAACGACGGCTCCTGAGCCTGAACCAGAGCATGAAGATGCGATGGATGGTGACGGGATGATGATGAAGGAGCCGGCGCCGTTGATCGATCCCGATTCGGTATCGCGTGAGAAAACTCTGATCGTAATGAGCGGCGGGCAAGACGGTCGATACCCGGACTGGGAGAACTTCAACAACTACGTCCCTGGTGGCGTGGGAGGTTGGCACACCGGTCCGTTGCAGACGATGAGCGAACCGCTGATCATGTTCAACCTGTTGACTGGTGAGCACGAGATGTGGTTGGCCGAGTCGATGGACATCAGCGATGACTTCCGAGAAGTCACCCTCACTATCCGAGAAGGTGTCTACTGGAGCGACGGCATGCCGTTCTCTGCGGACGATGTTGCTTTCACGTTCGCATTGGTGCAGGAAAACCAAGACTCGATGGTTCATACGGCGGAGATCCACCTGCTCGATTCTGTAGAGGTGATCGACGGCAACAAGGTGCACTTCACGCTGAAGGAGCCTTCACCGAGCTGGTGGGTCAACACGCTGACCAGCAACCACGGTCTGTCGGAACACATCCTCCCGAAGCACATCTGGGAGGGCCAAAACGCGCAAGAGTTCACGTTCTATGACCCGGCCCAAGGCTGGCCAGTCTCGACCGGCCCCTTCGCCTTGGCCTCCGCATCGCCAGAGCAGAAGGTCTTCGTGCGTCGCGACGACTGGTGGGCAGTGGAAGCGGGATTCAAAGACTTGCCGGCGATTGAGAAGGTCGTTTACATACCGCAAAGAGACGAAACGGCGCGGGCGCAGATGATCATCCGCAACGAGATCGACGCCATGAGCATGGTGCCGGTCGACACTTTGCTCGACGTCTTTGAGCAGAACCCGAGTGTCGTTAGCTGGAGCAAGCAGGAACCGCCTTACGGTTATCTCGACTGGTGCCCGATCGGTCTCTTCGTCAACAACGCTGGCGACAGCCCGGTGGCCCAGAGCAAGGACATCCGATGGGCACTCAACTACGCGCTGAACCGCGAGACGTTGGTCAGCAATGCCGAGCGCGGCGCAGGAACTGTGGCCTATCACATGGTCACCCCGTACGCTTGGTTCGACCCGTTTGAAGAGGTGTTGCAACCAATCTACGAGAAACATTCTCTCGACACCTCGGACCACTACGATCTGCTCGACGAACGCATGGCCGCGGCTGGCTACACCAAGAACAGCGACGACATGTGGGAGAAGGACGGAGACGTGATCGAGATGAGCATCGGCTTCCCGTCTTGGCTCGCTCGTTACGGCGTCCACATCGTCAAACAGCTCGAAGACGCGGGCTTCGACGCGGAGATGGACCAGAGCCCGGGCACGGGCGAGGCATTCGGCCGCGGCGAACGCGACTATCAGTTCGGTTGCAAGGGCCCGTCTGGCGTGTTGGGCGCAGACCCGTACTACATGCTCTCGCTCTACTCGTCAGCGACGTTCCGCGACATCGGCGAGCCGCCCGTGAACCCGTGGGCGACGGCGCGCTGGCGCAACGAGGAATTCGACGAAATCGTGACCGAGATGTCGAAGATACCGGCCACGGATCCGCAGACGATGGACCTGTTCGAGGACGCAATGGAGATCTGGTACGAAGAGTTACCCGACATCTACGTGTCGCAGCTCATCATCCGTCACCTCGGCAGCGAGAACTACTGGAAAGGTTGGCCCTCATTCGACGACAACTACGGCGTGTTGCACCCCTGGCAGCAGGAGTTCCTGAAGATCGTGACGAGCCTAGAGGCGAAGTAACCGACTTCACATAGGGCAAAACGGCGAGGGACATTCATTGTCCCTCGCCGTTTTGGTTTAGTCGGGCCGTGGTTTGGTTCCTGCTTTCGCGGGAATGACAGTTGTGGGCAGGTATGGCGGTTGTGGGCCAGAATGACGTATGCTGTCACAAACCAGCAGGAGTCTCCCGATGAACGACCATGAACGATATCTGTTCGACCTTAAGGGCTACCTCGCCGTGCCCGATGCGCTGTCCCACGAACAGGTCGCCAAACTTAACGGCGTCCTCGACGAGCACATCGCCGCCGAATGATTGTCCAAACCCTCCGAACCGTTGACCGGGTACGGGCTCAGATTGACCGACCGGTCCAAGAACTTCTCGATCAGATACCCCAGCGCATCTGCCTCCACCAACCTCGAAATCTGGTTTCGGAACTGAAACTTCTCCAAGACCTCCTGAACGTTGTCTGAAAACCCGTTCAGATACTCCTCAAAATCGGCCCGCAATCGCTGCTGTTGCGCCCTCGACGTCAAGTCCCGCAACCTGAATGGCGAAGTGTTGTAAAACGACTCCCCCGAAGCCTGACACAACGCCGCATGTTGATTCGTAACCCCTGCCGCGTCCAACCGGGCCTTCATTTCCAGCACATCCTGCTTCGTCGGCTCCAAAACCGCATCCAGCCGACGTATCACCGTCATCGGCAAAATCACATCCCGATACTTCCCCCGAACAAACACATCCCGCAAAACATCATCCGCAATCCCCCAAATGAAATTGCTGATATTCAGACCATTCAACCTCGATCTCCTCTCAGTCATCCTTAGCCAGCAGATTGATGGTCACAAATCACCAAACAATCCTACCCCACATCCAAACAGATAAAACCCCATCCTTCCAAATCCTTCCCATCCTAGTTCAAAATACATGCACACCTCCACACCCCGCGAACGCGCCAAATGTCGCAACCGACCCGAGTGGTTCGCCACCCACCGACTCGGCATCACTCTCCGACAAGAGCAGCTGCAAGTCCTCAAAGCCCTCCGCAGCCACGACCTCGTCGCCGCCCAGGCACCATACGGATCCGGCAAGACCTACGCCGCCGCACTCGCCGTCATCTGGTGGCTCATGGCGCACGACCCCGCCGTCGCCATCACCACCGCTCCCACCGAGCGACAGGTCCGACAGCAAATCTGGCGCGAAATCCGCTCCATCCGCCTCCGCAACCACCGACTCATCGGCGGCAAAATCTCCAACACCAAACTCGAATTCAGCGAACGACACTACGCACTCGGCTTCGCCACCAACGCCGCCGAACGCTTCCAAGGCTTCCACTCCCAAAACACCCTCATCATCGCCGACGAAGCCGCCGCCATCAGCGAAAACCCGCGCAATCCGCGGTTCAGACTTCCCCCATCACCGCAACACCCATATCCCCCAGTACCCGTCCCCTCTCCCGCTCGGCGGGAGAGGGGACGGGTGAGGGCACACAACCCCGTTTCCCAAAAGTACCCCAACAACCCTTTTCCACCAAAACAACAAACAGAACAAAGCAACAACAACACAAATCCCTCAAATCCTTCCCCAAACAACCCAACAAAACCCCCAAATGCCCCCGTTTTTGCCCAAAATAACAATCCCCACCCCAACAATTGACACAACAAACCGCAACAACAATAATGGGACTTGTATACCTACTCGCTCCTGGGGCCGATCACCCCGGGCAAACCATTGAACGGCTTCACGCCGGTAAGGCATCAAAAGAGCGCCATGGCAAAATGCCAAGACATAACTCTTCAGCAAAGCCTCGCAAACGCGTGTCTGTCGTTCTGTGTCGCAAACTATCACGGGTTAAATTGCAAGTCGCCGAGGACGGACCGGTCTCGGCTCTACGCACCGACGGTTAACTGCCGAAAGGGCTTGCAGCGGGGTAGCGGAGGCACAATACGGAAGTCGCTAGATGCTGCTAGCTCCAACCCAGGGTCTCAGCCGGGATCAAATCCGGTGATCACTCATGGCAGGATTACCTCTGCCATCAGTCGTGTGCGTGAGGTCGGTACTCACGCAAGGATGCCGAACAATGTTGCGCTTGCCCGGCAAGTGCGTCCGTCCCAGGAGCTTCCCGCCATGGTTGCAACCATGGCGGCTGAGCCTGTTGGTTGCAGTCTCATCTATCACGGTCATACCACCCCCCGCCCCACAAACAACGGCGGGGGGAAGTCACAAGACCATTCAACAAGCCCGGAACATCCCACCGTCCGGCATTTCAACGCGTCACCCGTCATTCCCGCAAGAGCCACGTCATTCCCGCGCACGCGGGAACCCAGAAAAAACAAACCACGCCGTCATTCGCGCCACCATCCGTCATTCCCGCAAGAGCCACGTCATTCCCGCGGACGCGGGAACCCAGAGAAAAACAAAGCACGCCGCTTACTCCGCCAGTCTCGACATGTCCGCTCGCCTCAACCTTGCCAGAATGACGTATGCTGTCACAAACCAGCAGGAGTCTCCCCATGAACGACCATGAACGATATCTGTTTGACCTTAAGGGCTATCTCGCCGTGCCCGATGCGCTGTCCAAGGAGCAGGTCGCCACACTCAACAGCATCCTCGACGAGCACATCGCCGCCGAGTGCCCGCCAGACATGCGCACGCACAGGTTCGGACCGGTGCTCGAATGGGGGAAGGAATATCGCGATCTGATCGACAACCCAGGGATCACTCCTTACCTGTCCGAACTGCTAGGCGACGGTTTTCGGCTCGACCATGTCTACGCCGACGTGATCAGGTCGGGCAAGGGACCAATCGGCACTCGGCTCCACGGCGGCGCAATCCCGTTCAATCCCACGCACTACTTCCGCTTCGAAGGCGGCCAGATGCACAACGGCCTCTCGGTAGTCGCCTACAACCTGAAGGACGTTGGCCCCATGGACGGCGGTTTTGGTTGCGTGCCAGGCTCGCACAAGAGCAACTATTCCTTCCCAGATGAGTGGAAGGAGATGGAGGAACCCGGTCCGTTAGTCGAGCGGGTCACGGGCCCAGCGGGGACCGCGATCATATTCACCGAAGCCCTCACACACGGCACGCTGCCATGGGCAGGCGCCGACGAACGGCGGACAATCTTCTTCAAATACAGCCCCCACTCAGTCTCATGGTCGGCGCAGTATTTTGACCCCGACGATTACCCGGGGCTCACCGAGGTTCAGCGCGGGATCTTAGAGGGACCGAATGCACGGTATCGGGGCAGGCACCAACCGATAGGTGGCATGAATTGAGGTTGGTATGGGAGGTCACTTTGTGGCGACGATGATCATCCGACGAGCGTCCACCGAGTAGGCCTCGCCACGGAACCCACCGTGTACGTAATCAAAATTCAAACCCGCAGCAGCAAGCATCTTCGTCAACTCGGTCAAGCTGTACAACCGCATATGCAGATCCGACATCTCATTGCGCGATCCGTCCGGAAGAATTTCCGTGTAAGTTAGGTGGTTGGTGCTGGTTCGGAGGTCAAGTTGACGGCGTTCGAGAACTATCCGCCCATCGTCGTGTCTATGCCAGTCGGTTTCTTCGTTGTTGATGATCACCCACTCCCGGTTGAGAAGGTCCATCAGCAGTTTGCCGCCGGGCTTGAGGCATCTAGCGATTTGATGGAGCACTTGCTGATCATCATCCTCGGATTCGAGGTAACCGAACGATGAAAACATGTTGATCACAGCGTCGAACTTGCCGCTGAATTCGTCGGGTAGCCGTCGCATGTCGGCTTGCTGGAGGGCAATGCCCAAACCAACCTCGTCGGCATTCGATCGAGCGATCGCCAGCATCTCTTCACTCAAGTCGACGCCGGTGACGTTCAATCCTGTTTTGGCTAGCGCTAAACTGTGACGGCCTTGACCACAGCAGAGGTCCAAGACGTTGTGATGAGGTTCGAGACCTAAGGCGTGGATCGCGAATTGGGCCTCGAGGTCCGTGCGGTCCTGTTGGAGGGCGTGGCCGTAGATGCGGAGGTAGTCGCCTTTGAAGAATTGGACATACCAGGGCTGTTGGGATTTGGGTGTCATCGGAGCCCTCACCCTAACCCTCTCCCACCGAGCGGGAGAGGGGATTTGTTGTTGGCGGTTTGGCGTAGAGGGTGTCGTCTTGAAGACCAGCGTCGACAAACGCTTCGTGGCGCTCCCGACACTTGTTACATTCGGCGCAGTGCACGATCTCGCCCCCATCGCCGCTCGCCGGCTGGACGGCTCTTAGAGGGTTGGCGCAAGTCAGGGTCAGATGCAACGGTAGCGACGATGCATTGGCGGCCAGGATGTCTTCTTTGTGGAGGTGACGCATGGGAGCCTCGACGATCAGTTCGTGGTCGAGGCCCATGCCGTTCGATTCGCCGATCGACCGGAAGAAATCTGGCGTGGCATCAGGGAACGGGTTGCCAGCGAGGGATCCGATGACGATGCGGTGCACGTCGTTGAGTGAACACCAGATTGCGGCGAGGGTGATGAGGATGATGTTGCGACCAGGAATGTACACGGTCTCGTCTGGAGCGTCGTATTCGGGGACGGTTTCGCCAGACATCGTCCAATGCGCATCGCCGTACAACGCCTTCACCGGAAGCGAGAGCGTCGTTACGGGTCTAATGTTGGGGTTATCGACGGCTCCAATGAAGTCGTCAAGCATCCGTTTCTCCGCCCATTCCCAAGGGATGCCAGTCTCGACGTATATCGGATATGCAACGCCATGTTCTGCAACGTTCGCGAGGAGCACGCAACTGTCCATACCGCCACTCGCGAGGACGGCGGTGGGTGGGTTCACGACTGGAGTCCGTTCGTGTCAGCCCGGTACGTGGCGTAGGAGTTGGCCGTCTCCCAGAGGCGGATCTCGGCGATCCGGAGTTGATCGGAGGAAGTCATTTCGTGGATGTGGGCAGCTAGGTTCTCGGCTGTGGGGTTGCAGTCGATGACGTAGTGGGCTTCACCGAGTTCTGATAGGACGGCGACTAGGGGATCGTCGCGGTGGAGGATCATCCGGTGGTCGAGGTTTTCGTCGATCCAGGTTTTGACAATGTCTTTGACGTCGGCGAAGTCGACGACCATCCCTCGGTAGTCGGTCTCTGGCGTCTGAATATCTACTTCGACGCGTCCGTTATGGCCATGGAGATGACGGCACTCGCCCTCGTAGTTCAGGAGGCGGTGCCCGTAACTGAAGTCGATGGTTGTCGTTACCCTGTAGGTCATCGATTAGACGCCTCGTATGTGCCGGCCGGAGTCGACGCGGATAATCTCGCCGGTAATGGAGGAGGTCTGCAAGAGGGTAGCGATGATTTCGGCGATGTCGTTGACGGAGGACTCTTGCTGAAGTGGTGCCTTTGCTGCGATAGCTCGGTTCCAATCGACGGGTGTGATTTCGGGTGGACGCATCGTCGGACCGGGTGCCACGGCGTTGACGCGCACGCCGAAGGGCGCGACCTCGGCGGCGAGACATCTGGTCATGAAATGGATGGCGGCCTTCGCTGTGAGGTAAGGGAGGTAATCGTTGTACGGGGTCTCCTCGGCTGCCCAATCTCCAAAGAAGATGATGTGCCCGCGATTGGGACCGGGGTTTCGGCGCATATTTCGTGCCGCCTCCACGCCGACAAGGTAGGACCCTTTTGCAGTGGCCATGGCGCGATCCCACGCGGCACCATCGAGCGAGTCGAAGGGTGCATACGGATAGTCAGAGGCCAGGTTTATGACGTAGTCGATGCCGCCGAGGGCTCCGATGGTCTCCTTTACCGCGCTGTTAGCTTGAAGCTCATCGCTGAGGTCGGCTTGGATGAGGGTGGTATCGACGGATGTGATGGAATCGGCGAGTTGCTGCGCCTCGTCTGCGCTGCTACGGTATGCGATCGCGAGATTGATACCATCCTGGGCCAGCCGGTGTGCGACAACTTGGCCGACACGCTTGGCACCGATGATCAGAGCTGCTTTGGGTCGGTCGGATTGGTTCAGGTCTGGCATGTCATGTTGTGTTGTGGCGGAGGGGACAGGATTCGAACCTGCGGTCACCGTGAAGTGACACTGGTTTTCAAAACCAGCGCATTAAACCGCTCTGCCACCCCTCCGCGGGGTTTGACGGGAGCTTGATGATTCGATTCTATCGTTGTGCGGATTGCTAGAATCTGAGCAACGGAACATGTAGCATCCCCTTCCCGCAAATTGAGCACCAACCAAAATCCCACTCCCGCCGCTGAAACTCGCGCCGCAGAGTTGCGCGCAACGCTGAACCGCGCTAACCACGAGTACTACGTGCTCAGCCAACCTTCGCTTTCGGACCCCGAATACGACGAATTCTTCCGCGAACTCAAAGATCTAGAAGACGATAATCCGTATCTCAAAACTCCGGACTCACCCACCCTCCGCATCGGTGCACCGCCATCTCAACAATTTGAACCGGTTCAACACCCGGTGCCCATGCTCAGCCTGAGCAACGTAACCAGCGAGGAGACGTACAAAGCCTGGTATCAGCGCGCCCTCGACTACCTCGAGCTCGATTCCGCCGACATAACGCTTGAACTCAAGATAGACGGGCTGGCGGTCGCTATCACCTACGTCAACGGAATCCTGACCCAAGCCGCCACCCGCGGTGACGGCACACAAGGTGAAAACATCACCGACAACATTCGAACGATCCGCGCCGTACCGCTCATCCTCGAAGGCGATGATGTCCCCGGCACCGTCGAACTCCGAGGTGAAGTCTTCTATCCCATCTCAGCGTTTGATCGGTTAAACGAAGAACGCGAAGCCGCCGGGCTCCCGCAATACGTAAACCCACGAAACTCCGCGTCTGGTTCCCTTCGCCAACTCGACTCCTCGGAAACGGCTAAACGCCCGCTCGACATGTTCTTCTACTCCATCGGCTACGCGGAGAATGGCGAGACCCCTTCATCACAATACGAATGCCTCCGAACCATCAAGCGGTGGGGTTGCAAAACCAACGATTGGGTCCGCCGAGTTGGAACTGCCGATGAAGCGCTAAATGCCATCCAAGAAGCCGCTGAAATCCGAGCCGATCTCGATTTTGGCATTGACGGCGTGGTCATCAAAATCGACGACATCGGCCTACAGAATCGGCTCGGGTCCGTCGGGCGCGACCCCCGGTGGGCCACCGCCTACAAATACCCCGCCGAGCAAGCCGTTACCAACCTCCTCGAGATCCGCACCAACGTAGGCCGCACAGGCAACATAAACCCCTACGCGGTCCTCGAACCTGTCGTAGTCGGAGGCGTCACCGTCTCACAGGCGACCCTCCACAACGAAGAAGACATCAACCGCAAAGACATCCGCGAAGGCGACCGCGTGATCGTTCAACGGGCCGGGGATGTCATCCCACAGATCGTCGGCCCGGCACCAGACAACATACGGGATCCGGGATCCGAACCTTACCGCATCGACCCCGAATGTCCGGCATGCGGCGAACTAGTCGCACGCGACGAAGACCAAGCCGACATTCGCTGTATCAACTCCACCTGCCCCGCTCAGTTCGAACGCCTCCTCGAACATTTCGCATCACGCGGCGCGATGGATATCGAAGGCCTCGGCGAAAAGCTAGCTAAAGAATTAGCTCGACAAGACCTCGTCTCAAACATCGCTGAGATTTACGCGTTACGAGAACGCAAGGACGACCTACTCGCGATGGAGCGAATGGGCGAGAAACGCGCCCAAAACCTCCTCGACGCCATCGAAACCTCCAAGTCGCAACCGCTCCCGAGGCTCATCTTCGCACTCGGCATCATCGGCGTCGGATCCGAGATCGCCGAAACCCTCGCCCGCGAACTCCGGACCCTTCCCGACCTTCTCAATACCGACGAAGAAAAACTCACCGAGATCGAAGGTATTGGCCCCATCCTCGCGAAGTCGGTTCGCGATTGGTCTCAGAACGAAGCCAACATTCGCCTCGTCCAACAGCTCCATGACCACGGTCTCACCATCGAAGACGATTCGCCCGAGCCGGTTGATGACCACCCGATCAAAGGGAAAACATTCGTAATCACAGGCAGACTCGACGGATTCTCCCGAACCGAAGCCGCCAACGCCGTGAAAGCCCTCGGGGCGAAATCGGTTGGCAGCGTCTCCAAAAAGACCGACTACCTAGTCGCCGGCGCCGACGCCGGATCCAAACTCGAACGGGCTGTTCGGCTTGAAGTCACCGTCCTCAACGAAGATGAATTCAAAGAAATCCTAGATGGCAAACTGCCTGACCCTGCCGAGACAACGGAAGAAGCGCCGGCGCAGCTCCTATGACTCGCAATCCCAATCCCTTCGAGCGCTTCGCAAGCCTTTTCGGAGACCCCAAATCCCGCGCTCCCCAATTCGACAATAAGCCGACGCAGAAACTTACCAACCCCTGGATAATCCTCGCCATCGGCAACCCGGGCCCGGAATACACCGAAACTCGTCATAACGTCGGATGGTGGGCAGCCGACATTCTCTGCGAACGGCTCAACGCCAAACTGCAAGACGAAGGCCCGTCACGCATCGCACACATCAAGATTGATGGTCAACCGGCCATCATCGCCTATCCCAAGACATACGTCAATCGATCCGGAGCAGCGGCCAGAGCCCTCATCCGACACTACGAGACCGACATCGACCGACTGATCGTCGTCTCCGATGACATCAACCTCCAACCAGGCCGCATCCGCGTCCGACGTGGGGGCGGCGACGGCGGGCACAACGGCCTGAAATCCATCATCGACACGCTTCACGACAAAGCCTTCCCCCGCATCCGCATCGGCGTCGGCAAACCCACCAACGGAGACGATCAAATCGACCACGTCCTAGGTCGCCCCTCCGAAGAAGACCTGACCGCCATAAAAACCGCCATCAATCGAGCGAACCAAGCCACCGAAACCATCATCAAACACGGCGTCGAAGAGGCGATGAACGAGTTCAATTCGGGTGGGTAATTCTAGATATCATCGGCATTTGCGCGATAATGTACCGTGAAATCGCGGTGAAGTGACAGGATCGCGTAGGTTCAACATGGCTGTAAAAACCAAAAAAATCCAATCCAAAGAAACTCCCTCGGAGCAATTCGAAAGGATCATGCAAAAAGTCATGAACCGACAGCGACTCAGAGATGAGCGACGCGCCAAGGAGATTAAGGGTAGTCTGGGAGTACCTAATCGATCGTCTCGCGGACGAGCCTCCTAAAATCGGTTAGGTCCGCGAAGAAGTTCGGATAGGCCCTGCCAAGCTGATTGACATCCCTCACCGATATCAAAACCACCGCGATTTCTGGACGATTTCTAAACTCCAATTCCTTCTCGATATACCAAGTTCCCGCCGATTCTGCGTCGTTTGCTCTGAACGCTGTGAATTCAATCTTCCAGTCGTCGAGGTCCAGTTCAATACCGATCCAGAGGTTTCCGAAATCTTGTAGGTTTTGCAAACCACCAGTGAGAGATTGGTACATCGCCAATTGGCCCGAAACCTCAAGTTCGCGGTCGAGTTCTCTGATCTCTTCAACTAACGTTCGATGTTCGATTGGTGTATTTGGCACAATCGGCATGCCCTCACGTCGCGATATGACCGAACTCATTAGAGCAAAGAAACGCAACCACCTTTCGTCACCCAAACTCGACTTTAGTTCGGCACCCGTAAACGTACCGACGATTTCCACGGCCGTTGCCCACTGATGTTGTAGTCGAGAACGGATTTGAATCTCGGTCTTCAGTCCCTGCCAACGCGGATTCCGTTCGCTGTTGTAGCTGTACACCAAATGCAACCCACGATAACCAGAGGCCCTCGGATCTTGAATGTAGTTCCTGTACTGGATAGGGATATGCCTGATTCGACTATTGGCGAAACCTGAAGCAACCGCGAACGCATCATCAGCACTCGATACGATCGCACGGCAACCACCAATATCCTGCATCCTAGACAACCTCAACCAAGGCAATCGACCTAGTTTCGAAATGATGGTCGGCATACGCTTCAATCGTTGTGCAACAATCGCGCTGCTGGCCACACGCCGGCCGAGATTGCTCCGGAACGTCTTCAACGGGCCAGCGTGTGACGATCGCCATCGCCCGACCAACTCGAATGCCTCAATCCACTCGCTATCCTCTTCACCTACCTCCGGCACGTTCGCCAATACGCGCCCCGCTGCATCAATCTCTTTAGGATCAAACTGTTCGACAAATCCCGTCATGCATTGCTCTCAAAATAAACTCCAAAATCATTAACAAGATTCAATCCTATCAACCCCCATCCGCTCCCAAAGCACCTCCGGCAACACCACACTTCCGTCCGCCTGCAACCCATTTTCCAGAACGGCGATAAACGTTCTCGGCATCCCCAATGCCGAACCGTTCAAGGTATGCGGGAATCGTGTGCCGCTTCCAACCATGGGTCGATAACGCGTATTGTTCCGCCGCGCCTGAAAATCCGTGCAAGTCGACAGCGAGCTAATCTCGAGCCACTCCTCAGCCCCCGGCGACCAAACTTCGATGTCGTAGGTCTTTGCCGATTGAAATGCGATATCGCCCGCGCAGAGCTTCAGCAATCGGGTCGTAAACCCTAACCGCCGACATAGCTCCAGCGAAATCTCGATCATCTCTTCCAACGCCTCTTCCGATTCGTCAGGCTCCACAAACCGGAACATTTCCACCTTCTCGAATTGCTTCACGCGTTTCATCCCGCGAACATCCCTACCCGCCGCCGCATGCTCCTTCCGGAAACAAGGCGTGTGCGCGCAGTACTTTAGCGGCAACTCACCATCTATGATGTTGCCTTGATGGATCGCATTCAGCGATACCTCGGACGTCGGTATCATCCACAAACCGGCATCTTCGTCCCGATATAAATCATCCGCAAATTTAGGCAGATTCCCAGTTCCTACCAATGCCTCCTCGCGTACCAGATACGGCGGATTCGTCTCTTCGTACCCGAACTCGTCAACCAGCGTATCCAGCAACCAACCTACGATCGCTCGATGCAGCCTCGCACCTGGCCCTCGCAACATGTAAAACCGGCTGCCCGATATGTTTGCCGCACTTTCCATGTCGATGATTCCGAGCCGTTCGCCCACATCCCAGTGCGGCGTATCCCACTCCCGCGCAGGAGGCGGTTCGACCTCGCTAACAATCTCGTTGAAAGTCTCGTCCAATCCATCGGGCACGTCATCAAGCGGCAAGTTAGGCAAACCCAGCATCAAAGCCCGCAAATCGGCTTCCACCGTCCGAGCCTCATCCTCAAGAGCAGATATCCGGTCACCAGTCGTCCGCATCTGCTGAATCTCATCATCCGTCGGACGTCGCTTCTCCTCGCCTATTCGCCTTGAAACCTCGTTTCGAAAATGGCGTGCCGAGTCCGTTTGTTGAATTAACGACCGTCGTCGCTCATCCAACTCGATAATCGCGTCGATCGGCGCATCCTCTTCGCCGCGTTTCGCGAGACCGATGCGTACGGCATCCGAGTCGTTCACTATCTTGCGTAGATCCAACATCGCTTCAAGCCCTCAAGATCTCAACTGCGGAAACAGCGTCACTTCTCGTATCGAACTCTCGCCAGTCACAAGCATCGCCAATCGGTCAATCCCGATTCCAAGGCCACCTGTCGGCGGCAATCCGTGCTCCACCGCAAGCAAGAACGACTCGTCCAACCGGTCTGCTTCAACATCATCGAACTCGTCCCGTTGTCGTTCCTGTTCTTCAAACCGTTCGCGCTGGTCGACCGGATCGTTCAATTCAGTGAACGCGTTCGCCAACTCACGACCCAACACGAACGCCTCGAAGCGTTCCACGATGTCTTGATGCCCCGGTTTCTTCTTCGCTAATGGCGACATGGCCAATGGGTAATCTACCAAGAAAGTTGGCGCGACCAATGTCGGCTCGAGCGATGCGGATATCACCTTGTCCAACAACTGCTGCCAAGTCGAATTCGGCTCGACGTGCATCCCGCGCTCGTGCATGGCGGAGGCCAAAGCTTCACGATTCGAACACTCGCGAAAATCGATGCCCGAAGCGTCAATGATCGCTTGCCGCAAGTCGACCCGAGGCCAAGGCGGTGCTAAGTCAATCGTCGCACCATCCTCACCTTCCGGAACCGGGACCACAGTATCACCGTTCACCTCCATCGCCACATACGCGACCAAGTCCTCCGTCATCCGCATCACATCGTTGTAATCGGCGTACGCCTCGTAGCTTTCCATCGTCGTGAACTCGGGATTGTGATCCGCATCGATCCCTTCATTGCGGAATATCTTGCCGACTTCGAAAACCTTGTCCAACCCGCCCACGACTAACTGCTTTAGATACAACTCCGTGGCGATGCGCAAGAACAAATCCCGTCCCAACGCGTTGTGGTGTGTTTCGAATGGCTCAGCGAAACCACCGGCCGCGATCGGCACTAATATCGGAGTTTCAACCTCGATGAATCCGCGGCTCTCCATAAATTTGCGGACCGCGGATGCGACCTGCGAGCGCGCACGAGCGTTTTGAACGGCGCGTTCATTCGACAAAAGATCGAGGTACCGCTGCCGAACGCGCGTCTCAGCATCCTGTAAACCGTGCCACTTCTCGGGCAATGGCCGCATCGATTTTGAAATGATTCCGAAAGACTGGGCTTCCACCGAAATCTGTCCCCGCCGAGTCCGGATCACGGGCCCCGAAACGGAAACGAAGTCTCCGATGTCCAGAAATTCAAGCAGCCCGAAATCGTCGGCGAGCACATCGGCCCGCGCCTGAACTTGGATTTGACCGCTGCCATCGCGCACGTCCAAGAACGACATCTTGCCCATCCCGCGCCGCGCCATCACTCGACCGGCAACCGTCACTGCATCGGTGCGGGTTTGAGTGGCGCCCTCATCGCCCTCCATCGCGGCTTCATGTGCTTCGAAAAGTTCGACGGCTTTGGCGAGCGAATGGCTTCTTTTTACGCGCGCCGGAAATGGGTCTATTCCCAATTCACGCAACCGCTCGATTTTCCGCAATCGGTCGAGTTCCAGACGTGAATACCCGACGTTGTCACCAGATTCCGGTGAGGTCCCCGAATTTTCCGAAGTCTGGTTCAATTTCGACCTTTCATCTGTCCAATCGAGCGCATAGCCAATGGAATCAATCTTACAGATGCTGAACGGTTCTCAAGATGCTGGCAGAAACGCCACTAATCGCACCGCGCATCATTGAAAGGCACATCACCCGATTCCGCATAATCGTAAGCAACGCATTCACACCCAGTGAATCTGCGACCCCAATACCGCGCCAGCTATGCGCACGAGGAGTGAAACACCGCAATAGGAATATACGAAGAGCGAGATTCGGATTAAGGCCGACATCATCGAGGACCCGATCAGCGATCATCTCGATGTTGGGTCCCAACGGCGCACTTGGTTTGGCAGTTCTTGAACTCTATGCTGGAACTGGCTCAGTAGGTTTCGATCTGTTGGAACACGGCGCCGAAATTGTCGACTTCGTCGAGTTCGATCACAGAAGAAACGCCGGAATCAAGAGGGAGATCCAAAATAGGGGTGTCGGTGACAAAGCTTCGGCACACCGAGCCGACGCCGTCAAAGTCTTTGCCAAGTTGAGCGGCAGAAGATACGACCTAGTCTTCGCGGACCCACCATACGAACTTGATCCTTGGGAAGAACTCCTAACCGGACTCCAATCACACAACCTACTCAAACCAAACGCTTGGATCATCGCAGAGCACGCCACACGCAGTCCACTACCCGACAGAATATCCGGAGCAATTGCAGTTAACCGAAGAAGATACGGCGACTCAACCATCACCATTTACCGAATTCCCGATCCCGAAGATAACCAAACATGAGCACAGTGACAGCCTTGTACCCCGGCACCTTTGACCCGGTGACGAACGGACACACCGATGTCGTGCGCCGCGCCTCAGCGCTGTTTGATTTGCTCATCGTCGCTATCTACGAAGGATCTCAAAAGAGCGTAACGTTCACGGTCCAAGAACGCGTCGATATGTTCCAAGAAGCCATCGACAAATCCGCAAACGTCGAGGTCATGACATTCAGTGGACTGACCGTGGATTTTGCGCGCCAAACGGGTGCTAAGGCGATCGTTCGGGGGCTTAGAATCACAAGTGACTTTGAATATGAGGGCGCCATGGCACTCATGAACCGTCACCTCGACGACGACATCGAAACAGTTTGCCTCTTCTCATCGATCGAGAACCAATACGTCAGCTCGTCGCGCGTCAAGGAGATCGCGGCTCTAGGCGGAGAAATCTCTGGCCTGGTTCCGCCCAACGTTGTCGCACCAACCAACATGAGACTGGCACCCGTACCCAACTAGCTACCGAAACTAACGATTTCTAAGCAACCACAATCAGTGCAGTCGGACAACCGAACTGAAGCACAAGGAGAACAAAATGGCCCTTGAAACCCGCGTTAGCTTTAACTCAGAAAGCAGCGAATTCGTTTCGGCTCAGCCGGTCATCTACGAATTGCTTTCCCGGATATCAAATTCGGTCGAGGACAACCGCGTGCGTGCCACCGGACGCAGTCTCGTTCGGTCAGATGAGACCTTGGGTCTCATCGAGGAACTCAAGCGAGAACTGCCCAAGGTCACATCGCTGTCCGACCAGATCGTAACCAAACGCGATCAAATGCTCAGCGACGCCGAAGATTTCATGCAGACCGCCAGAACCGACGCCATGAGCGAGGCGGAGCAACTCCGGCAGCGCGCCGAAGAGGAGCGCGACATCATTCTCGCCCAAGCCCGCAAGAAGGCGATGGAGACGATCGACCAGACGTCGGTCGTAAACGCCTCCAAGGAAGAAGCCAAGCGCATCATCAACGAAGCTGGCGAAGAGGCGGAAAAGCTGCTCATCAGAGCCAAACGCGAAGCCAACACAATCGTCGAGAACGCGGACGAACGCTCACATCGTCAGACCAATGAGACCGACGAGTATTCACGGCGCATGCTGATGAGGCTAGAAGAGCGCCTTTCGCAGACGCTGATGCAGGTCCGGCAAGGGATCGACATGGTCAACGAGAGCATGGAAGACCGCAAACAGAAGCAGGCGCAGAACATGACCATCCAAGCGTCCAAATTCAATCCGCACAACAACTACCCGCGTTAAACGGCGAGTCGTCCGACCGGTCGACATCCTCGCAACGAACCTCCCCTCTCCCGGCGCCGGGAGAGGGGATTTTTGTTGAAGGACTCACGCCAGATCGACCGATCCCTATGAACCGAGGAATCGGCGCGTCTGACGCAAGCGCTCGCAGCTAACTATCGTCGTCAGCCGAGCTTGCCCACATGCCTTGTCCGATGATCACGGCCCATGACACGCCGACCGCCGCGAAGTACACCATGTGCCAAACCAACGGTGTAGGACGAGCAGCTGTGACGACGTTCTGGAACGTAAACACCGTGAAGATGACCGCGCTCAAGAACAACCCGAACAGGATCCAAGGTCTGCGTGCCGCCGAACCGCTGCCCATGATGAACTGGATCAATCCCCACAGGAAGATTATCCCGACGATCAATTCGAACACGCCCGTGAAGTAATAGGCGAAATCGCCCAGTCCAGTGCCCCAACCCATCTTGTCCAACGCCCCAGTGAACGGGTTGCCCTTCTCCGCAAACTTCACGCCAATGTGAACCCCAGGTATCAGCTTCGCCAATCCGTTCGCAAGCCAGAACAGCATCCAAAAGATCACAGTGATTAACTCGAGCGAGCCCAATCGAACCATGTAACTCTTCATTCCATCCATCGCGGTGCCTCCTTGAGCAACGGTTTTAGAGTCGTTTGGTACGCGCAGTCTACCACCTTTGTTAAATCTTGGTTAAATGAATCGGTTTTCGAGAATATTCAACTCTTTTTGACTCTCAGAGTGTCGCGATCGAGGTCTCCCTGAGGCGGTGCCGGATCCGTTGCCCTTGATCCCCACGACCCGCGGCGCACTACGTCAGTCGCGTCGCCAGCCCCGAACCGTGACGCTCCTAACCGCCGAGGCATAATCGGTCCCGTCTGATTGCGAGCGCATCGGTACGTTTGACAGTATCTCGATATTCACGAATCCCGACCGTTCCATTCGACCGAGGTAGCGTGACAGCAGATCAGCCCCACCGACACAAGACACCCATTCCTCAGCCGACGATCGAATTTCGTCCGGCAATTCTTCGGTCACCACCATGTCCGAAACCACGAAGCGTCCACCGGGTTTCAAGATGCGAAAGATCTCATCGAATACGCGATCTTTGTCCTGGGAGAGGGCGATGACGCAATTCGAGATTACGAGATCTATAGTGGCGTCTTGCTGGGGAATAGCTTCAATTTTCCCGAGCTTGAAAACGACGTTGTGCGCTTCGAGTTTCACCGCGTTTTGGCGTGCGAGATCAACCATGGCGTGTGTCATGTCTACGCCTATGACGTTTCCTGAGTCGCCCACGCGCTCCGCTGCCAAGAAACAGTCGATCCCACCCCCGCTGCCCAAGTCTAGTACCGTTTCACCCGCTTTTGCGTCCGATAATCCGATCGGGTTGCCGCACCCGGCCGATGCCGCCATCGCCTCGGGGGTTAAGGCCTCGAGATCATCGGAATCGTAAAGGATGTCCGCGACCACTGCCGAAGGCGCGTCCTCACCGCAACACCCTGAGCCAACTTCATCGGCACAGCATCCAGACGCGGCCACGCCGCGTTCCGCAACCTGTGTGTAGCGGTCCTGCACCGCCTTCTCCAACGAACCAGCGTCGAATTCCTCACGACTGTAGACTTCACCGAGCTTGGTCAATGCGTAGGTTCTCCTCGTTTGGTGGTTATGAATCCATCATACGCCGATGCGTGTAATGCTTTTGGGCGGCCTCGCCCAAAAGGTGGCATCTGCGTTACCATTCCCACACAGCGTCGGAGGCGACGCGTGCAATACTCGAAGGAGAACCAACTGATGGGTAACGAAACCCCACTGAAAGAACGCATCCAGCGCGGAGATATCGTAATCGGCGTTGGAACGGGGATGGACGTAACGAAATCGCAACTCGAAGACATCCTAAGCAAAGACGACTACGGCTTCGTATCCACCGACAGCCAACACAGTCCATTCTCCGAGCACAAGCTTGTCGAGTTCTGCTACCTCGCCGATGAAGTTGGCATCCCAGTCCATTTCCGCATCAAACACACCCGGTTCGCATTCCAAGTCGGAAACCTCGCCGACCTCGGACCCGCAATCATCGAGGTTCCGTTGGTAGAAGACCCCGCAGTGGTACGCGAAGCTCTCGAATGGTTCTACTTCCCGCCCGAGGGTCGACGAAGCTTCGTTGGCGGTCCGAGATGGGGCGCTGAACTCGGGCACGACCGAACTGGCTACGCCGAGTGGTGGAACACCCACGGAATGCTCATGATCCAGATCGAGACGCTTCATGCGATCGAAAACATCTCCGCACTCTCACTGCCTGGCGTCGACATGTTTTCATGGGGCCCCGCAGACCTCGAGTTCGACCGCGAGATGCACCCACACCACCCGCTGAAAACCGACGACGATTGCATCGAGCACGTGATGGCGCAACTCGCACACGAAAAACCGCGCATGTGCTACCGCTCGTACGACCCCAACCTGCGCAACAAATACCTCGATCTGGGCGTCACCGTCCTCATGGAAAGCGCCAAATAATCGGACCGCGGAAACCACGTAGGGGCGGGTTTGAAATCCGCCCTTGCCGCCCCGATTGTTCCCCCCAACCGGGGTTGACTACAAGGAGAAACCCAATGGGTAACGACACCCCACTAAAAGAACGCATCCGCCGCGGCGACGTCGTCATCGGCGTTGGCGTGCCGATCGGTTCCACGAAGTCACAGGCCGAAGACATCCTCGGCAAAGACGATTATGGCTTCATCACCTGCGACAGCCAGCACAGCCCCTTTTCGGAGCACAAGCTGGTCGAGCACTGCAACATGGCCGACGAACTCGGCATCGCCGTCCATTTCCGCATGAAGCACCCTGAACTCGCATTCCTCATCGGCAACATTGCCGACCTGGGTCCCGCCTTCATCGAGATTCCACTCGTCGAAAATACGGCGACCGTCAGGGAAGCGCTGGAGTGGTTCTACTTCCCGCCCGAAGGACGCCGAAGCTGGGTAGGCGGATCCCGATGGGGCGCCGAACTCGGACATGACCGCCCCGGATACGCCAAGTGGTGGAACGAAAACGGCATCCTATGCCTACAGATCGAGACGCTCAACGCCATCGAGAACATAAACACCCTCGCCATGCCCGGCGTCGACCTGTTCTCGTGGGGCCCGGCTGACCTCGAGTTCGACCGCGAGATGCACCCGCACCACCCGCTGAAAACGGACGACGACTGCCTGAAGCACGTCATGGACCAGGTCAACGACAATCCGGTCCGCATGAGCTACCGCTCCGGCGACCCCGCACTGCGCAACAAATACATCGACATGGGCGTAACTGTCCTGATGGAACGAGCGCAGTAGGGCTACAGTCTCAACCTGCGCAAAACCATACCAACCAACCGCGTCACCACGGTCATCACAACCTGAAAGATGACTGTGCGTAGGATCTGACGTACGAGCAACCCAACCATGGCTGCTCACAGTCTAGCCTACGTTGGAACTGGACCACCGCCGGTCACGTGCGCGTGCAGGTGAAACACCTCCTGCCCTGCGCCGCGTCCCTGATTGAACTGCACGCGATACCCCGAATCCGTGACGTCAGTCGCCGATGCAACATTCCCGGCGCCCATTAGCACCCGGGCCAACATATCGACATGCGACTCGTCGCTCTCGTGCAACCTGTCGAAATGTACCTTCGGCACGACCAACACGTGGACACGCGCTTTCGGATTGATGTCGTCGAACGCCAAGATATGGTCGTCCTCATAGACCTTGGTACACGGAATATCACCAGCGATGATCTTGCAAAAGATACAGTCGTCAGACATTTTCGGGCCTTCTAGGTTCCAGTCTTCGCTGGAATGACAGTCACAGCGTTCGACCAAGGATCTCGATGTGGGAATCCGAATCGCCGAAATCGGCTCGCCACGAAAGCACTCGTCGGGTGTAGAGATGCAGATCGTGCTCCCAAGTGAACCCGATCGCACCATGCGACTGATGCGCCTTCCAAACGATATCGTGCATCAACGTATTCGCCGACCATTTCGCCTGCGAAACTATCCGCGCGGCCATCGCACCATCCACGTCCGCGCTCAAAGCCCAAGCCGCCCGATTAGCCAGATGCTGCGCAGATTTCACCTTCGTCGCCATATCAGCCATGTAGTGCTGTATCACCTGGAACGCGCCGATCGGCCGTCCGAACTGCCGTCGATCTTTCACATACTCGATCGTGCGATCCGTGACTGCGCTGCCCGCACCAACCATCTGCGTAGCCCTAGCCGCCGCTCCGTACAACATCATCTGATCAACCACATCAGCACCACCACCAGCTTCGCCGAGAATTGCAGCTGCCGGAACCACGACCTCGTTTAACTCGATATCGCAAGCCGGTGCACCAGAAGCCATCTTCACCCTATTGACATTGACCGTTCCCTCAGCGGACTTCACCGGCACCGCGAACACCGTCACACCCGCGTCTGTTTCGGCCGGCATCAACACAAGATCGGCAGAGTTCCCGTACGGAACAAACCTGCTCGTACCGCTCAGCACCCAACCATTCGATGTCTCCGAAGCCCGAACACCCATCGCGCCCGGATTGGTCGAACCGTCCATCCCGACCAACGAAGGAACCGCAACCGTCTCGCCATTCGCGATTGTCGGCAACCATTCCTGCTTCTGGGCATCTGAACCAAAGTTTCCGATTGCCGAGGCAGAAACAACGGCCGATTCAACCAGAGGCCCTGGTGCTAAGGCAGCGCCCCATTCGGCCAGCAACACGGCCATATCCGACATATCCATGCCGGAACCGCCGTGCTCCTCCGGCACAATCAATCCCAGCCATCCCAGCTCGCCTATCTCTCGCCAAAAATCATCGGTATATCCACGCTCATCCGTCGCCATCGCCCGCACGAAGTCGGACGGCGAACGATCAGACAGATATTCCGCCGCGCTGCTCCGGATCAGTTCCTGCGTTTCGTTAAGCCCAAAGTCCATGGTTTAGCACTCTCGTCCTTCGCCTCTGGTTCCCGGCATTTGTGAACCCCCTTTATGAAACCACTGCGGCCGGGATGGCGCCAGAGTGTCCGGGTTCAGCGTCGGGGCAACTCAAGCCCACGATACGCGATGATATTTTTCTGTATCTCGTTGGTTCCGGCCAAGATCGGGCCCGATGTTTGGTACATCCTCATCTTGAATATCCGGCCGGCGAGGTCTTCATGCTCGTCGGGGTCATCGATGAGGCCGGGCAATCCGAGCAGTTCAACACCGAAATCGAGCACCGCGGTGTTGACTTCGGTAGCGGCGATCTTGCACATACTCGCCTCGGTCGACGGCGGATGTCCGAGAGACTGGAGCCACGCAACTTCGTAGGTGATGTAACGGGCCATCTCGATCTCGGCTTCTAACTCGGCCAATCGGCGCCTGACCTTCATGTCGTCGATCATCAATGAACCGTCAAAGCGTCGAGTCGTTGCGGCATAGTCGCGGATCTCTTCCCATGACCTCTGCGCCCACGACACATAGTCGATGTTTCCCCGCTCAAAGTTGAGCAGATTCATCGCAACGTTCCAACCATCGTTGAGTTCGCCGACGAGATTCTCAAGCGGAACGCGCACATCGTCGAACATAACTTGATTAAAGCTGTGCGCACCGGCGATGTTGACGATGGGATTGACTTGCACACCGGGCGACTTCATGTCCAAGAGCAAGAAACTGATACCAGCATGCCGTTCCGCATCGCGATCAGTGCGAACCAACATGAACATCATGTCCGCACGGTGCGCCATCGAGGTCCAAATCTTCGATCCGTTGATCACAAACTCCCCTCGGTCCATTGGGCCTCTGAGTTCCGCGAAAGTCTGCAGCGACGCCAAGTCGGACCCGGTATTCGGCTCCGAATACCCCTGACACCATTGGATCCCGCCCTGGGCAATGTCCGACAAGTATTTGCGCTTCTGCTCATCGGTCCCGAACACCATCAGCGTCGGTCCCAACATCCGCGTGCCGAAGCGATCGTTACCCGGTGCGCGGCGGTACGACATCTCCTCGGCGAAGATGAGGCTGATCATTGGTGACGCCTCTTGCCCGCCGTACTCCTTTGGCCACGTCATGGTTAGCCAGCCGCGCTCGGCGAGCTTGCGTCGCATGCGGCAGTACAGATCCCAACCCTCATCGCTCGATTCGTCATTCGGACCAATCCAACCATCGGGGAGTTCTTGGTCAAGGAACTCTTTTAGTTCCTCACGAAATGCGATCTCTTCTTCGTTAAATTCGAACCACATGACGTATTAACTTAGTCTGCGGTTACCGCCAAGCTGGTGATGGTCTTGATGATGCCGCCGACTTGGTGCATCTTGGTGCTGACGATCCCGCCGATGTCGACGAGATTGTCCGCCTCGACCACTGCGATGATGTCGAATGGACCTGTGACCATGTCGACGGCCATCATCTGGTCTATCTTTCGCAACTGCTCTGCGACCTGATGAGTGCTGCCGACGGACGTCTCAATCAAAATGTATGCTCGGGTCTTCATTTCTTTGGGGGACCTCCTTCTAAGGGGTGTTTTGTATTGCATATGCTAATGCGCGAAACGCGTATTGGCTACATATCGATCGACTCGATGTCGAAATCAGAAATCAAGGACTGCATCGAGGGTAGACCAATCGCTCACCGGCCCTACCGTCGACAACACAAACTTGCCGGCGTCGACCACGTCGAGAGCGACGGCCCGGACATCTTCAAGCGTTACGGCGTCTAGAGTCTTGATGCGCGAATCCAGTGTTTCGATGCTGCCTCGTAATAGCTCCTGCGCAGCCAAATCGTGGCCAACCGCTCTGCTTTCTTCCATTCCCAAGATCATTCGCCCCTTCGCCAGCTCTCGCGCATCGTGCAGTTCCTCCTCCGTTACGCCGTTTCGAATCTTCACCAATTCGTCGACGATGACCTGCATCACTTCGACCGCTTTCGGAGGTTCGACGCCGGTGTGAATGTCAACCACCCCACAGTCCGACAACGTGTGCATAGAACTGCCAATGCCGTACGCCAAGCCGCGCTTCTCCCTTACTTCCTCGAAAAGTCGGCTACTCATACTCCCACCCAACACGACAGTCATGATGCGCAGAGCCGCACGGCGTGGATCGTTCATGCTAACGCCCTTGAAGGCCATCGACATGTGCATCTGTTCAAGATCCCGCTGGCTGCAATTGATACTCGGACCGGCGAGATTGTCGTCGTGTGGGAACATCTCCCTCGGTTCGCCATCCGGCAGATCTGACAGCAACGTATCGATCTGATCAACGACTTCTTCGTGCTCCACGTTCCCGGCGACCGCGACGACTAAATTACGCCCGACGTACTGTTCGCGGTGATAGTCAATCATCACCGAGCGGGGAATCGCCTCGACGCTTTCAATCGTGCCGGCCACATCTCGCCCAAGCGGTTGGTTGGGCCAAAGCGCCGCATCGAGCAACATTCCAGCGAGGGCACCTGGCGAATCGTGAGAGGCTCGGATCTCTTCCAGCACGACATGCTTCTCTTGGGCGATGTCGTCTTCCCTGAACAGCGGCTCTTTAATTATGTCCGCGAGGACTTCGACCCCGCCGCGATAGTGAGGCGATGCCATTCGGCACCAATATCCGGTGCATTCACGATCCGTAAATGCGTTGATGGCACCACCGACTCTCTCGACCGAGCCGCTAATATCCCTCGGGCGTGGCCGGCTCGGCGTCCCCTTGAATAGCATGTGCTCGAACAGGTGAGAAACACCGGCCTCATCGTCCGTCTCATAGCGACTTCCCGCGCCCACCAAGAAGACAACACTGACGGCCTTCGTATGCGTCATTTGGCTGGTAACTACTCGGATTCCGTTGTCCAGAACAGATCGTCGGTAAGGAGTATTAGTTTCGATTTCGGTAGCTGAGGCGAGCAAGAACGACGGCATTGGTTTCACAAATTAGTTTCTTCGCGGTTGACAACTAAGAGTAGCACTCACGCTGTCAATGCCTAAATCGCTCCGTTGTTATCCGCTGGGCAAATCAACGTCGTCGCCCGTCGCTGCTTGCCAGATCCTTATTCGTGCCGCCATGTCGCGTATACGGTCTCGGTATTGCGGATCGTCGTACAGGTTGTTCAACTCATGCGGATCCGTGTTTAGGTCGTACAGTTCGCATTGGTCGGCTGGACAGAGATTGAGTTTCCAGCGATCCGGAGTGATCACCGTCCGCCAGTGCATCGAGGCCATCCGATTGATCTCTGGCGTCCCCAAGTTGCGGTCACCCATGCCGTTCCATTGCACGAATACATCGTTGCCGCTCAAGTCCGCATCGCCGCTCAACACCGGCGCCAAGCTTTTGCCTTGCATCTCCCAGCCATTCGAGCCATTTGAGACCGTCGGTGCGAAGCCGTCGCCCAGTAATCCATCACTCGTCTCTTCTGTACGCGACTCGCTCAGATCGAGCAACGTGGGTACCAGGTCGACAAGCGAAACCGAACCGCTGATCCTTTGTGACTCGCCAGCCTTGTCGGGTTCGGACCCGGGCACTCGAATTAGCAGCGGGACGCGGGACGCCTCTTCGTACATCGAGCGTTTCTCCAGCAACCCGTGATCACCAGCCATTTCGCCGTGTTCGCTCGTGAATACGATCACCGTATTTTCAAGCTGCCCGGATTCGCGCAGCGCATCAAGCATCTTGCCTACCTGCCGATCCACCAACGTGACGTTGGCGAAGTACTGCGCGCGCAGGCGGCGCCAACCGTCTTCAGCCGTCAGATCGTGATAGTCGTCAATGCCCAGCGGGTTTAATTTGCCGGACATGTAGTAGTCCGCGCGCAGTCGGTTGAGTAGAGAACCGTCGTCTGGGCGTTTCAGGAACGCCGGGCCGACCGATATATCTTCCGGATCGTAGAGTTCGTTGAGCGGCCCGGTATAAGGCGGGTGCGGCTCGAAGAACGAGACGTAGAGCATGAACGGCATGTCACCTGTCTCGGTTTCGGTGTGATTCCGGATGAAGCCCGCGGCACTGTCACCCAAGAAATATGCCTGCGTCTGCTCTTCAGTGAGATCCGCAGTGGCAAACCAGTTTTCGTACGACCGATTGATGCCCGGCGGCTCGATACCGTGCTTCCTGAGATGATCGTTGTAATGCGCCTCAACGTTTCGATGCTCCCGCTTGGTAGCCCGAACCCGATGGAAATCCTCCACACTTATCCACTCGTCGAATCCATGCTGTTGGATCATGTCGTTGCCGAGGTGCCATTTGCCGAAATAGGCGCAGTAATAGTCCTCGCTAATACGTTCGGCAATGGTCGGGCAGTCGGCAGGCAACGGGATGTTGTTGCGATGGAGACCAACGGCATGGGGGTACAGGCCAGTCATAATTGATGCCCGGCTCGGCGTGCATACCGGCTGGGTTACGTAGGCGTTGTCGAATACGAACGATTGGTCAGCGATGCTGTCGAGGTTGGGAGTTTCGATCCAGTCGTTGCCGTAACAGGCCAGCGAATCTTGGCGCTGCTGGTCGGTGAGGATGACCAGAATGTTTGGTCGGTCGGAGGAGTTGGGAGTAGTTGTCATGTGGCTTTGCGAGTGCTAAGGGCCCCAGAGGGGACACCAAAGGTCGATTAACGTAGGATTTAGCTTACTACTTTCGATCAACAACCCAGTCGGGCTCAACGCCATCATTCATGCCTGAAGAACCGACATCTGCACAACCAATCGACGCAGCGAGTGTACGTCGCGCCCGAAATCCGCGACGTGAAGAACGTCCTTGGGGATCGTATGAGGTGTTGACTCGTGGACCGGGTTTTCAGGTGAAGCGGTTGAGCGTCAAGCCCGAGTGCCGGCTCTCGTATCAATGGCACCGCCATAGGTCCGAGACTTGGACAGTGGCGCGCGGAATTGCCAAGGTGACGATCAATGGCGAAGACCAGATGCTCGGTCCGTCGCAGTCGATCTACGTCCCCCGCACCCACAAGCACCGAATCGAGAATCCTTCGTCGGTCGAACCCCTGGAGATCATCGAGGTCCAGACCGGCGACTACCTCGGGGAAGATGACATCGTCCGCGAGGCGGATGATTTCGGGCGGGCGTGAGGCGTTCGCACCCGAACTCTAGTCGTCGTCGAGTATCCACCCGGTAGTCTGGGTATCTTTGATGGCTGCGTTGACTGGGTTGGAGAGGGTGAGTTTTAAGGTTTCCGAAAGCTCTTGTAAGGAGTCGTCGATGATGTCAACGGTGACGACCTCCTTGACGCTCCCAATCTCGAATGTCAACGTATCGGACACGCCGGTGTAGTCGACGCCGTCGGTTGCGGTGTCGTCGGATGTTGCGTAGTCAACTTTGACGACTCGTTGCACGGGTTCCTCGAGTCTGACCTCGAACTCGATGACTTCTCCGACTCCTTCGTTCCCATCGAAGAACCGGTATTGTGTCACTACACCGTAACTGGGCACGAGCTCCCATACGGTTCCGCCGCCGCCGTAGGAGAGGTCAGCGTCGTTGCCGAGCCAATCTCGGATGTCGGCTCCGTTGTCGTTCAGGCTGTCTGGGACGATGGAGACGGAGTTGATCGCGCCGTCTGAGTTGGAACCGTCTGTGGGTTGGACCTCGTATTCGAATCTGAGGGTGTCACGACCGAGGCCGGTTTTGTATTGGACCTCGATTTCGGTGCCGTCGGCGACGATGCTGATGGTGGGGGTGCCGCGATTGGCCGAGAAGACCACCTGCTCACTGAATCTGACGTCGATTTGTATGGGTTCGTCGGGGTCATCGTGTGTCCAGATGCCGTTTTCGTAGTGATCGGCGAGGAGCATGACCTTGGTGACGTATGGCGAACCGGTGAAGTCGAGGTCTGCTGCCATCCTCTTTTGGGATTCAATTGCGGCGTCGCCGAGTTTAAAGCTGTCGTCGACTATGCTGATTGAGCTGACAGTGGCCTCGGCGGAGGTGACATCGTACGAGAACGCTAACTCATTGGTGCCGGAACCGCCGCTCCACGTGGCCGTTCGGTTTTGACCTTCGATCGAAAGACCCAGAGTGGGCGAGCCATCTTTCACGACGACGGGTTTATCGAAACGCACCTTTGCTTCGATCTGATCATCGGTTGCGTATTCGCCATCCACCCCCGGGTCACTTGAGATCCAAGCACCGATTAACCGCGGGCGAGAATCGTATTCGATCACGTATGGTGTTGCTGGCACCTGAGTCAACTCGTCTCCATCTTCAGAGCAAATGTGTCCGGAACCGCAAGCTATGTCGGCGACAAAACTTACGGTGACGTCGTCGTCGGAGAGGGGGAAGATCTCCAGGACCCAGTCATTGGGTTCGTCGGTGCTGGTTTGTTTGTAAACGCGATTGGAGATGCCGTTGGTGATCTTTATCGATCGCGAGAAGCCGCGGAACGCTTGGACCGGCAAGTTGAAATTGAAGACGACCTTCGGGTAATATCCAACCCCGGCGTGTGCGAGAGACAGGTCATCGCTGGAATAGTCGATCTCTACCTTTAATCCGGGTTTTGACGGCGTAACGGTTGTCTGGTTTGATGATTGGCCGCTTCCACCGAGATTGGTGGCTCGGACCTCGAACGTGTGCTCCACGTTGTGGGTCAACTCGGTTGCTGTGTAACTGACCGTGCTGGAGTCGCTGTCCGTGATGTTTTGCCAGTCGGTCCAGATCGTGCCGGCATCAGTGCTGTATCGATACTGGTAGCGCTCGACGGGGCCTCCGGTCGTCGGCGCATCCCAAGTCAACGAGGCTTCGGCATCGCCCGCGGTCGCGTCCAGGTTCTGCGGTGTTCCCGGCAATGGTGGGACCGGTCGGGCTGAGTCTTGGTTCGACGCATCGCCGTCGCCTGTTAAGTTGCCGGCGAGGATTTCGAACGTGTAGGTCGTGCCGTTGGTCAGGTCGGTCACTTCGTAACTCACCGTGTTGGCGTCGCTCCCGGTCATGGTCTTCCATAGATCCCAAGAGCTTCCACCGTCTTCGCTGTAGCGGTATGCGTATTCATCAGGGTCACCGCCGCTTGTGGGTGCGTCCCACTCGAGGGTCACCTTCGCATTGCCTGCAGTTGCAGTCAAGTTGGACGGTGCGGCAGGGAGAGGTGGGAGAGGCGTTGCAGTCGGGAAATCGAAAGACCCGGCTCCGTTTCCGCCTCGGTTAACGCCGCGCGCGTCGAATGTGTATCCCAGTCCGTTTTGGAGTCCGGTCACGGTGTACGAAGTCGTCGTGCCATCGCTTCCGGGAATTTCCTTCCAATCGATGTAAGCGAGGTTGGCGGTGTCTTTGTGGCGGTATTGGTAACTGGTTGGCGCGCCTCCGGTTGTGGGTGCAGACCAGTTGAGGTCCACCTCGGTATTGCCCGCGGTGGCAGTCAAATTCAGCACGCCGCCCGGCGGGTCCGGCAGAACCGGTGTGGCTGAGGCGTCGACATTCGCGGCGCCGCTGCCGCCTGCGTTCACGGCCCGGATCTCGAACGAATATTCTGTGTTGTTGGTCAGTTTTTCGACGATATGACTGTTTGCCTGACCATCGCCGGGTACCGGTATCCACTCACTCCAATTTGTCCCGCCATCGTCGCTCTGTCGGTATTCGTAGCCTTCTGGTTCGCCGCCGCTGCTTGGAGGCTCCCAGTTCAACGCCACTTGTTCGTCGCCGGCGATGACTTGCAGTTGTTGAAGTGCGCCCGGTGGATCGGGTAGTCTGGGCGTCGCAGACACCGTGTTGGATTCGGCGCTGTAACCGCCGCTGTTTTTGGCTCTGACTTCGAATGTGTAGGCGGTGTCGTTGGTCAGTTTGTTGACGGTGTGAGCAGTGGTGTTGGTGTCACTACCGGTGATATCGGTCCATGCTTCCCAAGTTGACCCGTCGTCATCGCTGAGCCGATACTCGTAACCGGAGGGGGTACCGCCCGTTATTGGTGGCTCCCAAGTGAGTTCGACAGCTGTGTTTTCGGCATTGGCCGACAGGTTCCGTGGCGCACCTGGGGATTCCGGCACGACCTCCTTGGTCGCAACGCTTGTCACGGATTCTTCGTAACCGATCAGGTCAGAGAAAGCTACGCGGACCTTCAGATTCTTGCCTTCGCTGGAAGCGGGGATGGTGTAGGTCTTTGTCGTGGCGCCGACGATATCGGTTTCGTCTGTGCCGTCGACAAGAATCCACTGGTACCGGAATGTTGACTCTGCGGGCACGCCGTCGTCGTCCGCGATTGTGCCGATCTCGGCGGAGAGAGTCTGTCCAACTTGCGCATTCCCGGAGATTTGCGGTTGGCCGGTATTAACGTTGTTGGCGTCTGGGTCGAGTTCGTCGTCGATGATGTTGACGTAGGCGATGATGATTTGGACGTCGATATTGTCGCCGTCGCCGAGGACGAATCCTTTGGGAAGAGTGGTGTCCGGGGTTCTTTGGAAGTCGTCTTTGAGGATAACGATTCCGAAGTTTCCTTTGTCTGGGTTGTATATTTCGTCGTGTGTGGCTCTGAATGTAATCTCCCAATCAAGATGGGCGGAGTCGAATTGGGGAACGGGGAATTGGAGGTTGGGAGTGACGCGGTAGTGGGCGCTGTTGCCGTACGAGTGCATCAATCGGTTTGGTATCGACGTGACACCGGTGTCGCGGTGGTCGGTGACCTGGAGGACGACTTTTACCGATTCGTCTTCTCTGACGGTGTACTGGTCCTGTGAGAATGAGATGACGGCGACGATCATGTCGGACTGGTCGCTGATCAGTTCTTCAGCGTTGCCGGCGTCGTCAGTGAATGAGACCCTTACCTTGATGTGAAAGCCGATGTCGTTGCCAACCGTGGTGTAAGTAGAGCTGGTGGCGTCCGTGATGTCCGTTTCAGTCGCAGCCTCTTCGTCGACGCGTACCCATTGATAGCTGTAGCTGACGTTGGCGAGACCGTCGGCGTCTGAGATTTCGTCGATGTTGGCGGTGAGCTCTTCGTTGACTACGCGAGAGCCGGAGATGGTTGGTTTTCCCGTAGCAACGGTGTTGCGCTGGGCGGCGGCCGGAAGGGATGATACCGACAAGACGACGAGGGTTGCGACGAGTGCCACAAGAAGCAACCGGGCCATGGGATTGATCGAGTATGCGCGCAGAGACTTGTAAGTTTTCTTGCCGACAGGATAGTTTGAAGCGAAAATCAATGAGCTGAAGCTAGTGGTGTTTCTGGCACGCACACCAAATCTAGACAACCACTCGATGGCAAAACATGCGAGCCGAGAACCATACACTTCATATCTTTGCAAGTTGAATACTCCACGATGATCTGGGCGTTAACATCCCCATAGACTAGGCATTTCAAACGTGCAAGAACATATATTTCAGTGCATCCGTCCGCTGAATTCGATAGATTCCCATCATTCGTGTACGGCCAATATGGAAGCTTGAAAGAAACGAAAACTAGTCGGTTCCGGAAATTTGACGGCGTCTTGCCGTTGACGCCCGAAGGCTTGCTCCCCGTTAGACTCCGTGTCATGTCCACGTCCGGAGTCATCCCCATCGCCCCTCCCGCATCCGACGAGGCGACGCGAAAATCGATGATGTCCAACCGCCGCACGGACACAAAACCCGAGATCGCCTTCCGAAGTATGTTGCACCGTTCCGGACTTCGCTTTCGAAAAGATCGCTACGTTAAGTTCGAAACTCGCGGAGTCAAAGTCGACGTCGTGTTTCCGACGCAACGCGTCGCGGTCTTCATCGATGGATGCTTTTGGCACCGCTGTCCCGAGCACGGAACGATGCCAACCCGCAACTACGAATACTGGCTGGCGAAGTTTCGAAGGAACATGGACCGGGATGCGGCTAACAACGAAAATCTGCGACGTATCGGTTGGCGCGTGTTGAGGGTTTGGGAACACGAAGTGAAAGACATTGAACTCGCGCAGTTCGCGGTGGATCGGGTCAAGACTGCGGTTCAACTGGTTTCGGGTTCGGAATCTGTAAAGGCGGAATCGCCGAAGATATAGAATTTGCAAGCGCTCTCAACGAGCCTGCGGACCTCGCAACACCCGATAATCCCGATGCCTACCGACCTCAATGAAGACCAGATCGTTGCGATCCTAGAGACCGCATATTCCGGTGCAGTCTACGACGCGATGAGGGAGCTTGGCCTCGATGCCGGCATCTTGCCAAACGACATTCGCCCAGTCGATCCGACAACCTTAGTGGTTGGAAAGGTATGGACCTGCAGCGGTGGAATGGTAAAAGGATTGTCGCAAGATGATTCGTTGCTCTCGTGGACAGGTATGCTCAGCGCCGCCCCTTCAGGTTCAGTGGTCGTCTGCCAACCCAACGACTCGACGATTGCACACATGGGAGAGTTGTCTGCCGAGACCCTCAAATTCCGTGGCGTCAAAGGCTACGTAGTTGACGGCGGCAACCGCGACACCGATTTCATCCTCAAACTCGGGTTCCCGGTATTCTGCCGATACCTTACGCCGTCAGATATCGTCTCTCGCTGGCAGGTTCAATCCATGGGCGAACCGATAACGATCGGCGACGTTCGCATTCAAACCGACGATCTCATCCTTGGTGACCGCGACGGAGTGGTTGTCATTCCGGCATCTGCGGCATCTAGCGTGGCCAAACTCGTCCACGAAGTGATGAACACCGAGAACGAACTTCGCAACATGATCTTGAATGGAATGGATCCGCAGGAAGCGTATATCAAGTTTCAGCGGTTCTAAAGATGAGCCAGCCGGTACAAGAATCACCGAACTTCACCGAAAGCCTCAGGGCGCCCGGGTGGATGTTCGCATTTCTCGGCCTGATGCTAGGCGTCACCTCCGGCGTACTGACCGCGGTTGGCATCCGAAGCCTCGGCGACGACCCCTTGGTTTCGGGCCCCGAAGCATTGATCTTCTACTTCAGCTTCGCCATCGCCATTCTCGGCATCGTGTACGTCATGCTAGGTTCGACTCTTATGCAAACGACCGCGACGCCAGAAGGAGTAACCGTGGGTCTCGGCATATTTGGGACGCACCGCACCTTTGTATGGGCAGATATCACCGCGATACGCGCGACCAACCACAACATCGCCCGCCACGGCGGACGCGGTAATCCGTTCGCCCCATCCTCGCGAAAATCATGGACGATGTACGGGATTCGGAGCGGGGTCGAGTTGGAGATCGCAGTAGGCGACGGTAGCCAGATCGTGTTTGTTTCGAGTCTGCGTGGGGATGAGTTGGCGGAGGCAGTTGGCGATAGGATTGGATCAAGGGGACGTTAAACGAGGTTTAACGGGTTTGATCGATGCGATGCGCAATAGGCTCGACAAGATAACGCTCAAGGGGTTCAAAACCATCAAAGAACTTGATGAGTTTGAACCTGGGCCGTTGACAATTCTCATCGGTCCCAACGGAGCCGGGAAGTCTAATTTCATTTCGTTTTTTCAAATGTTGAGTTGGGCGTTGAGCGATCCGGACCATCTTGAGAATTTCGTCGGTTTGAATGGAGGGGCGAGCACGTTACTTCACGGCGGTTCGGAGACCACGCGAGAGATCGAATCAGAACTCACCATCGTCACAGATAGCGGCGTCAATCAATACGGTTTTCGGTTGATGCATGCGGCTGACGATACATTCGTCTACACCGATGAACGATATCGTTATTCCATCCATGAAATTGATCGCGATGCGCCGTGGAAATTCGCTGGTGCAGGGCATGCGTACCCGCGACTGATCGATTTGGAGTATCAAGATTCGACGGCGCGTGTGATCAGGACCATACTCAGGCGCATCATCGTGCATCAGTTTCATAACACATCTCGAAACTCACGTATGCGCAATACTTGGCACATCAATGATGGTCAGTGGTTGAAAGAGGACGGCGGAAACATCGCCCCGGTTCTTTATCGACTGAGCGAGTGTGAGCCCATGAGCTATCAGCGCATCTTAAACACCATCAGATTGATATTGCCGTTTTTTTCGGATTTCGAACTTAGCCCGTACAACGACAGGTTGATATTGCGATGGCGTGAACGAAATAGTGATTTAGTCTTTGGCGCATCCCAAGCGTCGGATGGAATGTTGCGTCTGATTGCGCTCGTAACATTGCTTCTTCTACCGGAAGATCAACTCCCGGACGTGCTTATACTCGACGAACCTGAACTCGGCTTGCATCCCTTCGCCATCAACATCATTGGTGGACTGATCGGATCTGTTTCAACCAATATTCAGGTAATCGTTGCTACTCAGTCAGCCACCCTCGTCGATTGCTTTGAACCCCAGGAGGTGGTGGTGGTTGAGCGTGATGGGTCAAGCTCTAGATTCTCTCGACCCAACGCTGATGAATTGCAGGAGTGGTTACAAGAATATTCGTTGTCCGAACTCTGGGAGAAAAACGTGATCGGTGGCCGCCCTTAGCGATGGTGAGGTTGAATTTCATCGTCGAAGGTCAAACGGAAGAGACGTTCGTCAACAACGTGTTGACTCGGCACCTTTCGAGTTCGCAGGTATACGCTAACGCCCGACGGGTCGAGACTGGGCGTAGAGGCAACCAGCGATTCCGCGGAGGGATGACTAACTATCGCAAAGCAAGAAGCGACATAGCCAGGTGGTTGCGTCAAGACAACAACGCCGACGCTCGTTTCACTACGATGTTCGATCTGTACGCTCTGCCCAAAGACTTTCCATCTTACGACGAAGCGATCTGCGAAAGCGATCCGTATCAAAGGGCCTCAATCCTTGAAACCGCGATGAAAAATGACATCGGTGACACGCGATTTATTCCGTACATCCAGCTCTACGAATTCGAAGCTCTGCTTCTCGCTGACCCGCAAAAACTCGAAGTAGAGTTCCAAGAGTACATCCGCGAGATAAATCAACTGACCGAGTCCGTGGCCGCTTTCAGTTCGCCCGAGCACGTCAACTGCGGAAGGACGACTGCTCCGTCAAAACGGATAATCGACGCGATCCCTGCCTATGAACGCAGAAAATCTTCATCTGGTCCAATCGTCGCTCAAAGCATCGGTTTGCCAACTCTCCGGACCAAGTGCCAACACTTCGGACAATGGTTGGCCAAATTGGAAACATTGAACGAGAGGGACGCATTTGCGTGAGCTCACATCGCGACTGAAATTAGCATGAATATTTCCAATGATGAGTTTCTACCAATTCCATCGCGTCCCACTGCTATCATCACACCCAATTGAAGTCGATCCGCGCATCTTGATGGAGCTACACGCCCATGACCACCTCGACTCTCGCCGCAGTTATCTACAAGCAGGGCGAACCTGCAATCGTCGAATCTTTGGAGCTTGACGACCCGGGACCGGGAGAGGTGATGGTCAATATAGGCGGCACCGGCGTTTGCCACAGCGACCACAACGTCTACTCGGGATACCGGCGAAACGACGCGTTGCCGACCATATTGGGGCACGAGGGTGCGGGAATTGTCGAAAAGATCGGCGCGGGTGTTCATGGGCTTGAACCGGGCGACAAGGTGGTGTTCGCCATTCGCCCGATGTGCGGACGTTGCAAATACTGCTCAACTGGACGTTGGAACCTTTGCGATCCGATCTCGTCGCACTCGCCAACCGCACAGTTCCGCAAAAACGGCGCTCAATACCACGCCGGATTGGCAACATTCGCGGAGCACACTGTGGTTTGGGAGAACAACGTCGTCAAAGTCGATCCCGATGTCCCGCTCGACCGCGCGGCGCTCGTCGGGTGTGCAGTGATCACCGGCGTCGGCGCAGTCGTCAATCGGGCCAAAATCGAAACTGGATCGACCGTGGCCGTATGGGGTTGTGGCGGCGTGGGTCTCAACGTAATTCAAGGCGCGCACCTCTCCGGGGCATCGAGGATCATCGCCGTCGATACCAATCCCTCCAAGTTCCAATACGCCACGAAGATGGGCGCCACCGACACTGTCGATGCATCCGATAACGATGCCGTAGCGGCGATCCGAGATCTCACTGACGGAGGTGTTGACTACGCATTTGAGGTGATCGGACAGCCCGCCACCTTGCGACAAGCGTTAGAAGCTACCTGTGACGGCGGGACGGCGGTTCTCGTCGGCGCGGCCCCGGACGACGGCGAAGTCATGATCCCGATGCGCCATCTGTTTCTCGACCGTGCTTTAATCGGTTGTAGTGCCGGCACTGGAAGTCCAAGGCACGATTTCCAGTGGTTGATCGCTCTGTATCAGCAGGGCCGATTGAACCTCGACGACTTAGTTACGCGGACGCGTCCGTTGACGGAAGTAAACGAGGCTTTCAGGGATATGGAGGCAGGGGCGGTCGCGCGGACGGTGTTGGTGCCCTAAGCACCCGACCGCTCGAATCAATCCCCGCTCGCGCTCACCTGGCTCTGAAAACCGGTGCGGATGTGCGAGTTGTCGCAGTAGGGCTTGGTGTTGGAGATGCCGCATCGGCAGAGCCGAACTTTCCCGTGTGGCTTGAACTCGCCACCTTCAGAGTCGCGCAGATCGAAATCGCCGACCACCTGTAAGGCGTCGTTGTTCCAAACGTATATGCGAGTTGGTTCTGACACGTCTTATGCCCTGCAAGCGTCGTTAAAACCGGCTAGGTTGTGTGATCCGTCGCAAAACGGTTTTTCCTCCGACTGCCCACATCGACAAAGGTACGCTTCGCCTTGAACGGGAAACTCGTTGCCATCCGCATCGGAGACGACGAAGTTGCCGCTAACCCAATACGGCCCATTGTCGGATGTTGTGACTGTGGTGTCTGCCATGTGGTTGGTCTCCCGCTGTGGAGCGTCTTTCGGCGTTTGCAATTTCTTGTAACCGCATTGTAACGCGTATCATTCCGTTATCTCCAAACGAGCACGCAACAAAGCGCTTCGCAGAGTAGAGGCGCAGAAACGACGGTAACCCATGAAAATCACTGAAATCAAAACCTTCCTGATGTCCGGAGGCGGCAGCCGCAACTGGTGCTTCGTCAAGGTCTACACCGACGCGGGGATTTATGGAGTTGGCGAGGGTTCAGGTTGGCCGCGTGTTGTCCAGACGGGGGTGGAGGATCTGGCCAATATCGTCGTGGGTGAGGATCCGACCGATATCGAGCGACTGCACCAGCAAATGATCGTGGCGATCATGGGCCATGGAATGACGGGAACGCCAGGATCTGGCGCAATCAACGCTATCGACATGGCGCTTTGGGACATCAAAGGCAAAGTGCTGAACACGCCAGTATGGAACCTGCTCGGCGGAAGGGTTCGCAAACGGATACGCACGTATGCTCATGCCGGAACTCCAGAACGTGCGCTCGAGATGCGCGACCGCGGGATCACCGGCGTGAAGACCGGCGGAGTCTATCGGACGGTCGAACGAGTCGAAGCTATCCGGCGCGCGGTGGGCGATGAGATGGACATTTTGGTCGACGCTCATGGTCCGCCGTGGTTCACTGCCAAAGACGCCATCATCGTCGGCAAAGGGTTGGAGCCTTACAATCTGCTGTTCTATGAAGACCCGGTGCCGCCGGAGAACACCGAGGCGATGCGGCGGGTTCAGGAAAATGTCGATATTCCGATCGCAGCCGGGGAGCGACATTCTTATCTCTGGGGCGTCCGCGAAATCATCGAGGACGAGATCGTAGATGTCGTGCAACCAGATTCCGGTCGGATCGGGGGCATAACGCAGCTGAAGAAGATCGCAGCGTTGGCAGAGGCGCACTACATCAACGTTGCTCCTCACTCAGGAACGTTGGGCCCGGTGGCCGAGTATGCGGCGATTCACATATTGGCGGCGATCCCGAATGCGCTGATACTGGAGCGCTTGGAGGACGATGTGCCGCAGCGGTACGAGGTGATTCAGCCGCATCTGCCGACGGTTGATGGCTACATCACGGTGCCTGAGGAGCCAGGCTTGGGTGTTGATTTCGACGAGGATGTGGTGGCGGCGAACCCGCCCGAACCGAACGTCCGAACCGGTCCGGACCCGTCGAGTGGACACTACGAATTCGGCACCGACGAGGAATATGTCTACTACCAGCAGCGGTACCGACGAGGACGGGAATTGCCGCGTATTAGGTGAGGTGGGCGTCGCGTTTGCGCACCAAGGTGATGCCATCTCGAATGGTGAGCATCACGTTGTTGACCCGGTCGTCGTTTTGGATGATGTCGTTCATCGACTGGACGGCTCGTGTGGACGCCGCTCGTGGGTTGTCATCGGCCACGGGTTCCAGAACGCGGCCGCCTTGGAACACGTTGTCGATCACTATGACACCTCTTGGCGAAAGCAGGTTCAACGACTTTTCGTAGTAGAGCGGATAGTTGTCTTTATCGGCGTCGATGAAGACGACATCGAAACCGGGTTTGAGGGAATCGAGGCTTTCGGTTGCGGGGCCTAGAATGAGTTGGATTTTGCTTCCGGCAGTATGCCTCGCCCAGTGTTTGCGGGCGATGTTCGTGAATTCATCGCTGACGTCGAGAGTGACGAGTTCGCCGTCTTCAGGAAGAGCGGTGGCCATCATCAGTGCGCTGTAGCCGACGAAAGTTCCGATTTCAAGAACGCGTTTGGCTCCCGAGATGGTTACGAGGGTGTTGAGAAAGTACCCGACGGTTCGACCAGACATCATGCCAGCGGAGGGCGTTGTTTGCGCATCATTGGCGATGGCGTCGAAAATGCTGTCGGGGATGGTGGTGTGGGCCTCGGCGTAGTCGGCGATTTCTGCTTTTGATGGGCTTTGCATGGTTGGTCTTTCTTCCGTGATCGCTGGTCGGAATGCAGTAGATGGAATAGTAACGCCTCGGTTTATTCCGAACACGGCAAGGCGCGGCGCCTCAGATACACATCGCCTCGATTTTGTTTATGGTTGATAGATGCAAATCGATGAGCGCCGGAGTTGGTGCGAGCGAAGAATATTGATGGAGCGAGGATAGGATAGATGTCCCTCAAAGTTGTGGTTGCCTGCGAGACCTTTGTTGATGTCAAGGGCATCATCGAGTCGGCAGGCGATATCGAAGTGGAGCTGCTTGACCCGTTCGAGGATACGGAACCGTATATCGAGGCGATGAAGGATGCCGATGGTGCTCTCGTTGCGACATGGCCGTTGACGGGTCGGGATGTTTTGGAGGCGTGCTCCAGGTTGAAGGTCGTTAGTCGCATGGGAGTCGGCGTGGACTCGATCGACCTCGATGCCGCGACCGAGCTGGGCGTGCTGGCCTGCAATGTGCCGGGGGTGAACACGGTTGAGGTTGCGGATCACGCGATGGCGATGATGCTGTCGATCCTGCGTCGCATCCCGGAAACCGTTGCGGCGACGCGCGAGGGGAAGTGGTCTGACGATCCGGCATTGATGCGCAAATACCAAGAATCGGTCGACCGCGTTGGCGGCAAGACGGTCGGGATTCTCGGTTTCGGCAATATCGGAAGGGCGTTTGCTCAGCGAGTCTCCGGCTTCGGTCCCAAGCGCATAATCGCTTTCGATCCATACGGCTACCAATCGTCCGCCGACCTCTACGGCGTGCAGCTCGTCGACCTCGATGAACTCTGGGCAGAGTCGGACATTATCTCGATCCATGCCCCACACACAGAGGCGACAAACCACATCATCAACGCGGAATCGTTGGCGAAGATGAAGTCGACTGCGATCCTCATCAACTGCGCCCGCGGGAAGTTGGTCGACCAGGTAGCGCTTCATGCCGCGCTGCGGGACGGACAGATCGCATTCGCGGGCATCGACGTGACGGAGGTCGAGCCAGTGGCATCGGAGGATCCGATACTGACGTTGCCGAACTGCTTTGTTACTCCTCACTTGGCCGGTTACTCGCCCACGTTCTTGGAGGAGTGCGGACAGAAGCAGGCGGAGAACGTGAGCTTCGCACTGACGGGACGTGCGCCACATGGTCTGGCGAACCCGGATGTCATCAAGACGATTGCGGTTCAGCGGTCCGGCGACGGCGGTCGCTGGGCGGGGATACCGGACTTTTCGACGGGGTTGCCGTTCTAAAGAGATCGACGGCCAAAGCAACTCAATCATTTCAACACCGTCATCATCACCACGCGGTTGGTGTTTGTGCCTCGTCGGTTGTTGGTGACGCCCCAGGTGTTTGAGGTTTTGGTGAAGTCTTGTTGGTTTACGAGGACGCCGAGGATTTCGACGGGGAGTCGGGCGTCTCGGATGGCGGCGTAGACTAGGTCTTCGAGCTTGATGGTTGCGTTGCGGACCTCGCCGACTTCGTAGCAGATTGTGCCGCCGGGTTTGACGACTCGGCAAAGCTCTCGCAAAGTTTCGGCGGTGAAACGTTGCCATTCTTCGGGGTTTTGCAGGATTGCGATTGGTTGCGCGTCAATGTCGATGTTGGCGAACCACGCCCGGACGTGGTTGTCGGACCGGTAGTCGACGGTGTCCAGGAATGGAGGCGAAGTGACAACCAAATCGACCGAATCTGTTTTGATTTCCGGCGTGTCTGTCGAGTCGCCACAACCTAGATCAAATTGGTTGTAGTTGAGCCCTCCATGACGGAGCAGAGATCGGCTCTTCCGCAGTATGAGTTCATTGACGTCGCGTTCAGAGGGGGTCTGTCCGCGCTTTTCGTTGATGCGCGACTGGCTTTCGATTGATGCGGCTTGATTTGGGGGTAGCGTGTAGACGGAAAAGAAGCCGGGGGAGTGTCCGGTCAATCGACTCATGGCCACCAACCGGATCCAGTCATCGACGGAATCAAACGTGCCTGTTGTCTGGCGTTCGGTTAACCAAGATCGGAGGGCGACGATTTGTCGGAGCGTTGCGGGGTGAAAGAAGACGTCGAATCGCTGATCGGCCTCCGTTGGCTCGACGGCACTCCAGGACACTTCTCGCAACCGGGTTTCGATTTCGCGCAGTTCGGGGGTGTTGAGCCGCGGGCGCGTCATCATGATCGAAATCGGATTCGCGTCGTTACCGACTGCATGTCGATTCATGAGGGCCGCCTGGATCGGTGTTGTGCCTCGTCCCATGAATGGGTCGTATACGACGCCTTGGGGGTGGGTTAATCGGGCGATGAAGAACTGTGGGAGTTGTGGTTTGAAGCATGCTCGATAGCTGATTTCGTGGAGGGCGTGACCGGCCCGCTGTGCGTGCGTCCAGAATTCGTTGACGTAGTAGACGAGTGGGGGTGCGTCGGAAGCTGAAGTAACTTGGACGACTTCGGTTTTATTTCCAAAGTCGTCGAAGTTGGTCAACCCATCGACGAAGTTGTCGACGCGGCTGCGATGTTCCAGACTGATCACTCCGCGAGATTGTATGTAACGCTTCGGTGGTTAGCCCGTCAGCAGTGCGGACCTGCTACCTGCTGTAACCGGTGCTTGGTGCGGACTCGACGTTATCGATTAGGGCATTCAATACGTATTCGAAATCCTCGTAAGCCGACGTGCCGGAGATTGGTGAACCTACACTTCGCAACCTGTTAGCGAGGTCTGAGAGATCGTCGTGTATCGAACCGGGGCGTTCGCCGCCGTATTCGTTTAGACCACTGTAGCGATCAGCTGTAAGCGCGACGATGGCGCCGAAGTTGGTTGCCGCATCGCGGTTTGAGAGGATGGCGTCGATCTCTTGGTGTTGGCGATTTCCTTCACCAGTGCTGGGCGTAACCCACCGCAATTCGACATCGCCAAGCGGCTCGTTCGTGTTGCCCAACTCGTAGCGGTCGACGATTTCGAGCTCGAAGAACACGGTGGTTGCGGTACCGGCGGGAAGTTCGGCGAATTTCTTCTCGGCACGAGTGAACGACTCGTCGGACGTGACGCGGTTTTCGTATCCGATCATGCGCCAGCTACGGACGAGATTTTCGTCCCAGACGACTTGTGCTCGGGTCTGGTCTGCGAACGGCACCGACAACGACAGCCAGCTGTCGCGGGCGAATAGTCTGCGGCCTTCTTCCGGCTCGCTTAGGTAGCGGTACCAACCGTTGCCGTATTGGGCGAGTTGCTCCAGCAAAACGTCGTTGTAATTTTCGATTCCAACGCCGATGGTGATCAGTCTTAGCGGGTTATCGGGGTCTCTGTCGGACGCTGATTCGAGTATCGCGAATGGGTTAGTGGCGTCAACGTTGGCGACGCCGTCGGACATGAGGATTACGTAGTTGTATGCGTGAGGTCGCTCCCGTCTCATCCGATGCGCCAACTCAACGCCGAGATCCAGACCAGCCTGGACATTGGTTCCGCCATCAGGCCTGAGGTCGCGGATTGAGTTGCGGATCGATCTGCTTCCGGGATTATCGTCTTCCACGGTCAGTCGACTTTTGACGCGGTCGTCAAAGTGCACGATCGACATTCGGTCATCACGTCCAAGGCTCGTCCGGATCGTTTCGGCGGTATCGCGGGCGATCTGGACTCGGTTGCCGTTGGACATTGATCCCGAGCCGTCGAGCACCAAAGTGACGTTCAGAGGTAGGTCAACAGCGATGTCAGGAGCTTGAAATGCGACGCGTGCCAAGTGGAGATTCTCGTCTAGCGGGTGTTCGATCACGTCGGTCTGGATGTTGAACGAATCGTCGTGGCGAGGCAACTCATAGCCGTAGTTGAATGCGTTAATCCACTCTTCGGCTCGGACTGACGCAGGATCTACCTCGTAGCCCGAGCGCGTCCAATTGAGTGCGAGTTGGAACGAAGTGCGATCCGTATCAAGGCTGAAAGTCGAGGTGTCGTCCTGGGATGTCAGGGCGAAGTTGGAGCGGCTTGTGTTCTGGAACGTGGTGGCGCTGGGTGGGGAGGGTTGGCGACGTGGCGGCAAACTGGACACTGGCATTTCCCCGGCGACGATGATCTCTTTCTCGACTTCGACTTGGATCGTGCGTCCCGGTTGACCGGAGTCGCCCGGTAAACCTGGTTGGGCTTGCCGTTCCACTACAACGGTTTGAACGACAACTTCGTCGCTGCCACACGCGATCGTTGCGGCAGTGATTATGCCGACGATCAGGAGTGCGATCCCGGTGACGTAATTGGATCTGAGGTGTTTGGTTGACGCGGTATTCGAGAGATTCATTGATTGTTCTCCGTGACGTTGTTTTTGGGTCACTGAAAGAGAGACGCCGGACGTTGCTGATTTGTTCCTTGGAAATCAAAGAAAATCGCGAAACCACTAAACTTCCTCAGCGATCGTAGAACCGTCACAGTAGTCCCATCGGTGCATCACGTTTCTGAGCCAGGTGCGTGACCAATAACGAAGACGCCCTCGCGCTATGGGACGAGGGCGTCTTCTTCGCTTTTCACCGTCAGACTCGCGACGGTGAGCGATATCGAAGGCAATGAGCCTTCAGAGGTCTGCTGATTACCTGCTGTAACCGGTGCGTGGAACTGGTTGGACGCTTCCGACCAGCGAGTCGAGCACGAATTCGAAGTCGTTGTAGGCGTCGGTGCCCGAGATCGGGGAGCCTAGCGATCGAAGCAGCGTTTGGAGGTCGGAGAGATCGTTGTGGATCGATCCGGGGTGGTCGCCGCCGTATTCGTGCCGGCCGCTGTAACGATCGGCTGCAAGTGCCACGATGGCACCGAAGTCGGTTGTCGAATCTTGGTTTGACAGGGCAGAATCGATCTCGTGATGTTGGCGATTTCCTTCACCTGTGCTGGGGGTGACCCACCGGACCTCGACGTTGCCGAGTGGTTCGTTTCCGTTTCGAAGCACGTACTGGTCGACCAGCTCTAGCTCGAAGAAGACCGTAGTTGCGGCACCGGCAGGGAGCTCGGCGAACTTCTTCTCCGCACGAGTGAACGACTCGTCAGAGGTGACGCGGTTTTCGTATCCGATCATTCGCCAGCTACGAACATGTTCCTCGTCCCAGACAACTTGGGCGCGTGTCTGGTCGGCAAATGGCACGGACAGAGCGAGCCAGTTATCGCGGTCGAAGAGCATGCGTCCCTCGTCGGGCGAACTGAGGTACCGGTACCAACCGTTGCCGTGTTGGGCCAGTTGCTCGAGGAGGACATCGTTGTAGTTGGCAATGCCGACGCCGATTGTGATCAATCGGATCGGGTTGCTGGGGTTATCATCGCGAGCTGTTTCGAGGATCGCGAAGGGGTTGGTCGCGTCGACGTTGGCCACGCCGTCGGACATGAGGATCACGTAGTTATAGGCGTTAGGTCGCTGCCTGCGCATCTCGTCTGCCAGTTGCACGCCCTGGTTCAATCCGGCTTGGACGTTGGTACCACCACCTGGGTAGAGGTCGCGGATGGAGTTACGGAGCGCCGTGCTTCCGGGGTCGTCGTCTCTGACTGTCAAGCCGCGCTTGACGTTGTTGTCGAAGTGAACGATCGACATTCGATCATCTCGACCGAGGCTCGTCCGGATGGTTTCTGCCGCGGTGCGCGCAATCTCGACCCGATTTCCGTCGGCCATCGAGCCGGAGCCGTCGAGGACGAGTGTCACGTTCAACGGGAGGTCGACTACGATATCTGGCGCTTGGAACGCGACGCGAGCTAAGTGGAGGCCGTTGTCGAGCGGATGGGCCAAGATGTCGGTCTGGATGTTGAAGGAATCGTCATGACGGGGCATCTCGTAGCCGTAATTGAAGGCGTTGATCCACTCTTCCGCACGGACGGATGCTGGGTCTACCTCGTATCCAGCGCGCGTCCAGTTGAGGGCGAGTTGGAACGAAGTGCGATCGGTGTCGAGGCTGAAGGTCGATGTGTCGTCCTGAGACGTTAGAACGAAGTTGCTGCGGGTTGTGTTCTGGAACGTAGTCGCGCCGGGTTGGGAGGATTGGCTTGGCGCACTCGGCGGCGATGTCTTAACGCCGGGTGTTGGTGCGGCGTGCGGTGCCGAGGTTGCCGCCGGCGCAGCGCTCATCGCTTCAACTTCGACAACCTTCTCGACCTCAACCTCGACGACGAATTCCTTTTCTACGATTACCGTCTGAACCACCGTTTCACCCGTCACCATCACTTCTTTTTCCACGACTACCGTCTGAAACACCGTTTCAGCGGGCACCTTCACTTGTTTTTCCACCACCACCGTCTGAGGCACTACTACCGTTTGAACCACGGTTTCACCAGGCACCGACACTTCCTTTTCGACGATTACGGTTTGGAGCACCGGTTGTCCGGGCACTGATTTTTCGACCACTACCGTTTGAACCACGGTTTCGCTTCCGCCACACGCGATCGTCGCTGCGACGACCGTGGCGGCGATCACGAGTGCGATGGCCGTCATTGGTTTGGTGATGAGAGTTTTGAGTTGCTCTGTTTTGTCGATCATCATTTCCTGTTCTCCGTGACGTTGTTTTGGGTCACTGAAGAACAGACGCACTGGCATGCGGATTTGTTCCGGGGTTCCTTGAAAATCCTCGGGCGAAGTTTTCCGGAGGTGCAATGATGAACCAGAAGACACTAGGACGCCGATGACCGCGTGGGGGGTGTTCGCCTGAAGATGCCCGACTAGTTAACGCTGTGTCCGGCGCGGGCGATGAACTACGGACTGTACCCGGAGGGTGGTGGCGGATTTGTGGTTACGATCAACTTTTCCAAGACGGAAAGGAGATCAAGGTATGCGACGGAGGTGGCGTACCGCGGATCGATGTCTTCAAGTTGATCCCTGAGGTTCAAGAGTTCTGAATTGACGGCGGAGGGTTCCACATTACACGCATTGCCGTATCGGTCAGCAGTCAACGCGATGATGGCGGCGAAATGCGGAGCTGCGCTTGCGCCGGGATCCGGCAAAATGTCCGCGTCTTGTCGTCTATCTGATCTGTCATCGGGAGACTCCCAGCGGATCTCTACGTCGCCAAAATCTGAGCCATCATCCCAATCATCGAAGTTTTCGACAGGTTCGATCTCGAAGTAGATGGTAGTGGCCGCGCCCGAAGGAATTTCGGCGAATTTCTTGAGCGCTTGATCGAACGACTCGTCGGAAGTGACGCGGTTCTCGTAACCGATCAAACGCCATCGTTCGACTTTTTCAGGATCCCACTTCACTTGCGCCCGTGTCTGGTCGGCGAATGGCACGGAAAGAGCAAGCCAGCTCTCGCGGTTAAAGAGCGTTTCACCCTCTTCGGGCACGGTCAAGTAGCGATACCAACCGTTTCCATGCTGAGCCAACTGCTCAAGGAGCACGTCGTTGTAGTTCGCGACACCGACGCCAATGGTGATCAAGCGCAACGGATTGTCTGGGTCGACGTCAGTTGCGGAATCGAGGATTGAGAACGGGTTGGTGGCATCAACGTTTGCGACCCCATCGGAGAAAAGCACGATGTAGTTCAGTGCGTCAGGCCGTTCGATCCGCATCTGATGCGCAAGCTGCACCCCGAGGTTCAGTCCCGCCTGAACGTTGGTGCTCTCATGTGGGGTCAACAGAGCGATGGAATTTATAGCAGCACGATCATCCGGCGAAGCGTTCACAACAGTGAATTCGTCGATGACGTCGGTGGTGAAGTGGACGATTGAGACGCGGTCTTTCGGCCCCAAGCTCTGACGAAGCGTCTCCGCTGCTGTTCGAGCGATGGCGACCCGATTGCCGTCTGCCATCGAGCCGGAAGCATCGAGAACCATGGCGACGTTAATGTCGGATTGATCTTCGATTTCGGGGGCCCGGAAGGTGAGACGAACCAATCCGAGTTCAGGATCGAGCGGATGCCTCGTGATGTCGGTTGAAATGCCGAATTGAGTACTAACGATCGGCGATGGATAGTTGTAATCGAAGGAATTAATCCATTCCTCAGCACGGACGCTGTCAGGAACGACATCGAAACCGTCGTTAACCCAATTGCGAGCTAGATGGAACGAAGTGCGGTCCGTGTCAAGGCTCAACGTCGAGGTGTCGTCCTCCGAGGTCAAGTTCCAAGGCTGGCGTTCGTTGTCTTGAAACGTCGTCAGCGGCGGCCGAATCGTTTGTGGCGGCAGAATTGGGAATGGCCCAGAGGCCGGAAAGGTAGACGTGGTTGCCGACCCGGCGGACGCAGGTACGCCAGCATTCCCCGAATCTCCTCTACCGGTCCCCCACACCGGGATTGGTTGGCAAACGGCAAGCGGGGATTGGTACTCGATGTCGGGCGTCGGAGTGGCCTCCGGGGATGGATTTGCTGTCGGCTCTACGAGGACTGTGTGGACGACGATCTCCGGCGGAACCGTGACTTCTCGTTCCACTACCACGACTGTCGGTTCGGAAGTCACGACTCGTTCAACGATCACAGTTTCTCTGACGGGAAAAGGGACTTCAACTTCCCGTTCGACGACGATTACGGTTGGTTCTGCGGTGACGACTCGTTCGACGATCACTTCTTTCTCGGTGGTGACTACACGTTCAACAACGACGGTTTGGACCTCGACCTCGGGCTCGACGGTTATCTCCTTCTCAACAACCACGGTATGGACCTGAATTTCGGGCTTTACAGTGATCTCGCGCTCAACCACAACAGTTTCGACCAAAACCTTGGGTTCGACAGTAACCTCGCGTTCAACGACAACCGTCTGCACCGTCGAGACCTCTCGAGTACACGCAAACAGGATCGCAGTCGCAATCGCCAGCGTTATGAGCACAAAAGCCGTTACTGATTTGTGCCCGAAGCGTTGGGGGTTGGATCTTGAGCCCGTCATGACTTGGGTTTCAGTCGCTCACTACGTCAGTTGGCATGTTCGGAGTTTGGTTCGTCCTGAGAACCTCCTTCAGTCTCCGACTCTTGGTTCGGTACAAACACCAAACGCGCAACGTTGCGTTGCCGACGAATGATGAAGCGGACGATGAAGAAGATGATTACGCCCAGAATGATCCAGATCGGCGACGTGATCGCGAGCCAGATGCCAGCGGTCCCGGCAAAGGTGAAAACGCCGATGAGGACATTTACGGCGTTTGTTGCGGTATTGCCGGGGGCGAAATCGGATGATTCGATCTCTGGACCCGGATAGACCGAGATGTAAGTATCGTGGGACTCTTTGACCTCGCCGGCATCGCTGTCGCCTCGGATCTCGAAGACAACTTGGTAAGACTCTGGTCGGTGTCGGCCGAAGATGTGCTCGATTTCGATGCCGGTGTCACCGGAGGCGATGATGCCTTCGACAACAGCCGATCCGTCGCGGAAGTCCCATGAGTAACTGACGTTGCGTAGCGTGTCGGGGTGATTGAAGGAAGCAGTTAACGTCACCGGTTGACCTTCCTCGATGCCCCACTCAGAGGGGGTCACGAAGGCGTCGAGGCGCGGAAGTTCCGAGACGTTAGCCCATAGCTGGTCCTCACCTTTAGCCAGTCCTTGGTCAGAGAACGCTTTGACGGTGGCGGTAACCACGTGAGGCGATAGTTCGTCAGAGTGGTAGGTGTGGCGCACAGGGACACTTAAGTAGCCGTCTTCGCCTTGCGTACGGAGCCCGGAATAGACGGTTTGCGGCCCGGATCCGTCACCAAAGTCCCAGACGATCTCGAAACTGTCGTAGCCTTCGGGCGGGTAAAAACGTGCGGTGTATTTTCTCCCGATACCGATACCCACGTTCACGTCTTCTCCGACATCTACCCGCATGGGAATGGGTGAGCGGTTAACGGTGACTGAAAGGCGTGAATAGGCGGCAGATTCGCTGATAAATGCTAGACGCCCGTCAATGCGTTCGAGTTCAGACTGCCAGTTGGTGATTTCTCGCTGCACTTCGAGAAGCTCTTGTACGGAGTCGTAGTTTTCGTTGCGGAGAAGTTCGGTGAGGGCGTCGACGGTTTCTTGGACGGTGGATCGTCGGGCGCCGAGGTCGATGTATTCCTCGGTGAAATCGGTGCTGTCCGATTGAGACGAAACGACCTTCGCCACGTTCGCGGAGATCTGCTCGATAGTGGAGTCGAGGATGTCGGCAGGGATTCGGACGGTGATCTGGTAGAACGATCCTGCCTCGATGGTGTTGCTGTTGACAACCCATCCGCCGCGCCCGACTGCGAGGTCGCCGATGGCGTCGATCGTTGCGGCGGGGTCGTTCGATTCAACGACCATATCGGCGTTTCGCACGATAATCCGGTTTGTCGGCTGGATCGAGATGTTGACGTTCTGGGCGGATTGGTCATCCGACATCTCCATCACCTTCGCGGCAGCGGCAGCGGGCTCAGGGGCTTCAGGCGCGGGGAAGTCCATCATGGCTTCCTCGGCTTCGAAAGCCACCTCGCGCTCGACCATGACTGCTGCCTCGGCAACGACGACGGTTGCGATTGCGAAATCTCGGTCCGTTTGGTCGTAGTACCCGGACTCGCCATCTCCCCCGCAAGCGATCGCGAGCGCAACGCAGGTTGTCATTGCGAGGAGAATCGCTATGCGTAACATCGACATGATTGTTCCTTTGGTTTGTTGCTCACTATTATCTAGACGTTGGACGACTGGGATAAGTTCCATTCCGCGGATTTATCCTTCTAATGAGTTGCGGCGAAACGGCCGCGGGACGCATCAATTCGGAAGGCGAAATCAATGGCAGAGGGAAATGGCAGGAAAAAGGTACTAGTCACGGGCGGTGCCGGTCTCATCGGCAGCATTCTGATCGATCGGTTGGGCGAACGATACGAGTTGTCTTCGCTCGATCTAAAAGAGGCCGAGGGCGTGCCTTCCCACGTGGCGTCGTTGGATGACCTCGACGCCATGCAACCCGCGTTTGCCGGAGTGGATGCGGTAGTTCATCTGGCGGCAGATCGAGCCGCATACGCCGAGTGGGATTCCGTGCTGCCGAACAATCTTGTCGGGACCTACAACGTCTTTGAGGCTAGCCGGCGCGAAGGGGTCAAGCGAGTGATCTTTGCGTCGTCGAACCATGCGACGGGAGGTTTCTACCTGGATGAGCCTTGGAGCTTAGTGGGTTCAGGGCAGTTCGACAAATTGGAAGCCGGGGCATACCCGTTGGTCGGTGAGGACGTGATGATCAGGCCGGATGGGTTCTACGGAGTGTCGAAGGCGTTCGGCGAGGCGATCGGTAGCTATTACAACGACTACCACGGAGTCTCGTCCATCCACTTGCGCATCGGCTGGGTCATTTCGTCTGACGATCCGACCTTTTCACCGTTCGCGCTGTCACTGTGGCTTAGTCACCGCGACACGGCGCAGATTGTTCAGCGTTCGATTGATGCGCCGGAGGATCTTCGCTACGGGATCTACTACGCGACGTCGGACAACAAGTGGAAGATCTTCGACATTAGCCGTGCCAAGGCGGAATTGGGGTTTGCGCCGGAAGATGGGTCAGGGGGCGAGTTTGTTGAGGGGGCGCCGCCCCAAAGAGACCAATGATCTCCCCCTCTCTGAGGGGGAATACGAGGGGGTGCCCCGTCATTCCGGCGAAGGCCAGAACCCACAAGGACAGATGCGCAGCGTAACCCGTCCCCTTCGCTAAGCGTAAGGGGACGCGAGCGAGCGAAGCAAGCTCGCAGGGGATGCCCGGGGCGGACGGGTTTGAGTAGGACGTCAAGTCGGCACACTTCTTCCCACTACGGGCAGATACACTCCGTTGCCTCCCCGATCCCGGGAATTGTCCAAAGGGCCGAGGATCACACCTCAGAACCTAACAGCACCGATACAATGAACCATTCGTTTAGAATCACATCTTAATGGAAGACCCAAAATTCAAACCCGACTGGTTAGTCAACAACGCCATCGTCGCATTCGTTGGTGCCCTTTTGTTGGAGCAATCTGCTCAATCATCCCCCACTTCAGGTGAAACTATCATTGGATTATCGATCTCGCGATTGCCACCTATCGCCGCCACGACAACTGCCATGTTTCTACTTGCATTGTCATCTGCATTGACGATTGCTATCATGTCCCCTTTAACTACGCAGTTGGGCTCGCCGTTTAGGTACACCTCTCGTCCCAATTCTGGAAGGCCTCACTTGATTGGCCTTCAGCACCTGGTTTTTCTCGAATGCACTCGGATCGCTCACAGACGATCGGTGGATTGTGTTGATCTTGATCTCCAGCCTCCTACTCTCAATCTTCCTGCGTGTTCGCTTCAGCGCCACGATGGCACCGACATTGTTTGGTCGTTCAACCGAAAACTCACATTCGATTTCGAACCCAACATGATAACGAATCTTCCCTAGCAAGTTCAACCCTGCCAACAAAAATCACGAAAAACGCCATATCAATGAACCAGTCCTACACTCTAGACAACTTCACCAAATTGCTCCGACACGCCGTTAACCAATCTACATACGACACTGGACATCGCGAAGCGAGAGAGGTTGGACATTCAACGTTTTACTCACGGCGTCCGCAAGATATCATCACATCAGCTAAATTACGTCAACTTTTTGAATACGATCGTTGGGGATGTGATACATCATCGAACGTTCAAGACGCAAAGCTGATATGCGACGACAATATTCTTACCAATGTTAGTCACGCTCTTCGCGAACTTTTGAATGAGTATATCGACCCGACGACGGACCGAATCGGCTCCGCGATACCCGTACACGGCCAAACAGGAAAACCTCTCGCGACAATGCGAAAAGACGGCTTGCTCGATTCCGAATATGTGATGCCATTCGAAGAATTAACCCAATCATTCGTCAAGGCTGCAGCGATTCTAGGCGTGACGTGCGTCAGTTCGTTGCTGTCCCGATGGATAGCATGTGAACCGGTCCAATATCGAATCTCGACTTTGATCGACGGCCCATTCTTCGGTTCTTCCGTGGACATTGACGGCAATATCCTTATCGAACCTCTGCCGCTCAAAAGTTCGGCGTTACGCGCTTCCATCCCACGTCAACAAAACATGACACCTACAACTTACCTTGGGCGTACAGTCGTTTCTATTCTCTGTCGCGCATCACCTGTATTTTTCAAACCCAGTGCTGAGGATAACGCACCCAATGTGCAAACTACGTCGTTGGCGAGTTTGGATATAAAGTCTATTTGCCTAATTCTAGCTCTCAAATCCGACGAAAATGTCGAACAACAATTTTCTTGGATTGACTACGGGCCATTGCGAGCTTTTTCATTATCACATTCTACCAACGTTTGGTCATTCGGAACGTTGAATTTCAATCGAAGTTTCCGTAGTCATGTTGGCGTCAGTTGGGATATGACCACCGGAGAGACTACGTTGTCACTAGAAGATGATTCAATTATCTCGTTGTCTGATTTGAACATCAAAGATACATTTTCGTCATTAGTGATGGACAAAAATAAGACACGACTCGCATTAACGCGTTGGCTCAATTCAAAAGACGCTTCTAAGGATTTAGTAGACCGGTTCATTGATTTACGTATCGCACTAGAAACTCTTTATCTGAGAGATTTTATCAATGAGCGTAGTCAAGAAATGCGTTTTCGTATAGCTCTATTCGCTGCTTGGCATCTTGGGAGTGATGAAGAGGATCGGAAACGCATCAGAAAAATCATACGCGATGCTTACGACGAGGCTTCAACGGCGGTACATACAAGCAAATTAGAATATTCATTTCGAAACGTAGCTCTCCTTAAGCATGCGCAGGATTTATGCCGTCGCGGAATCATTGATCTGTTGAGCCGCAAACGTCTTAATGCCAATGATTGGGGCGATTTGATATTAGGAATAGACATTAATTCTGATTGAGGATCAACTGTATAATCAATTCACTCAACGAAGACATCCGATCAATCCCCTCACACAGCCCTAACCAACTTTACCCCCATACACTCCACCGTCCCATCCCCGTCTAACGAGTTGCCGTGCCCAAAATGCATCTGCACATCATTCACACGACAACCGCCCCCTCCACCTCCGCAGCGCAACACCAAACAACAAATCCCCCTCTTCCGTTCGACGGGAGAGGGCCGGGGTGAGGCCCCGGGGAGGTGCGAGACCAGATGGTCTCCATCACCTATCATCGGCATTCCCCCACTCCCACTTGACATTCCCACAACACATGTATTACATTAACAACAACTCGCCGCGACCGACCATCACACCGTCCCCGGCGAACAGAAACATCGCCGCGTCGGACCGAGTCGCCGGCAGACTCCTTGAAGACGACGGACATAAACAATCCATCAACCAAAAGGACAATCTGCCAGCGGGATCACACTAGAAACGCGCAACCGAAAACGGACTGTGCACAAGGGAAACCCCTCGGATCCGACCACGGACCGTTCCGGAAGGAACGTCCCGCAGGGAAAGACCCGAACGGAATGCCTGAAGCGCCAGAAACCAGCGACCGCGCAACTCGAGACCGGTGCCCGTTGCCAGCACAGATGTTAAAGGTTAGACATAACCGCCAACGGGTTACCTGGGGGGCCACTGCTTCAGTGTCCAACCGCGGAGCTTTATTGCCAGTTCCGCCTCGTACGCCAGCCGAACGATCCTCTCGAGGATCCAAGGAGAAATATGGTGTGGACGATGGTCTCCTCTATCCCACCACGTCGTTTCGCATCGGTCTGCGGAGCGGCCACAGCGCCAGCGCGAGGACAGAACCGCGCGATTCGAGGAACTACGATCACGATCTCATCGTCGATCAATACCTTGAGGGCCGTAGGAATGGCGACGACGGCGACGCTGGAACCCATCGTGTAACTAGCACTCATCACCGCTGCCGACCAGGCCGCGCGGCGATGCTTCGAACAAAACCAACCCGACAACAACAACCAACCCCCACCTAATAACAACCCAACCCTCAAAACCATCGCCAAGCACTGACACCCACCGTCAGGCATTTCATCGCGCATCCCTCCACTTTTGCGAAACAACCCATCCCGCCACTTTTGCGAAGCAAAAGGGGGACGCAGGAGTGAAACGACCGCAGGGGGTTCATACCCCCGCATCACCGCACCCACACCCGTCCCGCGCAGGTGACGGTGCCCTCAAATCCTCTCAACCACCTCGATCAAGCGCCGAACATCTTCGGCAGAGGATCGAATTTCCGATTCGACCATCCAATCCTCGTAGAAGTTGCCATGCAACGCTTCGGCCTGCTTGAACCATTCGCCAACGTCAGGGTCGCCAGAGGCATTGACGGCCTCGCGGATTACTCGATAAGCGTGCGAGTGTGAATCGTGCTCTAAGTTGCGTGACTCAGCGAACGATTTCAGGACTTGAGCCGACGCACCCCAGAACTTCTCGGAGGCTTGACGCAAATCTCCCGCCTCAAGTTCCACCAAGGCTTGATCGTAGAGTTGGTGAGCGGCGGTGCGGTATTCTTCGGCGGTTGTCATGGCGAATGGTGTTTACTCCAAAAGAACTGAAATCGTCAATTGATCGACATTTTATCGCCAAGATCGATAATTCCATCGAGTTGGCGATCTAATCGACGCTGTCTCACCTCGTATTTGTCTCGTCAGGCACTAAACCTGAGACCTGTGTCTCCAAGCGCCGGAGGCTGTCTTGGGTGGCGCGTAGTTCCTTCAACAGTTCCTCACGAGAAACCGGAGGTTGCAGCTCGCGGAGTCTCTCCTCCTTGGCGCGGTCTAGGTTGTTTATGACGACGGCGATGAAGAGGTTAACGACTACGAAGGTTCCGACGATGACGAAGCTTACGAAGTAGATCCAGGCGTATGGATGGGTCTGCATGGCGGCGGCGTTGACTTCGACCCATCCTTCGAGGGTGATGATTTCGAATAGGGTGAGGATGGCTAGTCCGATGTTGCCCCATTTTTCGGGGTGGGTTTGCTGGAATAGCTGGATGCCGACGATGGCGTAGATGTATACGATGATGCTCATCAACATCATGACGTGTCCGACGCTGGGGATTGATTTGACGAGTGCGGAGACGATGAGTCGGAGATCTTCGATGGTGGAGATGAGGCGGAGGACGCGGAGGAGACGTCCGAGACGTGCGATGAGGGCGAAGGTGCCGGTTGCGGGGACGAGGGAGAAAACAATGACGGTGAAGTCGAAGATGTTCCAACCGTCCTTGAAGTAGTCCTGAGGACGAGGCGACAGGGCGAGCATTTTGAGCGCGGCTTCGACGATGAAGACGGCGAGGATTATGCGATTCGCCAGCGTCAAAAGTCCGTCGTACTGATCGGCGATCTCGGGTTCGGTCCTGAGACCGAGGATCGCCGCGCTCAGCAGGATGAGCGCGATGATCACGTATTCAAAGATCGTGTTTGCGACAACTCTCTGGGCGTTCTTGGTCAACAGATCCATCGGCGTGATGCTCCTCCTTGCCGCGACGGTTAAAGATCCTCCGAAATTGGTGTTGCTTTTGACGTAGATTGGGGTTGCTTTGGGGCTAGCTGCTGGCGTCGGCCGCGGTCCTGGTGAAACCGCGTGGGATTACGTGGCCGTGGCCGCGCATGGTGAAGATGCCGTCGCCGCCCATGCCGGGGAAATACCAACTGCCCTTGGGACCCGGAGGCCACGCACCAGCACCAGCGCGTTCGGCCCATTGGGCGTATTGGGCGGCGAGCTCGGCGACGCGGTCGGCATCGCTACTGGCCAGGTCGTTTAGCTCGGTCCGGTCCTGCTCCAAGTTGTAGAGTTCCCACGGTTTGCCGTGTTCACGGACTAGTTTCCAATCGCCCACACGGACGGCTTGATTGCCTTCGTGCTCCCATGCCAGAGGTCGTTGCTTGGACCAGTTTTCGTTGCCTTCCAGGACGGGCCGGAAGCTCTCGCCTTCGTGCGGGGTGATTTCGTGACCGCGGAACTCGGTTGGGTATGAACCTTCGCCGAGGTCGATGCATAGTGCGTTGAGGTCCATGAGCTGGACCGGGGTGTGCGAAATCTTGCCGGATCGCCCGTGCGCGGCGATGCCGGCGGGCCAGTTGATGACGAGCGGGGTTGCGATGCCGCCTTCGTGCGTCCATCGTTTGAAGCGCCGGAAGGGTGTGTTGCTGACGTTCGCCCACTGGGTGTCGTAGCTCATGTAGGTGTCGTCGCCGCCAGGGATGATGTCCGAGGTGTTGCCGACGCGGACTTCCCGGCCGTCGCGGGTGAGGGGCAGCACGCGGGATTCGTCGACGCCGGAGTTGTCACGGTCTTCGCACAAGAACTCGGCGCATCCGCCGTTGTCGGAGAGGAAGATGACGACGGTGTCGCGCTCGACGCCGTTGGATTTCAGGGCGTCGCAGATCTGGCCGATGCCCTGGTCCATGCGCTCGACCTGTGCGGAGTAGACGGCCATGCGCATGTCCTCCCACTCCTTGTCAGCGGCGTCCTTCCATGCCTCCACGGTCTCATCACGCGGCGATATCTCCCACTTCTCATCTAGCATCCCAATCGCCTTCAAGCGTTCGTGCCGAGCTGTGCGGATTTCATCCCAACCGTCGGAGTATTTGCCGCGGTAGTTCTCGATGTTCTCTTCGAGCGCCTGCAACGGCCAGTGAGGCGAGGTATACGCAACGTGCAAGAAAAACGGACGGTCATCGTTTTGGACATCGTCGACCATCCTGACGGCGTGATCGGTGATCATGTCGGTCAGATAGTCAGTGCCCGATGCCTCGACCGCGGTCCGGTCGATGAAGAAACGCGTGTGATTAAAGTAGCCGTTGCCGCCCTCGAAGTAAAACATCTGCTCGAAGCCACGCTGCAACTGTGGGTGCCCTTCCTCCTCGCGTTCGGGATCTGCGCCGCAGTGCCACTTGCCGGAGATGCCGGTGCGGTAGCCAGCATCTCGGAGCACCTCGGCGACCGTGACGCAGCGGTTGTTGAGATAACCCTGGTAGGACGGCTCGCCCTCGATATTGTTGCCCATGTGACCGACGCCCGTTTGATGGGGGTTCAGGCCGGTGAGAAGTGACGCCCGCGACGGACAGCAACGCGCGGTGTTGTACATCTGCGAGAAACGCATTCCTTCCCCCGCCAAGCGATCGAGATTCGGCGTCGAAATCTCGCCTCCGTAGCATCCGATATCGGAGTATCCCATGTCGTCGGCAAGAATCAGAATGATGTTGGGGCGGCGCGGCGCGTTTTCCTTGGGCATGGACTTTCCTGTGGTTGTTGAATTTCTAGTCAGACGTGTACAGCACCAATCAGAATAAACGGATTCCGCCAAACACGGAAATGACGTTACGGCGTTCGCCCGTGTGGTATCAATATCTGCAACGGATCATCAGGAGGCAGTCACGATGATGAGAATCGGTACCCGCATTAGTCCAGATTGGCTGGATCGTCCAGAGGACTTGCGGTTTTTGACGCAAATCGGCGTGGACGCCGTTGATATCACTATGGATATGGTGCCGGGATACGTCGAATCGGGCGGAGCGGTGACTCGGGAAGGCATGGCAATGGTGGTCGATAAGCTGGGCGAAGCTGGGCTGGTCATCGAACGTGCGAACTGCCTGCGGAAATATTTCGACGAAGCGTATATCGGCGGCCCTAACGCTGAGCAAGAAACTCGCAATGGCTGCATCAATGCCGAGATCTGTGGCGAGTTCAACATCCCGGTGTTGGGCGTGCAGCCGTACGGGCCGGCAGGCAGCAACCCCAATTTGCCTCAATTGAACCGTTGGGTCGAAGGCCGGGGTGGTTACCAGCACCTAAAGTTTGAGTTGGCGGACGCGATTGCGCAAGCGACGCGCGCCGACGCACCCGACCGCGAAGAGCTATGGCAACGGCACATAACTCACTACACCTCGATTTGCGAGGTAGCTGAAGATGCTGGTGTCAAGGTCGCTACCCACGGCGCCGACCCGCCGGTCCCATCGCTCCATGGCTATCCACAACTGATCCATAGCTTTGAGTCGTACGACCGCCTCTTCAACGAAGTCCCGTCGCCCGCCAACGGCGTCACATTCTGCGTCGGCACGCGGTACGAGTCTGGCCAAAACATCTTCGAAGGCATCCGACATTTCGGCGAGCAGAAACGCCTCTTCCACGTTCACTTCCGCAACGTGCGGGGAACGATCCCAGAGAATCAAGGCTATGAAGAGGTGATACCCGATTCGGGCGACCTGAACATGTACGAAGTCGCCAAGGCCCTACACGACGTCGGCTACGAAGGTTGCATCGACTACGACCACGTCATGCGCTTGACGACTGATGGACCGGCAGGCCGCGAATACATCGCGTATTGCGTGGGGCATATGCGGGGGATTATTCAGTCGCTCGAAGCGACGGTTAAGTCGGGATAAAGGTGTGAGTTGCGGCCTACGCCGGAATGACGTTTCTCAGTCGAAAAACGGCGGGAACCACTCGCGTTTGAGATTCAGTCCAAACCCCGGCTCATCACTGGGTTTCAGCTTGCCTTCGAATGGTGCGACTGTCCCGGGCAATCGATCTTTCTCGTGGAGCGGCACGCCGGGTTCGGTCATGACGGGTCCGCTACATTCGATCATGGGCACGGCGGTGAGTCCGTAGCAGGCGTGTTGACCGTAGGGGGTGCCGCCGCTGCCGTGGGGGATGACGGATAGTCCGGCGGATTCGGCGACGTGGCAGATCTTGATCAATGGCGTCAAACCTCCGCACCAGATGATGTCGGGCTGGAGGATGTCGACGAGTCCTTGTTTTGCGGCGTGGAAGAATGGATAGATGCCATACCAGTGTTCGCCGGTGGCCATCGTCTGCCATGGCACCCGTTCACGGAGCCGCTCGTATTCGTCCAAGGTGTCGGGCAGGAAGGCATCCTCGAGCCATTTGAGGTTGTATGGTCGAAGTCGTTCTGCAGTGCGGACCGCGGTCTCGACGTCTAGTCCCATCCAGAAATCGAGCATCAACTCGGCGTCGGGACCGACCAGCTCGCGCGCCTCGGCGATCTCCTCTTCGAGCCGGTTGATGCCCTCGATGCCATCCGGCGGACCGTAGGGACTGAAGCGTTTGAAGTTCTTGAAGCCCAGCTCTTTCTGCCACCATGTGTCGTTGCCCGTCGAGTAGAGCGGTTTGAGAATTTCGGTGCTGCCACCCAACAGGCTGTAGACGGGCTGCTCGAGCACTTTGCCCTTGGCGTCCCAGAGCGCGAGGTCAACGGCGGCGATCGCATATGCCACCAAGGCGTTGGTGCCGAAGCCGGACGTGACGCGGATCATGAGATCGTAGAGCGTCTCCGTCGACATCACATCCCGCCCCTCGATCGCCGGTGCGAGATAGTCTTCGATGATCGACGCGGTTGTCCGACCGTGGTCGGTGAAACCGAAGCCCCAGGTTCCGTCTTCGAGCGTGACGACGCAACCGACATCGCGGTCACCTCCCGGCACCCGGCGGGCGAATTCGAAATCGGGGTCCTTCGTGTATCGACGCAACGGCGTGGCCTGCGCGTTCATGCTGCTGCGCGATGGACCCACGCGGGGCAACGTCATCGGTTTGAGCCGCGGGTAACCGACTTTGGTGGCTTGTACGGAGACTATTTTCATGTTTTCACCTCGTCGCCCAATATCCTACCAATCGCACCTTCACCGCGTCGAAGGAGGGAATCCAATCGGGCGGCGTTTAAACCGTGCTCGAAGGACAATCCATTGACAACCGACACTCTCCACAAAGCGGCCTTCTGGCCTTGCAGATCTGTCGTCCGTGCGTGATCAATTGCATGTGCAACTGAAACCTGAGTTCCGGCGGAACTTTGCCTTCCATGATCTCGTGCGCGGCGTCTGCCGTCGTTTTTTCACCGATCAAGCCGAGACGTTTGGAGACGCGATGAATGTGCGTATCGACAGGAAATGCCGGCATGCCTAATGCGAATGACATTACGACTGCCGCGGTTTTGGGACCGACGCCGGGCAGCTCCATCAGCCAATTTCGGGCATCGTCTAGCTCGTAATCTCGGAGAAAGTCGATCTCCAGCGCTCCATGGCGTTCCAATATCGCCGCTAGGATGTCCTTGATCCGCTTCGATTTCTGGTTCGACATGCCGCCATGGAAAATGGCCTTGGCGATGTCGTCTTGGTCCGCCACCATGACCACTTCCCACGAAGGTATTGCAATGCGCAGTTGATCAAACGCGCGCTCGGCGTTCAGGTCAGAGGTATGCTGCGTCAAGACGGTGAATATCAACTCATCAAGAGCGTTGTATCGGGGCTCTTGCACGAATCGACCATAATTCGCGCTCAGTTCGTCAACGATTCGTTCCGGTGATAATCGGCTGTTCGTCACTGATGAAGCTTGACCGGGTCGATATTCAGGACGAATTCGGGATCGTATTCGAAGCCGGATCCATCGTTCTTCGCCTTAATGGGAGTTGACGCTCGAAGCGATGGAAGCCAATGAATCCCGGCTGACCGATGGCGGTGCGACCTCAAGACTGCGGAGAGCCGACTCGATGAAATCGGCCGTCGTTTTCTCGGCGCGTTCGACTCCCCCATTGTGGCGGATCAGATCCATCAGTTCGCTTAGCGCGGTTTCACGCTCATGTTCCGGCAATCCGAAAAACGATTCAATCGCCAACGCGCATTCGGGAATCTCCGACGCGTAGATCGCCGGCAACGTCAATTTGCCGCTCAATATATCTTGGTTCGCCGGTTTGCCAAGTTCGTCGATGGTCGATTCGTAGTCGAGAACGTCGTCCCGCACCTGGTACGCCATGCCCAAGTTGTATCCGTATTCCCGCAATGCAACGACCGAATCCTCGTTCGCTCCACCGAGAACCGCGCCGCTCTCCGCGGAAGTCGAGAATAGCGACGCCGTCTTGTCGTAGATGCGGGCGAAATATTCATCGACGGTGACCGGCAGGTTCCAGTTGCTAACCATTTCATGCAGTTCGCCACGGGCTAACTCGGCGATAGTCTCGGCGAAGCGGCTGATTAGTCGCACCGATCCAGTATCGCAGACGAATTTCGCGGATGTGGCAAAAACATAGTCGCCCAACAGCACGGCGAAGTTGTTGCCCCATAGAAATCCCGCCGTCGCCTTGCCCCGCCGTACATCGGCATCGTCGACCGTGTCATCGTGTATCAACGCGGCGACATGCAGCAACTCGACCGCCACCGCCATGCTGATCACCTTGTCATCCGGCTCTACACCCCACAATTTCGATGCGAGCAAAGTCATCGCCGGCCGCATCTTTTTGCCCGGCGTCTCCATAACGTGCGCCAACCGTTGATCGAGCGTATCGAGGGCATCGATACCCGCGGGACATCGTTCGATCTCTTCGATGCTCAACTGAGTGATGACCTCAACGACGCGATCGAGATCTGCGGAAATGGGAGCGAAAATGTCCTGTTGGGCTGTGGTTTGAACGGTTGTCATGGCGTTTCAGTCATTGGATTCGCGCGGTCAAGGGTCCCATAGAATCTGGATCTACTTCGTTAGTTATCAGATTGTTGCGCAAGAAGACGCTCATGTTCCTGTTCGACGATTTCCGGGTCCAGTTTTCGGAACAGCGGTTTCGGACTCGGCAAGGACGAGCCTGGTTCGACGTTTCGTTTCTGCCAACCGTCGGTTGCCGTTGCCCCGTCAAACCCTAGCAGATCGTGGATCTTGTCGCATGAAAACGGGATGAAGGGATAGAACACCGTCCGCAACGTCGAGATTACGTTTAGCGCCGTCCAGAGCGTCTTCGCCGCCTTGTCAGGATCCGATTTAACGGTCCGCCAAGGTTCCTCGGCATCCAGATAGCGATTCCCCACTCGCGCCAATTCCATAGCTTCGTACAGCGCGCGCCTGAAATGGCGTGTCTCGATTGAAGTGGCTACATCGTCCAGCGTTTGTTCGCACGCATCCAATACCGATTGGTCCTGCGGTGCTAACTCGCCGGGCTCCGGGACTTTGTGATCAAAATTGCGAGTGGTGATCGTTAAGGTTCGATGCACAAAGTTGCCGAGGGTTGCGACCAACACGTTGTTGTTGGCCGCCAGATAGCCCTCCCAAGTGAAGTCCGAATCGGAGGATTCCGGCATTATCGATGCTAAGTAGTAGCGGAGCGGATCGACATCGTAGCGCTCGAGGTAGTCAGGAAGCCACACCGCCCAGTTGCGGCTGCTGGAGAAGCCTTGACCGTCGAGGTTTAGATACTCGTTGGCGACCACGTCTGTCGGGAGATTGAGTCCCCCGTAACCCATCAACATCGCCGGCCACAACACCGTGTGGAAGGGAATGTTGTCCTTCCCTTGGAAGTAGTAGGACTCGGCATCAGGATTGTGCCAAAAATCTTTCCAATCATCCTCACGACCCGATTCGATTGCCCAAGCCTTCGTCGCCGAGAAGTATCCAATCACCGCCTCGAACCAGACATAGATTCGCTTCTTGTCGTAGCCATCGAACGGGATGGGAACCCCCCACTCGATGTCGCGCGTCATCGCACGATCATGAAGGCCTTCGTTCAGAAACCCGAGCGTCTGATTCCGCACGTTCGGACGCCAATCGTTTTTGGTCCGAACCCACTTCTCGAGTTGCTCTTGAAACGCGCTCAGTTTGATCATCAAGTGCGTCGTCTCGCGGAATACCGGCGTTGAACCGTCGCGGATGCTGCGGATGTTGATCAAGTCTGAAGGATCGAGCGTCCTGCCGCAGCCGTCGCATTGATCGCCGCGGGCACCATCAAAGTCGCACGCCGGACAGATTCCTTCGACGAAACGATCCGAAAGAAACCGATCCTCGGTCTCAGAATACGGCATCAGTTGGGTGTCTTCGTAGATAAAGCCGTGCTTGTCGAGCGTCAGCATCACGTCCTGCGCGACCTCTTCGTGGATCTTCGTGTGCGTGTGCGTGTAGAGGTCGTAGGCAAACCCCATCCGTTGCATGCAGTCCGACCAGACGTCGTGATATCGAAACGCGATGTCCTCTGGTTTCACACCTTCATCAACCGCTCGCAAAGCCGTGGGCGTGCCATGCATGTCGCTACCCGAAACCATGGCGACGCGATTGCCGGCGAGGCGGTGGTAGCGGGCGAAGATGTCGGCAGGTACGTTCATCCCCGCGATATGCCCGAGATGCGGTTCGCTGTTGACGTAGGGCCAGGCTACGCAGACGAGGATGTTTCTTGACAAGCTAAGAGACTCGCTTCAAGCCGCTTTGCGCTCGGCGCTTGGCCTTGTGGCCATTGGGGCACGGGAAAGCAGCGCGGCACTCCCCCTAGATTCTACTTCGCAATCTCCGAAGCATACCCACTTGGTGCGTCACGTATCGCGATGCAACGCTTGGTAGACCTGACGCCTCGGTAACCCCGTTTTCTCCGCAACCGCCGCAACCATATCTCTCCTTGAGCCGTGCGCCTCCGCTATTTCGTCAGCCGCCGCCAATATACGCCGTTCCGCATCTTCGACGTTTTCGGATTCGGAATGCTTGTCGGTCCGTTCAAGCGGCGCAACCACGATCACAAACTCGCCACGAGGTGAGGCGAAATACTCAAGCGCTTCAGTCGCGGTCCCGCGCCATATCTCCTCATGCAACTTTGTCATCTCTCGGCACACAACCAATCCGCGATCGCCCAACGCTGTCGCCATATCGGCGAGCGCGTTACGCAATCGATGCGGCGACTCGAACAAAACCGCAGCCATCGGCTGTTCTGCGATTTGTGCCAAGAGCCGACGACGCTTCCCGCTGCCCGCGGGTAGAAACCCGTATGACACATACTGGTCGGCGTAAAAACCGCTGACCGACAACGCGGCCATGATCGACGACGCACCCGGCAACGGGACTACATCATGACCGTGCTCGATAGCCGCCGCAACGATCGCTTGCCCCGGGTCGTTGACACCCGGCGTCCCGGCATCGGACACCAGTGCCACATCTCCCTCTCGTAGGCGCGCGATTACCTTTGCGACATCTCTAGCCGATGACCGACGATGAAAACTCAACACTCGGGGCTCGGCGTCGATGTGCGCCAAAATCCGCCGCGTCACGCGCGTGTCCTCCGCCACGAGTACCGGCACCTCGCGCAGGACTCGCACTGCGCGCAGGGTGAGGTCGTCGAGGTTGCCGATCGGCGTGGCAACTATGAACAGGGTCGACATGTGAGTTGGAGTCTAGTATCGTCGAAAAAAGACGGCACCCATATACCCATATCGATGATATGGTTAGCCATATGAAGACGACATTCAACATTAACGATACGTTGATGCAGCAGCTGCGTGTTGAGGCGGCACGGCGAGGGGTCACAATGACCCAGATCGTGGAATCTGGCATCAGGCACATGGTCGCCAACGGTGAAGACGCGCCTGAATTCAAAAAGAAGTTGCGCCCATTGCCGACTTGGAACAGTGGGGGCATGCTTGTGGATGTGTCCAACCGGGAAGAAATGTACCGGATTTTCGATGAAGAAAAACCGCCTTGGTAGTCGACACCAACGTCTTGGTCTACGCTGCGGACAACCGTTCAGAATTCCACGCCGACTGTTTGCAGCAACTCGATCAATGCCGCCAGGGACCTGATCCTGCTTTCCTCACTTGGGGGATTTGTTACGAGTTCATCAGAGTCGTAACCCATCCCAATTTTTCCCGTCGTCCGTGGTCTACACAAAACGCGTTGAATTTTGTTCAAACCTTGCTTGAATCAGCGAACTTCACCGTTCTGTCCGCCACCCATAGGCACGCCGATGTGTTGTCGCAAACCCTGAACGAATATCCCCAATTGCGGGGTAGCATCATCCACGATGTCCATACCGCTGTCCTGATGCGTGAACACGGCATCAGCCAAATCTGCACCCGCGACGCCGATTTCTACCGCCTTCCGTTCTTGACGGTGGTTGATCCGTTGCGGGAGTGAACCAGCGCCGTCATCAGCGGTCACGCGAACTCTCAATCATCGAAACAACCACACGTGCAGCCGGCAGCGCATCGTGATTCGAGTTATGGACACAGTGCGAGCCCACCGTCGCCGTACACCCAAACCCCATCACCGATGATCATCTCGTCAGACGGGTTCAGTTTTTCATATTGACCACCTATGGGGTCCCATGTGAACGCGTGCCGGTAACGTCTCAAATACTCGCTAGCCGTCACCACAGCACCATCACTGTTCCGAAGCATCTCACCAAAATGACCCTCGGTCTGATCTCCGTTCTCATCATAGACGCCGACAAATTCCCAATGCGCGGCCCCGTGGTCGTTGCAGCCGTCAGAGTAACCCTTAAATGGTTCCGACGCATCGCGACCCAACGCGATTCGTTGCTCAGCGAATTTGGTGGCACGAACAAAATATCCCCGCCGCGCCCGAATCTCTGAAACCACCGCGAAACCTTCTGGCGAATCCCAAGTGTCGTCTTTGCGCAGCGCTACGGCCCACGGGCTCTCGATGCCGTACAAGTCCCACGAGATCACGGCTTCGATTGCCGGATCGGTGAAGACATTCTCGATCTTCGGATCGATTGGATCGGCTGGTACAGACACCGCGTTCCAACCGGCGACCAAAGGCATTACGAAGTCGCCGCGCTGTGTCGTCTCGAATTCAAAATCAAAACTAATTTCGTTTCCGGCCGCATCGACAACGTCGACTTCAACATCGTGTTCGCCTTGGTTCATGCTCAATGGCCAATAGACGAACTTGTTGCCATCGACGACTTCAAACGCGTCCAAGACGTTCTCGCCGTCAAATTCCGCCGATGCCAGATCGACATTGGTCTCTTCAGGGAATTCCAGCAGAACGAATGGACGTTTTTCCCGGACCACGGATCCGTCAGGAGGGTGCACGCGCACACCTCCGGTCGAAGGATCCCCATCGAACGATGTGTCCAATCCAAAACCCGCAGTCGCTGTAGACCAGTTTGATACCGTCTCGCCGAATCGCTCGTACCCAGATCGATCTCGGGCGTATACAACTACGATCAACTTTCCGTCGCGCAACCTTGTTGCTTCGCCTTGAGGGTTTTGCCAAGTCGATCGCCAGTTCGCGACTGGTCGGAACTGCCCATAGTCTTGCGTCAATTCGAACGGATCGTCTTCCCCGTCACCGTCCGCGTCGTAACCGCAGGTGTAGTTAGTTCCGGTAGGTTCACCTGGAGCGCGCGGATGAGGGCCGCGACGATTCGCAATGAAGTCATCGATTTCCCGTTCGATCTTTCTCGAACCATCCATCTCGACCCACCTCAATCCCGCACATACAACGACAATCCTTGGGGCGCCTTGCAGTGGTTCGTCAGAGACTAGATGAACGTCGATCGAGGCATTAGTCAACCTGTCGGGTCCTTCGTCACCCGTGCCGGTACCCGAACCACCGCTCAACGTAACGGTCAATCGCGGCGCAATGCCGTCCTTGATTTGCACGAAACCCAGCTTCCGTTTGTTGGTCGAATTGCCGGCCAAGTCCTCGATTTCTTCTCCATCTGCGATGGCCACTATTGGCGTCGCATCGGAAGCCAACTCGTCTTCAAGCCTCATAAACACGTAGGCACCGTCGACTCGGGTTGCAACGATCTCGGCGAATGAACCGTCGTTGAGCGACACATCGAATGTGTTGACCGAAACCGTCTCGGGCGCAATCGCTCCATCAAAAACGAGCATGATGCCGTGGCGATCAACAATCGGAAGTCCGTCGTCGTCCAGTCCGAAATAGCCAGTCACGGAGCTGTGGCGATGATTCTCGGCAACGGCCGGTGAAATCAACGTTGTGACGCTGATTACGGCAGCCAGCAAAACCGCAGCGAGAGCGCTACCACCAACCATGGATATTCTGCGTTTTGACATCATCTCCTGCATGCCCCCAGGAAATGAACTACGACGACTGGCTGGCTATCGTTTCGCCGAGAGCGCGTCGATCGCCGATTCGTGCTGTTCGTCGGCGTGATACGAAGATCGCACCAACGGCCCAGACGCCACATGCTTAAAGCCCATCTCCATGCCGATGCGGGCAAACTCTCCGAACTCGCTGGGATGGTAGAAACGTATCAAAGGGTGATGGCGCTCGGAAGGGCGCAGGTATTGCCCAATCGTCAACAGGTCGCAATCCGCATCACGAAGATCGCGCATCGTTTGATAGATCTCGTCCTTCGTCTCACCCAGCCCAACCATCATGCCCGACTTGGTCGGCATCCTCGGATCGATCTCCTTGACACGACATATCAATTCCAGCGATAGATCGTAGTCGCCTTTAGGTCGGACTTTGCTGAAGATTCGACGCGGCGCTTCGATATTGTGGTTCAAGACCTGCGGACCGGCATCCACAACCTTCTTCAACGCGTCTCGATCGCCCCCGAAGTCGGGTATCAATACCTCCACCTTGCACTCCGGCGACAAACGATGGATCTGCGATATCGTCATGGCGAATATCGACGAGCCAAAGTCGGGCAGGTCGTCCCGATCCACCGAAGTGACCACCGTGTACCTCAGTTCCATGGCCCGCACCGTCTGCGCCAATCTGAACGGCTCCACCCAATCAACATTCTGCTCACCCGGCCATCCGGTCTTGACGTTGCAGTACGAACACGCCCGGGTGCACGTATCGCCCAAAATCATGAAGGTCGCCGTCCGACGCTCCCAACAATCCCCGATGTTCGGGCATGCCGCCTCTTCGCAGACCGTGTGCAGCGCCGATCCGCGGAATCGCTTCTTGAGGTCCGTATAGTTTTCGCCGCCCGGCGCACGCACCTTGAACCACTCCGGCAACCGGCGCCGAACGCGCGGTTTTGCTCCGTTCTGCGATTCTTGAGCAGGAATGATCGTTAACTCTTTGAGGTCTAACGTCAAATCAAAGGTCCAATCATGCGGTGATGAGCCACCAGATACATAGCTTCAGGGTATCAAAACCCGCGGTTGTATATTGAGACTCGACCCTCGAAGGCGTGGTCGGGCTAGGCGTGGTGACGGATTGGCGGCAAGTGAGCACTGGTGGGTCCCAAACCAACCCAACATGGCCAAACGGAAGAACAGGAAACGATACCAAGGCCCCGATGTCACGACTCATCTAGGCCTCGGAGTCGGCGAAACATTGACGCTTGATGCCGGCGAATTCGACGAACGCGGCCTCGCGACCGCAGACCACCTAGGCGCGCCAGTAACCATCGCCGGCGCCATCCCCGGAGAATCGGTCACCGCCAGCATCGTGAAGGTCTACCGAGACCGCATCGCCACCCTCGTCGAAAGCGTCGACACCTCATCCGAACACCGCGTCACGCCCAAATGCCGCTACTTCGGAGCGTGCTCCGGCTGCCAGTGGCAACACATCAGCTACGACCAACAACTCGAAATCAAACGCTCTCTCGTTGAATCAGCGTTAGCTCCCTACGAAACGTTGAATGGGATTCAGGTCGATGAGACGAAGCCCTCGCCCATCCAATTCCGATATCGCAACCACGCCCGTTTCACCGTAGGTCGCCGCGAGGAAAACGGATTCGCCGGCTACATGAATGCCGACAGCAGGCGCTTCGTCCGTATCGACGAGTGCATGATCATGGATGACCGCATCAACGAAACGCTCTCCCAACTGCAAGGTCGGCTTCAACACATGACGCAGTTCTCGATCCGCGTGGGTGCCAATACCGGCGACACGATCGTCCAGCCCGTTCTACCGGGCGAAATCCAAGACGTTCCATCGGGACGACAAAAATATGTTGAAGAGGTGAACGAAGCAAAGTTTCAGGTCGCCGCGTCTTCCTTTTTTCAGGTGAATACCGCCCAGTTGTCCGCGATAGTTGAGGAAATCGTCGGAATGCTGGAACTCGACGGCAACGACACTCTCGTCGATCTATATTGCGGCGTCGGAACCTTCGCCCGTCTCCTTTCGCCGTATGTGAATAGGGTTATCGGTATCGAAGAATCGGCATCTGCGGTGGAAGACGCCCGCTTCAACTGCTCAGACGTCGCCAACGTCGAGTTCATCGAGGCCAAGGCCGAGCAAGCCGCGGCGGATCTCTCGGCGTCGGGCCTCAAGATCGACTTGGCAATCATCGACCCACCGAGAAAAGGTTGCCATCCAGAAGCGTTAGATGCCCTGAAAACCCTTTCGCCCCGGCGAATCATGATGGTCTCGTGCAACCCGATTACTATGGCGCGTGATCTCGATGCGCTCTGCCAAAGCGGGTTTAAACTGGTATCAGTCCGCCCAGTCGATATGTTTCCGCAGACCAAACATGTCGAATCGCTCGCCCAACTAGAGTCGTAATCCCCAATACGGACGGCCCAAAACGAACGGCCTGATACGGACGCAAAAATCCAAGTCGCCATGTCACCAACCCCAAAAACCGATCTCTTGCATCCCTCGGAATCGGCGACGGGGCAACATCTCCGGTTCATCTTGGCTTCCGGTTCGCAACGTCGTCGCGACATCATGGGCCTTGCTGGATTGACCTTCATCGTGCAGAACGGTCCCGGCGGCGAGGCGGAGATCAGTCCCAACGATGAACCCGATGCTCGACGACTCACCGTTCGGAACGCTGAGATAAAACTGACGGCCGCCATCGCGGCGAACCGCGACCGCGTGCCGTGGAACGTTGTAATTATCGCCGCCGACACCGCAGTCGCCATTGATGGTCGTCCGCTAGGCAAACCGAAGGACGAATCGGAGGCCAAGGTGATGCTTAACGAGTTGCGTGGACGCCAACATGACGTCATTACATCCGTCGCCATGAGCTACGCTCCTCTAAGACAACGAGGCGAAGCGCTCTCCCACTCAGTCGTCTCACAGGTGAAGATGCGCGACTACGGAGATGACGAGATCGATCGCTACATCGCGACTGAAGTCCCGTACGATCGTGCCGGCGCATACGGCGTCCAAGACTCCCATTTCAACCCGGCACGTTCGGTGCAAGGCTGCTACCTCAACGTCGTTGGACTTCCCCTTTGCGCCGTCCGCGGCCTGCTCCCACCCAAAGCCTGCACCTTTGCTCACGCCCACGTCTACACCACCTGCGCCGCGCACGAGGGCGGAGATACATCGTGAATTTCTTCGGCATCGGCGGCCTCGAACTGATCGTCGTATTTCTCGTCGCGCTCTTGGTAGTCGGGCCGGTCAGGCTGGTCGAAGGTGCGCGTTTGGCGCGGAAATACATGACCGAGCTGCGCCGGCAGCGCGAGGAGCTGACGCAGATGGTCGAAGAAGCGGTCGACATGGAGGGCATTCGTGAACGGCTTGACCAAGACGGCATCCTCGACGACGTCCGCGACCTCTCCTCGGAACTAAACGAGATACGGGAAGACGCCCGGGGTATCACCACCGACGCCGCGGATTTCAAATCGTTGGCTCGCTCAGTAGTTAGGCCGACTGGCTATTCAAGAAATGCCCCGAGCCCAAAGACTCCCGGATCCGAGACCGAGCAGCAACCGAGCGAAAACATGACCGAACCGGCAGCAGAAGCATCGGATTCCAACTCAATCGAGACTTCGTCTCAACGACCTGAGGCCGCGTCGTGAACGATCGTCCCGCTCAGCTGATGTCTCACTTCGCCGAACTCAAAAAGCGGCTATACGTCGCGGCAGCGGCAATTCTGATCTCCACCATCCTCGCATTCGCCTTCTACAAACCGATCCAAGATTTCGTGCAACAACCCGCGATTGTGGCCTTGGAATCCGTCCGCCCGGACGACCCGGCGCGTCTGGTGCAGCTCGATATCACCGAAGGCTGGACCGTTACAGCCAAGGTCTCGGTGCTCGTCGGATTCGCCGCCGCGTTCCCGATCGTCCTCTATCAAGTGATCGCGTTCGTCCGTCCCGGATTAAAGGGCAACGAACGGCGAACTCTTTACCTGTTGATCCCCGGCGGCACGATCCTATTCGTCGCCGGTGCCGCCTTCGCTTACTACGTAGCGATACCGCCCGCGATACATTTTCTTCTGCAGTTCGGTGGCGAGATAGCCCTGGTAACGCCGAGGCTGTCATCATACGTCAGTTTGGTCTCGACTCTGATGATCTGGATGGGGTTAATCTTCGAGATTCCAATTGCGATGTACCTGTTGGCGAAATTGGGTATTTTGCGGCCCCAAGCGCTGTCGAAGCAGCGCCGATGGGTGATCTTATTCGCCTTCGTCATCGCCGCAATCGTCACGCCAACCGTCGACCCCGTGACTCAAGCACTCGTAGCTGGACCGATAATCGTGCTTTTCGAACTCGGCCTGGTCTTGACCAAACTTGCCGTCCGCGCGCCGAAATCCGAGAATGCGACGGATCGAGAGGTCGCCGACGCCGGAGGTTAGTCGGACTTTTTGTCGTCCGCGGTGTCGGTCTTTTCTTCGTCGGCCGTCTCGGCGTTGTCTTTATTGCCGATGGTGCCGCGGAACTCTTTGATCGCGGTTCCTATTCCCCGGCCGACTTCGGGCAGTCTGCCCGCGCCGAAGATGATGAGCACCACCACGACGATCAGAAATATCTCGAGTGGGCCGATGCCTCTACCAAACATGTCGGTCTGAACCTCGCCGTTAGGCGGTTTGTGGGGGGATGGTCGCTGTCAATGACAGAACATCATGCTTGATTGTAACCGACGCGCTAAATCGCACGCTCCTAACCTCGCAACGACGGCGAACCCCCGCGCCAGTCATGGGTTGACGAAGAATCGGGTGGTTCGTGGCGTTCTCAGTAACGCCTTACGACACCTATGACCTTTCCTTCGATGCTGACGTCGTTGGACTTCTCGATCCTTGCGGGATAGCTGCTGTTTTCGGGCTGGAGAGTAACGGTAGGGCCGTTGGGGTAATAGCGCTTGACCGTGTGCATGTCGGCCTCTTCGCTGGTTACCCGCGCCACCACCATGTCGCCGCGTTTGGCGCGGTTCGTCTTCTCCATGATGATGATGTCGTTCTCGATGATGCCCGCGTCGACCATCGAATCGCCCCGAACCTCGAGCGCGAAGGGATCGCGCACGGTTCCGACGAGCCAGTCCGGAAAGTCAATCGTGTCGAACTCGCTGACCTGATCCCACTCCACAGACTCGGGCATGACCATGGTCGGGCCTTCGGGCGCCGTCGCAGTCACCGTACCCACGATCGGGATACCGGACTTAACGTTCAACGACCGCGCGTTGCTGTCCCCGCTCAGCTGCCCCAGCTCGATCATGGGCTTGACGTGATAGTTCACGTTAGAGGCGGAACTGATGCCTACTGCTTGGGCGATCTCGCGTAGATTCGGCCCATAAAGGTTCTCGCGCCGGTAGTCCCGAATGAATTCCCAGATTCTGCGACGAACTTCGCGGGTCTTGGCTCTTGGCTTTGGCATGGTTGGGTTGTTCCTCCATTTGCTTGCAAATGCGTATGCTACTGTTGTTATATATCGCACATTTGTGTAATGTTGTCAAGTGTTTTTCAGCGATTTTTCTGGATTCCGTCCCGATTCTGCTGACTGAGTTCCCCCGCGAGCTCTCCGATGCATCGAATGCACGACGAGTCGAATCCGCATTGCGATAAAATCGAAACATTCGAGTCTTTCCACGATTGGCGCGGCATTCACCCCGCACGGAGTAGCGTTGATGGCTACGGCATCCGACATCCCATCCAAAATTTCATCCATCAACCCGCAGCATAGCTCCGACTACCTTGACGATTCCGTCAACTCCTCGGACGGCAAGTACGATCACGGAGCGATCGAACCGCGCATCCGCCAGCTCTGGGACGAAGCCGATGTCTACCGCTGGGACCCCGACGACACCGACCGTCCGAAGTGGTTCGTGCAGTCGATGTTCCCTTACCCATCCGGCGACCTCCATATCGGTCACTGGTTCGCGTTTAGCGGCGGCGACGCCGCGGCCCGATTCAAGCGGATGGAGGGGTACAACGTCCTGCATCCCCAAGGCTTCGACGCCTTCGGCCTTCCCGCCGAGAACGCCGCCATCCGCGGCAAGGTCCACCCGCAGATCTGGACCTACGACAACATCGCCAATATGCGCCGCCAATTCGAGCTCATGGGGAACTCCTACGATTGGTCCCGTCAGATCATCACGTGCGACCCCGAATACTACAAGTGGAACCAATATTTCTTCCTGAAGTTTCTGGAGAACGGGCTCGCATACCGATCCGACGGAGCCGTCAACTGGTGCCCCGAGGACCAAACGACTCTCGCCAACGAACAGGTCAAAGACGGCAAGTGCGAACGCTGCGAGGCGGTCGTCGTCAAGCGCAACATGCCCCAGTGGTACTTCGCCATCACCAAATACGCCGACGAGATGCTCGACATGTCCGGGATCGAATGGCCCGACAAAGTCCTCGTAAGTCAAGAGAACTGGATCGGCCGATCCGAAGGCGTCAACATCCGCTTCGACATCTCCGAATACAACCTTGAAACGAAGTCGATCGCAACCTTCACAACCCGTATCGACACGATCTTTGGCGTCACGTTCGTCGTTCTCTCACCCGAGCACGCCTTGGTCTCGCAGTTGACCCAACCCGATTACAAAGCAACGGTCGAAGGATACGTCGCCGCCGCCGCGCGCTCGACCGAGATCGAACGCACCTCTGCGGTGCGCGAGAAGACCGGCGTGCCCACCGGCTCATATTGCATTAACCCGCTCAACGGCGAACGCGTTCCGATACTAGTTGGCGATTACGTGCTCGCGACCTATGGAACCGGAGCCGTTATGGGCGTACCGGCGCATGACGAGCGCGACTTCGAATTCGCCAAGAAGTACGACCTCCCGATCCGAGTGGTCGTCGCACCCGACGGATGGGACGGCGAAGATCTAGACGCGGCATATATCGCCCCCGGCGTCCAAGTTAACTCCGGCGAGTTTGACGGCCTCCCGAGCGAACCAGGCAAAGAAGCCATCGCCGACGAAATCGAAAACAACGCATGGGGCGAACGGGTCGTCACCTATCACCTCCGCGACTGGTTGATTTCGCGCCAGCGCTATTGGGGCACCCCGATCCCGATCATCTACTGCGACGACTGCGGCGCGGTGCCGGTCCCATACGAAGACCTTCCCGTCGAGTTGCCATCCGACGCTGAGTTCCAACCCTCCGGTCGCTCGCCGCTCATCGAACACGAGAAGTTCCTCAACGCCCCGTGTCCCAACTGCGGCGAACCAGGGAAGCGCGAGACCGACACCATGGACACCTTCATGGACTCGTCCTGGTACCACATGCGCTACCTTAGCCCCCAAGATGCCGAAAACCCGTTCGATAGCGAAGTCGCCAATGATTGGGCGCCTGTCGATCAATACACCGGCGGCATGGAACACGCGGTCATGCACCTGCTATACGCTCGGTTCTTCAACCGCGCGCTGCGCGACACCGGTTTCGTCAAATTCTCCGAGCCGTACATCCACCTCTTCAGTCACGGGGTAATGACAACCATCGACGGCAGAATCTCGAAACGTTCCAACCCGGTCACGCCGGACCCGTTGGTACGTAAGTACGGAGCCGACACCCTTCGCTGTTACCTGATGTTCCTCGGCCCTTGGGATAAGGGCGGCACTTGGAACGATTCGGGAATCAACGGCATTCGACGTTGGTTACACCGAGTCTGGGACATCGGTACGCGCGATCCAAACGAGTTGGGCGGCAACGACCAAACCGCAGAGCTGGCTCTAGACGTGGCTTCGAACGCGTTGACCAAGCGCGTAATCGAAGATATGCGTGCCTACAAGTACAACACCGCAATCGCCGCATTAATGACCTACGTCAACCAGCTGAACGACGCCTGGGACAACGGGGGCGTCTCCGCGGATCTATGGCGCGCAAGCATCCAGCGCCTGATCCTGCACCTCGCGCCGCTCGCACCCCACATCGCCGAAGAGCTCTGGCACCGTAACGGTTGGGAATTCTCCGTCCACCAGCACTTGCTGCCCGAATGGGACGAGGCGAAACTCACGGTCGACACAATTAATATCGTGGTTCAAGTGAACGGCCGCGTACGCGATACGATCACCGTACCGACCGATGCCGGCGAGAAGGAAATTGAAATCGCGGCCTTGGCCGCCCCGGGCGCCGTGCGTCACACTCAAGACAAAACGGTGCGACGCACCATATATGTCCCCGGTCGGCTCTTCAACGTCGTCGTGAGTTGACGCACCCGCTCAATTGTTCGAGTGACCGTTTCCGTTCCGGCGCCCGTTAAGGTCGTCGTTGTGAAAGACTCCGCGCTCTTCGCCTTGAAACGCGTGCACCGCTACCTCGATCCCATCGACGCCGACCAGCTGATTCATCTCTTGAATGAACCGATTGACGATTTCTCGCAGCTCTTCTTCAGTCAAGTTCTCACGCACGATCAGAGTCGCGTGAACCATCCCTTGCGGAAAGTGAACGTCTAAACGCCCGACGTCCCGATCTTCAGCGTCCACCACGAAATACGACTCCGAATGCGGAGTCCGAACCTCTCGTTGAAGCGTGTAGGTCGTCATAATCCCCTGCTTGAATTTCTCTGGCGATCCATGAGGGTGGATCGTGCCGTTAAGTAATCTGCCATCATTGAATTGATCACGCTCGCACGTGGCCGTCGCCGGTGACCACCCACTTGTACGACATGATCTCACGGATGCCCATCGGGCCCCGTGCATGCAGCTTGTTGGTCGAGATCGCAACCTCCGCACCGAGCCCAAACTCGCCACCATCGTTGAAGCGCGTCGACGCGTTCGCGAAAACCGCCGCCGCATCCACTTCGTTCAGGAACCGCTCGACCACTTGGCTATCCTCAGCGATCACCGCCTCCGAGTGACCCGAACCGTAATCGCGGATGTGAGCAAGCGCCTCTTCGAAATCCCGGACAACCTTCACGGAAAGTATCAGCGCCAAAAACTCGGTGCCGAAATCTTCCTCGCTCGCCGGCATAACCTTCAAGGTCCGACGCTTCGGACCGAGCAGCGACCAAGCTCGGTTGTCGGCTCGGATCTCGACTCCGGCATCGGCAAACCTGCCTGACAAGCCATCGAGCACCTCTTTGGCCACGCTTTCGTGCACCAGCATGGTGTCGAGGGCGTTGCAGACGGTGTGCCGCTGCGCCTTGGCGTTGAAGACCACGTCTACCGCCTTGCCTAGGTCTGCGGAGCGATCTACGTACGCGTGGCAAACCCCGATCCCACCGGTAACCGCCGGCATCTTGGCCTTCGCCGCCACCATGTGCACTAACTCGGCACTGCCGCGCGGAACCAAAAGATCTATGCAGTCCTCCATCTCCAACATCTCACCCACCAGCGCACGATCAGTCGATTCAACAAACTGCACCGCATCCTTTGGCAAACCAGCAGCTACCACCGCCGCGCGCACCAACGACGCCAAGGACGAGTTGGTTCGAATCGCCTCCTTGCCGCCGCGCAAGATGACCGCGTTCCCGGCCTTCAGACACAACGCCGCGATGTCGATAGTCACATTGGGACGGCTCTCGTAGATCACGCCTATCACGCCCAACGGCACCCGCACCCGCTTCAACGACATTCCGTTGTACGCCGTCCGATCTTCTAACACCTCGCCGACCGGATCCTCTAGATCCGCAATATTCAGCACCGCCTTCGCCATGTCTTCGATGCTGGCCTCATTCAATAGCATCCGCTCGGCCACGTGCTCATCCAACCCGTCAGCTCTCGCCGCCGTGAGATCTGCACCGTTCGCCGCCAATACCTCGTCACTTTTCTCAATCAACAACGATGCCAACTTCCGCAACGCCGCGTCCCGTTGCTCAGCTGTGCATCGCCCGAGATCCGACGCGGCCGTTCGCGCGGCCTCGCCCATCGACCGCATGCTCACGTCCTTTGCCTGATCGGTCGGCATCGAACCGTCGGACGTCATACTGGCAACGGATTGGGCGGTTTCAATTACGACCATTGCTAATCCTTCTCTTTTGCTACCGCGTTTGGAACTGCGCCTTGAGCATCGCTGGACCCGAGCGCTCCGAGCACCATATTGTTTCGGTGGACGATCTCCCGACCAAAATAGGAGTCCAAGAGGTCGGAGAGCATCCCCGATTTTTTGCCCATCACCAACCGCGTATCCGATGCCGAGTAGTTGCTGATACCCCAAGCAACATTCGCCCCCGACAACGTCCTAACGCTAATGATATCCCCGCGCACGAAATCCCCTTCCACGTCCGTAACACCCACCGGCAACAGGCTGTACCCTTGCTTGGTCAAAGCGCGCACCGCCCCATCGTCGATCGTCACCGCTCCCTTAGCCTCAGTGCCGCCAGTGAGCAACCACCGTTTCCGACTCTCCGCAGGTGGCACCAATGAATGAAATCGCGTCCCGATCTTCTCTCCATCCAATACCCTCTCAACGACCTTTACTATGTGTCCATCCGCGATCACCACTTCAACGCCAGACAGCGTCGCCACCTCCGCCGCCTCGAGCTTGCTCCGCATCCCTCCGCTCCCGCGATCATCGCTCGGACCGCCCGCGAAGCCGCGGATCTCGTCGGTGATCTCGTAAACGTCTGGTATCAACTCCGCATTCGGGTCATTGTGTGGGTCAGCGGTGTGCAGACCATCCATCTCCCCCAACAACACCAACAGATCGGCATCCAAAACGTTGGCCAACATCGCCGACAGGCGGTCGTTGTCGCCATAGGTCACACCGACGATCTCCTCCACCGCAACGACATCGTTCTCATTGACTATCGGCACGATCCCGGCCTCGAGCAGCGTCTCCATCGTGCCCCGCACATTCAAATAACCCTCTCGCTGGTTCAACACGCTGCGCGACAACAACGTCTGGGCCACATCAATCCCGAGCGCTCCGAAGAGATTCTTGTAAAGCGCAATGACATCCACCTGCCCGATCGCCGCCGCCGCCTGCCGCGCCGTAACGTTTCGCCTGCGCAGCCGCGCCCGACTCTGGGGACTGAGCTTGATCAGCGTGTCCATCCCAGCACCGACCGCACCCGAAGACGCGATAACCACCTCCAAACCCGACTTGTGCGCTGCCGCTATCTGCCCCACCAAATCCGTGATCGTCTCGACGTCCAACTCCCCAGAATCCCTCGTGACGATATTCGTCCCCAACTTGAAAACAGCACGTTTGATCGCGCCCGAATCTCGATGTGTTGGAGTGGGAACGCGCGTCATAAAGGTGATTATAGTGTTGTCGACCTTCGCCCCATGTGGCCAATGACTTCGACCAACTGTTACCTGCGGAGCCTTCATACACGCGTCTCGCCTGTTGCCGCGTGACCGACCGACCCCATGCCCAACCGCCTATCGGCAATCTACCTTCTGGGCATCAAGCAGCATTAATCCGCGGCGGTTAGAATCGACTCCAATCAGAACACCCGCAACCACATTGCGGGTTTTAGCGCGTTTTCACCTACTGAATGCCGTCAACAACACAACCATTCCTCGCAACCCTCACCGACCGCCTCATCGGAACGGCCCAATTTGACGCCATCGGCAGTTCCCTGTCAAATCCACGCGCCAACGTTCCTACGGTATGCCCCGAGCCGGCAAACCCGCTCCTCATCGCCGCCGTTTGGCGCAAGCTCCAAGTCCCTACCCTCGTCATCACCCCAAATCCCGACTCCGCACAACGCATCGTCGACCAACTTCCAACCTGGACCGGAACTCCTGATATCGACGAGGACGGCTCACCGATCCACCACTTCATCGAAACCGGCGGCATCCCTTTCGAACGTTACGAACCCGACCGCGGCACCGCCCATCGACGCATCGTCGCCCTTGACGCATTGCGCAACTATTCATCATCCGAGAGTCAGCCGCCTCTCGTAGTCGCCTCCGTCCAAGCCGTCGCAGAGCGTACCGTGGAACCTCAGGTCTTCGACAAAACCTTCCGCGAGATCAAGATCGGCGACCGCATCGATATCGCTGAGACCATGCGCCACCTAACGCGCGCCGGATACGAAGTCCAACCAACCGTAGAACAACCCGGCACCGCCTCCCGTCGCGGCGGCATCATCGACATCTTCCCGGTCGGCGCAAACGACCCGATCCGCATCGAATTCTTCGACGACGAAGTCGATACCATGCGCCTCTTCGACGTCGAAACCCAGCGTTCGTTCGACGATGTCGAAAAGATACACATCGTTCCCGCCCGCGAAGAGTTACCCACCTTCGTCGAAACCCAAGCAATCCGCGACTCCATCGCCAGCCTCAACACCGACAACATCGATTTCACTCGTCTATCTGCCCACCGTTTATCGGACGAGTTGAACCTCGTCGCCGAAGGAGCGCTCGACAACGAGCTCGCTTTTTACGCCGGATTCTTCAATCGCGGCTCCATCTTCCAGTACCTACCCAAAAACTGCGTCGTGATCGCCCTGCGTCCGCGCATGATCGCTGACGCCGCAACCGGAATCGACCGACGCCTCGACGAGACTCGCCGCGTCAAAGAGCGCCGCGCCGAAGTCCCGATCAACTTCCCGATCCCGCACATCCAATGGCCCGATCTGGCGCAGAACGTCGAGGCCGTCGGTCACCGACTCGAGATCGATCCATTCGGTATCGATTCGCGCGATATCGGAAACAAACGACCGTTACCGATCAAACATCAACTCTTACCCAACCGCATCGACCCGACGACACTCGACCCGATCGAAACCGACGAATCGGGTGAAACACCGGTCGACGTCGTATTGGACGACCCAACATCGGCGCTAAAACGTGCTATCGAAGACGGCGCCGATCAAGTCATCGCAATCACCAGCCACCCCGCCCGTCTCTACGAACTAGCCGAAGAAGCCAAAATCCAGACCCGCTACGAAACTCAGCAGGGGACCGCAACCAACACAGTCCCCTCTCCTGCTGGGCGGAAGAGGGTTACGGCGAGGGCCAAATCCCCGGTCGTCATCGCCGAAGGATATGCCACGTCCGGCTTCCAAATGGAGTTCGATGGCGGCGAAACCGCATGCATCCTCACCGACGCCGAGATCTTCGGCATCCGGCGACAACGGCGGCGCACTCACCGCCGGGCCGCGCGGCGCGGTCCACAACTTGAGCAGCTTCAACCCGGCGTCTACATCGTCCACGTTGACCATGGAATCGCCAAGTTCCTCGGCACTGAAACCAAAGAGCCTGACGGACGCGAACATCTTGTACTCCAGTACGCCAAAGATGATCGTGTCTACGTTCCCACCGAACACATCGACCGCATCCAGATTTACCAAGGCGGCGGCGAAACCGCACCCCGCCTGTCCAAACTCGGCACTTCAGAATGGCGCTCCGCGCGTCGCCGCGCCAAGCAGGCCACCGAGATTGTTGCCAACGAGCTCCTCGGCATCTACGCCGCGCGAATGTTGGCCAACGGCATCCAGGTAGAACCGGACACTCCTTGGCAACACGTCCTCGAGGCCAGTTTCCCCTTCGAAGAGACCCCCGACCAGCTAACCGCGCTCCAGGCCGTCAAGACGGACATGGAGAGCGACAAGTCGATGGACCGCATCATCTGCGGCGACGTCGGATTCGGCAAGACGGAGATCGCACTGCGAAGCGCTTTCAAGGCCGTTCAAAACGGTCGGCAAGCCGCCGTGCTAGTGCCGACCACGCTTCTCGCCCAGCAGCACTACGACACCTTCCGTGAACGCCTCGCGCCATTTCCGGTCGCCATCGATGTCATCTCACGTTTCCGTTCACGCGAGGATCAGCAGGACATCCTAGAAAGGCTGGCCGAAGGCAAGATCGACATCATCATCGGCACTCACCGCCTCATTCAACGCGACATCGCCTTCAACGACCTTGGCCTGGTGGTCATCGACGAGGAACAGAAATTTGGCGTCAAACACAAAGAGCACATGAAGAGGCTTCGCGCGGCCGTCGACGTGTTGACCCTGTCAGCCACGCCCATCCCACGCACCCTTTACATGTCCATCGCCGGTATCCGTGACATGAGCAACATGGAAACCGCCCCCGACGAGCGACTACCCGTCCGCACCTTCGTCTCTGAATCGAGCGACGACTTGATCCGAGAAGCCATCCTGCGCGAACTCGACCGCGGCGGCCAAGTCTTCTTCCTCCACAACCGAGTCAAGGGCATCGAACGCGTTTCTCGACGTCTGCGAGAGCTCGTGCCCGAAGCCTCATTCACCATCGGCCACGGTCAGATGCCCGAAGGACAGCTCGAGGAAGTGATCACCGCATTCGATCGCCGCGAGTACGACGTCCTCATCTGCACCACCATCATCGAAGCGGGCATCGACATGCCCAACGTCAATACCCTGATCGTTGACGACGCGGACCGCTTCGGCCTCGCCCAGCTCCACCACATCAGAGGCCGAGTAGGGCGTGGCGCGAAACAGGGATTCGCCTACCTCCTCGTCCAACCGAATAAATCTCTTACCGAGGAGGCCGACGCCCGCCTCAACACCATCCTCGCCGCCACCGAACTCGGCTCCGGATTCAAGATCGCCATGCGCGACCTAGAGATCCGCGGCATGGGCAACGTCATCGGCGCCGAACAGAGCGGACACGTCGCCGCCATCGGACTCCATCTCTATACCCAGCTACTATCTCAATCCGTCGAAGAACTCAGGCGCAAATTGGAGCAATCACCCAACGGCAAGGCCACCAACATCGAAACCCAAAACCGCAACGGCCAATCCCTCCCTTCCCCCTCTGGGGGAAGTGCCGAAGGCGATGGGGGCAATCCCAACGGTCACGCTCCGAAAATCAACGGTGTTGCCGATCCCGATTGGCAACCGCCAAGCATGATCCGCGCCGACATCAAACTGGGCATCGACGATAACGTGCCCCCGGAGTACATCGAAAACCTCGCCCAACGTCTCTCGTTCCACCAAAGGCTGTCGTGGGTCAGCAACCAAGACGAGATCGAAGAACTCCGCGACGAACTGCGCGACCGATATGGCCCAATCCCTGAAAGCGTCGAAGGCCTGCTTGAGACCGCCCGCATCCGCTTGCTCGCCGAAGAAGCCGACTGCGCCTCCGTCCGCACCAGCGAAGATCGCGCCCGCATAGTCATGAATTCACCCGCCGGCGGCGCCAAACCCCAACTCCAGCGCCTCCTCGGACCCCAAGCCCGCGTCGGCAACACCCAGATCATCGTCGAAGCCGGCAAAGGCGTCGACACCCAAGAGTTCGTCCAAGAAATCGCCGCCGTCCTCGAAACCATCCGCAACTTCAAACACCGCGTCATGGCGTTGGTCGCCAGCACGTAACTCGCTCCCGGTTAAACCTAACGGTTGGTGTAAAGTGATGATTCCGCGCGCAAGTTGAACCGCGCGTGCATCGAATCCGCCGACTCGGAGCCACAAATGAACGTCATCTGGATCACCGCCGACACTTTCCGACGAGATCAGATAGGAGCTTACGGGAACGACGTCATCCACACACCCGTCCTCGACGCCCTCGCAGCCCGGGGAACCCGATTCGATAACCACTACGCCTGCGGCTTCCCCACGATGCCGACCCGCGCCGACCACCATACGGGCCAGTGGACCATGTCATTCATGGGATGGGATGCGCTGCCCGACGACACGATCACCCTTTCTCAGATCCTTGGCGACCAAGGCGTCCACACTGCAGCAGTCATCGATACACCTTTTTACACCCGCGGCGGAATGAACTACGACCGCGGCTTCCAGTCGTACTTCGCAATCCTCGGACAAGAAGGATCCGGCACACGCGCCGCCCAGATCGGCCACCACGAGTCGAGGGATGTCGTCGCCGACTGGCGCAAAGAGGCCGACCGCTGCGCGGCACGGACGATGACCCAAGCCGGCGACTGGCTCGAAAAGCACTACAAAGAGGAGTTCTTCCTCTACATCGACACCTGGGACCCGCATGAGCCTTGGGACCCGCCCGCATACTACGCCGAGCTCTATCAACCCGACTACGACGGAAGCATAATCCAACCTCCATACGCCTACTGGCACGAGACCGACCACCTCACCGAACGCGATCTCGAGACCGCCTTCGCCTGCTACCGCGGCGAGATAACCATGGTCGACACCTGGATCGGGTACCTCCTCCGCAAAGTCCAGAACATGGGTATTCAAGACGACACCGCCATCATCTTCACCACCGACCACGGCTTCTACTTCGGCGAACATGGCGGGTACCTCGGAAAGATGCACTTCGGACGCCGCCCGAACGGACAACGCTACTTCCACGGCGATCCAGATTCCATCTGGGACTTCTCGCCTCTCTACGAAGAACTCGTCCACATCCCGCTACTCATCCACGTCCCCGGCGTCGCACCCGGTTCGTACGACGGATTCTCTGCCGCCCTCGACGTCATGCCCACCGTCCTAGAAATCATGGGGCGCGAAATCCCGTCGCACGTCCAAGGCCAATCGCTCCTCTCTGGAATGCGCGACGCCAAACACCCATCCGCCCGCGACTTTGCCATCTCCACAATCCCCTTCGCCAACACCGACGACACCATACGCTCCGTCGACAACGTCGAACGGAGCATGTCCGCTTCACAAGTCACAACCGTGACCAGCGGCGACTACTCCTTCCTCTACTCCATGGACCCCGGCCGCTCCCAACTCTTCTACCTTCCAACCGACCCCGGCCAACAGACCAATATCATCAGCGCCAACATGGACACCGCCAAGGATATCCACCAACTACTACTCAAGTTCATGCGCGACACCAACGTGCCGCAACGCCTCATTGATACGCGGTTGGAGTTGAAGATGTGAACGCAGCGATCATTTTCCCTTGTGATCTTTTCGCCTTCGTTACAATCCCTTATCTATATCTATGTCGACCGAATCCGCACAAATTGACTCTTCGTTTCCGCCTGACCTAACCTCCTCGTGGGCCGTCCACGTCGAAGGCATAAACACGATCGGCGAAACGATCCTCGCCAGCGGTTGGAAACCCACGGCCATCCTCGGTATCTCCCGCGGTGGTCTCATTCCCGCGGCGATGCTCTCCTACACTTTCGATGTTCGCCTCATCCAAGCCGTTCGCGTCCAACACTATGACGATCAAAATAACCGCCTCGAATCTGGACCCCAGTTCGTCGAAGGGCCGCAGCCATTTACATCTTTCGATGTCTACACCGAACGTCTGCTCATCGTCGACGACATCATCGACACGGGCGAAACACTCAAACTCGTACGCGCGGCCGTCCATGACCACGCCGACGAGGTCAAGGTCGCTGCCCTCTACGTCCGATCCGACCAGAAGAATACCGCCGACTGGTACTGGAAGGTCGAAGATGAATGGGTAGTGTTTCCTTGGGCGCCAGAAGGTTGAACGTCCGCTTCGGGCCTGAAGCATCGTCATCCGTGGACGTTCAAAGCGGATGCGGCCGCCTCACACAGGAATAACACGTAAGTGAGAGCGTTCGACTTCCGAAACCAACCGTTCGATGCCGCGGTCAAAAGTTGCCAGTTCTCCGTCTCGTTGCATTGCCGCGGCCAGCAATACGGCGTCTGTAACCTGACGGTAACCTTGCAGACGGGCACCGATTGAATCCGGTAGGTGCAGGATCGACTCGTCCAGAGGCCAGAAAACATGGGACCCCAACTGGGTGAGCCGATTTAAGACATTGATGGCGTCGAGGGGAGTGACGCTATGCTGCACCACGGCCGGATTGCAAGAAACACGCACGAATCCCGCCTCGGTCAATAAGCACGTCGCCCAGCCATCCTCCCGACGATTCTCGAACCACGCTCTAGCGGCGGCGTGGTGCACGTGGTTAGGCCACGCAAGGGCGATCAGGACGTTAACGTCAAGTAACACGGTCACGGCCAGTCGTCCAAAGACCGGTATACATCCTCGCTCGTGATCGGTTCCGCATCCTCTGCAACAGGAAAAGTCGTACCGTCACCATCAATCGGTATGTTGGGCGGACTCCTGAAGCCGCGCCGTGCCAGTTCCGACAATGCACCGCCGAGGCTGCTCCCTTTCTGTTCTGCCAATGCCCGGGCCACAGCCAATACGTCATCGTCAATTGTTACCGTGGTACGCATATCAGCATCATAGCATCAAATCATCACGATGCTCAATTGCGACTGTCCCTTTAGTTCGAGCAAGCATAATAGACCTTCAGCGCAACAACCGAATGAAACCCATGAAGATCACCAACATTCGTCTCCGACACCTCTCCGGAACCATGGAGGTCGACGGACCGTTCTTCGAAGACCGTCTCCTCCAACCGACCGACATCTACGAGGAGTTCAGGGAGAACCGCAGACAGATCGGCAATCGTGGAACGCAAGTCGACGACAAGATCTTCAACGTCGAGCAGACCTTCGTCCAGATCGACACCGACGAAGGCGTTAGCGGCATCTGCGCTGGTGGCTTTGCGGGCATGAATTGGCACGTTTGGCAACTCAAAGACCTCCTCATCGGCCGCGATCCTCTCGCCACCGAGTTCCTCTGGGACATCATGCACCGTACGTCTGTCCACGGTCGGCAAGGCGAACCGATGATGGCGATATCGGCGATCGACAACGCCCTCTGGGACCTCAAAGGCAAATGGCTCGGCAAACCCGTCTACATGCTCATCGGCGGGCCGTGCCGCAAGACCATGCCCGCATACGCATCCATGCTCGGACACAACGTCACCGACATGGGACTCGTCCGGGAACGCGCCAGCATGGTTAAAGAACGAGGCTTCACCGCCCAGAAATGGTTCTTCCGGCACGGCCCGATGTCCGGTCACGAAGGCCTCGTGAAAAACATCGAAATGGTCAAAACCCTCCGTGAAACCGTCGGACCGGAGATCGACATCATGCTCGACTGCTGGCAGTCCATGGATGTCAACTACGTCGTCAAACTCGCTTCTGCAATTGAGGAGTACCAACCCCGCTGGATCGAAGAAGTCGCCATGCCCGACCGCATCGACTCTTACCGCAAGATCCGAGACAAGGTCAACATCCCCGTCTCCGGTGCCGAGCACGAATACACGCGTTGGGGCTTCAAACGCTTCATGGACGCCGAAGCCGTCGACATCATCCAGCCCGACCTCAACTGGGCCGGCGGCCTATCCGAAGTCCTCAAAATCTCCGCCATGGCCACCGCCTACGACCTCATCACCATCGCCCACCAGGGCGTCACCCCCGTCGGCATGGCCTGGTCAGCATCCCAGTCGCCGATCCACACCCCATACGTCGAGATGCTACTCAAGCACGCCGCACTGGCCTACCACTTCGACAAGAACAACGGCCCGATACTCGACAACGGCAACCTAACCGTCTCCGACGAACCCGGCTTCGGTTACGTGATCGACGATGACAAGGTGGAATCCGAATCAGAAATCACCTTCTGAGCTCGAGGAGGGCGGTTGTGGAAAGTTACAAAGGACTCAAATTAGGGACCCTATTCTTGTAACTCATTAAAGCATTCGAACGCGGCGAGTTTTGCTTTCTCTTCTGAGACAAATCCAGACTTACTCCACGACTGCTCTCCCGCACGTTCCTTAATCCAGTACCCCCAACGTCCGTAGCTTGGACGCTCGACAATGACGAATCAGTTACGGTGTAACCGCGGATCACCGTTCGACGACATTTCCCGTTTGCCGTTCATCCACGTCTTGAGACGGCGGGCTTTGGACTGTGCTCCCTTCTCGCGTTCTTTCGCCGCGGTGTAGTCTTCTTCCATACTGCTGGCGCACACGGCTCCTACCCCGAGAACCTAACCGTAATCCGGTTGTTCCATGTTGTGGACGTACCTGATCCGTTGGGTTTCACACATCTCGCGTGTCTCGTCGACACGCTCAAGATCCTCCAAGTCGATGCATTGCCACCCCTTGTGCGGTACGCCGTGTTGCGACCACTTACCGCGGTCCATCGTGGGTCGTTGCTGCGGTTCAATTCTGAGGGCCTTCCGCATGTCACGATGATGCCCCGCAATATACTTGCGAAAAGACGACTGTTAGACCCGATCCGCATTCCCTATCACATGACCCTCACTCCTCCAATCCAACGCGACGTTCCCGACGAACTGGGACGTTTCGGCAAGTACGGCGGCAAATTCGTTCCCGAAACGCTGATGGCCGCACTGGATCAGCTCGAAGATGCTTACCTCGCAGCGCGCGAAGACGTGTCGTTCTGGCAAGAACTCTCTAACCTTCTCACCGACTACGTCGGACGACCGACGCCGCTCTATCACGCCGCCAACCTGAGCGATAAACTCGGCGGCGCGCAGATTTGGCTCAAGCGAGAAGACCTAGCACATACCGGCGCACACAAGATCAACAACGCCATGGGGCAAATTCTCTTGGCCAAACGGCTGGGCAAAAAGCGCATCATCGCCGAAACCGGCGCCGGCCAACACGGCGTCGCCACCGCTACCGCCTGCGCCATGATGGGTCTCGAATGCGTCGTCTACATGGGTGAGGAAGACATCCATCGACAAGCCCCGAATGTCTACCGAATGAAGCTCCTCGGAGCGTCCGTCGAAACCGTCTTCTCCGGCAGTCGGACCTTAAAAGACGCCATCAACGAAGCCATCCGAGACTGGGTAACCAACGTCGAAACAACCCACTACCTCATCGGCAGCGCGGTCGGCCCGCATCCGTACCCCATGCTAGTCCGCGATTTCCAAAACGTGATCGGCAAAGAGGCCCGCACTCAGTGCCTGGCACAGATCGGACGTCTGCCCGACTACGCCGTCGCCTGCGTCGGCGGCGGATCGAACGCCATCGGTCTCTTCAGCGGGTTCGTCGACGATGAATCGGTCGGACTCATCGGCGTTGAAGCCGGAGGTGACGGCGTCGACACCGACCGCCACTCCGCAACGATCACCAAAGGTCGGCCGGGCATCTTACACGGTGCCATGTCTTATCTCCTGCAAGACGAATGGGGGCAGGTTTCTGAGGCGCACTCGGTATCCGCCGGACTCGACTACCCGGGCGTCGGCCCAGAACACTCCTACTTCCGCGACATCGAACGTGCGAAATATGTCGCCGTTGACGACGAACCGGCGCTCGACGGCTTCGACCTCCTCTGCCTGACCGAAGGCATCATTCCGGCGCTCGAGCCCTCCCACGCCATCGCTTACATCAAAGAGTGGGCGCCAACCCTCGACCCATCCACCATCATCGTCATGCTCCTCAGCGGACGCGGCGACAAAGACCTGGAAACTGTGGCCACTGAGCGCGGCATCGAGATATAACCCAAATCGTAGATACCTCGAACGAGCTGCGAATTCAATGCCGATGCAACGGCCAACGCGGTCGGGGAAGGTCGAGCGACCGATATTCGATATCCCCGTCCGACACCGCGTCGAAGCTAATGTTGGCTCCGTACACCAGACGCATGCCAATAGTTGCTCCACCGCCAGTTCCGTAAATCAGTGCGTCACGCCATTCGCCACCGAAAAACACCGATGCCCTGAACGCTTCTACACGCCGGTGAGTCCCGTCCGCTAGAGCGATGATTCGGTCGCGCACGTACTCCAGTCCCAACCCTTCAACGACACTCATCGGCAACGCGACCTCGCCAGTAAATCCAGTGTCTAACAGGGCATCGACTCGGAGATGTTCACCGCTTGGTTGATGGACCTCGATCGGGACGGTAGGGAACAAAAATCCCTCGCCGGACACTACTGACCCGATCTTCATGTACTGGTATCGGTCCGCCAACCACCGAATGAATCTACCCATATCCGAGGATGCACGATGACCAGTGGATGCTCAACATCAACCTTTTCACGCAACATTCCCACTGCAGCGTCTTCGTCATCCGACACTCCCCACTCACCACTAATCGGATCGATCGCGATGAAACGATTGACATCATCAGTCGTTAGTTGCGGTTTGATCCGCTCATGGTAGTGCGATAACGCTCTGTCTCCCGAGGCATCAATCTCAGATTGTGTTCGTACCATGACTTTTCTCCGAAAGCGACGTAGTGCCCATAACCAATGTTACCGCCATGATCTAATCGCTGAACAGAAAAAGGGGCCGGATATCAAACCGTCTCAATAACGGTACCCACGATGTTGCACAATCGACCCTGTCGCCTCCATCAGCAGTTATCGAACCCGTACCACCTTCGTGTCCGCTATCTTGTCATGCCATCCGCGGTTCTCTTTGTCGAATAGAACCCACAGAAATCCGAGTGGCACCACCAGAGGCAGAGCAGAGATCAACTTCCCTACTGACTCGCGCAATATACCCCTGCCAAAACCAATATCGGTACCATCCGCGCGTACGATCTTGATCCCTCCGAAAATCTTGCCCGGCGATTGACCGCGCATCGCAACCAGCAACGAAACGGCTAGAGAGTACACGGGCACGAACACGATCGAAACAACGATTACTAGCTGCAAGTCGGCTGAAGTGGTCACAGCCAAAACGACCACTAACAGAAACCAAACCGATGCCCCGACAATGGCATCTACGAGCAACGCGCTCGATCGATCCCAAAACGATGCTACTTGATCATCGCCATCGATCGGGTTCCGCCGAAACTTTCGAGGCCTGACTTGGTGCCGCGGCTCCAGAACGCCGACGCGGCTCGGATTGACAATCATTTCATCAAACCTTCACCACATAGGTGTTGGCGATCTTGTCATGCCAACCCGGACGCTTGCCGTCGAACAGGATCCAGATGTAACCGAGAAGGAGGATGATTGCCGAGACGATTTTCCCGATAATCTCGCGGAGCAACATGGTGCCGAATCCGATCGGTCTGCCGTCCATCTTGACGATCTTTATGCCGATGGCGATCTTTCCAGGCGATTGACCTCGCGTAGCCACCATGAACAGCACGATAATCCAATAGGCGATTCCGAAGACTGTATTCATGGTCTGTCCTTCGCCACCGATAAACGAGCCAATCACGAAGCCCGCGATCCCGACGATTATCGATATCACGAGGTCTATGAGGAATGCCCCGAGCCGCTGGCCAGCCGACGCTATTTCCAATGCCGACATCCCTTCCGGAACGTCATCCGAAACCACGTTGTAATCCATCATGTACTCCCGATAACTGACCAATCTTTTGCAAGCGTACCATCACCCCTTCCGCGGCGCACGCGTCAAAACGATCAGCAACGCCGCTCCGCTCATCAATCCGACTCCGACCCACCATGCCGGATCGTAGGATCCCGTCCAATCGCGCACGTACCCAGCCGCCGGGGCACCGATCCCACCGACCACCAGATTGATCGGATTCGCCAGTCCACGTATCCCGCCGACGCTCCCACGTCCAAAATAGTCTGCCCAGATGAAGTTGTTGAGAAACATCATCCCACCGATGCCGATACCGAAAATCGCCATCGAAATGAACATGATCGGCAGATTCGTCGCGTAGATTGTCAACACGCTTGCCCCCGCAAGCATCGAAAATCCCACCGCACCCAGAAATCGCGAGGGAACCCACCGTACCAACATCCCGAACATAAACGTAGACGCCCCTGCTGCAACCGCATCGAACGCCGTCGCGAACGATATCAACGTTGGATCCATGCCGCGATCCATGAACGCGGCTATCCGGTGCAGCGCCACCGTCCCCGTCGCCATCTGCACCATCGAGAACACGATCACCAAGCGCCATAACGTCGTCGTTCGAACCGCCTCTCGGACTGTCCATGACACCTCCTCGACAACCCGGCGCGGAGAGCTCGAATTATCGTCGGGGTCCTCAGGCTCGCTACCATCCGGCAACATCCCCATATCTTCAGGTTGTCGCCGAATGAAGATCGCCCCCAACGGAACAATCACGCAGATACCGATAATCGCCAATACGATCCACGCCCCACGCCACCCGATCCCGTTGATCAATACCTGCGTGAATGGAATAAACAACAACGCTCCCACCGGTATGCCGAGCCCTACGAACGCGACCGCCTTACCCCGATTCCGCACAAACCATTTCAACACGGGCACGGTCGTCACCAACGCCCCCGGTCCGCTCATTCCCACCAGACCCATAACGATGAAGAGCACCACCAGATGCCATGCTGACGTCACATATGCCAACCCGATCAACGCGACTCCAGTCGCCAGCGCCGCAACCGGCAGCATCACCCGAGAGCCATATCGGTCGATCAACCATCCGATCAACGGACTCGTCGCCGAACTAGCTCCCATCCTCGCCGTCTGCGCCCAACCGAACGCCGCACGACCGATCCCAAGTTCATCTCCCATCGGCTTGATGAACAGCCCGAAATTAAGCGACCCCATCCCCATGCTCACGGCCCCAGTGATCGCCATCACTGCGACGATTACCCATCCGTAAAAATAACTGGGCTGCCCCGCTTCGTCACGTTTGATCAACCGCATCATGTCAAACTACCACAAGCGATAACTTCTTCATCCCTTCACCTGCATCAGACGTTCGGTTAGGTGTACACGGACAGCAGTGGCTTTCCGAAACCGGCTAAATTTAGCATTACTGGGCCTAATTTTCATTGACGCAAAGTCAGCCCTCAACTATCCTTCACCATCAAACTAGGGTCGTAAGCAATGCGCCAAATTTTCATGCACGAGAGAAACGGTATGCACCGTAGGGCCGCGGCAGTCGCAGTCTTATTGGCGCTGCCGCTTGTCTTGGCTACCTGCGGCGAGTCAGATCCGGGCGCTACCAGCGACGAGGCTTCGGAAAGACCTACGCCCACGCTGGCGGCTACTCACACCCCTAAAATCGAGCCAACGCCTGCACCTGCGCCAACCGCAACTCCACAACCGGAGCCAACACCCGCACCCGCGCCGACAGCGACACCACAAATCGAACCCACGCCTGCGCCGACCTCAACTCCGCAACCAGAGCCAACACCCGCTGAGAGCGCTTCTGGGGAAGTCGCATCCAGCGACCCGTTAGACATCGCGGAACACCTCCGTGAAAAGACCGCGCAACTCTGGGAGGTGTACAACAAGTACGACCTTGATGCGCTCAAAACCTTCTACGAGGAAAACTACTGGAACCGGCAAGAGGCAGAGATAAAGTCAAACATGCAGCCAATCAAGAGCTTTGGCCTAACCCTCAAAGCCGAGGAAACGTCTCCGCCCACGGAAATCGCCCAAGGCAAATGGGAGATCAGGCAGACCGCAAGCTTCTCTCTCGGTTCTGTGAAAATGGTCTTTATCTACGAGGAATTCGACGGAGACTGGCTACTCACCTACGCAGAAGATGAGTAGATCGGAACCGCAGTCAGACACAAATTCCCCTCCTTCAGGAGGGGTGCAGGAGGACAACCGCCGTAAGGCGGAACAACAATGCCCAACAAAACCACAATCGCAAAAGTCGAATCCATGCTCATCGGCGGAGCCGATGGCTCGCCCGGCGGCCATCACATCGTCCGCATCACCACCGACGATGGCACCTACGGCATCGGCCAGTCTTCCTGCTGGGCCTACATGGAAGCCGCCGACGCCATCGCCAAGAAGTGCGGCGATTACCTCATCGGCAAAGATCCCTCCCGGATCGAACACCACTGGCAATACATGTACCGCATGGGACCTTTCAGAGGATCAGCCCTTTCAGGAGCCATCAGCGCCGTAGACATCGCCCTGTGGGACATCAAGGGAAAGCGCCATCAAGCTCCGGTATGGGACCTCCTAGGCGGCAACACGCGCGACAAGATCCGACTCCACCTGCTCATGGGGCCGAGGCAAAAAACCGAACTGCCGTTTCCTCACGACCGAGGAAAGCAAGCCCATGGCTTGTACGAGGCGGCGAAAGCATCAGCCGAAGAAGGTTGGACGGCCATCAAGACCGACCCGCTGCCCAATGGCTTCGAGAGCATGACGCTCGAACGTCTGATTTCAGATACCGTCGATAATGTGGCCGCGATGCGCGAAGGCGCCGGCAAAGATGTTGACATCATCCTCGAAATCCACCGCAAACTCACACCTATGAACGCAATCGCCTTGGCGCAGGAGCTTGAGCAGTTCCACCCGCTGTTCTACGAGGACCCGATACAGATCGATAGCATGATCCTCCAAGGTGCCATCGCGCAGCGGACCGCGTTGCCAGTGGCAAACGGCGAACGCATCCATAACATTTGGGAGTTCCGCGACCTGCTAGAAGGCGGAGGATCCCAATACGTCAGGCCCGATATGGGTCTTGGCGGCGGCATAACGCACGTCAAAAAGATCGCCGCGCTCGCCGAGTCTTATCACGCCGGACTCGCGACACACAACTTCCTTGGGCCGATAACGACCAACGCGGCCATCCAGGTTGATGCATCGATACCCAACTTCGTTACTCAGGAGTATTCGCTTAGGGACGAGCATTCCGCAAACGCTGTGTTTGTCAACAGTTACAAGCGCGAAGGCGGTTACATGAAGCTCTCAGAGGCCCCCGGCATCGGCCTTGAGATCGACGAAGACCTTTTGGAAGTAGCCAAAACCACCTACGAAACACGCGATCTGAACATGATCCCGATGCGCACCGACGGCTCGGTAGGCTACTCCGTCTAATCGCACCACGCTACCCGAAAACACATCGTCGTAACCTGCCCGTGTTTCCAAACGGGGTATTGAACCTTACTTCCCCCTTTGATGCGCAAGGGGGAATTAAAGGGGGTTTAGACCATTCGCGGGCGTCATTCACCGGTTCCGAGCGATTCGGTGTGGCGGGATGAATAGGCGTCGGCGAAGGTATCTCGCAAGCTATCGCTGACTGCGTCGAGGCGCGCGATCGCGGCCGGTGGGATGTTGCAAGAGATGTCGGATGTACAACTACCGGCGAATTCAATTTGAATGTCGTGGAGTTCGTTGCAGGCGTTCGCGATCCCATCGGTGTATTTGCCGGCAGGGAATTGGCTCAAGTTGGTTTGGTGACAAGGGCCGAGTTTGAACGAGATTCGTCGCCATTCATATTCCGTCTCCGCATCCTTCATCTGATCTATGTTGCGCTGGAGGTACGGGTAGACGTAGCTCGGCGTGGCTACTTCGAGGAACTGGACGAACGTGCCTTGTCGGATGCGTACGATGCCTTCTTTTGCACCGGAGTAGAAACCAGGTGCGATGATGGCCAAGGGGATAGACAACACGACGATGGCCATGATGAAGAACGTCAGAAGGGAAGGGTTGCGGATCTGTCTTCGGAGACGCGCGAACCAACCGTCGGCATCACCATATTCAATGGCACCGATACGTGTGAGCTTGCCACGTCGCGCGGCAGGCGTTTCGAATTCGTGTTGTTCGCGGATGTCCAACGATTGGTGAGGAGTACGGACGAGGGAGATGGTGCCACGTTTGAACACCTTCAGAAGTACGTCAATTCTACACCCGAGGCGGAATCTAACGTATCACTGAACGTAAGGGACGACCCGCTGACGGCTCAACTTCGCCCGCGATATTCCCAATCATGGATCCATTCAGCAGGGATCTCCATACCAAAACCGGGGGCGTCGGACGGAGTGATGAACCCATCCCTGGCGGTGGCCATACCTGGGATGCGATTGAGTTCAGCGAGTGGAATGCCCGGGGGTGAGCCGATCCAACACTCGGCGATCGGGGATTCGGGCGCAGCCATCGCTACGTGTTGACCCCATGGAGACACGGCCCCGCCGTGCGGAATCATGGCGATGCCTGCAGCTTCGGCAATGTTGTAGATCTTCATAGTTTCGGATACTCCGCCGCTCCAACCGATGTCGGGTTGGATGATGTCGACGGCTCGGCGTTCGATGAGTTGGGCAAACGCGTGACGGCCCCGGTGATCTTCGCCGGTAGCGAGCGGTATCCACGTGATGCTACGTTTGAGTTCGGCGTGGCCTTCGATGTCGTGAGGAGGGAGCGGTTCCTCGAGCCAGCGGAGATTGTAGGGACGTAGTCGTTCGGCGAGCCTAAGCGTGAACTCGACGTTAAACGACATGACCGGGTTGATCATCAGTTCAACGTTGTCGCCCACGATTTCTCGGGACTTGGCGACGTGCTCTTCGATGAGTCGAAGACCTTCATCTCCCTGGGAATAGTGTGCTGGATTGGTGATCTTGAAACGCGTGAAGCCAAGTTCTTGGAACCAATCAAGGTCGTCTCCGGTGGCGTAGAGGGGAATACGTTCGCGGACGGGACCGCCGAGAATCTCGTAGACGGGACGGGCGAGAAGTTTGCCTTTAAGGTCCCACAGCGCAATGTCGACTCCGGCCAACGCGGTCGCGACGATTCCGGCGAGTCCGTGACGGTGTCCGCCGCGGATTACAAGGTCGTTCATCAACTCGACAGCCATGCAGTTTTGGCCCTCGAGGACCGGTGCAATTACGTGGTCGATGTACGACGCGACCGGCTGTCCGAACGAGCATTTTCCGAGTCCGAAAGTGCCGTCCTCAGCGATGGCCTGTACCCACACCTCGGACAGGCCAACGTTGCCGGGCATGTCTTGTGGTTTACGCGAGAATTGGGGGTAGTAGTTGATGGGCATCGCCCGTGGTGAACTCTCCGGCCACGGTGCCCGGCGAGCGGGTGTTTTTGGTTGCGGTACTGGGAGGTCCACATGGACAGCTCGCAGGGTCTTTAACTTCATCGTTTGATCCTTTAGATGCCGGATTGCGGCTAGTCCTGGTCTCCTAATTCTTGGGGAACTGTCGTGCTTTTAGCTTTGGGAAACAGCTAACTTGTACGAAAAGAGCCAGCCTTGCCCGTAGCCCACGCCTTGATGAGGTGGTGAGCAATCGCGATGCGTCCGGGAACACGTAATTGTTCGTTTTTCTCAGCTAGCGCGAGACGAACTTCTTCTCGGTTCCACCACCGAACATCGGTCATTTCGAAATCGTCGATATCGATTTCCGTGGTCAACGCTTCGGAGTGACTGCCGATCATCAGCGACGACGGAAATGGCCATGGTTGCGTGGAGTGATATCGGACGCGACCGACCTTGATTCCTGCCTCTTCCATCACCTCCCTACGGACCGCCTCTTCCATCGATTCGCCCTGGTCCATAAAGCCCGCCAGAGCGGAGTACATCCTCATCGCACTGAGACGTCCGGCGGACTGCCCGAGAAGGCATCTATCGCCATTGGTGACAACGGTTATGACGACCGGATCAGTCCGTGGAAAGTGCTCTGCTTTGCAGGCTGTGCACTGACGCATCAGGCCGCCACGACGCATCGCAGTCGCCTCGCCGCAACGCGCGCAGAAGCCGTGCGTTGCGTGCCAGCCAAGGTTAGAACGGGCTTGGGCGAGGATGCCCGTTTCTTCGCCGGAGACGAGCATAGCCGATTCGCGGGCGTCACAGATTTCCAGTCCGAGCTCCGCAGTCTTAGCATTCGAAATATCGTCCGATCCTTGACGCGCGCCGCCGGCAACGCTCCACGCGACCAATGGATTCCCAGCCGAGTCAATTCCCAGCAGCGTGGTGTGCTTTGGCTCAGCGTCGATGACATCTTGCGCGTGTTCATAGCTTAGCCAACCCAGCTTGGCCGAACTGTCGTCGCTAGCAGAAATCAGCGGATCGAGCCCGGCGAGAATGAGAACTCGGGCGCTGGCAGATCGCATGAGGTCATTGATTTCCGTTTCGTCGCGCCGGAGCGCGTCGCCTCGGTCAATGGGGTTGCCGGCGAATGTGTGAGGCGTTTCTCTTCGGTTCAAGATCGGTACACCGTTGAAGATTCTTGGTAGATTTCCAAACATCACTTTACCCGCGTTCGTATGTGGATACAGCGGCTCGATAATTGAAAGTGATCTGATGATTCGAATTTCTCGAAACCCCAAACTGCGATCGGCGATCGGAGCAGTAGCAGCGATCAGCGCCGTGTTGGCGATCGCATGCACGTCGGATGCGGTACCTACGGCGACGGAAATAGTTCCGACTAAGGTTCCGACAGCAGTCCCGACCGCCACGCCGATAGCTCCGACCCCGCCCGTGGGCACGCCGGTGCCGCCGACACCAGTTCCAACAGCAACGGCGGCGGCGGCAACGGCCAATCCAACGGTTGCGCCGACCGCGGCGACTGCGATTTCAATCCGGGAAGATTCTCTCGTCGATTCCGATGACTTCGAGTCGCTCTCTAGTAGGGCGTACGACTTGACCATCATGTTGGCCGAAGAAATGAGTCCGCGGCAGAGCGCCACAGAAGAGGAACTTCGAGGCGCCATGTTCCTCTCAAACGAGATGACAGATCTCGGATACATGGTCGAGATCCAGGATTTCGAGGTGACCGAAGCCACTTCCAGTGGATCGCTCGAGGTGCTGCCCGGATCTGACGGTAGCGAGCCGAGCGTTTCCTTTTCCAGGCGAGATGGCGATACACGGCGAATCTTCTTTCTCCCGTTCGAACCTTTCAAGATCGGTCAGACACAGGGTGAGATGGTGTTCGCTGGTCTTGGCGACGGCGACGATTTCGAAGGCGTCGACGTTAACGGCAAGATCGTTCTGATGGAAAGGGGGACGCTGTCGTTCGAAGATAAGGAGACGAATGCCGCCGACCGCGGTGCAATCGGGGTGGTAGTTTTCAATAATGAACCGCGATATTACTTCGGTGGTAAATTGGCGCAGCAACCAGAAATCTTCGCCGGTGGAATCACGCAAACCGACGGCAGGAGGCTCCGAGATACATTGGACGACGGCAACGAGGTTATCGCTGAGTTGTTGGTCTACCCGACAGGGAACGGACCATCTCGCAACGTGATCGCGGAGTTGAACAACGATATTGCCAATGATCCGGTGGTAGTGATCGGCGCCCACTACGATACCACGCCTTGGTCGCCGGGGGCGAACGACAACGGCAGCGGCGTGGCAACCGCTCTGATCATCGCCGAGGAGTTGGCCGACGAAGAGTTACCCTTCGATTTGCGCTTCATCTTTTTCGGTTCGGAAGAAACTGGATTACATGGCAGCACCTACTACGTGAATGACCTATCGATCTCCGAGCTCGCCCGAATCCAAGCCATGATCAATCTCGATGTCGTCGCTACGGGAAACCTCCACGCATTCGGAGATGGGCAACTCAACAGCTACGCCGACGACGCAGTCGATGAACTCGACATCGACCTCAAGATTACCGAGCCGTTCGAGTGGGGCGCATCAGATTACGTTGGCTTTGATGAGCGGGAGGTTCCATACATAATGCTCCATGCTCATGATCTGCAGTACATCAACCACCCATCTGACACTATCGAACATGTCGAAGCGGCTCCGCTCGGAGGCACCGTCGCAATAGTCTTGGGCGTGATCGAGCGTATCGCGGATAGCATCGAGCCATGACCTCCCCACCTGCCCGAAATGGCCTTGACCGGTTAATGATCCGCGGACTGGAGTTGAAGTGCGTCATCGGTGCCGAGGATTGGGAGCACCTCATGCCGCAGCGAGTGGTCGTGGATATTGAGCTGAGAGGGGATTTTTCGGCGGCGGCTGAGTCGGATGGTTTGGCGGACGCGGTGGATTATCGCATCCCATGCATCAAAGCAGCGGAGGTGGCGGCCGCTGGTGAATATCGCCTAGTCGAGACGCTCGCAGATCGGATCGCAAGCGCCGCCCTCGAAACGCACCCCTCCGTAAACTCGGCAACGGTCGCCATTCATAAACCCTTGGCGCTCGTGGGTTTTGGCGACGCCAAAGCGACCGTAGAGGTGACGCGGAGGCGCGGTTAGCGCTTGGTTGAGAATCGATCGCCTTGATTCGCCGTTTGAGCTTCGGAATCATGCATATTCGTTGAAATCATGAATTGGAGGGAGTTGAATTGATAAAAGTAGTCAGTTGGAACATCGCGAAACGGCATCAACCGTGGCGCGAATTGTTGGACATGGATGCGGATGTTGCGCTGCTGCAAGAGGCAGGGAATCCGCCGTGGGATGTCGCAGAACATCTTGACGTTGGACCGCAAGAGCACTGGGACTCGCACCTCTGGAATTCCGATTGGTATAAGCGCTATTGGAAGAATCTCTACGATCGTTGGCCTAAGATCGTGAGGCTGTCAGATCGCGTGAAAGTAGAGTGGTTCAAGCAGGATGGTCCTACTGGACGCGGGTTTGAAGACACAATTCACGTCAGTGGCATCGGCACCATTGCGGCGGCCAGGGTAACCCCACTGAACGGTCACCAACAACCGTTTATCGCGGTTTCGATGTACGCCAGCTGGCGCATGCCGCATCCATCTACCTACACCAAATATGGAGTTGGCGCGGCAGACGTTTCCGCACACCGGATAATTTCGGATCTTTCAACTTTCATCGGCGATGACGATCCTTCTACTCACCGTGTCTTGGCAGCTGGAGACCTGAACATGGTCTACGGTTGGCGGGACGATGAGCCGACTTCGTACGGTGCGCGTGAACGAACCGTGTGGGACCGCATGAGTGCACTCGGAATGGAGTACCTAGGTCCAAAACACCCGAATGGAAGGAGGGTGTGCCCATCCGAATCCGGGGTGCCAGAAGACACGGAGAATGTGAGGACGTTCCACACGTCCAGAAGTTCGCCACTGAACGCCTATATTCAACTCGATCACGTCTTCGCTTCCCGCGGATTCCAAGAGGGCATCAAGACGCGGGCATTGAACTGTGTTTGCCAGTGGGGTTCGAGCGACCATTGCCGAATTGTTACAGAGGTGAGGGCGTAGGATATTTGGTGGCTTCCCAGCGGTCGCCGCAGATTCGGTATTCATAGACATAGCATAGGTGATATATTATGGTGCCAAATAAGTGGCGCGTTGAAGCACTCAACCCTACTGTTGAGCGGGAGATCCGCTCTCTGCCGAAGGATGTGACCGCCCAATACGTGCGTATTGGACGTATGATCACCGAGCATGGATTGGGGAGCGTCAACCGGAAGTACCTTAGGCACATCACCGGGCCACTTTGGGAGATCCGCCTCAGAGGGCGCGACCAAATCGCCCGTGCGTTGTATGTGACAGCGAGGCCGCGAAGAGTTGTTGTGGTGCGAGTTTTCGCAAAGACCACACAGAAGACTCCCCGTAGGGAGATTGAGTTGGCTCTTCGCAGAGCACAGGAGGTATTGAATTGAGCCATATCGAAGATCTGCATCGGGAAATGATGAGGTATCCCGAGTATCGAGCCGCGCACGAGGCACACCACCTAGAGTTTGAGATCGCCGGTGCTCTGATTGGCGCTCGAGCGACGGCGGGGATGACTCAGACGCAGGTAGCGGAACAGATGAAAACGACGCAGTCTGCGGTGGCACGGCTTGAGGGGGGCAAGTCTAACCCTTCGATGCGAACGTTGGATAGGTTTGCCAAGGCGACTCGTACGCGGGTGAGGATCTGGTTCGAGCCCCTCGAAGTAAAAGCGGACGAACCCGAACCATCAGAAATTCAACCCGAAAAGAGCGAGACTCGACAACCGGAAACTGAATTGGCAGCGGCGCTGGATTGATCAGGCTGCCAAACGGAAAACCAAGTCGCTCCCCGTATAATCCACCGCAGGCACTCAACACACCAGCGCGAGGCAACTCCAACCCATGAAAATCCTCCTAGTCGGCGGTTCCGGACACGTCGGTACCTTCATCACCCCTTATCTCCGCGAGGTCCACGATCTCCGCGTTCTCGACCTCGCTCCTCCGCGTCACGACGGCATCGAGTTCGTCAAGGGCTCCGTCACCGACACCGGGGCCATCAAAGAGGCCGTCGACGGCGTCGACACGTTCCTTTGGCTCGTCATGCAGAGCCCGCAAGGCGGGTCAGTGACGGACCAAGACGAAAAGGTCATTCGCGAAAACTACACCGTCAACAATTTGGGCCTCCATCTTTTCCTCTGGACCGGCTTCAACAACGGCCTTCGCAACGGCGTCTACACAAGCACCATGAGCGTCCACTTCCGATACCGCGACTGGTACCAGTCAGAGGACGAAATACCGCTCGACACACCCAGCGCCTACGGACTGTCAAAAGGCTTCGGCGAACTCATCTGTCGCTACTTCGCCCGCCACTTCGACATGAACCTCGCCGCCTTGCGCATCACTGGACCCCGCACGCGCGAGCAGTGGATCGACTACCGAAGTGCACAGCACGAAGTAGACCCGAGCGGCGCAAGACCTCTCCTAGTCACCGACGAAGAGGACTTGGCGAACGCCTATATGGCCGCCGCCGAGTTCGTGCAGATCGGGCACGGATCGTTCGAACCATTCTTCATCGCCGGCGACGAAGACCAAGTAGAGCACAATCTCACAAAAGCCGAGCGTGTCTTGGGTTGGAAACCTCGAACGCATCTCAAGATTGAGGTGCCCAAGGTCCACGGCGCGTGACACGCCCGCGGAGGCGGTGGTGGTCATGCACACACCTGACGCGCTCGAAGCATCCTTCATCTTCTTCCCGCAGCCGCAGCTACGCGGCGACCCATCGCACGTCGGCCTCCAACACGAAGACGTTTGGTTGACTACTGATGACGGCAACCGGACCCACGCGTGGTTCATCCGCGGCGACGAGAGCGAAGACGCGACATGTAAGCGCATTGTGATGCTTATCACGCACGGCAACGGCGGAAACATCAGCGTTCGACTCGACCAATACCGTGAATTCGTCACGCGATTTCGGAACATCGACATTTTCGCCTTGGAATATCGCGGTTATGGATTGAGCGGAGGCAGTCCGAGTGAAGAGGGCATCGCTTTGGACGCGCTCGCAGCGCGTCGCTGGCTCGACGAGCGCATCCGAGAGGTTTACCAAGTGAAACCGACGCTTGTCTACTTCGGACGCAGCCTCGGCGGTGCCGTCGCGACACGCCTCGCGGCAATCGAACCTCCGGACGCGTTGATTTTGGAGTGCCCGATATCCTCGATCCCCGATCTCGCCAAGACAATGACACCATGGCGATACCTCCCGGTCGAAAAGTTCATCCATAACCGCTTCGACGCGGTGTCTCACGCTCGCGACGTGCGATGTCCATTACTAGTCATGCACTCTGAATTCGACGAAATCGTGCCGATCGAGTCCGGGAAAAAGGTGTTCGAGGCTGCTTCTGGGCCGAAGCGGTTCTACGTGATCAAGGGTGCGCCGCACAATGGGGCGGATTACTACGATTCAGAGGGGTATTACGCGGCGATGGGGGAATTTTTCGCCGAATTTGACCTCATGGAGGCTAACACTAATTGAACCTAACAACGGGGATGACTTAGACGACTGTTCGGTACGTATTGTTTGGTATGATTCGAATATTCGGAATTTAATGCGAGGGCAACATGCGCATCTCTGAACGTGGCCAGATAACGATCCCCAAGTATTTACGTGAGCGATTTGGGATGCATCACAACGTTGAGGTTGAAGTCACTCCGACCGAACGAGGGCTGCTGATCCAAAAACGCATTGGCACGCAGCACCCAGTAGATCGAGTCGCCGGAATTCTGGACGGAGCCGACTTCGACATCGATGAATATATCGAGGAAATCAGGGGACGTTGATCACCGCGATCGACACAAACGTCCTGCTGGATCTTTTTCTGACGAAATCGCCTAATCATTCACAGTCGCGAGATTGGCTCAGAACAGCCTATGAACAAGGCGCGATAGTGGCTTGCGACATCGTGTATGCCGAGTTGGTCCCTCATTTTGCGGACCGCTCATCGTTAGACGATGCCCTTCGCGAGATCGGCGTCGCGCTCTCGTCACTAGATTCCTCGATTGCTTATGAGGCAGGATTGCGTTGGAAGTTGTATCGCGCTGCGGGGGGACCGCGGGAGCGCGTATTGACCGATTTCCTGATCGGCGCTCACGCACTGGCATCTGCGGATGCTTTCCTCACACGCGACCGCGGATTCTTTTCCACGTATTTTCCTGAATTGGAACGCCCCGCAGTCTCGTAACACCGTCCAGAAATTACTCCCACCGAAACGCCTTAACCGCCAGCACGAATGCGATTGCTGCCCAAACCAACAGCCCCAGCAACGACGCTCCCTGAATAAACAACGTCTCTCCGCTGTTGACCATCGCTCGCATCGCGTCCGCTAGGAAGGTAAGGGGGAGCCATCGTGCGATTGCGACGACCCAGTCGGGGATGACGGAGTGCGGGATGAAGACACCGGATAGGAACATCATCGGCAACGTGATTATGTTGGCTAGCGGCGCGGCCGTGTTCTCAGTCTTAGCGATACCCGAGACGGCTAGTCCGAGCGCGGCGAATCCGAATCCGCCGAGGATGATCAGCGGTATAACTTCGAGCCAGAACATCGCGTAACCGGGCGAAACTTCGACGCCGGATACGAAGATGCCGACGAGCAGGAGGACGTATGTCTGCATGATCAGCAGCAACATTCGGGTGAAGAGCAAGCCCGCGAGGTAGTGTCTGGGATTGATGGGCGTGGCATGTAGCCTCTTCAACACGCCCTGGTTGCGGAGTCTTACAAGGGTGAAGACAAGTCCGAAGAGGGCGCTTTGCATGATGGATAGCGAGACGATGCCAGGCACGACGAATCCTTTGTAGCCCTGCCCGCGTCCGGCGACTTCGGTGAGCGACACCGTGGCCCAGTTTTCGACTCGGTATTCGAGCGGGACATCCGCGATCGTCTTGAAGACGCCATCCAAAACTTGCGCCAAGATTGTGCGCGCCGCCTCTGCTTCTTGCGCGCTTCTGCCGTCATACGTCAGATCGATCACCGAATTCGAGCCAGGCTCGCCGAAACCTTCCGGGATCACCATCACTCCGGTGATATCCCCTTCGAGGATGCCGTCCCGCAAAGTATCTTCGTCCTCGGATTCAGGGACATTGAATAGAGGCTCGCCATCGAACTCGCCCTTCAACACCGAGACCAATACCTTGGATGCATTGTTATTCGCGTTGTCTACGATGCCAATTTCAGGCGGTTCGAATCCGCCGAAGTTGAAGAGCCCGAAGACGACCATCATCACAGTCGGGAACGCGAGCGTCCAGAATAGCGCGGCGCGGTCGCGCAAGAACATTTTCAACTCGGCAATTATGAACGCTTGGTAAATTCGCATGGTCGTGGTTACAGCCCCTCATCCCAGTGGATTTCCGCCGACGAGGGAATGACGGTGATTTGGCGGTCCGCTACTCAACTAGACTCCGGCCCGTCAGATCGATAAAAACGTCTTCCAAAGTGAGCACACCATCCTTGCGCACCGATTCGGCACCTCGCGACTTCAGCTCATCAATAAGTGCCTGCGGCGTGTCGTTGGCAACAATATTCCCGTGGTCAATCACCGCCACTCGGTCACACAACACCTCCGCCTCCTCCATGTAATGCGTCGTCAGCATGATCGCCATACCTTCGGAGCGCAGACCGTCAATGAGGTCCCACATGTTCCGCCGTGCCTGCGGGTCAAGCCCGGTCGTCGGTTCGTCGAGAAACATCGCCACCGGATCGTTCACGAGCGCAACCGCGATCGACAACCGCTGCTTCTGTCCACCAGAAAGATGCTTGTATTGAGACTTTGCCCGATTAGCAAGATCCACCTTGGCGAGCACCTCCTCAGCTTCGACATCGGAGTCGTACAGAGTGGCGAAAAGCTGCACCGTCTCACGCAGGTTCAAGTTGTCGAAGAACGCGTTCTGTTGCAGCTGGACGCCAATCATCCCCTTGACGCGCTTCGAGTTCTTAGTCACATCCAAACCGTTAATGTACGCCTCGCCGCTGTCAAGGTCCCGCAAGCCTTCGAGAATCTCAACCGTCGTCGTCTTGCCCGCGCCATTAGGTCCCAACATCCCGAAGATCTCGCCGTGATGAACTGCGAACGAGATGCCGTCAACCGCGACCAAGTCATCGTAGCTCTTGCGGAGGTCTCGGACCTGGATGACGATGTCGTTGGAATGCGACGGAGTATCGGGTTGGGTCGACATTTGATCCGCAAATGCCACTACGCTTCGACCTTGCGAACAACGTCACCAACGCGAATCTTGCCAGGCCGAATTACCTTGGCATTCGCTCCGCGCCGCCGCTGTCGCATTGCCAACTCTCCGCTCACGAATCTCAACGCATCATTTCCGAAGCGCGACGCGAACTTCACGCATCCCGTATGCGGCGCCGCAGTTAGTTCGACGATCACCGCCCCGATACGGAGCCGTGCACCTGGAGGTAGGTTGTCGTGACTCAAGTCGATATCGACGAAAAGCTGATCGCCGGCCAGCTGCCAGCGCGCCTCCTCACCCGCCACAGCATCGATCACACGCGTGTTAATCACCGTCAATTGTGCTTCCGGGTTGGCCGACCCATCCGCAGTGCTGCTGCTCCCTCGATCCAACCAATTGTCACCAACCAATCCGCACTCCGCATCTATCTCACCAGATGCCACCAACTCCCTCTCGCCCACGCCCGGTCTCGTCGAGATCATCTTGAGTCGCCCCTCGTCGGCGGGCGACGCCATAATGTGTTGGAGCGCCGATTCCAACTCTTGCAATGTCGAATGCTTAACCATACGCAAAGTGTAAACTCATGGGTTGAATATCGGAACCATCGCCTGCTCCACCGCGAGGAGTCGGCCTGAGTGATTTCGAACCGACACCAAGGAGTCCAAGTAAATGTCTGCGAAACGGGTTAACAGAGCTGTCGAACTGCTCTCACAAGACCAGCCGGTCTACTACACCGGCGGCCATACCGGCGCGATTCTGACACACGAGCAGGGCATGAAGGATGCTCACACTTGGGCCGACTACATCAACGTCGGCATGGAGCACGGCCCATTCGACCTCGGCGGACTCCAAAACTACATGGAAGGCATGGTCGCCGGGGGCCCCACGAACAGCGGTCACCGCACCCCGACGGTCATCGTCGAAGCGCCCGTCGACGGCTCGACCGAAGACACCGTTCGCTACAACGCATGGCAGTTCCGACAGATTCTCGCACGCGGCGTCCACGGCATCCTCCTCTGCCAGGCAGAGACACCTGACGCTGTCCGTGCATTTGTCGAATCATGCCGCTATCCACGCGCCGCAAACGGCGTCGGATACGGACTCAACCGCGGCACGCGAGGCGTCGGCTCGGAACCCGGCGCGGCTCAGATATGGGGACTCGACAACCCGGAATACATCGCCAAGGCAGACCCTTACCCGCTCAATCCCGACGGCGAGTTGATGCTAGGTATCAAAGTCGAATCCGTCCGCGGCGTCACCAACATCGAGACCATGCTCGCCGTGCCCGGCCTCACCTTCGCCGAATGCGGCCCCGGTGACCTCCACATGTCCTACGGCGTCGACCGCGGCGCACCGAACACCCCGTTCGACCCACGCGTGCAAGAAGCCAGCGAGCGTGTACAGAAGGCTTGCGAGGAGAACGGCGTCGCATTCCTCGGCGGCGGTTCTGCCGAGACCATCGCCGCCCGCCTCGACAGCGGCGTCCGAGTAGTTTCCGGCGCCAACCCAGACATCGCCGCAATCGGTCGGGCACACACGAAACGGACAATGCCGGTGTAATGCTCCCGACCGTCGTCGATACGTACGCGGAAGCGACATCCGACGTACCGGACGGTGCGACGGTGATGATTGGCGGATTCGGCGGCTCGGGCGGACAGCCGACCCGTCTGATGCTCGCCCTCGCCGATCACGCCCCACAGAAAATAACCATCATCGGCAACGTAGCCGGGATCTCCAAGACCACCGGCTACGGTTGGCCCCCGCACCTCGAACCGATCGATCAAGGCATATTCTTCGAACTCGGGCTCGCCAATCGAATCATCTGTTCATTCCCGATACCCGGACAAACTCGCCCACTCTGTGAAATCGAAAAGGCATGGCGCGAAGGCCGCGCCGAGGTCATCGTCGTCCCGCAAGGCACCCTCGCCGAACGCATCCGCGCTGGAGGTGCCGGTATATCCGCCTTCTACACTCCCACCGGAGTCGGTACCCCAGTCGAAGAAGGCAAAGAGGTCCGGGAATTCGACGGACGCCCCCATCTGCTCGAACACGCGCTTAGAGCCGACTTCGCCCTCATACGCGCCAAGCGAGCCGACACGTACGGCAATCTCGAATACGTCGGCACATCGCGCGCATTCAATCCAGTCATGGCACCCGCCGCAGACATCACAATCGCCGAAGTCGACGAGATCGTCGATCCGGGCGGGATCGATCCGGAGAGGGTGGGGACGCCGGGGGTCTACGTCAACCGGATAGTCCAGCGAGAACCGAACGACCCGCTGCCCTGACGTTCAACCGATTCTCGGATTTACGCGCCCATCCTTCCGCCCAACGACAATCAGAAACGTCGGCGCGATCCGAGAGTCATCAAGTCCCGGCCATTCGGCGATCGCTTCATCAGACGCGCAGGGTTCGATGAAATCCTCGATGATGAAACCGGCGTTGATCACCCATCTCATCCAGGTTTGGAGAGTGTAACTGTTGCCGGTGGTCTGGAACGGGTATTTGTAGCGCTCGCTGATCCAGTTGAAGACTATCGGCGATTCATCGAAGTAGTCTCCGATCTCGAGCGACGTCTTGTTGCCCTCTGCATCGCGGATCCAGTTGCGCGTCTTGGTATCAGTTACCGGATGAGTGTTGGTGAAGACTAGGCGTCCGTGGTTTCGCAACGCTCGATAGGCACCGCGAATCACCCGTTCGGGGTCAGGCATGTCGACCAGCGAAACGCATGCGGTTACCAGGTCGAACGACCCCTCTCCGTAGCTCTCTACGATGGCCGCTGCATCACCCTCAACGTATTCGATGCCGAGCCTTTCCTTTGCCTCGAACTTCCGAGCATGATCAAGTTGGTTTGGCGAGATATCTACACCTACGACCCTCTTTGCACCACTCTTCGCCATCTGACGGCTGAAGTATCCCGCGCCACATCCGAGATCGAGCACTTCCAAACCCGTCACGTCGCCGCCTGCATCGACCATAGCAGGGCCAAAAAAGTTCAACCGGTAGTAATCGAGACCACGCTCTTGGGCATCGGCGTAGGCATTTGATGCAACGTCCCATTCGCGTCGAACGGAGTTCAAATCAAAGCGTGACGCCAGTTCTCTCGTCTGATTTTTCTTGGTCATGTCGATGCAGCGAATAGTTGTTTTGGCGATCGCTGGATACTTAGTATCATCTGATACAGATACTAGCTATCACACACACTGGTCATTTTTGTGTGCGGGAGAATGAACAATGAATGACATCGTCAGAAGGATGCGTTTAGGTTTAACCATGCGGTTTTGGCTTTTGGGCGTCATCTCCGCTGCGATCTTGACATCAGCGGTCGCGTGCAGCGACGATCCTGAGCCGACATCTATATCGGTACCTGAGCCTACCGCAACGTCGGTGCCGACGCAAGCCGCGGCGACTGACGCACCACCTGCGGCCACAACCGTCCCACCCACGGCTACGGCGGCTCCGCCTACGGCAACGCCCGAGCCGGAAGTGGAAGTGATTGATGCCGAACCTTTGAATGTAGTTGCTACGAGCAACATCGTTGGCGAGTGGGTTTCCATCGTTGGTGGGGATCGTGTCGACGTGCTCAACCTTGTTCCACGTGGCGTAGATCCGCACGGCTACCAGCCGGGTGCGCGTGACATCGCACGGGTGGCTGATGCTGAGATCGTATTCGCTGTTGGGCTTTCGCTCGAGCAGCAATGGCTGGAGGATCTGATTGATAATGCGGCCGCCGATCACGAAGTTGTGATCGAACTTGGGCAGCGAATCGATCCTATCGAGTTCAGCTTCGAGGCTGCGGATGCCCACGCCGAAGACGGTGAAGCGATGGCGGCTGGTGGAGATGAGGGTGCGACGTTGTCAGGAAGGCTGTTGGTGGGCGACGCCGATTCTGACCACCTGATGATTATCGACCTGATGACGGAAGATGTATCGGAACTCGACATCGGCCTGCCTGGACCCGTTTCGGCAATCTACGCCAGCCCGAACCATCGTTTCGGGTACGCTATCTACCGCGGCGATGAGGGTGACCATGTGGTCCACACCATCGACGGAGGTGTGTTCCTCGTACAGCACGGCGACCATGAAGATTTGGTTGTTGTGCCTGTGAGCGAGGTGGGACTGACCGTTAACGACGATCGCCCGATCCACTTCACGAACGGTGGCGAATGGTCGGCGATTTTCCACGATGGATCCGGTCAAGCGGCGCTGATGAACGAGCACGAGATCGAGGAGGAAGGCCACGCCTACGAGGTTCCGTACCTAGACGCCGGCCCACAACATGGAGCGGCGGTCCCGATCGAGAATGATCTATTTGCTGTGACGGTGGCGAACCCGGATCCTGAAGACAGCTTGCCTATCGGCGTCGAAATCAGGAATCTCGACGACGAGGTCGTCTGGGACGGGAGTCGGGATGCTTGCCCCGGAATGCATGGCGAGGCGCACAACCACGACGGCTCTGCGTACGGATGCAATGGAGGCGTGCTGTTCGTCGAACAGCACGGTGATGAATTCGACCACTGGTTCATTGAGAACGGCGAAGGCATGCCAGAAGCGGGCCGTGTCGGCACCTTGTGGGGCCACGAAGATTCGGCGCATTTCTTTGGTAAGGCTGTAACCGTAGGACCCGGAGGATTTGGGGACGCAGGCATATGGATGATCGATCCTGAAGAACAGGAAATGGTCCAGGTACTTGCCCCATCCGAAACCAAGGAAAGTGTGACATCGGCGTTCAGCCACGACGGCCACGCGCTGTACGTGCTGACGTACGACGGCATGTTGAACGTTATCGACGCTGCCGATGGCGATGTGATCGGTGAAGCCCAATTGGTCGATCCAATCGACTCCGAGGCTGAGTTCGATGCTGCCCCGAGTCTCATCGTCGTGGGTGAGACACTCTTCCTTTCCGACCCGGCGACTCAACACGTAATCGCGTTTGATCTAGATCACTTGGAAGTTGTCGAGGAGTGGGAAGTTCACGGAACGCCTAGTTCGCTTGCGTACGTGGGCATCGTATCGTCGGAAGGTCATCCCGCACAAGGGCACGGGCACGACGCGGAAGTAGACGATCACGACGACGAGGAAGCTGAGGCGTTGGAGGATGAACAGCATCACGACGACGAGGACGAAGATGCCGAGGCGACGGAAGATGACGCGCATCACGGCGATGAGGATCAGGATGCCGAGGGCGACGAGGGCGAAGGCCACGGCGACGAGGATGAAGATGACAACCATGCCGAAGACGAGGTCGAGCACCACCACGAAGACGACGGTCACGGACACGGCGCGCTTGACCCGCACTTCTGGTTCGACCCGGACCGCGTGATCATCGCGGTGCGGCAGATCGCCAAGGAGTTGAGGGAACTCGACCCGGGTTCAGCGGATTACTACAACGCGAACCGCGACGAGTACATAGCCAAGCTCGAAGAACTCGACGGTTGGATCACGGACAGCGTCTCAGCGATCGATGATCACGACCGGATCATGGTGACGACGCACGACGCGTTCGGGTACTTCGCCGCCCGGTTCGGATTCGAGATCGCTGGGGTGATCATCCCCGGCGGCGGCACCGAATTGGAGCGTTCACCTCAAGAGTTGGCAGAGCTTGTCCATGAAGTGGAGGAAGCAGGTGCATCTGTCGTCTTCGCGGAGGCGCAACTTAGTGATCGACTTGCGAACACTTTGGCGCGTGAGGCAGGGATCAGATTCATCGGCGGATTGCATGTGGGCTCTCTCGGCGCTGACGGCAGTGGTGCAGAGGGCTACCTCGACTTGATGCGGAGCAATGTTGGTATCATCGTGGAAGCGTTGGCCGAATAGATGCAAATAGATGACACAATCCCAGCACCAGGACCACAACCCTGAGCTAGAGACCCACACGTCTCCGCTCCCGGCGGTCGATGCACATAGCACGAGCGTCACGTATGGCGAGAACACCGTTCTCAACGATGTGACGTTCGCTGTGCCGTCGGGAGCGTTTGTGGGTATTGTGGGCCCGAACGGTGCGGGCAAGTCCACGTTGCTCAAGACGTTGGTAGGGTTAATCGAGCCGTCGGCAGGATCGGTGCACATCTACGGCATCAACCCTTCGCGGTCGCGCGGCCTCGTAGGCTATGTCCCGCAGTCCGAGACTGTGAACTGGGTCTTCCCGGTTACGGTGTGGGACGTGGTGATGATGGGTCGGACACCGAGTCTTGGTGCTTTCCGGTATGAAACGAGGGCCGACAAGCACGCAGTGATGGATGCATTGCATCGCGTGGGATTGCTACACCGTAAGGATGAGATGATCCACTCGCTGTCAGGTGGACAGCGGCAACGCGTGTTTGTGGCGCGGGCATTGGCACAGGATGCCCGGGTTTTGCTGTTGGACGAGGCCTTCAGCGGAGTGGATGTCGGTTCGCAGTACGAGTTGGTGGCGGTCTTGAGACAGTTATGCGAAGAAGGTCAGACGATCTTGCTGACTACCCACGACTTGGCGAATATGGCTCGGCAATTGGATATGGTGCTGTGTCTCAACGGACATCTTTGCGCCTGGGGACCGCCGGATGAGGTGTTTACGCCCGACGTGCTGGAGGAGCTGTACGGCCCGCACGTGGTATCCGCTGGAAGCTCTTACACGATCTGAATGGGCAGATTGGTTGAGCGCCCATGGATGTGATTTCATACATCATCGAACCGTTTCAATACGGTTTCTTACTGCGTGCACTCGCGGTGGCGGTGATCATCAGCATCACCTGTCCTTTGGTCGGAGTATTCGTGATCACCCGTGGATACGGCTTCATGGGCGACGCGATGGCACACTCGATATTCCCAGGCATGGCGCTAGCCCTGATCGCCGGTCTGAGCCCTTGGTTCGGGATGCTGCCGGCGGCGCTTGTGTTCGCTTTCCTTATCGGCTTTCTCATCCGCAAGACTGGCATTGAAGCTGACGCCGCCATCGGGATCCTGTTCGCTAGCCTTTTCGCTCTCGGTATCGTGATGATCTCGATCTGGGGGTCCAATGTCAATGTGAACCTCGAGGACATCCTTTTGGGGCAGATCTTGGCGGTTACCGAGGGCGACATACTGGTGACGTTGGGCGTTGCGATCTTGGCGCTGGTAATCTTCGCTGGCTACTTCAAGGAACTGGTCTTCGTGAGTTTCGATCCGGTAGGCGCCGAAGTGGCTGGAATCCGTGTGGCGTGGATTGACTACCTTCTACTCGCGCTGATCTCGGTAGTGGTGGTAGTAACCATCCAGGCGGTAGGCGTGATCCTGGTTTTGGCGATGCTGATCGCGCCGGCGGCGGCGGCAACCCTGGCGGCGAACAAGATCTTCCACATCATCGGATACGGGATACTGTTCGCTCTGATCGCATCGATTGCCGGTCTCTACACCTCTTACTACGGCAACCTGCCATCCGGCGCTTCGATAGCGCTGGCTTCAGGCATCATCTTCGCCATCGTAGCAATAATCAGACGGCGAATTTCTTGACGCGCCTAGCGAGGGCGCCGTTGCCTGACCATCGTAACCATCGAAACCCCAGCGATAATGGCCGCTGCTCCGACTATCAGAAGCAGCAACATCGCATCGCTATCCGGCGATCGCCCGCCGGTAGATGGCAGTTCAGACGGCATTTGCTCGTCGACCGGTTCTGCGGCGGGGAGCTCGAGTTCAACCAAGTTAGGAAGGACTGCTTCGAACTCCTCGATTGGAGGGATAGGCTCCAGCGGATTGCCGTCAAGGTACAGATAGCGGAGAGTGTCCGCGAACTTCGCCAAAACAGCCGGATCGAACGTGGAAAGCTGGTTGTTGGACAGGTGCAGATCCGACAACACCTCCCATTCTTCAAACCACGAAGCATCAATCTCTGTAATCTGGTTGTCTGAAAGTTTGATGCTGACGAAGTCACTTTCACCCGAGGTTCTCGCCACGTTCGTCAAGATAGACCCCGCGGCTGTCGAGTCAATGGAAGTATCGTCGAGCTCAATGAACCACCATTCCGATTTCGGCAATCGAGAAAAGGCCGCTCCCAACTGGCCCTGTACATCGGGATCGTTCCATCCGCTGAGATCGTTTTCAGAGAAATCGACCCGCCCTAAACCAGGTTCTGCGTTTTCGAGTATCGCAATCGCGGTGTCGCCGTTGATGCCAGTATCGGATAGGCGCAGGGTAACGAGGTTCCCGTTCTTTTTGATCGCGTCAGCCATCGCATCGCGGTCTAAGTCGTTCCAATCGCTCAAGTCGTTGGATGATAGGTCGATGCCGTCCAGAGTGGTTGATGATCGGTTGGCAAGGAAATCGATCACCGATTCACTGGTTACCCCGGTATCGGGCATCGAGATCCACTCGAGTTTGGTGAAGTCATCGCGGATCTTTGCGAGGTCTCCAGCCTTTAACGACACGTCGTCGATCCAAAGGTCCGTGATGCCATCCTCTGGTTTGCAACCCGGCGTAGAAGGTTGCGGCAAGACATCCAAAACCTCGTAGTCTATGCCATCGATTGTTGCGCTGGGCAACCCATCGGATTCATCTCTAGCGATCCCTACGGTCCGTAGCGAACAAGGCGGCGAGACGAAGAGGTCTTCAGGCATCCTCGCTTGCAAGTTGCCTTCAAAATCGATCTTCCTGAGATTTACCTGGTCTGAAAGATCAAATCCACGGACATCAGACAGTTGGTTGTGGAAGAAAGTCAGATCCTTCAACCCGGTCAAGCCTTTGACTAGGTTGTCGGGCACCTCGGTCAACTGATTCCTGTCAAGGTGGAGAATTTCCAGCGAATCGATTCCTTGGAAGATGTCGGCAGGTAGGCGATTGATGTTGTTGTCGTGTAGGAAGAGTTCCCGCAGCTGGTCCAACCCTCTGAATGTTCCGCTCGGCAATGTCTCTAGCGCGTTACCGTGCAGGTGCAGGTGCGTGATGTTTTCCAGATGCCGGAAAATACCATTAGGCAATGAAACGATTTCATTGTCATTCAAGTAGAGACGACGCAGGTTGTGAAGTCCGGCAAACGCGTCGGAGCCCATCTTGGTGATGCCGCTACCTTCCAGGTAAAGCCACTGCAGATTGTCGAGTCCGCTAAAGGCGCCACTCTCAAGCGTGCCCGTTGACTCGTTGCGGAAGTGCAAAGCGCGCAAGTTAGGCATTCCAGCCAGGACACCGTGCGACAGGTTTTTGACGCCGCCAGTGTGCAGGTCAAGGACACCCAACCGCTCCAAGCCTGAAAACACACCTATCGGCAAGGAGGAGATGCGGTTCCCGTACACCCTAAGCGTCTCCAAGTTGTCGAGACCGCGAAAAATGTCCCGCGGCACTGCCTTGATGTTGTTGCCCTGCAACTGCAAGGTCTTGGCATTCGCGAGCCCATCGAACGCACCGCTATGGATCGTAGTCAGAGAAGGGCTATTGACTACCAAAGTCTCCAAGTTGCCCAAACCTGCGAAGGTGTCGGACCTCAGGAGCACGAGATCGCGTCCGGTGATCTCCAACGCTGTCAACGATGCCAGGCCGGCGAAGTCACCGGGTTGGAGCACCGTAGGAGAAATGCTGAGAGGCCCATCGATTGAACCCAGCTCGTCTTCCGTGATATCGGCGCAAGTCGCTTCGGCGCGGGACTTCTGGACTTCCGCGACTACGGCGTCGGCAACCTCTTCCGTCCGATCGCATATCCCTGTATTTTGGGCAACGACGTTTTCGGCGAGAGGCGTGGTTACGCCCGATCCCAAACCAATGATCAGCAGCAATACCGTTAACGACCCTAAGTAGACGTTGTATCTGATGGAGAGCGGTGTTATTGACATTAGGTTTCAGTTTGTGTTCGAGTTTGAGTCGCCAGGTCTTGATACGTTATCCATTTTGTCTTGGCCTCTTGTGATACAACATCTTGATTGTGTTGCTGCTAGACACGATTCTAAATTAACGCATATGGTTGAACAAGAACTCTGCTGAGTGGTCTTGTTGTGCAGGAATTGTCGAGAGTATTACGGCATTGTGGGTAGGAACATGTAACATTAATGTAAGTTTGCTGGAACTATATGTATTATGTAGTCGGCGGCGACGGAATGCTTCGAACTGTCGAAGCAAGTGAAATAGACCCGAGGAGATAAAATGGCAGCACATACCCATGAAACGCATGAATGTGATGGGCACGAGCATCACGCCGACGAGCACATTCACGACCAGCACGAGTGCGACGACCACGAACACCACGGTGATGAAGCCGGGCATGTTCACGACCAGCACGAGTGCGACGACCACGAGCACCACGCCGGCGAGCACATGCACGACGACCACGAGTGCGACGATCACGAGCACCACGCATAAACTTCGATCTACGTTAGGTGACCTGCCAGAGCATCGAGTCCGGCAGGTCATCTAGCGCCAAGAAAACGAAGCTGAAAGGCACCTAGATGGTGCCTTTTTTGTTGTTGAATTGACGCGTTTCCGGTTAACCGTTCGGACCCGAGCTCCCGCCAGCCCCAAGTTGTGTGGCTAAAAACTTTGCCGCGCCCTGGCTAGCAAGTAGCTGACCAGATGATTTTCGGTGCAACCCGATAATGTCTGTTCGATCTGTACCGTGAGGTGGTGAATCCGATGGTCGTCTCTAGCGATATCCCTGATGTGCCGCAACAACAAGTCAGTGTCCTCTTTGCTCAATTCCGGGTCGACCAGAACGTGAGCCGTCATCGATTCGTAGCCCGACGCGATCGTCCAAACATGGACGTCATGAACCAGAGTGACGCCAGGCAGATCCTCCAATTCCCCGCACAAACGCTCAACGTCGATGTGCTTCGGAACGCCTTCCAATAACACCACAAACACCTTCTTGGCCAGGCCCCAGCTACTCCAAAGTATCAGCACGCCAATCAGGACGCTAAGGATCGGGTCGATCAACACCCAACCGGTTGTAATGATCACGATTCCCGATATCACAACCCCGACCGAACCCATCAAGTCGCCCATCACGTGCCAAAATGCGCCTTCGACGTTCAAACTGTGCTCGGAATTCCGGTGCAATATCCACGCCGCAGCTATGTTGACAAGCAGACCCAACGTACCTATCACCAACATCAAGGGGCCGTCGATGTGTGTCTCCTCGATCCCGCGGAAACGGTGATATGCCTCAAAGAAGATCCACGCCACGATGATCCATAGTGACAACGCATTGATTAACGCCGCGAGGACCTCAGCACGCCTAAATCCATATGTACGCGATGCGTCTTCAACACGATCGCCGATCCACAAGGCGAGCAACGCGAGCGCGATCGCCATGGCGTCAGTAACCATGTGACCGGCGTCAGCCAACAGCGCAAGGCTTCCCGACAAGATACCGCCGATCAACTCGGCGATCATAAATCCACCGATCAATATCAGCGAAATTACTAAGCTGCGACGACCCGCTTCACGGAAATCGTGGTCGTGGTCATGGTCGTGTCCGTGATGCCCGTGATCGTGGTCGTCATGACCGTGATCATGGTCATCATGGCCGTGTGAATCATCCGAGTGGTCATGGTCATGGTCGGAGTGGTCGTGATCGTCGTGATCAAGACCGTGTGAATGATCGGAATGGTCGTGATCATGTTCACCGTGGTCGTGTGAACCGTGCGAGTGACTCGAATCGGGGTGATCGTCGTGAGTATGGTCAGAATGACCATGCTCATCGTGACCATGGCGCTGAACGGCTTCTCCGTTCGGCTCTTTCGTTGAAGGTGTATGCACTATTCGTCGCGCTCAGTTTAACCTAGTGCGTAAATGTCAATCATTCGCCGAACCGATCGTCTCTTCATTGGATAAACATCCAGATGGGATCTATCGACAATATAACGATAGTTTATGTGTTGTTTCGGATTGGTGTGCGTATTGAATCGTATTCTATTGAAATGCCCGCGTTCATTCGCCGCTTTCGGCTACACACCGCGGACAAATGTCGTACACCTCGATGCGATGATTGATTATCTCGCCCATCACACCCCGAACCGATCCGCTTAGCGCATCGATCGCCTTCTCGATTGCCTCGGCGTTAAAGTACCGGACAGCGGTGCAGACCGTGCATACGGCATGGTGATGATGCGCCGGAATCATTGACGCTCCAGTTTCCAAATCCAAGTCCGCGGATACGCTGTACGCCATCTCATCGCCCGGCATCACTACCTTGCAAATGATGTCGGCATCCTGAAGTATTTTGAGAGTACGATACACAGTGGCGCGGCCAATGTGTGAGAGTTGGCCGCAGATATCTTCGGCCGTAAAAGTGCGAGGGACGTTCGAGATACATTCGATGATCTCGCGCCGCGGCGCTGTAACCCGAGCGTTTCTATTGACTAAAGCCGTAACTATCGATTCTGGCGTTCTCGGCATGAACTAGTCCTCCAAGGTGACCCGAACCGCGTCGGCGATCTTCTCCGAAGATGGATACACCAGCCGCTCCAGAACCGGAGTGTAAGGAATGTGAACCTGTTCCGCGGCCACCTTCATAATCGGGGCCTGCAGATCCCAGAATCCCTCCTGTGAGACGATGGATGCGATCTCAGACGCCGCGCTGCATACCTTGTGCGCCGGATCCGCGATCACCAGACGACCGGTCTTCGCGACCGACTCCAAGATCGTCGATTTGTCCAAAGGCACCAGCGTGCGGGGATCGATCACCTCAACTGAGACACCATCTTCCTCCAACTCCTCGGCCGCCCTCAGAGCCATCGGAACCGCGCCCGCAATTGCGACTACGGTTACATCCGAACCAGACCGCGGAACATCCGCAACTCCGAACGGCACCAGTGCCGCATCGCCCTCCTCGACCTCGCCAGTCGCGCCTCCCAACGTGCCGTCCTCGAATACGATGCACGGGTCGTTGTCACGAATCGCGGTCTTCAGCAGTCCTTTGGCATCGCGGGGCGTTGCCGGAACGAGAATTTTGAAACCTGGCATGTTCATGAACATCGGGTAAGAACGGTCTGAGTGGTGGGCCGCCGAACCTCCGCCATAGAACATCGTCGCTCGATAAACAACCGGCAAAGTTGCCTGACCGCCAAACATGTATCGCATCTTGGCCGCTTGGCTGACGAGCTGGTCCATCGCAACCCACATGAAACTGGTCAACGTCTCAACAATCGGACGCATGCCCACAAGTGAAGCCCCGATGGCGGCGCCAAAGAACCCGTTTTCGGAGAGCGGTGTGTCCAGAACGCGTTTCTCCCCATATTTGTCAAGTAGACCCGCCGTCGCGCCGTAAACGGAACGTCGGATGTCTTCACCCATGATGAACACGCTCTGGTCGCGTTCCATTTCTTCCATGATCGCTTGGTTGATCGCTTCTACATAGATCGCTGTGGATGCCATTTTGATGCTGGTCTCTATCGCTAACTTGACTGTTCGGTAGTTGATTGGTCCCGATTTCCCTACGCTCTAATAAGGAGCGTTGCAGGGCGATCAGGGTAGTGGAATCGGGTCCGCCCACATGTCGTCATAAAGTTCATCAGGTTCCGGATACGGACTGTTGCGAGCGAATTCTACCGCTTCATCAACCTCGTCCGCCTTCGCTTTTGATATGGCGTCGCACTCTTCCCTTGTAAGAATACCTTGCGTAGTGAGAGTGTGTTCTAAAACGTCTATCGGATCCCGCTCGCGCCACTCGTCGATCTGGCCTTGGGTGCGGTACTCGCCCCGTCGCACCCGGCCCAAGCCTAGCGAATGCTCCTCGTAGCGATAGGTCAGCGCTTCGATCAACGTCGGCCCTTCGCCGGCTCGACCTCTTGCCACCGCCTCGCGCGTCGCCTCATACATCGCGACCGCGTCCTGTCCATCGACCAAGATACCGGGCATGTTGTACGCAGCTGCGCGATCAGAAATGTGCTCTACCGATACCGAGTCGTGATACGAAGTGGTCACCGCGAACTGGTTGTTCTCGCAAAGGAAGATGACGGGAAGGCTCCACAGCGCGGCGAGGTTCATCGATTCATGGCATGCTCCCTGATTCGAAGCACCATCACCGAAGAACACCATTGAGACAAAGTCTTCGCCCCGGATCTTCGCCGCCAACGCGGCTCCCGTGGCCACCGGAACAGAAGAGGCGACAATACCCGATTCGCCCAAGATGCCGATTGAGAAGTCCGCCAAGTGCATCGAGCCGCCCTTTCCCTTGCAGTAGCCGTCGACGCGGCCGTAGAGCTCGGCCATCGCCCGCTTGACATCGCCACCTTTCGCGAGCGGATGCCCGTGCGAGCGGTGGTTGCCCGCGATGTAGTCGGTGTCCTCGAGTGCTGCACATGCGCCCACTGCCACGGCTTCCTCGCCAATGTAAGGATGCGCCGCACCAGTGAATTCGCCCGCCGAATGCACCTCCATGACGCGCACTTCGAAATGGCGTATCAACCACATCCGCTCCAGCATCTGCACCAATTTTTCCTTGCTAACGTTCTCCAACTCAACTGCTCCCCGGATTTAAGTGATATTCGACATCACATTCAAGATACGCGCGCGTCTCGCATCGCCAATATGTTATTCGATAATCGCGCAAACAGTAGAATCCCCTCGTGAAACCGTCGATCAACAACTGGGCCCACGTTGTGTACTCAAGGCCAAACCTCGATGCGATAGAATCTGACCACCGAATAAGTCACGTTATGAGGCACTTGATGCCCTCCGAAAAAATTCCCTACAAATCGGCCATAGAACTCGCCGAGAAGATGTATCACCGGCGCATCAAGGACGAAATCGGTGATGCGCTCAACGGTCAATGGATCGTCATCGACGTCAACTCGGGCGAGTACGAATTTAATGAGGACGGATACGTCGCGCTTGAGACGCTTGAAGCACGGCTCCCGGACATCGACCACGTTTTCGTACGCGACGGCGAGTTTCTGCCGGGAGATCTCCTTGGGTTAGTTAAGGTGATGTGGTCGATCATTCCCCAGGAAGAGATCGACGCGATGCCGCACGATGGTTCGCTCAACTACAAACATTACCTCTACGGTTTTCCAAAACGCGACAAATATCCATGGGAAGAATAATCTACGTCGATACCGGCTTTTTGATCGCACTCTTCGATCCGAACGACAGTTTATCCTTGACGGCTCATCGGCTTCTTTCCGCGTTTCGGAGTGACGAGCGTGTACGTCTCGCGCTTCCGTGGGACGTAATCAACGAATTCCTCGCCCACTTCAGCCGGCGCGGATCCGAAACCAGAAAGTTGGTCGCGAGGTTTATCCGAACCACGCTTCGCGACGGCAAATATATCGTCGAAAACGTTGATCTTTCGGTTTACACGACCGCCCTAGACCTGTACGAGCAACGTCTCGACAAGCGATACAGCATGGTCGATTGCATCGGAATGACCGTCATGCGCCGCGAGTGCATCAATGAAGTGGTCACGACCGATCGCGATTTCGTCCAGGAAGGCTTCCTCAACTTGATGGGTCGAACCGCCTGAGCTACGCCCCCGGAATTTCGCCCATCTTTGCTCGCACATTAGAATCGCGGCATGATTGATGAAGCCAACATCGAAGCTCGGGCTGGCAACGGTGGCAGAGGCATGGCGATGTTTCTGCGGGAGGCTTTGCGGCCGTTGGGTGGACCATCTGGCGGCAACGGCGGTAACGGCGGATCGGTCGCCCTCGTCGCAGATCCCTCGCTCAACACGCTGCTCAAGTTCCGCTGGAGACGACATTTCATTGCCGGTAACGGCGGACACGGCGCACGCAACAAACGGCACGGCGCCAACGGCGATCATGTCGATGTCACCGTGCCCGTCGGCACCGAAGTATGGCAAATCGGCGAACGTTCTGGCGAACCCGAGACTTTTCTGGGTGATTTGGTACAACCAGGACAACGACTCGAGGTGGCGATCGGCGGCCGAGGCGGGCAAGGGAACGCGGCATTCGTCACATCGGTTAATCGTGAGCCGCTGCTCGCCGAAGCCGGTGAAGTGGGAGAGACCGTTAAACTCCGGTTGAATCTGAAGATCCTCGCCGACGTCGGTCTCGTCGGTATGCCAAACGCCGGAAAGTCCAGCCTCCTAACCGCCATCAGCGCCGCACGTCCTAAGATCGCCGACTACCCCTTCACCACTCTCGAACCAGTTCTCGGTATCGTGGAACATGGCATCGACGCCTTCGCCGCGGTCGATATCCCCGGGTTGATCGAGGGCGCTTCTGAAGGTATCGGTCTTGGCCACGAATTCCTGAAGCACATGCAGCGCACACGGCTTTTGGTCCACATCGTCGACGGCAGCGAAGGCGAGCCGGGCGAACGAATTCGCACTATCAACCACGAGTTGGACGCCTTCGACGCGCGCTTGGCTCGAACCCCGCAGATCATCGTAGTGAACAAACTTGACCTCGAGGAAGTCGAATTGTTGCGCGATGAAATCGAAGTCGAGGTGCGTGCCGCAGTCGGTGAAGATGCACCGATCTATTTCATCTCAGCCGCGACGCGGCTAGGTATCGATGAACTCGTCGCGGCAGTTTCCTACCGCTTGGCCGATATTCGCAAAGCGCAAATCACTTCTTCCGAGGCGGCCTTTAGTCCAAACCAGCTAGAAGGCGACGACCCTCTAGAAAACGACAATCTCCCGGTCTTCCGAACCCGCGGCCGCAACCCCAAGATGGTCGTACGTGCAGGAGACAACAAATTCCGCATCGTTCACGACCGCGCTGTGAGACTCGCCCTCGGCTCAAATCTCGACAACTGGGACGCGCTCGTCCAGTATCACCAACGTCTCGAGCGCATGAACGTCACCAATGCCCTCCGGCGCGCCGGCGCGAAAGAGGGCGATGTGATCCTAGTCGGCGAATGGGAGTTCGAGTGGCATTGAACGGAGCCCGTCATTCCCGCGAAGGTGGGAACCTAAAGAAAAGTAAAAACAGCCGTTTGATTGTCATATTTGGTGGCACGTTCGACCCGGTTCACAACGGCCACATCGCCATCGCACGCTGCCTGCGCGACGAACTCGGCGCCGCCCAAGTCCTGATGGTCCCCGCCGGAAAGCCATGGCTCCGAGACCGCCCGCCAATAGCATCGCCCACAGAACGCCTGCGGATGGTTGAACTGGCCACCGAAAACGAAACAAGGATCGAAGTGTCAGATGTCGACGCTATCCGCGAGGGCACCACCTATTCGCTCGACACAATCCGCGACCTACGGCAAGCCCACGGTGACGAATTCGACTACATTCTCGCTGTTGGGTCCGACGCCGCGGCGATGCTGCATCGCTGGCACCGCTACGACGAACTAGCTCAATCTTGCACCTTCGCGGTCATCCAACGACCCGGAGCTTCCCTTGATCGCGGACTGTCACTGCCCGCGGATACGATCCCGATTGCCGGCCCTATGATCGATGTCAGTGCTTCGAAAATCAGGGAGTTCTATGCCGCGGGCGACATTGCCGCGGCAAGAAATCTCGTACCATATTTAACACACAGATTTATCATCGAAAAGAGACTCTACCGATGCGATACGACGAAGCCATAACCCGCGCTGAGACGCTTTTGAGACGTTCGCTCATGCTGGACGCACTACGTTACGGCGATTTCACTTTGACGTCTGGTGCCACCTCCAGCTACTACTTCGACGGCCGTTTGCTGACTACCGACGGCGAAAGCGTTGAGATCATCACCGACCTCTTTGTGGACATCTTGATGCGTCGCGACATTCATCGCTTTGGCGGGCCTGCCGTAGCAGCGGTGCCCATCATCGGAGCCATCGCCCTGTCAGCTTTTGCCAAACAATTCGATCTCAAAGGCTACTTCGTCCGCCCTGAGCAGAAGCAACACGGAATGGGCAAACAGCTTGAAGGTCACATCTCACCAGGCGACCGTGTCGCAATTTGGGACGACTCCATCTCCACCGGCGGATCGCTGCTCAACGCCGTTGATGCCGTCGCCTCTTTGCCGGCAGAAATCCAAATTGCATGTTGCATTCTTGACCGCAAACAGGGCTGCAGCGACCACCTGAAAGAACGTTCCATACCGCTTTTCAACATCCTTGCAAGCAACGCAGATGGCCACGTCGTAGTCGACAAAGAATCGTTGGCGAACTGGTTTGAATAACCGGACCTTGAAGGAGGAGTCCGATCCCGGGCCTCAACGAGCCCGGTCAATCGAAGCCGTCACCGCCGGGTCTCTGCTCATACTCTCCGCCATCGCTGCGGCCGCCATGGTTTGGACGCGCCTTCAGGCAGACATTGACCAGTCAACCTTCGAAGAAACGCTAGCCGCCATCGATCAGAACACGCTCTGGTACACGTGGCATGGCATGGCACGAATATTCTTCGGTGCATTGCTCATTGCCTCGGCAGGATTCATCAAACCCGCCGTGCTCCTAACCCGAGGCTGGCAGCTGCGACTTTCCAGCGTCCTTCTCAGCCTCGGCGGCATCGCCATGATCATCTCGGGAGTCATAGTGATTTTCGTCGCTGGCGTCCACTGGGTCGATACCTACGATCTAGAGAGCTTCGATCACTACCGCGAGATCGCCGGAAGCATTGGCAACACCCTTATTGGATTGGCAATCGTTCTTTTGTCCGTCGTGCAATGGCGGCTAGGTAGCTTCATGAAACCGGTAGCCTTACTCGCTCCATTTGTGGGTATCGGAATGATCCTCGTTTGGGTAGACGCTGCAACGATCTTCCACCGAATCTCAGGAACTGGTTTCCTAATCTGGCTTCTCGCCACAGCGTTGGTCCTGATCGCGGGAGCCTTCACTTCGGCGCGGACAAAGCCAGTCATTGGCACGGACGACAGCGTCCAAAAGCTATGGATCTAAGTTCGCGACTAATTGTCAACATCCTCGCAACTTCCACGCGAGAATCTGTCAACTAACCGCGAAATCTCAACTTGCGAACCCACAACGACAATCGATATCAATTGGTCCGTCAGAATTTCAACAACATCTCGACACTTTGTCAGCATCCCTGCAACCCGAAATCAGAGTCGATCCCCGTTCAGAGACCGGCGTCCTAAACAACATCTTGACGTTGTCAACGTACTTGTTGTGATTGTTATCTAAATGTTCAATCCAGAAGTACATTCTCTGTACAACTAAACATCCAAATTCCTAACCTCAAGCGCGTTCGCCCGGATGAAGTCGCGCCGCGGACCGACCTCTTCACCCATCAAGGTTCGGAAGATGTCGTCGGCGCTTATCGCGTCCTCCGCTGTTACCTTCAGCATCAGGCGGAAATCCGGGTTCATTGTGGTGTCCCAAAGCTGATCTGGGTTCATTTCACCCAAACCCTTGTAACGTTGGATATTGATGCCGCTGGTGTCCGAGTTGTCTTCCAACGCCTCGGGAAGCTCCTCCCAACTGAAACCATCACCGATGACCGTGCCCGTCTTCTTGAGCACGAATCGTTCCGCAGCGATGAAATCTGCAACCCGAGGGTAGATCCGTTTCGCGCGGCGGATCGCCGGGTTGTTGTAGACATCCTCCGTCAGTTCGTAATCGTTGATTTGGAAAGTTACCGGCGTTTCGTCTTCCTCTTCGTCGTCTATCGGTTCTTCGTTCACTTCCCTCGTGAACGATGTAGCCGTCTCATCGACGCTGTCGTTGAAGAGATCGACTTGGAACGCACTGTCCTCGCCGAAAAGGTCGTCATCGTCGTCGAGGCCTGCAATGATCTCTGAAGAGCGATCCTTCTTAAACGACAGGTTCTGCCACTCTGCGTCTCGGATCAAGTCGAAAAAGACATCGTCGGGGATACCAAGCGCTCTTGCGATATCGAACGCCTCGCGGAACTCCCTGAGCTGCGTTACAGTGCTGCCAAGCTGCTTGCCCTTCACCGCGATCTTGTCGTCGTCATCCTCAGCTTCGATCGCGAGGCCGTTAAAGGCGCGTTCGGCCATCCAGGTGTCAAGTTCACTGTCGGCGTATAGCCAGTTGCTGCGCCGGCCCTTCGACGCCTTGTAGAGCGGCGGTTGGGCGATGTAGAGGTATCCGTCATCAATCAAATCCCGCATGTGGCGGAAGAAGAACGTGAGCAAGAGCGTCCGAATGTGAGCGCCGTCGATGTCCGCGTCGGTCATGATGATGATGCGGTGGTAACGTAGCTTCTCCGAGTCGAAATCCTCACCCATGCCCGCGCCAATCGCCGTGATCAGCGCCGAGATCTCTTCGTGAGCGAACATCCGCTCTGGCCTGGCCTTTTCGACGTTGAGGATTTTCCCTTTCAGCGGCAGGATCGCTTGGAACTGACGATCGCGGCCCTGCTTGGCAGAACCTCCGGCCGATTCGCCCTCGACGATGTAAAGCTCTGATCGAGAGGGATCCTTCTCCGAACAGTCAGCGAGTTTGCCCGGCAGTGAGCCGCCGTCCATCGCGTTCTTCCGGATGATGAGGTCGCGAGCCTTCTTTGCCGCCTCTCGCGCACGAGCCGCGGTTGAAGCCTTATCGATGATGATCCGAGCTTCGTCAGGATGATCCTCAAGGAACTCGCTCAGGTGTCTACCCACAAGTGTCTCGACTGCCGGCCGAACCTCAGGGTTACCTAGCCGTCCCTTCGTCTGGCCCTCGAATTGCGGGTCCTTCACCTTCACGCTGATCACCGACATCAACCCTTCCCGCACGTCCTCTCCCGAGAGCGTCGCCACGCCATCCTTGCCGATGTTCAAGAGGTTGTTCTTCTTTGCGTAGTCATTCAACACCCGAGTTAGGGCAGAACGGAAGCCAGTGACATGCGTCCCTCCGTCGCCAGTACGGATCACGTTGGCGAACGAGAGGCAGTTCTCGACGAACGACTGGTTGTATTGGAACGCGACCTCTACCGAGACGTCGTCCGTCGTCCCAGCCGCAAAGATCACACTGTCGTGAATCCCGCCGCGCCGGCGGTTGAATGTCCGCACGAAGCTGCGAACTCCGCCATCGAAACGGAACGTGACATCGTTGTGCGGCCCGTGCGTCTCCTCATGCCAATCGCTCCGAAGCCGGATCGCGAGGCCTTGATTCAGGTAGGCCATCTCGCGCAACCGACCGGAAACCCCATCCCAGTCATACTCAACCGACGGAAACACATTGCTGTCCGGCAACCAGGTAACCATCGTGCCGTTTCCTGGGAGATCCGACGACGTCTGCCTGCGTTGTGACATGTCGTTAACCGTGATACCCCGCTCAAAGCGCTGGGAATACACGTAACCGTCTCGCCGCACCTCGACTACCGTCCACTCCGAAAGAGCGTTAACCACCGACGCGCCAACGCCGTGCAACCCACCAGACACCTGGTAACCCTTGCCACCGAACTTCCCGCCCGCGTGCAACGTTGTCATCACCGTCTCGAGCGCCGACTTCCCCGTCTTGTCATGCGTGTCGACGGGAATCCCGCGACCATCGTCTATGACCGTTACCGACCCATCCTCGTGGATATGAATATCAACCGTCGTAGCGAAGCCAGCCATCGCCTCGTCAACGCTGTTGTCAACGATCTCACGGACCAGATGGAACACGCCCTCGGGACCAGTCGTGCCGATGTACATCCCCGGACGCTTGCGGACGGCCTCCAGGCCCTCCATGACGGTAATGTCTTGAGCGTTGTATTCGGCGGATCCGGCGTGTCCGTTGCCGTCTGTTGCGATGGTAGTTTCGGTGGTCATAGGCCTCCAAGCTGAGAGTCCGATCGATGCCTTCCGCCAATGCCTCACCCACCACACAACCTACGACCAAGAACTCGGTATGGATTGGACGCTTCTCGCGTACGCGCGTGCGCGCGTCTTTAAGAAACGCGGTATATCATCTCACAATCTTATCAGCCTACCCCGCCCGAATCTCGATTCCAGTTGCGTTCAAAGCCGAATCTTTCCCAATTGCCCGAGTTCAACGAATTTGGTGCACGAATCGGGCCCTTTCAACGACGGCGATGTTGAATGGCGGAGAGAATTGCGAAACGGCGGGATAACTCGCCACCGCCATTGAAACGCGAATTCAGGTGCGTGTAACTAGCAATCGACAGCAAGCAACAGCGTGCGCTGCCTGCCGAGGATTTTGAGCCCGAACATGGAAGGTTCGGTGCGCGAATCGGGAGGCATCGGCGCGCCCACTCCGGCTGGCTACTGGGGCTTCCGAGTAAGGGATCGCCTCCCGTCGCTAGGACTCCAATTTAACGCTTCGGCAGGTTTTCTCACCAAATCGCACGTTGACGTAGATGCACGGTGGTTAACGCCACCTACTCAAACGCAGCCGGATCCACCACCGCACCCTTGCCGAGCGCAGTGTTGATCAACTCCACAAGACGCTGCGCCGACTCAGGCGTCAGCTCCACCGCAATCCGCGGACCGAGCTTCTGCGACGAGTCCACGAAATCGATGTTCAGCGCATGCTCCAGCGTCATCTCAGACGGATGGTCATACGAAACCGTCACCTGATCGACCTGCATCCAACCCGGCGTACCCTTGCCGCAGCCAGTCACTGCCGTTTTCTCGGCAATCATCGTGCACATATTCTGTTCTCCTTCGAGATGTAGGATCGAGCCTTATCCGAGATGCTTGGGTAGAAACGCGAAAATCTTTTGCCAACCGTCTACCGCCTGCTCTTGGCGGTAGGGCGCCCGGTCGTAGTAGAAGAAACCGTGACCCGCACCCGCATACATGTGAAACTCGTACGCCTTACCATGCTGTTTCAACGCCGCCTCATGGGTCGCCACCTGCTCCGGCGACGGGCTCCCGTCCTCTTCGCCGAACAACCCCAGTACCGGACACGAAAGCCCAGAGGTGTAATCGATCGGTGCCACCGGATTGTTTTCCGTCAACTCCGAATCGTCCATCACTACGCGCCCGCCCCAGCAATCAACGACCGCGTCGAACCCGGAGACTCTGGATGCGGCCAACACGACGTGCCTTCCCCCAGAGCAGGTCCCGAACGCACCAACCTTGCCGTTCGAATTTGGCAACGACCTCAAGAAGCGCATCGAAGCAGCAAGATCACCGACCGCTTGGTCATCAGGTATTCCCCCCTCGGAACGCGCATGTGCAGCCACATCCTCTGGCGACGCATGACCGATCCGGTGATACAAGTCCGGCGAAATCGTCGCGTAACCATGATGCGCAAACCTTCGCGCGCACTCCCTGTACCACTCGTCCCAACCCGGCATATGATGCGTCAAAACCATCCCCGGATGCGGACCAGGCCCTAGCGGACGCGCGAAATACGCGTTTATCGAAGCACCATCTTCAGCCTGGACTGTGACCGTCTCCGCAATCATGCCCTCATACATATCCGTCGTATACACAACGAACCTCCATTCATTCAACTCCAACGCAACGCCTTCGATATTACGCCAAACCCCCGTGATTCCGGCGAAAGCCGGAATACAGATGGGCAGGGCGGGAAGGCAGCACACCAAAACATTCTTGCAGGAGGGGGTTAGTGGGAAGTCTACTCGGCACTTCACGCTCCCGCCACCATCTCGAAAACCACATCCCTCTCCACGCATTCAGTGTTATATTCGCAACATCATGACTGAGAACGCATCCCAAAACGGAGCCGACGAAAGCGGCACCTACCAAAAAGGACCGCTCGAAGGAATCAAAGTAATCGAGTTCGGCAACTTCGTCGCCGGTCCATTCGCCGGTCAGATCCTCGCCGACATGGGCGCCGAAGTCATCAAGATCGAACCGCCAACCGGCGACCCATGGCGAGCTACACAGCCATTCGCACCCGGCGAAAGTCGCACCTTCTTGCCTCTAAATCGCGGCGTCAAAAGCGTGACGTTAAACCTGAAAGACGATAAAGGCCAAAACGCCCTCGCCAAGATCGTCAAGATGTCCGACGGCGTCATCTCCAACAACCGGCCCGACACCGCCAAAGCTCTCGGCATCGACTACGATTCCCTGTCCGCCATAAACCCCGCCATCATCTACGTCGACATCACCGCGTACGGCATGAAGGGCCCCCTCGGCGGAGCGCCAGGATTCGACCTCGTGATGCAGGGCTTCACCGGCGCCGTTACATCCGAAGGCAAGATCAATCCAGGCGGTCAGCCCGAAGTCGTCTGGTCGTCCTCCTACATCGACCTCTCATCCGCCTATTGCGCCGCCGCGGGCATTCTCGCCGGGATCATCGGACGTGGCGACAGCGGAAAAGGACAAAAGGTCGAGACCAGCCTTATGATGAACGCCTTGGCGATGCAGTGCATGAGGCTCATCCACATGCTTGACGCACCAACTCCGTCCATGACTTGGTATCAAGAGCGATACCCGAAACTAGTCGCCGAGGGCAAGAATTACCAAGAGATCCAGCACGACTACCAAAACGTCGTCCGACCGGCGATCTACCGTTGCTACTACCGCGCCTACCGCACGAAGGACGGCGGCATGTGCCTCGGCACCCTCGACTGGGCCGCGCGGGCACGGCTGCTGAATCACCTCAACCTCGAAGACCCTCGAGTCACCGACCCCGACTACGACATCAACACCCCCGAGGCCGAACAACTCGCCGAAGACATGGTCAAAACCTTCGAAGACATCTTCGATTCCAAGACCACTGCCGAATGGGTCGAAGAACTCAACGCCAAAGACATCCCCTGCGGCCCCATCCGCTTCAACGAAGATCTAGTTTGGGACGAACAAGCCACCGCCAACAACTACATCATCGAACTCGAACACCACACCGGCCACCGCTACCGCACCTCCGGCCCCATCCTAAACTTCACCAATGGGATGCCTGAAATGAAGGCATCGCCGGCGCTGGGCGAACACAACCACGAGATCCTCAAAGAAGCCGGCCTAACCGAGGAAGAGATCTCTGCGGTTGTCGGATAAACGCGGATCTTCGGTACCGCACTCCCTTGCAAAACGCATCGGTCCGAAACATATTATCGTAGGTATAGACTACAGAGCCAATCGACAAGCTCATCACCGCCATGCACATCAAGCGTGGGTCGCGCATGGCATCGAAATCCCAACAGTTCACTGTTAGGCAGAAAATCCGATCAGGCACAATCTATAACAATGGCGCTCAAGATCCAAGATCTCTCTAAGGCCGATGATCCGTCTGAGTTGCAGGACGCGCTTGGCGATCTAGCAAACGTGAAGAAAGAAGCTCGGATCGAACAATTTCCGGTTCCGCCACAATCGTTGGTCGATGAAGCAGAGCGATTAATCCGAAATATGTACTCGTTTTACCCGTCCAGATTCGAGGTTTCGGCCGATCCAGATGGCGCCGTCGCGATCGATGTGAGAGATGGGACCGGCCGATGGGTATTGCTACTGTGTGAACCACAAGGTGACGCGCTAGTTTTGACCAATCTTGAAATCGGCGAACGCCAACGCTACCCGCTCCAAGACGAAATGCTGAACTGTTTTTTGCGCGATGCTTTGGGTCAATTGAAGACTGAAACGCCGTAATTTCGATGACCGTCCCGGAGGCCGTGGCTGGCCGAGAACGTGTAGGTAGGCGCGTGTCGTCGGAATCCAGCGCTCGGAGAGCACAACGCGGGAAATATAGTTACCGCGATTTCTTGCCAAGAGCGGGCGAACGGTGTATGTCAGTTGACAGGTTGGATTTCGCGTCAATATCTGACTTGACGAACATCGTACGTTCGTACAACCACCCGTTTTACGGATGGTTGACCAAAGCGACGGAAGATATCCGAGGATTGCGATGCCAAGTTGAATCCGATCCGAATCCGGATAACCCGTACCACGCGATGATCATCCTGCCACCAGAAACCGCCGCTGACAGAGATCGTCAAAAACACAAAGCCCGAGAGTTGGCTGAAGTGTGCAATTGGATCGAGCCAGCCGATTGTTAGTTATCGGTTTTAATCTTTATCGAGAATTCCAGATCCGCGCAATAATCGAAACATCGTGCCCCAAACCTACCTAGCAACCCCCATCACCAGCGTCCCCGAGGCGCGGCGCCAGACCATCGTCCGCTGGTGCCACTGGTACATCCAAAATCATCTCTCCGACAAAGAAGTCTTCTGCCCAGCGATCGAATACGAGCAACGCTGGGCCAACGGCCCTCCCCAGACCGAAGCGGACCTCCTCGCCATCCGAGACCGCAGCTGGCAAATGCTCGACGACAGTGACGAGCTCCACGTCCTCCACCCTGACCTCTCGACCAATGCCGCCATCGAATTCGGATACGCCATGGGCCGAAAACTCGAGAAAATCGTCGTCATCTCCTTCGCCGAGTGGCGCGGAAAATCGCTCAGAGATTACACCCTAAGACTCCTAATGCACAAGCCCGACGTCCATTTCGTCTCGTACTCCCTTGATGAACTCGGATTGGCTTCGTAGGACGCCGCTAAAACTCACCGATAACCCGGCCCCCGACCCCGCTTCCAAGCATGCGCCCGGGCGACCTCTTCATCCAACTCGACACCCCATCCCGGCTTCGTCGGCACATCCAACAACCCGCCGTCATGGAATGTCAACGGTCCGCCAGTCAGGTCATCCTTCCACGGCACGTCGTCAATGTCGATCTCACAGATCCTAACGTTCGGCAACGTGGCGCATAGGTTGACCCCCTGCATCGTCGCCAAGTGCGAGTAGTAGTTGTGGGGTGCCACGTTGATCTCGTGCGACTCCGCCAGCATACCTACATCCCGTCCGCGTGCGAACCCCTGCCACGGCACGTCGATCATCGCAATATCCATCGCCCGCGCCGCGAAGTATGGCCGGTAGTCGCGGATTGTGAACAAATTCTCACCCGACGTGATCGGACAACTCGTGCTGTCCTTAACCTCCTTCAACCCATCCACCTCGTACATATCGATCTCCACCCACATCATGTCGAACTGCTCCAACACGGCGCAAATCTGCTTCGCCGCCTGGGGTTTGACGTTGAAATTAAGGTCCAACGCAATCTCAACATCCGGCCCCACAGCCTCCTTGAACGTCCCAATGTACTTCTCAACATGCCTCAACAACCCCGGCTTGATCGTCTGATCCGGAGAGTCGGTCCCAAACCCGTACCCATACCCATGCGTGTTGTCATCAAAAAAGATGATGTTCGTCTTGAGCGCCTTGAAGCCACGTTCCTTCACTTCGTGGCCCAAATCGGTCACCGCTTGAAACGAGTCCATCGGCGGTACACCGATGAGTTCATGGTTACGCGAGCGGGAGGAACCGCAATGCGACCAGTAGACCTGCTGGCGCTGCCGCGTCGGTCCACCGAAAAGGCTGTGGACGGGCACGCCCATCGCCTTGCCCTTGATGTCCCACAACGCGAGTTCGACACCCGCGATCGCCCGCGCCGCGATGCCACCGGGTGCCTGTCGAGACATGCGATACATGTCCCAGTACCGCGCCTCGACCGCCAAGGGATCTTGACCTAGCAGTATCGGCTCGTAATCTGACACCGTGCCGACGACTCCGTATGGGTTGCGGCCATCCGACATCTCACCGTAACCAGTGATGCCTTCGTCGGTGCGCACCGCGCAGAATTGCCAAGGCCGCCAGCCAGCATCCACGACGAACGTCTCAATATCGGTAATCTTCACGAGTCAACTCCCAAGTTTCGAACCTGCCATGCCGCGTTCAATTCGGCTGAGTCGTAGACTATCGCAGGCTGTGGGTTGTGGCAATTGAACCATCGGCGATAATGGAGCCCAGATGGGTTTGTGCCCTCCCACGCCCTCAATCGAACGGACGAATACTCTGAAATGGTCGCCAATCCTTCCACTTCCGATTACACCGATCTGGTTACAACCAACGGTTTCGAACCTGCAATGTTCGATCCTGGGGTGACGCTCAACCGCGCCACCAAGGCTCGGATCGCCGACGGTGTCAACGAGATTCTCAAGGCGATCGGCTCGGAAAACCTCGATCCGCAAGGTACCGAGCGTACACCCCTGCGAGTCGCCGAGATGTTCGACGAGCTGCTCAACGGCTACTCGATCGACCCGGACCAGCTTCTGAACGGAGCCCTGTTCGACGTCGAATACGACCAGATGGTGGTCGTCAAATCGATTGAGTACTACAGCCTCTGCGAACATCACCTACTACCGTTCTACGGCTACGCGCATGTCGGATATCTTCCCGACAAAAAGGTCGTCGGCCTTTCCAAGATCCCTCGCATCGTGGACATGTTCGCCCGTCGGCTGCAGGTGCAGGAACGAATGACTCAGGAGATCGCGAGCTTTCTCGACACGTTGATCGAACCGAGAGGCGTTGGCGTGGTGGTAGAAGGCACTCACATGTGCACCGTGATGCGCGGCGTTCGCAAGCAGGACCCCCGCATGGTGACCAGCGCCGTGATGGGTTCGTTGCGAAACAATCCCGCCACCCGCGACGAGTTCATGGAACACCTTCGGAACACGTCGCTCTAAGTCCCCGTTGATCCCCCTCGAGCATCAAGGGGAGGGCATTGCAATCGTCACTACTGCAACGGCGAGAAACTCATCGGCAACAGCAGCTTGTTCGCCTGGGTAACCGGGCCGATGCCGCCGGGAGGTGGCCATACGCCTTTGGCGCGGGTTTCGGCCCGGATTTCGGCCCGTTGGTCGTAGCTTTCGTATGCCCACATATGGATCCAAGTATTGAGAGCGCCCAATTCGGAGTACCAAGCCCCGACCAGCGGCGAGTACTTTTCTCGTTCCTCGATGTGCTCGCCCCAGATTTCGATCACTTTCGGTATGTCCCCCGGGGCATAGGTGTAGATCCGCATCTCGTAAACCGGCCCCAGCTTGGCTCTGCCTCGATTTTCCATGAAGGGCGCAGGAAGGAAAATCTCGGATCGCATCGTGTTGATGATGTCTGCGTTGCTCGGCGGCCAAACCCCGTCCTCGGCGGTTTGAGCACGAATCCGCCTGCGATGCTCCAAGTCTTCGTACGGCCACACATGGACGACCTCGTTTACCGGCCCAACCTCAGTCGTCCAAAACCCGAATAGCTGCGAGTAATTCTGCCGGCCTTCTTTGATCTTCTCCGCAGTTCGTTCCTCGAAAAGCGGCACGTTCCTCGGCTTTAGGTCGTAGGTCCTGAATTCGTAGATCATCTCTGATTCCTTCGTTGTCTAGACAGTGACAGCACGAAGGCTAACATGGTAGCGAGTTACCGCGTCCATGATCCATTTGACTTCCGGAAATGGTCGGACTGACGGTGTCGTGCAAAACCTTTCAAAAACCACAAGAATAGGATGAAAATCAAAGGCTCAACAGCACTAGTCACCGGCGCAGCCAAGCGCATCGGGCGCGCCTTGGCTTTGTCATTGGCGGAGAAGGGATGCAACGTCGCAATCCTTTACAACAGCTCCGAACGCGAGGCACTTGAAACCCGCGACCTCGCCCGTGCCCTTGGCGTGAGGAGCGAAATCGTACAGGCCGATCTGTCAAACGCCGACGAATGCGAGAACCTGTGGAATCGGACCGTCGAGTTGCTCGGCGATTTGCCCAGTGTTGTGATCAACAACGCGTCTTACTTCGATCGTATCGGCATCGAGGAATTGGATCCTGGCGATTTCGACCAAGCCATGGCGGTGAATGTGCGCGCCCCGTTGCTATTGGCCCAAGCCATGGCGCGCGATCTGCCAGAAAACGCCACCGGCAAAATAATCAACATCAACGACCGTCGCAAGGTCTACCGCTCGCGGATCGCCTACTCGATCACCAACTCTGCACTCACCGGCCTCACCAAAACCCTCGCCGTCAGCCTCGCACCGCGCATACAAGTCAACGAACTGCGGCTTGGCGTCATACTTCCATTGCCCGACGACGAACCTGTTGTACCACGAATACACGCCGACCGGACGTTAGGACCGGCCGGCCGGATGGGCACAGTCGACGAGGTCTGCCAAGCCGTCATCAGTATCATTGGCAACGACTACATCAACGGCGCATCGTTGATTCTAGACGGCGGACTGGGCGCAATCGACGGATCGTAGATCGGCGGGATTCGCAATCGGAATTGCTAGAACGGCGGATTGCATGTAGTATTGCGCTCGCGCGGACTTTTTTGTGTATCCCATCGTCCGCCGAGTACGTGTCTGGCTGCAATGCGCAAAACATTGATCACGATAGACGGCCACATCGGGTCTGGCGCATTCGATGTTGGCAGAAAGATCTCCCGGATGTTCGGGTGGAGGTACTTTGATCGCGTCCGATTGCGTTCCGTCGAAGGCAATACGGATGCAGACGCGCTGAACACGGCGGGGGCGGTACCGAACGCCGATTTCTCCGAACGGTTGTGGACGTGGGTCGAAAGGGCCGCCTCGTACTTCGCGGTAGGCGCAGCCGGCGATGACCCGATGCTTCAGGGAGCGGCAGACCTTCACATACCGCTGACGTGGGACCGGAACGGTCCATCAGCGCAAAGCCCGATCGACAACTCGTACGACCTCAGCGATCTCGCCAAGGGCGGAAATGCAGTCATCGTCCACCGCGCCGGCGCGGTTGAACTGGCAGATCAAGACGAAGTGGCGCGTGTCGGAATCTTCGCCAACTGGGACGACCGCGTGACACGCGTGATGCTGCGGGAGGGACTGACCAATGTCGCCGAAGCGGAGCGCATTATCTTGGAACGCCAAAACGCGCAGCGAGAATACTTCGACAAATTGCATCAAGCCGACCCTGAAGACCCGATGATTTACGACTTCGTCATCAACACGTCCGACAAAAACATCGATATCGTAACCATAGAACTGTCGCGTTATCTGAAGGCGGAACGCGAACGCGCGAAGGTCTAAGATACTCGGTGTCTGGCCGTTGGATTGGCCGCGTCAATCCTTCTGTAATACCTTTCGAGGAAGTGCCCTCGGAGTGAATGTGGATAGGTGGAAATGAGTCAAGTACCAGGTGGCGATGTCCGAAGTTTGATGCATGCGCCCGCGATCACGGCGCACCGCTACGATACGGTTTCGGATGTCGCGAAGCTGATGATCGAACACAATATCGGTTCGGTGGTCGTGGTAAACGACGCAGGCAAATTCTGCGGGTTGGTGACCGAACAGATGTTTATGCCCACAGAAGACCTGATCCCCTTCATGCGCGGAACCGCAACCCGTCTCATGGGTGCGGCCGTTGGCAGCGACCATTCAACCGGGTATTACGAAGCCATCGAAAGGGTCCGTTCGAAGAGCGTCGAAGAGGTCATGAAATCCGATCCCCCATTCGTGCGTGCCGACGCCACCATCGACGTCGTGATCGAGCTAATCGCAACCACTGGCGAGAACCACATCACAGTCGTCGCGGACGGCATCCCAATAGGAATGATCGCTCGCCACGACCTCTTGCGAATGTTCATCGCGTAGGTTTGTTTGAGCGTAATCAATCCTTCGATCGCGGCAACATCCCCTGCGCCATCATCTCTTCCGCCTGACTCAAGTCTTTGTGACTGTCAACTGATATCCAGTTTGCGCTCGAACGTATCGCCCGCATACGGCCTTCATAGACTATCTGAGGAAAAGTCGTGTCTTCGTGGTCGCCAACGTCCGGGAAAAGTCCCTCGATGCCGCGCTCGAGAACGTAGATTCCGCCGTTGATCCAAAAAGGTAGCTCCGTCTTTTCGGCAAAGCTGGTCACTACGTCATCGTCGGAAACCAACACCACGCCGAACTGGCTGACATAAGGTATCAGCGTGATGGCGGCCAATGCTTGATTGGCGCGCCTTGTCTCAATAAGCGGTGCCAGCGATTGGTTTGTCAACACATCACCGTTTACGACCACGACGTCTTCGACGTCTTCGGGCACGACGCTCAAACCCTGCTTGACTGCCCCGCCTCTGCCGAGGGGCTGGTCTTCGGGCGAGTAGTGCGCCCGGAAACCGAATTGCGAACCGTCGCCGAAATGTTCCTCCACCTGCTCCGCCCGATAGCCGGTCAGGAAGACGATGTCAGTGACACCGTTCGCGCAAAGCCAACTCGCCTGATGCTGGAGCAACGGAGCACCGTTTACCGGCACCATCGGCTTGCAGATGTTGTCCGTTAGCGGCTTCAACCGCTCGCCACGACCACCAGCGATCGTTAATGCCCACATTGAACGTACCCCCTGGCGTGCCCGTTCAATTGGAGTTCAACCACTCCCAACAAGCATCGATATCCTCTTCGGTCATGGGCTCTTGCACCACGATCGAGGGCGATGCCGGTTTGTCGTTCGTGCCGTCGCCCATCCATGACGGCCACACCGCGATGCCCGCGCCTAACTCTTCTCGAGTTATCTCAACGTCCGAAGGACGCCACCGAACCTTGCATTTATCCAGCCAACCGGTCAACGTTTCCGGGCTCTGCTGCGTGCGCCACGCGATTATCACGGCGCCAAGCGCGCACATCTCGCCGTGTATCCAGTATTTGTCGTTCGCAATTTCGACAACGAAGCAGAACGCGTGGTCTGCGCCCGGAGCACGGTCGTCTTTGACCAATGCATCGTCGCGTGCTTGCACTGCCGACATAATCACCTTCACCGATGCCGGCGTCAACTCGCCATCTTCGTCGAGAGATGCAGGAAAATCGGTCACGATCTGGTCGTACAGCGCTATCGATCTCGCTGTCTTCGATTCATCTACCGGACCAGTCTTGCCAATTTCCGCGGTGTGCCGCCACTCCGAAAGCCCCGCATATCCACACAGTACATCGCCCAATCCCGCCGTGTTCAATCGCTCCGGTGCCCGCAGCACGACATCGTAGTCGACCAAAACGTACTCACAGTTCACCACGGCAAGCTGTCCGATAATCTGCCGTCCGTCCCAGTCCGCAACGAAGCCATGAATTATGGCGCCCGTGGAGACCACCGTCGGAACTTGGACAAGCGGTTTGCCCTTGCGGTGCGCGACCAGCTTCGCGTGGTCCAACGCCCGCCCAGCTCCGAGGCCGACAACCAAATCAATATCGTCTGGCAGCGAGTCCGACACTTCGATCAAGTGCGTCCGGTCGAGCCACTCGTTGATGCCAATACCCGCCGGCTCGTGGTCCAACTCATCCTTCGTTGCCGCCAATGCGGAGGGCGTTGTGATCACTACATAACGCCCCCATTTCGCGGAGTCGGATTTGAGCAAACCGTGCCCAAATCGAATGTCATAATCTCGTGCTAGCTTAGCTTCAACCATCGCAATCCCTCACTGTCCAGATACGGTCGCGCGTGAATAAGGTTACTCTAAACTTCACTACTGAACTCGATTTCGATGCCCAACCCAAAGCGAAGCCCCTGGACCAACTGCTCGATAGCAGGCATGCTCGGATTCTTCTTGATGACCAGCAGAAGGAAGCAACGAACATCAACATCCGCATCGCGCTCCGAGAGCGTAACCGAAAACGTCGCGAGCAACGATCTTAACAATTCACGCGAGATTCAATTTCATAATCGATTTCAACAAGATCGTGGCAACGCCACCGAGGAAAATTCCGGTCGATATATGCCTTCAAACACCGACAATGACGATACCGAGGCGAACGACAACCCGTTGAATCAAATATCTGTCAGACAATGGATTATCGCCGCGGCCGTCCTCCTCGCCGTCCCCGTCGTTGCATATCTCGGCACCTTCTACCTCTACCCCTACGCCCAAGACCTGATCGAAGGCGAATCGCCCATCGCCAGCGTCCTCGCTGAATACGGAGTCGATGAAGAAGCCGAAACTCAGCTCCTGACAATCCGGAGCGGCGATCTCGTCAACTCGGTCGCCGTCAACGGGACTCTCGAATACGCTAACCGCGAGCGACTGTCATTCGCGACGGCCGGAACCGTCGATACGATCGACATCGAAATCGGCGACTTTTTGACCGAGGGCGAAATCCTGATGTCGCTCAACGATGAGGCTGTTGTCGCTGCTCAGCAACAGTTGCAAAACGCGAGCGTCGCGCTCCAAGACGCCGAAACAGCGCTCGAGGATTTGGTCAATCCCGATCAAAAGACGATCAGCGACGCGACGCTGAAAGTTGCAAGGGCGCAGCAAGATTCCGCCATTGCCGAAGATGCCTTGGCTAAACTGATCGATCCTCCCGCAACGGAAATCGCCGAAGCCGAACTCGCCGTCGCCGAGGCCATCGCCGACCTCGAAGCCGCCCAAGATAAACTTGCCGACTTCCTCTCGCCCTCCGACTTAGACGTGGGTAACGCGCAGCTCGCAGTCGCGGAAGCCGAAAAGACGTTGGCGGACCTCACCACCGAGTTGGAAGACCTGACGGCGCAACAAAGCGCGGCGATCAGCGCGGCAGAAATCGCCGTTGGCGAGGCCACAAATATCCGCGACGACGCACTCGAAGCGTACGAGGACACGCTGAATATCGACGAAAACGCGGTCAATCAAGCACAACTAGATCTCGAAACTGAGAAATTGGCCGTGATCGAGGCCGATGCCGCGGTTGTCGATGCGGAGAACGCATTGCTGGTGGCAAACGCGAACGTTGGAAACGACATCACCAGCAAAAAACTGGAAATCTCCAAAGTCGAAGCCGAACTCGCGGCCGCGACCCTGGCTCTCACCGAAGCGCAAGAGACCTTGTCGGACGCCCAAAAACCGTTCGACGAGGAGGTGGTCGCCGACCTTAATGCGCAGATCGCCGAAGCAAAGGACGACGTTGTTGTGGCAGAAAACCAACTGGCCCGACTCGCGATCGAGACTGGTGCCGACGTCCGAAAACTGGAATCCGAGCTTTACGACGCTCAGGTCGCTTATGAAAATGTCTTCGCCAAATGGCTCGGCATGGACATCTCCAAATATCAATGGGAATACTCTCCTGATCAGATCTTCGCCGATGTCGGCAAAGCGCTAGACGAGATCATGGATCCCGCTACCGTCTCCAGAGGATTGGGACAGCGAACGACAGCATCCTCCGGTTGGGTCGAAGACAATCCCGCAACTCCGTGGGATGAGGCCATCGTGGCTACTTGGACAGAGTTCTTTCTGTCTGAACTTCGATTCGACTGCACCGAGGCCGAGAACGGCATCAATTCAACTTGCGTCAACCTCGAATTTGAGGACGCATGGGACGACCTCCTGCTCAAATCCGAAGCGCATCAGACCGCTAAGCTCGCAGATTCCCAACAACTCGACAGCGCCGAAGACACGGTGGCGTCTGCAGAAAAGGCTTTGGAGGACCTCGAGGAACAGCTCGCGGACGAGATGACCGCGACCGATGACGAAATCATCAACGACCTATTCGCCAAGCAGGAAGTCGCCTACTACACGCAAGTCGACGTAGCAAACAGCCTGGAACTGCTTTACGAAGAGCTGGAACGCGTCGAGCAGGAATCGGAAGCCCGCGTCGCAGAGGCGGCTCAATCACTGACAGTCGCAACCGAATCGGCGAAGGTCGCGCGCGGCAAACTGTTTGATGCCGAGGAAACTCTAGTCGACCTACAAACCGGGCCGGACGAAGTAGCCGTTTCAATCGCCTACTCCAAAGCAACCAAAGCCGAAGCCGATCTCGCTGGCGCCATCAGAGAGTTGGACAAACTCCGAAACCTCGAGTCGCCAGACAACGTCGTCACGCATCAGCGAATCTACGCAGCCAACGCTGACCTAGTCGACAAATCGCGTACTCTGCAAACCCTTTTGGATGGCGATGAATTCGCAATCGCTCTCGCCCAGACCGAAGTCGTCGCAGCCGAAGAAGACCTGAACGACAAACTCGCCGCGCTGCAAGACCTGGTCTCACCAGACGAAGTCGACATCGAATTCGCCCGCCAGGAACTCGCGGTTGCGAGAGCTGATCTCGCCGTTGCCTCGCAAGAGCACACTGACCTCGTCAACCCCGATCCGGCCACCGTCGTCCTCCGACGCGCCGAGGTCGCAACAGCACGCGAAGAACTCGATACCGCGCGCGCCGCGACCGAAGGAACGCAGATCATCGCACCCTTCGATGGCGTCGTCGCGGATCTACAGGTCGAAGAAGGCCAAGCCGTCAACAAAGACGCCATCGCAGTCGTCATGGCCGACCCTTCGATCGTCGAAATCTCCGGTACCGTCGACGAGGTCGATGTCTTGTTCCTCCAAGTCGGTGATCCGGCATCTATCGAACTCGAAGCTCTCGGCGACGAGGCCTTAGAAGGCCGAATCAGCGACATCGCGGCCTTCGGCGAATCCGAACAAGGCGTCGTTACCTACCCCGTAACCATCCAGACCGAACAACCATCCGGCACTCAACTCCCCGAAGGCCTCAGCGCCGTGGCAGAAGTCGTCATCCGGGAGCAGACCGACCAGATCCTTGTCCCCATTCAAGCGCTTTTCGGCTCGGTAAACGAACCCATCCTCCTCGTCTCAAAGTCTGACGGAACACTTGAACCCCGCAACGTCATCCTCGGCATCTCCGACGACTTCTGGACCGTCATCGAAGACGGTGTCTCCGAAGGCGAGACCATCCTCATGACCGTCGTCGGATCAGACACCAGCCAATTCGGCGGCGGTTTCGGTGCCGTCAGAGCCATCTCCGGCGGTGGTGGCGGACGAGGTCGTTGAAACTAGCGTGGCATACCAATCAAACCACGAAACGCACATCATGCGTAGCACGTCCGACAATGATGACCCTGTGATACGCATCCGCGACGTCTCAAAGATCTACGACATGGGCGCCGGAATCATCCAAGTCCGAGCACTTGGTGGTGTCTCGATCGACATCCACGACGGCGAATACGTCGCAATAATGGGCGCCTCCGGCTCCGGCAAATCCACGCTCATGAACATCATCGGATGTCTAGACATCCCCACAACCGGCACCTACCACATCGATGGTCAGGCAGTCGAAGCAATGACCAACGACCGCCTAGCCGACATCCGCAGCCGAAAAGTCGGCTTCGTTTTCCAGACCCACAACCTGCTTCCACGCCTTACCGCACTGGCCAACGTCGAACTCCCAATGATGTACGGCCACTGGCCCAACCGACGGAAACGCGCCGAAAACGCCCTCACCCTTGTCGGACTTGCCGATCGCACTCACCACCGACCAACCGAACTCTCCGGCGGCCAACAACAAAGAGTGGGCATCGCCCGAGCCCTCGTCAAAGAGCCGTCAGTCCTTCTCGCCGACGAACCCACCGGAAACCTCGACACCTCAAATTCCGCCGAAATCCTGAACATCATTTCCGACCTGAACCACGAAAACGGCATCACCGTCATCGTCGTCACGCACGAACACGACGTAGCCGCCCGAGCCGACCGCGTAATAACCCTCAGCGACGGTCAAGTAATCAGCGATGAACATCGGGCTGGCAAAACCACCGGATCCCCTCTCCCGCTCGGCGGGAGAGGGTTAGGGTGAGGGCCCAATAATGTCCCCCCAAGACATAATCCGAACCTCGATCTACTCGCTCACCGCGAATCGACTCCGCGCCGCGCTAGCCCTCCTCGGCATCGTCCTCGGCGTCTGCTCCGTCATCACGCTGATGTCCATCGGGCGCGGCTCCACCGACCGCATCACCGAACTCATCCAAGGCCTCGGTAGCAACCTCTTGACCGTCGCGCCAAGCGGCGAACCCCTCACGCTCGCAGATGTAGACGCCCTCCGCGATCCCCTCTACACCCCCTCCATCAAAGCTGTCGCACCCCAAATCGGCACCTTCGGCACCATCCACATCAGTAACAGCACTACCCAAGCACAAATTACCGGCGTTACGCCAGAGTTCCTGCATGTGCGCAACTTGGAGATGGCCACCGGCGCCTTCATCGGAGCCCCCCACGTCGTAACACGCTCAGAAGTCGTCGTCCTCGGTGCCGAAGTCTCCGCAGACCTCTTCGGAAACCAAGACCCTACAGGCGCCGAAGTCCGTATCAACGGCCGCCAGTTCCGAGTCGTCGGTGTCCTCGCCGGCCAAAGCGGGATCGGATCACTAGACAACCAAGCCCTCGTGCCCATCACCACCGCCTATTACCGGCTATCTGGACAGCGAATCCCCGGTGGCGATATCAGCGTCGACCAGATTTCTGTCCAAGCTCGAGATGTCGAACTGGTCGATCAAGCTATTGAAGAGATCGAAACCGTCCTCCGCATCAGCCACCGCATCACCGAAGCCGACGACTTCACGGTATTCAACCAGCAAGAGATCCTCGAAACCTTCGACGAAGCCAACCAGACCCTCGTCGTATTCCTCGGAGCCGTCGCCGGCATATCCCTACTAGTCGGTGGTATCGGCATCATGAACATCATGCTCGTCTCCGTTACTGAGCGCACCCGCGAAATCGGCATCCGACAGGCCATGGGCGCAAAAAGACGCGACATCGTAGCCCAATTCGTCACCGAAGCCGTTTTCCTCACCTTCGGCGGCGGAATCATCGGCGTCATCGTCGGCATTGCACTCGCAACCGCCATTGACGGACGTTTCCTAATCGGCACCGAGTGGTCCACCCGCGTCACTAGCGACATCCCCATCCTCGCCATGATCGTATCTATCGGCGTCGGACTCTTCTTCGGCATCTACCCCGCCGTCCGCGCCGCACGCCTCAATCCCATCGAAGCACTCCGATACGAATAACCGCCTACCCTAACCTCAACATCGAATATGAAATGGTGACCACCACATGAAGAGCCCGTTCGCAATCCTCATAGCCGCCGTCGCGATCGTCGGCATCGTCATCGGTGTCGCGGCAATTCTCCTCTTGGGCCCGTCCGACCAGGATGAAGAGACGATACCGGCCGCATCGAGAAGCGAATTGCCCACGCCGAGCACCCGTCCCGCTTCCGAGCAATCAAGACCCGAACGCGAAACTGCACCGTCCGAGACGGGCGAGACCGCAACCGATGAATCTACCGACCTCGACGTTGTCGACGAAAGTACTGAATCCGAACCCGTTGTAGTTGATGTGGTGGTCGACGAGGCACCCGACCAAGGCGGCCAGCGCGGCTTCGGTGGCGCTGGCGGACCCGGCGGTGGAAACTTCCAAGCGATCCAAGAGGCCATGGCTAGCAACCCCGAACTAGCCGAACTCTTCCAAAAAGCCCAATCCGGCAGCATCACCCAAGAGGAGCAGACCCGCATGAGAGAACTCATGCAAGAACTCTTAGCGGAATCCGGAATCGAGATTCCAGGTGGCGGACAGGGCGGCGGTGGTTTCGGAACTCCTCCAACGCAGGGAACCATCACCTACATCTTCGGCTCCACCATCACCGTCCAAGACCTCGAAGACACCGAACAGACCACCGACGTAGAAGTAGGCGAGGACACCAACATCACCATCGTCAACAGCCTCAGTGTCTCCGATCTCCCAAACGGCACAAACGTAGTTGGCGCAGTCAGGCGCGGCGAAGGCGGCCAAATCTTCATCGTCAGCCTAAGCCTCGTGCCGGAAAACCCCGGTGCGGGCGGCTTCGGCGGTTTCGGTTTTGGCATCGGAGGCGGAGACAACACGGTGTCTCAGGTCCAAGGCACCGTCACTGAAGTGAACAACAACATGGTCCACGTCGAGACCACCCAAGGCACCCTCAGACTGACCGCCAACGACGAATCAATAATCGTCTCAACATCATCCGGCACCATCGCCGACCTAACCGAAGGCATGGGCGTAGTCGCCATCGGCCCCCTCGAAGAAGGCGCAATCCAAGCACGCAACGTTATCGCCGGCTCCCAAGAACTCATCAACCAACAGACCGGCAACCTCCGCGGTGCCGCACGGAGAGGGCAGGGACAATAGCAATCTGATTTCGCAAAGCAACAATCCAATCAGGCATTTCTCGCGCGGGCGATGGTGTAGGATTGCAAGCACAACTAACACGTAAGTGTCACAATTACGATGACGATCACAGAACACGAAGAACTCGCCACCAACGAAGATGTTGCGGACTACAAGGTTCTCATCGCCGACGCGATCTTGTCACTCACCAACAGCAACCTCGCGGCCAACGCACGTGTGGACGCGCTGGTACAAGAGATGCACGAGATCCAATCAGAACTTCGAAAACTAACAGATTCCGTCCGCAACCTGACCGAGATAAACCGACGCGCGATCGGTTTCACATCGTCGAACGATTGAACCGTCACTTATCCGCTTAAAAACATTTTTCCAAGGGGCAATCGCGAATTCGCATCATGACTATCATTCAAAATCATTTGCATCATAGTCCCCATGCCCGAACTACCCGAAGTTGAATCCATCCGGCGCTACCTCGTCGCCTCCAACGTCCAAGGCACCATCATCCAACGCGTCGAAATCGGCTGGCCCGACAGTATCGCTGCACCGGCCGCCGACATCGAGACCTTCGCCAACAAAGTCTCCAACACCAAGATCGGCCCCCTCGACCGCCGCGGCAAATATCTCGTATCACCCCTCATCGACGGCAATGACACCCAGTCTCACCTCGTGCTCCACATGGGAATGACTGGCTCCCTCCACATCCGAAACACCGACGACGACCCGGTCCGATATCGCCGAGCCGCCTTCTACCTCAACGATGACCGACGCATCGAACTCAACGACCCCCGAAGATGGGCCCGACTGTGGGCCGTCGACGACCCCATAACCGCCTACCCCAAACTTGGCCCCGAACCGTGGGACCTTACTCCCAACCAATTCGCCCAAAGCATCCGCACCAAACGCTCCCGCATCAAACCTACCCTCCTCGACCAGGCCATCCTCGCCGGCGTCGGCAACATCTACGCCGACGAAGCCCTCCACCGCACCCGCATCTCCCCCCTCCGCCGCTGCAACCGCATCAGCCTAACCCGACTCCATCAACTCCACGCCAACATCCTCATCACCCTGAACCGCGCCCTAAACCACATCACAACGCACCCCAGTCCCGACGGCAGCCCCTACGTCGTCGATGCCCACGATGCCCGAATGCGCATCCCCCGAACCCCAAATTCCGCGTGCCCAACCTGCGACACCCCGACAACCGCTCGCCGAATCTCCGGCCGAACCGCCTACTACTGCCAAAACTGCCAGCACTGAACCCCAAAGCAGCGGGACACGCGCGGTAACCCGGGGAATGAGAGCAGCAAACCGTCCCGCCACATCTCGCGTAAAATCCACACTTACCGCTACTTTTTGGTTCGACCGCCGTCACATCGGCGACCGTCGCAATGTCCTACCCAAAGACGCGGCAAGAAAGGAAACGCCGGGTTGCACATCCACGAGACCCTGTTCTCCATCGGTCTGCTCATCATCGGCGCCAAGCTCCTTGAAGGCGTATTCAAGCGCTTCGGCCTTAACTCCGTCATCGCCTACGCCGCCGCCGGCGTAATCCTCGGACCTCTCACCGGAATCGTCGAAACCGGACTCGAAACCGAGATCATATTCGGACTCGGCATCTTCGTATTTTTCTTCCTCATCGGACTCGAAGAACTCGACATCAAAGGTTTCATCGCCGCTATCAAAGGCAGACTCTTCCTCGCCGCCACCGTGTCTGTCGTCATTTCGATGGCCGTCTCACTCGCTGTCACAACCGACTTGTTCTTCGATCTCGATCTCGGACTCACATTCACCCAAGCTCTCGGACTCGCCAGCGTCCTCTCGCTCTCCAGCCTCGGACTCGTCGCAAAAGTCCTCATCGACGAGGGCAAGCTGAAGGAACGAGACGGCGTCCAGATCTTCACCGCAGTCATCATCGCCGAACTGATGGCCCTCTTTGTATTCGGATTCGCAATCAGTGAACACGCCGTCGGACGCGGAGAGACCCTCCACCTGCTCGACGTCGCAACGCTGATCGGACAGATGATCGGTTTCGCAATCGTGATCTGGTTCTTTTCCACCAAGATCCTGCCCAAGCTCATCGAGTGGCTCCACCGATTCCTACAAGTCCCACAGCTATCCTTCGGAATCCTCCTCGGCGGCCTCCTAGTCGTCGTCTACGGAGCCGAAGAAGTCGGACTCCACGGCTCCATCGGCGCTCTGCTATTTGGAGCAGCACTCTCCATCCTTCCCTTCCAGGTCCGACACGACATCATGCCCGGCATGAACGGAGCCGCAGAGGGCTTCTTCGTTCCGCTGTTCTTCGCATCCGCCGGACTTCACCTCAGCTTCGACTTCACCGTCCTGCCCGTCGTCACCATCATCGTCCTAACCTTCGTGCCACTCATCGGCAAGTTCGCCGCATCCGTCATCGGTGCCTACGCCGCCCGACTCGACGCACCATTCGCCACCGCCTCCGGACTGATGGCCAAAGGCGTCGCTGAGATCGCCCTCCTGCTCCTGCTATTCCAGACCGGCGCCATCGACAAATCCCTATTCTCCCTCCTCGTCCTCGTCATGTTCGCCTACATCCTCATCACACCCGTAGGCATCAGCCGAGCCATCAAACGCATCAGACCAGCCGAAGAAGCTCCCGCTACCAAAGACATCCCCCCGTCCCTCTACCGCTTCGCCCTCGAAGGCATCAAAGTCAACGACATCATCGACCCTGCCCGAACCTACCCCGACCAATCCCTCACTGTAAGAGCATTCACCGAACAGTGGCTCCTCCCCGACCAGCACGACTACGTAATCGTCGACCGCGCCAACAACCACCGACTCGCCGGCATCGTATCCCTCAGCATGCTCCGCTACCTCCCCCGACACGAATGGGACACCACGACCCTCACCCAAACTCTCCGCCACAACACCCCAACCGCCACCACCGAAGACTACGTCGAAGACGCCCTCCAATCAATGACCGAAAACTCCATCACCATCCTCCCAGTCCTTGACCCCGAAACCAACCAATTCATCGGCTCCATAGCCGCCCACGAAGTCCTCGAGATGGTCGTCGAAGATGCGCAGGGGCACTGAGCGCCAACTCCGTCATCCCTGCGCAAGCCCCGTCATCCCCGCAAGCCCCGTCATTCCCGCAAGCCCGTCATTCCCGCGGACGCGGGAACCCAGAGAAAAACAAAGCACGCCGCAACCCCCGGCATTCCGTGGAAAACATGAAATCAAAGATGGACGGGAGCATGAGTAAGGCCTTTCCCCATTCGCGCAGCGAGCGGGGTATGCCTGCCGAAGCGGGTTACGATAAACCACCCCAACCCAGCACGCAAACCACAAACCCACCACGACACGCCCGCTTCTCTCCTCGTCCTTCCGGTGAACACCATCCCACCCAACCGTAGGGGCGACCCTTGTGGTCGCCCTTCGCTTCAGCACCAGAGGGTGCCGCCCGCCCCATCTCCCATCACCCCTCCGATTTGGAATACAAGAGGGCGCAGCACGCGTCACTTAAACTCCCCCAGCACCCTTGCGATATCCTACGAATCAGGACTCCAGAGCCATGATTCCCCTAATCTCACAACACTCCGATCAACTCGCCGAAATCTGTCGCCGACACCACGTTAAGCGTCTCGAAGTCTTCGGCTCCGCAGCCGTCGGCGATTTCGACCTCGAAACCAGCGACATCGACTTCCTAGTCGAAATTCAACTTCTACCGCCCGGCAAACACGCCGACGCATACTTTGGCCTCCTCAACGACCTCCAATCAATCTTCGGTCACTCAATCGACCTAGTTGAAGCAAAAGCAATCGAAAACCCATACTTCCGAGAATCGGTCGATCAGACCCGCCGACCAGTCTATGGACACTGAAATCAAAACCTACCTCGCGGACATCAAACTGTCCGCCGAACGCATCATCGAAGTAACACTAGACAAGTCGTTCGAGCAATTTGAGGGAGATTGGGTGACCCGAGCCGCAGTCGAACGTCAATTCCTGATCATCGGCGAGGCAACCAACGTCATCGCCACCAAAGACGAAGCCATCGCAGCAATTTTGGGCGATTACCCCCAAATCGTCGGTTTTCGAAACATCCTCGCGCACCGATACCGAGACGTCCTAGACCGCACCGTTTGGGGAATCATCGAAAACAATCTCCCACATCTGCTTCGACAAGTCACCAACCTCCTGGAAAAGCCCTAACCGCCCCCTTCGTCGAAGGCGTAAGAAATCAGGACGCCCCCTTCGCGCAGCGTAAGGGGGCGCGATGCGAAGCGAGCGGGGGATGCCCGCGCCCTAGTCCGCACCGTCAGACCTCAACCAACCACCAAATAAACACCGCAGACCACCACCCCATCCACAACCTCCCGCCGACTCGACAGCCCGTTACCGGCACACCACACTAGTCCAGCCAACCGATCGCCTAAACCCACGACATCCCCCACGACGCCACCGGACCCATCACTCAACCCGCCGATGCCCAAGTAACGATCTCCACCTCAATCTTCTACCGACTAGAAATCGCCAACTCCGAACTTCCTTATTGCAATGCAGCCCTAACCCCTCCGATGGATGTACGGAACGGTTTCCACCACGTCCCAAACACCCCAGGCCTAGGCCACGAACCAAGCCCCGACTGCCTAGCCGCCGGCCCCCCAAGATCCCCCGTCGATTGGCTTACCAACATCAATCTAGCGGCACTACCGTGCCTCCTGCCCGAATGCTCTAGATCGTTTCCATGCACAACGTAATCGACGAAACGAATTAATCGGGTTGGTTGGCCATACCACAAACCTCACCCGAATGGCCACCTGCCGGCTTTCAGTAACGGAACCCGAGTAATCCGCCTTCTTCAGTTTCATCCGTTAAACGAAGCTGTACATACCGATCCAGATCGAACTCAGGGGAAAAATCTCCCTCAGGGACAGTATCAGAGTTGAGAGCACAAATATACTGGAAGCCTCTTTTTTCGGATTCTCGTTGAGCCAGTTCAAGGGCCACAGCCTGTTGCCGCTCATCCACTCCGTCGAAAATCGTACTGTCGTGTATGAGAATCTTGGGGGATGGTTGCTCATGCGCCCATAGCTGGGCAAGCATCAAGTCGTAACAGAAAACTTTCATGTTCTCGATCCCGTGGCTACCTGATCGCATGATTTTGACATCGAACTTAAAACCCGTTTCAGCCACCTCCAATTCCAGTTGGCCATACGCCTGGTATAGCGCTTCTGAATTCGAATTAAAGAGGTTAATGGCTCGCTCTCTGACTTCCCGCCTCTCGTCGAACTCTCTGCGGGCAGTCTGAAGCAACAGTTCTTGTTTTACCCGAGCTTCGCTTCTCTCACGCTCATAGCGAGTAAGTTCGGATATCAGGTGATCCACATCACTCAATTTTCTAACAAGCTCATTCTGCAACTCTTGTAGCCTAGTGTATTCTTGCAAAGCTCCGTAAGTTTTCAGAACTCCAAGCAATTGAGCTCTTGTTCCGCTTGCAGTTTCGATTTGTCGATCTCGTCTAATCCGATTACTTTCTAACCTCTGGATGTCCGAGTTCAAATAGTCTCGACGATTTGCGACGATCTGTTGGTGGAAGTCCCGGACTTCGTCGAGCCGCCGATGGACTAATTCCGGCATCGTTACCCCGACGTCACGGTAGATTTCCAGCAATTGAACCGTATCTGGTTCATCTTCTTTATCAAGCGCATCTCGGTACAGATTTATCAATCTCCCATCAACTAAGTTGTCATTTGACAGAGTGCGTATATCCGCAGTCAGTTGGTTTGCTTCATCCTCAATCTCGCGATACCTCGGGTGTACTTGAAAACTTCTCAAAATCTCCGATTGGCGTTGCGCCTCCGATTCAAGCCGAGCTCTCTCAGCTTCAAGTGACCCGACAGAACCAACCGTTCCTCCGATTAAACCCTCATCGACAGCCCGCCGTATTTCATTAAGAATCTTGACTCGATCCTTTAATTCTTGGAATTGGCTCGCATGTTCCCACATTAAGTTCAACAAAAATGCATTGTTGATTTGTTTATCTGATTCGCTTTGTCTGTCGTGATGCACGAAAGGTGAGCTGAAAGAGCCACGACCATGGCGCATGAAAAAGCTTATAAGGCTTCTAAAAGATGGACGATACTTGTGCTCAGAGTCCAAGTTGTATAGCCCAAAAACCAACTGCCCTAAAACTTGGTTCCACTCGTTGATGCGTAACGAATAAACTCCGTCTTCGGGTTCGCGAGCCGCGATGAGACCCTGGATCGAACCGCGGACGACAACCATGTTTGGTTGATCCGTGCTTCTCGTAACGATCAGCTCCCGTCCACCAACGTTTATTTCCAAGCTGAAGTCCCAACCCTTGAGATTTGGATCCCTCAATCCTCGGTTTGGTCGGCTACTCGCGCCTAAACAAAAATGGATGATCTCAATCAAGGTGGTTTTGCCAAGCCCATTCCTCGAATCTCGTTGAGACGCTTCTCTCGTTCGATCCGCCAAAATGACATTGAACCCAGGTTCAAATGTCACTTCTTTGAAAGAAGGCTGATTTGAGCGAATCGCGGTGATCATGGACGGCGTTTTCTCAGCAGACCACCATCGAATTCGATGGCACCGATGGCGTAAAGGTAATCCAGCGACAACACGAAATTTCCGAAACTCCCTACTTGTGGGTTGTTTTTGACCTCCTCCCACAAGCTATTCACCGTTGCCGAGGATTCCAACTTTCCAAGTAAATGACCACCAACACCAACCAGGGATCGACTGGTCGAGACGTGCTTGTTCGGCAAGAGAATCACTTTTCAAACACCTCGCACCGCTCGAACAAATAAACCAAAACTGCTAATCCTGCACTCTGATACAAGATGTCCGACCGTCCCTGAGCAGAAAACACACTCAACTCCCCAAATATCGAATCACCCGGAAGGCCGTGCCGCTTGTGTTTCTGGTACTCGCTAACGAAACCGGTTGTTAACCTCCCCACGAAGGTGTGATCTAGGCTGTCCATCGTTTCTACGAAATGCTCAACCTGTTTGACCTGTAGTAGACCTATTTGGATGCGTTTCTCAGTCTGATCGGAAAGTCCATTGCGCTCAATTTTGTCCCGTGGAGGGACCAACTCGGTTGAAAAAGTCGAAGTTTGACCGTTGTTTACCAGCGCGTGAGTCACAACCTCAAGCTCAGCGAAACTTACTCGCTCCATCTCTTCAGCCAACATTCCTCGAATCCTATCCTCTCGATCTATTTTCCAACCGCGTAACGTGTCCACCGTGTAAGTACTTTCACGAGCATCGACTATCTCGTGATGGTTGGGACACAACAAGATAAGATTCGGGTAAACGTCGCGTTCTGGGTCAGAAAGCGAGGGATTTGCGCGCGGACCCAAGTCGCTTTTTGCCTCGATGTGGGCGATTTTGCCGACAACCTTTGATAGATCGGTTCCGTCGGCTTCCAAGACCAAGACCACATCGCATTTCGGAAAGCAGCACCTACCCCCTGAAAACGCCCAAAGCAGGGCTCTGTCTGCGACGGTGTAGTATCGCCTTTTGGGTTCTTGCATCACTAAATCGGGTCACACCAAAACGAAAACCAACCTGGTCCAGACATCACGGACGAAGGCGCCATCGCGAATGGGTAATCTCCAGTCCAATTGGTGATGGCAGTCGGTACATGTAACACGGCGATCCGTCAACGGCCTACGGATGCGACTCATTGAGACTAACCTACAATCCGCACAAACCACGCGTCAAGCATCAGGTTGATCCCTGCTTGATCTCGCAGCCGTCGATACAAAGCCCGACAACGTTTCTTGCCATGGATTGAATCGTATGACATCAATCGCCCACGATTCGGTGTTTTTGGCGTCGCGTCAGCCGTTTTATTCCTGTCCCGAACGCCGCACGGTGCAGCCAGCATAGCGACAATCCATTGCTGACCACCAACACCCCACCCCACACCTGGCAAAACGCCACTGACACCTCTACCCCCTCCTCACATTACCCCAACCCACACCCCCCTTCCCCCACCCAACCCCCGAACCCCACCTCATCCCCGTCACCGACCGCTCGCCCAAGATGACCCGGCTAACCCGACCGGCAGGCACATCGATCTGACACCCCCTCCCTCGAAGCCATCAAGCCAAACAACTACTCCCCCTCTCCCGCTCGGTGGGAGAGGGCCGGGGTGAGGGCAGGGGCAGGGCGGAGCCAGACGGACCCCATCAACGCAACAACGCCAAACAACCAACACCCCATCATTCCCATCTTTCAAAAATCATGGCAATCATAGTTCAAATAACCCCTCTCAAAAACTCCCCTCACCTCTCCCCCAACCGCTCCTCTCCCAACCTCTCCAACTCCCAAGTCCTCCGCACTTGGAAATTCACTGACCCCACGCCATCACCGAGACTTCCCCTGTCTGACAAGCCTTGTACCCACCAATACACCAAACTAGCGGGCAGAACCGTCTATCACTGCCCAAACTGCCATTACTGAATAGGATTCGGAATCTAAATCAACTGTCAGAACGCCCATTCGAGAGTAACCGCCAACTCGCCACCAACAGAGAGCTATAAAGGATCCCTTCCGCGAGACGCTGCAACAATCCACGAATTGGATCCAAATCAGGCACTAGGGCCAAAACGTAAAACCCGATAAAGGTCAAAGCCAACACTAGCCAACCGATGCGTTTCCTCGGCGAAAACTCCGAATTAAACGCCAGCAGAACTACCCCTGACGTGGTCACGAGAAGAGTCACCGCGCTAACCACATTGTGAAGATTTTGCGAAAGACTGCCTTCACTTGGGCAACCAAGATCGCAAGGAGCAAACGCCGAGAAAACATAAACCATCGGTTCTGCCATCAGGAACCAAAAGCCGATCTCACTCGCTCCGATCGCCCGCGCACTGGGCCGAACCAACAGCATCAAAACTAAACCAAGCAATCCCAAAGGAACAAAACCGAAATAACCAATCTGCCAGTCCCAAGCAGTTCCAGCGGCGTTCAATTCGCTGATGTATTGACTGATGTGGCTATAGTCATCCTTGAGGAAAGATCCACCAAACACCACAACGCAGTAGAAAAAAGCAACCACCCCAACAAGAATCCGTCCTTTAATCAACATTCCATTCACAACGCGCCGCATTCGGGATTGTCAGGTCGCAAAGTCATCACCTCAATTATCCCACCCCCTCCTGCTCAACACGAAACTCCCTCACATCACCAGCATCCGGCGGCCGAATCGGATACCTCACCCCCTCCCAAGCCTCCACCCCGCCCACCAGCACCTCAAGCTCCTCCCCTTCCGCCGACCCAACCGGCGCGAGAAAAATCTCATCGATGCGCACCATAGCCGCATCGTGCTCCTCATCACTCCCTATCTTCTCGAACTTCAACATAGCCATAATCCCCCAAATCGCCAACCAAACGCCAGTACCAAAACCCCACCCTCCATTATCCCGCAACCCCTCCCCTTCGCCCTGCGAAGGGGAGGCGGAGCGCAGCGACGCAGGGGATGCCCGAAATTCACCGCAACACCCCTCTCCCGCAGCCCAACCCGTAGGGGCGATCCCTTGTGGTCGCCCTACCACCCAAACCACCAACCCCTCCCATCACCGCAGCACGCCAAAACAACCACACCCCATCACAGCACATCCGCGAAAACCCACGCAATCCGCGGTTCAGACTCACCTCCCTCGCAGCAACACCCATATTCCACAACACCCGTCCCCTCTCCCGCCCCCCAACCCGTAGGGGCGATCCCTTGTGGTCGCCCTACCACCCAAACCACCAACCCCTCCCATCACCCCATCACAGCCCATCAGCGAAAACCCGCGCAATCCGCGGTTCAGACTTCCCTCCCTCGCAGCAACACCCAAATCCCCCAGTACCCGTCCCCTCTCCCGCTCGGCGGGAAAGGGCTAGAGCCTGCCCCGGACTCGATCCGGGGGTGAGGGCACACGCAACACCGTTTCCCAAAAGTACCCCAACAACCCTTTTCCATCACAACAACAAACAGAACAAAGCAACAACAACGAAAATCCTTCAAATCCTTCCCCAAACAACCCAACAAAACCCCGAAATGCCCCCGTTTTTGCCCAAAATAGCAACTCCCACCTCAACAATTGACTCAACAAACCCCAACAACAATAATAGGAACTGTTAACTAATTAGGTTCTGGGGCGACGGCTCCGGACAAAAACCATCAAACCGGTCCTGTATCGGTGGAGACAAAGGAAGGAGCAGACCAATGAGAAACGTTTCGACTGTCTATCAACGGCGCGCTCCACAGCAATACTCCACAACGATAGAGGTAACCGGCCGTGTTACAACCTACCGCCGCATTAAGTGTGAGTCGCCCAGGAGCGTGCATCCCGGGCTTCACGCGACGACGTACCCAAATAAACTTTGGGTACGCAAGGGCTCACTAAGTGGTAGCGGAGACACACCACGATCGTTCCTAGACGCTGCTTGGAACCTTCCAGGGCATGAGCGGGCATGCATACCCGTGATCAACGAGGTTGGTTTTACCACCAACAACGTTCGTGCAGGCGAAGTCGTCATTCGTCTGAGTGCCCCGAACAATCTGCGCTTTGTCCGCGAAGCGCGTCCGTCCCAGAGCCTTCGCCGCTTGATTGCAACCTCGCGGCCTGAGCCTGTTGGTAACAGCCTCATCAATCACGGTCATACCACCCCCCGCCCCACAAACGGCGGGGGGAAGTCACAAGACCATTCAGAAGGCCCGGAACATCCAACCATCCGGCATTTCAACGCGTCTAACCGTCATTCCCGCCACCATCCGTCATTCCCGCGCACGCGGGAACCCAGGGAACATAAAGCACGCCGTCATTCTGGCGAAAGCCGGAAACCAGAGGGGCGTGGCAACGGGGAGGCGCACGTGATCTGACCGTCAATCCATCGTAAGTCTGGTTCAAAAAAAACCCACCCATATAATCGCAACCACTACCGAAACATTCCCAACCCACCCATCCACCCATGACAACCCCAACCACCACCCGCGAACCCCTCATCCTCGTCGTCGACGGCCACTCGATGGTCTTTCGAGCATGGTTCGCGCTCTCGCGTGGCGGCGGCCTCACCAACAGCGCCGGTCAGCAGACGCACGGGGCATACGGCTTCCTCCGAAACCTCATCGCAACCATCCGCGAATACAGCCCAACCCACATCGCCGTAACTTTCGACACCCGAGCGCCAACCTTCCGCGACGAACTTTTCGACGAATACAAGGCACAACGGCCTCCGATCGATCCCGAACTACACGAGCAGATACCCATGGTCGAGAGCGTTCTCGCCGCCATGAAGGTCCCAGTCTTCGCGATTGACGGCTTTGAAGCCGACGATGTCGTCGGAACCATCGTCCGCAAAGCCGAGGACGCAGGCATCCAATCTCTGATCCTCACCGGCGACGCCGACCAGCTCCAACTCGTCAACGACGATACCAACCTCCTCATGTACTCCGGCTTCGGCGACACCCGGGTCTACGACATCGAGGGTGTGCGCGACCGCTACGACGGCCTCGGACCCGAGTTCGTCGCCGAAATCAAGGCGCTCGAAGGCGATCCGTCCGACAACATCCCCGGCATTCCCAAGATCGGACCCAAGGCCGCTCGAACCGTCCTCAACCGCTTCGGTCATTTCGACACGCTCTACGCCAATCTCGACGCCGTCGGCGAGATCCCATCCAAGGAACTCCGCGGCTCCAAGGGCATCATGACGCGCCTCCGCGACGGCGAAAAGATCGCCTACGACGGTCTCAAACTCACCACCATCGTCACCGATGTACCGATCGACATCGACTTCAGCGAGTGCCGCATCGGCGGTTACGACCGCACCGAAGTCGTGGGAGCACTCACCGGCCTCGGCTTCGGCGACACCATCGTCCGCAGCATACCCTCAGCCGAAGACGCCGAACGTGGCGTATTCCCTCTGCCAACAACGGGCCGGGCACAAGGCGATCTCTTCAGCAACAGCAACACCGCCGTAGACGCCAAATCGAACGCCAAATCCGCAAGTTCCGACGGACCCCTCGGCAACTACGCCATCGTCACCACCGACGCCGAGCTGCAAGACCTGGTCACCCGCCTCGGCAATGCCGACGGTTTCGCATATGACACCGAGACCAACGGCACGCGCGCGATGCAGGACGAGATGGTCGGAATGTCGTTCTCGAACGCCGAGGGCGAAGCCTGCTACGTACCCGTCGGTCACCGCTCCGGCGAACAAATCGACCGCACCCGCGCGCTCGAGATCGTCGCCCCGCTCTTCGCCGATGCCAAAGTTCCCAAAGCCGCGCACAACGCAAACTTCGACATGATGGTCCTGCAACAGGCCGGCATCGATGTCAACAACGCCAACTTCGACACCATGATCGCCGCATCTCTTTGCGGTCACAATCGATACGGACTCAAAGACCTCGCGCTCGAGCTCTTCAGCTCCGAGATGACACCGATAACCGACCTCATCGGCACCGGGCGCAAGCAGATAACCATGTCCGAAGTCGACATCGAGTTGGCCGGTCCCTATGCCGCGGCCGACGCCGACTTTACATATCGATTATGGCGACACTTCGACGGCGAACTCGACGGCCACAACGCGCGCGGAGCCTTCGAAAACATCGAGATGCCCCTCCTGCCAGTCATCGTCGAGATGCAGCGCACCGGAATGGTGGTCGAGACCGATGTTCTCAAGAAATTCTCCGCCGCCCTCGGCGAGGAGATCGCTCAAATCAAACAGGCCGCCAACGCCCTTTTAGCCGGTCGAGAATTCAACATCGCATCCAACCGGCAGATCGGTACCATCCTCATCGACGAGTGGAACGCGCCGCCGACCCGCAAACTCAAGACCGGCTGGTCGATGAACGCCGACGCCCTTGACCGCATGAGGAACACCTCTGGTCTCGACGACCGCGTCTACCAGCTCATCGACGCAGTTCTCAAATACCGCGAACTCGCAAAGTTGAAGTCCACCTACGCCGACGCGCTCCCCAAGATGGTCAATCCGGCCACCGGACGCGTCCACAGCACCTTCAACCAAGCTGGATCCGCCACCGGACGACTCGCATCGAACGACCCCAACGTCCAGAACATCCCCGTTCGGACACCTCTCGGTCGACGAGTCCGCGACGCCTTCACAACCATCTACGAATCGGGCTGGCAGCTCCTCTCCGCCGACTACTCCCAGATCGAGCTCCGCATCCTCGCTCACATGTCCCGCGAATCCGGCCTCCTCGATTCCTTCCGCAACGGCGAGGACATCCACGACGCTACCGCGCGCTCCATGTACGGCGTCCAAGACGTTACCAGCGACCAGCGACGCATCGCCAAGATCCTCAACTTCGGAGTCATCTACGGCCTCGGACCCCAAGGCGTCGCGCGCCAGACCGACCTCACACAGCAACAAGGTCGTGAATTCATCGACCTCTACTTTGGCCGATATCCCGGCATCCGCGACTTCATCGAGCACCAAAAACAGGTCGCAAAGATGCGCGGCTACGCCGAGACATTGAAGGGCAGACGTCGCTACCTCCCCGACCTCCGCTCCGCTAACCAAGGCTACCGGGCCGCAGCCGAACGCGTGGCCGTCAACATGCCCATCCAAGGAACCGCCGCCGACGTCATCAAGATCGCAATGATCAACATCGCCGACGAACTACACCGCCGCGGTCTCGAATCCCGCATGACCGCCCAAGTCCACGACGAACTCATCTTCGAGGTGGCCCCCGGCGAACTCGAAGAGATCACATCATTGGCGCACGACATGATGCCCGCCGCAATGTCCCTAGAAGTTCCCCTCCTAGTAGACACCAAGACCGGCATCCGATGGGGCGAACTCGAGTGACGACCGGCCACGTCTTCATCGCCACCACCCTCGACGGCTTCATCGCCCGAAAAGACCACGCCATCGACTGGCTCGAAAACCAAGGAACAACCACCGAAGAGCACGGCTACACCCAGTTCGTAGACTCGGTCGACGGAATCATATTCGGCCGCAAAACCTACGAAGTCGTCCTCAACCTGACCTCCGACGACGACTGGCCCTACCCGAAACCCGTGATCGTTCTCTCGAAAACCCTCACCAACTCCGACATCCCCCCGCACCTCACCGACAAAGTCACAATCACCGACCAGACTCCCTCAGATCTCCTCGCAACCCTCAATCAAAAAGGCTGGAACCGCGCCTACATCGACGGCGGCATCACCATCCAATCCTTCCTCAACGAAGGCCTGATCGATGACCTGATCATCACCACCCTCCCAGTCCTAATCGGCCAAGGCATCCCCCTATTCGGCAACACCACCAAAGACATCCACCTCAAACTAATCAACACAACCCAATACCCCTCAGGCCTAGCCCAAACCCACTACCGCGTGTTGAGTTAACCCTGCCCGATCAGGTCCGACCGATCCCGATTTTCAAGTCCGATAGTAGCCTCGACCAAATCCCCAAGGATTTCCTGACCAATCTCTGGTTCGCCGTTCAATACCAACTCAACGCACTCTACCAAAAGACCCACGCGGAATCCTTGGTCACGCCGCGCACGCGCCATGATGGTCGTCTTGAAATCTCTCGTCAGCATCACATCCCAATCCTAAAACTCCGCCACCGACCCAACCGGTAACCCCAAATCCCACCGAACCGCCGCCGAAATCCTATTCAGCCTCTTCCCGTTCAACTCTTCGTCCTGCATAGTGTCCGTAATGATGGCAACGCAGACGCCGAATTCCGGGTCACCCCAAGCGATCGAAGTCGCCATACCTCCATGCCCGAAGGTCAATGAGCCCGCCGGCGAAGCAAATCGGTTCGGCTGCTCGTCGAACATCCAAACCCCCTGGCCAACGCGGCTCTTCGACATGTCTTCTATGTTGTAAGCCGAGGCATGAGTAGCAAAGACATTCGCCGCCGCCTCGTCGCTGAGCCAATTCTCACCTACGATCGTCGATCCACCGCTGCAAACCGCCGAGTACAACTTCACCAAATCGCCTGCAGTTGTCACACACGACGCCCCCGGCGACAAGATCTGGTTGTCCAGCAACCAATCCATCTTCGTGGGCATTTCGCGATCGTAGTACCCCGACGGCGCGATCAACGGTTGCACGCGTCGCCGCGCCTCAACGTCTTCCTCACCAATCACAAAGCTCGTGTCAGCCAGACCCAGCGGAGACTTAACCTCGCGCTCAAACAACTCGACAAAAGGAATCCCGCTTGCACGAGCAGCGATCTCCGCCACCAAAATACCGAACGTGATCGAGTGGTAGTGAATAACCTCGCCCGGCTCATACTCCAAATCCATCGAAGCCAGTATGTCACTCATCCGACCCCAATCTCCCCAGTCCACATCGCCCCGACCAAAATCACGAGGCAACCCCGCGGTGTGCGTCAGAACATGCCGCAAAGTCACCTTGCCCTTACCGCGTTGAGCAAATTCGGGCCAGTAACTCGCCACCGGCGCATCGATCTCCAAAACACCAGAATCCAACAGCCGCCAAACCGTCGCCGCCGCCATCGGTTTGCCCGACGAAAAGGCGCGGAACAACGCTTGCGGCGTCGGCGCAACTCCGCTACCCGACCGCGCGCTCAAATACTCCAGCATTACCTCACCATCCGCGTACACGGCGACCGAGGCCGCGTTGTGCAAACCTTTTTCAAGTTGCGCTTCAAGCTCCGCAAATAGCTCCGGCAAATCCGCGTCCGGCGCCTCTAACTCATCGTCCTCAACCGACACTCCTCCGGTCTCAGCAACCGCCGCAACATCCATCTCGACCGCGGCCACCACCTTCGCCTCGTCTTCCGGCCTTTCCTCAGGTGGGACCCGCCCGGCAAATAAATCTGCGGCCTGGTCAGCAATCGATTCGGCTACGTTACCCAGTTGCTCCTCGTCCAACTCGACCAGTGGTGGTGCCGCTTGGTCTTCGCGTTCAGCATCAACGCTGACCGCTTCTTCCTGCTCGGCAAGCATCTTCCGATACTCAACGATCTGGCGTTCGAGAAGATCGAGCGTTGCCCTGATATCCGAGATGCCGTCAACCGGTGACGCAACGTCGGTTCGCCGCGAGGCTGTAACTTCCGGCGCATCCTCGACGGCATCATTCGGCGGTTCGTCACCAATTTCAGATCGAGGTGTTTCTTCGTCGGCAGAGCGAATATCGTCGATCGACAATGTTTTGGCTTTGTAGCTGTTAGCTTGCCGGTTGGTTGTGGACGTTGAACGTCTCTTGAAGCTTGTTCATACCTTCCAACCAGCTTGTCTGTGTCTCTTCGGACCACTTAGGGTCGAAATCCGGGTACTTTTCAAGCACCCTAATAGCCAATTCTCGCATCGTGATAGTTGCCGCGTCGACTCCGCTCGACTCGGGTGCGGAAGATTGACCGTTATCTTCCGTTGTCGGTTGTCGTGTTCCGCTCTTGGAAGATCGTGCATTGGAACGCGACCTCGGGTTGGCCTTGCGGTTCGACTTCAAATACGGTGATAGCGGGATTCCGGCGTGCCGAGCGGCGTGGATAAAGAAGGTTTCGCACTTTACGAGCATCGAATCGGTGCAGCCGAACTCTCGCATCGCCTCGCGGAACTGCGCCTTTGTGGCGCGTTCCAAATCCAATCTGAACACCGGAAGATAGTAGCTTCTCAGAATCTGTTCCAGAACTTTGTGATGCTGTTCACCTTCGGTTCTGGCAAGCAGCTTTAGCGCTTCGCTTGGGTTCCCTTCAGCATCGATGAGTTTTAAGGAGCGGAGCGCGCTGTTTATCTGGGATGTCGCGGTTCCGGAGAATCTGGAATCGAATACGGAACGGTCGATTCTGTCGGGCATGCTGATAGCAAGAGATTCCAGAAAAGTTCGGAATGTCCGATAGGCGACGTAGGGTGGGTTGAGATTAGGTTCGGTAACCATGATTCCAAACTGAGATCAGCACCTGAACACTTCGTTACCGAGAGTATATGGCAGGTGTTTTCCAGATGCAACCTGAATTTCGGAAAATGATGTTTCCCTTTCGGACACACGTAGGACAGTTTCTTTTCTATTGGTCGCCTGGAATACAGAATCTGATGTATTCACGATGCCAAAGGTAGCTTTCGAGCTTAGCGGACAGGCTTCTGAGATGCGAATTGCGATAGATAACATCCTTCCCGATCCCCAGCGACCGGTCTACGACAAAACCCATCGCGCTTGGGCGCGTCGCCGGCGGCAACGTCGTATGCCGGTGGTCCTCGCCGAGAGGGGGAAGTTCTACCTCCTCTGTGGACACAACACCGTCGACGCCGCACAACGGGCCGGTGAAGAGTTGGTCGAATGTATCGTTCGACAAGGCGTCACCGACGAGGAACGCCGAGAGCTGCGGCTCACTGACGAATACTTCTCGTCCCTGCTTCCGCCGATCAAAATGGCCGAGTCGTTCATCAACTACCGAGAACAGTTCCACGTAACCCAACAGGAACTCGCGCGGCGGACGGGCATTACTGCAGGAACCGTCCATCACTACGAGAGCCTCCGCAAAACTCTTTCACCGAAATTGCAGGAGCATGTAGACCGCGGCGAGTTGACTTTCAAAGAGGCCCGTTGCATCGCTGATCTCGACGGCCATGATCGCCAAGAAGAGTTAGCTCAACCATTTATCGACTCGCGGTTGAGCAGCGTACATGTCGAGGAACTGGTGGCAAAAGCAAAAGCCGAACCGTCTATAACTTCCACCGATTTGATAGCTAAGTTTGTGGTCGACGAACCACCAACTTTAAAGAAGGTGGTGGAAGTACCACCAGTGGAGGTGGCGCGTAATGGCCAGGCGGCGATACATGCCGAACGGCTCAACGGGACTTACGAGAACGACTTCGAGGGGATGCAGGAAGACGCGTTCATGCTGGCCGGGAGCCTAGAAAAGCTAGCAAGTTCGGAAATCCCCGAATACCGTCGGTTGCGTCTCGTCAGTACGTTGCGCATCCTGTCCAGCCGACTCAACAACGCGTTGGACCACCTAAATCGTTACAAGACAAATGGTGTGGCCCGAAACCACAACGGCAGTCGAAAACAATTCGCTCATACCGCCAAAGCGCGATGACCCAAAGTTGGCCGCTCAAATCTCAACGGCCGGGCAATTATCTGATCCTTGAAGGGATCGAGCCAATACGGTCGGGCGAGAACGTGCAAGGCGCGGGGAATATAATAATAACCACAGTTGATCGTTTCATAAATTCGGCCAAATCAGACGAATCCCACAATATGTCGACGGCCGGGCGTCCATTCGGCACGGCGCGCCCAACAAAATGCCGTCGAAACCGCCGAAACGTGTTCTGATTTAATCGGAACACAATTCGGGCACAAGGTCGGGGTGCTTTCTTAGCCTCCTTAAGCACCCCGAACCTGGTCATGGAGATCCAAATCTCATCCCGCCTTGCGATGCACTGGCATTCATTCTAGCGAGGCCCATTCAACCCAATCTGCCTCCACGCCGCAAATCAACGGGAACTTTTCGCGGATGGTATAGCATTGCTTCAATCGCTGACAAATGCACGACTGAACTGCGCCAGCGAACGATGCGACGAATGCAAATGCCTAGGTGATGCAGAACCATGCTTGAACGTTTTCATGTGCCTGAAGATGAAGCGGTCCGGGTCATGCCCGACCGGATGCGGGAAGCGACGAATGCGGTATTCCTAAAGATGGGATTGTCCGCATCCGATGCGGAACTGTCGACAGATGTCCTCATGTACGCGGACCTGAACGGTGTCGACACCCACGGCGTATCCAACATGCTCCGCATGTACGTTCAGGGCTACCAAGCCGGCAACATCAACCCCAATCCCGAGATGAGGATCCTGCGGGAGAGCAGCGTCACGGCCTCGTTCGACGGTGATGGTGGACTCGGTCTGCATCAAGCGCCTCGAGTCATGGACATCGTCGTCGAAAAAGCGAAAGAGCACGGGATGGCCGCGGCGACGCTAATGAACTCCGGTCACCTCGGCGCAGCAGGTTATCACGCCGTCAGAGCGATCGACCACGACATGATCGGTGTCTGTATGACTGGCGGCGGCGGGTTTGCGATGCTCCCTACCTTTGGCGCGGAACCACGGTTCGGCACCAACCCGCTTGCTTGGGCGGTGCCTGCGCGCAATGAGCCGTATTTCATCTTCGATGCCGCAACTACGCAGGTCGCCGGCAACAAGATACGGCTTCTGCAGCGGATGGACGCACCGATTCTGCCCGGTTGGTTGGCACGCGAGGACGGTTCCCCGATCATGGAGGAAGAGCCGGTGCCAGAGGAGGACATCCGAGGCGAGCGACGGCACTGGTACATGCTCCCGTTCGGCGGCACCCGCGAAAACGGCTCGCACAAAGGCTACGCGCTGTCATGCATTGTCGACATCATGACGAGCACCCTGTCCGGGAATGGTCCCGGATTCATCACTGAGAGTGGTGGACACTTCTTCTCCGCGTACCGCATCGACGCCTTCACCGACCTCGACAAATTCCTCGACGACATGGACGCATTCTTAGGCGGATTGGCTGCGACGCCTCCAGCGCCGGGACACGACCGCGTGATCTACCCGGGACAGATCGAGAGCGAAGAACGCGCCGACCGCACCACGAACGGCATCCCATATCACCCAGAGGTGCTGGAATGGTTCGACTCGATAAATGCCGAGTTGGAGCTGAACCTGCAGCTGCCGTAGGACGGTTCCAATTTGGGCTTTCTATCACAGAGTGGCCCGAATTAGCTTCTTCCTAAATCTGAACGTACGAAACAGGGATGTCCGAAAACGATACGCACTCGGTGCCAAAGGCGGTTGAACTGGCGCAACGGCTAATCCGGTTCAACACCTCAAATCCTCCCGGTCAAGAGCTTGAGTGCGCTCTCTGGTTGAAGGCGCTTCTTGACGAGCATCAGATCGAAAATCAGATGCTGCACCCGCCAGGGTTGCCGGAGCGTGCCAACGTAATCGCCCGCGTCCCCGGTCGCGGCGAAGCGCCGCCGCTCCTGCTGCAAGGACACATCGACGTCGTCGGTGTGCACGGTCAGCGGTGGAGCCACGATCCCTTCGCCGCTGAGATCGCTGGTGGTTGTATCTGGGGCCGGGGCGCGGTCGACATGAAGGGCGGATTGACGATGATGCTTCACGCCCTCCTTCGAGCCAGATATTCGCAGAACCCGCCGCCGGGCGATATCATCTTCGCGGCGTTAGCCGACGAGGAGCTGGGCGGACAACACGGCGCCGCATTTCTGGTGCGAGAACATCCGAACCTATTCGATGGGGTCAACCACGCCTTTGGTGAACTGGGTGGATTCACGGTGCACGTGCGCGGGCATCGCTTCTACCCGATCATGGTCGCCGAGAAGCACATCTGCCGCATTCGCGTAACCTTCCTCGGTCAGGGTGGGCACGGGTCGCAAATCCATCGTGACACCGCCATGAGCCGCGCCGCGCGGGCGCTCCGCCGCATGGAGAATCGTCACCCGCCGTTCCGAATCGTCGAAGCCACCCGCGCCATGCTCGTTGCGATGGGCGAAGAGTTGTCAATGACTGACGGTCTGGCGTTGCGGATGGCGACGAGGCCAAACACCACTGGCATGGCCTTGGCCATGATGGGCGACGAGATCGGGAGGATGCTCGAGCCCATGTTCAGAGACACGATCACCCCGACCATCATCGAAGGTGGTCGACAAGAAAATGCCGTCCCCTCTGAAGTCCAGATGCTTCTCGATTGCCGGCTTTTGCCGGGATCGACGCAGTCAGACATCGTGCGTCAGGTGATGTCCATCGTCGGAGAGAATGCCGAGATACAGGTCGAGCGTTACGAAGACGGCCCACCGACCGTAGACATGACGTTGCTGCCGTACCTCGCCAACCTGCTGGAATCCGCCGACCCGGGCTCCAAGGCGATCCCCTATATGGTCGCCGGCGGCACCGACGCAAAATGGTTCCACGAAATCGGCATCGACACCTACGGCTTCACCCCCATGCGCTTGCCGTCCGATCTCGACTTTATGGCGATGTTCCACGGCCCAGACGAGCGCATCCCCATCGACGCACTGAACTTCGGCGCTGCAACGATGTACGAAGCGATCAACGGGTACCGGGGTTAGCCGCGGACCTACAAACTCCGCCGTGCCGCTTCGACCGTAGCGTCAATATCCTCGTCGCCGTGAGCCAGCGACACGAACCAGGCCTCGAATGGTGACGGCGGCAGATAGACACCGTTCTCCAACATCGAGTGGAAGAAGCGACTGAACATCTCGCGATCGTTCTTGGATGCGCTGTCCATGTCGGTCACCTCCTCAACGCCGAAGAAGACAGTCAACATCCCACAAACTTGGTTGATGGTGACCGGCACCTCCAACTCTGCGAAGACACCGCGCAGACCATCAGCTAATCGTTCGGTCTTTCGAGCCAACTCTTCGTAGACGCCCGGCTTGGCCAATTCCCGCATCGTCGCCGCCCCTGCGGCCATCGCGACGGGATTGCCGGACAGAGTGCCGGCTTGGTACATCGCCCCGAGCGGCGCAACGTGCGACATCAGCTCCTTGCTACCGCCATACGCCCCCACCGGAAAACCACCACCGATCGTCTTGCCGAGGCAGGTGATGTCTGGTTCGACACCGTAGATTTCCTGCGCGCCACCGTACGCGGCTCGGAAGCCAGAGATCACTTCATCGAAAATCAACAGGCAACCATCATCGCGGGTGACCCGTCGCAGTCCCTGTAGAAAGTCGCGGTCGCCGGGGACGACGCCCATGTTGCCGCCGATCGGTTCGATGATTACGCACGCGAGGCGTTCAGGGTAAGTCGCGAAGATCTTCTCGACCGCGGCGAGATCGTTGTATGGAGCGACCAAGGTATCGGCCGCGAGTTTCGAATTAACCCCGGCTGAGTCGGCGATCCCCTGCGAAGCCAAGCCTGATCCGGCGCGGACCAGCAACGCATCGTCGTGTCCGTGGTAACCACCGTCGAACTTGAGGATCATATCGCGACCGGTTGCGGCCCTCGCCAATCGCATGGCAGACATCGAAGCTTCGGTGCCAGAGTTGACGAATCGCACCATCTCGATCGACGGCACCGCGCCCACGACCAATCGTGCCGCCTCCACCTCATACTCCGTCGGTGCGCCAAAAGAGGCTCCCGATCGCGTAGCCGCCTGCGCGGCCTCCACCACCGCCGGATGCGAATGTCCGAGTATCAACGGACCCCAAGAGCAGACATAGTCGATATAGGCACTGCCATCGACGTCAGTGATCTTGGAGCCGCTGCCGGAGGTGAAGAATAGCGGATCGCCTCCGACGGAACCCCACGCCCTAGCCGGACTGTTTACGCCGCCGGGGATAATCTCCGTGGCGGCTTCGTAAAGACGTTGCGAATTGGTAGTTTGCATGCCAACAATCCATAGTAGCGCATGCGGAATTCGCAAACCGCCGCTGTGGTGTTGGCGCGTTAGCCGCGACTGGGCGGTGTCCGGACCTAGTTACTCCGGGGCGAGGCCTAGATCGATAGGGTTAAAGAGCGAATCAGCGCTTCCGCCGCTTGATCATCGCTATCGGATCTGCGAGGATGCGCTTGACCATCGAGCGGGTCATCGCATCGAGGGCGTCGCGGGTGGCATCGTCTACCGACTCGATCTTAGACAACGTTCTCCGCAACTCGCTGGCGCGTATCCTCTCGGCGCTTTCACCGATATCACGAAGGAGCGGTTGGAGTTCGATGTCGTCGATGAATTCGGCGGCGGCGTCGGCTACTATGACTTCCGCTTTCTCACTCGCGGTAGCGATCGACTTCTGGTGTTCCGTTTGCAGCTTTTCCAAGTCCGAGAGTGTGTAGAGCCGAACTCCGGGCAGTTCCGCAACAGCCGGGTCAACGTCACGGGGAAGGCCCAGATCCAAGATGTGGAGATTGGTCGAACGGGCGCGCATGCCGGCCTCAACGTCGGATTTGAGGATTACGTTCTGGCTGGCTCCTGTGCAGGTGATGACGATATCGACTTCTGAAATCTCTTGAGGTACATTCTCGAGTTTGACTGAGACCGCGCCCATGTCGTGGGCCAGTCCTTCCGAGCGCGCACGCGAACGGCTTGCGATGCGCATATTTGCGATGCCCGCCCGCGTCAACGACATCGCGGTGATGCGGCCGGTCTCGCCAGCACCTACCAAAAGTGCCGATTTGCCTGCCAGATCGCCGATCTCGCTTTCGAGCAGCTTGACGCCAAACGACGGTACCGAGACTTGAGACCAACCAATACCCGATTCCTTGCGGGCTTGGCGCCCGGTCCGGAACCCAACGTGGAACATTCTCGATAGAGCGGGATCGGCGGGTTTGCTCACCGCGGACAATGCTTGAAAGGAACGCGACACTTGTCCGGCGACTTGGTGGTCTCCTTGCACCAGAGAATCGAGACCAGTGACGACGCGAAACAAATGATGAACGGCGTTGTAACCGGTTTTGGCGTACACAAACGGTGACACGTCCGATTTATCAGGGGAGGATGTGGCTGATCGGTTGCGCGAACCGAGCAGGGAGAGATAAGTGACCATCTCTTCGATCGTGGAACCGGCATTGTTGGTGACCGCGTAGATCTCGGTTCGGTTACAGGTTGAGAGAATCGTCGCTGAATCCTCTCGATTCAAGCGAGAGGAGAGTTCTTCGATGCGCGACGGCAGTTCCTCTTCGGAAATCGCAACCCGTTCAAGGATGCGCAACGGCGCGTTTTTATGGCTAACGCCTGTAAGTACGAAGTTCAATGCGGGTGAATCTCAGACCGATCAATACGACTAACTTTTCATTATCCATTAGCCGACACATCCACGCCAATGGCACAGGTTGCGCAGCCTTGGCGGTACAATCAAAACGAACGGTAATCACTGGCGGAAATTGATGATGGCTGACGAGATTCTTCCTCCCGATAAACGCGGATATGTAGACGCGAGCATATTGGTAACTACCGATTGGCTTGCCGAACACATCAACGACTCGAACGTCGTTGTGGTCGACACTGACGATCCCAGCGAATTCGCTGGGGGGCACATTCCGGGTGCGTCTAATCCCCCCGACAACTACTACAAGACCTCTCTCGATGATCGCACGCACATCCAAGGACCCGAGCAGTTCGCAAAAACGATGGAATCACTCGGCATCGGCGACGATTCGCTCGTGGTGGCCTACGACCGGACGGGCGGGCTGTACGCGCTGCGTCTGATGTGGGCGCTTCATTACTACCGACACACCAACGTCAAGATGCTCGACGGCGGATTTCAGAAATGGGAATCCGAAGGACGAGCAACGAGCGTCGACGGAGTCGTCGCGGATGCAAACGCGGCCGCGTCCTTCACGGCGCGTGAACCTGATACCTCAATGTATGCCGGGATCGACGATGTTCTCGATGCCATCGGAGCCGAGGACACGACATTGCTCGACGTCAGAACCGACGCTGAGTGGGAAGGCACGAACAAGCGCGGCGGCAAGCGCGGCGGGCATATGCCCGGAGCCGTGCACCTTGAGTGGGTCAATTTCCAAACTGGCGGCGACGTTCCAACCCTGAAGACTGCCGATGAAATACGCGCGCTGTTGACCGATCGCGGCGTATCGACCGATAACAACGTAATCACGTATTGCCAGGGCGGGATCCGAGCCGCGCAGGCGTATTGGGTGCTGAAGCTTGTGGGCGCGGCAAACGTCCGCAACTACGATGCTTCGTGGCGGGAGTGGGGCAACAACGACAACGTACCGATTGAGGACGAGACTTAGCTCCGAAATAGCACCGCGAGACTGGCTGCGTCGTATTGCTTTATGTCAACAACGATGGTTCGGCTATAAGGGCGCGGACAGGACTAAAGCTCTGGTGAAAGATGCGGAGCACGAAAGGGTGGATTGAAAAGATGAGTTTAATGGGGAAGAGGATCTTGGGACTGGAGTTTCGTCCCATCTTGATTGGAATCGTCGTCCTATCCCTCGCCACGGCGTTGGTTTGGGGCGCATGCGGCAGCGATGAACCGGAGATCGCCGATACGCCAACGAGTGTGCCGGTAGTCGAACCGACGCCAGTTCCGCCCACCGAAGAGCCACCGGAACCGACAGAGGAGCCCACCGCGGCGCCGGTTGCCAGAACGGAACCGCCTCCGCTGTTCGACAAAGACGTCCGCGGCATCGATGCATGGATCAACAGCGAACCAACGACGATCGCCGAGTTGACCGCGCAAGGCAAAGTGGTATTGGTCGATTTCTGGACCTACACATGCGTCAACTGCCTCCGGACCTTGCCGTTCCTGCGCGAATGGCAGGAGAAATACTCGGACAACGGGCTCGTTATCTTGGGCGTGCACGCTCCAGAATTCGACTTCGAAAAAGAGCTTGAGAACGTGCAGCGATCGGTCGACGAAGAAGGTATCGAGTGGCCCGTCGCTCTCGACAACGATATGAAGACGTGGCGGTCCTTTAACAATCGCTACTGGCCTGCCAAATACCTCGTCGGCATCGACGGCGAGATCCACTACGAGCATTTCGGCGAGGGCGCCTACCGAGAAACCGAACTTGAGATTCGCAAGGTCCTAGAGGACGCCGGTTACGACGTGAGCGCGATCCCGATCGGCGAGGTCGAAAACGTCCAGCGAGACTCAACCGCTCGAACCGTGACGCGTGAACTCTACGGTGGTTACGAACGAAACTACAGCGTCTACGGCTTGTATGCCGCCCAAGACGAGTACTACGTCAAACCCGATGTCGAGATCGAATACGTCGACCGGTACGCCGAGAACAGCAACTACCCGTCGCAGAAATGGGTCGTGAGTGGCCTGTGGCGTAACGAACGCGAGGCGATCGTCCACGCCCGCGAAACCGACGACCTAAGTGACTACCTTGCATTCCGATTCGAAGGGCGTAGCGCCAACGTTGTTATCGACCCGCCCGAACCCGGTGATTTCAAGGTCTACGTCGAGATCGATGATCAACCGCTCTCCGAGGTTCAAGCTGGCGTCGACATCCAGTTCGATGAAGAGGGACGGTCTTATTTCGATGTGTCGGGAGGGCGCATGTACAAGATCGTGGAGACACCGGAGTACGGTTCCCACATCCTGAAGCTGAGCAGCGATTCATCGAACTTCGCCATCTTTGCCTTCACCTTCGGCATCTATGAGGGCGGATTCTGATGCATCGATCTTCCATCGTCCAATCAACCCGGCATCTGGTCGGCCACAAATTACTGTGGCCGGCCTTAGCGCTCGCTTTGATTGCGCTCGTTTCTGCGTGTTCGAGCGCCGAACCAACTGTCACCACCGAGCCGACCGCCGTGCCCACCACGCCACCGACCGTCGCAAGCGTCCCGTCGTCAACCCCGGTTACCCAGGCGGAACCGACCGGCGGGTTGCAAGAACCGGAGCAAGAGTGGATTGTCCGTACCGACGATGAAGAGGTCGACGCCATCTTGGCAACGCCCGATTTGGGCCCCGGAACGCGCCGATTCGCGATGGTGCTGACCGACAAATCAGGCATCGTCGCTTTCCCGGTAGTGCAGGTCTCGTCCTACCGCTATCCCGACGGTGAAGATTCACTGGACAACCGCGAAGGCCCAGTCGAAACATCGCGCGCTCGTTACTTTCCGTTCCCATACGGCACGCGGGGCATCCACGTAACCGAGTTGACTTTTGACGAAATCGGAACTTGGGGAGTCGAGGCTAGCGTACCCCGTCCGGACGGCAGCGTCGCAACCGTTGAAATCATCACCGAGGTCCACGAACGAACCATGTCGGTGGATGTCGGCGAGATCCCACCACTGAGCGTTTCGCGAACCCTCGACGACGTGTATCACGTCTCCGAACTGACCACCGGGTCGAGTCGCGATGAAAGTCTCTATCAGATTTCCGTCGCGGACGCGCTCCAAAATGGCAAGCCTACGGTCATCGTGTTCGCCAGCCCGGCATTCTGCACCAACGCAGTATGCGGGCCGCAAGTTGAAGTGTTGAGCAACCTGAGCCGGTCGTACCCCGGACAAGCCAACTACGTCCATATCGATCTCTTCACCAACCCGCAGGAGATCCAGGGCGATCTCTCTCGTGCCATGCCGACACCGCTCCTGTCCGAATGGGGACTCGTCTCGCAAGAATGGACCTTCGTAATGGGCGGCGATGGGAAAGTCATCGGCCGATTTGAAAACTTCGTGCCTCAAGACGAGTTGGAGCCGGTTCTCGTTTCGATATTCGACGCAGAAGGCGTTCAATCATCGTCCGCACCGACCGCGGTACCGCCGACGGCGACACCAGAGATACCGACGTCAGACGCGGCACCTGGACCACAATTCCAGATCACCGGAGCAACGCTCTGGCGGACGGTCTTCGACAAGTTCAATGAAACGGAGCAACAGTGTATTCGAAACGAACTTGGCGAAGAGCAAATGGCGTTCGTCCTCGGACAGCGCGTCGCCGCGGCAGGCGAACCGAGTGAATGGGAAGATTCGCTCTTTGATTGTCTCGAAGCCGATACGGTGAGGGCCATGTTCGAATCGACCACTTTGGGCGCACTCGGCGATCAACTGTCTGATGCTGGCGTAACGTGCATCAAAGATCTAATCGCAGAATCCGACGTCAAGGCCGTGATCGCTGGAGAGCGTCCAGATGCGGCCCCCGAAACCATCGCCGTAGCAGGTGAGTATTTCGCCGGAATGATGGCATGTTCTCTCGCCGACCAAGCCGGCAGTTCAGGTGTCTTGAACGAGAGCGAACAGTGCATCGCAGATCTGTTCGAGGCGACCGACTTCGCCCAGATATACCTCGGCGGTCGGCCAGACGCCAGTCCCGAGGAAGCGCTACAGTTCCAAGGCTTCATGGGCGCGTTGTTGAATTGCTTCTCCGATTTCCCGTTGCCTGAACCCCAATAGTCACTAGACCGAACCGCGATCGCGGCGCGCTAACGGCGAATCCGTTAGCATGACTTCATACCGCGGTTTCACTTTTCGTTAAATTTTCGTGTTTCGGTCGACGTCTATTGCCGATGTTGAATCACCGATGTTGAATCAACAACAAGTCAGAGACCCAATCAAGGTCCGCTCACTATTTGTCCCACTGGATGGAACTGAGTGGCACGAACGCGCCATCTCCTACGGGTTGCTCCTCAGCGAGTGGTTCGGATCAAAGTTGGACCTCTTCTTCTCGCTAGCGGATGTACCACCGCTAACTAGGCACGGCGAATGGCGCCAACGCGCGCACCTATCGCTCCAAGCCGGTGAAGATGGGCGCAACCTCGGCGAATCCTTCATCAACAATGGCGCCATCCACGAGTTCGGCAGAATTCTGGCCATCGACTATCTGAACGAGATCACTAACCGTTTGGGGCACCTCAACGTCGAGATCGAAACCGACCTCAGTGCCGGAAGCCCGGCACACATCCTTTCATATAAGGCACAGCAAGCCGATGATTCCATGATTGTGATGTACGCACGGCCGCAACATCGCTTGCGCCGATACATCCGCAAAAAGATGGCCGAGGAATTGCTGCGAGTAACCACCGTTCCGATCTTGATGATCAACGATGATCCGGAAGTCGAATTACGAGATATTCAATTGGCGCCAACGTCAGTCGTTGTTCCGCTCCGCGTCGAGCAGTCGATGAAGGCCTGTCTGCCATACGCCGTCGCCATCGCGCAAAAAGCGGGCGTCGGAATACGAATATACGAAAGCAACCTCGACTACCGCCGGAATCGCAAGCAATTCGACCGAGCCCGCAAGTACACCTTCGAGTATCTCGACCAAATCGGCATCGATTACTCGATCAGATCAGTGAGATTGGGTACCACTGACACCCTTGCTGTCGCGCACCGACATTCGCGATTTTCATGGATCGTCATGGGCTCACGAATGCGCCGTGGCCTAACCAAGAGGTTCCTGCCTTCTGTCGCAGACAACATCCGACGTGAAGTGTCCTGCCCGGTCCTCGTCGTGCCCCAGGCTGAAACCATTCCAAGACGGCAAGCAGAGCTGAATACGTGGTTGGTCGATTGGCTCGCACACCAAGATTCGTCGCCTCTTCACGATTCGCGTCTGTCAAGCCATAACCAACGCCGAACCTTGGCTCAGCGATTCTCATCGCTCTACACTTACGATGAATCCGGCTCAAAGAAGTAACCGCGTCGGGATCGGCGGTTCGAAGTTGGCACCTAACCTCCAGCCCCAACTTCGCCAGTATTCTCCGCTTTCGAACGCATCAGATACGAACCCAACGCACCAATTGTGGATCCGAACCAGGCATACGGCACGATCGCGATCCCCACGACTGCCCAAAACCATGTCGGCGCACCCAGCAACCGTTCCGCGTTGCCCAACTGCCAGTAAGAAACGATGATGACCGCTGGAATCAGCATCAACACACCGACGATTAACCCGAACCATACGATCTTCATTTCATCCGCTTTGGCGATCCCACCGCCCACGAATCCGGCGACGAACGGGCTGACGGGTATGGCGATGAAATGGACGCCGGGGATTGGAATCGCCACCAGCATGATGGCGAATGCGACTAAGACGCCTTTGAACATGTTGAAGCGCGGGAGATGGTTGGTTGCAAGTTACGTCAGGCAAGTATATTTTCGGTGAGATTACAGATGGTATGATTTCCGATTACTTATCGGTCTGCATCAGCGGATAGGCAGGCGGGATTGACAATCACACATCCATCTACTGACATCCTCATACTGGGATCAGGTGCATCTGGCGCGGCAGTTGCTTGGAGGCTCTCGAAATCCGGTTTCAACGTTGTGTGTCTCGAACAAGGGCGCTGGATCAAACCGGAAGAGTTCCCGAACGAACACGCCGATTGGGAGATACAGGCGCGCACCAACTGGGCGTACGACCCAAACGTGCGCGCCCTCGACGTCGATTACCCGTTAAACGTCGATGAATCGCCCATCGATCCCTTGATGTTCAACGCCGTCGGCGGCAGTACCATCCACTGGACTGCCCACACTCCGCGATTCCACCCTTCAGACTTCCGCGTCAAGACCCTCGACGGCGTCGCCGACGATTGGCCGCTTTCCTACGACGAATTGGAGCCGTACTACGACGCCTACGACGCGTTGATGGGCTGCTCTGGCATCAACGGCGATCCGGCGAACCCTCCGCGCAAAGAACGCCCGATGCCGCCGATCCCGATCGGGCAGGACGGCGAACGCATGGCGAGAGCCTTTGACCGTCTCGGGTGGCACTGGTGGCCGTCAGACAGCTACGTCAATTCCGTCCCTTACCGCGGACGCCAAGCGTGCAACAACTGCGGTAACACCGGTCTCGGATGTTCAAGAGGTGCCAAGGGCCAGACCGATGTCGCCATCTGGCCTGAAGCCATCGCTAACGGCGTCGAGCTGCGCACCGAATCCCGGGTCTTCCGCGTCGACACCGATGCCGAAGGGAAAGCCACCGGCGCCAGCTACTTCGATGCGGATGGCGAAGAGAATTTTCAGCCCGCGAACGCCGTGGTGTTCGCCATGAATGGCATCGGTTCTCCGCGCATCATGCTCAACTCAACATCCGGCGCGTACCCAAATGGCTTGTGTAACACCAGCGGGTTACTCGGCAAAAACCTCATGTTCCACCCCTACGCAATGGTCAGCGGCCTGTTCGACGATGGCTTGCAGACATACAAGGGTCCGTTGGCCAACATGATCTTGTGCCAGGAGTTTTACGAAACCGACCCGTCCAAGGACTTCGTTCGCGGCTACACCTATCAAGTAGCCAGAAGTTCCGGTCCCGTATCGACCGCATGCGGTTACATGTTCGGTCGAGTGCCTTGGGGTGCAGACCATCACGCCGAGTTCAATCGACGCTTTGGCGACGTAACGGTTATGGGCGTCATCGGCGAAGACCTGCCGGAAGAGCACAATCGAATCGAACTCGACCCAAAGCTGACCGACTCGAACGGAATCCCCTCGCCGAAAGTGTTCTACACCCTGAGCGATAATTCCCGACGACAGCTCGATGACGCGGTCGAGAACGCGGAGACCGCGTTAAGGGAAGCTGGGGCCGCCCACGTGCTCGCCACCCGGTTGCTGAAGGGCGCTGGATGGCACCTGATGGGTACGGCGCGCATGGGCGACGACCCGAATACATCAGTAGTCGACCGCTGGGGACAGACCCACGACGCAGACAACATCTTCGTTGTCGATGGTTCGGTTTTTGTCACCTGCGCCGCAGTCAACCCGACGCCAACGATCGGCGCTTTGGCGCTCCGGACCGCCGACTACATCGACCGCGAACGTGCGGATCTGAAATCCTGATTGTGGGTGCTTAGCCATGGCCGAGACGGATATGAATCTGACAGACGGTGAATTCTTGCTGCTTGCTTCGGTAATGGACATCATCGTCCCGCCGGTTGACGATCTTCCAGGTGCCGGAGAGATGGGTTTGGCTAAAGAGGCCGAGGAGCTGGCAACTCGGATACCCGATTACGGGGAATCCCTTCACCGGATATTAGAAGCCCTTTCTCTCGAACCTTCGGTCAGGGTCGAGGGCGGATTCGCGGCCCTTGACGAAGAGCAACGGATGACCGCGATCGAATTCTTGGAAGCCAATATGCCCAAGTACTTCGACAAGTTCGTCGACTTAATCTACATCGTCTATTACAGCGATGAACGGGTTCACGAGCGCATCGGATGGCGGAGCGGCCCTTTGCAGCCGCTGGGATGGGAACTGCCTGCCTGGGATCCGGCGATACTCGACAAGGTCTCGAAACGCGAACCGTTTTGGCGGAGGGTGTGAAAAGAATCGGACACTACGCCCCCCTTTTCTGCCTACGTCTACGGTTCAGGGCGCTGTTGGATCGGCCCAATCGCTGTCTTCCGGCGGGCGATAACTTGCTGGGTTGCGGCCGTAGTGATGCAAGAGCGCAATTGCCACAGCCAGAATCGTCATGACCACCGCCGCTCCGTAAACGAATCGCACCGGGCCAGCGTCCAAGGCATCCCACAAATAGACCAGGGCAGCGCCGTAACCGACCAACCCAAATCCGAGGTAAATGTACAGATTTGTGTTTCGGGCTTTTGCGGTACGCGCATCTTTGGCAACCAACGCGATCACCGCGTAAGCAGTGAACGTCAACGCGGCGACAATGCCGACGATTGTAAACTCCCGCCCAGCGGTTTCGAGCGACAATCTTTCCACGGACCACAACGCGTCGAGTGTTTCCACCGCTACGACCGCCGTCAACGCGTATGTTGTCCACTGTAGCGCCCGGAAGACCCGCGCCACCGACGCGAGCGTTACAAAACCGGCGAATGTGCCACATAATCCGACACCCAAGAACGAATAGGTTGCCTTCAACAATTCATTGGGCCCCGTCGTGAAGTCGGTCCAGATATACCAGAGCAAGAGAAGTAATCCAACGCATGTGCCGATGCCAGAAATGGTCGGCATCCAGATCGAAGCTCCGTACCCACGGCGTCCCCCGAAACCATCCATGTTTGAAACGTACATATTGGCGATTGCTGCCAAAATGATCCCAGCGACGATCAGCTGGCTGAACAAAATGTCCGAGAAATTGCCGCTAAGGTCGAAACGCAACGATATTAGACCCATCACTACCCACATCACCACCGAGATCACGATCGCCCATCTCAACGTGGTTATCGTGAGCGAAAGCGCTCCCTTACTTTGATCGTAATGAAGTCTCTCGATGCTTATCTGAGCCCGTAGTCTTGCCCGCATCCTGTCCGCTCCCAATTCAACGCGTCACTACTGGAAGTCTATTCCAGACGCGCAATTCGCGACCGGCGAAGCCGCGATGAATTCCGGCGCTATTCGCGATAACATCAATCTTCATCGAAACCCACCGAATCTGTTGGATGGTCCATGCCTAAGCTTCAACGCCTCTTGTATATCAACAGCGAAAGCACGCATCCCCAATCAGCCGCTCTCTCGGCGGCCGTGTATGAACCGGTGGCGGGGTCCGTTACGCAGATCGATCCGACGAGCGACGGCCTGCCTTACGAATCCGTCCACGCCGCGATAATCGACGGGTGGCGCCTCATTCAGGCGCCGGACGTATGGGCCGGCATCGGAAGCGACGAGGCTGGAGAGGTGATCGGATTCCAATTCATCTTAGAGAAGATCGAGGATTTCACCGCCTAATCGGTTCCTCCGCTTCAACACCCACAAAAAGGCACCAGATATGACGACTGCAGCGATAGCAACCGACCACCGCCTGACCGACGACGAGATGGCATCGTTCGTAATCCGCGGTTACCACGTAGTCCAACCCGACCTCCGCGCCGGGATCAATCAAGAGATCTACGACGCCTTAGAGGCGCTCCCATCAAATCCCGGCGACGCAGTCCTCGAAGAAATCCCTCAACTCAATGATGTCTGGGATTCTCCCGAAGTTGTCGGCAGTCTGACCAGCCTTCTTGGTCCCGGCTACCAGATGTTCCCTCATCGCCACTGCCACCGCAACGCCCCCGGAACGCCGAGCCAGCAGATACATCAAGACAATCTGATGGACCTCAACATCGAAGGCGGCCAAATCCGATTGCCCGACCGCGTCGACCTCGTACTCGCGATGTACTACCCGCAAGACGTCGCCCGCAATATGGGTCCAACCTGCATCCTGCCCGGCACCCACGTCCTACAAGCCTTGCCCGAGCGTATGGCCTCGCAAGGCAATTTTCGCGATCAATACATCGCCTCAGTGCCCGCCGGCAGCGTGGTGATACTTCACTACGACATCTGGCACGCCGGAACCGCCAATACGAGCGAAACGGTCCGTTACATGCTCAAATTCTTGTTCCAACGCAAGAGCAACCCGACGGTCCCGTCTTGGAACCACGACCCGTCAGGCAATTCTGCAATCCGAACCCGCCTCGAGTCCGAAAACCCGATGTCGATGCAACGAGCACTATCGGCCAAACAGAAGCACTACCGCACCCGCATGTGGAACCGCCTAGCCGGCGACCAATCCCTCGACCTTTCCTACCGCGACAAATGGGCAGGGGATTGGTCGAGTTAAATTACATTTGCTCTAATATCGACGACGGAGTTCGCCACCTTGGAACGAAAGGCGAGTAGTACCTGTTGCCACCATCCAACTCCCCCTCATCCTCCATCCGCGGCGCTGAATTAGCCAGCGACTTCACCGTCTCTCTAGATATTGATCGCCGCATGTACCGCGAGGACATCGCGGGATCGATCGCTCATGCTGAGATGCTCGCTAAGCAGGGCATCATCTCCGGCTCAGATGCGGAAGCCATCATCGACGGACTGCAACAGATCCGCGAAGAGATCGAATCTGGCCAATTCAACTGGAAAACCGAACTCGAGGATATCCACATCAATGTTGAGGCCCGACTCTACGAGTTGATCGGAGACGTTGCCGGACGCCTGCACACCGCGCGCTCCCGCAACGATCAAGTAGCCACCGACTCCCGTCTATACGTTAAACGCGTCTCCGCCGGGTGTCGTGCCGCATGCCGACAGCTACAACACGCGCTTCTCGACCGCGCCGAAGAGAATATCGATACGATCATCCCCGGTTATACTCATCTGCAACGTGCGCAACCCGTCTCGTTCGGGCACGTTCTGATGGCCTACTACGAGATGTTCGGACGCGACGCCGAATCATTCTCGCAAGCCCACAAATCCTCAGATGTGCTCCCTCTCGGTAGCGGCGCACTCGCTGGCGCCACTTACCCACTCGACCGGGAATTCGTCGCCGAACGTCTGGGGTTCTCGCGCATCAGCGCTAACTCGATGGACGCCGTCTCTGACCGCGACTTTATCCTCGACTTCATTTTCGCCGCGGCCAAGACCATGACTCACCTCTCCCGCCTCTGCGAAGACATCGTAATCTGGTCCTCCGAAGAGTTCGGCTTCATCCGGCTCAGCGATGCCTATTCCTCCGGTTCCAGCATGATGCCCCAGAAGCGTAATCCAGATTACGCTGAGCTGATCCGCGGCAAATCAGGTCGCGTCTACGGTTCGCTTGTCGCGGTGCTAACCACACTCAAGGGCCTCCCGATGACCTACAACCGCGATCTCCAAGAAGACAAGCCCCCGATGATGGATGCGGCCGACACGGTTGCAGCATGTCTCGAGTCGGCTCGAGGCATGATGTCCGAGATGATAGTTCGTCTCGATCGCATGGAGATGGCATCTCAAGGCCAAGAAATCCTGGCCACAGACTACGCCGACTACCTCGTCCGCGAACACGACCTACCTTTCCGCGAAGCCTACGTCAAGGTAGCCGCCCACACTCGCGGCGAACCAACCGGCGACATCGACCTCTCCAACATCTCCGCAACCGAGTCCCTCGCCGCTCGCGACATCCCCGGCGGCACCGCACCCAACCGCGTCCGCGAAGCCATCATGCGCGCTTACGGAGAGATGGGGGCGGCAAAATTGGCTGGCGAGTGGTAAATCTCCCCCATGGCGTCGTTTTGTCTGCGCCCAAGGAAACGACCGCAATCCATGTTGTACATACTCAACATTCCCTCGTTCGAAACGTCCAGAACAATTGTGTATTCGTATAGTTAAACATCGGCACATGCTCCTGAATCGCGCAACACATCCGATTACGGCACTACAGATTGTTTAACGCCATAGCAGCCAGCGTCGCATCTTGGCGCGGCATTGCAATCCTCATCGTCGCTTGGATCATCATCGCCGGCGTCATCCAGACCGCCTCTCCCAGCATCGAAGAGGTTTCAACCAGCGAACAATCCGAGTTCTTGCCCAACGGCACTGAGGCGCTACAAGCCCTCGACCTTCAAAGCGAAAAATTCCCTGCCTTCGAAGGTTTGCCCGCCATCCTGATCTATCGGAATCCGTCAGGAATATCTGATCAGGACATAGCCCTCGTAGCCGAGATCGACGCGCTCATCCGCAACAACGACAAGCACGAAAACATTGCGTTGGTAATCTCCGATTTCGGTCAATCAGATTTCCGTGGAAACGCGCCGGGGCCCGAACAATCCGCACCGAAGACGGCGCGAGAACCTGCGATCTCTCCCGACGGCACCGCGATCACCATCACCGTCGTCATCGCCGGTTCACCAGCTAGTGAAGAATTCGCGGCCACCGTCGATTGGCTGCGTTCGCTTGACGAAGACCTCATGGTTGAACTTCCTGCCACGGTCCAAGTGACCGGACCCGCCGGCATCCTCGCTGACGCTATCGTGGTGTTCCAGAGTTTCGACTTCCGCGTCAGCGCCATCACCATCGTCCTCGTTCTCGTCATACTGCTCATCATCTATCGCTCACCGCTACTCGCTCTGCTGCCCGTCATCACCGTCGGCGTTGCGTTGACCGTCGCCCAATCTATCGCCGCGCTCCTCGCCGACAACTTCGACCTTGCCCTCAACGGACAAGTTACGGCCATCATGGCTGTCCTCATGTTCGGTGCCGGAACCGACTTTACTCTTTTCATCGTTTCGCGCTACCGCGAAGAACTTCCGGTTCGAGACGACAAATTCGCCGCCATCGCCGCCACCATGCGCGCCGTCGGTCCGTCCATCGCCAGTAGCGCCGGAACCACGATCGTAGCTATGTTGGCCCTCGCTCTGGCTCTCTCCGGAAGCCTGAAGACCATGGGACCGATGCTCGCTATGGCCGTCGCCGTCATGCTCATCGCAGCCTTGACGCTGATCCCCGCCGTCCTTGTCGCCATGGGGCGCGTCGCTTTCTGGCCCATCAAAACGATTGAACCGAGTGACAAAGAGACCGGCATCTGGTACCGCGTCGGAACGCTGGTTTCACAACGACCTGGCATGCTCCTCGCGGTTACCACCATCGCGATGGTTGCTCTAACGCTCGGGCTCTTCGAGTTCAAGCCGCGTTTCAGCTTTGTGGAAGGCTTTCCGGACAGCGCAGAGTCGAAAATCGGCTTCGAGACTCTCAAATCCGCATATCCGCCGGGAGAACTGGCGCCCACTACCGTATTCGTTTCCAAGGAAGGCGCATCGATCCTCGAACACCTGCAGGCCATCGAGGACCTCTCCGCAACACTAGTCGCCGATCCCGCGGTCAACAACGTGACGTCCATCACCCGTCCACTCGGTGAACCGTTGCCGGTCGACATCGCCGAGGTCCAGCCGCTCGTCGCCATGATGCCCGACGACCCCAGCGAGATCGCCCAACTCATGGCTCTCCTGCCGCCCGAACAAGCGCAACTAGCAGGTACGTTCCTCGCCGGACAGAGGCTGCTCTCCACCGATCGCACGACGACGAAATTGGAAGTCGTCCTCAACGACGATCCATACGACACCGCCGCGATGGACGCCGTTCAACGATTACGAGAAACCGCACGGGATAGCGTCGCCACCTCATCGCTAAGTGGCGCTACCACGATAGTCGGCGGCGAATCGGCGACCAACCTTGACAGCCGAACCACGACTATCCGAGACTTCCGCGTCATCGCGCCCATCGTCATCATCGCCATTTGGATCATATTAGCCATCCTCCTCGGCAGCGTCGTCGCGCCCACCTACCTAGTCATCAGCGTCATCCTCAGCTTCGCCGCCGCACTCGGTATCTCAATCCTCATCTTCGAAAACATCTTCGGGCACGACGGGATGGCGTTCGACTCCATATCCTTCATCTTCGTCTTCCTCATCGCCCTCGGTGCCGACTACAACATTTACATCATGTCCCGTGTTCGGGAAGAGACCCGCAAACGTGGATTGGTCGAGGGCACTCGCTACGCCATCACCCGCACCGGCGGCGTCATCACATCCGCTGGAATCATTCTCGCTGGAACCTTCTCAGTCCTCACCACATTTCCCCTTCTCGACATCTTCCAACTCGGCTTCACAGTGATGCTCGGCATCCTCATCGACACCTTCGTCGTCCGGGCCATTATGGTCCCCGCCATCGTCATGAAACTAGGCGAACTAAACTGGTGGCCATCAAAGACGCCGCGGGCGAGCCATTCGAGTTCAGTGGTCGGCCAGGACGCGCAACTCTGAAGTCAGCAGTTCGAGTTCGGTCGACTAGTTCGACCTAGCGAGTGTGGGCCTCTACCCACGACTTCACTCCGCCAGCAACATCCGCCCGCGCTTGTTCAGCGTCCGAATCTCTCTCGCGGAGAGCTTGATCTTCCGCTCTTGACCGTTCACCAACACGCGCCGTGACTGCAGATTCGGCTTGAACTGACGCTTCGTCGCATTCAACGCGTGGCTCCGATTGTTGCCGAACTGAGGTTTCGGCCGCGGACCTAGCTTCAAGGCGGCTCGGATCTGCTCTTCGGACATATACGTGGACATGGCGCGTTTCTTCGATTTCGTGGCTTTGGCAGGTTCCGCCAATCGATTGCACGCGACGCCGCAATCGGAGCGGTTAACAACGATTAGGATAACATCGCGGAGAGTTCGGAAGCACCATTCGAGCCAACGCCAAGCACCGAGCCGCCTACATACTGGGAACCTTTATATGCCAATGGTCACCACGACAAGCAACGGTTACCTCCTACGCGATCTCGCCAAAGCCGCCCTGGCAGCAATCGCCACCAATCAGAACCAGCTAAACGCTCTCAACGTCTTTCCCGTCCCCGATGGCGACACCGGCACCAATATGGTGCTAACGATGCGCGGTATCGCATCCGACATGGAGACCACCGCCACCGCCGACGTCCCAGCAACTGCCACGGCGATGGCACGCGCCGCATTGCTCTCTTCCCGAGGCAACAGCGGACTCATCATGGCCCAAATATTCCGCGGACTCCGCGACGCCATGACCGATGTCGCCGAGGTTAATGGCGAGAACTTTGCCCACGGCCTGACCTTAGCCGCCGAGATGGCCTACGGCGCGGTGCCAAACCCGGTCGAGGGCACCATGCTGACCGTCATCCGTGAAGCAGCTGAAGCCGCAGTAAAGGTTGCCGAAAATGGCGCAGACGTAAACGATGTAGTCGAAACCGCAGCGAAACAAGCCCTCGACACCACCGAGCGCACACCGGAGATGCTCGCCGTCCTCAAAGAGGCTGGTGTAGTCGATGCCGGCGGATTCGGGCTCTCCATCATGTTCATCGGCATGTCCCAATACCTCCGCGGCGAAGGCGACGGTTCGGTCTCGGTTGACGCACCCGGCATCGAAAACCTCGTCGGCGAAAGCGGCGTAATTGTCGACACTTCCTCCCTCGACATCGCCGAGGAAGAAGCCTGGGGGTACTGCACCAACATCGCCATCGAAGGCACCGCAATCAACATCCCACAGCTATCCGATGAGTTCAACAAAATCGGACGCTCAACCGTCATCGCCGGCGACGAGACCATCGCCAAGATCCACGTTCACATGGAAGACCCTGGCGAAGCAGTCAGCCTTGCCGTCCAAAACGGTGCCCTCACCCTCAATGTCAGTATCCAGAACATGGACGCACAGACCACCGAGTGGGCCGAAAACCGACGCGCCGACGCCGCAACCGCTGAGCAACCCATCGACCCCGTCGACATCGCCATCGTCGCCGTTGTCGCCGGCGACGGTATGGCCAACTACTTCCGACAAGCCGGCATGGGTGCGACCTTCATCGTCGAAGGTGGCGACACCCTGAATCCCAGCGTTCAAGACCTCCTTGAAGCCGTCGAAGCCGCACCCTCCGATCAAGTTATCCTCCTCCCCAACAACAAGAACATCATCGGCGCCGCCGAGCAGGCATCCGAACTCACCGAAAAGTCTTCCATCGTCATCGCTACCCGATCCATGCAAGAAGGCATCGCGGCGATGAGCGCCTTCGACCCGGACGTCGACCTCGACGAAAACACCGAAGAGATGGCCGACATGCTCGAGGGCCTCCACGTCGGCTCCGTGTTTCGAGCATCGCGCGACGCCACCATGGGCGGCGTTCACGTCCAGCAAGGCCAATTCATGGTCATCGTCGACGGTGAGACCGTAAGCGCCTCCGACGACGAACTGGCAATGCTAATCGCGGGCGTCAACACAGTCGTGCACCACGGCGCACTAGTGGCCGTATACGTCGGTGAAGAGATCGCCGCGGACACCGCCCGCGCGGCCGAAACCCGCCTAACCCAAGAACTGACCCACTACAACCGCATTGACATCCAGTTCATCCGCGGCAACCAACCCCACTACGCCTACCTGTTCGCGGTTGAGTAAGGCGACTCGTCGTCGAACGCTTTGTCGCTCACTTACGCGCCTCAAAATTTGTTGACAATCATTTTTCGGCAAAAGTGATTGTCAACATATCTTGTCGCTCACCTATGCGACTCAAAACTTGTTGCCGCTCATTATTCGAGGAAAATGATTGACAACATATTTTGTCGCTCACTTATGCGACTCAAAACCATTTGTCGCTCACTTTTTGAGAAAAACGATTGTCAACACATTTTGTCGCTCACGCGTGAGCATCAACAGGTGCCCGTCCTTCAGCTACATCCAATGCGTCCTCAAACATCAAGATCGCAGGTCTTCGACCACTGCTAGCCCTAGAAACCTCTAACACTCCGTGATCAACCAATGCGTTCAACACTCGCCTTGCCGTCGGGGCCGGGATGTCTGATTCAGTCACAAAACCATTGCTCGAGAAGATCGGATTCTGAAAGATCCAATCCAAAGCGTGGATGGCATAGCGAGATCGTGTTACTTCCGACACGCGCAGTTTGGTCGTCTCGTAAAGTTCAAGAATGCCCTTGGCTTTCGCCAGATTGTCCTCGGCCTGTTCACGCACCGCGGTCAAAAAGAAGCGACACCAACCAGTCCAATCATCATCTTTTGAAACCGCCAACAGACCATCGTAGTACGCGTCACGATGCGATTCAAAATACGCACTGATATAGAACATCGGGCGACTAATCAAACCACGCTGCCAAAGGAACAGCGGTACCAACATGCGCCCCAACCGACCATTCCCGTCCAAAAATGGGTGAATCGCCTCGAATTCAGCATGTAATACGGCGGCTTGAACCAACAAATCGAGTTCCTCCGCATGAATGAACCGTTCCCAATGATCCATCGCCTCGCCGAGTCGTTCAGGACCAACTGGCACGAACTTAGCCTGATCTATCAAGCAACCCGGCGCTCCAATCCAGTTCGGAATTCGGCGATATTCGCCGGGTGCCTTGTCCCGACCGCGCACACCTGACAACAGGATCTCATGAGTCTCTCGGACTACCCGAAGTGACAACGGCAATTCCACCAACATCTCCTCCGCATGACGCATGGCTCGTCGGTAGTTGATGATTTCGTCTATGTCCGCGCGGCGCTCGGGTGTCGCCGCCGGTTGACCAGCTCCGAATTGATAAACTTCGCTGATCGTCGCCTGCGTCCCTTCAATGCGTGCCGACATGACCGCTTCTTGTGTCGTCAGCGGGGCGAGCAACAAATCAGGGTTTGGAATCGCAGCTAACATGCCGTCGTAACGGCCAAGCGCCGCCGCCGCCTGACCAATGTGGGGCATCAAATCACCCCATAAAATGTCTTGGGGCGGGAACTTTCCGTCCTGATAGTGGACTGGTGATTGATTGACCATACGGAACGTTTCCTAGCTTGATGATCATTTTACCGCAAATGTGATTGTCAAAACGATCCGGGTGACCGAGCAACCACATCTTGTGCGTCACGAAACTCAATATCTGACGCGCAAATCCATTTGTCCACAATCCGTGTCGCACAAATCCCACGACACGGTGCCAGCCATTTCAATCCACCAGATGCGCGTTCAGATACTCCCGGTCCATCTCGATGCCGATGCCCGGCCTGGCCGGATCGAGGTGTATTTTGTCGCCGCGGATATCTAGCGGGACGTCTATTAGGCAGTCATAGGCGTGCAGATCCGCCCGTGACGTCTCGACGCGGTAGCAGTTGGGCACTGTGATCATCACCTGCGCACCAGCGATCACGTTGATCGGACCGCTCGCATCGTGCGGTGATACGGGTATGTAGTACGACTCCGCTTGGATGCAGATCTTCTTGAGCTCTGATATTCCGCCCGTCCACGTGATGTCCGGCATGATGAAGTCCGCTAGGCCCTGTTCAAGAATCGGCACGAACTCCCATCGTGTGTGAATCCGTTCGCCGACGCAGATCGGCACGTTTGTCGCGTCTCGAACCTGCTTCAGCGCCGTGTTCGATTCCACCCCTACCGGCTCCTCGAACCAGAAGATGTCGTACGGCTCCAACGCCTTCGCTAGCCGAATCGCCGTCGGAACATCGAACCGAGCGTGGTTGTCGATCAAGATCTCGATATCCGGACCAACCGCCTCACGCGCTGCCGCGATCCGCTCCACACCAAGGTTTTCAGCCTCCGCGCTGAGCCGGCCGGACATGTAGCCGTCGATCTCGTCTGAATGATGCGGATGCCAAGGGTCCGTCTTGATCGACGTCTGACCGGTAGCCACGATCGCTTGGCAGTGCTGCGCCAGCTCCTCCGGCGTCGCACCGTCTTGCGGATGGCAGTAAACATCGACCGCATCCCGAACTGGGCCGCCCAGCAACTCGTATACCGGCACTCCCAGCACCTTCCCGCGGATGTCCCACAAAGCGATATCGATACCCGAGATCACACTCGTCGTTGCGCCCCTCGAACCCATATACGTGAAATGCCGGAAGACCTTGTGCCAGATCTTCTCGATATTCTTCGGGTCATCACCCTCCAACAGTTCCGACACGCGCGAAATTAGCGACGCCACGCCCCGGTTCGCCTGATCCCGAGTGCAAGTAATCTCGCCCCATCCCGTGACTCCCTCATCCGTGTCCACCGACACGAAGAGATACTCCCGATTTCGCACCTCGCTGCCACTGTCATGGGCGGTCGGCAGGAACGGCGCCGGAGCCGAGATCAAATATGGCGTTATCTTAGTTATCTTCACTGCTCGATCTCCCTCAAGATGGCATCGATTATCTGCGACATATTGTCGAAATCACGTGCGCCGCGGAACTGCAAACGGACTTCCTCGCCATTCTTGTCGACATATGCGAGGAAGATAGTTGGAGTGGATTGTACGCCCATCGCCTCGCCCCGCGCCCGGTCGATCTGCCACGTCGCATTGTGCCGACCCGACACCAGACACTCGTTCATCGCCGTCACATCCAGATCCAGTTCCGGCACCAACTCGCCAAACAACGCCTCCGAAATCTCATCCTGACGCTCGTAGACCGCATCCACATATGCCCAGAAATGCTCCGCACCTTGTTCGCCCGCGCACTCCGAATATTCGGCCCCGATCGCCGACTCCTGAGACAAGATTGGAAAGTGGAAATATATCGACCTCACCAGCCCATCGGCGATATACGTCTCACGCATTTGGGCAACCGTCCCGCGGTGCCAACTACCGCAGTGCGGTCAGACGAAATCCGAGAAATCGAACATCGTGATCGGAGCATCCGGATCCCCAAACGAGTTGTAGCCCCGATTGGGCACATTCACGCTGGCCTGCTTCTCAACGACATCTTGTGCAGCCTTATCCGCCACCACAACCGTGGCCGTCGGCACCTGAGTCGAAGTCGGAACTGCCGTGGCCTCGACAACCGTCTGAGAATCTGGCGGCACCACCAGCTCCGCCGTCAGAGAACTGCCACTGGCTCCGCCCTCATTCCGAACCCCGCAGCCAACCAAAACAACCGCGCCCAACAGCACCAAGCCAACGACGGTCACAGAACGGAACAACATTCGATGAATTCTACTTTGCCGACGGCTAAAGCCGTTGACGGATGCTTGCGCTGTGGGAGGTGATGCGGCGTGCTTTGTTTTTCTCTGGGTTCCCGCGTCCGCGGGAATGACGTGGCTCTTGCGGGAATGACGGGGAAGTGCGTGGGAGAGGGTGCTGCGGTGGATTTCGGGCATCCCCTGCGTGCGAGAGCGGGTTTGAAACCCGCCCCTACGTCGCGTCCCCTTCGCGGAGCGAAGGGGTGCTGTGCATAACCACCGTCATTCCGGCGAAAGCCGGAATCCAGAGGGGACGGGCAACGGGGATGCGCACGTGATCTGACCGTGAATCCGTCGTAAATGAGGTTGTGCACAGCACTCGGAGGGGAGGGAAGTCGTGTTGGTGTGGCCTGCTGGTGTGTTGCAGGTTTTGGTTGGTTGGTGGTAGGGGCGGTTCGCGAACCGCCCCTACGTCAAGGTTTTTCATTGCCGCGCTTGCGGGGATTGGACGTGGGCCCGTCCTTTAATTCCAGCGTCTGCCCACGTTGCCAGGCCGTGGGCCCGGATTGCGGCCGCTTGAGCAGTGCCGCTCTCCATCGCTCGGTTAGTCCCGAGCTGGTGCTGTAGCCGCGCCCTGTTGGTTATCGAGGGCCGACGTCTGCCGGATTCACGAACGTTCGTCCAGCCCTTGGACGCAGGTACCGCCGGTGCGCGGGCGACCACGAGAGTCGCCCCTACGGGGGTACTTTTGTCTGGCTCGTTTTGCGGCGCCTGCCATGGGCGACGCGACTGGACCTTGTAGCAGCATTCGTTTCTAACGGTCCCTCCCGACGTTGCATCTTGTTTGCTCAAGGATGCCGAGGTCAGTCGTCGACTGTGTAGCTCTTGTGGTGTTGCGTTCACGGTCTTGTGATTGGTCTCGGGTTTTTGTCGGTAGGGTCTTGTTGAGGTCGTATCCGCACCCGTCGGCGCGGCGATGTTTGTTGTCAACAGTTCTTATATTAGTACATTTGTATCGGTTGTCAAGTGGGGATTGAACTAGGATTTGGAAGGATTTTTAGGATGGTTGTGGTTTGTATGGGTGGTGTGGGGTTGGCGGGCGGCGTTGTGTCGGGCTTGGTCGGCGACGTTGTGTGCGGTGGTGAGGGGTGGTGTGTTTCGGTTTTGGCCCCACGACGCCACCGGCACCGTCACAATGGCGGCCGGCGCTCAAGTAATGATGTCGAGACACGACTTCTACTGGTTGGGGACCGCCTATTGTGAACTCCCCCCTGCAACGCTGCGCTGAGGCCGTCGTTCAATGAGCATGATGAGTTTTACCTGTCTCAGACAGGACGGTGCTAGGGCACGAACTAAAGCCCGACTACGTGGCGGCGGGTGCTGGCACCTCGTTGAATGACTAATAAATCTTCGAGTCCATAACACTATTCCAAATCGTGCCAGCCGATCGTGTCCACGTTACATGAAACACGCTAGTCGATTCGCTAGAATCGAAACCCAAAGCACCAAATTCGAATCGTCCACGTAGAAACCATGTCAAACGGGAAAACTACTGCGGACATCGCACAAGCAGACATGATAGAGCAGCCAGCCGCATCTGAAGGCCCCGATCAAACCTCTCCCACGGAAACTTTGCCGTTGCGGATGCATCCTCGGGTGTTCGCGGCTCTCGGCAAGGATCTGGTAACCAACGATGTTGTAGCAGTTATCGAACTCGTAAAGAACGCCTACGACGCTTTTGCGGAAAACGTGTGGGTGGAATTCAGTGAAGATGAAGATGGAGAAACGAGTTTGGAAATCCGCGACGATGGGATAGGCATGTCCAGACAGATCATAGAAGACGTCTGGTGCCTGGTAGCAACGCCGTACAGGGAACGCAATCCCATTGTAAGGAAAGGGAACAAAGTACGACGAGTTGTAGGAGCCAAGGGTCTCGGGCGGCTATCTGTGGCACGCCTTGGCGGGCAACTAAAGATGCTAACGAAATCTCGCGAGGAACCATGTTGGGAAGTTTCCGTCAATTGGTCGCGACTAGCCCAAACCGACAGCTTAAACCAGAGCACTGTCGCAATCGAGGAATGTCGAGACAGGATGAAACTCACAACTACTGGGACCAGTTTACAAATTACAGATTTAGAAACTACCTGGGAAGAATCCCAAATTGAAGACTTACGAGAAAATTTAGCGCGATTGCTCTCTCCATTTTCCCAAACAGAACGTTTCAACATCTTTCTATCGACCACCGAACGAACCGAACCAGTACGGATCGAAACTCCAGAATTTTTGTCAAAACCCAAATATTGTATCGAGGGTACCGTCGGAGTCCTTGGCAATATCGACGCAGATTATCGTTTTTCACCCGTATCGAGTCGAAGCCTAGGTCGTTCTAAGGCACTAAACACAAATTGGGACACAATCCTAACAGGGATTCCCGATAACGACCGAAAGAATTATTCGAAAGATCACCCTAAATGCGGATCATTCAAATTCGAGATCCGAGCCTGGGATATCGGTGCAACGGACACAAGAGAGATATCAGGAACATTCGATATTCGACGAGGACTCGTGAGGCAAGCGATCCGCTCGCATAAGGGAATTTCGGTTTACAGGGACGGGGTCCTGGTTCTTCCCAAATCAGAGAACTCAAGGGATTGGCTGGGTTTAGATCTCCGTCGAGTTGGGCGAGTCGGGTCTCGATTGAGTACAAGTCAACTCGTGGGATACGTTGCCATTACCGCCGATGACAACCCAGGAATCGAAGACACGAGTGACCGAGAACGACTTTCGGATTCCAAAGAGGTTGCGGAATTCGAACTGATCCTCCAAGAAATTGTCCGGTTGCTGGAGTTCGAACGCGATGTCGATCGGGTTTTACCCGGCAAAGAACAGCCAATGGTGGATCTATTCCAACGACTATCTACTCGCGAATTGATCTCGGACGTGTCGTTGCTCGCCCGGACTGGTGCGACGGCAAAGGAGGTAGTCCCTATTGTTCGTACTTTCGGAGAAGCATTAGACGAAGCCCGCGATGCGTTGCAGGACCGTTTTGTGTATTACAGCCGTTTGGCGACTGTGGGATCAATCGCTCAAATGTTGATGCATGAAATTCGGAATCGTACAACATCGATTAGTCGCGCTATTCGAAAACTAATCAGTATGATCGACCTTTCAAAGGACAAATCCACTGCGAGTCTCACAAAGCGAGGATTCGATTCTTTGAATGCATTAGAATCTCTCGCCGATACGTTTGCTCCATTAGCCAACCGGAATTTCGCTCGACGCGCAATTCGATTGATTCTAGAAGAGAGAATCCAACGATGTTTGCAAATGAACCAAGATGATATTCGTCAGAAGAAGATCCAATGCCATGTTCCGGATTCCGAGACAATCATCACTGCTGATCCAGCTGAACTTGACACAGTACTTTTGAATTTGATTATGAATGCCTCTTATTGGCTAGGTCGCGTGGACCCCAAAACCCGGCGACTAGAATTCGAATTGACACGATATCGAACTGAAAACGGCTTGCGTGTAGACGTTGCCCTTCACGACTCTGGGCCTGGTATTGATCCCGAACACATCGAATACATATTCCTGCCTGGGGTAACTCGCAAACCTAACGGATTTGGAATGGGTTTGAATATCGCATCGGAGCTAGTTGCATTGTATGGCGGCGACATGAAGACAATCCGCGAACCAACAAAACTTGGAGGAGCATCCTTCATTTTCGACTTGCCCGTGGATGAAGACGACAAGGAGGTCGGTCCGTGAAAGTGCTTTTCATTGATGACGAGCCAGAATCGGTTTTGGATGCTCAAGAAGAACTGCGTGAATATTATCCAAACTCGGATATCGTAACCCTTGATTTTGAAGAGGGCCAGAATGACATATGGACGATCAGGCCCCAAATCGTCGTATTGGATATTTGGAAAGACGACGCGATTACAGGAACTGCGCAGGGTTTAGACGTATTCGATTTCATTTGGGATCATTGTTTTTGTCCCGTGATCGTATATTCAGCAAATACTGAAATAACAGAGTCATACGCCAATATTGAACATCCATTTGTAAAAGTTGTGACAAAAGGATCGGAAAGCGAAGTGTTGGTGCGGAATGCCGTCTGCGGTCTGACACCTCACATAGAGGCGATCAAAACAAGCGAAAGCCATGTCTCGCAGAATTTCGCGTCTGCGATGCGGGACGTTGCACCTTACGCATTTTGTACCTTTGATGACCCTGAACAGATTACCGATGCGATAGTTCGTGGCGGCAGGCGGCGCGTCGCTGCACTAATGGATGAACCACCTTCCTCCGGTACACGACTTGCGTCCTGGGAAAAATACCTATCACCACCTGTAACAAAAAACCTACGGCTAGGCGACGTACTCCATGATGGACATTGTGGTTATGATGAACCTGCATCGTTTCGGGTGGTTTTGACTCCTTCTTGCGACTTGGTTGCCGCTGGCAATCAAACACCTAATGTACATGCGTTACTGGCGGCAAAATGTTGTCCAATGGGAGTCGCACTTGACAAAACCGGAATTGGGACTAGCCGACGTAAAATCAAAGGCAGCCGTATTCTCACTCAAGGATATTACGACGGATTTATACCCTTCCCAAGCCTGCCAGGCAAAATCCCCACGATGGCTGCGAACCTTCGGGATCTCCAACTGATACCGTTGACTGAGATTGGTGATGAAGGCGAAAGATTCACGGGAGTGGCATCCGTTGATAGTCCCTTTAGGGAACTCATCTCATGGGCGTATCTGCAAATCGCCGGGCGTCCTGGATTGCCAGACAGAGATCTGCAACCATGGCTCGAGCAGATCATCGAATCCATCGACGGCGATCAAGTGGTAGAAAGTCCATGAGGTTGGGCTACCCAAAGTTTTTGGCAGTGGATTTCTACTGCGGCGCTGGTGGCACCACACGCGGAATGATCGATGCTGGGGGTTACGTCATCGCTGGCATCGACAAGGATGAGGCGTGCCGAACGACCTTTGTCCGCAACAATTCCAACACATCGTTGGACCGCGAACCACCACAGTTTCTTGCGTTGGACATGTTTGAGGCGTCCGATGAATACCCGGAAGGTCAACAGGACGAGGTTTGGGAACAACTCCGTCTTTTGATTCCGCAATTCCGAGACGCATTCCCTGATCTACCGTTGATGTTTGCCATCTGTGCGCCCTGCCAATCATTCACGAAGTTTGTACAACGAAGTCTGACCGACGAACGATCCGAAACCCGGATTCGAGACCAGAACCTGTTGGCGCAAACTTTGGACTTCATAAACGAGTTCAATCCCGAGTTGGTGATGTCCGAAAACGTCGCCTCCATCAAAACCGGGAGACTACGCCATGTTTGGCACGAATTTCGCGATTCACTAGAACGATTGGGATACGATACCGATGATCGTCAGGTTTGCGCTTCTAATTTTGGGATACCCCAACGTCGGCGCCGATCGATCCTATTGGCTATCAAAAGACAAAATCACCGACAGCAGGTCGGCCATTTCCAAATCCCTGAACAAGACATAGACGCTCAATTGCAGACGGTGCAACAGGCGATTGACCACCTACCGTCTCTCGACCCAGGCGAAGCATTGATGGGAGTGCCAAACCATGTCTGCAGAAACCTAACCGAACTTAACCGGAAACGTTTGATGGCTCTTCAGCCCGGGGAACCGAACTTTAATTTGGCAAACAGCGATTTCGGCGATCTGTCCTTAGACTGCCATCGTCGTCTCGAGGCTAAAGGCAAACGAGGCTTCGGTGACGTTTACACAAGAATGCGCCCTGACAGGCCTTCACCCACTATCACGACTCGGTTCCATAGCGTCTCAAATGGTCGTTTCGGCCACTACGCCCCTCAGCAAGTCCGTGCTATTTCGCTCCGGGAAGGTGCCGCTCTACAGTCGTTCGGCGACGATTACCAGTTCTACGGCACAGGTATGGACTCGATTGCACGAATGATAGGCAACGCTGTACCGCCAGTGTTGGCTAAATTCATGTCACAGTGGGCTGTTTCTAAGTGGCAAGAACGCTCCCAAGCGTAACCAAGGACGGGAAATGGATAGCCAAAACACATGTATGGCATTACTTCTGTGCGAGTCAGAGCAGGAAGTTCAGCGTGTCCTAAATTCCACGCCCGAGATGTCGGAAATGGAGAATTGGCACCCGATTGATGGGCGTGAATCCAACTTCAATGTCGTGACCAATCAGGCGTCGACGGGTAGTAAGGCATTGACAGAGTTGTGCACGAACATGGTCGACGCGGTTTTGATGAAGCATGCACATGAACAGAGTGTGCCATTGCGAGGACCAGATGCGCCTCAGTCAGTTTTGGAGGGGGTGAAAACCCTCGTCGCATTGGAAGGGACGAGGACCGGAAGAATTGCGGACGCTGATGCTGACAGACCGTTACGGGAATTTGCGACTGAGAATCTGGTGATCGGCGTAACTGGAGGTACTCGGCGTGATGATTCGCTCTGCTTCACGTTTGTCGACAACGGAGAAGGGCAACACCCAAGCGACTTCCCTGAAACGTTTTTGTCGTTGAGTACAGGCACTAAAACCGACATACCTTTCGTTCAAGGCAAATACAACATGGGCTCATCGGGTGTCTTGAGTTATTGCGGGGAACGCTGGTTCAAGCTGATCATCTCGAAACGCTATTCAAGAGACGGAAATTGGGGATGGACGCTTGTGCGGCGGAGGCCCGCTAGTGGCGCTCCTATTGCTGAATATTTCTCATTGAGTAACGCGATCCAAGAATTTGACGCTGACTGGATCATGCCGCTAATGTTGAATTCTGGTCAACCAGACGATGTTGTAGCGCCTCGTTCGGGAACAATTGTCAAGCTCTACGATTACCAAATGGAATCTACGGTTTCGTTCCGCAACTTTCGCGAAGCCCTGAATCTGAATCTCGTTTCAACCGTGTTGCCAATCCGTCTCATGGATTATCGGTATCCAGCCGCGAGATCAAGAGGCGGTAGGCGTGCCATTGGCGTGGACGAACGTCCTTTGTACGGCATCGAATATCAATTGTTGAAGAACCACGCCCAAGACCCGGATTTCATGCCAGATGAGAGTGACGACGTTCAAGGTGAGCGTAATCATATCGGACGGATTTCTGACCGGTATTTGGGGCGGATCAACATTAGCGCGATCGTGCTACCGAAAGATCTCCCTGGTTGGCTCAGGCCCAATAACACACGGGAGCGCGTGTTCCATTCCGTAAATGGTCAAGTACAGTTCACCGATGGTCGCAATTACATTTCGACCCGTTGCCGTTTGCCCGGACTCAAAGACCGCATCATCCTGATTGTCGACGCAAGCGAGTTGACCGAAACGGCACACAATGATGTTTGGAAAGGTGACCGCGAGAACATCAGACACACCCGGCAAGGTGGGCAATACGTCAGCGCTGTCACAGAAACGATCAGGAACTCCCAATACCTCAAAGATCTGCAACATCGTCTTCGCGAAGAAGAACTCGACAACGTGGTAAGTACGGGCACTATCGAACTGTTTCAGTCGTTGGTAAACGAAGATCCCAACATCGCACAGCTATTGCCGCACGGTGAGTTGGTGACAACTCGCAGAGGACCTCGCCCTGGACCTCAAGAATTCGTTGGACAATTCAGCCCTACATTTCTGCGACTAGTTGGTCGTGCCTTGCGCGAAGACGGTATCGACATCGCAGTAGGTGGCAGGCGAAGGGTGACGTTCGAGACCGATGTGGTCAATGACTACCTTGATCGCCCCGACAACCGCGGCGACGTCTTTACATCAAGCGGCCTTTCGACACTGGGCTACGATTGCTCGCTCTCGAATGGAAGACTGGTAGTAAATTTCTCGTGCGTGAACGACCGTAATATGATCGGCAATACTTTGGCGGGGAGAGTGGGCTTGACTGACGATTCCATGTTTCAGCCAGTTTTCGAAGACGTGGTATTTAACGTTCTTGACGAAAGACAGCCAGCCCCTCCCGGGACACCGCCACCACCTAGCAATGTAAACGATGCCCCAAACGTCGAGCCGCCGCAAACTAAATGGATGACGCAGGATGGCCGTCACATCGACGACGCAGAAACTGAACCTTGGCCCGAAGATTACGACGATCAAGACGGAGGACAAGTCACCGATCTTGGTGATGACATAAAGCTTTACTGCATCAACTACGACAACGCGCATTTCATGAATTTCCTTGCCAGGCAGCCCAATGAACTGTCCCGCCGTGTAGCAACCGAACAGTATCGCCTCGCAATGTTGGTTTCAATGCTCAGCATCGAAGACGCATTCAACCGCATGGAATCAGGCCCCAACAAAACCCAGCTCCAAGAACATATTGATGAAATCCGACGCCTACACGCTCAAAGCAGCGCAACCGTCGTGATGACGTTGACCCGCACATTGCCCGAGATCGTCAATCCAAGCGCGATCGAAGATCCTGACGACAGCTAGCAAATCCCATCAACGGTACTGTCTATCCGCAAACGCGCGCTCCTGAAGTAGAGGGTGAGAATGGCGAAGTTGGTTTTACTCTGGTTTCCCCGCGTGCGCGGGAATGACGGTTGGCTGGCGGGAATGACGGCAGAACCCTCCTGTGATACCTTGCGCTAATGCCCCCCGCCTCTCGTGGACCTGCTCTCGACCCTTACCTTTTCTATGCTGGTCGCTTCACGCGTGATGCTGCGCGGTGGATGATGGCGGTGCTTGCGGTTATCTACCTCGCACATATCGGTATTGCTAATACTCAGATCGGTATTATCTTCGGTGCTAGCCTTGCCGGGGGTTTCTTGCTCTCGGTCGTGGTTATGCTCACGAGTCGGGCTGTTCCCACTCGAACCTGGGCCATTGTCCAGATGCTGATCACTGGGCTGGCGGGCATCGTTCTCATCTACTCCAGCGATCTTTGGTTGCTCATCATTGGCGGTTTCTTTGGTTCCTACGCGGCCAGCGGTGCCCACTTGGGGGGTATGTCGCAACTGGAACAGACCGGCATCGCCGCCGTGATCCCGCAGCAGGGGCGCACGAAGGCCTACTCGATACTCACGATGTCGTCGGCCGCCGGGCGCGCTACGGGTGCGCTTCTCGCCGGGCTCTCGACGCTGCTCATCAACAACCTCGAGTGGAACCCGACCGACGCCTACCAGACGCTCCTGTGGGTGTACGTGGCAATCCACCTTTTCGCAACGCTCGTATATGCGCTGCTGTCTGCTGGCCGCGCATCCCCCAGCGTCTCGCTTCGCTCAACGCGTCCCCCTTCGCGAAGCGAAGAGGGGGGGCGTTCGTCCCCCATCGCCAATCCGTTCAAAGCCAAGGCCCGACGTCCCATTCTCACCATCTCTAGCCTCTTCGCCATCGACTCTTTCGCCGGGGGCATGATTTTCGAATCGTTTCTCAGCTTCTGGCTCTTCACTCAGTTCGGAATGTCTGCCGCCGCGATTGGAGGGCTGCTGATCGCTTCGCAGGCACTCAATATGGTCTCGCTGGCTCTCGCCCCATGGGTCGCTCGCCGCATCGGACTCCTCAACACGTTGGTCTTCACGCAAGTCGTCAGCAATATCATGCTTTTGTTGTTCGCCTTTGCGCCGACCGTCATTGTTGCAATAGTTCTCTGGCTCTTACGCTCGCTCTTTGACGAGATGGATGTCCCGACGCGCCAGGCCTACATGATGGGGATTACCGACTCCGACGAGCACGCGATCATGGCTGGCTCGGCGAATCTGGGACGCGGGCTCGGACGCATCCCGAGCGCCACTGTTACGGGTTGGCTGTGGGCTGGTGCACTCACCGTCACGCCATGGGTCGCATCGGGCACGATCAAGATCGCCTACGACATCGCCATCTGGCTGGCATTTCGCCGGGTGCACATACCATCACCGGAACCGGAAAAATAAAATCTCCAAAATGCAAGTTGTAGCTCTTTACCGCCATCCCATAAAATCCTTCCCCGCCGAGCACTGCGACGCTATCGAGATCACGGCGGAGAGTCGCGTGGTCGGAGACCGTGTCTTGGGCTTCCGTTTCGATGATGCCGGACCTCCCAATGATGTCGAATGGCGACGCAAGACGTGGTTCGCGTCTCTTCAGCACTCGCCCGAACTCGCTCTCTTGCGTTGCGGATACGACTCATCGTCACGCCGCATCTGGATCCGCCTGCCCGATTCGTCCGAAATCATCGAGGGCAGCATCGACGCGCCCGGAGACCGCCTCCGCATCGAGCACCTTTTCAACGATTGGTACGCGGGGATTGACGGTACTCCGTCCGCCCTCGGTCGACGCAAACTTCCGCTACGTCTAGTAGGCGACGGCACCAACGGCCGTTTCCACGACACGTCAGCGGGTCTGACTACGCTTCATTCACGTGAGAGCCTGGCCGATCTCGCCAAAGCTGCGGAGGTTGGCGACATCTCCGAACTGCGCTTTCGCTCCAACATCGCGATTCAAGGTTGCACGCCATGGCAAGAGCTTAGCTGGCCCGGCAGCGACATCCAGATCGGCGATATTCAGTTCCGAGTGCGAAAGACCGTAACTCGCTGCCTGGCTACCCACGTCGAACCCCGGTCCGGCCAACGCGACATCGACATCATGGGAACCCTGACCCGCATCATCGGCCAACCCGAGCCGCAATTCGCCATCTCCCTAGTCGCCAAAACCCCCGGCGCCATCCACATCGGCGACGAGGTTAGGATCATGTCGTAGCGTAAGATAAACACATCCGTACTCGGTCAAGGATCGAAGGACATGGCGACACAAGTAGACAAAGATTATTTCGCACAGCTCGACCGTCTCTACGCGAGCACTCCCAAACTGCCGCTAGGCGATCCTAACGCCCCGCTCGTCCAATGCGACGAAAAAGGTGATGTCAGGGTCAAAGGTTCGCGCGTCCACCTCTACCTCATTCTCGAAGACTACCTCGAACACGGCGCTACCCTCGAAGACCTACACGAGCGGTACACTTCGCTCACTGTCGAAGAATTCGCCAAGATCATTGAGTACTACGAAAACAACAAAAAGATCGTCGACGAATACTTGGCGCACAACAAATTGGTCTGCTCGTTCGTCGATTCGTGGATGTCTGAAATAAACCCCCAACCCGGCCTACGCGATCGCCTAAAAGCACGATTGATTAACGGTGGTTCACAAAACGAGTGATTCGCTTCTTGTGTGATGAGGACATCGATGGGCGTGTCCTCAGAGGACTTCAAAGACGCTACCCTGAACTCGACATAACGTCGATTAACGAACTCGGGTTGAAAGGTGCGGCAGACCCCGAAGTGTTAAGGATTGCGATAGAGCAAGATCGCGTTGTTCTGACACACGACGTGCGTACCATGCGGCCGTTGGCCCGACATTTCATTGAGTCCGGCATCGCCATTCCGGGCTTAGTCTGCATCGACAGAAACGCCCAAATGGGAACGATTCTGGACGACTTGGCAACCATCGCGGTCGCAAGTTATGAAGACGAGTGGCGAGACCAAATCATGCACGTGCCTCTCTGATCGTGACTCCCTTGGAGTTTGACGGTTTAAAGACGAAGGCTAAGGTCCAGCGCCTAACCCAACCGACCGCTATCGAAATGGGTCCGCAGGTCCGGGTTTGCCACGATGTAGTCCTTGGTGTGCATGACTATGTTCTCTTGCAGCTGGATCGACATTCCACCATCTACTGGCAACACCACACCGGTGATGAACGAGGCGTCCGGCGAGCAGAGGAATGCGATCGCATTCGCGATATCGGCTGGGACGCCAGTGCGTCTTACCGGGTAGTGCCGCTCGAACAGTCCGAACCCAGCATCGTTGCCCAGCTCCGCCCACATCGCTTCGCCGCGCTCGGTCACAATGTGCCCCGGCGCAATCGCGTTCACCGTGATGCCCAACGGTCCGAAATCCACCGCCATCTGCCGCGTCAAGCCAACTACCGCGGCTTTTCCAGCTTCGTATATCAAAGCCCTCGGCGCCTGCAACAGCCCGTGCACCGAGGAGATATTCACGATCCGCCCGACCTCCATCTTCGGAGGGCTCCCGTGCCTGCGACCCGCACCCTTCCACTCCGGGATTTCAAATGTGTCGGGTGTTCCCGATTCCTCCATCGCCGGAATGCCGTACTTAGCACCCAAGAATTGAGCGCCAACCAAGAGGTCCATCCCAGACCGCCAGGCATCGGGTTCGACATCGACCGCCGAACCGTCGCTGCCGGCACCCCCGCCGTAAGCGTTCTGGATTAAGATGTCCAACCGCCCGTACTCATCAACGCACCGCGCAACCATGGCCTTGGCAACGTCTTCTTGAGCCACGTCGCCGATCATGTACGACGCCGAACCACCGGCATCGTTGATGCGCTGAGCGTTACGCTGGGCGGCCTCCTCGACGATATCGACGATCAATATGCTGGCACCATCGTCTGCCAACCGTCGCGCCGTGCCGCCGCCGATACCCTGTGCGCCGCCAGTGACAATTCCCGCCCGCCCGGCAAGTGGTTTGTGATGTGACATGAGATCTGTAATTCCCTCGGTGCTGAACAGCTTGATGCGCATATCTTACATCCATTCACACCCCCGCCATGCGGTATCGTTGTAATCAGATGCCACGCGTTAATCCCATCTCCGGCCGCGCCGTTTTCATCCGCAGCACGTCACTGCTGGCGGTCATGGCCATTACGCTTCTCGCCGCGACTTCTGCCCTCGCGCAACCACTGACTCTCACCTCCGGACCCTTCGAAATCGTCGCTGACGAAGCCGTCGGTAACTATCGGGTAATTGTTCACCAATCCCCAGAACGCGTCATCATCGGCACCCTCACTTATGCCGTCCAAGTCCATAATCGTGAGACCGACGCCAATGTCGGCGACGCAATCATTAAGGTCTACGCGACGCCATCCGAACACGGCGCCCGACAAGTGGCGCCGGCCCTCAATTCGCCCGCCGACCGCGAGTACTACGTCGGCAGACTTGAGATCGAAGAAAAAGGCGTCTGGGCGATCGATGTCGTCGTTGAGCATCCGGAATACGGCGAAGCGACTCTTACTCTCGCCACCGAAGTGTTCGAACGTTCTAGGGGCGGCGACAACTTGGTCCTTGGTACTATCCTGTGGGTCTTCGTTTCCATCGCCTTCGTTGCCATCGCCTTCTACCTAGTCAGAAAATCAAAACGTGCGCGCGTCGAGCTTGAGCGCGTTCGCAACCAACCTCAGCAACCCGACGCCTAAACAGAGGAATCGATCAATGTCTCAAATCACCAACGTACGGATTCGACACGTCTTCGGCTCCATCGAAACCGAGGGCGAATTCTGGGAAGACCGCCTCGTCATGCCGCTCGACGTTTACGAGGAGTTTCGGGTTTCCAAGCGGCGCGCTAGTGTTGTCACTGAGCAGGGCGAACCCAACCGAATGGATCACGACGCCTACTTCATCCAGATCGAGACCGACGACGGCGCGATCGGTATCGGCGGTCCCGTCGAAGAGACTGTGGCCTATTTGGTCGATAAGCAACTCTCCCCACTTCTCCTGAACCGCGATCCACTGGCCACCGAGTTCCTTTGGGACATCATGCACCGTTCGCAGGTTCACGGACGGCACGGACAAGCCATGATGGCGATATCCGTCGTCGACTGCGCGCTCTGGGATTTGAAGGGCAGAGCTCTCGACGTGCCGGTCTACACTCTGCTTGGCGGGCCGACCCGCGACAAAGTACCGGCTTACGCCTCCATGCTCGGCTTCAACGTAACCGACATGGGGCTGGTAAGAGAACGTGCCGCATGGGCAAAGTCACTCGGCTACACCGCACAGAAATGGTTCTTCCGCCACGGTCCGATGTCCGGCCATGACGGCTTCGAGGCCAACGTCGCGATGGTCGAAACGCTCCGAGATGAACTCGGGGACGGCTACGACATCATGCTCGATTGCTGGCAGGCGATGGACGTCAATTACGTGCTGAAACTCGCGGGCGCCATCGAAGACTGCGAGCCGCGCTGGCTCGAAGAAGTCGCCATGCCTGATCGCATCGACTCCTACCGCAAGATCCGCGAAAGAACCAACATCCCGATCTCCGGCGCCGAGCACGAATACACCCGCTGGGGTTTCAAGCGCTTCATCGATGCCGAAGCCCTCGACATCCTGCAACCTGACATCTACTGGGCTGGTGGGATCTCGGAAACCCTCAAGATCATGGCCCTCGCCACCGCCGCCGACCTCATCACCATCCCCCACGGCCACTCATCCCCATCCGGCATCCACGTCTCAGTAACCCAATCACCCATCCACACCCCCTACCAAGAGTTCCTCATCAAGTGGAACCGCATCCACCAACACTTCCTAGCCGATCCCATCGACCCTGTCAACGGTCACATCGCCATCCCAACCGGACCCGGCATCGGTATGGACCTGGACAGCGACAAGATCGAGCGGGAAGAGGAGCCGGGTTGGTAGACGGAAAGCGGTTGGAAGGTCGGGACTTATCCGACATCGACCTAGTGGAATACCACTGAGGAGTAGCGAAAATGCCGATGAAAGACCCTCCGCATCCCGGCGAAACAGTTCGGACGTTGTGCCTCGAACCAACGAATATCACGATCACTGATGCGGCAAAGAAATTGGGCGTTAGCCGCAAGCATTTCTCAGATCTAGTCAACTGCAAAACCGGTATCTCCCCCGAGATGGCAATCCGGATATCCAAAGTCTTCGGCGGTAGCCCCCGAGTGTGGTACATGGCTCAAGCAACCTACGACTTGGCCCAAGCGATGGAACTCGCCGATGAAATTCAACTTGAGCCGCTGTGGCCACCAACGGAAGCGGAGGAGCAAGCCGCGGCTTGAAAATTGGTCCTCGTTTATCGAATGAGTGACTTATCGATTATCGTGTCATCAATCACTGATTGAATCGGTGGGTCAATCTGAGTAGAATTGCTTTTTGGTCACAATCGATTGGCCAAATTCACAATAGAAAGGAATAACTCATGGCAAAAGGTGGCAAAGGCGGCGGTGTTACAGGCAAAGGTGGGAGGCCAAGTACGACTGGCAAGCCGTCTGGTGGTGGCAGAGGCAACAATCCGCCTAAAAAGTGATGAAGACGCGCGTCCCGTTTTTGGCGTGTAGCCGCGAACGGGACGCGCTCCATTCAGTTTTCACTCAGTCTTCGGGGTGGCAACAAAAAAGTAACCCCCGCAGTTCATCACCGCCGACTTTGCCTTTAGGCTCCGTCGTGGCTGCCACACCGGGGGAGTATCAAGTACCAAGATATCATCATTCAGTCAATCACGCAGCTACCGCTACTGCAGCCTTCAGTGCTTTGCCGATGATGCTTTGGTTCTTTTCTAGACCGGTTTCGTTGTATTCCATCTCGATCTCTCTGGCTGAGTACCGATCGTTGTTGTTTTGCGAACCGATCACTCGGGATTCATCTGAGAAAATCTCGGTCGCTTTAACAGAACCCGTATGGCGTGACGTGTTCGACATTCGCCAAAGGGATCATCAGAAGCGGCATAGACACTTTGGCTGATCCTGTGTCATCATCTGGACTTTTACGCAGAATTTCCAACACGCCGAGGAATTTGCCGTGACGTTCGCAGTCGATCAACAAAGGTCCGCGTTGGATATTAACGACGTCATCAGTCAGTTCGTTGACGAATACGCCTGAGATTTGTGAAATTGCGACGTCCAACTGCGAGCCGCACCCAATTTTGATACGGATTTCGCCCTCTTTTCCAGCGTTCAGGAGTGCGACATAGTGTCGATTAGGGTCTAACGCCATCCTATCGTTCCTTTCGCTGGAGGATCAGGTGCTTCTGGATCAACTGGACATCAACCCCCAAACCTCTCAATCACCAAACAAGCATTCTGCCCGCCAAAACCGAAACTGTTCGACAACGTGACGTCGACCTTGGTGTCCCGCGCGACGTTCGGAATATAGTCCAAATCGCAGTCGGGATCGCGCGTGTCTAGGTTGATGGTTGGGTGCAAGACTTGGTCGCGGATGCTTAGCATGCACGCCAATGCCTCCATCGAACCGGAGGCTCCCAGGGAGTGGCCGGTCATGGATTTGGTGCTGCTGACGGGGGTGTTGTAGGCGTGGTCGCCGAATGCTCGTTTGATCGCCAAGGTCTCTGACTTGTCGTTCAACGGTGTCGATGTTCCGTGCGCGTTGATGTAGTCGATATCGTCGAGATTGCGCTCCGCGTCCGCCAACGCCAATTTGATCGCTAGCGCGGCTCCCTTGCCCTCGTCGTGTGGCTGCACCAGATGAAATGCATCCGAAGAGACGCCCCAACCGGTCACCTCGGCGTAAATCTCTGCCCCGCGTGCCTTGGCATGGGCCAGACTCTCCATGACGAACATCGCCGACCCTTCCGCGGGCACGAAGCCGTCGCGATCGGCATCGAATGGCCGCGACGCTTCGGACGGGGGGCAATCCCGCGTCGACAAGGCGTGAATCGTGGAGAATCCACCCATGCCTAATTCACAAATTCCCGCTTCCGAACCGCCCGTCAAAATCACGTCGGCGGCGCCGCGACGTATCACCTCTGCCGCTTCACCGATCGCCTGCGTACTCGCCGCGCATGCAGTGACGCAGGTATTCGTGTAGCCGAGCAACCCAAACACGCGGCTAACGTTTGCGGAGCACATATTGACCAACATGACCGGGATGTAGAAGGGGCTGATCCTCAACGCGCCGCGTTTAGCCTTCAACGTGGCCTGTTCATCCGTCTCCGGCAATCCGCCAGCACCACATCCGATCAACACTCCTACCCTTTCGCGATCTTCAGTGTCCAGATCCAGGCCCGCATTCTTTATCGCCTGGTCCGACGCATGCAATGCGAACTGCGAGAAACGACCCATCCGGCGCGCTTCTCGGCGATTTATCAATCCGCCTTCGGTCGGGTCAAATTCCTGAACCTCTCCCGACACCTTGCAAGGAAACGGCGAAGGATCGATGACCGTCATCGGCCTAGCACCCGATACGCCGTTCTTAAGATTCGTCCAGAACTCTTCCGGTGATTTCCCAACGCACGTCATCGCACCCATTCCGGTAATCACTGCTCTGCGTTCGTCTGGGTATCTACTCATCGGATCCTTTCGCACTCCTTAGTTACGCGATTTTACTTCCAATCTGCCTGACCGTCTCGTCGTCGGCCTCGTACGCCACCATGTACGGCTGCTTCAAGTCCTCATAAATCTCCGGTACGATCCCCAACAGATGCTCGCGGGCTTCCGCCGCCACGAATAGGGAACCGGTCACGACTATCAATCTAATTTCTGGGTTTTCACGCGCCAAGCGTCGTGCTTCGTCTAATGCTTCGCCAACGTTGTGGAGCGTCGTACTCTCCAATCCATGTTCGCGTGCAGTATCCGCCAACCGTGCTGCTGGCGATGATTTGGGATGGCGAGACTGGGTCGCAATCGTGTATGACGCTGCTTCCGCCAGCTCCTTAGCCATCTCCTCGAATTCGTGACCTTCGGTGGCTCCCATAATCAATACGTACGGTGCGCTCGGACCCGAATGCAATCTGACGGCGAGATCGTTGCCCACCGCACCGTCGACTCGCTCGCCGCCGTATCTGCCTCCAATTGGGGAGATTGTGTCTCGTAAGGCCTTCAACGATGCGTTGTTGTGGGCGCCATCCAAGATTACCGGCGGCCATCCGTCAACCTCTAACACCTCGGTCCGACACGGCCAATCTACATTTGCGATACCCCGTATCGCCGTGTTGACGTCGAATTGGTGCCCTTGCCGGTAGAGCACATTCAAGGTTGTCGCCGCTGTTCTTGCATTGTCAATCTGATGCATTCCCAAAAGCGGACTTCGTATCTTTACGTCTACCAGACCCGGATCGGGAGGGATCCTCAGTGCGGATTCGGAAACCATAGCCTCTGGCGCCCGCCAACGCTTCAGCACGAACTCTTGGCGTAGATCACCACTCACTCGATCCTCATCGGCCGACGCCGCAGTCGTGGCGCAGGCACTCACCAATTCCGAACCTACCTCATTCGCACGCCCACGGATGACCCGCCAAACCGCAGCGTGGTTCTTCGCCACCACCGTGGGCCTGCCCGGCTTGATGATCCCCGCCTTCTCGTGTGCAATCTGCGATACCGTATCGCCCAATATGCGCACGTGGTCGAGGTTGATCGACGTAATTACCGCCACCTCGGGGTCTACGACGTTGGTGGCGTCTAATCTTCCACCCAGCCCGGTTTCAATTACCGCGAAGTCGGCACCGATATTGCGAAAATGCACAAACGCCATCGCCGTCAGCATCTCGAACACGCTCACCACGCCGAGATCACCCTGCTTTTCGATCGCGGCGACACTAGGCCACAATTCGTCGACCAAGTCAGCAAACTCCGATTTCGATACATTCGACCCGTCGACCAGAATTCGCTCCGTAAAACTGTGCAGATGCGGCGACGTGTAGAGACCCGTTCGGAGTCCCGAGGCCGTCAGACCCGCCGCGATCATTGCGCAGGTGCTTCCCTTTCCCTTCGATCCTGCGATGTGAATAACTGGGGTCGCAAGATGCGGGTTCCCCAGCATCTCCATTAGACGCTCGACCCGTCGCAAATGCCAGTCCGGCGGTTGATTGGCCCGCGACTTCCGCTCGAAATCGGCCAGCGAGAGAAGCTGGTTCACAGCCTCCATGTAACGCGCATGTTCCGGGGTCGATTTGGCGGTCATGAAGGTAAGGGTAACGTTTGGCCGCCGATGCGCGATTGATACGATGAAGATATCTGCATACGGAAACCAATCGATGGTCCCCAACCGAGGCCATCCTCGACACATTCGCAAATATATGAGTTACCAAGCCCAAATTGAAGAAGCATTAGCCGGCAGCACCGCCGACTACAGCGAAATTCGCATCGAGGAGTCCGATTCGACGCGCCTCACCTTTCGTGGCCGCTCCCTTGACGACGTCAACATGACGAGCGGAAAAGGCGGCGCGGTCCGGGTGTGTGTCAGTGGATCGTGGGGCTTCGCCAGCTTCAACGAGATCTCCGACCTCAAATCTCGAATCCGGGATGCCGTCGACCAAGCCCGCAGCCTAGCGTCCGGCACCAAAGGCGAATCGACCATGCTCGCTGAGGTTGAACCGCATGTCGATATCGTCGATCCCGTCATCGTCAAAGATCCCCGGGAGATCACCCTCAAAGAAAAGACCAAGCTAGCCGACCACTACAACGAGATCGTCTGGAACGAACCCGGCATCGTCAGCTCCGATATCATCTACGGCGACAGTTCCCAGAAAATCGCATTTGGCAACTCCGACGGTACCTATGTAGAGCAGGAACGCGTCCACGTCATCAGCCGAATCTCCGCTCAAGCGAGAGAAGGCTCCGACGTCCAACAGGCGGGTTTCAGCATCGGAGCACTCGGAGACTACGGAGTCTTCGAAGGTCTTGACGACGATGTCGCAGCCGCCGCCAAACGGGCCGTTGACCTCCTCGATGCCAAACCCCTCAACGGAGGACAACGCACGGTGATCCTTGACCCCGTTCTCGCCGGCGTCTTTGTCCACGAGGCCTTCGGGCACTTATCCGAAGCCGACAACATCTACGAAAACGACAAGCTAAAAGAGCTGATGTACTTGGGCCGAAAGTTCGGCGGAACCCATCTCAACTTCACCGACGGCGCCGGTCAACCCGGCATGCGGGGCAGCTACAAATACGACGATGAAGGCACGTCGGCATCCTTGACCCCGCTTGTCCGCGACGGCGTGTTGGTCGGGCGACTGCATTCCCGCGAGACCGCGGCCAAGACCGGTGAAGCTCCGACCGGCAATGCCCGCGCCATCAACTACCGATTCCCGCCGATCGTTCGCATGACCAACACCTTCATCGAAAACGGCGAAGCAACATTCGACGACCTCCTTGAAGGCGTCGAAGATGGGGTTTACGTGAAGAACTGGTATGGCGGCATGACCCAGCACGAGATGTTCACATTCTCGTCGGGCGAGGCCTACATGATCCGCAATGGCGAGGTCCAGGAGGCCGTACGACCGGTCATGCTCTCCGGCAACCTCTTTGAAACCCTCGAAAACGTCGAAGCCGTTGCAAACGATCGCGGCTTCAACCAAGGCGGAGGCTGTGGCAAAGGCGGCCAGATGCCGCTCCCCGTGGGCACCGGTAGCCCTCACATACGGATTCGCAACTGCCTGATCTCCGGAGCATGACGCGGCACTGACCTCCGAATCACGACGCGATCCCTATTCAGTTCTCTCAGGAGTTCATCGCTTGACCAACCACTACGAACGCCTCCTCGACCTCGCCTCAGCTACCCACGGAAACGTTGAAGTCTTTGGTGTCGAATCCTCGCGTCGACATGTCGAGTTCGAGGCCAACCGGCCCAAGAACATAGGACAGAGACAGTCGTCAGGAATCGCGCTTCGGATTATCAACAAAGACGGTCGCATCGGCTTCTCTTCAACCTCTGACACCGAGAAGATCGACGAACTAGTCGATCGCACCGGCGCGCTAGCCGATTACGGGGCAGAAGCAAAGTTCCAATTCCCGAAGGAATCAGAGTACCCCGATGTCGACTCGGTCGACGACTCGGCCGCTGCAGTGACCGACGACGAGATGCTCGATTTCGGTCGTTCCGCAATTGACGCCATACTCTCCGAATTTCCCGAGGCGTTGTGCTCGGCGGACTTCAGCAAGGGCGATGGTAAACAGCGGCTCATCAATTCCAACGGCGTCGACGCTCAACATCACCACACTACGTGCAGCTTCTACGTCGGGGTCGAACTCATCCGCGGCACCGATATGCTCAGCGTATGGGGCGGAACCGTCTCGACCAGCCCCGTCGATGAAACCAACGTCGATACCATCGTCGCCAACATCCTCACCAAACTGCGAAACTCCCAGAACATTGTCGACGCGCCGAGCGGTAAAGACCTACCCGTTCTATTCTCTCCGGTTGGCTTTAACGGAACATTCCTACCTCCGCTCCTCTCCGGGTTCAACGGGAAAAACGTCGCCACCGGCTCCTCTCCGCTCATCGATCGTTGGGGCGAAAAAATGCTCGACGAGCGGATCACCATCACCGACGACCCGCTTCAACCCATGACACCGGTAACCCGACCGATGGACGACGAAGGCATCCCGTCTCGTCGCCTCGACCTCGTGCGAAACGGTTCCATCGGCGAACCCTTCCTCGACCTGCAGACCGCTGGCGAGATTGGCAAGGCATCCACCGGTTGTGGCATGCGCGGTGTAACTACGACGCCTTCGCCCAATCTCTCCTTCATCACAATGGACGGCGGCGATGTTCCTAACGACGCGATGTTCGATGGCATCGAGCATGGAATCCTCGTTGAGCAGCTTCTCGGCGCGGGGCAGGGCAACGAACTCGGCGGCGATTTCCGAGCTAACCTTTCCCTCGGTTTCCTCATTGAAAACGGCGAGATCGTCGGACGAGTCAAAGACACTATGATCTCAGGCAACGTATATGAAGCATTGAATCAAGTAGAGGCGATCAGCCATTGCCCAGAACTGGTCTGGGGCACGCGAAAACTACCTTGGGTCCGCACCCGGGGTGTTGAAGTGGCCACATCTTCGTAACCCGACACATCCGAATATGACCACCGACAACCAACCAACGTCCGAAAGCGGAACATCAGAGGTGCTCCGAGAACTTTCCGGCGTCGACGATATGCAAGCGCGCTCGGTCGTCAATCTGTGGCGGGAGTGGCAGATCACGGAAGTCCTCGACACCATAACGGAACTCCAGCGCGCCGCTGAGACCGATCGGTCGCTTGAATTCGACTCCCTGTTCCGCGCCGCGACTTCTTTCCCGGTGCCGGAAGTCCGGTTGGAGAGCGTACGCGCCCTTTCCGAAGGTGGGAGCTTCAAAATCGCGCAATCCCTCATCGCCGTCCTCGAAAGAGATGAAGTATCAGAAATCCGCGCCGCCGCTGCGCAATCCCTTCACGGTTTCTCAGATCCGGCCCAGTCGCGCAATGTCTCAAAAAGCGCTATAGCCCGAATCTCGAACTCACTGCGCAACGCTATTCACGTTGATGAGCCCATGGTTCGAGGCAAATCACTCATAGCCCTCGCGGCTCTGCACGACGATGAGGCCGCTGATCTTATTGATACGATGTTCGATGAAGCTGTTGGAACCGGTCCATTGATGGCCGATGTGCTGACGGCGATGGGCGAAACCAACGACCGATCGTGGCTACCAACCATCGAAGACGCCTTCTTCAGCAACGATGCCACGGTCCGTATCGCCGCCATTCTCGCCTATGGCAAGATCGCGAGTGACGACGACGTGGAAAGCCTCTCTGAACCCTTCGACGATCACGTCTTAGAGGTCCAGATAGCAACTGTCAACGCCCTGCAAAACATCGGAAGCGGGCGGGCCCGCGAGATGCTTAAACTTGCGGCGGAAGACAGCACCGAACCGACAGTCCAAGAGACCGCTCAGGCCGCACTCGATTTCCTCAAGGCCGAAGACGAACTGATCTACGCCATCTCGCCCACCATGGTCGAACGCGGGCTCTTCGGCGTCCCGACGGCAGGACAAACGCCGACACGTGACATGTCTCGATACGACGCCCCAACCGAGGAAGGGTGGGCGAACGTCGATCCCGAAGGCGAAGAACGCGACGCGGCTGAAGTCCCGGACGACATCGGCGAAGACTACGAAGACTACCTAGAATCCGACGAGTTCTTCAGAGACTCCAACACCAACTGATCGACGACCTCCCCAGATCGCACGAGTTTCGACACCGATGGTCCCGGCGCCAAAAATCTCAGCATCCTTACTCTCAGCTGATTTCGGTTACTTGGCCGACTCCATCGGAGCGGCTGAACAGGCCGGCGTCGACGAGTTCCACTTCGATGTGATGGACGGACACTTCGTCCCCAACCTGACGTTCGGACCGCCGATCCTCGAAGCGGTGAAACGTCACGCAACACTCCCGATCGACGTTCACATGATGGACCGCTCACCCGAGCATCTCATCCAACCGTTGGCCGAAGCGGGCGGCGATATCATCACCGTTCATATCGAGGGTGTAGCCGACGTGGATCAAACCATCGATGTCATACTCGAAGCTGGTGCTGCCCCCGCCGTCGCTATCCGTCCACGGACGCCCGTGTCATCGCTCTGGTCGGTTGCCGACCGTATCAGGCGGGTTTTGGTGATGACCGTCGAACCCGGGCTTGGAGGTCAGGATTTCCTTCCCGACACCCTGCCCAAAATCAGCGAAGCGCTCACGATGATGCAGACCGCCCATCCCGACAACCAGATCGAAATCGCGGTAGATGGCGGCATCAAGTCCCAAACCATCGGCCCCACGCTCGAAGCCGGGGCAACAACCTTCATCTCTGGCACTGGGATTTTTTCGAATCCCGACGGCATTCGAAAAGGTGTAGCCGACCTCCGCGAAAAGCTAACGGGCGCCGAGCGCGGATAGCCCTCGTAACCACCCGCGATGTAGACGCTCCCGACACGACCACCGCGCAAGATTATCGTGCCATTTCAGACGATCTCTTCCAGCAGGCAAACATCGAGCTCGAAGCTGGCGACCTCATCAGGCGATTGTGATATCCCCTCGTAAACCTCGGCAAGAGTCACTACACTTACCGCCACGCCCTCGTCTCTAACTTCGTCTCAACATCCTTAGTGGTGATACGACGCCCAGAGATCGTAACAACAACCACGTCTCCCGCGTCCAAATCAAGCGCCGTCGTGGGCTTGAGGAAGCCATCCTCGTACTTGGCTGTCACTGTTTGAACCATCTCGTCGACCATCGTTGCTCATTATGCCATCGCCCGTAATCATAGCCCATCATCAAAATCATTCACCCCCGCCGCCACTCCGTTCTCCTCATCGCCGGTAGGGCTGTGGTACTCGGCTATAGTGAAGGTATAGCCGCAGGTTTTGCGGAGTTGCGAAAGATTCTGAGATGGGGGGCTGGTGTGATGTTTCGACGCGTGAGATACTGTCTCGTTTTCGCCCTTGCTACGTTATCTGTGTTCGCGTGTGGCTCTGAATCAGCACTTGAAACCGCAACTCCCGTACGGTCTCCCCCAACCGCAACCCCTCAGCCAACCGCGACGGCGATTCCTGCACCAGTCGAGGAACCTGACGAAATCTCGCTGACGCCAATAGTCAGGATCGACGACGAAGGCATCGCGATTGAGATCGAGACTGGAATATCAGCTCCAAGGAGTGGCGTAGGCGTTCGTTCCTCAACCTCATATACACCTGCGACTGGCAAAACTACCGTTACCACCACTTACGAGGTAGACGATTCACACGTTGATTTCCCTTGGGTCGCAGATAGCATCACACCGGCATCTACCGAAATGCCATGCAACACCATCGGCACTCCCGGCTCTTGGCGTGGCAACCCATTGTCCATAGGCGATGAGATCGTGGCCGGCGAAATCAAACTCCGCGTCGACAATTCCACAGCAAATCCCGCGACTCTCATGTTGAAGGTCGAAAATGTCGGTAACGAAAGTGTCGAAATCCAAGAGTATGCCTTCCAACTGATCGATACTCTTCAAACGCAATCGGGAGATGGACCTAGGGATCACACACCCTCTTTCGCCGAGACGATCGATCTTGGCATTGACGACACTGAAACGTTCACGATTGACCTAAACGCCCTCGCTGATGAACCTGTCGAGCCGGAGGACGTCGTCTTAGCTCTTAGCGATTGGAAAAGCGGCGACTCTGTCTATCTCTATCTGTCCGATGCGCGTCACACCCCGCATATTTGCAATTCCTTCGAACCACATGCGGAGGCACAAGGCGTCGGTACCACATGGCAGAATCGCCCGGCACCCTTAGGCCGCGCTGTCAAGGTCGACGACGCTACAACGGTACGCGTGACTCACGTGGAGCGAGGCGTCGCACAACATCTCATCGAGTCATACGACGGACTGAATGTTGGTGTTTCTTATCCCAAGACTGATGACGGAAAGCTCGCTAATGGCTACGAATTTCTCGCATTTCAGATCGAAGTCGCCAGCCACTACCCACTAATGAACGGCTATGGTGCCCGAGAACCGATTGAAGCAGTCCATCTTTTAGGACGGATTGCCGAAGAATACTCGTTGGAGCTCGAAGGCATCTTCTCCACTCCCGATGCCGCAAATCTGGTGATGCTTGAAGAACCGTCTGACGTTGACGAATTGAATGCAAAAGGTTACATGAGGCTGAGCTTCGTGGCTGTCACACCCGTCGAAGCCTATGATCTGCAGGTCTTCTACGGACTCGATTATAACCAGAGCAGAGCATTCCTCTCGCTTGAAGATAGTCCGCGTCCAAGCCCCACTCCGGTTCCCGTCGCGCAAAACGCGGACGATGGCCGGATAGGGTTTTTGGAAAAGGTCGATGCGTTAGGTGAGGAACGCGTGAATGAGCTTCGCGAAGTATTAAGCTCACAGGAACTATTTGCCCATGAAAATTTGATTTCGAATTGCGCTCAGCACATGGTGTTCCCGAGCGCAGAATCGCGCAGAAAGGTCGCATCCGACGCAGAGTCCATCGGTAGCAGTGAATTCGCCGAGAATCTGCCGGAATACTTCACCAACACTGAAGACCCGGATGCATTCTGCAACGATCTATTTCCACCAAACTCTGTCCCGCGCATGGTGCAAGCGTTACTTTTGGATGACCCATCCGGCTTAAAGATGGCATGTACGCTCTACCCTTACGCTGGAATTTCGTACTTAAGCTACGCGTTGATGTGGCAAGCAGAGGTGGCCTTGGCTCTATGGGGCGAAGACGCGCCAGTCTCAATCGACTCATTTGGCGACATCTATGAACTATGCGACTGGCTAGAAAGCTACGAACTCACCACAGATCGTATACTAGCCGTGCCCGTTAAATGAGAAATCATTCGGATTAAGATCAGTTAACCGCGGCGATGACATTGGTAACTGATCTTGCAATTAGATTGCCCACAAAATCTGCTTCCGGTGATCGATATGCTGGCAACGGCGTGATTTCCGTGTGAGACGGGTCAGCGTCGTGTTGGTCTGCGACTTCGAGCGGCATATTGACGAACCTGATTGGTGCCCAATTCGCCGCAACCTGCGTTTTGGTCGCACCTACATTTAATCGCCCAAACCTACCATTTCGCCTCAGGTTTATTCGGGACCTCGATCTGATCTCGCCGATTGGGTCGACAAAACCTGTATTTGACCAATACTCAACCCAATTCACCGACAACCCGACCTCGTCATTTCTGAGACCAAAAGCTGCACCTCGCACCGAACCGTCCGACCTGACGAGCGAAGGTCTGACGTATCGGACCACGTGGTCCGCATCCGGCAGATCTAGGTTCGTCATGCGCAAACAAGAGTTTGCAGGTCTAATGCGTCGATCAGTTTGCCGACTCTTGACTGGTCTTCCACCCCGTACCCTTGAGACATGTTGGCTTCGCCAGGGTGTTGCACGAAATACACGTAGTTCACTCGGTTTTCACCCAAAAATCGCAATTCGAAATGATTCTCCGGCCCTGTCCGCCACTCCGCCGATAGGTCGCCACTTTCGGCGATAAAGATATCTGCAACGCGCACGTTCGTCGCCGTTTTGACAAACGACCAGAACGCCGACACTGACGATTCGTTGATTGCGATATTCTCCAGTTCCGCTTCTTCTCGAAGCGAACCGATCTGCGCGCGATACACTTTCTCAACTTCCGCGACCCGTCCTCCTCCGTCAACAGGTTGAACGGACGAGTCGCCATTGGCCTCGGATTGTCCGGGTGGCCTATCTTTGAGGGTCCGTTTCGCTTGTGGTGCCTGAGTCATAACACGTGCCTTTTAAGTCGCGATTGTAACGGGTTGTAAAACCAGCAGCGATCGGCTAGGCAGACGATCACCCCATGCCCGCTACCATCACCTCCTCGCGTCACGACGCCTACCCCATCCCCCGCATCATGTTCTGCAGCGCGCGTTCGCCGCCGGGGCCGCTGATGCGCTTCATCATCTTCTGCATTTGGCGATACTGGCCTAGCAATTGGTTGACTTGCGATGGCGATGTCCCAGAACCGGTGGCCACTCTCCGCCGTCGTGAACCGTTTAGCAGTCTTGGATTCGAGCGTTCTTGTGGCGTCATCGACAGGATGATCGCCTCGACTTGTGACATCCGCTTCTCGTCGACGTTTTGCAGACTGCGGCCGCCCATCAATCCGCCGAGACCAGGTATCATCCCCAAAACATCTGACAACGGGCCCATTCGGCGTATCGACCGGAACTGCTCGAGCATGTCGTTCAAGTCGAACTCGTTCCGCCGTAACCGCTGCTCCAGCCGCTTCGCATCGTCCTCATCGATCTCTCGCTGCGCCTTCTCGATGAGTGTCGTGACATCGCCCATCCCCAATATCCGCTGCGCCATCCGCTCCGGATGAAATTCCTCAAGTTGCTCCGGACGCTCGCCGACGCCGACGAACTTGACGGGCAGGCCCGTAACCGACTTCATCGAAAGTGCCGCCCCGCCGCGCGCATCGCCGTCCATCTTCGTCAGCAACATCCCCGTCAATCCGATGCGACGATTGAACTCCGATCCCGAATTGACCGCATCCTGACCCGTCATCGCGTCGACGACCAAGAACGTCTCGATCGGGTCCACGGTCGACTTGACCTTCTCCAACTCGGCCATCAACTCGTCGTCGATCGCCAACCGACCAGCCGTGTCCAGTATCAGCCACCGTGTTCCGTGCTGTTTCGCCCGATCCAACGCGTTTTTCGCCACCTTCAGTGGCGTCGACTTGCGTGCGTCCTCGTTATAGACGGGCACGTTGATCTGTTTGCCCAGCGTCACCAACTGCTCTACCGCCGCCGGCCGTTGTAGGTCGCAGGCCGCGATCATGACGTCCTGCTTGCGTTCGCGCCGGATGTGCAGCGCCAACTTCGCCGCCGCCGTCGTCTTGCCCGCGCCTTGGAGGCCCACCAGCATGATCACACTCGGCGGTGTCTCTCCGCGCTGTAACGCCGCACTTTCTCCGCCAAGCACCTCCACGAGGTTGTCCTGAACAATCTTTACGACGGTTTGACCCGGCGTCAAAGATCGAACGACCTCTTCACCCTGTGCCTCTTCCCGTATTTTCGAGACGAAGTTACGAGCGACCTTGAAATCGACATCCGCTTCCAACAACGCCATACGGACCTGCCGCAGAGCCGCCTCGATATCCTGCTCGGTCAGCCGACCCTTGCCGGTCAGCGTCCCCAGGGCAGAAGTAAGCCGTTCTGACAGCGTCTCGAACATCAGATTTCCTGACCGAAACTAACCGAGACCGGCGTGCGGTCCCAACCCGAGAAGATATCGCTGGCGAGCTGTTGCATCACCCGGCTGATATTCGAAAACGTGGCGATTCCCACCGGCTCACCTTCGGCGTTCACCACCGGCAATCTCGATATCCGACGTTGCGACATGACCCGCGCGGCCTCCACGACATCGGTATCGGGTCGAGCCGTATGAACGGGACTGCTCATGTACAACAGAATCGGACACATCGCCGGGTCCTCGCCCGCGCCCACGCATCCAACCGCAACGTCCCAACTCGTGATAATGCCCTCAACCATGCCCTTGCGGACAACCACCAGCGAGCCGACATCGTTCGACCGCATCCGCTTAGCCGCGTCTGCCACGCTCAGTTCCGACGTTATCGTCAGCACCGGGGCAGTCATTATCTCTTCTAAGCGCATCGCTTCACTCTACGTACCGAAATTCACGTTCTGATGAGGAACATTTATCATGCATCATTGGGGATCGCGCGACGACTCACCGATCGTCAGCGCATCCGCAAACATCAATTCTAGACCCACAAACACCAACCCAAACCGCCAATGTCCATAGTACTCATGATCGCACTGGTGTTGCTGTCCGCAATCGCCATCGGAGTCGCGGTCGCGAACATCGATCCTATCTGATTCGATAACGGCAACCGAAATGCCGAAAATCAACGCCAACATCCAGTTCATGTTCAATGAATATGAACTCCTTGACCGCTACGATGCCGCAGCGAGAGCGGGTTTCGAAGGCGTGGAGATTCAAGCGCCGTACTCCGTACCGACGGATGCCATCCAAGAGCGGCTCGAGCGCAACAACCTCAAGCACGTAATCATCAACCTCCCGGTCACCGACCCCGAAACCGGCCTCGGCAACCTACCGCTCCAACCCGATAAGGTCGGCATCTACCAAGAGCGCGTAGCACTCGGTGTCGAATACGCAGCCGCACTCGGATGCGTCGGCGTCAACACCGGAATCGGACCGCTACCCGATGGAGCCGACCCCGAAATCGCGTACCGAACCTATATCGACAACCTTCGCTACGCCGCCGACGAGTTGGCCAAGATAGGCGTCTACGCCTTAATCGAACCCATCAACACCCAAGACCAACCCGGCTTCCTTATCTCCACCTCGGCCCAAGGCATGCAAGCCATCGCCGACGCCGACCATCCAAACGTCTTCCTGCAGTACGACTTCTACCACATGCAGATCATGGAAGGCCGCCTCGTCGAGACCTTCGCCGAACTCCTCCCCAGCATCAAACACGTCCAGTTCGCGGATACCCCAGGCCGCAACGAACCCGGCACCGGCGAAATCCACTACCCCTTCATCTTCGAAAAGCTAGACGAACTCGGCTACACCGGCTGGGCCGGCGCCGAATACAACCCATCCGGCCGAACCGAAGACTCACTGGATTGGTTTAAGGGGCTGTAGTCCCAACCTGCGCATCAATATCGTTTGTCCGCGCGCTTCAACGGTGGTGGTGAGTGGTAAGGAGAAATCTCGCCACCGGCTCCAAACCGACCCCGTCGAGCCGATAAAGTATTGGTAGCAACAGAACAACGTGGACTTTTTCCAACCAATTTCAGACCCAGACCAACAATGACCTTAGTTCCAACCACGACAGAAGAATCGATTTCGCAAGCACCTCTCTCTCACTCGCGGACCAATCGGCGCCAATCACATCCAATCCCGATCCTTTCCAACAAAGTTGTCAACGTAGCCTCCGTCCCGCAGCGCAGTCCGCTTCGTTATCCCGGCGGGAAAACTTGGCTCGTGCCTCAGATCCGCAAGTGGCTTGCCAAGCTCGATCCCCGTCCCGAACTTTTCATTGAACCCTTCGCTGGCGGTGGCATCGCATCGCTGACCGCCGTCATGGATGGATATGTCGACCGCGCATTGCTCTGCGATAGAGATCCGGACCTATCGAACTTATGGCGGTGCATCCTCAACGACACCGATCGGTTAGCCCAACAAGTCGAAAGCTTCACACCTTCACCTGACAACGTTCGCGCCGTTTTCGATGACGACGCTGCCTCGGATTTCGAATCCGCGTTCCGTACACTGCTACGGAATCGCGTTAATCGGGGAGGTATTATCGCCAAAGGCGCTTCGACTATGAACAAGGGCGAAAACGGCAACGGTCTCGCGTCTCGTTGGTACGCCAAAACCCTCGCAACACGAATCCGAACGATCGGTTCCTATGCCAACCATTTCGAGTTTGTTCGAGGCGATGGCATTGACCTCATCGAACGTTTCGAAGATCGCCAATCCGCCGTTTTCTTCATCGACCCGCCGTATTCCGCAGCCGGCAAACGGGCTGGCAAGCGCCTGTACACCTTCAACGAAATCGATCATGAATCGCTCTTTGAACGAGTGTCTGCCGTAAAGGCACCGTTCATGATGACCTATGACGATAACGACGAGGTTATCGACATGGCACGGCGGCGAGGTTTCCACCTTGCTAGGGTCGCGATGAAAAATACTCATCATGCGGTGATGTACGAGCTTTTGATTACCTCCCACAGACTCACCCCATGAGCCAGGTCCGGCGCTTCGGGATTGGCGAGTGGTACGGACATTCCTATCTCGGTCTCACTCGAGACGAACGGCAAAATCTGGCCACCAGTCGTGACGCTCAGGTGTGTCCGTTCCGCATCGGCGGAGGCGCATGCACGAAGAAAGGCGGGGTGTGTTCGTTCAGGTTGTATGAGGAATCACAAGGATCTGCCTTCCCGGTCTCTAACGACGAGGACGGATTGCGAGTTCTGTGTCCTCGGCGATTTGAGGAGGAGATGGCCATATTTCAGTGGGTTGGCGAAACCGTATTGGGTACATCTAATCCCAGAATTGCTACCGAAATCGGTTTCCTGAGAGCCCAAGATGGCAAGTCCAATGTGGGAAGAATCGACATGGTTTTGGCAAACCAAGAGTCCGATAGCACGGCTTTCGATTGGTGTGCTCTAGAAATTCAAGCGGTCTACTTCTCTGGCAGAAGCATGAGCGAGGAGTTCCGCAACATCATCAACCACCCAGGCGACTCGCCACCATTCCCGAGCCACCATCGTCGGCCGGACTATCGGAGTAGTGGACCCAAGCGCCTCATGCCTCAATTGCAAATCAAAGTCCCGACCCTGCGCCGATGGGGCAAAAAGATGGCTGTCGTAGTCGACAGGCATTTCTTCAAATCGTTGGGCGACATCGAGGTAGTCGACGATCTATCAAGTGGTGACATCGCGTGGTTCACCGTCGACTTTGAGCAGGACGTCTCGGGCAGACGCTTCAAACTCGTCCCCGACGACGTCCACGTAACAACCCTTGAACGCGCCACCGAAGCTCTCACGGGCGGCACGCCAGTCACGTTGCCCGAATTCGAGTTGGACATTCGATCCAAGCTGGACAGGTGAATGGCCGTGCATCAAGCACGCATTCGACGACTCATTCATCTCCCCCTAATCCCCCCGTACAAACCGCGATTTACAAATCCGATTTACCATTTCCCCTCATGATTGATCCGATCATCACGTTTGACGATCAAGACTTGGTTCTTGAAGCCGAGAACATGAGCGTCCGTTACGGCTCCACTCTCGCCGTCGAAGACGTGTCGATCCAGATTCCCCGCAATGCCATCGTGTCGCTTATCGGGCCCTCCGGATGCGGTAAAAGCACCGTGTTGCGGTGTTTCAACCGCATGAACGAATTGATTCCCGACACGCATGTTACCGGTAGCATCAAGTATCAAGGCGTCAATGTCTACGACGCGGACGTCGATCCGACCGACATCCGCTTCCGCATCGGGATGGTCTTCCAGCGTCCAAACCCGTTCCCTAAGAGCATCTACGACAACGTCGCCTTCGGCCCCCGCGTCAACGGTCTGACCGACGACCTCGACCGCGTCGTTGAAGAATCTCTCCGCCGTGCTGCTATCTGGGACGAAGTCAAAGATCGCTTGGACGATAGCGGTCTCGGCATCTCCGGTGGCCAGCAGCAACGCCTATGCATCGCACGCGCGCTCGCCGTAAACCCAGATGTCGTCCTCATGGACGAGCCGGCTTCTGCGCTCGATCCGATTTCGACTCAAGCGATCGAGGACCTTATTCGCGAGCTGTCACAGGAAGTGACCATAATCATCGTCACGCACAACATGCAGCAGGCGACGCGTATCTCGGACTACTCGGCCGTAATGATGGTCGGCGAAGACCGCGTAGGGCATCTTATAGAGTACGGCACCAACGGGCAGGTCTTCGGCAATCCTGTCGATCCCCGCACCGAAGCGTACGTAACCGGCCGAATTGGCTGAGAAAGAAGGGGCAGCTTGGTATGCCCAACGAACAACTCGACTACAGCCTCGCACATTTGGAAGCGGAGATCGTCCTCCTCGGCGGATTGGTCGAAAACGCCATTTTCAAGACCATTCGAGCACTACGAAACCGCGACTTGGAGCTCTCGAGGGAGGTTATCGAAGAAGATGACCGTATCGATGACCTCGAGACGAAGATCCAGAACGAATGCGTGGAACAGATCCGACGCCAAGCGCCACTCGCTGCGGATCTCCGCCGCATCATCGGGATGATGTTTATCGCCAATGAGCTTGAACGTATGGGCGACTACGCAGAAGGCATCGCCAAAGTCTCCATCAACATGGGCCACGAAGCGCCCCTCAAGGAGCTGGAAGACATCCCCAGGATGGCCGATCTCGCCGTGTCGATGATGAAGCGCAGCATTGACGCCATGACCACCTCAGACCGCGACGTATCTGCTCGCATCGCTCTCGAGATTGAAAACGACGACGACGAGGTTGATCGTCTGTACGCGAAGGTACAGAACGACATCTTCACATTGGTTGAAGATGACCGCGAGCGCGCCGTCCGAGGCACCTATCTCATGTGGGCTGCCCATAATATTGAGCGAGTCGCTGACCGCGCGACCAACATCGCCGAACGTGCCATATTCATGTCCACCGGCGTCATCGTGAGCGGCAACGCCGATGCCCAGGCGGCCGTTCTAGGGTAGATCGTGCATCGTCGGCATATCGACCGCGACCGTCGCCCAACCAAAGTCGGTGCCTCGCATCCCGCGACCGGTTAACGGCGAGTAGAACTCTCGGAAGTCGCGACTCGCCATCTCGATCGACTTCGTCTCGATCTCTTGCGCGACGCTATCGAAGCCGTGCCGCCGCAGCCCCCGCGACATCAGCCAATTCAGATTCATGCATACCGGCCCCCGCCAGATCGTCGATTCGCCTTCGGCATCGAATGTCGGCTCCGATGCCGACACGCTCGGAACCGGGTACGGCGTCCAAAACTCGTCCTCGTTGGTCAAGTGTCGCTCAACCACCTCTGATACCTTGGCGCTGTCCTGACCGTCGATGATGAGCGGGAAGATCGAACCGACCGCCAGCGTGTAGTCCGGTATCCTCTCCGCACCGCGTAGATAGATCCATCTGCCGAGCGAATCATCCCAGCACTGCTCATTCAACGCCTCCATCGTCGTATTCCGCATCTCCCGCGCCGTCCTCGAATCCTCGTTTTGATCCAGCAAATCATGCATCGTCGCGATCGCATCCCATCCATCCGCGTAGACCGCGTTCATGAATGGCTCGATCATCACGAACCGATCCCTCTTCTTCAGATGTCGAAAACTGTGTCCCTTGCCAAGCAACGCATTGTGCCAGTCCAAAAGCCAATTCTTCCAAAGCAGCTGCCGTCTCGCAGGTCGGTGTAGACCCAACTCAGCGTCGTAAGCAGGTGAGTTGTCTAGGCCACATTCATATGGAGAGATGACCCCGATCAACCCGTCCCGATCAAGATCCCGCTCTCGGCTCAACCATTCGTAATATCGTCTGACCTTCGGCAAAACATCGCGCAGATACTCGACATCGCCCGATTCCTCGGCGATGCGGAGCAGTGCGTGAGCCAAAACCGGTGGCTGAATCATGCCCGAATGTCGCCGCCGCCACTGTCCCGGACTACTCTGTCCCGTCGCCGCGCTGGCGAGGGCTCCCCATCGTCCCCAATAGGTCATGTGACCAATGAATCCGTCCTCATGCTGCGGTATCAGCAACGTATTCAACTCGGCCTTCGCCAGCTCCACATCCAACGTCGACAACGCAATCGCGTGGAAGCAGGAATCCCAGAACCATTGCCACTCGTAGCGTCCAATCGACGGCATGACGTAGGTGTAACGCTGTCGATAGTAGGGGTCGATGCCGGTCCGCACGTTTCGCAGCAATTGGCCCAAGGCGCGCGACCGGAGGTCTTCGTGGTTCATGGTTATCGAGATTAATCGATGCAATGCAGGTATCCCGCCGCGATAACATCACTTCTATGATCAAAAAGGACAGCTCAGCCGACCTCACCGCAGCCGCAGACATTGGCGGCACCCAGATACGAGCCGCACTCGTCAATCGCGACGGTGCAATTCTCCATGAGACGCGCGGCGACAGCACGCCCGAACGCGGCATCGAGGACACCGCGGCTCGCCTCGCAGATCTCATTCATGAGGCTACCGCCAATGCCACAGGCATCGTCGGCCTCGCCGTCTCCACCGCCGGGCCGTTAAACCCAGAGACCGGCACCTACGATCATCCGCCCAACCTGACCGGATGGCACGGCAAAACGATGAAGCCCGACCTCGAGCGCATGACATCGTTGCCGACCGCCATCGGACACGACGCCACTTTGGCCGCCTTGGCTGAAGCCAAGTTCGGACCATTCAAAAACTCGCAGAACCTCGTATACGTCACCATAAGCACCGGAATCGGGGGCGGAATCGTCGCCAACGGGCAGATGGTTACGGGTTCCACAGGTCAAGCGGGCGAGCTCGGACACATCACCGTGCGCACCGGTCCCGAGGCCCTCGAATGCGCCGTCGGTTGCCAGGGTTGCTTCGAAGGCAACGCTTCCGGCCCCAATATCGGCAAAATGGCGCGCCAAGCTGCACAAAACGACCCTGGGTCAGCGGCCAAAATGATTGAACTAGCCGAGGGAGATATCGACGACATCGACGCTCGCATCGCGTTCCAAGCCGCGGAACAGGGCGACCCGGTAGCGGAACAGGTAGTGCGGCAGGTCATCGAGAACGTCGGCCGCGGATTGGCCAGCATCCTAGCTGTGCTTGATCCAGACGGCATCATTGTGGGTGGCGGCGTGGTTCACAGCTTGGAAAACCGATGGGACGAAGTTATCGACGCGGTCAGAACCTACGGCCTCCCCCGATACGAAACCCGCGGTGTCCCCGTATCCGTAACCCAACTCGGCGACGACGTCAGCCTAATTGGAGCGTCCGTTCTCTCATTCAACCGATTCGGCCAACGTTGACGAACTCCGGGGTCGTCGAACTAAGGCACCAAATATAATCGAAATGAGCGTCGGGGAGTGGCGCAGCTTGGTAGCGCGCTTCGTTCGGGACGAAGAGGTCCCGGGTTCAAATCCCGGCTCCCCGACCATTTCTTTTTCTTCGCGTGAAAAACCGTCCATAGCCGAATGTGTATGATCCAGGCATAAACGAATTTGGGTGTACAAGGAGTTCGAAATGACGTTGCTTGAAGAGATTGCCGCATACGACCTCATGAGGGATGTCCTCGAAACAGAGCATCTCGGAAAGTGGGTGGTGGTTCGCGACGGCCAAGTGCAGCGTTCGGTCGATACTTTCGAGGAAGCGGCGCGAGCCGCGATCAGAAAATACGGTCGTGGGCCATATCTAATTCGAAGAGTCGGAGCCGGTCCGATTCCGTTGCCCGCATCTTTACAGTCATTTTCCCCTAATGCCATCAGCTAACTGCGGGTTTCCAACGAGCCCGGATCTATTGGAACAACTGGGGCCGATGTTGCAGATAAACGTCGGCTTTGACGCGGAATACGACCCAGACCATCACAATCCGCCCCGACTCCAATCAAGCGGCATGCTCGCATTGGTGGACACCGGTGCGAGCGAATGTTTCATCGATTCTTCGCTAGCCATGTCTCTAGGTTTGCCTGTCGTCGACCGTCAAACGGTTTCGTCGGCCCAAGGTGCAGTTGAAGTCAATTCCTATTTGGCCCAAATACACGTACCGTCTTTGGATCAGGTTATCCACGGTCAATTTGCGGGGACCAGACTTCAACCAGGTATGAGGCCATTCGTTGCTCTCATCGGAAGGTCGTTCCTTCGTAAATTCACGATGACTTACGAAGGTCGCTCCGGACGTGTCACGCTGAGCAACGATTGATCGTCAACAATCTGTCCGCTAGTTCCTGGCACCTTCAGTTTCACCCCGGCGCATCCCCGCTGAAGCGCGGACTTGCGCCGGAATGGCGGAGTTTCTGCAACCAATCGTGGCCGCATCAACCGCTACGTTCATCAACCGCTAAGTTCATCTACCCGAAGGCAAGTCGTATCTCAGGACGTCGTAATCATCGTCGTCTGAGGATTGCGATGGTGGATCGGCGTCATCTCCGTCGTCGTGGGGGTCGATTTCGACATAGCCGTCATCGTCGTCCACGGGTTCTGGCGAGTCTTGTTGGCTCGATTGAGAGATGCGAGCACGATAGATCATCGCACCGGCACCTATCGCACCGGCCAGGAGTGCCATGACCACAATGGCGATGATCCAACCGGTTGCCGAAGGTTCATCTTCAACTGGCGGCTCAACTACCGGCGTCGGTGTCGATGTTGCTGTTGGCGTAGCTGTCGGGACTGGTGTTGATGTGCTCGTAGGCAACGGTGTGCGCGTCGGCTCCGGCGTTGCGGTCGGTGTCGGCGTGCTGGTCGGCGTCGGCGTGCTGGTCGGTGTCGCAGTCGGCACCGGTGTGTCGGTTGGCACCGGCGTCGGCGTATCGGTCGCGGTCGGCGTTGGTGTCGGCGTGTCTGTGGGTACCGGTGTCGGCGTGTCCGTCGGCGCCGGGGTATGAGTCGCGGTCGGCTCCGGTGTGTCCGTGGGTAATGGTGTCTCGGTCGGTGGGAATACCACCGCGGTAGGCGACGCGGGCGGCACCGGGGTTGCGGTCGGTTCAGGTGTCGCCGTAGGAACGACCGGTTCGGGCGTAGGTGTCGGTGTCACTGTCGGCGTTTCCGGCGTTGCGGTGGGTTGCAGCGCTTCGGGTAGCACCAAGAACAACAGGCCGTCGAATGTCGAGGCCCTTGCGCACACCTGGGCCGGCATGCCGGTCGCCAAGTCCGCGGCTCGCCGCTTAGGCGAGTTGAGCAGCTGCTGGACACCGTCGTCGAGCAACAACATGATTTCGGTATCGTCAAGGAGTGACGGCTGGACGGTGTCGGGCACTGGCAGGCACAATTCGGCGTGTGGCGTGAAAGCCAGACCGGCAATCGGTAACGCGTCCGAGGACACGTAATCTACCTCGTACCAGTTGCCAATGGTGTCGAACCGTCGCACGTTTGGTTGCAGAATAGTCGCCTCAGCGCCCTCGAAAAGTCGTACCCCGATCCAATCGCGAATCGGGATCGAAAGCGGCGAAACTTCGAACGATGCGCCATCAGTTGCCGCAACGTTGTACTTACCACCATCGTTGAATGTCGCGATTTGATAGGCATCACCGCGGAACATGATTTCGTCAGGTGGGCCTTCGCCGCCGGAGTATATTTCGACCTTTTGGTCTTCACCGATTACTCGCACCGGGATCCGTTTTCTGACTTCCACTGCGCCGCCGCCGGGAAGGGATTGAGTGATCGACACTCGCACCGCAAAATCGCCTACTCGATGTGGCGCGATGTAGACGGTTGAACGGGCATCGGGATTATCGACATCGCCTATCGAAGCGGTCCAACGGATCGTAATGTCCTCTCTGTCCGCCAGCGAGTTGTCCAACGCGCCGTCGGTATTGAACATGTTGACACCGATGAATGTGTCCTGACCTTTGCGGAGGTTGATATACGGCAGGTACGGAATTGCGTCGCCGAGCAGAGCTCCTTCTCGCGGTGAGACTATCGGCAATATCGTTGGTAGTTCGCTCGAGGGAGTCACGATGGTTTCTGATGACCAAGGCCCGACTTGCCCGACTAAGTTGCGCGCGCGAATCCGGAATGCGTACTTTACGTCCGGGTCTTCCAGTTCGACGACGCGCGGAGACGACGCGTTCTGGTCTTTTGGCGTCAATCCGTAGCGTTCATCGGCCCGGCGCCAGTCGAGGTCGTGCTTGAAATCTGAGAAATTGTCCCACAGAACCACAGCCTGTGTATGTCCAATCGCAACCGTCGGCGCCGAAGGTGTGTCCGCTGGAACGTCGACTTCGACCGCGTTGGTTACGGTGACGCGCACTGGAGTACTGTTTGATAGGCCGCATAGGTCGGTTACCACTACGTTGAGTGTGTAAAGTGCGACGGATTCGTAGTCGAGTTGGTCGATAGTCGTAATTTCACCGCTCGACTCGTTGATAACGAATGGAGCGTTCGCCGGTTCGGTCTCGGCGATTGCGAAACGCAGTTGCGGGTAGGGATCGACATCGGTTGCGGAGACTGCGCCCACTCGAATGCCCGCGGCCTGCTCTTCGCGGACATTGAAGCTGTAACTGTCCAGGCGGAATGTCGGCGGGTTGTTGGCCCGGCTCTCGTCGATAGATGGGACTACGACGTAATCGGCCGACCATTTGGATTGCTCGCCCGTCTCTTTGTCAACCGCTCGCAGGTGGAATACCCACTCGACACCGTTCGCTAAGCCTTCGACAATTCGACGGTCCGAATCAACCATCTTGATGTTCCGCGAATCGACCGCGCTGTAGTTTGGATTCTCGAGTTGGCGCCACTGGATGTCGTAGGTCGCGGTGTTGATCTGATCCCAGACCAGAAAAGCCGTCCCGTTGCCGCCACAAACCTGCGTCAGTTCCGGGATCGGGGGTCCTTCGCGATCTGTGACCTCGATGGTCATCTGATGCCGAATCGATGCGCCACCCAAGTCGGTGGCTGCAACAGTTATCTCATATTCCTCGATCGTCTCGAAGTCCAACCGTTCGTAGACGTACACCTCGCCAGTCTTCGCGTTCATGGCGAACGGCCCGCGGACCGGACTCAATACCTCATAGTTGACGATGTCGTTGGTGTCGCCGCCGATCGCTTGGAACGTCGCGATCGCGCCGAGATAGGTTTGGTTCTCTTCCAAGGTGACGCGGTCGACCGTTGTTCTCCAGGTGGGGGTATCGTTGCTGGAGCCAACAAGCGCGCGCGGTTCGGCGGTTTCGACTTCGGTCCAAGCACTGAAGATGTTGCTCGAGGCGGTGGATTCGTGGTCCGCCATGCTTCGCATCCTCACGTCGTATTCGTTGTCGTTGGCGAGACCTGATATCTCGTATCGGTAGACGCCGGGGTTCTGAACGAGATTCCAACGCGTACTGACCGATTCGGCGGAACGCCATTCCAGCTCGTAGGTGTGATTCGGAACTGGCCGCCACGACACATGCAACCTACCGTTGCCGGGAACGACGACAAATTGTGATGGAGTTACCGAATGATCGGCACGTATCGTCGACGCGTCGTCGGACGCAAAAAACAGCAGGCCTGCGTTGGCGGCTGCGAACGCGACGAAGGCGATCGTCGAAAGCGCAGTCCATCGTTTAATTCGCAGGCGCGCGGATGCACGCCAATTTGGACTAATCGATACGTGTTTCATCGGCCATCAAAGGTGATCCCGGCGGGTAGTTCAACTAGATGGCGTAAACATAGCAAAGTGTGATTGCAACAATCAGCGGTTTACGACGCGCCCTAAACGGCAATTCTGATACCCGTTACGGACCGATTCTCAGATTTTCGTATCTGTCGTCGTCCGATTCGTCGTCATTCGATTCGTCGTCGATGGGCCCATCGCTTTCGTCGTCGCCGTTGTCCGCGGCTTCGATTCCGTTCTGAGGTTCCGTCGGTGCTCGATTAGGCGGGGTATTCGAGTTGTTCGAACGCTGCGATTGCGATTTGAGTACGACATACGCGCCGACTGCGGCACCGATGGCGAGGAACGCAAGAACCGCAACCACCAACAGCGGGTTCAGACCATCTTCTTCATCGTCGACCGGTTCGACATCCAACTCTTCTTGTGGCTCGCTTGTTCCGTCTTCGGCGACTGTGGGTTGGGGCGTCGGCGGCACCGGCGTATTCGTCGCGGGAACCGGAGTAAGGGTAGGCACGCGTGTGGCCGTTGGCTCGGGCGTCGGCGTATCGGTCGGCTGGGCGGTCGCCGTCGGCGGTTCCGTTGGCACTGCTGTTGAGGTCGGCACTGGTGTGTCGGTCGGTGCTGGGGATTCCGTCGGTGTCGGCGTGTTTGTGACGGTCGGTTCAGTCGTCGCCGTCGGCTGCGGTGTCGACGTGGCGGTTGGCGTCGCCGTCGGTGTCGATGTTGCAGTTGGCGCGACGGTTTCCACCGGCATGGGTGTCGACGTACCGAGTACTACCACGACGGCATCGTCCGGTGTCGCGGTCGGTTCTGGCGTTGGCGTGGCACTCGCTGGAACAGGTGTCTCGGTCGGTGTCGGCGTCTCGGTCGGAGGGACCGCGGTCGCGGTTGGCGTCGCGGTCGGCGTGACAATGTCTTCGTTGGCGATCACGAGGAAAAGCTGACCGTCGAAGAGTGATGAGTGACCGCATACCGATGCCGGATCGTTGAATGTCGGATTGGGTGGGAAGCGCACCGGCAGATTGAGGAGTGTCTGGACGTTGCCGCGGGCGACTCTCATCAAATTGATCGACTCGAGCTGCGACGTCCACTCTTCGGGCAGTGGCAGGCAAAGGGCGGCGTTGTTAGTGAAGGACATGTTGATGATCGGGTCGCCGTTCATCGTGACGAACTTGGCGGTGAAGATATCGCCGATCGCGGTGTGTCCCGGGATTTGGTCCTGGATCGAGGCCGCCGGTTCGCCAGGGTCGATGCGAATGCCGACCCACTCGAAACTCGGGATCGATCGTTCGCGCACCTTGAACAACGCTTTAGTGGCTTCGGGTGGCCGATACTCTATCGGCTCGAAGTACGAGATTACGCCGTAATCGATACCCGCGATTTCGGCTTCCTTGGGAACCACATCGCTGGTTTTGAACGGTTTGATCAGGTTGTTGTCGCCGAGTACGTGGACTACCATTTCGGCTTCGCGTTGGACCAGGCCGCCGGGCACCTGCTGCTTGACGATTATCGAGATGCCGTAGACGCCTTCTTTTTCGGGTGCGCTATATGTGGCAATGCGGGCGTTGTCATCGGAGAGGTCGCCGTCGTCGATCCGCCACTGAACGTGGAAGTCTGACCGATCGAACAATGAGTTGTCGAGTTTGCCGTCGATGCCGAAAATGTTGAAACCCAGACGGGCGGATTGTCCGGCGCGGAGCGTGATTCCGGGTAGGAAGGTTTCGACGCCGCCGAGCAACTGCCCTTGGCGTGGCACATCGACCCGATCGATGCTCGGCGAGGGAACATCCGAATCGATCACGGTCTCTGCGGACCAGTCCCCGGCATCGCCAAGCGGATTTACGCGCCGCAATCGAAACGCGTATTCGGTATCTGGGTCTGAGAGATCGACGAAGCGAGGCATCGCCGCATCTGTATCGCGCGGGCGGGGCAGGTATTGCTGGTCCAGCCTTCGCCAATCAAGGTCGTAGCGATCTACGTAGTTGGTTGGCCATAGAACGATGACTTGGTTGTGACGGGCGATTATCGCGGGAGCATTCGGAACGAGTGGCGCGGCGTCGATCGTCGGGTCGTCCACCACGTTGATCGTCACGTCGGTGTAGTCGCTGGCACCGCATAGGTCGGTGGCACCGACTACTAGCTCGTAGGTTGCCTGCGTCTCGAAGTCCAATCGTCCAGCGGTGGTGATGGAGCCCGTAAATGGATGGACCACGAAGGGTGCTTCCTCAGGCGTCGAGGAGAAAATCCGGTACCGTACGGAGTTGTGTCGGTCCGGGTCGTCGGCGTTGACAAAGCCGACATGCACGCCCGGTGCCTGCTCTTCGAGCGCATCGAGAGAATAGGCCTCTTTTCTGAACTCGGGTCTGGTGTTGGCCACGCCTCCGACGTGAACAGCTTCTTGAGACGACCACTTGCTTTGTTCGCCCGTAACTTTGTCTATTGCCCGTACTTGGAAGACCCAAGTGGTGTCGTTAGGCAGGTTCAGCGCCGCGTCGATTGGGATATCGATCCACTGTGCGTTGCCTGTTGACGGTCCGGAGATTCGACGTTGCAGTTCGTAGTCGTATTTGTTGTTGTCGCGATTCCAGGAGACGGTTACGCCATCTGCGGCGGAACAGACGCGATAGAAGTCCGGTGGTGGTGGCCCCGCGGCGTCGATGACCCGAATGCGGATGTCGTGCGTCACTTCTTCCTCGGCGAGGTCTGTGGCGCGGACGGTCAGTGTGTATTCCTCGTAGGTCTCGAAATCGAGCTTGTCGTAGAGGTATATCTCGCCGTCGCGGACGTTTATGGCGAAGGGGAAGATGCTGGGTTTCGGCGATGGCGTCACAATCTCGTATCGGATATCGTCATTGCGGTCCGCGTCGGCCGCTTCTACGGTCGCGATGGGGTTGTCGTAGTGTTGGTTTTCGACTATCGAGATGCTTCGTGGGACATCGGTCCAACGGGGAGCGCGGTTGGGATCGAACGCGGCTTTGGGTGCCGCAACGTAGCCTCCGGTCGGAGAGCTCGCGACACCGTCGAGCACACCGCGCACCCGCACTTCGTAGCGAGTGCCATTATCCAGACTCCTGATGTCGTGTTCGCCGGGGTCGACTGAGCGCCAATCTCCAGCCGCCGGCCAGTTGGGTTCGGTACTCGACCGCACGCGGTAGGCGAGTTGGTACTGGTGGTCAGGGCATGGTCGCCAGCTGACGTAGAGGCGGCTGTCACTCGGAACCACCACGAAGTCCTGGGGCACGACGGTGCGGCCGGCCGGGCATTTAGAAGTTGGAGATCCGGGTAACGGCAAGCTCCAATCGCTTGTGTACGGGTCGCCGCTGGGCAAGAGAACGGGAGCTGGGTTGGTGAATACTGAACGTAGCTGGACGTCGTACTGCGCGCCGTTGGTCAGCTCTTCGATTTCGTAAGATTCGCCCCGTCCCACATCGATGTATCGGCTCCAATTCCCGGCGGATCCGTTGTCGACAGATCGCCATCGGATGTGGGTCCTCATTCCGCTGCACCGGTCCCACGAGACGAGGAGCCGTGAGTCGCCTTGGAGCACGCGGACGTTGTAGGGAGTCTCGGGCAGGTCGCCGCAGCGTTGCGGAGTGGCGAAGTAATCGTCGGTCCAGCTGCCGTTGTCAAAGATGTTGTCGCGGACGTAAGTCGGGCGCAGTTGGACAACCACTCGGCGTCCGTTGGCCAAGCCTGTGATGTCGTAGTGACCCGTGGTGCCGGCGCCGGTGGTTGTGGGCCAGTTGAACGGGTTGGTCGGCGGTTCAGATAGCAGGCGCCAACGAATCTCGTAACGATGGTTCCGGCAGGCCTCCCACTGGACCAAGATGCCGCCGTCGTGCTCATATAGTTGCACGTCGGACGGCGCAAACGGTTCGTCGGGGTCGCTCGATGGATCCTGACACGTGGGGTTGTTTTGACCCAACACGGTTTCGTCAACTTGGATGGATATGGCGACGATGCTAGCCGCGAAGAGGCCCGAGACGATCGCCAGCGCGGCTATGGTTTTCATGAGTCCGTGAAGTTTCGCGGCAACATTGCTGCTGACGATGTCTGAATGGTCTGTTTTACGGCCTGAATGCATCGATGTGTCGAGGGCAGGAAGCGCGACAGAATTCGCCGCGTCTGTATAACCGCGCCAAAGTGCCAACAGAGTTGGATTGCTAGCTTTGCCGATAACATAACAAAGCAAAACAGCCAAAATCTCTGGGTTGGTATGCGATGAAACTGCTAATTGTGAGGCATGGTAAGGCTTACGACGCCGATCCGCGCCGTTGGCCGAACGATTCGAAACGACCTTTGACCGAGGCGGGGGCGAGCCGCTTCGAGAAGTCGGTTCCGAGGATCAAGAAGCTGGCCCCGAAACTGATCCGCGTCATCACGAGTCCGTACGTGAGAGCGATGCAGACGGCCAAGATATTATGTGACGTTGCGGGTTGGGATGAGCCGGAGATCGATGAGCGATTGGCGGCACATCTCGGACCGGATGATGCGCTTGACTTGCTGCAATCGCTAGAGGTTTCGGGCAACTACGCGATTGTGGGTCACGATCCGACGTTTTCGTTTCTGCCGGGGTATTTGATCGGCGCGGATCGCTTGGGCGCGACGGTGTTGAAGACGGGCGCGGTAGCGCGTGTCGACACGGGTATTGCTCCGCCGGTTCCGGGCAGCGGGACGTTAATCGCTCTGATGCAGCCGAAGATTTTGGCGGGTTAGAGCCGAAACGCGATGGCGATGAGGGTTCCGACGATTGCGACGCCGGAGGTTGCCATGACGACGATTAGCGTGTTGAACTTCGATTCGAACTTGCTGTCCATGGCGTTGAGCTGAACACTCAACTCACCGAGGCGCTGGTCTACCTGCTCGTATGCGCCTTCGAGTTTGCTTACGCGTTCGGGCATTGTTGTCATGGTTGAGATCCTGAAAGGTTTCGAAAGTAAGGTTGCTTGCACTTCGTTTCACGCCGATTACGGCGGATTAGATCCGAAACGCGATGGCGATTAGGGTTCCGACGATTGCGACGCCGGAGGTTGCCATGACGATGATCAGCGTGTTGAACTTGGATTCAAATTTGCTGTCCGTGGCGTCGAGCCGATCATTGATCTCTTTGCGTAGCGAGTACGTCTCGTTGCGCAGCGAATCGATCGAACCGGCGAGGTCGCCGAGGCGTTGGTCTACTTGTTCGTACGCGCCTTCGAGTTTGCTTACGCGTTCGGGCATTGTCGTCATGGCTGAAATCCTGGAAAATTCGGTAGAAGGTGTTTCATTGATTGATATATTAGCACAAAGTTTGCGTAAATTTCGTTAAGATGTGACGCGACGCATGGGGAGGATGATGGCTAGGGCTGCGCCGAGGACGGCGATGGTTCCGCAGTAGATGACGATGCCTTGGAAGTCGTTAGTTTCGTAGATCTTGCCGGCGATGATGGGTGAGAGTGAGCCGACGACGGAGCCGCCAGCGAAGATGAGTGCGGTGGCGGAGCCTTCAGAGCCGCGTTCGACTTGGTCCATGGTGGCGGCAGTGATGATGGGCATGACGGAGAAGAAGAAAAGTCCGAGGGAGGCGACGATGATGGTGAAGCCGATTCCGCGCTCTATAAATAGGAAGGCGAAGATCATGGCGGCCATGGATGCCATGGCGACGAAGATCACGGGTTTGCGCCCGACGCGGTCGGAGAGCCAGCCCATGGCGGGGGTGGAGGCGATTCCGGCGAGGGTTAGCAGGGCGACGTGCCATCCGATGGTGAAGCCGGACATTTCGAGGGTCTCGGCCATGTAGAGGACGATGAAGGCTTGGAAGGAGGTGTGGATGGCGGCGCGGAAGGCGCCGAGGAAGACGAGTCCTAAGATTCGGACGTTGGTGACCAACCTTCGGGCGGACTGGAGGTATTCGGTGAGGTCGAGGTTGTGGGTGGCTTCAGCGCCGCCGGTCTTGAAGCGCCAGAGGACGACGATGGCGGTGAGGAACATGGGCACGGAGACGCCGACGCCGACCCATCGCCAGTCGAAGCCGGCGAATTCGAAGGTGCCGATGGCGCCGCCGAGGAGGAATCCGATGATGACGGGGCTGGTGGTGTTGCCGATCTGCGCGCCGGTGAGGTGGGCGGCCATGGCGACGCCTCGACGCTCGGGATATCTGGCGGCGAGAGTGCCGAATGCAGGGGCGTGCCAGAGGCTGGTGCCGAATCCGATGATGGCGACGGCGAATCCGATGAGCCATACCCATGGGCTGACGCCGATGAGGAAGTAGCCGGTGCCGACCATCAACATGCTGATGGTGAGGAGCCAAGCGACGCGTTTGCGATACATGTCGGCCAACATTCCGGCGGGGACGTTGGCGATGCCGGAGGCGATGGAGCTGATGGCGAAGATGGTGCCGTATGCGACGTCGCCGATGCCGAAGGTGGCGCGTATGGAGGGCATCATGAGGAGCAACGCGCCCTGTCCGAAGTGTTTGATGCCGTGACCGGCGGAGAGGCCGTACATCAGCGTGGGCGATTTCTCGCCTTCGAAGACCGGTGCGGCTGGTGGCGTGGTTGGAGGAGCTTCAGCCGGAGCCGGGCTTGTTGCAGACATGATGAGACGCAAGTTTAGCAAGGATGGGGGGAATCGGCGTGCTTTGTTTTTCTCTGGATTCCCGCGTCCGCGGGAATGACGATGGGGGACGCGTTGAGCGCAGCGAGACGTGGGGGGATGCTCGGGTGGGCGATGGGTGTTGGAGGGGCCGGGCCCCATTTCCGCCCCGATGCCCTCACCCTAACCCTCTCCCGCCGAGCGGTAGAGGGGACGATTGTTGTGGGACGCATGCCTCACGTCATTCCCGCGGACGCGGGAATCCAGGGACATAAAAACAACCGTTTCTTCCGGGCGGTGGTGCCTGGGTGCTGTCGGCGTGTTTTTTGCTGGTGTGGTTTGTTTTACTCTGGGTTCCCGCGTGCGCGGGAATGACATGTGCTGTGCGGGAATGATGGCTGCTGTGCGGGAATGACGGGGGGCGTGCGTACTCGTTGGCCGGCCGCTCCCGTCCCCGGGCATCCCCTGCGTGCTTCGCACGCGTCCCCTTACGCTTTGCGAAGGGGAGGTAAGCGGCGTGGTTTGTTTTTCTCTGGGTTCCCGCGTGCGCGGGAATGACGTGGCTCTTGCGGGAATGACGGCGTGCGTGAATGGTGGGTGCTGAACGGGAATCTAGAGTGGTTAGGGGCATGGGGTGTTGTTGCGTTGAATTTCGTGCATCCCCTGCGTGCTTTGCACGCGTCCCCTTCGCAGAGCGAAGGGGAGGAATATGGCGTGGTTTGTTTTACTCTGGGTTCCCGCGTGCGCGGGAATGACGGCTGCTGAGCGGGAATGACGCGTGCTGAGCGGGAATGACGTGTGTTGCACGGTAATGAAGGGTCGTGCGGGTGTTAGATGATCCACATCATTAGGGGGTTTTTGGGTTGGGGGGTGAAGGCTAGCATTAGGGCGTCGGCTTTGTCGGGGCTTGGGTTGCCGCGGGATTTTAGTTTTTGTTTGTCTTCTAGCTGCATCTGGCCCTTGCTGGTGAAGTTGTAGTTGAGGGTGGCGAGTTCGCTGATTAGTTCGGGATCGTCGTTGATGGCGATGTCTCCGGTCTGGAAGCGGTCGCGGAGGTGGCTGAAGAACTCGGCTCTGAGGTTGAGGAAGTTTTTGGGTTCGCGGGATCGGTGGCCGCCGTTGATGCCGATGGCTTCGAATTCGCGGAGTTCGCGCATGCGGTCGAGCACTCCGGCGCCGACGCCGACTTCGTCGACGTAGATTCTGGCGACGTTGTGCTTGCGCGCGAAGTCCAACGCGAACCCGGTGGTAGCCATGGTGTCGGCCGAAGGGAATACCGACATCTCGACTACCATCGGGCCGCGCCGCACGCATGCGACCGACCGGTCGTTCCCGTAGCGTGCGATGTCCAGACCCATGATCGGCGGTTCTCCGTCGATGTCGAGGTCGGGAAAATGCCCAGAGTCGCGTGCGACGGCGGCTTCGATCAGGTCGAGCGGGATCAGCGTGTCGGTCATTTTCTTCGGGAACTCGCCGAGCACTCTTACCTGATACCTGGGACTTTTTTCGCCCCACCGCTTTTTCGCGCGTGCCACCCATCGGGCAGTCATCAGTCCGTCGGGAATGGACTCATTGTGGTCTGATTCTTCACCTCCGTCTTGCAGTCCCGGCGTGTCGAACGCCGATATGTGTATGGTCTCCCAGAACGCTCTTTCCTTATGGAATGCGTCGTAGAACACCCCGGAGAGCGAGTTTGGGTTACCTATGAGCAGCATCTTTGCGTGGCGTGAGGTCATCGACCCTTCGATGGCGTCGAAGATTTTCGCTTCGACGCCCGATGCCTCATCGACCACGAAGAGGATGTGCCCTTGGTGGAAACCTTGGAATCGCTCTTCAACGTTGGTCGAGAAACCGAAGGCGAACCTGCGCTCGGCGAGGTCGAGTCGGGTCGTGGTGATGCGTCCCCCGATCAACTCCGCGTTGTCGCGATGTATGGCCCTGATTTCTCTCCACAACATTTCGGACACTTGTCGCTCGGTCGGTGCCGTAGTGATGACCACGGCGTCGTCGTAACACATCAACCACCAAATCACGGCATGAGCCGCGATGTATGTCTTGCCGGATCCGTTGCAAGACCGCACCGCGACGTAGTCGTGATCCCTTAGCGCCTCCAAAATCCTCCTCTGCTTCTCCCATGGTGTTCCACCCAACCATTCCTTCACAAACCGAACGGGATCATCCCGCCACCCTGCTCGCTCCGCCTCAACAACCACTGACGCACCTCACTCGGCATCGACTTCGCTTCTTATGTCCTATATGTGCTAGGATATGTCAGATTGGGTGTTGATGCAAGGGGAATGGCGAAGAATGTTTGGACTAGGATGGTGGCACGACCTCTACGGCGGCGGGATCGATCGCGCAGATTCGTCGTAGGGGCAACCCTTGTGGTTGCCCTGGGCGGGGTATCGGGTGCCGGACGGACCGCCGATGAGAGACGAGGCGGCGGAGTCGCCATGGCGGTTATGGCGGTGTTGTGCGACGAAAAAGGTGTCGGGCGACCACGACGGTGTTGTGCGGGCATGTGGCCTGGTCCCGCCCGTCCCAGGGCAACCACGACGGCCTGCACCCCCGCCGCCCAGGGCAACCACAAGGGTTGCCCCTACGGGTTGTTTGCGGAACCACCGTCATTCCCGCAGACGCGGGAGTCTAGGGGGGTTGGGGGTTGTCGCGGGGCCGCGGCCTTTGGTCGCCGCTTTGCCCTCACCCTGGGAACCCCTCTTTATCTCCCTTTGGGAAGGGGAGGGAATGAGCTCGCGGGAGAGGGGATCGTTGTTGCGGTTTGGGGGTGTTGCGGTGAATTTCGTGCATCCCCTGCGTGCTTTGCACGCGTCCCCTTCGCTTTGCGAAGGGGAGGTTTTCGCCCTAACCTCATCCTGTGCGTCGTAGTTCGAACCGCGCGCCTTTCCTTATATATAGGAAAAAGGGAATCGGTTGTTTCGGGTGTTGGGGTTTCGGGTGTTGGGATGTAAAATCTGGTGAATCTGGCATGGGAACGCATTGCACGCTGTGGTATACACTGGTAAGATGTTGTGCGTAAGTCGGAATGGCACGCGCTTGTTTCGATTCACGCGCACACAAGAATTGCTAACGACAGACTGGCGACAAGTCTAGCTTGTAAAGGAAAAGAGACGTGATGAAAATCTCTACGTCACTGATTAGGATCAGGTACGCGGTGGGCGTAATGCTGGCTTTGTCGGCAGTCTTCGCCGTCGTCATTGGCACCTCAACGCTGCAACCGAGGGACGCAACTGCACAGGCAGCAACACCACCAACCTTCACCAGTTCCGCTACATTCTCCGTCTCGGAGGGCCAGACTCTAGTCGGGACGGTTATTGCCACCCCTGAAACCAGCACCGACAGTGTGGCGTACACCATCCCGACCGACGTGACGGGCGGCGCGGACCGCGCTAGCTTCACCATCGAAGCAACGTCCGGCGTGCTCATCTTCTCGGCCGTCCCCGACTACGAGGCTCCGGCCGACTTGGAAAGCACGGATCCGGTCAGCGCAGCAGCCGACAACGTGTACATCGTGAACGTTGTCGCAACGGATTCCGGCACCAATCTGACAATGACGCAGACCATTATGGTCACGGTGACCGATGTCCCAGGCCCAAGATTCACTACCCCTGCTTCATTCTCCGTAGAGGAGGGCGATACCGACGTCTTCACAGTTGCGGCGACCGGCGCTGGCGTGACGTACAGCGTCCCGACCTCGGGCGGCGGCGCGGGCGAGGACGCCGCCCGTTTCTCAATCGTCGCAGCATCTGGCGCGCTCACCTTCAACACCGCCCCCGACTACGAGGCCCCGAGCGACGCGAACGCGGACAACGTGTATCTCGTGAACGTTCTGGCTTCGCAGGCCAGCGGTGAGCAGACTCTGCAGGCTATTAGAGTCAGAGTGACCGACGTCCAAGGGCCGACCTTCACCAGCAGCGCAACGCGCTCCGTGGTAGAGAACACCACTACCGCGGTCGTGACGGTTGCAGCCGCCGCTGCAGGCGGCGGCACCATTGCGTATACCGTCCCGGCTACGGGCGGCGGCGCGGGCGTGGACGCCGATGACTTTGCAGTCGACTCAACGACCGGCGCGCTCACCTTCAACACCGCCCCCAACTACGAGGCACCGGCCGACACGGACGCGGACAACGTGTACACCGTCAACGTCCTGGCGTCAGAGACCGGCGGCACCAGCGATGAGCAGACCCTGCAGACTATTACAGTAAGAGTGACCGATGTTCAAGGGCCGACCTTTACCAGCAGTGCCGCACCCTCCGTGGCAGAGAACACTACCGCGGTCGTGACGGTTGCAGCCACCGCTGCAGGCGGCGGCACCGTGACATACGCTATCTCGGGCGGCGCGGACGTCAATCTCTTCGACGCAACGCTCGGCGGAGCGAACTCCGACGAGCTCGTCTTCGCGGCCGCCCCCGACTACGAGAACCCAGGCGACATGGACATGAACAACGTGTACCTCGTGAACGTTCTGGCGACGGAGACCGGTGGCACCGACCCTGAGCAGACCCTTCAGACCCTTAGGGTCAGGGTGTCCGACGTCCAAGGACCGACCTTCACCAGTAGTGCCGCACCTTCGGTAGAGGAGGGCAATACATTCGTCGGGACGGTAGCAGCCACTTCCGCAGTCGGCGGCACCGTGACGTACAGCATTCCGACCGGCAACACTGGCGCGGACGGCGGCAGCTTCTCAATCGTCGCACCGTCCGGCGCGCTCAGCTTCGGGAGCGCCCCTGACTACGAGAACCCGGGCGACGTGGCCAGTCAGGCTCCGGCCCCCGTCAGCGGAGCCGGCGACAACGAGTACATCGTGAACGTTTTGGCGTCGGAGGCCGGCGGCGATGATACTCTGCAGACCCTTAGGGTCACGGTAACGAACACCCCGGCGCCGTTCTTCACCAGCGATGACGCATTCACCGTCGCGGAGGGCAGTACTGCCGTCGGGACGGTTGAAGCCGGCGCTGGCGTGACGTACGCCATCGTGGCCGTTGGCGCCGGCGGAGGCGCGGACGCAGCGCAGTTCGCCATCAATGGAACGTCCGGTGCGCTCACCTTCTCGACCGTCCCCAACTACGAGGCCCCGGCCGACGTGGCCAACACGGCTCCGGTCAGCGATGCTGGCGACAACGTGTACGTTGTGACGGTTTCGGCGACGAACTCTGACAGTGACACTCCTGCCGTCACTCAGACCATCATGGTCACGGTGACCGATGTTCAAGGTCCGAGCTTCACTAGCTCTGCTACATACTCAGTGCCGGAAAGCACGAATACATTCGTCGGGACGGTTGCAGCCACCCCTGTAACGTCCGGCGCTGATGTGACGTATACCCTCACTGGCACGGATGCTGCCGATTTCAACATCGACGCAAATTCCGGCGCGCTCGACTTCGCGTCCGCCCCCGACTACGAGACCCCGACCGACGATGACACGGACAACGTGTACGAGGTGAACGTCGTGGCGACGGAAGCTGGCGGTGAGGAGACCCTGCAGGCCGTTACGGTCACGGTGACCAATGTCGGTCCGACCATCACCAGCACTGCTACAGAGACCGTGGCGGAGAACACGCCTATTACTACTCCCGTCTTGACGGTTGAAGCCACCCCAGTAACCGCCGGCGCAGTCGTGACGTTCAATACCACTCTGACAGGCGCGGACGCCGCCGACTTCTCCATCGATGGAGCGTCCGGCGTGCTCACCTTTGCGGCCGTCCCCAATTACGAGGCTCCAGCCGACGATGACACTGACAACGTGTACGTCGCGACCGTCGAGGTGCAAGAGACTGGCGGCGAGGTGACCCGGCAGACCATTACGGTCACGGTAACTGACGTCGCAGGTCCGAGATTCACCAGTGCTACTACAGCCACCGTGGCGGAGGGAACGGATACGGCTACTGCCGTCTTGACCGTTCAGGCCGCTGGCGCTGGAGTGACGTACAGCATCCCGACCGATGGCACGGGCGGGGCGGATTTCGCCGATTTCGCCGTCGACGGAACGTCCGGCGAGCTCACCTTCACGGCCTCCCCAAACTACGAGGCACCAGCCGACGATGACACGGACAACGTGTACATGGTCAACGTTCTGGCGACGCAGAGTGGCGGCGAAGAAACCCTGCAGGCCTTTACGGTCACGGTGACCAATGTCGGTCCGACCTTCACCAGCAGTGGCGAAGTCTCCGTGGTGGAGAACACTCCGATAACTACTGCCGTAGTGATGGTTGCAGCTACCCCCGTAGACACGGCTAACACCGTGACGTACAGCATCCCGGCCGGCGTTGCCGGCGGACCGGACGGCGACGATGCGTCCGGCGCGCTCGTCATCGGCGGAACAGACAATGACGAGCTTCTCTTCGCGGCCCTCCCAGACTACGAGGCCCCGGCCGACGATGACACGGACAACGTGTACATGGTCAACGTTCTGGCGACGGAAGCTGGCGGCGATGTGACCCAACAGACCATTACGGTCACGGTGACCAATGCCAGAGGTCCGACCTTCACCAGCGATGACGCACCCTCCGTGGCAGAGAACACTACCGCGGTCGTGACGGTCGCAGCTACCCCCGTAACCGCGGCTAACAACGTGACTTACAGCATCACGGGCGGCGCGGACGAATCCCAGTTCAGGATCGTCTCAGCGACCGGCGAACTCAGCTTCGTAAACGCCCCTGACTTTGAGTCCCCTGACGACGCGGACACGGACAACGTGTACATCGTGGAAGTTATGGCGGATGAGGCTAACGGCGAGGAGGAAGTGCAGACCGTTACGGTCACGGTGACCAATGTCGGTCCGACCTTCTCCACCAGCAGTGCTGCGCACTCCGTGGCGGAGGACAGTACTGCCATCGGTATGGTCTCGGCTAGCCCGGCAGTCAGCGGCGCAACTGTGTCGTACTTCATCGTGGGCGGCGAGGACATAAGGCTGATCACGATTAACCGAACATCCGGCGAGCTCAGCTTTGTTACCGCCGTCGACTACGAGGCACCGGCCGACGCGAACGCGGACAACGTGTACATTGTGGACGTAGTAGCGGTGGTGCCCCGCGGTGAAAGAACCCAGCTGACCGTTATGGTCACGGTGACTGACGTGAACGAGGATCAGATACTCCTTGGAGCGGTGCGTATCTTGCGCATCGAGCCTACGATCCGCGGCATCACGGTATCCGCAGGCGATAATGTGCGCTTGTCGGTCGATGTCTACGGTCTCCAGGACGTGAAAGCTCCGAAACTTGCCGAGAACGTGACATTCGATTGGAGCGTCGACCCTGCGGGAGGTACATTCCCGACAGCTGAAAAGGGCAACTCGACGGTGACCTTCACCGCGCCGAGTTCGCCAGGCGAGTACACCGTCACATCGAAGCTAGGCGCAAACGATTGCTACGATGTTGATGCAAAAGTTGGCGAGGAAACAGCCGGCTGTGACGCCGATTTCGTAGTCCGAGTTCGCCGTCAACCGGCACCTCAGGCTGACGACCCGGCTCCGGTCAACCCGCCAGGCGCAATCCCCGAGCTGATTCCGGATGAAGACGGCAACCAGTATGACGTGTTCACACCGGTTGAGGGCGGCATGTTCGACGGTGGCGAAGGCTACTCGATCAGCGTTCCGTCCGGCGCAGTCCCGAACGGCGAGTTCATCGGAATCCGCATGTCGGACGACGGTGCAGCATCGAACGCGGGTCAGACGCACCAGCGCTACACGCTCGCGGGCAACATGTACGGAGTGTATGCCGTCGACGCATCAGGTGCGACGATCAGCAGCTACGTCTTGGAAGATCCGGCGGAGGTCTGTGTACCGCTCCCGGCATCTGCGCGGGCGAACCTGACCACGCTGTCAATTGCGGCGATCAACAGCGATGACTCGCTGACGATCCTTGCGGCGCAGGCGCGGTTGAACCCCGCTGGCGACACGATGATTTGCGGCAACCTGAGCAACCTCCCGGCCTCCGTGGCGGTAGGTTCGCAAGGTGCCCCGGACGCAATCCCGACGGCGACGCCGGTTCCGGAGCCGGTACTGCCGGACACCGGTGGAACTTCACCGGCCTCTGGCGGCCTGGTATGGGTACTACTCCTCGGCGCAGCCGTGGTAGTCTCCGGCACGTTCGTCGTGGTAGGCCGCAGGCGGAAGACGGTGCTGAGCAAGTGATAATGCCCTGATCCTCTTCTGCAGAGCGGGAGAGGATAGGGATAGAAACGGCGCCCGTAGCAATACGGGCGCTGTTTTTTTGAACTGGGATTTTAGGGATTTAAGGATGGAGTGAACTGTGGAGGTATTGATTGCTCAGATCGATCGTAGGGGCGACCCTTGTGGTCGCCCTGGGTGGTCCAGCGGGATCGCGCGGAATAGTGCGACCATGGGGCAAAGAGGGCACAGGGGATAGGGCAACCACAAGGGTTGCCCCTACGGAGCTCGCTCCGATGGGTTAACCTTCGTTTAGTTGGTGGTTATCGTGTCGGAAAGGACTTGGTGATGCGTATTCCGTTGTTGGGGATTTCACATGAGACGAACACTTTTTCGAGTGTTCCAGCGGACTATGCCGCTTTCGAAGCGTCGGGGATTTTGCGGGGGGAGGAGATGTTCGATAAGTTCCGGGATGCGAGTTATACGATTTCGGGTTACATGCAGGCGGCGGAGGAGCTTGGGTTTGAGTTGGTGCCGTTGATGTATGCGGTGACGGGGCCGATCGGGACGATTACGAAGGATGCGTATGATCGTCTGACGGGGGAGATGTTCGGGATGTTGCGGGATGGCGGTCCTTGGGATGCGGTTTTGATTTCGAACCACGGCGCGGCGGTGAGTGAGGAGTTTCCGGATATGGATGGCGAGTTCTGCCGGGCGGTGCGAGAGATCGTCGGGCCGGACATGCGGGTGGGCGTGACGCTGGATATGCATGGAAATGTGTCGGAGCCGGTTGTGGAGCACACGGATGTGTGCGTGGTGTGGCGGACGAATCCGCATTTGGATCCGAAGGTGCGGAGTAGAAAGACAGCCGAGATGGTGGTGCGAGCGGCGAAGGGTGAAATCGATCCGGTGCAGTGGATCGAGATGCCGCCGATGTATGTGAATATCGTGAAGCAGTTCACGGGCGAGGACCCGATGCGGTCGTTCGTGTCGGACTGTGTGGCGGCGAATGAGACGCCGGGGATTTTGGACACGAGTGTTGCGGAGGGTTATCCGTATTCGGATGTGGAGGAGTTGGGGATGGCGTGGGTCGCGATTGCGGATGGCGATTTGGAGTTGGCGAAGTCGGTGGCGAAGGGAATGGCGTCACGGGCTTGGGAGCGTCGGGCGGAGCTGAACGTGGAGGTGGCTTCGATCTCGGAGGCGTTGGATATGGCGATTGCGGAGTATGTGGGTCCGCGCGATCTCGGCGATGCGGATGTGGTGGCGACTGATGGTACGGCGCTGTCGATGCCGGATGAGGATGCGCCGGCGCGGGAGGGTCCGATCGTGTTGATGGATGTCGGCGACAACATCGGTGGCGGTTCATCGGCCGATTCGACGCATATCTTGGCGCAGGTTGTGGAGCGTGGGATATCGGGCTTCTTGCAGACGTTGTACGACCCGGAGTCGGTGGATACGTGTGTTGCGGCGGGTGTCGGCGCGGCGGTGACGTTGGATGTCGGCGGGAAGACGGACGACATGCATGGTTCGCCGGTTCGGGTGACGGGCACGGTGCGGGCGATCACGGATGGTCAGTACGAGGAGTTAGGAGCTTCGCACGGCGGGTTCCGGTTCTACAACTCTGGCGTTAGCGTGCGCGTGGATACGGATGGCGGGCAGACGTTGTTGTTGACGTCGGTGCGGGCAGGTAACACGGTGCGGGCGCAGATGTATCACATCGGGATCATTCCGGAGCGCTACCGGATCGTGGTTGCGAAAGGTGTGGTGTCGCCGCGTCCGGCGTATCAGCCGATAGCGGGAAAGGTGATCTTGGTGAACACGCCAGGGGTCACGACGGCGGATATGTCGACGTTCACGTACGAGCGTCGTCGGGTACCGCTGTATCCGATGGAGCTGGATGCGGAGTATGGGGGTTGAGGGGGTGTGGAGAAGCGTGATATCTTCGATGTATGGGCGATCTCCAGCTAGAAAACGTACCGGATGAACTGCGCGAGCGTTTATTGCGGCAGGCGTACAAACGCGAGATGTCATTGGATGACGTGATTGTGGCTGCACTGGAGCGCCAGATGAGGCGGATGGAGTTTGACGAGGAATTGGCCGAGAAGGGTTTGTTGAGTCTGTCCGTCACTCCCGCGGAATTTCATGCAGTCGAAAGTTTGCGGCACAACGCGGATCGTTAGTTGGCAAAATCGGAGCGGAATCTCCTGACGAATGGCGACATTACGAGTAAAAAACGTCCCAGACGACCTACATGAGCGGTTGCGGGAACAAGCGCGGCGATATAAGACGCCGTTGAATAATTTGGTCGTTGTGGCTTTGGAGCGTGAGATAGTACAAATCGAGTTACACGAACGTATCGCGGCGAAGGAACCGATGGAATTCGAAGTCAGCCCTTCTGAGATATTGGCTCGTGAGCGTGCTCAGCGAGACGCGCCGATCGAATTCTAGTGGCCCGGTATGTCGTAGATGCTTCCGTGGCGGTCGAGTATTTGCTTCAGACTCGACTTGGGAAACTGGTGGAGTCGGTGTTGATGACGAGCGACTTGATTGCACCGGAGGTGTTCGACTTAGAGGTCTTGGCTGCATTGCGTGGGTTCGCACTGCGTGACGAGGTACCGCTCGGCGTCGTGACTAATGCGATTGATCAGTTGGCGGACTGGGACGTGACGAGGTTCCCGCACCGGCGTTTATTGCACCAGACGTGGGGGTACTATCGAAACGTGAGCACGTACGACGCGATCTATGTTGCACTTGCCAAAGATTTCGACACCGGTGTAATCACCGCCGACAGCAAGCTGGCTCGGGCGCCGAACGTTGACGTCGCGGTGTACGACGTGCGCGATGTGAATGTTCTCGCATGGCTTGAGACACGATAAAGGAGTCGTTCTGATGTCAAAACAACCACAAAGCAACCCGTCTGATGCCCGGCCTAACGTGATTGTGATCATGGTCGATGACCTCGGTTTCTCCGATATTGGGTGTTACGGGGGCGAGATCAGCACGCCAAATTTGGATGCTTTGGGCTACGACGGGATCCGGTTTACGCAGATGTATAACGGCGCGCGATGCTGTCCGTCGCGGGCGGCTTTGCTGACGGGGTTGAATGCGCATCAGGCGGGTATCGGGCAGATGACGGCGGATTTGGGTGTGCCGAGTTACCAAGGGTATTTGCGGGATGACTGTGTGACGATGGGCGAGGTGGCAAAGAGCGCGGGTTATCGGACTCTGATGTCGGGGAAGTGGCATGCAGGCGGTGGGTACGATCGTCGGTTGCGTGACCAATGGACTCCGGGCGATGCGAAGCACCCGTTGCCGACGCAGCGGGGTTTCGACCGGTATTTCGGATTGCTGGAAGCGGCCGACTCGTATTGGAATCCGAAGGCGTTGATGCTGCAGGACCAGTTGATCGAGGTGGAGTCGGATGATTTTCATCTGACGGACGCGATTGCGGATCACGCGGCGTCGCAGATCGATGATGCGATGTCGGCCGGCGAACCGTTTCTCCAGTACATCGCGTTCACCGCGCCGCACTGGCCGCTCCATGCTTGGGAGGACGATATCGTCAAGTACGAGGGCAAGTACATGCGGGGTTGGGACGAGATTCGGGCCGCACGGCATGAGGAGCAGAAGGGTCTGGGAATTGTCGATTCGAAGTGGCCGATCTCGCCTCGCGACGAGGATGCGCCGCCGTGGGAGGATGTCGAGAACAAGGAGTATGAGGACATTCGGATGGCGGTCTACTGTGCCATGATCGAGGAGGTGGACCGCGGCGTCGGGCGCGTGGTCGAGACGTTGAAGCGACATGGTCAGTTCGAGAATACGATGATCATGTTCCTAACCGACAACGGCGGTTGTGCCGAGTTGTTCCAAGAGGACTCGGACTGGCCTGATCCGTCGCAGTGGGCGACGTCGCTGACGCTGGACGGACAGGAAGTGCGGGTTGGCGATATACCGGAGTTGAGGCCGGGGCCGGATACGACGTTCCAAGCCGTGGAGTTGCCGTGGGCGAATGTATCGAATGCGCCGTTCAGGTTGTTCAAGCGGTGGATACATGAGGGTGGTATCTCGACGCCGTTCATCGTTCACTGGCCGGCGAGGATAGCCAAGGGTTCGATCGTAGACAACGTTCCGATGCACATCACGGACATTGCAGCGACGATCTACGATGCGATCGGTGCGACTTATCCGACGGAGTATGCGGGCAACGAGATCACGCCGTTGGAGGGTGAGTCGATAGTGCCGATATTGGACGGTATGGAGTGGTCACGGGAGAAACCGGTGGCGGTCGAGCATGAGGGCAACCGGGGGATTCGGATCGGTGATTGGAAGCTGGTCGCGGAGTGGGATGGTCCGTGGGAGCTTTACAACATCCCGGAGGATCGGACGGAGCGGCGTGACTATGCGTCGTCGGAACCCGAACGTGTGGCGTCGATGATTCGCGAGTACGAAGCTTGGGCGGAGCGATGCGGCGTGTTGCCGTGGCCGGTAAAGGAAGGGTTCTTGGCGAAACGGACGCTAGGCAAGCGAGATCATATATCGCAGCATCGCGGCGCGATTGGCGGTCGGACGTTTAGGTAGCGGGCGCGTCGTCTGGCGTTTGACTTTACATAACCGCGGCGACGATCAGTACCGCGACGTTGATGACGAGTGCGGCTAGGATTCCCGCGGCTAAATCGTCGAGCATGATGCCCCAACCGTTGGGGATGGCTTCGAGGCGTCGGATGCCGAGGGGCTTGGTGATGTCGAACAGTCGGAAGAGGAAGAATGCGGCGAGGGTTGACCACAAGTTGACGTCGCTGAGGATAACGACGGAGGCGAGTTGACCGGCCACCTCGTCGATGACTACGCGGCTAGGATCGGGGTCTTCATCAGTCTTGACGCGTGCAGATGCGGCGACGCCGACGAAGAATATGGCGATGATGGCGGCGATTAGCCAAGGACTGATCGCGGGTTCGCCCCAAGTCAGTGCGGCGAAGATGGCGATGGTCACTGCGCTGGCGAGGGTAGCTTTGGCGAACGGCGTGAGATAGGCGACGCCTAACCCGGTGGCGAGGATGACCGAGATGAGGTTCAAGATGCGATGGGGCATGGCGGTAGGGAGTTGTGTGGGTTTCGAATCGGCATTTTCATCATATTTTGGCGAATCGGTGGCGATGCTTGGCGGAAGAAGGCTTGGGATTCGCATTCTGGAATTGCTGAAATTGTGGATTATGCGCGAATTGGTTGACATGCGCGACGATTTCACTTAAATTGCGTGATACCGCCACGTAGTTTTTGTGGATAGCAAGGCGCGCGTGTGGCGGCGAATCGCAGTTCAATAGAGAGGTGTCCGATGAAGGCGAAATCGGAATCAAGGACGAGGCGGCGACCGATTTGGTTTGGCATGGTGTTATCGCTAGCGGCGTTCTCTTCGCTCGCGCTTTTCGCGTGTGGCGGCGAGACGATCGTTGAGGTGACGGTCCAGACCGAGATCATTCGCACCGTCGAGGTCGAAGTGCCTGTGGAGGTCGAGAGGGAAGTCATCCGAGAGGTCGAAGTTGAGGTTCCGGTCGAAATCGTAAAAGAGGTCGTCCAAACCGTCGAAGTCGATCGCGAGGTTGCGGTGGAGGTTGTAAAGGAGGTCATCAGGGAAGTCGAGAAAGAAGTGGCGGTCGAGGTTGAGGTCGAGGTGATCAGGGAGGTCGAGAAAGAAGTGGCGGTTGAGGTTGAGGTAACGCGTGAGGTCGAACGCGAGGTTGTCAAGGAAGTTGAGAAGGAAGTCATCAAAGAGGTCGAGAAGGAAGTCCAGGTTCAGGTTGTGGTGACCGCGACTGCGGTGCTCCCGCCGACGGCGACTCCGGTTCCGGCCGCGACTGACGCTCCGCCATCACGTCAGGCGGCTGGCGAGTTGGTTTGGGCCATTGGTGACAGCCAGCGCAACTGGTCCGGTTTCAACGCGGGTAACCTCTGCTGCGCCGCAAAAGCTCTGAGCGTGGTTGAGACCTTGTTCAAACCTGTCGGCACCAACATCGCCGACAATCTGTTGGCCGAGAGTTTCGAGTTCGATCCCGACTTGACGTACGTCGATGTCAAAATTCGCCAAGGCGTTGAGTTCCACAAGGGATTCGGTCCGCTGACAGCTGAAGACGTCGCATGGTCAACGAACGACACGAACCCGAACCTGTCGAACGAGCTAGGTTCGGGCCAGACTAGCGTTACCGACGGATCTGGCACTTGGGCCGGTTTCCTAGGCTCGAACGCTAGCGAGGCGATCGACGCGGAGACGGTCCGCATCCGTTGGGAGAACTTTGACCCCCGATGGGACACTTGGTTCTTCGGTCAAGACGGATTAGGTGCGGGCATCGTGAGCAAGAATGCTTTCACCGAGATGGGCAAAGACTGGAACAACGACAACATCGTTGGTACGGGTCCGTTTGAATTCACGAACTGGATTCGTGGCGACCGGACCGAGTACACGGCGTTGTCTTCGCACTGGCGCCAAGCGGCAGAGATCGCGAAGATAACTCGAATTTCGGTCCCGGACGAGAGCGTGCGTATCGTGATGTTGCAGAACGGCGAAGCGGACATCGCTGAAGTCGGCACGAGCAACATTCCGACGGTGGAACGCTTCGGCATGGTTCGAAACGGTTCAGGAACTGCCCGCATGGTTACGGTGATGTTTGCCGGCAACCTGTGGGAGACGACCCACCCGACGACCGGCGATCCGCTGGAGATCGTGACTTACACGCACGACCTCCCGTGGCTCGGCAACCCGCACAAGCCGGACGACGGCAACAACCCGGCTGGCATGGATGACATGGAGCAGGCGCGATTGGTGCGCCAGGCTTTGGCAATGGCGGTTGATCGTCAGCTAATCAACGAGGCCGTGATCGGCGGTGTCGGTTGGCCAGTCGAAATCCCGTATTTCGACATCAACCACCCGGACTGGGATGAGGAACGCTGGGGCGTGGGATACGACCCGGCCATGGCTGAGGCTTTGCTCGACCAGGCAGGCTACCCACGTGGCGGCGATGGAAATCGATTCAAGATCGCGATGTTCGCGTGGCCTGTCGGTCACTTCTACGGTGACATCGGCGATGCCATCGCTCAGTTCTGGGAAGAGATCGGCGTAGACGTTGACGTTCTGCACTACGAATACACGGTGTTCCGCCCGACGCTGGTCGGTCGCTCTGCGACCCAGGCGTGGACTGACACTGGTCCGTTGGAGAACTTTGCGACTACCCCGTGGGACTTCCCGCGCGGAATCCAGATGTCGGCGATAGCACGTGGCGGTAAGAGCCACGGCCTCGAATTCCCCGAGGCTACCGCTAACTACAAGGCGGTGTCAGCCGAACCTGACCGAGCGGCACGAATTGAGTTGAACAAGCAGTTTGCAGACTTCTTGCGGCACTGGTTGCCAGGTTTCGGAGTCGTTGCTGCGCCGAGTCTGATCGTTTACAACCCGAATTCGATCGGGTCTTGGGACATGGAGCCTGGTTTGCGTCAGGCGATCAACTCCCCAGAGAAGATCACACTCCCGTAGTCGGTCTCGGAACCGACAAGACTTGGCCCCTGATCTGCCAAATTGAGTCAGATCAGGGGCCAAGTCGGTATCCTCCCGGTCGCGCTTTCGGCGAGATAGGGAGGATATGACGTTACCGCGGTCGCCGTTTAGGAGATCGAAAGTTCAAAGATGCGTAGGTATTTGGCCCGACGTCTGCTCTTCGCAGTTTTAACGCTGTGGGGTGTGACGATTCTGGTGTTCGGGCTGTCGAGGTTGGGGCCGGACCCGTTGCTCGCCTATGTGCGTGACGACACATATGGGTTGTCGGCAGATACGGTTGCGGAACTCAAGGCAAAGTGGGGGTTGGACAAGCCGGTCTACATTCAGTATTTCGTGTGGCTTGGCAACATATTGCAAGGCGATATGGGAGAGAGCATCGCTACGCAGCGATCGGTGTGGCTGACGATAACGGAGGCGTTGCCGAACAGCCTTCAACTCGCGGCGGTGGCGTGGGTTTTGGGAACTGTGCCTGGGGTTTTATTAGGGATAATCTCGGCTGTTAAGCGCGGCAGCATCATCGATTATTTTGGCCGTGCGATTGCGCTGATCGGGCAGGCGACACCCGCATTTTGGCTAGCGATCTTGTGCATTCTGTTATTCGCCGGGTATTTGCAGTGGCTTCCCTCGGCGACGAAGGCTCCGGCAACGACGCCGTTGCTGACACAGGCCAAGCACTTCATAATGCCGGCCTTCGTGTTGGCGTTCGACCCTTGGGCGACATATCTGAGGCTTACTCGATCATCGATGCTCGAAGTGCTCGACTCAGAGTACGTGAAGCTGGCACGCGCTAAAGGTGCATCGGGTGGGATGGTGATCATGAGGCACGCGCTCCGGAACGCGTTGATTCAACCGATCACGGTATCGGCTCTAGTTTTGGCGGCATTCATCACGGGATCGGTGTTCGTGGAGACGGTGTTCGCGTGGCCGGGGATTGGCAGGTTGGCGGTTCAAGGAGCGCTCGATAACGATGCCCCGATCGTAGCTGGGACAGCGCTGATATTCGGTAGCGGATACGTCGCGCTCAATTTTGTCGCCGATATGCTCTACTTGGTGATTGATCCTAGGATCCGATACTCGTAATGAACACGACGAGTGAAATTCGCACTACCGACAGTGCGCCGTTAGTGGTTTCGAGGGGTTACTTGTGGTACTCGCCGCTAGATTGGTGGCGGTTCATGCGGCGCTGGCCGGTGGTGCCCATACTGATATTGGTGCTGGTCGTGTTGGGTGCTGTATTCGCCGATCAGATAAGCCCGCACGAACCAGACAAGGGCAATCTGCGGGCTCGTGACATTCCGCCGTTGTGGTTTGAAGGGAGCTCCACCGAGCATCCGTTGGGCACTAACAATCTCGGACAAGATATGTTGGTTCGTGTATTGGAAGGTGCGCGAGTTTCGTTGATCGTGGCCAGCGTGGCGGTGCTGTTCGGACTGTTTGTCGGCACGATAACGGGTATGTTGGCGGGTTACTTCGGTGGATTGTTGGATGAGTTACTTATGCGGTTGGTAGACCTTTGGTCATCTTTGCCGTTGTTGATGATCGCGATCATTTGGGCGGTGAGTATCCAGCCAAGTCTTTGGTCCGTGACTTTGTTGTTGTCGATATTCTCTTGGTCTTCGGGGACCAGAAACATCCGAGGAGAGATACTATCGCTGAAGAATCGCGACTTCGTGATCGCGGCACGGACGATGGGCGCGAGTGATTTGAGGATTTTGTGGCGGCACCTGTTCCCACAGATCGTGCACATCGTGATCGTGGTTACGACATTGCGAACAGGTGCATTGATAGTAGCCGAATCGGGTTTGTCGTTCTTGGGTGTCGGTTTGCCGGCGTCGGTGCCGAGTTGGGGGTTGTTGATAACTCAGGGTCGGGCGTTTTTGACGACGACGAACTGGTGGATGTCGATCGTTCCGGGGTTGTTCCTTTTCTTCACGGTGATGTCGCTGAACTTCTTGGGCGATTGGCTGCGCGACCGGTTGGATCCGCGGTTGCGGCAGATCGATTGAGGTATCGGCGAACGGCCGAATCGTCGCTCCTAGGTCAAGGTGCGGCAATCGGGCGGTGAGAACGTCCGTCTCCAGTGCGATAATTGGGTTTCATGGCAACTGTTGAAGATTTTTCCGCGCCCAACACCGGCATAACGGCGCGTCTGGCCGATGGTTTCTCGGTTGCGATTGAGGTTGAGACTTCGCGTGGGTTGGCCATGGAGGCGGGGGCTCGACATTCGGTGGAGTTGGCGACGGCGGCGGCGGAGGGTGGCCGGGTTGGCGCGGTGTGTTTTACTGACAATCCGGGTGGGAATCCGCACATTACGCCGGAGACGTTGGGACGCGAGTTGTTGGATCGGGATGTGGAGGTAGTGATTAATCTCTCGGGCAAGGACTACAACCGGAATTCGCTTGAGGGTAGGTTGTGGTCGCTTTCGAGTCTGGGTTTCCGGAATGTCCTGTGTCTATCGGGCGACTACCCGGTATCGGGTTTTTCGGGGCAGGCGCGTCCCGTGTTCGACACCGATTCGGTTGGATTGTTGGAGATGATCCGTCGGATGAATGAGGGGTTGAAGGTGACGTTGCCAGGGAGACGAAGCTCGGAGACGGAGCTTGGTCGTACGGAGTTCAATCCTGGCGCCGCGGTGAACCCGTTCAAGTTGCATGAGGGCGAGTATCTGACGCAGCTCTACAAGATGGATTTCAAGATTCGAACGGGTGCCAGGTGGTTAGTTTCTCAGATCGGCTACGATGCTCGGAAGCATCACGAGTTGATCCGATACCTCAACTGGAAGCATGGCGAGAGTGGCACGATGCCGGCGGTGTTAGGATCGATCTTCGTGTTGAGTGCGCCGGCGGCGAGGTTCTTCGGTCGATGGGGGATACCTGGCGTGGCGGTCAATTCTGAATTGGTGGAAGTAGCGAATCGCGCGGCAAAGGCTAAAGACCGTGGTCGCGGTTTTTTCGATGAGTTGGCGGCGAAGCAGATCGCGGTTCTGCGCGGGACCGGTTACAACGGTGTGTACCTGAGCGGCAGATTGACTTACGGGCGGATCGAACGGATTCTGAATATTGCAGAAGGCATTCAAGGTGATCAGTGGAAGGATGCGGCGGCGGAGATCGGGTATTCCCAGCCGGGCGAGTTCTATATGTTCGAGGAAGGCGACAGTCCGAATACCGCGTCCGAGGAGATCAACCGCGAGTTTGGGGCGAGTCGGGGGCGGCCGGCTTCGTTGCTCAGGCGTGCATTTCATCCGGATCTGCCATACCGTATCGGGCGCTTCGGCAAGCACTTCGTGTTTGACCACGATGCGCCGGCGTTTAAGGCGAGCGCGTCCATATATCGTCAGATCGAGAAAAGCAAGGTGGCGACGAAGGCGGCGCACGCGGCGGAGCAGATGATGAAGGTGCCGCTCTACGGATGCCGGGACTGCGGTGATTGTTCCCTTCCCGATATCGGGGAGTTGTGCCCGGAATCGCAATGTGTGAAGAACCAGCGCAACGGTCCCTGTGGGGGCACGCGTGCCGGCAAGTGCGAGATTCTGGACAAGGACTGCATCTACCTCCGGGCGTACAACACGCTCAAGTTGTACGGCGAAGAGGAGGAGATGCTGGAGCGTCCGGTGGTCCTTACCGATTCATCGTTGCAGGGCACGGCGTCATGGGCAAATACGTTTGCGAAGCGGGACCACTACGGCAAGCTTCAATAGCGTTCGACATCCGTCTTCAAATCCTCCGTTACAGTCTCCAGTTACGATATTCTGCGAGTCTATGGATGCGCAGAGAAAAAACGAATGGACGGAAGTGCGATGCAATTCGATCTGTTGATCATTAACGGTGTGGTGTACGACGGCACCGGGGCAGATGGGGTGAGGGCTGATGTTGGAATCGATGGCAAACGGGTGTCGGCAGTTGGTGACTTGTCCGCGGCCAGCGCGACGCGCGTGATCGATGCCAATGGTCATGCCGTGACTCCGGGTTTCATTGATGTGCATTCTCATGCCGATGCAGCGTTGTTAAGGGATGGTCAGCATGCTTGCGGAATCCGCCAAGGTGTGACCACCGAGATCATTGCGCCAGACGGACTGACTCTGGCTCCGCTCTCGCACGACAACTATCTGATGTACATGCATTACTTGAGCGGGATCTTGGGTTACGCGCCGGAAGAGTTGGACATGTCGACGTATGCGACGGCGATGTCGAACTACCACAACAAGACTTCGTGCAACGTTGCCATGTTCCTCGGTCACGGCCCGGTACGGCTGGAGGCCATCGGAGGAATGAAGGACGAGCCGCTGGTGGGAGACGCATGGGATCGCGCCGAACGGATCATTCGCGAGAGTTTTGAGCAGGGAGCTTGCGGCTTCGCGACCGGGCTGTCGTATTACCCGAACTCGTACTCCGACACCGACGAACTCGTCAACATCATGAACGTCGTCAAGGAGTTCGAGCGTCCGTTGTCGATACACCTTCGCAATCACAACACTGATCGCGGTTTCGCGGGTGGCGGCGTTGAGGAGGCGATGGAGGTTGGGCGTCGGACGGGCGCACAGATTCACCTTGAGCACTACCGCACGCAGCCCGATTCGGCAGGCGAACTCGATGCACTGTTGGAGCCGGTGGAGCGTGCCAAGGCCGATGGTGTTGATGTGACGCTGGAGACCTATCCCTACCCGGTCGGGTCTAGCTTCCCGCAGTCTTTCTTCCCCGGCTGGTTCCACGAAGGTGGCCCGGAGGCGATGTTGAAGCTTCTTGCCGACGGTGAAAGCCGAGAAGAAGTGATAGCCGGTATCAGAAGCGGTACGCGCGGCGGATTGTCGGGCAACGTGTGGTCGAGCATTGGCTCTGAGGCGAACAAGGACATCGAAGGGATGTCTTTCAATGATGTAGCAGAGCAATGGGGGGTTTCGCTCGAAGAGATGATGTGTCGGGTGATGCTCGAGGAGGACCTGAACTGTGGTTTCCGCGGTGCACCTCCGGCCAGCACGCGCGTGTGGCAACAGGTAGAGGCGGACATCATGGAATTGATGCAGCGGCCCGACTACATGGTCGGTTCTGACGCCATCCCAACGGGCGGCATGGTTCACCCGCGTGCCTATGGATGTTTCCCGCGCATGATCGGTCGGCTACGACGGCGGCACAACATTCCGCTTGAACTGATGGTTCAGCGACTGTCGCAGAATGCTGCGTTACGCTTTGGGTTGAAGGACCGCGGTGAGATCGCGGTCGGGAAATTTGCAGACATCGTAGTCTTCGACTCCGAACGTATTACCGATAGAGCCACATTCGAAGATCCTGAGCAGTTCCCCGAGGGAATCCCGTTCGTCGTTGTCAATGGGCGCGTGGCTGTCGATCACGAACGCGTAACCGGGGTGCTGGCAGGCGAAGCAGTGTAGGAGACCAACCGTTGCGGATGCTCGACGCCGCATTTGATGTCTTGAGACGGGCCGGCGAGCCGCTATCGCCGGCGGAGATCGTGCGTCAGATCAAATCGTCTCGGTTGCCGATCGACGCTAACGAACCGATCGACGACGAGTCCGTGAAAGTCGAACTTGAGCACGTTGCCGAAGAAGGTGCCGAAGCCATAGGAATTGTGCGAACTCCATCGGGTCGGTTCACGCTACCCTCGATGCTCGATCGAACTCTGCGGACCGGGACATCGATAGCTACTACTACGGCATCAACGATTAACCCGATCAGCATCGCCACTGCCATCGCGCGGTCGAATGTCGGCGCCATGTGGTCGCTCCAAGACGCGACCAAAGAGGTGTTGCAGCGCGCAAGGCGACCGTTGAGCGTCGATGAGATGACGACGTTGCTACGCGCCGCAGGAGTTTTGAAGGGCACGAGGTCGAAGGATGAGGCGGAGGTTCGGTCTCAGCTAATCCAGGACATGCTTCAACACGGCGGCGATTCGGCCTTCGTACGGGTCGGAAATAATACTTACGCGCTCAGATATCACTCGGCACCAGGCGTGTCTGATAGCGATCCAGAAGAGATGAAAGATGAAGTCTCAACGGCGACAGTCGACCAGTCGCCTGAAGATGGTCCGAAGTCGACTGAGTCTATGTCCGTTGAGCCGCCGCCACTGCAACGCCAGAGCGGATTGACGCGAGCGGTTGCTGCGCCAGTAAGATTGGCGCGGAACATCGCTGAGGAGGCCTTGCCGAGTCAGGTAAGCGAGGCCGATCAAGCGCTGCTACGAAGCATACGGACCTTGAGCAACCAGCGATTTGAGCGCTTTACGGTCGTATTTTTGGCGAGCATCGGAATGACCGACGTCGTTGTCATCAACCGCTTGCGGCCCGGCGAACTCGATATCCACGCCAGCATGTCCGTCTCTGACGTTGTGGATGTGCATTTCTCGATTCAGGCGTTGAACTGGCGCCGCGACATTCATGGTGGCGATGTTCAACTTCTGCGCGGCGGGATGCGCATCGGGGATCACGGATTGATGATCACTACCTCGGATTTCCAACGAGGTGCCTTAGAAGAGGCCAATCGGGAGGGGGCGATTCCGATCGCGACGGTGAACGGAGCGCGGTTGGCGGAGTTGGCGCGTGAGCGGGGGGCGGCGAAAGCGGTGGGGTAGACGTCCAGATCACCAATTTCTGAGAATGTGATCTGCGATCCTGATCGCGACCGGTGCACCCACAGGGTTGCTGGCGGCAAAAAAGAGATCGAACAGTTGGGAATTACGAGTATTCCTCAAAACTCGTCTGGTTGGCGCGACGCGCGCGAAAACGGTTTCGAGCCGTCGGCGATACTTGTCGGCGATTTGCTGGCTCCCGCGTTCGCGTTGTTGGGCCAATCCCTGGCTCCAGAATGTCTGTTGCGGAGCAGTCGAGTAAAACTCCTCCCAGTGCTCGCGCCCTCCAAATACTCGATCAAGGATTCGCGCCAATGAATCGTCAGGAACTTGGTCGACCGAGAGCAAGCGGGTTATCGCCATTAAAGGTAAAAGGATCCAACAATCGATCTTTTGAGTCTCGGCAATTCTCTCGAGCGTCGACCACGAAGTTTCCGTAGCGTAAGGATCCAAAAACACGACAGCACGATCCGAATCTCGGAGTTGCTCGCAGATCCGTGGCAATGCTTGATTTGCATCCTCATCGATGATTTCGATATGGCGATGCTGGTTGGCCTCACGAAGCGACCCTAGCGACGCAACGTACTCCGGATTCTCCTCAACGAATACCAGTCTGTCGAACGGCCTATCGTCGATTCCCAACGCGATTGCTGAAGATCCAAGGTGCATCTCCGCAAAATCGTCATATTCGCCCGCTTGATCCTCGGAATCCGATTTGCGCGGTCGCCAGCTACCTGAGCCTGCGAAAGCGTCGACGTATATCAGGCTGAATGGTTGATTGCGCAAAGCCGTAGTGTACGCATCGAGATATCGCCGCAGGATCTCCAGCTTCTCTTGAGTCCAAGGCCCGCCGAACGAATGCATTGTCAATACGCTAGACCGCTACTGGCATCTGGTGCCAAAATTCACCATCAACCGTGGCCTCGTCACCGCCTCGTTTACCGCGAGAACCGCCCAATTGCTTCAGGAAGAACGCAACTCCGGTGTTAAGCGATTGATCGCGCAATTGACGCACCCAATCCAACTCCATCGGCCGCGCGCCGCGGCCACTTTCACCACCCACGATCACCCAATGAAGCGCACCGCGTGCCAGCCATTGGTGCAAGTCGACTTCGTCCAACAATGGCTCGGCAGATACGAAACGGACTGGCGCGGGAATTCTCTCCAACACCGTTATTCGAGGAGCGTATTTTTGGCTTTCGACAGATGTGCCGATCCACACGTTCGGCGGCCATCGATGCGAGAAACGTTCAGAAAACCTCTCCCACCAACCGACTGCTCTACCCGGGCGTTTCGTCAATACCTGGAAAATGTGACCACGAGAACGAGAGGCTTCATCCATCACACGAAACATCTCGTATGTGAACTCGTATGGAACGCTGGGGTGAAATACGTCCGACATGCTGTTGACGAACACCGTGCGAGGTTTTTTCCACTTGAACGGAGCTTCGAGCCGTTCGGGAAGCAGGCGGACTTGGCTCGGATCAGTTTCATACCCTCGAACCGACATGCCTCGCAACCGCGGATAGAGAGCAAACATATAGCAGTTGTCACAACCCGGAGACACCCGTGTGCATCCTGTCACAGGGTTCCAAGTCTCGTCTGTCCACTCGATATTCGATGCCATGGAAGCTCCTTTTACGATACAAACATACTAACACATCTGCACTACCCGCAATCCTAGGAAACGGCAGAGATTCAATTCCATGCACCGCAGGTCAATCGAACAGCAATCACTACCAGTCCAAGCCAATGCGACGTCATCGAGGCGTGGGGGATCAGCCTGAAACAACGATGGTGCAAGCAGAACGGCGGTCAATCCGTCCTCTCAAGCCGCCCTTCAATACCCCAACGCCACGCCGTCTCTCCGCGGATCCGCCGCGCCCAAATACGTTCCGTGCGGTGTGCGGTGGATGGCTTGGGCGCCCCCTACTGCGTTGGTGTAGGGGGGTAGGAGGTCGTAGGTGTGGCCCATGTTGCCGAGGGCGGCGAGTTGGTCGGGGTCGAAGCGAGATTCGAACATGAGGGCGCCGATGTCGTAGTAACGGAACCGGGGCGCTTCGATGGCTTCTTGGATGTTGAGACCGCAGTCGAGGAACTGGTGGATCATCTGGATGGTGGTGTGGAGGATGCCGTAGCTGCCGGGGGTGCCGATGGATGCGATGAAGGTGGAGTCGTCGGCTGAGAAAATCTGCGACGGGGCGATGACGAAGTCGACGGCTCGGCCGCCACCGATGTCGTTAGGGCTACCTTGGTTGAGGTCGAACCATTTGCCCATGTTGTTGATGAAGATCCCAGTGCCTTTCGGTGCGATGCAGGATCCGAATCCGCCGCCGAGGGTCTGGGTGATAGTTACGACGTTGCCCCACTGGTCGGCGGTGGCGAAGTGCGTTGTCATGGGCGCTTGCGCGGCGGACGGTGGATTCCATACTCCGGGCAATGAGGCTTCGACTGCGGATCGATTCCATCGTTCGGGCGGAAATCCTGAAAACTTGTCGATTGCGATGCCGGACCTGATTTCTTCGGCGTACTCTTTCGAGATCAACCGGTCAAGCGGGATGTCTACGTCTTTGGGGTCGCCGGAGTAGCGGGTGCGATCATCGGCGGCTTTTAGCACGGCTTCGATCAGTAGGTGCTGGGTGGTTACGGATCCGGGTTCTAATTCATAGCCTTCGAGGATGTTCAGAGTTTCGAGCATCTGGAACGCTGAGGAGTTGGGTTTCGGGACGCGTAGTTCATAATCGCGGTAAGTGGTGGAGATCGGTTCTTCCCAACGTGGACGATAAGCGGCGAGTTCGTCGCGGTTGATGATGCCGCCGAGTGCTTGGTTTCCGGCGCACATCTCGTCGCCGAGTTTGCCGTCGTAGAAATCTTCGAGACCACCGTCGACTACTCGACGCATGCTTTCGGCGAGTTGCGGCTGGCGCAGCAAGGCGCCGGCTTCAATGGCAGTGAACTCGAGCGGGGGCGAAGCGTCGGGTTCGGTGAGTTCTTGGATCTTGGAGAGGGCGTCGGCGATGGTTGTCGCGACCAGCGGTGTCATCGGGTAGCCGTTTTCGGCAAGATCGATGGCGTATTCGAAGACTTGGGCACGGGAGAGCTTGCCGAATCGCTCGTGCATCGTGAGCCACCCACCGATGTTGCCGGGGACGAGGGTTGAGAGGGGGCCGTACTCCATGTCGTCACGGGTCATGCTCGACGGATCGATATCGTTCGGGGCGTGACCAGAGAAGTTGATGGTTCGAGTTTCCCCGTCTTCGGCCAAGAAAACCAGCCCGATGCCGACTCCGCCCATCCCGGACATGAATGGTTCGGCGACGTTGAGGCCGGCGGCGACTGCTACCGCGGCGTCGACGGCGTTGCCTCCGGCTTGGAGCGTCAGTAATCCGGCGATCGTGGCGTGTTGGGACGCGGAGGCCACCATGCCGCGCCTGCCTGTAGCTGGTGGTCGAGTCGAGTCACCGTGAGGTGTACTGCCGGTCTGTGCTGCCAATGCCATGTTGGGTTTCTCCGTTAATCGACTAGTGTCGCCAAGTGCTCGCGTGAAGCGATTTTTTCATCTGGCGTTCCGTACGCCATCGAGTAGTGCCCGCGGTAACCACTACTTTCAAGGCGATTGAGGCAGGACTTAAAGTCGATGTTGCCTTCGCCGGGGATCATGTGGATTTCGTATTCGCCGGTGTTGTCGGCAAGGCGCACTTCTCCGAGGTAATCGATTCCGAATGCATCGATAAATCCGTCGATGCCTTCGGGGACAAGGTGCGCATGGTTGACGGTGAATGCCCAACCAAGTCTGCTTGGTGGGATTGCGTCGAAGATCTTTTGGCATTCCTCCACGGTGTGCGCGAGGTATTTGATCTCAGCGTGTTCCGGTTCCGCGTTGTGATTTTCGAGCAGGATTCGCTGACCCGTGTCGGCGGCGTAGTTTGCGGCTCGGTCAAGTCTCGCGATGGCTGCGTCCATCCGAGTTTCGGGATCGGAGCTGAAGTGATAGCCGGCGTGGACGGTCGTCCATTTGCACCCGAGGCGATTCGCGAGATCAATCGATGCGCGCATGTAGTTCTCGACACCACGCGAGACGTACGGAGAGTACTCTGCGACGTTGACAGCGCTCAGCGTATGAAGTCCGATGCTGATACCTGTGGTTTCGCATCGGTCACGGAGCGCGGCTATGCGATCAGGTGGCCATGTATCCATATGGTTTGGGCCCGTATCAGCGTTGAAGTCAACGTAATAGAAACCGTATTGCTCGGCGAAATCTAGAGCGTCTTCGAGTCGGGTTGAACCAGCGTCGTAACCGATCCGGTCGAATATTGCCATGGCGTTGGGAGGGTTCGGATTTAGGTTTATGGATGCCGTGATTCTATGTCGGTCACGCTAGCTTCGCGACCTATGCATTTAGAACGTTAGAACGGTGCGCGCCGCTTCTCCGGCGGTCATGTCGGCGAACGCCTCGTTGATCTCGCCGAGGGGCCGATATCGCGTGATCATTTCGTCGAGTTTGAGAATGCCTTGTTTTTCCATCTCGAGCAGCCAGAGGAAGTCCACGCGAGGTCGGCCGTCGCCGTGCCAATTGCCGAGGATGGTTCTACCGCGGAGGAGTTCCCATCCGTCAACCGCCATCTCCGCGCCAGTGGGAAAGACGCCTACGAGAACGGTTGTGCCGAGAGGGCGGGTTGAGTTAAATGCTTGTTTCGCTATGGCGGGCAGACCGACGACTTCAAAGGCGTAATCTGCGCCGCCGCTGGTGATTTCTTGGATACGAGCGACGGGATCTTCCTTTGATGCATTGACGAAGTGGGTTGCGCCCATCTCTTCGGCCTTTTCCAGTTTGAAATCGACGGTGTCGACGGCGATGATTTGGGCGGCGTTGGCGAGTCTGCCTCCTTGGACGACGCTGAGGCCCACTCCTCCACATCCAAAGACGGCCATGCTCGAGCCGGTGGGCACCTTGGCGCGGTTTACGACCGCCCCGACGCCGGTGATGATGCCGCATGAAATTAGACACGCGGCCTCAAGATTCGTGTCATCCGGAACCAGAACGCATTTGTCTTCAAGCGCGATCGAGTACTCGGTGAAGGTCGGGGTTCGATGGTTAATGCGTTCGCCGTTCTTGTGGAACCTCGTAGTTCCATCAGGCATCGAGGCGCCGTATGAGAAGTTGGTCTCGCAAAGCGAAGGATGCCCGTCGGTGCAGTTGCGACAGCGTCCACACATCGAATCAAGTGACAGGATCACCTTGTCTCCGGGCTTCAACCAGTCGACGCCGTCGCCGACTTCGGCAACCGTGCCGGCGCCTTCGTGTCCGAGGATCATCGGACTCACGAAGTTCTTGGTGTGCCCGTCGACGGCGTGGTAGTCAGAATGGCAGACGCCTGCACCGACCATCTTGAGCAAAACCTCACCGCGTTTGGGTGGATCGATCTCAAGCATTTCTACAGACACAGGTTGTCGTTGGGCTCGAAGGACGGCGGCTTGGGTGTTCATGGTTGGTCGTAGTTTTGGTTGTTTCGATGGGTATGAATGTTAGCGTGTTGGATGTGCGATCGGGTGTCTGGTATCTGATCAATGGATATTGCGGATACAATCACTTTTACAGAAAGATACTGGGAGGCGATACAACATGCGCGTTTTGCCCAACCAAGAAGAGACAACCGCGATGTCGGTTCGGGCATGGGAAATCTCCAACGACGACATCATAGATCGACTTACGGATGCTGATTACGACAAGAACGTCGCAATTGATGTGGAAAGTGGTGACTGGGAGATCGGAGACCTCGATGTTTCGATGAGGCGTCTCCAAACTCGTCGCCCGAATGCCTCGATAGTCAATATCTACCACGAATTGCCCCATGCTGAGCGGTTCGGTTGGGTTTCGCGCGAGCCCACGCCATGAGGCATCGCGAGCCGATGCAAGTTGGAATTGCTCATCGAGAGCATACACGGTTGATCTGAAATGCGGTTGGGCACGGTCGTGTTATCGCGCGGGCGGTTACTGGCCGTTGCGGCCGTTTTCGTCGAGGATTCGGAACGGGATTTAGTCCGTTTCGATGCGAAAATCGACACGGGTTTCACTGAGTGGATTGGTCTACCTGCAAAGGACATCGAAGCCCTAGGCCTCGAAGTTGTTGGTATGGACGTAGTTTTGATGGCAAACAACGAGGAAAGAAGCATAGAAGTATACTCGGCCAACGTTGTTTGGGACCTGCAGCACTACAACGTCAGAGTTCATCGCGTGGGAACTATGCCGTTGATAGGGATGTCGTTACTGCATAGACACGTGATGACGATGGACGCTCGCAACGGGGGTGCGATAGAGATCGTGCCGGGCGATTGAAAATGTCGATAGACCCAAATCAAACAGACAATTGTTGCGCACCCGTTCGCGGCGACGAGTCTGGTTCGAATGATCCTCCGAGCGCGACGTGCTGCTCTGGCAACACCGGCACTGGTCCGGTCGAGAAAGAATTGGTGAGGTTAGATGGTGGGGAGTTTCGGATGGGGACCGACGACCGACGGTTTCCGGCTGATGGAGAGGGGCCGATACGCGAAGTAACTGTGGATGAGTTTGGGGTCGCGGCTCAGTTGGTGACCAACGAAGAGTTCGATGGGTTCGTATCGGCGACGGGACATGTGACGGACGCGGAACGTTTCGGGTGGTCATTTGTGTTCAAGGATTTCGTGTCGGCGGAGGTTGAGCATCAGGTTAATCAGGTTGTGCAGGGGTCGGAATGGTGGTGGCGCGTTGATGGCGGTTACTGGCGCGAACCGGAAGGACCGGGCACGAACATCGACGACCGAGGCGATCATCCGGTAACGCACGTTTCGTGGACGGATGCAATGGCGTATTGCGATTGGGTTGGTGGCAGGTTGCCTACCGAGGCGGAATGGGAATTTGCGGCGAGGGGCGGATTGGATCAGGCTCGATTTGCCTGGGGCGATGAGTTGGAGCCTGAAGGAGTGCACATGTGCAACATCTGGCAGGGCGAGTTTCCGAAGGCGAACACTTTAGACGATGGGTGGCATGGGACATCGCCGGTGGGGAGTTTCGCAACGAATGGTTATGGGCTCTACGATGTGGCGGGGAATGTGTGGGAGTGGTGTGCGGACTGGTTCTCGGCGTCGTTCCATCGGAACGCCCGGCGAGTGACGCGTGAGAATCCCAAAGGGCCACGGAACGGGTCGGCGAAGGTAATTCGTGGCGGTTCTTACCTGTGTCACGACTCATATTGCAATAGGTATCGAGTTGGTGCACGGACTGCCAATACGCCTGATTCGAGTACGGGGAATCTAGGGTTTCGGATCGTGGCTGCGTAGGCGCGTCGTCGGACAGGTTTGGGTCTAATGCGGTATCATCGCTACAACTGAACGTATGCCATTCCTGAGGAGACTAAATCTATGCACTTGCTAGAAGTCTTGAACCCGGTAGCCCAGCAGCGTGGGCTGATGAATTCGTCGAAGATTAATGATCGTCCGGAGTCGCTCGACGATCGGACAGTCGGTCTAATTTGGAGTGGGACGCATGGCGGTGATGTTGCTTTGAAGCGCGCGGGTGAGATGATTCAGGAACGGTTCAAGAATGTGCAGGTCAACTTCTACACGGGTGGAAACTATCCGGCACCACCGCCGATCGTGAAGCAAGCGGGAGAGGAGTGTGACGTCGTCATCGGCGCCACTGCGGACTGAGGGACTTGTGCGTCGTGGATGGTCCACGACATGATCCAAATCGAGAAGATGGGGAAGCCCGCGATTCCCATAGTCTCGGGTCGTTTTGAAGAGGATGCGATTGCGAGCTCCCGGGCATTGGGTATGCCAGACCTGCAGTTCGTAATTGTTCCTCGGATTTATCGCAACCTTCCAATCGATGAGTGTGTCTCACAGACTGAGGCGGTGATCGACGACATCATAGATGTCTTGACGGTCGACAAGCAGCACGGTCGGGGTGAGCGTGATGATGTGGCGGATGTTCAACGGTTTGAGGGCGAGGACCGTTGGGACGCCATTCTGAAGATGAATGAGCAGTGGTTGATGCGGGACTGGGGCGACTCGTTCGTACTACACCCGCCGACGGTCGACGCGGTCAATGAGTTGATAGCCGGAACGGGTTTGGACGCGGATGAGTTGATCTGCGACATGCCTCCGGGTTTTGGGTTGGCGACCGTGGAGAAGATCGCCATTAACGCGGCCATGGCCGGAGCGAAACCGGAACACATGCCAGTGATTATCGCGGGCGTCAAGGCGCTTTCACAGATGGGATCGCACGGCGGGACGTCGTTGCTGATGTCGACCAGCCCGCAGGCTCCGTTGCTGATCGTCAATGGTCCGATCGCCAAGGAGATCGGCATTAACGCGCGTTCGGCGCTCGGTCCCGGTCGCGACAACGAAGTCAACATCACGATTGGCCGCGCATTTTCGCTCTGCCTTCGCAATATCGGCTACTGGTATCCCGGCCAGATGGACATGGATACTATCGGCACGACGCGCAAGTTCGTGCATTGCATCGCTGAGAACGAAGACATGAGTCCGTGGGAGCCGTTCCACGTAAACCAGGGATTCAGGGCGAGCGAAAGCACCGTCAGCGTTTTCATCACCAACGGTGAGTTAGACGTGCAGGACCAGGGGAACACGAAGGCTGAGGATCTGCTGAAGACGTTAGCTTACGGGTCGATATTCGGCACTCGAGGTCTTGGGATGCATGGTGGCGGTCAGCGGCTCATCTTGATGCCGCCCGACGTGGCCGGGCCCGTTGGCGACCAAGGGTTCTCGAAGGACGATGCCCGCGGCTTCATCCACCTCAACGCCAATCACAGCTTGGGCAAGATGATCCAGTACACCCCGCTCAAGGGCGAGGCACGCATCAGCCCGATGTGGCGCTGGCTCGAAGACTTGACGGAGAAGGAGCGACTCGAGATTGAGGTTCCGGTCGTCGACAATCCCGAGAATTGGCACATTGTCGTCGTAGGTGCCGACCGCGCGAAGACTTGTGTGATGCCGACTGGGGATGGTGTGTCGACGATAGGCATCGATCAGTATCGACCCTAGGGTTGGCCTCCCCTAGCCCTCTGCTGAAGGAGGGGGAGGACACACGAATGAACCGCTACGTAGCATTCCTGCGCGGGATGAATCTAGGTCGCCGACGCATTAAGAACCCGGAGTTGTGCGCGGTGTTCGAGGATATCGGTTTCAAAAATGTCGCGGCGTATTTGGCGAGCGGCAATGTCATCTTCGACGCTGATGATTCCGATATCAAGTCGGTAGCGAGTTCGATCGAATCCGGGTTGCGGGCGTCGCTTGGATACGAGGTTCCGACTTTCTTGCGGAGTGCGGATGAGGTGAGGGCGATAGCTGGATATGCGCCGTTTGCAGATGTCACGGAAGAACGCACCGGCAAGATGCAGGTTGCGATGGTTCGCGACGAGGTCGTTGAGTCAGCGCGGGCTTCGGCGCTGGAGTTGTCGAACCACGCCGATATGCTGGAGATGGTCGGACGCGAACTCTACTGGTGGCCGAAGGGCAATTTCTTGGATTCGGAACTGGATCTGAAGGATGTCGAAGGCATCTTGGGTCCGGTCACAATTCGTACTAAGGGTACCGTTGAGCGTTTGGCGAAGAAGTTCTTGTGAAGTTGGTGCGGGTTGAGCTGGGTTTTACGACGTGGAAATCATCCAAACACGCTTCGCTTCGTCGCTGATTAAAACTCATTTGATAGGCGGTGGCCTTATCAAAGTGAATGGCGTTTGGCTTTGATAAGCGGTGCGGATTTGGATTCCTTCTTTTCGTTGGTCGCGCCGTCCCCGACTTGCTGACTAATCCGTTGCGCGGCTGATCTCACCTGAGTCGACGTTGGGCGATGATAGCGATTCACGAATGTTGCCAAATTCTATTGACTGCCATCCGCCTCGTTCCGAAATCGCTCAGCAAAAATACATCCGGGTTACTAAGTGATTTCCATCCCTCAAAGCCGAACTTGCGATCCAACGAGTGCAGTACCAATGCCATCAAGTTGCCGTGTGTGACGACTAACGGTAGCGAGTGACCAGCGGCGATAATCTCATTCAGCGCGGCCCAGGCGCGAGCTAAGACTTCGCTAGCAGATTCACCACCCGGCGCGCGCAGATCATGGTCGTCAAAGGAGTCGTGGATGACTTCTTGCCAGTTTTCGATGGGTTCGGCGGAGAGGGTCCGTTCGTTCAAGCGGGGGTCGGAGTGGATCGGCAAACATGAGATGCTTGCGAATGGTTGGATGGATTGTTGGGCTCGTAGGTATTCGCTCGTAGTGATGTGATCGATGGGGTGGTCCGAGAGAATATCGGCGAGGGTTTGGGCTTGTTGGACGCCTACATGAGACAGGGGCGCGTTCGGTTCTTGGCCGGTTGCTTGGCAGTGGCGGACTAGGATTAGGTTGGGGCTGATCATTAGGTCAGTCGCTGCTCGGGGTGATCACGGCACTGTGAAGATGGTGACATCTCGCTGTTGCGCCGCAAGTCGGTCAGGGTAGGTACCACTGCCGTTGTAGGACACGTTTTCGATGCCTAGTTTGGCCATATCTTCGATAGAGAATGTCCATCCTAGGAAGAGGTGCATTGGAATCCAGTCGTTATCCCAGTCAACGCCGATGTATCCGTAAACGAGGGCATCATCGTTGATGCCGGTGGTGTCGAGGAACCGTCGTTCTTCTTCGATCGCTTCCCTGAAATATGCGGACATCTCTTGGATGTACTCCTTTTGTCCTTGTTCGTCGAGAGAAGGATCAATTCCCAACAATCCCCTGTCGATGTTGAACTTCATTGCTTCCTCGATGGATAAACCTAGGCCTCGGGCTTCGTATTCATCCCACTGCGGAGACTGGTGCCATGCCACGATTGCGGCATCCTCGATGATCTTGTTTTTTCCAGCGGTGAAAATATAGTTGGCGCACGCGGACATGCAGAGCTCATCGACCACCACATCGACGTCGTGATCGTAGATCCACAAGCCGATGAAAATCGCCTGAACCACTTCGCCGTATTCGGAATTGATCCGAATGGTTGAGATGTTTTCCTCCATTCCAACAATCGCGGAGCGAAATCGAACAAATACGTCGGGGTTGAGGTACCCGTCGATTACAACGGTGTCGCCTTCAACGGTTATTTCGGCTGGAAGTGGTTCGACCCATGTTCCGGACTCGGTATCGAGATTCGGGTCTGGCGTTGGGGTTGGTGTGCTGCCTGGCGGTGGTGCGGGTGAGGGCAGTGGTGTCGGGATCTCAGCGGGAGGAAGGGTGTCCGTCGGGACTGTGAAGACCATTACAAGGTGATGGTGGTTTTCTAGGGCATTTTCGCTCGGATATTGTCCCTCTCCTTCATAGGACACGTTGTCAACACCGAATTTCGCCATGTCTTCGATTGAGAAGGTCCAACCCCCGAAGTGAGTATCGTCGCTGAAGTAGTAGTCGAATTGATCTGGTAAGAAGCCGTAAACCATAAGGTACAGATTGACGCCGATCGCGTCCAAGAATCGTTGTTCGCCGCCATCGTCATCCGCGTCCATCTCCAGCATGGTTGCGACGAAATCCTCTTTGGTCTCGCCGGCCGGAAGTCCGCCCCACTCCTTCAGCTCTTCGTAGTTTCGGGCGTGAAGTTCGGCCATTGTGATGCCGTGGCCGGCGGCGATGAAGGGATCTTGTTGTTCTGAGCCATGCCAACCTACGATGGCGTCTTCTTCGATGATTTTGTTTTTGCCGGCAGTGAAGATGTAGTTGGCGCAGGATGAGAAACAGATTTCGTCAACGATGACGTCGATTTCGTGATCGAATATCCATTCGCCGATTTGCATGCCTTGTTCTGTAATTCCGCCACCAGAGTTGATGCGAATGGCAGTTATTTGGTCCTCTTTCCCGCGGACTGCATACAAGAAGTCGCGATAAGTTTCCGATTCGATATCGCCGACGAAGGAGATGGTTGATCCTTCGACCGTTATCGTCGCTGGGTTCGGCTCGTATTCGTACCAGATGATGCCATCTTCGTCGGGTGTCGGAGTTAGTTCGGGTGAAGGTGTCGCTGACGGCGTCGGTACGGGCGTCTCGGTAGGCGCGGGTGTTGATGTTGGCGTTGGTGGCGGAGTTGGCGTGTTAGTCGATGTGGGAGTGTTGGTTGGAGCGATGGTAGACGTCGGAGTTGGCGTTGGGATCGGGGTGGGTTCAGGAGTTGGTGTTGGGGCGGATTGGGTACATGCGACGGCCACAAGTGAGGTCACGGCGCACGAAAAGAGCGCGGCTTGGAAAAAGATGGATTTCATGATATTTGCGTTGAAGATATAACCAATGAGTTGTGACGACGCAATGATGTTACGACGGTTGAATGGTCAGATTGTGTGCCCTTTCCCGTTGCCCAGCCCCGCTGAAGCGTCGGCGTTCGTCGGAAAGACGGTGGTTGCGCGCAGCACCATTACGTCGGTAGTAGCCCGTCTTGCGGCGTGGCCCAGGGCAGTTTCGTGGTGAAGGCGAATTGCGGGGCACGCGGCATTCGCAGGTTGTGGACTGGCACGTCGATAATGACCGGGGCGTTCATTTTCAAGGCTTCGGGTATCAAGGTTGCTAGTTCCATCGGGTCGTTTGCCCGAATGCCGACCGCGCCAAACGACTCGGCGAACTTCACGAAGTCTGGATTGTGCAGATCGGTGTCATATGTTCCGTCGAATACCTCATCTAAGTCCCGTTCGACATTGCCGTACGAGTCGTTGTTGAAAATGACTGTCACGACGTTGATGCCGTACTTGACCGCGGTGGAGAGTTCGGAGGCGTTGAACATGAAGCCGCCGTCGCCAACCATGCAGATCACTGGGCGGTCGGGTTGACCGACTTTGACTCCGAGCGCGGTTGGGAATGAGAATCCCAGGTTGAAAGAGTAGCCAGAATCGATGTAGGTCTTGGGTTGGTTGACTTGGTAGTGCGTTCGCGCGTACCAACCGAATTGAGTAACGTCCCAGATGATGAATGCGTCTTCGGGGATCGCTTGATTGATGGTCTCGATGATTTGGTAAGGCGGTTCTTTTAGCCGGATGTCGTAGTACGCGATGAGGTTTCGAGCTGCGGTCACGGCTTCGGCAGGAGAGGGCCGTTCCCCCGCACCGGCTTCGATTAGATATGGGATAAGCGCTTCGATGGTCGCCTTGGCGTCGCCGTGCAACGGGACGGTATTGGATTGGATACGAGTCAGATCGCCATCGTCGACGTTGATGTTGATTAGGGTCGATGCTTCACCTGCGGGGTTGCCGAGCGAGAATCGTGCGCCGATGCCGATTACGACGTCGGCGGATTGCATGACCTCGAAGAGCTCGTTCATCGATGGTTGCTCGGCCATGGGGCTGAAGCAGGAGCCGTATGAGAGCGGATGGTCGTCAGGGATGGACCCCTTGCCGCTGTTCGATGTCACGACCGGGATGTTGGTAGCTTCTGCCAATCTGACGAGGGCTTCTTCGGCGTCTGAGATGGCGACTCCGCCGCCGGCGTAGATGAGGGGGAGGTGGGAGTTGACGATGATCTGCGCGGCTTCTCGCAGTTGTTCCGGGCTTGGCACGATGCGGGAGATGCGAGCGGGTTCGCGGAGAACGACTTCTTCGCTCTCGACACCGGTTTCGGGTGGCACCTCGATGAGTACCGGTCGTGGTCGCCCGGTGCGCATCTGTCTGAAGGCTTCGAAGACTGCGTCGGGGATTTCGCGGGGCCGCATGACCCTTCGCCGCCACTTGGTTACGGGTTTCACGACGCTGGGTTGATCTGCGACTTCGTGGATACTCCCGATGTCCTTATCGATCTGCGCGCGTGGGATCTGTCCGGCAATCAATAGCACGGGCGAGCAACGGGCAAAGGCGTTGGCGAGGCCTGAAGCGGCGTTGTAGACGCCGACGCCGGGAACGACTAGTGCGACGCCGGGTTTTCGTGCGGCGCGTGCGTAGCCGTCGGCCATGTAGGTGGTTGCCTGCTCGTGCCGCGTCGATATCATCCGGATCCCGGGTTCGTCCCGCAGGGCGGCGACGATGCCGTAGACCTGGATGCCGGGGATGCCGAAGACGACCTCGACCCCTTCGTTGAGGAGGGATTTGGCGAGTGTTTGGCCGCCGCTGAGTTTCAAATCGAGGTCCTTCGCCTATAGCAACAGATCGGTAGAGCACCGAATTTAGTCATCGTTTTCCGTGCCGCCATACCAATCGACGCGTTGGGCCTCAGGCGAGTCGACGTCGATGCTGAACTCTTCCATGGCATCCGGATTCGGTTCTATGCCCAATCCCGGCCGACCGTTCGGGTGGATATGCCCATCTCGGACATCGAACATCGGGTCGATCAATTTCTCAAACATTGGGAACCAGTGGTGGACGCACTCTTCGCGGTAGAGGTTGGGCATCGTCATGCAAGTTTGGAAGCTGGCGGCGATAGCGATGGGACCGAGGGCGTCATGGGGGCTGATGCGGACGTATGCGACTTCTGCCATGGCAGCGATGCGTCGGATCTCGCTGATGCCGCCGCACCATGCGATGTCGGGCATGATGTAGTCGACGAGGCGATCGTTGAGGATCTGCCAGTAGTCCCAGCGGGTGAAGTGGCGTTCGCCGATGCAGAGGGGGACGTTGACGTTTTCTCGGACGTGTTTGAGGGCGTTGTGGTTTTCGACGTGAATCGGTTCTTCGAGCCATACGAGGTTTATGTGTTCTAGTGCACGGCAGGCCTCGATGGCGGAAGCGACGTCGAAGCGTCCGTGGGCGTCGACCATCAGTTCGTAGTCATCGCCGACGGCCTCGCGTAAGCCATCCATCCAGCGGACGGCTTGGTGGATTGCGGCGGGATCGAGGCGTTCGACCATGAATGCGCCACGGAACTTCCCGTATTGACGACGGGACGGAAACGGGTCGGTCTTGATCGCTTCAAAGCCTAGTTCCTTAGTGCGTCGGGCATCTTCCATCATTCCTGCGAGGTGGTCCTCGAAAGTATCCCCTTGCGATGTGTCGCTGACGTGGGTGTAGAGGGGGACGGAGGCGCGCACTGGCCCTCCCAACAGGTCATAGATTGGGCGATCTAGGACCTTGCCTTTGATGTCCCAGAGAGCGATGTCGATGGCGCTGATGAGGTGTGATACGAAGCCTCGCCCGTTGAGATCGGAGTACATGTGGAATATGCGCTGCCAAATCTCCTCGATGTGGGATGCGTCGATGCCGATGACCCACGGCTTGACCGCTTCTATGCCTCGCACTAGTTGTGGGTTGGCGATGTAGTCGGTACATTCGCCCCATCCGGTGACGCCCTCGTCGGTTTCGACGCTGACGAAGACCCAGGGCATGGTGTCCGGCATTTTGACGACATGTGGTTTTACGTCGGTGATTTTCATGGTTGGGCGGGCTTTGGTGGGTGGTTGCGCTGGGGTTAGTTTACGGGTACATTGAGGTGCGCGAGTGGCTATGTGGTTTCGCTTCAGCGATTGGACGTAGTCAGAGCCTTAGCAGACAGAATGGGAGTCTCTCGACGACCTCGAATCAAATTCTGCGGCATTGGCTACATCTCGGTAACTCGCCTGCCACAATCTTACCGAATTGCACGGCTGTAGTATAATGTGCCTAACGTTTCCATAAATAATTTCAGAAAATCAATATGACCACGGCGCAATCACAGATCACCCGTTCCGTTCTCCGAGAAGAACTTGCAGACATGCGAGGTGAGTTCAGCAGGCACTACGCCACGAAAGCCGATTTGGCGGAACTCGAAACGCGCCTCATCAAGTGGATGGTCGGTGCAATCGTAACTTCGACGTTGATCGGCGCGACTCTCGTGGCAACGATTGACCGGTTAATTGGGTAAACCTCGAAACCCAATCTACCTAAAGTTCGCCTGCTGCAGCGTGCCCTCGGCTTTCAGCTTGCAACGATCTGCCAAAATCAATTTATTTGACGCAACCGCGGGTCTAGGTAGTCGCGGAGCCAGTCGCCGATGAAATTGAAGGCGAAGACGGTGAGGAATATGGCGGCGCCGGGCATTACGGGTACCCACCATGCGGTGGTGATGAACTCTCGTCCATCGGCAACCATGCTGCCCCACGCGGGCTGGGGCGCGGGTATTCCAACTCCGAGGTAGGAGAGCACTGATTCGGTGAGGATTAGAGAACCGATCTGGAGGGTGGCGATGACGACTATGGTGTTGACGACGCCGGGTAGGATGTGTCGGTAGGCGATGCGGAATTCTGATGCCGAAGCGACGCGCGAACTTGCTACGTAATCCATGTTCTTGAGTTGGAGGGTCAGGCCGCGGGTTTGTCGGGCGAATATGGGCCAGGAAAAGATCGTGAGGAGGATGAGGACGAGTTCAAGACTTGCGCCGAAGACTACGGCTGCGACGAGTGCGATGAGGAGGAAGGGCGTGGCATAAACGAGGTCGACGATACGCATGGCGAATTCGTCCCATATGCCGCCGGCCATGCCGGATGCGATTCCGATTCCGCTTCCAATGACGCTACCGCAGATTATGACGATGAATGCGACCGAGAGGGATATGCGCGAGCCGTGGATTATGCGGCTGAGGAGGTCTCGACCGATTTTGTCGGCTCCAAGAACATAGTCCCAGGTACCTCCCTCTTGCCAAACGGGTGGCGCGGCTAGCTTGTCAAGTTCACTCTCGAGAGGATGGTTTGGCGCAACCCATGGAGCGAATATGGCCATGACCGCGAGGCCGATAGCGATTATGACAGGTAATACGGGATACCGTCGAAACCACCAATAGACAGTCCCTAAAACCGGGATCCGCGGCACGGCACGTCCGGTCTGCGTGTCGGGTAGTGGCGTATCACGAATCATAGATGCGGATCCTAGGATCGATGTACGCGTATAAGAGGTCTGCCATCAGGCTCGAGAATAGGAACATCGCGGCGAATATGACGGTTATGCCAGTGACCAATGGGAAATCGTTGTTTTTGGTGGCATCGACGGCGAGTCTGCCAAGGCCTGGCCAAGCAAACACTGTTTCGACGACAACGGTTCCGGTGAGGAAGCTTGCGAACAAAACAGCAGCGACGGTGAGCGGCGGTATCAACGCGTTTTTGAGTGCGTGTTTGATGATCACTGTTGAACCGGCTACGCCTTTGGCTCGGGCGAGTTTGATGTATTCGGAGTCTAGGACTTCGAGCAACGATGAGCGCGTCAACCGGGTCAGCGCCGCGGATCCGAGCCATGCGAGAGTGGTGGCGGGAAGAACGAAGTTGGTCCAATCGCCGCGGCGGGACGTTGGTAGCCAGTCGAGATAGACGGCGAAGATGTAGATCATGATGAGCGCCAACCAGAAGGGTGGTGCCGCTTGGCCTACCAAAGCGAATGACCGCACCGCAATATCGATCAGTGTCCCTCGCGTTACTGCCGATATCGTCCCGAGCGTGATCCCCAGAACAACCGCCATCAAATACGAGATGCCCGAGAGTTGGATGGTGGCGGGAACCTTCTCAATGATGATTTTGAGCGAGTTGCGCTTGTGCCACAGCGATTGTCCGAAGTCGCCTTGAACGGCGTTTCCAGCCCAGACTAGGTACTGGACGACCATGGGTTTGTCGAGACCGAGTTCGCGACCTCTAGCATCCCAGACCTCTTGCGACCAACGGGTTCCTTGCGTCATGTAGAGGAGCCGTGGGTCGCCGGTTAGTCGCGAGAGCCCGAAGACGATCATTGAGATGCCAATCATCACGGCGATCATGTAGAACGCTCGACGTATGAGGAATCTAACCACGGATCGCTTTCATTTCGAGAAGGTTGGCCGATGTCGGAAAATGCCGTGCCGGTGAAACCGAGTTTACGGCATTAGCAGATGCTTACGCTTGGTCGGAGGGTGTTCGCCTCCATGCCCGGATCCGCTATCGCTGAGGGACCGGGCATTAGAGGCGAAACATCTCTTCGATTCGTTGTGGGCCTATTGGGAGTCCGAGAGAGTCAATGACTCGGGCCGGTTCGGCAGTACGTCTTGGGAGTTGTAGGGATCCCATGAGGATACGGTGCCGGCGACTGCGAACAGGTTGGCGCTGTGCTGGAACATCGGCAGGAACAGCATCTGGTGGGACAGGTAGTCTTGCACTTCGATGTTGTTGGCGATGCGCTGGTCTAACGAGCGCTCGGTGGCGTTCGACAGTCCGGTGTCGCAAACGGCTTGCTCCATGGTGAATCCGACGATGTGGCCGGCGGCGGCGCAGATGTATCTGGCCGACGTGGCGCCTGGTATCCAGTTGATGCCGTGCGTGAAGGGGACGTTGATCGTCTTGTCCACGGTCTGAGGTCGTCGCGCGGCGTACTCGGTTCGGTCGATTGTTACGTCGATGCCGAGTTGGCTTCTCCACATTTCGGCGACTGCTTCTGCGGCGGCGATGGTTCCTGGCGAGAAGGTGCTGGGCACCCAGATCTCCATTTCGAAGCCATCGGGGTAACCGGCTTCTGCCATGTACTGCTTGGCCTTGGCGACGTCGTGCGGGATGTTCCACTCGTCTTTGTGCATCGGGTCGTCCGGCAGGATGTTCTGCCAGGCGTAGATCACGCGGCCGAGTCCGTCGAGGACGTTGGTGATGATCGACTCGCGGTCGACTGCCATGGCCATTGCCCATCGGACTTTACGTGCGTTCTCCATCGAAGTCGGGTCGTCAGGGTCACCGATCCACGGGTAGCCTTCTGAAAGTCCTTCTTCCCAACCTGGTCGGGGCATTGTTCCGCCCTCACAGTCGGCGCATTGGGTTGACCAGTAGTTGCCGGCCATCTGGAAGCCTTGTGGCCTTGCGATGCCGATCTCTTGGACGGATCCGCCGATGTCGGTGACGACTTGGTTGATGACTTGTGGGCTGAGCTCGCCGATGTCGATCTCACCGGCGCGGAGTGCGGCTTCACGGGAAGCGGCTTCTGGCATGTGGACGAGCTTGACGGTTCCGACGGAGGGTTCGATGCCGGTCCAGTGGTCGCGAACGGATTCGAGGACGACTTGGTCGTCGGCGACCCATTCGGTGGCGAGGTATTTTCCGGTTCCGACGGCGGTGGTGCCGAAGCCTTCGGGGCCTAGCTCGTCAAAGGCTTTCTTGCTGACGATGACGATGCCGTTGAAGCCGGCGTTGCCTTGGAGCCATGCCCAGGTGGGGTCGAAGCCGCCGGGGACGATGTTCTGGCGGACGGTTAGATCGTCGATGACGTCGAAGCCGGCCTTCATTTCGGGGCCGATTTCCTCGGCGCCGTTGTTGACGGAGTCGGCGGCGAAGGCGGAGTTGTAAGACCAGGCGACGTCTTCGGCGGTGAGGTTGCCCCAATCGCCGCCGTTGTTGTGCCAGGCGACGTTGTCGCGGATTTTGAAGGTGATGCTGTTGAAGTCCGATGCGACTTCCCATGATTCGGCGAGGCCGAGGTCGGCGGGAGAGTATGCGGTATGGTCCTGGGGCGGAGGGGTTGGTGGGCTGACGTGGGGTGCACGAACGATCGTCTCGAAGATCGAGAGGTCCTTACCGATGCCGCCCGTTGCACGAATGTCGCGTCGAGGCTCTTGAATTAGCGGTGGAACTTCGCCGACGGCGATAGTTACGGTGCCTTCAGTTGCGGGTCCCGAGTCGTCCGTGCAGGCGATGGCGGCGAACGCTGCGAGGGGTATCAGGAGCGTGCTGCCGAGGATCAATAAGAGTGTGCGGGGATCGAGGCGAAACATAGTTCGCATCACATGCCTCCTTGTATGGTGACGCATCGGTTGTGCTTGCGTTGCGGATTTCGATGCGTTTGGTATTTGCCAGGGGCGAACACGATAAAGCTAAGGTTGCGAATGCCGTGAATCGCAGTGTGCGGTACCTGATTTGTTGCAACAGTTTACCCTACGATTTGGTGACGCGCGCGGCGGAAAACCCACGTTTTGTGCGGACTAGGTTGAGGTGCGGGAGTGATTGGGTCAGCCTCTGTGGGGTGCCTATCGCCTCGATTCTGCAAACCCCGCGCTCTGTCGTCGATCCTTCGAGCTTTGCTTGCGGCCGTTCATGGGACGACGCAGTGGTACGATTAGGTTGGCGAACAGGTGTGACGGAGTATCACGGAACGATGTCATCGTGAGAGTCCAAAACAGACCGAGTCGGTGCGAATGAGGATACAGATGTCGTGTTGAAGCGGATCAATTATTCAATCTTAGGGTTTTTCGCGTTGTCGAGCCTGTTATTCGCGATTGCTTGTACCAGTACTGCACCGGTAACACCGACGTCGGGACCGACTCAGACAGTAACCCCAGAACCGCCTGAGGTCCAAGTCTTGCCAACGGTTGAGCCGACGAAGGTGGCCGAGCCGTCGGCGACGCCTACCCCTGAACCGTCGGCGACGCCAATTCCGCCCACGGCGACCGTCGAACCGACCTCGACCCCAGAACCAACGCCTACCCCAGAACCGACGCCTACCCCGGAACCGACGGCGACTACGGTACCGACGGCGACGCCTACTCCGGTGCCCCTGACGCCGGATCAGATTGCATTGTCTGCTATCTACCGCGATCTGGATGGCGAGCGTTGGATCCGGAGCGACGGTTGGTTGAGCGATGCTCCGATCGGCGAGTGGTATGGCGTGACGACGGAGGGCGAACGCGTAGTCGCGATTTCGCTTCGTGATAACGAGTTGAGCGGTGCGCTGCCTTCTGAGATAGGCGGATTGGCCAACCTGCGGATATTGGATTTGGCAGGGAACCAAGTTTCAGGTGCGATGCCGGAGGAGATCGGCGGTCTTACGAGGCTGAGAGAGTTAAATCTGCTGGGTAACGTGTTGACCGGGAACTTGCCGACCCAAATCGGGAATCTGACCGGTCTCGAATTGATTTCGCTGGACATCAATTACCTTTCCGGTGAGATTCCGAGTTCCATCGGAAACTTGGTCAACCTTAAGCATCTGGGATTGTCGGAGAACGATCTAACCGGTTCGATCCCGTCGCAGATTGGCAATCTGACGGATCTGGCCTATCTAGATTTGAGCGACAACGATTTAGTGGGCGAGCTTCCAACGGTGCTGGTCAACCTGGATAATCTGACTTGGCTTGATCTGTCGAACAACGAGTTAAGCGGCGAGATATCGGCGGATCTCAGGGGTTTTTCGGTGCTCGAGGGATTGTTGCTTGCGGGCAACCGATTTGTGGGCAGGATCCCTTCTGAAATCGGTGAGTTGCGTCTGCAAGAGTTACGGCTCGCAGGAAACGATTTCGCCGGGTGCGTGCCTGAATCGTTCTTGGCTTCGGGATTTCTCGTCGGTTTGACGAACGACTTGGCAGATTCGGGATTGCCTTATTGCAACAAGATGGATCGAGACGCACTGACGGCGGTCTACGCCGCCGCGAGCGGAACCAAGTGGCTGAACGACGAGAATTGGTTGAGCGACGAGTTTGTCGGCGATTGGTTCGGAGTCACAACCGATGGTCAAGGGCGAGTGATCCGATTAGAGGTAGGTTCCAACGGACTGGTCGGTTCGATCTCGCCGGCGGTCGAGGGGTTGGAGAAGTTGCAGGTTTTGGATCTGGGTGGCAATCGATTGGCTGGACAGTTGCCCGTTGAGATCGGCGAACTCGATGAACTTACGCATCTGATATTGGCGGACAACACACTGCACGGCCCAATTCCGCGTGAGATCGGGTCGCTGCATGATCTGCGGGTGTTATCACTTTCGAGCAACGAGTTGACAGGCGAGATACCTGCTGAACTTGAGGATTTGGATGAGATCGAACGCGTGGACCTTTCTCGCAATGAAATGGTCGGCACGATACCGTCAGGCATCGGCAATTTGGAAAACTTAACGGAATTGAATCTTGGTCACAATAGTCTGACGGGCGAACTTCCTCAAGAAATCGGGTTACTGGACAATCTCGCATCGTTGGACATTTCGAACAATGATTTAACCGGTGAGTTGCCTACGGAATTTAGGGATCTGAGGCTCGACGTTTTACGAGTGGCGCAGAATGAACTCATCGGGTGCGTTGTTGTTGACGTCCAAGCGGTGTTGTCAGAAACATCTCATGACTTGGAGGATGCGGGTTTGCCGTTTTGCCGGGATGTTGCAGTCAATGCTCTGAGTGCGCTGTTTGAGTCGACGAACGGTGCCAATTGGTTCAATCGGGCGAAATGGCTTGGCGACGCGCCGTTAGATGAGTGGGATGGTATCCAAACTGACGAACTCGGGCGCGTAGTCGAGATCAATCTTTCTCAGAACGGCCTTGCGGGATCGATCCCCAGCGAGATCTCTGATTTGGCGAGGCTCAGGAAACTGGACTTTAGCCGAAACGCAGTCGAGGGAGAATTGCCGGTTGAGATCGCAGAGCTTGTCGAATTACGTGAGTTAGTCCTGTTCGAAAACCGCATCTCGGGGACGATCCCACCTGAGATCGGCGGCTTATCGGAATTGACCAGATTGAATCTGAGTTTCAACGGCCTTACTGGCGAAATTCCGGCGGAGATCGGGGAGTTAACGGGGCTTGAGACGTTGGCGCTGGCTGGCAATCGTCTTGAAGGTGAGGTGCCTAGGTCTTTGGGGCGCTTGAGTGGGTTGACGAATATGTCGCTCGGCGAGAACGAGTTGTCGGGGTCGATACCGCCAGAGCTAGGTGCGCTGACCAACCTCGAATCGCTTGAATTGGGCGCAAACTTTCTCAGTGGCGAGATACCGCAAGGTATCGTGAATATGCACAAGTTGGAATCGTTGGGTTTGGCTGACAATCTGTTGAATGGACCATTGCCAGAAGGGTTCGGGAACTTGGTGAATCTAACGGACCTTCAGTTATCTAGGAATATGTTGAGCGGGGAGTTGCCGTCGGGCATCGGGAACTTAGTGCGGCTGGAGCGGTTGTACCTGGACGAGAACGAATTCACAGGGAGGATTCCACGTGGGATTGGTGAGTTGGTTAATTTGGATCAGTTGGTGATGTTCGGTAATCGACTCTCGGGGTCTATTCCGCCGGAGTTGGGTGGGTTGCCGTTTGTTCGGGAGATATTTCTTGACGGGAACCGGTTGACGGGGCCGCTTCCTGAGGAGTTGGGGGGGCTGTGGTCGTTGGAGCAGTTGGGGTTGAACTCGAATGAATTGACGGGTGGTATCCCGCCGGAGTTGGGCGAGTTGCGAGGTCTAGATCGGTTGGGGTTGATGAACAATGGTCTGACGGGTCAGATACCGGAGGAGTTGGGGGAGTTGAGAAACTTGGAGAATCTGGGGCTTTCCGGGAACCGATTGACGGGTGAGATTCCGCGGCAGTTCGGTTCCCTCCGCGAACTTCAGACGTTGACGATATCGGGTAATGAGTTCAATGATTGTGTGGCGAATACTCTTGAAGGTTGGTTCGGGCGCGCGGGTTTCGATCACGACTTGGCGGATGCCCTGCTGGGTTTCTGCGACAAGGTGGAGAGGGATGCGCTGATCGCTCTCTACCTCTCGACGAATGGGAATCGTTGGTTGAATTCCGAAGGTTGGTTGAGTGATCGATCGGTCGGGAGTTGGTTCGGGGTTTCGACGGATGATGACGGGCGGGTCACGCACATTGAACTGCCGAGCAATCTATTGACCAACAGTTTGCCATCGGAGATAGGGGCCCTCAAGAAGCTGGTGACATTGAATATGTCCGAAAACTCAATTGTTGGAGAGATTCCGCCGGAAATTGGGGGTCTGACGAATCTGAGGACGTTGGATCTGCGCCGCAACCTGTTCACAGGCGGAATTCCTTCTGAGATTGGGAATCTCGCAAACTTGCGAACATTGGAGTTGTCACACAATTTCTTGAGCGAACCGATCCCGAGTTCAGTTGGTCGACTGACGAGGCTGGCCCACTTTTACCTGGGGGCCAACGACCTTTCGGGACGGATTCCCCCTGAAATCGGCGATATGGCGAATGTCACTCACCTTCACTTGGATTTCAACGCATTGACGGGTGAAATCCCTGAGGAGATTGGCGATTTGCCAAATTTGATATCACTGCTATTGCAGGAAAACAATTTGACTGGAAAAATACCGGTAGAGATGATGCGAATCGGGAAATTGTCGCACGTCCACATGTCAGGCAACCAGCTGACCGGTCCCATACCGCCTGAGATTGGCAATTTGTTGAGTTTGCGAGTTATCGAGATAAATCACAACCGTCTATCCGGAACTATTCCAGTCGAAGTGGGCAAATTGACGAGGCTCTTGGGTATGAGCTTAATAGGCAACAATCTTCGCGGGCGGATTCCGGAAGAGTTCGCTGAGTTGCCTAACCTCGAAGGATTGACGCTGCGGGGCAATCGCTTTACGGGTTGTATTCCGTCAGGGCTGATGCAGTTGCCGGACAACGATCTCTGGGAACTCGATCTGCCGAGATGTCGGGGTTGATTTTGGTTAGCTTCGGGTATTTTGCAGACTGAATCACGCGCCGTTGTCGGATGGTTCGGCGATAGTTGGGACGGTTCGCATGGCGCGGGTGCTTGTCTCGACTGGTTGGGTTTGGGGTAGTTCTTTAGTAGTCAACACGCCTAGTTCGGGGAAGCGACGGGCTTGGGTTAGGACTCGTGATTCGAGTGATCCGACGCCGTCGTTATAACGATTGACGGCGCGGTCGAGGTGACGCCCAATGTCGGCGTAGTGGGTGGCGAATACCTCTAACCGATCGTGGAGTTCGCGTCCTAGGAGTCCGATCTGGGTTGCTTCGTGTGCGATTTTGCGTTCTTGCCATCCCATGGCGACGGTTTTGAGGAGTGCGACGAGGGTGGAGTGGGTGCAGATGACGACGTTGTTTTGGAGAGCGTGGTCGATGAGGTTTGGGCGTCGTTCGACGGCTGGAGGGAGGGCGAATTCGGGGACGACCATTACGACGAAGTCTGCGGTGTCGGGTAGTTGGCTCCAGTATTGTTTGGATGCTAGGGAGTCGGCGTGTTGTTGGATGTGTCGAGCGTGGCGGTCGAGGTGTTGGTTGCGTTGGGCGTCGTCGGTGGTGTCTTGTGCGTCGATGAGTGCGATGAGTCCGACTTTGGAGTCGAGGATGATGTCACGTTGGTGTGGCATGTGGACGATGAAGTCGGTGCGTCCGCCTTGGTTGTCGGGGGCTTGGGTTTCGTAGTGGATACCTTTGACGAGTCCGGAGAGTTGGAGAGCTCGTTCGACTTGCATTTCGCCCCATTGTCCGCGGGCTTGTGGTTTTGTGAGAGCGGTAGAGAGGGTGCGGGTTTCGGTGGCGAGGGTTTGGATTTGTTGTTTGAATGCGCCGGATGTTGTGGCCCATTCGCGGTCGAGTTTTTCGACTTTGTCGGATAGTGGTTTTAGGGTTTGTGCGGCGTGTTGGATGAATTGTTTTTGTTGGTTTGCGAGGGTTTCGGAGGACATTGTTTTGAAGTGGTCGCCGAAGAGTTTTTCGAGTTGGGTGCGTTCTTGGATGCGTTGTTCTGTGTGTTCTTTGGCGTTTTTGAGTTCGGTGTTTAGGTTTGCGACTTTGGCGGTTAGGGAGTTGACTTGGTTTTGGAGGGTGTCGCGGATGTTGTCGCGTTGGGTTTGGGTTGTGTTGAGTTCGTCGGCGGTTCGTTTTAGGAGTGCGGATTCGTTGGCGAGTTGGGAGGTTAGGGTGGCGTTTTGGATTTCGAATTGGCGGGCGTCGTTGAGCATCTGGTTGGCAGTGTCGAGATCGGCACGGGTCGAAGCCAGTTCGGATTCGGCTTTGGCTTTCTCCTCGGCTAGTCGGACGAGTTCACTGGTGTCTTCGCCCGCATCACTACCCCTTCGTGACATTTTGGGTGACATCATGATGAATGCGCCGATGATTGAGGCACCAACGATCGCTGCGGCGATGATTATTCCTGCGTCCATGCTGCGGATATTGCCTTTACTGCGCCGCGGTGGAGCGCTGCTTCTGGACTTGCGGCGAACTATTCGCTGAGTGCGAGGATCCGATTGACGAATCGGTGGACTTTCTCGCGGTCGATTTCGAACTCGTAGTCTTCCATGAATCCGTGATAGAAGTTTGCGTGCATTGCGCGGGCACCAGCAAACATGTCGGATAATCCAGGGTCTTCGCGTTCAGCTGCAAATTCCTGAACCGCTAGGATCATTGCGCGATGTCCGCTGGATTTCATGCCGCGCCTGTGCATTTCGGCGATTACGACGTGGGAGGCTGCGCCCCAAAGCTTCTCTGATGCTTGGAGCACATCTCCAGATTCGTATTCGCGGTCGGCCTCGGCGAGAAAATGGTGTGCGGTTTCTCGGTGTTCAGTTGCTAACATCTTGATCTACGATGCGAGCATCGTTATTCGCTCGACGAATCGCCGAACGAGTTCTCGGTTTTCGGCGTATTCGTAGTCCTCCATGAATCCGTGGTAGAAGTTGGCGTGCAAAGCTCTGGCCGCGGCGAAACCTGGTCGCAATTCCATGTCGCCATAGTCTTCGGCAATCTGACGCACAGCCAAGATCATGGCTCGGTGTCCGCTGGTTTTCATCTCGCGCCGTTGCATCTCTGCGATGACGACGTGGGATGCGGCGCCCCAGAGTTTTTCGGAAGCTTGAAGCATGTCGCCAGCTTCGAATTCGCGGTCAGCGTCATTTAGGAATTGGCGCGCGGTTTCTACGTGTTCAGTTGCTAACATCTTGATTGAGTATTGTAACGTTGCTGGATTCCCGCGTGCGCGGGAATGACGGGTTGTTTGTCGGGAATGGCGGGTTGGTTGTCGGGAATGGCGGGTTGGTTGTTGGGATTGGCGGGTTGGTTGGCTGCGGAGGGCATCCCCTGCGAAAATCGCTTTGCTCTTTTCGCGTCCCCTTACGCTTTGCGAAGGGGACGGTTGGGTTGCGCCTGGGCGCTTCGTGAAGGAGGGGGATTGTTACACTACGGCAAGCGCGAGAGGGAATGATTGGAGAACCACCATGATTGTTGATGTGCATACGCATTTGCCTAGTCATCCGGATACTGTGCCGGAGGATGAGATGTTGACGGAGACTACTATGCGGTCGGGGGAGACGGTGCAGTTGACTAATAGCATCGATGATTATTACAACGATATGTCGCCGGTGGATAGGACGTTTATTTTTGGGATTGCTCCGCGGCCTTGGAGGCCTGAGGAGCGGGTGTTGCGTCAGGGGGGGTGGGATGCGAGTCTGAATCACAACGATATTGCTTCGATTACCGCGAGCAAGAATCCGGACAAGGCGATTCCGTTTATGTCGTTGCATCCGCTGGATCCGAACTGGGAGGATGAGTATGATCGGTGCGTTGGGGATTTGGGGTGCAAGGGGATCAAGCTGGGTCCGAATTATCAGGATTTCGATCCGACGTCGGCGGAGGCTTTCCGGTTGTTCGCCCGGTTGGAGCATGATGGGATTCCGATCATTTTCCATCAGGGGACGTCGCCGATGACTGAGGCGCCGTTGACGTATGCGCATCCTTTGACGACGGAGCGGGTGGCGATGGCGTTTCCGAGGTTGAAGATGGTGCTGGCGCATCTGGCGCATCCGTGGCAGGTGGATTGCATCTCGGTTGTGAGGAAGCATCCGAATGTGTGGTGCGATGTTTCGGCGCAGTTTTACCGTCCGTATTCGTTCTGGGAGGCGATGCTGAAGTTCCACGAGTGGGGTTCGACGGACCGGATATTGTTCGCATCGGACTGGCCGGTGACGCGTCCGCAGGACAATATCGACAGCTTGCGGGGGTTGGCCAAGTTTGCGAGGGATCATCATCTGCCGGGTATACCGGAGAACGAGATCGAGGCGATCATCAATCGTGACGCGTTGGATTTGTTGGGTGTTGACTGAGGGGGGTGATTGAGGATGGAATAGAATACCTACGGTTCTAGGTTGCTAAGGAGGGCAATGATGGATTTTGAGTTTGCGGTGGATGGAGGTCAGTGGTTGGGAGTGGTGATCGGGTCGGTGTTGTACATGGTTCTGTCGATGGTCTGGTACCTGCCGAAGGTATTCGGGACGATTTGGATGAACGATGAGGGGTTGGAGGAGGAGGTGTTGCGCGAGAATGCGTCTCTGGTTATGTACATCGTGACGTTTGCGATGGCGTTGGTTTCCAATATCTCGATCGCGCTGATCCTGAGCCATGTTGGCGGCGGATTGGTGAATGGCCTCATCGTGGGGTTGATCCTGGGCGTGGGTATAGCGGGGATGGCGATTGGTCCGCACTACATGTTCGCGTTGAAGAATCGTCTGGCTGTGATTCAGATGGCGCATGCCGCGTTGTTGATAACGGTGTCGGGTGTCGTCATCGGTGCGTTAAGTTAGGTGATGTTATTTCGTTAGGGTCATTGCATCAGGATTGGAAGGATCGTTTTCATGCCGCCGTTCGTAAGTGAAGACCTCGAAGACTACGTCGCCGCGCACACTTCGTCGCCGGACAGCGTGTTCGACGATATCGCCACCGATGTCAAGGCGACCGGAGGAGCGGCCGGCATGATGTCGGGTCGGACCGTGGGTTACTTTCTGAACACGCTGGTCACGATCAGCAATGCCAAGCGGGTGTTGGAGGTGGGGACGTTCGTGGGCTACAGCGCGTTGATGATGGCGTCTGCGCTGCCGGAAGATGGTGTGGTGATTACTTGCGACGTGAGCGAGGAGTTCACGAGTATCGCACGCAAACATTGGGCGAGGCATCCTGCGGGGAAGAAGATCGATCTTCGATTGGCTCCCGCGACTGAGACCTTGGACACGCTGTCGCCACCGTTCGATCTGGTGTTCATCGATGCCGACAAGGCGAACTACTCGGTCTACTACGAGAAGGCGCTCGGGCTATTGTCACCGCGCGGCGTCATTGTCGTCGACAACGTCCTGTGGGGTGGGCGAGTTCTCGGACCGGACGATCCTGAAAACGATGATGAACAAGGCGCGACGAAGTCGATTAAAACCCTGAACGAGATCGTTCAGGCCGATGATCGTGTCGTTAACGTGATGCTCACGGTGCGGGACGGTATGATGTTGATTCGTAAGCGGGACGCGCATTTGAGTTAGTGGTTGATGGCGCCGTGGTGAGGGCTTGGAGAAGTGCGGGAACGCCTTGGCCCGCGGTCATTCGGATCGCAACATCGCAGATCGACGACAGTTTGGTCGGATTCGGGTTGATCTCGATCAGTTTGGCGTCGGGATTTGTTTCGGCGGCGCCATTGTGATTGCCTTTCGACCGATGCCGGGCGATCCAGAGGAGGCCAGAGGCGGGTCTGACGGTCGCAGAGGTGCCGATGGCCACGACGCAGTCGGCGCGATCGATTTGGTCTTTAGCCGCGGCCATGACCTCGGGTACTATCGGTTCGCCGAACATGACGGCGTCGAACTTCACGGGTTCCCCGCAGTCTTCGCAGGGATCTGGTGCGAAGAGGGGCACGAAGTCGTTGAGGTCGGTGCGTTTGGAGCAGCCTATGCAGCGTAAACGAGATCGGTTGCCATGGATTTCGATTAGCGCGTCGCCCATTCCCGCCTTTAGGTCTAAGCCGTCGATGTTCTGGGTGATCACGGATTTGATGTGTCCACGGTTGACGAGTTCGACGAGCGCGTAGTGACCGACGTGTGGTTTGGCGTTTCGAAGCGACTCGCGTAGTTCAAGGATGTGCTCGTCGATCTGGGCGTTAATCTGACGATCCCAGTAGGCTTCTGGATCGGCCTTGAATTGGCGGTAGCCGTCCATCGATGGCGTGCCGTATTTCGTCCACAGGCCGTTCGTGCCTCGGAAGGGAGGGATGCCGCTTTCGACGGACATGCCGGCGCCGGTCATAGCGACGACGTGGTTGGAGTTGGTGATCAGTTGGGCGGCGTGGTCAACGTTAGAGGATATCGAAGCGGGATCGGGAGATGTCCTTGTGATTGAGCGCATGACGACATGGTAAGTCACCAGAGATTGCGACGAAATGGACCACAAGACTGTTGAATTAAGTCGGTTTTAACCCGAGGTCCGCCAAATGAAAACCGCTAAACTTCGCTGTCCGCCACCCGTCCCAAGAACACGTCGGTGAGGATGTCGGTTTCTTGGACTGTTTGGGGTGTGCCGTCGTGGGCGATGCGGCCGTTGTTGAGGACGTATGCCCGATCCGCGATGTCTAGGATGCCTTTGATGTTGTGCTCGACGACCATGATGGTTGTGTTTAAGGTTTGGCTGATTTCGGAAACCTTTTCGAATACTTCTGAGACGATGATGGGTGCTAGGCCTAATGTCGGTTCATCGAGAAGCAGCACGTCGGGGCCGGCCATGAGTCCACGACCGATAGCGAGCATCTGCTGTTGCCCGCCGGACATCGCGCTGGCGTAGTCTCGGCTTTTGGTTTGCAGGATCGGGAACAGGGCGAATATCGAGTCCAAGCGCCGTTGCTGCTCGCTAGGATCGCTGACGTGGAGGCATCCCATCCGCAGGTTTTCTTCGATGGTGAGGTGGGTGAAGACGCGTCGGCCTTGGGGGACGAAGGCGACGCCTTGCTTGACGATCTCGTGCGTCGCAACGTCTAAAGACTGCCCTCGAAGGAATACGGTGCCGCCGACTACTGGCGCGAGGCCCATGATGGCTTTGAGAACGGTGGATTTACCGGCGCCGTTGGGACCCATTACGGCAACCAACTCGCCTTTTTTGACCGCCAAGGACACTTCGTGGAGGCCGACAACTGCGCCGTAGTGCACGGAGATGTCGACTAACTCCAAGAGGTTGGAGGTGTCGGCTGAGCCGTTGGTCTCAGCGGCAGCGGATGTTTCGCGTGGTTCGGTCATGTTTCGAGGGCGCGAGCGGAGTTTCAAGTACCGAGGTACGCTCGGATCACTTCGGGCTGGTTCAGGATCTTGTCGACTTCGCCTGACATCAGGAACTTGCCGCTTTCAAGCACGATGATTTGGTCGGACAGCTCCCGTACGATGTCCATATTGTGCGAGATAAAGACGACGGTTCGACCGCTGGCGCGGAGTTCGCGCAGGAGGTCCTTCACCCTTTCGAGCATTTGCGGGAATAACCCGGCGAACGGCTCATCGAGGATGTAGACCTGAACGTCCAGCGCCATCGCCCGTCCGATCTCGAGGAGCTTTCGTTGACCGTACGAAAGGTCTTCAGCCATCGAATCCCGTTTCTCCCACATCCCAACTTTCTTCAATATCTCTTCGGTTTTTTCCCGATGGTCAGCCCCCTTACGTCCATTTGAGCGCTCAATCATGGATGCCCATAACTTGCGATTGGTCAACACGACCATCAAGTTGTCCCATACCGTCATCTGGTCGAAGAGCCGGACTTCTTGGAAGGTGCGGGTGATGCCGTGTCCTGGGGTTTCGTAGGCGTGAATGACTTCGAAGGAGTTGGTCTCGATCTTCACAATGCCTTGGTCGTAGGGCAGGACGCCGGTAAGGAGGTTGACGAGTGTCGACTTGCCGGAACCGTTGGGTCCGACGACGCTGGTGATACCAAATATCGGTATCGTCAGGGTGACGTTGTCCAATGCCTTTACGCCGCCGAATTGTTTGGTGAGGCCGATGGTTTGGATCCCGAAATATTCGCTGGGGTCGATGTGGTGATGCGTCACAGCTTGTACCTCCCTGCCAATCCCTGGGGTCTGAAGAGCATTAGCAGCACCAATAGGACGCCCAACACCACTTGTCGCGCCTGCCCGACGAATTCGGACGGCAGGAAGGGGATGAATCGCATGCCCTCTTCGAGTAGCACGAATGCCAATGCGCCGAGCAGCGAACCGCGGATCGAGGCCAGACCGCCGAGTATGACGATCGAGACTAGGAGCATCGACTCGAGAAGGATGAAGGAGTTCGGGTCAACAAAAGTGGTGAAACTGCCGAACAACCCGCCTGCCAATCCGGCCATCATCGCCGATATGACCCAAATTGCTAGTTTGTAGAACGTGGTTCGGTATCCGAAGACCTGCGCGACCTGCTCGTCCTCACGAATCGCCTTCAGGACGCGGCCGAATGACGACGAGACGAGGAACCAAGATATGCCGACAACGATCAGCAAAAATACGGCACAGAGAATCAAGAAGTCGAGTTCGCCGCTGACTTCCCAGCTACCGATCTTAGGTCGCGCCACGTCGCGGATGCCGTACGCCCCTCTGGTGAGACCGCGCCAGCTCAGGAATACGTTGAAGGCGATGATTGCGAATCCGAACGAAACGAGCACGTAGATGTCGTCTCGGAAGCGATTGAATACTGCGCCGACGGCTAACGCGACGGCACCCGCCGCGATGACGCAGACAGGCAACGCGGCGAAGAATGGCCATCCGAATTGTGCTATGGACTCGGTTCTGAGCAGTTCGTATGAAGTGTCGGAGGTCAGTATCGCCATCCCGTAGGCGCCGATACCAAAGAAGCCGATGTGGCCGACGGAGAGGAGACCGGTATAGCCGACAACGAGGTTGAGGCTTACGGACAGAATCGCCCAGATGCAGAAGACAGTGCCGAGTGTTACGGCGAATCCGGTGCCTTGCCAAAGCGTGATTATCACCGCCCAAGCGATTACAAACACGTTCGCGTACAGCTCGATGTCGCCTTTTTCGCGGAGAGCCGTCATTCCGCGCGCCATTAGAGACTCGTTCGTGGTTGCCGGGCTGCTGTTCATTGGGTCATCGCTTCGTCGGCACTATTTCCTCGGCAGGATGCCGGTGGGCCAGAAGGATAGGAACAGGATCAAGACGACGAATGAGACAACATCTCTCCATTCTCCAGCCAGGTCCCAGATTCCGAACTGCTCGATCATACCGAGGATGAAACCACCAAGAATTGCGCCTTGGAGGTTGCCGATGCCGCCGACCACGGATGCTATCCAACCCTTCAGCAATAGGAGGAGACCCATGCGCGGTTGGATTGCGGTGTCGTGTCCGCTGAGCAGTCCGCCCAACGCGGCGAAGACGGCGCCGATGAAGAAGACGATTGCGATGATGACGGTGGTGTTGATGCCAACGACTTTGGCCACCTCTTCGTCGTCGCCGATGGCCCGTACGGTGCGTCCAAAGGTGGTCATTTTGAGTAGCCACAAGAGCCCGACGAAGCCGACACAAGCGACCGCAATCGTGAAGACGTTGAAGCCTTTGATGCTGGCTCCGGCGACTTTCCAAGTCTCGTTGCCGAAGGGTTCAGGCAGTGGTCTCGGAGTTGGTTCGAAGACCATGACGATCAATGCGCTGAACGCGAGCAGTATTCCCAATGTCGCGACCAGCATCACGAGAGGAGATCGTGCACGTTGCCTCATGTAGACGTAAAGTCCGCGGTAGAGCGCCAAAGAGACTGAACCAGCGAGGAAGCAGGATACGCCCCAGCTCAGGTAGAGCTTCGATCCCGGGGAGTTTGCCAGCCAGATACCGAGCACGACACCGATTGCGATTCCGCCGATCGTCAGTGCGATTGTTGGCACCTTTTGCAGGTTGCTTCGAAAGATTCGGGTGTTGAGCGCGCGTCCGCAGACGACGATCGCGACAGCGGCGATGATCGCTATTGTTGGGGCAAGTGTTATGTGAAGGTTTGATGGGAAAGTTAGCACGGCACCCGCATAGGCACCGGCGCAGACAGCTAGAATGACTCCGCCAATCCGTAGTGTTTTTTCGCCAAAGCGGGAACGGAGTCGATAGTAGAAGGCGGTATGTAATGCCCACAGGACCACTCCGGCGACGACGAGCGAGAAGATGCCGTTGACGATGGGGTTGTTTACCTCGTACAACCCGCCAAGCGTCTCCGAGGATCGGAGATAGAACACACCGTACGCGCCCAACGCGGCGGCTGCGCCGTAGTACATGTCGAAGAACCAGACGGTACTGTAGACAATGGTGAATCCCATCGCGACGAGAGCGTAGACGGCCCCGACCGACATCCCGTTAAATGCGAACTGCAAGGCCTGCTCAGGTGACTCCGTCACTTTCCAACCGATATACGCAATAACGCCCGCTACGAGCACCGAAGCGAGCAGGTTGCTGCGGTTTGCCAGGTATGCGCGCGCGTTGGTCACTGCAATCGCATGATCGCCTTGCTGTTCTTGCGGCCTATTCCAACGGCGCGGGGCCCAAAACCTCGTAGCCCTGGTTGTCGCCGGTTCTTTCGCCAGTGGGAAGAACTTGGACGACGACGTTGGAAAGTCCTACGACCTCGCCATTCTCGTCAAAGCTGTAGTTACTGCCGATGGCGCCAGACCATGTTATGTCGTAGAGGCAGTCTCTGAAGCCGTCGGCGTCCTGGTCGTCTTCAGTTTGTTTTAGACATTCCGCGGTGATGTAAACGTCGTCGTATGCCGATCCGACATACCAGGCCAAGGTGATGTAGTCGTATTTCTCCTTGAAGCTGCTGATGACCTGTTGCGCTTTCGAGTTTCCGGGGTCTAGGTCGGCGACGACGGCCTTTACACCGTTGGCGGCATCGCCGGCGATCTCAAGTGCCGTGGCACCGACGACAACGACTTCGGCGTATATCGGTCCGTTGTAGTCGAGTTCCCTCAGCTGTTTGACGACGGTTCCGCCGGAGAATTCAGACTGGGCGGCGATGTGGATAGCGTCCGGATTGGCAGTCAGCAGCTTGGTCAGCTGTGTCCGAAAGTCGGTAACGTCGGAGGCGTAGCGCTCTTCACCGACGATTTGTCCGCCGCGTTTTTCGAACTGTGCGGCGGTGGTTCGCCTGACACCTTCGGCATAGTCCGTAGATTCGGTTATCGTCGCGATGTTTCGGATACCGTCGGCCCACATCAAATTGCCAGTGTCGACACCCAACTGCGCGTCGCTCATGGATGTCCTGAAGATGTAGTCTCCAGCGGTTGCAATATCTGGGTTGGTCGCGAGGCCGGAGAATAGAATGACGCCATCCTCTTCGGCCAACGGTGCGGCTCCGAGCATCGCGCCGCTACACGATGTGCCCAGAATGATCTTTATGCCATCGACGTCGGTCAGCTTGTTGTATGCGGTGATGGCATCTTGCGCGCCGCATTTCGAGTCTTCGACGACCAGTTCGATCATGCGTCCGTTGACGCCGCCGGCCGCGTTGATCTCGTCCACTGCTAGTTGCTTTGCTTGGTTGGAGACGGTTCCGTAGGTCTCACCGGGACCAGTGAGGGATTCCATTACGCCGATTCGATACGGATCATCAGAGTCGGATTCACAACCGAGTCCGATTACGACAGTGAAGGCAATCGCCGTCAATCCAATATATGTGAGAAACCGTTTGCTCATCATGTCGTTACTCCCTGTGATTAATTCCTGTGGGGCGCTGATGGATTGGGTAGGTTCAATGTACGTTTTATACCACTTAAATTGATACGACGTATATTTTCGCACCACCCAATTGTGGATCGTGGGCAACCAAATGCGCGAATTTGAGTTGATCGGGTGTTCGATCGATATCTGGCGATCCATAGATATTCGATCCATTTTGGGGTAGCGACCGGGATATGAATAATCAAACCTGGTTGATTTCAACGCATGTCGATCGGATAGACGATTACTTTGGCACCTCGGACTGCCGTTACGGTGACGGGTGCGCCATCTGGGAGTTGCATCGCGTAGGTGCGGTTCCGCACGCGGAAAGTGTCGCCCGAAGGCAGGCGTACGCTGAAGTCGGTGAAATCGCCATGGAATTCGCGCGACTCGATGCGGGCCACGCATCGGCAATCGATGCCGCAAGCGGTGAATGGCTCGAGGGTCCAGCCGTCTTCTTCCTCACCGGTCGATTCGTGGCGGCGCAATCTGAGTTCGGAGGCGCGCATCAATGCCGACACCTCTTCGCCGTCTTTCAACTTGTAACCGTTGGCGGCGACGGCCGGAAACTCACCTGCTTCGGTGAATACTCTATCGCCACGGAATGTGCCGTCGATGAATGATGACCTTCCGATAATCCTGGCGACATGCGGGGCGATTGGACGAGCATAAACTTCTTCGGCGGTCCCGATCTGCGCCACGCGTCCGGATCGCATTACCGCGACGCGGTCTGAAGTCAGGAACGCAGTCTCACGATCGTGGGTGACTAGGATCGCCGTCTTCCCGGCTTGGTGGATGATCTCTTTCACCTGTCTCCGAAGCTGTACGACGAGGCTCGGATCGAGGTTGCTGAATGGTTCATCGAGGAGCACGGCGACCGAATCGGGTGCTATGGCTCGGGCGAGGGCCACTCGTTGTTGTTCTCCGCCGGAGAGACCGTGGACTCCGCGATCGGCGTATTCGGCGATTCCGCACATCTCCAAGATCTCAAGCGACCGTCGCCTCTTCTCCTGGTCATCCGCGTTTTTGATGCCGAATTGAACGTTCTGGGCGACCGTGAGATGGGGGAATAGAGCGTATGACTGAAAAACTAAGCCAAGCGCGCGCTCGTGAGGTGGAATGTGAATGAAAGGCGAGCCGACCAATCGTCCGCCGAGGCGGACGTAGCCGTTGATGACGCGCTCGAATCCGGCGATAACTCGCAGGGCAGTCGTCTTTCCCACGCCGCTCGGTCCGAGGAGGCACACGATCTCGCCATCGTGCACTTCGAGGTTAAAGCCGTTGAGGACTGGTGGTTCGTCAGGATGGTAACGAGTCTGTACCTGTTCGAGATGAATCGCGCCAGTACCGCGCGGGCGGTTAAGCTGCGCATGCATAGGTGAAGGATCATTCGCCGCTATGGACGGTAATGGGATTGTCTTGGTGCGCCGGAACAGTTTCATCTATTCCAAATCCTATTACCGTGCGCCGGAGTGTTCACGCAAGACCAGCCAAGCGGTGGGAACGCCGGCTGCTGCTACCAATATCAACGATGACGCTGCCGTCTTGGTGAAGAACGCCTCTGATGATGCGGACCATATCGATGTGGCTAGGGTATCGAAACCCGTTGGTCCGAGGATGAGCGTCGCGGGTAGTTCCTTCATCGTGAGCAAAAACACCAGAGCCGCGCTGGCGAAGACACTCGGCATGAGTATTGGGAGGGTGACCCGGGTAAATGCTCGGAACTGTGTCTTCCCGAGAGACTGCGCAGCTTCTTCGAGACTTGGATTGATCTGCAATAGGCCCGATCTCAGCGATCCGAGTGCGACAGGAAGGAAGAGGACCGCATAGGCGAACACCAACAACAGGAGGGTTTGGTATGCGAACAATGCGAAATTGACGGCGAAGAATACGAGCGAAAGAGCCACTACAACCCCCGGTAAGCCGAATCCTATGTAGACTGCCTTGCCGAAAAGGTCGCTCAGCCAATTTCGATTTCGGACCGCAACGAAGGCCACTGGCAATGCCAAGAGGATAGTGGCTATGGCGGCTAGGGCCGATGCTTGCAACGAGTTCCAGAGCGGGACCAATATCGGCGAACCTTCAAGCCCTCTAGACAGTCCTCGGAGTAGCCATTCAACTAGAACGGCCACCGGCACGACTACGCCCGCGACGACGGGAAGCGCCGTAAACAAAAGTGCGGGTACAGCCCACCAACCGAGGTGGACGGCACGCTGGGTTCGACCAACATTGGCTGAGGCATCGTCATACCTACGCCTTCCCCGGAACGAAGCTTCGACCAACAATAGAGCGACGGCAAACGCGACCAGCAGCATCGACATCGCAGCACCCGCGGTTCGGTCGATGGAGGTCTGGTAGTTGGTCATGATGGAGACGGTTAATGTGTTGTGTCGCATCAATGCCACGCCGCCAAAGTCGCTGAGGGTGTAGAGCGCGGCGAGGATTGCGCCAGCTCCGATCGCCGGCATCAGCAGCGGCAACGTCACACGTCGGAATGCTCCGAGCACGGAGTAGCCCATGCTCCTAGACGCTTCCACTAATTCGGGGTTTAGCCCTGCAATCGCGGCTCGCACCGTGAGATAGACGTATGGATACGTCATGAGAACCAGCACCAGCGTCGCGCCGGGCAGACCGTAGATCGAGGGCAGTCGCTCGACGCCGATCGGTTCTAGAAGCTCTTGCAACGTGCCCTTGGGTCCAAACGCCTCGATCAGCGTAGTGGCCATCACGAAACTTGGGACTACCAACGGCAGCGCTAATGCGACGGAAAGCACGCGGCGAAACGGCATATCGGTTCGCATCGTCAACCAAGCCGCGGGGACAGCAACGATTAACGAGACGATGGTGACGCTGAGGATGACGGTTACGGTCCGCCAGATGACGTTTATTGAGTTCGAACGGGTTAGGAAGTCTAGGGTGGCTTCACCACCTTCGATGCCGCGGACGAAGAGATAAAAAACTGGTAGCATCGCGGCCAAGACGACGAATCCAGCCGCGATTGCTACCCAGACCGGTGCTCCGCGCGCGGTGTTTGTAACACCACGCCTGGACCTCGGTGCAGGTCGTTCAACTACTTCCGCTGTAGAGCGGGTCACGGAAGTGCGCCAACCTCCTGTAGTAGTTTTTGCGTGCCGGCCAGATCGTCTAACAGACCGAGGTCGACATCGAATCGTTCGCTGATGTCACCGAGGTCCGGAAGGTGTTCCGACTGTTGCACGGCTGAGTTGAAGGGGTATTCGTGAGTCTTAGTTGCGAAGTACTGTTGGGCGGTGACGCCGAGGAGGAACTTCAAGAGTCGCTCGGCTTCTGGTTGTGCATCGGTCGAGGCCAAGATGCCTGCGCCCGCGGCCATCACGAGCGATCCGGCATCGCTTGCAGAGGTGTAATAGTTGCGAGCGCCGAACCCTTCGCCCTCTTCAGCCAGGAAGCGGTGAAGGTAGTAATGATTGACGAATCCGACGTCGATCTCGCCGGCGCCGGCGGCCGCAACTGTCGGTGTGTTCTTCGCGTAGAAGACGGGTTCGTTAGCCAAGATGCCTTCGAGCCACTCGCGGGTCTTTGCTTCGCCCCAATCCAGACGCATCGCCGTAACCATCACGTGAAAGGACCCGTTAGTTGGTGGTAAACCGATGCGACCCTTCCACATGGGGTCGGTGAAGTCCCAGATGGAATCTGGTAGTTCGTCCTCGGAAATGTTCTCGGTGCTGTAGACGACGGTGCGTGCTCGACCGGAGATGCCGACCCACTTGTGGTCAGGATCGCTGGCCCACGCGGCAGAACGGTCGTAGATGTCGTCCGGCAGTGTTAGGAATAGCGATTTCACCGCGCCCAATCCGCCCGGGTCTTGGGCAAAGAAAACGTCAGCGGGCGATCTGTCGCCCTCTTCTAGCAAGGTTGCGGCCATCTCGCCAGTGCTGGCGTAGCGGACCTCGACCGGGATGCCGGTTAGTAGTTCGAACTCCTCAAGGATGGGGTCTACGAGCGACTGGCTGCGTCCCGAATAGACCGTCAATGTATTCGGTTCGGTCGATGGTTTCTCAACCTCAACAACGACCTGTTTTTCCACCTCAACGATCCGGTCCACCTCTACCACGACCGGAGTCGGCGCGGGGTTGGCGCTACACGCGAGAATGGCGAAACACATGGCCAACAGCGCGGCGTTCATTACAGCCAAGCGCAACATTCTGCTCTTGGGTGCCGACGCATCGCGACGAATTGCCACCGGGCGGGGCGACTGACGACTTATCATTAGATGTTGTTTCCTCGGTTAATTTCAGTGTCAATGGTTCGGACTGAATCCCCGCTCGGATCGCCAACAAATAATTATTACCTAATGAGTCAGGTATTGCAACCCTGAATCAGGAAATCCTCCAAGTTCGGCGTGCGGTCGCAGCGGGATTCATGGCAACATCCAGCGTCAATCATTTAGCGTAGAAATTTAGTGGCATGGTGCGCGCCCACCGAACTTCACGACCTTTCATGCAATATGACGCAACCTGACGATCAAAACAAATCCGGCCTCCGCGCCTCGGGCTATGGGCCGCGGGTGCGTCAGACCTTGATCGCAGGGATCGCCATCGCAGTCATCGTCGTGGCGATAGTTCTCGCGGCGTTGTGGGCGAATAGCCGAGAGCCCGAAATGGGCGTCCAACCAACCCCGAGACCCACCCAGCCGCCGCAACCTTCAGCGACGATGCCACCACCAGACACCGCGACCCCTGAACCCTCAGTTCCCGACACCCCTACGCCTGAACCGGTTAAAGATACCCCGACTCCGACCGCGGAAGCCAACCCAGAACCGGCGACCGCGACAGTGGCACCAGAGGCCACGAATACGCCGGTGGTTGACCGCGCGCCAACTCCGGAATCAACGGCAACTCCCGCTCCGGCCGATACACCGACGCCGATACCACCGGCTGCGACCCCACCTCGGACCGTTGAACCGACGGCAACCAATACGCCGGTTCCCACATCCACCGCTGAACCGACGTCCACACCGGAGCCCTCCCCGACACCGACAGTTACGCCAACACCAGCACCGATGGTTCCGACTAAGCTCGAGATCTACGCGAGGGGCGAACTCATCGATGAGGGCATTGACCAGAGCGATATCAAGGTGCTCAGCGTCGAGGAACACATTTGGCCGGACCGAACATTGGGTTGTGGTTCGTACGTGGGCAGCAATCCGGCGCGGGCGGTCGAAGGTTGGATACTCGTCCTTGGTAACGAGGAATCGACCTTCACGTTCCATTTGGCGAGCAAGGACCACGAAAACAACGACACCCTTCCCGACGACATCATCGTCAACTGTACCGACGTTGAAAATCGTGTGCAAATCACCATCAATCCAGTCCATGAGTTGCGCCTCCACGAAGCGCGGCGCGTGGTGCTCTACCGCGAGGTCCCGGGCGGAGAAGCACAACCGGTCCAGGACATCCAAAATCGCGAACTGATCGACGTGATAATCAATGCAATCAACACCCCTATACCCATAGGCAACACCGGAACTTGCGAGACATCGTTTAGGTTGGATTTTTACGTATTGCGAGGGATCGAATCTGTCAAGTTCTTCTGCCGAGATGATTGGTACCGCGTGGGTGGCGACCAAGAAATTTGGGGCTGCACGCAAGGTGCAATCCGTCAAGAACTTTTGGATGCCGTCTCACCTTTCTTCGCGGCCCAACCCATACCTGCGCTCCCGACTTTCGCGCCGGAAGGTGACGTCTCAAGCACCGTTGACGAACCGTTTGAGGGGTTGCCGTGTCAACTAGAAACCGCGAACTGAAGACGGGGAAACTGCCGGGGACATTACTGCAGAACCTCATCGAGGGTATTACTCTGGATTCCCGCGTACGCGGGAATGACGGTCGGTTGTTGGTGGGACCCGGTGTAGGGGAAGACGCGGCGCACATTCTCTGCGGCGAAAATACGCTCCTCGCGAAGACTGATCCGATCACTTTTGCCACGGACCGCATCGGATGGTACGCGGTCAACGTCAATGCCAACGACATCGCGGTCGCTGGCGGGACGCCGAAGTGGTTCCTCGCGACGCTGATGATGCCGCCGGGTTCAACGGAGGGTGAGGTCCGCGACATATTCGGTCAGATCGGCGAAGCGGCGTATGAAATCGGCGTACAGCTAGCCGGAGGTCACACGGAGGTCACGCCCGCGGTTACGCAACCGTTGATTTGCGGTTTCATGCTCGGCGAAGCGCCGACAAGCTGCACCGTCTCCGCATCCGGTGCGCGCCCTGGCGATGGGGTAATCCTGACGAAGGGAATCGCAATCGAAGGGACCTCAATCCTCGCCAACGAGTGCCGCGATGAACTGGTTCAGGCTGGCGTCTCGGTATCTGAAATCAATGCTGCTTCAGAGTTTCTGACGGATCCTGGCATATCAGTTTTGAAAGACGCACAGACGGTCGTAGCCGCTGGCGGCGTTACCGCAATGCACGACCCGACCGAAGGCGGGTTGGCGACGGCGCTGCAAGAGCTCGCGTTCGCATCAAACGTCGACATCGTCATTGACGACTCAGCGGTGAATGTGCTGCCGATTTGTCGAAAAATATGCGACGCTTTGGAGATCGACCCATGGGGATTGATTTCGTCGGGGGCGCTTTTGGCTACGGTTCAACCGGATTATCAAGACGCGGTGGTTGCTGCGTTACGGGTTGCAGGAATCGATGCGGGTGTCATCGGCCGCGTCGAATCTCTCGCGAACGGTGAGACGGAACCGTCGGTTCGCATTCGCCAGAATCAGACCACTTCGCCCACGCCAATCGCTACATTCGAACGCGACGAATTGGCTCGGTATTTCGAGACCGTGGCAAGTTGAGTTGCGCACCGACCCGGATGCAACACCATTGCGGTATCCACCACTTGATTTAAGACGAACATCGATGATCAAACCCATCCAAGTCGAAGCACGGACAAATTTCAGGATCTGGATCCAATTCGAAGACGGTGTTGAAGGTGAAGTCGATCTATCGAAGATGATCGAACGCGGCGGATTGTTCAAAAAGTGGGAGGACCGCAACTTTTTCGAAAGTATCTGGATACCCGAGGACAACGTAGTGAAATGGGGTGAAAGCGATTGTCATGAACTTTGCGGCGATTCGCTCTACATGAGAATTACGGGTAGCTCCTTCGACGAGTATTCTCAGCGCGTTAAACAAAACCTGATTCATGCCTGAGCTGTGCCGCTTTCGCGGAATCATCGTTCGCATGTACTCGGATGATCACCCTCACCGACATTTCCATGCGAAATGCCATTTTCTCGATGTTGTCTCTGCCGTGGATGATCACATCAAAACCTTGTGTAACGCTTGTTTACGAGCCATGGATGGCGGGTGGATTACCGGTTGTCCCGGTGGTGTGCCAAGTTGTGCCGCGATGAACTTGCAGAGGGGCTAGGCTGGCTGATTACGATGTGGATAATCACCCCTATCACGCCATAGAATCAGACGGGGCGAAGGTCGCCTAGCAAGCGTAATTGCCCGTGGCCTCTAAAACCCGTGCACACGGGCACCCTTCGCCCCCTTTGCCTAGGTTGCGCCGAAACCGCCGAACCTTTGGCTGTCACTCATTATACGCGCTCGTGCTAATCGCGGTTATCGCGTGCTAACCGTTCCCTTGACCGCAGATAGGATTTAGGATCGTAATCGACGTATTCCGGTGACATGTACTGTTGTTGGAAGGCATCGCCGTGCGGCGAGCCTCCATTCGCTGACTCAACGGGTAACCGTCTGCGTCAACACAGCAGTTTACCCTAGTCGCGAAGGAGATGTCAGGTGAGGTGGCTTTACGTTTCCACTCTAGTTTCGTTGGTGTTAGTCGCATCATGCACGCGTGAGATCGAAACCGCAACACTGCCTGATGTTGAAATGAAGGTGGCAGGGGTGGGAGACCTCTTGATTATGCTGGCTGGACTGGGCGTGATTTTCGGGGGGATGATATTGTATTTCGGCCGCCAAAGCAAGGCGAGAAAAAACGCCGAGTTCATCCGCTTGATGCAGAGGTCGGATCAGCGTATCATTCCATGGCATCTGTTGGACGGTGCGACAAGAGGGCAGATCGAAGGGGAGCAGCGCCAGAAGATTCGTATCGGCGCCTACGCGCAGGCGCGTCAGGACTTCACCGATCTCGCGCCTCATCTGGCTCATGCGGCGGCTTTGAAGTTTCCTCCCCCGCCTTCTATAACGCCGGAAGATGAAGAATATGCGAGGGTGAAGTTCGCTGAACTCATGATCCAGACCATACGGCCAGAGCTTGAACGATTAGGCATCGAACTGCCTGATGATGACGATATTGAACTCTATTTCAGGCTCAACCAGCTTTCACAACTCGCCCGGGATGGACGGATCGAACTGGCGCAGGTTGGCATGAAAGAAGACTTCATGGCAACGAAAGAGTAGAATCGCTACTCGAACGTCACCTGTATTCACAACAATTGAATCGCCCCTAGCGTGAACTGGGGGCTAGTCAAACAGTGGCGTCCAGCTATAGCACGTCTATCGACATCGACGACATACGAGTCGGGGGCTCTTTCAATGATGGTTGCGAGAGTCGTCTTGGACATGGATCACGAGCAAGGCGAAAACGCTGGGCGCGCCTTCCAAATTACTCTTCGGAACTTTGCCCTCGCTTCGTTTCAGTCAGAAGGTGTTTCACTGACAGAAGTGGAGAAGCAAGACGTTGCCACGATGGTGGCAAGGCTGAACAAGCTAGCGGGAGATTTCGGAAGCAGGAAGCCCTCCCGTCACCGTTGGTCACAGCCTTCGTTGAAATCCCGAATATGGGTTTCTCGGTATCTGTCGAGTTCTTGGTCGATACAGGTGCCGCGCGAACTGCACTCCATCCTGAGGATGTACTTAAGTTTGGGATTGACATCGTAACCTACGCCGCTGGCGTATATCCGCGCACCTTTGTTGGCATCGGTGGCCACGCGCCTATGGCGTTGAAGATGCGATACTGCATTCAAGAACTCCAAGGCCAACCTCCGCGCATTGATCGGCCCACTTGATCAATCTCGGTTTGATTTCGCTTTGAAGAAACACGTCCCATCGCTCTTAGGTCGTGATTTTCTCAATCAAGGACGATTGATCGTGGACTATGAGAAAAACGAAATCTCTTTTGAGATGCGTCCAGCCATCTAAGCAACCTAGCCGAGTTTCTTCCGGTCCAATCGACCTCCCCCAGGATTTCTTCGCTATCGGCAGAGAATCAGGCGCCAAGCGGCTCGCGGGAATGACGTGGTCTTGCAACGGTCTCGAATTCGACGCCGAAGGTGAAGCGCGGAACCAGTATGCCGAGTAACGTGTTGTCAGGGTCACCTGATGATGCGGCGAAAATTCACATATACGTTGGGGCTGGTGTTGGTGATCAGCACTATCGCTCTATCGGTGTTGGTTGACTCGGGAAGCATCTACGCCTGCGAATGTGTTGAAGCGAACTCGACCGACGAACGAATGGACGAGGCGTCGGCGGTCTTCCTCGGCAGGGTGGTCAGGATGTACTTCGAAGACTGGCCATTCGACATCGACTCGGCGTTAGTTCCGCCGGATGAACCGATAACGGTCGAGTTCAGAGTCCGTTCTGTTTGGAAGGGGGAGGTTTCAGAGATTATGTCCGTATCCACGGCCAGATCAGAGCCATGTGGATATCCGTTCGGTATTCATCGGGACTACCTTGTCTATGCCGATGGCGATCAGGGAGCGTTGGAGGTGCTGGCGTGTGGCGGCACCAAACGTTTCAATGAAGCGCAAGAAGATCTAAACGCGCTGGGCGAAGGGTACTCGCCTGAAACGGCAGAAAGAGCCGTCATCAAGCCGGCAACGCTCGATTGCTTCGCCAGCGCAAAATCCGCCCGCCATCAATTGATTTCATGGCCGTTAGCATTAATCGCCGGCATTGCTTGGATCGGGATCCGGAAAAGGCGCCGTACACGCTAGCGCCGATCCCTACCGATCCCTACCGAACCACCGCGAAATCCAATTTGAAGGTTCGTTTGAAGCGTGCGGCGAATCGCTTGGGGTCCCAGGCATTCAGCTCGGGCGCGCGGACTTCGAATCGGTCGCCGATGATATCCATCACGATTTGTGAATACCTATCAGCGCCCAGCCTTCGCTCCATCTCATCCGAGATACGAAGAATACTAGTGGCTCGTCGAACGATCGTTCGGTCCGACTTCTTGAGTTCCGGGCGGTATCGTGACATCGAGGCGGAATAGCTGCCGCCGAACCGAAGTGCGGCCGACATCAAACCGATATCGCGGTGAGAGAATCCGCCGATCTCGCCTTGTTCGATGATGTTGGAGGCGTGCAGGTAACGGTCGTAGTAGTTGACGCTGCGGCCGGTGTCGATGAGACGGGCGACGTGCGGGATCAGCTGCGTCATCTCTTCATCCAAATGGTCCAGCAGCAACGCGGCCATCTTTCTGGCGATCGCGGCCCGTCGGTCTGCGCGGAGTCTATCCCAAGTGTCGAATCTTGCGCCGAGCGCGTATACGGAGCGTCGCCTGACCTCTTCGATCGACGGCAAATCCTCGATGACACCGGACATCGCCAGCCCTTCACGAATACCTCGGCCGGAAACTAGGATCGACTTCTTGTTGAAGAACTTGGCGATTTCGGATGCCACGATGGCACCGCCTAGTATGCTGTCGACGCGCTCCGGGTTCAATCCGGGCATGTATGCCAAGCTCGCTCGGTCTAGTCCTCGCAATCCGTTGACGATTGTCTTCAACGATCGGTATGGAACTACCGAGCCGTGGAGACGCCCAAACGAATGATCCCGGGTTTCGCGATCGATCTTGGTCAAGTTGCGGATCGTTCCGCCGGCACCAATCAAATTGCCGTGTTCCGCTATCGGAGGCATACCGGACGCTCGTAGCATTTTTTTCACGTGCCGCCTCAAACCCATGATTGCGTCCCGTTCAGGCTGTTCCGAGTTCAGAAAATCGTTACTGACGCGCAGCGCACCGAGATCTAGGGTGTATGCGTCCCTCAATGAACGGTGTTGAAAGAACGAGAACTCTACGCTACCGCCGCCGATGTCAAACAATACGCCGTCATGGGCAGGGAGGGTGAAGACTGCGCCGAGAAATCCGAATTCTGCTTCTTGTGCTCCTGAGATGACTTCAAGTTCGATGCCGGTGTCGTTCGTCACTTGACGAACTACCTCGTCGCGGTTCGTCGCGTCGCGCATGGCCGATGTGGCAACGGCGCGGATCGAATCGACTTTCGACGCTCTAGCTACAGTGGCGAAATCGTCGATGAGGCGCGACAGTTCGGATATGGCAGAAGGCAATAATCGACCATCTTTCGTCTTTCGGCTCGCCAAACGTAGCAGAGCTTTGACTTCCGAAACAACCCGCAGATCGTAATCGGTTGTCAGTTGCAGGACCTCCATACGGGTCGAGTTGGAGCCCACGTCGATGACTGCTACCTGGTGTGAATCGTGATCGCCGTCGAATCGACCCCGATGCAACTCGTTGCTCGGAAATACCTGAAAGATGTCGGGACGAGTCTCTACCGTCATTGATGCCCCTTGACCGCGGATGCTAGGGAGTGCCCTTTTAGAATGATTCTAGGGTGCCTTTCTTTTGCCCCTGTAGCTCAGAGGATAGAGCAACGGTTTCCTAAACCGTGTGCCACAGGTTCGAGTCCTGTCAGGGGCGCCATCTTCCGACCTCGCTTCAACCGCCACTCGCACCCACCTCATCAATCCGCGTCGTGCGGTTATTGACCGACCGCTTCAAGGTCGTCGCCAAAAACGCTATCCCGCCGAAAGCGACGATGCTAAGCCAGGATATCGAGCGGTCCAAGACTGTCAATGTGAAGGCGTCAGTGTCGTTAAGTCCGACTAGAAGCAGTACTGTGATCAGGGCGGTTTCTACAAAACCCAATCCGCCCGGTACCGGGATCGTGGTCATGATTGCGTTGGCGAGCGCGGCGAACATGGCAATGCTTATCGCCATTTCCAAACCCATCGCCTGCGCCACGAAGTAGAACCGCAACACCTCCATCAGCCACCCCAGTACGCCCAGGGCGATCTGCAACGTCATTCCACCGCCTCGAAAACTGTTCAGCGTTCCGTCTTGGAAATGCAGATATTGCCGTCCAAATCGCTCCGGCAGCCATCGGGCGACTCGTTCACCCGCTTTGCCCATCACGTAGAGAATGAGCAGAAGCGCGAGCACCAAACCAGATGCAACAGCCACGACAATTACCGCCACGTCGACGATTCTTCCGGACGCGGCGAACCCGTCGACCAGCAGGGCCCAGATCGCCGAGGTGACCACGAGCACCAAGACAACCACCATATCTTGAACTCTTTCCGCGAACACAGTGCCCAACGCTGTTGGCATGTCGCTCGACGTCCTATCGGCCAAAGCCCAACCTCGATACGCATCGCCGATGCGGAAGAACATGACTGAATTTACGAACCAACCGGTCAGGATCATCAACGACATCGTCGCAACATTTGGCGCTTCCGCTCGCTGAAGATCAGGATTTTCGGAACGATTGGCGACCGAGTTGAAGATCAACTGCCATCGCCACCCCCGAAACCAGAAACTCACGTAATACAACAACCCGGCCAGAACGAACAACCACCAGTTGATCCCAGTCAGGTGATCGACGAATTCATCCCACTCGAAATCTAGGACGCGCCAGAGCAGGAAGCCGATGATCGCTAATCCAAACGCCGCGCTGAGCATGGTGGGTAGCGACAAGACTCGGCGGCGCATCGCCGCGATGCCGTAGGCCTGACCGTTGTTGTCGCGGGTCGATTTTCTGCGCAAGAGTCGCAAAGGTCCACACAATCGCGTCGATCAATCAGCCGACAGCGGTCGTTTCGCTGGGATCCCGGGTCGACGGGGGTAGCGATCTTTTGTCGGTTGCACCTTGAGCCAGTAAATGATGTGGTCCATCGGTGATGCCCCCGGATGCGCCACCGGTTGGATGATCGCGGGTGCCGCGCCCAATTCGTTGGCTGCGAACGAAGCGTCTTCGACCTCGCATTGGACCGCTCGCCGATCGTGGCCTTTGGGGAGAACTGCTACGCCGCCGAGTTTGAGGAACGGCAAAGTGTACTCTGCCAGCAACGGAAGCTTGGCGACGCCCCGGGCAGTGACGAGATCGTAGCATTCCCGATGTTGCTTTAACCGACCCGCGTCCTCGGCGCGCGAATTCACCACCGTGACGCCTTCAATTCCCAGTTCCGAGACAACGTGACGCATGAAGTCGCACTTCTTGCCGTTGGTTTCCAGCAAAGTGACCTCGGTGCCAGGGAGAATGATTTTCAACGGCAGACCCGGTATTCCCGCACCCGAGCCGATGTCGATGATTCGACGACCTTCAAACCATTCGGCTGTCGAAACATTCCCGCCTGCCGGAACCGCAATTCTGAACGAACGAATGAAGAGTTGTTCAACAACGGCTTCGGGATCCTTTACAGCGGTCAGGTTGATGCGACGTCCCCATTCAATGATCAGTTCGCGATAGCGCCTGAACCGCTCGATTTGGGTGTCATCGACGTTCGCACCTATGGTACCAGCCGCCTCGACCAGTGACTTCATGCTATTGCTCGATTCTGGGCTCGAATCTGAGTTCCACGCAGACGCATTTCGATCCTGATGTGCCGCATGCGCGACTTAACATGATAACGACGGATCGCAGCAACGCCGCGGCTAACCAATACAGGGGAACGAAAACCACCATGAAGATACTCATCACCGGCGCCAGCGGATTGATCGGATCAGTGCTCCGCAACCACCTCGGAGAAACTGGACGGTACACAATCTCAGGCGTAGATGCTCGCCCGCTCGCCGACGATTCTCTGGCAAACTTCACGCTTGCCGATTGCTATGACTACGACGCAATGTCGCCGGCATTTGATGGCCAAGACGCAGTGATTCACCTAGCGGCCAACGCGCCTGTTCATACCCCTTGGGACGATGTTCTCCGCAACAACATCGCATCGACGCACAACGTCTACGAAGCCGCACGCGAGCACGATGTAAGACGCGTCGTGTTCGCAAGTTCGAACCATGCGGTTGGGAACTTTGAGCTGGACGAACCCTACAAGAGCATCGGTCTTGGCGATTACTCTTTAATCGATAACGATCCCGTCAATATCCGGCAAGTCGACCACCGCGTACCGATCCGTCCGGATAGCGACTACGGAGTTAGCAAGGTGTTTGGTGAGGCGACCGGTCGCTACTACAACGAACACTTTGGCCTTGAAGTCGCTTGCCTCCGCATCGGGAGCGTTGTGCCGGAAAATCGACCGACGAATATTCGTGCGTTTGCGACGTGGTTGTCGCACCGCGACCTCGCTCACTTAGTCGACCGTTGCCTCGTCGCAGATTTGAGTTTCGATATCTTCTACGGCGTCTCTAACAACCACTGGCGATTCTGGGACATCGAACATGCCCGAGAGACTATCGGCTACGATCCTCAAGATAGTGGCGAGGACTTTCGGTAGAGGTCACGCGTCGCTCAATTCTCGACGCCTTCGCAGTCGGGCAAATTGAGCTGGCGCAAGTCGGTGTGGAATAGTGGTTTCGGTAACTGAGGTAAGCAACCGGATAGGAAGTTGAATCTCAGGAATAGGTCAGACAACTCAGTCAGGTTACTCAACTCTGCGGGGACTTGTCCGGTGAACGCGTTGGCGTCAAGATGGAGCGCCGTCAAAGAAATCAGTTCCCCTAACCAGATCGGTATCATTCCTCCGAAATCATTGGTCCCGACATCGAACACCCGCAACACAGCGAGATTACGCAATGTATCCGGTAACTCGCCTTCAAGCTGATTGTGGTTCAACCTAAGTTCGATCAGATTATCCAGATCCCCGATTTCGACGGGCAATTCGCCGGAGATCAGGTTTGCGCTCAAATCGAGTTCGACGAGAGAGTCTAGGTTCCCGAATTCGGCCGGGACCTCACCGACCAGGCGGTTGTTGGAGAGGATCATATTTGTCAGGTTAGTTAGACCGCCCAATGCCGACGGTAGGTTTCCACTTAAGCCGTTCCTGCTTAAGTTGAGCGTCGTCAATTTGTTCAGGTTCGACAACTCAAGCGGGATTGGACCGGTGAAATCATTGTTGTTGACTTTCAGCGCCCTCAGGTTAGCCAAGTCGCCTAATTGAGCGGGAATTTCGCCTGTCAACGCGTTCTCGCCGAGGTTCAAGATCATCAGATTGGTCAGCTCGCGGAGTTCGGGCGGGATCTCTCCTGACAGCCGGTTTTCACCGAGATTCAACTCCTCCAACTCCGTCAAGGATGCAAGCTCTGTCGGGATCGGGCCTTCAAAATCGTTCGCGTTGAGATTTATCACCTGCAGGCCGGTCAGTTGCCCCAGGGATTTGGGTATCTTTGCTTCGATCGCGAGGTCGACCAACTTTAGCGCCGTTACGCGCGTGGGAGTTCCGCCGATTTCCACGCCGAGCCAGCTGTCGATCGGCTGCTCCGCCGACCAGTCGAGAATCTCGGTTCCATTGAGCGGTTCAATTAGTTGAAGCAGCACTTCGCAATCGATGACGAGTTCCGGCGAGTAGACGACAGCAGGCACGGCGATGCCGTTGGAACAAGGGCCGTCTCCCTGGACTGGGGTGGGACCACAGGCAATTAATCCCAACTCATCGAAATCGTTCAATTCGACCCGGCCGAGGCCGATCGGATTACAACCCGTCAGATTGTTACCGTCTATGTGGAACGATTTGAGATTCGTCAATCCGGCCAGTTCCACGGGAATTTCGCCCGTCAACTGATTGCCTCTAAGGGTCAAAGTTTCTAGATTGACCAGGTCGCCGAAACTAGCTGGAATCTCCCCGGACAATTGATTCGAACTTAGATTGAGATGTCGCAAAGGCGTGTTGTGGCCCAGCGACTCCGGAATTTCGCCGGACAGATGGTTTCCGTCAAGCCGCAATTCCTCGATCGAAAGCAAGTCGCCCAAGGTCGAAGGTATAGATCCGGTGAGTCGATTGGTGTGCAGCAGGATCTGTTTTGCGTTCGAGAGAAGTCCGAGTTCGAGCGGAATCTCTCCGACAAGCTCGTTCTCCGAAAGATCCAAGACCACCAGATTGTCTAGACGACTCAGGTTGGATGGAATCTCGCCCGTGATTTGGTTGCCGGACATGGACAGCTCGGCCAGGGATTCGAGGAAACCGAGATCGCCAGGGATCTCTCCGGTCAGATCGTTATCGCTGAGACAAAGGCGCTCCAACTTGATCAGCTCGGCCAATTCGGCAGGCAGCCCGCCCGTGAGGAGGTTTCCGCAGAGTTCTAACGCAGTCAACGCGTCGAGTTCGCCCAAAACCGCCGGCAGTTGTCCTGCGAGACCACGGTTTAGAAGCGATAACTTGGTGACGCGGTTGGGCGATCCGCTTACCTCGACGCCTTCCCAATCGCGGATGGGGAGTTCCACCGACCAATTCAACAGAACATTTCCGGCGAGTTCGTCGACAGCCGAGAGCAGTGCTTCGCAGTCCGAGACCAAGGCTGGGTTTTGCTCGGCATCGGGTACGGCAACGCCGTTAGCGCAGCGGATGATCGCTCCTTGATCCGTTTCGACATCTGGAGGATCAGGTTGAGCGGTAGGCGTCAACGTCGCAGTCGGTTCCGGCGTCGCGGTTGATGTCGATACGGTCGTAGCGGTCGGCTGCGGTGTCGCTGAAGGAGTCGGCACTGTTGTTGCCGTCGGAACCGCCGTTGCGGTCGGTTCCGGTGTCGGAGTTGGCAGCGTCGTCGCGGTCGGGACCCGTGTCGATGTAGGTTCGGGCGTGTTCGTTGGTTTTGTAACTGCTGTGGGCGATGCGGTAGGCGTTGAGGTACTGGTGGCGATCGGCCTCGCTGTGGGAGTGGTCGCGATTACCACGTCGTTTTTCGGCGTTGGTGTTGCAGGATCGTTTGAGCAACTGATGACGGCGTAGGCAAAGAACATGGCGACCGCGGCGACAAGCGCAGCGGTTGATTTGCCCGTTTTCCAATGCGTAGGGAGCATCATCTCTCATTCAACGGTTTTGGCGGGCGGTCAATCGCACGCGGCGGGTCTTGGCGCTTAGTGAAGCAATGACCCGGTGTTATCCTAAAAGGGTTGTGCACGTCGCGCTTCTGCGACCACGTCCCCGCCCCGTTGGTGCAGCGGCCTAGCACGTCGGCCTTTCAAGCCGGAGATCACGGGTTCGAATCCCGTACGGGGTACCACATCCAGCATTTCCCTCAGATCGGACCGGCGTCGTCACTCGGTTGCGTCGACTTCAATCATCAGGCAGTGCTTCGTCCCATTCCGAGTCCTCATCTGCCTCGGCTTGATTCTTCAACGATGTGTAGATCAGCCACAGCGGTATCAATACGATCGCGATCCCTAGAACCGCGACGAACGTCCACGGACCCCAACCGAGCAGATCGTGCAGCAGGTCGTTGATCCAAACGACCAGAGTCGGATCTACCGACTCGGTATGATGCATGTGCACCGATGCTGGTGAATCAATTTCTCTGACAGGTGCAATCATGCCTTGCGAGGCCGCTATTCTCCTGGGTGACTAACTTGCAGATGCCGCCGCTTGCGCGTACCTAACCGAATACTTGGTCTCTTTGATCGTCAGGATCACGATGCCGGCGACCAACAAGCAGATTGCGCCTCCGATGAATGCTGGATCGTAGGTTCCGTAATGGTCGAAAGTTAGGCCGAAGATTAGGACGGCGGCACCTCCGCCCATCTGGTGGGAGAAGTTGATGAGACCGCCGAGGGTGCCGACGTTTCGAACGCCGTAGACGTCGGCGGTTAAGCCCGTCGTCAAGGGCACTGTGGCGAGCCAGGATGCGCCGCCGATGATAGTGAAGGCCCACATCGCCATCTCGCCCGGGAAGATGACGAGGGTCGTAAATGCGACACCTCGCACTAAGTAGACGGCGGCGAGCAAAAAGTGACGTTGAAAGATGTCGGAAAGCAGGCCGATCAGCACGACTCCTCCAGCGTTGATGCCCATCAATATCCCGAACGCCCACGCCGCATTCGCCTGCGAGACATCCTCGCTGATTGCCCATCGCACAAAGTGCGTTGAGATGCTGGCGGTGGTGATTCCGCAAACGAAGTAGCCGATTGACAGTTGCCACATCGGCCACGACTTGAAGGCTTCTGTCCATCCTTCGGCACCTAAAGGTCCTCCGCGCATCATGGCTTGCGATCTTGATCGTTGGTCTGCAGACGCCTGAGCGCCTTTGGCCCGGGCTTCGCCGTCAGGCAACAGTCCCATGTCGTCTGGTTGGTTGCGAAGGACCAGTATGGATGCTGGCAAGCCGAGTGCGAGGACGAGGATGCCGGAAACGACCCACGCCGTTTGCCAACTGGTGGCGAGCATTAATTGGGTAAGGAATGGCACCATGACCAATCCACCAAGCGAGCCACCGGCGGCCACAACGCTCATGGCTTTGCCGCGTTCGCGTTGGAACCAACGGGTGATGACCGCGCCCGAGGTGCCCGGTGAGACACCGCCGGCGAAGAATGAAATCACACCGCCGAAGAGGACCGCGAGCATCAATACGCTGTCGATGAAGGCCAGAAGCAGGTATGCGATGCCCAACACGACCATGCTGACCACCACCACGACCTTGCCACCATATTTGTCGACGATCATTCCTAAAATCGGCTGGGAAAAGCCGTTGATGATCCACCCGATCGCCGCCGCCACTGAGATCTGGCCGGTAGTTACGCCCCACTCCCGCTCCCAGTTGTCCACAAAGACCCCGAAACCATTGCGAGTTCCCATCACCAAGAACATCCCAAAAAACATGGCGCCGACCACGTTCCACCCGTAGAAATGGTTACGGCGACGCACCCCTACCCGTGCTCGGCGAGTGAGGCGGTTGACATTGAGCAACGACATGAACGAGGGGACCGGACTGCAGGTCGCCGGGATGATGCAAGTCTAACCGCGAACCGGTCGTAATTCGCGAGGAGAATTCGCGTGTTGTATTGAAGTCCGCACTTTAACAATCACCGTAGAATCAAGACAGAGGATCTTTCGTTAAATTCACCATTTCTCCACCCCAGAACCGAGAATATGACCATGAAACGAATCACCGATTGGATCAAATCCCACAAACCGTTATCGGCAGTGATCGCCGCGGTAATCATCGTGCCCGGTTTAGCCGTCGCCTGGTGGCTCGGCTCTCCGCTATTCATCGACGTAGTCGTTGACGAGGATTTTCCGGCGTTGGAAAATGCTGTGATCCCAGCAGGCATGTCCATGCCTGACGCTGATGCGACCATGGAGGCCGCGATGGATGCGCCGATGGAGGTCGAGGAGGAGATGATGGAGGCGATGGGTGCGATGCTTGCGCCAGAGGCGGTGAAGTGGGGTGAGTTCCGTGATGGCGATGCTTTTCACAAAGGCAGCGGTATGGCCACGGTCTACAACCTTGGCACCGACGGTTACGTGTTGCGTTTTGAGGACTTCAACGTGATCAACGGGCCGGACCTTCGGGTCATACTGACAACCCACCCGGACCCAATGGGACGTGGTGACGTGCACGCGGATGACGTGTCGTATGTAGAGATTGGCAAATTGAAGGGCAATATCGGAAATCAAAACTATCCGATTCCGGATGACGTTAACGTGGATGAACACCACAGCGTAGTCATATACTGCAAACCGTTCCAAGTGGTATTCGCAGTAGCACCGCTGTCGTTCAACTAATTCGCAAACTGGAAGAGAGCCGATGGGCAACAAATCCGCTGACGTAATCATCGTAGGTTTAGGTGCCCATGGCAGCGCATCGGCATGGCAACTCGCCAAGCGCGGCACCGCCGTAATCGGGTTCGACGCCTTCACGCCTCCGCACTCTCTAGGTTCGAGCCACGGCGACACGCGTGTAATTCGCGAGGTCTACGCCGAGCATCCCGACTACGTCCCGATCGTGATGCGCGGTTACGAGATCTGGCGGGAGTTGGAAGAGGCTGCAGCCGATGACTTCCCGGAAACTGCGCGTGCTGGCGCTGGAGCGTTCGGTGAGCTGTTTCGAATGACCGGCGGCATCACAATGGGTCGTCCAGAGAGCGACGGCATCAGAGGGATGAAGCGTTCTGCCGACGAGCATAATCTCGAGATCGAGATCCTCGATCCTTCGGAAATCCGGAAACGATGGCCGCAGTTTGAACCGCGGGACAACATGATCGGCGCGTACGATTCGCGGTCCGGGGTGTTGTTCCCTGAAAAGTGTGTGTCTGCGCACCTCGATCAAGCGTCAAAGGAAGGCGCGGACCTCCACTACAACGAGCCAGTGCGAAGCTGGCGCCCGGACGGCGATGGTGTGCGTGTCTTTACCGACCATGGCGAGTACACCGCAGATCAAATCGTATTCTCTGCGGGGGCGTGGAATCCGGGGTTTGTATCCAAGCTAAATCTCCCATTTCGGTTGGAGCGGCAGGTACTTTTCTGGTTCCAACCTGCCGGCAGTCCGGAGATGTTCAGGCCTGAAAACAGCCCGAACCACTCGTGGGAATGGACTCCTGGTCAGAGTCTGTACTGCCAACCCGACTTCGGGGGTGGCGTCAAGACGGCGTTCCATCACGAAGGCGAGATGTTCGACGATCCGAAAGACCTAGACCGCACAGTGCGCGAATCGGATGAGCGATCGCTCCGAGATGCGATTTCAGACATAGTTCCACAATTGAACGGACGCGTGTTAAAGTCCGCGGTCTGCCTGTATACCGACACGCCGGACCGCCAATTCCTGTTGGACCGGCACCCCGGTCACCGGAACGTCATAATTTGCAGTCCCTGTTCGGGACACGGCTTCAAGTTCGCATCCGTAATCGGCGAGATGGTGGCGGATATGGCGACCAAGGGCGACCACGGATACGATGCGCCGCTTATCCAGATCGATCGTTTGCTTTCCGACGAATCACAAACTGAATGCCCTGATGACTAATTGCTACGGCTAACTTAGAATCTATCGAGTGTGCGGGCAACTTTTAGTTGGTGGAACCAAACCGGGCGACGGATCGCCCCGAGGAAGAGAATGAACTCGAGACTTACTACAAGGCATCTTGGTGGGATGTTGATGGCGGCGCTACTCACGCTGGCGTTGACGGTGGTCGCATGCGGCGGTGAGGAGGTCGTCGAAGAGGTCGAAGAAACGGTTGATTGGAGTTATTCTGGCGCGGGCGGGCCTGAGAATTGGGCGTCGCTTTCTGCCGACAACGCGCGGTGTGGCGATGGCACTCAACAATCCCCGATCGACATCACCGGTTATGAACTAGGTAGTTCGCCTCCAATCTCTTTCTCCTACCGGAAAGAAGCCGAGGCTGTGACCAATGGCGGGCACCTAATATCGGTCAGGTACCCGACCGGGAACCGCTTGGGCTTCGGCGAACGCACATATCAGCTCGAAACCGTGACCGCGCACACGCCGAGCGAGCATCACATCGACGGCACTTCGTATCCGTTGGAACTCCAGCTTCTCCACAGCCAGGTTTTCGGAGACGTGGCTGTCATCTCGATGCTCTACGAAATTGGTGATGCCAACCCTGTCGTGCAGGAGATCATTGACAATATTCCCGCCGACGTCGGCACCGTTGACGTGACCGGGATCCTCAACGCTCGTGGATTAATGACCAAGGACACCGGATATTACTCGTATAAAGGTTCCATGACCTCCCCGCCATGTGCCGAACCGGCAGACAGATTCATCATGTTGGAAGTCGGCACGGTATCGCAAGCACAAGTTGACGCCCTGCAAGGTCTGACCGGACCAAACAACCGGCCACTGCAACCCAGCAATGGGCGAGCGATCGCAACCTCCGGTTCCCGGAGCGGGCCGTAAGATCCTGCCCCCGGATTGCTGTGCGCAACCACCGTCATTCCGGCGAAAGCCGGCGCTTCAGCGGACGGAACGTCCATCCAGAGGGGAAGGGCAACGGGGTAACGCCCGCGAACGGGCCCAGATTTCATAACAAGCAAGGCCCATAGAAGCCAACGGCCGTGAAACCGAAAGCAAGACCTTCCTCACGCGTAGCCATTGTCGGCGGCGGAATCATCGGTTGCGCGACGGCGTATTATTTGAGCCGGGTTGGCATTTCTGACGTCACGGTAATTGAGCGCGACGAAGTCGCCTCGGGCGCCAGCGGATACTCGGCTGGCATCCTGACGCCGTATTCAGGTTCCAACGATCCGGGGTTGCTGGCGCTATCGGCTGCTTCGCTTGAGTTGCATGCGAAATTAGAGGACGAATTGCCCGAGATTACGGGCATCGACCATGGTTACGACCTCAAACCGTATCTGCGATGCGGGTTTGAAGAGCCGGGTTTTGATGCCTCACAACAGTTCATGGCGGACCGCATCGCTGAAGGATTGCCTGCCGAATGGTTGAGTGGTTCCGAGGCACGTGAAATATGCGATTGGCTTAGCGACGAGGTGGTTGGTGCCTGTGCCACATCCATCGAACCTACCGTCGATTCAAAGTTGCTAACGCAATCGCTTCTCAAAGCGGCGCAGATCGATGGAGCCGAGACAAAGATCGGCACCGCAGTCGGTTTTTCTGGTCCGGAAGACGCCCCGAACGGTGTCAAGCTATCCGACGGCACCATAATCGAAGCGGACGCGATTGTCCTGGCGATGGGTCCGTGGACAAAAGAGGCCAACGATTGGCTGGGTTACGACATTCCCGTCGAACCGCAAAAAGGCGAGCTGCTGTACATGCACCTGCCTTCCGACGTCATTTCAGCGCACGCGGGAGCCCAGAGAAAAACAAAACACACTGATCAAGGCAAACCGCCGGCCACGATGCACAACATGGATGAGGGTGGCGTGATTCTCACCCGTCGACTATCCCGCACGGTGTTGGGAGCGACGAAAGAGGACGGCAGGGGTTACGACCGCGAGATTTCGGATTACGCTTGGGAGTTCATCTTGCCGCGAGTCCAGCGATTGACCGAACGGATTACGAAGGACTCGGTGACTCATCACACCGCGTGTCTGCGCCCGATGCCGGCCGACGGCAAACCGTTTGTCGGCAAAGCACCGGGCCGGGACAACGTCTATATTGCATCTGGTCACTGGTCAGAGGGTGTTCACTACGCGCCGCTCACCGGCAAAGCGATCAGCGACCTCGTGGCCACCGGCGAGTCTTCTACCGATATCGGCGCGATAGATTCGATGCGTTTGGCGGCATAAAGCCAACGACCTGGCAATTCCGGCCCCTCACGTCATTCCGGCGAAAGCCACCGTCATTCCCGCAACACCCCGTCATTCCCGCGGACGCGGGAACCCAGAGAACGACAAAGCCCGCCATCACGCCCCGCAATTGTCTGCCCTGAGGCTCTCCGAGGAACGGTAGGATTGTGCCATGCCGCCGACATCGTCCTCATGACGGCGAATCACAGATCTCGATGACGAGTTCAAACATGCTTTCCCGTATCGCCATATCCGCAGTGTTCCTCGGAACTTTCGCGCTCGCGACCCTTTCTTGCATGGGCAGTCAACCGACATCCTCACGGACTTCCATTCCTACGTACATTCCAGCCACTCCGACCGCAACCGGCTACCTGACCCAAGAGATTCCCCCCTGCAACCCAATTTCCGGATCCTCCGTGGACCCATGCGAATCCGACGTAAAGATACAGACTAACCCGCTGGTCGACGAGGGGGCAGGACGGATATTCGAGTATGACCAGCCGCAGACCATTCGAGAATTCCTCGACGGTGGTTCAATATCGTCCGTACCGCACATCGTTCTGCGCGGCACGTACATCCCAGACACGGCGCGTTGCACTTCGGGCAATCCGCTCCACACGCCGTCTTACGTAGAGCCGGGCTACTTTCAGAATTCGATACTGATCCTGTGCTTCGCCGACGTGCGGGTGAACAGCTACATCCTCGGCACGGGTCCCACGCGGCTGACCGTCCAAGTGTCCTATCTACCCTACTGGGAGGGCTACTACGCGCACGACGCGGCAAACCTCGACATGACCGAGCAGGAACTGATCGAGCAGTTCCTGGGGGCCTTTGTAGTGATCCTAGAAGAGAGCTATGGCCGCACTGGCCAGGGGATCTACGGTAGAGAGATGGTCCTGTTCATCGGCCCGGGATCCAATCATGCCGTTGCGGTGTGGGAAGTATTCGAGACTTGGGACGTGCAGCGGCAGGATGACGGCACGATCAACGCCGTGCATCCGCATCGGGACGACTGGAGAGGCGCGAGGCTGGTTGAGTACCAGAATCACCGTTCGACGCTCGAGATGGAGCTGCCTGCATTCACTCAGGCGGTGACGGTTGCCCATCAGGCCAGGGTCGCCGAATATGGCGGACGGATAGCCCCGGACGACATCCAGAGCAGAGCGGAGGGTGTCGACTTGCCGATGCTGGTCACCGACGCCAACATGCTGCAGCAGTTCTACACGGACACCGGGGCGTACGGCCATCCGGACGGAGCTCCCACCCAGCCCCCACCTCCCTGCGGCCTCGCTGTGCCCGACCAGGCCGACAACCCCGGCCTGATGCGCGACTGCTTCAACCTGCTCGCGTCCAAGGACGCGCTGAAAGGCACCGCGGCGCTGAACTGGAGCGTGGACACTCCCATCTCCGACTGGGACGGGGTGACGATGGAGGGTTCGCCCAGCCGGGTAACCGAACTGAATCTGACGTCCAAAGGCTTGACCGGCGCGATACCGCCGGAGTTGGCGCGGCTGGACGGGCTGGTGTTTCTGCGGCTAGCCGAAAACCAACTGACCGGCTGCATCCCTCTTGCACTCCGGGACGTCGACGACAACGATCTAGACAGCCTTGGGCTTAAGGACTGCGAAGCGGTCGTAGTAACCCCAACAACCAACACCGAATCCCAATAATCCCCCTGAAAACCCCAGATCACACAGCCAACCCCAACTCCGCCCGTGCCTCGTCATTCGGCTGAAGTCGCCTAAGGTGCGAAAAGCGAAGGTACCAGGTAGGAGCGCGCCGTCGTCCGAGTGCAGTCCGCCGATCGGAGGCATGAACGGCAGACTGCCGGCCGCTAGAACGAGCTTGTCGTTTGGGACCAAGCGTCCATCAGATGCGTAGACCGCTTTGGACAGGCGGTCGATTCCAATGGCTCGGACTCCGGCGCTCAAATTTTTGGTTGTGCTCGTACCAATTTGAAGAGTTGATGTAGATGTCTTTGGCGTCACAGATTCCCGACAACACGCCGACGTATTGCCCGTTTCACCATCGCTCAAGACCATCCCGCATCGGGACGCGCGGGATGGGTAGTTTGGGGGCAGTGGATTGCGGTATTTTGCAGTGTCGCCGGAAGTGAAGAGATCATGTACTCTGCGTGTTCCAAAGACTTAAAAGTAAGAGAGAATCGTTACGCGGTGGTTTCGTGAATGTGACGAAACTGTTAACAGTGAGTTGAGAAACACAAACATAAGGGACGTTCCCAGTTGAATTAGGTGTGTAATCGTCGGGAGTAGCGACTTGTCGCGCTTGCCGGGGATCCCAATCGCACGGGTTACTGGATGGACTTTCCGTCCGCTGGTTTCCCGCGCCCGCGGGAATGACGGAGTATTGCATTGATCGGAAGAACACAGAGTTGACCCTGAACATCGCACTAGTTGGCGCAGGCGGTATGGGTATGCGCCATGCTACTGGTTACATCGAACTCCGGAAGTACTTTGACGATGTCAAGGTTGTCGCCGTGTGTGACCCGCACCTCGATTCCGCCGAAGCGGTGGCTCAGGTCATCTCCGACTCGACACCTGAATCTCCCCAACCATTTACCGGGCTTGCGGAAGCAGCGGATGCTTCCAATATCTCCCTTGATGCCGTCGACATCGTAACGAGCACGCCGGCGCATCACACGTTAGCGATTGAGGCTATGCGCTCGGGTTTACACGTGATGGTCGAAAAGCCGATGGGGTTGACTCTCACCGCTTGCCGATTGATGCAATCGGCTGAGGAAGCCACGGGTAAGGTGCTTTCAATCTCTGAGAACTTCCGCCGCGACCCGATGAACCGTTTGGCAAAGGCGTTGATCGATGCCGGTGCCATCGGTAGGCCTTATTTCGCGCTCGATTTCGGCATCGGTAGCGCAAATCGCGGCGTGATGCATAGCACGGTGTGGCGAGCCAAGAAGGACCAAGCCGGCGGTGTTGTCTTAGATGCCGGTGTGCACAATGCAGACTTGCTCCTGTATCTGATGGGTCCCGCCGAACGGGTATTTGCCGAAACCGATGTCAACGACCGAAAACGCTCGCTACGCTCGATGTCAGACCAGGCACCGGGTTTGGCTGCCTTGTATGCGCATCGTAGGGAAGAAGCAGGCGAAGAGGTCGGCGATACCATCGAACAGGATGCCGTCGATTCCGCATTCGCCTCGATTCGCTTCAAGTCGGGATCTGTCGGGCAGTTGGTAATTACCGACGCGTCCCACGGTTACGATCTCGGCGATTCGGTCGTCGTTGGAAGCGAAGGCACGCTATACCGTCCGCCGAGCCGCCGAGGTTCGAGTCCACGAATCGTCTTGGGCGATGGCACGATGGTTGAGGGCGACGGGTTGCTCGATCTGGTACCCGAATTTGAACTCGACGAAATAACTGGAACGCTCTGGGACGGCGAGCGTCGAATAGCGTCCTATGAGATGGATTTCAGGCAGATCGACGCCAAAATTATTGCGCTCGAATACATGGACTTGGCACGAGCAATCACCGATGGCAGGTCGCCGGAGGTGGGCAGTGTTGAAGGGATGGCGGCGCTCGGACTCGCTTACGGCGTGATGGAATCGGGCGAAGCTAACGAAGCGGTTCTTGTTGATGACGTTGTCGAAGGCAAAGTCCGACGTTTCCAAGAAGAGATCGATCTTGCCGCCGGTATAGCGGAGTGCTGAGCCGCACCGGCTTCGCCGTCTTCGGCTATCGCGAGTACCGGCTGTTTTGGATCGCAGCGGCATTCTCAAACATCGGCATGTGGACGCTCGTTTATGGTCGGCTTTGGCTGATGCGCTCGTTGTCCGATTCGGAGATACTTCTCGGATCAGTGACGGCCGCGACTATGGCGCCAGTGATGATCTTCTCGATTTGGGGAGGTGTTGTCGCGGACACCGTAAACCGACTCAGGTTGCTCCGCTTCACACGCCTCCTTTTCGCCGTCGCAGGTTTCGTGACGGCCGTTTTGATCGCCACCGACACCATCGAAGCATGGCACCTGTTGGCTATCTCAGCAGTGACCGGCGTGATGCTCGCATTCGACATTCCGACGCGCGGCGCAATGGTCGCATCGCTGGTGCCAAGAGAACAACTGCCCAGCGCCATCGCCCTTTACTCCGTCGTCTTCGGAGGTGCTGCGATTTTGGGTCCTTCGCTGTTCCACCCGCTCGTGTCGGCTGTTGGTATGGAGGGTTTATTTTTCATCGTTTCGGCGTCTTATGTTTTGACGGTCTTAACGCTGATGCGGATGGATCACACACCACACCAGGCGAGACCTGACGTAGATTCGGCTGCTGCTGGTTCGACCCGCCTCGTTGTTAAGGTGCGAGCGCGGGTTCGCGACATGGTGGACGGCGTCAAGTATGTCCGGCGCGAGACGGCGATCGCTGTTTTAATCGTGTATGGGGTAGTGATTGGGATTGTTGCGACGCCGCTTGAAACGTTGTTGCCGGTGATTACTCAGGAGGTGTACCAGGGAGACACGGAGACCTATGGGAGGTTGTTGCTGGCGGTGGGAATCGGCGGATTGGTGGCGACGTTCACGATTACGTTTATAGGGTCGCGGGCGAAGCCACCGGTGTATCTGGCGATTGGTGGTGCTGCGGTCGGAGTTTGCTATTTGGTGTTCGGGGTTGTGGATGTATTTATGTTCGCGGTGGCGATTGCCGGCGTGGTCGGAGGGTTGACGGTGGTCAAGGGTACGATGAGCACCACTGTGGTTCAGACGTTGGTTTCGGATGAGTTTAGGGGACGTGTGATGAGTTTGATGAACTTTACGTGGGGCGCGCAGGCGGTGGGAGCGTTGTTTATGGGGGCGTTGGCTCAGGTCTGGGGTGCGCCATTTGCTTTCGGAGTTGCCGGCGTTTTGGGGGTCGTGGCGACGCTGACGGTGTGGCAGCTGGCGTTGCGGCGGTTGTAGTTGGCACCGACCTGTCATCGCCGCGCAGACGGCACGTGGTTGGTTTGCGGCGTCCTAGTTGCCGGAGGAAACGATCTCCGAGGCTAAATTTAGATCTCCTAGCCGAATCTCAAACGCTTTGTCAGGATCGAAAGGGATCGTGGCGCCAACGCGAGGGTCTCCAGGCCCACACGCCGACGTTTCCATAGTGACGTAATACTCTCCCACCCGGAACCCGCAAGATTCCCCGCAATCAAGGTCGGAAAATGCGGACCCTTCAAATTGCGGCGAATCTGACGAAGAAATTTCTTTATCAATAATGGCGGCCTCGCCATCCTCCAACAACGAAACAGTCGGCTTCACATCATCCTCTCTACCACTACCACCGCAACCCACGAGAATTAAGCCAACCAACCACGAAAACATCAATACCATTGCCATCGCTGCCCGCACACGAGATCCTTCACAGATCCCGATCTGCGCCGAATACAGCTGTTTGTCACCTTGATTTTTACGAATTTCTGACTTTTTCATGAACATTGTGGATTTTATGCTCGAATATCTGTTATTGTACACAAAAGTGGCATCTGGATGGAGGATGCCATCGCCTTAAGGTAAGGAGGTCAATCATGACCAAACATAAGGCTCTCATGTCCATTTTGGTGATCGCGGTGGTAGCAATGGCTACAGTCTCGTGGTCCTCCCAAATCGCGGATGCTCGTCGGGCGGCGCACGAAGGAGATACCGTCCAAATCCCTGTATTAACCACGGCAACATCGATTGATGTTGCCAACACGCAAGACTGGTCCGCAATCCCGGAAGCATTCACAACACTTGCAGACCATCAAGAGACGGACTCTCAACCTTCCAAGCTCTCCAAAACCAGTTCTTCAGTAGCTACTGAAGAATCGTCCGAAGATGACATATCGCCGAGTTGCCGCAGGGTATGTGTCCGTTGGACTGAAGTGTGCGCGGACATATGCGACAATGCCGGAAACTGCACTACGGTATGTCAGGATGTCTGTTGCAAGTGGGATTTGAGGGACTGCTACACTGGTTGAGCTAATACCCGTTGTATCCAAATTGGAGCATCAGTACATCAATGCGCCATCTGCTTGATCGGAAACTCCGCATGAAACAGCAGATCGATTCGCTTGAGGTTTGGAAAGATGCTTCACGGCGAACCCGGCGCGAAACCGCATCAAACGTGCTGTCACAAGATGCGGTTTCGCGTCTCGCTTTTTTCGCATTGCTTTCATTGTGCTTATCTCTAATTGGATGCGCGGAATCGAACGATGTCGGGTCACTTACTGATGTTGCAGAAGAACGGTTTTCCGGTATTGAGGTCGTCGGCTCCGTCACCGCCGTCACAGAGACTAAGCGGATAACTAACGCCCAAGACCCCAATATGCCACGACAGGGCGGAGTCCTACTAATTGAGGTGAAACAGTGTGGAATCGCTGATCCCGCCGTCGATATCGCAAGCGACAGACGGTTCAACATCTTCACTTTGATAAACGAGACACACGCGGGCCTGACGAGAATTGTGAGCAAACCGTCCGCGGCGGCAGAGCCAGAACTAGCGGAGTCATTTACCGTACGCGAGAACGGCACTCTATACGAATTCATCATGCGCAAAGAACTAAAGTTCAGCGACGGCAGTCATCTGACCGCTTCCGATGTGAAGTGGAGTTGGGAGAGGGCTTTGCGAAAATCGACCGGCAACAGCCGCGCAAATGACGTCTTCGGCGACATCTTAGGCGCGGAAGACGTCGTTCTCGGAGATTCTCGAGAAATGCTCGGTGTTAAGGTAGTTGATGAAAACCGATTAACTGTGCGATTACGGGCACCTCGCCCCGACTTTCCAATCCTCATCGCCGACCCTGTGGCTTACATCGTTAATCGTGAGAACATCGGCGACTGGGGCAATGCTTGGGTTAACGATCCCGACTATCCAGGCGAGATCGTTCATATCACAGGTATCATCCCCGAGAGTCTGCCCATCGGAGCCGGCCCGTTCAAGATCGTGGAATACGCCCATCCAGACACTACTAGGGAAGGGTTCGCCGGTGAAGCAAGATGCGTACTGGAACGTAACGAACACTACTGGGGAGGGCCCAGCTACCTCGACGGAATCGTCGCCAATGTCCGGCCTGACCTGTTCTGGAATCTTGACACCACTTTCAACCGCCAGAAAGAGTTGTTGGGTAGCGGAGATCTAGACATCGCGATCCACCGTACGACGGACATGGATGACTTACCAGAGGGCATGAAACAGTACCGCGGAGATCAACCGCCTAATGTGGAGTTTTTGACCCTAAATCCAGCGCAACCTCCGTTAGACGACCTTCACATGAGACGTGCTTTAGCAAAAGCGATCGACGTCAAGACCGCGATCCGGAACGTTAACGGTTCGCCCAATCAGAACCGATTGGTGCCCCGATCCGTTTCTATCAACAACTCGGGTGTGACTGCGCCAGATTTCGACATCGAATCGGCAAAAAGCGACCTTGATACCTTTTTGCAAAGCAACCAGGTCGAATCGATTGAAGTGACGGCACACTCGACTGGCCCGCCGGCGCTGGAGTTTGCGGGCGTGTACCAATCTGCGATATTCAATGTTTGGCGCGAAACATTGGGCATAAACGTCGAGATGCACCAATTAGATCTTGATGAGCCCGTGCAATTCGAAGAGTTGCATATCACAAGGAATGAGTTCAATCTCTACTATCCGTCGCCCCATGGCGTGTTGCGCGAATTCTTGGATGCCATGGGAGACAACGACGCACCTGAGATCATCGAGATTCGTCGAGACCTCGCTGCTGCCGCCGCCACGCTCGACGATGTACAGCGTCTGCAAAGGTACGAGGACATCGAACAACGTCTGCTCAACGATGCCCTAGTCGTCCCTGTTAAAGCTGTGGAACCCCATCTTGACCTGCTAGTCCAACCTTGGCTCCATGGCTTGACCCTCACCGAATATCCCAACTCAGTGTTCCGCCTTGTTTGGCTACGCAGCGACGCTCCAGTCCGCACGACCCAGTGATGCCCTCGACCAAGTTGGGAGAGAGTGAATTAGAGCTAGAGCCCCTTGCATGTCAGCGAAAGAGGCTACGTAGCGAGCGCGGCAAGCGCGAAGTTTCATCGTCCCAACTTTCTCAAAGCATTTTGCAGTTGGGTGCAATGTCGCATAAACTCATATGCGAGAAAATCGGCGTTGTTCCGTTTTGAGTGTTCAACTCGGCGGGATGAGCTGTTAGGCAAAAAAGTCTAAAGGAGCGGGCTTTTGCATCCATTTGCATATGAGGCGCCCACAACTATCGACGCAGCAGTCGCATTGCTAGACAAGCATGGTGACCGAGCGCGCCCGATCGCAGGTGGGACTGACGTACTGGTCCAAGCAAGGGCCAACCGATGGGACCTCGACGCGATCGTCGATGTCAAGAACATCCCTGAGTTGACGGAGATCAGCCACTACCCGGATGGGAGCGTCGCGATCGGCGCTGCGGTTCCGTGTTACCAGATCTACGAAGATCAGAAGATACGGGACAACTTCCCGGGCATTATCGACGCGGTCGAGATGATCGGCGGGATCCAGATCCAGTCGCGAGCGGCCTTGGGCGGCAACCTATGCAACTCGTCTCCGAGTGCGGACGGCATCTGCCCTTTGATCGCCTACAACGCCGTTTGCCACATCGCAGGGCCGGGCGGCGACGACGACCACCGCGACGTTGCGGTCGAAGATTTCTGCACGGGACCGGGCAGCAATGTCCTTGGGCGTGGTGAAATTTTGGTGAGCATCGTGCTCCCTAATCCAGGCGACAACTCCGGCGCCGCCTACGAGCGGTTCATTCCTCGTAATGAGATGGACATCGCCGTCGCCGGTTCTGGCGTATCTGTCAAACTCAGCGCGGATGGCAGCACGTTCGAAGCCGCACGCGTGGCTCTCGCTGCGGTCGCACCAGTTCCGCTAGTCGTGCCGGCAGCTGAGGCTGCACTGGTCGGCAACTCTGTCAGCGATGACGTGATCGAGGCTGCCGCAAAGGCCGCCGGTGATGCTGCTAGTCCGATTGCGGACATGCGCGGCACGATCGACCAACGAAAGCATCTCTCTGCGGTCCTGACCCGAAGAATGATCAACCAAGCCGTAGCGCGAGCGAGAGGTTAAGTAGTAGATGACAACTCAGATAACACCGGGACCGTCCCGGGTACACGTTAGGACGACCATCAACGGTCAAGCGCACGAGTTTCTCGTGCCGCCGTACATGAGCCTCCTTGACACTCTTCGAGAAATCGTCGGATTGACCGGCACCAAAGAGGGATGCTTGGACGGCAACTGCGGTGCGTGCACCGTGTCGCTAGACGGTCGCATCGTCGACTCGTGCCTCGTTCTTGGAGCCGAAATCAATGGCAAATCCGTTGAAACGGTCGAAGGAATGGCTACAGCCGACGGGCTGCACCCGTTGCAGCAAGCGTTTTTGGAAGAGGCCGCGCTCCAGTGCGGTATCTGCACGCCTGGTTTCTTGGTGGCCGCCAAGGGCCTGCTGGATAACGAGCCGGCGCCGGACGAGCACCGCATTCGACACTGGCTGGCAGGTAACCTCTGCCGCTGCACCGGGTACGACAAGATCGTGCGCGCAGTGCAAAAAGCCTCAGCCGAGATGGCTTAACAGTTTGGATTGACGGCCGATGCATTAGCGTGAGATCGCGACGGCATCGGCCTTTCAGCTAGGTAGTTGGACTTCAACATCTAGTCGATCAACATTAGGAGGGATCCGCCCATGGTCGCAACATTTGAACCTAAGAGCGAATACAAGGTAATCGGCACCCGACCGATCCGCCACGACGGGCTGGACAAAGTGACCGGCCGAGCCGTTTACGGTGCGGACATCAAGTTGCCGAGCATGATTTGGGGCGCAGTTCTGCGAAGTCCGCACGCCCACGCTCGCATCTTGTCGATCGACACCTCAGCCGCAGAGGCGATGGACGGTGTACACGCCGTCGTTACCAATGCCGACCTGCCGCAGGCAGAGAACGAGATGGTCGACCTCGGCGAAGGCGCGACGAATCTCAAGTGGGCCGTCGACAACATTCTTGCCAGCGACAAGGCGCTCTACGCCGGGCACGCGGTTGCCGCCGTCGCAGCTGCCGACCGGTACACCGCTGAAGAAGCGGCAAGGGCCATCAAGGTCGATTACGAAGTCCTCCGCTCCGCGACCAATGTTGACGACACGATCGCCGACGACATGCCGGCGATCCTGGAAGAGTTCGTCGACTCCCCTGGCGCGCAGGAGAGCGGTCACGCGAACCACGTCAAAGAGTTCACTCACGAGTTTGGTGACCCGGATGCCGCGATTGCCGGCGCCGACCACGTCGTCGAAGGTGAATTCAATCTTCAGATGGTGCACCAGGGCTATATCGAGCCGCACAACGCAACCGCGGTCTGGGACGAGAATGATCGCCTGAAGGTGTGGACAAGCACGCAAGGCGCATTCACCGTCAGGCAGCAAATCGCAGCGGTACTGAAAATCGATGAATCGCGCGTCCGCGTGACACCGCTTGAGATCGGTGGAGGATTCGGTGGCAAGATCCCGATCTACCTTGAACCGGTTGCGGCGGTGCTGTCTCGCAAAGCCGGTAATGTCCCGGTCAAATTAGTGATGGAACGTCGCTCGGTCTTCGAGGGCACCGGCCCTGCCGCGGGCGGCAAGATCAATCTAAAACTCGGTGCAACCAAAGATGGACAGTTGGTAGCGGCCGATTCGACTCTGCGCATGGAGGCCGGTGGATACCCCGGATCGCTCGTTGGCGCTTCCGGCATGTGCATCTACGCCTGCTACAACATCCCAAACATGCGCATCGTCGGTTACGACGTCTTGGTGAATAAACCCAAGGTCGCGGCATACCGCGCTCCTGGTTCGCCTCAGGTCGCATTCGCGATAGAAACATTGATCGACGATCTCTGCGAGCAGGCCGGCTTCGACAAGTGGCAGTTCCGACGCGACAACGCGGCAAAGGAAGGCACTCGCCGTGGCGATGGCCCCATATTCCCGCGCATCGGTATGGAAGAAGTTCTCGACGCAGCAAAAGAGACCGACCACTTCAACGCCGATCTTGGCGAACCCGCGCCGGGCAATGTCCGGGGCCGAGGTTTTGCCAGTGGTTACTGGTTCAATGTCGGCCTCCAATCGTCTGTAAACCTGTCGTTGAACAACGACGGTACGGTCGAGTTGGTGGAAGGCTCCACCGACATTGGTGGAACTCGCGCTTCGATCGCCATGCAGGCCGCGGAGACTCTCGGAATCACTGCCGAAGACGTCAACCCGACCGTCGTCGACACCGACACCGTTGGTTTCACCGCGGTGACGGGCGGTAGCCGGGTGACTTACGCCACGGGTTACGCCGCCTACAACGCCGCGATTGAGATGATCGACAAGCTGAAGGTTCGCGCCTCCATGCTGTGGAGCATCGACGCCGACGATGTTCAGTTTGAAGACGGTGTTTTTTCCTCGAAGTCCGACCCCGAGCTGAGCATTGGCTTCAAAGACCTCGCCGGCAAACTCGGCGACACTGGCGGACCGGTGACATCGACCGGCAGCGTTGATCTCGAGGCTGCGGGCGGAGCATACGGCACGCACATCTGCGACGTCGAGATCGACCCCGAGACGGGGAAGACAGACGTCGTGCGCTACACCATCGTCCAAGACGCTGGCCGGGCAATTCACCCGTCCTACGTTGAAGGTCAGATGCAAGGCGGTGTCGCACAAGGCATCGGCTGGGCGTTGAACGAGGAATACTACATGAGCGATGACGGCGTGATGTCGAACTCCTCATACCTCGATTACCGAATGCCGACCTCGCTCGATCTACCGAGCATCGAGACGGTCATCGTCGAAGTGCCGAACCCGGTTCACCCCTATGGGGTCCGCGGCGTCGGCGAAGTCCCGATCGTGCCGCCGGTTCCGACCGTCGGCAACGCCATCAAGGACGCTATCGGAATTCGGCTGCGAGAGACCCCGATGAACGCCGGACGCATCGTGTCGGCGCTCGGATCGTAGTCATCCGTCGACATACGTATGGCAAACTCCCCCGACATCTTGTCGGGGGAGTTTTTGATTCAGGGGTTACCGCGCAAAGCGAAGCGGCAACGGCAATTGACATGTATATCGTATGGCGATACAATGACTTCATGTATATCGGCCTACGCTATATTCCTCGGTCGTCATGACTTGGACCACAGATTTGCGATTCAAGCAGGTGACTTGACGATGCTCAACCAAACGCCTTCAGATCTGCTGCCTCTACCGGTCTCGCAGCTGCACATCATGCTCGCACTCGCAACGGGTGACAAACATGGCTACGCGATCATGAAGGAGGTCGAAATCTTCACGGATGGCTCGGTCACGATGGGGCCGGGCACGCTTTACGGGGCCGTAAAGCAAATGTTGAAAACGGGCCTCATCGACGAGAGTTCTGAACGACCGGACCCCGATTTAGACGATGAACGTCGTCGTTACTACCGTTTAACAGATCTGGGCGTACGCACTCTCGACGCCGAGGTAGCCCGAATCGAGCAGCTCGCCCGCACCGCGAGATCGAGGCGAACGGACGCAATGTCGAGATTGGGCGGTATGACATGATCTCGGAGAGGGTATACAGGGCGCTCTTGGTCGCCTATCCGAGGGAATTCCGCGGTGAATACGGCGACCTTATGGTCCAGTTCTTCCGCGACAGAATGCGCTGCGACGGCGGAGGTGCCCGAGGTCTGATCGTATGGATGCAGTTGATCTCCGATCTGGCGGTTTCCGCATTCAATGAGCACGCAGGAGGTTACGGCATGGGCAATGGCAAACCGGTCATTGAGACCGACGCACTTAGGAAGATCTATGGCAGTATTGTCGCCGTCGACGACCTCTCGATGTCCGTCCCTCGGGGGCACGCCTTCGGCCTGCTCGGCCCCAACGGCTCTGGCAAAACCACTACGATGGGAATGTTGCTCGGACTCGTCAAGCCGACTTCCGGCAACTTCAGCCTATTCGGATCCACCGACGGGCTCCAACAGTCCTTGCGCCGTGTCGGTGCGATCGTTGAGTATCCATCGTTCTATCCCTATCTAACTGGTCGAGAGAACCTTCGCTACTTCCAAGGCATCTTTCAGCGTGGCGAACCCGAAGACATCGACGTTCTGCTCGACAAGGTGGGCTTGGCAGACCGCGGGGACTACCGTTTCAGCACTTATTCACTAGGGATGAAGCAACGCCTCGGCCTGGCATTTGTTCTTTTGGGCGATCCGGAACTCCTCTTGCTAGATGAGCCCACCAACGGCATGGACCCCGCAGGCATGGCTGAAGTTCGTCACCTTATCCGACAACTCGCCGAGGACGGGAGAACCGTGCTCGTGGCCAGTCACCTACTTAACGAGGTCGAGCAGATGTGCGACAGCGTCGTCATCATGTCCGACGGAAACCTCATTGCCCAAGGTTCCGTGTCCGATATTCTCCAATCCGATGATCATGTCCGCCTCAAAACCACGAACGACGCGAAAGCTGTAACGATCCTGTCGGCGCTTGATTGGATCAAAGATGTGCGGATGGGAGACGGCGAGGTTGTCGTGTCTTCCCCTCGCGACGAACTCGCCGAAATATCAACAGTCCTTGGACGGTCGGAGGTTTACGTCATCGAGACTAGCTCCGGCCCCGGTTCGTTGGAGAAATACTTCCTCGAAGTCACCGGCGAAGAAGCAAGCGAGTAACGCCTCATGCAACACACACTTCGGTTAACCAAATGGGAATGGTTCAAAGTCCGACGGCTCCGCATGCCATGGATACTCCTCGTGATAGCTGTGTTGGTCTCGCAGCTCCCGATCTGGGTCAATTATCTGGCTTACCACAACGAAACGGTGCAGGAGGTCATAGGAGGTGGTACCGCTTCGTACAGCACGGCGTGGGACGGAGAGACAGAGATAACGATAACGTGTTCGGACGTCGTGAACGACCGAATGCCGGCAGGGTTAGATCAGCTCACCGAATGGCAACGTGAGGAGTTCTTGATGGAGGTTGACGCATGGCGCAGCAACTGTGAGGGCTTCCAAGCCGACGAACAATATCGCAGAAGTTTCACACTTCCCAACAGCATCACTCAAAGCATTGCCATCGTTTCTTCATTCCAACCAATAGCGATAGGCCCCATTCTCATCATGATTCTCGCGGCTTCGATCGTGGGCTCTGAATATGGCTACGGCACCCTACGAACCGTTCTTGCGGGCGGCATCGGGCGATGGAGATTCCTTATCGCAAAGTTGCTTCTGCTCTTACGCCTCTCCTCTAACGCGCTGATAGTCATTGCGCTCGTCGCCTTGGTTTCCAGCTTGGCAATCGCACTAATCTCCACTGACGAGAGCGGCGGCATCGCAGATTCCGGAAAATGGAGCGAGGTAGTCTTGATTTTCTTAAAAACCGTCTACGGACTATTGCCATTCATAGTTCTCGGCGTCTTCGTCACTGTGCTAACAACCTCGCGTGGGGTGGGAATAACCCTCTCGGTTGGATATTTCATCATGGAGTCCATACTCGCGACACTTCTCCGCCTCAACGACACGCTTGCCGACGTTGCGGATTATCTTCTCGTGCAAGCCTTTTTGTCTTGGACAACCATACCGACGGAATTGAATTCTTCGGAAACCCTCGGAGTCTTCGTTGCGATCCTCGGTTACGCCCTCGTATTGGTTGCCGCGACGGCTTGGGTGATTGATCGAAGAGACATTGGTGGGGCCAGTGGCGACTGAGCCATCTTGAATTCCAATGCCGCGCGGGATCGGCTAGCAAGAATCCGAGGTTCGGCTATGGGTTGTACTGCGCACGGCCAGCGATAGTGAATCGCTTAGTTGAAGTCTGAACGTTTCTCGGAGTCACGTCGCATATAATTGCGAATAAGGACACACTCCTAACGTATCGCATACGGATCTGAACGCCGACCCAAAACTCTCCCTTCGAATATCACGTATTCAGTTACAGTTGGCTCGATTCCAACTGCGATAATCCCTTAGATGTCCAACTCCCCACAAGCATCGGCCGCCGACAAAGGTTCGGAAGATTCGCTGATGTATCGCCCTCCCGAGCGTGATGAAGAACCGGAAGTAACCTTCGGCGACATCATGCAGCGGATCAAAGAGGCGTTTTCGGGAGTTCCAGGTTTCGGCGACGACAATGAAGGTCATTCGCGCGACGACGAATCGAACGGAAGCGGCGGCGGTGCCGGTCGGCGGTCCGGCAGCGTGATCGTTCTCGCACTCATACCGGTAATTGCCATCATTTGGCTCGGAACCGGTGTCTACACCGTTGGCCCTGAAGAACAGGCCGCATTGCGGACATTCGGGCGATTCGTGGCGATTGCCGACCAAGGTCTGCATTGGCACTGGCCCAGTCCGATTGGAACTCGCAATGTTGTGGCCGTAACCAACACCCGCCGACTCGAACTCGGTTTCCGAAGTACCCAGAACGGCTCCACAACGCCGGTTCAGATCGAATCGGAGATGATCACGGGCGATGAGAACATCGTTGATGTGCAGGTGGTTGTGCAGTATCGTATCGCCAATCTCGAATTTTTCCTGTTTGAGGTTGACGACCCCGGAGATCCGGACCGCGGTATCGCGCCCGGCAACCCTGACGGCGAAACTTTGCGTGATATCGCCGAAACCGCAGTGAGGCAGGTGGTTGGTGCCCGCAATATTGACGATGTGTTGACGACGGAAAAGGAACAGGTGCAGGCGAGCATCTTGGATAAGATGCGCGAACTCGCCAGCGACTACAACACCGGACTCGATGTGCTCCAGGTGCTGTTGCAGAACGTTAACCCGCCGGCCGAAGTTCAGGACGCGTTCGAAGACGTTGTGAGAGCGCGCGAAGACCGCGAGCGCGATATTAACTTGGCAGAGGCTTACGAGGCCTCGCAGATCCCGGAAGCAACGGGTGCTGCCGCACAGATCGTGGAAGAGGCCGATGGTTTCAAGCGCGGTCGTGTCGAGCGCGCACGGGGTGAGGCGGAAGGTTTCGAAGCCATATTGGCGAGCTATGAGATTTCGCCACAAGTGACTCGCACACGGCTCTACCTTGAAGCGATGGAACGCATCATGGCTGGCAAGTCCAAGATCGTGATCAACTCAGCTTCGAACGCGTTGCCGCTGCTGCCGCTCGACAGCTTGGGCACCTTGTCCGGCAACTCTTTGTCCGGCACAACGACAGGCGGAGGACAGTAGCAATATGCCTCGCCTGATAATTTCCATAGTCGTCATCATCGTCGCGGCGTTCATCCTGATTCCGCAGGCGTTCTTCACCGTTGACGAGACACAGCTGGCCATCGTAACCCGTTTCGGCGCCTTCCAGCGCGACTACCGGAGCCCTGGCCTCTACGTTAAGCAGCCGTTCGTGGAGACGGTGGTGAAGATGGACAGTCGATTACTGAGGGTCGATGCGCAACCGGCATCGTTGCTGACGTCTGATAAGCGGAACCTCGTTATCGACGCCTACGCCCGATACCGCATTATCGATCCTTTGAAGTTTTTCCAACGACTTCGCACGGAGAACGAGGCAGTGTCTCGCGTATCCGACATCGTGAACTCTCAGCTCCGACGTGAAGTTGCACTTGACACGCAGTCTGAGGTCATTTCAGAGACCCGCGAACAGGTGATGGGCCGCATTGCCGAAGCCAGCAACCGGTCTGAAATCACACGTCAGCAAGCAATTGAGCTGTTCGGCGGTAATATGCGCGATCCGCGTTTGACGGTCATCATCACCGAGGAGACGGCCGAAGGGCTTGCGAGCCGCGGACGTCCGGCCACGATCGCGGAGTTGAATGCGTTGAACTCGGAAGAGCGCCCCGAAATCATCGGCACAGCCGCCGTTGCTTACTACCAACCGCTCGTCGACGAACTTGGCATCGAGATCATTGATGTCCGGATGAAACGTGCCGACTTCCCGACTGAGATCGAGGCATCAGTCTTCGCCCGAATGAGAGCCGAGCGTGCCCGCATCGCCGAAGGTCTGCGTGCAGAAGGTACTCAGCGAGACCGCGAAATCAGAGCCGAAGTCGACCGCGACGTGCAGATCATATTAGAGACTGCGAATGGAACCTCCGCAAGACTACGTGGTGAGGCCGAGCAAGAGGCCATCGAGATCTTGGCCGAAGCGCTTGAAAAGGCACCAGAGTTTTACGAATTCCGTCGATCCCTAGAGGCTTACGAACGCATCATCGACGGTCAGTCGCTGATCGTTCTGGAGAGCGACTCGGATCTGTTCAAATACCTGCAGTCTTCGAACATTGTTAACGAAGACGGGGAGTTCGTGGGGCGGTAGGTTCCTACGACTCGGGTGGATGTGTCCGGCGCGGATGCGCCAATCAACTTTGCCTAGTTGCGCCAACCGCTTCTTATAGTCGGCTCGACAGGCTATTACACCACCTCCCCCATCACCCGCTCCGCGCGCCCCATGCCGCGTTCCTGTTGATAGCGGAGCATCGCGCCCGTCAGATTTAATCCGGCCTCCACATCTTGGTCATCCACGCGGAGAGTTACTAGGCGCGCCCAATCTGGGGTGCGGGTTATGTGGCGGAGGAGTTTGATGGTGTTGAGCGGAGCAGGGATTATTGGGACGGTTTGGGGAGTGGTTTGATCTTCTGAGTTGGGTTGGAAGGCGATGGGGTCGGGGGTTGTGGTGTTGTTGGCGGTTTGGAGCTGGTCGGGGCGCATTATTAGGCCGCCTTCGGAGGGTGAGAACCAGTGGTCGCCGGGGGGGATTTCGGTATTGGTGCGGACGCAGCGGTGGAGTTGGGGTTGGAGGCCTACGGTAGTCAGCAGGGTTGTTTCGTGCCAGAGTCGCAGCAGAGGGAGGGTCGGTTTGTCAGTGGTTTCGGTGTGGGTCAGGGTGTCGCGGAGGAGGGCGAAGAGGTTGGGGTTGGCGGCGTTGGGCAGGGAGAAGCGTTCGCACATTTCGGCGAAGTGGGAGGCGAGCGAGAGTCGGTCTAGGTCGCGGCGAAGGCCGAGGTAGGCGTTGATGGTCTCGACTTGGCTAAGGGTGTGGAGGTCGGATCGGCCTTCGGAGACGTGCGCCGTAATGTGTCGTAGAAGATCGACGTGTCCGCCGGTCCGAGAGGTTGTTCGTCGTGCGCCGCGGGCTACGCAGGAGATTAGGCCCAAGTTAGGTGTGAAGAGGATGACGATGCGGTCTGCCTCTCCCAGGTCGCGGGCGCGGACGACGATGCCTTCGGCGTTGAAGTATCGTCGTCCAGTTGATCGCATTTTCGTGATTAGCGGAGGCCGACGCTGCCGTCTTCGCGGATGGGCGGCGGGATTTTGGCAGGGCTGAACGGGTGTAGGTTAGGGGCGTTGTCATTGAAGATTACGCCGAGGCCTGGCTTTTCGGGAAGGGTGAACCAACCGTCGACTACTTCCATGGGGGCGTCGACCATATCCGACCGCGGCGGCTTATCCTCATCCACAGCCTCAAGCACGTCCCAAGACGGCGACGAAATCCCAAGTTGAACACACGCGGCAGTGGCGATCGGCCCTTGGAAGTTGTGGGGCGCGATGAGGATGTGGTGGGCCTCGGCGATGGCGGATATCTTCTTGACGCCCGTGATGCCGCCGGCGACTGCGATGTCGGGCTTGAAGAACGAGCAGTTGGTCATCTGGGCGTATTCGCGGAACTCGTAGATGCCGGTGTTGCGCTCTCCAACGGCGAGGGGCAGGCGCATCTTGGTGGCGATTTCAGACATGGCGAGCACGCCGTCAGGGACGATCGGATCTTCGATGAAGTAGGGGTTGAAGGGCATCGCCTTCTCGCAGAAGACCACTGCTTCTGACGGTCGCATGTTGCGGTGTATCTCGATGCCGATGTCGAAGTCGTTGCCGACCGTCTCGCGCACTGCGGCCAGCATGTCGATGGCGTTATCGACGAGGACGGGGTACTTGAGGAGCTGGAACTCGCGCGGCATGGGCGTGAATTTCAAGGCGGAGTAGCCGCGGTCGACCGCTATCTTCGCTCGCTCGGCGACTGCGTCAGGTGTTTCGCCTCCCACGCCGAGGAAGATGCCGCGGATCTTCTGCCGAGCACGACCGCCGAGGAGGTCCCAGACCGGCGCATCAAGGCGCTTGCCCTTGATGTCCCACAGCGCCATGTCGATGCCCGAGATCGCGGCGGCGATACTGTTGCCACGAAAACTGCCGTTGTAGCGGTGCATGTAGTTGAAGAAGTGCTCAGTGTCGCCAGGATCCATGCCGATGATTGCTTCGCCGAGAGCGTGGACGGTCACTTCAGCAGCGCGGGGATACGCCCAGTAGCACGATTCCCCGATGCCCTGAGTGCCATCATCCGTGGTGACGCGGACGACAAGGAAACGGTCGACAAGAAAGGTTTCGATCTGTTCGATTTTCATGGAGGCGGGCCCTCACCCTAACCCTCTCCCGCCGAGCGGGAGAAGGAACGTATTCTTCGTTGCGATTATATGGGTGGTTAATCGGGTAATTCGCAGGATACGGCGATTGACGAAATCACGAAGATTCGGTCCAGATTTCGCGTCGAGAACTAGGTCGACGCAGCGGCTAAATCGCGATCTGCGTCCACACTTGTGGCTTTAACTTCGAGGTGTATGTCCTCGGTCAGTGCGGCATGTGACAGTATTGCGACGAGATTCGAGGCGCGCGGATTGCCTTCGGGCCCGAGCATGCGGATGAGGCTCTTTGGGTGCATGCCGATAATGTCTGCAACTGAATCGTAGCCGGTGGTGGACTTGATGTACAGCCTGAGTGCGGCTTTCCCTTCGTCGAGGTCTCCCGAGACTAACGCCTCGGCAGCGACTTCCAAGAGGCCTATACGGAATTCGGAGTCGTTGATTGCGCGCTCACGGATGGTGTCGTGGAAACTGGTGGTTGAAGGCATCGGTTGTTTCACTCTCGTTTCAGATCTCGATAGTGTCGCCATCTACTGCGTGCATCTCGGATGTCCCTTTGTTGGCGTCGCTTGTCGCCGCCGCCCAACAGGATGATCAGCGTGTCGCCATCACGTCCGAAGTACACCCTATATCCGGGGCCGAACGACAGGCGTCGCTCCATGACGCCATCACCAACTGGTTTCACGTCTCCGAGATTTCCTTCGGACATTCGTTCAAGCACAACAGCGATGCGGGCAGCTGCGTTATGGTCAAGTCGTCGAAACCAACGTCGAAATGGGTTTCTTCCCTGATCGTCGTTGTATTCGCGAAGTTCGATCACCACTTGATGGTAACTTAAATGTTACTTACATGTCTGACTGATCGATGTAAGTTCAATGCGACTACATTCAACTGCTACGCCGTAGTGAGAACTACGCGCCAATCTCCGCCCGCGACTCCAACGAGTGCGCAAGCGTCGCATCATCCGCATATTCAATATCAGTCCCTGACGGCAGACCTCTTGCTAGGCGAGTTACTTTGATGCCGGCGGGAGCGATGGCGCGTTGGAGGTACATCGCGGTCGCTTCACCGTCGAGGTTGGTGTTGGTGGCGACGATCACTTCGGTAACCGTCTGATCGGAGGTGTCGGCTTGGAGGCGCTGGAGCAGCTCTTTGATCTTGAGGTCGGAAGCGGCGATGCCGGAGGTCGGCGAGATGGCACCGTGAAGCACGTGATAGAGGCCGGTGTAGGCGCGCGTGCGCTCGAAGGCGGTGACATCGAGGGGCTCCTCGACGACGCAGATCGTGGATCGATCGCGGTTGGGGTCGGTGCAGATATGGCAGATGGTCGCCTCGGTGATGTCGGCGCAGGTCTCGCATAGCATGATGCGCTGTTTGACGCCAGTGATGGCCTCCGAAAGCTCGGCGGCTTCGGCCTCGGGCATGCGGACGAGATGGTAGGCGAGACGTTGGGCGGACTTGGGTCCGATGCCCGGCAGTCGACGGAAAGCTTCGATGACGCGGGCGACGGGCGCCGCAACGCCGCGGGGCGCATCGGTGCGAGGTGCTACGGGCGAAACCGTGCGCGGCGGGTCGGGTCGGAAGGCGGCCATCGGTAATCTACGAACGTGCGAAACGCCCCGAATCGCTAGAAGCTGAGCCCAGGGATGTTAAGCCCGCCAGTGATGGCCTTCATCTTCTCCGCAGCGAGTTCCTGCGACTGATCAATGGCCTGGTTCACCGCGGCGGCTACGAGGTCTTGGAGCATCTCGACATCTTCAGGGTCAACGACATCAGGGTCGATCTCGATAGATTCGACACGAGAACCACCAACCACAACAGCCTTGACCGCGCCACCTCCGACCGACGCCTCAGTAGTGGCCTGAGCAATCTCCTCCTGCATCTCCTGGATCTTCTTCTGCATCTGCTGAGCTTGCTTAAGCATGTTGCGGTTCATCATGGGGTGAGGGGCTCCTGTCCTGATTAAAAACGAACTGTGAGTCGGAGAGTTCTTAGGGGTTCAATGTTAACGGGTGGGGGTTGAGGAGAGGTGAGGACGACGCGAAGGGGCCGCGGGTTTCCAGAGGCACGTCCCGTCATGCCTGCGGACGCGGGTACCCAAAGGCATGCAATATTTTCTCTGGGTTTCCGCGTCCGGGTGCTGTGGACAACTATCGTCATTCCGGCGAAAGCCGGAATCTGGAGGGGCGGAGCAAGGCCGAGATTTGACGCTAGGATTGGGACGTGGTTACGACTCTTTTTAGTTGACTCTCGCCGGGATCACCGCTAAAATGCAGTTAGTGTAGATGTGCTAGAAAGAATTCAAATGAATTTCCTGTCCCAAATCATCGGTGAATTCGCGGAAAATCCAGTCGGGTTCGTGATCGGCATCGCACTCATCATCGTGTTGACACCGATTGCCTTCGTCCAACTAGGCAAGTTGATCAGTATGCGTCTATCCCCATTATGACAACCAACGTATCTCGAAGGGAACCGGAGGCTGACGTGATCGAAACAATTGATCGAGGTTACCGGATATTCGCCGACGATTGCCTTTCCGTCATCGAATCCGGGGATATCGCGCCTCGGTCGGTCAACCTGATCTTCACATCGCCGCCGTATGCCGATCAGCGCAAGAACAACTACGGCGGCATCCATCCTGACGAATACGTGGAGTGGTTTCTGCCAAGAGCTAAAGCGTTCCAATCCGTGCTTGCACCGGATGGCTCTTTCGTTCTCAACGTCAAGGAAAAGGCGATCAATGGCGAGCGACACACGTATATCTTGGACCTCATCGTTGAGTTACGGAAACAGGGATGGCGATGGGTTGACGAATACATCTGGCACAAGAAGAACTGCTACCCCGGAAAATGGCCCAACAGATTCCGCGACGCTTGGGAGCGGCTCTTGCACTTTACGCTTGACAAAAAGTTCAAGATGCGCCAAGAGGCAGTCATGGTGCCGATGGGCGAATGGAGGCAAGCGCGTCTTCGAAATCTTTCGGAAACCGACCGGACACGAGATTTATCGAAGAACGACAACGGATTCGGTAAAAACGTGTCAAACTGGAGTGGTCGCAAGATGGCATATCCGACGAACGTCTTGCACATGGCAACCGAGTGCAACAACACGGGACATCCAGCCGCATTTCCGACTCCGTTGCCGGAGTGGTTCATACGGCTGTTCTCAGACGAAGGCGACACCGTCCTCGACCCGTTCGCGGGTTCGGGCAGCACGCTGGTGGCGGCGCGGGACCTCCGTCGCAACGCGATCGGAATCGACACGAGTCCTGAGTATTGCGACGTGATCAGAAAGCGCATGTCGTGACCACCCATCCCGACTGGTGGGATGAAACCAGACCAGAGATCGACGAGATACTCTCCGTTTTCACACAGGAATTGGCGGATCGACTCTCGGCACCTTCCCGTAACATCATTCGGAATAAGAACCCGTTCCTATTTCGGATGAGGACGAATGAAGATGCGTCGCAGTTCGCTGAAATGGCGATAACAGCTTATCTGTCGTCAAGCGAGGAAACGAAATTCGGGAAGGTTCTTGAAAAGATCGCGGTTGTGACATGCCGAAAAGGAAGAAACGGCAGGGAATCCGGTATCACGAATGTCGACTTGGAGTACGACGAAGGGGCGACGCGTACCGTAGTGCAAGTGAAATCGGGACCTCGTTGGGGTAACGCCGATGCGCGCCGAGCATTGGCTCGGAATTTTAACAGCACAAACGCGGTACTCCGGCAGAACGGTTTGACACCGATTTGCGTCGAGGGAATCTGCTATGGAAAAAGCGGCAGAAGAGATTTGGGAACTCACTTGAGAATCACTGGCGACGCGTTTTGGGAAGAAATCTCAGGTAGTCCCCATACCGGTTTGAGCATCATGCAGCTGATTGGCGAACATGCCGGTAACGGCCTTTATGAACGGAGAGCCGCCGCGAAGGTTGCGATGGTGCGGTACCTTCACGAATCGGAGATAGCGGTCAACGGCGAAATGCAATGGGATCGCCTTCTCGAATTGGTGATGGCTTAGCAATCTGATCGGGTGCCAGACATCATGGAAAACCGCAAAGTAACAATCGAGGTCACGATCAATCGAGAAACGTTCCAGCATTTGTTTCCGGTAGTGCAAAACAAATCGTTTGACGAATTGACCCACATCAAAACCAAATTCTTGCGAGACATCGACGACGCAACTGGCAACGGTGACGAGGTGCCCACGAATATGCTCGTATACGTGACGTTTCTCAGTGCTGCGATGCACGAAACACCCCTGCACGAAGATGGCTATACTACTCATTTCACGTTTAACTCGCCCCAACCATCATCGTCATTGTGGTCCGAATTGAACCAATTGTTCGATGACGACCAACCAGATCAGTAGGCGATTAAAAACGCCAATCGCCGAGATCGCGGCGGGGACCATCAGATATGGCTACCAGAGCGTACCGAAGTTCTATGCAATGTCTCCCGCGCGCCGCATTGGAAACGAGAAACTAATCCCATTCCAAAACCCCAACCGGTCCCGTAAGCGTCCTTTCAGGCGAGTTCCAATCGCAATCACCCACCCACACCACGTCGACCACACGCTCGACCAACTCGCCATCAACACACCGGCCATACCCGGATTGTTCCGCATAACAAGCCCCGATCCCGCCTAAAGTCAGTGTCCAACACCCCAATCCCCCATCACCGCGCAACCCAAACAACAAAACAACCGTCCCCTCTCCCGCTCCGCGGGAGAGGGCTAGGGCGAGGGCAACAGGGCGGCCAAGGGGCCCGGCATGACCCAAACAACAATCTCCCTCACACCCCATCCTTCAAAATCCTTCAAATCCTAGTTCACAACCCCAACTCCGCCCGCGCCTCCTCCACCGTCATGATCCCGCGTTCAACCAACCCGCTCACCCGCTCCGCCTTTTCAGACTGCGACTCTTGCACCGCTTCAATCCCGCTCAGATCAAACCTGACCTCCAGCTGCTCACCCGCGGTTTCGTAGCCCGGAACAAGACCGCTGTTGAAACCATCCTCGAGCATCCTAAGTTCCGGGATCACAGTGTTACGCCACAAGAACTGCTCCATAACACTTATGTTTGATAGCGTCGCATCGTCATACTCGCTCAAGAAAACCTTCGGCACGCCAAACGCCCTCGACACTTCTTATTGGAATTCCTGCTCTACGGTCGGCGCGTTCATCCCCAGAATTCCTTCAGACAAAGTTTAACTGGTCGTTTGCAGGGGCGATCAACGATACGTCGTGTCGCATACATCCTATTGCGGCGGTCAGATTAACAGAGGGGCTGTTTTGGTTAATTGCTGCATGCCGACGACGCAGTCATACCCGCGGACGCGGGTATCCAGGGACACAAAAAAACAACCGTTTAACCCGCTCAATGACGGACAACGGCGTGCTTTGTTTTCGCTGGGTTCCCGCGTGCGCGGGAATGACGTCAGTTATGTGCGGGCATTACGTGGATGATTTACGGGAATGAAACATGGTGCGCGGGCGCTTCCCCGGTGCCCTTCCCCTCTGGATTCCGGCGTACGCCGGAATGACGGTGGTTGCGCACGCGTCCCCGTCGCTCTGCGAAGGGTAGGATTGTTCTCTCAAATATGTGCCAATTAGGGGTTGCGCAATGCGTTTTGGTGTTGCAACATAGTTAATAGAACGTGTGTAATAGCTAGTGCTGCTTCGGATGGGGCGGCGTTGATGAGGAGATGTAGCAAGCATGGTGTTGAGTCGTGATTTGGTTGTCGATGTAGCCGATGTAATGGAGCGACGGGGTGAGGTGGATGAGGTTGTGGTCAAGTGGTTTGGCGCTGGTGTCGTGGACGCTAGCGTTGACGGACGCACCTCGGAGGTCGGCGATGATGGTGTTGCGGTCCGTGCGGAGGGAGACGATTCCGAGGTGAAGGGATCTCGGCGTTTGATCATCACGGCTGCGGTCGGGAGCGAGGATCGCAAGGGGGATTTGATCGATCCGAACGGTTGGGAGCTTGAGGGGTATCGGAGGAATCCGGTGTTCCTGTGGGCGCATGATCGGTCGATGCCGCCGATCGGCAAGGCGAGCCGGGTCTGGGTCGACGGTGACGAGTTGAAGGCGTTGGTGGAGTTTGCGCCTACGGCGTTTGCGACGGAGATTGCGGACCTGTATGCGCGGGGCTTCATGCGTGGCGTGTCGGTGGGTTTCATTCCGTTGGAAACGGAGATGAGAGAGGCTTCGAACGGACGGAGTGGTTATTCATACAAACGTCACGAATTGTTAGAGATCAGCGCAGTGCCAGTGCCGATGCACTCAAGCGCGTTGGCGTCTGGAGGTCCGGATCGAGAGGTACGGGATGTTGGCGAGTTTCTGGAGATGCGTGAGGGGATGCGGCGGTTGTGGCGGGCGGTTTCTGGAATGGGCGAGTTGTGAGGCGCGGCCGGGGTTGCTCGCGAATTGCGGCGGGCCCTCACCCTAGCCCTCTCCCAGAGGGAGAGGGGAAAAATGATGGGTCCTCGTGCAGATGGAAAGGGAGACGTGACCTCACCCTAGCCCTTCCCCTGAGGGAGAGGGGATTACCGAGTGTGATCGCTTCCTGACGATCAGGGAAAAAGTATTTGATCTCTCCTAGATGGAGAGGGTTGACAGACAAAAGGAGAATGGCTTAGATGCCTGAAACTACACAAGAGATGGAACTCCTGAGGAAGGAGTTGGCGGACGTTTCGACGTTCGTGAAGGAACGAGTCGAGCCGGTTCACGATGAGCGGGTTCGGCTGAGAAAGGCGATCGAGGCGCTGACTACGGAGCAGCAGGGGTATCGTCGAGATGCGTTGCTGGCCGGTCAAGATGGCTCGGCAGGTGACGCCGTCGTGAAATCGGGGCCTTATGCGGGTTGCGATGAGTTGGATCTGGCGATCATGCGCAGCGTGCAACGAGCGGCGGAGACGCAGTTGGGCGCGGAGTCGGTACGCGATTGGGATGTGCGGCTCAAGGCGGCGATGGATAGCGTGTCGGCTGGCCGGGGCGATGAGATAGTGCCGACCGGGATGGCGTCGCGGCTTTGGGACGACGTGCATCAGGAGACGCGGGTGGCGAGTCTGTTCAATCGGATCGACATGCCGACGAATCCATTCGACATCCCGCTGCAGTTGGGCGATGTGAACTGGTATCCGGGGACGGAGAACACGGCGACGGCCGAGAGCACGACGAAGACGGCGAAGCAGACTTTGACGGCGTATGAGCTGGTGGCCGAGGTTCCGTGGTCGCTCACGTTGGACGAGGACGCGGTCTTCGCGGTGCTTCCAGAGGTGCGACGAACGTTGGTTCGGAACGCGGCGGAGGTCATCGACGACGTGTTGCTTAACGCCGACAGGACGGCCGCGAACGGCATCAATGCGGACGGTGCGACGTTGCAGACGTCGACGGCTGGGAAGGCGCACTTCCTGATCGGTTTCGATGGGTTGCTGCATCTGCCGTTGGTAGACAACACGGGGCAGGGTGTCTCGCAGGCCGATGAGATTTCGAGCGCGGCATACCTAAACCTGCTGAAGAAGCTGGGCAAGTATGGATTGAGCCAGTCAGAGACGGTTTTCGTGACCGATGTGGCCACGTTCACGTCGAGCTTGGGTTTAACCGCGGTTGAGACGGTCGACAAGCTTGGGCCTAAGGCGACGATCCTTAGCGGTCAACTCGCGTCGATCTACGGTCACCCCTTGGTCGTGAGCGGTCAGATGCGTCTTGCAGACGCGGACGGCAAGGTGACGAGCGGCGGGAATTCGTTTGACCGCGGCCGTCTGTTGGCGGTGAACACGGGTCAGTGGCGCGTGGGATTCCGGCGGAACCTGATGATCGAGACGGAACGCGACATCCAGAAGCGGCAAAACGTGATGGTGGTGAGCATGCGACTTGGTTTCGCGGAGCGGTCGGGTAACCGAGCGACCGCGACGCACACGGCGTTGACCTACAACATCTCGCACTGATGGTGACGGTTCGGGCGGTTCGCGAACCGCCCGGCCCCTCTGGATTCCGGCGAAAGCCGGAATCCAGAGGGGCCGGGCAACGGCGTCCAAAGCGAAACGCCAAGCTCAAACCCCCTTTAATTCCCCCTTGGGCATCAAGGGGGAGGGATGTGCGGTAGTTCGTTCGAGCGAATGAACGCGTAGGGGCGGTTCGCGAACCGCCCCTACGGGGTTGCGCACCACGTCGCGCGTGCATCCCCTGCGTGCGGCGCTTCGCTTGCACGCGTCCCCTTCGCTCAGCGAAGGGGAGTGTATTGAATTCAAAAAAGGAGAAATAAACAATGACGGATTCTGAAGCGCCGGTTGGGGTGCTTAATCTGTATGCGAAACCGACGGAATTGAAGGGTCGGTTAGGGATTGCTGACAATAGTCACGACGTGGTGTTGTGGCATCTGCTTCACGTGGCGAGTCGAGTGGTCGACGGCCACTGTGGTCGCAACTTCTACGTGAGCTCGGAGTCGAAGCGGTTCGATGTGTCGGACCGGTTGCGGGTGCATGTAGACGATCTGATCGAGGTGTCGCAGATGGTCGAAGACTGGGATGGCGATGGGATTTACGAACGGACGCGGCATCGGTCGGAACTGCTTCTGTATCCACTGGATACGAACCCGCGATCGCCGCATGGAGTCCCGTTTCACACGGTGCGAGTGAGTCCGAAGCGGTCGAGCTCGTGTTTTCCACTGGGCCGTGCCCGGGTTTCGGTGACGGGCCGATGGGGATACCGGTCGCACGTTGTGTCGCTTGATGCATACACCGACGACAGTGGTTCGCCAGTGAGCAAGGCATCGAAGTCCATCAAAGTTGACGATGCTCAGAACATCGTTGCGGGTCACACGATCAAGATCGACCACGAGCAGATGTTTGTTCGGCAGGTCGGCGCTTCGGTGTTGAACGTTGAGCGCGGTGTCAATGGAAGCACGGCGGCGGAGCATCCGGACGGATCGCTGATCAAGGCCGTGCAGTTCCCGGCGGAGGTTGTCGAGGCCACGGTGTTGACGGCGGTGGATCGATGGCGTCGGCGGGACGGAGTGGCGAGAACGGACGATGTTGCCGCTGGTGCGTCGCGATCGCTCTACGACCCGTCAGGCGATGTGAAGAGGTTGTTGGCACCGTATCGAAAGGTGTCGATCTGAGATGTCAGGAACGGAGGTGTACGACATATGGATCCACGCGAAGTATTGCTGGAGATGGATCTTGAGGATCTGGCTGGGCGAGGCAGGTCGCCGGTTCAGAGGAGGTCTTCGAGAGATGGTGAAAAGCCAGAAGAGTCGGATCTTCTGGCGCAGGTGAAGCGACTGAGGTCGACGGTTGAGGGAGATCACGATGCGCGGCTGCGCGGCATCGAGATCAACATCCGTTGGTTGATGGTGCTGGTAGGCGGCGAGGTGTTGGCGATCGTGGGATTTGCGATCAGTTCAACGGCCGGTGTCTAGGAGGAGGAGCGAAGGAAATGAAGCAAAGAGAACGAGAAGGTAACGGCGTGTTGAAACGGATCGGTCGCGTCGTCGGTGCGCCGTTCGGACGTGGCGGTGCTGGTGATGAACCGGACGGCGTCGAGCGGCGCGGGTATTCCTCGCGCCGGGTCGTCGACCGGATCGGCATCCCGCTAGTCGGCCGGGATGATGTCGATTGGACGCCGGCACGGTACGGGGAGTACTACGCGCGGTCGACGGCGGTTCATGCTGCGGTGCGAGTGTTGGCGGAGGCGGTGAGTCGACCTCCGTTGGAGGTCTGGCAACGACGAAGTCCGGGTGCGGAGTTGGAGCTTGCCGGCGCGGGTCATCCATTGCAGCGGTTGTTGGAGCGTCCAAACGCCGTATGGGACGGCGGACAGCTGTTGCGAGTGACCGAGAGCCGGTTGGCGCTTTGGGGTTCGGCATATTTGGCGCTGGCTCGAGACGTCGACGGTGTGCCGTACGAGATGTGGCCGTTGCGACCTGACGAGGTGCACGTGGTCGGAAGCGAGGATGATCGTACGGTGCGCGGCTTCATCCATCAGACTGCGGACGGACGTGTGGCCTATCTGCCTGAAGAGATGCTGTGGTACCGACGATTCAATCCGATGCGCGGGCTGTCGGGGTTCTCGTCGATGGCACCGGCGCGGGCGGCGGTCGATATGGGTGCGGAGGCGTTGCGGTTCAATCGTCGTTTCTACGTGCACTCGGCGATGCCGTCGGACGTGGTGATAACGGCGGACAACAATGCGAATCAGTACGAAATCGAACGATTGAAGGAGATCTGGGACGCGCGCCTGGCTGATCCGGATAAGGCGCACCGGCCGGTCGTGTTGAGCGGCGGAGTGGACATGAAGCGGTTGGGTTCGAACCAATCGGAGATGGAATTCATCGCCGCGTTGCAGTGGTCGGTCGAAGAGGTTTCCCGGGCCTTCGGTGTCCCAAAAGTCTTCCTGAGCGAGTTCGAAGACGCGACGCTGGCCAACGTGCGGACGATGGAGCAGTTCCTGTGGCGCAACACCATCATTCCCGAACTAAAGTCCCTCGAGGACGGCATCAACCATCGTCTGACACCCTACTTCGCCAGCTTCCCAAACGAGTTGAACGTGCGCTTCAACCTCTCGGACGTCGAAGCGGTGCAGGAGTCGCAGTCGGATCGGGCGGACAGGTTGGCGACGCTGGTCGGCGCGGGGATTATGAGCGTGGACGAGGCGCGGCGAGAGTTGGATGTTTGAGGGGTTTACGTCACACGAGAATCGTAGGGGCGGTTCGCGAACCGCCCCTACTACGAGGTCTTTGCAAAAGTTCCGTCACACCCGCGTAGGCGGGTGTCCAGAGGGGCCGGGTAGACGGGGACCTACAATCAAACCGGTCGCGATGCAGTGCCGACATGTGGTTTTGCAAAGGTCTCCACGCGGGCGAAATCCGACGCTTCAACGGTCTGCAAGTCCATCCGGATGCCACTTTCGAGTACCATTCAGGCAATCTGAGAAGGGAGTTGTGATGTTTATGGGAATTTCTGGGAATCGTAACGTGCTAAAGGATGTGGTGCAGATACTGCGATATAGGAGGATGATAGCGACGATTTCGGCGTTGATTTGTTTGATATTCGTGTCTTGTGGCGGTAGCAGCGTAGATGATGATACGGAACCAACCGCTTCGTTGTTGGAAGGTGTCGAGATAGTTGAGACTCCCCAAGAAACCGCGGTTGTTGAGATTGAAGACGCAGTTTCGACGAGTAGTGGCGAGCCGCGGCGTGGCGGAGTCTTTCGCACTCCGTCAGGGAATCTGCTGATACCGGATCCGGCGTTGTTCTCACCATCGAGCCTCTTTTGGGAGAGATCTACTCAGGCCTCACGCAGCTGACAGATGACCCGAATGACGCATTGAGAACGGATCTGGCGGAACGGTATACGGTTCGTGACGGTGTGAAGTACGAGTTCGTGTTGAAGCGCGATTTGAAGTTCAGCGACGGTTCTCCCGTCACTGCGTCGGACTTCAAATGGAGTTGGGAGCGGGCGCTGAAGCCCTCTACCGGGTCAAATCATGCACCAGAGGTTTTTGGATTGATCTCCGGGGCTTCGGGAGTTATTTCTGGCGAAAATGAAGAACTTGCAGGTGTAGAGGCGGTCGATGATCGGACGCTTTTGGTGACGTTATCTGAGCCTTCAGCAGTATTTCCGTATTTAATTGCAGATCCGGTCGCCGCAGTTCTGAAACGTGAGAATGTACAGAATTGGGGCATCAATTTTGCGGATCGATTTCGCCTGCGCTCCGCTTCTGAACCACTGGCGACAGAATTCGAAGAGTTGCCAGTGGGAACAGGCCCGTTCAAGATTGCTCTTTTCGATTTTGAACGCGCAGAGTTGGTGTTGGAGCGCAACGATTACTATCACAAAGGGGCACCGTTTCTCGACGGGGTAGAGTTCGTGACAGACCTATTCGAAGAGCGAGGCGGTCAAATGGTAGCGAACTTCGATAGAGCCTTTGAAGATGGTTTAATAGATTGGACTTTCGGTAGCACAAACACTGCTACGAATGAACTGGGGGGAGAGATCGTTACTCGATTGTCTGGTAACAGGTCCGACTTCCTGATATTCAACAGCGGATTGCCGCCTTACGACGATTTGTTCTTGCGTCGGGCACTCATCGGATCTGTACAAGTTGAGTCCCATCACGGCGATGAATTAGGGCATGAGATACCGGGTTCATTGATACCTCCGCTTCTGACTGGGTATAATCCTGATCTATCGGGCATCGGATACGATCCAGCGGAAGCAACTGCTAATGTGCAGAAGTCCAAATATTTAGACGGACTTTCTACGGTTAGGCCGACTTTTCATACTGAAATTGACGGTCACTTTGAGGACGAGTTTGGATTTCTGTCCCATGAATGGAAACATAACATCGGCGTAGGCGAAGGTAGGTATCTATATGCTGATTCCGATCGCTACAACGAACTGTTGGAAAATGGGAAGTTGGAGATGGTGTTCAAGGACGTGAATGCTAGGTATCCCGACGGACTAGCGGTGTTGTCGGAGTTGTTTCAGGTCTTCGGTGCGGATAATTCTTCGGACGAGCACTCCGAGCTAGACCTTATGATTCAGTCGGCGAAAGCGGCGTCGGATGCGGTTGCGAGGTTGGATGCGTATGACGAGATACAGCGTTTTGTTTTGGAACAAGCACTGGTAATGCCGTTCGAATGGCCTTCTACAGCAGGATCAGGCATCAGTCTTCAACCTTGGGTGCATGGATACAGGGAGCCGGCGTTTTACGGTTCTAGGTTCAAGGATGTGTGGTTTGACGACACGGCGCCGAAGCGGGAGTTGCCGTTGCCTTAGGTTTGGAGCCATTGATCGAGTGTTGCATCCGTTGTTAATCTCTCGGACGTCGAAGCTGTGCAGGAGTCGCAGTCGGACCGGGCGGATCGGTTGGCGACGCTGGTGGGCGCGGGAATCATGAGCGTGGACGAGGCGCGGCGAGAGTTGGATGTTTGAGGGTTAAAAAGAAGCCGCGCCCTCGATCGCGGCGCCGCTTCTTCAACACAATCGAGCATTCAAACAATCTTCAGTGCCGTGAACAGCGTATTACCCGCTGATGCGCTCGCGGTTAGGGCGCTGATTTACGTGCGTTATGGGAAATTCGATCAGTCAAGTTTGCATCTCGAAGTTGGTGGTCTGGGTTACTGCGATAGCGTTCGCGACGTCGGTGACTGGCCTTGCTTGCAGCGTCGAAGATTCGGAACCAGCTAGTCCGGAACGTTCCGATGTGATGAAGGGTGTCGATGTCGTCAAATCGTCACCGCCAACGGTGGAGGGGGTGACGATTGTCGAGCCGCTAAACCCAACCGGTCCGAGACGTGGTGGAGTTCTAGCAGCGCCGATGGTTTCGTGTCCGCCCCCAGACCCAGCCATAGACATCGCTTCCGTTTGGCACGGTTTGAGTTCGTCGCGGTTAGTGACGGAGATTCATGCCGGGATGACGCGGATCGTTGACAACCCGGCGTCACCATTCGAGTTGGAGTTGGCAGAATCTTACAACGTCGATTCGGCTGGGTTGGAGTATGAATTCGCGTTGCGGAACGGTCTGAAGTTCAGCGACGGTAGTCCCTTGACGGCTCACGATTTCAAGTGGAGCTGGGAACGAGCTTTGGAGAAGTCGGAAGCGGGTAGTCGAGCGCGACTCGTATTCGGTTTGGTTGACGGAGCGGACGCGGTCATATTGGGCGACAGCGATGATCTGTCCGGTGTTGTTGTCATTGACGATCGGTCGTTGCGAGTGCGATTGACGAATCCGCGAGCTGATTTTCCCGCGTTGCTGGCGGATCCGGTCGCTTCCGTCCTGAAGAAGGACAACGTACTTACTTGGGGCATGGATTGGACGAATTCTGGGCATGTAAGTTTGACGATTCCCTTCAATGAATGGAATATGCCCGTTGGTGCCGGCCCTTTTCAATTGGTTGATTATTGGGAAGGATTGAGTGACGCGCGTTGCTCGATAGCGAGGAATCCGCACTACTGGGGAGAACCAGCGTATCTGGACGGAGTCTGGTTCAGGGCCGACTTGACTGAATGGGAACAAGAGGGCGATGCATGGTCCACGCTGCCGATTGATCGGGAGATATTCGTCTTCGAAGACACCGATTTCGAAGAGATACCGACGATCTTCACATCCGAGGTATCGGACGATGGTATTGAAACTGAAATGACGTTGACAGCCGAAGAGGGGATCGAGGTCGATGGTTCCGAAGATGCGATCGCGGCATCCCCACCGGAATTCATTTTCGCCGTGTTGAACCCGGCCGCTCCCCCGTTCGACGACATCCGTTTCCGGCGCGCGGCAGCAGCCTATTCGCGGTTGACGCCGTATACGGGCACCGTCGATGTCAACGCGCGCCTGATTACCGGGGAGTTGACAACACTCGAACCACGCGCCGAGTTTATACGTTACGACGAGGCGTTGGCTGAATCAGAGTTGACGGCTTCGAAACACGTTGTCGACGGTGAAGCGCGTGAGATAACGGTATTGAGTTCCCCGGTTTTCCGAGTTACCGATATCGAAGATCCATCTTTCGCTGAGTGGGCGAGCGCGCTCAATCTAGACCTGCGCAACGATTTGTTCGGGGTGCAAGCACTAGACGAGTCCAGCGGTCTCAGAAACAACGAATTTCACGTTAGGATCTTCCGGGTCACGCCGGCGTATCCGGATCCGATGACGATTCTTCGCACATTGACAGCGCCGTTCGGCAACATCGACCGGGCTCCGGAATTCGTCGAACTGGACGCGATGATTGCGGCTGCCGCAGCGGAACGCGACGCGGTCAAGCGGCACGAAATGCATCTGAACATCGAGGAATACGTCGCTGAGAACGCGCTTGTAATACCCATCTCAGTACTACCTCAAACGGAATTCTTCCGCACTCACGCGTGGGTCCACGACCTCAAACCTCCGAAGTATGCAGGCAGTGTTTTTCACAAGGTCTGGCTAGATGACACAGCACCGAAACGGGAGTTGCCTACGCCTTGAGGTCCGCGCGAGTCAAGAACATGGTCTGCTTGACGACGCTCGTGTTGGCGTTGTCGGGCTTCGGAATTGCGTGTAGTAGCGGGGAGTCTCTGACCAAATCGGCAGGGACACCCGACGTTGGGAAGACTGCGACAACCGATCCCACTGTCTCGTCGATGATGGAGGGTGTGGAGGTCGACAAGTCGTCACCGCCGACGGTGGAGGGCGTGACGATTGTCGATCCGCTAAACTCAACCGGTCCGAGACGCGGCGGAGTTCTAGCTGCGCCGATGGCTTGGTGCCCGTCTCCCGATCCCGCGATAGATGACGCGTACCAACGAATTTCGTTAGATTCGACGCCCCTGGTGACGGAGATTCATGCGGGATTGACACAGATCGCGGACGATCCTGCTGCACCGTTCGACTTTGCGTTGGCAGAGTCGTATCAAGTCGACCAAGATGGATTGGCTTACGAATTCATTCTGCGGAACGGATTGAAATTCAGCGACGGCAGCCCGTTGACGAGCAGCGATGTCAAGTGGAGTTGGGAACGGGCGTTGAAGATGTCTATCGCAAGTGGAAGAGCAAGAGACACATTCGGTTTGATTGAAGGTGCGGACGCTGTTGTATCTGGTGACAGCGAAGATCTGTCAGGGGTTGTCGCCGTCGATGATCGAAGATTGCAAGTGAAATTGACCGACCCTCGAGCCAATTTGCCAGCGCTGTTGGCCGACCCAGTGGCATCGGTGATGAAGAAGGAAAACGTGCTTGACTGGGGTATGGAGTGGGACAATACAGGTAGCTTTAGCGGGAACTCCGAATTCAGAGTTGACAACATGCCTGTCGGGGCTGGTCCATTCAAACTGGTTCTGTTTTCGGAAGGATTGGATGGTGGGAGTTGCGCGATCGCGAGAAATGCGCATTACTGGGGCGAACCCGCGTATCTCGACGGTGTTTGGTTCCGACCTGAAGCCATGGATCGACAACCGCACGAAGACGGCGGAGAAACCGTGGATACTGACCCGATGGCATTCGTCAATGAAGCAACCGATTTCGAACCGGTGTGGCTGCATCAAATCGAGGACGAAAGCGGAGAAGATGGCCTTGAACTGTTTACTGATCCGATCGCGGTCGAAGGTGCGCGCGGCGGAGAAGCGAGTTTCGTCCCGATCTACGTGTTCATGGTTTTGAACGCCGCCGCACCGCCGTTCGACGATATCAATTTCAGGCGAGCGGCCGCCGCGTTCGCGAAGTTGGCGACATACGGCGGCGTGATCGACGATGAAGCTCGCCTCATCACCGAAGAATTGACTTCGTTCGAACCGAGTGCGGAGTTTATCGGCTACGACGTGGACGAGGCACAATCACATTTGGCAGCGTCGAAATACGCGAAGGAGGAAGAGGCATGGGACACGTTGGTCGTGTATTCCGGGACCTCCTTTGTTACCAGCATCGAAGAGCCCTCATTCCGCTCGTGGGCGCAGGAATTGAACCTCAAGCTCGAGGACGATTATTCCGGTGTTACGAGTCTGGATGAATTCGAAGGCCAGAACAATACCAAATATCACCTGCGAATCTACGACGTATCGCCCATGTACCCGGACCCGGTGACGGTCCTGCGTGTCCTAGCTGACTCGTTCGGAAGACTGAATCGGTCACCGGATTTTGTTGAATTGGACGCCAGGCTTGCCGAAGCCGGCAGGGAGAGAGATGCGGTTACAAGGCACGAGATGTTTCTAGACATCGAGGACTACGTCGCCAACATGGCATTGGTAATACCGATCAGAGTTATCCGACCGGCGTCACCGTACCGCGTCCACCCATGGGTCCACGACTTTGATCCGCCGAAGTATCCGGGTAGCATGTTCCACAAGGTCTGGCTCGACGAGACGGCGCCGAAGCGGGAGTTGCCCACGCCTTGAGGTTCGCGCGAGTCAAGAACGTGGTCTGCTTGACGATGCTCGTGTTGGCGTTGTCGGGCTTCGGAACTGCGTGTAGCGTCGGCGAGTCTCCGACCGAATCGGCAGGGACGCCCGACGTTGGGGAGATTGCGACATCCGATCCCACAGCCTCGTCGATGATGGAGGGTGTGGAGGTCGACAAGTCGTTGCCGCCAACAGCGGAGGGCGTAACGATTGTCGAGCCGCTAAACCCAACCGGGCCGAGACGTGGCGGTGTCTTGGCGGCACCGATGACTGCGTGCCCGCCACCAGATCCAGCGATCGACGCTGCTTCGTTGGTATTTGACTGGCAAACGTTGCCGTTGGTAACAGAGATTCATGCGGGTTTGACGCGGATTGTGAACGATCCGGTTGCGCCATTCGAGTTGGAGTTGGCGGATTCTTACAACGTGAGTTTGGACGGTCTGGAATATGAGTTCGTGTTGCGAAATGACTTGAAGTTCAGCGATGGCAGCCCGCTGACGAGCGGTGATTTTAAGTGGAGTTGGGAACGGGCGTTGAAGAAATCTGACGCGGGGAGCAGAGCGCGGGATGTGTTCGGGTTGGTCGAAGGCGCCCAAGCGGTAATATCGGGCGAGAGCGAAGACCTTTCGGGTGTTGCGGTGGTTGATGATCGGACGTTGCGAGTGCGATTGATGAATCCACGGGCTGATTTTCCGTCGTTGCTCGGTGATCCTGTGGCTTCGGTGCTGAAAAAGGACAATGCTTTGAGTTGGGGCATCGAGTGGCATAATTCTGGGATTTGGGAGATTACCGTTCCTTTCAGTGATTGGAACATGCCTGTGGGTGCTGGGCCTTTCCGGTTGGTGGACTATCGGGATGGAATTACTGGAGCGCGTTGCCCAATCGCGAGGAATCCGCATTACTGGGGTGAACCTGCGTATCTGGACGGGGTTTGGTTCCGGGCCGAGTTGGCTGAATGGGAACGGACGGACGACGGTGGTTGGTTCACGCATGATATCGATCCGATGATTTTCGTACATGAAGAGATCGATTTCGAGGAGTTGTTTCACACCTCGGGGTTCGAAATCATCTACGACGTGGAAGGCACGCTGGAAGCTGAAGTTGCAAATGACGTGATCGAGGTGGAGGGTGCGGTGGACGAATATTCGGACGTTGCTCCGACATTCGTCTTTGCGGTGTTGAACGCGGCCGCGCCGCCGTTCGATGACATCCATTTCAGAAGGGCTGCCGCGTCTATCGTGCAATTGACGACATTCGGTGAGGTTGCCGACGACGAGGCACGATTGATTACAAGTGAGTTGACGACACTTCGGCCGCGTGCGGATTTCATTCGTCATGATCGGAGTCTCGGGCAATCGGAGTTGTCAGCGTCGCAATACTCAGTTTCCGAAGAACCTTGGGAAGTAGGGATCATTTACCAGTTTGGTGCGAGGTTTACCGATCCCGGCTCAGGGTCGTTTAGCAGGTGGGCGGAGGCGCTGGATCTTGTGCTCGAGGAGGATCTTTACGGAGTGCAGACGTTGGACAGATTTGGTGGTCGGAGGAACAATGACTATCACATGCGAATGTTCGCGGTATCTCCGGTTTATCCGGATCCGGTTACCGTGTTACGTGTATTGGCAGCGCCGTTCGGCAAGATAGACCGCGCTCCGGAGTTTGTCGAGTTGGATGCGATGTTGGCGGATGCTGCGACAGAGCGAGACGCAGTCGAGCGGCACGAGAAGTATCTGGCGATTGAAGAATACGTAGCTGAACAGGTTCTGGTCGTACCGATAGCGGTTGTCGATTCACCGATAAAGTTTCGGTACCACCCTTGGGTCCACGACCTAAATCCGCCAAAGTATCCGGGTAGCATGTTCCACAAGGTCTGGCTCGACGACACGGCTCCGAAGCGGGAGTTGCCGTCGCCATGACCATTGGAGGGAACGGAATGCTAAGCCAAGTCCACGAACACATTGTTAGGGAGTTGGGGGAGAGCAGTCGCACGGACACGATATTCGTGTTGACTGCGATTGTGTTCAACCTGATCGTCCTGGCGGTGAATTCAGGCGTGTCGACGGAGGCGAAGTTGGAGGATGCCGATGCGAGTTACGACATCATATTGGGCGTTTTCATCGCGATGTCGGTCTTGCTGAATGCGGTGGCATTAGTGGCTCTGGTCATCGGACGTCGAACGCGTCGGACGTTGCTCGCCGGGTTGGTTGCGATGTATCGGGACAACGAGGTGGCCAAATATTACGACCCATCGCTGATGTCGAACTACGGCGTCCGCTACCTGCTCTTCGCGGCAGTGATCGGGCTACTGGCGCTGACGGCGATCGTGGTGCCGCTGATCATTCGGTTTACGGGGTGACCCGAGGCAGAAATGGTTGGCGGTTTTGGAATTGGGGAGCTAGTTCCCGTCGATGCCTACGATGCGGCCGCCTACGTTGCGGAAACGATTGACTGTGGGATTGGTGTCGATCGCTTCTGGTACGCCGTAGGGTTGGGCAGTGTCTGCGAGTTGGTTCGATTGCTTTGGCGCGGTTGGAGTCGGTTGGGTGAATTGGGTGGGTGCCGGGGCTGGACGGGGTGCAGCTGGCGTCGGGGCACTGGTGGTAGGAGCAGGTGTGGACGTTGAACCGGCGGGTGGTGAGGGGGATGACTGTTGGAGTTGGATGCGGATGTTCGGGCCGTAGACGTTTTGGAAGGCGGGGCGTAGTTTCGCTCTGGTTTCGTCATTCATCCACATGTCGCGGAGGCGTTTGGTGGCACTGGCGTATTTGGGTTGGAGGATGAGGACGCCGTCGTCGTTCGGTCCGATGAAGTTGGCTTGTGCGAACGCGGTACGGATAGGTCTGCCGGCGGCCTTTTCGATTTCGTCGAGTATCGAGGAACCGGTGGTAGCGTCTGGCACGGATTCCGGTCGTGGGGCCGAACGAGGCGCAGGCTGTCGGTTCTGTTGTTGTGCTGTCGCCGGTGCCCGGGCGGGTTGCCGACGTGGTTGCTGTGCGGGCGCTGGCGTTGCGGCTGGTTGCGGTGCAGGTGGTGCGGCGATGGCTCTGAGGGCGGAGATTTCGAGCGACAATGGCGATGATGCTTCACCGAACCGCTCGTTGTGTCCGAAGATGGTGATGGCGTGGAGCATCTGCTCGGAGGAGGCCTGCATGGCTTCGGGTTCGAGTTCGGGTGCGTCGCCGAGTTGTCCGTAAAGCGTGGTGATGCCGTGTTTCGCGAGGAGCGCGCCGCGGAGCGCGGAGATGGTGCTGTCGCGCAGACCTTTGAGTTCGGCACCGCGCCCGGCTTCTTCTTCGATGATTTCAAGTGCGCGTTTCGTGTCTTGCGCGAGGACTGCGCTGGCGAGATTGCGGGCGGAGGATGTGTCACCTATTCCGAGTAGCTCGCGGGCTTGTTCTTCGGTGATTTCACCAGTGCCGCATGAGACGGCAAGTTGTTCGAGGAGGTTTTCGGCGTCGCGGAGGGAGCCCCATGCGGATCGGGCTACGAGTTCGAGGACGCTAGGTTCGCATTCGATCTCCTCTTCGTCGCAGATGAGGATTAGACGTCCGATGACGTCGTCGGGAGTGAGACGCCGGAAGTCGAACCGTTGGCACCGGGAGATTATGGTCGCCGGGACGCGGTGGATGTCCGTCGTCGCGAGGATCATGACGACCTGCGGCGGCGGTTCTTCGAGGGTCTTCAACAAGGCGTTAAAGGCCTCGGTGGTGAGCATGTGGACTTCGTCGATGATGTAGACCTTGAACTGGCCGACGGTCGGACGTAGCAGTACTCGTTCGCGCAGATCACGGATGTCGCCGACACCCCGATTTGAGGCGGCGTCGATCTCGATGAGGTCCATGTATCGTCCCTCGTCGATGGCGATCGCGGCATCGGTGTCGGGCAGCGGATCGCCGTATTGATCGAGTTCAGCGTTGATGGCTTTGGCCAGGATGCGGGCGGTCGAAGTCTTGCCGACGCCGCGCGGACCGGTAAAGAGGTATGCGTGGGCGACACGGTCAGACATCACGGCACGGCGCAGCGTGTCGGTGATGTGTTCCTGTCCGACGACGTCGCTGAAGCGGGTGGGTCGCCACTTTCGATAAAAGACGGTGCTCATGGTGAGTTGAGAATAGGCGTTTGGATTACGTATTCATGATATGCGTGCGTCGGCGAGTCGCGAGGGGCAGCGCAAAGGAGTGTAAAGCCAAAAACTAAGTCGAAACGCCCTTTAATTCCCTCATTGGACATCAAGGGGGAGGGATGTGCACTGCACCCGTCCGGGCGTATGACGAGGATGCATTGGATGCCAGGCGGTGTTGGACGATAATGGCGATATGCCGGAAGCACCTGACCTTTATGTTCTGCGAGAGTACCTTGCGCCTCGTATCGAAGGCGAGGTGATCGAGTCGGCGCGGGAGTTGCGGCCTTTGGTGGTGAGGAACTTGGTTGGCGAGCCGCTGGCAGAGCATGTTTGCGGTCGGAAGATCGAGGGATTGGATCGCAAGGGCAAACTGTTGTTGATGTCGCTATCTGGTGGTATTTCGATGGTGGTCAGTCCGATGCTGACGGGCGATCTGTCGTTGGTTGAAGTGAGCAAGAAGCCGTTGAAGTCGACGATTTTGACGATGAATTTAGGTGGCGGTATGCAGCTGAGGTACTCGGATGCGAAGCGGATGGGTCAGATCTACTACGTTGGATCGGACAATGTTGGTGAGATAACGCGGGTTGCGGATCAGGGTCCGGATGTTTTGGACGAGCCGCTTAGCTTGACGGATTTTCGTTTGGCGCTGAAACGTTTTCGAGGCGAGGTTAAGGGTGTACTGACCCGTGGTGAATTGGTGGCGGGTATCGGCAACGCGTACGCTGATGAGGTGCTGTGGGCAGCCGGGATATTTCCGTTTAGAAAGGTCTCGCGTTTCACCGTTGAAGACGTGAACCGATTGCACGAAGCGGTCTACGGCGTGCCAAGTCAAGCTGTCGCTACGTTGCGGGGGATATTCGGCCAACGTCATCCCCGGAAGGATCGGAGGTTCCTAAGCGTTCATGGCAAACCGGGTTCGGATTGCCCGCGTTGTGGCTCGACGATTAGTTCGGTGAAATCTCGGCAACGAGACACGAACTTTTGCCGAAAATGTCAGCCCGGTAGCATGTTTGATTGAACGTGGATGGTGAATTGGGCAGGTTGTGATTTTGTAGAATCTCGCGTAAAGCGAAATTGGGCTTGAAATCCAAGTATTGGCTCGTCCAATCGCCTTGAATCGGAACAGGTTTGTTCGAACTTAACGACATCTCTCAATACAGCGGCATCCTGCGCGACATAGCGTTCGTTGTCGTCTGCGTAGTGGTGACGGTCGTAGCTTTGGTGACCCTTGGCGCCGTGCGAAAGGCCGTGCAGCGATTGAACGAGGCGATGGACCGCGTCGACAACCTGATTGACTCGGTAGCTGCGGCTCGTGACACGATTTCGGAGTTGCGAGATCGTGTGCGGAGCCGGGCTGGCATGAATTCGCAGGATTCCGGCGGCGGCTTCAACGTAGTTTCGTGGCTGCTGTCACCGTTGGGCTACGTGCTCAAACGCCGAATGCGCGAACGATCTCGGGCACGTTCCGAAGAACGATCTGGTGACTGAGGCGATACAAACCGGCGAGGATGTGATCCTTGTCGAAACTGAGATTAAAGAAATGGAGATGAATCATGGCAAACGGTGGAGATAGTTTTCTGGCAGGTGCGATCCTAGGTGGCATCGCGGGTTTCGCGGTCGGTATTTTGCTGGCACCGAAATCGGGCGCGGAGATGCGTGCTGACCTGATGGACCGCAGCGATGCCGCCCGCGAGCAGATTTGGGACCGTACCGGCTCGGCTCGCGAGCAGTTCATGGACCGATCCGGTGCCGCACGCGATCAGATGGAAGAATTGTTGGACTCCACGAGCCAGCGCCTCGAGGAGATACGTGCCGAGGCGGCGAATGTAGCTTCGACGCTTCGCCAACGCGTCAGCAGAAACTCATCGTCGGATGCTGACAGCATGCCGGTGATGGCCGAATTCGAGTCGGCGCCGCAGTCCGACGAACAAGACCGCGTCTAACAGTTAAGAAATCATGGTCGGCAGGTTCTGGTCGGTGCGTCAGTCAAGACGCATCGTGACGAGCTTGCCGCTACCTGTACCAATAGGTTGGAAACGTAATGTCCAACGGAGAACGAGCACTCGTAGTGGTGCCATCTGACGATCCGGCTCAATGTCAAGGGTCGCCTCGTATGGCTGAGCTCAGTGCGGTTGCGGATGTAAAGATATTTCCGACCCGCTGCGACAGTTTCGACTTGCAGATAGAGCGCTCGCAAGGAGCGACGACGATCATAAACTCCCGAAGCTATCTCGAGTGGCGTTCGGAAATGTTTGACTTGTTGCCGGAGTTGCGATTCATCTCGGTCTGCGGCATCGGCACCGATTCAATCGATTTGGAGGCGGCCAAGGAGCGCGGCATCACAGTGTCGAACATCCCCGGCAAGACGGCGCCGGTGGTCGCCGAGCATGCGTTCGGACTGATGTTTGCGGCCGCGAAACGGGCAGCGTGGTATACGGAGATGACGCGGCAGGGTCATTGGGTGAAGCAGGATGGCGTGTTCCTGGGCGACAAAACGGTCGGAATCGTCGGCACAGGCAATATCGGTGCGGAGATGGCGCGGATCTGCAACGCGTTCGGGATGAACGTGATCGCGCATACCTTCAATCCGTCAGATGAGCGCGCAGCGAAACTGGGAGTTAGGTTTGTGGGGCTTGATGAGCTTATGGCCACGTCAGATGTGATTACCATCCACACAAAACTGACGCCCGATTCGGAGAAGATGATCGGGGCACATGAGATCGGGTTGATGAAACCGGAAGCGATACTGGTGAATGTGGCTCGTGGTCCCATTGTCGATGAGGCGGCGTTGGTCGAGGCGCTGAATGCGGGTCGAATAAGCGGTGCGGCGTTGGATGTTTTCGAGAACGAGCCGCTACCCGAAGGTAGTCCGATCACGGAGTGCGAGCAGGTGATCTTGACGCCTCACATTGCGGATATGACGCCGGAGGGTTTGGATCTGCTCAATCAAGGCGTTGTCGAGAACACCTTGGCGTACTTAAATGGGTCGCCGATTAACGTGGTCAACTGAATCCGAGGAGTCATTGAAGTGATTTCGATACGCGAACTGCATCAAGGAGACGCGGAGAGAGTATTGGCGTTGGATCAGGAGATCCGTGGGCCGGATCGATCGGCGACGTGGGACCAGTACGTGGGTCGCGTTTTGGAGATAATCGCGTTGGACTCGTTGGAGTACGCGCCTTGGGGATGCTTTGTGGCGGTAGATGAGGATCAAGACGACGAGATTGTGGCGTTCCTGATGTCCGAGCGACAGACAGCGTCATATGGACTTCCGCCGGGCGTGCGGGTAGTTGCGATGGCGGTCCACCCGGATCATCGGCGGCAGGGTCTCGGATCACGACTGATCGACGCGTTGACTCGGAAAGCCAAAGCCGATGGGTTGAACAACATGTTCTCTGTGCTGTTGGATGAAGACGAGCGTGATGCATCGTTCTTGGAGCGCAATGGTTTTTCCGGGGCGCACTTCAAGGTGTTCACGAAAGAGATATAGGCGTGGGGCAAAACCCTAGCCATCCCCCGCAGGAGCGGAGTCAGAGTCTGGAAGCGGCGTTAGCATCGCATCCCAGGCGGCAGTCGCTGCTGATTCGCGAGCGATTAGTTGAGGGAGTAGACAAGGGGATTACTTCTCAGCATGGTCTGATAGCCCACGGGCGCGGGGAGGCGTTCGATTACCTGATCGGCGAACAGACGCGAGATTTTGCTGAGACTGCGATACGCGCGGCCGTAGCGATGATGTTTAGGGCGGATCGTCCGGTGATTTCAGTTAACGGTAACGCGGCGGCATTGGTGCCCGGAGATTTGGTGAGGTTGTCAGAGGTGACGGGCGCACCACTGGAGATCAACCTCTTTCACCACAGCGTAGAGCGCATTACCGCGATTGCTGAGCATTTGCGGCAATCCGGCGCGGTAGATGTGTTGGAACCGACCGCTGATGCAGTAATCGTCACGCTGAGCAGCGATCGACGATATGTGAATCCTGACGGAATTGCTCGGGCTGACGTGGTGTTCGTGCCGCTTGAAGACGGCGACAGGTGCGGCGCGTTGCGTGCAGCTGGTAAATCGGTGATCGCGGTTGATCTTAATCCGATGTCACGCACCTCGCGCGACGCGTCGATAACCATCGTCGACAACGTGGTGCGCGCGGTTCCGCGCATGATCGCACGGGTCGCAGAGCTCGGTGGCGCCTTGGACGAGGCGACGTTGCAGCGTGACATTGATAGCTACGACCATGGTTCGATATTGGTCAAAGCCGAGCACGTAATCCGTTCTGGCGACTCCTAAAGCTGAGACGAGATCGTCGCCATTGAGTTGAGATTTTCTGATTAACCTAGAATGTTGGCTGTTGCCCAGATGATGATGGGCGAAACTTCGGATATGCGTCGTCGTAACAACGGGCCAAGGATCGGGGACCAAGTGGTTCGCGTTCCCCGAGCGGCCCAAACAGCCCCAGTGGACGTTCCGGTAACACCGCGCTCGGTTTCAACGCGTGGTATTGCGTCGCCGATGTCGCTGATCTACGGCTTCTTCATCATCGATCTGATCGGCACCGGTTTATTGTTGCTGCCCATGTCGAGCAAGGCTCCGGGATTTGCAAACCCGTTAACGTGTCTATTCACCGCCACAACTTCGGTGACGGTAACTGGATTGGTCACGGTGGACACGCTTGAGCATTGGACGGTTTTTGGTCAGACCGTGATCCTGAGCTTGATATTCATCGGCGGATTGGGATTTATGACTGGTGCTGCGTTTCTGATCATCATCGTTGGCCAGGAACTCAGGTTGCAGAACCGCTTGATTGTGCGTGAAGGTCTCGGTTGGGGGGAGCTCGGCGGGATCACGACATTGGTGCGGAACATCGTTCTGTTCGCAGTGATCGCGCAGTTGATCGGCGTCGTTGTGCTTTGGGTGTACTGGACATTGATCAGAAATTTGTGGGAGGGGTTCGATTTCTGGCACACGGTGTGGCTCGCGTTTTTCCATGGGATTTCGGCATTTAACAATGCCGGAATCGAAATTTTGCCAAACGATGTTGTGGGTGGCGACAGTTTGCAGGGATTCGCGGCCGACTATTTCACTTTGTTCGTATTCGCGTCGTTGATCTTAATCGGAGGAACCGGGTACGTGTTGTGGAGCGATGTTTGGCGGAACAAGAGTTTCCGATGGTTGCGGTTGGAGAGCAAGTTGATATTGATCGGAACCGCGGGACTGTTGTTGACGGGATTCATCACGTTCGCGATCGGCGAGTGGAGCAATCCCGGGACCTCTGGCAGCAGCAGCGTGGTGCAAAAGATCGCCGACGCCTTTTTTCACTCGTTCTCGGCGCGGACCGCCGGGTTTTCGATTATCGACTATGGTCAAGCGTCGAGTGCGACCGACACCGCGACGGAGGTGTTGATGTTCATCGGAGGAGTTTCGGGCACCACTGCTGGCGGCATCAAGGTAAACACGTTCATGGTGATGGTGGTCGCGGCGATCGCCACGATGTCTGGTCGGAACAGCATCAACATCTTTAGGAGTCACATTCGGTCGTCGACAGTTCAGCGCGCGTTGGTGCTCGGCGGTGTATCGGCGGCGATCGTAGTGATCATCGCGTATGTGGCCTTGCAACTGCAATCGGATCTGCCAACGAGGGACGTGTTGTTCCAAGTGGTTTCAGCTGCGGCGACGGTAGGATTGGACACCGGAATAACCTCAAAATTGAACGCACCGACGCAAGGTTTGGTAATCTTCGCGATGTTCCTAGGCAGGTTTGGTCCGTTGTCGTTGGCGCTGTTGATGGCGGGTCGCCAGATTGAGCAGCGATATTCGTTCCCGACAGAAGAGGTTAGAATCGGTTGATCTCGAATTCTGAACTTCCAGACGATCAGATATCTGGAGACTTGAGATGGCACCTCAAAACATAGTCGTCGCCGGCATTGGACGATTCGGCGCACAATTGGCTACCGGTCTTTTTCAGCATGGGCACGACGTGCTTGCTATCGATAACGACCAATCGAGGATTCAAGACTTGATCGGGCGGGTGACGTATTCAGTTTCTGGAGACGCGACCGATGAGATTTTGATGCGGGATCTCGGAGTCGAGAACTTCGACGTGGCGATTGTTGCGATTGGCCGGAATGTCGAATCCAGCATCATGACCGCGGTGCTCCTACGTTCATTTGAAATCCCGATGGTCGTGGCGCGTGCTCGAAACCGCCTGCACGCGGAGACGTTGCAGCGTATCGGTTGCCAACGTGTGATCAATGCGGAAGAAGAGGCCGGGATGCGATTGGCCGAGACGCTGTTTTCACCGAATGTTGCCGACTACCTTTCGTTGGGCAGCGACCAAGGCATCAGCAGATTGCGTGTTCCCGAGCGCTTCGCGGGGATGACATTGAGGGAAGCCGGATTCACAGAGTTCAACGATCAAAGCCATCTCTCCGTCATGGCGTTGATCAGGGATCAAAACGCGCGGATGATCCCCGACCTTGACGAGCGGTTGCGTACCGCGGACGAGATCGTAGTTTCGGGCGGTAAAGAGTTAGTCGACGAGTTGGCGGCATGAGCTACTCGCGCGTAATTTGTCTGGTCAGAGGCGATGATAGCGACACTGATGTCATCGCGACCGCGGTGAATCTCTCGAATGGCAACCATCGGAGAATCCATTTCGTCTACGTCATAGTTGTTGATCGCAGGTACGCGTTAGATTCGCCAAATCTTGCGAATTACGCCGAGGGGGAACGGGTTTTACTGAGGGCGGAACAAGCGTCCGGACTGCGGAACGAGACCCGGGGTTCGATCTTGCAGGCGCGTTCCATTGGTCAGGTGCTGGTGCGTGAGGCGTTGGACTTCGGTGCCGAAGCGTTGGTCTTATCGGCGCGCATCGTCTCGACGATCAACTCGAAAAAGATCGATTCAGATTCTGAGTACCTACTCGTGAATGCACCTTGTGCTTTGATTTTGGTCCGGGACGCGTTGGAGGAATACGATGCGTCGAACGGTCATCCGGATAGATATCCGGAGAGCGTCTTTGTTCAGGGATCTTGAACGGCGTGGGTGCGCGCATTGGAATCAGTAGAGGTTGTCCTAACTTGAGAATTTGCAGATGAGAGTTGTAATCGCCGGACATGATCGATTAGGAATCGTGACGGCCGACCTCCTCAGCGAGGCCGGTCACGACGTGTTGATCGTGGAAGAGGACGGAAGACGCATCCGTTCGTTTCCGAGCCACCTATTGGCGCGCCCTAACGTGGACGTGCTGGAAGCCAAACCGACGCAGGACGAAACAATGGTGGCGATGGATATTCGAGGTGCAGACCTTTTCGTGGCCGCTTTACGTACTCCGGCGGAAAACGGTTTGGCGGCGCTCAAGGCCAAGATCACGTACGGTGTTGACCAAGTTGTCGCCGTGGTGACGCACGAAGCATTGAGCACGATATACAAGCGATTCGGCATTCGAACGGTGAACCCGTACACGTTGGCGCTGTCTGATTTGCGTGACACGCTTAACATGGAAGTCGACGGCGATGGCCGGATTGGCTCGGTCACGCCGCGTTGATATCGTACGAATCGATGGACGGACTTCAATGTATGTCATGATCGTCGGATGCGGTGCATTGGGCACGCGCATCGCATATTCCCAGGTTCATGCTGGCAACGAGGTGTTGATGCTCGACACCGATGAGAGTCGCGTGTCGATGATTCACAAGTCTCTGGGCAACGTGGCAATTCCCGGCGATGCGACTGAAGAGTTCACGTTGTACAACGCCGGAGTCGATCGGTGCGACGCGTTCATCGCGACGACTGGCGATGATGCGGTGAACTTGGCGTCGTGCCAGTTGGCGAAGTTTACGTTCGAGGTCAAAACCGTGGTGTCGATAGTGAACGACAGCACGGATACAAACCTGTTCCTCGCCGCGGGCGTTGACTCGATCGTAAGCCGGACCGACGTCGTCTTGGCGAACCTCGCCGGGACGCTGCTTGACCATCCGATGGTCGAGTTGATGACGCTCAACGATCGCAATGAGAAGTTGGTTTCGATGAGGATCCCCGCGACTGCCCGGTCGGTGGGCAATCGCTTCCGAGATCTGGCACTGCCTTATGGGATCATCATAGCGTTGATCGTTTCGAGCGTGGGTTCGCCATTTGTTCCGAACGAAGACACGGTGATTCTTGGTGGCGAGGAAGTGATTGCGTCCTGCCCACTAGAGGCATTGGACGAGTTGGCGTACGTATTGACCGGACAGAGGTTCTCGTCGATTGTCACTTAAACGTATTTCGCACCTCGGCCCGGAGGGGACCTTCACCGACCAGGCGTGCCATGTCTACGCACCTGCGGATTGGGAGCGTGTCGCTTTTTCAGAGATGCATCAAGTGGTGGGAGCGCTCGTCGACGGCGAGGTTGATGAGGCGATTGTGCCGATCGAGAACAGCGTCGGCGGCGCGGTGATCGACGTTGTGGACTTCTTGGTCGGGATTTCGAACGTCCAGATCAAGGGTGAATTGTTGTTGGGTATCGAGCAATGTTTGATCGCACATCCCGGCGTTGATCCATCTGAAATCAAGGTCGTCAGATCGAAGCCCGAAGCGTTGACCCAATGCCGCAAGTACTTGGACACTCATCTCCCGAACGCAGTTCGAGTGGCCACCGCGAGCACGGTCGAGGCCGTGTACATGGTGAAGAGCGGGACGCGTGAGGTATCAGCTGTAGGCCCACACCGGGCGGCAGACTTAGCCGGGTTGCCGGTGATTAGATCCGGCATCCAAGACGGTCAAAATAACGTGACCAGGTTCGTGATGCTCGCTTCAAGCGACCATGAACCGACCGGCACCGACAAGACGAGTATCGCGTTCAGTTTCATGAACCGGGACACGCCGGGTCAGCTGTACAAAGCATTGGAACCGTTTGCGCGTCGGAACATCAATCTGACGAAGATCGAATCGCGACCTACGGGCGAAGAACTCGGTAACTACGTATTCCTGTTGGACTTCCTCGGGCACCGAATGGACCCTGAGATCGTTGAGACGTTGAACGGGCTGCGAGAGGTGGCGCCGATGGTCAAGGTACTCGGCTCGTATCCGCTGTCGGCCAAGGTTCATTAAAGACGGCTTTCAGAGCCACCTTCTAACCCGATTTCGGTACTGATCGTAAACAAAGCCGAGTTTCCCCATAAGGTAGCGCTCTTCCCTCGGTATCGTGTACCAGTTGAAGACCACGAACGACGGAATGGTTGCCAGAATTATCGCGAGCGAGTTGGCGACACACCCGATCCCGAAAATCGCGATCAGCATCGCCAGATAAGCCGGATTTCGAGATGTAGCGTAGATTCCCCCCGTGACGAGGTTCGCGGTTGGTTTGCCGACGTTAAAGCTCTCGCCTCGACGACGGAAGGCGAGGATCGAGACGGTGAACATGAGAATTGCGATGGCGAGGATGATGCCGCCGCTAATGTTGTTCCACGGTTCTTGCAGCGGCTCGAACGCCCAAACAGTGTTGTGTACGACGCCGGCGAAGATGGTGCAGAGTGCGGGAATTACTGGTGGCAGTCGGAGAAATCGTTTCATTGGTTCGTGATTTTGGATCCTGTGATGCGCGGTTGTTATCGTGCGGTATGCTAAACGAATCTACCACCCGAATGTATTCAGAAAGAGTTGAGGATGTCCACAAACGACGCTGTAGCCTACCGTTCCCGTGTGAAATTGGAGAGGATTAAAGGTCCGTTCCGGATTGCGCACCTGCCGATCGACGGCCCGGTGAAGTTCGGCGTTCACTCCGAAGTCGCCGAGCACTACGGAGTCAGTCCGGACATCTCAGAGCCACACGCCACGACGTTGGACTACATCGTGGCTGCGACAAGCGGTTGAATGACCGGAACGTTTGGCGGCGCCCTTGAGGCGCGCGGTATCCCGGCTGGCGAAGGCTACCTCGAATCCGACACCATCGGAGAGATCGAGAAGGAAGGCAACGTCCTAGTCATCAAGCGCATCAGTATCACATACAAGCTCAAGATCGATCCGGAATTGCTGAAGGAGAAGCGGGATGCGATTGATCGAGTGATGCGCGTGCACCCCAACTCGTGCCCGGTCTATCGGAGCATTTCGGGAAGCATCGGGATTACGGCGGAGTTGGAGTTGGTTTGAGTGAGCGTTGACGAACTCGATTTTGAAAGAGTAACGGAGTTGCCATCTCCCCTTAATCGCGGGGAGGTAGCAATAATCAGGATTCCCTAACTCACCTGCTGAATCAGCTCGATCCGAATGTCGCCGGGGGCGGCGATGAAGCCGATTTTGCGGCCGTCGGGCAGGGCGATGGGGCCTTCTTTTAGCTCAGCACCTAATGCGACGAGGCGGGCTACGTCGGCGTCCATGTCGTCGGTATCGAAGCCAAAGTGCTCGAGGCCGTAGTGGGCGTTGGCGTCGGCTGGGCCGAGCGTCTCTCCGGTGCGCTCGCTGGAGATGTTGATCGCTAGTCCACCTTCAGTCTGGGTGACGATGAAGCGGTCGCCGAAATCTCGAACCGTGTCGGACATGATTTGGACTTTGAAGGCCTCGACGAACCAGTCGGCGGTCTTCTTGGGGTCGGATGATTTCAGGTGGATGTGGTTGACCAAGAATGGCATGTGCTGTTTCTCCATTGATTTCTAGCGCAATTTCTTAAGTTTAAGCGAATTCGAAAACGCTCCGACGACGCGGAACTCGTCAGGAGATCAACGATGGATTCAACTGGCTTCGTCGACGAGTTCGATGAGGTCGCGGGCTCGTTTGTTGTCTTGCTGGCCTTTGGCGGCGATCCCTTCCTCGAACATTTGGAGGCAGAAGGGGCATGAGACGGCGACGGTGTCGGCGTCGGTCTCGAGAAAATGGTCGGTGCGGATGTGATTGACTCTGGTGCCGGATTCTTCCATCCACATTCGCCCACCGCCAGCGCCGCAGCAGAAACCGCGCGAGCGACATTGAGACATCTCGCTCAGTTCAACACCGGCGACGGCGTTGGCGATGTTTCGAGGTTCGTCGTAGATGTCATTGTGACGACCTAGGTAGCAAGAGTCGTGATAGGTCACGCTGCCACAACCACCGCCGCCGTTCGCACTCCCTTGAGTCACGGATTCCTTGTCTGACATCTTTAGCCGCCCTTCGGAGATCAATCGGTCGACAAACTCTGTGTAGTGCAGGACTTCGACGTTCCAATCGGTCGCGAGGGACTCTGCGACTTGGGAGTATTCATTGCGCATGGTGTTGAAGCAATGGGGGCAGGTTGTCAAGATCGTCTTGATGCCGTAGCCGTTGACGGTTTCGATGTTCTGACCGGCGAGGATCTGGAACAGGTACTCGTTACCCATGCGTCGTGCGGGATCGCCGGTGCATGTTTCTTGCGATGCGAGTACGGCGAAATTGACGTTGGCTTTCTTCAAGACGGATGCCATGGCGCGCGTGACGCTGACGCCGCGTTCCACTAAAGCGCCAGAACATCCGACCCAGAACAATACATCCGGATTCGGATTTACGTCGATGGTAGGGACATCGTCCATATCTTCGAGCCAAGATTCTCGGGTCAACGAGGTGCCGCTCCATGGATGGCCACGTTGCTCCATGGACTGCAGTGCCGACATCGCGGTGTCGGGCGCTGATGCCTGTTCGAGCATCAGATACCTCCGCATGTCGACGATGGAGTCGATGTGTGAGATCCCGACCGGGCAGGCCTCCACGCAGGCGGCACAGGTCGTGCATGACCAGAGGACCTCCTCTCCGATCGCTTCGCTGACCATCGATGTTGACGGCGCCGACGCCGGTTCGCCAAGCGCGGCAGCTCCGAACACTTCCGGCGCACGCCGTTCCATGTATCCGCGCATGTCCTGGATGACTTTGCGGGGTGAGAGCGGTTTGCCGGAAGCCCACGCCGGACAGTTGTCTTGGCATCGACCGCAGTTGGTGCAGGCGTCGTAGCTGAGCATCTGCTGCCACGTAAGGTCTTTGAGATCGGACGCGCCGAACGACTCTAGGGTTTCGAAGTCGCCCATCGGTTTCAGCGCGCCGCGCGGTCGTAAGGGCCGGAGATAGATGTTTAGGGATGAAACGACGATGTGAGACAGCTTGCTGAAGCTGATGGCGGCGTATGCAAGACCGACGGCGAAGATGGCCGCGTGGGACCACCACAGAGCTTTGTGTGCTGAGGTCATCGCTTCGGGCGATATTCCCATGGCATCGAATAGATTAGCAAATACCCATCCGACCGGCGACCAAAGCGCATCAGACGGGGCGTAAAGGACGGAGTTCGGGTTAAGTTCGGTTGCTCCAATTCGCAGGCCTTCAAGCGCAAAACCGGTGATGACAAGCAGAAGAAGGTAAGCAAGGATGACCGAATCATCGGCGAATGAGTTGATCCGTTCGGGTTTGACGACGTACCGGCGCCAATACGCCATTGCGATTCCGATGAGCGCCAATACACCTCCGAAGACGTCCCAAATGAAGCTGGTCTGAAGTCGGAAATACGCGGTGGGGAAGTTGACGCCAAGGTATTCTTCGAAGTTGAACTCGATCGCGGCGATGGTTGTCGCCAGGAGGAGCACGGCAAATCCCCAGAATATGGCGAAGTGCATGATGCTGGCGTAGCGTTCTCGACGCGGGTGAAACTTTCCGTGTCCACCGAAACCGAACGCACCGGTGCGGAGGAATTCCCGAACGCGTTCGCCGTGGGAACCAAGTTCGTCGTACTCGGTGCCCAGTCGCCAGAATTGGATCCGGCGATACAGGCCGTAAGCGATAAACGCGATGGATATCGGGGCGATCAGGTAGACGATCGCGCCAAGGAGAGGGTATCCGATGTTCCAGAAATCGGTGCGTCCCGCGACTTCAAGCATTCTCGCAATGTTACGCGCGAAGGCGTCGTGAATGCGTTAAGGACGATCGACTGCGGCGTTACTCGGTTTCCGGAGCGCGGCCGATGTGGTACTCGTTGGCACTATCGAGGACACGTTGCAAAAGTTCAAGCGATTCGACTCGTTGAGGAAACTCTGTGCCCCAATGCTCTTTGAGTTTGTCAACGACGGCGCTGAATCTCATCGGCTGGTTGCCGTTCACGATCAGGATGCGGAACACTGCTTCCAAAACGGACAACGTGGGTGTAACAAACTCCACTTTACCGGAACAGGAACGAGCAGCGTTGTAGATGCTCGTCACGGTGGTGGAGCCAGGGACGACAGGTTTGCCTTCCGAATATCGCCTGCACAGGCGACACTGGCCGGACCAGCATAATCGTTGCCAAACCTTGAATATGTAGGACTCACCAGCGTCCTCATTTGCTTGTTCGTTCACCGCGTAAAGAACGTCGGCAAATGAATTGCTTTCCGTGGTTTCTTGAGTGGTTTCGGCACCAGAGGTCATTCGACTCGTCCTGATTCATCTTTAGCGATTAACTAATGTACATTGCTTGATGGATGAATGTCACAATCTCCATCTTTATCGTCGATCGCCCCGCTCAACAATTCGTCATCCGGCCAATCTAGTATCTCAACCTTTATTTCCGATCCCGCGGCAACCGATGGGACATCGTCCGGACAGATCGCTAATCCGCGGGCGTAAGCCATCGAGTGCAATGCGCCAGAACTTTGATTGCCGGTCGATCGGGCGCGGAAGTTGCCGTCGCCGTCGCGATAGACCTCAACACGAGCGTACACCCGTCTGCCGTCATGGTTATGGACGGGGTCGTCGAGAGTTGCGATAATCGACGGCTTTGGAAGCGGTTTTTTGCCGAGCATGACACGGATGGCCGGACGACCAAATTGTTCGAACGCGACCATCGCGCTGACCGGGTTGCCAGGTAGTCCGAGATGGGGCACCTTGCGACCATCGGGAGCATTCAACGCACCGAAAGCCAAAGGTTTTGCTGGGCGCATACGAACTGACCAAAGGGCGATTTCTCCGCCCTTCGCGAGGACATCTTTGACAACGTCGTAATCGCCCTTGGATACTCCTGCCGAGGTCACAACCATGTCATACTTGACGGCTTCTTCTAACAATTCTTCAAGCGATTCGATACTATCGCGTGCGATGCCGACAATCTCGGCAACCGCTCCGTATTTCTCCGACATTGATGCGATGCTGAAGGCGTTGGAATTGTAGATCTTGCCCGGACCGAGTTCGTCGCCTGGATCCACCAATTCGTCGCCAGTGGATACGATCGCGATGATCGGCCGTCGGATAGCTCGTACTGACGTTCTGCCTAAAGAAGCCGCGACGCCGATGACACCTGGGGTAAGTTCGGTGCCTTTGGTGACCACCGTCGCACCGCGTTGGATGTCCTCACCCGCCGGTCGGATGTTCTCACCCGGCTCGGCGCAGAGGTTGATGCTGATTTCGGAAATGGTGTCGCTGATTTCCCGTCGGGCATCTTCGTCGGTGTCTTCAAACGGGACGACCGCGTCCGCACCTTCAGGAACTGGAGCTCCGGTCATGATCCTCACCGCTGCGCCGGGCGCAACCGGTTTGGTTGGAACATCACCCGCGGCGATATAGCCGTTGACCGGCAAACTGACGGGGTTGTATTTTGAAGCCGCAGTGATGTCAATGGAGCGAAGTGCATATCCGTCCATCGCGGAGTTGGCCAACGGCGGAATGTCGAAATCGGCAACCAGGTCTTCGTCAAGCGTGAGGCCAAGTGCTTCAAGGAGCGGGACATCTACCGACGCCAATGGCTGGAAGTACGAGAGGATGCGGTCGCGCGCATCTTCCACGCTGAGCATTTCTGCATCGTAGTGATGGCGATGAGGCCGTTCAACGGCGAACGAATGATGAGATTGTGTGGTCATTGAGTGGGGATTGACCCCGATCCTTCCCCTCGTGAGGGTGATGTGCAGAGTTTAGCTTCGGAGCGAAACCCCTAGCTCGTGTTCTAATCTTCGTACGATCTGTTCTTCGGCGCGAGCTATTTGCTCAGACGTCAGAGTTCGAGTGTCAGATTGGTATATGACGCGGATGCCGATCGATTTCTGACCTTCGTCCACACCACCGCCTTCGTATACGTCGAACACCGATGCCGACTTGACCAGTCGGTTCTGTTGGCAGATCTGCAGGGCATCACCAACGCGGACACTGCTGTCGGCGACCAACGCCAAGTCGCGTTGAGAACCGGGGTATCGAGGGTACGGAGTGTAGCTGTCGGCGCGGGTCTTGTCGCCGACGATTACGCGGAGTGCTTCCATGTCAAGTTCGAACATGACCGCACCTGGGCTTTCGGCCTCAAACCGTTCCCACACAGCCGTATCGACAATTCCGACGGTGCCGATCGGGGTTCCTTTCCGATCGGCGGTAACGACTTCCGCGGCCTTGCCTTGGGCGTAGGTGGTGTCTTCCAAAGGGATGAATTTGGCATCGACACCCAACGTTTCCAGAACCTGTTCAATCGCGCCTTTTGCGTCGTAGAAGTCGAAATCGTTGTCGACGCGGTCCCAGAGGGTATCGCCTCGTGGTCCGGTAAGGACACCCGTTAGTTGCTCGGATTGTCGGGGAAGCGGCGCGTTGGGGTCTGGGTCAGTTTCGAAGACCAATCCGGTTTCGAACAGTGCCACTGGTCCACGCCAAGTCCGGGTGTTGCGGGCCGCGGATTCCAGAGTGGGGGCGCGTAACGATCGACGCAACGTTGCGTGATGGCCGGAGACGGGGTTCTCCAGTTTTACACCTTCAGAAGCCCGGTCATTTGATGATCGCCTCGCTGGAGGTGGGGCTTTGTCTTCGAGTTCGTCTGAGATCGCTGCATAGGTGAATGTTTGGTGCATGCCGTAAGCGGTCAATGCGTCGACCACGCGGTGGCGGAATAGGTGGGTCGCGCCCGGTTCCCAGCGGGGGACCCGCCCGGCGACTCCGGTGGCAGGTAGATCGTCGTAGCCGATGATGCGCGCCAGCTCTTCGACGAGGTCTTCAGGTATCGCGATATCGGGACGCCAATAGGGGATCGTAACGCGCCAACCGTTTGGACCACCATCAGGCAACGATTCAATCTCAAAACCTAGCGACTTTAGTGTCGTCTCGATCTGTTGGACCGGGTATTCCACACCCATGACGCGGACGATGTGATCGTTCGTCAAGTCGACGTATTCTTGCTCAGATCCCTTACCCGGCCACGCGTCGATAAGCCCCGGGGCGATCTCTCCACCGGCGACCTCTTGGATGATGCGGAGGCATCGTTTGATGCCGACTTCTGCAAGACCTGCTCGCAGCCCCTTTTCAAACCGCAAAGTTGCCTCGCTTCGCATGCCCAGTAGGCCGGCCGTTCGCCGGTTGTTCTGCGGATTGAAGTTGGCCGATTCGAGGAAAATATTGACCGTTGTTTCGGTGATCTCGGAGTTCTCACCGCCCATGATGCCGGCCAATCCGATGCCACCGCCTGGATCGGCGATGAGCAGCGATTCGCTGTCGAGTTTGCGGTCGACACCATCGAGAGTGGTAAGGACTTCACCTTCAACGGCGCGGCGGACGATTACATGATGATCGGTTACTTTGTCGTAGTCAAAGGCGTGTAGCGGTTGCCCGAGTTCGAACATCACGAAATTTGTGGCATCCACGACGTTGTTGATCGGGCGTTCGCCGATGGCATTAAGGCGCTCTTGAAGCCACGGAGGTGACGGGCCTATATGGACCCTCCTGATAACGGCACCAACATAGCGCGGGGATAGGTCGCTATCGGCGACTGATACCTTGGCGAGAGTATCGACGTCAGGCCCCGTAGTCGGATAATTGAGTGACGGCATTCGGAGCGTCTTGCCGGTAAGCGCGGCGACATCGCGAGCAACTCCGACTACTCCGAGGCAGTCTGGCCGATTCGGTGTCAACTCGATGTCCAGGACAGCATCACCGATTACATCACCGATTGGAGTGCCGATACATGAGTTTTCGGGAAGCACGAGTATGCCGTCGTGGTTTTCGCCGATGCCGAGCTCCTTTTCGGAACAGACCATGCCGGATGATTCGACACCCCGGATCTTAGATCGTCGCAGACGTCGGGTTTTACCTTGCTCTTCGCTGTAGGCATCGAATAGTTCGGCGCCGATCGACGCGTACGCGATCTTCTGACCCTTGGCAACGTTTGGGGCGCCGCATACCACCTCGTGGACACCTTCTCCATCGTCAACATGAACTAATCTGAGGCGATCCGCGTTGGGGTGTGGAGCAACGTTAAGGACTTCGCCAACGACGACGTTCTCGATATGACGGAACCGCTTTACCGAATCGACTTCGTTGCCGGCCATCGTGAGGCGATGGGCGAGTTCGTCAACGTCGATGTCGATATCGACGTAACCGCGGAGCCATGAGAGAGGGACTTTCATCGAGAGGTGCTGTCGTACAGGCTAAAACTGGCTGAGGAAGCGCAGATCGTTCGAGAAGAAATGTCGGATGTCTTCGATGTTGTAGCGCAACATCGCGATGCGTTCGGGTCCCATGCCGAAAGCGAACCCGGTGTATTTTGCTGAATCGTATCCGACCCCTTCGAGTACTTTGGGGTGCACCATACCTGCGCCCATGATCTCGACCCATCGGCCGTCCCAATCCACGGAAACGTCAACGCCCGGCTCGACGAATGGAAAGTAATCACAACGGAATCGGATCTTGCGTTGGGTGCCGAATATCCGACGGGCAAACTCGTAGAGCGTGCCTTTCAAGTCGGCCATCGTCACGCCTTCGTCTACCGCCAACCCTTCGATCTGGTGGAACTGCCACTCATGCGTGGCGTCTGTAGCTTCATGACGGAAGCACAAGCCCGGCGACACGATGCGGACCGGAGGTTTCTGCTTTTCCATCGTGCGAATCTGCATCGGGGACGTCTGGGTACGCAGCAGGACAGGGTCGTCGGAGTTGCGGTCGATCCACAGTGTGTCTTGGAGGTCGCGTGCCGGATGATCGGCCGGCACGTTCAACATGTCGAAGTTGTATTTTTCGAGTTCTACAATCGGCCCTTCAACAGTCTGAAATCCCATGTCGTTGAAGACATCGAGGATTTCGCGCATCATCATCTCGGAGGGATGAAGGCCGCCGAGGTTTGATCGTCTTCCGGGCAACGTGATGTCGATGGCATCGCCAGGCGCGAACTCGCGTTTCGACTCCGAAACGTGTTGAGCGGCTTCGTCAAATGCATTGGAGAGGCGGTTCTTGAGGCGGTTGAGGTCGGCGCCGGCCTCGCGGCGGGCCTCGGGTGGCAACGTGCCAACGGAACGGAGCCGCGTCGATAGGACTCCACGGCGTCCGAGATACTCGATACGCCATTCTTCGATCTCAGATTCGGACTTCGCCGCGGCCAGCGAATCTAAGGCCGCGCGCTCCAACTCTTGCGTTGATGCGGGTGAAGCTTCCGGCATCAACGAACCTCCAGACGAGTGATACTTTTTTCCGACATCATGAACGTTTCAATCGCTGAGTTTGCGCTTAGTTGAAAGTATAAACGTGTCGGAATCTCGGCTTTGGTAAAACGCGCAACAACGCCGTATCATGGGCGCATGAGCAACGAGAACGCAATTCCTATTTCCAAAGTGCTAGTTACGGGCATGAGCGGACTGATCGGCGGTGTTGCTGGCCGCGAGCTATCACAGCGGGGGTACGAGGTGTCGGCGCTAAACCGTCAGGACGTTCCCGGATGCCCGACGACCCGTGCGAGTATCACCGATGCTGACGCGATCCGTCCCGCATTTGAGGGTATCGACTGCGTCGTTCATATGGCGGCGTATCTCGGCCCTTCCGACGCGTCCCAACTCTCGGTCAACATCGAGGGCACCTACAACGTTTATGAAGCGGCGAAAGACGCCGGCGTAAAACGCTTCGTCTTCGGCAGTTCCGGCGCCACGCAGATGCGATACGAGGTTGACGAGCCATATCTGTCCATGATTGAGGCCCGTTACGACGACATCCCGGAGCCGACACCGCGCGTCTATCACTCATCACCACCGAGGCCAGGCAACATGTACGGCGTCGCCAAGCTCGCTGGAGAGGCGATGGGCCGTTACTACTCCGAGACACACGGAATGTCGGTTATCTGCATCAGATTGGGGCGTGTCACCGCGGAAAACGAACCCGATTCGCCGCGCAACGCCGCCGTCTATCTCAGCCATCGAGACGCCGCACAGATCGTCTGGCGATGTGTCGAAGCACCGGCCGAGGTCCGCTACGGGATCGTATACGGCGTTTCCAACAACCGCACCCGCTTCAGAGTTTTGGAGCACACGACCAAGCTGATCGGCTACGTACCGCAAGACGGTTGGACGTGGTGATAGCGTTGTATATACCGGATTCTGAAACACAGGTTGCACCAGCCATGACAACGAAAGCCACAGTTGAATTCGACAAAGACGTTGCTGATTTCCTCGATGAAGAATGTCGACGCCAAAACAAGCCCATCGGGCAGGTAGTCAACGAAGTCGTACGCCAGCAAATGCCGCCTGACGACGCAAGCGCAAATGACCGCAAGCCATACCGCGTCGAGCCTTTTGAAGGCGGTTTCAAACCGGAATTTGAGGGAATGACTCCCAAGGAGATCCTTAACAAGCTAGACGACGAATACTACGCCAAGAAGTTGGCGGGCGGGACAGACGAGTACAACGCGCAGAAAGCGGCGGAAGGTTCAGACAAGTCGTAGGTCGGTTTCCAAGCCCAAATTACGAATCCGCATCTCCCGATTCGAATTCGCCCAAAAACCGAATCAGAATCTGCCGGACCCCTTCGTGCATGACCTCTAGTGTCTCCAATGCGGGGCGACCGTCTGCCAAACGGACCACGGGTTCAACGGACCGGATACATACGTCAACTCCTTCGTCGTCAACATTCTCGAATAACACCCAGTGATCGAGCTCGTCAGAATCCACGTTTGCGTCGAAGATGACCTCGAAATGATCGAAATTGAAAGCCGCGTGCAACGCGCGGTGCTTGTCCCTGTTGGACATCTCGTTGAGTAAATCCAACCATTCTCCTCCATTGTGAGGTTGGTATTCTTCTACGATCCTGATTTGGTGCTCTTTGAGGCCTTTTAGTTCTTTAGCCTTTCGCCGATTGAACTCTCCGGCGCTTTTTGCTACGACGAATTGAGTGCCGTGCACTTCCTTGCCGACGTTGTACTGCGCAAGCTCAAACACGACGTAATCTAGGACTTTTCTCAAACTTCCAACGACATCGCCAATCAGAATTTTCATGTCTCTAGGTGGCGGAAAAGTAGTTGGATCGGGCAAGTCAAGCTTGTATGTACCTAACTTGTCATCGAAAGTCGGAACAAAACGGGCAATCTCCCGCTTCTCGTATTCGCGAATAAACGAACGCAATTGACTGGTTAGTCTGTCTGCCCAATCCAGACGGGCAACGGCATCTTTCAATTGATCGGGAATCTTCACATAGTCAGACACATCACGATGATCCTCAACACCGTGCGGTATTCTCGCGAATCCGCTAGCACTCAAACTATCCGCGTCCCAACCGGCTCACCTTCGGCGCACTTGACCAATGCACCGCGTACCCGTCCATCGATGATGTGCGCCGATTTAGTCCCGCCTAACGATTCGATGCAGGCTTCCAGCTTCGGTATCATGCCACCGCCAGCAACGCCGTTATTGATCAGTTCGATAGCTTGGCGCTTGGTCATCTGCGGAACGATCCGACCGCGCATATCCAGAACCCCTTCAACATCGGTCTGAAAAATTAACGTTTTGGCTTCTAAAGCGCGGGCCAAATGTCCAGCCGCAGTATCGGCATTGATGTTGAGTATTTGATCGCTCAACGACGTGGCTTCCAGATTGAGCGCGGCCGGTCCAACCACGGGAATTCGCCCCGAATCGACGATCACCTGAACCGGAACCGGATTCGTCGTTTCGATCCTCCCGACGTAACCCAATTCAACGTCTTGAACCACGGCGCTGAACATCCCGTCGGAGACCCCTGACACGCTGACCGCAGGTGCCCCGGCGCGAACAATCTCGGCCACTAGGTTGGAGTTGACGAGACCGGTAAGCACCGCAACCGCCACCTCGAGCGTCGCCAAGTCGGTCACGCGCAGCCCGCGCACGAATTGCGAACGAACTCCCTGCTTGGCTACCCATTCAGAAATCGTCTTACCGCCGCCGTGGACGACGACTGGCCGCATCCCACGCTTCCACAACTCGACGACGTCGTCGATCGTCGAGTCGCCTTCGCCTAGCGTCGAGCCGCCGATCTTGACTACGATGCAATCTTGGTCTGGCATCACGTGGTGTACGCCGAGTTAAAGACTACGTACTCCTCGGTAAGATCGCAGCCCCAAGCTTCGCCGAAGCCTTCGCCGCAATTCAGGTTGGTACGTAGTTCGACCTCGGGTTGGTCGAGGGCCGCAATCACGCTCTGGGGGTTGTACGCGATGGCCTTGCCCTCGGCCACGATCTGAATACCGTTGACATAGATGTCGATCTGCGATTCGACGAGCGGGATGCCGGTCTTGCCGACGGCCATCATGATTCGCCCCCAGTTGGGGTCGCGACCGTAGACCGCGGTTCGGACGAGCAGTGAAGCGGCCACAGAGCGCGCAGCTTTGCGGGCATCGGCGTCGGATTCTGCACCCTCAACCACGGCAGTTATCAGATGTCGGGCCCCTTCACCATCGCGCGCTAATTCGATCGCGAGGTGTCGGTTCACCAATTCGACTGCGCTCGAGAACTTCGCCGAATCGTCGTCGCCGCCAGAAACACGAGGGCTGCCAGACGCGCCGTTGGCGAGAAGCGCCACAGTGTCGTTCGTGCTCTGATCGCCGTCAATGTCGATCTGGTTGAAACTCAAGGTGACTGCCTTGGAGAGCGTCGACTGCAGGAATGCTTGATCGACATCGGCGTCCGTCGAGATGAAGCAAAGCATGGTCGCCATGTTGGGGTGAATCATCCCCGCGCCTTTGGCACAACCGCCGACCGTTACCATCGATCCATCGCTGGCCTGGTACCGCACCGCGATCTGCTTGGCGTGGGTGTCGGTGGTAATTATCGCCTTGGCGAACTCCGAACCCGCTTCGTCGCCACTCCGAACATCTATCTGGGGTGTATAGTCCCGGATGATATTCATCGGAAGCTCCACTCCGATGACGCCCGTCGAGGCAACGAGAACTTCGTCGGCATCGACCCCGAGTTGGCCAGCCGCGATCGAAGCCACGTCCTGAGCGTCAACGAGTCCCTGTTCGCCGACAGAGCAATTGGCGCAACCGCTGTTGGCAATGACCGCGCGGGCGGAGCCTCTAGCAACCACGTCTTTGGATACGGTGACCGAGGGCGAAACGACGCTGTTCTGAGTAAATGTGCCGGCGACGGTGCAATCTCGATCCGAGTAGAGCAGCCCGAGATCGTATTTGTCCTCACCAGGCGTCTTGATTCCGGCGAATACACCACCGGCTTGGAATCCCTGTGCCGAGGCGACTCCGCCGCCTTTGACCATCGTCAGATCTTTATCGTTAGACATTGCTCACATCTCAACCGACGCAAAATGCGCGGTCGGCCTTGGATTGGTTACTCTTCAAAGGCTCGAATTGCCCATGAAATAGACTTTATAAGAGAGAAGCCATCGTCTGAATTGGCACTGTATTTTTCTGGTCGGGATCGTCGAAATGCTCCAAACTCACAACGCAGATGTCCTTGTTGCAGGTCAAGGTGCCGCCGCCTTCGCCGCCGCACTCTACGCCGCAAGATACCAACTCAGCACCGTCATCGCCTCAGAGTCGTTCGGCGGTGAAACCGCAATCGGTGGTTTGATCGAAAACTACCCCGGAACGCCCGACATCGACGGCTTCGATCTGATGCTGAAATTCAAAGAGCAGGTCGACAAGCTCGAAGTTCCCACAATCTCCCGCAACCTTGAGGCGGTCGAGCCGAATGGTGATCGATTCGTCTGCACGCTCGAAGGCGGCGATATCGTTGACGCCGGATCCGTAATCCTCTGCGTCGGACGCGAACGCCGCACCCTCGGACTGCCCATGGAAGCCGAGTGGACCGGCAAGGGTGTTTCGTACTGCTCGACGTGCGACGCGCCCCTCTACCGCAACAAAGAGGCCGCGGCAGTCGTGGGCGGAGGCAATGCCGCAACCGAAGGCGCGATCCTACTCGCCCGCTACGCAAAACACGTTTACCTCATCTACCGAGGCGAAGAACTCTGGAGACCGGAGCCGATACAGCTAAAAGTCCTGTCGCAGATCCCGAACATCCGCGTTCTGTTGAACACCAACGTCACCGAACTCATCGGAACGGACCTCGCCGGACTGACCGGCATCCGAATCTCACGCCGGATGGACGACAACGAGAAGATCGAGATCCACGCAGAACAGACCGAACCGATGAACAAGTCCCGCGAAGGCGACCACGGGAAAGACGTCATCGATCTCGATGGCATCTTCATTGAGGCCGGTGCCGACCCGCGGCTCGAGATTCCCAACATGCTCGGACTCGACATCAACGAGGAGACCGACGAAGTCCACGTCGACCGCGGCCAGCGCACCAGCATGCCCGGAATATACGCCGCTGGCGACCTCACCGACGGAACATCACTCAAGCAGACGGTAACCGCCGCGTCACAAGGTGCAATAGCCGCACTCTCCGCCTACGGATACGTTCTCGCCGGCGAGCATCACTACGAAGCCGCTTAGCTACACCATCGCCGTCGCCAATATGGAGAGACGAACATCGCTTCCCCTCTCCCGCTCGGCGGGAGAGGGTTAGGGTGAGGGCAAAACCCATGAGAGCCCCGATCAGCACCACATCCGAGGAACGTCTGGTTACCGCGCCAGACATCCCGCACGTCGAGCCGCAACTCGGAACCGTCGCCGTCCTCTACACCAAACCCGAAACTGTGCTCGCCGACTACGCCGACCTCATGGATTTGGCCGGGTACCAAGACTCCCTGACGCCGGACATCGAGACACTGCTCAAGGTCAACATCTCCTGGCAGCACTACTACCCGGCCTGCTCGACCGCCCCATGGCAGATCGAGGGTGTCGCCAACAAACTCCGCGCCGACGGCTTCGACGATTTAACCGCCGCACACAACGGTACCGTCGTTGTCGATCCGATCGAAGGCCGTATCAAGAACAAACACGCCGCGGTTGAAGACCGACTAGACATTCCCCACGTCATCCTCGACACCCCAGAAATGCAATGGGTGCGCTACCGACCCCAAGCTGAGATGCTCGTCCTCAACGACATCTACAAAGACGGCATCTACATCCCCGAGATGCTCCTCGGCACCAACATCATCCAACTCCCAACCGTCAAAACCCACGTCTTTACCCAGATGACGGGCGCAATGAAGAACGCCTTTGGCGGTCTCCTCCATCGCTACCGCCATTGGACACATGCCCAGATCCACGAAACCCTCGTCGACCTACTCCAAATCCAACGCGAGATCCACAGCGGCCTCTTCGCCGTCATGGACGGCACCTTTGCCGGCGATGGTCCCGGCCCCCGCGCCATGCGCATCCACAACAAAAACATCATCCTCGCCTCCGCCGACCAAGTGGCCATCGACGCCGTCGCCGCAAAACTCATGGGCTTCGACCCCATGTCCATACCCAAAATCCGCATCGCCCACGAAATGGGCCTAGGCATCGGCAACCCAACCCAAATCGACCTCAAAGGCGACGACATCGCCAACGTCAAATGGGACTTCTCACCAAACGAAAACACCTTCGCCTCCCGCGGCCAGAAACTCATCTACTGGGGCCCGCTAAAACCATTGGAAGGCATGCTCCTACGCTCACCCATCACCCCCTGGGCCTTTGTCGCCTCCAATCTCTACCACAACGAATTCTGGCTCCGCTTCATCGGGCGAAAACGCGTTTCAGACGCACTGAAGACGCCTTGGGGAGAGTTGTTCAAGCGGTATTGAACCTCTCGATTCGTGGCTACCGACTCGATTGACGCTAAAACGCATATGAGTTAATCTAAAAGGACTGGCGCTCAAGCATTTTCGGCTTTATCGCCATCCGATTAAGTGGCCCCGTGGTGTAGTGGTCTAACACGCCTCCCTGTCAAGGAGGAGATCGGCAGTTCAAATCTGCTCGGGGTCGCCACTCTTCCCTGCATTCGCCACCAAAGCTACAATTCGTAGCGTCGCGACTGACTCCACCCCGCATCGGATCTCATCTCATGAAACTCTTCGAAGCAGCATTCCCATTCGCCGATGACGTGCTCGCGTTGCCTGTCGCTGACATCGACAATGCCACCGAATACTACGCCAAAGCCTTCGGCCTCACCGAAATCGAACGACACTGCGATCCCGTTCCAACCGTAATCATGGAGCGAGACGGTACCCGTATCGGCTTCGCCGTCAACGGCGGCGACCCAACCCAAGACGGTGCTGCGATCCGAGTTACCGATGCCCAACGTGCCAAAGACGAAGTCGAAGCCAACGGCGTAGAAACCGGCAACTGGCGAGTCGACGAACGCGACGGCCAGAAACTCCAAGTCTTCTTCGTGGTGGCCCCAGACGGTCTCTGCTACTACTTCCACCAGCCGATCGACTGATCCCTGTTACCAGAGGAACATGCCCAGTAAACCCCTTCGTGGATGCATCCGTTCCCGTATCATTCCCTCAGGAATGCAAGGAGTCTCCCAAGGAACCCCCAAATGAAGATCACCGATCTCAAGTGCGCCATCATCGGCGACAACCCTATCGTCCGCATCACTACCGACGAAGGCATCGAAGGCCTCGGCCAAGCCGAGTGGACGAAGCCATATCTCAAACCCTTCGTTCTCTACTACCGCGACGCCATCCTTGGCCAAGACCCTACCGATGTCGAGCGTGTCATCAGCCGAATCCGCAGGCTAGGTAGCTTCAAGCCTTGGGGCGCTGCGGTCAGCGCGATCGAAGTTGCGCTCTGGGACATTGCCGGCAAGGCCGCTGGAGTGCCGGTATACAAGCTCCTGGGAGGCAAAGTTAGGGACAAGGTCCGCGTCTACAACGGCGGCATCCGCGTTCCTCTCAAGGGCAACGATCCCGAACACTTCGCCGAAAACATGGCCGAGATGAAGGAGTTCAAAGAGGGCTTCTCGATCATCAAGCAGGGCATCTCGTTCCACTCCCAAATGGCTGCCGAAGTCCCAAACTATTTCTACGGCGAGTTGCCCAAATACGACGGCCCGCCGCGCGGCGGCGTACGTCCACCAGTCGGCGGACCGCTCACCGAACAAGGCCTGAAACACACCATCGCCTGCGTCGAAGCCATGAAAGACGTCCTCGGCGACGAGGTTGGACTAGCCCTCGACTGCGGGCCCGGAATGACCGTCCACGACACTCTCCGTCTCGCCAATGCCCTCGAACCGCTCAACATAATGTGGCTCGAAGACACCATCACCGGCGACTACACCCCCTACGTCCTCCCGGAGCTCTTCCGCGAGGTGCAGATGCAGACCTCCACCCCGATCCACACGGGCGAGCAGATATACCTTCGGCAAAACTTCAAAGACCTCATCGAATCCAAGGCCGTCCGAGTCATCGGCCCCGACCCGCTCGACGTTGGAGGTATCGCCGAACTGAAGTGGATCGCTGAGTTCGCCGACATGCACGGCATCATGATGGCACCCCACGGCGTCGCCGACGGCATCATCGGAATCGCCGCGCACGTCCATCTCGCCGCAACCCTCCCACGCAACTACATCGCATTCGAGTACCCCGCCGGCAAACCCGAATGGTGGTACGACATCATGGACGGCCTGCCCGAACCCATCGTCGAAAACAGCCACATCAAAGTCTGGGACACCCCCGGCCTAGGCGTCGAATTCAACGTCCCAGCCGCAAAGAAATATCTCGCCGACGAAGACAAAGACTTCTTCGACTAGTTCGAGAAGATTTGTCGTGTCACGTCCGGGCGTCTTGGCGGTCGAACGGCCCGTCCCATTCCAATATCGATCTGTCCGCGGTCAACAACATAGCGCCCGAACATATTGCGGTCGCTACTATCAAACGATCCGCTGGGTCACCGTGCTGATGAGGCAAGAGCCCCGCTGTCAGCCCGATCTCGCCATCAACCTCAATTTCGATCAAACCTCGATTAAGAAGATCCATCCGCCAGTCGGCTAATTCCTCGCTAAGGACATACCTACCCTTCCGAATCAGCATTCCCATCTCCCAGAACGAAATCGCAGACACGAATGCTTCGCGTGCAAATAACGCTCTGTCTAACGCATGACGCGCGCCCTCTCCCAGCCTAACGTCCGCCGAACGGTACCAAACAAGAGTATGAGTGTCGAGAAGTATCAGAACAAATCCTCGTCGGCTCTCTCCGGATTCGAATACCACTCCGGCGGCATCGGCGAGACGACGTCCCCCAAGATCTTGATTTTGCCCTTGTCCACCCCATACATTGACTTCGGGCGTTCAACGATCGGAACTACTTTGACCTTTGGAACGCCGTGCTTCGTCACGGTAACCTGTTCGCCGGTCTCAGAAACCTCGTCAATAATCTTCAGACACTTTGCCTTGAATTCGGATGCTTTATACGTCGTCATTTTCGATCTCCTTTGCTCGTGTACCCGTAATACTCGTCCATTGGATCAGAATCTTTCATCGCGTCCCACTCAACATCGATCGGTGAGATGATGTCGCCGACGATCTTCATGGTGTGGCTCATCGAACCGAAAATAGGCTTCCGAAGCTCACGGGCTTGCATCAACTCTGCCACCGGTTTGCCGCGTTTGGTTATGACCACGCGCTCACCGCTTTCCGCGACCTCATCCATTATCTTCAGGCATTTGGCTTTGAATTCCGAAGCCGTAAAGGTCCGCACCTCGGTTTCAGGATTTTGTTCCAATCGATCCTCGGAACTGACCATCGAACGCTCCTTAAATGACCATAGTCATGACTATGGTCATTAACCATATCACAACACCAATTCATTGCCCCTAACCAGACCCCCGCCAATACCTTCGACCTTCCCACCTAACCATCGTCCCCCAACCCGGCGGACTCAGATGGCTCCCCAAAACCGTAAACCCCTCACTCTCCGCTCGATCCAACACTTCATGCCGCACCGTCATCGCCTCCGCCGGATCGGTGTCCAGCGCAAACGGCAAATCGGTGTCGGTCGCATGCATCGGGTTGATCAAGATGTCACCTACGAATAGCGCGCGCTCCTTGCCCGAAGCCAACATCAACGCCATGTGACCCGGCGTATGCCCCGGCGTCGGTACCGCCGTCACCCCCGGCGCCAGTTCGGTCTCGCCATCCATCAGGTCCAAAACCCCGATCTCCTCCAGTGGAATCACGCTCCGCTCGATCGGCTCCATACCAAACTCGCTGTCGTCATCAGGAACCGTGAAGTGATCCCAATCCGCACGATGAACCGTGTACCGGGCCTTCGGAAAAACCGGCACATCCTTGGTCGCTGGGTCGATGTTCCAACCCACATGGTCCGCATGAAGATGCGACATAAATACCGTATCGATCTCGTCAGTCTTCACACCTTTCCGCACGAAATCATCCATCAACTCCGCCGAAGTATCAGACCCCAACATCTTCCCATGCGGACCAAACCCCGTATCCGCGATCACATTCTTTCCTCCAGAACCCATCACAAACACACCTAGATTCATCAAAAAGTGCTGACCCGAAAAACACTCCGGAAACATCTCGTAATAGTGCGACCAATGCTCCAAAGGAGTATCCGGGAACATCAACCTTGGATCGAACTGCACGCTTCCGTCGCTAAGCGACGTAACCCGAATGTCGCCAACGTTCAGCACCGAATCTGCCATGAGATCAAAGCCCCTTCCAATAGCGCTTGCCTTGCCATCGCACCATCATCCCCCAACCCGGAGGACTGAGATGGCTGCCCAAGACGATCATCTCATCGCGCTCAGCCATATCCAACAGGTGGTGACGCGTCTTAATGCCTTGCTCCTTGTCCGTGTCCGGCCAATACGTCAACTCCGTATCCGTCGCATGCATCGGAGAACCCAGAACATCACCGATCATCAACGCCCGTTCACGCCCCGACGAAATCAAGAGGCTCATATGCCCCGGAGTATGCCCCGGCGTGTGAATCGCCGTTATTCCCGGCGCCAGTTCAGTCTCGCCCTCCATCAGATCCAACACCCCCGCCTCATCCAATGGAATCGCGCTCCGCTTCACCGCATCGCCACGAAAATCCGCAAGAACCTCCTCAGAGGTGAAATGCTCCCAATCCGCACGATGAACCCTATAACGAGCATTCTCAAACGTCGGTTTCGACAGATCCTCGGGTCGAGTGTTCCATCCCACATGGTCCCCATGCAGATGCGTCAGGAACACGGTGTCGACCTCATCCGTCCCGATCCCCTTACGTTCGAAATCATTCATCAAATCCGCAGGTGTATCCGCGCCCAGCATCTGACCATGTGGCCCGAACCCCGTGTCAGCAACCAGAGTCTTGCCCGCCGAACGCATCACAAACACGCCCAGATTGAGTAGGAAGTACGGCTTGGAAAAATACTCCGGAAAGATGTCGTAATACCGCTCCCAGTGATCTAACGGAGTATCCGGAAACGTGATCCGAGGATCAAACACCACCCGACCATCGCTCAGCGAGGTGATCGCGATGTCACCGACATTAAGGACGTCATTTTGCATCGCTACAGTTTAGCAATGTTGACGTCGAGGTGAATTTACGTGCTACTGACCGGTGAGACAATCCGCGGAGTTCGCCAACGCCTCATCGAATGCGGGATTCACCGCAGCCAGTCCCGACGCGTACAACGACTGGTCTACCTTGTCAAGAATACACATCGCCGATGAGTCGGTAATCTCAGCGCCTTCGGGAATGCCCGCCAAGTCGATCCCGCACGATTGCGATCCGAAGAGCAGCGCAACGAAGTCGCCAGCCTTTGCGGGGTTACGCGAACCGATCTGAGTGAATGCCCGAACAGATGCCTGAGAAGGCTCGTCGGCATTGTCGAGTTCTTCGAGCAGACACGACAGTTCAGTGTTTTCAACATTGCCAAGGCTCGTCGGCAAGTCGAGGAAATCAGTAGGCGTGCCGCAATCATTGAATGTTGAGGCGGCCTCAAAATGCTCCTCGGTGGTCGGTAACCAAATTCGATCGAGGAACACTTCGCCAAACCTAACCACGCCCAACTCGTCGACCGCACAACTAGCGGCATCTTCCGTCATCATGGAGCCGTCCTCCATCTGATGTCCAACCTCGCCTTGGCGGCATTTGATGTCAGCAATCATGAATGGCGTGAAATTGGTGAAGAACGAGTCCATGGCCGCGCTATCAGCGGTGTCGGGCTGCACGACGGGTGCGAAATAGCTCGTGGCACCAAGCTCATCAACCATGCATTCTTGTACGTCGATGAACGTCTTACCCGAACCGATCGGAGTTCGGTTTGGTTGATTGGCGTACAAGGCCTTCTCGAACTCGTCTCTCTCCTCCTGGTCGAGGCAGAAATGAGCTGTGATCCACTGCTCGGACACCTCAGTTGCGTCGAAGATGCCAAATAAAGGTTTGAGGGTCGGATCTTCCAAAGTTTCGCCGATGCATGACAAGGTGTCCGATGACAAGTCCGCACCAATGATGTTGATCCTACCGGCCGCGATATTGCGCGTCGTGGTGTCACTGAGGCACTCATCGAATTGCTGGAGGAGGTTGATCGGTGGTTGCGAGCCAACCGTGAAGACCTGCGCGAGACGCTCGGGACCGCCGGCATAAGCCGTCATACACGTCACTTCTCCCACCGGTAGCGCTCGCAAAAAGCCCTCGACATCGTTCACATAGTCGACGAGGACGGGATCGAAACCCGCCGCGTCAGCGTCGAATTCTCGCGCCTCCACAGTCGCTTGGGCCAACAAATCGTCGGCTACCTGCGTCGCCGTGATATTAGCTGCTTCGGGATCGGTTCCGTTAATCAAGATGACGTCGAAAATCAAAGTCGCATTGGCCGGAATGACCGGTGGTGAACCCGCCGCGCCGTATGCCAAATCCGGCGGGATCACAACCCGCCGGCGTTCGCCCACCTTCATCTGCGTAATCGTCATCTGCCAACCCGGGATTACCGCGTTGACCGGGAAAACGGCCGGCTCCGACCGCGTATACGAGCTGTCAAAAATGCACCCATCGTCGAGCCAACCCGTGTACTGAACATCAACCTCCCACGTCAGCTTCGGCGTAGCGCCGTCGCCCTCCTTCAAGGTAACGAATTGCAGACCGTTAGCGTCCGTCGAATAATCGCTCTCAACGACCTCGTCAAATTGCGGCGCTTGAGTAGGATATGCGTTATTCAAGCAGGTCGAGCCCCACTGGTCGAACGCCGTCGCGAGCACGTCATCTTTCGTAATCTCGCCGTTACTTGCCGACGTTTCGTCGGCCATATCGATCGTTGGCTCTGGCACCGGCGCCGGTTCTGTCGGTTCGGGCGTGGGAGCAATCGTCGGCGAAGGCAACAGGGCAGTCGGTTCTTCTTCACTGGAACAGCCGATGGCCAAGACGAAGATCGAGGTTAGAGCCAATGCGGCAACCGTAAGGCCGATACGCCCGGAGAGCAACAATCGAACGGGCAGTGAGAACTTTGAAGCGCGCGATAACTCGGTACTAGACAATTTGGGACGGCTCGGAAATTGGGATCGATTGACGGACTGTGTAGCGGATCGAATCAGCGCCAAGCCGCGAACGCGCAGTCGCTCAATTCTACAAAATCCACTTTCAACTACCTTCGGGATGCACGCTTCGGCGCATCCACCGACATCATCCTCAAACCGGCGCCACGTAGTCCACGAACACAGGACTCGTCCAAGCCTTCTCCATATCCGACTGCGTAACCCGAACCCAATACGGATTGATTCCAGGCCTCGGCGAATCGTCTACCACCGAAAACTCAACCCGATCCGGTCCCGGCTCCGGCGCCATCTCAACGGCAACCGCACGGTCTAGCTGACCCAGTTCGACGCGCCGCGGTCCGTTGACCAGCGAACCGAGCGTCGTCGGTATCCGCAACCGGTCTGCCGCCGCAAACGTGATCCGACGCGCACCATCTTTACCGTGGTCGCCATACTGCGAACTTGCAATCACATCACTCGTCAGCGCGACCACGATGCCCGTCTCATCCGTCCCATCAATATCAAGCAACAACCCACTCGTATACCCGCAACCCCAATACGACCAACTCACACCCGAATCCGGCGTTTCCGTAACCTCCGACCTCGGGCTATCGAATCGGATCTTCTCTACGTTCTTGATCGAACCACCAGATGTCGTAACCGAACCATCCCAAACGACGCCCGAATAACTCGTCTCACGACTCGCTCCTTCCCACGTAACCCGGACACGCTTCTCCGACCTCCCGGGCGACATCTCTTCGCAGTGAATCAATTCCAATCCGCGGAACAACTCCACCCGCTCCAACGGACCTGCGCCGAGGATCTTCACCGAGATCTCGGGTGATGCCGCCGTCGAGTACTCCGATCCCATCATATGACCATCTGCCGAGACTGCAGCCACGATCCGAACGCCAGAAGTCGCGTACACCCGTCGCGCCTTCATCCCTGCTAAAACCGCGTCTAGCGTCAACTCCGTCGCATACACGCCCGTCAACCCGGCCTTCTGATATCGCCTCAACTGATGACCCGGCTGATCATCGCCAGGCCGACCCGTGTAGCAATCGCTGCCGCCGATGAATCCCATCTTGTAGTTCCGCTCGATCGACTCCCTAAGAAACCATTCGAACTGACCGTGCGTCGACGTGATCTCCAGTGCCGGCTCGATCGCCGGTTCATGGTACTGGAGGTCTGCGGCAATCCCACCGACATGAGGCGTCACCACAACATCCGAATATCGGAACTCCGCGTGCATCTCTCGGACGTGTGGCAGATCGGTCTCAAGGTCCCAATCATCGATGTGATCGGCATGTGCCGAACGACGCAACTCCTGATCAAATCGACGGAAATATACGTTATGATGGCCGCCTCGGTCCGTGGTCGCTGACCACTCGTATCCCGGCAGCGGCACGAATCTACCCGGTTCGTAGTGTTCCCTCTCAGCTTTCTGCTGCACATCGTACGCGCCCGTCGAGATCGCTGGATCATTCCGTTGAAAACCGGCGAAGTGTATGCCTGCCACATCCCTCGCATACTGGAAAAAGTCGCCGATCTTATAGGGGTCCACTACCTGACCACCATGCGGGTCTCCCCAATACAGGTGCAACTGCGACTGAGTCTCAGTTGCGACGATTGGATTGCTCACACCTTCCAATCCCGCATCCGCATCTCGGGCCACAACCCGATGCTCGCCCGTCTCAGTGATCCGACATCCGTCGATCCAAACCACACCCCCGCACTCATCGTCAAACTCAATCTCGTCGGCCCCAACCGCGATACCAGCGCCACTGATCTTGGCCTTTCCGCGGTACGTGTTTGCTGGATTACCCCAACGATCTTCCGCCTTGACACTGATCCGAAATTCCTCGTCCACAGCCGCGTCCGAGGGCGCAACTACCACCAAACGCACCGCATCACCTCCGACAACAGACAATTCAGGCCGCGCCGCGATCGGAACGAAATGCCCCGAACCATCAACATCGACCTCGATCCAGAAATACCGTCGAGGCTCAATAAACGTCTGACTTCGAGCACCAGGGCCGCCACCAGACGTGTCCCCAAAATTAACCAAGACCTCTTCTCCCTCAACCAGAGCTCGACCGGTGTTCACCAAATTAACCGTCGTTAAATCCACAACCTGAGTCGCTATCTCAGCGCCATCCGGTCCCCGAACACTCAAATAGTCCGCCCCACCCGCATCATGAACCTGCGGCAATCCCCAATCCGTGTCCGAATCCGTCCCGATCCGAACGATGCCACCAGACTTCAGACCAGCCTCACCAACAACAAAAATTAACCGCCAACAACCAAATTCTCCCGCAACCGCATCCTCCGCATCCAACAACCGAGCACCTCCGACATCCTCGCTTTCCCGCTCAGCCAACCCAATAGGATCCATCGACTCTGACATATTCAACTCTCCCCGGACGACGGCGCAAACGCGCACCATTCATCATCCAACACCCAGTATTATCACCCGAATTTGGCAACGCGGCGCGATGATCGCGCGTGGCATACCGCGTGCGAGATTTAGGTCCCCTACACAGGTGACCCCAGCTCTCTAGACCATCACCTGCCCACCATCACACTGAATGGTCTGGCCCGTGATGTTTCGTGCATCCTCCGAAGCCAAGAAGGCAGCCAAAGCCCCGATATCGGAAGGAGTCTGGGGACGCCCAAGCGGAATCACCTCCGCAGCAGCCTCTTCGAACACATCTAGGTGAGCGCGACCACTGACGTCGGGATCGCCCATCGCATCTCGCCTCTCCATCCACTCCTGGTGGAACGCCGTCCAGATCCGACCGGGCGCGATCGCATTCGCATTGATGTTGTCGGTGGCGTATTCCCGAGCCAATGCCTGCGTGTAGGCGATGACTGCCATCTTCGTTGTGGCGTAGTATGCCGTCACATAACGAGCCGCCCTCGCCGCCACAGACGATATGTTGATGATCTTCCCGTACTGCTGCTCCCGCATCTGCGGGAGTATCGCCTCAGTGACGTCTGATAGCCCCTTCACATTCACTTTCCAAGTGAACTCCCAATCGACATCTCGCCATTCGACTCCCGTGGATCCTGGCGCGCCCGATACGCCCGCGTTGTTCGCGAGAATGTCGATGCGTCCCGCCGACGCGTAAGCGATCGCCACGCCGTCGGAGATGCTTTGCTGATCAGTCACATCCATATGCACCGCATAACCCTTTGAACCCAGCTCCTCAACCCGCGCAACGGCCGCCGCCGCGTTGTCGTCATTGAGGTCTGCAACGATGATGTTGGCACCTTGCCCGGCCATTCGCTCGACGATGCCCAATCCCAATCCTTGTCCTCCTCCAGTAACCAGAGCGGTGCGTCCCGTGAGATCAGCTAGCATGTTGCAATTATTCCTTGTGCGATTGCCCCTTGAGGGCGTCGATTCCGATTGAGATGGTGCATAATTCTAGCACCGCGCAAAGTCGCAACCCCGCAAGAGAATACGGACGGAAAACCAACGGAGATTCAGAGCCTTGTCACTGCCACCTGACCACGTCACAAACTACGAACCAGTGCCCGGCTGGGCCAAAGTCCCGCACGGTATTTGGATGCGCGAAGCGACCGCAGTGACCGTCGACTCCAACGATCGCGTCTACGTTTTCAACCGCGGCAACGTCCCCGTCCTCGTCTTCGATCCTGACGGAAACCTGGTTGACATGTGGGGCACCGACGACCCCGAAGGGTCTGTCAGAACCACTGAGGATCCCTACGGTAACCGCCTCCAATTCTGGGACACATGGTTCATGCGCGCCCACGGCATCTCCACCGACCACGAGGACAACCTCTGGCTAGTCGACGACGTCGGCAACAAGATCCGAAAATTCACCACCACCGGCGAACTGTTGTTGACCATCGGCACCGGTGAACCCGTGCCACGCGAAAGCGGCAAGATGTTCAATCGCCCCACCGACGCCGCGGTAATGCCGACCACTGGCGACGTCTTCATCTCCGACGGCTACGGCAACTCACGCGTCCATCGCATGGACGCGCAAGGCAACCACATCCTGTCGTGGGGAGAGTCCGGCACCGACAACGGCAAGTTCAATCTCCCCCACAACATTGCAATCCTTGACGACGACCTCGTAATCGTCTGCGACCGCGAAAGTAACCGCGTCCAAGTCTTCACCACTGAGGGCGAATACGTCCGCCAGTGGCCAGCTCACAAGGCCTGCGCCATCGACGTCGTCGGCAAAGGCCCCAACGCTACCGTCTTCGTCGGCGAACAAGGACCCGCACCCGTTCAACGCGGCGTCGCCAACATCGGCAACTGCGTCAGCATCTTTGACTGGGAAGGGAATCTGCTCGACCGCTTCGGCAACCCCCACTTCGGCCAAGGCCCCGACCAGTTCCTCTGGCCCCACAGCGTGGCAGTCGACTCCAAAGGCGACGTCTACATCGCCGAAGTCTCCTTCGTAGAGTGGGGTCGCCACCAGAACCCGCAAGTAGACAACCCGGCAAGTCTGAGGAAGTGGCGGCGGAAGGATTAGTCTCTTTGCTGTTCCACGCTCAACAAATCGATGGTTTCAAGTAGTGATCGCGATATCGCATTGAAGGTCGCTTCAACTTTGGTTGCGTGAGTTTCAATTTCGGAATACGAAAACGAGGTACAGAATTCTCCCAGTGCGGTATCGTTGATTTCGACAGTTTGGGATAGCTGGTCTTGGCCAAGTGACCACGAAATTGACAGTCTCACGTTGAATCCGGGTAGTCCCACGCCCAAGTACTCGTTCAATCTAAATTCCTGTCTTATTTCCAACGGTCGTTCGTCATTGAGTTTGAAGCCGACGCGCATCACGTAGTCACGTCTCGTGTCTTCCCAGTTTCTGGTTTCAAGTTGACCCAATGAACTTCGAGTCAAAGGGCCAAGAGTGAAATACCCTGTGCGACTGTGATCGCCAAACAAATTCTCCCCCAACAATGAAATCGTGGTTTCCAAACCGTCTAACGTTGGACGAACGATCGAACGGTATACTTTGTCGACGTTCTCGATGTCGCGATCCCTTAGTTCAGTTCCTTGACGCTTCCGGATGAACGTCACAATATCCGGATCCAACTCAAACCGATCCAACGCCCCTGCCAATCCGCTCAACGGCACCACCTCGGCATCCGTCCGAGACTGACGCTCCGTTCCTCCGTAAACAACCGCTTTCGCGTTCACTGCGGGCACTAGATCCGCGACCTTGTTCAGAGGTCCGAAGTAACTAGACGTAATAGTCGCGCCCGCTTTAGCTTCAATAGCACCGATCCCGTGTCCCGTTTCATAGAACACATCGCATTCCAGCCCATTGGAGTCTCGGAAAAACGTCAGATTTGGCCGGAGCCCCTTGTTAAACCTGTATTTCAGCGTCTCAACCACGACCGCGTTTTCGAACAGTTGCCCGCGCAAGGGATGGATCGCGATTTGGTCCACGTTTTGGATTCCCAAAAGATAACTCGCCAACCCCACGTCGTAAAAATACAGCTTGGGAGACTTGACCATCCGCTTTCGAATGTTGGCATGATACGGCTGCAACTGGAACGCGATGTAACTTGCCTCCAATAGGTTCAGCCAATCCCTTGCCGTGTGGCGCGTGACTCCGGCATCCGAACCCAGTGATGAAACGTTGAGCAACTGGCCGATTCGGCCGGCGCACAGGCGAACGAACGTCCGAAAACTTCCCAACTCGCGCAGATTTGCCAACCGACTAACATCGCGTTCAACGTACGTCTCAAAGTAGTCACCTAATGCCTGGCGCGGATCTAGCTCCTGATTGTGAATCCGCGGGTAGAAACCTGAAAACAAAACATCGTCGATCCCATCATTAGCGCCCGTTTTTTGCAATTCAGACAGCGAAAAAGGCAAAAGGCGGAGCAGTGCCGTGCGTCCTGCCAGCGACTGGCTAACCGCTTCCCGAAGCCCGAACTGTTCGCTACCTGTCAGCACGAACAGTCCATTGCGCCCATCTTCGTCTACTGTGACCTGCAGATACGAGAGCAGATCCGGGACTCGCTGAACTTCGTCGATGATCGCCCCAGTCCCCAATTGCTCCAGGAATCCTCGAGGGTCATTTTGGGCAAATTCCCGGCGATCCGGCTGTTCCAAGTTGACATGAGTGAGATCAGGAAAGACCTGCCGGCACAGCGTCGTCTTGCCAGATTGCCGGGGCCCGGTCACCGTCACGATCGGGTATTGCTGAAAAAGGCTGGCGAGATGATCAGTGATTTCGCGTTCAATCATGACCTGAATTCTAGCCAAAATCTATGTAATATGTCAAGTGCGCTATACAATTTACATAGAACAATCTCCAAAAATCTATGTAATTTGTCAACTAAGCTGCGCAGATTGCATACAATCCGAAGCTCTCACATCGACCTCATCACCCCTCTTCCACTCCCAGAAACCGCTCCAAAATCCCCCGCGCCTCCTCAACCCGATCCTCCGGAGCCATCAACCGAACCGGCAACATCGAAACTCCAAGAAAAGGTATGCCGTCCGACTTCACTGCGCACGGGCACCCTTCGTTACGAACCAGACCCGCCCACGTCTCAGCGATGATTTGGTCCGGCGCAGTCGCGAACTCAACCCAGCGGTCTCGCATGCTAATTGCTCGCGCCGACCTGCATCTCCACGTTGCGTTCGCCGACGATGCCGGCGAGTTGAGAGTGCAGTTCTTGCGTAGGTTCAACGTTGAAGAAGGGAAAGTCCATCGAGACGGTCTTGCCGCCAATCGAGAGCTTGGCGAGTACCTTGCCGTCGCCTTTGTGCTCGCCCAGCGCGAGAAGCACTTCATGAATCAACTCGCGGGAAGGCGACGCGTCACCGTCGCAGTCGAACAATATCGTTACTGCCGGTTCATCGGGTGAGGCGATGTTGGGTACTTCCATGTGACCACCATTGGTGTGCGTCGCGCCCGGTCGCGCGCGCGTTTCTTCATGATACGCCGCGCCATTCGCATGTCCATTCCCCACTTGGCCGTCCGTCACTTGGCCGTTGGTCGAACCGTCCGCGCGGCCATTCCCCCGGCCGTTCGCTTGCGGCACAGCCTCATTCGCACCAGTTTGTGCATTCGCCGCTTCGGGCGATGGGATGTATCCCTCTGCGCTCGTGACATCGACAGAGGCGGCGCCGTTGAACATACGGATCGAACCGCGGACCTTTGCGTAGACGTCTTCGTGCCAAATGTTGAAGGTGCGGTCCAAGGTGTTCGACCACACGGTGAGATCGATTTCGTCGTCAAGGAGCGCCATCTTCGCGGCGATGAACGGACTTCCGTTGCGGGTGGTGCGACGGTCGATCGCAACGATCTTGCCGATGACCGAGACGCGAGATCCTTCCGTGCTCAGCTTTTCGTGGCTCGCGTACACGATCGCGTTTGGAGCCTCGTGTTCGATAGCGGCGCGTTTTGCTGCTTCCTCCTGACTTTCCGTGATCACTAACCCAAACAGTTCCTTCTCCCACTCGCGCAACGTCTTCATGTCTATGCCGCCGTGCTCTTCCGGCGGATCAAACGCGATGCCAAGAAACGATTCGTTCGAATCGGAGCCACCGAACATCGAGTGTTGACCTGATGAACGTGCGGCGCCGGTCTTGCGCATATGCGCGACCAGTTGACCGGCCTGATCCAACAATTGTTGGCGTGGAGCCATGGCATCGAACGCGCCCGCTTTGACAAGGCAGCTGAGGGAGGCTTCGGGAGGAGTGTTCTCTGCTAGTCGGTCGCAGAAATCGGCGACGTCGGCGAACGGGCCTTTGCCGTCGCCATCGCGGATCTCGACTATTTCATTCACCGTTGCCGGGCCGACGCCTCGAATGGATGCTAGTCCGTAACGAACTGCGCCTCGCTCTCCGACGTTTTCGTCCACGGTAAACGACGTCTTCGACACATTGATGTCGGGCGGCAATACTTCGATGCCACGCTTCTTCGCTTCCGAAATGCACCTCTGGACGCGCTCGGGCGCACCGGCGAACGAATCGAGCATCGCGACGAAGTACTCGATCGGGTAGTTGGCCTTGAAATAAGTCGTCCAGTAAGTGATGTACGCATACGAGACGGCGTGCGCTTTGTTAAACCCATATCCCGCGAACGGCAAGATGTACGTGAAGAGATCGCGCCCTTCCTGCTCCGAATGCCCCTTCTTGATCGCGCCATCCACGAACTTTCGCTCTTCCTCTCGCATGATCGCCGGCACCTTCTTACCCATCGCCTTCCGCAAAATGTCTGCCTCGCCAAGCGTGTACCCAGCGAAATCCTGCGCGGTCAACATGACCTGGTCCTGATAAACAATCACCCCGTAAGTGCTGTCCAGAAGATGCGCGATGCTCGGATGCGGGTACTCGATGGGTTGTCGACCATGTTTGCGGGCGATCAGACTATCGATGTGCTGCATCGGACCGGGGCGATATAGCGCAATCATGGCCGCCACATCCTCGATGGAAGTCGGCTTCAACTCCTTGATATAGCGCGTCATCCCGCCGCCCTCGAGCTGGAACGAACCGAACGTGTCGCCCTCCGCCATAAGATCGAACGTCGCCTTATCATCCAACGGCACTTCGTAGATATCGATCTCTTCGCCGCGGTTCTCGGCGATAATCTTGAGACAGCGGTCCAAGACTGCGAGGTTCGTTAGCCCCAAGAAGTCCCACTTCAGCAACCCCGCGAATTCGATCTGGTACATCGAGAACTGAGTTGCTGCGAGGCCGTTATCGTTGCTTTTCTGCGGTCGCTGCAACGCCGTGTAGTTGACCAACGGCTCGTCCGAAATCACCACCCCGGCCGCATGAGTGCTGACATTCCGGACTCGCCCTTCAACTCCCATCGCCTTCTCGAGCACCTCGGCGGCCGTCACGTTCTGGCGAATCAGCTGCTGCAACTCCACGCTCTGCTCACGTAGCGATCCAAGGCTAAACTCGCGGGGCGGAGCCTCGTCTTCATCCTCGTTATTCGACACTGGAGAATGATTGGCAACGACGCGAACCAGCTTGTTGCAAGCGTCGCTAATCTCCGCATTGTCGATCGACCCATCTTCCATCACCCGCGCCGCATCCCGAATGGCAGCACGCGCCTTCATCGTACCGAACGTCGTTATCTGCGCAACCCGTTCCGGCCCGTATCGCTCCAGGCAGTACTGAATAACCTCGCCCCGGCGGTCGTCGGCAAACTCCATATCGATGTCCGGCATCTCCCGACGTTCGACATTCAAGAACCGCTCGAAGAACAAACCGTAAGGCAGCGGGTCGAAGTCCGTCACCTGCAGGCAGTACAGCACCAGGCTCGATGCCGCCGAACCTCGCACCGTTGAAAGGATGCCCTCTCGCTTAACAAACCGGAAGATGTCCCAGACCACAAGGAAATAGTCCGCGAAGTCCGTCTCTTCAATGATGTAGAGCTCTTTTTCGAGCCGTTCCTTGACCGCTTCCGAAATCTCCCCGAACCGATCCATCGCACCGTCGTAACAGGCCTTCCGCAAATACTGTGCCGACGACATCCCGTCCGGCGTCGGATACTGCGGCAGCTTCGTGCGCCGCTGAGTAAGCTCCAAGTTGCACCGTTCCGCAATCGCCAGCGTGTTGCGAAGAGCTTGTGGGTGATCAGGAAACACCGCCGCCATCTCCGCCGCCGATTTCACGTAGTAGCTCTGATCCTCCATCCGCAACCGGCGCGGATCCGCCAACTTGCTCGAAGTGACGATGCACGTCAGCGTGTCTTGATGCGGCGCATCCTCCGGATAAACGTAGTGACAATCGTTCGTCACCACCAACTCAATGCCCATCTCGTCCGACAGCTGGCAGACAGCTTTGTTCACATCGTCCTGCCCCGGCACCCCCTCGTGATACATCAACTCCAAGTAATACCGGTCGCCGAACACTTCCTTGTACCAAGCAGCAGTCTCCCGCGCCGTCGTCAAATCGCCATTCGTCCGCAACACATCACGCGCCAACTCGCCCGACAGACACCCCGATAAAACAATCACACCCTCGGAATACTCAGCCAACAAATCGCGGTCGACACGAGGGCGGTAGTAAAACCCTTCCAGATGCGCCTTGCTGGCAAGCTGAAGTAGATTGCGATAGCCAGTCAGATTCTCCGCCAGCAAGGTGATGTGCGGCTGCGACCCACCACTCGCACCTTCCGCTGCGGTCCGCTCGTGCCGCGACCCAAACGCAACATACCCCTCCATCCCAATAATCGGCTTGATACCCGCCGCCTTCGCCGCCTTGTAGAAATCGATTGCCGCGTAGACATTCCCGTGGTCCGTCAGCGCCATCGCCGGCTGACCCAACTCCGCCGCTCGTTTCACCATGTCCTCGACATGCCCGTAACCGTCGAGCAGCGAATACTCGGAGTGATTGTGAAGATGTACGAACTCGTCCGACAACCGGTTTCTGCACCTCCATGATGGTTGGGAAATCAGGCCTATTCTCGGCCCAGAATCGACTCATACAGTATAGCCACATACACCCCCGTAGGGGCGACCCTTGTGGTCGCCCACTCCCTTTCGGCCACCCACCTCTCATCGCCCAACCCTGACCGCCAACACCAACTCACCGCCAACCACCCCTCGTGGTCGCCCTATTCACACCTGCCCAAACCCGTGCCAACCCACTCCGAAACCATGTAACCTAGCGTCAACGATTTTAGATATCGGACGGAACCGCCATGACACTGCCATCCCTAGAGCAACTCGGACAAGATCCCTACGCCGCATTGGGCGTCCGGAAATTCATCAACGCAACCTGCCACCACACCGTCATGGGCGGCACCCTCATCCCCGATACAACCCTCAAGGCCATGCGCACCGCCGCCAACGACTTCGTCGACCTCAAAGAACTCCAAAAAGCCGCCGGCAAGGTCATCTCCGAAATCACCCACGCCGATGACGGATACATCGTCTCAGGTTGCGCCGCCGGCCTCATGGTCTCCGCCGCCGCAATCATTACCGGCACCGACGAAGCCCTGATCGAGCAACTCCCATACGTCCAAGGCGGCCAAGTCCCCTGCGTCGCCAAACGCTTCGCCCGCGCCGAAAACTACAAAGGCGACGAATACGTCAACCACGGCTACGCCATGGCCGTCAAAACCGCCGGCGTCAAATTCGTCGAAATCGGCGAACCCGATCCCGACGGCCGTCCCACGAAAGTCGTCACCGCCGAGGAATACAACCAGGCATTCGTCGACAACCCCGACGCCAAGATGGTCTACTGGGTCGGATACGCACCGCCCGAAGACATCGCACTCGAAGACGTCATCGACATCGCCCACGCCCACGGCGCACGCGTCATCATCGACGCCTCCAACTGCCTCCCGCCCCGCGAAAACCTCTACCGCTTCATCGACATCGGCGCCGACGTCGTCTGTTTCAGCGGCGGCAAAGGCATCCAAGGACCCCAAGGCTCCGGCATCATCGCCGGCGACCAAGACCTCATCGACGCCATCGCCATGCAGTCCGCACCTTCACACGGCATCGGCCGCGTCGCCAAAGTCTCCAAAGAAGAAGTCGTCGGACAAATCGCATCCTTCATCTGGTGGGCCAACCAAGACGACGAAGAACGCCTCACCGAGCACCACCGCAAGACCGCCATGCTCCACACCGGCATCGCCGACCTCCCCATGGTCGCCGACACCTACATCGAGTTCCCCGACGAAGACAACCGACCCATGCCCAACGTCCACGTCAAAGTCGACCCCGCCACCGGCAAAGACGCCCAATGGCTAATCCAAGAACTCCGCAACGGCACCCCCGCCATAGCCACCACCGGCCACGCCACCAACCCCCAGATCGTGAGGATCGACGTCCGCATTTGCGAGGAAGAGGAGATTGCGGAGATCTCGAGGCGGTTGAGCGAGATAATGGGTTAGCAAAGCAACTCTCAGTACCTCTTCCTCCAAGTTCCGTTGCACAACCACGTCATCCGAGCGAAATCCGCAACCCGGAACGGGGCAAGGCGGCTCACCCTCAACCACATCTTCACCAGCCCAACAGAAGACCGAACCCAACTATTCCTCGATCAGATTCTGTAGGGCGCAATCAGCGGTACTTTCGTTCAGTTCTTACAACCCACCTTTTCCATAAATGGGCCGACTTTTGCTTCCATAAAGTACCATGAATGGTGCCTTCTGCACAGACCGAGTATAAGGAGAGCGGCATCTGCCGATGGTGCGAAAATATCCAAGCGAACTGCGTCGTATTCCTGACACAATCGAGTGGGCGTTCGACCAAGACGTCACAAGACTCAGTCACACCTTATTACGTGAATTTCGCACACATAATCTAATTGCGGTTGGTTCCGGAGGATCCCAGGTCGCTGCGGCTTTTGCCGCATTACTCCACGAAACTGTGACTGGACGACTCGCTCGTGCTACAACTCCTCTGGAGGCGATTAGTCGACATCCCCCGCTCAATACTTCTGCTTTGCTCTTGAGCGCACGCGGGTCAAACACGGATATCGTTCGCGCTGCCGAGATGATGCCGGAACTTGGTTATTTTCCAGTTTCAGCGATTACCGCGCGAGGCGGCTCTCAGATGTCGCGGATCCTAAAGGGATACGGAGCAACGGTACATGAATTTGAAGTACCTGGAGGGCGTGACGGGTTTTTGGCGACCAATTCGTTAATTGCCACCCTGATGTTGTTGTACCGAGCAGCGTTTCCAGCCGACTGCATATCGGGTACACAAGGCAATCTCGCGTTAATGCCTCCAACATTCTCAGGCACTAAGGAAGTTTTGCACAACCGAACTTTGGTAGTTTTGGCACAAGGATGGGCGGTTCCAGCGGCGCTAGATTTAGAGTCAAGATTTGCCGAAGCCGCCATCGCAAATGTCACAGTTACCGACGCTCGAAATTTCGCTCATGGCCGTCACCATTGGCTCAGTCGTTACGCGAATGAAACCGGTATCGTCTCGCTGGAGACTCCGTCCAGCGCAGATGTAGCTGAACGCACTCTGAGGTTGTTTCCTAACGAAACCCGAATTTTACGCGTAATCTCCCCACACGACGGGCCCGCCGCGTCGATCGAATTGATCCGAGCAACCATGGAATTCGCTTGGGACATTGCGAATTCAATGGGATTTGATCCCGGACGCCCAGGCGTAGCCGAATTTGGGAAGCGCCTTTATCGCGCACGCGTCGCTCCGACTGTCGACTCGGGAGAATCTGAATCCACAGCCCGAAAACGTCGCGCTTTCTATCTAAATCCGACCTCTAAACAGAACGTCCTGATCCGAGCCCGGAATGTGTTTTTGCGGCGTCTCGCCGATACTCTGTTCAATGGAGTAGTCGTTGATTACGACGGTACCCTTTGCGCAAACGATCGCCGATTTGATCCCTTGGAACAGGACATCTCCGCCGAACTCACGAGGTTACTCGACGAAGGCGCGGTCGTCGGTGTCGCGAGCGGCCGTGGTGGTTCCGTTTATGAAGAACTTAGAGTAGCGCTTGGCGCTCAATATTGGGACCGAGTAGTAATCGGTTGCTACAACGGTGCGATTACCGTCAGGTTGTCTGACGACCTTCCCACGACGCTGGGCGAAACCCCGAAACCTTTGCTGCTCGCAAAATCTCGGCTGCGCCAAGCCGAAGCAGTGTTGGGATTCCAAACTGTTGTCCGCCCACCACAAATCTCTATCAGGCCACAGGACGGTGTTGGAGCTCCGGAATTGCAAGGCATAATCGCTGAGCAATTGGCGGGCATCCCAGGATTGAAAACCGTCGCGTCGTCTCACTCCGTGGACGTCATAACCACCGAAACGACCAAAATGACGGTCGTAGACGTTCTCGACGAGTTCGTCGGAGGAAGTCTACTCCGGATAGGGGACCAAGGTGCCATCGGCGGTAACGACTTTGAGCTTTTGAACACTGGTTTGTCCCTCAGTGTCGACAGAGTTTCAAGCAATTTGGTTGCTTGTTGGAACCTCGGCAGACCAGGGGTCTCGGGACCATCCCTCACTCTCCAGTATCTGCGTGCTCTGTATCGCGAGCCAGATGGATTTCGATTTGATACGTCGTTGTTTATCGACAACGCGGGCGACGGGTTGCATGAATCCTGATATTGCTGAAAATCTATTAAGGGTAGTCATGGGCGACGCCGCAGACGAAGATTTTCCAGACCAACTAGGTGTTCTTCGACGATTAGCGGAATACAAATACGACGATTACCAACAGTATGCGCCCGGTCGACAATTTGTTGAATGTTTGGCGTTATGGCTGGATCAGTTCGAAAGTTCGATACAGCGTCGCCATGCGATGAATTTCGTTTTAGAACGACTGATATTCTTATCGGACGTCGAAATGCGCCATTTTGTTAACCTCATGGCTAGCGTCAAAGTGCCTCAGTTATTGATTCGCCGGATCTCTCAACGACTTGCTCTCCCTCATTACCGCGTCTCAAAAATTCGATCTAGTCCCGGATTCGCGCGATCTCTACGAGCGTCTTTATTCCTTGGTATGAGTGACGGTGCGCGTATCGACCAGTTTAGGAGATTCGGCCACGCATTGTCTAACGAGCAAATCGCGTTAAACTACGAACTGAGCGAGAGTCGCGCCGAAAAAATGAATGCGAAACTGCGAGCCGATTTGAGTGATGACGAGGCCGTGTTCGAGCACGTATTTTTGGTCGACGATTTTGCAGGTAGCGGCAGCACCATAGTGCGTCAGAATCTCGACGGAAGCCTCGACGGTCGGCTCGTCAGATTTCTGAATGACACGCTACCAAAACTCCAAAATGGGTGTTTTCCGAAGATCATCGTCGCCCTGTATGTTGCGACAGATCAGGCTTTAGAAAACATCCAGTCCCAGATCTCATCTTTTCCTTCACCACCTTGGACCGATGATAACGCCCCTGAATTGCTCAACGTCTTGACGATTCCAGAAGAGTCCCGATTATCGCACGGGCGCGTTGGAGCTGCGTACAAGACTGACCGGCATTTCGATAATCTACTTCACATCTTTTACGACCCGTCCGTCGAGGATGAGCACAAGGGTGAGGTTTTACACGGATATCTAGATTGCGGATTGCCTTTGGTACTTTCGCACAACACGCCCAACAATTCTGTCTATTTGCTTTGGGAAAAAGAATTCACCACTCCTCTTTTTCCAAGATTTGAACGTCATCAAGGTCGTGTTGGAGACGAGTGATGCCCGCATCGCGTAATCCATTCTTCATTCGAACTGCAGAACAAGCAGAATCAGACGACCAATTCTTGAGTCTATTCAGTTTGACAGTACTCGACATTTTACCCGAAAACGGTAGTTGGGACCGTTTTCTACCTATCGAATTGGCTCCTGGCACAGGGAAGTCAACACTGCTTCGACTGTTTACGCCAACAGTCTTGAATCGTATCGCAAAAGCGCGGAATCAGCCCGAATTCCGCGAATTGACGACCAAACTCACTCACATTGACGTCCTAGACCACGATGGCGTCCAATTACTGGGTGTTTTAGTCAATTGTAAAGAGGATTTTAACCGCTTACCAGACCTCGGCTTGGACGCCAATGATCGCAATAAATTGTTCTGGGCGCTTTTGCATTCGCGGCTCACGTTATTATTGATTCGCGCAGTGACTCAACTTGCCGAGCTTTCTTACCCTGCGGATGTAGACACAATAAAATTTGAACCCCGTAGTGATGACGTTATTCATCGACCAGATTCACGGATTGTTTGTGGTAAAGAATTGTTCGAAAATGCTCAAGCAGTGGAACAAGAAATCATATCTAGTCTGAATAGTTTCACGTTGTCTACGCCTGAATTGCCAACGGACCGGCGAACTATTGACGTATTGCAATTACTGAGTACACATCATATTGTAATCGATGGCCGCCAGTTAGCGCGGCATGTGTTAATCATGTTCGATGATGCGCATTTTCTTGATGTTTCCCAGAGACAGATGTTGAGTTCCGAATTGAAACGGCATGATCGAAGAGCATTCGGGAGTTGGATGGCGATGCGCCTACGGGCTCTGGATCCGCCGGATCTAGTGGTTGAGGCAACCAATACTAACCGCGAGCAACTTGCTATAAAACAGTACGATCATTGGGCTCAAACAAATATGGAAAAATGGTTGATCGATGTCGGCGATAGGCGAGCTAGGCGAGCTCAGCGGGACGTTTCTTCGTTCGCAGCATGCCTGGCAGATTCTCCTGTACCCGAATTTGCGGATGAAACGCTTGAGGCGGCAGCCGATTCTGAGCGCCGTCGAGCGATGGATCTAGCCCGACCTCATGGTGAACTATACAAGAACTGGTTAGACTTCACCGAAAATGATACTCGGCTCCTGCCGCCGCTTGAACAAACTATTCGATGGGCTCAACTCCAAATTTTTTTGGAACGCCGAATTCGACGGATTCAAGGAGAGTTTAATCTGGGCTCCCTTTCGCCAATCCAAATCAACGGTCTAGGTATTGACACAATCGAACCGGCAACCATGTTTATTTCACGTCGAAACGATTTGCCATATTTTTATGGAATTAGAAGGGTCATACAGACCGCATCTTCAAATGTTGATCAATTTCTGTCGTTAGCGGCGCTGCTTTTTGATCAATTGTTGAATACTGGGAATTTGAGTCGTTATCGAACGGACCAATTATCCACCGTTGAGCAAGACCGGTTAATCAAAACACAATCACGGTCTTATATAGCAAATTTGGGCACAACCCTTCCTTATGGGCAGGACGTGTTCAACTTGGTATCCGCGATGGCTGAGCTATGCCGGGAGGAATCACTGCAGCCAAACGTGCCCATCACGCCGGGTGTCACCGGCATTTCGATCCAAATTTCGGAACGAAATGCATTGATCGCAGATGCGAGGGCATCACAGGTCCAAGCCAAAAGATTGCTGAACGCGTTAGGATCCGCAATCGCTCACAATGTTCTTTCGATACGAATAACTGACCGCCAACGTGACGAGAATCGGGCGGTGTTTTACTTAAATCGTCTCATATGTCCCGCATATGACCTCCCACTGGGATATGGTGGTTACAAACGGCAACCATTGTCACGTCTGTACGATTGGGTTGTTACTGGTAAGTACTCGCGCCAGCGCGGGTTCACAATGAGTTGAGCGATATCACCATGAGGTGGGAACCTGGTTTCATATGCAGTGGAAACGAGTTCGAGAGTTTTTGGAGTGATCTAAAAACAGAATCTACGGCATCCCGCAAGGGTCTATTTATTGCTGGCCGTGGCTTCGACCCTCGGACGACCGAAGGGCCCTCTGTGATTGCCCGGGTTGGGTTCCCTATTGAAAAATTCTGGGCGATCCGACTGACCGATCCGTTGGAGGTTCCTGACCGACCTCGCAATCCCGCCGCCGCCGAAAACGAGTCACAGATGCGGGACCTTTTCCCAGACGCCAAGTTCGAAATTTGCGAAATTGCCATGCGAAACGATGAAGGACGCCTCGTCGGTTCCGCCGAGATACGACGGAAATTCGCCGATCCAAGACGGTTTTCGGATTACACAGACATAATCGTCGATATCACCGCTATGCCAACAAGCGTTAGTTTTCCACTACTTGGCACTTTGATTTCGTTGGCAGATGAAATCGTCGCAAAGAACATCCCTCCATTCAATCTACACTGTATCGTTTGCGAAAACGCTGAGCTTGACGAAATGATTTCGCAAGAAGGCGGTGATTTCTCGGATTACATTGATCCGTTCCGAGGAAAAAGCGGTTTGGCGGCACAACCAGACCCCATCACAATTTGGGCACCGGTACTCGGTGAACGTCAATTTGCGCCGCTCCAAAAAATCCATGAAATGCTGTCTCCGGCCGAGGTTAAGCCGTTTCTTCCGTCTCCATCACTGGATCCGAGGCGTGCGGATCAACTTGTCGCCGAGTACCACACATTGCTTTTCGACACGTTCGAGGTAGGCCCCCGCGGGTTCATTTACGCAGATGAGCGCGACCCATTCGATATTTACCGTCAAATCAGCGAACTTGCAGTTGAATACGCTCGGGCTTTGTCCCCGTTAGGCACAACGAATACGGTGGTTTCAGCACATTCCAGCAAATTGCTTTCATTGGGAGTGTTGCTGGCCGCATTCGAAAACGACCTGGCAATAGCCCACGTCGAACCGACTGGGTACGATCTCGATCCGGCGGCAATGGACGTTGGTACAAACGAATTGTTCGAAATATGGTTAACTGGTGCAGCATATGACGCAGACTAACGATCGTCCATTTCGGGTGTTGACAGCTGGTTACGTGACCCTCGATCTCATAATTCGGGATCTCGATCGTGGTGATTATTGGCAATCTGTAGGCGGAACTTGTGGCAACGTGTCGGTGTTTGCATCTGCGTTAGGAGCCGATGTCTCGATCTTGGCTCGCATCGGGCATGACCTTCGGGGCGAGCGCCTCTTCGGCAGCATCCAAAAGGCCGGTGTGAACACAACGGGGATCGAGAGGGTTGCGGATTTCTCAACTCCAGCCATAGTAGAACTCGTTCGTGGAACGCGAAACAAGCGTCATAAATTCGCGTTCGTGTGTCCGTCTTGTGGGCAACGTCTTCCCAAAGCCGCGGTCGTCTCGAAGCAGAAATCCACCAAATTCGCCGAAGTTATCAGCGAATATGATGCGTTTTTCTTTGATCGTGCGACGCCGGCGACGGTCTCATTAGCACGCGCTGCCCGAAATGCTGGATTGCTCGTGGTTTTCGAGCCCAACTCCGTACCCAAGACTGCATTGGCGGAGAGCGCTGCTAGTCTTTGTGACATCTTGAAGATCGCTCTGACGCACAATGAGACGCACTTGAGATGGCGTGCAATTCAAGGCATGACATCCCAATTTATCGTCGAAACACTTGGCGGCGAAGGTGTCCGATTGCGGACTAGATCAAATCTAGGCGAGGAATCGCTCATTGCGTTGCCTCCTGCTAATCAACCGTGCATTCGCGACGAGGCCGGTGCCGGGGATTGGCTTTCGGCCGGTCTAATTGTTGCATTGATGGCGCATCCGAATCCTAGGGACAAAGACGCTTTGTTGACAGCGATAGATTACGGTCAGAGGTTGAGCGCTATCAGTCTTGCATTCGACGGTCCTGGCGGCGCATTGACTGCGCTAGGTGCGCCAAGAATCGATCAAATGGCTCGCAGCAATCTTCCTTTGCGCATCCCGCCCGGAATCTATGACAACGTCAAGAAGCCTCGGGCCCACGAGCCTGGACGCTCGAACATTTGTTTTCTGTGTCTAAGCGATCAAGGGGATCCGCGACCTATCTCCGCCTCCACCACCTCATCCAAGACCTCCGCCACCACCTAACCTTCACCGCGCCCTTCACCACCACCGCACCGCAATACCCGCCCCTAAAACTCCGAGCCCCAAAACCCGCCACCCTCCCCCACCCAACAACCCGCGGCAAACTAACCCCATCCTTCCCATCCTAGTTCAATACACATGTAATAAAACTAATCACATGACCACCACACCCCCACACCCCGCGAACGCGCCAAATGGCGCAACCAACCCGAATGGTTTGCCACCCGCCGACTCGGCATCACCCTCCGACAAGATCAGCGGCAGATCCTCAAAGCCCTCCGCAGCCACGACCTCGTCGCCGTCCAAGCCCCCTACGGATCCGGCAAGACCTACGCCGCCGCGATCGCCGTCATCTGGTGGCTCATGGCACACGACCCCGCCATCGCCATCACCACCGCACCCTCCGAACGACAGGTCCGACAGCAAATCTGGCGCGAAATCCCCACCATCCCGCCCACCCACCCAACCCCAACCAAAACCCCATAACCTATCATTCCAACCACATAAATTCACCATCCCACCACCATCCATGACCGCCTCAGATTTCAACCCCTACGCCCACTACCAAGAGCTCATGATTCCCATGCGCGACGGCATCCGCCTCGCCGCCGACGCACACTTCCCCGTCGGCGATGACGGCGAACCCATCACCGATCCCGCACCAGTCCTCCTCGTCCGCACCTCCTACGACAAGTCCAAAGATGAGTGGGACACCGTCCGCGATTACTACCCCCGCCACGGCTACATCTTCGTCAACCAAGACCTCCGCTCGCGCTTCAAGTCCGAGGGCGATGGCCGCTATTACCACACGTGCAACCCGTGGGAAGGCGAAGACGGATTCGACACCATTGAATGGATCGCCAGGCAACCTTGGTGTAACGGCAAGATCGGCACCCTCGGAAGCTCCCACCGCGGCATTGTCCAGACCGTCGCCGCCCTCCACCGTCCGCCTCACCTCGTCGCCCAGTGGGTCGAGCAAGCGCCCACCAACATCTACGCTCACGAGGCGCGCGAAGGCGGTGCGATGTGCTTCCACATGGCCGCGGCTATCCACAATCACGCCCTCGATTCCCACGAGCTACGCGACAACGAAGAAGGCGTCCTCGCCGTCGCCGAAACCTTCCAGAACATGCGGGAGTTCCTCTCCAACACCCCATGGAAACGCGGCGAAACCGCACTTGCCCACGCCCCAAGCCTCGAAGAAACTCTCTTCAACTACTACACCGCAGGCGACTACGACGAGTGGTGGGCAAACGAGAACAACGACCAGACGCCCTACCTAGACCGCCACGCCGACATTCCCGTAATCCTCACCGGCGGATGGTGGGACCCCTTCGCCGGTGGCACCGCCGACCTCTTCGTCGACCTAACCCGACGCAACAAGAACCTGACCCACATGGTCTTCGGCCCATGGGCCCACGGAACCCAACGCACCGATGCCACGCACGAAGGCGACGTCGATTTCGGACCCGACGCGCAATGGGGCTTCTCGAAATTCAATCCCATACGCCGACGATGGTTCGACCGCTGGCTCAAAGACGAACCCAACGGCGTCGAAGACGATCCCCCGATCCTCCTCTTCGTAATGGGAGGCGGTGACGGCACCAAGAACGCCGATGGACGTCTAAACCACGGAGGATACTGGCGACCCGAGCAAGAATGGCCGCTTGCCCGCATGCAATCAACCTACTACTACCTCCACGAAGACGGCACACTGTCGACAGAACAACCCGCCACAGGTAACACCTCCATCACCTACACCTTCGACCCCGATAACCCCGTCCCGACCCTCGGCGGCAACGTTGCCGGCTTCAGCGTCATCGACAAACCCGAAGAGGGCGGACCAACATTCAACGAAGCTCCGCCTCCCGGAGAACAAGCCGACACCATCCTCCAACACTCCTACTCCCTAGTCACGCCCGGTCCAATGCACCAACGCGAGCAGCCAGGTCTGATGGCCTGTTCCGAACCCTATCCGCTGCTCTCAGATCGTCCAGACGTCATCACATTCCAGACCGAGCCATTGACCGAAGACCTAGAAATCACCGGCTCTATCGAGGTCAAGCTCTGGATCTCTTCCGACGCTCCCGACACCGACTTCACCGCCAAACTCCTTGATATTTACCCGCCAAATGACGACTACCCCGACGGCTACCACTTGAACCTGTGCGACTCCATCCTCCGCACCCGCTACCGCAACTCATGGACCCAACCGGAAATGATGTCGCCCGGCCAAATCTACCCCATCACCATCCTCCTAACCCCCACAAGCAACCTCTTCAAAACCGGCCACCGAATCCGCGTCGACATCTCCAGCAGCAACTTCCCCCGCTTCGACATCAACCCAAACACCGGCGAACCAATGGGCCGCCACACCCAATCCAAACCCGCCCAAAACACAATCCACCTAGACAAAACACACCCCTCACACATCGTATTGCCAATTGTCCCGAGATAGCAACCAGCACCCCATTCGGTCAACTTGGATGCTGTCGCCTGTCACACTCTCTAATTCGACCGAAGCGCGGTTTGCATGGCTACTTGCGGTTGTGTCGACCACCGTGATCGCTTTCGCCTATCTCGGATGCTCAACGTCAATTGAACCCACGACGGCCGCCAGCGCAGTCGCGCCCGAGGTCGAACAGACGGTTAGAGGCGGCCCCCCTGGATCTCAAACTGCCCCACAATGGGTCATCGACCATTACGTCGATAGATCGGAAGGTGTGTCGATCTCGGTCCACCAAGTCGTAATCCAAGGGGACTTGGTTACGCTTCTCTACAGCATTGAGCTAGATCCGGTCAAGTACGATCCGATGCATAGCGGCGACCCACAAACCCGTTCACACATCGAACCCGAAGCTCACTTGATCTCGAGCAACGGTGTTTCTATCTCAATCTCCGCCGCGAATACGTTGGTCACCGATGCACACGTCGCATTGTGCGAATTGTCGTTTTGGCTCGCCGATGATCCAAACCGAGACTACACCCTGTCGATTCGGCGTTTGCAATTCGGGGAACTTGGTAACGCACCGAATTTCGAAATTGCCGGACACTGGAAAATCCCAATAATGCGCCTCAACGATTATCGCACCCAAACCCGCAAACTCATCGAATACGGGAACTACACATGGGAAGGTCGGCCAGTGTCGGATCGAGGTGACGTCGGAGTTCGCCTCGGTGGGCCTCAAGGCCATTCCAGCGGGTACGTCGGAGATTCACCGCGGGGATGGATTGCCACATTCAGATTCGGGTTTCTGGACCGGACTTTCGCTTTAGTCGTAGGAGCGAATGGCCACGGAGGCCAAATTGCCGACGAACTGTACTTTGACATCGACAAACTGTTCGAATCCTTACGGCAGCAGTATTGAAGCCCGCCCCTACGCAAACCTAGAAACCGCACCCCCAACCATCCGCACCGCCTCCCGCCGCAGCACCCGATGCTCCGGCTTCCTCAAATCAAAATCATCCTCCAAAATCCCCTCAGCAACACCCCGAGCCCGACCTAACGATTCCAAATCATCAAACCGCGCAAACCGCCACCCTGACCACCCACTCTGAACCTCCGCCAAGTTCCTCCCCGGCCCCCTGAACTCCAAATCCTTCTGCGCCAGATCGAACCCATCCGAACTATCTACCAACGCCTCCAACCGGGCCTGCGCAATTGCACCCTCCGCGTCCGAAACCAAGATGCACGTGCCAGCGTGCTCACCACGCCCAACACGCCCCCGAATCTGGTGCAGCTGCGACATCCCGAAATGATCTGCCGTCATGATCATCATCACCGTCGCATTCGGAATATCCACACCAACCTCGATCACCGGAGTCGCCACCAAAACATCGATCTCGCGACTCCGAAACGTCTCCATCACCGACTGCTTCTCCGACAAACTCATCCGCCCATGAAGCAGCCCGACATTCAGATCCGCAAACTCCTGCTTCGCTAACCGTTCAAACTCCACCACAGCCGAAGCGCCCGCAACATTCTCCGAAGGATCAATCAATGGACACACCACGAACGCCTGTCGCCCCTGCCGCACTTCGCGTCTGATCTCCGCGTAACCCTCGATCACATCAAACGGCGTCTGAGCCCACCGAGTCGCAATCGGATTCCTTCCCCGTGGCATCGCCCGCAGCGTAGACAGCTCCATCTCTCCGTACATCGTCATGTGCAAAGTACGCGGTATCGGCGTCGCCGACATCGCCAGCATGTGCGGGCGCGGCGTTCGATTCGTCAGCATCGCCCGCTGCTCAGTCCCAAACCGTTGCTGCTCGTCCACCACCACCAACGCCAACCGATCGAAATCCACCGCATCCTGCAACAGAGCATGCGTCCCGACAATCAGATCCACCTCCCCATCTCGACACATCACCTGCATCGTCCGCTTATCACGCGGCGTCAAACTCCCAGTCAAAAGTCCTACCCGCAAATCGCGATCCCGCCCCTCGACTCTGTGCATCGGAGATTCATATACCGAACCATACGCACTCAACCCGTCCCGACACCCGAGAAGGTCCAACAAGCTGATGAAATGCTGCTCCGCGAGAACCTCCGTCGGCGCCATCATCGCCGCCTGCATCCCATTCGCGCCGGTCGCAGCCAGCATCGCCGCGATCGCCACCACCGTCTTTCCACTGCCAACCTCCCCTTGGAGCAACCGCGCCATCGGATAACCCGACACCAAGTCGGCAAGGATCGTGTCGATGCTCTCACGCTGGTCGGCGGTGAGCTCGAAACCGAGAGACGTCACGAAGCGAGCCACCAAATCGTGGTCCGGAACCACCTCCACAGCCTGTACCGAGTCTCGCCACCGAACCCGTCTGCGTATCGCCGCTATCTGGTTGTAAAGAAACTCGTCGAACGCCAACCGACGGATCGCCTGTCCGATCTGCGCATTCGCCGCCGGGCGATGCATGATCTCGATCGCGTCCGAAAGCCTGACAAGTTGATGCTCATTACGGATCGCATCAGGAAGCGGCTCCTCAACGAAACGCAACCCACTATCTAGACACTGCATCACGCCATTGCGAACCGTCCGCTGGTTAACCCCCGCGCTCAGCGGATACACCGGCACCAACGCACCAGCATGGATGAACCCCCGCTGGTTCGAGCGCCCACCACGCGTCACATCGTCGTACTCCGGATTCTCCATCGTCGGAAGTCCCCGAAACTCCGCCACCTTGCCACTGACCACGATCCGGTCGCCACTCTGCCAACGCGTTGCCATATATGGCATGTTGAACCAAGTAATCCCCAACACCCCGGTCCCATCCTTGATCCGAACGCGTGCCGACCCGTTTCGCCCGCCGAACCGGTGCGTTTCGGAACTCACTACATCGCCGACAATAGTCGCCTCTTCGCCCGCGACGAGATCGGCGACATTCGAGTGTTGCGAGTAGTCGATCATCCGCAACGGGAAGTGCCACAGCACGTCGCGCAAAGTCGCCAACCCAAGCGCTTCGAACGCGCGCTTTGCAGCCGAATGAAGGAATGGAAGCGACACAACCGGCGCATCAAGACTCTCCGGCGGTTTAACTGGCGGACGACTCTCGGCCTGCTGGGCCTTGGCCGGGGCAGGTTCAGCCTTGTCGCGAGCCCGGGTTGGCTTCTGCGGCGATTGCTTAGTCGCAACTGGCCGATCCGAACCTCGCCGGGTGCCGTGGAGGCGCCGGTACGCAGCCGCAGCCCAAGTCTCGCGCTCCTGCGGAGAAAGGGCGGCGTAGCGCTGACCATTCATCGGCGGCAACGTCCGTATCTGACCCGCGATCCGGCCAAGATTCGGCCACATCTTGTCGAGACCACCACCAACGACCGCGCTGTTGTTGAAGCCATACTTGGCCTCGAGTTTCAGGACGCTTACAAGGGTCTTGGTCTGGCGTTCAACGACCGGGTCGGGCATGTAGGAATGGTACGAAATTATCCCGGTAGGGGCAGGTTTCAAACCTGCACCGACAAGTAAATATCTAACCTACGACCCCTTACCAAGAAGCGGCGAGGCCAATAGTTCCCGTCCCCAAGTGCGCACCAATAGCCGGGCCGATGCTCGCCGTAATCGTCATACCACCGGGCGCCACATGACCCTTTAGATCTTCAAGAACCTCTTCCGCCTCTGCTTGCGAAGTAGAACCCGTCTGCAAAACGGCGAGATTCGTCAATGGTGCGTGCTCTTCGACAATTACGGACACTATCTTCGTCATCGCTCGACGATGCGATCGTGGTTTCGACAAAACCTCCACTTCACCGTCCACAATCGACAACACCGGCCGAATATTCAGAATATTCGCCATCAACGCCTGCGCGCCCTTCAATCTCCCACCACGTTTGAGGTACTCAAGCGTGTCGGGCGTGCCGGCAAACTGAACTCTCGGAACCATGTTGCGAGCCGTTGACAACGCATCGGTGAAGCTGCCACCATCATCGATGACCTTTTGCGCTGCCAATGCGATAAAACCCGTCGCCATCGAGGCGGTCCGGGAGTCGACGTGTTTGATCCTCTCGCCGCTCGGGTCCGACTGCTCCGCACCAGCAACGGCGGAGGCATAAGTACCGCTGACCGCCGAAGAGATATGAATCGAAACGATCTCGTCGTGCTCTCCAAGCAACTTGTCGTACACCGTCTTGAAATCCCCCGGCGACGGTTGCGACGTAGTAGGAAACACGTCCTTGTCGCGAGCTAAACGAGCGTAGAAATCCTCGGTTGTGATATCCACGCCGTCTCTAAACTCCTCCTCGCCGAACCTCACGAACGCGGGCACGGTGGTGATGCCGGACTGCTCAACGATTTGAGACGGAATGTCGGCGGTGCTGTCGGATACCACTGCGATGCTCACGATTATTCTCCTTGGGGATCCCCCGGTTGTCGACATGATGCTTGAAACTACGGTACACCATCTTGCGAGGGCATATGAGACAGTGTATTGACGGACGATGATTTTGGGGAAATGAAGAATTATTGAGACCAATCTATTGTTGAATCGCCATCATGCCATCAATTCAAAACCTGCCCCGGTGGTATAGCCTGCGCCGATTGCGGCAGCGACGCGCCCGTCAAGGCCGCGGCTATCACGAGATCGTCAGGCATCGACGTCAAAGGCAGATGCGCCGGGGTCGATTCAAGCGCGGATGTCTGCGGCTCGCCTACCAGATTCCGCTCGCCATCCTCGCCGCCCTCGGCTTCGTCGTCATCATCATGCACAGCGGCGATCGTCGACTCTTGACACCGGAAGAGATCGCAACCGCTGGCTTCGGCTACGACCTCACCTCGTTCGAGGTGCGCCACTTGCCCGCCAAGTGGCTACACCGACTAAACTCGGCGCTTCCGTGGGTCGAGATCGACGACGAGACGCGGATGGCGTACCTCGACCGGTACCCAGACCTGGCTCGTGACCTACGATCCGCAAGGGACGACCTGAAGTCGGCACTCGCCCGCGGAGACGCCACCGCCATCTCTATCGCCGAATCCCAAATCGATTCACTCATCGGGGAGCGCAACCGCATCCGGGACGCCGTCGAGGAACTGCTGGAGGCGGCGATCTCCACCGAACTCATCCGACTCGGACTCCATCAAGACGGCGAATTCATCTGGCCGCCGGTCGACTTTCGGATCGACGACACCCCACACGTTTTCGTGACATCGCCCCGGGACCAAATCCGGCGAAATTCCGTCCGGCTACTACGCCCCGACCTCACTGAGCAAGACAAGCAACAGATGGAGGACCAAGTTTTCGAAACAGCAGACCTCTCATCAGTGGTGCTACCGACCGGCGGACTCGCCTCCTTCCCGAACCTCGTCCCATCCGACTACAGCCTCCAATCCCTACTCGAGGTCTCCGCCCACGAATGGCTCCACGCCTATCTCCTGTTCCATCCCCTCGGCCGGGCCTACTGGGCGAACGGCGACATGACCTCCCTGAACGAGACACTGGCCAATCGCTTCGGCCAAGAAGTAGGGCGTACCGTCTACAACCGACTGACCGGCAACGACGTCAATGTTATGGAACCCCCATACATTCCCGGACACGACACCGAAGACGATGACAACGACGAAAACGGAGCGAACGCCCCCTTCGACGCCCGCGAATTCCTCCACGACACCAGACACCAGACCGAGCAGCTACTAGAGCAAGGCAAGATCGAAGAGGCCGAAACCTACATGGAAGACCGACGCCAAACCCTAGTCGAAAACGGCCACAACATCCGCAAAATCAACCAAGCCTACTTCGCCTTCCACGGCACCTACGCCGACAGCCCATCCTCAACCAGCAACCTAGCCAACCAAATCTGGCAACTCCGCCAACAAACCCCCACCATCGGCACCCTAGTCAAACAACTACAAACCATCTCCAACTACAACAAATTCCTCCAACTCCTAGACACCCACAACATCGAACGGTAATCGCCCTACCCGCGCCCCCACTCGGCCCCTTTGGGACGTGTCCCCAACCACCAACATTCCCGCGTTCTACATGACATTCGTTCCCATTCCACACGTCATTCCCGCGGACGCGGGAACCCAGAAAAAAACAAAACCCACCGCCCCCATCCTCCAAAATCCTCCCCATCCTAGTTCAACCCAGTGCTAGACTCGCTATCGCAATAAAGCTCTCATCTTCACGGAGACCCCGATGAAAATCACGGATATCAAAAACTACCCGGTATGGGTCGGACAACGCAATCAGATGCTCGTCAAGATCGAGACCGATGAAGGCATCTACGGTTGGGGCGAATCCGGTTTCTCAGGCCGTGAACTCGCCGTCAGCGGCATGGTCGACCACTTCCGGGAGTGGCTCATCGGGCAGGACCCCATGCGACGCGGACGCATCTGGCAGGAGATGTACCGCGGCCAGTATTTTGAAGGCGGACGCACCATCACCGGCGCAATGTCTGCCATCGACATCGCACTCCACGACATCGCCGGAAAGAAACTCGGCGTCCCCGTCTACCAACTCCTCGGCGGCAAGCAGCGAGACTGGATACCCACCTTCGCCTCTGGCGGCGGCAACACCGCCGATGAAGTCGCCGAGATGGGCAAGGCGATCTGGGACCAGGGCTTCAAAGCCATGCGCCTGAATCTCCAGACCATCGGCGAAGTTAACGATCCCACCCTCTTCGAGCCGCGCGAATCCATCGCCCCGACCGCCGAAGCCCTCATCAAAGCCCGCGAACTCCTCGGACTCGAACCCGTCGTCGGCATCGACTACCACCACCGACTCTCCGTTGCCGAGGCCGCATCCTTCCTCCAGATGATGCCCACCCACACCCTCGACTTCATCGAAGAACCAATTCGAGATGAGTCCCCCGAGGCTTATGAGGAGCTCCGCAAACTCACCGTCGTCCCCTTCGCCATCGGAGAAGAATTCGCCTCAAAATGGCAGTTCCTTCCCTACATCGAGAAAGGCCTAACGAACTACGCCCGACTCGACATCTGCAACGTCGGCGGATTCACCGAGGCCATGAAGGTCGCCGGTTGGGCCGAAGCGCACTACATCGACATGATGCCCCACAATCCCCTCGGCCCGATCTGCGTCGCCGCGACCTCTCACTTTGCAGCGGCCATCGCCAACTTCTCCTGGCTCGAGATTCGACACTCCGTCGGCGAACCCGACACCAACTTCTACCAAAGCGAAGTCTTCCCCGTCCAACCAGCCATCGAACCCGGTCGGATAATCCTCGACGACGACGCCCCCGGCCTCGGCATCGAAGTCGACGAAGCATCCCTAACCGAACCCTTCAAGTACTGGGAAGCCCCACACCTCCACCGCCGGGATGGTTCGCACACGAACTGGTAGATCTCGACAACACTCCTGCCAACGTCCGATCCCGCCAACACGCTTCTTCCGATGAAAATCATCGACATCAAGAACTACCCGGTGCGGATCGGGCACCGAAACCAGATGCTCGTGAAGGTCGAGACCGACGAGGGCATCTACGGATGGGGAGAATCCGGTTTTTCGAGCCGTGAACTCGCCGTCAGCGGGATGGTCGATCACTTCCGTGAGTTCCTGATCGGGCAAGACCCGATGCGGCGCGGGCGTATCTGGCAAGAGCTGTACCGGGGGCAATATTTCGAGGGTGGTCGCACGATCACGGGCGCAATCTCCGCTATCGATATCGCCCTCCACGACATCGTCGGCAAGAAACTCGGCGTCCCCGTTTACGAGCTTCTAGGTGGCAAGCAACGTGATTGGGTTCCCACCTTCGCCTCAGGCGGAGGTTCGACGATTGATGAAGTCGTCGAGATGTGCAAAGCGATTTGGGACGAGGGATTCAAAGCCATGCGTCTGCTTCTTCAGACGACCGGCGACCCCAACCTCTTTGAGCCACGAGAATCCATCGCCGCTAACGCCGAGGCGCTCATCAAGGTTAGAGAAGCCGTGGGACTCGAACCAGTCATTGGTATCGACTACCACCACCGCTTGTCCGTTGCCGAGGCAGCATCGTTCTGCCAGATGATTCCTGCACACACACTCGACTTCCTCGAAGAGCCGATCCGCGACGAGTCGCCCGAAGCCTACGAAGAGCTTCGAAAACTCACGGACGTGCCCTTCGCAATCGGTGAAGAATTCGCCTCCAAATGGCAGTTCCTCCCATACATCGAGCGCGGGCTCACCAACTACGCACGCCTCGACATCTGCAACGTCGGCGGATTCACCGAGGCCATGAAGGTCGCCGGATGGGCAGAGGCGCACTACATCGACTTCATGCCTCACAATCCCCTGGGACCCATCTGCGTCGCCGCAACCTCCCACTTCGCCTCCGCCGTCCCCAACTTCTCCTGGCTCGAGATCAGACACTCCGTCGGAGAACCCGACCTCAACTTCTACGACGAAGAAGTTTTCCCCGTCCAACCAAAACTCGAACCCGGCAAAGTCATCCTCTCAGATGCCCCAGGCCTCGGCATCGAAGTCGACGAAGAATCCCTAACCGAACCTTTCACGTTCTGGGAACCCGCACACTTCCACCGACGAGACGGCTCCCACACAAATCGGTAGTCCACCATGCTCAACATAGGCTTCATCGGCGCCGGCAAGATTGCTGATCTCCACGCCCCAGGCTATCTCGCTAACCCCGATGCCCGCATCTACGCGGTGGCCGACAACGGCCCCGGTGTCGCGGAATCCCGGGCCGCAGAGTGGGGTGCCGAAAGACCGTACACCGACTACCGCGCAATGCTAGACGACCCCGATGTCGACGCCGTCGAGATCCTCACGCCCCATTCCCTGCACGCCAAGATGGTCATCGACGCTTTGGATGCCGGTAAGCATGTCAGCCTACAAAAGCCGATGGCCATAACCCTCGATGAGTGCAACGCAATCGTCGAAGCGGCCAACAAATCCGACAGATATTTCCGCGTCTTCGAAAACTTCGCCTACTACGATCCCATGGTCCGAGCCAAACTGATGCTCGACGATGGCGTCATCGGCGAACCCATCTCCATGCGCGTGAAGACCATCATCGGTAATCGCGATTACGGATGGGCTATCCCCGAATCGTCTATGGCATGGCGCTTCGATCAATCGATAAACGGCGTCGGCAAGGCGATTCTCGACTACGGTTACCACATCTTCGCAATGGGCAGATGGTTCTTGGGCGAACCCGAACAGGTCTTCGCATGGATCCGCACCTCCTACACCCCCGAAGGCTGGGAAAACGACTCCCCCCTTCTCGTCTCTTGGTCCTATGAAGGGGGAAAGACTCACGGCTCGTGGGAACAGCAGGCAACAAGCGAGATGGTCGTCCGCTCCGACTACTACTCCGGTGACGAGTGGTTCGAATTGAGCGGTACAAGAGGCGTCATTTGGGTCAACCGATGCACCGCCAAGATGCTCCACGACACTCCGCCATTGACCTACTACGCCGACGGCGATATGACCCGCGTCACCGAAAACGAGATCAATGCCGACTGGGGCAACTCCTTCGTCCAATGCGTCAACGCGTTCGTCACTTGCATCCTCGAAGGTCGCCAACCCGACATGTCCGCCGAAGACTCCCGCGAAACCTACAAATTCGCCCGCGCCAGCCAATTGGCCGCCCGCGAAAATCGACCCGTATCACCGAACGAAGTCACGCACTAGATTGTTCCCAACAAAAACGAAACCGCCGGTAGGAGGCGTTGCCGGCGGCTTCGCGAGTTGAGGTTTGGTGGTCTGTCGAGTTACGCGTCGATATCAGTCTGGGATGATTTATCGGAGTCTTTGTCGATTCCGTCGCCCGACTGGTGGCCCCATCGATCCATTCGGCCATGCCGTCCGCCGCGCTTGCCCCAATCGCCGAAATCGCCTTTGCTCGGCATGAGTTCGGCTACTGCTTCCGGCCGCTCGTCGTACCAGCTCTGCAGAGAATCGGCGTCATCCTGAGACAAAACCTCTTTCTCCACGAGCGAATCTAACGCGTCCTCCGATAGCACGTGAGCACCGAATCCCTTGCCGAATCCGTGACCACCCCATCGACCGAATCGAGAACCGACGTTGTACTCAACATCTGGCATGTTTTCGATCCAATCGGATATCGCGTCCGCCTCATCCTGCGTCAACGTACCATCCTCCACCAACTTGGTGAGATAGCTCTCCTGCCAGTCGTCCCGCATCTCATCCTTGGCCTGCGTGAAGGCATCTTCGACCGTTGCAGTCTCTAGACCGAGTATCGAAGCCACACGCTCAGCGAAGGATTTGGAGTCTCCTGTCTCGTCAGTGTCCTGCGCCGCAATACCCGCGAACGCTCCCACCGCAGCAACGACCGCAACCGCAGTGCCGACGAAGAATATGCTCAATCTCTTTTTCATTTTTTCAGTTCCTGTTCCTAGTCGGTTTCTCGACTTCTGAGTTCTGCGGCGGACGACCCTTTTCGTCCGCCATAAATTCATTTGTAGGATTCGATATTCAACATCATCCCAAGAAATCTTGAAGATCATGTCAAGATTGCATTCACCCGCTTCCCTCTCACCCTGAACGGAGGCCTTTGCAAAACCACGTCATTCCGGCGAAAGCCGGAATCCAGAGGGGCGGCGCTATCGGGTGCTGGTCGCAAAAACGGTCGCTTCGTGACCCCGATCACCACTTTTGCAAAGGTCTTCCTGAACGGGGAGAGCACCACCCCCACCCGCAACCCCGAAGCCGGTCGCGGCTGCATATAGTCTTAACGTGAGAACTATCGACAGGGCCTCGCCGAAAGTAGGCACCTAGAACATTCGAGGGCGTAAATGGCGGTTGAAATCGATCTTGCTGGCAAAAAGGGCGTCGTATTCGGCGTCGCCAACCAGCGCAGCATCGCATGGGCAATCTCGGAGCGCCTCATCGATGCCGGCGCCGAACTCGCATTCACGTATCTCAACGATCGTCTCTTGGGTCCTGTCACGAAGACGGTCTCGGCGCTCGATGACCCGCTGTTGATTGAGTGCGACGCGACCGACGACGGCGACGTTCAGTCCGTCTACGATCAGGTAGGCGAAAAATGGGGAAGCGTCGACTTCGTGGTCCACTCCGTAGCCTACGCCGATCGCGCCGACCTCGGCGGCGACTTTTCATCCACCGGTCGCCAAGGATTCCGAACCGCGCTCGAAACCAGCGCTTACACCCTCATGCCCGTCGTCTCACTCGCCGTTCCGCTCATGACCAACGGCGGAGCAGCATTGACAATGACCTTCGACGCGTCGCAACGCGTTTACCCCGGCTACAACATCATGGGCACCGCCAAAGCCGCGCTCGAAAACGAAGTTCGCCAACTAGCCGCCGAGTTCGGAGACCGCAACGTCCGCGTAAACGCCATCTCCGCCGGTCCGTTGCCGACGCTTGCCGCAAGAAGCATTCCCGGCTTTCGCGATATGACTGGAGCGCACCGCGATCGCTCGCCACTCAAACGCAACATCACCCACCGCGAAGTAGGCGATACCGCTCTGTTTTTGTTGAGCGAGATGGCCAGCGGCATCACGGGCGCGGTGATACCGGTTGACGCGGGTTACGGGATTATCGCGCTCTAGTACTCATCAAGGGCGGGATTGCCGAGCCCTTTCGCCCCACGAAAGGGGTTGTGCGATCGTTCTTCGCGATCCGCAATCAGACACGTAGAGCATTTCCGGCCATGGCCGCTCACGAACGAAAATCCTCCATCTTGTCAATTTCTGCAATATCGCGTGGCAATAATTGAACAAGGACATACGACCCCCGACGCTTCTGAATTGAACCGACCATCAACATCGACCATGACTACGCGTGCGCATCACTGGGAAAAGACCATCCTCGTCATCGAAGACGACGAATCGGTATCTCAACTGGTGCGGCTCTATCTCGCACACGAAGGATTCCGCGCAGTTGCCGCTAAGGATGGCACAACCGGTCTGCAACTTGCACGTTCAGAAGAGCCGTCGCTGATACTGCTCGACCTCAATCTTCCCGGTATCGACGGCATCGAAATCTGCCGCTTGCTCAGAACCGAATCCGATGTGCCCATCATCATGGTCACTGCACGCGTCGATGAAGAGGAACGTCTAGACGGATTGAACATGGGCGCTGACGATTATGTGACCAAGCCGTTCAGCCCCAGCGAACTGATGGCCCGAATTCGTGCCGTGATGCGACGAACGGTAAAGGATGAAGACGAGAAGCATCGGCACAAAGGCGAGTTATCGGCGGGTCAGTACCGAATCGACTTGGAAGCGCGCACGGTCTACGTATCAGATGCCGAGCTAACACTCACTCCCACAGAGTATCGGTTGTTGGTCTACTTCATGAACGCTCATCGTCGTACCGTCAGCAGAGATCAGATCATTGAATACGCTATCGGATACGAATTCCATGGGTTTGATCGCACTGTTGACACTCACATATCAAACCTGCGGCGAAAACTCGAAAAAGCGACAAAGGGCGAACGGCATCTAAAGACCATCTACGGCGTGGGGTACCGCCTTGAAGCTACCTGAATGGGCTCATTCGATCCAGTTCCGATTGGTACTGGGATTCGCGGCCCTGCTCGCAACCTGCCTATTCGCAGTAAGCGTATGGGCAACCTACAGTACACGAATCGCGATCAGCGAATATGGCCAAAACGTCGAGAGATTTGAGGAAGAGAAAGCTCGCAAGCTCCTCCAAGAGATCTTCGTCTACAATGCAGACCTCGCTCAACTTCAGAACTCGGTTCAACAGATAGGCCGATTCATGGAGCTGCGAGTCGCGGTCGTGGATCCACAAGGTTTTGTGGTCGCTGATTCGCACGAGTTCCCAACCAATTTCGAAGGCAAGTATCAGAAACAAGACGAGCGATTCGACAAGCAATTTGCACTGCGGACGATGCCAATCACTCTTGGGAAGGAATTTGTCGGCAAAGTCATTTTCTCCGAGCAGGGACGCAAAAATCGATTTCCTTTGAGGTTTCGATTAGGTCCTGAAGACCAGCCCCTTCCGTATCCAAAGGACGAATCACAACCCACAACACTCCCTGAGTCCAATTCCGTGGTTCTCGACAATTCAAAACTGTTTGCCGAAACCCTCGCAGTCCAAGACCATTTTGGCGGGGATGCCGAAGACGCGATTGTGTTGATCAGCGATGCGGTCAACGAACTATCGGTAGAGCCGCAACTGAGCGCTTTGCAGAACGAGTTCCAGAGGTCGCTTCTCATCAGCGGCATCGCCGCTGGCATAGCCGGCATCCTTATTATCGCTTTCTTCACGCGCCGCGCATTCGCCCCCATGCAAGACCTCACCGTAGCGGCCGGACGACTCGGAAGGGGCGAATTGGACCAGCGAGTACGGACCAGGCATCGCGGAGAAATAGGACAGTTGGCAACGACCTTCAACGTCATGGCTTCTGAACTCGAAACCGCCGAGACTCGCCGAAGACGGCTGACCGCCGACATCGCTCACGAACTGCGCACCCCGCTGACGAATATAAGAGGATACCTGGAAGCCATCAAAGACGGCGTTGTTGAGCCCGAAGACCAGACCATCGACACACTCCATCAGGAGACACTGCATCTTTCAAGGCTCGTAGAAGACCTTCGAATCTTGGCTGTAGCCGACGCAGGCGCTTTAAAACTCGATAAACACGCCGACCGCGTAGAGACCGTAGTTCAAAATGTTGTCCGAGCCTTCAAACCACGAGCGATCGAGTCCAGCATCCAAATCGTTTGCGAAATTCCCGAAATCGTGCCGCTCGTGGACATCGACCGCACACGCATGACGCAAGTGGTACACAACCTCGTCGAAAACGCCATCGCGCACTCGCCGCCCGGCGCCGAGGTTGGAGTCCGTATCTGTGTCACCGATGATGCGAATCACGTACGAATCAGCATCACCGATCAAGGCGACGGGATACCGGACGAAGACATCGACCACATCTTCGACCAGTTCTACCGAGTCGACGCTTCCCGTGCCCGTTCAACCGGCGGCGCCGGACTTGGCCTGACCATCGCCAAGCGACTAGTCGAAGCTCACGACGGCCACATCAGCGCAGACAGCGTTACCAACCAAGGTTCCACATTCACCATCACGCTGCCAACATCCCAAACCCACGCCGAATAGGGCGTCGCCAGCCAACTCCTCTAACATCCGTATGGGCGCACTCTTGCGAAGCGGGCTCCCGGATAACCGAGTTTGTGGCAGTTTAGTGCCGGCTGTAGGGCACACCTTCCAACAACCCAGCGTCGTACATCTCGTTCCACTCGTTGAGGAAAGTCGTGTTCCATTCGTCGGTGAATTTGGCTTGGAGCATCTCCTCGAAGATGGGCCAGAACACGATGATGCCGTCGGCGCCGTCGCGCAATGCGGCCTCTGCGGTGTCCTTGGAACGCACCAGCGCGGCGGTGATGTAAGGACGTTGCGCCCAATCTGCGAAGATGTCACGGAGATCACGTACTAACGCCGTTGGATCTCCCGAGACGTCGCGGTAAGGCTCACAGAATGGAAGGACGTGGTCGACGCCGGCTTGGGCGACGGCGACCGCTTGGTTGACGGTGAAGACGGTGGTGCAGAACGTTTCGACGCCAGACTTCTTCAACTCGGCGAACGCACCAAGAGCGTTGACGGTGCAAGGTATCTTCAGTATCACCTGATCTGACATCTTGGTGAATACCTCGCCGACGTCGAGCAACTCCTGGGTCGAGTGACCGTCGATCTCAACCGCAACCTTCTTGTCGGTGATGTCGAGGTAGCGCTGGATCACATCCGTCATCTGACCGTATTTCTTCACCATGTCGTTCAGCACGACGGTGTTGGTCACGATACCTGCGGCGCCACGGCTCATCCACGGTTTCAGATCCTCCGGGTCCCCCGCCAACCAAACGGCAGGACTTGCCGCCGATGCTCGGTTCATCTCCGCAGCTCCCATGGGCATAAATGCCGAATCCGCTGCGCCGTTCGTCGAAATTGCTGTCTGCTGCATGTCGTATCTCCAGAGGATTAGGGGTGAATCGTATCAATGTTCCGAACGCATGATTGAAGTTTAATTGCAAACTTCCAAGTGAGCGCCACGTCGTAAACTTCGACACATTCCAAAACAACTGGCCGGGGGATGCCATGAGCACCGACGCAACACACGCCCGAAAACTGTACGACGCCTCGGTCGTGATCGACGCGCTCAACGTTAGCAACTGGGACAGCGACGCAGTCTACGAAAGCCTCAACGCCGGTGGCGTAGCAGCTATCAACGCGACGCAAGCCACCTGGGAAGGCTACGAAGAGACGCTCGACCTCATCGCAAAGTGGTACGTGCGGTTGCGCGAGAGGTCCGACCAGATCCTGCTGGTCGAAACCGTCGATGACATCCATCGGGCGAAGCGTGAAGGTAAGACCGGCATCATCTTCGGATGGCAGAATACATCACCCATCGAAAATGATCTCGACCGATTGGCACTGTTCCATAAACTGGGCGTTCGCATCATGCAGGTCACCTATCACGAACGCAATCTGCTTGGTGACGGGTGTATGGAGAGACAGAACGGCGGTCTCACCAACTTTGGGATCGACGCCGTCCGCGAGATGAACCGTCTTGGGATCCTGTTAGATCTTTCACATGTCGGCGTCGCAACCACACAAGAGAGTATCGAGGTTTCCGAGAAGCCGGTCGCCATCACGCACGCCAACGCAAAGAGCTACTTCGACCACCGCCGCAACAAGACTGACCGAGCCATCAAAACAATGGCTGACAAAGGTGGCGTCATAGGCGCAACCTGCATACAGGGTTTCCTCCGCAACACCTACTCCTCCACACTAGACGATTATCTTGACGCCATCGACCACCTGGTCGACATGGTGGGTGTCGATCACGTGGGCATCGGAACGGACCACACCCAAGATCAACCCGAAGAGTTCTGGAAATACATCGGCGGTCAACAGGGCACAAAATACCCGTCAAGCTTCACCGGCCATAGCGGCATGCCATTGGCTTGGGAAGACCAGTACCCGGTGGGCCTGAAGACGCCGGACCAGTTGCCCGTATTGTCCGAGTCACTCCTAAACCGAGGTTACTCCGACGACGACGTGGTCAAGATCCTAGGAGGGAACTGGCTGCGGCTGTTCGAGGAGGTTTGGGAGGAGTGATGTGCCGATGGACTACTCGGGCAGCACGTAGTGGGCGCCACGCCCCCTTCCTCTGACCTCGATCAATCCTTCTTCGCGCATTGCGCGCAATAAGGCGACTGCTGCGTTGCGCTGATAACCAGTAATAGTACGAACATCCGCGTTAGTGATTGAACCCCTGTCGGACATTGTCTGCAGAACCAGCTTGCTCGCCAATTCTGGCCCCAAGTCATGATCGACTAATGGTGTTTCAATCCGGTCCCAATCGGAGAACTGAGAACCCAAACGGTACGATGCTCCTTGGCCTCTACCTCGAACTTGCAAGAAACCACGGGCATTCAAACTAGCGAGCCGAACTGCTGCGTCGGTTTCCGCTATCCCTAATACGTCTGCAGCTGACCGACGATTCAACTCCTTGCGCGTCATCAAGTTGCGCATAATCATCAGATCGTCTAACTCGAGTCGTCCGCCGCTCAACTCAAAATCGGCAACGAATCTCGCAAATCCAATGTGGGTTCCGGTCGGGATCGTCAATCTAACCGTCCCAATATCCGATTCGTACATTGGAAAATCCTTGCCGCCCCGAAGTGTGTCTTCAAATATCCGATCGACGCCAATTCCCGCACGGTTCACTAGTCCCATCGCCTGCAGAGCGTCCGCCAAAAGATGGTTGCGTCGCACTGGTCGATGGCGAAGCACATTTTCCGGCGAGACATCGCCAATGAATCCCCCAGGACTAGTAATTTCGACATGGTCGGGTCGCAGGAACACCTGTATTGAACCGCTCAGAAAATAGTCTCGATGCACTAACGCGTTTAACACCGCTTCTCTGATGACCACCCAGTTCATGTCCGGGATTTCGAAGTGATGGAATCCCGCTACTTCAATCGTAGTGAGGCGAACGTTTGAATCGACTACTTGTCGAACTTCATCAATCGTTTTAAGTAGAGGTTCGCGGATATCTTTGCGGAAATCGTACTGAGTCGGTTCCCGAAACCTGGCTATCGTCAACTCATGCTGTGGAACGTATCGAGCCACGGCCGACTTGTGACCCAGCAAAAGAATTGCGGCTATGTTGACTCTCTGACCTTCGGCCAACCCGAGCGCTTCCAGCAATTCAGCGTCCCTTAGACCATTTAACTCCGGACGGACATCTTCAATTCGAATGATCTCTCGCATTCGGTTGATCTCTTTGGGATCAATGACTTCTAGATCGCATCCAGGGACGATTTGAACGGTGCTGTCTGTTACTCGGCGACTGGCGAGAATTTGTGCGAGGTTTGATCCGGTCAACCGTTTCGATTCTTTACCGACCCGTATCCTCGCGACACCGTCCGTGGTTGTGTGTAAATGATCACTACTCGGCACTCTGACGACTAGCATCCTCCCCTCAGGTTCATGCAATTCTTCGATGTCGACGGTGATGTGAGGGTCTGTGCCGTCGTAGATGTCGCGCTGTATATCTCTAGGGTCGAGCCGGGCGACGTCGACGATCGCGTCTGCTCGCGTACGCTTTCCATCGGCGATCCCCAGAACCAACGTGCCGCCTTCAGCGTTGGCAAATGCCACTGCTGTCTCTCGAATCGCTCGTGACTGTGCGCGCACTTTAGCGCCGCGCGCGTCTGCTGACTTGAACTCAAGATGCTGGGACTCGAGGTCATCGGCCGATTCGCCATCGAGTCGCTCAAGCAACTCGCGGAGTTCTTTTGAACTCAAGGTTGTCATCTGGGCTCGTTCAGAAATGATTCATCATTCATTCTTTTGATTCTATGAATCATTTCTGAGGTTTCCAACGAAAAATGATTCATCATTCATTCTTTTGATTCCAAGAATCGTTTTTCGATTCATCACGTCGTCTTCTTCCTAAACCCAACAAAAAAAGACGCCCCAGACTTGGTCCGGGGCGTCTGACGATTCTTTTGCTATCGACTATGCGTCGTAGCTAAGGAAGAACTCGTAGGGGTGCGGGCGCAGGCGAACTGCGTCGACTTCGGTCTCGCGTTTGAAGTCGATGTAGGCTTCGAGCAGCTCGGCGGTGAAGACTCCGCCCTTGAGCAGGAACTCGTGGTCGGCTTCCAATGCGTCGAGGGCCTCTGCCAAGCTTCCGGGAACCTGGTTGAGCGTCGATGGGTCGACCTCGTACAGGTCCTCCTGCATCGGCTCTCCGGGGTCCGCTCCGGTGTCGATACCGTCGAGACCAGCCATGAGCATCGCCGAGAAGGCGAGGTACGGGTTGCATGTCGGGTCCGGAGGTCGGAACTCGACGCGCTTGGCTTTCGGGGAGTTCGAGTACATGGGAATCCGCGCCGCTGCCGAGCGGTTGCGTGCCGACAGAGCTAGGATCGTCGGTGCCTCGAAACCAGGGACTAGGCGCTTGTACGAGTTGCTGCTTGGTGCGACCAACGCCATCAACGCCGGCCCGTGTTGCAGAAGGCCGCCGATGTAGGCCATCGCCGTCTCGCTCAACCCGACGTATCCATCGCCGGCGAACACGGGAACGTCGCCTTTCCAGATCGACTGGTGCACGTGCATGCCGGTTCCGTTGTCTTCGAACAGCGGCTTGGGCATGAACGTCGCCGTCTTGCCGTATTTTGCGGCGGTATTCTTCAGGCAGTACTTGTAGGCCATCACAAAGTCGGCTGCTTGTTTCAGAGGCGAAGCCTTCCAGTTGATCTCACCTTGGCCAGCGGTCGCGACCTCGTGGTGATGTTTTTCGATCTCGATGCCGAATGCAGCCATGGCCTCGCAGGCGTCGTGCCGGATCAAGGTTTGGGTGTCCGACGGTGGAGCGGGGAAGTAGCCGCCCTTGTGGCGAAGCTTGTGACCGAGGTTCGGACCTTCGCCCGACAAGTCCGTGGCGTTGCCAGTGTTCCAGATCGCCTCTTCGGAGTCGACTTCGTAGTGTGCCGAGTTTGACGCGCCACCGTAGGAGACGCTGTCGAAGATGAAGAATTCAGCCTCGGGTCCCCAAACCGATGAGTCGCCATATCCGGTGGATTTCAAATACGCTTCGGCTTTCGCCGCAACGTGACGAGGGCTGCGGTCGTATGACGCACCCGTTATCGGGTCGCGGATATCGGCGACGATTGAAAGGGTGTTCGGGATGAACGGGTCGACCACGGCGGTTGAAGGGTCGGGGACCAGCAGCATGTCGGATTCGTCGATGGTCTGGAATCCTCGGATGCTTGAGCCGTCGAATCCGGTGCCTTCGGCGAACAGGTCTTCAGTGACCTCGTGCTTCGGGAAGGAAACGTGTTGCCAAGTGCCCGGGACGTCGGTGAAACGCAGGTCTAACCATTTCGCGCCCGATTCCTCCATCATCTTGATCACATCATTGGCGTTTGCCATCGTTTTCGTCTCTCCTGAACCTGATCGAATCGCAATGGCGCGATTAAGCGCCAATTGAATTCAAGGTAAAAAATATATGTTTCATATTTGTTTCACCGTCCGCCTTCGACAAAGGCGAAGGGATGCCGATGTGAATCGATTAACATTTGGCGAGTGTGGTCGCCGACCTGCACTCCTAGTAGCAAATTCACTCCAGCCGCCGCGAATTGAACCAACAACACCTACAAGCCGTCAAGATGGGCGCTGCCGCTGTCGACGATTGGCGAGCAGAGAATCCGGCTGAACGCCTCGACCTTTCCGGCGCGGATTTGACTGGAATGAATTTTGCGGGTTGGAACTTGGCTAGAGTGATCCTGGACAACGCTGATCTTACCGGAGCGTGTTTGCGAGGCGCCGACCTGTCAGAGGGTTGGGCGCGGCGGACTAAGTTCGTTGAAGCAGACCTCAGTAAAGCAGCGTTGTTCCGTACCAGTTTGGCTGGAGCGGATCTGCGGGACGCTAACTTCAGTGACACGAACATGTATCGGTGCATCATGAGAGACGCGGTGATGAACGACGGCACATGCTTCGAAGGTGCATGGACCGCGAAGGTGATTTGGCCTGGTACCAATAGATGATTAGAGCAGTTTTCAAACTTGCAGGAGGAGCGAACAAGTGCAGACAGTCGATTTCGGAAAAACAGGGTACACAGTCTCGCGCCTTGGCGCCGGATTGGCGGAGATCGGATCGGAGTTAGATTTCGAAGACGTCGAGCAAGCGGGAAACGTCTTAAATAACGCGCTCGACTTGGGCATCAATTTCCTCGATACCGCGGCCTGCTACGGCATCTCGGAAGAGCTGATTGGTCGTACCGTCGCCAATCGGAGGGACGAATATGTCCTCGTAACCAAGGCGGGTCACGCTCGCGGCGATGGATTGAATGGCAGCGATTGGACGTACGAGACGGTACGCGATTCGATCGATCGAAGTCTGCGACGTCTGAACACGGATTACGTTGACCTCGTACAGCTTCACTCCTGCGACATCCCGGACCTCGAAAAAGGCGATATCATCCGGGCGCTTGAGGACGCACGGGACGCGGGCAAGACGCGGATGATCGGCTACTCGGGTGACAACGATGCCGCGCATTGGGCGGTCGATTCCGGGATATTCGCCACTTTGCAGACCAGCTTCAACGTCGTAGAACAGCGCGCCTACTCGTCAGGGTTGCTTGAAAAATGTGCCAAAAATGGCATCGGCGTTATCGTCAAACGTCCCATCGCCGGTGCGACATGGGGTATGGCGAAGGCCGGGATGGACAGTTCCCGCCGTGGTTATGACAACACCTACCTGCAACGCTGCCGTGACGTCCAAGCGGCAGGCGATGTTCCCGGCGAACCCGATGATCCGATCATTGCGGCGATGGGATTTACTCTGGCACACCCAGAGATCCACGTTGCGATTATCGGAACGAAGAGTCCTCGGCACATGGTATCGAACATCGAGACTCTCGACGATGCGTTAGCAATTGATGGTGCATTCGTGGGCGCCCTGCATGATCGCTTCGCCGCACTCGACGACGAATGGCGACAGCTCACATGAAGATCGAACGCATCGAGATTCATCCCCTAGTCGGCAAGCTCGATCAGCCGTTCGGCTGGTCTCAGCGTTGGACGGACGAACGGGCAACCCAAGTAGTCCGGATCATTGCGGATAACGGCGCGTACGGTTGGGGTGAGACTGGTGTTGGGGCCGATGCGTTGGCAGGTGCAGCCGCTTCGCTGATCGGGCAAAACCCTGAACGCATCGGTGCTATATGGCAATCGATCATCAACCCGCGCTACCAAAGCGGAGGGTATGCAGGCCCGGCGTCCAATATCGCCAGCGCCATCGACATGGCGTTACATGACCTAGTCGGCCGTGCGCGCGGATTGCCCGTTTACCAGCTACTCGGCGGAAAAGTGCGCGACCGAATCTGCACCTACGCGACTGGCCTCTACTACGTTCCCTCCGATCTGGAAGACAAAACGTGGTCGGACTTTCTCGAGGAAGCACAGGGCTACGTTGATCAAGGTTTCACTGGGATGAAGATGAAGATCGGGGGAATGAAGCTGAAGGAAGATATTGACCGTGTTCACGCGTTGCGTCGTCAGGTCGGTGATGAAATCCGGATCATGGTCGATGCCAACGAGGCGTACGACCCGATGACCGCTATTCAGGCCTCGCATCGGATCGCCGATGCCGACGTGACTTGGTTCGAGGAGCCTTGCTCTTCACGGGCGGACGAGGACAATCTCTTGGTCACGAGCCGCTCTCCGGTCCCCACTTCCGGCGGCGAATCGGCGAGCACGCGTCGAGAAGTTGCTCGGTTGCTCAAAAATCGGGTATTCGACATCATCCAACCCGAGATCGTGAACGTTGGCGGCATATCGGAGTTGAAACTCTCGGCGGCCATGGCTGAGGCGTGCAATGTCAGATTCGTCCCACATTTCTGGAACACCGGCATCAGCTTCGCGGCCATACTGCACACACTTGCTACAGTCGCGCAATCACCTCCTGCACATCCCAAAGAGCCGTACGTCAATGAGCCAGTGACCGAGTTCGACCAGACTCCGCACCCAGTGAGAGAATCGCTCACCGACCCGATCTTCAAACAGACCGACAGCCACGTTGCGGTTCCGGACGAACCCGGTCTTGGAATCGAAATCGACGAAGAGGCCTTAAACCACTTCCGCCAATGCGACGCGATCGTAGTTCAGTAGATCGCAACCAACGACATGAAAATCGAACGCATCGAACTCCATCAACTCGTCGGCAAGATCGACGCTCCATACAAGTCGTCAATGACGTGGAAGACGTCGCGCGGTACGTTGGCGGTTCGCGTAGCCGCCGATGACGGAACGTACGGTTGGGGCGAGACAGGTGTCGATGCCGCAGGTTTCGCGGACGTCGCTCAAGGCGTAATCGGCATGAACCCGGAGAACTTTGGGAGCATCTGGCAATCGATCGTCAACACGCGGTACCAAGGAGGTGGTTACGCGGGCATCGCGTCCAATGTCGCCAGCGCAGTCGACATGGCACTGTACGACTTGGTTGGCAAAGCACGCGGCCTTCCGGTCTACGAGCTTCTCGGCGGCAAAATCCGAGACAAGATTTGCACCTACGCCACAGGCCTGTTCTACACAGAGAACGACGTCAACGATCCAACTTGGCGCGATCTCCTCGAAGAGGCTCAAGCCCACACCGCCGCCGGTTTTACCGGAATGAAGATGAAGATCGGCGGTCTCACTCTCGACGAAGATGTCGATCGTGTTCACGCCCTCCGTCGTCAGGTTGGTGACAACATCCGCATTATGGTCGACGCTAACGAGGCGTATGATCCTGCCACCGCGATAATGATGTCGCGCCGCATCGCCGACGCCAACGTTACTTGGTTCGAAGAACCCACCTCATCGCGGGCGTTGGATGACAACCTGCTGATCACCACCAAATCGCCTGTCCCGACTGCCGGCGGGGAGTCGGCGAGCACGCGACGAGATGTCGCGCGTTTGCTGAGAGGGCGGATATTCGACATGATCCAACCGGAGATCGTCAACGTTGGGGGCATCTCCGAACTGAAACTTTGCGCGGCTATGGCAGAGGCATTCAATGTTCAGTTCATTCCCCACTTCTTCAACACTCACATCAGCCTAGCCGCAATACTTCACGTCCTAGCGACCATCTCGCAGGCGCCGCCTGCACACCCGAAGGAACCCTTCGTCAACGAACCTGTAACCGAGTTCGATCAGACCATTCATCCCGTCAGATCGGCTCTAACCGATCCATTCTTCAGTCAAACCGATGGGTACATCACCGTACCAGACGCGCCGGGATTGGGCATCGAGGTTAATGAAGACGCGTTGGATCATTTCCGGGTTAGGGATGTGGTTATCGTCGATTGACGAAAAATCGTCCCGTCCCCGGCGGGTGCTGTGCACAACTACCGTCATTCCGGCGAAGGCCGGAATCCAGAGGGGCCGGGCAACGGGGAGGCGCACGTGATCTGGGTGTCGACGCGTTAGCATTGACTTCATGGCTCTCGAAAACGCCGCATCAAAGCAGACGAAACCAATCATCCTCGACCTCTCCCGCTCCGAACTCGAGCGTGAGGTTGTCGATGTCTTAGGTCAATCGCGTTTCCGTGTAAAGCAGATATGGCAGGCGCTTCATCGCGAGTGCATCCTCGATTTTGAGCAGATTACGACGCTACCGAAAGCTTTGCGCGCTCAACTAGCGGAACGCTATATCGCCGATCCGATTGAAAAGGTCTATCACCTAACCTCTGCCGACGGATCGACCGACAAGGCATTGTTTCGCCTGCCAGATGGCGAATTGGTGGAGACGGTGTTGATGCGTTACGTGGCCGATAACCACCGCAAGGCGCGCAAGACCGTCTGTGTTTCCACCCAAGCTGGCTGCGCTTTGGGCTGCACATTTTGCGCCACCGGTCAGCAAGGATTCCGTCGGCAACTCACCACGGGCGAGATCGTCGCCCAAATCATCTTCATGCAACGCATCGCCCTTGCCGAAGACCGCGCCGAAGTTGAAGCCGGCGAGCGCGACCTGGGTAGCCTCCAAGGCGTAACAAACGTTGTGTTCATGGGCATGGGCGAGCCATTGGCAAACTACGACAACACCATGTCGGCGATCCGATCGATCAACGATGCAAACGGGTTAGCTATAGGCGCTCGGCACATCACTCTTTCGACGGTGGGCCTTGTTCCCCAGATATTGGAGCTTGCCGGCGAGAATATCCAGATTAATCTGGCGGTATCGCTTCACGCCCCCGATGATGAGACTCGGTCGGAGACGATGCCCATCAACCGCCGCTATCCGATAGCGACTCTCTTATCCGCCTGCCGACGCTACGTCGAGTTAACGGATCGACGCATCTTCTTCGAGTACGTTTTGTTGCAAGGGCAAAACGACACCACGGCACACGCCCGCAAGCTAGGTGAGCAGTTGTCCGGCATGCTATGCCACGTCAATCTCATACCCGTGAATCCGACCGCAGATGGACCGTATCAACGCACCGGCCGCGACCAAGCCGACCGCTTCCAGAACGTTCTCCGGCGTTACGGAGTGCCATCCACTGTCCGAATCGAAAAAGGCATCGACATCGATGCGGGATGCGGACAGTTGAGGGCGCGGGTTTTGGACGAGGATGTTGTGGCGTAGGGGCGGTTCGCGAACCGCCCCTACGGGTGTATGCACAACCATCGTCATTTTCGCAAACACCCCGTCATTCCGGCGAAAGCCGGCATCCAGAGGGGATGGGGGTAGTCGTTCGCGATGCCGCGGCAATTGCGCAGAATTGTCGTAGGGGCGACCCTTGTGGTCGCCCTGGGCGGGGCATCGGGTGTCAGATGAGCCGCAAATGAAATACACGGAGGTGGTGTGCGAGGGCAACCACAAGGGTTGCCCCTACGGGCGGGCCCCCTTTGTCCTTCGGACATTTCCCCCGCGGAGCGGGGGCAACCCTGCCCCCCGTCATTCCCGCGGACGCGGGAATCCAGAGGGGCAGGGGGTAGGCTACACTAAGATTTACAGAAACTGTAAGACTGTGAAACTGTGACCATGAAGAATATTACCGTATCGGTGGATGAAAAAACCCACCGTCAAGCGCGCATTCGAGCGGCGGAGTTGGACACTTCGGTTTCGGCGCTGGTACGCGCGTATCTGCGAGACTTATGCGCTCAGCCCGCCCCGCCAAGCCCAGAGCAAAGTAATGAAGAACTCAGCCGGGTGATCGAAGAGATCAAAGTCAAGCATCCTGATTTTCGGGCGTCGGACCGTCTGCCTCGCGAAGAGCTTTACGAACGCGCTGGGACCGGAGCGTAGGTGCTTGTGACAGCACTGGTGGTCGTCGGAATTCCCGATTGGACATTCGATGCGATTCCTTGATACGAACGTTTTGATATATGCGGTAAGTCCGGCACCGAATGAAACTGAAAAGCAAGTCCGATCCGAGCAACTACTTGGTGAACCAGATCTGACACTGTCAGTTCAGGTATTGCAGGAGTTCTACTCGCAAGTTACGAATCGCAATAATCCAGCTGCAATTTCCCATGAAATAGCTCTCCGGTTCATTGGATCGCTCGAACGATTTCCGATCCAAGACATAACCGCCGACATCTTCCTTTCCGCCACAACCATCAGCCGTCGTTACCAGCTCTCCTATTGGGACGGTGCGATTCTCGCGGCGGCGAAATCTGCCGGATGTGATGCGGTCTACACCGAGGATTTGAACGATGAACAGGAGTACGACGGGTTGCGAGTGATCAATCCGTTTGCTGGGGTCTAGTCTGTCCGAACCGGGCCCCCTTTGTCCTTCGGACATTTCCCCCGCGGAGCGGGGGCAACCCGGCCCTCACCCCCCGTCATTCCCGCGTACTCGGGAATGACGTAAGGCCTTTACTCCAGCATCGCGATGGTGACGCCGTTGCCGCCGGCGTTTCGAGGTGCGGGTTGGAATGATTCGACGTGCGATTGGCGGGACAATATGTCGCGGATTGCTTGGCGCAAGGCGCCGGTGCCGTCGCCGTGGATGATGCGCACACTGGTCAATCCCTGCATGAATGCGCGATCGATGAACTGCGGGATCATCGATTCGACCATGTGGACACGGGACCCGCGCACGTCTAGGTCTCCCGCTGCGTCGGCAAGGTGAGCGATCCTTGGCGGTCCAGAACTGTAAGACTGCGACCGGCCAGAAACCTGTGTGACCTCGGCGGATTTCACAAGGGTCATCATGTGAGATCGCGCCTGAAAACGCACATTGCCGGACATGATCACCGCACGGTTGGCGCGGTCTATTTCGACAATCTCGCCGGTGACGCCAAGACTCTCGACCCGGACACTGTCGCCGATGTTGAACTTAGGTGCGGTATCTGGATTCGACTTTTTCGTTTTGCCTTGAGATCGGCGCTTGGTAGCACGAGAGTCAGTTTCCGTATTCTCCATCCAATCGTCGTCGCCGATTTCGCGCCCGATGTTTGTGGCCGACCGGAATGCCTCCTGCCAGCTCTGCCCGCGCTCGGATTCCCTCATCAACCGACGGAGTTGGCGTCGAACTCGCTGTGCTTCTTGCTTCAACTGATCACGGGTTTCCTCAATCGATTTATCGCGTTCTTCTTCAGCGTTTTTTAGGTGTGCCGTCGCTTCGGCGCGCATCTTTTCTGCCTCAGACCGTTCAACGGCGACTTGTTCTTGGAGCACGCGGACGTGGTCTCGTTCCCGCTGCAGAGATTTCAACAGACTCTCGGTTTGAGAACGAAGAGGATCTAGCATCGTCTCGGCGTGGTCGAGGACGGGTTGCCCCAAACCGAGACGTTTGGCGACCTGCATGGCGTAACTCTGCCCGGGCAGATCCATGACGAGCCGGTAGTTCGGGAGCATCGTCTCGGGGTCAAGTTCAACCGAAGCGTTTGCAAGATTGTCGTGTGTAGCGGCGAACTCCGCGACTTGGCGGTGGTGTGTGGTGACGCATATCCATACGCCATTGCTGACCAAACAACCGAGAATGGCGCGGGCAAGAGCGGAACCCTCTTCTGGGTCAGTCCCGGTCCCGAGTTCATCGAGCAACACGAGCGAGTTGTCGGTCGCACGATTGATGATTTTGATTACCCTTTCCATGTGGGATGAGAACGTCGACACCGACCGGTCGATGCTCTGCGCGTCGCCGATGTCGGCATAGATGCCGTCGAATACTGGTAGTACGGATCCTTCCCGCGCTGGTACCTGGATGCCAGACTGATGCATGAGGGCCATAAGTCCGAGCGTCTTGATGGCTACCGTTTTTCCGCCGGTATTTGGCCCGGTGATGACCAGACCGCGGCGCTTGGGGTCAAGGCGAACCGAAATCGGCACGGCTTCTTCGCCCAGCAGCGGATGCCGCGCCTCGATCAACGAGAGACTCGTGTCGCCACCCGCCTCGACACCAAAGCGGGTTGTTGGTCGAATGCCGCCTATTTTTAACGACAAACGGCCTCTTGCGACAGCCGCATCGAGATTTGCGGCGGCTTGCAATGAAACCATGGCGTCTTCACCGTGAACCGCTACAGCGCGTGAAAACTTTCGCAGAACGCGCTCTTCTTCCTTCTCTGCTTCGATTGCCGCCTGTCGCCACTCGTTCGTAGTGTTGACGACTTGAAAGGGTTCGATGAATACGGTCTGTCCGCTAGCCGAGACATCGTGGATGACGCCAGGGACCATCTGGCGTTCGGACGACTTTACCTCAAGCACAAGACGATCACCGCGAGACGCGATCACGTTTGATTGCAGAGCCGCCCGATGATTGTCACGGGCAGTGAAACGCTCCATTGTCCGCATCGCACGTTGATACGCGTTGCGCGACCGCTCGCGAAGTTGACCCAGCCTCGGAGTGGCGCTGTCGAGAACGTCGCCCGAATCTGATAGCGCTTCGACAATTGGCGATCTAACCGACCTGAGGTCTCGGATGTGCGATGCCATTTCAACGAGTAGCGGCAATTCCTGTTCAAGCATCATCACCGTCGAACGTGCGATCCACATCGATTGGAAAATGCCGCAGAGCGTCAAGAGTTCGGACCCGTTGAGCATCCCTCCGAGCATCGCGCGACGGAGCGGATCACGCGGGTCACGCATGCCGGCCAATCCGATGTCTCCCTTGCTGTTCAAGAGATGGACGGCCTCTTCCGTCTCATCTTGGAGACGCGCGACGTCGTCCGGATGCCGCATTGGTCGAGACTCGCGAACGACCTCGCGCGACATGTGAAACCGCGCTTCGGCGGCGAGCATGTCCCGCACCCGGTCGAATTCCAGCAACCTTTCGGCTTCCAAAAGCATGGGTTCCACTACGTTCTCAGGTTGGGACCGTAATGCTTCAGATTCAGTTGTTCTAACCGATAATGTCATGCAACCCCAATTCTAGACCCGACGTGTTTTCGGACGTAACAACTGAACATCCATCAACGATCTGGGACGAGCGCCTAGATCGAATTAGAGAAGCTGGAAATCGGCTGATGTCGTTCTCGAATCTCAAGTACGAGGGACGCTTCGTATCAGCAGCCGAATTTGAACGTGTCCATGTGATGGAGTTTGGCGAAGGTCCAGCGGTGATTTTGATGCACGGTGCGGGCATGGGCGGGCCTGTATGGCACCGACAAATCTCGGCACTCGCACACGATCATCGAGTTATCGTCCCCGACATCCCGATGTTCGGCATGTCGGACATCCCGAGACACGTGGACGCACCGCGAAAACAGATAGCGGATGTGATCCTCGGGGTGATGGATCAATTCGAGATCGAGACGGCAGACATCGCCGGCCATTCCCTGGGAGCTATCGGTAGTTTGGGGGCCATAATCAATGCACCTGACCGCTTCAACCGCGCCATTCTCATGGGGTCGCCCGGATTTGGTCGTGGATTGAATTTTCTACTGAGGCTCTCATCGATACCTGCGTTAAGGCGATTCATTCGTTACGACTCGCGACGCGGCCGTTACTTCTTTTTCGACCATTGCGAAGCGCAGAAATCCGGGTCGTCTGACGAGCGGGAAGCGTGGAAGGAGATGATCTTCCAGATCAGCAGTCGTAACCACGCAACCGATGCCTTTTTTGAAGGGCTCCGTAGCATCACTGGATTTTTGGGGCAGCGCGATGTTCTCAGCGACGAAACGCTCAGCACCGTGAAGATTCCTACGCTGTTGGTCTGGGGTGATTCAGACCGGATAGTCCCTAGCGGTCACAGCGGTAGGGCATCTCGATCCATACCCAATTCACACCTCGAAATCATCGAAAATTGCGGGCATGTCGTGCAGTTGGAAGCGCCGCAACGCGTGACTCAACTCATGGTCGATTGGTTTGGAATCAGCTGAATTGATCGCCTATTGACAGACCGCTTTCGAGAGCCGGCGACTTCGGTCCGCGACCAACTCGAACACGTTTGATTTTTACGGAGCCTACGTCGGTCGAAACAGTCACTCCTGTCTCGTCAATGCTGAGTATCGTTCCCGGATCGACGGGCATATTGTCGCGAGATGCCTCGGTGCTTCCGAACAACGAGATTTTCTCATCGTTCAATGTGGTCCATGCGCCCGGCTGAGGGTCGCAGCCGCGGATCAGGTTATGGACTCTACCCGCGTTTTGCGACCAATCTACTCGTGCGTCCTGGGAGCCGCACCATCCCTCGTAGGTAGCGTGATTCTCGTCTTGGACAATGCGCGGAGCGTTTCCAGTAGCTACTTGGTCCACCGATTCCACTAGTGCTTCGACGCCCATCGGGAAGAGATGGTTGAAGTAGAGCGAACCAACGGAGTCGTCGGGCTCGATCTCGACGCGTTTCTGCATCAGGATCGGCCCTGTATCTAGCCCTTCGTCGGGCCAAAAGATCGACAGGCCGGTTTGGGTGTCGCCTCGGATGATCGCCCAATTTATGGAGCTCGGTCCGCGATGAAGTGGTAGGAGCGAAGGATGGTATTGGATCGTGCCGCGGTTTGGCGCGTCGATGATCTCGTTCGGAACGATGTCGGTCACGTACGCCATCACGCATAGGTCAACATCGAGTGCGCGGAAAACATCGATGCACTCTTGGTCTCGCATGCGATTGAATTGCCAGACCGACAGACCCAACCCTTCAGCCGCCACGGCCAACGGTTCTCTGCTCCGCACCCTGTCAGGCGCGGCGAAAATCCCAACTATCTCATGTTCCGTTCGGTCCGCCAATTTCTCAAGAACCGATTTACCGAACGCAGATTGGCCGATCAGTGCGAGTTTCATGGTTCGACGCGTATCCTTGAATCTGAGTCAGCGGCAAAGTGGCACGCGGTGGCGCTCAATGTCTGAACCTACCACATCAACGGAATATTTCGCGCGCGGATTGAAATCGGCGCAGCTTGGGCAGCCAGACGCGGCGGCGAGCGATTTTGAGGAAGCCGCGTGGCTCGACCCGGAAAACGCGACGATCCAGTTCAATCTCGGAACTGCGTATCTCAGCATGGGATTCTTCGAGCAAGCGGTAATAAGTCTCGATCGGGCGATAGATCTGGAGCCTGAAAACTCTGATGCATTGGGTAACCGTGCGGTTGCGAGAACCGCATTGGGGCAGGATGAACTAGCGGAAGTGGACATCACCAAGGCGATCGAACTTGGTGCGCCGCCAGACGGGATACACGCGGTTGTCGAATATGTGAAGCAGCGCCGAAGACCGTCAGGATAGAATCAGGTTTTAATCCCACCCCAAATTCGTCGAAGACGAGAGAAGCGGAGATAAGCGATGTCTAAGACGCGTGTCGGCATCATCAACGTTACCGGATACGCCGGTTCCGAACTGGCGCGCATCCTGTACCGACATCCGGATGTGACGGTCGAGCAGGTAACTGGGCGGAGCGCAGCTGGTAAGCAGTTGAGCGAGGTCTACCCGCACCTTCTCGACGCTGACATGACGATTTCGCCTTCGCTTGACGACTCAGTGGATTTCGTTTTTTCCGCGTTACCCCATGCGGCGAGCGCCGAAGCGTTGAGCCCCTTCATCGAAGACGACGTCAGATGCGTTGATATTAGCGCCGACTTCAGATTGAAGGACGTCAACGTCTTCGAAACCTGGTACAAGACCGCGCACCCGTGTCCCCAGTACATTGAGAACGCCGTGTACGGAATGCCGGAACTACATCGTGAAGACGTCAAGCGCAGTCGATTGATCGCCAACCCCGGTTGCTACCCGACGGGCACGATCCTCGGCCTCGCACCCGCGTTCAACGCCGACATCGTCGAAACCGACATCATCAGTGACTCGAAATCGGGCGTATCTGGCGCTGGCCGCAAGGGTGATATCGCGTACAACTTCAACGAAATCAACGACAACATGTCTGCCTATGGACTGAGCGGGCACCGGCATATGCCCGAGATGGCGCAGGAGCTGAGCGCGCTCTCGAGTCACGGCGAAGTCAAAGTGACCTTCGTACCGCATTTGGCACCGATGACTCGGGGGATATTGGGCACGCACTACGCGACCTTGAAACGCGAAGTTTCCCACGAGGAAGCGACCGAGATCTACCGCGATTTCTACGCCGGCGAGCCGTTCGTCCGGGTCGTCGCGTCAGCTCCGTCAACCAAGGAAACTTGGGGCAGCAACCACGTTCTGATCAACGTCAACATAGACGCCCACAGCGGACGTCTGATCGTGGTTACCGCGCTCGACAACTTGGTAAAAGGCGCAGCTGGTGCTGGCGTCCAGAACATGAATCTCATGCTGGGGTTGCCGGAAGCGACGGGATTGGAAACGCTGGCGGTCTATCCGTAGTTCGGTCGCCGATCATCCGGTTTTACGCCATCTCACCAGCATGTGATGCCCGCCACGACGGCGCAATGCGTTGTTGATGACGGTTATGAGCTGGCGGTCGGTGATGATGTTGGATTTCTGCAGCAGCAACGCTTCTTCCTCCTTGGAGTGGAGGAAGGTTTGAGCGAGTTCGGTGATGTCGCGACGTAACTCGACTTCGAGGCCGTGCTTGGCAGCGATTTCGTCGGGGGTTTCAGCGCCCAATCTGAACAGGCCGCTTAACAGAAAGCGTCCACCCGGTTTGAGAACCCTGACGACCTCCTCAATGTCGTAGATGTCGGTCGAAACGACTAAATCGATGGAACCGTCTTCAAGCCCGGTGTTTTCTACTGGTGCCACGATGAAGTTGCAACGATCACCGACACCCTCAATGCGAGCGAGGTCATTGGCCGTGGCGATCGCGTCCTGATCAATGTCGTTTCCGAAGACCGTGCAGTTAAAGAGCGATGCCAACCAGCGAGCATTGCCGCCGACCGCGCAGGCAAGGTCGAGAATGACCGAGTCTTGGTCTGGCTCGACACCGTGCAGACCGACCGTCAGAATGGTCTGATTGGCGCCGAGGTGCATGAACTCGCCGAACAATAGGCTGTCGGCCGTCTCATTGTCGTCATACCAGCGTTGAAGTCGTTGGGTTTTGTTCATCATCTGATGTTTGTTCCGTTCGCTCAGTCTCTTGAAGTCATCGGTTGGAAAGTAACGAATGAAGCTCTTGAAGGCATGAAATGCGCGGATGTTCGGCGAAGCCGAGATGAATGTCGTTGCGATCGAGCAAGACCGGTTGGATGCCTGCGCCGACTGCGCCTTTGACGTCGGATTCGATCTGGTCCCCAACCATAATGGCGGCTCCGGGCGGTGTGTCACCAGCTCGCAGCAACGCTTCAACGAAGATCCGTCGATCCGGTTTTTCGACGCCCACCTCGCTGCTCGTGACCGCAAAGTCGATGCTATCTGATAGTCCCAGTTGTTCGGCGAGTTCCGAACCGGGGCTGACAACGTTTGAGACGATGCCGACGACGAAACCTTGCTTGCGCAAGTCTCTCAGATTGTCCAATACATCGTCAAATAACACCAGTTCGTACTCTTGCTTGGCGACTTCTTGCCAAATCTTGTCGGCCAATTCAATGTCCACGTCGATTCCGCAACCCTGCAACACCATCTGCTCGAAGCGTGCGAAGAATTGATCTCGCTCGTCGTTCGTCATTAGGCGGATTGGGGCCTGCGCGTTCTGACGGGTCATGTACGCTTCGGCAACGGCGTATCCCGCATCGACACCCTCTTTAGTGACATCAATGCCGAACATTCGCGCCGCTTTAGCGTGCAGCAGGTAGCGATCCGGGTACCACGTGGCCAGCGTGCCATACACGTCGAAAAGTATCGTTTTGATGTTTCGTATCACGATGTTTAACCCACGGATTCCTCATTGATCAACTCTTTCGCAAACACCACCGCCGACACACGTCGAGCGCCGGCACGCTTCAACGCCGCGGCACAATTCATCAAGGTGTTGCCGGTGGTGCATACATCGTCAATAAGTAATACGTGCGCGTCGTCGAAATCGTAGTTCGCAACGAACGCATTTTTGAGTGAAAATGCGCGTTCTTGACGCGTCAATTCGACCTGCGACGGCGTCGGTCGAGTCTTGGTCAGAGCATCTTCTATGTATCGCAGCTGTAGGTTGTCCGCGACATTCTGGGCGAGCAGAGCCGCCTGATTGTAACCACGCTCCCGCAATCGATCTGCATGCATCGGTGTTGGCGCGACGCAATCAAGTTTTGCACGACGAGTAAACGAGGTCTGAGACATAGGCTGTGCCATGGTTGGCGCGATGGCGGTGATGTGGCGGTATTTCAACGCATGCACAGCGCTTCGCACTGGCCCACCATACCGGTAAATCGGGACCAATCTGTCAAGAGGCGGCGGCAGAGTCGCGCAGTCACCGCAAAGCCTGACATGTTCGGCAGCGTGTTCAGAGCATTTCATGCAGGAATTAATCGGCAACTTTGGGGCGTTTGCCAAGCATGAAACACACAGAAACGATCCTTCGGATCCACAGTCCACGCAAACGATCGGCATGACGAAATCGACCGTGGCCTTTAAGGCACGCGAAACGTTCTTTATTATCGGCGTGTTCATTTTCAGTGGGATCGAACTTGGCTCAGCCTCTGTATTCGTAAATCTTCACGGGCCCCTGCTCGAAGACTGGATGGAGGTTCAGTTCCGGCATGTCATCGAACTTCGTAATACCGCTTTGGGGATAGGCACCCCGTTCCAGTTCACCAACGTAAACGTAACGGACGTCGAATTCGTCGAGGAATTCACGAGCCATTTCGACATCGCGCGTCGTATAAAAATTATTGACCGCGTCTCGCCGACGTTGCACCTCCCAGCGATAGTCGTGCCGCTGTTGCGTTTGGTGCCAATCCCAACCTAAAACCGTGGGGAGGCCGGTATAAATGGACACGCGGTTAGCCCACGTGTATAGATCCCATTGCGCTTCCACAACAACGGGCGAACCGTCGACGTTTTGTCGGAGCCATTCGATTCCCGGAAGGTCCGAAGCGAACTCGATTTCGATACCTCTGGTGTTATAGACACCACTGTCCATATACGCCTCGCCGTCGACACCGGGACCGATGTCGTCAAATCGGTCGTCGAGCCTAACATCGGTTGCCATCACGGGGTAGATCAAAATCCCAACCGCCAACAAGCCAAAGGTCGATAGCCAAGCGACTTTCAGACCTGATATTTGCTTCGTCACGAAGGCCCCCATGTCCCATAACCGCCAAACCGCGAATGTCGCCGCAATCGCCAGCAGCCACCAAGCTTGGATGTAGAACTTGAAAATGGTGTTCTGTCGCCCGATGTCGTTCTTAACGGTTATCAGATCGACCCCGGCGGCGATAAAGAGTGACATGAGGACCAGGGCAACGGTGATGATGATGTAACGCTGTTCTGCGTGCCTTCGTAGGTAGGTCAACAATCCCGTCAGCGCGAGTATCGCTGCACCGGTAAGCGTAGCCACGACGGTGATGAAGTTCGGATACGCAACGACCACCGCAAGCCACACCACCAAGAACGCGATCGTCATCACTGACGGCGCCCATTTCGAGGATCCGAATTCCTTTTTGATCTCCTCGAGTATCAATCCGAAACGGAAGGTTCCACGCTGCCATTCGACGTATAACCACGAACCAATCGCGAACACGAAGAAGGCATGAATGGCCAGATACCGCCACAACGCGGTCTGGAACTGGCTCGGTTCAATTCCGTTGTTGAATAGCTCGAAATTGGCGTGGAACGGCAAATACACGAAATATCCGACGATGCCGACGACCGCGATCTTACCGATCGCGTGGGCGATGCCGATCAACTTGCCGCGGTGCCCGTAAAGGAATTCGCCTGCGAAGATGAAGCCCGCAGCCAGGAGAAGCTGCGTCGGGTAGTCCCACGAGTTGATGAGTCGCAACGAACCGATCACGATACCCAAGATTGCCAACGAGACCAATGTCTCAAAACGAGACAAGCGCTCCATCCCTGCGCGTAGAAACGCCACAATCGCTAGGCCTAAAGCCAGAACTGCGAATGGAATCGCAATCATGTGGGCATGCAGGTCTGCATACAAAAACGTGAAGAACGGGAACTCAGTGATCTCGTTGCCGCCCGTTCCGTGTTCGAATATCCGCGTGCTTCGCCAGTAGTCGAAACGTGGAAATTCGCCTCCGATGACCATCGATTCATATAGACCAGTTGCGACTTGTACCAAGCCATCGATATTCGCAGCCACCAGTGCCAACACCGCGGCGATCAGTCCGAACATTATCGGAACGTTGCCCAGACGGATTGCGCCACGGGCCCGCATAGACATCGCGACGAGGTTGTAAGCGATTGTGTAAACCGCACCGGCGGAAAGCGCGAAGATGAGCGGTACAGCCAAGTTGTAAGCGACGGTCGGTATGATGCCGGTGACCCGGATCAACGAGGCGATGATGAATTGTCCGTAGTAGTAGTAGTTGAGGTACCCGCCGGCGAACCACGGATCGTACGGCGGCATAATCGTCGAGCGGGTGATTGCATTTAGGTACGCGAAGTCCATCGGCTTCTCGCCGCCGCGCCATGCGTGCCAAAGGTCGGGGTTCGCGAGCCGGATCAGGAAGAAGACCATGAATGCGCTTAGGAAAATGACCTCCGCGATAGCGATCGTCCTCAAATGGGCTTTGGCGAAGAAGATGATCTCTTCTCTTATGGACCAGAAGACAATCAGCGAGATCGCGGCCAACAAAACAGTTGAGATCCCCACACTGAGCGCGCTGAATCCCAAAATCCCTGAACTGGCCATCAACCATGCGATAGTAGCGACGATCAAAAGCCCCAACGGTTTACTGAAGAGGTAACCCCGATCGGTCAGAGGTCGGAACACGATGTAAGTAAGCGGGAGAGCAGCCAGCGATATAAGTTGAACGGCGAGCAGCCAAACCAACCAGGCAAACTCATTTGGTAGGTCCTTCAGGAAATAGATCGAATTCCAACTGTCGCCAGATTGCTGCGTCTGCGCCTGGGAATCGTCGTAAACCAGACCAACGCCATCAGTCAGTATGCGGTCGAAGTCGTCTGGCCGACCATCTTGATAGAGTCGACCGAGCAATCGAATTTGACTCAGCTTCTCGACGTTCTGGAACACGATCGCATGCGGATGCTCGTACACCGTGAAACTTTCGTCCGCCCAACCGAACCAGTCCCAGTTGTAAACATTGCCGCGCGGTTTGCTGTAACCATCGGGCACACCGAACGGCACGCGTGCATAAGGATCATCCCAATAGACAACGCCCATGAACTCCGGAACTCTGACCGACGAGTACACCACCTCATAACCCAACTCTCCGTTGAAGAGCATTTCGTAAAAACGAGACGAGATTGGGTATCGCTCAGGCAGCCGCGGAATTGTCGCGGCAAGGCGGTTGCTAAACAGCACGAGATAGTCGGCGCCTTCCATTCGACGCGCCACCGTGGAGAACTTCGAACTCGTGTCATTCTCGTACATCGGCAACTTTTCGTGCATGTAGAAACCAGGGATATTCGGTATGCCCTCTTCCCAGTGTTCCTGTATGACTACCGTGCCGGTCCCCGCGTTCTCCTCCAAATATCTTGAAACTTCCTGCGCAGGATGTGGCCCGGTGAACACATTGAGATACGCGATCGTGTAGTGCGCGAGGAAAAGGAACGCTATCGCTCCTAAGGCATACATGCCGACGCGGGCAACGCGGTGGATCCTCGGCATGACCCACGTGTAGACCCACCAGATCGCACCGCCAGCGAAAACGATCAAGAATGGCGTCGCCGGAAGCATATAGCGCAAAAACTTCACTTCGAACTGCCCGTTGACCACCAGGTAAGGAATCAGGAAAGACAGCACAACGACGAACGCGAGGTCGCGCTTGACGACTGCCCGCGCTAGCGCCCAGATGAGTCCCAACCAAACCGCGATGCCTAACGAGATGCCCAATCCCCAAGTCGAAAGCTGACGAATCTGATACAGGAATGCGGGAGTGTCGATGTACTGCCGCGTGAATGGCAAATCGATGGTCCGACGCACCATCTCAGACTGTTGATACACGTTCGAGAAATAGGTACTCCAGTCGATAATCATGTACGGCTGGGTAACCAACAACGCAATCAATGCGGCCGATCCTGACAGAACCGCGTAGCGCAACACGAACTTCACGTCGCTGGGCGTCACATTCGGGGCACTGCGTGAAACGATGCTCGGCCCAATCAGCAGCAGGAGATGGGCAGTGCCCAGGGCGAGCGCGACAGGTGCCGCGGAGAACTTCGTTGCGATCGCCAAACCAAGCATTACGCCGGCAAGCAACGCGTATTTCTGTCTGCGCTCTTGGACCATTCGCGTCGAGAAATAGACCGTCGCCATGATGAACATCGTCATGGGCGCATCGACTGCGGTGTAGTGCGCGTTCTGGATATGTATCACCGCCATCGCGGCGAGAAACGCCGCGATCAAACCGGCACGACGATCGCCGATGAGACGGGTAGTCAGAAGGAAAACGAAAAGGACAGTTACGGTATCCGACACAGCTGCGAGGTTGCGGCCGTGGAAACGGAGGTCGAATAGGTTCCAGTCGCGATCGGTAAACGGCGATGCGACAGTCTTAACCGCAGACAAGGCGTAAAGCGGCAGACTACCGTAGTTGAACCACTGGGGGTTGAGGCGAGATTCGACGCTCAAGAGTCCCGGTTCCGTCAACTGCGAGAAATCAAGCCGTTCCGCACGCCCGAGGAAATCGCGCTCATCGGGATGATAAAGACCGCCTTGGTCCCAGTCGGTACCGGTCATGCGGAGGACCAGAGCCAACAAGAGAATGACGCCGAGCAGGAGGTTTATCGTGTCGATTCGCGGAGGGAGGGCCGGGACATCGGCTTTGTCATGCGTGTCATTGGATGAAACGCGGTCCGGTCGCTCACGGCCTAATCGAATGTTGATACGTGGATTCCATTCGGGCACCGAAGACGTGTGGTCAAGCGTCGGCGCGTCGTCATCGCGAGGCGTCTCGTCACACGCATGCGCGTCCGCAGCGTCGATCTTGTTGGGGGCGATTTGTTGTTCCATCGAACTTAGAGATTCTAGCGAACCCAAAGGACTCTACGATCTCTAATACGTCGCGCGGGCTGTAACATAACTCTAGACGATAGGAAAATCGAAAAATGGTCTCCAATATGCCTTCTGATCGCTCCAATGACCGCAGACTAGAACGCGTCGCTTATTTCAATGGTGAGATCGTGCCCGAAAGTCAGGCCGTGGTGCCATTCCGGGATCGAGGCTTCAAATATGGCGACGCCGTGTTCGACATGACCCGAACCTTCGGCCACCGAATCTTCAAACTCCAAGAACACCTCGATCGCTTTTACAACTCGCTCGCCTACGTGCGCATCGATCCCGGGATAACCAAAGAGGAGATGCGAGATGCAACCCTGGAAGTTGTCGAACAGAACCTGAAACTCCTCGGTGACGAGGATGACTACTGGATCGGTCAGCGCGTCTCGAGGGGTGTCGATCTGGTAGGTGGGGACATGTGGGCAACCGACGGTGGGCCAACTGTAATCATCGAATGCACGCCTTTGCCTCTCGGACCACGTGCACGACTCTACCGCGACGGGATCGACGTGTGGATACCGTCAACCCGCCGGGTCAGCCCCGAAGCACTGAGCCCGCGCGCCAAATCTCACAACTATTTGAACCTCATAATGGCCGACATGGAGGCGAAAGAGTACAACCCGGAGGCTTGGGCCATACTCCTCGACAACCGCGGCTTCCTTACCGAGGGAATCGGTTCCAACATTTTCGTCGTCAAAGATGGGGTCGCCTACACTCCGAAGGCGCAGTTCGTCCTTGGCGGTATCTCCCGTGAAACCGCCATTGAACTCGCCCACGAGATCGATCTAGACGTTGTGGAGACGGATCTGGACATGTTCGACGCCACGACCTCCGATGAAGTGTTCCTCACGTCAACGTCACTTTGCATCTGCCCGGTTGCCACGGTACAAGGGTCTAAAGTAGGCGATGGGCAAGTTCCGGGGCCGGTCACCAAGGCGCTGATGGATGCTTACGTCGATTTCGTCGACTTCGATTGGGTCGGTCAATACCTGAAACGGTTAGAAGACTGACCACTCGGACAGAATCCGAGGTCGCCGAACCCGAACCCTCGAGTTCCGCCTCGACCGACCCTCGCAGACCGCTGACGCTTCGTGCAGGCGGTCTAGCATTCACTCTCGCGTCCCTTTGGGCCGGTCTGCCCATCGCGGTGAAGGCGGGACTCGAAGACTCACCCCCCTTGCGTCTCGGATTCGCGCGTTTCATCTTGGGCATGATCGTCGTAATCATTTGGGCCATCATTACCCGTCAGAGTTTCAGAGTCGCTCGATCAGAAATCTTTCCGCTCCTTGTACTCGGCATCCTCTTCTCGGTCCAGACTGCGTTCATGAACCTCGGCCAATACAACACAACTGCCGGGCATACCGGAGTCTTAATCACGACGTTCCCTCTATGGGCAGGGGTATTCGCGCACTTCTTCGTTCCCAACGACAATCTCTCGAAACGCCGAGTCATCGGAGCCTTTATCGCCTACACTGGTGCCGCTGCACTCTTCGTGCGTAGCATATTCGGCGGCACTGATGCCATTGATGCGCTGAACCCATGGCTAGGCGATCTGCTGATCATGTGCTCGGCAGTTCTCCTTGGGTTGCGCCAGGTTTATCTCTCTCAACTCGGGCAGAGCATCACCCTCGTCAAATTGCTCATGGCACAGGGCATCTTCGGATCCGTGACGTTTCTTATCGGATCGTTGATATTTGAAGCCGACCCAATAAAAATGACCATGGTTCTCGCGATGTCACTCTTTTATCAAGGCGTAATCATCGCCGGATTCGCGTTCTTGGGTCAGACATGGCTACTCAAGAACTATCTCCCCAGCCGAGTTTCACTCATCTCACTATCCTCGCCGATCACAACCGCGATACTGTCATGGTTGATTCTTGGAGAAAACATCGGCCCCGAACTGTGGTTCGGCGCGGTCCTCGTTATCGTGGGCTCGTACATCGCCCAAAGGTCTTGATGCCTGACAACAGTTCAAGTAGGAAGTTAAAGATGACAAACGTCCCAAACAATTTCAAGCTCGGTTCGTCAGCATCCGTCAGCCGGGTCATAACCGATGAAACGGTCCGCGAATTCGCCGACCTGAGCGGTGATACGCAGCCTCTCCACCTAGACGATCGCTATGCCTCCGACACCAGGTTCGGCAAACGGATCGCTCACGGTGCGTTAATGGTGGGGATGGTATCGGCGGTGTTAGGCGTCGAGATGGCTGGCCAAGACGCCACAATCATCTTCCTGGGATTGAGCGTAAACTTCATCAACCCGGTCTATATCGGCGACGAGGCGACGGTCAACTGTGAGGTCGTATCCGTCCGCGAAGACAAGCCCATCGTCAAACTGGCTGTTCAGTGCATAAACCAATCGGGCACGGAGGTGATGACTGGTGAGGCAGTCGTATACATCGACCCGTATCCGATCACCTGAACCGTACGCGCAGATTTCAAACCTGCCCTCCCCCAACCAACCAAACGCCCTCGCCCAAACTCCCTCTGACCGACCGACAATCCATCGTAGGGGCGCCCCTTGTGGTCGCCCTCCGCCACGACCCTCGCGGTCACCTCGGCGCACCCCTTCCTCACCCACCCGTCATCCCGCACCCTCCCGTCATCCCGCTCTCCCTCCTGTCTCCCGCACCCACCCATCATTCCGCACCCTCCTGTCACTCCGCACTCACCCGTCGTCCCGCTCCTCCCGTCACTCCTCACCCTCCTGTCATTCCCCGCGCCCCCGCCTGTCATTCCGAGCGCAGCGAGGAATCTCCCCAAACGTCAAAAATTCGCGACGAATTGCCACAAACATACCAATACATGTGTACAATTAAGAATTGAAGACTTCAGGCAGAGCCGTGCTGACGAGTGCGGACACCAATCTAGCCGTTGGACGGCAGGGAGTAAGCGTTAGATCGTGAAAGCGCAACACATAAACAGCGAGTACACGGGGTCCTGCGAAGGTAACCCGGATTCGCGTGTTCGTGGAAGCCATCTCTGGCGACGCCCCTCAACCGAGTTAGAGCCGGTTGCAACGTTCAGCGGTTCCGTTCGAAGCGATCGATGTAACAAGTCCCGGTCGCCGAGGGCTAATGCACCCTCGGCAACACGAGCCAGCAAGACATTCAAGCGATGTCTAGCCAAGGGCCGGGTAAGCGGTCGTGAATTCGGCAGACGTCGGACCCTTGTCGCCAACGGGTCGCGGCTACGGCACGAGGATGTGCAAAACTACCCGATGGGAAGCGGCCGAGCTCAAACTCCAGGCCGTAACCCGGGCCCACGGTCTGGCAACGTGGGCAGTGACCGGACGAGGGAAGCTAGCAGTCCAATATCTCGCACAAAGCGGCAACGCCTGATGGATTGGCACCTCACGCGAAAGGTGTCAATCCCCTTCAACGGCAAAAACAAAACCACTGCCCCCAACCACTAAACCCGGGCAGCCCACCAACCAAATCCAGCGGAAAATACCTCCGCCTTTTGAACACGCCCACTTACCACCACAAAACCCAACAAACCCCTTTCGCCCGCGAACCTACCGCAACCTTTTCTCCCTCATCATCCCAGGGGAGACAATCCTTCCTCTCCCTCCCGAGACTTTTGCAAAACTCCGCTATTCTCGTAAACTAGAAGTATGCGTCTTCTCCCGAATCGGCTCGCTCGCTCGCGCACGCCGATTTCTCGTAGTCCTGGCCACTAGCCGTCATTGAGGAAAAAATCTTGGTAATCCAGACCGACGATCCCGCAGTCTCAACCGAATCTGAGGATTTCACCGTCCAAGACGCGATAACCGAGTACGTCATGACGATCGCGGATGAGAAGAAGCGGATGATTCACCCCGAGCTGACCAAGTTCGCCCGATGGATCGGAGGCACGAACGTTTTGACGGCGCTCCGACCTTCCGATGTGAGCCCGTATTCCGAAACCTTCGGCACCAGCGCATCTGACGCCAACAAACAACGAGTCGCGGCGGTCAAAGATTTCCTGAACTACGTAAAGAAAAAGGGTTATATCGACATCAGCTTGGCGCCACACATCCGCGTCCGCAAGCCCACGCTCAACGCAGTGCGTGGCACCGCGATGCGCCGACGCAACAGCGAAGTCCAGATCACTCGTCAAGGTTACGACGAAATGGTCAACCGGTTAGAAGTGCTGCGGAATGAGACGGTCCGATTGGCTGAGGAGATCGAACGCGCGGCGGCCAGCGGTGACGTTCGCGAAAACTCGCCGCTCGAAGCTGCCAGGGAAAACCAGGGAATGGTTCAGGCTCAGATCAACCGCTTGGAATCGACATTGAAGGTCGCTACCATCATCGAAGAATCTGAACGGGTGAACGATCAAGTTCAGATCGGATCATGGGTGACTCTGTCTAAGAGTGGTTCCGGCATGAGCGTCGACTACCAAGTTGTGGCTGCGAACGAGGCCAACCCGCTACGTAACAAGATCTCAGACATCTCCCCTCTTGGAAGCGCGATTCTGGGTTGCAAAATCGGCGACCAAGTCACGGTTAAAGCGCCGGCTGGTTCGCAGGATTTTTCGGTCGCTGCGATTTTCTGAGCGTTTGACTGTTGACTGGTCAACAATCCTCAATCACCGTTCGCGTAGTTAGATCCGGCTAGTTCGAGAAAAATCCCCGCCGTGGAAGGATACTTCGACAGCTTCACCATCCTCGTGGCATTTACCGTCGGAGTCTTTGTTCTACTTCTCATCGATCTCCTCCTTCTAAGCGGTAAAGACCATCACGTCGGGATGAAGGAGGCCGGCCTCCTCACCGTTTTGTGGACGCTCGTCGCGGCGGCCGTCGGTGTCTGGGTTTTTGTCGCCGGCGGAACCGAACTTGGCATCGAATACACCACCGCCTATGTTGCCGAACGCGCCCTCAGCATCGACAACCTTTTCGTATTCCTTGTCATCTTCAACTACTTTGCCCTTCCCGACCTTTTCCGATCACGCGCTCTCCTCTTCGGTATCGTTGGCGCACTCATCGCCCGCGCCATTTTCATATTCTTCGCTGTCGGGATCATCGCCGTTTTCGAACCCGTCCTTTATCTCCTCGCCGCAATCCTCATCTACACCGCATACAAACTCATCACGTCGCATGGCGATGACGTCGATCCATCCAAAAACATAGTCGCAAGAGTGTTCCGCCGGATCTACCCGGTTTCCGACGAATATGACGGCCACAACTTCTTCACCGTCAAAAACGGCATTCGCATGGCTACTCCATTCGCACTCGTCGTCATTGTGCTCGGGTCTACCGACGTTGTCTTCGCCATCGACTCCATCCCCACCGTGGTCGGCATCTCAAAGAACCAGTTCATCATCTGGTCGTCGAACGCCATGGCCGTCCTAGGGATGAGACCCCTCTTCTTCCTCCTCGAAGGCCTCGTCAACCTCTTCCGTTTCCTTTCCTACGGCCTAGCCACCATCCTGGCGTTCATCGGCGTCAAGATCATCGTAGAGACAGAAACGCACATCCAGAGTATGACAATCGGGGGTTGGTCGATAGCAGGGTTTACGTTGCCTGAAATCGATATCCCAAGCATGACAATCGGCGTCCACGACCAGTTCCACGATCTCATCCACAATCTCGGCGTCGCCTACGACCAAATCCCCATCACCATCACCCTCGGATCCTTGGCAATCGTCATCGCCATCCTTATCCTCAGCGTCATCGCCTCCGTCGTCCTCCCTCAATCCAAAGGCGATCACCATTCCCACGACGAGGCCGCGGCGTGACAACCGCGAGCAGATCGACGCGATCGCAACTCGCAGAAGAACTCAAAAATGTGGTTGCCGGCGAAGTACGATTCGACCGCTACTCTCGCCAGCTTTACGCCACCGACGCGTCAATCTACAAGATGACTCCCCTCGGCGTCGTTCTCCCTCACGACGCCAATGACGTCAGCGCAGTCATCGAAACCTGCAACAACGCCGGCGTTTCCGTCCTACCTCGAGGCGGCGGAACAGGTCTATCAGGCCAGACCGTAAATCGAGGCGTCGTCATCGACTTCTCGAAATTCATGCACGACGTTATCGAGATCAATGGCGAAGATGGTTGGGTACATACCCAACCCGGAATCACCATCGACGAACTCAATCGACGAGTCGCGCATACGGGCAAATACTTCACGCCGGATCCGAGCACTTCGTCGCGCGCCAACATCGGCGGTGCGATGGGCAACAACTCTTGCGGATCGCACTCCATCATCTACGGCAAAACCGTTGACCAAGTCCAGCAGATGTCCGTCGTGCTGTCGGACGGTTCGCGGGCTTCCTTCCAAGCCCTGACCGCGCCCCAACTCGAAGGCAAGATGTCGCTCTCCAACCTGGAAGGTCAGATATACCGAGGCATACCCGGCATCGCCGACCGCGCGGCTGGCGAAGTCGACAGACGGTTCCCGAAGATATTGCGACGGGTCGGTGGGTACAACATCGACCGCGTCTACTCCCCGGTCACCGATGGCCCCATCATCGACCTAACGCAAGTGATGGTCGGTTCCGAAGGAACGCTTGCCGCGGTAACCGATGCCCGATTGAAGCTGTGGGACATCCCCAAATCGAAGGGATTAGCCGTCCTACACTTCCGCACATTGCGCGAGACTATGGAGGCCACCGTGGCCACTCTCGAGTACGACGTGAGCGCGGTGGAGCATATCGGCGAGATCATCATCAACCAAGCCCGTAAGTCACTCGGTTTCTCACGCGGTCTCGGCTTCTTGCAAGAAGACCCTTCGGACATCCTAGTGGTCGAGATGACCGGAGAAAACGTCTCCGAAACCCGATCCAAACTCGAGGCCTTCGGCAAATCGATCACGCACGAAACGGCGGCTTATGCAGTGACAATTCTGCTCGAGCCAACTGAGCAGCGACAGGTATGGGCGATGCGTGAAGCGGGCCTCGGCCTGATGATGAACGTGGAGGGCGATGCCAAGCCACTGCCGTTCGTTGAGGACACCGCAGTTTCACCTGAGCGGCTGCCGGAATATGTCGAACGTTTCGATGAGATCGTGAAACGGCATGGAACCGAAGCCGGATACTATGGGCACGCCAGCGTCGGGTGCCTCCACATCCGTCCGCTCGTCAATCTTAAGCAGTCTGCAGGCATCGACCGGATGTATGACATCGCCAACGAGATTTCCGATCTCGTTCTCGAATTTGGCGGTTCCTTGAGCGGCGAACACGGCGACGGCATAGTTCGCGGAGCGTGGGCCGAGAAGATGTTCGGGGCCGAGTTGGTCGAACATTTCCGGGAGGTAAAAGGCCTGTTCGACCCGGATGGCATCATGAACCCCGGCAAGGTCTTCGACACGCCGGACATGCGTGAGAACCTCCGCTACGGCGAAGACTATTCCGCCGAAACCATTACTACCAAACTCGATTGGAGCGCCGACGGTGGGTTTGCCGGCGCAATCGAACGATGCAACGGGGTCGGCGCTTGCCGGAAAGTCAACGCCGGTGCGATGTGTCCCTCGTACATGGCGACCCGCGAGGAGGAGCACTCCACCCGCGGACGCGCCAACGCCCTCCGGGCCGCGATGTCCGGTGCATTGCCCATCGATGAAATCCGTTCGGAGCGAATGTTCGAGGTCCTTGATCTCTGCCTCGAGTGCAAGTCGTGTAAATCCGAATGCCCCTCGAACGTTGACATGGCGAAGATAAAGTACGAGTTTCTTGATCTCTACAATCAAACACACTCCGTCCCGCTGCGGTCGCGATTGGTGGCGAACATCCACCGTCTCAACTCCCTCGCGCCTGGCCCGCTCGCACCGCTCGCCAACGTCATAAATCGATCAGCACCGGCTAGATGGGCCTCCGAGAAAATCCTAAAGGTGGATCGACGGCGTAAATTGCCGAAAATCATGAGCCAAACGTTTGAGCAATGGTTCGAACATCGGCAATCTGACACAACAGGTTCGCGCGGCGACATCGTGCTTTTCCATGACACCTTTATGAACTTCAACCACCCGGAATCCGGGAAAGCGGCTGTAAAACTGCTCGAGGCGCTCGGGTACCGCGTCCAACTGGTTGACCGCGCGTGTTGCGGGCGAACAATGGTCTCTTCCGGGCTCTTGGATCGCGCGATCGAAAACGCCAAGCAAAATGTCGCTGTCTTGAAGCCATACGTTGATGAGGGCGCCAAGATCGTAGGGTGCGAAAGCAGCTGCATCTTGACCATCAAAGACGAGTATCCCGATCTTCTGGGTTCGGACCAAAGTGCCAAAACCGTCGCCGACGCATCGATGATGCTCGAAGAGGTCCTCATCGCCACCCACAACGACGGTGGCCAGCAAATCGAATGGAACGATTTCGCGGCCGAGATACTCCTACACGTCCATTGCCACGAGCGCGCTCTGATCGGAACTACGCAAGCGGTTGCCGCTCTCAACCTGCCACCCAACTACCGCGCCAATCTCATCGATGCGGGATGTTGCGGCATGGCCGGTTCCTTCGGTTATGCCAAGGAGCATTACGACGTTGCGCAGCAAGTCGGCGAAGACCGCCTGTTCCCAGCGCTGCGCAAGGCCAGCCCAGATACAAAATTCGCCATCACCGGCGTTTCCTGCAAACAGCAGATCGAAGATGAGTTGAGTCGTCCGGCCCTATTTCTGGCCGAGGTGCTCGCTCCAGCCGTCGCTGACCATTAACGGACGCGAGCATATTCAACATGCCCACAGTAGGCATAATCGCAAACCCCGCAGCCGGCAAAGACATTCGACGGTTGGTTGCTCAGGGGCGCGTCGTATCCAACCAAGAGAAATCGAACACGCTTCGCCGGGTGTTTGCCGGCCTCCAATCCCACGGCGTGACCAAAGTCATCGTCATGCCGGATATGGCCGGATTGGCGCGCGCCGCGATGGCGGATACCCAAGATGCAATGCATTCGGAGTTCATACAACAGACTCCATCCGGTAGCCAAAACGACTCGACACTCGCCGCCCGAATAATGCGCGACGCCGGCGCAGATTGCATCGTTACCCTCGGTGGCGACGGCACGAACCGATTGGTCGCCAAAGGATGCGGCGAGGTGCCGATAGCACCGATATCGACCGGAACAAACAACGTCTTCCCCAAGGAGATCGAAGGAACACTCGCCGGCATCGCAGCCGCAATCGTTGCAGCGGACCGGTCAACCCGCCATCGTGTGTGCCGTCGTTCGAAGAAGATCGAGGTTTTCGTCAACGATGAACTGCGCGATATCGCGCTAGTAGATGCCGCCGTTTCGCGTCAGACGATGGTCGGCGCCCGCGCACTATGGGACGTCGGGACTCTCGACTCGGTGTTTCTGACGCGCGCGGAGGCGTCCAGCATAGGCATCGCATCGATCGGTGCCAGATTAGCGCTGATCGGACTGGACGAACCGCGCGGGCTTCACATCCAGTTCCCGACGCCGGGCAGATCCGGCACATCGACATCGACCGCACCCATCGCTCCCGGAATGGTGCGCGACGTGCCCATCGAGAGTTGGCAGATCATCGCCCCGGGTGAAACGGTGAAAATCCGAGCAGCACGAGGCACGATCGCGTTGGATGGGGAGCGTGAGGTTGAGTTGCTGGATGGAATGAGCGCATCGGTACGCATCGATACCAACGGCCCTTGGGTCGTGGATTTCGACCGCGCCCTCGAAGCGGCGTGTGCTTAAAGATTGACGGATTGCCGTAATTCGATGTCAACGTGTGCAAAAACACGCGTGAAATAGTACATATCGAATCGGATAGGTATAGCCATTGCACACGTCGTTGGCAACGCGTGCAAAAACGGCAAAAATTCGTACATGTCCGAGTGAGTTGGTACGATGGTCGTGCATGTCGCGAGGGATATATATAATTTAAAGGGTAAATTTATACATATCTACGATCAGTCAGGCGGGTTTCATGTCAACGTATGATCCGAAGCGACCGTACAACGAACTTCCGCAGCTACCACCCGCGATCGAAATCGAGACTATCGGTGTGATGCGGGAGCTCAACTTGGCCAGCCGCGCGTTGGCGAATCTCAACGGGACCGCGCTCAGCGTGCCCAATCCACAATTGCTGATCGACGCGTTTGCCATTACTGAGGCGGTGGCCAGCTCGGAGATCGAGAACGTCAACACCACGAGCGACGAACTGTTCAGATTCATGGCGGTTGGCAACGAACGCGCTTCTGATGCCACCAAGGAAGCTGCACGCTACCGTCCCGCGCTTTCAACGGCCATCGATCGGTTATCGACTCATCCGGATTTGGAAACTCAGCTGTTCGTCGACGTATGCAGCCAGATTCTCGGCACCCAGACGGATGTGAGAGATTCCGCGGTCCTCATCGGTAATCTGCGCGCGCGATTTGTGGTCTACACGCCGCCGTTCGGGAAGCCCACCTTGCTCCGCCTCTTGGAGAATCTCATCAATTTCGCTAACGAGAGCTCGACCGGTTTGGATCCCATCATCAAGATGGCGATCATGCATTACCAGTTCGAAGCGATACACCCGTTCCCGGACGGCAACGGAAGGACAGGCCGCATCATCAACATCCTCTATCTGATGCACAAGGGATTATTGGATCAACCCGTCCTGTATCTCAGCCGCTATTTCCTGCGCCGCCGCCGCGAGTACTATGCCGGACTGCGTGCTGTCACTGAATCAGGCGCGTGGGAAGAATGGGTGCGATTCATATTGGCCGGCATACGAGAAGTGGCTGAGGAAGGGCGCAATGATCTGATCAGAATCAGGGAGTTGCGCAAGGAGTTCGCCGAAAGAGCACGGGTAGACGCTCCTACCGCAGCATCCGAGCAATTGATTGATCTGCTCTTTTTGCGCCCTTACACAACCACGAGGATGGTGCAGGAAGTCGAAGGGGTGACCCGGGCCACGGCGCGTTCGCGTCTAGAGGCGCTCACCAGAGCCGGCATGTTGGAGCGTATCAAATCCGGCCGGCACCAGCTTTTCAGGAACCACGATCTCATCGACATCCTGATCGGTCAATCCGACGATATGGAGAACATCGTTCACTTTATCGATGGATGAACTTGGTGTGTATAAAAACCGCCCAGTTTTTGCACATATCACGATCAACATGTACAGCCGCTTGCTACTGTTTCAACAATATGTACAATTCCATGGCTTGAATCGTACGCTTCGCGGCCTCAGTTGGCCCGTATCCGCCGGATCAAAGCCACCACATCACGGCTGCGCGTTTCCAGAGTGTCCCAGTCCCCGCTGGCCACAACGTCGCTCGAAGCGAGCCGTGAACCCATCCCCACGGCGCAGACTCCGGCCTCAAACCAGGGGCGCAACGATTCCTCGGTAATGTCGACACCGCCGGTAGGCATGATCGAAGACCACGGCATTGGAGCTAGGACGTCTTTTACGAACCCCGGTCCGCCAACCGCCGAACCGGGGAAGATCTTGACGATATCTGCCCCCAGTTCTTCGGCGGCCGAAATCTCCGACGCCGTGCCGCATCCCGGGATGTAAGGCACCTTCCGCCGATTGCAGACCTTCGCGACGTCGGGATTGGTCACCGGTCCAACAATGAAACTCGCTCCGTTGCTGATGTAGATCGAAGCTGTCCCCGCGTCGAGCACCGATCCCGCACCTAAAATCGCGTCGGGCAATTCCGCGGCGCAGAACCTGTCCAAGCTCGAAAACACCTCCCAGGCATGATCACCACGGTTCGTGAACTCCAAGACCCGAATTCCGCCGGCCACACAGGCGCGCGCGATGTTCTGTGCTTTCTCGATGTCGCCGTTGTAGAACACCGGGACAACGCCGATTTCATGCATCGCGTTCAAAGCTTCAAGCTTGGTATGCCGTGCCATCCCATATCTCCTGGAATCGTTTCTGTTGTTGACGATACCGAGTCTATCGCTTGCCAGCGTCGTCCTCATAATCACGTTGTGTTAGTCTCATTTCGCGTGGAATCCTGAGAGGTTTGAGAACATGGACGTCAACCCAGTTAAGGCGAAACTCGCCCAGAATAGACCGTCGCTCGGCACGTGGTCGGCAAGCGGCGACCCCTCAGTCATCGAGACGCTGTTGCACACCACTGAGTTCGACTGGGTTACGCTCGATTTCGAACACAACGCAATCGACGTTTCGACCGCGGTGCATTGCCTCCGCGCCGGTAATGGCTCGGGCAAACCAATGTTCGCCCGCATTCCGAGCAACGACCCGATCTGGGTGAAACGTGTTCTAGACATCGGATTTACTGGCATCGTGGTGCCCGACGTCAAGGACGAAGAAGAGGCCGAACGTGCGGTGGTGGCTGCGAAGTACCGTCCGCGCGGCTTACGCGGTATCGGTTCGACCCGCGGCCAACTCGTCTACGGCAGCAACTACTACGAAAATGCCAACGACCTCATCATGGTCGTCTGCATGATTGAGGATTGGCGGGCGGTCGACCGCATCGACAAAATCATGGAAGTTCCCGATCTGGATGTGTGCTTCGTCGGACCCAACGATCTGGCAAGCACCCTCGGCGTCCCCACTGGTCTCGACAACAAACACCCCGATCACGTCAAAGCGGTCGAAACCGTCGTCGCTGCGGGCAAACGTCACGGCGTTGCGACGGGCATCCACTGCATCGACGGCAACGAGGCTGCTCGCCGTATTCAACAGGGCATGACTTGGTTCCCTATTGCTTCCGATGTCCGCCTGCTGAAATCCGCGGTCGACACCGAGCTCGCAAACGTCGTATCCGGCTCCGGCGGCGGAGATGATGACGAAAACGCGACCTTCTATTAGACACTGACAACCACAACCCGCAGTCAGAACCGAGGAGATTTACTCAATGCCATCAGTCGTAACGTTTGGTGAGATCATGTTGCGTCTAGCGACGAACCGCCGAGAGCGTTTCACTCAAGCTCGCGAGTTTGAGGTCACGTACGGCGGCGGAGAATGCAACGTCGCGGTTTCTTTGGCCAATTTCGGTTTTGATTCGATCTACGTCACCGCACTGCCAGATAACGACATCGGTCAGGCATGCATCAACTACGTCCGACAATGGGGCGTCGACACTTCGGAAATCGTTCGGCAAGGCCAACGACTCGGAACCTACTATCTCGAAAACGGCGCGGCCATGCGGGCATCCAAAGTCATCTACGACCGCGCCGCGTCTTCGATCGCCGAACTACAGCCGGGCGAGATCGAATGGGAACGCATCTTCGATGGAAGAGACTGGTTTCATTTCACCGGTATAACACCAGCAATCTCCGAATCGGCGGCCCGGGCTTGCGACGAAGCGGCGACCATCGCGAAGGCGATGGGACTCACCGTTTCAGCAGACATGAACTACCGGAAAAACCTCTGGACTCCCGCCGAGGCCCAGGCGGTGATGCGGCCGATGATGAAGTACGTCGATGTCGCGATCGGCAATGAGGAAGATGCTGAGATGTCCTTGGGAGTCGCTCCCGAAGGGGTGGATGTGACCAGCGGCGAGATCGACGCAACTGCGTACGAACCCGTGGTGAATCGACTCGTTGAGGAGTTCGGTTTCGAGCAAGTTGGCATCACGCTCCGAGAATCGCAATCAGCAGACGATAACGACTGGTCGGCTATCTACTACGATGGCGACGAAATCCTGATGGCCCCGAAATACTCGGTCCGCATCGTCGACCGCGTTGGCGGCGGAGACGCATTCTCGGCTGGCCTAATCTACGGCAACCTGCAAGATGGTTGGACATCGGCTCAAACGTTGGAGTTTGCAGCCGCGTCCTCGGCACTAGCTCACACCTTCCATGGCGATTTCAACCTGGTCTCGGTGAGTGAGGTGATGAGCGTCGCAGGTGGCAACGTTAGCGGAAGGGTGCAGCGATGAGCGGCGAATTCGACGGTAAGGTAGCGCTCGTCACGGGCGGATCGAAGGGCATCGGAAGAGCGTGCGCCTATGCCTTCGCGCTTGAAGGCGCCAACGTCGCGGTAACCGGGCGTACTGTGTCCGAGTTAAAGGCCACGGCAGATCACGTACGTGAAATCGGTGCTGAGGCGCTGGTCTGCCAATCTGACTTCACCGATCGGTCGCAGGTCGCCGGAGTCGTCCCGGCCGTCATGGCCAAGTTCGGTAGGATCGACATCCTCGTCAACAACGCCGCTATCATCCACCCTCGTATCGACCTCGTTAACCTCGGCGATGATACCTGGTACGACGTGATTGAGGTCAACCTCAATGCCGCCGCGATGCTGACTAAGGCGGCGATGCCGACAATGATCGAGCAGGGCAGCGGCAACATTATCAATATCTCCAGCATCGGCGGGCGATCCGGCGCACGCGGACGTAGCGCATACCGCGTCACCAAATCTGCCCTGATCAGCCTCACCCAGAGCCTTGCCGCCGAGCTGCACGATCACGGCATCAACGTTAACGCCATCTGCCCGGGTGGAACCGACACCGAAGGGTACCGCGAGGCGTTCAACAACCGGGGACGCGAGGATCATCCAAATCTGATGCTTCCGTCGGAGATCGCCAATCTCGCCGTCTTCCTAGCTTCGCAGAAATCATCCGCGGTGACTGGCACCGCCATCGACGCATTCGGCGGTAACAACCCACTCTTCGGGTAACGATGCCCTCCGGCTCCGTAATCCTCACCATCGACCAGGGCACAACGTCGACGCGTGCCATTGTTTTCGACGAAACGGCACAACCGCTCGGCTCCGCGCAGAAAGAACTTTCGCAGATCTTCCCACGATCCGGTTGGGTGGAGCATGATCCGGTCGAGATCGCAGAATCGGCCATCGGTGTCGCACGGCAAGCATTGCAATCGGCCAATGTATCCGTTGACGATGTCGCGGCCGTAGGCATCGCCAATCAACGCGAAACCACGGTAATCTGGGATAGTTCCACGGGGAGGCCGTTGTCGAATGCCATCGTCTGGCAGGACCATCGCACCGCTGAGATCTGTAACGAGATCAGCGACGCCGGGCTGGCTGACGATATCTGGTCGCGCACCGGACTTATCGTCGACCCGTACTTCTCCGCTACGAAGATGCGCTGGATGCTCGACCATCTGCCGATCCCGAACCTGCAAGGCCGCGCAGAAAACGGCGACGTCCGATTCGGAACCGTCGACGCCTGGCTAATCGACCAGCTATCACGCGGTGAGCGATCGGGACGAATCTCAGACGCGCCGCGCGATGACGTCCCGCACCTGACCGACGTCACCAACGCATCGCGCACCATGCTCCTTAATATCCACGACCTGACGTGGGACCCGGATCTGTTGCGCATCTTCGGCATCCCCGAAGCTGCGTTGCCGACTCCCATGCCTTCGGCGGGCACCTTCACCACCATCCACGCCTCAATCTTCGGTCGCGAAATCCCGGTCACTGGCGTGGCTGGTGACCAACACGCCGCGCTTTACGGCCAAGCGTGTTTCACCAGAGGCGACATGAAGTGCACTTATGGAACCGGTGCGTTTCTGCTAGCCAACGCAGGAGCAAACGTTGACCTTTTCACCGGGGCGTCGGGTTCCGGTGAAATGTCGACCGCTGATCTCGACGAATCGAACGCTGGTCTTCTATTCACACTCGGATGGCAGACCGGCGGCGCGAAGACGTCCGCTCTCGAGGCTTCGATATTCAATACCGGGTCGACCACGCAATGGCTCCGCGACGGCCTTGGCATCATCGGCAATGCCGCTGATTCTTCTGATATTGCCGTCATGCTTGGAGATAACGCAGGTGTCTATCTAGTGCCGGCATTTTCCGGGCTCGGGTCTCCACACTGGGACCCATATGCCCGAGCATCCATCACCGGCATCAGCCGTGGAACCACCAGGGACCACATCATCCGTGCCGCCCTCGAATCGACCGCCTACCAAGTCAAAGAGGTGGTCGACATCATGGATTCTCGGCTGCGGATGCCTCGGCCCAAAAACAGGCGAGCCAGGGGTCGCCGGGAACGCGTCATACGCGTCGATGGTGGCCAGACACGCAATCCCTTCCTAATGCAGTTCCAGGCCGACCTTCTGGATCGTCCAATCGAAGTCTCCGCCGTCGACGAAACCACCGCGCTTGGCGCCGCGTTCCTCGCCGGACGCGCGGCTGGTGTCTGGCGATCCGAGCGTGAGCTCGCCGACCTCTGGCACTGCGCCCATCGTTATGAACCCGACATGTCGCAGAGCGAGCGCATACGACTCATGGCCGGTTGGAACGATGCGCTTCGCCGCACGAAGACCAGCTTCCGCGGTTGATATCGGCAAGTCACCGTCATTCCCGCAAACACCCCGTCATTCCCGCGGACGGGGGAACCCAGTGCCAAGCCACCGTCATTCCCGCGGACGCGGGAACCCAGAGAAAAACAAAGCACGCCAAATGCAATCGTCAACGGTGAATTCGTCACCGAGGTTGCGGTCCCTTGATCAGGCCTGAGTTGCAAAGCCTCCACTGAAACACGGCGATCCGTCAACTACGAATCCACGACGACCCAAAAACGGAGCCTAAATTAGGGTAGTCCGAAATTTGAGCGCCAACGCATTAGAATTGAAAGCTACGCGGCGTAGCGACGACGTAAACTTCACGTTTCGACGCCATGCCCATCCCTTCACGGTGGGGCTGTAGCTCAGTTGGGAGAGCGCGTCAATGGCATTGATGAGGTCAGGGGTTCGAATCCCCTCAGCTCCACCAAAACGTACCGATTTGCGAACGCCGCCATTGAGAGCGATATCAGCGGCGTCCGCTCCCCGATTCGCGTGTCAGCTACCGGGTCAGGTTCGTCGCCGTCACGCTGAAGGACTCCACCGCGTTGCCGTCGGCATCCTTGAGGTGACCTGACGACTCGTAGCTCACCGTGATCGTCTGCCCGGCGACCGCCGGGGTGCCGATCTCCATCGTCACGGTCCTGCCGCTGACCGAGGCCCGATTGGGGTGTTGGTCCACGACGGTTCCCAAGATCGACCATTGGAAGTGCAGCGTTTCCACCGAACTCACGGGAGCGAGATCTTCGTCGAAGGTCACCGTCACCGTGGCGCCGTCCACTTTCGCGCTGATGACTGCGGGCGGCGTGGTGTCCTCTACCCGCTGCCAGTCGACCTTGTGGCCAGGGTCGTGCGCCAACCCGTCGTGCGCCAGAAGCGCGTCAGTCTCGGTCTCCGCCGACCGGATCGCGCCGCCGTTGAGCTCCAGTGTGTTGGCCAGCAAGGCGATGCCCTGCGTGGACTCGTTCGGTTGCACGACTTCGTGGACGAAGGTCAGGCTCGCCGTGCCGGAGCCGCTTTCGTAGGCCGCCCACTTCGCGCCCCAGTGCGCTGGGTCCATGTCGATCTCCAGCCGCGGCGTTCCTGTGACCTCCACCGCTTCGCTGAAGGTCACGTGGATACGGATCGTTTCGCCGAGCCAGTAGGTATTGCCGTTCGCGGGGCGTGACGCAATGACCACGCCGGTAACGTCCGGAGGGGTTGCTGCCGTTACCGCAGACGTGGCTTCGCTGGTCAGCGTCTCCGCGTGGCCCGCGTCGTCGGTGAAGCTCACCTGTACCTTGACGGCCTTGCCCTCGTCAGCATCGACGAGCGTGTACGTCGAGCCTGTGGCTTCGGATATGCTGGCGTCGTCGGCCACCCATTGGTAGCTGAACGTCGCGCTGTCCAAGCCGTCGGCGTCGGAAATGCCCGAAGTGCCTGCCGTTAGCGTCTCGCCCACCTGGGCCGTGCCGCTAATGGTCGGCTGGCCGGAAGCAGCGCTGTTGGGTTTGGGAGCCACCGCGGCTGTGGCATCGCTGGTCAGGGACTCATCGTTACCCGCGTCGTCGGTGAAGCTCACCTGTACCTTGACGGCCTTGCCCTCGTCGGCGACGGCCAGGGTGTACGTGTTGCCCGTAGCCCCGGATATGTCCGAGTCGTCGGCCAGCCACTGGTAGCTGAAGACGGCGTTGTCGAGGCCGTCGGCGTCGGAAATGCCCGAAGTATCTGCCGTGAGAGTTTCGCCCACTTGCGCTGTGCCCGTGATGGTGGCAGCGCCCGTGGCCGGGACGTTCGCCGCCGGCGCCAGCCGCCAGTCGACCTTGTGGGCCGGGTCGTGGTCCAGGCCGTCCTGCCCGAGCTGGGCGTCCGCACCCTCGGAGACCGAGCGGATCGCGCCGCCGTTCGCCTCCAGCGTGTCGGCCAGCACCGCGATGCCCTGCGTGGACTCGTTAGGCTGCACGACTTCGTGGACGAAGACCAGCTCCGCCGTGCCGCTGCCGCTCTCGTAGGTTGCCCACTTCTCGCCGTAGTTCGGGTCCATCTTGATCTTGAGGCGCGGCGTGCCGCCCGTCGTGTCGACCTCGACCGCCTCGCTAAATGTCACGCGCACGCGGATCGTCTCACCGAGCGCGTAGGTGTCGTCGTTACCTGAGTCGGAGATCACCTCGACCCCGGTCACCGCCGGCGCCTCGGAGGTCCGCACCGGCACCGTTAACCCGGAGAATTCCGCGATCTGGTTGCCCGCCGCGGTCCACAGCCCGGATTGTCCCGCCGGGCGGGTGTAGCTCAGCGTGAGCGTCTCGCCGCTTTCCAGCGCGCGCGCCAGTGTCAGCGCCACCCCGGCGCCGCTCTCGGTGTACGCCGCTTCCTCAACCGCCGGGGCCGCTCCGCCCGCCGCGCCGGCCAGGCCGAACGCAGACGCCTTCAGCGCCTTGCCCGTGTCGAGCGGGCCGTCGAACTTCACTGTCAGGCTCTTGCCCTGCTTGGCCTGGCCTGATCCGCCGCCGCTGTTGCCGGACGCGCCCCCGCCGTTCTGCACCACCGCACGCCCGTTCACGCACCGGTCCGCCTGCGCGTTGATCACCGGCTCCGCCTCGATATCGGGCGCCTCGTGCCCGGTGAACGTGCGGATGTTCTTCTCCGTCTCGCTCCAGCTGTAGCTCAGCGTGAACGACGGTTCGCAGGGGGACACCGAACCGTTCAGGGTCAGCACCAACTGCTTGCCCGCCACCGCCACGGCGGCAACGCTGCCAGCCGAAAAACCGTCGTCGTCGCGCAGCGTGAACCGCTCCGGATCCGGCAGGCTGGTCGGATCGAGGGACTTGTCGTAGGTCACCGTCAGGCTGGCGCCGTCCACCAGGGCGTAAGCAGTCTTCTCAATCTGAGTGGTGACCCGGTTTACAACGCCGTGGATGGCGATCTGCAAGATGGCGCTAAGGCGGTGCACCCACTGGTTGCCCGGTCCGGCCCAAGTCCGGTGCGCATTAGCAATGCTCCACCCGTCGGCCGCCCCTGCATCCTCGCTGAACGAGTTCGTTATCCGAAGTTGTGAACCGGAAGGAGTGGACTGCGGGTCGAACAGGACGAAATACCTCGTCCCAGCGGTGAGGTTGATGCCCTCGCCCGATGCCGTGTAAGTGACCGTGGTGCCGGACACCGAACCGTATGAAAGCGTGCCCAGCTTGGTGCCCACATTGCCCGAAGCGGACGCATGAATCGAGATTTCGTGTGAACTCGCTGCCGGGGCCGAGCCGGTATACGGGACCGCCACGCTCGTCAGCTTGTAGCCGCCGGTGTTGCTGCCGGTGGTGAATGGCTGGGCGACATCGAGGCTGAAATCGCGGTTGGCGTCTTCGCTCTGCCCGGTATTGCCGACCAGCGTGACCGTCGCCGTCTCCTTGGTCACCGCAGTGCCTTGGATGGCGATCTGCCAAGTGTCGCTGAACGTGCTCCATGTGCCGGAGCTGCCAGAACTCCTCCACAGTAGCCCGTCCGCGAGGCTCCACCCGTCGCTCGCACCCGCATCCTCGGCACCCGACGAAGTCAAGTTGATTTCAGAAGAAGGACTGCCACTCACGTCGATGACGAGGAAATACGTCGTCTCGGCGTCGAGAGCGATGCCGTTTCCCGATGCGGTATAGGTGATTGTTCGGCCGGACACCGTACCGTATCCAAGCGTCCCCAGGGACGCGTCAGGCCGGTCGCTCGAGTTCGAAGCATGGATGCTTATCGTGTGCGAGCTCGACGCCGGGGCCGCCGTATTGTAAGGGACCGTCACGCTCGTCAGCCTGTAGCCGTCGGTGTTGCTGCCGGTGGTGAATGCCTGGGAATAGTCGAAGCTGAACGGACCTGGGGAGCCCGCGGTCTGCCCGGTATTGCCGACCAGCGTCGCTGGAACGACCGGCACCGTCACCGTGACAGCAACCGGCTTAAGGGCAGCGCCGTGGAGGTTGATCTTCCAGGATTTGGTGTCCGCAGTCCACGCGGTGTTGGACATGGACTTCGAAAAACTGCCGTCTGCGAGGGTCCACCCTGCCGCGCCCGCATCCTCGGCATTCGAATCCGTCGTCCTGTAAAATCCTGTACCACCTGAACTACTGAAGTCGAGTACGGCGAAATACGTCGTCCCGGCGTCGAGAGCGATACCGTCGCCCGGTGCGGTGTAGGTGACGTCGAAGCCGGACGCCGAACCGTATGAAAGCGTGCCCAGGGAGCCGCCCGGCTGGTTGCTCGAGTTCGAAGCATGAATCTTGATCGTGTGCGAAGCCGCTGTCGGGAGCGCGAAAACGTACCGGATCCGCAATTTCGTCAGCTTGTAGCCTTCGGCATTACTGCCGGTGGTGAACGCCTGCGCACGGTCGACGCTGAACGAGGAATTTCCATTGTTGCTCTGCGCGGAATTGCCGACCAGCTTAACTTCATCGCCCTTCACCGCCTTCGTCGCGGCAACCACCGCCGGCGTGCCTGCCACCTCGACGGACACGTCGTCCTTGTCGACATTCGCCGCCTCGTTGCCCGCCAGGTCCCGGATCGGGTTCGTGCCCTTCGTGTAGGACACGTCCGCCTCGTTGTAAGTCACGTTGTGCACTTCTTGGCCCGGCGCCTTGGCCAGGTCCAGCGTCAGCACCACCGTGTTGTCCTCGACCGCGACGGTGTTGGGGGTCAATGCGGCGTTCGACTCCAGCGCCACGCCGAAGTCCGTGGTTGCCGGCACCGAGTCCGGGTCCAGCTCCTCGTCGTAGTAGAGCGCCACCCGGAACCCGTACGGGTTCGTGCTCGTCTGCACGACCGCGACCTGCTTCAGCTCCGGGACGGCGGTGTCGTACACCGTTTCGATCTTGAACCCCATGAAGCCCGCCACGTAGGTGTTGCCCTCGGCGGCCTTGAGGGAGAGCGTCGGCGGCTCGTAGGTGACCTGCGCCGTCACGTTCGGGGGCACCGCCTCGGCCAGCGTGACCGTGACCGTCTTATCCGAGATGGCCACGTCCGCCTCCGTGCCCGCGATCGTGCGCTGGATGCCGTCCCGGTCGGAATACGCGACCTCGAAGTGCTTCCCGGACTCCGAAGAGGTTGCGTCTAGGGCCTCGTCGAAATCGATCTTCAGCTTCGTCCCGGCCACCCTCGCCAACCGCGGCTGCAACCCTCCCGTAGGTGGCGCAGGGCCGCGGATGGCGATCTGCCACGAGGATGTGACCGTGTTCCATGAGCCGGTGCTGGTAGCACTCCTCCACAGTACCCCGTCCCCGATGCTCCACCCGTCGGCCGCACCCGCATCCTCGTTGTCCGAGAGCGTTCGCTTGCGGGTCGCGTCACCAGTATCACCGGCTCCCCTGTCGGTGACGACGAAATACGTCGTCCCGGCGGCGAGGCTGATGCCCTCACCCGACGCGGTATAGGTGACTGTCAGGCCGGATACCGTACCGTACGCAAGCGTCCCCAGGGACGTGCCCGGTCGGTTGCTCGAGTTCGAAGCGTGAATGCTGATCGTGTGGACGCCCGCTGGCGGGACCGCACTAGCGTACGGGACGATCAGGCTCGTCAGCTTGTAGCCCTGGGTGTCGCTGCCGGTGGTGAACGCCTGGGCGTAATCGATGCTGAAGGCGTCGACGCCGGTGCGGGCCTGCCCGGTATTGCTGACCAGCGTCACTTCCGCGTCCGCGTTCGCTCCGGCTCCCGCCGCCCCGCCGCCGCCGCCCCCGCCGGTGTTGTTGGTCACCATCAGGTGCACGAACGCCGGCGCCATGTTGTCGTCGGTGTCCTTGATCGGCCCTTGGTAGTTGTTCAGCTTGTAGCTCAGCGTGATCTGCTCGCCCACGCGGGCCGCTACGCCCAGCGTCAGCTCGAGCGTGCGATTGTCGGAACGCATCGCGACCGAGCTGGGGTGCTGGAAGGCGTTGCGGTTGCCGCCAGTGCCGTCCGCGCCCTGCACGCCGAAGAGGTACGTCAGCGACTGAAGGTCGGCGGCGCTGAGCGCGGCCAGGTCCTCGTCGAAGGTCACCGTCAGCGTCTCGCCGTCCACATGCGCCGCTGTCGGCTTGGGACCTTTGGAGTTCAGCCACCCGTTTACGTAGCTCAACGGGAGGCCGTTTTCGTCCACCGCATTCCTGATGATGTAGGCGGACCTCTTCAGGCTCGTGGCCTCCCCCGAGACCAGCCCGGTGAGGGTCGCCGTGCCCCTCAGGGCCAGCAAATCGTCAGCTTTAGCGCCACCGAACGAGCCGATGGACACCCCGTCCGGGTCGTTGTCCCCGCTCTGGACCGTGTACTGGAAGCGCAGCGTCTTGCCGCCGTGCAACACGTCGGTCAGGTCCGCCGTCTTCAGGGTGCCGGCCGACTCGTCGCCGTCCCGCCCCACGCGCAGGCGCATCCGCACGGTGTTCTTGCCGGTGCCCGTGCCTGGATCGAACTCGACCGGCTCGAAGAACTCCATGTCGACGTCGATCTTGTCGCCCACGCCATAGGTGTCGTTAATGCCGTCGCCGTTGGCGTCGTGGGTCGGCGCCGAGGTCACCCGCACCAGCCCGACGAAGGGCCGCACGTTGATCGTGAAGGTCCGGCTCGCGACGTCGTTCATGGCCGTCGTCTCGGGGTTGAGATACGCGCTCCCCACCGTGTCGGGGTCGTCGGCGGTGTAGGTCACCGAGAAGCTCCCGGTCTCGGTCGGCGTGCCAAAGATCGTGCGCGTCTCCGGGTCGAACGTCAGCCCCTCCGGCAGACCGCTGACGGCGTAGTAGTACTGGCGGCCTTCTCCCCTGGTCAGGGCCGATACGAAGTTATCGCCGCCGGTCGCCGCCGGCAGCACATGCGAGAACGGCCGGACCGGGGAGGCGTCCAAGTCCTCCACCTCGGGCAGGCTGGGCGCCCCGAATCGGTTGGCGACAGTCGATATGATGTAATACACACGGACACTGACCGAGGCGCCGTGCGGGTCCGTCGCAGTCAGCCTCGCCCGCACGTCCCGCGCGCCCACTTCCCTGAACGCCGACTCGCCTTGAAAGAACACGTGGCCTGTGTTAGTGGAGTGGAGTTCGCCCGGCTGGGCGACCCGGAAGTCATTCAAGGGAGCCACGCGCACGTTGGCCGGCACCGAGCGGCGGTCGATGCTGAACGTCAGCTTGTCGCCGTCCACGTCGTCGAAAGTCGGATTAGTTCTGTCAGCCTGCGGACCGGTGTTGCATTCGCTCGGCCACCCGTTGGTCCTTCCGCTCACACTCCCCAAACCGCTGATGGAAACGAGGGCGCCTGTCGCACCGATATTTATTTCCCGCTTTATCGGACCGTTGACGTTCACGACCGAGCAGACGTTGCCCGACGTGGCGCCATTGTGGCGCAGCACCCGAGGCGCGTTGTTCGTCGCCGACGGCGAGCCGGTGATCGCGCTGGCCGAGGCCGACCATGGGCCGCCCTCAGCGGCGGTCTTCGCGCGCACCTGCACCCGGTAGACCGTGTTCGCCCTGAGTCCCTCGATCGTCGCCGAGGTCACGCCCGCGCCCGGGTTCGGCAGGCCGGCCACAGTGTAGCCGGGCAGATAGACGCCGTACTCATCCTGTATCCAGTCCGCCTCGCGGCCGGCCGGCGGGTCCCCGGCCCCCTGGTAGTAGCGCAACTCGTAACCCGTGGGGGTCTCCCCGGAGTCCGGCGCCGTCCATCTCACGTCCAGGCTGCCGCCCAGCGACGACGCCGACGCAAACAGCCCGGTGGGCTGGCCCGGCGCCTGACTGTTGTTGGTCACCCGCCTGCCCGAGAAGCTTGCCACCTTGTTCCCATCCGCGTCCTTCAGAGGGTTCGTACCGGCTACCGTGTAGCTCAGCGTCACCGCCTCGCCGGACCTGACGCCTTCACTCAGCGGCACCGTCACCAGGGCGTTGTTGGCCGAGTCGATCGTCACATTACTGCCACTGTCGCCGCAGAAAGATCTCGCCGAGCCGTCCGGGGCCGTGGTGTCCACGCAGAAGCTGCCGGCAGCCGGCACCGAGCTCGTGTCGAGATTCTCGTCGAAGGTGATATTCAGCGTGAGCTGGTTCACAACGGCGCTCCTGAACCGCGGCGCCTTCCCGTCCAGCGTCCCGTCGACCTTGTGGTCCGCATCGTGGTCAAGGCCGGCATGATTCGGGTTAATGAACCGGCCCGTCGACTCCGAGAGGATCCATGCACCGTTGAAGTCAAGCGAGTTCTCGAGCACCGCGATGCCGCCGTCCGTTTCGGGGGTGCCGCCCTTCGACGTGTCCGAGCTCCTCACCGTGTAGGAGAAGGTCAGCGCCGTCGTGCCGCTGCCGCCCGCGTAGGACGCCCGCTTCGTGTTGGTGTCGTCCGCGTGCAGCTTGATCTTCAGATACGGACTGCCCCCGACCGTGTCCACGGTCACGTTCTCGTCGAATGTGAGCTGCACCTCGATTTTCGCGCCCGCTCCGTAGGTGTCCGTTTTGGGGGTCGGCGTCGAGACGATCTCCAGCGTTTGCAACGTCGACTGGATCCCGGCCCCCTCGAACCGGTCGTTGATCGCCGCCAGGCCGCTGATGCCGGGCGCCTTGAGGCCCTTGAGGTTCTTGATGGGTTTCGCAGCCGCGGCCGCGTCGTAGCTCACCATCACCGCCTGGCCGGCGGTCACCGCCGGATTGCCCAGGTTCATGGTCACCGTGGAGCCGGACACGGTGACGGCGCCGTCGCCCGAGAGCGTCCGCTTCGAGCCATCGACGGTGATCGAGAACCGTCCGTGGGCCGGGGCGGAACTGGAGTCCAGCGGGTCGTCGTAATAGAGCGTCAGTTCGGTACCGTCGCTGTTCACCCTGGCGATCCGGAGGACCGGCGCCGTGGTGTCGAGCCTGGCGCTGGCCGAGTCGGACCACGCGCCCTCGCCGGCCGCATTCGCCGCGCGCACCTGCACCTGGTAGACGGTGTCCGTCTTCAGGCGGGTGATCGTCGCCGAGGTCGATCTGCCCGGATCCGGCAGGCCGCGGGCCTCCCTTTCCTCGACCCAGTCCGCCTCGTCCGGCGGATCCGCAGACCCGGCGTAGTAGCGCAGGTCGTAGTCCGTGACCGTCACCCCGGAGGGTGCATTCCAGCTCGCGTCCAGGCTGCCCGGCTTGGTCCCCGCGCTCACCGTTAAGGCGGTGGGCGCCGGCGGCGTGACGATGGTCTGCGCCTGCGCGTTCTCGGTGACTGCAACAGGCTCGGACTCAGTTTCAGGCGCCGGTGCGACCTCGATACTCGCGGCGGTTGGCGTTCCACAGCCCGCGTCGTTGCAGGCCTGGACTCGGACCACCCACGAACCGTCTTCTTCGACCGTGATCTCAGCCTCGGAGACCGCGACTTCCTCGCCTTCGTTGAGCTTCCCGCCCGGTTCCGCTGCCCGCCAGCGGACCACGTAGCGCGTGGCGCCGTACACATCGTCCCAGTCGAGATTGACATCAAGCGAGCCGATCAGGGTGGAGACCTGTAGCCCGCTGGGCGCAGCAGGGAGTTGAGGCGCACCCTGACCGAACCCGGGTTGGGCGCCGGCCAGCGACGCGATCAGAACGACGGCAATAATGGCAACAAATTGCGCGACCCGGCTTCGAGCAACACGGGGCTGAACTAGCGCGTTATGTGCTTCGTGATTCGGAAGGGGGGGGGGGGGGTAGAACAAATGCGCCATTAACGGCGCGACGGGCACGGGTCGCGTCAAGCGCGGGCGGCATTGCGACCGCCGCCGGTGTCGACACTGTCGGCTCTGCAGATATTCTCTTTACGAAAACCATGCTAGCCCCTCCCTCATGTCTGGCATACTTCCCGCGATTTTACTACAGTAATCATGACCGTGACGTGACGAATGGCCCCATGCTCCATGACACCCTGTGACGATTCACAGAATCCAGCGTGATCACCCCCGTAAACGCCACGCACTCGCCATCAGCAGGCCATCGAGGTGATGAGTTGGGCCGGACGGACGAGCGAGACCGACGGATACAGGAAATGGAAGAGCGCCGCCCCCGCCAGAGCGGGGCCAGCTTCCGCATTAACGAGAGCCTCGTCCTGCTGCGAGACTGGAGCGGGTAAGAGATCGCCGACTTGACGACGGGTTCGAATCCCCTCAGCTCCACCAAATTTTCGATCACGCATGCGCGCGACTCAACGCTGACGACGCCCAATCCGCGTGCCAGCGCATCCCCGGGGCTTCGGACTAGGCTCTCAAGCGTCGGGCATGCCACCAACGGTGGATTTCACGGCTATTCGTATCTGAGAGCTTCGGCGGGGGCGATTGCGGCGGCTTGGCGGGCCGGGAGGATCGTGATGAGAATCGAGAAGATGTAGGCACCGAGGGAGATCAGGATTATCTTGAGCCATGGGAGGACGAACTCGATTGCCGGCTCGTCGAGGCGCAACTCGTCGATTAGTTCGATGGAGGAGATGATGCCGAGGCCGAGACCAAGTCCGATACCGAGTATGGCGAGGAAGGACATTTCGGCGAGGAAGCTCAGCTGGACCATTCCGGGGGAGAAGCCAATGGCCCTAAGCACACCGATTGCGTGTCGGCGTTCGACGACGGTGCGTGCGCTGATCACGCCGAGTGCGGCGATGCCGACCAGCAAGCCCAGCGCCATGAAGCCGATGAGCAGGTTGAAGAGGGCTTTTTGGGCCGCCTGCCCTTCGGAGATAAGTTCCTTCACGTTCACGGTCTCGACGCCGTTTTGGAAGAATGCGGCCTCGATCGAGCCCGAACCGTCTTCGGCGGTTTCATCGATGTTGAAGAAGAACTGTGTCGCGTCCGCATCTCGGCCCAGCGTCTCTGTAGAGACGTAGAACCCTACGGGTAGCGGCCCGCTGGACGCGAGAGTGTCGAGCACGCCGATGACTGTCAGGTCAATCGTGTTTCCGCTCTCCAGATCGCGCACGGTGATGTCGATGGGGTCCATGTTTTCGTTTTCGACGAGCAGACCTTCGACGTTGTTTAAGGTGAACTGGTCGGAAGACAGACCGAAAGCGGAATTATTTCGCGTCGGCACGATGGTCGAACTGACGATGGCAGCCCCGAGCGTAGTTTTCACCGCGTCCCACACGGCGACGCTGTCTGGGCCATCGCTGCGTGTGTATTCCGGCACGGTTAGAGCGATGCCGAACTGGTTTGTCTCGAAAAAGTCGTCGCCGATGCCGGTGAGCGTTGTGGGCGCGTAGGTGCCAGAGGCGTCGGATGCCAGTCGCGCGTCCGTCTGAGAGACGGTGTGTAACGTGCCGACGGAGGGCACGCCATTGACGCGTTCGATGAAGTCGAGGTCTGGATTGGCGTCAACGGCGGTTCTCAGTTCGTCGACGGGGTTGAGCTCGGATCGCACCAAACCGATGACCTCGTATCCTCCCGTGATTCGGTCTTGGTTGTTCAAAAGGTTGCTCGTGACTTCGACGAACGTTGCCATGACGGTCACGGAAAAGATGACGATGGCGAACATGGCAAGCGAGAGCCCCGTCCTGCTGCGAGATTGGAGCGGGTAAGAGACCGCCGACTTGACGACGGGCGCATATCGCCTCACGCGGCCAAATGTGTTGCTCATTACGCTGAGCACGATCTCGGCGTTGTTCACGGTGACCAGCACAGCGCCCGTGACTAGGAATCCGCCGACGAGGAAGAACCCGGACATGTCCTCAGTGAAATCTGGTTTCAGCTCTTTCAGCACGCTGTGAGGTATCAGCCAGTAGACGACTAGGAATAGTCCCGCACCGGTGAAGACCCATCGCTGGGCGATGCCGAATGCGCGCATGCCCATGGCGATTCCGAGAGCGATTACCGAGAGGCCGAGCCCAAAAAAAGGCAAGTGCGCGGCCTCAAGAGCGGCAAATGTGGCCAAGACGCCCAACACCGTCGTAATAACGGCGCGAATCAACGGTCCGCGGCGCGAACCTTCGATCTGTGGTTCTGGCAGGTCACGGATCGCCCGCACAATGTTGAGTCGGCTGTTGCGCCGTGCGGAGAGAAAGACGGTTATGAAAGTGAGGGCGCTACCGGCCAGGAACGATGCCACGAAACTCTGAGCCTGCACGTGAGGTGTGAGTGTGAAATCTTCCAAGCTCTGGCTGATTATCGCGGATACCCCTTCGACAAGAAGAAACCCCATGCCGACTCCGACTACCGCGCCAACCATTGCCGAACCGATGCCGTAGATGGCACCTTCGACAGTGAATATACGGACCAGGTGTTGCCGTTGCATACCGACCGCGCGTGACATACCCATCTCGCTCTTTCGCTCGGCGGCGAGCATGGAGAATATGAGTACGATCAGGAGCAGCCCCACGCCGATCGAAAAGAGGCCAAAGGTCGTGAAGAGAGAGACAAAGACTCCGCCCAATTCGTTGGCCCGATCGACGAGGTCGCGTTTAACGGGCAACAATTCCAACCCGCTGCCGCCAACCAATTGATGGTCTTTGTAGCGCTCGATCACGGTGTCCGTCAGGGGTATCCCGTCGAACAGGTCGCCGCGGTTGGATATGAGGATTCCGGTGAGGTCGCCTGGTCGGCTTAGCATCTCTTGGACGGATGCCAAGGTCGCCATCAGTACAACGTCCGATCCTTCAGGAGCAACATACGACTCTTCGGCGATGCCGCGGACCGTGATCGGAGTAAACGCGCCCGGTCCGAGAGCCACTTCAAGGACATCGCCGGGTTGCACGAGCAGCGCATCTGCACCGTCCTTCGTGATGTATACCTCCTCGGAACCCAGTTTTGCCAAGTCTATCGGGGCGCCATCGGTGTCGAACAGCTCTTCGAAGGCTGAGGCACGTTGCGCGTCAAGCCCGGCGAGGAGCACGGAGGAATCGAACTGCTGGCTGTCCGAGTTGATGGCAGAAACGTGCTGCGTCAGCGCGGGCAACACGCCGTCGATATCTGCGTCGGCATCGAGCGAGGGGGCTAGCTCCTGAAATATCGTTTCCGAAAAGCCGTCGGGCAGGGGTCGATTGTTCCAGACCTGAGAGTCATCGTCGACGACCACCAGCACGTCGAGAGGACCGATCGATTCTGCGGCGGTGTTCTTGAGGCTGTATGTAACGGAGTCTCCGACGGTGAATGCGCTGGAAATGATGGCGGTGGCGAGCATCAGACCGGCGATGATCAACAGGCTCTGGCCGGGCCTGCGGAGCACGTTGCGAACAGCCATGCGAACCAAGATGGGGTCGCGGAGCCTTATGTAAAGGAGGAATGCAACCGCAATGCCGAAGGCGACCGCCAAGACGACCGCAACGTTGGACATGGGTGCGCCGAACAGTTCGTCCATTGGAGACTAGCCCGTCTTGCCGGTGCCGTCTTCGATGATGAGGCCGTCCCTCATGCGGACGGTGCGGTGCGACATCGCCGCGACCTCATCAGAGTGGGTGACGATGACGAACGTCTCGTCGAGCTCTTTGTTGAGCCGGATCAGGAGCTCCATGACGGCTTCGGCGTTCTCGGTGTCGAGATTGCCGGTCGGCTCGTCGGCCCAGACGATTTCCGGTTGGTTCACCAATGCACGTGCGATCGTCACCCGCTGTTGCTGCCCGCCAGACATCTGCGCGGGGTAGTGATCGGTGCGGTCCGCGAGCCCGACGAGTGACAGCGCTTCCTGTGCCTTCGATCTGGCCTCCTTCTCAGGGAATCCGGAAACGAGCAGCGGCATCTCGACATTCTCGAGGGCCGTTAGAACCGGCAGGAGGTTGAAGGACTGAAAGATGTAGCCCATCCTGGTGGCGCGGAAGCGCGTCTTCTCGCGGTCACTCATTTCGCTGATGTCGGAGCCCGCGACGGATATGACGCCGGAGTCGACGTCGTCCAAACCGGAGAGGCAGTTGAGGAGGGTCGTCTTGCCACCTCCGCTTGGGCCCATGATGGCGACGATCTCGCCACGTTGCACATTGAGGCTGACGCCTCTGAGAACATGCACCTCGACCTCTCCGAAGCCGTATGTCTTGTGCACATCCTTTGCGAGGACGACCGAGTCTATTGAATCGCTTGCCATATCTTTATCGCTGTAACCGTTCTGGCTCGACGTGAGAGCCGTGATTGCAAGTCAGGCCGATTACTAGTCGTCCAAATCGACGCGAGAGGGACATGCTAGGCGGTCATTTCAGTTGAGTTGCCCCGAGGGAGTTGAACGACTTCCTTGTAGAGCGCCACGCCAAGGATGATCACCCATACGAAGACTACCGTGGCTAGCAATGCGCCGATTCGGTAAAGCAGATCGATGTCGAAGTCGTGGAAGTGCTCGGCGATCAGGAGCTGAATGAATGCGAGCACCGCGCAGACGAACACGACCTGAGATGCGACCCTGTAAAAGCCGGCCGGCAATCTAGTCGACATGCCGAGGCTTAACGGTATAAATCCTAGAACCGCGGCGGTACCTGCAATGTACCTCAGACCGAACTTCACAGTCTGAAGGGCCAAGTAGAGGGATCGAATTTGCTCTTCGGATTGTTCGACACCGATGCCGTGTTTGGCGACGTGGACGATCGCGTGGTTCAACCCCATAGTGACGATAATGCAGAGTGCGGAGAAACCGACCATCAAGACTCCGATGCGGGACGCAGTGGCCATCCCGCCGTGGGCCGGAACGGCGTTCCAGATCGTGATGAGGCCGTATAGGAAAAGGAGCATGGCGACGGCGAACAGCAGGGAACCGGCGTGAGTGAGGGCGGCGTTATTCGCCAACACTTCGGCGGCGTCGACCAGATCGAACTGGCTTACCGGATCGATGAGGGGCCCCCCAGGAGAAATCAGGCCAAGGAGGATGACCATGACCGAACTGACGATTAGGAGAAGGCCTCCGATTTTGGTATCTGTCATGGCAGTCATTACGTTTTTCTCCTATTAATAGGCGGACGATCCAAATCCCTCGGCTAGTTTACTACGAATCGTTTTATCAGTATCTGTTCAATAGGAGGCGGGTACCGGGTGGTTCCTCCTATGCATATCCCGCTCGCGTCCCCTATTTGAGTTAAAAAGGACGAATGCCACCCACCTGTTCCCAACAGATGATTTCTGCGTCGGATTAAGTCCATAATTGAACACTGGGGATTCGACAACCGCGTTTGTCGTGGATTGATCAGACGGAGGGTCAGATTTGCACAATATCCTCGACGGATTCAGTCGGCTGGTTACGGCTCGGCCGTGGCTGACTCTAGTGGCGTTGCTGGTTGCGACGGTGTTGCTCGGCATGGGATCGGGTTTGCGGGCCGCACCACAGGAGACGGCGTCGGCGCTGCCTCAGGGGAGCGCGATCACCGAAGCGATCAATGAGATCGACGATAGCTTTGGCGCTTCGGAGGTGAGGGTGGTGACGCTGCTGTTCAGGGGCGAAGCGCTGACTCCGAGCGGGCTTTCGCAGATGTCGGAGCTTTTGGGCGCGATCGCCAGCGAACCGGAAGTGGCAGCTTTGTTGGAGCATGAGAATCCGATTGTGGCACCGTCTTCGATTTTGCAGTTCGCGTTGCAGGTACCAAACTTCGATTCGGTTACACAGGCGCAGATCGATGGTGCACGCGCCGCGCCCGAGATTGGTCCGTTCTTGGACATGATGACGGGTACCGACTCTGATGGCACAGAGATCGCCATCGCGAGTATCCAGCTGTTGAACACCGGTGATGATCACGTCAAGGATGTTGAGCGGAAGATCAACGAACTGACGATCGCGAGTCAGGGTCCGTTACGGGCGAGCAGCGTTTCGTTTGCGGTGATCGAGGACGAGTTCGTAGAAGGTACTGAGACGGGTGTGGCGCCGTTGATTGGAATGGCGCTCTTGCTAATAGCGTTTTTGATCCTGCTGTTCATGCGCTCGATATCGGATCTGGTACTGACGCTGGTGGGACTGTTCGTCTCGATCATCTGGATCATCGGTGCCGAGGGCTGGTTGGGCCCGAATGGGTTAGGGATTGTTGGGCCGCCGAACCCGCTGACGTCGATGGTGCCGATCATCATCATCGGTCTGACAGTGGACTACGCGATACAGGCCGTCTCACATTACCGCGAAGAGCGTCTAGCCGGCGAATCGGTAGTTCCGGCAGTGAGAGTGGGTCTGCGAAACGTGACGTTGCCCTTGTTGCTCGCTGCAGTGACGACGATTGTGAGTCTGCTGGCGGGTCTATTCTCACCGATCGACATGATCGGCGACTTCGGCATCGTCGGGGGCTTGGGCGTGGGATTGGCCTTGATCGTCATGTTGACTCTGCTGCCGGCTGGGAGGACGATCATGGATCGACGACGCGAGGCGCGCGGCACTCTGAAACCGCCACGTCCCATAGCCACGGCATTGCCGGGTGTTGAGAGATTGGCGGGAACGCTGGGCAGGAGTGTCACTCGTCGACCCGCGCCGTACATAATCGTCGTGGTGGCAGTTACCGCAGCTTTGGGATACGCGGCCACGGGTTTGGAGTCGGAGTACAGCATCCGCGATCTATTGCCGAGGGGAGGTAGCGTGCTGACGGATTTGAACACTCTGGACACTGCGGTAGGTGGCTCGACAGAGATGGCGAGTGTGATAGTGAAAGCGGAGGCGACGGAAACGCGGACGCTGCTGAATATCCGAGACTTCGAGTCGGCCTTCGAGGATCCTGCGAGTCGACCCGCGGCGGCGGCGGGTCCAGTCTTGGCGTCGTACGAATTGGTGATGCGTGACTGGATCACGGATAGCGGTGAACCGGGTGACAAATACGATCCAGAGATCGCGCGGCGATACCGGGAAGCCTCTGCCGATCTGCAAGTCGACCCGTTGGCGATGCAAGGGATCCTCGACGACATCGCGGCGATCGATCCGCTGTTGTCTCGTGTGTTGGTGAACAACCCGCACGGGATCGACTCGATCCTGCTTCAGTTCCCGGCGTATACCGGTGATCCGGGTGCAACGAAGCACCTTCAGGATGAGATCGAGGCGCGATGGTTCGGTGAGGACGACACCATTACTGTGACATCTGAGGCGGTGATCTCGTTTGCGGTTACAGATGCGATCCGAGATAAGCAGACAGAGTCAATCAGCACAACCGTAGCGGTCGCGCTCGGAGTGCTGGGAATCTTTTTCTGGGTAACGGTTCGACAACCCGCATTGGCACTCATCGCTGTAGGGCCGACGGTGCTGGTTCTAGTTTCGGTGCTGGGTACGATGGCGCTTTTGGGAATTCCATACACGCTTGTCACTTCGATCATCACCGCGCTGTCGATCGGTATCGGGGTCGACTACACGATTCACGTGATTCACCGTTACCGGGAGGAGTACACGCAGGTGCGTGATCCACAGACGGCCGCGGTGAGGACGCTTGCGACGACGGGATCGGCGTTGCTCGGTTCTGCCTTGACTACCGCGCTCGGGCTTGGAGTGTTGATCGCCTCGCCAATGTTGGCATTGCAGCAGTTCGGTATTACAGCGGCGATAACTATCGCGTACTCGCTGATCGTTTCGATCCTGGTGGTCCCACCTGCTATGACCGTGTGGGGCGCGTACCAGAACATGCGGTTACGTTCGATGGTGCGACTGTGGGAAGATGAACTCGATCTGGAGATCGATGCCGTTCACCGGCGCCACGAAGAGAGTCAATAGTCGGCGGGATAGGCCTGAGATGACGTTGCGTAAGGCGACGAATGGATACACGTCGCCTTACGCAACGTAGGGGAGTCAGCTAGAGGGTTCCTCTTCTGCCAGTCCTTCACTGCCTCGGTACATCCCGAGGCCTGTAATGAATAGGGAGATGGATCCGATAAACAGGAGGATGTTGAAGATTGTCAAGTAGACGAGGGGTTCGTCACCGGGCGCGAACATGGCGATGAGATAGGTGAGCAACCCGACCGCGCCCGACACTAAGAGAACATACGCCGAGATTTTGTACGCGTTCATCGTTTGGATGAGCTTGGTGAGCCCTAGACCCATCAACATTGTGGCGAACGGGTATATCGCGATGGATGCCAATAAGGTGGCCGTCAAAGCGATGTGTATGATGAGGGCAGTTTCCTCGAAAAGCATTTGATCATCGGATCCGGCGGCACTGGTTGCGCGCTGCATGAGGTGCGTGACGAAATGCCGCATACCCAAGCCGATTATGACGATGCTCCACTCGATGATCGCGATGATGATCCCAAACTTGAGAAGAGTGCCGTTCAGCCCACCCAAGCGTGTGGCCAGTGGGTAGAGACCAATCGCTCCGAAGGATATTAGCAGCATCGCAAGGATTGACAGGAATATCATCACGTGCGCAAGAGTCGGCGCATCTGCGATCACCTCTAGCGCTGCTGGGAAGTCGGTCTGATCCACGGCGTTTACCAGCGCGTTTCCGGGGTACAGCAGGGTAGACGCGACAGATAGCACTATGCCAACCATCATTGCGATTCCAGCGTATTTGATGCTCACGAGTGCCTCCGAATTCGGTGTAGATTTAGCGCGCCTTGATCGATTGGTTTGATCCGCCAATTTACGTGGAAAGTATAGCAGTGTTGCGAATCGATCGAAGCAATGCTGTGCGATGCACATTACGGTAAACGGCGATTTTTCGATCGGTGTAGGTCCATGGAGTGACCTGCTTGGCGTCGACCAACTCGGATGGCGAATTTCGCTGAACCGAGACATTCCCAGCGTGCCAGTTCGACCGACGGAGTATGCTCGTTTACTCGCGCCCCGATATTTCCCTACGAACGTGGGAAATATCAGTGACTCGCTCCCCTATCAGTGGGAGGAGACTTGGCCGCTGGCGAAGTTGCGGGAGTGAATCTCTCCGGCGATGGACGAGACCATGACGATGCTTCCGCTTGCCGACTTCCCTCTTCATCCTCTACCTGCACCACGGAGCCGAGCGGTTCCTGACGATCTACGGCAGCATCTCGACGCTGATGATTTTGTTCGTGTTCTTTTATGCGCAGGCGCACATCCTGCTGTTGGGTGCGCTGCTGAGCTCGAAGTGGGTGGCGTACTTGGAGGGGCGGAGGGGGAGGTCTGCTGAGGTAAGTTGGGACGTCGGCTCGACGACCTGATCGTCCGAGAGGTGCCCCATGTGAAGAAGGCGGTGCGCTGGAACTCGTCGTTCTTCGGCGTCGAGGGCATGGGCTGGTTCGCAAGCATGCACGCCGTCACACGGCACGTGAAGGTGACGTTTATGAATGGGGTCGTTGGATCCGCTGCCGCCGCTGGTGGGGAAGAGTGCGGAGGAGCGGTGGGTGAACATTCCGGAGAACGGTCTGGACGAGGAGCAGATGGTGGACTGAGTGCGGCAGTCGGCGGGGTTGCCGGGGGGGGGGGGTTGAGGGGACGGCTCGCAATACATGCGCAGCGTCTCGAACCGGATTGTAGCGTGCGTTTGTGCCGTGTTCGGCGATTACCGTCAGAGTGCCGAACGAACGATGTAGCCCTTTCAAAGCGTTTGGCGACGAAAGGAATCAACAGACTTCAAGGTTGCGCGCAAATCTCTAGGTATGTCATTCTGCCGGAACTGTTCAATGATTTTCGCTTTCGTCAAATTCACCTGGTATTCACTCTGCAATTGGGAAACTAGCCTGCTAAGCACCTTTTTGCCAGGAACTATGTGAAGCCGCAATTCGTCGTCATTCCACTGCCTTTCGAAGATTTCAATTGCCTCAAGGTTGGCCGTACTTATGTCTTTTCGGGAGCGAGCAAAGAATTCCGAGCGCTTGGCGGTATACTGCGCTTGGATTTCGGTTCTTAGCGGTGAAGTAATCTCCTGCAGTATCACGTGGATCGGCCTAGCCGATGTTGTGATTTCACCTGTACGTCGGGCCCTATCTCGTCGAAGTCTTTCCAGCGTTCTGTCCAAAACCGTCGGCACAAGCAGGTAATTTTCTATCTCTTTCCTTTCGAGGATCGCCGTAAACGCTAAATCTTCGCCGAGTTCTTCAACCAATCGGTCTATTTCTTCATCAGGGCGGTAATCTCGATCGAACACCCCTGCAAAAAGCAATCCCGCTCCAACTGCCTCTGTCACGCCGAGAGAGACGGCGTTTACACGTTGTTTCGAGGGAAATCCTCCGAGCGGGAATGGGGCTAAACCGACCCCGTCTGCTAGTTGATTTAGCCCAAGCAGCCTCGCGAACCTCCGGAAAATCTTGAAATCTTCGCCTTCTACGTACAACACTCTTCGCCATTGTGCGATTGCGGTCATCAACACCAGATGAGTCGATCCCAAAGAATCGAGGGCTGTCTGTACCCCCGTCGCACTCCTCACCCTCTTTGCACTCCGCTCGTTCTTGTCGACAACCAAGATGTCATTAGCATCAGCCTCGGCCAACAGTTCGCTTGAATGGGTAGCGATTAGCACGTCGGTTCCGAACGACTTCAAAATCGACAACAACCGCCTCTGAAGATTGGCATGCAAATAGATGTCCGGCTCGTCGATGACTAACATTGAATGATCCTGGTACCTGAAAACGTGAGACAAAAGCTGACACCAAACTTGGAACCCGCTCCCGGTCCAATACAGTTCACGCAATATACGCTCTTCATAACAAAACATTGAGAGACGACCGTCCGTTGCAGGTTCAGGGCGTTCAATATCCATCCCAGGCCAAGTTTCTACGATGAGCTTCCTAAAGCTGTCAAATTCTTCTGGATAATGCATCCAGTAATTTCTGAAATTTCTAGAAGCGCGATGGGACGCCAAGTTTGCATCAACAGTCTCTTTTTTGACGATCTGCTCGCGGTTTTCGACTGGCCCAAGCATGGGCACGACCAGTAACGAAACCGGAAATTGCCGCTTGAATGTTGCTTTTGTCACCAATTCACCATCCTGAGTGATTGGATGCATAATGCAGTCATCTTCGTCGTTGTTGAACCGTAATCGTAGCCTGTTTCCATTTGTCAATCGAAACGTGACTGTAGCTTCCACGTCTTGGTAGTCGGTCTGTGCGTTTTCCAATGTGATTGGCAGTGAAGCTCTGGATATCCTGTACCCCGGTACTAAATTGCGGCTTTCAATAAGTTCGGGATTGCGATTAGCCGCTCGATTTAAACCCAACGAGAGGACCCGAAATGCGCCGATTACCGTAGATTTGCCAGAATTGTTCGGGCCCACAAGAATATTCATGCGGTCGAGTGAAATGGAAAAATCGTCGAACGCTTTGAAGTTTCGAAAACGAACAGAGGTTATGGATCCTTCAAAGGCCATGAGTAGTCATCCCACAGGTTAGGGTGTGTCCGGTGAAAAACGTGGATGTGGATGTTGTGATCATTTTCAATGGACTAAAAGAACTTCTGATCGTGGCGGTGATGTCGACTCATGGATCAGAGTTGGGTGTCGGAATTAAGTTGGGTGCCGAGGATCTGATGCTATCGTGGAATTAGGTTAAGGTGCAGTTACCAATCGAGTAAGGACAGCCAGTGGGAAACGGGATCGCCCCTCAATGCGTCGAAACCTACCCCCATCAACATTGATTGACTACCCTCTGATCCAATACCCTTCTTCCGAGCACAAAAGCACGATCGAGCTCGCCACATCAGCCCGCGTCCCCGTCCCCAAAGTCGGGATATTCGTCTCAAGCTGCTCCCACTCCTCCTGACCGCTTGGGGTGTTGTCTCGCGTCCCATCGCGACGTGTCAATGACGCCCTGGCAGGCGGTGTTGACGTCGCTATAGGAATATCAAGCGGCCATCTCAAACAATGGTTCAATCCCACTCACATCGGTTTCCGCCCGCGCTACATCAAGGTCATACATCCGCTGAAGGTTCAGCCAGAACTCAGGCGTAGTCCCAAGCGCACACCCAAAACGTAGCGCGGTATCGGCGGTTATCGACCTTCGGCGCTTGATAATCGCGTTGATACGGACCGGGGGCACACCGATGGTTTTGGCCAACCGGTATTGGGAGATGCCCAGTTCTTCAATGAACTCTGCAAGGTGCTCGCCGGGGTGGATCGGTTCTGGGTTCGTCATTGCGGTAATCCTCTCAGTGATAGTCGACTACTTCGATCTCCATCGCGCCTTGGTCCGTCCACACGAAGCAGACGCGCCATTGGTCGTTGATCCGGATGCTGTGTTGTCCGGCGCGGTTGCCTCTCAATGCTTCTAGACGATGTGAAGGCGGCACCCGCAGGTCGGCAAGCACCGACGCTGCTACTACTCGTTGCAGTCGCATTCGAGCCCTGCGCCGAATGTCAGGTGGCAGACGACGGACCGTTCGCCCTTCGAAAAGCTGCCTCGTCGCATCGTTTCTAAAACGGTTCACTTGAGGGTATGATAACGCATCACGTTAATAACGTCAAAGATAATAGCGACGCTTTTGGTGATGGGTAGCGCGACCCGCGCCGCTCTCAAGAGTCTTGCAAACCCATGCGTCGTCCGTCAACAGCAACAGACCAATTCCCCCCTTCCGCTCGGTGCCAAAACGCCACAGTCAGGGCCAGGATGAGAGCACCCGGAGCGGACAAAGGGGATCGGCATCCCCGACAACCCCAACCTATCCTTAAAATCCTTCCCCATCCTTAAAATCCTAGTTCTCCACCCACCCCAAAAGTGCTATTCTTCGCTAGGAACCAGACACCGAAAACCACGATCCCCCGTGTCCGCTCGGGTCCAATGAGATCAGCAAGGGCAAGAAGCCCCCAGGATGAACGCTAGAAGAGGAACGCAATGAATGTAATCGAAGCCGTAGCCAACACGTTGAAGTTGGAAGGCGTGGGGTGGGTTGCGTGTTTCCCATCCCACCAACTCATTGAAGCGGTAGCCCAAGTGGGCATCCGCACCGTCATGTTCAGACAAGAGCGTGGTGCGATCATGGCGGCAGATGGGTTCAGCCGCGTCAACGACCGCAAAAGGTTCGGTGTGGTAATCACGCAGGGCGGTCCCGGTTCGGAGAACTCCGGAGGTGGTTTAGCTCAAGCATTCGCCGATAACGTTCCGATCCTCTACCTCACCGCGGGCCCAGCTTTGAGCCGGTATGCGATCTCACCCGAGTTCTCGCCGGTCCGCGCATACCAAGGCATCTCCAAGAGTGGCGAAGTCATAGTTCAGCCGCATCAGGTCAACGACGTCATGCGCCGCGCTTTTCATGCGCTCCGCAATGGATCACCCGGCCCGGTCATCGTTGAGGTGCCGGCGGACATCGGTGGTCTGGAAGTGCCGGAGGACATGCCTCGGTATCAGCCGCCCAGCAGAATGCTTCAGTCCCCGCCGACCAACGATGTCAAGGATGCGGTCAGACTGCTCTTGAACGCCGAAAAACCGGTGATCTGGTCCGGTATGGGCGTGCTGTTTGCGGATGCCACTGAGGAGTTGAAAGAACTGGCCGAGTTGAGCCAGATTCCGGTCTATTGCACCATGCCCGGAAAGTCCTCATTTGATGAACGCCATCCGCTCTCTCTCGGTTCAGGCAGCGGAGCGACCACCTTGCCAGCCCATCGTTGGTTACAAGATTCCGATGTCCTGTTCGCGGTCGGCTCAAGTATGACGAGGACGTCTTATGGGCAGCCCATTCCCGACGGAAAGTCCATCATCCATAACGTCGAAGGCATTGAAGACATCAACAAAGACTTTTCGGTCGACGTTGGTCTTCCCGGCGACACAAAGCTCACTTTGCAGATGATGATCGACGAGGTGAAGGGGCAGATTGGCGAGTCAGGACGTGAGGAACAGCGTGGGGTGTCGGCGGCGATAGGTGAGCTCAAAGAAAATTGGCTCGCCGAGTGGAAGCCGCTGTTGGAATCCGATGAAGTCCCCATCAACACCTACCGGGTGATCGGCGACTTGGACAAGACCCTGGACCGAGAAAACAGCATCGTAACCCATGATGCAGGCGCCCCGCGGGACACGATTATGCCGTTTTACACGGCAACGGTGCCTCACAGCTACATAGGCTGGGGCAAATCTACGCACCTCGGCTACGGCATTCCGTTGATGATCGGTGCCAAACTGGCGAAACCCGACAAATTCTGCCTCAACTTCATGGGCGACGGGGCGTTCGGAATGTCCGGACTCGACATCGAGACCTCGGTTCGAGCCGGTGCCCCGATCACAACCGTTCTCCTGAACAACCGTGGAATGGCAACCTACCCAGGAGGCTATCCAACAGCTCGCGAACGCTTCGGCGCCACCGAGATGACCGGCGACTACGCCAAGATCGCCGAAGGTTTGGGGGCTGTAGGCATTACCGTGACAGACCCGTCCGACGTAGCGCCATCTCTCATGAAAGCTCGACAGTTGAACGCAGAGGGATCCACCGTGCTGCTGGATATGCACACCAACTTGGAGGGTCGAAGGTCACGCTTCGGCTAGGCGTACGGATATCACCGCGCGGACCCTTTAATTCTCCCTCCCAGGTCAACGTGGTAGGGGCAGGTTTGAAACCTGCCCCTACGGGTGCGGTGCGCAGCGCCCGAAAGGGGTATCCTCCTGCGGGGTCAGTGAGAAGAAACCTGCCCACCATCGATGTTGATCGACTGCCCGCTGATCCAATGCCCCTCATCTGAGCACAGGAACACGATCGTGCTCGCCACATCAGTCCCTGTCCCTGGCCTGCCCATCGGGATGTTCGTCTCCAGACGCTCCCACTCCTCACGACCTCCGGGGGTGTTGTCTCGCTTGTTGTCCCAGCGGGAGGTGTCGATGACGCCCGGGCAGACGGTGTTGACATTGATGTCGTGAGGCCCGAGCTCCTTTGACAAGCTGCCGGTGAGGCCCTGGAGGCCCATGTTGGAGACCACGTAAGCGGCGAAATTCCGGGGCTGGATCTTGCCGGCGATCGATGAGACCATCACGATGCTGCCCCCCGTGCCCTGTCGAATCATCGCCTGGGCCGCGGCCTTCGAGGCGTAGTAGGAGCCGTGCAGCTTGATGTCGAGAACTCGGTGCCAGATTGCGTCGTCGAGCTCAACCACCGGAACGCGGTCGTTCGCCATCGCAAACGCGGCGTTATTAATCAGGATGTCGACCGAACCAAGTCCGGCCACCGTCTCGTCCACGATTGCACGCGACTGCTCGGGATCGCCAAGATCTGCCACGATGGTCAGGGCGCGGCGACCCATGGCTCGAATCTCGTCGGCGACAGATTCGATGTCCCGCCAACCTATGGCTTTTTCGTCGTCGGGGAAGGTGTCGGGCGAACGCCCGGTTCCGGTAACTGCGACGTCGGCACCGGCTTGGGCGAGGGCTAGGGCGGTGTCCCGACCGATGCCGCGATAGCGTCCTGCGCCGGTTACGATGGCGACTTTTCCTGAGAGGTCTGGCATGGTGGTTTCCTTTGGGTGAGTCTGACGACCTGATGTTTGCTTTTGTATACGTTAATTTTCCACGGTTAACTGTGATACCCGCGATGTGGAAAGCAGGAAATCAGGTTGGTAGCTGATGGCGGTGGCATCCCCCGTTGTCGCTTCGCTACCGCGCCACCTTCGCTGGTTCGAAAGGGCTGCTGATGAACCGGAAACGGTGTACGATCGCCTCACCGGTAACGAACTTAATTGTGTTGACGGCGATCGTTGCCAGAAGGGAGACGGAGAGATGAGAAGCAAAGCAGATCGAATCGTGAACGCGCCGGCTTTCGGATACTCGATTGTCGTGCTCATCATTTCGAGTGCCATCGTGCAGGCGATTATTACAGCCGCGGATGTCAGCGAGTTCCACCAAATCTGGATGGGGCTGTTGCTGGCGATGATGATGTTCATGCTTGTGCTGGAGGCGTTGCTGAAGATCGTCGCCGAGGCACCGAGGATTGATCGATATTTCAGGGATGGTTGGAACGTGTTCGATTTCCTTGTGATCAGTTTCCTGATCGCCAGTATGTTCGTTTTTCCGGCTGCCGCGCCGAACGCGTTGCTGTTCGTGTTGGTGCGTTTGTTGCGCCTTTTGGAGGGATTTGCGACGATTCAGGCGATGCGAGTGATACTTTCAACGTTGTTTCGCACGATACCGCGCATGGTGCACGTTGTGATCTTGCTCGGGGTGGTAATCCATATGTATGCGATTTCGGGGCACAATCTTTTCGGGGAGAGCGATGAGGAGCACTGGGGCACGCTAGGCGTATCGGTGCTGTCGCTGTTTCAGGTGGTGACGTTGGACGGCTGGTCCGACATCATGAAGCCGGCCCTCGAATTTTCGCCTTATTCGTGGATATATTTCGTCACCTTTGTGATCGCCGCCGTATTTATAGGGGCAAATCTGTTTGTGGCCGTCGTGGTGAACGGAATGGAGCAAGCGGAACGGGACGACGCTCCGACACCGGAGAAGCCATCGCCGGAGACATCGGCGTCTAGGGATGAAGTATTGCGGGAACTGCGCGCGACGCAAGCGTCGTTGCGAAGGTTGGAGGAATCGATGCAGCGCGCGCCTGAGTAAGCTGTGGTTCAGGCCGCGCAGCAAGCGGCTCGGCATTTGCGGAGGCCGTATAGGCAGTTAGGGCAAAAGCAGACGCGGGGGATTTGGTGGTCGTGTGGGTCGTCGTGATCGTGTTCGTCAGCGTCGTGGCGGTAGTCGTGCCCGGAGAGGTTTTCGCGGCCTTCGTTGATAAGGAAGGGAATGAGAACCCACGACGCCACAGGGTCGGCCCACCACCACGCCAACAAAGCATTCAGAGCGAGCCCGACGAGGATCGTAAGGTCCTGGATATCGCAGAAGAGGGTCTCCATTGCTTCGGCTCTGAGGGACCACGACTGCATCTGGGTGGCGATGCGCATCTTGGCGACGTAGAGGATGCTCATCACCGTGGCGCTGGCGATGACGATGGCGACGCCTGCGATGCTCGGCTCCGGTTGGGGCAGCCAGCCGAGGAGGTTTGCGCCGGAGTGCAGGCCGACGTACGCGGCGAGTAGGAAGAAAGTTAGGCCGAGTAGCTTCTGCGCCCTTCGCTCTGCGGCTGCGTCCTCGTGTCCGTCTTCCGCTCGCAGTCGCCAGACCAAGATGCCCCCGGCTAAAAGTTCGACAATGCTGTCGAGACCAAATGCGAACAGTGCGACGCTACCGGCTTGAGTGCCCGCCCAAATCGCAACTACGGCCTCTACCAAGTTCCAGAACAGACCGAGAATCACGAGAATGAGTGCCGTTCGGCGGAGGGTGTCGAGGTGTTGCGACATGGTTGGCTATGTTACGCGCTAGTAGTCGCTATGCATTTGAGAGGTTGCGTTGCCGCGAAATAGCGGCATGTTGGTTTTGTGAATTAGATCAATAAGGGATGTATGAACCAGCCATCCTGGACACTGGAGGTTCTGTGCCGTCGGGCAACGCGTTGCTACTGCTCATGATCGTCGGAACCGCGGGTAAGGGCAGGTTTCAAACCTGACCCTACCGGTTTGGTCCGAACCGCTGATTGCGCGGGTCGATGTGGTTGCGTCTGCGTCTGCGATTGGGTGTTGATTTGCGGGTCGTCTAACACATCGTTCACTATCTGCGGACGATGTATGGTTCGATGCCGTTTTCGTCGATGGATACGCCAAGCCCGGAGCGGTCTGGCAGGATGAATTCGCCTCCGTTGAGTTGCCAACCGGTGTCGGATGCGTCTTGGAGGAGGTTGGAGAGGCCGCCTTGGAACTCTTGGAGGAGTTCAGGTGAGGATACGGCGGCGCATTGCAGTGTTGCGGCTTGGAATACGGAGACGCCGTTGCCCATGTGGGGCGTGACGGGGATGTTGGAAGCGTATGCGAGGTCTCGCTGGCGGATGAAGTCGCTGATGCTGGTTCGGCCAATGTCTGGTTGGTAGACGTCGAAAACCGGTTCGGGGTGCAGCCAATCGTTGATTTGGTACGTTGTGCGGAAGTGTTCGCCGATTGCGATTGGCGAGCCGTCAGCTTGGTGGAGAGTGCGGTGCGCGGCGAGGTCTTCGGGTTGAAGTGGGCACTCGAAGAAGCGGAGGTTACGTTCGCCGAATTCGCGTTTGGCCGTGATGGCGTCTTCGAGGGTGCACATCCAGAGCGTGTCGACCATCCATTGCTCGATGTCGGGCGCTCCGCGTGATAGGGCATCGAATTCTTGGAGTGCGGCTCCGATGTCGCCGGATTGGAAGATCTTTGCGCCGCCGATGCCTTGGTCTGCGAGGGATTTTGCTTGGGTGATGCGTTCGTCCAAAGTAGCGCGTCGGAGGCCGGATAGGTAGACGGGGATGTTGGTCCGCGGCTGGTTGTCGAGCAGTGCGGCGACTGGTGCATGGTTGCGTTTTCCCAAAGCGTCCCAGATGGCGATGTCAAGAGCGGCCAAAGCGTCCATCCAATAACCGGAGTTGACGCCACGCCCGCGTTGGGCGTCGTAAACGAAGTCCCAGAGCGCGGTTGGGTTGGCAAATTCGCGATTGACAACCATCTCGGAGATGGCGGCGTCGAGGATTACGCAGACTATCTCGGGTGCGACCGGGGTGTTGGATTCGCCCCAGCCGATGTAAAGGTCGGCGAGTTCGACGCGTACTAACGGCGTTTCGACCATGGTGGCGTAGACGGTCTGCCACCCGGGTTTGAATTCGTATCTCGCCTGAGACGGTGTCGCTGAACGAGCTTCGTTTTGGCGGCGGTATTGTTCCCAATAGCCGGGGGTGTCGGGGAAGGCGAGGTGCGCGGTGCGGATCTCGCGGATGGTGAATGAGAGGTCGTAGTCAGTCATAGGGACTTCAGGTGTTCGTTCAGCGCGTGTTTCACGGCATTGATGGTATCGGTGTTCAGGTTGCCTTTTTCGTTGGCGATGTCGATTTGAGCGAGAGCGAGGGCGGCGTAGGCGCGGGAAGTGTCAGGATTGATCTGTGCGGTGGTTTGGAGATGATTGCGGATCGTTTCAAGGTCTCCGCGGACGTACGGGCCGGATATGGCGTCTGGAAGGCCGTCTCGGGTTATGGCATCGATAGTTGATTGGAGCATTGGAGAGAGCATTTTGAGAGCTCGATTGCGTTCGATGCCGGCCGATTCCCAAAGTTCGGCGGAGATGCCGATGAGGCCGGCGAGGAGTCCACATGCCAATACGGCGGATGCGTGATAGGCGGCATGGGCGGTTTCGCCTTCGATTGCGAAGGTACGGCTTCGGTGATTTCTGGCGAAATCTTGTAACCATGAATGTAGGTCATCGTCTTGGCAGTCTATGGCGTATGAGATTTCCTCGAAAAGGTTTTGGGCGCCGTCAATCGGGAAGGTTTGGAGGGGATGGAATCCGGCGACGGACGCGCCGGCACCTTTAGCGGATTCAAGGACGTCGAGGGTTAGAACACCGGAGCAGTGGATGACCCAATGGTCGGGATTCCAATCAATACTGTCGCAGACCTCTTTGATGGCGGAGTCGGTCGTAGTGATGAAGACGATCTTGGCAAACCTTGGAATCTGAATGTATTCATCCACGACATCGGCGTTGGGAAACTCGAGGCGCAGCCAATCTCGACGCTCCGCGCGTCTTGAAGAGATGGCGATGTCCTGGTCGTGAGCGTGTAGCGTAGCGGCGAGAGACGAACCGAGTTTGCCGGCGCCGATGATTCCGATCTTGAGGTTTTCGCGTGCCAATTATGGGCGTTCGGATTCGGGTGTCGGTGATGCCACGGAGAGAGGTGTTTTCTGCGATAATGAATTGAATCACAGTATCGCATTAGATTTGGATCGCTTCAGGCATACTCGGTTCGATAGGCGTTCGAGGACGTCTTCAATTTTGGACGCGCGGGGCGAGTTGGAGCGTGGGGACGGCAAGGGAGATAGTGTGCGAACAGGTCACCAACAGAGGAGTCTCTGAAGATATGCAGTTACCCATCGGAATGCAAACCCTCCCTCCGGCTTACGGTTACGACGATGTAGCGATCGTGCCTGGAGACGAGACGGTTAACCCGGACATGACGGATGTGTCGACGAGTTTCGACGGTTTTGGTATCGATATTCCGTTCATGGCGTCGGCGATGGATAGCGTGGTGGACACAAAGTTTGCGGTTAAGATGTCCGATGCCGGTGGTGTTGCGGTGATGAACATGGATGGCCTGCACACGCGTTACGAGGACACGGATGAGATCTACGCAGATATTGCGGCGGTTGCGCGTGACGAGGCTACCGAGTTGTTGCAGAAGGTCTATTCGAAACCGATAGATCCTCGGTTGGTGGGTCAGCGAGTTGTTGAGGTCAAAGAAGGTGGCGGAAAGGCGGCGGTGTCGTTTGTACCGCAGACGGCGAAGCGCCATGCACCGTTGGCGGCAGATGCCGGAGCGGACATGGTGGTCGTGCAGGGGACGGTTATCACGAAAAGGCATCGATCTAAGAACAGCCCGATAGGATTGCGGCTGGCAGAGTTGGTGGCGGATGTTGGAGTGCCGGTGGTCGTCGGGAATACGGTGACTTATTCGGTGACTAAGGAGTTGGCGGAAGAGGGAGTGCATGGAATCTTGGTTGGGGTTGGCCCGGGTTCGGCGTGTACGAGCCGGGAGGTTTTGGGGATCGGAGTCCCGCAGGTGTCCGCGACGATGGAGTGTGTTGCGGCGCGTGACGCGTATTTCAAGGAGACGGGGCGGTATGTTTCGATCGTTACGGATGGAGGGATTCGGACCGGAGGCGACGTATGCAAATCGGTGGCGTGTGGTGCCGATGCGGTAATGATTGGAAGTCCCTTCGCCAAGACGGAAGAAGCACCGGCAAGTGGTATGCACTGGGGTATGGCGACCTGGCACGATTCACTTCCGCGGGGTACGCGCATCGATCTTGGCGTCCAGTATTCGCTACAGGATCTGCTGTTCGGGCCGTCGTCGACATCGGACGGAACGTTGAATTTGGTGGGAGCATTGCAGGTTTGCATGGGATACGTAGGTGCGGAGACGCTTCGTGAGATGCACGGGGCACGGATGGTGTACGCGCCGGCGATTAAGACGGAAGGCAAGATCTACCAGATGGCCGGGGCGTAGTCTGCGCGTTTTGCGGATATCGGATCGTATCAGTTCGGGACATATATTGCGATGGAATTGCCTGACGTAGGTTCGTTGCCGACACCGTTGGACGGCATCAAGGTGCTGGATTGTTCGCAGATCTTGGCGGGTCCGTACTGTTCGATGCTGTTGGCGGATATGGGAGCGGACGTGGTGAAGATCGAGAAGCCTAGTGGCGGTGATGACACGCGACGGATGGGTCCGCCATTCTTAGAAGGGGAATCGGCTGCGTTCCTGGCGATGAACCGGAACAAGCGCAGCGTGGTTTTGGACTTCAAGCACGCAGATGGCGTTGCAGCGATGCGTCGGATGCTGGCGGATGCGGATGTGATTATCGAGAACTACCGTGCTGGCGTGATGGGCCGATTGGGTCTGGATTACGACTCGGTGCGTGAGCTGAATCCGGGAATCATCTACTGCTCGATATCTGGGTTTGGTCGGACGGGACCGTATGCTGAGCGTGCGGGTTTTGATCTGATCGCGCAGGGCATGAGCGGGGTGATGAGTTTCACGGGAATTCCGGGATCGCCTCCGGTCAAGGTTGGCGTCCCGATGGCAGACCTGAATGCGGGTCTGTACTCGGCGTACGGGATACTGTCGGCGTACATCCACAAGTTGAAATCTGGCGAGGGGCAGTATTTGGAAGTCAGCATCATGGAGGCGGCCTTGGCGTACACGGTGTGGGAGTCTGCGAGTTATTTTGCCACTGGCAATGTGCCGCCGCCGTTGGGATCTGCACATCGATTGTCGGCGCCGTACCAGGCGTTGCGCACGGCGGACGGGCACATCACGATCGGCGCTCCAAATCAGTCGAATTGGGAGCGACTGGCTCAGGCTATTGGTCGGGATAATTTGTTGGATGATGAGCGTTATGCGGACAATGCGGGTCGGTTGTTGAATCGGGAGTCTTTGGAGCAAGATTTGGAGGAGACGTTCGGGACGCGGACGACCGCGGATTGGTGTGAGGTGTTGGATGCAGCCGGGGTTCCGGCGGGTCCGATTTACAACATGGGGCAGGTCTGGGAAGATGAGCAGGTTCAGGCGCGCGGGATGGATGTGACATTGGAGCATCCAAAGGTCGGATCAATCCGAAATATCGGTCTGGCGGCGAAGTTGTATGGGTCGCCGGGACGGATACACAGTCCGGCGCCGCTGATGGGTCAGCACACACGCGAGGTTCTAGAGGAATCGGGGTTCAATAAAACGGAGATTGAGGGATTGATCGCTTCGGGAGCGGCTCAAGCGGGATAATCTCCAAGACGCTTACTCAGATATCGTGCGGATGTAGTTGACAAGGTGCCAGATTTGGTCGGGCGTCAGGTTGTCGCGCTGGGCGACCATGGGGGTGCCTGCGATGCCGTCGGAGATGAAGTTGTAGAGTTCGGTGTCGGAGTGGAGGGGGACGTGGACTGCCAGGTCGGCTGGCGGCGGGTTTAGGAGCAGGCCGGCTGGACCATCGCCTTTGCCGGTGTCGCCGTGACAGGTGGCGCAGGTGATGGTGTACGAAACTTCGCCAGTTTGGATGGATTCTTGGTTCAGAGGGAATGGATTGCCTTGGCTTTCAGATGGGATCCCTATCCCGGTGGTGAAGGCGTTGAGGATGGCGAAGATCCCAATGGTGATTGCGACGGCGGAGACGCTGTAGTGGGGATGAATGTTGAGCGATACGGGTTTTGCGATTATCACTGTGACGACAAGATAAGCGAGACCGGCGATGGCGATGAGGATGCCGAAGGCGATCATGGCCGATTTGACGGAAGGTCGGATGAGGTCCGACGCGAACGTCGTTGATGTTGCTGAGAATCGGGTGGAGATGTGGGAATCGAAGGAGTCGGATCTGACGACGGTGACGTCGAGCTGATATGCGCCCGCAATGCCGATGGTGATGTCGTCGAGCCGCCAGTGACCGAGCGATCGTTCAATGAGTGGGGTGAAGTATTCTCCGAATTCATCGTCGAGGTATTTGATGCGAGCGCGCACCTCGGTTGCGAAGAGGAAGGCTGAACCGTCGTCGTCGGTGATGTCGACCGTCAAGGTGTTTGCGCCCGTGTTTCCGGGATCTAGTTTTGCTGCGATAGTTGCGCCCGAGATGGTTTCGGAGTGACTGACGTCGTGGGCGACGCCGATGCCTTGTCGTTCGGCGTATTGCCTCGCAGGTTCGAGGCTCGCGAGACCCGCTGTTGCAAGGAGGACTACGAAGGCAACTCCGAGTTCGAGCGCGACGAAGCGACGAAACGATGTGGTGGATGTCTTGTCGGCAGTCGAGAATTTTGCGACGGAGCGGTTGTTACGAATCCCTAATGCGATTAACACGACTAGGAGCAAGATCTTGGCGCCAAGTACGCGGCCGTACGGGGTGTTGAGCGCCTCGGGTATCGTGACCTGCATGAGGGATGAAACGATGCCCGATGCGACCAAGATGGTTACAGCGAAGATTGCCCACGGCGCGAACCGGGCGGCGAACTCGAGATGCACCGATGATGAGCGTAAATCGGGTACACGAGCAGTGATGACGGATGCCATGAGGAGATATGCGATCCCGCCGATCCAGATAGTTGCTGCGACCACGTGGACAATATCTGTGCCGATGGCAAACCATCTAATGTCGTTGGGAGTCGCGGCGTTGTGACTGGTGAGAGCGATTAGCAGGAGGAATATCCCGCCGAGTGCGATTGCGCCGATGCCCATCGGCGTCTCCGTAATCAGCGACATTTCTTCTAGGTCTTCCGCCTTCTGTGTATACGGATCATCTCTTCTGAGTTGAATCGCCGCGAATAGTGCCAATCCCGCAAGGACGGCGGCAGTGATACGCCACGACCAGTACCGTCCCCAGTCGCTTTCAGTAGCTACGTCGAGCATTTGTCCGGGGCCGATGGCGTGAATTGGTACATCGAATGCGATCGCGGATTGGAGCGCCAACTGTGCGAGTTGTGCGAGTACTACAACAACCACAGATGCGATTGCGATGAATCCGAAACTGATCGTCGCGATTTGCGTGAACAGCAGGCTTGATCTATCGTCTGCGGTGCGCGCTACGCGAGTGGCGATGACGAGATCAAATAGGAGGCCGCCGGCGAATACTGCGATGCCCACGTAGATGATCCAGCGGACGATCGGGTCCAAGGGAGATTGAATCAGGGGTTGTTCCGCGATGTCGACCTGTGTTCCAGAGCCAATCGGTTCGCCGACTGCGAAGAGGAATGAACCAGCGACTTTGTGACCGTCGACCGTAGAGACGTTGCGCCATACGACGGTGTAGGTGCCGTTTTCGAGGGGAGCGACGGGAACCCACATGGCGGTGGGTTCCGTGGGATCGAACTCGGTGTCGCCGCCGGTTACGGTTGCGCCGGAGGTGGCCAAGACCAAAATCGAACTGAACGCGGGTTCTATGGGCTCTGTGAACCAAATGATCACGCGTTCCGGCGCGATTTCCAGTTCTTCGGAAGGTTTGGGCGATGCTTCGAGGAGGTTGGCGTGTGCGGACGCGGACTGGTTAATGAATATGGTTGCTAAGCAGGCGATGAACGCAAAAATGACGATCGGCTTGAGGACCTTGCGCCTCCGAGGGGTCGTTGGCAAGGGTCATTCCTCGTCGTTTGCGCTCTCGGACCGGAGTTGACGCATTCGCCGCCGTCGGCGCTCCTGCTGCGCTTTGCGCCGTTTGTTGCCACTGGACCATGCCAAGAAACTCATGAGAATGACGAACGAGATGATGGCGACAACGGTCCCAATTTCATCCCAATATCCGACGGCACCGTGAAGCAGGATTTTAGTCATTTGGTCAGTCCCGCAGGTGCGTTCGGAGTCAGTTGCGTCTTCTGGCAACGGTGATGGCGAACGCGCTAGTGCCGGTCGCAACTATGCCGATCAGAATCCCTATGATCCCAATGATGATTCCGGTGTTTGCCGTCGATGCGGTAGCTTCTAGGTCTGTTTCAACCTGTTGAACCGCGTCGATTGCGCCCTTGGTCGCGTTCTGGATCTCACGATTGCTTTCCAAGACGACCGGGAATTGGATCGCGTCGGATGCGACCACGGTGTCAAACGTGTTCGGCCCGGAGTAGAAAGTTTCGTCGATGGCATTGCCTTCGATGGAGCCAAAGAATCTCATGCTGTAATCGCCCGGCGCGGTGGGCACGAATTCTGCCACATAGTGGCCCGGATCGGCAAACATCTCCGTAAGTGACATCTCGCGTGCGGCATCGGTTGGAAGATGGTAGACCTCGACCTTTAACGTAGATGCGAGGCCAGTGACTCGATTTCTTGTAGAAGCGGTTTCAGCGGTTACGGATGGCGTTTCGCCTCTCATCATCGTCGTCATCTCGGTGGTCATCGACGACAAAGGGCCGCTCATGACGACTGCGTTTTGGTTTTCATGGTTCATCCAAATAACGTTGTCGCCGATATTCACATTGAGCCTAGCAGGCAGGACATGATCGTCCATGATCATGATGGGCTGATCTTCGCCGCCATGCGACTCGTCCGAGGAGACTACGATGATTCCCTCTTGGTCGCCGGGGTGCACATGATAGGGGATTTCGACGCCGCTCAGTTCTTCAGTGACTTCGAATTCGAAGTTTTCCATCATGCCGAATTGCGTAGAAGTGAATACTGCTCCATGCGTGATCACGTCGACGGCATCGGTCTCCATTATCGAGGTCATCTCTTGGTCACCATCTTCGGTTTCCATGCGATGTGTTTCCATCGCATCCTTGGTTGATGTTTTGGTGACGACCAAGGAGACGCCGTTGAATTGTCCTTCGTAGGCAGGTTCACGCAGGAAACCTACGACTAAGTTGTAGTCACCTACGTCACGCCCCTCGTGCGCGGCTACCGGAGTTGCTAGCGTTCCGGCGAGTATGCCAACGACTGCAGCAAAGAAGATGGATCCGTTTCGAATTTTGGAGAGTGATGTGCTTTTTCGGAGCATTGGCGATCTTGGCTGGATGGTGCTCAAGGCGCAACGATATATACGAATCTTGATCGGGCGCGGATCGGCGAGACGCCGAGATCTGATCGACAACCGAGACGATCACGAATGTGCAAAACAGATTAAGCCCTGGCGAAGTCGGGGCGGTACGCGGTCTGCAGCGTCCGTAGGTCGAAGCCTTCGGGTTGCTCACCGACCGCGAAGTCGTACAGCGCTGCTTTGAAGACGCCTTCCAATGCCTGCACAGTAGCGAACGCAAGTCCGACGAGCAATATCCCGACAATGATTCCGACCACCGGCACAATCAAAAAGAGCAGTATCGCCGGTATAGCTGCGGCTACGATCGCCAAGATGTAGACGATGAAGAAGCCGAAGGAGGCGGTGATTTGGCGTCCCCATGTCTGCCGGATGATGCTTGCGGACCGTTTGATTGAGGTAATAGGACCCGCGTTTTCCGAAACCATCACGGGGATCACGAAGAAGGTCATGAATTCCCAAACGCCTTCGATCATGCTGTAGATCATCTGAACAAGGAAGTTGTCGGTCTGGGACCTGAGGACTCGGAACAGGGTTCCCACGATGGCGGAGATTACGGACCAGAGGAAGATGTGATGGATGTGTTTTGCGGCGTGGTTCAAGCCGGACATGACGTTGGGGTCGCCGCCTCGAAGCCTTTCGAGTGCGGCGGAGATGAGTGCGGCGTTGAAAAAAGTGGTTATGAAGTATGCAATGAGGATCATCACCAAGAAACCGATCAAGTTTCCGGTGTCAGCCACGCCAACCGCCAAACCCGCGAATCCGAGGATGAGTAAACCCATTCCGGATAGAACGGGGAAGAGGATGAGTTCGCGGTCCATCATGAGGACGTTCCAACTCATCTTCATCAATTCGAAAGTGTGTCCGATAGTCGCAAACATTAGGTAGATCCACTCCTAATCGCCCAGTTGGAATCGAGGACGATATTCATTGAGAATGGTACTACACACTTGAGAATCGACTGGACGATGGAATGGGACTCAGCGCATACAGCGATCACATGGAAGCGGCGATAACGGCAGCGAACGTGGCGAGCGAAGTTTTGATGGCTCGGTTCAATGCCGGGATTCAAAACTTACAGAGTTGGGAAAAATCGCCTGGCGCATTGGTGACGGAGGCGGATCTCGAATCGGATCAAGCGATCGCGTCGGCACTCAGAGATTCGGGTTGCGGTGGCGAGATACTTTCGGAAGAGAGCACGGTCGATTTGGGCGACGTGGGTGTCGACGCTGAGCGGAAGATCGAGTGGCTCATCGATCCCTTGTGTGGAACGGTTCCGTTCAGCACGGGGATGAATCACTGGGGCGTGAACATCGCGATGCGATCCGAAGGAGAGTTGGTTTTGTCGGCTCTGGCGATACCGTCTAGCGGAACGTTGTTGACAGCGGAGATCGGTGCCGGGGTGAAGTTGAACGGCGAACCGTTGCAGATCGTTGATCGGGATCGACATCTAGGCGACGCGGTGGTTGGTCTTGAGGTGGACGGGCAGGAGGTGTGGCGTTCGCTATTAGATTCCGGTGGTCTGGATTGGGTTACTCACGTACGTCAGGCGAACAGTTTCTCGTCGGCGGCCTATCCATTGTTGCTCGTTGCCACCAGTCGGATGGCTGCGGTGGTGTTTTATCGGATCGAACCGATGCACGTTGCTGCGGGATCGCTCGCCGCGATCATGCTCGGTGCGAGGGTGACTGACGGCTTGGGTCAACCAATCGATTGGTCTTGCAACGATGAAATCCCGATATTGGTAGCCGGGTGGCCCCGTGCACATGACACGCTGATAGATGTGATGAACGAATCGGGCTAGTCGTCGATCAGATGCGCAGCGGTTTTGGACAGCATAGTTTCGGTGCTGCCGGGGAAGGGTGCGGTGCTGAAGACGGCGTTTCCCAACATGATCATGGTCGCAACGCCACCATTGGAACGAGCTTGAGCAATCGAGTTTTGCACCCGGTCATCCATTAACAAGCCGCTGGATGTGGCAAAACCCAACCCTAGGGCGATGAGTTCAGCGAATGTGATGGTCGACCCGTCGTTGATCGTTTTTTGGATTGCGGACAATGCATGATCGGCGGCGTCGTTGATGAGTTTGTGTCTATCGTGGTCTGCGAGTATCTCGCTAGTCTTGATCTTCCCAAAGTAGCGCCAGTGGACTGGTGTCGGCGGTAAGTCGATTGAAATCGCTGCCAACGGGTGTCCGACCTCGGTCTTCACCAAACATCCACCGTTGTACTGCGAGCAAACGTCGCCAAGTCCGGTAAGGTTTCGGACCTCTGCGACGTGTGCAATCATGGCGAGTCGGTCTCTGGAATTGCCGAGACCAAGTAGGTCGTTGGCGGCGATGAGGGCGGCGAAGGTGGCGGCGCCGCTGAGGCCGAATCCGCTACTCAGTGGCAAGTTCGAATTGATGGAAACGTCGAATGGGACATTGGACGCATCGGCAAGTGCGCTGGCAACGGTTGGGAATTTGATGTATTTGCCGTTGAAATAGACCTGGGTAGAGGTGGCGGATGAACGTGAGATTTCGACGTTGACGCCGTCTCGGACAGTGAATCCCCAGCCGAGCGAATGCATCCTCTTAGGATCGTTGTGGGCGATGATTTTGAAGAGTCCGGAGATGTTTCCGGGCGCGAACGCCTTAGCGACTTCGCGCGATGATTGATTTGCCACCTTCGAATCCCAGTGAAAGAAAAGTTTAGTTGTATCGCCAATGATTAGGCGGTAAATACTATCCCACGCAAAGCGTTGGCTTCGTCGCTCGCCATGAACGCGACGATCTCGGCGACATCACCGGGGTTCGTAAGCGACGCAACGGCTTGTTCAACATCGGCAGTAGGCTGTTCGGTAATTGCGCCGGTGGAACGGAGTTGGGCTACTTTAAGCGGAGTTTCGACAGAACCTGGTGCGAAGTCGTTGACGCGGATGCCTTGAGATTCGAGATATTGTTGCATGACCATTGTGAAGCCATGAACTCCGCCTTTGCTCGCGCCGTAAGCATACGACGATGACCCGCCTTTGACGCCGGCGCCGGATGCGGTGAGGATGATCGTGCCGCGGTTGGGTCCGGGTTTCTTCAGCATCTCGGTCACGACGTATTTGGCGATGAGGTAGGTGCCTCGCAAGTTGATATCGAGTACCGTGTCCCAAGTCTTTTCAGGGAAGCCTTCAAGCGGGATTGATGCACCTTGAAGGACACCGGCAAAGTGACAAAGGACATCGATGTCGCCGAGCCACGATTTGGCGGCGATTACGGTGCCTGAAACATTAGCTTCATCACGGACATCGCAACTCCAGAATCTCGAGTTGCCACCGTTGTCGTTGATCTCAATCGCCGTGTTATTGCCGTCTTCGTTATTGTCGAAGATCGCGATTTCTGCGCCGAGTTGAGCGAGGCGAATGGCGGAGGCTCGACCGATCCCGGTTGCGCCACCGGTTACAATACATCTCTTGCCGGTTAAGTCTGCAGGCATTTTCAACTCCTAAATGACTACTACCGATTCTAGTCGCGCGCGGGGTAGTTTCAGTCCCAAATCACCCCGGCAATTTGGGCAGCTTTTCGAATACCCGCGGCAGCGGCGGGGATCTTTTCGTCGGGATAATGTTCGACGGTAACCGTGATGTCGGGTGCGGTTTCTTGAAGGCGGGTGAGGAGAGTTACGTTGTCAAGGAGCGCGTTGGGCGCGCCGATGACTTCTTCCTCGAAATGTGGCAACAATGCGTCGACGATGGTGAAGTCTTTGGCGTCGCACCCAACGATTTCGTCGGCCATGAGGTCGATGCATTCGTTGATCAGCGACGTGGTGTCGTATGCGATTTCTAGGGATCCAACCAGGTTAACGGGATCGACGTTGAAGCCGAGAGCCGGCATGCCAACGGCATCGAAAAATTCACGCACGCGTCGCGGCGTGTAGAGAGGGCACACAACACCTGCCTCGACGACTAGTTTGATCCCCTCGGAGTCGGCGACCGCGCATGCTTGTTGCGCGCTGGCGACTAGGTTGTCAAAGGTTGCTTCCGAGCGGTTATTGGGATGTGGCAACCAGGGACCGTCGGGGTTGTGACTTCCGGGACGAAAGTAGGTGGTGGGGCATGCCATCTTGGCAGAGAGCCGGATGGTGTCCTCGAGGAATTTTACGGTCCATCTGCGTTGGTCTTCATCGTCGCTGCACAGGCCGCCGCCATATGCCCCTCGGGTCATAGGCATGTTGAGGCCATGGGCAGCATAGAGCGTTTTGATGTTCTCAATGTCGCGGTCGTCTCCCGCGGTCGGGTCAGAGATCGTGAGAAGAGCGGAGACGAAGCCGTTATCAGCGACCATTTTGACCTGGTCTTCAGTGACATTGAGCCAGTCGCCTTTGACAAAGCCAGCAACACCTAGAAGCATGATTCAACGCCTTTCACATTGAGTCGCGGCGATGATTCGACCGCGGCTATCTTTCAATGTTATCCCCGCCGAAGTTGCATGAAGTGTTGAATGACTAGACGTGGATTCGGTACGATTCAATCAGCTGCGACGAAGATATATGGCGATTCGAGGTCGGTGAATGCGCTGACAGGGATGGCGCGCGCTCAAGGGTATCTTCAAACCGGAAAGCGAAAATCAAGTGATTGAGTTCACGCTGTGGCCATGACAGTCCCAGAGCCTTGGGAACTAGGCGACGTACTTTCTGAGGTAACCGATCTGCTAGAGGTCGGCGGGGTTTCGGTTGCGCTGAAAAGGTTGGGTCCGCTGCGCCACGCAGACTTGGCAGCGGTGGTGGCGGAACTTTCGGAAGACCATCTGCGGCAGCTTTTGCATCGCATGTCGAACGAGGCGATCGCGGATGTGCTGGACTATCTTGACGTGGATCGAGGGTCGCGGGTATTCGAAGCGATTCCAGAGACGAGACGTCCAACGGTTTTAGACGAGACATCCCCCGAGGTAGCGACCGACCTCCTGCACCGCATCGCTTGGGACGAGGCTGCGCAGACGCTGGTTCGGATGAGGAACCTCAATATCATCGGTGATCTGCTGATCCACGATGACGACGATGCCGGCGGGTTGATGTCGCCGTCGTTTGGCAAGTTGCGGGAGTATTGGACGGTCCGTCACGCGCTGCGCGTGTTGCGTCAGATGGAGTTGGATCCGGAAATGTTGCGGGAGTTATTCGCGGTCGATGCGCACGACACTTTGGTGGGCCGGATGGAGTTATCGGAGCTGGTGTTCGCGCCTCCGAATGCGACGATCAGTGAGGTGATGAATCGGGATGTGATATCCGTTTCGGCGACGGAGGACCAGGAGAGTGCGGTGCGTTTGATGCAACGTTATCGGTTGCCGAGCATACCGGTTACGAATACCCGGCGTCAGCTGCAGGGAGTGATCACGTCGAACAGTTTGGTGGAGATTGCGGAGCAGGAAGCCACCGAGGACATGTTCCGTCTATTCGGTGTGGGCGGTAGCATCGCTACTGGGTACAACGTCCGCGAAGCGATGCGCAACCGAATGCCGTGGTTGGTGTTGAACTTGTTCACGGTGATGTCGGCGGGCTTTGTGTTGAGTTTGTTCCAGCCGACGTTGGATGCGATGACGTTGTTGGCGGCGTTCTTGCCGGTGGTGATGGGCCAAGCCGGGATCGCAGGAACTCAGACCGTGACGATAATCGTCCGTTCGATGGCGTTGGGAGAGCGTTCGTTGTCAAATGTTTGGCAGCTTTTGTTGTTCGAGTTAGTCCTGTCACTAGTTCAGAGCGTAGCCGTGGGTGGGATTCTTGGGGTACTAGTACACCTCTGGAAAGACGACTGGGCGTTGACGTTGTTGGTCACGTTGTCGCTGGTGATGAACTTGATATTGGCAGGGTTGGCTGGAGTGTTGGTGCCGATGTTCATGCGATTGATTCGCATCGACCCGGCGATGGCGTCGGCAGTGATTGTGACGACTGCGACCGACATCTGCGGGATCGTGATGTACCTGGGTTTGGCGAGTATTTTCCTATCTTGGCTGGTCGGTTAATTGACGTCATTTGTTTTGGGAATTATAACCCTGTGACTCCAGGACCTATCCCGCAACGATTGCAGAATAGGGCTACTCGTCGTGCGATCAAGCACCTTGCCGCTTGATTCTCTGTCGATACCTGAGAAATTCTTTGTAGGGCCGGCTGGACCGCATGAAATTCGTCTGTTTTATTTTGTTGTCTGGATGCATCTCGATCGAGACTTGGTTGTTCTCGTAATCGACAATCAATCGTCCTCGATTGAGAAAATCACGGCCTAGCAGCGATGGAATCTGCTTTTTCAACGCGAATTCAAACTGCGATGGATCGAGCGGACCGATCAATGCGCGCAGGGGGGCATTGATGTTCTTGAAACGCAGTATCGCATCTTCAACGCCGTAGGAGGCTTCGCCGCCCACGCCAGAAGAGATACAGGGATGCGCACTTGCGGCGTAGGTTGTGATGTCAATCCCCAACTTCAGAACATCCCCAGGGTGGAGTACAGTTTGCGTTGCACCGGTATCGACCAGGAACTCTACAGACGCCGAAACGCCCAGATTGGGGATTTCAACGACCGCTGTAACCGACGGCGACGGGAGGGAATCCTGCTCCCGAAATTTGCCGTTGAGCCGACTCACAGGAGCATGTTGCGGGGTTCGTTCGTAATAAACTCAACTGCCGCATTTTCGACGGCGCACTTCGGGCGGGCGTCATCAAGGGCGGCGTGCAACGTGGGGCCTTCCCCCACCAACTCTTCTCCGTACACAACAACCCATCGGCCTAAGCGTTCACTTAGCAACTCATGCCAGTGCGATTCGATGAAGAGGTGGTCTTTCTCGAATTGCTCCAACACATTGGCGACATCTTGTTGTTCGGTGGTCATCGGTCTCGTCTCGCGTCAAACTTACGTTAAACCTCTAATACCACAAATTGTAATTTCTGTCAAGTTGCCAGGCAACTATTCACTCGATTGAAAATCCGTCCAGCCTTGCTAATCTTGGGCGTTCACTCGGCTTCAGGAACAGATTCCCTGACCGCCTTCGCCTGCTCAGGCGACAGCCCGAAGATCGCCTCTGCGAATTCGTCGGGATCCACCCAGTGCTCAAACTCCTCACCCTCGACCCCTAGCCGTCCGGCCATCTCAGCGTCAACCACTAGCCCGTCTTTCAGTATGTAGCGTTCGTTCCGTTTCGGCATCTCTATCTCCGTGCGATGGGTAAACGACCGACTTCAGTAATCTTTGTTGTTGAGCGGGGTGAGGTCAGGTGACCGCCGGTGACTGCCAATTTCTCGGTCGTGGGTTCGATCCCCACTCACCCCGCCAACTAGTCGGTGCCCCAACCGTGGAAAGGTCTTCGGGTTCGCACCCTTTGAGGGTTCAATTCCCTCTGGGGGCACCAGCGATATGTGGTTGCCTGTCCGTATATTTCCTATCCTAGCACACCCGCGCGATGTCGAAAATCCTTGACCTATTTCCAACTCTCTTGGAACTTTAGGATAGCATGTTGGGTGCAACTGTTCCTATCCCTGCGCAGAGGGCTTTGATGCTCCGCATGGATCGGGCGCTCACGCGCCCCCTCCGCCCTCGCGTGACGGGAACAGTTGCAAGTACCCATCCATCGGTTGCGAGGGGGCATCCGTCATGCGAAGCATCATTTGGGCACTTGTCGCAGTGCTCCTGGCTGCGTTTCTACATATATCTGCGCCCACCGTCTATGCGCAGGCGGAAGTCTCGTGCGAAGCGCCATCCGCTCCCGTCAACGTCGGGATCGGCTCTGACGACCTGGCCCTGCAAATCTCATGGCAGAGAGGCAAGGGTGGTGCAGAACCTGACGCCTACGTGGTCGCAATCTCGCGTGCGGACGGCGGGTCGCACACATACTACGAACTCCTGCACGGCGACGACCCTTGGGTAAAGCCGCATCAGGACTACGCAAATTGGTGGTACCAGCCTTTGCAATATGTCTGGATGATGGTCGATGCAGGCAGTGCGACCGAGATGACGTTCACAGAGCACACCTTCATCAATCACAAGGGCGTGTCAGTGACCGCCGCGCTTGACGAGGGGAAGGGCTACGCCGTCCATGTATCTGCAAGACAGGCTGACTGCTATTCGTCCTGGACACAGCAGGCATTGGTGACGGCTCGTGCCGACGGAACTGGGCGAGTTCTGGCACCGACCGATCTGAGATACGTGGGCGGCGGGCAGGTCGCATACACGCCTAGAAGCACCGACGCCGTTCACGAGGTGCAGATCGTGGAGGCACGTTTCTTGGCCGAGAACATCGAACAGGGCACGGACTGTCTCCTGCCGTGGTCAAAGGTGAACGGCAATGACCTGACCCAATGGGCAGGAACCGACGCTATCCCGTGGTACAGCAACGGATGGGAAGCTGGCACGTACTTCTTCGTCCGCATCTGGGTCTATAGGCGGGACGATGCATCTCGTTTTCCTCGTCTTGATGCGTGGACCCACTCGCAATGGATACTGGTCGAGAAGGGAGCGGCCCCGGAACCAGTCCCGTCATCGCCGTCGCCCCCCACCACGCCCTTGGGTCCCTAATAGCAGGGTGAACCGCACACCTACCATCGGTATAGCAGAGCAGTTCGGGCTGGCCGCGCACACATCAGCCGGTCAGTTCCGTATAGGTGAGCCGCTTGCCGTCTGCGCCTGCGATGACGGCCGCCATCTGGTCTTCGGTGTCGAGCGGCCGAATGTTGTGCCTACCCTCGAACTCCGCCACATACCGTGGCAAATGCTTGACGCTTACGTGGTGATACACGCCGTTGATCCCGCGTTTCAGGTTAGCCCAGAAGGACTCGATGCCGTTGGTGTGCGCCTGCCCGTCAACGTATTCCTTGGCGCTGTGCTTCACCGACCAGTGCGGACGTGGGAGTCCCTGATATGAGCGGTGTTCGTCCGTGTAGACTACCGCGTCGACTTCGGTATTGACTGCGACGAAGCCCTGCAAGGTGTTCTTGTCGGTCGAACCCGGCACCTCTGCGACGATCATGCCAGTGTCGCGATCCTTCATGCCGACGACGGCCGCCTTGCCAACGGTACCGCCGCCTTGACGCAGACGCTTCGAGGAGTGCTTGTTACGTTCCTTGCCGCCCACGTACGTTTCGTCTGTTTCAACAGGGCCTCGGAACATCTGAGGCTGCGTCTCCGTAGCCTTGCGTATGCGGTGCGCCATGTGCCAAGCGTTCTTGTAGGCGATGCCCAGCTCGCGGTGCAGCTTCATCGCGGAGATGCCCTTGAGGTTCGTGGTGTAAAGATATATGGCGATGCACCAGTGGGACACGGGCAGCTTGGAGTCGTGCATGATCGTGTCGGTCTTGACGGTGAAGTTCTTGCCGCATGCCTTGCGGTCTTTGCACCGCCAGCGCCGGAGCGTGCCCCTGCGCTTGAGTTCCGAGACCTCGTTGTTCCCGCAGGCGGGGCATGTGATGCCATGCCGCCACCGCTTCGAAATGATCCACTCCTGAGCGGAGTCTTCATCGCCGAACATGCGGGCCGCCTCTAGGAACGTGATGCCCTTGCGGTAGGACTTTCCAGGTCCTGTGATCTTGCCGAACTCGTTCATGCCGACAATTATATCACAGCCTCCAAATACAAGATCGCCAAAGCTATTCAGCGGGCGTTTGGAGTCACAAGTGAAACAAAGTTGCGTAATCGATACACGAGTTGGTCGCGGAGAGAAGGTGATTGTCGGGTAGAATCGCGCGCGGTCTCTAGGAGACCCAGCGCCCACGTAGCTCAATGGAAAGAGCGTGGCTTTCGCGAAGACCAAGGTTCTGGGTTCGAATCCCAGCGTGGGCGCCAGTCGGTTGGATACATCATAGAGATGGCTCCCAAATGATGCATCGACCCCTTCATCGTATCAAAGATTCTGGAACTATCTCTATAATTGTGGAAAAGCCCGTCTGCACATCAAAGGAAGACATGTCTGATGACAACAGGAAGCGATTTTGTCGAGATTTTGAGCCGTCTGCTTGACAGTTACCACGAGGTGATCAGCCAGCAAGAAGGTTACGCGCCGGTTAACGAGCAAGGTGATGATCTGCAAGTCATGCTGTTGCTGAACAGGACGGGTGAAGGTGACGTGGAATTGACCCTGATGAGCGTCAAGGATCACTCGTCACTGACGAGTCCTAATGATCTTTTGGGGCCTAAACATTTGGAGGACTTCAATAAGCCGACAATCCCATTTTCGTCAGTTGTGTTGAGGCGTTCCAAATAGCAAGTCAGCTTGGAGTCACAGGGTTATAATTCCCTTTGTTTTCGACAAATGCGGTGGCGACGTGGCGACGCTGGATCTTACCAGTCGCGGTGCGCGGCAACTCGTCGGCGAAATAGATGACGTCGGGGACCTTGAAGTCGGCTAGTCGCTCTCGGCAGAAATCTTGGATGTCTTGTTGTTCGCAATCGTCGCGGAGAACTACTGCGGCCTGGACACATTCGCCGTACATCTCGTCCGGTGCAGCGAAGCATACGGCCTCGGCGACCGCGGGGTGCTCCAAAAGAGTTGCGTCTACTTCGAGCGGTGAGATCTTTTCGCCTCCGCGATTGATGAGTTCTTTTAAGCGGCCGGTCAGCGTAAGGTAGCCGTTGTTGTCGAGGAAACCTTGGTCGCCGGTGCGGAACCATCCGTTCACGAATGCGTCGGCATTGGCCTCTTCGTTGTTGTGGTATCCCCACATGACGTTTTCGCCTTTGATGACAACCTCGCCACGTTGACCGTTTTCCGCTAACTCGCCGGTGTTTTCGTCGGCCATGATAGCGACTTCGACGCCGGTGGCCTGACCGACGGTGCCGGGGATGCGTGAGCCCGGCGGCAACGGGCTGCTGGACATCTGGTGTGAGGCCTCGGTCATGCCGTATGCTTCGAGAACTGGTGCGCCGAAGCGGCTTTCGAGAGCGTCGAACACGGTGGGAGCGAGGGCAGCGGAGCAGGAACGGATGATGCGGAGGGATTCGTGGGGTGCGCCGTCGTCATCGGCGCGCGCTAGGAGAATTTGGTGGATGGTTGGCACTGCGGAGTACCAAGTAGATCCCGAATCGGATTGCTGTTTCCAGAATGCGCTCGCGGAAAATCTCGGAGGGACTACGACGGTGCCGCCGGAGTTTAGGGTCGACAGACACGCGCCGATGAGTCCGTGAACATGGAATAAAGGCATTACGATCAGTGATGTGTCGTCAGGAGTCAAGGCGTAGGTGTTTTTGATGTTGTCGATGGACTTCATCAGGTTTAGATGTCGGAGCGGTACGCCTTTGGGTCGGCTGGTAGTGCCGGAGGTGTGAAGAAATAGTGCGATGTCGGCATCGTCGGGGGACAAAGCGTCGCTCATCGAAGTGAGTTCGACTCCGTTTGCGGAAAGAGTTACCCGGAGGTAACCGTTGGCGGAGGTGAGATCAGCGTCGATCGTCTTGATGCCGAGGAATGCGGCGGCTTTACGCGCAGGGTGGGGTTCGTTGGGTAGGATTGCGACTCTTGCTCCAGCATCTTCCATGAAGAAATTGAACTCGTCGGTGGTGTACGCGGGATTGAGCGGCGCGGCGATCGCACCGGCTCGGGCGACGGCGAGGAACGTCGCGACGAATTCATATCCATTTATGAGAACGATGGAGACGGGGGTGCCGGGTCCGACGCCGTTGGCAGCCAAGATGTCTGCGAGGCGGTCGACCTCGGTATCGAGTTCGTCGTATGTCCACGATCCGATGTCGGGCGCGATGACGGCGATATCGGCTCCGGATGCCGGTTGCAGGAGAGAATTCAGGGTTTTGGTTTCGGACACTGTGGGCTCCGATTGGTTCGCTCAGTGGTTGCGAGCATTGTGTGGTTCGTGAGAATTTTATCGTTTTGGCGTATCAGACGCGGAGGATGACGAGGAAGCGTTCCAATCCGGCGAAGTCGCGGTGGATCCGTATCTCGGCATCGGGCAGTGATTGGCGAGCCGCCCCGAGGCAGGTTGCAACAACTGGTGGGTCGATTTCTATGAACACGGCGGTTGGGCCTTTTTTGCGTAAAAGTTCGGGTAGCGAGTAGATCAATGGACGCAAGATGTTCATACCGTCAGTGCCGCCGTCTAAGGCCTGTCGTGGCTCCCAATCTCGCACTTCTGGTTGGAGGTCGTCGAAGGTGTGCGATTGAATGTACGGGGGGTTGGAGACGATGATGTCGAAGTTGCCGCTTGCCACGGTTCGCGTAGCATCTTCGACTAGGAAATGGATATCGACGCCGTGATGGGTAGCGTTGGTCTTGGCGAGTTCGAGCGCTTCGACACTGTTGTCGGTGGCGGTGATATTGGCGTTTGGGAGTTGCTTGGCTAGGGTGATTGCGATAATGGCGGATCCGGTGCCGATGTCGCAGATTTTGGGTTGCGCGACGTTGTTATGTTCGACGAAATCGGTGCAAAGTTCGATTAGCGTCTCGGTTTCGGGTCTTGGAATCAGAACGCGTCGGTCGACTCTGAATGTTCGACCATAGAAATCTCGTTCGCCGAGGATGTAGGCGAGTGGTTCGCGGGTTGTGCGACGATGCAGGAGGCGATCAAGCTCTTGGATTGCGGTTTCCGATAGTTGATCCGCGTGACTGGCGAGGAGTTTCTCTTGGGTTAGGCCGCATGCGTGCCGGAGAATCGTGCGCGCTTCGATGGGGGCGTCGTCGGGAGTGATTCCGGCGTTGAGGAGTTTGGATGTGGTTGTGCGGATCGCTTCCGCTACAGTTGGCAATTGGGGCAACTGGGGCAATAGGATTGCTGAGTTATGTCGCGGAGGCGGCTTGTATTTTGCGAGTCTGCTCGACCTGTTGTAGCGCATCAACGAACTCGTCGATCTCGCCGTCGAGGATTTTCGGAAGATTGTGGCTGGTGAGGTTGATGCGGTGGTCGGTTACCCGGGATTGCGGGAAGTTGTAGGTGCGGATTTTCTCGGAGCGGTCGCCGGAGCCGACTTGCGCTTTTCGATTAGCGGCTTGTTCGGATGCGCGGCGGCGCAACTCCATGTCCCAGAGACGGGCTCGGAGAATATCCATTGCCTGCATCTTGTTTTGGAGTTGGGATCGCTCGTTCTGGCACTGGGCGACGATGCCGGACGGTTCGTGGGTGATGCGGACGGCAGTGGCAACTTTGTTGACGTTCTGACCGCCGTGACCGCCGGCGTGGAAGATGTCGATCTTGATGTCCTTGTCGTCGATCTCGATGTCGAGGTCTTCGGCTTTAGGTAGAACGGCGACGGTTGCGGCAGAGGTGTGGATTCGTCCTTGAGAATCGGTTTGCGGGACGCGTTGCACTCGGTGAGTGCCACTTTCGTGTTTGAGGCGCGGGTATGCTCCCTCGCCTTCAATCTCGAAGACGACCTCTTTTAGGCCTCCGATGCCGGTGTCGTTCAGAGAAAGGACGGAAGTTTTCCAACCGTGAAGCTCGGCGAAGCGTTGGTACATGCGGTAGAGCTCGTTTGCGAAAAGGCCGGCTTCGTCGCCACCAGTGCCAGCGCGAATTTCGAGGACGGCGTCGGCGTCATCCGTTTCATCCCGCGGGATGAGCGCGATTTGGATTTCATCGATTAGTTCGTCGTGCCGAGCTTGTTGATCTCGAGTGATGTCGCGTGCCATCTCGAGCATTTCGTCGTCGGTTTCTTCGGCGAGGATAGTTTGGGCGTCGGCGATCTCTTCGAGGACGGCATCGAATTCGTCGCGTAGACGGACGAGCACGGAGATGCGTGAGTATTCTCGTCCGAGACGTTGCATCTTGAGACGATCGGAGGCGACGTCTGGTTGCGACATCTGGGTTTCGAGTTCCGTTTGTCTTTCGGCGGCAGCTTGCAGGCTGGCTCGGAGTCGGTTTTCAATGGTTGTGGATTCAGGCATTATTCGGAGGGGGAGATGAAGTTTGCGATTGTTGCGGAGTCGAGTGAGAGCGTTTTTTGGTCGGCGTCGAATTGGAGCGGTTTTACGGCAGCGACGCCTTGTTCGATTTCACGGTTGCCGATGATGATGGCGTAGTTTGCGTTGGCGCGGTTTGCGTAACGCATCTGTGCACGCATGGACTTGCCGGCGGGGGCCATGAGGACGGATATGCCGTGGTTGCGCAGTTCGGCGGCGATTTGGGCAGCGCGTATGGTGGCGTTGTCGCCGACGTGGACCATTACAGCGTTGCGAGGCGGTTCGGCGACATCGAGTGATTCTTGTCGTTGGGTTTCGAGGATGATTCTTTCGATGCCGGAGCCGAAGCCGACGCCCGGTGTTTCGTTGCCTCCGAGGATGCCGATGAGCGGATCGTATCTTCCACCGCCGAAGAGCGAAGTTTGACTGCCTTCGGTGGATGGTTCGAACTCGAAGACGGTTCGGTTGTAGTAGTCCAGGCCGCGGACGAGGGTGTGGTCGGTACGGTAGCTGAAGTTGGGGTAAGCGGTTTTTAGACCGTCCAACAGGACTAACAGGTTTTCCCAGTGATTTTGTGCTTCATCCGAGAGATAGTCCAATGATTTCGGCGCGTCGGCGCTTAGTTTTTGGGTCGCGGGTTCTTTGGAGTCGAGGAGTCTGAGCGGGGCTCTTTCGAGGCGGTCGCGGTCGACTTTTGGCAGGTCGTCGGCGAATCTTGCGTAGTGGTTACGAAGGTCGTCGGCGTAGCTGGTGCGAGTTTCTGGGTCACCGATCGAGTTGATACGGACGGTGACGTCTGATAAGCCGAGAGCGGTGATGTAGTGGAGACCGATCTCGATGATTTCGGCGTCGATGGTTGGCGAAGGGTCACCGATGGCTTCGCACCCGAACTGGTGGTGTTGGCGATACCGGCCGGCCTGTGGTCGGTCGTAACGGAACATGGGAGCGATGTAGTAGAGGCGGACTGGTTGCGGGAGGTTGTGCATGCCGTGCTCGATGTACGAGCGGCAGACGGGCGCGGTGCCTTCGGGTCGCAGAGTTAGAGATTCGCCACCGAGGTCGTCAAAGGAGTACATCTCTTTTTGAACGATGTCGGTTTCGCCGCCTACGCCGCGGCGGAATAGGCCGGTGTTTTCGAAGACCGGGGTGTCGATCTGCTGGTACCCGAACTGGCGTGCGGTGCTGATAGCGGTTTTCTTGACCGCATTCCAGACGGTTTGATCGTCTGGGAGGATGTCTGCGACGCCGCGTGGTGCCCGGTAGTTTTGTTGCTCAGCCATTCCTAACCGATTCTATGCTCCCTAACTTACAGACCATTGCAAAACTCCGTCATTCCGGCGAAAGCTGGAATCCAGAGGGGCGGTGCAAACGGGGCCCGGTCGCCGAAACGGTCGCTTCGTGGCCCCGATCACGGGTTTTGCATTGGCCTCGCTGATCGGGAGCGGGGGCACGTGTTGCGTGAGACGGTGCCGAGGTGGATTTGGGATTGGTAAGTGGGGTGGTAGGTGCGGTTCGCGAACCGCACCTACGTAGTGTGCGCGGGAATGAGGGAGAGGATGGGGAAACGCGTTTTTATAGACTTTGTGGTACTGCGTCGGGGCATGGCGCAGCCTGGTAGCGCACTTGACTGGGGGTCAAGAGGTCACAGGTTCAAATCCTGTTGCCCCGACCATTATTTTGGGATTGCTCCGCATCAACCCGTCTGCGATATCGCGCTGATTTCACTCTTGGATGACGGGGACCCTTGTAAAACCCTTGATCGGGTTGACGAAGTGATTGTTTCGGCGACCGGGTCCCGATTGCACCGCACCTCTGGATGTATGTTTCGTCCGTCTGGATTCCGGCGTTCTCCGGAATGACCGAGTTTTGCGGAAATGATGGAGTTTCGCAGTGATTTTGGATGACGCGCAAGGACTGCGAACTTTAGATCATCCGAGTCGCCGCGCCCGCCTCACGGCTGGTTGCAAAACGAGAAAGACGAGCGCCGCGAAAAACATCAGGACGGTGCCGGCGATTAGGACGGGTTGGTAGGTGCCGAGGCGGTCGAAGGTGTAGCCGGCGGCTACGGGGGCGATGATGAGGGCGAGGTTGTAAATAGGTGCCATCATGCCGCGGATGGTGGCGTAACGGGCGCGTCCGAAGAGGTCGCCGATGATGGCCCAGTTGAGGGAGCTACCAGCTTCGGAGCCGGTGAAGAGCAACATCGCCATGAAGATCGGCCAGGTGCCTTCTACGAGCGTCATGAGAAGCAAGCTGACGGCGGAGGCGCTGTAGAGGAACGTGAGCAAAAGTGGTCGTCCAACGCGATCGCTGATGTAGCCGGTGAAGAGGATTACTGGTACTGCGGATAGGGATATGAGGCCGACGAGGTTGGCGGATGTTTGTTGGGTTTCGCCGCGCCATACGAGGATGGGAATGAAGTGGAGGAAGATGGTGCCGTGGACCGACATTCGCAATGTGGTTGCCAATACCAACACCCAGAACGACGGAGTTCTCAAAGCCTGCTTGGTGGTGAAATTGCGTTCTGGTTTCGCGTTTGAGCCGGAGCTTTGCGAAAGGTCGTCCTGCTCATTCGCAGATGACCGGTTCTGCGCTCTGTCTTTTCTGCGAAGACGTCGTCGCATGTGGAACAGGGAAACGCCGCCATCGGGTTTCAGGCCCATGCTTTCGGGCGATCGCCGGAACAGGAATGCTAAGGGTGCGACGAAGACGATCAGGGCGGCGCCGATGATCCAAGAGGTTGTCTCCCAGCCGAGGTTTATGACGCCGACGGAAATGAGCGGGATCATGATCGCGCCGCCAGCCCGAAACGCGGCGCTGTTGATGGACATGACGAGGCCGCGATAGCGAATGAACCATGTGTTGAGGGCCGCGGTTGTGGCCTGCATGAAGGAGGTCGACGATCCGATAGAAATGACGAAGAGATATATGAGCATGAAGGCGATATATGTCTCCGCCTGCGAGAGGATGATGTAGCCGACGCCGGTGATTATGGTGCCGCCCAAGATGAGGGGCATGTAACCGAATCTGTCGAGCGCCCATCCGGTGATTGGTCCGAGGACGCCGTTTTCGGCGCGGGCGAGTGCGAATGCGAGAGAGGTCTGCCAATAGGTGATCCCGAGCGTTTCGGCAACCGGGATGAAGAATACGGCGAAGCCTTGCCAGACGATGGTGCCACCGAAGGCATTCATCAAGGATGCGCCGGCGAGCATGTACCAGCCGTAGTAGACGCCTTTCATGCGGGTTGTTCGCATAGCTAATTGGAGCGAATGCGCCGTGGTGATTTTCGGCATGAACCGCCTGCGCACCGCCCCTCTGGGTTCCCGCGTGCGCGGGAATGACTGCTTTGGCGGAGATTCACGGGTTGGTCCCGGCATCCACGTCAGCAGTTGAAGTTTCGATCCATGCGGGCCGCGCAACCAGCTTTGGCCACGCTTTGGCGAGTCGGTCGTACATGACGATGTTCACGGTCATGCCGAGGTTTAGAGATGCCATCGTTGGGATCATGACTTTGTATGTGCATCGGTCGAGAATTTCGTCGGAGATGACGCCGTTTTCGGGACCGAAGACGTAGCAGGCGCGTTCGGGATGTTTGAATTCCACAAGTGTTGAGGCGTCGTCACAAAGTTCGATACCGACAACGGTGGTGTCTTCAGGGACTGCTTTGAGCAGGTTTTTCGATTTGATGACTGGGATGTGTCGGTAGGATCGCATCGGATCGGTGGTCAGTTTTGAAAGTCGGATACTTGGCGTTTCGCCTCCGATGATGACCAATCGCGCGTCGAAACAAAATGCGGCGCGGAGCGCATGGCCGACGTTGACGGGGTCTGTTGGTCGGTCCAGTCCGATGCAGGCGAAGCCGCGATCTTTGCGCATCGACGGTCGATTGATGTGGCGATCGTGTCGGGTGCGTTTTGTGTTGTGCGCAGATGCGCTTTCGGTTTGCATGAGTGTGCCCTAACCCTCTCCCGCTAAGCGGGAGAGGGGACGCATGGTGGTGGGAGAGGTTACTTCTTCGTTGGGCGGTGAACTACTCATCAGTACATCGGCACGGAGCCGGGGGCAGGTTTGAAACTTGCCCCTACAAGTTAGGAGATCGGAGGTCTTTGAGCGTGCCAACCGGATAGCTCTTCGTAGGCGTGGCCTACGCGTACGACGGTTGTTTCGTCGAAGGCGTGGCCGGTGATCATTAGTCCGATGGGCATGTTGGAGGAATCGAATCCGCACATTACAGAGAGTGATGGTTCGCCAGTGACGTCGAAGATGGATGTGAAGAGCGGGATCTCGGCGCCTTTGTCGGCGATGGCTTCGCCGGGCGCGGGTGTACATTCGGCGATGGTGTGAGTGCGGACCGGTACCGTTGGCGTGGCGAGGACGTCGACGTCTTTGGTTGCCTCGGCCATGGAAACGGAGAAGGCTTGACGGGCGCGTTGAGCGCGGACGTAGTCGACGGCGGGCATTGCGAGTGCGGATTGGATGCGGCTACGGACCGCCGGGGTGTAGTCGTCGGCGTGGTCGGCGAGCATTTTTTCGTGGACCGCGGTGGCTTCAGCGAGGGTGATGATCATATTGATCGACCTGCCGTTCGATACCCAATCCATAGGCACGGGAACGATCTCTGCGCCGTTGTTGGCCAGCAACTCGATGGCGGTGTTGACTGCGGCGGCTACTTCGGGATCGACGATGTCGGGATCGAAGAAGTAGTTTTCGGGTACTCCGATGCGCAGTCCGTCGACACCTTTGTCGAGATCTGCCGCGAAGTCGGAAACCGGGCGCGTGGATGAAGCGATGTCGAGCGGGTCGTGTCCGGCGATTACGTTGAGCATGTGGGCGCAGTCAGCGGTTCGGCGGGTCATCGGCCCGACGTGGTCGCAACTCCAGCAGAGGTCAAGGACGCCAGTACGGGGGACTCGGCCGTATGTGGGTTTCAAACCTGCTATACCGCATAACGATGCGGGCATCCTGATACTTCCGCCGGTGTCGGAGCCGAGAGCGCCGTAGACCATACCGGCGGCGACACCAGCGCCGGATCCGCTGCTTGAGCCACCGGTAATCTTGTCAGTGTCCCACGGGTTACGGGCATCGCCAGTGTAGGGATTGACGCCAGCCGCTCCGAATGCGAACTCGACGAGGTTGGTCTTGCCGATGGAGATTGCGCCGGCGCGATTCAAACGGTCAGTGACGGTTGCGTCGTTACTGGCGATGTTGGATTGGAGGACTTTCGAGCCGCCGGTGGTGACTTTGCCGGCGACATCGACGAGGTCTTTGAGACCGATCGGGATGCCGTGCATTGGACCCAAGTATTGACCGTCGGCAATATCTCTTTCGGCTTTGGTCGCGGCCGCGAGCGCTTCATCATGCCAGATGTCGAGGAAGGCGTTCAACTTTGGATTGAGGACCGCTGTGCGTTCGAGGGCGATCTCGGTGATATCGACCGGTGAAACCGATCCATCTTTGATTTTCGGGGCTAGTTCGTGGATCGAATCGAATGCCAACTGCTCGCGCTCGTTGCTCATCGGTCGTTACTTTCGCGGCGATCGTCGTTGGATCCGACGGGATTGAACACGTTGGAGGGTTCGTGGGCTTGGTAGTCGATGGCGCGTACGACGTTGGCGGATTGATAGAGCGAGTCGCCCCACTGCGCGGCGAGTTTTGCGTGTTCGTCGGAGATCGGTATTCCGACGCGACCACCAGCGTTGGCGATGTCTTCGGCGCGTTGGCTTGCGTTGGGGGGTATTTTTGATTCGGTCATGGGAGGAGATGGCATCGATTGACCTGAGCCAACCGAACGCGTTTTCTTATCCTTATATATGTACGGAAGTTGGTGTGTTAGCAGGATACATGTGCGGTCGAGAATATCGGCTTGCGCGTACGGATTTCAGATTGGGATAGTATGCACCCGCAAAAACAGATAGCAGAGATGGTTGTTTCGGCTCTCGACTCGGCGATTGCAGCGGATGCGTTGCCGCAGATCGGGGAGGTAACTCCGACGGTTGAGCGTCCGAAACACGCGGAGCACGGGGATTACAGCACGAGCATTGCGCTGGCATTGGCTTCGAGCATGCGAATGGCGCCGCGCGAGATCGCTGCCCAGATCGCGGAATCGGTTGAGCATTCCTCGATGGTCTGCGATGTGAGCATCGCGGGGCCGGGGTTTATCAATTTCCGATTGGATGACGCATGGCTCCGGTCGCAGGTTAACGTTATCCGCGAACAGGGCGTGAAGTTCGCGCATTCCGACATCGGTGCGGGCCAGAAGGTCCAAGTCGAGTTCGTGAGCGTGAACCCTACGGGACCTTTGCATATTGGGCATGTGCGGGGCGCGGTGATCGGCAACGGCATCGCGAACATCTTGGATGCGGCGGGTTTCGATGTGCAGCGGGAGTACTACGTCAACGACGCTGGCAATCAGATGCGTATTTATATGGAATCTGCCTATGTTCGTTTCCTGCAGGCAGCTGGAAAAGATGTTGAATTGGGTGTGGAGTCTTATCCGGGCGAATTCGTCGCAGAGTTGGGCTCAGAGTTGTACGCCGAGTATGGTGACGCGGTGGTTGAGATGAGTGAGGACGAAGCGATCGGCGTCATCAGGAAAACGGCATTGGATCGCACATTGGCTAACATTCGCGCCACGTTGTCGAGGATGGGGATCGAGTATGACGAGTGGTTCAGCGAGAAATCGTTGATCGACGGCGATGATTTCAACGAATCGTTGGAATTGCTGAAGGACCGGGGTTTCATCTCAGAGCGCGAGGGAGCGTTGTGGTTCCTGGGCACCAAGGTGGGTCTCGAGAGCGATAGCGTGATAATTCGTTCGATGGAGCGTGGGCCATCGTATTTCGGAACCGACATAGCGTACCACTACAACAAGTTCGTGAAGCGAGGTTTCGATCGCGTGATCAACGTTTGGGGCGCTGATCACCATGGACACATTGCCAGGATGAACGCGGTGGTCGATTCACTGGGCGTCGAATCCGACAATCTGACGATCATCATCAACCAGATGGTCAATTTCAAAGAGGGCGATGAGACGGTCAGTTTCAACAAGCGTAAAGACAATTTCATCGGTGCAGACGAATTATTGGACGCGGTGGGTGCTGATGCCTGCCACTACATCTTCTTGGAGCGAACACCTGGTACCCACATGGAGTTCGACCTTGAGTTGGCTAAAGCTGAGACAGCGGAGAACCCGGTGTTTTATGTGCAGTACGCGCATGCGCGGCTTTGCGCGGTGCTTCGTGCCGCGAAGGATCGTGGCATTGAATTCGCGGATGGCGATGTTTCGTTGCTGACGACAAGCCAGGAACTTGCGCTGATGCGTCGGTTGAACGAGCTGCCTGATGTGATCGCGCGTTCAGCGGAGATGTTGGAGCCACATCACATGCCGCACTTTGCATATGAAGTGGCGCGCGAGTTGCAGCGCTTCTACGAAGCGTGCCGCGTGATCTCGAGCGAACCGGCTGATGCGGAGTTGACCAAGGCCAGATTATTGCTGGTCGATGCGGCGCGAATCGTGCTCGAGGGCACGTTGAACATCATGGGGATGAATGCGCCGGAGCGGATGTAAGTCCGAGTTGACTAAAGTGGATTGTCTTCGGTGGATGATCGCTTGTAGCGTTCGATCCGGTTGACGTAGCTCAGGGCGGCGCGTCTCTGCAATTGTTGGTGCCTGGAACGTAACCTTCCGATGGCTTTGCCGGGGACGCCGCGGATGAGTTGGTTGTCATCAAAATTAGCGTTTTCGGGGATAACGGAACCCGCCGCGACTAGGCAGCCTTTTCCTAAAACGACACCGTCGTTTAGAACCGATCCGTTGCCGAGCAGACAGCCGTCACCGATCGTCTTACCGTGGCATATGACGCCATGGCCTATCGTCACGTCATCGCCGATTGTGGCATCGTCGTCGGCGTGGATTACGGTGTTGTCTTGGACGTTTGAACCCGAACCGATCGTGATGGTTCCACTGTCGGCTCGGATTACCGCACCGGGCCAGACGCTTGATCGAGGTCCGACGCGTACGTCTCCGATCAACGTAGCTTGCGCGCTCACAAATGCGGTCTCGTCGACATGGGGAGCGACGCCGTCGAGTTCGAGGAGCATTACTGCGAGTTCAATTCGCCGGGTCTCATCGGGAAGTTGAGATCTATCTCGACCTCTTCGAAGGTCCCGGTGTTTTCGTATTCAACGGTTTCGTTCGCTTTGACTGCGACACCTTCGGGATCGCCTAGGCAGAAGACGAAGGGCACTTCATTGTCGGGCGGGTGAACCGGGCCGTGAATGATGTCGCGATATTTGCCGTTTTCAAGAATTTCGACTGCGTGCGAGCGTGACGCGGTGAGTTTCACATAGAGCATTTCGCCTTCGGGCGCGGGTTGACCATCAATGTAGGCAGTGCCAGCGAAGATGTAAGGCATTCCAGGGGGTGGTCCCAGCGGAGTGTCGCCAACTCCAGGCGGTTCTTCGAGGTCCGGGCAATCCAGGTCTGCGGTGCTGACGGCAACCTCTGGCACCAAGGTCGGCGTATCTTCTTCGGATTCCGACGTGCAGGCGAAGACCGTAGCGATCGCAACGATCGCAATCGCCAGGATCATGTTGACGAACGAAGGTTTTGGAACGGTTAGGCTTTTCATAGTTCTGGAGGTGTCAGCTTCCAATTTGCCGATTGCTCGTAGGCATGCGCGATCTGCAACGCGGTGCGGTCTCCCAATTGGGGGGCGACGATTTGCAGTCCTACTGGTAGGCCTTCGGAGAGGCCGCAAGGGACCGATATTCCTGGTAATCCCGCGATGTTGACCGGAATGGTGCAGACGTCGCTGAGATACATCTGGAACGGGTCCTGCGTTTTTTCGCCGATTTCGAAGGCTACGGTCGGTGAAGTCGGCATGACTAGAGCATCGAATTTTTGGAATGCGTCTTGGAACTCTCGCCGGATGAGAGTCCTGACTTGCTGCGCTTTCTTGTAGTAGGCGTCGTAGTACCCGGCTGAGAGTGCATACGTTCCGATGAGTATGCGCCGTTTCACTTCTGGGCCAAATCCGTCGCCCCTTGTTGCTTCGATCGATTCGCGAGCGTTGGGCTCGCCATCGACCGACATTCCGTATTTGACGCCGTCGAAACGGGAAAGGTTTGCGGACGCTTCGGATGGGGCGATGATGTAGTAGACGGCGAGGGCGTGGTCGGTGAGCGGAAGGCTGGTCTCTTCGACAAGGGCGCCGAGACTTTCGAGGACGGCGATCGAGGCGTCGAATGCGGATCGTACGCCGGGTTCGATGCCTTCGACGAGGTATTCACGGGGAACACCGATCCGCATTCCATCGATGTCGCGATCTAGGTATTCGGTGAAATCTAGATCGAGATCTAGTGATGTTGAGTCGAATGAGTCGCGGCCGGAAATGGTATTTGCGGTGTCGGCGCAGTCGGCGACGGTTCTAGCGATGGGTCCGATTTGGTCGAGCGATGAGCCGAATGCGATGAGGCCGTATCGACTGACGGTGCCGTAAGTAGGTTTGAATCCGACGACGCCGCAGAGTGACGCGGGTTGGCGGATGCTGCCGCCAGTGTCAGATCCGAGAGCGATTGCGGCTTCTCTCGCCGCGACGGCCGCCGCGGCTCCACCGCTAGAACCGCCGGGCACGCGGTTTTTGCCCCACGGGTTGATGACCGCACCGAATGCGGAGTTTTCGTTCGACGAGCCCATTGCGAATTCGTCGAGGTTGCCTTTGCCAAGGATGATTGCGCCGGCTTTTTTGAGCCGTGAAACTACGGTTGCGTCGAAAGGCGGGACGTATCCGTCCAAGATCTTGGAGGCCGCGGTGGTGCGGACGCCATCGGTTGATATGTTGTCCTTGATGAGGAACGGAATGCCGGTCATGGTTGAGGCTTGGCCAGCTCGGATCATCTCGTCCGCGGCGTCGGCTTGGGCGACGATTTGATTTTCGTCCAGTACCGTAAGGAAGGCGTGCGTGTGTTTGTCGACTTTTTGAATGCGTTCTAGGTGTGCGAGCGCGGTGTCGCGGGCGGTGGCTTGGCCGGATTCGTACTTGGCGCGCATCTTGCGCGCCGACGCGTGGGTTTCGGGAAGGGTTTCTGTCATCGTGGGAAACGCAATCTGGTGGCGGTTGGCGTCAACAGCAACGATTATTCGATTACGGGCCTGACGCGGACGAATTCGCCGTCTATGAATGGCGCATTTGCGAGAGTCTGCTCGCGATCGAGGGCAGCCATTTCTTCGTCGTCACGCATCACGGAGTGCGCGTCGGTGGTGTGGCCGGTTGGCGGCACTCCTTGAGTGTCAAGTTGTGCCAGCGTCTGAAAGTGAGCGAGGATGTCGGACAACTGGCTTCGCATGGTCTCTACCTCGGCATCATCGATGCGTAGAGCGGCTAGGCGAGCGATGTGTCGGACGTCGTCTTCCGTCAGCAATGGGGAGTTCATTTGACTGGCACTTCGGATGGCATTTGGGCTGGCAGTTGGATTGGTGTCACAAACCAAGATTCTATATGTGAGCAAATCTGCGCGTTTTCGGATTGAGACGCTCACTAAAGGTCTGATTTTTGGGTACACTTTTCATGTGCCGAACCTCCGCAACAACGCTCGTTTTTCACGTTGAGTAAGCGCCGTCGATACATCTTCGTTACGGGCGGCGTAACCAGCTCTTTAGGCAAGGGCATCGCCTGTGCATCTATCGGGCGAATGTTGAAGAATCGGGGGTTGCGGGTCACTATTCTCAAGCTCGACCCTTATCTGAACGTCGACCCAGGGACGATGTCGCCTCTCGAACATGGCGAGGTGTTCGTGACGATGGACGGTAGCGAAACGGATCTGGACCTGGGGCATTACGAACGCTTTTTGAACCAGGATTTCACGATCCTTTCAAACGTGACCGCGGGGCAGATCTATAACGAGTTGTTGGACAAGGAACGTTTGGGTTCGGAGTTTTTGGGAGAGACGGTGCAGGTGGTGCCGCATCTGGTGAGCGTGGTTGCTCGGCGGATCAGGAAGTTGGCGGAGAGTGAGGACGCGGATGTGGTGATCGTCGAAGTGGGTGGAACGGTAGGCGACATGGAGGCGGAGGCATTTATCGAAGCGGTGCGGTGGATGCGGGACATGGAGGGGCACCAAAATTCGTTTTCGATCCACCTCACGTTCGTTCCCTTGCTAAAGCCGACGAACGAGTTGAAGACGAAACCGACGCAACACAGCGTTCGCGCGCTCCGAGCGTTGGGTATCCAACCGGATGCGATTCTCTGTCGTCTTAACGACCCGACGGATTCGGAGGAAGAGGCGGAGAGCCTGAAGGACAAGATCAGCCTCCATTGCGGTGTGCCGCGCGACGCGATCATTTACCTGCCAACTTTGGGCAATGTTTACGCGGTTCCTGGTTGGTTGGAAAACCAGGGTTTGGCGGAGGTGATCATGGATCGCCTCGGCTTCGAGCGGCGGGATCCGGTGGTGCCTCCGGTATGGAAGGCGTTGGCGGATACTCCGAATTTGGCGAATAACGGCGAGGGTTCGTTTGTGTACGACAGCGACATGGAACGAGTGTCTATCGCGATCGTCGGCAAATATACGAGCCTCCAGGATTCCTACCTGTCGGTAGTTGAAGCGTTGCGACATGCGGAACTAAACCAAGGTGTCCGCATCGATCTCGAATGGACACCTTCGGAGTTGATCGAGGAGAATGGCGCAGATCGCTATCTTTCGAAGGCGCAGGGGATTGTGGTACCGGGCGGTTTCGACAAGCGCGGGACAGAGGGGATGATTCAGACGGCGCGGTACGCGCGTGAAGGGGGCATTCCGTATCTGGGTCTGTGTCTAGGTTTGCAGATGATGATCATCGAGTTTGCCCGCCATGTGGCCGGCATCGAAGAAGCGGATTCGACGGAGTTCGATGCGGCAGCTTCGGAACCGGTCATTGCGCTGATGGAGGAGCAGAAGCAGGTTACCGAGATCGGCGGAACGATGCGGTTGGGCGAATACTCTTGCGTTCTTACCCCGGGAACGAGGGCCTACGAAGCGTACGCGGTGGCCAAGGATGGGGGTGAGATGAGCAACGGGACGTTCAAGATCAGCGAACGACACCGCCATCGGTTTGAGTACAACAACGCGTATCGAGAGCGTTTGGAGAATTTAGGTCTTCTGAGCAGCGGAATGAATCCGGAGCTGTCGTTGGTCGAGATCGCGGAGTTATCTGACCATCCGTTCATGCTGGGGAGTCAATTCCATCCGGAGTTTAGGTCTCGTCCCGAACAGCCGCACCCGCTGTTCGATCTCTTCGTGCAGTACGCTCGGCAGTTCCAACCAGAAGGCACGCAGCATCAACTTTTCGCGAGTGCGTTGTCTGTTGGCAGTTGATGCCAACGTTAGGCGGCGGCGATGGGCCGAAAATTGGAATTCGTGACATCTGATTGATTTGACTCGCTGTTGTTTATTCATATAGACTTTCTCGCAGAACGCGGATTGCCATGCGCGGTGTGGTGTGTAACTGATGGTTGATGGGGAAGATTGGCGGGCAGGCAACCGCTCTACTCGGAGACATATCGCCCAGAAGCGATCCCTCACTTTAGTAATTCGCTGAGTCCTAACGCGAAGGTGCTTAATGACACGTACCCCTATTGATACGTCGATTCCGATTGATCAGAACGGACAACGGAGGCAAGTTGCAATTGCCCCGAAACCTGCTTCCCGTCAGTCAGAACGATTGAGTCCGGATGCCCTTGGCAATCTTGGAACCATGACCAACGCTGAGTTGATGGTGGAGGCGCGGAGCATCGGTCTGGTTGATATTCCGGAACGTCGCACCGAGCTTGCATTGCAGGTGCTCCTTGCCAAATCCGAGACGACCGGCATCGCAATCGGTGCTGGCATTCTGGATGTTCATGACAAGGGTTACGGATTTTTGCGACCTCCCGGAGGCGGGAGCAGCGACGATGACATCTACGTTCCCAATGGACTGATTCGCAAGAGCGGTCTCCGGCAGGGCGATTTCATCGCCGGTCCGGTGCGGTCACAGGGCGAGCGCACTCGGGGACGTGGCAACAATCCGTTGCTGTGGCCGGAGTTGGTTAATGGTCGCGATGTTGAATTCGCTCGTCGCCGCCCGCGATTTGAGCATTTGACGGTCGTCTACCCGGACAAGCAGTTGACGCTGGAGACGCTGCCGAACAAGCTCAATAGCCGGGTGATCGACATCATTGCACCGATCGGTAAAGGCCAGCGCGCATTGATTGTGGCGCCGCCCAAAGCTGGCAAGACGGTGATCTTGAAGGACATCGCGCACGCGGTGGCTGAAAACTACCCGGCGATTCACATCATCGTCGCTTTGATCGGCGAACGGCCGGAAGAAGTGACTGACATGCGCCGGTCGATTAAGGGCGAGGTCTACTCTTCGACATTCGACGAGCAGGTTGAGCATCAATGTGAGACTTCGGACCAAGCATTGGACCGCGCGAAGCGGCTCGTGGAATCTGGTGAGGACGTGTTGTTGGTGCTTGACAGCTTGACTCGTCTGGCCCGCGCCTTCAACGTTAAGCTGCCGAGCAGCGGCAAGACGTTGTCGGGTGGTATGGACCCGTTGGCACTCTACCCGCCGAAGCAATTCTTCGGCGCGGCGCGGAATTGCGAAGAGGGCGGCAGCTTGACGATCGTCGCTACCGCATTGGTCGAGACTGGCAGCCGTTTGGACGACTTGATCTACGAGGAGTTCAAAGGCACCGGCAATATGGAACTCCACCTTGACCGCACGATGTCAGATCGCAGGATTTATCCGGCGGTCTCCATGGAACGCAGCGGTACTCGGCACGAAGAGTTGCTGCAGAGCCCGGACACTTTGCGACAGGTCTGGTTGTTGCGCCGGATGCTCTCGTTGCTGCAACAGCAGTCTTCGAATGGCAATCCGACGGAGGCGACCGAGCGCATCTTGGAACGCCTTGCGCGATCAAAGGACAACTCGTCGTTCCTTCGGAGCATCACCGAGAAATAAGGGTCGCATTCGTCCCCGATCGTTGCGATTGGAGCGGATCGAGACCGCTTCAATTCTTTCGATGGAACAAAATCCACGTCGCGAACGTTTATCTTTATGAACGCGTATGACCGCGGTTCTATGAAGACGCGATCAATCTGGAATAGCCTCCGTTGAGAACTCCGCAGCACAACACTGAGTACATAAAGTGGACCCTGTTGGGAATTGCGCTGGTCGTCTCCATTGCGTTCGGCATGTTCGGGGTGCAGATTAGCGGATACGGCGTGCAACGTGCGGATGCTGCAACTGGTGTGATTGATGCTCTAAACGTCGGCGCGTGTCTGGCCACGGATGCCTCAGTATTCGAGGACGATACATGCCATTTATCCAACCGGTCCGATGGTTGGGAAATCCGGGATGAGATCGAAGATGCGCGGACCCTCTACGCGACGTATGCCCACGACCCCAAGACGGCTTGGGATGAGCCTCGGGCGATCCTTGAAGATACCGATCTCCTGAAGATCAGCATCTACGACCCCGACCGCGACAAACGAATCGGCGTGCTGGTGAGAGGCGAGGGTCATGCCGAAATTGTCGGTGACTTGGCGGAGATTAGACGACTGCTGCGAAACCGCGATCTCATCGCCAGCGACGAAGATACGGTATTCGAAACGGGAACAAGACTTACGGTTCGCGACTCGAACGGGGTCGCTACTATTCCAACTTCGGGCAGCCGAACGCTAAATTTCGAATTCGGTTCAAGCTATCAACCGATGGACGGTGACAGCAATATCCGTTTCTTTGGCTGTGTAACCGATCTCGCTGCCTGTTCGCTGTCGAGTAGCGGCGATGACAGGTTGACCGATGTGAGCGGTTCGCTCCAAGTCGATGAAGACCGGGTATCCGGTAGCGTTAGCCCGTCGGTCGCACCTTGGCTGGCCGTCAATGCCAGCGTGCCGGCGGGCAAGGATGTCCTAATCCATGCCATCTTTTACGAGACCAGCGGGCGCGAAGAGATGGTCGGCGATCAGTCTTATTACTACTGCACAAATGGCGACGATCCAACGCGCGAGCGGAACGATGTTTGGAGATGCGGAAGCAGCGAAGCTGAGGAGCTGGATGGCGGCGGTGATGTGCAATACACGAGCAATGAAATCGACGGCAACGACCAGTTGCTGCTCCTAGCTAGCTCCGATGGCGACCGACAAGCCGTAAATCTCCATTTGACCGAGACCGGTCTATTCACTGGCCGGTACGAAGGGTACGTACGGTTGACCGACACCAACGGCGATGGGCGATACTCCTCAAGCGATACACAAAGTACTAACTGGGGCGCGCGCGTGCGCGACGCAGTGGGTAGCGGTGAGTCGGATGCGGCGGTGCTTGGTGTGGCGAGCGGCCCGTTAACTATCGAGTATCGAGATTCAGGCGGACGCCGACGAACGCTCCGCATCGCGATCGATTACGAACCTCCGCGCATCGAAATCGACCAGCCTCGGCACGGAGCTTCCAGCGATGACCAATCGCCTGATTTCATCGGATCGTTTGACGACAACGACTCCGGCCTCGCTCGAGACTCGTTCCGATTGGTCGTGGACAACAACGCGGATTCCTCACGCAACTTTGCGCTCGATCGCATCGTTCCGACATTCAATGTCCGGGGAAGCGGCCCGAACGGAAGCGTGTCTCGTAGAGAGGACTACGTCGGTTACAGCACCTCGAGCGACGACCCGTACGGCGTTATCGACCCGCGTCAGCTATTCGACTTGGGAGACGACTCGTGCAGTCGCAATCAAGACCGGTGCTACATCGAGGCCGACAACTACCAAGATGGTGCCAGTTCAGGCCGTTTCGACGATTCGGTGCGCTTGCGGCTTGGAGGCGATGAACAGGAGTTCGGTGTCGATTTCCAAGCCTTCGTGGTCGATATTGCCGGCAATATCGGATTCTCCGATGCGGACCGTGATGAACCGTACTTCATCGACGATCTCGGTCAGGAAGACCCGCGTGATCGGGTTCAGCCCAACGTTTTGGGATATCTCTCCGCGCACATCGTTGGCCTTGATGAGAAGGATCCGGAGATTAGCAATGAGCGATCCGCGACTGGTTACTACGGTCGGGACCGCGACGATGAACCCGTGCCCGACCGGCGCGGCGTGATGCTCGTGTTCGACGGGCCCATCGATCCCTCCTATGTCAACTTGAACACGTTCTACGTCGAACTGGACGATGGTTCGGACGCCGAGGTAGTCGACGTCGATGTCGACGAAGAACATGTCTTCTTGAAGTTGGCGGACGAACTCGATTCGGATGAGACGCCGTATGTTGGTATCTCGGCTGGCGAGAGCGTCCGAGACTTCGCGGGCAATATTACGGCGGGCCGCGAGTTACGACGAATTGAAGCGAACGACGGTATCGCGCCTCGTTTAACCGTCACATTGAGCGGCGGTTCGGGCAGGGGAGATGAATTCGAAGGGCCGGATCGACTGACGAACAGTTTAATCAACATCCATGTCGAATCGGACGAACCGTTGCAGGGAACTCCGAAGGTCGTAGTGGTGTGTGAAAGCCTGAGTTGGGAAGAGACGGTCAACGGGCGCACGATCGAGTACGACGTAGACGATTTCATTGCGAATCGCCACGGCGCATTCCCCAGCGAGCCCGGCGAGGATTCCGGCACCGATTACACCTGTGGATATAACAGCGACCGAAACAACCCCGGCGATCCCTTCCAGCTCACCGAAAGGTCGATGAATTCAAGACCAGGCGAGAACTGGGAGATCCAATGGGGCAACACGCGCAGCGGCATCGCATCGCTCGAAGATGGTCGACTGCGGGTCGTGGCATTTGCGCGCGACCGGTCGCGGCACGTCCGCGATGGTCAGCGCGTGCAGAGCTGGGGCGCCGCAACGACCGACTTCACCTTGGACACCGAGTTCCTGTCTCCGTTACGATCTGGCGGCGGTGAAGTTCAACCCGAAGACGACTCGACATCGACCGAACTGCGTCCCTTCATCTTCATCAATTTCGCCGAGACGACCACCGTCACCCTCGACAGCGTGACGCTGGATGGCGTCGAGATCAAAGACGAATTTACGAACCGGGAGACGAACCGTTTCGTCTACTGGCCGTCCAGCATGTCGCGCGGCGAGCATGAGATCGTCGTAGAAGCGACCGACGCCGCAGGCAACCCGTTGGAGTTCGACCTCGAATTCGTCTCGACTCAACGCGGCGACTTCGTATTGGATCTCGTTACCGGCTGGAACGCGATTTCGGTGCCGGCCGATCCGATTGATACGAGCATCGAGACAGTGTTCACGAATCCGGCGATCCAAGCCGTGATTGGATGGGATACCCAAGGATGGCGCGTTGCGGTTCGCCGCGACGGCGTCTGGGAATCGAGCCAATCGTTCGGCACCTTGCCCGACATCCGTGCCCGCTACGGCTACTGGGTGAAGTCCGCATCCTTTGTACAGCAGCCCGTCGCGCTGCGCGGCACGATCAGGCGCAGCGACGGCGTCGTCCCGAGCCTCTACGAGATTCCGACATTGGATGGCTGGAACTTCGTCGGCGTGGTCGACAACGACGGCGACCAGACCGAAGACCACTTCGGCGTCTCCCTCCGCGACAGCCAATCCGCGCCCGTGACCGCAAGCGACTACCTCGGACCAAACTTCATCCGCGCCTACACCTGGGACGCCACCTTCAGCCGCTTCAACACCCTCCGCCCAAGCGACACGATGAGGATCGGCGACGGGGTTTGGGTGTTTTATGGGAGTGGGATCGCGCCTTAGGGGTGCCTACGTCATTCCCGCGGACGCGGGAATCCAGGGAAAAACAAAGCACGCCGTTGGTGCCGCGGGCGCGAAATCGGAGTGCATCGTTGGCCGGGAGAAACGGATGTTTTTATGTTCCCTGGATTCCCGCGTCCGCGGGAATGACGGAGTGCGGGGCTGGCCCCGTCGTTCCGGGGAGGGTCTCGTCAGCCCGCGAGAGTCTCGTCATTCCCGCGGACGCGGGAATCTAGGGAAAACAAAGCACGCCGCTAGTGCCGCGGGTTCGAAGTGGGTGTGCATCGCTGTTCGGGGAAACGGATGTTTTTATGTACCCTGGTTTCCCGCGTGCGCGGGAATGACGGGTTGTTTGCGGGAATTAAGGTGCTGCGTGCATCGCCCGCATCTGCGCGTGGACGCCCCTCGTCTTTCCCGCGATCCTGCGTCCTTCCCCGCAAGCCTACGTCATTCCCGCGGACGCGGGAATCCAGTGAAAAACAAATCACGCCGTTGGTGCCGCGGGTGCGAGGTCGGAGTGCATCGTTGGTCGGGAGAAACGGATGTTTTTATGTACCCTGGTTTCCCGCGTCCGCGGGAATGACGGATTGTTTGCGGGAATGACGGCGTCTGCGCGCGACGCTTGCGTCGTGGGTTTTACATTGAGTGACATGGGTTTGAGCTACGTCTATATTCTCGCCAGCAAGCGAAACGGGACGCTTTACATCGGGGTTACATCCGACCTTGTGCAACGCATTTGGGAGCACAAGAACGATTGGGTCGATGGTTTTACGAAGCGATACGGCGTGCACAAATTCGTGTGGTACGAGGAGTACGAAGACATTGAGGATGCGATCCAACGCGAGAAGAACATCAAGCGTTGGCGAAGGGAGTGGAAGCTCGATCTCATTGAGCAGATGAACCCGAGTTGGCGGGACCTTTACGAGGACTTAGTTTGAGGGACCGACTTGGCGTGGTCGTGGTAGGAAACGGCGTGCTTTATGTTCTCTGGATTCCCGCGTCCGCGGGAATGACGTGGCTTGCGGGAATTACGTGGCTTGCGGGAATGACGTTGGCTTGCGGGAATTACGTGGCTTGCGGGAATGACGGGTTGTTTGCGGGAAACCGGACCGGACGTCATTCTCGCGGACGCGAGAATCCATGGGGCGGCGGGGTTCATTCCCATCTTTTCCAATCGTTCGCATCATAGTTCAAAGGCGGGCGGGGATCGGCGTGCTTTGTTTTACTCTGGATTCCCGCGTGCGCGGGAATGACGGTAGCTTGCAAGAATGACGGTGGCTGCTCGCAGAACCCGCGGATGGGTACATGTGGTTACCAAGGGGCGTGATCTTCAACCGACTAGAACGACTCGCTGGTGATCGAAGGCGGCAGCACAGCATTCGTGTTAACGACCGGTACCGCATCTGCTTCGTCTGGACTGACGCAGGTCCCGTCGACGTTGAGATTACGGACTATCACTGAGAAGGAGATTAAATATGGTGCGCATCCCTACCGACCGCGAGCCGACTCACCCAGGCGAAATGTTGCTGCAAGATTTCCTGGGTCCTCTCGGCATGACTCAGAGCGACCTCGCCACCGCGATCCACGTTCCTTTTCAGCGCGTCAACGAAATCGTCCGCGGCAGACGCGGAGTGACCCCCAGCACGGCACTAAGGTTCTCCAAGTTTTTCGGTACGACACCCGACTTCTGGATCAATTTGCAACTCCGTTGGGATCTCTACCATGCCCAACGCGCCGAAGCGGCACAGATCGAGAGCATCCGACCCCATAAGCTAGTGAACGTCCCGTAGGAGGTGTGAACTAGGATGCCAAGGATTGGGAAGGATCTTAGGGATGGGTTGTGTTGGGAGGGGGGTGTTGCGTTGAATTTCGAGCATCCCCAGCGTGCGGTGCCTACGGCGTTGGGATCGAACGCGCAGAATCGTCGTAGGGGCAAACCCTTGTGGTTGCCCTGGGCGGGGTTTCGGGCGCTGGACGGGCGGCAGATGTGAGACTAGGCGATGCTGCGCGGGGCGCCCATGACGTTGTCGGGCGACCATGACGTTGTTGGTCGAGCATTAAGGCTTACGGCAACCACGACGGCATACCCCGCCCTGGGCAACCACAAGGGTTGCCCCTACGTGTTCTTCGCGTCCTAGTTCTCACGAAAAGGGTTGGTAAACGCGTTGTGGTGCATTGAATCGGATTCGTCTGGATTCGTATATTCGGGAACATGAACGCCAAATGGCGAACTTTTGTGTATGCGAGCGAGCGATCGCTTGCGTCTGAAGGTCAGCCTGAGGCGAGGTTCTATCGACAAATACGGTGACCCACAAGACAGTGAGTGAGATCCGCATGAGAGAGAGAATTAGCATGAAATCGAAGATGCTGGGTGCGCTGGCACTCTTTACGCTAATCGGCGCGCTGTTTATATTGCAGTCGGCAGGAACAGGCCCGCCAACGGTTAATGCCGCTGCCGGCAGCATCGCAGCCTTAAACGTGGGAACATGCCTGACCACTGACGGCACGGTGTTCAAGGGCGACTGCACAAGGTTGTCAAAAGGCGCAGCAGGTACAGGTGCGGACGGTGAGGATATCCGGACCAAGAACACCGAGGTTCCGACGCTGTACGCGACCTACGCGCACGACCCCAAGACGATCAATGACGAGCCAAGGGCGATCCTCATGGACTCCGACTTGCTCAAGATCAGCATCGCCGACTCTGACCGTGACAAGCGAACTGGCGTGTTGATCGGGAGCGGTACGAGCGCCACCGACAACCCCTTGGTGAACACTGCACCCGCATTAACTGACCTGGGCTCAGTGATCAAAACCGATCTGGGCGATGATTTTGACTATCCCGACACAAGCAGCGAAATCGAATACACTCACAACGAATTCGATTTCACTACCGGGAATAATACTCCCAACTTGATCAATGCCAGCGGTAACCACACGCTGAATTTCACTCGGCGCGCTGGTACCATGCACCAGTTCCATCCCGGCGATTTCAATGTCGATGACGGAGCAGTGGTTAAGTTCTACGGTTGTGTCGTCGCAATCAGCGATGGCGCTGGGTGCAATCGTGATACTGCTCCTGCCGCTACCGACGATGACATCAGGTTGCTGAATGATTACTTGACAGTTGACGAGGATGCGTCGAACGGCGAAGCGTCTGGAAACACTGCGCCGTGGCTTGGAGTCAACGCAAGCGTTCCTGCTGGTGACCACATCGTCATCCTCGCCGTCTACTACCGGACGAGCGATCGAGAGAACTTGGTTGGCGGCGAGGCTTACTGGACTTGCCCAGACGACTCTAATGGCAATGCGGTGTCTCCGACTGAACAGCGAATCGGCACGGAAGACGAGTGGCGATGCGATTACGTCGACGCCAGCGACATGGGCGATCCCGCTGTTAATCGAGATATCACCACAAAGGTCGTCTACACGGACAACGAGGAGGACCGCAACACTGCGTTGGAGGTCAAGGCAAGTTCGGACGGCGACGACCGGTCGGTAAACCTCTACTTGAAGGAGACGGCGCGATTCAGCGGTGTATACCAGGGTTACCTCCGTCTAACCGATGCAAATGGCGATGGCCGCGGCACCACCTCGACTCGCAACGACTGGGGTCTCGAAACGATGGGTCCTGACGGAATGATGATCGATGCCGACGGCAATCTGACTGATGCTAGCGCGGCGGTACTGGGCGTCCAGAGCGGTCCGGTGACTATCGAGTACCGTGACACCGAGGGCAAGCGGCAGATGTTGCGCATCGAGATCGATATCCAGGCGCCGACGATCGATATTGCGGCACCGGCTCACGGATCATCGAGCGGGGACCAATCGCCCGATTTCGCGGGAACTCTTGAAGACATCGACTCTGGGCTTGCCGACAAGTCGTTCCGACTCGTCATCGACAACCAAATCGATGGTCAAGGAAAGAACGCGGACTATGTGCTGAATGAAGGTCCCGTCAACGCACCAACTGCGAGCAAGGTCAAGGGTCAAGATCCTAATGGCACGGGTAAAGTGACCCACGAAGAGGAATACACAGGTTACGCCAATGATCCAATGTTCGGTGTCGCGATGGCTTCAGACCTCTACGACCTCGGGGACGACTCGTGTGGCAACCGAAACTTGTGCCACATCTTGGCAGAGGCCTACGACGATGGCGCCAGCAAAGGTTCATTTGACGACTCGATCCGGCTTGATCTGCGGGACGGCTCCCAAGATGCCGAGATTCGCGACATGGAGTATGAGATCGACTTCCAGGCATTCGTGATGGACATGGCTGGTAACGTCGGCTTCTCGGACTCCGATCCTGCGAACCCGCGCTTCATCAACGATCTTGGGACAAAGGATGCCGATCGCGACAAGGAAATAGCGAAGCAAGTTCTCGGCTCCTACTCGGCCCACGTAATCACACTGGACGAGAAAGACCCGGTGATTGACGCTGACCAGACAGCAACCGGATACTACGGACTCGACTCCGATGGCAAGCCGACGATTCAAGATCGTTCGAGTGTCATGGTGGTTTTCGATGGCTCGATCGCGGCGAGCTCCGTTTCCAGCAGCACCTTTTCGGTGGAATTGGACGACGGCTCAGCGGCGAGCGTGGTCGATTACGAGGTTGACAAGAACTACGTCTTCTTGAGGCTCGACTCTGAGCTGGCGTCTGACGCCACTCCGATGATCGACATTGTCAACGGTGAAAAGGTCGAGGACATGGCCGGCAACGAGACGTTCGGCCGCGAGGTCGACGCGTTTGACGCCAATGACGGCATCTCGCCGAGACTGAGGGTAACGCTCAGCGGCGGTTCCGGCGGCGGCATCGGCAATGAAGGTCCTGACAAGCTGACCAATGACAGAATCATTGTCCACGTATCCTCAGACGAGGCTTTGCAAGGAAATCCGCGGATAGCGGTAGTCTGCAGTGATTTGGCTTGGACAACGGGCGGAGACGCCGATATCAATGGCAGAGTCAGAGAAAACGCTTCAGGCGTAGTCAACCACGACATTGACGACTTCGTGGCGAATCGCAATGGATCGTTCGACGCGAAACCTAACGAGAGGCCGGCTCCGAACCAGACATTGCCGAGATTGAGCAACACGAAGGCCACGAGTGCCGATCCGTACCAGTACACCTGCGGTTACGACGTAAATCCGGACGACACCTTCGAAGACGACTTCCAGTGGAACGATGTCCCGTCGCGGTCTCGCCCGGGTGAGAACTGGGATTACGACTGGCAGAACCAGACTGGCACTGCGCAGATGCTGCGAGATGGAGCAGTGACGGCTGTAGCGTTTGCCCGTGACCGCTCAAGCTACAGCAAAGAGAACTGGGGTTCGGCGTCGGCAGAATTCACGTTGGACACTGATTTGTTGTCGCCCCAGGAAAACGGCGGCGGAAACTTGCAGCCGGAAGACGGCGGGGTCTCGAAAGAGTCGCGACCGTTCGTCCTGATCGAGTTCAATGAAGGCACGACGGTCACCCTAGACTCGGTCGAGCTTGACGATGTCGAGATCGCCGATCAGTTCACGATGCCGAGCATGAACCGCTTCGTCTACTGGCCCGACACGCTCTCGCAGGGCGACCACGAGGTCGAGGTCGAGGCATCGGATGCCGCTGGCAACGAGGAAGTCTTTGACTACAAATTCGAAGTTGTCGCGCGTGGAGACTTCGTGATTGAGCTCCAGGCGGGTTGGAACGCCATCTCAGTGCCCGCCACCCCGGTCGACACAGCTATCGGTTCAGTCTTCACCGACGCGGCCATCACGACCGTCATCGGTTGGGACACGCAAGGCTGGCGCATCGCAGTGCGACGCGACGGCGTGTGGGAATCGAACCAGCAGTACGGCGCATTGAACGACATTCAATCGAAGTACGGCTACTGGGTGAAGTCCGACAGGTTCGTGAACCAACCCGTGGCGCTACAGGGCCCGCTCGGCCGTGGCCGTGACGCTGGCTCGCCAGGGACACCGATCGGCATCGACACGCTGCCCGGATGGAACTTCGTCGGCGTCATCGACCAAGACGGCGACCAGACGGAGGGCGACTTCGGCTCGGGCTTGAAGAGCGGTATCGAACCTGTTTCGGCAGGCGAGTACCTAGGTTCCCAATACGTGCGAGCGTACACGTGGGACCCGACCTTCAGCCGGTTCGAAAACCTGGCTAAGGATGAAAGCATTGAGATCGGCGCTGGCGTGTGGGTCTACTACGAAGGCGGCATCGCACCGTAAGACCTGTGCCCTCACCCCTACCCTCTCCTGCTGAGCGGGAGAGGGGGCGGATGAGGGCAAGCACGCAAGCGACGGGCGCACCTCGGGGAACCGGGGTGCGCCTTTTGAATTTGGATGGGTAGGATGGGGTGTTGTGGGTAGCCTCCCCTTCGCGGAGCGAAGGGGAGGCGTACGAAGAACGCAGGGGATGCCCGAGGTTGGAGCGCGGCGTCTTGCTCGGAGGATCGTGGAGCGCGTGGAGTTGGTTGTAGCAGGTTGGTGTGGTGTTTGGAGGGCCGGTTGTGGTGTGATGGTGTTGTTTCGTTGAATTTCGTGCATCCCCTGCGTGCTGCGCTTCGCTTGCACGCCTCCCCTTCGCGGGGCGAAGGGGAGGGAGATGGCGTGGTTTGCTTTTCTCTGGATTCCCGCGTGCGCGGGAATGACGTATGGTATGCGCCCCTACCACCCATACCACCAACCTCGCGGTCACCGCAGCATCCCGAACCGCCGACACCACATCCTTCCCATCCTTCCCCCTCCTGGAACATCCTAGTTCTGGTTTTTGGCGGGTAAAATCGGTGAAACGATTTATTGTGGGTTTACGCGCGCACAGAAGTTTGGGTATCATATACTTTTCATGGCACGCCGCGCGCGTTGCGCGTTGGCGCGCTTGCAAGTATTATGCAAACATCGCACAGATCCGGACAGAGGACGTATCGGGCTTGGCTTGGCACATTTGCCGACAAGGTTCGTTCACGATCGTGCCGGGAAAGTAAGCAGGAGGACTGAAGCGTGCAGCTTTCAGCGAGAATCTTGACAGCACTGGCCGTGCTCGCATTCGTCGTCGGCGTCGTCGTCGGCACGAGAGGTGCGACGGACGAAGTCAGCGCAGCTACCGGAACGATCGATGCCTTGAACTTGGGCACGTGCACGACTACAAACGCGGACGTCTTCAGCTTCGACGACGACTGTTTGCAGAAGACTGCGTTCTTCCAGCAAAACCCGATCGAGGATCTGATCGAGGTCGACACGCTCTACGCGACCTACGCTCACGATCCCCGAACCGCTGCGGAATCGCCTCGTGCAATCCTGAACCACTCCGACCACATCCTCGTCAGTGTTACCGACAAGGGGCGTGACCGCAGGGATCCGGTTTTGGTGAGCACCGCGGAAGACGTTGCCGACGCCGACGACGGCGTTATCGACGACGGCACGAACATCAGGTTCAATGTGCGACCAGCAAACCCTCCACTCGCAGCGTTGGACGCCAAGGCAGTAGTTGTTGAAACTATTGGCGAAGAAATGCTGCCTGATTTTGAGCAAGAAGTCGAGTTTGATGGTTCCGTGGATTTGAGGATTACCGCCAACAAAACCACCTACAGCAACTCCGGCACGTACGAGATCATTTGGGAGAGGGAAGACGCTGGCGAAAGTGACCTATTCAAGCCGATCGCGCCGGATGGCGTGGTGGAGTTCTTCGGTCGAGTCAACGACGGCCTCGCCGCGGGCGACCCAGGTGGCGACGACATAGATGGCTACGGACCGTTCAAGGACATCGGGGCGAATGTTGATCTCGACGAGGACGTGATCTCTGGTGAACCGAACGAACCTCCGGTAATGACGGTCAACGTCAGCGTCCCAGACTCAACGGGTGCCGCTGTCCAAATCCAAGTAATCTACTACGAAACCAGCGGAAGGGAATTCATCATCGGTGGTGGGACGGCAGCCAATGGAGACACTTGCATAGAGAATCTCCACCTCGAACCGGCTGGTTCGCGAACCCACCAGCAAGCCGCCTGCACCGCTGACGAGATCGAGGCTGACGCGGGCTACGTCCTTCACGCCGAATCCGATGAGGACGCGGTTTCTGACAAGCGGCATTTGGCGCTCTTAGAGACCGGCCGCTTCACGGGTATATTCCAAGGTCGATTACGTCTTACCGACGCAGACGGCGACGGTAGTACATCGAGTTCAGGTCGCAACAACTGGGGCCGGGCAAAACAGTCTGCCATATACGACGACGGCCTCATGTCAATTGCGGAGGCAGTCATCGGAGTTGGCAACGGCCCGGTGACGATCACCTACAAGGACACGAACGGCGTCAACAGAACGTACCTCATCGAGATCGACATTACACCGCCGACGATTACGGTAGACTCGCCCGCAGACGGCGGACGTAGCGACGACGAAAAACCGTCTTTCATTGGTACCTTCAACGACAACGATTCTGGTCTGCAAGCCAACTCGTTCCAATTGGATGTTGATAACACACCCGATGAAATGGACGTTATTCCCGTGATTAAGGTCGATTCCAACGTGAGTGCCGCCGGTCAGGTCCGCCGCCGCCAGGACTACACCGGTTTTAACCACTATGACCTGTTCGGGATTGTCGATCTGACGGCTCCCGATGTCCTTTACAAACGCGAACACGAACCGGCTCTTGGCGACTCTAAAGACTGGAAATCGCTAGATGCTGACGACTTCGATGACGGCGCTGCCGACGGCGAGTTCAACGGCGAGATCGAGATTGATTTCGATGAGTTCTTGGACGCCAACTCACCCTTCGCAGGCTTCAACAACGCCGTCGATTTCCAGGCGTTAGTCCGGGACCTAGCGGGCAACGTTGGTTTCTCAGACAGCGAACCGACCGCGCCGCGCTTTATCAACGCTCTCGGCGAAGAAAAAGCTGGCGACCGCGACCCGAATGGTAAGAAGCACAACGTTCTCGGTGTCTTCTCGCGCCACGTGGTATTCATCGACGAAATCGACCCGAAGATCGTTCCTGACGCGTCGGTTACAGGCTTCTACGGTCTTAACGATGACGACGACCCGGTCAGGGATCGCTCCGCCGTGATGATCGTCTTTGACAACGCCGTAAACGGCGAGTTAATCGACACTGGGACATTCTCTTTGCAGCACGATGAGGAGACCGCGATCGAAATCGTGGATGTCGTGGTTGCAGACAATTTGGTCTTCCTCAAGCTTGGCGAAGAACTGGCTTCCGATGCGACTCCGTCTCTTACGCTTAGTGAAGGGCGCGAGGTTGAAGACTTGGCCGGCAACTTGCTGACTTGGCAAGAACCTCTCGATGGCGAGACCAATGGAGTAAAGGTCGTTGAGATGAAGGACGGTATTCAACCGGTCTTCACCGTAACGCTTAGCGGCGGCTCCGGCACCGGCGTTGGCTCAGAAGGCCCGTCTAGGTTGACCAGCGGCGCGATTGACATCTCGATTGAATCCGACGAGGACATCAATGGTTCGCCTTTAGTATCCCTAGTCTGCGACGACATCCAATGGGTCTCTGGCACTCCCACTGCCACCAAGAAGCTGAGCGATTATGTTGGCAACCGCACGGGTTATGATGACGACCGAACCAACGAAGCCGGACTGAGTTGTGGTGGTGACCCTCTCCCGGATACCTTCCGCCCGTCGTCGTCCTTGGCTCGCCCCGGCAACAACTGGGTCTACGCTTGGCGCAACACCGAATCTGTCAAGCGACACCTTAACGACGGCAAGATCGTGGTTGTGGTTTGGGGTAGTGACCGCAGCAAATTCGTTGAACATAAAGACGACTTCTGCGGCGTTGACACTGACAACGACTTGGCAGATAAAGATTGCGCGAACTTCGGTTCTGAGACGGTTGAGTTCACTCTCGACAGCGTCTTCAACAGTCCGTTGAACGCTGACGGCTCCGGCGGTAGCGTCCAACCAGAAGCCGATTCCGAGGTCAAAGAGCCTCGACCGTTCGTATACCTCGACTTCGCGGGCGAATTGACTTCCGTGACCGTTACCGAGCTCTCGGTCGACGGCGAGGACGTGCTCGAGGCTCTCGACAGCGTTGGTGACAACCGCTTCCTCTACTGGCCTGAGGCACTGGCATTCGGCACGCACAAAGTCGAGTTCGATGCCCGAGACGCGGCCGACAACGAACCGATCGGCAGAACATCGTTCGAATTCGATGTCACGGCACGTGACCCGTTCGTGATCGACCTGACGGCAGGTTGGAACGCCGTTTCCGTCCCGGCCGACCCCGTCGACACTGCGCTAGACGCCGTGTTCACCGAGGAAGCCGTGGATCGAGTGGTCGGTTGGAACCCGCTTAGCGCAACCGGTCCGTGGAGCATCGCGACACGTATCGATGGTGTCTGGACGACGAGTGCGAACTTCGCACCGCTCACCGACATCGTTGTCCGCTACGGATACTGGGTACACTCGGCGGCCTTCGTCGAACAAAACGTCGACCTGAAGGGTCAGCTGGACCGCGAATCTGGTGACAACCCGGCACCGATCGGCATCATCACGGTGCCAGGTTGGAACTTCGTCGGCGTAGTCGATCAGGACGGCGACCAGACCGAAGACGACTTCGGCGAGGTGCTACAGACCAAAGAAGCGGACCTCGACGAACCCACCAACATCACGGCTGATGACTACATGCCAGGCTTCCGCCAGGCATACATCTGGGACGCCATAGCCAACGGCTACCGCGTGCTTGCCGGTGACGACAACATGAAGATCGGCCAAGGCGTCTGGGTCTTCTTCCCAGACGACACGACAATCGCGCCATAAGGTTCGAACTCTGCCCCCTCTCCCAACCAGGGAGAAGGAGACGAATAGGGAAACGCCCCCGTGGAGACACGGGGGCGTTTTTTGGTTGTCTTCGCCACGCACTTGATTTGAATCTAGTCGTATCCAATACACTGTTGGAGCTATGAAAAACCAGGACGAGAAAAAAATTGTTGTACGCGCTTGAAAACGGCGTTGAAACATGACCCCGGCCGAAAATGTGCTTTGGCGTGAGCTGCGGAATCGTCCCTTGTGTGGTGCGAAATTCAGGCGGCAGAAGCCCATGGGCCATTACATCGTCGATTTCATCTGTGATGAGGCAAAACTGATCGTTGAGTTCGAAGGTGGACAGCACGGAATTGAAGCATCAAAAGCCAACGATTGAGTTCGAACGCGATGGTTGGAGGCACGAAGATTCTGGGTGTTGCGACTTTGGAATCCGGATGTACTGAAGAACATGGAAGGCGTACTGAGCGCAATTTCGGAAGAATCGATGCAAGCTGCGAAGTACCCCCGCCCGTCCCCGTGCCCTCACCCTAGCCTTCTCCCGCCCAGCGGGAGAGGGGATCGTGGTAGTGGTCGGTGATACTTCTGCGATGTCGAATGACAGGCGTCGTCAACCCTTCATCGCAACAACAGCTTGCCCTTCCATCGCAACGATTATCCTTGCCCGCAACAATCGTCGCTGGGCGCGAGAGGGCTAGGGTGAGGGCTCGGGGCGGCGAAGGCCGACCGCACACCGCCCCAACACCACCTTCCACGTCACACTCCCCGTTCCCCTACCACCGCGGCGCCCCTATCCGGCAACATTCGTCCCCTCTCCCGCTGGGCGGGCGAGGGCTAGGGTGAGGGCAATAACAACTGTTTGAGAGAATTTGATTGACAGGGCGCGCGTGGTGGCATATATTCGGTATCATATAGTTTTCAGGGCGTGCCTACGGACGTGTGGTTCGTTGCGCGTCTTGAGAGTGCTATGGAAACATCCGGGCAAGACCGCTTTGATTTGGGCGCTGAAATCGCCGAAGTCTACGTGTCGGGTATCGAACCGGTAGAGAGATAGATACAGGAGGACTGCAGCTGTGCAGCTTTCATCGAGAATCTTGACGGCTCTGGCCGTGCTGATACTTGCCGTTGCGGTGGTGGCGGTGCGAGCCGGCTCACCGGGAACGGTAGAAGCGGCTACCGGAACTATCGACGTGCTCAACGTCGGGACTTGCTACGCCACGGACGACGAGGTGTTCCAGGCTAGTGATGATAGTCGTGACTGTAACTCCGGCGACGGAATGGATTACGACGTCGCAGGCCGTACAACGGTAGGCGTAGTACCGACGGTTTACGCGACCTATGCACACGACCCCAAGACGGCACCCGACAGCCCGCGCGCCGTCTTGACAAACTCCAACCTGATCAAGATCAGCATTTCGGATACCGGACGCGACAAGCGCACTCCAATCCTGTTGCCAGTTGGCAATGCGCCGACCGCCAATCCAGCGTCATGCACCGCGATTGCCCTAACTACTTGTGTATTCAGCCGTGAAGACGATGCCAATACGACGCCGGATGATGAAAGTGGTTATCTCCAAAGGATCCAAAAGACCCACGGCGGAGTCGATGGCATTAACAGCACCGAGATGTCTTGGGAGAGGCGTACCGCGCCAACCCGTGCAAGTGCTCCATTCATAATTCGAAACTCCGGCTTCGAGACTGGTATCACCATTAGCAGATCATCAGACACCGTTGACTACTTGCCGATGGATACGAGCGACGATTCACTAGTGACATTCTGGGGCATGGTAAGAAACACAGATGGCACCGGCGCTTCGGACTTTGGGCAGTTGAAGACCTTAACTCTCGACGAAGACGTTGGCTCGGGTGCTGTTGCAGGGGTAGACGGACCTGATGATGTCGCTCCTTGGTTGAGTATTCATAAATCGCTTGAGGGTGGCAAAGAAATCGTCCTCATGTACATCGTCTATCACACCAGTGATTGGGAGACCCTAATCGGCGGCAATACGCTGGCTGCCTACAGCGGTACCGATCTCTTTGCACCCGATTTTTCCAATGCTGAGAAGAAAAACCCTGCTACGGAGCTCGTAGTTGAGGCTCGTTCGGACGGCAGAGACAGCATTTGGGATCTGCAACTACATGAGACTTCACGCTTCAGCGGACGCTACGAGGGTTATCTGAAGCTCACCGACGAAAACGGCGGTGGCACCACTCAAGACGGTTGGGGATTGACGGTTGGTAAGGCTACTGGACACGATGTTGGTGGTGCAGCCGTAATCGGTGTTGAGAGCGGACCGGTCGTGATCGCATACCAGGACACCGACGGCGCGCAACAGTTGCTCAACATTGAAATCGACACCGTGCCTCCCGCAATCACTATCGACTCCCCGGCGCACAAATCCGAGGGTCAGGACACATCGCCTGAATTCTCTGGCACATTCGCCGATAGTGACTCTGGTCTCCGCGACGAAACTTTCCACCTCTACGTCGACAACACAGACGACTCGGCCGAGAGTGGCGACAACAACGGTGGCAGTTTGGCACTCGATCTAACGATTGATTCCACTGTCATCGCTGGTCCTGTTGGCGGAGTAGTGGAGTCACAAGAGGACTACACTGGTCACATCGCCAATTCGACCTATGCTGTCTATCCGCACACCGACGTCTTCATGCCCGCAAATTCTGACAAACTGCTAGTTGATGGTGACGACTTTGACGACGGCGATAGCGCCGGTACGTTCGGGGATTCAGTGCGGATTAGTATCCAGCTTGGTCCCAATGGTCGATACAACCACACGATCGACTTTCAGGCTGTCGTAGCAGACCGAGCCGGTAACCTAGGCTTTTCTGACAGCGATAACGAGGGACCGGGTTTCATCAACGATCTTGGAGAAGAGAAGGATCCGAAGCCTGGCCGGTACAACGTGATCGGCTGGTACGCTCGCCACATCTTCTTCCTTGACGAGACGGACCCCGAGATCTACGAAGAGCAATCGGTCACCGGTTTTTATGGCGAGAACGACGACGACGAACCGCAGGTTAATCGCTCCGGCATTTTGGTCGCCTTCGACAAGGCAGTGGATGCCGACTCGATCGGTGTCGACACCTTCTCAGTAGCGCTAGACAGCGCCGAAACACAACAAGTCGGCATCATTGATGTCGATGTGGATGGTCGAGCTGTCTACCTGCTACTCGAGTCCGAACTCGCTTCTGACGCTCGTCCGTACGTGGACATCGCTGACGGCGAGTGGGTTTCCGACCCGGCAGGCAACCGCCGTACCGGCGGCGCACAGGCTCCGTTCCAGGCCAAGGACGGCATCACGCCGGTCATTACCGTCACGTTGAGTGATGGTTCGGGTACTGGTGAAGGATCGGAGGGACCATCGGCTTTGACCAAGGGTGCCATCACCGCGACCATTTCCGCCGATGAAGAGATCAACTCCACACCGTCACTGGTCGTGGTCTGTTCTAACGTCGGTTGGGACAGCGACAACGACGGCGAGAATGACAAGTTCTTGGACGACGTCAGTGCCCAGCGAAGCGGCGGACTTCCTAACTCAAGCGCCATCTTCGTACCTGCGTCAACTCAAGATCCGAATCTCTACGGTGACGACTTCTTGTGCGGCAAAGATGTGACCGTGCGCAAGATGCAGCCACTTCAGTCGTATTCACGACCGGGCCTGACCTGGGAGTACGAGTGGGTCAACCTTGCCGGCAACCAAGAATTGCCGAATGGCAAACTCACAGTGGTTGCCTTCGCTCGGGACAGACAGTCGTTCGCCAGCTTGGATTCGAAGAGAATAGCAGGCAATAACGCGCAGGCCGACTCATACAACTGGGGCGCGGCTACCGCTGAGTTCCTTTACGACACCACTCTGAATAAACCGGGTCCGACACCCGATGGCGAAACGCCCGTAACCGAGGCGCGACCGTTCGTTTTGCTCAGCTACGATGACGCTACGACGATCTCGATCGACGAATTCTCGATCGACGGCACCGTCCAGGAAATCAGCAGTATTGGTGGCAACCGCTTCCTCTACTGGCCCGAATCGCTGGAACTTGGCAGCCACTCGATCTCTGTCGATGCGGTTGACGCGGCTGGTAACGAGGACACCTTCGAACACAGCTTCGAGGTCGCCGAACGTTCGGCCTTCAACCTGAAACTGATCGCGGGTTGGAACGCGGTTTCCTTCCCGGCCAACCCGGCCGACAACGCGATCGAGAGTGTCTTCACCGAAGGCGTGATCGACATGGTAGCCGGTTGGGATGCCAGCGATCCCGAGAAGCCGTGGAGCATCGCGTCACGTATGGAAGGTGAGTGGTCGACGCACGACGAGTTTGCGACCCTGAACAAGGTGCATGCCCAGTATGGTTACTGGGTCCACACCCAAGGCTTCGTGACCCAGCGTGTCCAACTCGTTGGCGGCATCAACCGGACCGACCCCGAGATCACTCCTCCGGACCTAGTGTCGATCCCGACGCTACCAGGTTGGAACTTCGTCGGTGTCATTGACCAAGACGGCGACCAGACTGAAGACGACTTCGGCGAGACGCTGGCCAACGGCGCCACACCGGTCGAGGCTGGTGACTACCTAGGCAGCAACAAGCGTGCCTACACCTGGGACGCAGTCCGCAGTGAATTCATGGTCCTCGAAGACGATGACGACATCGAAATCGGTCAAGGCATCTGGGTCTACTTCGGCGGCGGCATCGCCCCGTAAGGGACACTGAGACGCTAAGAACGGTAAGAGACGCCCCCCGTGGAGACACGGGGGGCGTTTTGTTGAACGATAGGATGCTAAGGATGGAGAAATGCGAACCCCGCCACGCTACGTCACAACATCACCATCTCCACAACCCTCGTTATCCGTTGCCACTGCATCACCCTTCTCCTGCAACCTCGATCCCCTCTCCCGCTGGCGGGAGAGGGTTAGGGTGAGGGCAATAACAACTGTTTGAGAGAATTTGATTGACAGGGCGCGCGTGGTGGCATATATTCGGTATCATATAGTTTTCAGGGCGTGCCTACGGACGTGTGGTTCGTTGCGCGTCTTGAGAGTGCTATGGAAACATCCGGGCAAGACCGCTTTGATTTGGGCGCTGAAATCGCCGAAGTCTACGTGTCGGGTATCGAACCGGTAGAGAGATAGATACAGGAGGACTGCAGCTGTGCAGCTTTCATCGAGAATCTTGACGGCTCTGGCCGTGCTGATACTTGCCGTTGCGGTGGTGGCGGTGCGAGCCGGCTCACCGGGAACGGTAGAAGCAGCTACCGGGGATATTAGCGTGCTCAACGTCGGCACTTGCTACACCACTAACACCGACGCGTTTGCCGTTGGAGATTGTGATGACGGCGACGGAAATCTGGCCGATTCCCCTGAGGAAGGCTACAACGTCGCAGGTCGTGATTCGATCACCGCGGCAGACAGCATCTTTGCCACCTACTCCATCGACCCTAAGACATCGGGCGATCAACCCCGCGCAATCCTAGAGAACGCCGACCTCATCAAGATCAGCATCGAGGACAAGGGACGAGACAAGAGGACCGGGAAGATCTACGCCGTTTCGACTAACGGTCTAGCGATAAATCCCCTAAGCACTTGTTTAGACCAAAGTCAAACTAACGTAATCATCGCGGCACTCGATCAGACCGTTCAAGAACTTAAAGAAGAAGGACTGATCCAGACATGCAACGACGGTTCAGGCGTTGGAGAAAGAGTGCAACTATCTGGCGATGCCTATTTTGTCAGGACTGACGAGACGCCAGCCGTCAACGAAATCACCTCTTCTGGTGATGCTCAGTTCCGCCTGACCGGCGGAACCAACAACAGCAGCACCATGTATCCCATGGCACCAGATGGCGATGTCACGTGGTTCGGAGTAGATAGCAGCACCACCGACGCCTTCGAAGATTTGGATAGCCGCATCGATCGAGACGAGGACTACAACCCCGGTGTTCAAGGATCGATAGCACCTTGGATGCGCGTAACGGCAGCATTGCCGGCCGACACCAGTGTGACTATCAGCTACATCTACTACCAGACAAGCGAATTCGAAGAGTTGGTTGGCGGGGCCACGAAGGCAAACTACGTCGGTTACATGGACGCCGCCAATCCTACGAATGACGTAACACCAAACTCGGACTTGGCAGGTCTGGAACCTGTCTTCTTCGACGAAGAAAACGCTGCTGTGGCCAGTAATCAAGATGCTTTGACCCTTCGCGTGAGCTCTGACGGCGACACTCCAACACAGAACCTATGGTTGAAAGAAGCTGAGCGTTTCTCCGGCGTCTACGAGGGATACGTTCGCATAACTGATGCTGACGGCAATGGCAGCGCCGTAACGGCCGGTGAACAGGATCCCAATGCCCAAGACAACTGGGGTTTGGCTACGCGCGACGCAGATAACGCAACTGACAGCGGCTATGCGGTAATCGGTGTCGAGAGCGGCCCGGTCACGATCACATACAAGAACTCCAACGGTGACACCCGCTCGGTCTCGATCACCATCGACAAGGACACACCGACTATTCAGGTCGACTCGCCGATCGACGGCACCTCAAGCACCGATGACTCGCCCGAGCTGATCGGCACCTTCACGGACGGTGGCGGCTCCGGTCTACGCGAGGACTCGTTCAAGATCTACGCGGACAACACACCATCGCCCGACGACGCCAATCCGATTTGGGATTTGGGTGTACTGAGTAGCACCCCGGCACATGACCGCGGACTCGTGTGTGTCGATGCGATCGGCGGAGGTACTAACAAAGACTTACCTGACGGAATGTGTGACCTTCCGGACGCGTCCGTGGCTGTCCTACGCTCCCAGTACGCCGGTTACGACGCCAACCCGACCTACGGCATCCTCAAAAGCGAAGAGATCTACCTTGATCCTGACGAGAAGAACGCAGACGGCGAAGATCTCCGCAAGACGGCCGACGCTGAAGATTTCGAAGACGGCGATGTAAATGGCGAGTTCGACACGATTATCCGTATCGACTTCCCGCCAGCGGCAATCAACGAAGAGCGTTACAACGACATCATCGACATCCAAGCTGTCGTTATTGACGTTGCGGGTAACATCGGCTTCTCCGACGCCGACCCGAGCTCTCCGACCTTCATTCACGACCTCGGCACGACGTACAAGGATCGCTCCGACAAAGGCACGAAGATCAAGCACAACGTCTTAGGTGTCTACTCACGACACACCTACTACCTGGACGACGTCGATCCGTACCTCAAGGAAGAACAGTCGGCCACCGGATTCTTCATCGACGCCGATGGCGACCAGTCCAGGAGCAACTCCGGCCTGATGGTCGTGTTCGATGGTCCACTGGACCCGGCGACGGTCGGTATCGGCACTTTCACCGTTAAACTTGACGGCGGTTCCGACGCAACTGTCATAGACGCAGCCGTGGACAACACGAAGGTCTATCTGTTGCTCGAAGAAGAGTTAGCACCCGACGCGACACCCAGCGTTGACCTTGCATCAGGGCAGTCGATCGCCGACCTGGCAGGTAACGAATCGACCGACCGACGTCTAGAAGGGATTGAGTTGAGCGATGGTATCCTCCCGACCTTTACGATCACGTTGAGTGGTGGCACTGGTCTCAACGAGGATATCGACGGCGAAGGCCCGTCCGAATTGACCAACTCCATCATCAACCTGTCGATCGCCGCGAATGAGGCGATCCAAGGCGCGCCACAGTTTGCGGTTGTCTGTCACAACCTGCACTGGGACGATGACCCGGATGAAACTAGCCCAGCTGAGTTCGCTTCGAACCGGACGGGTGCGTTTACCACTGGCCAGATCAACGACGCCAAACCGGACGAAGATACGCACAACGACCCTCCGGTTGGGAGCGCAGCCGATATTCGCACGATGTGTGCTGACCACAAGGACCCTGCGATTTTCGAAGATGCTCCGGGTAAGAAAGCTCCGAGTTCCTACTTCGACGTTTCTCCAAACAACGCTAACCGCCGTGCAGGTAATAACTGGCATTACGACTGGTCCAACCTCTCAGGTGACCAGGCGCTCGAAGATGGCAAGTTGACAGTCATCGTATGGGGCCGCGACCGTAGCTCTTACTTGCGAGGCACCGACCGCGTACTGAACTACTCGGCCTCCACCGTTGACTTCGAGTACGACGCCGAACTAATGACGGCGTGGGATAAGGACGGACAAACTTCAACGGAACGTGAACTCGTTCCTGGCGCAGGCGAAGACGTCTTCGAAGTGCGACCGTTCGTCCTGCTGGACTTTGGCGATGAAGACACTACGGTAGACGTCACGACCTTCGAGATCGACGGAACTGACTACACTGCAGACTTGCAGGCGATTGAGGACAACGAGTTCGTGTGGTGGCCGGAGCCTCTGGCATTCGGCACCTACGAGGTCTACGTCGAAGCTAACGATGCCGCCAACAACACTGGCGATCACACCTACAGCTTCACCGTCAAGGAACGATCACCGTTCGTTATCGACCTACTCGCAGGTTGGAACGCAATCTCGTTCCCGGCCAACCCGGTCGACCGAGCGTTGCACGCAGTGTTCACCAACCCCGCTGTAGACCAGGTCATCGGTTGGAACGTAACTGAGCCAGTCAGCCCGTGGCGTATGGCGACACGAGTAGACGGCGTATGGACGACCAGTGACGAAGTTGCTGCATTGAACGATGTAGAAGCTCGCTACGGCTACTGGGTCCACTCACAAGGCTTCATCACGCAGGCCGTGAAGCTCGCAGGCAAGGGCGACCGTTCAACCGACGGTCAACCCCACCCGGCGGATATTCCGACCGATGAAGGCTGGAACTTCGTGGGCGTGGTGGACGTCGACGGCGACCAGACGCAGGACAACGCCGGCGAGTCGTTGCGCAACAGCGACAACAATCCGTCCACTGCGGCTGAGTACCTCGGCAACTACACCCGTGCCTACACTTGGGACCACATCAACAACACGTGGGACGTTCTCAATGCGAACGAAGACATCACGATTGGCAGTGGTATCTGGGTCTACTACACGTCAGGCCACGACATCGCCCCATAAGCGATGACCCTCAAGTCGTAAGACTGAAATCGCACGCTACGCCCCTTGGGAAACCGAGGGGCGTGCGTGTTTGTTGGGGCTCTCCCAAACCAACGAATTCATATACTTGAATCCAGCCATGGACCCACAGCTTCAATCAAACGCCAAAGAGTTACGCGGACGCATCGCGCAGATCGTGAGGCATCTTTGACCTCGCCAAAAAGCATTCGCAAATCTCCCTCTTGGAAAAGCAGACCCTGGATCCCGGTTTCTGGTCAGATCACCAAGAGGCACAAGGTCGCATGCAGTCTTTGACCGCATTGAGAGATCAAGTGACCGCATGGGAAACGCTCCAACGACGATCAGAGGAGTTGGTGGAGCTTATCGAGTTGGCGGATGACGAGTCAGATGATGTGATGCTGACCCAACTCGGACTCGATGCGGAGAGCTTGAGCGCTGATCTGGCGGACCAAGAGTTCCGATTGCAGTTGAACGGAAAACATGACGCAAGACCAGCGATCATCTCGGTGAAGCAGGGCGCTGGCGGGGTCGACGCCCAAGATTGGTCGGAGATGCTGCTGCGAATGTATCTACGGTGGAGCGAGCAGGCCGGCTACGATGCGGACGTTCTGGACTTTACTCCGGGCGAGGAAGCAGGAATCAAGTCTGCGGCGGTACGGGTTTCCGGTGACCACCCCTACGGGTATCTGAGATCCGAGAGGGGTGTCCATCGCCTAGTCCGGCTTTCGCCTTTCGATTCCGGGAATCGTCGTCACACGAGTTTCTCATTGGTCGAGGTATATCCTGAACCGGCCGCTGCCGATGAAGTTGAGATCGACCCGTCGGAAGTTCGCATGGAGGCTTTTCGAGCGAGCGGACACGGTGGCCAAAGCGTGCAAAAAAATTCTACCGCGGTCCGCCTGACCCACGAACCGACGGGCATCGTGGTGTCCGTCCAAAACGAACGTTCGCAAGCCCAAAACCGCCAAGTTGCAATGAAGATTTTGCACGCTCGAGTCACGGATCTCGAGAACCAAAAACGCGCGGCCGCACAGGCGAAGCTCAAGGGCGATCACATTTCGGCGGAGTTTGGACGTCAAGTACGCAGCTACGTCTTGCATCCCTACCAGATGGTGAAGGATCACCGCACCGATTACGAAGTTTCGGATGCGCGCGGCGTGTTGGAAGGTGATCTCGGTGGTTTCTTGAAGGCGTATCTTCAGTCCTCGACCGGTGGCTAATCGGTGGTGTTGACAGGAACGACCGCCTGAGGATTGAAGACCGAATGAATGTCAAGCAACCATGGTGTCCGGATATTCCACGTTAATTTGATACGACATCGCAGACTCGCAATCCGATGTGAGGAACCGATTCGTAAGAATAATCAGGCAGTGAGAAATCGAAGTGATAGCTGGAGATAGCAGATGAAGATAGCCCGTTTCTTTGGTGTATCGTTGATCGCCGCGGTTGCCTTGTTCGCCGCGGCGTGCACGACCGAACCAGAACCGACGCAACCACCCGCACCCGAACCAACCGCGACGCAAGTCCCGACCGTAGTTTCGACACCCCCTCCGACCCGGGCCGAACGGCCAACACCGAGTTCAGGTCAGCCGAAAGTTGCCCCAGAGCTTCTTCAAACTCCGGCGAGTTCCGGCGATGAAGAGCGAAGTGGTGGGATCTTCCGGCGGCTGTGGTCGGACCCGCCGACGTTGGACCCCGCCCTGGTGACGGACGGTACATCGTACGGTATCGTGATTGAATTGTTCAGCGGTCTGGTGAAGCTGACAGGAGAATCGGATGAACCGATCGTAGCCGATTTAGCCGAGAGCTACACGGTCAGCAATGGCGGGAAGACTTACAAGTTCATCCTCAGAGAAGATCTGAAGTTTAGCGACGGTTCACCCGTTACAGCTTCTGACTTTAAGTGGTCGTGGGAACGGGCAGCAAACCCGGACACCGAGTCGCCGATCGTCGACGAGTTTTTGGGCGACATCGTAGGGGTGCAGGCGATCATCGACGGGGACGCTACCACTGCCGACGGCATCGAGGTGATTGATGACCACACGTTGCAGGTCACAATCGATGCACCGAAACCGTATTTCATCGCCAAGTTGACTTATCCCATTGCGTTCGTTGTCAATGCCGATAACGTCACGTCCGGTGGCGAAAACTGGACCGATTCCCCGGTTGCCACAGGGCCATTCATTTTGAAGAGCTACAGCATCGGCGAACGTATGATTTTGTCGAAGAACCCCAACTACTGGGGTGACGCCGCGCACCTCGATGAAGTGCACCTCTTGCTCGCCGGCGGCTCCGCGATGGCGATGTACGAGAACGACGAGATCGACATCACGGGTATCGGCCTCGCAGACTTGGAACGGGTTTCCGATCCTACCCAGGAGATTTCCAAGGATGTGATCGAGGTACCGCCGTCATTTAGCACTAGTTACATCGGCTTCAACATGGAAGAGGCGCCGTTCGACGATGTGCATTTCCGACGCGCCCTGAATTTCGCGGTAGATAAGCAGCTGGTCGCAGAGGCGGTATTCTCTGACTTGGTGCGACCCGCGACGGGCGTGATACCACCGGGTTTCGTTGGCTTCAACTCGGATCTTGAAGGTTTGAGTTTCGATGAGGAGAAGGCAAAGGAAGAGCTGGCATTGTCGAAATATGCCGATCCGGATACCAGACCTCGCATCGTGATTACTCTGCCGGGTACCGGTGGCTCACCTAGTCTGACGACCGAGGTGGTTGCCGACATGTGGCGCCGAACGCTGGAAGTGGATGTGGAGATACAGCAGGTCGAATGGGCGACGTTCTTGCAGGACCTGCATAGAAATCGACTCCAGGCGTTCTCGCTGGCTTGGCAGGCCGACTATCCCGATCCTCATACATTCGTGGATGTGCTATTCAGGACGGGTAGTTCAATCAACAATACGAACTACTCGAACGCTGAGGTCGACGCATTGCTGGAGGAGGCTAACGTTGAAGCCGATCCAGTGCGACGGATCGAGTTGTACCAAGAAGCTGAAGAGATCATCGTTGAGGATGCAGCGTGGTTGCCGTTGTGGTGGGGCGTGGAAGGCAAGGTTCTGGTGAAGCAGCACGTCGAAGGATTGATGTTCCCACCGTTGTCCGTGCCGATTTATCAACACGTTTGGATAGACGGTTGATCTAGACGGATTTTCGTCAACAAAAAGATGGTTAGGTGAGTTAACGAAACTCACCTAACCAATCGTGAAGTCGATCAGAATTTCCCATTTTTGGAACATGGTTTGATACCGTGTATCTAAGTTGGGAGTCTGAAAATCTGAAGTGAAGAAAGTGCAAAGAGCGATGAGATACGTAAGAAGATTGATGATTGCCGGACTAGCTGTCGCAGTGATGCTGGCAATCGGTTGCAGTGCGGACGAACCAACTCCCGTGCCTCCTACCGCCACGTCGGTTCCCGAACCGACTGCTACACAGGTCCCCACGAAGGCGCCGGAGGTTCAACCAACCAGTTCGGGCGTCGCACCGACAGCGACGGCCATCGCAGCTGCCACATCTACGGCAGTCGCGGAAGCTACCGCGTCCGCCGGGGAGCAAGCAACCGTTGTCGCTGAAGAGACGGCCACGGCTGCGTCGCAGGCGGCCGAGGATGTCGATGACCGCGAATTCGACGCGCGAAGGGGTGGCGTTTTCCGTCTACTGGGTACGGATCCGGTTACATTCGATCCAGCCTTGACCACAGACAGCACTTCCTACGACATCACGTTGCAGTTATTCAGCGGTTTGACGAGGCTGACCGATGATCCGAATAATCCAATCGTGACGGACTTGGCCGAGAGCTTTACCGTCAGTTCGGATGGGACTGTCTATCGTTTCGTGCTCCGCGAAGGCTTAGTGTTCAGCGATGGTAGCCCGTTAACGGCATTTGATTTCAAGTGGTCGTGGGAACGGGCTGCGTTGCCTGAAACTGGTTCGCCGATCGTGAAGGAATTTCTCGGTGACATCGTCGGGATCAACGACATCGTCGACGGTAATGCTACGTCGGCAGAAGGAATCACTGTGATCGATGATCTCACGTTGGAAGTCGAGATCGATAGTCCCAAGCCGTATTTCATCGCCAAACTAACTTACCCGGTTACCTTCGTGGTCAATCGTGACAACGTCGAATCTGGGGGTGAGACCTGGACTGAAGCGCCGATCGGGTCTGGTCCGTTCGTATTGAAGTCGTACGAAATTGGGGTAAGCATGGTTCTTGCTCGCAACGACAACTACTGGGATACACCTGCGTTTTTGGACGAGGTGCAATTCATCCTAGCGGGTGGTTCTGCGATGGCGATGTATGAAAACGAAGAGATACACGTCACGGGGATTCCGGCGGCCTCCTACGAACGAGTAACAGATCCGAACGAGCAGCTATCGCAAGAGGTTGTCGATGTACCGGCCGAGTTTGTTACGTATTACATCGGCTTCAACGTCGAGCAAGCGCCGTTCGACGATGTTCACTTCCGAAGGGCGCTCAATTTCGCGGTCGATAAGGAACTCATCGCTGAGGCGGTGCTAAATAATCGAGCGAAACCAGCGTACGGTCCGATACCGCCAGGTTTCGTCGGATTCAATCCCGACCTTGAAGGGTTGAGGTTCGATGCCGAAAAAGCCCAGGAAGAACTGGCGATGTCGAAGTATGCGGACCCTGAATCACTTCCTCGCATCGTGTTCACGACTCCAGGAACCGGAGGCTCACCGCCTACTTACCTTCTGGCGGTCGCAGACATGTGGGCGCGAACACTTGGGGTAGAGGTTGAGTTCCAAGAAGTTGAATGGGCGACGTTCTTGCAGGAAATCGACAACTACCGGCTCCAAGTCTTCTCATTGGCATGGAGTCCCGATTACCCGGATCCTCATACCTTCGTAGACGTGTTGTTCCGTAGCGACAGCTCCATCAACCAGACTCAGTACGCGAACGACGAAGTGGACGCATTGCTTGATGAGGCGACGACAGAGCCAGACCCAGCGCGACGAGTTCAGCTATACCAGCAGGCGGAGCAGATAATCGTCAACGATGCTGTGTGGGTGCCGATGTGGTGGGGCACTGAGGGCAAGATTCTGGTCAATCGCCGGGTCAATGGATTCCGTATCTCGCCACTTGGCAGTTACTACCTGAAGGACGTATGGATCGAGAGGGAGATCGATTTCTAGCCGATCAGATGCAGTGCTGTACGGGCGTCTGATGCTGTCGTTGAGAGAAGCGGCGCTGAATGCTAGCATTTGAAGCGCAATGCTGATCTACATTTCCCGACGACTGCTTTGGACGCCCGTATTGTTGTTCGTCGCCGGGTTGTTCATTTTCTCACTTGGTTCCGTGGCACCGGGTGATCCGGCTGAATTAATGGCGGGTCAGCGCGCGGATCCAGAAGCGATAGCGCGGATCCGCGATCGGCTTGGCCTTGATGACCCGTTCCTAGTTCAGTACACACGCTATGCCGCAAATGCACTGAAAGGTGATTTCGGCGAGAGTTACCGGTACCGCGGGCGCGATGTCATCGAACTCTTGGGACCGAAACTGCTCGTGTCGTTGGAATTGAATATCGTTTCGTACGTGGTGACTCTTCTCATCGGGTTGCCACTCGGGTTCTGGGCGGCAATGCGTCAAGGGACTTGGAAAGACCCGACGATGACGACTTTCATGCTCCTTGTTTATGCATTGCCGGTGTTCTTTACCGCACCGTTCTTGATCTTGGTATTCGCGCTGTGGCTAGATTGGATTCCGGTTTCGGGATGGTCAGGCATGTTCTCGACGCATGCGATATTGCCGGCGTTCACGATTGGCGTGCCCGGCGCGTTCGTCTTCATGCGCTACATGCGGGCGTCTACTCTGGATGTGTTGGGTCAGGAATATGTGCGAACGGCTCATGGCAAAGGCATGGGGCATATGACGGTCAACCGAAGGCACATCGCCCGTAACGCACTATTGCCGATAGTAACGATCTTAGGCTTTTCGCTGGCTGGGTTGTTCGGCGGTTCGCTGATCGTGGAGTTGATTTACGGAATTCCAGGGGTGTCACGGTTGGCCTTAGAGGCGGTTTTCCAACGCGACTATCCGGTACTGACGACTTTGACGTTGCTCGGTGCGACGATGCTCGCAATTGCGAATTTGGTCGCGGACATCATGTACTCGCTGATCGATCCGAGGATAAGGTTGCGAGCGTGAAATGAATCAGTCTGGAACTACGACGTCTGCACAACCCGAACCTTCACAGTTACTTGAGGTAGACGCGTCTGACAGCTTTCTAAGACACGCTTGGACCGAGTTACGGAAGCGGAAGTTGGCTTTAATTGCGGTCTGCGTGCTTCTGTTCCTCTACACGCTCGGGATCTTTGCACCGGTGGTCGCGACGCACGACTACTCCGAAACGAATCTCGCTAAGACGCAAGCGGGGCCAGACGCCGAAAACTGGTTGGGCACTGATCGTTTGGGTCGTGACATTTTCACGCGGGTGGTTTGGGGGATTCAGACGACGATCATACTCACCGTAATCACGATATTGACGGCCAGCGTTTTCCTTGGCTTGGCTTTGGGGATGGCGGCAGGGTACTTGCGAGGGATCGCGGACATCATCACCATGCGAACGGGGGAGGTAGTCGCGGTAGTACCCGATTTCCTTTTGGTGTTGATCATCGCTGCGACTGTGCGGCCGAGGATCAAAGAGTTCGGGTACTGGATAGAGGACAATACGTTCATATCCGGGGTCAATTCGTCCGGTGCCGTCGACTACATTGTTTTGGGTTTGGCCTTTCTACCGCTGTCCTGGTTCGGTGCAATGCGCCTGATACGAGGGCAGACGCTCGCAATTCGCGATGCGCCTTATGTTGACGCGGCCCGGTCAATGGGAGTGGGCACTCCGACAATCCTGTTGCGGCATATCTTGCCCAATGTGATCACGCCGCTGATCGTGAGCGTCAGTTTTGGAATGGGTGCCGTTGCTCTTGGGGAGGTCGTAGCCAGTTTCTTCGGTATCGGGGTCCAGCCGCCGCGACCAAGTTTGGGGGTAATGATTGGTGACGTGACTGCAAGAACGGGCAGTGCGGCGGTCGAGACTTTGAGGAGCCACCCGGAGCAGTTGCTGTCACCGATTGTGGTGGTTTGGCTGATGATATTCTGCTGGAACATATTAGGTGACGCGCTCAACGATATCTTGAATCCGCGCGCACGTTGATCGGAGATCGGTTCAATGGGTGACAAGTTGAAGGTTGGGTTGGCGTGCAACGCGGGCTATGTTGAGCGGGGTATCAAGGATCATGAGGTTGAACTTCTTAAAGAATTCGCGGCGTTCGAAATCCGGGAGTTCAATGAATCGTCCGACTGGTATTCGGCGCCGGAATCTTCGCTTGAAGTGATCGATGAGTTTAAAGACTTCGCGTCAAGTGTTGATGCCATGATTGTTTGTCATGGGTCGCCGCGTGTGACGGGTGATATCTTGGACGCCGCACCGTCGTTGAGGTTGGTCGGTGAGCTTGAGGGGGATCGGTTCGCGCAACGGATCGATGTGGAGGCATGTGCTGATCGAGGCGTGAAGGCGGTAGACACAACTCATGCGTCGAGTCTGCCGGTGTCGGAGTGGGCGTTGGCGATGATGATGATGGGGTTGAAGAAGGTCGGAGCGCACTATCGAAGACTGATCACCGATCAAGAATGGGGGACCGGTAATCAGCGCGCATATGAGCCGGATTTCCAGATGATGGGTGATCTGACCGGTCGAACGGTTGGATTGATCGGCGGCGGCAACATCGCTCGTCGATTGATCGAGCTTTTGGAGCCGTTCCGCGTGGATATCTTGCTGCACGACCCTTATTTGCCCAGGGAGTTGGCAGCGGCAATGAACTTCACGATGACATCGTTGGAGAACGTGATGAGCATGCCGGATGTTGTTGTGTGTCTGGTTCCTCATACGCCGGCGACGGAGGGTATGTTGGGGGCGAAAGAGTTGGAATGGATACGGCCCGGCGGCGTATTCGTCAATGTATCGCGGGGACAGGTGGTTCAGTCGGACGCTCTTATCGAGCGGTTGCGCAAGAACGACATCTACGCGTGTTTGGACGTGTTCGATCCTGAACCGGTGCCGACCGATTCGCCGATCCGAGATTTGTGGAACGTGTTCCTGACGCCGCATATCGCGAGCACGACTGATGGGACTGGCATCTCATTCTTCGGAGAAATGATCGATGAGCTTCGTCGATTCCATCTGGGTCACGACACGAAGCACGACCTAATGCCGCGGACGCTGGCGAATCGACGGGGTGAATCGCCGACCAATCTTGACGCGGTGCGCTGAAGTATTAGTTTCATTAGAGTCGTGCGACAGCTTGGACAAAGGGCGAGATGATGACGCCGCTTGCTTGCTAACATGTAAGGCGTACGTATTTCCGCCCATTTGTTAGCAGGTGACCCCCGTGTCAAAGATCGATCCCTACTCATCCTCATATTTCCAGTCGCGTCGATCGGCGGTGATGGCGCGCAATGGCGCGGTTGCCACTAGCCAACCGTTGGCGGCCCAGGCAGGGCTTCGCATCATGCTCGACGGTGGTAACGCAGTCGATGCGGCAGTGGCAATGGCTGCGGCGTTGAATGTGGTTGAGCCCGGTTCAACTGGTATCGGCGGTGACATGTTCGCGCTGATTTGGAATAAAGACGAGCGGAAGGTAGTTGCTCTTAATGGGAGTGGTCGCTCCGGAGCGGCGGCGAACCCGGATGATGTGCGCAAGGCAGGATTCGATTCGATACCGAATCTGTTGGATGGATGTGCGTTTTCGGTGAGCGTGCCGGGCACGGTGCACGGTTGGGAGACAGCGTTGGCGCACTTTGGCCGTATGACGCTTGCTGAGGTGCTCAAACCGGCTATCGAATATGCTTTGAACGGTTATCCGGTTTCAGAGGTGATCGCGAACGGTTGGAAGGGATGCGAGGAGAAGCTGAGGCATCGGCCATCCGGCGCGGAGATGTTGCCGATTGGTGGGCGTGCGCCGAAATGCGGAGAGGTGGCCGCATTGCCGGAACTAGGTGGATCGTTGCAGGTGATAGCTGAGGGAGGTAGCGAGGCTTACTACAAGGGAGATATCGGGAAGAAGATCGCGGCGTATGTGCAGCAAGAGGGTGGTTGGTTGACGGAGGAGGATTTGACGTCGCATCACTCGGATTGGGACGAGGCGATACACACGAACTACCGTGGAGTTGAGGTCTGGGAATGCCCACCGAACGGTCAGGGGATAGCGGCGTTGATGGCGTTGAATATCGCCGAGGGGTTTGACATTGGAGGGATGGGAAGCCAATCGGTGGATGCCTACCATCATTTGATCGAATCGATGCGATTGGGATACGAGGACGCTTTGCAGTACGTGGCGGACCCGCGAGTTGCTGAGGTGCCGATCGGCCCGTTGCTGACTAAGGAGTATGGCGACCGACGGCGAACGAGTATCGACTCGATGCAGGCGAATCCGAATGTTTCATATGGAGATCCGTTGGGTGGTGGAGACACGATCTACTGCACGGCGGTTGATGGTGACGGTAACGCGTGCTCGCTGATCAACAGCTTGTTTGCAGGATTCGGTTCTGGGTTGGTGGTTCCGGGCACCGGGATTGCGTTGCAGAACCGTGGTTCGCTGTTCTCGTTTGATCCTGACCACCCGAACTATCTGGAAGGTCGGAAGCGACCTTATCAGACCATTATTCCGGCGATGGCTACGCGTGACGATGAGATGTGGTTGTCGTTTGGCGTGATGGGTGGTTTCCAACAGCCGCAAGGTCATCTTCAGGTCATTTCGAATATGGTCGATTTCGGCATGGACTCGCAGAAGGCGTTGGACGCTTTGCGGTTCAGCATCGACGTGCAGGGCGACAAGAGCGTGAAGGTCGAGGAAGACCTCGACGGCTCGGTCGTTTCAGCGTTGAGGAATCGTGGGCACAATGTATTGGTTCAGCGGGCCTACGATCGCGTTGGGTTTGGTGGCGGGCAGGTTGTATCGCGGGATGCTGAAACTGGTGTGCTTTGCGCTGGGACGGAGCCGCGGAAGGATGGGTCGGCGCTGGGTTGGTAGCGGTTGGTTCGGCTACACGCGGTTTCGGCGGAATACGAAGACGCTTGCCAATAGACCTGCGATAAGCAGGGCGGACGCTTCTAGTGGTCCGTTGCCGTTTGAGTTGCAGAGGCCGCCGGAGCTCGTTGGCTCATCGGTTGGGGATTCCTCTTCTGGTGCGGGTTGTTCCGTCGGTTCGTCGGTCGCTTTGACCAAAACTTCGGGCGCTTCGGTCGCGATCACAGTGGGCGTGGGCGGTACTGGAGTGATGGTCGGTTCTGGTGTGGGTTCAGATCCTGTTTCACCGACGGCGATTCCACCTTCGACCGGAGTCAGGGTGAGGAGTTTGTATCCGGACGTTTCGGTGGCCTCGACTTCGGGCGTTGGAGTTGGAGTCGGTGGGACGTAAGGGTCGGCGCCGATTTTGTCTCGCCATTCGTTGTCGAGTTGTTGGACGGTCTTGCCGTAAATGTTGCGGATGGCGATGTCTCCGCTGCGTCCTTCCGCAATTGAGGCGAGAGTCTCGGCAATCTTGTCGGCGCCGTAGGTTTCGATGAGGTATTCGACGAAGTCTCGACTCTGACCGTAGGAGACGATGACGAGGTTCGGATCGCCGGGAAAGGTTTGGAGTCGGGTGAAGGGGATGAGTCGTTGGGTGTCGACGGCCCAATCGAGGAAGTAGACGTACGAGAGGCCTTTGTCTAGGTTTCCGAATTCAGCGAGTCCTTCGTTCAACCACAGTGGGACGAGAGCGGTGCTGCCGCCGGCGGCTCTGCCGACGAGGATGTGGGTGAGTTCGTGAGTGAGGGTGCCGATGTCTCGACTGCCGGAGAGGACGAGGACGACGCTATGATCGAAGAATGCTTGCCCTTCGGTGATGAGTTCTCGACTGATTGTTGCGCTTCGGGCGCTGACGGCACCGATCATCTCGGCGTTGTTGTTGTATAGGGTGACGACGATGGGGGTTTCGATTTCGCTGCCGGTGATGGGACCCATCATTTCCATGGATTCCTTGGCGGCTTCGGCGAGGCGTTCGGCGCGGACTTGAACGGGGCCGTGGTAGTAGACGTGGATCGGGCCGCGGCTGACGACCTCCCATTCGTATCTGGCGTCGAAAACCATCTGGCTGTATTGCTCGGACAGGTACTCGTTGCCGTCTTCATCGATGGCTTCGAATACGAAATCGACGGTGGTTCCGGGTGGCAAATAACGAGCGGAGGTGTTTACTCGCCATAGGAGTTCGCCATCGAAGAGGGATTCGGAACGTTCGTCGACGTCGAGGTAGTCGTATTGTCCGGTGGTTATTGGCCCGGTACTAAACCTGACTCTGACGTCGTCAATCTCGATGTCGCTTTCGAAGGTGGTGAAGAATCGAATGCTCTCGGGGAAGTTGCTCTCGAGGCCGCCGTCGAGGAATCGCACCGGGGAGTTTTCTTCGGTGTTTTGGGCGGTCGTTGGTTGATCGCTATTGAATGCGACGAGGGTCGCGATCAGCGCGATGGCGACGGTGATGACGGTAAGTTGTGCTGCCCTATTCATTGCTCGAGGTATTTGGTGCGAACGGCGTTACTTTAGTAGTTACGCCTGCGCGGTGTGGTTGGACGTATCGCGACGTATCTATAAGGGTAAGTCAGTCGGCGTTGCGCCACTCGGCCCAGAAGCGGTAGAAGGCGCTTAGGGGGGTGCCGATGGCGAGTATCCATAGGCCCCAGATGGGTTGTCCGATGATCAGTGCGACGGTCATGATGACGACGCGTTCGGGTCTGGTGAGGAATCCGGAGGTGCCTTGGTAGCCTAGGCCTTCGGCTCGTGCGCGGATGTAGCTGACCATTATGGAGCCGACGAATGCGACGAATGCGAGAATGATGGCGTCTTGACGGAAGGTGTTAGTCGATGAGTAGTAGATGAGTAATCCGAGGAGGAGGGCGGCTTCGGAGAGGCGGTCGAAGGTGGAATCGAGCAGTGCGCCGCGGTCGGAGACCTTGTTGGTTCGGCGGGCGATTGCACCGTCGATCATGTCGAAAAGCGCGGCGGGTATGCTGATGAGTCCGGCGATGAGGAATTGGCCGGTGGCGGCGAATCCGGCGGCAACTACGGCGATGAGGAATCCGGCAATGGTTGCGGCGTTGGCGTTGAATCCGAGCGCGACGAGAGCGCCGGAGACAGGTTCCTCAAACCATCGTGCGATCGCGGCGCGGGCGGATCTGCGGAGCTTCTGAAGTCCGCTCTCGGATTCAGCCACTGCTGGCTCGCTGCTCGTAGGTAGCGTACGGCACCTGTGCGTTCGCGGCGACCTGGTGGTAGTAATCGATCACGTCGTCAGCAACGCGTGCCCACCCGAAACGTTGGACTTTTTCGCGTCCGTTTTCGACAAGGCGTTGTCGGAGGCCCGGTTCTTCGATCAGCCGACGGATCGCTTTGGCGATGGCGTATTCATCACCAACGTCGAACAGGAGAGCGTCTTGTTCGTGGTCTGCGACGCCTTCAAAGCCGAGAATACGGGAAGCTACGATCGGAGCGCCGGACGCCATGGCCTCGATGAGCACAAGTCCAAAACTCTCTTGGCCGGTATTCGGCGCGCAGAAGATGTCGGCGTGCTGGTAGTAGCCGGGGAGTTCCGTGTCGGTTACGGGCCCGGCAAAGATGACATCGTCGATGCCGCGTTCGCCCATCATCCGGTACGATTCGCGGTCTGGAACCCCGGCGCCGACGACGATGAGTCGGAGGTTGGGATATCGCCATCGGAGGGTGCTGTACGCGCCCAGAAGGTATCGCAGACCTTTGCGTTTCTCGCCGACTCGTCCGACAAATACGATGTTGATGGCGTCGTCTCTGAACTCGCTCGGTTTGGGGCTTGGTTGTTCGAACTTCGGAACGTCGATGCCGTTGGGAATGATGGTGTACTTGTCAGGGAAATACTTGTCCGCGTAGGCTTTTGCGGCCTTCGAGACTGCGATGCGGCCGTGTAGTTTATCGGCGACCAAGGTGAAGAAGGGTTTACCGGCGAGATAACCGGGGTGAATATTCTCGCTGTATGCGTGGAAGGTTCCGACGGTCGGCCATGGCGAGAACCAGCTGGCCGTTGTTGCGAGGAACGGCATCAGCGGCTCATGAATGTGGACGATGTCGAACCGTTCGGCGGTCAGCACTCTTTGCATCTGACGCGCCGCTTTGACGCTCATGGAGATGCGGGATACGGAACCGCCGGCGGCGAACGGAACGCTGCCGCCAAGGGGGACGACTTCAAGGTCGCTCACATCGGGCGCCGTCTGTGGTCGGGACCGGGGTGCGAATAGCACGACTTCGTTGCCTCGGCGCGCAAGCTCTTTGCTGAGGCTCGCCATGTGGGCGACTACGCCGCCGTGGTAGGAGAGGTCGTATGGGGAGATCTGAGCGATTCGCATTTGGTGGGGCAGCTACCGCGAACGTTGACCGCGGTTCAGAAATACGGTGCCTGTCGGTACATCATACCAAGTCTTTTGAACTATGATGTGAATGATTGGGGATGATTTGAATGATGGGGTGTTGCGTTGTTTGGGTACTGCGGTGATGGTGGGGGTTTGAACTAGGATGCGAAGGATGGGTAAGGATTTTAAGGATGGGTGTTGTGGGAGGGGATTGTTGCTGTGATCGCAAGGGTGTTTGAACCGCGGATTGCGCGGGTTTACGCGGATGGTGTTTGATGGGTTGTTGTTTGAACTAGGATGCCAAGGATTGGGAAGGATTTTCAGGATTTTTGTTTTTGGGCGCGTTTAATTGAAGGTGGGTGTGTGCCTCCTTTGTGCTCCCTTTGAGCGGGGGCGGGTGGTTCTGGTTCCTTTTCAGAGAAAGGGAACGGGTTTTGGTTGTTGAGCTTGCTTCGTTTTTCGAAGCGTTGCTCGGTGGGACATCGCCGCTTTGCTGCGAGATGTTGGACTGCCGACTTCCCTCGTCCGGTCACTGCCCGCGTCGCCAGTCCGCGGGCCCTCTCGGCGACCAATCTGTTGAGTCGCGTCGCCGATCATCGGGTAGTTTTGCACATCCTCGTGCCGTAGCCGCGGCCCCGCAGCGAATGGGGCCCGACGTCTGCCGAATCCACGACCGTTTATCTGGCCCTTGGCTGGCATCCCCTGGGTTCGCTTCGCTCCGCGTCCCCTTGCGCTTTGCGAAGGGGATGGGTGGATGCTTGTCGCTCCGTCGCGCGGTGCGGACGTTTCAGGGGTGTGCTTGCTGGCTCGTGTTGCCGGGGGTGCATTAGTCCCCGGCGACCAGAACTTGTTACTTCGATCGCTTCGAACGGAACCGCTAGACCTTGCGCCCGTCTCAAGATTGGGCGAGGGGCGTCGCTGCTGGTCGTTTCCGCGCGCGGACGGGTCCGGGTTACCTTTGCAGGACCCCGTGTCCCCGTTTGTTGTTCCTTGCGTTTCCACGATCTGACGCTATGTCCCTTCGGTCTTTCGGCTAGATTGGTGTCCGCACTCGTCAGGGCGGCGATGTCTTTTGAATTCACTTTTAATAATACTACGGATGTAACGGTTGTCAAGTGGTTGTTTGAACTAGGATGTTAAGGATTGGGAAGGAATTTAAGGATGGGTGTTGTGGGAGGGAGGGGTTGCGGTGATGGTGGGTGTTGTTTGTTTGGGTGGTCCGCGCCCCTTGGCCGCCCGGTTGCCCTCACCCTAGCCCTCTCCCGCCGAGCGGGAGAGGGGACGGTTGTTTAGGGGGTGAGGGAGTTTCTGCGACTGCGGGGTGTTGAGATTCCTCGCTGCGCTCGGAATGACAGATTCGCGCCCGGCATGACATGAAATGTGCATGAACTGCCCTTGCACCACCGTCCTTCTGGATGGGCGTTCCGTCTGCGGAAGCGTTGGCTTTTTGTCGGAATCGAGAGGGGGCGGGCAACGGAGCGCAAGGAAACGCTGTGGTGGCGGTAGGGCAACCACAAGGGTTGCCCCTACGGTGGAGGTTGGGGGAACGACGAGGGATGAAGCTACGGCGGAGTTAGGGGAACGTCGAGGGTTGGCTCTATGGTGGAGGTAGGGGAACGTCGAAGGCTGTTGCTGCGGTGGTGGGTTTCGGGATCGTCTGGGAACTCGTTTCGCTTGTTCGTTTCTCATTTATCCCTATGTGGCGAGCTTTTGTTGCACTTTGAGGGAAATTGTTAGAAAATAGTAGAAAATAATGGAAGAATGTGGAACCACCGCGTTGGGAAGTATTAGGAAGGAGCTACTCGCATGGCCAATTTGAAGGTGCGTGATGTTGCTGAGCGTTTGGATGTCAGCAGCAAGACGGTCTACAAGTGGCTTCGTGAGGGGCTTATACCGGCGAGTCGGCTGGGGAGGAGTTGGATCGTATCGGAGGAGGCGCTGCAGGCAGCGCTGGCTCCGGGTTCTAACCGTCCGCTTGCGAGCGCGGTAGTCGACGAAGGCGCGGTGGCGTCGGCGTCTGGTTCCATTGAAATTTCCGGTGAAGGATCACGATCTCGTTCTTTGGAGCCGATGGTTCCGGCGAGACCGGTTGAAAGGAGAACCCCTGTGGGTCGAATTAATGTTGCAGTCGTTGGTTTGGGGAATTGTGCCTCATCGCTGATTCAAGGCATTCACAAATATGGTGAGGTTGATGAGAACTCGTCGGCGGTGCCGGGTGTGATGCACAACGTTCTGGGCGGTTACACGATTGGCGATGTAAATGTTGTGGCGGCGTTTGATGTTGACAAGGAGAAGGTTGGGGTGGACATCAACGAGGCGATCTTTGCGAAGACGAACAATGCTTTGCAGTTCCATGATGTTCCGCGTGCTGGCATTACGGTGGATCGCGGAATGACGCACGACGGGATCGGGCAGTATTTGGAGGATGTGGTGGAGAAGGCTCCGGGATCGACTGCTGACATCGTGGGGATTCTGCGGGACCGGGAAGTGGATGTAGTGATCAACTACCTTCCGGTGGGTTCGGAGCAGGCGACGAAGTGGTATGTGGAGCAGGTGTTGGCGGCGGGTTGCGCGTTCGTGAACTGCATACCGGTATTTATTGCGAAGGAGCGGTATTGGCAGAAGCGGTTCGAGGACAAGGGTGTGCCGGTTGTTGGGGACGACATCAAGTCGCAAGTGGGTGCGACGATCATTCACCGTCTGCTGGCGAGGTTGTTCGAGGACCGGGGTGTGAGGTTGGATCGGACGTACCAGTTAAACTTCGGCGGGAATACCGACTTTTACAACATGCTGGAGCGAACGCGTCTGGTGACGAAGAAGATCTCGAAGACGCAGTCGGTGCAGTCACAGTTGGAGAAGGAGCTGCCGACGGATGATGTACACATCTCGCCTAGCGACCACGTTGCGTGGTTGGAGGACCGGAAGTGGGCCTACATCCGGTTGGAGGGGACGTCTTGGGGCGATGTGCCGTTGAATGTGGAGTTGAAGCTGGAGGTTGAGGACAGCCCGAACTCGGCTGGTGTAGCGATTGATGCGATTCGTTCGGCGAAGATTGCGCTGGACAAGGGAGTTGCGGGAGCGATCGAGCCGGCGTCGGCGTACTTCATGAAGTCGCCTCCAGTGCAGTTGCGAGACGATGATGCGCGGCGGGCGGTGATTGAGTTTGCGGAGAATGGGGTGGTTTGAAACGCGGATTACGCTGATTTTCGTGATGGACCATGATCTGAGGAGTTGAGATTCGCTTTCAGAGCATGAAGAGAGCGCAGGGAGCAAACGAAGTGAAAGCAAGGGTGCCTCTGGTTTTGAACCCTCAACCTGAAGGGGGTTACACCGTTACCTCGCCGTTGTTGCCGGAGTTGATAACTGAGGGTGACACGGTGGTTGAGGCGCTGGCGAATGCGGAGGATGCTTTTGCGGCGGTTGTGGAGATTTATGAGGATCGAATGGACCGTTGTTTAGAATTGGATTCATAAAGCGTTTAGAGGGGTTTTGCCATGGGTACATTTAACTGGCCGTTGCGGATTTCCAGTATGGACGGTGAACAATCGCGGGAGATTGAGGCGACCGTGGATACTGGTGCGGCCTATACAACGCTGCCAGGGAGTCTGTTGAATGAGATTGGCGTTGAGCCGAGGGGGAAGCGGAGGTTTTTGTTGGCCGATGGGCGCAGGATTGAGATGGACTACGGTGAGGCGCGGGCGAGTGTTAATGGAGAGGATGTGACGACGTTGGTGGTTTTTGGGGAGGATGAAGGCCCAGCGTTATTGGGTGCTTATACCTTAGAAGGATTGGCTCTGGCGGTTGACCCGGTAGAGCAACGGTTGGTCCCGACTCACCTCATCATGTATTGAACTGGCGACGACCTCAATCGCTGGCGGTTACTGTATGGATGCCGCATTCTTTGGCGTCGGGGTCTGATTCCCACCACCAGCGTCCGGAGCGTTCGTCTTCGCCGGGTTTTACGGCTCGGGTGCAGGGGGCGCAGCCGATTGAGGGGAAGCCTTTGTCGTGGAGGATGTTGTAGGGGACTTTGTTGTCTAGGGCGTATTGGCGGATTTGCTCGGCGGTCCAGTTGGCGACGGGATTGATTTTGTATGCGTCGTGGGCGAGATCTTTTTCGACGATCTGGATTTCGGAGCGCTTCATTCCTTGGTCGCGCCGAAGGCCGGTGATCCATGCGTCGGCTTCGCTGAGGGCTTGGTTGAGCGGGTTGACCTTGCGGATTTCGCAGCAGAGTTTGCGGTTGTTGACGCCTTTGTAGAAGAGGTTCATGCCGTGTTGGCGGATCATTCGTCCGACTTCACGAATGTCAGGGTAGTGGACTTCCACCTCGGTGTTGTAGCGGCGGGCGATGCGGTCCATGAGATCGTAGGTCTCTTCGAAGAGTCGCATGGTGTCGAGGGTTGCGAGTCGGGCTTTGGGGTTGACCTTCCAGTACATGTCGAAGATGGCCATGCCGTCGACAGCAAAAGAGGACATTTGGATGGCGCGATCGCCGAAGGTATCGTCGGCCCATTGGAGGATCTCTGACGGGTGAGCCTCTTCGAGCTGTTGGTTGACTTCGGCGAGTTCTTGGTCCGAGAAGCGGTCTAGGACGCGAGGTTTCTCAAAATCGATCTCGATCGTTTCATAGGATTCGATCTCGTGTTTTGCGAGTGTCAAGTTGAAGTCTCTCAGCTTTGGTATGGGTTGAGGTTTGGTGTGTGAGTGCTGTTTGGGGTGGGGCAAAAAAATACCCCTGCGGCGTGATTTGCAGGGGCATGCGGGCGGCGTAGCGCGGTTTTGGACCGGCTTTACGCGTTGGAAGGTGCATCTAACCCCGGCACGGGGCTGATACAAGAACACTCTGCGGTTCGAGACCGCTCAGTCAAATGGGACATTCCACGCGTCATTATACCTTGCGCTGGAGGGTTGCGACTAGGTGTTCTAGTTCGTTCGGATTTAGAATGGATTCTAACTTGGGCGATTGTCAGAAGGCACCCGCGGAATTTGGAGGTTTACCTCGATGGCAACGATGACCAAAGCACCGATCACCGGCGAGCGTATCGAGGAGTTGCAGAGCATCGCCAGCGAGCATCTTTTCATGCACGCGCAGCAGGTTGAGGATTGGCGGGGACAGCTCAAGATTTTCATCAAGGGCGAGGGCGCGTGGGTCGAGGACATCGAGGGAAATCGATTGCTGGACGCGTTGGGCGGTCTTTGGTACAAGGCCGCGGGATATGGCCGTCGACAGATTGCGGATGCAATGTACGAGCAGTTGATGGCGATTGAGACGCCGCCGGCGAACTCGGCGACGCCAACGCAGATCGAATTGGCAGGTCGGATCGCGTCGCTGTATCACGACAAGGATGCGCGAACGTTTTTCTTGTCGGGTGGTTCAGAGGCGGTCGAGACGGCGGTGAAGATGGCGAAGAAGTACCAGTCGCTAAACGGCAAGGCAGGTGCGTTTAAGGTTATTTCGCGCCGATATTCTTATCACGGAGCGACGGCGATGGCGGTGAGCCTTGGTCGAAGTCCAGCGGCGGACCCTTGCGGCCCGGAGATGCCGGGTGTGATTCATGTGACGAACTGGGATTCGTATCGGTTGCCGTTTGATGGAGACCCGGTTGATGTGGCGATTCGCTGTGCGAATGAGTTCGAGGTTGCGATCAAGCACAACGGCCCGGAGTCGGTTGCGGCGATGATTGCGGAGCCGATTTCTGCGGCGGCCGGAATTCATGTTCCGCCGGCGGAGTATTGGCAGCGTTTGCGGGAGATTGCGGATCAGTATGATGTGGTGCTGATTGCTGACGAGGTGATCACGGGATTCGGACGGACTGGTGAGTATTTTGCGCCGATGAATTGGGATGTGAAGCCGGATATAACGACGGTGGCGAAGTCGCTGACTAGTGGCTACTCGCCGTTGGGCGCGGCGATCGCGTCGAAGAAGATAGCGGATGCGTTCCAAGGCGGTGCGGGCGAAACATTTAGGCACCTGGTGACTTTCGGCGGGCATCCGGTGAGTACTGCCGCAGCGTTGGCGAATTTGGACGTTTTCGAGGATGAAGACCTGGTGGGCAATAGCCGGCGGATGGGTGACTATCTGTATGACGAGTTGCAGCGGTTGCGGGATCATGAGATCGTCGGTGATGTGCGCGGTGGATTGGGTCTCCTAGCAGCCGTCGAGTTGGTGCAAGATCGGGAGACCAAGACGGCGTTCCCGGCGAGTGCCGGATTGGCGAAGCGAATGCCGCCGTTGCTGTTCGAGAATGGCTTGGTCACGTTCCGGGCTGGTGACACGATTGCGCTGTGCCCGCCGCTGATGGTTGACAAGGATGAGATCGATTACATAGTCGATGCGATAGATCGTTCGTTGGCTACGGTGAGTCGTGAGCTGGGTGTGGCTTAGGGGTGCTCCATTCACCGCAACACCTCCTTCCCTCACCCCGCGCCGCCCCTCTGGATTCCGGCTTTCGCCGGAATGACGGGCGGATTTGGGCGGATTTTTGCACCGAAGGATATTATCTGATATTGTGCATACACACGCGCCGCGCGAACCGATTAGTCGCGTCGGCTTGATGTGTGCAAGATATATGACCGCGACGAAGGTGTCTCGGCATCGAGACAAGCGTTCCATCCTGAAGAACCCCGACGAACATCTACCGGAAGTTAGGGAGAGTTAAATATGGCAGAGATGACAACTGCTGCAGCCCAAGAGCGCGAGCACATGCTCGAAGACGCGGCGGAGGTCGATGCTGATGGCTTTGGCCCGTCGGCTGCGTCGTCCGAGATCGTGTTGGATGTTAATGATTTGCAGACGCACTTCGCGACGCGTTGGGGCACGGTCAAGGCCGTTGACGGTGTGAGCTACAGCGTTCGCCGTGGCGAGACGTTAGGTGTTGTGGGCGAGTCTGGGTCGGGCAAGTCGGTGACGGCGCTTTCTATCATGCGGCTTGTGCCTTCACCCCCGGGTCACATAGTTGGTGGTGAGGTGGTATTGAACGGTCGGAATTTGTTGGATCTTTCCGAGCGCGAGATGACGCAGGTGCGCGGTGGTGAAGTTTCGATGATTTTGCAGGACCCGATGACGGCGCTGAATCCGGTTTTCACGGTTGAGAACCAGGTTGGCGAGGCGATTCGGATTCACCAGAAACTTCGTGGCAAGGATCTTTGGGACTCGATTGTCGACGCGTTGCGCAAGGTTCGCATTCCGGCGCCAGAGTCTCGAGCTAAGGACTATCCGCACCAGTTGTCTGGTGGCATGCGCCAACGTGTTGTCGGCGCGATTGGGATTTCGACTAGCCCGGACGTGATCATCGCTGACGAGCCGACGACGTCGCTCGATGTGACGATTCAGGCGGCCTATCTTAGGCTGTTGCGTCAGATTCAGCGTGAGGCTGGAGTGGGCATCATCTTTATCACTCACGACTTCGGGATTGTGGCCAAGATGTGCGACCGGGTGGCGGTGATGTACGCGGGCCGTATCGTTGAGACTGCCGATGTTCGAACGATCTTCAACGAACCGCTGCACGAGTACACGAAGGCATTGATCACCTCGGTGCCGAAGCTCGAGGAAAAGACGGGTCGATTGCCGCAGATCGAGGGTCAGCCGCCGTTGCTGTACAACCTTCCGGAGGGCGACGCGTTTGCTCCGCGGTCCCCGTTGGACTTTGAAGAGGAGGACGCGTTGATTCGGCCGGAACTGGTGGAGGTTTCACCAGGGCACATGGTTCAGCTAACGCGGTCTTCGGTGGCAGATTTCGACAAATACAAGCATTTGGTTTCGTACGGATGATTCCGGCATCCGTCGGAATGACGGACGGAACGTACGATCGGACACAACGGTTGAATAGGAACTTCAAAGATGGCTAGTAACACAATGACCCCAACGGTGATCCCGGATGCTCCGGGCGCATCAAATCCGTCGGACGCGATATTGCAAGTTCGTGGGCTGCGGAAGTGGTTTGACGTTGGGGGACGCTTCCTCGGGATTGGTCAGCGAAGCTGGCTGAAGGCGATTGATGACGTCAACTTTGACGTTCGGGAGAGCCAGACGTTTGGCCTCGTGGGCGAATCGGGTTGTGGGAAGACGACGACGTTGAAGGTGATTTTGGGGTTGGAGGAACCGACCGAAGGCAATATTTACTGGCAAGGCGAAGATGTCGCGGACATGACTCGAGCTGGTCGGCGTGAGTTTAGGCGCTCGGTTCAAGCGGTGTTCCAAGACCCGTGGTCGTCGTTGAACCCGCGGATGCGGGTGCAAGCGATTGTTGGTGAGCCACTCGAGATTGCGACCACGATGTCGCGGCAGGAGATTCGGGACCGCGTGGGTGATCTGCTCGTAGAGGTCGGATTGAACCCGTATCAGATGAACCTTTATCCGCACGAGTTCTCGGGTGGTCAGAGGCAACGGATCGGAATTGCTCGGGCGCTGGCATTGAATCCTAAGCTGATCTGCTTGGACGAGCCGGTGTCGGCCCTTGACGTTTCGATTCGTGCGCAGATCATGAACCTTTTGGTTGATCTGCAGAACGAGCACGGATTGGCGTATCTGTTGGTGGCGCACAACTTGGCGACGGTGCGGTATATGTGTCACGAGATGGCGGTCATGTATCTCGGCGTTGTTCAGGAGATGGGCGACACGGAAGCGATCTTCAACAACCCGCTCCACCTTTACACGAACGCGTTGATATCTGCGGCATTGCCGTCGCACCCGGACATCACTCGAGATGAGATCATTCTGCCGGGTGAGGTCGTATCGCCGATCGACCCGCCACCGGGTGACGTGTTCATGACGCGTACGCCGATCGAGGTGGATCATTCCAACGAGTGGGCGCAGGTGCGTCCGCCTTTGGTGGAGAAGGAGCCTAACCACTGGGTCGTGGATACTCCCTGGAGCTTGGCTACGGACGAGGCTTTGCGCGCTTCGATCTACGACGAAGAGGCGGAGATTCGGAAGAGCGAAGAGGAACGGATGCGATTGGCGGCTGAGAACTGATTATCGGGAGATAGCCGAATGGAACGAGAACGGGGCGTGTGCATTAACTGGCACACGCCCCGTTTGATTTGTTGCCTCGGACCTGATTTAGGTTGAGATTAAGGTGGCTCCCAGGCCAGGATTCGAACCTGGATTAGAGGATTCAAAGTCCCCGGTCCTACCATTAGACGACCTGGGAAGGAGCCTAGATTCAAGGATATATTCCGCCTTTGAACCGACGGTTCGGCCGAGATGGTTGGATGCGGCTAAACAGCGAGCCGGTTGGCCAATTCGATGGCGGTTGCTAGCGTCGTCGTGGGTTCGATGGCGGAGGTTGGGGAGCCGCGGCCCGAAGAATTCGAGTTGACGAGTAGCTTGGTATTGGGAAGCGCGCTTCGGAGGTTGGCAGCGAACTCTATTGGTTGTGGCTGGCTGGTGGTGATTAGAATTGCATCGCCGATGGTTAATGCCGTCAAGGTGCCGTCCTCGGATTGCGCGGTGTTGATTGGGGCGTTGCGGCGAGCGATGGCGTTGGGTGCTGCCCGAATAGCCTGTGTGGCCAATAAGATTCCGAAAGCCTGGGCATCGGAACACGTTCGTTCCGGGTGGGATACGTTGGTGTTGCCGTCCCACCAATCAAAAGGACGAATGTCTGTTGATGCGCCTTGAAGGAAGATGGCGGAATCGACTCCTGCTTGTTCGAGCGCGGAGGATGCGATGCCGGGGTAGTCGGCGGCCCATTCTTGGGTGTTACCGATGATGGTTGCCGGGCAAGCGAAGTTGTAGATGATGCATTTGATGTTGTCATCCGATGATTGGATGACGGTTAGTTGGAGGGATTCGCGTTCGGTTTCTAGATGTTCAGGTTGGTTGGGATTGGCGAAACAGCTTAGGTTGGGGAGGATTGCTGAGACGGTGCCGACTGCTGCGGGTTCCAAGGTGTGGGATGCTTCGAGTGTTGCGCCGGCTACGATGTCGGGTAGGTAGTTGACGTAGTTGGTGTATTCGGGAGGTTGGTCCGGCTCGTCGCGCCATAATGGTGGCGAATTTCCATTTGCGGTGCTCGTGATGATGATGTTGGTTTGCGGGATGTTGGTGGTTTGGGAGATGGCAGAAGAGAGGTTTTCGCGCAACGAGGTTGAGATCCCCCACACGTCGAGTGAAACGAGGGCCGATGTTTGTCCATAGGACTTAAGGACGACACATCTGGCGGATAAGTCGTCGTTGATGCCGAGTGCGGGACGATCCTCGAATTCGGGGCCGGAGATGGTGAAGCCGATCGGAGGCGTGATCGTTGACTGCGCGACGCCAACATGAAGCTGGTTATCTGGGTTGGAAGTGTTCAATTGCGATGCTGCCGCTTGGGTAAGATTGCATTAATTGTGCACCTTTGAGGTGCGTTGAAGCCGACAGATCAGACCGATAGGATCGAGTCCATGTCCTTTGCCGCGTCATCCCGACATCTTCTGGAGGTCAAGAACCTCGAGACGCAGTTTCACACCGACTATGGTGTGGTGCGTGCCGTTGACGGTGTAGACCTGCACATTGATGAGGGCGAGACGGTTGGACTTGTCGGAGAATCGGGATGTGGCAAGAGCGTTGCGGCGCTGTCAATCGTTAGGTTGGTGCCAGACCCGCCCGGGCGGATAGTTGGCGGGCAGGTTGTTTTCGAAGGGACTGATTTGTTGCGACTCGACGTGCGAGAGATGAGGCACGTGCGGGGGTCGAAGATCGGGATCATCTTTCAGGAGCCGTTGTCGTCGCTCAACCCGGTCTTGTCGATTGAACGGCAACTGGTCGAGCCGTTGCAGGAGCATCTTGGGATGACGAAGCGGCAGGCAGCATCACGAGCGGCCGAGCTTCTGGACATGGTGGGCATCCCGGACCCGTCGGCGCGGATACGCGACTATCCCCACATGATGAGTGGAGGGCAACGGCAGAGGATCATGATCGCGATTGCGCTGAGTTGCAATCCGAGATTGTTGATCGCGGACGAGGCGACGACGGCGTTGGACGTGACGATACAGGCGCAGATTTTGGAGTTGATGAAGGATTTGACGGAGCGGTTTGGGACGGCGTTGTTGATGATCACGCACAATCTTGGGGTTGTCGCGAGGTATGCGGATCGAGTGTGTGTGATGTATGCGGGGAAGATCCGGGAGATGGCACCGTCGGGAGAGTTGTATGGGAACCCGAAGCATCCGTATACGTTGGGATTGTTGGGTTCGGTGCCGCGTTTGGATGCGCGTCGGGACACTGGGAAGTTGACGCAGATACCGGGGGACGTTCCCGATCCGACGCGGATACCGCCTGGTTGCGCGTTCAATCCGCGTTGCGATTATGCGGTTGAGCGGTGTTCGGCGGAGGATCCTTGGATGGAGGAGGTGGGTGAGGGGCACGTGGCGGCGTGTTGGGAGTGGGAGAGGGTGGGATAGGATTGGTTTCCGATTTGCTCCAATTATCGAGTTACGACAAACCGATCAGATCGAAAGGAATCTTGGATGGGCCAGCTTGAAGAGACAGTACGAGTAATCTTGGAATTGAGGCAATCTATCGCCAGATTCCAAGAGAATTTCGAGGGTAATGAGGCGCAGACTCGAGTGAGTCTGATCGACCCCATGCTGCGCACGTTAGGCTGGGACGTCAGTAACCCTGCTGAGGTCGCGCAAGAAACTGGGCGAGGAGTTGGCGTGGCGGACTATGCGCTGAAGGACCGGAATTCCGGGATGCCGTTGATTTTGGTCGAGGCAAAATCGCTCAACCGTTCGTTGGATGACGCACATCAACAAGTAGCCGCGTATTGCTACTCACAGAATGTGGGACATGCGATCGTTACCGATGGCAATGATTGGATTTTGTTAGAAATCGGTCATCAGTCGACTGAGGATGAGACGGGTGACGAAGACGAATTTGAAGATTACGACGACGATGATGCCGAATTCGATGTTGAAATTCCGATCATTGAAGTCGCCCGTTTTTCGATGAGTCGTGGCGACGCGGTTGTGAATGCGATCCACGCACAGAATTTTGGTAATCCCGCGTCTCAATCCTTGGAATGGGATTCTGAACTCGGGGCTGCCTTGAAAAGAGTTTCGTTGTCAGGCGCTTCGGCACCTCCAGCCCACGGTGATACTCGAAGCCATGGAAATCAGCAATCGTTCGGTAGCTTAAGGGAACTGAACAACCCACCCGTACCTTCGAAACTCCATTTCGATGATGGGTATGTCCTAAGCATCCAAGCACCGTCGTGGCCGGAATGCGTCAGGAACGTGGCCATTTACTTAGGTGTGATTTACGAGGAGTTAACCGACGAAATCTGCCCAATTTCTGCGCCACGTTCAAGGACCCGATATGTCGCCAATGACAGACCAAGACACGCCAATCGTCAAGACTTCGGTGATGAGTACGAAGTGGGTGACGGCGTTTTCGTTGAGTTGGACCTGAACGCGAGGTCAGGTGTGACAGCGGCGTGTACGTTGCTCGAAGAATGTGGGTTCGATCCTTATTCGGTTATTGTTGACTTCGACAATAACCCGTAATCGAAAGTCGAGATCGAGATTCGTTGAGGGAACGTAATCTGTCGGGAGTTGCTGTGAAATCGTTGCGATGCAGTGCCCGCGGAAGGAACTCCCTATGATGCATCCTATGGCGACCGCGATTCTTGCCTTACGTTTGCGGATTGACTGGGAATAGTGCTTTGTTGTCCGACATCTAGATAGTGTGACATCTCAACTGAATTAAACCGAACATGGGTGCTATAATAGGTTGGCGACAGTCACTAAACTTTCAGACACGGAGCTATGAAATCTTGGCGATAATGGCATTCGATACTTACGAGGCGGTTCAGGATCTCAATGGGATGGGGTTTGATGAGAGGCAAGCTGCGGCTTTGGTTGGGGTGATTCGGTGGGCGGTGACTGGGGAATACACTAGTTATGCGAACTGGTTCCGCAAGTCGGACGAAGCAGGAATATGTGTTGACTCCAAAGCCGGCCCGCGAGCTCAAGTCAAGTGATTGTGAATTTGTTTCCTAGCCCGTGACCCATTTCCATGCCTTCCGAACTACTTGTCGAGACAATAACGATGCTGAGACAACGCATTCAAATACGGTCGCGTTACCTAGGGCGGAACGAGACACCTACTCGGCAGTTACTGGTAGATCCACTATTGGAAGCCTTGGGTTGGGATTTCAAGGACTCTGGGAGAGTAACTCTTGAGGGGCGCGCAGGCGCCGGATGGGCGGATTATGTTTTGTTGTCTGACGAGCGCCCACGAATTGTCGTTGAGGCAAAACGGTTTGGGACTCCACTGACTAAGGAAGTGGTTAACCAAGTTGTAAGATATGCCCTTTGGCTCGGGGTACGTCACGTCGCTGTCACGAATGGCGACGAATGGCGAATGTTTGAAGTCCTTGATGTCGTCGAGAGGATACTGAAGCTCACGACCGATTTCAAAGTCACGGGTTTAGATGTTTCGGAGACAGCGTCGCAAGCAGATCGGATGTCACGCGATGCGATCCTGGACGGATCTTTTTCGGTTACATCCGGAAACGTGTCGAATTAACTGCGGAGGACGAATCGAGTTGCGCGATGCTACGGATCGCAATGGAACGCGCTCATTGGCACGCCGACCTCACGTAACGCTTAACATGAATACCAGTGGCAAGCCCGGTAGGGCCGGTAACGAAATGACCCAAACAAACGACACACAGACTACGATGCCGAACGAGTGGATTTCGCTCGTTGAAATCTATGTTGAGTTCGGTGGCCCCGAACCTAGGGGAGTGGAGTTTCCTACGGGCGAAAGACGCGAAGCTCGGGGTTGGGGCGAACTTTACGGACAGATAGCGTCTTGGTTGGTGCGACAAGGCAAACTCCATGAAGAGGTGGCGATGGAAGGCGGTGCCGGACGCTACTATGTAAGCGCATCCCCCAATCATTACCGGGAACGCTTCGCAGATGGATTTGAATTGCCTAACGGATTTTGGTTGGAGGTTGGCGGAAGGCCGCAGTTGGTATTAGATAGGGCGATACTAATGCTCCAAAGGTTTGATGTCGAACCTGAAAACGTCAAAGTCCTGTTAGAACAACGGGATGACGATCAGTGGTTCATCAGGTAGGACAGCAGTTCGACAGATGGGGCAGTCATCATCCGACATCCGAAACCCGCAACGATCCATCTCGATAGCTACGGCGGTGGCTACGGCCCCTGATGCTGTCGGGGCTATGGCTTCGATGGGCGAAATAGCGGCTGTCAACCTCAGTGCGGTTCCGTTGCTTTCGGTGCGGGATTTGAATGTGCACTTTCCGATTACTCGGGGGTTCATTCTGCAGCAGACTGTTGGGCATATTCGGGCGGTGAATGGGGTGTCGTTTCATGTGAATCCGGGTGAAACGTTGGGGGTTGTGGGAGAGAGCGGTTCGGGGAAGACTACGGTGGTGCGGGCGGTGATCCAGTTGCAGAGGCCGACTTCGGGGAGTGTGGTTTTTCAAGGTGACGAGCTTGTGGGGGCGTCATCGGAGGTGTTACGGGGTGCGCGGAGGAATATGAGCATGGTGTTTCAGGATCCTTATGGGTCGTTGAATCCACGGATGCGGGCGGGGAATATCGTCGGTGAGCCATTGCGGGCTCATCACGTATTCGAATCGAAGAACGAGTATCTGGAGCGTGTGGCGGAGTTGTTTCAGATGGTGGGGATGCATCCGGGGGTTGCGAGTAGGTATCCGCATCAGTTTTCGGGGGGACAACGTCAGCGGATCGCGATCGCTCGAGCGTTGGCGGCGAATCCGCAGTTGGTGTTGCTGGACGAGCCGGTGTCGGCGTTGGATGTTTCGATACAGGCGCAGGTGATCAACTTGCTCGAGGATTTGCAGGACGAGCATGATTTGGCGTATGTGTTCGTGGCGCACGATTTGTCGGTGGTGAGGCATACGGCGCATCGCACGGCGGTGATGTATCTCGGCAAGATCGTTGAGATTGCGGATGGCGATGAGATTTACGACAATCCGTTGCATCCGTACACGCAGGCGTTGCTGTCGGCGGCGCCGATGCCCGATCCGGTTTTGGAACGGAAGCGGGAGCGGATCGTGTTGACGGGCGACATACCTAGTCCGGCGAATCCGCCTTCGGGTTGTGTGTTTAGGACTCGGTGTCCGATTGCGATTGATGATTGTGCGGAGGTTGTGCCGCAGATGCGGAGCACCGGGTCGCTTACGCAGCGGCACGAGGTGGCGTGTATCAGGGTGGAGTTTTAGGCTGTTCGGGCCCCCTTTGTCCTTCGGACATTTCCCCCGTTAACGGGGGAAAGCCTGGGCTTGGCGCTCTGGGTGGACGGTTCCGTCGGCTGAAGCGTTGGTTCGCAGACATGGGTGTACGAGGTTGCGTGTATCCGGGTGGAGTTTTAGGTTGTTTGGGCCCCCTTTGTCCTTCGGACATTTCCCCCGATAACGGGGGAAACCCTGCCCTCGCCCCTCTGCATGTCCGCCTACGCGGGTATGACGTGTTTCCTTGGGTTCGTGGGAATGACGTGTTGCTTGGAAAATCGCTTCAAAAGGCGTTATGAATTACGCGTTCTGGATCGTGTTTTGTGGTGTTGAATGCGTGTAAAATCATTTGGCATTAAACGACATGAATCCAGATATGGAGGATTGAGATGGCTGTTGCGACGAAATCCGTCGTGAGCGATTTTCAGGAGCAAGGTTTCGTAAAGGTCAAGGGCGTTCTTGACCCAGCGACTGTGCTCGACCCGATCATCGAGGAGTACGAAGGTGTCCTCGACGATCTGGCGCGTGATCTCTACGAAGACGGTGAGATAGCGTCTGAGTACAAGGCATTGCCGTTCGATGCACGGATCTTGAAGATTTATCAAGAAACGGGCCGACAACACGCGCAGTACTTTGACTTCTCGTTACCGTTCCAAGACGTCAAGGAAGATACCCCTTGCTGGTTCGGTCCGGCGGTCTTCAACGCGTTTGTGAACGAGAATCTGCTTGATGTTCTTGAGCAGCTGATCGGGCCGGAGATCTCATCGAACCCGGTGCAGCATGTTCGTATCAAGCCACCCGAGAAGTACCTTCCGAAGACCGAGCAAGGTCAACCGCTAATCGGCGCCACGCTTTGGCACCAGGACCATGGTGTCGTAGTGCCTGAGGCGGATGACACCAACATGGTCACGGTTTGGTTCTCACTGACGGACACGCCAGTCGAATCGGGCCCGTTGAACGTGGTTCCCGGCACGCACCGCGGCGATCTGTTGACGCATTGCGATAGCTATGCGCACAACACGACGATGGTGCGGGGTCGACAGATCCCTGAGAAGCTTTTTCCGTACCGAGCCGCGACACCGTTGCCAACGGAGCGTGGAGACGTGATCTTCATGCACAAGCGGACGGTTCATGGGTCGTTGGGGAACTTGAGCGAGAACATGCGCTGGTCGTTCGACCTTCGTTATCACAACACCGGTGCCCACTCGGGCCGCGTCGCGTTCCCGGAATTTGTGGCGAGGAGCAGGTCCAATCCTGACTCAGAGCTCAGGGATCCGGTCAAGTGGCACGACATGTGGATGGATTGCCGCAAGCGGATGTCGAAGATCAACCAAGGCGGACAGTTCGACATTCCGTTCGGCCGTTGGGAAGACGGCCACCCTGACTGCGAGAACTAGGCGGGCGAGGTCCGTTCTGAACCCCCTTTAATTCCCCCTTGGACTTCAAGGGGGAGGGATGGGGATTGCCCCCTTGGACAGCGAGGGGGAAGGTTGTGCTCGCCTTGGGCAACAAGGGGGAGGGTTGTGCACAGCTCTCCGTCGGCGTATAGGGGAAGGGTTGACGACGGTCTCGGTCAAACAGAGACGAATTCGCGGCGTCTAAGTGGGGGTGTTGACGGGATCAGTCCGTCGTCAATTCACAATCGAAACCTCGACCTCGATTTCGCTGTCGGGTTCGTCTGGGATGATCGCTGGTGCTAGGATCTGCGAATCTGCCCTAATCTCGTCCGGAAAGGTGAAGTCGATATTGAACTCGGGCGAACGGGCTTCGACGGCGTAAGTGTCGCAGCTTCTTCGGTTTCTGGGATTGAATTTCCACGTCATCTCGTAATCCAAGATCTGATGATTTTCCGGGTGCACTGCGATGTTGATTTCGAGGTTTAATCCTCGGCTCCACCGCGGGTTGGGTTGATCGATATTGACTTCGATTTCGACTCGGTTGTTAGCCCGAGACTTGACGGTGTAATCGGTATCGCTCGCGTAGATGTTGATGTCGGAAAGGATCTGTAGCAGCGAGGAAAAACCGCCTCTGAAGGTCGTAGCGTCCGTTACTTTCTGGACCTCGACATCGCTCCAGTTTTGTCCTCGTCTCAGCCACCATTCGCTTGCGCCCCAATCGTCCGGGTTTCCGATGTAGTAGTAGCGATCGTTACCGTCGTGAAAATGCCGCCAGGTTGCTGCGTGCGCAATCAGATTTGCCGACTCTAGTTGCGCCCATCCGAAGCCGTGATTCCCGGAACATCCGGGCCAACCGCCCTTAACTTCGAAGCTGAAGGATTTGGCGTCCATCAATGTGGCGTGGGCGCGACGGAGCAGCGCGGGTGCTGAGAGTTCCACCGGTTCAGGTGGGTCGACGAGTTCGTCGGAGAAGACGATCAGGTCGAGCACTTCTTCGAATGACATCCCTGGTTGGACCAGCGGATGCGCGTGAAGTTCGAATAGGCCGATGTCCATGCCATCGATCGTTGAGTAGTTGAGTGCTTCGTAGCTCATGACGCTGGTGCGGTCGTGATGGCGATGCTTGATGTTGGTCAATGAGTGCAGCAACTCGTGGAGGGTAGTCGAACGGATCGCCGCGTCTCGTTGTTTTTCGTCTTGGAAACGGTTCGACCAAATGGAGATGGTGCTGGCTGTTATTCGTCCATCGTCGTCAACCCATGTCCTCGCACATCCGGCGAAATCGACGCAGTCCAGTCCGGTCGAATCTGCGTTTTCCCTCGGCACACCGGTATGGACCTTTAATTGCGCTTCGCTCTGAGTAGCTACGCGTTCGATCTCGATATTCAGGAACGATGCGACATCTTCGACCACTTCGTCGAGAATCTTCAGATAGTGCGCATCGCCGAATGACCACAATTTGATGGCTTCATCGATGGGCCACTTGGTGACGTGTTCGCGATCCCAACCGGAGCATCCGATGCCTTGGTCGTTTTCTTCATCTTCGGCGTCATCTTGTTCGGAGTCGTCGACGATGTTTGACGTATCGCTGAAGCAGCTCCAAACATCTCGCTCAACGCCAATGATGCGTTTTGGGACGTTGATCGATGTGGTTCCCGGCTCAGCCGCTCCATAGCTGATCGCGAGGTTGATATCTCCGCGTGGTAGCTTCAGCGTCTGTGAGATTAGCGTTGGGTAGACATCCGGTTCCAATTCGACAGAGAATTCGGCACCGCAATCGTCAACAGTGATGTCATCCTGAGAACATGTGATGACCACGGTTTGGGATTCGTTGGTGCCGTTGTTGATGAAGGTCAGATTCAGATCTGCGTTTGCGGACCCGTCGCTCCAGTAGCGTGCGATTTCTGGTGACGGCGTCTTGCTCAAGGTCCAGACCAGCTCGGGCGCGTCTGGCACCGAGAAGGTGTGGTCGATGGCGTTGAGATTCCCCCAACGGAATGTGTCTTCGTTCTCGACAGCGAAGATGCGCGTGCGCGTGTCCCCGATTGGCAACCAGAGTCGCATCTCGGTCTGAACGGATTCTCCCACTAGGACCCCGCCGGATTGGCTAGAGGTCGAGCAGCTGTCTTCAGATTCACCGTCGCAGGCGATTCCGATGTAGAAGGTGCTGGTGTTGTCGACCCCTTGGTTCGTCACTTCGACCGTTGTTGACATGAGGGCTTTGCCGTCGCCATCCCATCCTAGGATCTCAGTGTCGACTACGTCGGTGCGAAGATCGGCGAATTCAACATCCAGCTTTAGTTGTGCAGAGTTGTTTCCAGAATCGCCTTCGATGGTGCTGGTGGCGGCGGTGAATAGGAAATCATACGAGCCAGGTTGGAGTTGAATCGTAACGGTAGCGGAGGTGTGTTGACTGGGTTCGAGGTCAGGGATGTCTTCGGTGTAAATTTGTTCGCCTGACACATCACCATCCGTGCTGCGCCACATGCTGGTCAACGCAATTTCTTCTGCGATGAGGTCGCCGTGGTTGGCGATATCGAGATCAAACTCGACGGATCTTCCGGGCATGAATCGGTAATCGACAATGTCGACTTCGATATCGGCACCGGCAACGGTGATGGTTGGCACTCTTGCGGAATCCCCGACCTCCAAACGAACGGTGTGCTCTCCTGGCGTCAACCCGAATCTGAAGCTGAAGGTTATGGTTTGTCCGCTCAGCAACGATGTGACGATGTAAGCGAGCTGCTTGTCGCCATCGTCGATCTGGTAATCGACCCTTTGTAATCCTGAGAAATCAGTTTCGCTGGGATTGGCGATTGTTACTTGTGCCTCGTAAGTGATGGCGTGGGCCGATTCACCTGACTGGTTGATGGTGAGTGACTGAATCACCAGGCCATTCGAAGGCGATTGGGCGTTGGCGCTTGAATCGAAAGCGAAAACCGCTATCGCTCCTACAGCGATTACGGCGAACAGGGCCGTTACGATCCACGACTTACGTCGCGGGTAGATGGGGTAGGTGATGAAAGGCATCGTTTAGATGCTGGACCGTTGCCGAACTGCCTCGTAGAGCGCGATTCCTGCGCTCACTGATGCATTCAACGAGGCGAGTTGACCGTGCATGGGTATCGACATTGATGCGGTGCAGCGTTGCAGGGCCAGGCGCCCGACGCCTTTTTCTTCGGAGCCGACGACGATGGCCGTAGGAATTGTCAAGTCGGCTTGCGTGTAGTCGGTGTCGGCATCGGCGGCTAAGGCGAGGGTTTGCAGGCCGAGGGTGTTGAGGTATTCGATCGTGCGATTGATGTTGACGACTCGGGAGACGAGCGTGTGCATCAGCGCCCCGGCCGAGGCTCGGATTGCGCCGGGACTGATGCCCGCGGCTCGACGTTGCGGGATGATGATGCCATGACCTCCTGCCGCGTCCAATGTACGCGCGATAGCACCGAGGTTGTGAGGATCGACGATGCCGTCTAATACGACGATGAGAGGTGTTTGCGATCTACGGTCGGCTTCAAAGATGATGTCTTCGACGTTGACGTAGCGCGTGTCGGGTAGGACCGCGATGACGCCTTGGCTTTTTTTGGTTTGAGATTGGCGGTCGATTTCCCGTCGATGGAGACGCTCGACGCTGATGTCGGCGGATTCCGCGAGCGAGAATATCTCCTGCATCTGGTTCCCGACGTCGATGGCATCGGCGATTAACAGCCGTTCGATGTTGCGTTCTGCCCGCAACGCTTCCAAAACCGCGCGACGTCCCTCAACGGTGTTGGCGTGTACCTTGCGTGCTCTGGCGTAGCGGCTCATTGTCGGTTGGCGTTTGGGCGATGTGTTTGGGGGTTGGCATACAATCGCTTGATATGCGGGTCGATAACCGAAAGCAACAATATCGATCAAAGGAGACCCGTCATAGGACTACCACATTCTATTTCCAGTGAAGTCGCGGACGCAGTGATGGATTTGATGCGAACGCGCCGCAGCATACGCGAGTTTGATGATCGTCCAGTGCCGCGCGGGATGTTGGACCAGATTGTCGAGGCGGCGAGTTGGGCACCTAATCATCGACACACCGAACCTTGGCGATTCGTGGTACTTGAGAAGGATGGCGATGCGCGTGCCAAGGTCGCAGACCTCGTCTACGAATGGACTTGGAACTACGTCAAGAATCCTAATCCCGAACGACGTGCGAATAGTTCGGCTGCTGCTCGTGATGAGGTTTTGGAAACGCCGATACTGATGCTCATGTATTCGGTGCCGGGATCTAATGATGAGATCACGGAAGAGAACTTCGCTGCGACGTGTTGTGCTGCACAGAATATGTTGCTGATGGCGCACGCCATTGGGCTTGCCGTCGGGTGGTCGACTGGGCGAGTGTGTAAGAACGAAGAAGTCCACAAAGCAGTTGGTGCCGAGGCGGATTGGGCTGTGGTCGGCGCGTTTTTCATTGGATTCCCGATGTCTATACCGGAAGCGGAACGCAAACCGGTGAGCGAAATCTGTACCTACTTGAATTAACTGATCGAGTTCTCGATCAATTCACCAAAACAGGAGACCACTTGATGGCAGGACGCAACTTGAATCTCAACTATGTTGGCGGACAATGGGTTCCGGCTTCGACTGGCAAGGTATCGCAGAGCATCAATCCGGCTGACTTGGATGATGTGGTAGGCGATTTTCAGGCATCGAATGCAGCTGATGCGGAAGGTGCTGTTGGTGCGGCGGCGGATGCCGGGCGCGTTTGGGGTTCGATGTCAGCGTTGGCGCGGGGCGGGCACCTTTTGGCGGCGGCTGACTATTTGAACCAGAATTCTGAACGATATGCCCAAGCAATCACTCGGGAGTGTGGCAAGGCGATTGTCGAGGCTCGCGGCGAAGTGGGGCGTGCGGTTGCGTTGCTCCAGTACTTCGGTGTTGAGGGGTCGAACCCGGTCGGCGATGTTGTGCCTTCGGTTGATCCGAACATCTTGCTCTACACGAAGCGTGTGCCGATTGGAGTCGTGTCGCTAATCACGCCGTGGAATTTCCCATTGGCGATACCGATCTGGAAGATGGCGCCGGCGTTGGTTTACGGGAATACGATCGTGTTGAAGCCGGCATCGGCAACTCCGTACCTTGGGGTTTTGATCGCCGAGATGTGGGAAGCGGTCGGTCTGCCTCCGGGAGTATTTAACTTGGTGACGGGTTCGGGAGGCGCTGTTGGGGACGCGCTCGTCGGTTCCGACGGCGTTGCTGCCGTCTCTTTCACAGGTTCGACGCCGATCGGCATGGGGATTGCGGCGTCCGCGGCGAGCCGCGGTGTGAAGTTCCAACTGGAGATGGGCGGCAAGAACCCCGTTATCGTTATGCCGGATGCGGATCTGGAACAGGCCGCGCAGGTTACGGTTGACGGTGCGATGAAGTACTCGGGTCAGAAGTGCACGGCTACTTCGCGGGCGATCGTTATCGGGAACGTGATTGAAGACTTCACGAATCTGGTGGTTGAGAAGACGGAGGCGGTGGCGATCGGTCCGGGTGCGGACGCCGATTCGGTGGTGGTGCCGGTTATCGACGAGGCGTCGCGACAGAACATCGTTGCCTCGGTTCAACGCGGCGTTAAGGACGGTGGAAACGTGCTGACGGGTGGCGGTGTGCCGTCCGGAGGATCGTACGACGAAGGGACATATGTGGAGCCGACGGTGTTGTCGAAAGTTTCACCGAACGACTTCGTTGCGTGCGAGGAGATATTTGGTCCAGTGCTCGGAATTATCCCGGCCGCGGATATCGACGACGCCATCGGGATCGCAAACGACGTTCGCTATGGTCTCAGCGCGGGCATATTCACGCGCAATCTGAATGCGGCGATGCAGTTTGCGGACCGGATCGAGGCCGGGATCGTGAAGGTCAATGGCGAGACGGCCGGAGTTGAGCCGCAGGTTCCGTTCGGGGGCATGAAGTCGTCGAGCAGCGGATCGCGTGAACAGGGCAAAGCGGCAATCGAGTTCTTCACTGAGACGAAGACGATTTACGTGAACCAAAGCGCGAGTTGATGGCGGTTACGTTTGGTCATCGATCGGATCGGCGGGACTGCGAGCCATTGTGACGGTGTTGCATCTCTGCCGTTTTTGCACCATCTTGTAGAGCGTGAATTCGTAGCGTAATTTGCTTTGCTTCACCACGTTCGTTAAGATTCGCTGTTAAAGTGCACACTATCCATATGTGGTTGGAAATCCAAGAGGAAAAATGATGGTACTTGCGCAAACCAAGACCGATTTGGACCTGGTCGCACACTTGCTTCGGCGGGCAGGTTTCGGGGCCGACAAAGCAGAGATTGAGCGTTACGCCGGGAAGTCGTACGACGAAATCATCGACGATCTCGTCCATCCCGAGCGGTTCTCTCAAGTCGAAGACGACTTGTTGGGGCGCTTCTACCCTCACCTAGCCGCGAACAAAGACAACGGCGCGGTGTGGAATGGTCGGTGGCTGTTTAGGATGGTCAACACCGAGCGTCCGTTGCAGGAGAAGATGGCGCTGTTCTGGCATGGCATCTTGGCAACCGGATGGACCAAGAGCGAGCACACGCCAAGCATGGTGAATCACATTCAGATGCTCCGGGACAACGGATTGGCAAACTTCAGGACGATTCTGCTGGAGCTGTCGAGAGACCCGGCGATGATTTTCTGGCTCGATAACAACGAAAATCACGGTGCTGCGATCAACGAGAACTATGGTCGTGAGATCTTGGAATTGTTCTCGATGGGAATCGGGAACTACACCGAGGACGACATCAAGAACGCGGCTCGAGCGTTCACCGGTTGGACGTTTACGCAGCCCTTGCCGCTCTATCCGTTTGGTCACTTCGAAGCCGAGTTCGTGTATCGCGAGGATGACCACGATGAGGGGGAAAAAGAGTTTCTCGGGCACAAGGGCAACTTCAATGGCGAGGACATCATTGACATCATCGCTCGTCAGGAGGCCACAGCCCGATTCATAGCGCGACATCTCTACACGTTCTTCGTCGCCGACGAACCTCAGGTTCCGGCGTGGAGTATTCAGCCGCCGCAAGACCCAGAAGCGATCCAGACGCTGGTCGATGCGTGGATGGAGTCGGACGCAGATATTGGTCACGTCGTGAGCACGATGTTGAAGTCGGAGTTTTTCAAAAACGCACGCATGAAGCGCGTCAAGTCGCCGACCGAATTCGTGTCCAACGTCGTTAAAATCTCAGGCGACTACCGCGAAGTCGACGTAGGGTTGGAGAGTTTCCAAGGCACGCTCGTGGCTATGGGCCAAACGCTCATGGACCCGCCGTCCGTCGAAGGTTGGCACACCGGCAAGGAGTGGATCGACGGGGGCACGCTAACCGAACGCGTGAACTTCGCAGTCAACACCCTCAACGACGCATCGAAACCCGGCGTGCGCAACATCATCGAAGCTATTCGTAGCTTGGATCAACCGCGTACTCCTGAAAAGGTTGTCGGGGTAGTTCTCGATCACCTTTGCCGCTTGGATGTAGACGACGAGACGCGTGAGGCGCTCGTTGAACACGCTTACGATGGCGGCGACATCGAGTTCGAGGACGAAGAGGAAAGCGTGCAGCGCATCCTCAGATTGGTGACGCTCGCGGTATCGACTCGCGAGTTTCAGTTTGAATAAGTGAACACCCCCTCTGAATCTCTTCCTGTGAGGGGGAGGGCAACGGGATAAAACCAAAAATCGGAGCAACTGAAATGGCACTGAACGGCAACGGTAACGGGGCGAACGGGAAGCAGAAGGATCCCGTGTTGGTCGTGATCCAACTGTCCGGCGGGAACGACTTCATGAACACGGTGGTCCCATACACCGAGGGCATGTATTACGACGTGCGGCCACTCGTCGGTATCCCTGAGGACCAGGTGATTCCGATTACCGACAAAGTTGGCTTCCACCCCCGTGCTTCGGCGCTGAAGGAGATATGGGACGAGGGCAAGGTGGCAATCGTTCAAGGGATCGGTTACGCAAACTCGAGCCGTTCTCATTTCCGAGCGATGGACATCTGGCACACGTGCGAACCGGACACGATTGCGACCGAAGGATGGCTGGCAAAGGTCATCCGCGAGTTCGACCCGAATAGTGAGAACCCGGTAACGGCGGTGAATTTTGGCCGCGGATTGCCGCGAGCCTTAGCTGCGCCGAACGTGACCGCGACCTCCATCGGGGACCTCGACAACTATGGACTGATGTCGAGCATCGAAGTTGTAGATGAACGTGACGAGAACCTTGAGATCTTCAAGCGGATGTACACGCCCGCGGTCGGATCCGGCTTAGTGATGGACTATTTGGGGCAGACCGGTCGTGACGTGCTCAAGGGTGCCGACATGCTCGCGGTAGCTCCGGAGATGTACAAGTCGAACGTCGAGTATGCGGACAACCCGATTGCACAGGCGCTTCGCGACGTCGTGCGGGTGCATACAGCAAATCTGGGTACGCGGATCTTCTACACGAACCACTTGGGGTACGACCACCACGCGCAGGAAATGCCGGCCCACAACAAGTTGATCGGCGAGTTGTCTGAGGCGATCCGAGACTTCTTGCAGGACCTCCGCGATCACGACGCCGCAGAAGAGGTGACGATCTTAGTCTTCACCGAGTTCGGTCGGCGTATCAAAGACAACGGTTCTGGTACTGACCATGGCTCTGGCGGCGGAGCGTTCCTCATTGGCGAACACGTCAAGGGAGGACTTTACTCCGAATACCCGCCACTTGACCGGCCAAACTGGTTGAACGATGAGGACTTGCGTCACACCTACGACTTCCGTGGGATGTACGGCACGATTCTCGAGCAGTGGTTCGGACTCGACCCGGTCCCGATCGTAGGCGGCAGTTTCGAGCAGCTCCAGCCGTATGAGAAGACGTTGGTCTGATCGGATTCCTGGCAGGCAAATTAAACACCCCCGGAGGGTTTGACCGTGAGTGAAAACGGCAATGGCTCCATGAACGGAACGAATGGCAGGCCGCACGCGCTGTTGCGCGCTGGCTTCCCGTTCTACACGACTCTAGGCATGCGTCGAGTTACGACGTATCCGATGGACATCGTGATCGGCGAGGAAGACCGATTATACGTCTTGAACCGCACCGATGGTCAAGGTGGTCAGATTCGACGTATCAACTGGGACGACGACGACCTGGATATCTTTGGTTCGAATTTCGTCTGGCCGGTTCAGATGATTCGCGATGCCGACGAGAATGTCTACGTATCGGATGAAGGCAACCACACGATAACCGTTTGGCGACCTTCGGACGGTGAGCTACTTGATACGTGGGGGACGCACGGAAGCGACCCTGGCCAGCTCAATCGACCTTCGGGTATCGCGTGGGACAACGATGGCAACATGCTCGTGGTGGACACGCAGAATCACCGAGTGCAGAAATTCACGTCATCGGGTGCGTACATCAGCGGATTTGGCGAGTTCGGAACTAACGACGGACAGTTCAACTATCCGTGGGGTGTCGGCATTGATCCGCATGACGGTTCGATCTACGTCTCTGACTGGCGTAACGACCGGCTGCAAAAGTTCGACGCAGACGGCGACCACACCTGGACAGTCGGATCGAGCGGTGAAGATATCGGCGAGTTCAACCGACCTGCTGGCGTGACAGTCGACCGTCACGGCGACGTGTATGTGGCCGATCGTGGCAATCACAGAGTTCAGCAGTTCGATCTGAACGGTCGCTATGTTGACCGCTTCATTGGCGACGGGATTTTGTCGAAGAGCGGGAGGATCTACATCTCTTCGAGCACTACGGTTCTTCGAAACCGTGAGTCTGCGCAGCTAGAGGTTACGCGTCGCTTGCGTGGTCCGGCGATGATGCGCTTTGATAACGATCCCAAGCGCGGCGACTTGATGTATATAGCCGACTTCGGCTGCCACCGCATCCAGGTCTACCGTAAAGAGGCGTATGAGTTGTCGGCGGAGGATATCGCGCCGGTTCCGAGCGCACCTACGCTTTACACCGTCTGATTTTAGGCACACACGCGTATGGTTAGATTGCCATTGGGCCGTTGGCGGCTCGACGCGGCTGGGTATGATTGGACGTGGAAGTGTCTTTTGCTGTATCAGTAACAAACGCACACCCGTCATTCTGCTCGAAAACGCCCGGCCTTGGTGCGAGTCGACTCTATTCGTGCACACGCGGTAACTTGGGTCAACTATTGATTCGACCTTTGGTATGAGCTGCGCAGCGACCACAACGGTTTTTTTGATCGCATTTGCAGTTTTCGGACTCTGCGTATTGGTCGGAGATGCAACTGGCGATGTCGGACCGTGGACGGCAGTTGGTATGTTAGGGTTCGTTTTTTCTATTGGTATCGGTTTCTTCGTGATGATTAAAAGAGAAATGCGCGCTCCCGCGGTTGAAGCAACCGTGTCGCGACCGACGGGGAGGCGTCAACATATCCCTCGTTGGGTGAAAGCCCACTTGTTTCAGGCGTGTGGTGGTCTCTGCGCTGGATGCCTGGACACGTTCCAACAGATCGGCAACATGCAGGTTGACCACATCATCCCTGTTCACTTAGGCGGCAACAACGAACTTGAGAATCTGCAATTGTTGTGCCGTTCATGCAACGTCAAAAAAGGCACAAAAACGATGCCTGAACTGATCGAACAGCTGCGTCGTGACGGTGTCAGGCCCTAACCGAAAGTGGTCACTATGCTGTGCGGTTGCCTTAAAGTTGGTCGCTCACAAAGGTTTCGCTAATCGCGCTTGAGATGCCGATTCGCAGTGCATACTCAGCGCTTCATGTGGTTCGCAAACACCTATACGTGCGCGACCACAGGCTAGGCACGCACGGATCATTTCGGTGTGGTTCCAGCAATAATGTTTAACAACAGTTCGCACGTTGACGGTGGATGTCGCAAAATTCGGCTTCATGCTATGTCCTCCATGGAAGAATCGCCATTTTTGCCGATCATATACATGACGTCGATACTCAAGATCAAGACTTGCTCCGGAAACTGCCGGAAGTCCAGGATCAGCACGAGGTTAAGCCCAACCTCTCCTCCACGCCTGCGAGCACGTCGCGCGCGATCTCGACAGCGCGCTCCGAATCCAGTGCCTCGTGAGTTTCGCAGGGCGCGCCGCTGATGAGTGTCTGCGGGTAACGAGCGCCGATGTAGTACTTGTCCAACAGTCCGGCAACCGACTTCACGAACTCGAATGATGGGTCGAATGCTTTGGCGTCCTCGCAGAGGTCGGCCAGAGCGTGTCCCCATACGTGTTCGGCCCCGTGGTTGTAGATAAATGCGACAACGGCCTTCTCTGCTGCCTGGTGGGCCAAGAAACATGCGAGCGAGTGTCTTCCGCCTTCGGCATTGGCAACCGCGGCCTCTAGATCGTGTTTCGATTGCACGAGCCAACTGCGCGGCACGCTTTTCAGCGATGAGTAATTGGTCATGAGAATCCCTGCGGAGTGGCGTTTTAGGAGTTTGGATGGTATGGGTTGCGGCTCAATACAATTGGTCGCCGTACTGTTGCGCGCGAACTAGCAACGGGTCGTTTTCAGCTAACTCGAAGAATTCCGACTCGGTGAAGACATGAAACGTCGTGCCTACAGCAGGGCGGAGATGGGTGACCCAAAAGTCGGATCGCCGGTGGAAGGGTTCGTCAGTCTCTTGCACCACAATCAGCTCGAGAGTGGTATCTGGTTTAGTCGGTTCGCCGCTGACCAGATCGCCGACGAGGATCAATCGCGTCATGCCTAACTGCGGCATTTCTTCGACAAAGCGTTGCATCTCGGCTTCGATCATCCTTCGGCGTTGCCGCCCGAAGCCGAACATCATGGGTGACATGAGATAACTCTCGGTGACGTTGATTACGTTCCAACCAAGGCTAACAGCGAAAACAACAAAAAAGAGGCGGGTGGCACCACCGGGACAGGCTTGGTTTTGCCTATCCGAGTGATGCCACCCGCCGGGAGGTGCCTCGACCGAGATCAGAGGTCACCCCGCACATTTAACTTCTTAGCACTCGGGCTAACCCAAGTGTTTGGAAGGTTTGGGGGATCTCGTCTAAGTCGAGACACCTCTCATACGGCTATATGCCATTACCTAGACGTCCCTCCTTTCGTGTAGTATCCGGCTCGTGACACGGTTGCCACCGCCTCGGCAAACCGTCAGGGAGGTTCACCGGCACGCTAATTATAGCGGACGACGCATCTCTGTCAATGACAGTAGAAAGATGACGTCGTCCTGTTGTGCGCCGCAGCGCGACGCGAGACCTCGGGGTTATCCGAGTTCTTTTGCGAGGGTTTCCGCATCCGCCTTCGAAAGAATTCGGAATACTTTGTTGCCAGCTGGCGACAAACCCTGCACGGCCTTGCGACCATTTTTCATTGTGACGATCTCAGGGTTCTGGACCGGCACGGTGGCCTTTTCTTTGACCGAGTATGCAGTTATATCCATGCTCTACCTCGTTTTCTGTTAAGCAACGATACAGCCGAGTTTGAACCAACTCGGTATGCGCCTAGATTATAGAAATCGCTTCGAAAGTTGGGAAACACCGCACGCGTTCACTCGGTGAATCGGCCCGATTGCGCTCTGTTTGAGGCTACTGGTAGGTCACGCGCCCAATTTTGCGAACGAAGCTTTGATCCGGTCAGCGGCTTCATCTAGCGCGGATTCCGCAGCGTGGATATGACCTGGTTGGCAGTTGAATCCATGGAGAACACCCTCGTAACGGGTTAATCTCGTGTCGACTCCGGCTTTTTGCAGGTCGGCGGCGTAATCTTCGGCCTCATCGCGGAGCACGTCACATTCGGCGACTATGACGGTCGCATCGGGTAATCCGCTCAAGTTCTCGGCTTGAATCGGCGATGCATACGGATCGGCCCCATTGCCGTCCGGTCCGAGATATTGTTCCCAAAACCACTGCATCCCGATCTTGGTGAGTCCGTATCCGTCGGCGAACTCATCGTATGAAGGGCGAGTGAAGTTATGGTCGATCACGGGACAGAACAGGACTTGGTGCGAGATCTTAGGTTCACCTCTATCGCGTGCCATTTGCGCAACGGCGGCAGACAAGTTGCCGCCCGCGGAGGTGCCAGCGACTGCCATGACGGATGGGTCGCCGCCGAACTCCGCAACATTATCGACTGCCCACTTAGCGGCCGCGTAACAGTCCTCGGCGGCCCCGGGAAACCGCGCCTCTGGTGCCAATCGATATTGCACAGAGACCGCGATCGCACCTACTCGATTTGCCAGACCTCGTGAGGTTGGCCCTTCCAGTTCGTAGCTCCTTATCGTCCAACCACCGCCGTGAAAGATCATGACGACAGGATAGGGCGGTTCGGCACCCTCCGGGATGTAGATGCGAAGAGGAACTTCGCCTCCGGGACCATCGAACTTTCGCCTAATGACCTTCCGAACGGGTTCGATGGCCGGTTTAAGGACTTGGCTGCGGGCATCAGATGCGGCTCGCAATTCTTCTGGCGTACATTCGCCAGCGGCAGACCCACCGATCTCGGCCCCTTTCTTCATGTAATCAACCGTTTCGGGGTGTAGGCGGGGGTCATACATTGGTATGTTCTCCGTACGTGCTCGTCGACTCAATGGATGATCGATTCAGAACCAGTTCTGTTTGTCGACTAGGTTACGCAGAGGTTCTCCGGCAGCGAACCGGCGCATGTTGTCGGACACGACCTCGTAGCGGCGTTCGCCGAGGTGGCGCCCTTCGTCTGCTGCGATGTGCGGGGTGAGGATGGTGTTCGGTGCATCCCATAGCGGATGATCGGCAGGTAGAGGTTCGATCTCGTAGACGTCCAAACCTGCCCCGCCGATGGCTCCGTTTCTCAAAGCATCGTTAAGGTCGTCGAGCTTCGTGGTCATCCCGCGCCCGATGTTGATGAAGATAGCGGTTTTCTTCATCAGCGCGAACTTGGTGGCATCGAACAGCCCCTCAGTTTGGGGGGTGTGAGGGATGGTCAGGACCACGAAATCGGCTTGCTGCAGGACATCGTCCAATTCGGACGGCTCTCGCATCTCGTCAACGTGATCACGTGCCCCCGGAGATTCCCAACGCGCATCGACTCCGACGACATTGCACCCAAGGGCTTGGCAAAGGCGAGCCGTCTCGGTGCCAATTCCGCCCACGCCAATGATCGCAACCGTCGAATCGGGCAGGAAGATGTTGTTGTATTGATCGCCGAGCAGTTTGTTCCAGTTCCGGTCGCGTTGCTGGTCGCGGTAGACGTTGAGATGCTTCGTGAACGAGAGCATCATCGCGACGATGTGAACCGAGATGTGATCGTTGTAGATCTCGCGGAAGTTTGAAACTTGGACCGGGTGAGCGATTAACTCGTCGAAATAGTATCCGGCCGGTGGCGCAGCGGCGGGTGCCTGGAGCCATCGAAGCTTCGGAGCCGCGGCGACCAATCTCGGGTTCATCGTGCCAAACGCAGCATCGGCGTCGGATAGCTCATTGACTGCTTCATCCTCGGTCATCGGTGCGACCAAGTTAGCGTCGGGGACAGAGTCTTGCAACCTCGTCATGAAATCAACGTTGTGTTGCGAATTCGGTGGCAGGAAGACCATTTTGAACGACATCTGCGCGCTTAACCTCTGTTTTGGTGTTGGATTTCGATAAACCGAATGACGCTGCATAAGAGATCATCGTCCGGGCAATTGGCATTAACGCAATGATACAGAGCAACGAATAGTGGATTGGGATAACCTGTAGGCAAGGCTAGTCGGTTCCGTGTCGGTGTTGCTAGCCGTCATCGCCACAATGGGGACGTTAGTCCAGCGGTTGGGGACATTTCGAGATAATCCATTGCAGATACGTGATTTCCAGATAGACGTTGACCCGACGACCTTCGATTCGCCTCACTGCATTGTGACGTTGCGACCGTGGGTAAATGTGGGTAATGTAGGGCGGATTGTTGTGAATCGGCTCGGTCGGATCTACGGTGCGAAGAAGATCGGCGAGTTGATGAGGCCGGGCAAGTTCTACGACCACACTCGCTATCGGCCTCGCATCCGTATGCGACGCGGGGAACGGACGTTCCGGATACCAAACACCGAGGTCACCGCGGCTCAGGTGCCCGATGGTCGGGATCTGATCTTTGTCAAAATGCTGGAACCTCACGCTTGGGCGGAAGATTTCAACGACTCGATACTCGAACTGATTCAGGCCTTCAACGTTGAACGCTATGTTTTGGTTGGCTCGATGTACGACTCAGTGCCGCACACTAGGCCACTGAAGGTCACGGGTTCAGCACGGGGTTGGGAGCCACCGAGCCGCTTTAGGGATGGGGTACGACTTGGCAGAAGTCGGTACGAAGGGCCGACTTCGATGGCATCGCAATTGACGGAATTGGCGCGCACCCAACTTCACTTGGAAACACTATCGATGATTGCGCACCTGCCGTTGTATCTGAAGTTGGACAACGACTACGTCGGGGCTGCTCGGGTGTTGTCGGTGTTGTCCGAGATTTACAACGTGCCGATGGATCGGATGCCTGAGATTCGCATGGGCGAGACACAGTACTCTCAAGTGCAGATCTCGAGTTCGGACAATCCGCGGCTAGCGCAGTTGGTCGCCCGATTGGAATTGGAGTACGACGGCGAAGAGGTGGAGCCGACTGAGGAAGAGGAGATCGAGCTTTCGCCTGAACTGGAAGAGTTCCTACAGGATTTATCGCGCGGTTGGGACGAGGACGAAGGGCGTAAGTAAGACTGGACGTTGGTCAGCTTAAGTTCGCTGGCCAACGCCCAGCCCTAAGGAATCGACTAACTACAGTTCTTTGACTTCAACGCCGGCTAGTTGCTCGACGTAGCGGAGTATTCCGGCGTGGTCGTTTCTTCCGTCACCACCGACCACAAGTGAGGTCAAGACCTGTTGCAGGTTTGAAGTAACTTGCAGTGGCACGTTCAATGCACGCGCGGTTTCCATTGCGTTATTGATGTCTTTGTAGTGCAACTCGATGCGGAAACCGGGCTCGAAATTCCTGCTGACCATCATTGGAGCCTTGGCGTTCATCACGTTCGAACCTGCGAGTCCGCCTTGGATCGCCTCGAAAACGGTCTGTGGGTTAACGCCAGCCGCGGTCGCCAAAACTAACGCTTCGGCCAAACCGTGGATATTGGCGCCAACGACGATCTGATTCGCCAACTTCGTCACATTGCCAGCGCCATGTGCGCCGCACAGGACTGCCGATTTTCCGACGACGTCGAAGAGCGGTTTCGCTCGTTCGAAATCGGCGGCACCACCGCCGACCATAATTGCGAGATCGCCGGAGATTGCGAATGGTTCGCCACCTGAAACCGGCGCATCGAGAAAGTTTACGTTCTTACCGGCGAGGCCCGAGCCGAGCTCTTGTGACACTCCGGGCGCGATGGACGACATGTCGACGACCAAGTCACCTTCGGAAGCGCCGTCGATAACGCCGCCTTCGCCCAAGATCGCTTGACGAGCCTGCGGTCCGTCTTGAACCATAGTGATCACGATGTCGGTTTTGCTTGCTACGTCGGCGCTAGAGCTTCCTGCGGTAGCGCCAGCTCCCACCATTTCCTCGATCGGGTCAGGAAATATGTCGTAGACCGTAACGTCGTATCCCGCGTTGATCAGGTTTTTGGCCATGGGTTTTCCCATGATCCCCAACCCAATAAAACCGATTTTCTCTGCCATGTCGATACTCCTCTTAAAGTCGGCATAGGTATTAGTCGCCCGATATCTTCGCTTCGGTCGATTCATATGTCGCGCCAACTCTCGATGGTAAAACTGCGGATGCTCCCTACGCCCTTAATCGTCTTCCTTCCAGAAGCGCTCCTCTTCGAAGTGATAATCGGTGCCTGCGTATCGTTCTTTGACATCCTCGATCATCCCGGGATGGCCGCACGCGTAGATTACCGTGTCGGCAGGATCTAGCCCGCGATTCTTCACGAAATCTTCGACCAGAGTATTGATACGGCCTTTGGCCCCACGCCAAGTGCGGTTACGATCCTCGTCAGGACGGCTCACCGACCCGAAGAATTCGATGTTTTCATGTGCGGACGCGAGGTCGGATAGCTCATCGTCGTAGCCAAATTCGTCCAGATAACTTGCGCCTTCCAACACGTAGAAACGGTAGTCGTCACGATCAATCGGGCCGTCGGCGTTCCAATCCGGATCTTTCAAGAACTTCCTCAGCATCGACACATAGGGCACGATTCCCGTCACGGTTCCAACCATCACATGGTTCTTGAATTCGGGTTTGAAGACGAAGATTCCCTTCGCCCTGGGTCGCAACGTCAATTCGGTTCCGACTGACAGGTCGAACAACACCGGCGTTAGGTTGCCGTCGGGCGGCGGCACGAGTTCGACGAAGAGTTCGATCTCAGCTTCGTCGGGTGATGAGGCGATCGAATACGGACGCTCAATTCCTTCGGCCCCGATCGTGCAGTATTGACCGGGTTTGAACATGAACGGTTGAGCAGGTTTCAACCAGATCTTCCAGAGGTCCTCGGTTAGATCTATTCGTCGCGTAATCTCGCAGGTTGTGAACCGACCTCTTATTGTCGGCCTCGGCGTCTCTCTCTGCTGTGTCATCTCACCTCTCGTATCTAACGTATCGCGAGAATCAGGTTACAACATGCCGAAGATCGATCTTGCTTGGAACCGATTGGGCGCTGGTGATACCATGATTTCACGATTTCTATACGGAATTCCGATTACCGGAACCATTAGGAAATCGATATTCATCCGTTGTCATTGATCAGGGAGACCGAAATGGCAGGTCCAACTCCTGGAGTTGCGTACAGCATCACGATCCGTGCCGAATACCCGAACCGGCCAGGCATGTTGGGACTGATTACGTCAGCCATCGGTTCGTGCGGCGGCGACGCGGCAGCGATCGACGTCGTCTCGACAAGCGGCGGCAAGATGACACGTGATTTCACCGTCAACACTTCCGGCGAAGATCATTCGAACCGAGTCATTCAGGCGATCGACTCCATCGAAGACGTTTCAGTCAACAGTGTCTCCGACGCAACTTTTCTAATGCACGTCGGCGGCAAGATCGAGATGCGTTCTACGGTCCCGGTGACGACGCGCGACGACATGTCCAAGGCGTATACCCCGGGTGTTGGACGTGTCTGTATGGCGATCCACGATGATCCCGACGCCGTCTGGGCGTTGACCGGCAAAGGACACACCGTCGCCGTCGTAACGGACGGCTCGGCAGTCCTCGGTCTTGGCGACATCGGTGCGGCCGCCTCCCTTCCAGTCATGGAAGGTAAAGCCCTCTTGTTCAAGGAATTTGGCCGCGTCGACGCCTGGCCTATCTGCCTAGATACCAACGATCCTGACGAAATCATCTCCATCGTTACCGCTATCGCGCCTGGTTTCGGCGGCATCAACCTCGAAGACATCAGCGCGCCGCGTTGTTTCGAAATCGAAGAGCAACTCAAAGAGCGACTCGACATTCCGATCTTCCATGATGACCAACATGGCACCGCGGTGGTCGTGCTCGCTGGATTGATCAATGCGCTGAGCATCGTCGGCAAATCGCCGGAGTCCTTGAAAACGGTCGTCCTAGGCGCTGGCGCTTCAGGAACCGCGTGCACCAAGATTCTGCTCTCTTACGGGGTTAAGAACATCATTGGATTCGACCGCCAAGGAGCGTTGTCTCGAGACCGGGATTACGATGACAACGTGATGAAGCAGTGGTTTGCTGACAACACGAATCCCGAGAACGTCAACGGTAGCCTTACCCAATGCATCGAAGGCGCCGATTTCGTGCTCGGATTAGCTGGTCCGGGATTGCTGACACGCGACCAAGTGGCTAGGATGTCTAGCGACGCGATCGTTTTCGCTCTGTCGAATCCTGATCCCGAGATTTTGCCCGAAGAGATTCCAGGTAACGTCACCATCATGGCTACTGGCCGAACCGACTACCCGAATCAGATCAACAACTCGCTGTGTTTTCCCGGTTTGTTCCGCGGGGTACTCGACGTTCGAGCTTCGGACATCAACGAGGAGATGAAGATCGCCGCGGCGCAGGCGATTGCCGATGTGATTCCGGAAGAGCACCTCGGCCCCGATTTCATCATCCCGAGCGTGTTTGACCGCAACGTAGCGCGCAGCGTCGCCCAACGGGTCGCCATCGCCGCCCAAAATTCGGGCGTCGCTCGGCGTCGCCGAAGGCAGACCGATGAAGTTTATGCCACCATGCGAACGCGGTAATCCTGACGACATCCTAGTATCGACTAGAACCTGATCCATGAGTTACGACGCGATAGTCATTGGCGGCGGGATTAGCGGATGTGCAACGGCGTACTATCTTTCATCGGCGGGGCATTCCGTCGCATTGATCGAGAAGGATTCGCTAGCCGCTCACGCCTCCGGCTTCGCATTTGGTTCTCTGCACACAAGGTTCCAACCGCCGCCAGGTAGTCCCCCGGTCGAATGGTTCCGCGCAGAATCGATCGAGCTGCATCACGAATTGGCAGAAATCCTGCCGGAACAGTCCGGCGTCGGCTACCACTTCGCAGAAAAGGCGGGTTTGGTGTTGGCGTTTGACGAAGCCGAAGCTGCGCAACTGAAACCGTCAGGTGTCGCTGGTTTTCTTCGCGACGATTGGTCGGAAGACCGGCTTGATGTCCGTTGGCTAGCGTACGGGGAACTCAGCCACATCGAAGCGCGGGTCTCGCCTGAAGTTATCGGAGCACTATATTTGGGCGGCACCAGAGAGATATCGCCAGGGGGTTTCACCAACGCGTTGTGGGCGGCGGCGGAGAGGAACGGCGCGAGGATGATCAATGCCGAGGTTTCGGAAATAAACGTGGCAGGTGGCGCCGTATCTGGTGTAACTACGAACGATGACACAATTTCCTCCGAGATAGTCGTGTTGGCCGCTGGGGCGTGGAGTCGAACGTTGTTGAACCATGGTTCCTCGACTTCCCACATTGATCTTCCAGTATTCCCATTGAAGGGTGAAATACTGCGCTACGATCTTGGCGACGAAGCGCCGATGCCTGTCTCGCTCTGGTGGGGTTCGGACTATGCTTCATCAAAGCCGGACGGTTTGTTGCATGTCGGAACAACCCACACCGACGCCGGATTCGACGAGAACCCGTCAGACTCAGGTCAGGGCGCGATCGCGCGTTCGGCTCAACATGCGCTCCCGTTCCTTGCCCGAAAAATGGTTTCGAAACATACCGCTTGCCTGCGTCCGACATCGTTGGATGGCCTACCGATCGTTGGCGAGATGCCGGATGCCAGGGGCCTCATCGCCGCAACTGGGGGTGGCCCGATCGGCATTGAATTGGGACCCGCAATCGGGAAACTCGCCGCGAGCATCGCGATCGGTCAAAGTGGAGACAGTCCGAGGTACCGCGAGTTCAGTCCGGCTCGATTCGCGTGATAGCATCGATTCTTAGCACCAATCGTTAGAAATCACTGGAGCGACCAAACCGCTAGCTTTCTTCACGAATCCAACAACGGCCTTTAAATCAGTCCTGTGTGGCTGGCAAGGTGCGAACCAATCCCAATTGTCGGAGCATCACCGTGTCTAGGCTTAGACACGACTGACCCAACGAAATTGAAACGCCCTCGTCCGCTCAAGACGAGGGCGTTTTATCAAGGCTCCATCTAAGGTCTGTACCCTTGGCTCGCACCGAAACCGGATGACCGATACCGAACAAAACCAAGAACGCACGTTGATGACCGGCGTTGAGGTGCGTCGTGCATTGGCCCGCATGGCTCATGAAATTATCGAGCGCAACCACGGTGCTCACAACCTCGTTATCGCGGGTGTTCCGACGCGCGGGAAATATCTCTCAATCCGTCTCGCCGATCTTATCGAACGTTTCGAATCGATCCGCCCCCGTACGTCGATCTTGGACCCTTCGAATTTCCGCGACGACGCTCATCGGCGACATGTCGCCGGCGCAAACGGCGCGATCACATCGAACGGGATGGACGACGTCGATATCACCGGCACGCGAGTGGTGGTCGTAGACGATGTCTTTCACACGGGGCGAACGGCGCGCGCTGCGCTCGACGCCCTGATGCAATCGGGCAGACCCGCCTACGTCCAACTTGCGGCGCTGATCAACCGCGGCCACCGCGAACTCCCCATCAGTCCGGATTTCGTTGGTCGGCATGTCCCGACTTCCCGGACAGAACGTGTATTCGTTCGACTCCAAGAAGTGGACGGCGAAGACTGCGTTGCGTTGACGAGGACCAACGTGTCGATACAACATCGAGGTGCTGGTAAGTGATCGCCAACCTGGTCACGGCAACTCGGTCGAGCGGTGCGCCGTTGACCGCTGATTCCAAGCATCTCCTTGACGTCGATTCTCTTTCCCCCGAACAGATCCAAGACTTAGGCTCGCGCGCCATTGAGTTCCGTCAACTTCGCGCTTCTAAGCCGTTCAAATCAGATTCATTGCGAGGTGGATCGATCTACACACTGTTCTTCGAGAACAGCACTCGGACGCGTGTCTCTTTCGAACATGCCGGAAAAGCTCTTGGCGCCGACGTTATCAATATTGCGGCTTCGACGAGCAGCGTCAATAAGGGTGAATCGCTTCTCAACACCGTGCTAACGCTAGATGCGATGGGTATCGACGCGTTGATTATCCGCCACCCACATTCCGGTGCGCCGCATTTCATCGCCCGCCATGTCAATGCGGTAGTCATCAACGCCGGCGACGGCGCTCATGGTCATCCGACGCAGGCCCTGTTGGATGTCCTGACTCTGCAAGATCATCTCGGCAATCTCAAAGGTGCGAAACTTGCGCTGATCGGCGACATCCTTTACTCCAGGGTGGCGCGATCGGACATCATCGCGTTCCGGAAAATGGGCGTTGAAATCGCCGTTGCAGGACCGCCGACCCTGCTGCCTCAAGGCTGGACACCCGGCCCGAACTCGTTGGGAAACCCGGACACCGAGGTGACGGTCCACGAGACCGTAGAAGACGCAGTGCGCGATGCCGACGCCATCATGTGCCTGCGCTTGCAGCTCGAGCGCCAAACCTCTGGCTTGCTACCTGATGTCAATGAATATTCACGCGTCTGGGGTATCAACGCCGAACGCTTGGCGTTGGCATCTCCGGGCGCACCGGTGATGCACCCAGGTCCGATGAATGAAGGTTTGGAAATAAGCACCGATATTGCCCATGGCTCTCTGAGCCTTGTCGAAAACCAGGTCGAAAATGGACTGGTGATGCGGATGGCCGTGCTGGAACATTTCTGCGCTCCCACAAGGGAGTTAGCGTGAACCAACAACGACGACCAATAGTGATCCGAAACGGTCGTGTGATCGATCCGTCTCAGGGGATCGATGCAATCGCAGACATCGTCTTGATGGACGGCGTGGTCATTGGAATCGATTCGCCCGGCGCGACCCAATTGTCGGAGGGTTGGAGCGAATTTGATGCCTCGGACAAGATAGTCGCGCCCGGCTTCATCGACCTCCATACGCATATGCGAACGCCCGGCCAGGAGTGGAAGGAAGACCCGAAGACGGCGTCCGATGCAGCGGCGCGCGGTGGGTTCACTACGATCTGTGCGATGCCAAACACCTATCCCGCGCAGGACAACGCTTCCGTAGTCGGGGAGTTGATGCAACGTTGTGCTTCCGAATCTGACGTCCGAATCCGGCCGATCGGCGCGATCACCAAGGAGCGCAGAGGGCACGAGTTGGCTCCGATGCACGAACTCGCCGACGCTGGCGTGGTTGGCCTTTCAGACGACGGTGATCCGGTCATGTCGCCACACCTGATGCGCCAAGCATTGACTTACTCCACCGACCTCGATCTGCCAATCATCAACCACGCCGAAGACCGTGGCTTGGTAGCGGATTGGGACATGAATGAAGGTGCCGTTGCGACTCATCTCGGACTACGTGGCATTCCTAATAGCGCCGAATCGATGATGATCGCCCGCGATATCGAGCTTGCGCGTACTACCGGTGGTCGCCTGCATGTGCCTCATGTCTCAACCGCTGAATCTGTCGAGTTAATCCGTCGGGCGAAATCCGAATCGATCAATGTGACCGCGGAGGTCACACCGCATCACCTTGCGCTCACCGAGCATTGGGTTTACGGCGAACATGGAAATGTGCCGGTGGTGCTACACGCCAATGCGTACGATTCCAATGCCAAGATGGCGCCTCCACTACGATCCGAAGAGGATCGCGTGGCCTTGATCGAGGGTTTGGAGGACGGGACGATTGACGCTATCGGCACCGACCACGCCCCGCACGCCGACACTGATAAGGTCTGCACGTTTACAGAGGCGGCGAACGGTATCATCGGCCTCGAGACTGCTCTTCCACTAACCGTCGGCATTGCTGCGATCAACTTGAACCTCGTGATCGAACGACTAACTGTTGGTCCCAGCGCAATACTCGGCGACACTACTATCGGCACGCTCAAACCCGGTGCAAAAGGGGACGTGATTATCATCGATCCCGACGCCGTGTGGCACGTCGACCGCACGACATTGGGGTCCAAGAGCCACAACACTCCGCTGTTTGCAAGCAACGCGAGGGGACGCGTTTTGGCGACCTTCGTGGCAGGGGCAAAAATCTGGGACACAGACGGACACGGAGCGTCGGATGCCTAGCGAGACCCGTGGCCCAACACTTCTCGCGCTGAGCGACGGCTCCGTCTTTCGTGGCCGAAGTTTAGGCGCCAAGACCGACACTGTCGGTCTCGTTGTGTTTAATACGTCGATGACCGGTTACGAGGAGATGTTGACGGACCCCTCATACGGCGGCCAAATCCTCGTGCCCACTTATCCGCTAATTGGCAATTACGGTATCAACCTCAAAGACGCTGAATCCAAACGCATCCAAGTTAAGGGGTTCGTAGTCCGCGATGACTGTGACGCGCCCTCGCACCCTCATTCTGAGATGACGGTTCACGAATATCTCGAAACCAACGGCATCGCAGGAGTGTCGGGTGTCGATACCCGAGCCATCACGCGGCGCATCCGATCAACTGGCGTGATGATGGGTGCGATCGTCCAAGGCGACGATACCGCGGCGGCGAAATCCGTGCTAGAGGCTGCTCAGTGGTACGGCGATCACGATTGGGTCGGAGAGGTCGCAACCAAAGAAGAGTTCGATTGGATTGGGGACGGCACTACCGGAACGCGTCCCGCGGAAGAGCTAATTGTCAGATCCCAACGGGCAGGGGCAGCAACCGAGGTCAACGACCGTATTCGACCATTGCGCATAGCGGTAATCGACTTCGGGGTCAAATGGAACATTCTTCGTAGCATGATGGCGCGACATTGCCAAGTCAAAGTCTTCCCATGCGACGCGACTGCGTCCGAGGTCCGATCATTCAATCCCGATGGCATCGTCCTATCACCGGGCCCCGGCGACCCGGCTGGTCTCGACGGTCCCGTGGAAACCATCCGCGAACTCTCTGACCTGAACGGAGACGGTTCGAATTCGATCCCGACCTTGGGTATCTGCCTGGGTCATCAGTTGGTAGCTCGCGCATTGGGTGCGGACACTTTCATGCTCCATTTCGGACATCGAGGCGGCAACCAGCCTGTACGAGATCTCAGAACTGGCCGCGTGTACGTCACCGCGCACAACCACGGATATGCCGTCGATCCCGACAAACTTCCCAAGCGACCCGGAGTGCGAGTAACCCACATCAACCTTAACGACAACACCGTTGAAGGATTGGCCGACGAAACCCATGGCATCATGACGATCCAGTTCCACTCGGAGGCGTCGCCCGGTCCTCACGACAGCGAGATGATCTTCGACGAATTCGTTGCCGCGGTCATGCAACGCGTGAACGGCAAGTAGCGGATATTTATGCCTCGAGATGAAAAACTGAAAAAGGTGCTGGTCATCGGTTCGGGCCCGATTGTGATCGGTCAAGCCGCCGAGTTCGATTACGCCGGAACTCAGGCCTGCAAGTCGCTCCGTGAAGAAGGCGTGGAGGTTGTTCTCGTCAATTCCAATCCGGCGACCATCATGACTGACGAAGACGTCGCCGACCGGGTCTATATCGAACCACTGACCGTTCCTGTTGTCCAGCGCATCATCGAACGTGAACAACCAGATGGCATCCTCGGGACTCTTGGCGGACAGACCGGCTTAAACCTTACCGTCGAGTTGGAGGAGGCCGGCGCGCTCGAAGGCATCGTCGTAATGGGTACCAAGACGGACAGCATTCGTAAGGCGGAAGACCGTGAGCTTTTCGCATCGTTTATGGAGGAGATCGGTGAGCCTATTTCATACGGGATTGCCGTTACCACCATCGTCGACGCCGAAAAAGCCGCTGAAGAGATCGGGTATCCCATCGTCGTTCGACCCGCGTACACCCTAGGCGGGACAGGCGGTGGCGTCGCGATGGACGTTGAGGAACTGCGAGAGATCGCCGAGGCGGGGCTCGCCGCTTCGTTGGTCGGGCAAGTATTAATCGAGAAATCGCTGCTGGGTTGGAAAGAAGTCGAGTACGAGGTGATGCGGGACAGCGCCGGGAACGTGATCACAGTTTGCAACATGGAAAACTTCGATCCGATGGGCGTCCACACCGGCGATTCCATCGTGGTCGCTCCGAGCCAGACGTTAACCGACAAGGACTACCAGCGCCTCCGAACCGCTGCGTTGCACATCATCGACGGCCTGAAGATCGAAGGCGGTTGTAACGTCCAATTCGCCTATCGGCCCGGCAAGGAAGTCGGCGAGAAACTAGGCGAAGGTTCTCGTTACGACGACGATGGCCCGATGTATACGGTCATTGAAGTGAATCCGCGGGTATCTCGGTCTTCCGCGCTGGCGAGCAAAGCCACTGGGTATCCGATCGCCCGCGTCGCCGCGAAGGTCGCCCTCGGTTTACATCTAGACGAGATTAGCAACGTCGTCACCGGCAAGACCCGCGCGGCATTCGAACCAGCTCTTGACTACTGCGTCGCCAAGATACCGCGCTGGCCCTTCGACAAATTTGGAGGCGGGGACCGTTCACTGGGTACCCAGATGAAGGCCACCGGAGAGGTGATGGCCATCGATCGCAGCTTCGAAGCCGCATTGATGAAGGCCATCCGATCCCTCGAAGACGGTAAACGTTCTCTGCGTTGGGAAGACCCGGAGTGGCGAATCAACGGGCTTCCAGATGAAGAGCTTTCGGGCGACGACATGCGCCTGTGGAAACTCGCGTTCAGACTCCGCACTGGTACTACGCCTGAAGAATTGACGCTGACAACTGGCATCGATCTTTGGTTCACTCGATCATTGGCGCGGGTCGTTGACATGGAGCGAAGACTGCGCGAATCCGAATTCCTTAGCGCCGACTTGCTCCGCGAAGCAAAACGCATCGGGCTAACCGACGAGGACATTGCCGAGTTTTCGGACCTTGGCCTCGCCGAACGCGTGCGAGAGATGCGCAGAGACCTCGGTATCTTTCCCGTTTACAAGATGGTCGACACTTGCGCGGGCGAATTTGAAGCGACGACGCCGTATTTCTACAGCACCTACGAAGAAGAGAACGAAGCCGAACCCATTGGCGTCGCATCGGCAGTCGTCATCGGTTCGGGACCGATTCGCATCGGTCAGGGTATCGAGTTCGATTACTGTTCAGTCCACGCGGCATGGGCCCTCCAGAACGAGGGCATGCGCGCGGTCATGATCAACTCGAACCCGGAGACGGTATCGACCGATTTCGACACCTCTGACCGTCTTTATTTCGAACCACTCGACGATGAGAGCGTCCGCGACATCATCGACAACGAGATGGGAAAAGGGGCCACAAAGAGCGATGATGTCGTCGCGCCGAACATCGTCGTTCAGTTCGGCGGGCAAACGGCAATCAACCTGTCTCAGTCGCTAAACGCGGCCGGATTGCAAGATCTCATTCTCGGCTCCGACCCGGATGTCATCGACAATGCGACAGATCGCGGTCGCTTTGAGCAGTTGGCGGCATCGAATGGATTGCCGTTGCCACCAGGCGGAACCGCGACAAACACCGAGACTGCATTGGCTCTGGCCGATAACCTCGGTTACCCCGTGCTGGTCCGCCCCAGCTACGTCCTTGGTGGGCGCGCGATGGAGATCGTGGACAACAGCAACGAACTGGAACGCTATTTCGATCGTGCCCTGCGCGCAGCACCCGGTCAGACGATTCTGGTGGACCGGTATTTCCAAGGGATTGAAGTGGAAGTCGACGCCGTTTGCGATGGGCAAGACATCTTGATTCCGGGTGTCATGCAACACATCGAACGCGCCGGCGTACACTCCGGAGACTCTTTCGCGGTCTATCCTGCCATATGGTTGACTGGCGACGAAATCGAGACCATCGTCGAATACACCCGACGAATCGGCCGAATGCTCAATGTGCGTGGTCTCATGAATATCCAGTACGTCATAACCGGAGGTGGCACCTACCGCAGCAACGCCGCCGACCCGGGACGCACCGAATCGCAGATAAGCGAGAGCGAGACGTTCATCATAGAAGTCAACCCACGATCCTCACGCACCATCCCGTTCATCTCCAAAGTCACCGGCATCCCGATGATCAAGATCGCCACGCAAGTCATGCTCGGCAAACAACTGCGCGACTTGGAGTGGGGCACAGGACTCATGCCTCGCAAAGACCTAGTTGCCGTAAAAGCGCCGGTGTTCTCGATGTCCAAACTCACCAGCGTTGACACGTTTCTCGGCCCTGAAATGAAATCTACTGGCGAGGTTATGGGAATCGACCGCTCATACGTGCCTGCCGTCACGAAAGCCCTCATCGCATCGTCGCATTCCATCAACCAAGGCGACAACGTTCTCCTGAGCATCGCCGACTCCGCAAAATCCGACGCCGAGCGGCTAGTCCGCACTCTCGGTGACAACGGTCATGGGATCTATGCCACCTCGGGAACGGCGCGCTTCGTTGAAAGCCTCGGTTATCCGGTGACGGAAGTAGAGCGGCTACTCTCCAGCAACAAAGCTAATGTCGTGACCGTGATCAACGACGGTACTGTGCAAGCCGTGGTGAACGTGCCAACTGGCGGTCGAGATGCGGAGCAAGACGGTTTCTACATCCGCCGGGCCGCGGTGGAGCGTCGCATACCGTGCTTCACATCCATCGACACCGCCCGTTGCGCCGTGGAGGCTGTCTACGCGCCCGAAACAGCGGCCAGTTCAGTTGGCGGTTTCGAGGTAATGACGGTGAGCGAATACGTCAACGGTTGAAGGAAAATTTCTCCATCGTAGGTAGAGATGTGGTCGCGGGCTACCGCTTATTTCGCCCGTTTCGCCATGACTGTCAACCAGATCCTAGGAACCGATTCGATCTCCATCTCCTTGAAGACCTGACTGAGAGACTTCTGGAGTGCGTCACGGCCTTTGCCGAGCGGGACACCGGGCATGATGCCTTCGATCCAGTCTCGGAATCCGCTGATGTGGTAAAATCCGACCTCGGGTACCTGCACCGTGAAATCCTCGCGTCGCACGACTTCAAACCCGGCTTCGTTTAACAGCTCTTCGTATTCTTCGGGAGTGAGTTGTCGACGCGCTCCAGTTTTGTCGGCATTCTTGTCTGGAAACATCCCATGATCTCGGCGTAAAGTCCGAAGCGAACGCATCATCCAGCGGCGGTAAAAATCGTGCGATTCGGGCGGATGCGAGCCTTCGAAAAACGAAGTGTTGAACGCCAAAATCCCACCGGGTCGCAACCGATCGCGGATCTGTCTCAACAACATCGCCTTATCGTTGACGTAATGGATCGAGTTGCAATAAATGACCGCATCGACTTGTTCGTTAACTGATGTAGCCAAATTCTGGACTTCGGAGTGCACAAATCGTACGACAGCTTCCCTACGTCCACCTAAATCATCGACGGCGGACCTCAACGCTGAGGCTGAGTGATCAACCGCATATATGATGGTTTCTTTGGTACCGTTGAGACGGTCTAGGATTAGCTTGGTGATGCCGCCGGTTCCGCAACCCAGATCGATGATCTTATGCTGGTTGAACACGCCAGACATATCGACTAGTTGAGAGTTGACTCGGCGATAAAAGGGTTGCGAAGAAAACTCGGTGAAAGAGTATTCATCCGAATGGTGGGAAGGATCGGAATTCGGCATCGAAACCTCGAAGTTGCTGGTTGACTGATGGATGAGGCGAGCCTTCTTAAGGTCAACTCCTAATTTTATCAGGGAAATCAAGTTGGTGTACATGCGACGACTAACGATCATCGCGGTTGCCATCGCGCTTGGAACGGCGATGGCGATCGGATGTTCTCGTGATGCCGACATGCCGTTGTTCCATGCCGCCGCATCGCTTGTCGACGTGCTTGAAGAAGCGGGTGCTGAATACGAAGCCAAGACCGGCAAATCGGTGCGCTTCAGCTTTGCCGGTTCGAACCTAATCGCAAATCAGATCATCGCTGGCGCGCCCGGCAGTGCCGTCATATTCGCCGGCGAGACGCCTATCGATAAACTCGTTGTTGCCGAGATAGTGGCTGAGAGGGAGACCGCCCAATTTCTGTCCAATCGCTTGGTTGTAGTCAAATCATCGTCCTCTGCGGCATTTCACGACGATCCGTTTAAGTTGGTAGGGGCCGGGAAGATTGCGATTCCCGATCCTGCGACTTCGCCGGCGGGGGAGTATGTTGAGGCGGCACTCCGAGAACTCGACCTACTCGACTCGTTGCAGGATCAGATCGTGCCAACGCTCAATGTGCGAGCCGCGCTAGCTGCCGCCGAATCTGGCAACGTAGCGTACGCTTTCGTGTATCGAACCGATGCCTTGTCGACCACTGGAGTCGAAATTGTGTTCGACATCTCTGGGATGACCGAGACGACTAAACCGAAATACTACGCGGCGCCGATTTCAGGAGACGGATCTGCCCGTGAATTCATCGAGTTCCTGCAATCGCCGGCAGCGCGCGCAATCTTCGAAAAACACGGCTTTGAGCGGTAGACACATGAGGGGTGATGCATTTGCTTGACGTGACCCTGTTGTCGTTGCAGACGGCATTAGTCGCGACCGTCGCCATGGCGGTGCCGGCGTTCTTCGTAGCCAGCTACCTAGTTCGGAACACTGGCCGCGTCGCCTTCGTTCTCGACCTGATCGTCTCGATGCCTTTGGCGTTGCCGCCGGTCGCCGTTGGTTTCATTCTGCTCTGGTTCTTCGGTGCGACGGGCCCACTTGATCCGCTTTCGGAAGGATTGGCGTTCAGTTGGGTAGCGATGTCGATAGCGTCGGCCGTTGTTTCATTCCCTTTGGTCGTGCGCGCGTTCGTAGCGGGACTTGGGGAGGTCGATCCGCGTTTGGTCTTCGCGGCGCGCAACCTGGGTGCTGGCCGATTGCGCGCGACGTGGGACGTCATCCTGCCGCTGGCGAAGCGCGGGATCGCTGCCGGATTGCTCCTCGGATTCGTTCGATCGTTCGCAGAGTTCGGAGCTACGATCGTGTTCGCTGGGAACATTCCAGGTAGCACTCAAGGCCTGCCCAGCGCCATTTTTTCCCGTATCTCCGCGGGAGATTTTTCGGAAGCGTGGTCACTTGCTGCGGTTTCGATATTCATTGGTGGGATCGCGTTGGCGGTACACAATCGGCTCGTGGCACAGCAGCGGAATCGCATGGTTTCTAGGAGTGGTTCGAATGGATGAGCGAGAAACTTCTGTTCTTGATTTCGACCTGCGGATCAGACTCGGTGATTTCGCTCTCGATGCGTCAGGGAAATTCTCGAATGGCATCACAGCGGTGTTTGGCCCGTCGGGTGCGGGTAAATCTACGCTGTTGGCGTGTTTGGCAGGGATGGTTACACCCGACGATGGCTACGTCAGGTTTGACGGTGAGACGATATTTTCCTCAACCGAGCGGGTACGGCGACCGCCGCAATCGTTTCGCACGGCGATGGTGTTCCAAGATGGAATGCTGTTTCCTCACAAGACGGTTAGGCAGAACATCGAGTACGGCTATCGGCTGACGCCGCCCGACCTTCGTGTAATCGACCCCGATGAGTTGTGTCGATTCTTGCAGATTCAGGGCCTATTGAATCGATTTCCAGATTCGTTATCTGGCGGCGAACGTCAGCGTGTGGCGCTTGCACGCGGTGTCGCGACCTCGCCCCGTCTCCTTTTGCTGGACGAACCGGTTGCGTCGCTCGACATCCGATTGCGGAATGAAGTTGTGTCCTACCTTAGGCAGGTTCACGAGCGATACGGTATCCCGATGGTCTACGTTTCGCATTCCTTGTCGGACGTCATGGCGCTCGCACGATTCGCATTGGTTCTCGATCAAGGTCGCGTCAAATCGTTCGGACCGGTGGTCGATTTGGTCGCAGAGGTGGCATCCACCACTAGGATCGGGCGAGACGATATCGACAACCTATACGTTGGAACCGTTACCGAAGGTGGTGCGATCCGCATTGGTGACATCGACGTCGTCGCGCATGTTGGCGATTACCAACCCGGGCAACGGGTTACTGCATCGATCAGTGCGTCCGACATCATGTTGGCATTGCAGCGGCCAGACGCGATCAGTGCGAGGAACATTCTGCGCGGTACCGTCCAACGTGTCGAGGTCGGAGAATTTGCAGCATTCGCTTTCGTCGACGCGGGTCCCGAGTTCGTAGTCGAGTTGACCTCAGATGCCGTCGAAACTCTCAATCTAAAGAAAGACGTCGATGTTTACGTTCTCTTTAAGTCGAGCAGCATAACTATTACGGCTGGGTAACGCCGAGGCCAACCGGGCAATGTTTGGCAAGCACGCACTTGTCGCAAAGCGGTTTCTTTTTGCAGATGCGAGCAACGTGGTAATCAATTAGGGCGTGGTACTCGTTGAATAGGTACGCGTCGTGAGGGAGGAGCTCGTGGAAGAGTTGCTGGTAGTCCGCATAGCTCTTTCCCCGAATATTCCATCCCAACCTTTCGAGAATGCGGCGCGTGTAGGCGTCGACGACGAACGATGGTTTGTTTGCTCCGTACAAGATGATGTCGTCTGCCGTCTCTTCTCCGATGCCCCATACCGAGAGCAGTTGACTTCGCATTTCGCCGATCGGCAGCGCGAAGAGGTTTTCCAGATCACCATGGTGATTCGTCAGGATGAAATCTGCGAATTCCTTGAGTTTGCGAGTCTTCGCCTTGTAGTAACCGGATGGTCGTATCAAGTCGTGCATCGTTTCGTCCGGTGTTTCGGAGATCGCATTGAATGACCACACGTCGGCACTCCGCAGGTTGATCAACGCGCGTTCGGTGTTGGACCACGAGATGTTCTGGACCAATATCGCGCCGATGGCCATCTCGAACGATCCGCCGTGGACAGTTGGCCACCAGTGTCGTGGCCCGTACGCGTCATACAACGCCGTAAACAGCCACTCGATATCCTCCCGGCTAGGTGTGACTGGCTCTCGAGCGCGCGGGTCGGAACGAACGTGACTGAATTCGTAGATAATTTCAGGTGGTTTATGCATCAGATTAGTGGGGATACGAAATGACGGTTGTTGCTACCGAGAGAATGTCAGACAGATTGAGCTTTGGTCGTTCGAGATCTGGCAGTTGTGTATGCGTTGGACTTGATCCAGATCCGACCAAGATGCCGATCGATGATGTGTTCGAGTTCAATCGTGCAATCATTGACGCCACTCAAGATCTGGTTGCCGCTTACAAACCGCAATATGCATTCTATGAAGCGATGGGGATTGCGGGTCTCGAGGCGCTCGAAAAGACGATCGGCCACATCCGAGATGTAGCTCCACATGCGTTTGTGTTGGCCGATGCAAAACGAGGGGACATGGGCAACACTGCGGAGGCGTATGCGAAGGCGATGTTCGAGTTTTGGGATGTAGATGCTTGCACGGTGTACGCGTACCAAGGTTGGGAATCGATCTCGCCGTTCTTGGCGTATCGCGACCGCGGCGTGTTCGTTGTGTGCCGGACCTCAAACCCTAGTTCGATCGAAGTGCAGGATATTGTCGACGCCCGAACCGGCAAAATGGTTTACGAGATCGTGGCGGAACAGGTGGTGTCGCGATCGGACGGAGGCAATGTCGGACTCGTAATTGGCGCTACGTTTCCCAATGAATTAGCGTCTCTGCGGACGAAGTTTCCCGATGTTCCATTCTTGATACCGGGCGTCGGCGCGCAAGGTGGCGACGCGACTGAGACGGCGAGATTGGGCGGTGAAGCAATCCTCATCAACTCGTCTCGGGGAATCATCTACGCTTCCCAATCGAAGTCTGATTTCGATCAATCGGCGCGCGTGGCGGTGGAAAAGTTAAGAGCCGAAATCGCACTTGGTCGAGGATAGGGAAGGTGAATACGCCGGCGCGCAAAGACCGTGAAGTGGTGCCGTTTGAGGTTGGTGATTTGGTTGCGTTGCGAAAACCCCATCCTTGCGGATCGAATGAATGGGAGGTTTATCGTATCGGCGCGGATATTGGTCTAGTTTGCTCGGGCTGCAACCGCCGGGTCATGCTCGAGCGGCCGTTGGCGCAACGCCGGATGAAGTCGCGAATCCCGGTTGCAGAACGGGCGGGGTTGTAGGTGGTTTTCGGGCATCCACTGCGTACTTCCCACGCGTCCCTTTCGCGGAGCGAAGGGGAGGTCGATTGGATTCGTAGTAGAGTATGTGAATAGGTGTTCAGCCCGACGATTTGCACGCGTTTGGGAGGGGTGCCGCACCAGGCAACCGCTGTCAATACAAGGAGATGTCCGTCATGCTGGAGGTGGAGATTCACCAGATTACAGTTGGGCGTGACGGTTCCGCCGAGCGTTGCCTGATCCTGCGACCGAAAGATCACGAAGATCGACGCGTTTGTCCCATCATCATTGGTGCGAACGAAGCAGCGGCGATCGTCGCACCGACCAGCGATGCCCCGGCCACTCGGCCGATGACGCACGACTTGTTGTTGAATTCCATTACCGAGCTTGGCGGCAAGGTTCAACACGTTTACATCCGCGGTCTGAACAAATCTACGTTCTTTGCAGATATCAGTGTGCGTGTCGGGGATGATGTGATTGTGTTGGATGCTCGGCCGTCAGACTCGATAGCGCTGGCGGTGAGGGCGCGGGTGCCGATCTACATGGCTGAAGATGTCATGGAGCAGGTCGATAGCGATATTCAGGGTCGGCGAAGCACCGAAGAACAGTCTCGCCTCGCGGCTCGCGAGAAGCAATTTGAAGAGGCCGCCTCGCCGGTCACTCCCGAACAGCGCGAAAAGTTGAGCGCCTTTTCGGAGTTCATGGAATCGTTGAGTATGGACGATGATGGCGACGAGGTAGCCAGCACGTAGGCTTTACCGGCCTTCCAAGATGAAATCGGCGATGCGTTCGCCGATGACCATCGAAGTAACGTTGGTATTCGCGCGAATGCAGTCGGGCATGTTGGACGCGTCTGCGACCTTCAAGTTCTGCAATCCTTTGACGTTGCCGTACTGATCTAGCACCGCCATATCGTCGGAATCGGGTCCCATCTTGCAGGTTCCCGACGCGTGGTGGCTAGTTCCGACTCCGCGCATGATGAACTTGGTGAGAAGGTCGTCTGAGGCTAATTCCTCGCTAGTAGGCGCGACCAGTTCTTCGATGATTTCGTCGTACGGTGCCTGCTCACCGATCTTGACGCAAAGGCGGACCGCTTCTCTCATTCGTACCTTGTCGAATTCTGCGTCGAGCAGGTTGTAGTCGAGATGGGGTTGGACGTGCGGATCAGCAGATTGCAACTCGACTTCCCGGCCGATTCGGCGAGATAAAGAGCGGAGATCATCGATATCCCGATCGGTTGCGTGTTGGATATCAGGTAGACGCCCTCTTGCGTGGCACAGGACAGCGGATGGATGAACATATCGTTGCGCCATTTCGATCCTTCGCAGGTGAATTTGAGGTTGACCTGAATCTTGGGTGCCAATGGATCTTGTCGGAAATCTGACTTGGTCCGCCATGTAGTGGATATCTGAGGGTGATCGCGCAGATTCTGGCCGACGCCCGGGGAATCGAGTTTTAGAGGAATGCCCATCTCGGTGATGTGGTCCGCGGGACCAACACCCGAAAGCATAAGTATCTGAGGTGAACAGAGGGCACCGGCCGAGAGAACGACTTGGTCGGAGTGGACGTCGAAGAGTTCGCCGCCGGATTCGACGGTTGCTCCGATGGCCCTGTTGCCGTCGAACAGCAGGCGATGCACGAGGCAATCGGCGCGGATTGTGAGATTCAATCGATGTCGTGATTGCGACAGGTAGCCGATGTTGGTGCTCCATCGGACGCCGTTCGGGTTGTTGAAAGGTGGTGGTCCGACACCGGTAGTGTCGGGGTCGTTGGCGTCGTGATAGCGCGGATAACCTAACGCTTGGCAGGCTTCGACGAAAGCGTCTTGATCTTCGTTCCAGTCTTCCGGTTTCCATCGGCGGCAAAGTATCGGACCTTCGGTGCCGTGGTAGTCGTCGGAAAAATCTGTGTCCGTCTCGATGCGCCTGAAGTACGGCATGAGTTTCTGGAACGACCACTCGTCGTTGCCCCAAGAAGCCCAGTCGTCGTAGTCTTCCGGCAATCCTCGGAGAAAAATCTGAGCGTTCACGGAGCTGGAGCCACCCACGAGTTTTCCTCGGGGGACGAGCATTTCGGGGTTGAGGTCGTTCGACCGGGCGGTGAAGTTCCAATTGTGTTTGCTGTCTTGGCCGAAAGCGCGAGCCCAGATGTTGCGATCGAATCCGTAACCTAGTTTGATCTCCATGGGGAGGTCTTCGACGTTCGGATAGTCAGGACCGGCTTCGAGGAGGAGGACCGAGGCATTCGGATCTTCGCTAAGTCGGGAGGCGACAATGGCGCCAGCGGAACCGGCACCGATGACGATGAAGTCGTATTTCATGGTTTTCAACCTATGAGCGGTAAGGCAAGTTGCGATGCGAATACGTTATCGCGTGTGGGCGTTGTTTGCACAACCCGCGTCATTCCGGCGAAAGCCGGCCGCTTGCGGGACGGAACGTCCATCCAGAAGAGCGAACGGGCGGCATGCTCGCAAAAGTGACGGATGACGTTGCTATCATTTCCCTCGTCACTTGCTTCGCAGAAACGTTCGTATAAATGTCGTCTGAAACACCCATAGACCCCATCAGCTTCGAGGTGATTCGCAACTCTCTGGTTGAAGCTACGGAGGAGATGGCTTCGGCTCTTCGCCGCAGCGCGTACTCGACCAATATCAAGACGCGACACGACTTTTCGTGTGCGATTTTCGACCTGAAGATGCGCACCGTGGCGCAGTCGTTCAGTCAGCCCAATCACCTCGGGTCGTTGGTGGAGACAATCCCTCGGGCACTTAATGCATATGGGATAAGCGATCTTCATGAAGGAGATGCGCTGCTGGTCAACCTTCCGTACACGGGCGGTGTGCATCTCAATGACATCACGCTGATCTCACCGGTTTTTCACCAGGAAGCTCTCGTAGGATACGTCGCGAGTCTCGCTCACCATGTGGACGTGGGAGGAGGGGCACCCGCGAGCATCGGCGCATTCCGAGAGATCTACCAAGAGGGCATCATCATCCCGCCGGTGAAGTTCGTTCGAGGAGGCGAAATCAATCGTGACGTCTTCGATCTGGTTCTTGCCCAAGTCAGAGCAAAGCGAGAGACCGCTGGTGACTTTCGTGCTCAGATCGCGGCGAACAATACCGGCATCCGTCGGTTAACTTCTCTGTTGGACCGAATGGGACCGGAGACGGTCGCTCGTTACATAGACGAGTTGATTGAGTACACCGACCGCCGTACAAAGTCCGAATTGGCGAAATTGCCCCATGGTGTTTTCGAGAGTACGGGATACATGGACAGCGACGGTTACAGCGATGAGCCGGTCAAGCTCGTGGTCAAATTGACGATCAACGACGATGGTCTGTTGTTCGACTTTTCGGGAACGGATGAGCAGAGACTGGCACCCATCAATTCGACATTCGCCCAGACGCACTCCGGGGTTGCTTTCGTTCTCAAGTGCCTCATTGAACCCGACGTTCCCGTCAACACGGGTTTCTATCGCAACGTACATATGCTGGCCCCCGAGGGAACGGTGGTCAACTGCACCGAGCCGTACCCGGTAGTCGGTGGTTGGGAGACCCAACTTCGTCTCACCGAAGTGATTTTGCGGGCGTTGGCGGATGCAATACCGGAAAGGGTGCCAGCCGGAACTGAAGGCATGATCTGTCATTCTGGTTTCGGCGGATTCGATCCGTACCGAAATGAGAACTACTGTTTCCTCGAAACGATCGCAGGAGGTTACGGCGCAAGGGCAAATAGCGACGGCCCAGATGCGGTCCAACCTCACGGCAAAAACACCGCGAACGCTCCGATCGAAGAGACCGAAGTCAATTATCCGGTGCGAATAACTCGGTATGAGCTTGTCGAGGATTCTGAAGGTCCGGGTCGGCGCCGCGGCGGGTTGGGACTGCGTCGCGACTACCTTTTCCCGGATCACGAGGCTTCGTTTACGATACTTGCGGATCGCGAGCGTTGGGGACCGCATGGCCTATTCGGGGGGCTTCCTGGCGAGAAGGCGCAATATGTTCTCAATCCCGAATCCGATTCCTTGGAATTGGGTTCGAAGGTGACGATCCAACTCGCCGAAGACGATGTGGTTAGCTACCGAACCTGTGGTGGTGGTGGTTACGGCCCACCTGAGGAACGTGATCCCGATGACGTGTTGCGCGATGTGAGGGATGGAAGGATCAGCCCGGAACGCGCTCGAGATATCTATCGGGTTGCTTTAGACACTGAACAATGGGCAGTTGATTTTGAAGTGACACGCTCCCTACGGTCGGGTGATGTGGAAGAACGAGGATCCCTTCGGTGACCGAACAATATCGCATCGGCGTAGACATCGGCGGGACCTTCACGGACGGCATTCTCCTGAACGAAAACACCGGCGAGACCCGAACTGGCAAGGTGCCATCGACTCCCGATGACCCATCTGAGGGCTTCCTCCGGGTAGTCAACAGAATGCTCGGTGATAGTGAGATCGCGCCAGAGACGGTGAAATACGTTGTGCACGGAACCACCGTCGCGACAAACGCGATTATCGAGGGAAACCTGGCAAAAACCGCATTCATCACCACCGAAGGGTTTCGCGATCTTCTGGAGATTCAGACTGGGATTCGCCCCACACTGTATGACTTGCAGTTCGAGAAATTGCGTCCCCTAGTCCCTCGGTATCTCAGCTTCGGGGTACCGGAACGATTGGATTTCCGGGGCGACGTCTTGATTCCATTGGATGAACGAGCGATGAGGCACATCGTAGATGAGTTGCGGGGTGAGGGCGTTGAATCGATAGCCGTATGTTTGCTGCACTCGTACATCAACTCGGAGCACGAAGAACGGATCGGTGAGATCCTCGGTGAAGAGTTGCCAACGGTCCTCTATTCACTGTCATCGGCAGTAGCACCGGAATTTAGGGAGTATTTTCGAGCTAGCACCACGGTCATCAACGCGGCGATCCGCCCGGTAGTTTCGCAGTATCTGGGTAAGATCAAGTCCCGTTTCCAAGGTTCAGGGATATCTGGAGAATGGTTGGTGATGCAGAGTAGTGGCGGCGTTTTCACGTTCGAAGCGGCGATGGAACGGCCGGTTTTCATGGTCGAGTCGGGTCCCGCAGCGGGTGTCATCGCAGCCAATCATCTAGGCAAAACCCTAGGGCACGAGAACGTCATTTCGTTTGACATGGGTGGCACCACCGCAAAGGCCGGACTGATCGAAAACGGAACGCCGCGAGTGACAAAGGATTACGAAGTGGGAGGAACCGCGGCGAATATCGAGCACGGTGCGCGTGGGGCGGGTTACCCGATTCGTACGCCGGTCATCGATTTGGTGGAGATCGGTACGGGTGGCGGGTCGATCGCGTGGATCGATTCCGGTGGCATTTTGCGGGTGGGTCCGCATTCTGCAGGCGCAAATCCCGGCCCGATTTGCTATGGGCAAGGTGGGACGGAGCCGACTATTACCGACGCGAATCTCGTTCTTGGTCGGATATCTGCCGACAATTTCCTCGGAGGCGAGATTCGGCTTGATGTAGACGCTGCGCGCAAGGCAATCAAAGAGAAATGCGCTGATCCGTTGAATATGGCCGTGGACGAAGTTGCCGTCGGCATGATCGAGATCGCCAACAACGCTATGGTTGGCGCGCTGCGGCGGGTCTCAGTGCAACGCGGCTATGATCCGAGGGACTTTCTGCTCGTGGCATTCGGCGGAGCAGGTCCCGTCCATGCCAATCGATTGGCCGAGGAACTCGAGATGCCAACAGTGCTGGTGCCGATGAGTCCGGGCACGACCTCGGCGATGGGGTTGTTGGTGACGGACATCAGGCATGACTACTCGGTTGCGCTGATACAGCGAGCCGATCGTATTGACAAAGATACCGCTAATGTGCACATGCAACGCATGAAGACTGAGGGTGAAACGGCTCTAGTGCGGGAGGGGATCGGCAGCGACGATATGCGTTTCATTCGTCAGGCGGATATGCGGTACGTCGGACAAAGTTACGAACTGACCGTTCCGCTCTCGGATGGCGAGTTAACGTCGGATGCGATCGCGGGGCTTCTGAGTCGTTTCCACCAAGAACACGAGCGCGTTTACGGCTTCAACGCGGTCGGAGAGCCGGTTGAGTTTGTTGCGTTGCGTTTAAGTGCAGTTGGTCGGATTCTGGAGCCACGAGTTCGTGAGATCGCGGCAAATGAAGGTGGTGCGTCGGTAGCGATCAAGGGAATTAGGAAGGTCTACTTTGCGGAGTGTGGCGGGCGAGTAGACTGTCCGATCTACGACCGCTACACATTGGGTCCGGGAGATGAGATCGAAGGCCCGGCGATTGTGGAAGAGGTGGATTCGACGGTGGTGATTCATCCAGGAAATCGGGCGGTTTTGGACAGAAATGGAAACCTGTACTTGTCGGACGGGAAGTGACGATCCGAACCGTAGTCTTGTTCGGATTCAGCGAAGGGAGGGTCGTGGCGTGCAATGTTTTTTCTGGGTTCCCGCGTCCGCGGAAATAACGGGGGATTGCTGGAACGACGAGGGCATGATTGTTGTGTGAGGGGGTGGGCGACCACAAGGGTCGCCCCTACGTTGTGTTGGTGGGCTGGGGAGTGTCGGGCACGTGGGAAGATGATGCGGAGGTGTCGGATTGATGGCGGCTTTGGTTACTTATAATTGTTTGAAGTGAAGGCGGGTTTTTTTGATGCCTGACGAGCGGACTCCGAAGAGTGTGCCAAGTATCATCCCGACTTTAGCGCGATTGACCATGATCGGTTGGTTCGTCGGCGTGAGCATCGCCGGAGGAGCTTTAATTGGATGGTGGTTAGACGGACTAGTCGGCAGCGCACCGTTGCTGCTGGTGGTCGGGATCCTCTTGGGGGTCGCAATTGCGCTGGTCGGCATGGTGCGGATGTTGTCTGACTTCGGAAAAGCGAAGCGTTAGGCGATCCGGCTACCCAACCTTCCGACGACTTGATTGCAAGATGACGATCGAACCGAATCAACCGGCAGGGGGAGAGTTTGCTCTCATCCCCTAAAGCGATAGCCATAGCGGTTTTCTTGCTCGCTGTGGCACTTATTTCGGTATTAGGCGGTGCCCTCGGCGCCGCGTTCGGTGGTGGATTCCTCGGTGGTGCGGTTCCTCTAATCCAGATCCCTTCGGAGCTTGTAACGCATATCGGCGGTTACAAGCTCGTGAACACGGTTGTGATGTTTGGTGCGGCCATGCTTGTGCTGGTGCTCCTGACTTGGCTGGCGACACGAAAGCTCTCTGAGGTGCCGGGGCGTTGGCAGGCGATCATGGAGCTGCTCTACGAATTCTTCATCGGATTGGCGGAATCGACTTCGGGCAAGACGGGGCGGATTTTCATTCCAGTCGCGACGGCGATCTTCCTTGTCGTGTTGTTCTCGAACTGGCTCGGAGTATTGCCTGTGGTCGGAACGATCGGGCGCGTGGAGACTACACAAGAGTTTTTCTTCCACAAGTTGGAGAAGAAGCTTGCGGAGGGGAATCAAACAGAGTTGCTGGAGGGGCTGCACCACGACGTTGGGAAGAACGGCGAGGGTTTGGGGCATTTCATCGAGTCTCACGCCGACAGTGAGGATTTGCAGAAGTATCTCGGCAAAACTTTGGAGACGTACGGCGAGCAGCGATTTGTGGTGTTTGATGGTGGAGGAGTGCGGATCCTGCCGCTTGGTCGGGGAGAAGACTACAAGGTCACGCTAATTGACATCGCGGCGTATGACATCGCCGACCCGGTGCATCCGACCGAGGAAGATGTAGTGAAGATTGGGCGCCGAGTTGACGAGAGCGTGGCACCGGGTTCCGTCCCAAGCACTGAATTTTTCACTGAGAACCCCGGCAAGTATGACGGGTTCGAGGGCAAACGCGTTGGGTTGTTAGTACCGTATCTCAGGGGATCGAGCACGGACTTGAACATGACGTTGGCGATCGCTTTGTTTGCGATGGTGAGTGTGCAGTTCTGGGGCATCAAAACGTTGGGCATTGGTGGTTACTGGGACAAGTTCATCGGCAACCCGTTCAAACGCAATCCAATCGATCTTTTCGTCGGCGTGCTTGAACTGGTGGGCGAATTCATCAAGATCATCAGCTTCACGTTCCGTCTGTTCGGCAACATGTTCGCAGGCGAGATTTTGCTGATCGCGATGGGCTTCCTGTTCCCGTTGATCGGCATGATTCCGTTCATCGGACTGGAGCTATTCGTGGGCTTCATCCAAGCGATAATCTTCTCGGTCTTAACTCTTATGTTCGGTGCGTTCGCGATCATGCCGCACCACCATCCAGAAGGCGATCACGCCGACGGTGCGGGGGGACATTGATGCAGTACTGCACGACGGACAGTTGGAACGCTTGGCAATTGAACGCTGCCCCAGTCATCGTCGCCAATCGCGGCGCAAAGGGCACCTACAAATTTGGCATACTGCGTGCGACTTGCAGAGCAAAGTCGAGCGCGTGTGATGAACCTTCGACCCGGTCTAAAGGATCGAGCGTCGAACTCAACGACAATCGAGACCAGGAGGTCTAAGACAATGGAAGATTGGGCACCAATCGGAGCCGGGCTTGCGATCGGGGCGGGAGCCCTCGGTCCAGGGCTTGGCATCGGCATGCTAGCAGGCAAGGCGATGGAAGCCCTCGGCCGAAATCCTGACGCCGCAGACGCGATTCGGCAGAACATGATTCTTGCCATTGCGTTCACGGAAGCCATCGCGATCTACGCTTTGGTCGTCGCCATCATCACGCTGTTCGTTTAATCTGCACCCTGCCAGCGCTTCGGCGGACGGATCGGCTCTAATTGATTGCCGACGCCGTTAATCCCGCCGACGCGGCGGTGCAACGAACAGTCCGATGTAGAACGATTCGGAGATTCTCATGGACGCATTGGGAATAGACCTACCCCGCCTCTTGACCTTTTTGGTCGGGTTTACGGTCATCGCGGTCTTTCTGCGGATGTTCCTATACGGCCCAATAACCCGTATGTTGGATCAACGCGCCGAGCGCATCCGCGATAGCTTGGATGCGGCGGAACGGGCGAGCGCAGAAGCTGCGTCGTCCGCGGAGCGTGTCGAACAAGAACTGGCTAATGCTCGTGGCGAAGGTCAGGCATTAATCGCCGAAGCCCGAGACGCGGCGTCGCGGTTGAGGGATCAAGAGGTTGAACGCACGCGTGCTCAGGTCGACGAAATGCTTAACCGGGCGCGAGAAGAGATTCGACGCGAGCAGGAAGCCGCAGTCGAGGAGGTGCGTCGAGAATTCGCCGGCATCGCGATCCTGGCTGCAGAACGCATTGTGGAGCAATCCCTCGATGAGGGTGCGCACCGTGAACTCATCGATCGTGTATTGGATGAAGGCCTTGACGCCCGGCGCAATTAACCGCGCAACACGGCGGGAGATTTAACTTTCGGATGCCATCGACCTCAGTCAGAAGATACGCACAAGCCGCATTCTCGATTGCGATTGAACGGAACGCGCTCGATGTTTGGCAGCGCGATCTGGCAAAGGCGCAAGACATCTTCGCGGAGTCGGACGTCCAAGCGTTTATGGCTGCGCCGTCGGTGCCGGAAGCCGTCAAACTCGACGGCATCCAGACATTACTAAGCGACGCCGATCCGTTGGTGCGGAATCTAGTGTCCCTCATGACCACGAACGGCGACGTCGAACGGTTCGGTGGCTTCTGCGACACATTTGGAGAACTGACTGACGATCACTTAGGTGTCGGGCGAGCCCAGATTACGACTGCGGTTCCATTGGATGATGCAAGACGTGAACGCATTGTCCAAAACTTGCAAGAAATGACCGGTTACAAACGGATCGAAGTCTTGGAACAGATTGATCCAAAGATTATCGGCGGAGTTGTTGCCCGGGTGGGTGACCGTTTGTTCGATGGAAGCACGCGGACGCGATTGCAGTCGATGCAGGAATCGCTTGCCCAACGACCAATTTCGGGATGATTTATCTCGTTGAGAAGTAAGAGACGCCAAATACGCGGAGCAGGATATTCCCGCTTCCACTCTAAGGAGAACTAATTCGATGACGACCGCAGGGCAAGATATCGCTTCAGTGATCAAGCGTCAGATCGAAGAGTTCGGTGGCGAACTCACGATGGTTGACGTTGGCACTGTCGTCGAAGCGGGCGACGGCATTGCTCGCATACACGGGCTGGCCGGGGTTCGCCTAAACGAAATCCTTCAGTTCCCCAATGACATTCTTGGGCTAGCGCTTAACTTGGAAGAGGAATCGGTTGGTGCGGTGATCATGGGCGACTACCTGCGGATCCGCGAAGGGGACGAGGTTCGGTCCACAGGTCGAATTCTTGAGGTGCCGGTCGGTGATGATCTGCTAGGTCGTGTGGTCGACCCGCTGGGCAGGCCGCTGGACGGTCAACCCGCGCCGCGCACGACAGAGACTTTGCCGGTCGAGAAGATCGCGCCCGGTGTCATTTCTCGTCAACCCGTGAATCAGCCGGTGCAGTTTGGCCTCAAAGTGGTTGACGCGATGGTCCCAGTTGGCCGTGGGCAGCGCGAGCTGGTTATCGGCGACCGTTCGACGGGCAAGACATCGCTTTGCGTCGACGCGATCATCAACCAGCGCGATTCTGACATGATCGGCGTATACGTGGCGATTGGCCAAAAGGCATCTAAAGTCGCTGGTATAGTGCAGCGATTAGCCGACCAAGGAGCGCTCGACAACACGATTATCGTAGCGGCCAACGCGTCAGATCCGGCCGCGACGCAGTTCTTGGCTCCATATGCGGGTTGCACGATGGCCGAGTACTTTATGTCGAAAGGACGAGACGTCCTCATCGTCTACGACGATCTCTCAAAGCACGCGTGGGCGTATCGCCAGATGTCGTTGCTGTTGAAGCGTCCTCCTGGGCGTGAAGCCTACCCCGGCGACGTCTTCTACTTGCACTCCCGACTCCTTGAACGGGCGGCGCGCATGTCGCCGGAATACGGCGGAGGTTCGATCACGGCGTTGCCGATTATCGAAACTCTAGCGGGAGACGTTTCGGCGTATATTCCGACGAACGTCATCTCCATTACGGACGGTCAGCTATTCTTGGAGCCCGACCTATTCAACGCCGGTATCCGGCCTGCGGTCAACTCCGGTATTTCAGTTACACGCGTAGGTTCATCGGCGCAGCGACGCGGGATGAAATCTGTTGCAGGTAGCTTGAAAACAGAGATGGCGCAGTTCGACTCGTTGGCCACATTCGCGCAGTTTGGCGCGGAAGACCTCGATCCGGTCACCAGGCGTCAGCTGGCGCGCGGCGAGCGCTTCCGCGAGCTATTGAAACAGGACGAGAACTCTCCAGTCTCGTATGAAAACATGGTCGCCCTCTTCCATGTTGCCAACGAAGGCGCGTTGGACGATGTGGATGTCGAGAAAGTTGGCGAGTTTGAAGGGCAATGGTACGACTACATGGCGGCAAACCTGCCAGATGTATTATCGGCGATCAGCGATACCGGTGAACTCAGCGATGAGAATGCCGATCGATTGATGGAAGCCGTAACGGCATTCAAACAGACTGCCGGATTGGTGTCCGCCTAACAGCAAGGAACCGATGACTCGAATATGCCCAGCCTGAAGGACATACGCGACCGGATTCGGTCGGTAAGCAACACCGCGAAGATCACGAGCGCGATGCAACTGATCGCTGCGTCTCGTATGCAACGCGCCCAGCAGATGGTACGAAACGGTCGTCCGTACGCCGACCAGATGCGTGAAGTGTTGTCGCACTTGGTGATGCGGTTGGAAGCCGAAGACGAGACGTTGGACCCATTGCTTCAGCGGCGACCAAACCAGCGCGAGCTTCTTGTGTTGGTTACTCCTGATCGCGGATTGGCAGGCGCGTTGGTGGGAAACATCCTGCGCGTGGCGGCACAAGAACTGCGCGACGCAGAGGTGCCGGTTGACACGGTTGGGATTGGTCGCAAGGGAGAGCGATTCGTGGCCCGGACGGGGCAGTCGTTGGTCGCCAGCTTCTCGGTTGGGGATCGTCCGTCTTTAGGGGATACGCTCGACATCTCGTCATTCGTGATTGACCGCTATCGTTCTGGTGACGTGGATTCCGTAAAGTTAATCTACGCCCAGTTCGTAAACACATCTGTCCAGCGACCAGTCAATCTGCAACTGCTTCCCATCGCAACGACGTCCTCTGGATCAGATTCGGACGATGGGCCGACGCTGTATCTCGATTACATCTATGAGCCGTCGCCGGCAGAAGTGTTGGCTAACATCGCCCCTCGGTACGTTGAGACGCAGGTTTACCACGCGATCCTTGAAGCGCAGGCGAGCGAACATTCAGCCCGCATGATCGCGATGCAGAACGCCACCGACAACGCGAATGAATTGATCGAGGATCTGACCCTGGACCTGAACAAAGCGCGGCAGGAAGCCATAACCGGCGAATTGCTAGACATCGTGGGCGGTGTCGCTGGCGTGCAGGGTTGAGGTTGCATCTTTCCCGAATGAAGACAAACCGGTCATTCAAGACATGACCACAATTGAGCAAATTCGCCCGGCCGAGCGTACGGCAGGGCAACACCAAATAGGAGCCTGACGCAAATGGCACAAGGTAGCAAAGGCAAAGTAGTCCAAGTTATCGGCACGGTCGTCGACGTTGCATTCCCGCCGGACGATCTTCCCGAGATCTACAGCGGTTTGGAAGTCGACAACGAGGGCGAGCGGTTGGTGCTCGAGGTCGAGCAACACGTCGGCAACAACTGGGCGCGATGTCTTGCGCTCGGGACGACCGATGGACTGGCGCGCGGCGTCGAAGCCGTAGACACTGGTCAGCCAGTTGCGGTGCCCGTAGGTGAGCATTCGCTGGGTCGCATCTTCAATGTGCTCGGTGACGCGATCGATGGCGGCGAGCAAGTTCCAGCCGACGCCGAGAGACTGCCGATTCACCGTCAACCACCGACGTTTGCGGAGCAGTCCGGAACCACCGAAATTCTGGAGACGGGCATCAAGGTCTTGGATCTGATCACGCCGTTCCCGCGTGGAGGCAAGGTGGGAGCCTACGGAGGTGCGGGTGTTGGCAAGACTGTGATCATCACGGAACTGATCCGAAATATCGCCCAGGAGCACTCCGGCGTTTCCGTGTTTGCGGGCGTGGGTGAACGATCTCGCGAGGGCAATGATCTTTGGCACGAGATGAACGAATCAGGCGTGATCGGTTCTACCGCTCTTGTGTTCGGGCAGATGAACGAACCGCCCGGTACGCGTGCTCGGATCGCGTTGACCGGCCTCACGATGGCCGAGTATTTCCGTGACGAGCGCGGACAGGACGTATTGTTATTCGTCGACAATGTCTATCGGTACATCTTGGCTGGCATGGAAGTGTCGGCGCTGCTCGGTAGAATGCCGTCGGCGGTTGGATACCAACCCACGCTGGCCACCGAAATCGGCGACTTGATGGAGCGCATCACCTCCACCCAGGCCGGTTCGATTACATCTTTCCAAGCGGTCTATGTACCGGCAGACGACTATACCGACCCCGGGATCGTGACGACGTTTGGTCACTTGGACGCAAACGTATCGCTCGAACGTTCGCTCGCCGCGCAGGCGCTCTTCCCGGCGGTTGACCCGTTGGCATCGAACTCGAGAATTTTGGAACCAGCGGTTGTGGGTCAGGACCACTACGAGGCGGCTTTCGGTGTCAAGCGTGTGTTGCAGCGTTACAAGGACCTGCAAGACGTCATCGCTATCCTCGGCATCGAAGAGCTTTCCGATGAGGACCAGCTGACGGTTTCTCGCGCCCGTAAGATCCAACGTTTCCTGACGCAGCCATTCTTCGTTGGCGAGGTGTTCACCGGATTGCCTGGCGTCTACGTTAGCCGCGAAGAAACGGTCAAAGGCTTCTTGCAGATATTGAACGGCGATCACGACGATTTGCCTGAGCAAGCGTTCTACATGGTTGGCCCAATCGAGGACGCCGTTACCAAGGGTTCGGCAATGCAAGCACAAGACGCAGCATAAACATCCCTCGGGTTGAGGAACCGTAATACGAAGGAATTGAGAGAGCCACAATGGCCCGCATGAACCTCAACATAGTGACCGCCGAACGAGAGACTTTCTCAGGCGGAGTGGACTACGTTTCGGCTCCAGGCGCCGACGGCGAGTTGACGGTTCTGCCGTCACACGCTGCTTTGATGACAACGCTTGTTCCGGGCGAGATGCGCTTCGGTGCTGATGGCGAGGAACAGAGTGTCCTGGTCACCGGCGGATTCATGGAAGTCTTGGCGGACAACATTACGGTATTGGCCGATGCGGCCGAGCGCGAGGATGAAATTGACGAGGATCGTGCCGCGGTGGCCGTGATGCGGGCGCAGGAGCGGATTGATACGCACGGTTCCGATCTCGACATGGAACGAGCCCTCGCGTCGTTGCGTAGAGCTCAGATCAGATTGCGATTTGCGCAACGGCGTCGAAGCCAACGCTAGTCTGATTTCCTGGACTACGCGGCACTCGCATCAGCGTCCGAGTGACAGCAATTCAACCTGTTTGGCGCTTGCCTCAATCGGCTCATTTCGGCGCACCAGGCAACGATTGGCAAGGCACTCCGTCGTTGTTGCCATCGAGCCCGTGTGGGTCCGAGTTGGGTCCGCCAGCCTGGATGAAAAACTGGTTGGATTCGAGCCAAGTTTCGAAATCACTGCAGTTTACGTCGCCACCAAAGCTAGATTCTTGACGCCACTGCCGATTCAATCGGTTGAGGACTCGCAGTGTGTCGTCCAAAGGCGGTAGGGTTTCGCAAGGACGGTTGTCAACGTCGCTGTCCAATCCATACAGATTTGCGTCTCGTTGGTCATAGAGTTCGAAAAAGAGATCTGCCTCGTCGCGGTGTTGGAAGTCGTCGCAAACGACATCGAATTCTTCGTGGTTAAGGCGACCGCTGGGCATGATTCCCTCACAAGGGATACCGTTGCTGTTTGAATCTAACGGGTGGATCAAATCTGAAGTTCTGTCCCTACTCTCGAAATAACTATTTGCCGCGTCCCAAGTCGAGAAGTCGTCACATGTGACCTCGTGAAACATGAACTGGTCGGCGTCGTTACCAAGCACGCCTTCTGCAATCTTAATCGTGCCGAGTGCGAGAGACCCAATCCCGACCAGGATTGCGATGACTGCGACGATTGACAGAAACGTCCGATTCGCGGACGCATCCGATTGAGTTCGCACGCGAGGCGACGAGGAGGAAATATCGCGCAGTTTTCGCAAAATGTCAGAGCAATTGAAGTAAATGCGTGGAAATGGCGAAGTTCCTTGCCCGTTGCCGCAGGTTCGTCACTTCAAAATCGCCGGAATCAACCCCGGAATCGACCACAACAAGCTTACAAACGGATTTCATGGTCCGCAACCGCAACGCGACCATGTTTCTCGTGGATTAGGATTCAGTGTTTTAGCCACCCAAGGAGAAGGTCGTCTCAAGGCTGAGAGGCAATCCCGACGGGTCACTCTGATGGGAGATAATCCGACATGAAGATCACCGACGTCGACATATTCAGGATGCGCACTCCGGTGCACAAGACGGCGGGTACGAACTGGATGTTCGTGCGCATCACCTCTGACACTGGAGAGTACGGATGGGGTGAAGCGAGTACCCAATACAAAGATGCCGGCGTTGCAGCAGAGATTAACGACTTTGCGAAATACTTGGTGGGCAAAGACCCGTTTCAAATCGAGCATATCTGGACTTCATTGCATCGGCGAGTAACTTGGACCGGTGGCGCCGTGACGATGAGCGCGATCAGTGGTATCGACCTTGCCCTGAACGATCTGAAGGCAAAGGCGCTTGGTATCCCCGTCTATGAACTGTTGGGCGGTAAAGTGCGAGACAAGATCAGGGCGTACGCGAATGGTTGGTTCGATCCGAGCGAAGACGACGAGTCCCAATCCGGCGCAAAAACGGTTGACGACTATCGACGTCGGTCAGCCGAGTTGGTTGGAGAGGGATGGAGAGCGATGAAGTTCTATCCGTTTTACGGTCCGCAAGTGATTTCGCAAGAGAGATTGCAACACGGCGCCGAATTGGTGAAAGCGGTACGGGAATCTGTGGGACCATCAGTTGAGGTCGCCTGTGACATCAGGGGTCGCCTAGATGCATGGAGCGCGGAGCGAGCTGCCCGAGTGATCGAAGAGTACGACGTTGCTTGGCTGGAAGAGCCGATACTGTGGGACAACATCGACGCTCTTGCGGCATTGGCGAAGCGGGTTAATATCCCGATTTCGACTGGGGAGCAGCTATATGGTCGGTGGGATTTTAGGCCGTTGCTGGAATCGCACGCGGCGAGTATCATCCAACCGGACATCTGTCATGCTGGCGGCATCACGGAACTTCGAAAGATTGCCGCTGCCGCTGAGACCCACTACGTTTCAGTGGCGCCGCACAACTCTAACGGCCCGATATCAACCGTCGCGAGTCTGCATCTGGATCTGACGATGCCCAACGCGTTTATGCAGGAGATATTCGTCAGTTTTCTTGGCGCGTACGAGCGAGTTTTGACCAACATGATCCCGATCGCCGACGGTGACGCTACCGTGCCCGACGGACCGGGATGGGGCACCGAGATCGACGTCGAAGCGCTTGAGCAATTCCCACCGTGCGATTACGTAACTGTCGAAAGCGAGCCGTACTTGGCGTTTTGAACAACGTGCCATCGACGAAAATCGTAAAAAGGAAAGGGTAGATCGATGCACATTGTGGCTGCGATGGTAACGTTGCACATTCACGCGTCGGCGTCGCTGAAGGACAAGCGGCGGGTTATCTATTCAGTGGTCTCGAAACTGCGCAATCGGTTTTCTGTATCCGCGGCCGAGGTTCATGCCAACGATTCGTGGCAGTCGGCGACGATTGGAATCGCAGTTGTGGGTGGAGACTTGCGGACGTTGGAGCAATTGATGGACCGCGCTTTGTCGTTCGTAGAAAGCGCGGCTCCGGAAGCCGAAGTGGTAGGTGTGGAAACGGACGAGTGGTCGTTTGGCGTTGGTTCCAACGCATAGCCTTAGACGGCGAGGGTTCCTGATTTTGGCAACAAAAAACGGTTCGGCGGCGTTCAGCTACCGAACCGTTTTCTTTGCGCCGAGCTCCGGGCAGCTCAGCGACTTGCTGCACTAAGCAACTTTGGCGACCGCAGGGACGGTTTCGCGTTGTAAGTTTGCAAGGATCTCGCGAGCCTGCGCCGGGCTAATGGTGCGTGTGCACTGTATGCACTTAAGCATGAAGCCGTCGAGACCTCGTCCGAACTGGACGTCGCCTTGGCACGTCGGGCATTGTTGGGGGAATATGGCGGTCTGTTTCATAACGCTGGTCTCCATTCTTGAGATTGCGGTTGGACGGGGCAGTTGATGTTTCTTGACTAAAAAGCCCCGATTCTCGACCGGGGCTTCAATTGGGGGTGAGTTTCGTAAGTCACTCCACTTTCGATTGCCCCAGTCGTCAAGCAGCTGGTTGTTCGATCCTTTGGGTGAGTAGCTCTCGTGCTTGATGACGATCGATTAGTCGCGTACATTGCAGACACTTGAGGGTCGGTCCCTCGAGCCTTACGGCGAACAGAATGTCGCCTTGACAATGTGGACAACGCTTTTCGTAGATGATCGTCATGTCTGTCTTGGTGGGTCTCTTGATTTGGTTTCTTGTTGCTCGGTGTACCGGTGGATACACTTATTTGGGTGGTTCGGGAAACCTCCGGGGCCTTCGCCTGCATGGTTGTTTTCGCCGAATGAAAACTTTTTAATACATGTCGGATGGGTTTGTCAAGCGGTTTTTGGAAGATTTCGTAATTTTCTCGTCTCTTCGCCTGGATTTCTTGGACTCGGTGATGGATTTCGTCAAACCTGACACTAAGCGTATCATGTATATTACTATGAATAACAGTATGATTCAAGTGAGTGCCGATAGCGGGTCCAACAGTGCCTTGCTTAATTCCTTCATGGAGTTTGTGTGACACAGAGATACGAAGAGGAACAGAATACGGATGCAGGGGCATCGATCCCTAATGCCGACGCATTTGTTCGTCTCGTGAACAAAATCGCAGCACAGGCTGCGCGTCGCGAGATGATCCGACGGGCGCAGGAATCTGAGCGCAACCAAAACCGACGCAGGGTACGCGTCCGGATCGCCGGACGGGGCGACGCGTTGTACATCATCAGCATCGCGGCGAAACTCGCCGAGATGCATCCACAGACCTTGCGAAAATATGATCGGGAGGGTTTGGTTAGCCCATCACGCACTCAAGGAAGTAGGCGACTTTATTCCGAAGAAGACCTTGAACGGCTCCAAATCGTGCGCAGACTTTCCGAAGATCTGGGATTGAATCTCAACGGTGTTGGACTGGTACTCGAGCTGGTTCAACATATGCGGGGCATGTTGGAAGTGCTGGAGCAGAGTGAGGACTTGACGAACTCGGCATCGGCGCAAGCGGTCGCCGACGAGATAAAGGTGATCTTGAATTACCTGGGGGTCGAATGATTTTGTTGAATGGATCGGAAATGTACGAAGGATGGGGGCCACGTTCGCGGAAGACAGCACGAAACATTCTGCGCAACGTACGTGCTTCCAGAACACAGCGCCGATTGACCGCCAAATGTAACGAGTTGCAATCGCAATTGGACGACGCACGCGCTGAAATGCTACAAATCAAGTCTGAACGCGACGAAATGCGTCAAATGATCGCCGATTACGAAATACAAGTGAAACACGTTCGATCGGAGATTCAACGGGCGCACAGTGACGCTCAACGTAGCAAACGATCGGCTGCCCGTAATGAAAAGCAGGCGGCGGAAAAAGCGAAATTAGCGGTCGCGAAGCGCATTATGACGGTTGCGGACGACTTCTCCAGCGCGATCGAGGTGGCTGAGGATCAAGAAATGGATCCGCAGTGGTTCAACGGATTCAAGGCCATGGCCGAAAAGATCGACAACTGTCTTGCGGCGGAAGGGTACCGACGATTCGAGTCACTTGGCGAGGATATGGACCCGTCGAGACACGAAGCGTTGGCCACAATGCCGACATCCGACGAAGACGCCGGTAAGGTGATTCAAGTCATCGAGGCCGGATACGAGGACGCCGAAACTTCGAACGTGGTAAGGGTTGCCAAGGTGCTAGTAGGTAGATCATCGGACAACGCTTAAACCGCATTGAACAGAGAAAAATGACAAGCCGACGGTTGACAACACTCGTTGGCGGATAGAAAGGCAAGAAACAACAATGGCTAGAGCGATCGGTATCGATTTGGGAACCACCAACTCGGCAATGGCGTACATGAGCGCCGGGGAACCGGAGATCATTGAAAACTCGGAGGGACAGCGCATAACGCCTTCCGTGGTGGCTATGAACACCAAAACTGGCGAGCGACTCGTCGGCATGATGGCGCGCCGTCAGGCGGTCACCAATCCCGAACACACCGTCTACTCGGCGAAACGGTTCATCGGACGCCGTTTCGACGATGAGTTGGTGCGCTCCGATCAGGAACGAATGCCGTTCAAGTTGGCGCCGGTGGAAAATGGCGATGCGGGTGTTGAGTTCGACGGTGCGGTAAGGCCACCAGCTGAGATTTCGTCAATGCTATTGGCCCGGCTGAAGCAGGATGCAGAGGAGAAGCTAGGCGAACCCGTTACTCAAGCGGTGATCACCGTACCGGCGTATTTCAATGATGCGCAACGGGAGGCTACGCGGGTAGCGGGGACCATCGCCGGATTGGAAGTTCTCCGCATCGTGAATGAACCGACTGCGGCGGCGCTCGCGTACGGACTGGAAAAACAGGGCGATCGCACGATTGCGGTCTACGACCTCGGTGGAGGCACGTTCGACATCACAATTCTGCACGTGGGCGACGGTGTGTTCGAGGTGAAGAGCACGAACGGCGATACGCACCTCGGTGGTGATGATTTCGACATGCGGCTTGTTGAGTATCTGGTCGACGAGTTCAAAAAGAAAGAGTTCATGGATCCGAGTGCCGACCCGTCGGCGGCACAACGATTGCGTTTAGCTGCTGAGGAAGCAAAGATCGAGCTTTCCTCGCTCACGAGTGCCGAGATTAACTTGCCGTTCATTTCCGCAGACCAGAGCGGCCCTAAGCATTTGGTGCAGTCGCTTACTCGGGCAAAGTTGGAAGCGTTGACTGCGGACTTGATTGAGAACACAGTGGCGCCTTGCGAAAGCGCGATGCGCGATGCTGGGGTCTCGCCGTCTGACATTGATGACGTGATACTCGCTGGTGGAATGACGCGCATGCCGTCGGTGATCAACCGGGTCAAAGAGATCTTCGGCAAGGAGCCGAACCGCACGATCAATCCGGATGAGGTTGTTGCTCTCGGAGCGGCGCTTCAGGCCGGCGTCTTGCAGGGTGACGTCTCAGGCATCTTACTGCTAGACGTTACGCCATTGACCTGGGGCATCGAGACGCTTGGGGGAGTAAGAACGGAACTGATCCCGCGGAACACGACGATTCCCACGTCAAAGTCGGACACGTTCACCACCGCGGCCGACGGTCAGTCTTCGGTTGAGATACACGTCTTGCAGGGCGAACGACCGATGGCGGCGGACAATACTTCGGTCGGTCGTTTTTCATTGGACGGAATTGCGCCGGCGCCACGAGGTGTACCGCAAGTCGAGGTTGCATTCGATATCGACGCCAACGGGATCATCACGGTGACTGCGAAGGACAAGGCAACGCAACGAGAGCAGCACATCACGGTGACTGGTCGCTCAGGGATGTCGGATGACGATATTAAGGCGAAGGTCAGCGAAGCGGAAGAGAACGCGGAAGCGGATCGACTGCGCCGAGAAGCGGTCGATGCTCGGAACCTCGCTGAATCTACGGCCTACCAGGCTGACAAGTTGATCGAGGAGCACGGAGAGCGGTTGCCGGATGATGTGAAATCGGACATTCAATCTAAGGCATCAGAAGTTCGTACTGTGCTCGCCGACGAAAACGCTGACCCTGAGCGCGTTAAAGCGGCTTCGGAAGCATTACAGCAGGCGATGATGGCTGCCGGCCAGCACATCCATGCCGGTGCGGCGGCAGGAGCTGCGCCCGGTTCTGATGTTCCTCCCGATGCTCCTGATGGTCCTCCGGGTGATGACACAGTCGAAGGCCGGTTCCGAGAGGTATAGATTTCGGATTTTTCTGAAGAAAACCCTTCTCTTCTATTCCTAGAGGGGGGTGTCCGGCGGGCTTTTGCCTGCGCGTCGCGTTATGCGTTAAGGCCGAAGCGCGGGAATATGCTCTGCCTAATTTCGTTGATCGCTGAATCGTTGTGGTTGACGATGTCGCTTTGGATGTTGGGGTCGATACGATATTCGCCGGGATCGCGGAAAATCGTGACGTTAGACAGGGACGCGAAAGATTTTGGGACGGTGTCCGGGAGTTCGATGTCCGCCATGGTTGCAAGGTCCATGGTCCATGCTCTGGCGACGGCCGACATGTCGTAACCTCCTCCTCCGACTGCGATCCACGGGCATCCGATTTCGTTGACTAGGGTTGCGAATTTTCGGACGGCTAGGTTGTGGCCTTGGGTTGTGAGGGATAGGTGGGCGAGTGGGTCGTTGCGGTGGGTGTCGATTCCAAGCTGTGTGAAGATGAGGTCGGGTTCGAAAGCTCTAGCCAGGTCGGGGATGATGGCGTCGAATGCTTGGTGCCATAGATGATCGTCAGTGTAGGGAGCCAGGGGTATGTTGACGCTGAAGCCTTCACCGTCGCCGATGCCGATTTCGTTTGGTCCGCCGGTTCCGGGGAAGAGCCACTGACCGGATTCGTGGATGGATACGGTCATCGCTCTTTCAGTTTCGTAGAGCCCGGCTTGAACGCCGTCGCCGTGGTGCACGTCGATGTCGACGTAGAAGACGCGGAGTCCTTGATCGATGAGATGCTTGATAGCGATTACGGCATCGTTGAAGATGCCGAACCCGGATGCGCGGTCGCTCATGGCGTGGTGGTGCATGCCGCCGGCGGGGACGAATGCGTTTTTGGTTTGTCCGCTGAGGACGCGTTCGGCGGCGAGCATCGCGCCACCGGCGGCGAGGGCGGCGTGGCGATACACGCCGGAGCGTGGCGGGTTATCGCCGGGGCCGAATCCGAATTGGTGCATTGCCGGGACTATGCCACCAGCGTCGATGGCTTTGACGACGTCGATGTAATCGGTGTCGTGGAAGATAGCTATTTCGTCGTCGGTGGCTAGACGCGGTGCTTCGGTTGCGATGTTTTCGGAGTCAAGGAGGCCGACGCTGCGCATGAGTTCGTGCATGTGCATGAGCCGTATGGGGCGCATGGGATGCGTTGGGCTGAGGACGTGTTGCGACTGTTCGTGGGAGTAGATGAGGGACGTGGTCTGGAACGCGGAGGTCATCAGGGATTGATGTTACCGCGAAGGATGTCGGTTAGGTTTTGAAACGTCGATACATCAACGCCATGATTCCGAGGCCGATGAGCGCAAACACGATGATCGCGCTGGGTTTGACGGTGGGCCACTCTTCGTCTGGTCCGCCGGTGAAGTAGACGCTGGATGGCGTGGGGATCGGGGTTGCGGCTGGGGGTTGTTCAGGAGCGACGGTGGCTTGTGGTTGCGGTTCGGATGATATCGGCGCTAAAGTGGCTCTAGCTATGGGTTCTGGTTGCGGAGTTGCGATGTCGTCGATCTCCTGATCGGTGCGGTTCAATTCCGTATCCAACGTGCCGGTTGTGATGGTGGGTAGTCCGGGGATCGTGGGTGGCAGGTCGGATTGGATGTCAATGATTGTCTCGATCGAACTGCCGACTGGGGGTAACTGCCATTCTCGGCGCCACTCGTTCTCGATCTGGGTCAAGTTCCCGCCGAAAACAGATTGCATGGCCGGGTCGATTTCTTTTCCGGTGTTGAGTTCGTCGAGGAGTTTGCCGACGGAATCGCGTCCGTAGTTTTCGAGGAGGAAACCTACGAAGTCGGCGGACTGGATGTAGAAGCGGTGGATGTCGGCGCGGAGGCCGGGCACCGAATCTATCTTCGCGAATTCGCTGACGTTTCCGGAGCGGGCGAAGGATGCGAAATCCCGAGATGGCTTGCGACGATCGCCGGTTTCCCAGAAGCTGGCGTTGCCTTCGTTGAGCCATCCGGGTGCGGCGGTTGCATAGGGAGAGGTGAATTTGCGGGCGAATATGAGGTGGGTCATTTCGTGGACGAGGATTTCGGCCGAAGGGGATGACATGATAGTGAGGTTGTACGTGTCATATGCGAAGCCACCGAAGTAGGTGCCGTCGGTTGCGGCTTGGCTGATCCTTGGTCCGTGGATGGTGAGTTCGCGGAGGTTGGGGAATATGACAGCGCGGTATTGCGGGCTGTCGGTGACTCCGAGAGCGGAGCTGATCTCCGGGAGACGCGATGCGACTCGGGCGTGGAGGTTTTCGATCGATCTGCGGTTGAGGTCGTAGTAGACGATTTCGAGAGTGTCGTCGGAGACTCGTTGCCAATCGTGGGCGGTGCCTAGGTGTTCGAGGAGGTAGGTGTTGGAGGTGTAGATGTCGTTTTCGACGGAGACGAATTCGAAGCGAACGTCGAAGGTGGTTCCCGGGGGGAAGTAGAAAGGAGACTGGAGGTCGATTTCGCCTGAGGCTTTCAGACCGTTATTTCGTACCGGTTCGAACTCGACGTAGCGGTAGGATGCGATGGTGTCATTGCCGTGGGGTCGGACCCAAAGGCGCGCCTCTTTTATTTCGACGTCGATGTCGATTTCAATATCGACGGTGATTTTGTCTGAAAGCGTGACGTGGTGGGTGACGACCTCGTTTTCCGCCGGTCGCGGTGCTTGCGCTAAAGCGGGAGCTGAAATGAAGAACGCGAATCCGATCAGCGCTGTCGTCGCGATGAGGAACGATAACGATTTGGCTCGCGGTCTTTTGAGTCGTGTCAGGCGCATGGAATCCTTGAATCTAGGCGTCGAAGAAGGTCGGCATGAATTTGCTTCGCTGTATATGAATACGGCAGGGGGCTGATGACAGATTTTATGCTCATTGCTGTAAAGTGATTCCGTCAGGGATTGCAAGACCGGATTGAAAGGCGAGCAAATGCGTTACTACCAGTTCCTAATCGGCGATGAGGTTCATGTTGGAGTTGAGGCCGAGGATGGCACGGTTACCGACTTGACGTCGATAACCGGAGAGGCCGATTCGACGCTGTCGTTGTTCAAGGCGGCGCATCTAGGCGGTGTGGGAATCGATGACGTGGCGAATGGAATTTTGAGACGCGGCGGTGGAGGCGAGATGTCGGTTTCGGAACTGTGCGCCGGGGTTGGTGATGCTCGGTTGTTGCCGCCGATTTTTGCTCCTGAGGTTTGGGCCTTCGGGGTTACGTATATGGACAGCATGCGGGAGCGGCAGGCGGAGAGTGGATCGCCGGATGTTTATGCGCTGGTGTATAACGCGGATCGACCGGAGGCGTTTTTCAAGGCGACGGCAGAGCGGCTGGTATCACCGGGTGATGCGGTGGGTATCCGGGCGGATTCGGAGTGGGATGTTCCTGAGCCGGAACTGGCGTTCGTGCTTTACGAGGGCGAGATCGTGGCGTACACGATCGGGAACGACATGAGCAGCCGGTCGATTGAGGGGGCGAATCCGCTTTATCTCCCGCAGGCTAAGGTTTATGATCGATCGTGTGCGATCGGGCCGTGTATTGCGACGCCGGAGGTTGTTGGTGATGCTCAAAAGTTGGATGTCGGTCTCCAGATCGAGCGCGATGGTGAGGTGGCGTTTGATGGCTCGTCGAACACGTCTCAGATGAAGCGTGACTGTAACTACCTGGCAGATTGGTTGCAACGGCACAATCAGGTTCCGAATGGGACAACGGTCTGCACGGGGACGGGGACGATTCCGCCGCCGGAGTTCACTTTGGCGGAGGGTGATGTGGTGAGCATATCGATCGGTGGGATTGGGACGTTGGTGAATTCGGTGGTGGTGGTTTGAACTAGGATGTGAAGGATTTCGAAAGATTGGAAGGATGGGATGTTGTGTTGTTTAGAGATAAATGGGGATAACCTCGATCAAGTGGGAGATGGTTCCCAGAATGGTCGGTTGTAACCCGCCGAGGAAATGAATGACGACGGTATTTGGGTGGTGACGAGTTTTTGCGCGATGGCGGAGGTTGGGCGACCACAAGGGTCGCCCCTACGGGTCGAGGCGTCTGGATGGTTGGTAGCGGTTAAGATTAGAGGTTGCGTTGTGTGGTTCGGGATGGTGTGCTGAAGTCAGATATCGAGGTTCTCTTGGCTCAAACCGCAGAAAAACTTGGGGAAACTACGGAAACGGATGTTGATGCCGCTTTCGTGCAGGATTTCGCACGGAAGGTACGGGAGAATGTGCAGCAGGTTTTCGTTGGTAAGGGTGATGCGATAGATCTTGCGATAATCGCGATGCTTGGTCGTGGTCATGTGTTGTTTGAGGACGTGCCGGGGACTGGTAAGACGACGCTGGCGAAGACGATTGCGGCGTCTTTGGGATTGGATTTCAAACGGGTCCAGTTCACGCCGGACTTGGTGCCTTCGGATGTGTTGGGAGTGAACATCTACAACTCCGGTTTGGGCACGTTCGAGTTCAAAGCGGGTCCGATTTTTACTCAGATATTGTTGGCTGATGAGATCAACCGGGCGACGCCGCGTACTCAGTCGGCGTTGTTGGAGGCGATGCAGGAGCAGCAGGTTTCGGTAGACGGGACGACGATGCATTTGAGTTCGCCGTTTCTGGTTTTGGCGACGTTGAATCCGGTGGAGATGGAGGGAACGTTTATGTTGCCGGAGGCGCAACTGGATCGGTTCTTGTTGAAGTTGTCGATCGGATATCCATCGGACGAGGAGGAATCGGTGATGCTTCAGCGATTCCAGACCGGCGACGGTACGATTTCGGTTGATGTGTGTGCGGATGCTTCAGATGTCGAACGGGCCCGAGAGATAGTGGAGACGGTTCGGGTTGCGGACCATGTGCGAGAGTATTTGGTTGCAGTGGTTAGGGCAACGCGTAACAATGCACAGATTCGATTGGGTGCGAGCCCGCGGGCGTCTTTGGCCTTGCAACATGCCGCGCAGGCTCGGGCGGCAATGCATGGTCGGGAATACACGATGCCAGACGATATCAAGATCTTGGCAGGCGCGGTGCTTTCGCATCGGGTGATTCTGGAATCGAGCATGCAGATGCGGCGTCGGGAATCGGCGCAGGTGATCGAGGATGTTGTGGCGCAGGTGCCGGTGCCGATAGAGCGGTGAGATGAATTTTGCCCTCACCCCCGGATCGAGTCCCGGGCAGGTTCTAGCCCACTCCCGCCGAGCGGGCGAGGGGGCCGGAGGTTGTTTCGAACGTCTGCGGATCGATGGGGGATGGAGCGGCGTGCTTTGCTTTTCTCTGGATTCCCGCGTCCGCGGGAATGACGGTGGTGTCGGCTTGGCTTTTGGGTCGGGACCGCAAGCGACTCCCCGTTGCCCTTCCCCTCTGGATTCCGGCTTTCGCCGGAATGACGACGGTGCGCTTTGCTTTTCTCTGGATTCTCGCGTGCGCGAGAATGGCGCGCGTGGCGGGAGTGATGTGAGGATTGGGAGGATGAGGTATTGATTAATCCGATGATGAGGACGTTCCGTGAGAAGCGGACTCGGGATCTGCGTGCGCCGGATGTCATCGGTGAGTTGTTCATGTTGTTGATGGTGGTGGTGATTGGGGTCGGCGCGGGGACTGGATCGGCGTTAGTGGTGGCATTGGGAACGACGGCGTTTGTGATTTCAGCGGGCGGGACGTTGTGGTCGAAGTTGTCGTTGGCGGAGGTTGCCTACGATGCTGAGCCTTCGGACACTCATGCGTTCGAGGGTGATGAGATCGAGATCGTGATGACGTTGGAGAATCGGAAGCCGTTGCCGATACCGTGGGTTCAGATCATAGAGTTTTTGCCAACGGGAATGACGCCGTTGAGTGATGAGAATGTGAAACGTCGGGCGTATGCGGGGGGCAGCGAGATCGTGGAGACGACGAGTTTGGCGGGATACGAGCGGATTCGGTTCCGGCACCACGTCCGGGCGCATCATCGGGGGCATTATTCGATCGGCCCGACGGAGTTGCGGAGTGGAGATTTGTTTGGTTTATTCGGCACGGTGCGACGCGATTCGAGGTCTGAACACGGGATCACGGTGTATCCGCGTATCGTGCCTCTTGAGGGTTGGGAATTGCCGGCGGCCAAGCCGATGGGGGACATTTTGGCCCGCAACATGCTTTTGGATGACCCGTCAAGGCCTAGGAGCGTGCGGGACTATCGTCCGGGGGATCCATTGAAGCGGATCGATTGGAAGTTGAGTGCGAAACGTGACGAGTTGACGGTGCGGACGTATGACCAGAGCGTGAGCAACGACGTGGTGGTGATGCTCGAGTCGCGGACGGTTGACTACGCTTGGCACGGTTACAAATACGATGTGCTGGAGGCGGCGGTTACGGGAGCGGCATCGATCGCGGTTCGTTGCGCGGACTTGGGATATCGCGTGGCGTTGGTCGCGAACGGGGTCCGCCCGACGCGTGGGGTAATGTCGGTGGTGCCGGCCGGAGATGGCCCGCATCATATCAGGACGATATTGGAGGCATTGGCTTTTGTGCAGCCGCTGTCGTTTACGGCATTGGATGCCTTGGCGATGGATCGTGGTGCGCAGGCAATATCGAGCGGTTCGTCCATCATCATGGTGGCGGGATTCTTGACGGAGCCAGTGGTTGCATATCTGCACCATGAGCTGCGCGAAGGCCACCGGGTTTCGATCGCTTGGGTCGGACGCGAGGAGCCGCCGCAGGTAACGGGGATACCGGTTGTCGATGCGAGGGAGACGTTCAAGATCGACGAAGACGCGGAAGATCTGATGATGTCGATAGTAGACGAACAGATCGAGATGAATGCTCGGATGAATCTACCGACGCGCGAGTACGATCATGTCTGATTGGCGCAATCAGGTGGTGTTCACCGCGATTGCGGTGGCGGAGAGCGTGATTGTCTTCACGATCCTGGCGGTGATCGGCGCGGGATTGAGTCTGGAATACACGGCGTTGCATTGGAGCACGGTGTTGCTGGTGTATGTGGTTGGGATGGTAGCTTCTTGGGTTGTCGGCGGATTGCGAGGCGGTGTCGCGACGGTGGCGTTGATCTACGGCGCAGCTGGACTAGCGACGATATACGCGGCGGTAGCGACTACGCGATTGGAAGATGGTTTCAACTTCGATCTGGCTTGGATCTATCACGTCTTCAATCGAGATCTGACGGGTGAGTCGGTTGCCGCGTTATTGATGGCGTTGATCGCGACGGTGCTGATATGGCGTCGATCGTCGACGATAATTCGGGACGACCGAGATGCGCCGGATCATTTGAAGCGGATATTTAAGCGCGGCTTGGTGATACTTGCGATTGGGTTGATCATCGACGAGATCGCGTCGACAGAGCTGGGATTGGCGCAGCTGTTAATTCCGTATTTCATCGCCACTTTGGGTGGGATGGCGGTGGCGCGATTGCCGGCAGATTCGCAGGTCGCGGGTAGGTGGACGCGGATCATACTCGTGGCGCTCGGTGCGTTTCTGGGAACCGGATTGATCGCGGGATTTTTCGGTGGTCGATATGGATACGCGGGATTGAACGCGCTCTGGGTGGCTTGGGGTTGGACGGTGGATGCGATCTTGTGGTTGTTGTACTGGCCGTTGACGGCGATCGGTTGGATTGTCGCAAAGATCATCGAGTTGTTGCAATCGCTGTTTGGTGGAGAACCTCCGGAGCAGGAGGAACAGCAAGGGCAGGGGGAGCGTCCGGAGTTTGCCGAGCGGGAGGGGGCAGAGGCGGCGAACAACGATTGGGTCGAGGCGGTGCTGGAGGCGTTGCAGTGGCCGATGACGATTTTGCTCTTATTCGTGGTGCTGATCATCGCAGCATTGGCATATCGACGGATCGTGAGGCGGCTGTCACGGGATGATGGGGTCGAGCGCGAGACCATCAGGGATGAGGTGGACGAGGTGACCTACTGGGATCTTCTTAAGGGGTTGTTGCCGGATTGGATGACGCGAAGGGGTCAGCCTAGGCACCTGTGGAGGTATCCGGATGAACCGGGGATCCGGGAGGTGTTCATGCTGTATTTCGAAACCTTGGAGATGGCGTTGGCTCGTGGGTTGGAGTTCAATTCGCGTCTTACGCCGACGGAGCGACAACCGGACTTAGCGGCCGTGCTCGACGGTGCGCCGATCAGGGACATCACGTCGCGCTTCAACGCGGCTTGTTACGGGAATGTTCCGACTGAGGAATCTCAGGTGGAGTCGTTGAGGTCGCGATTGGCCTCGGCGGTTGAGGCGCTGGATGCGCGACGTAAGGAATTGGGCGACGAACCGCCGTCCGGGCATCCGGTTAGTTAGGAGCTTCCTTGATCGTCGTCGCCGATGGTGATTACGCGGAGGAGGTTCGTGCTTCCAGTCTGGCCGATGGGTACCCCGGCGACAAGGACGATGGTGTCGGCATCTTTTGCGAAGCCGATTTCTTTCGCCAGATTGGCGCCGTAACCGAACATCTGGTCGAGGTCGGTTAGCGATTCGGCGAGGATGGGGATGACTCCCCATCGCATTGAAAGATTGTTGAGGGTTTTTCCGTTCGGGGAGAGCGCGATGATTGGTGTTCGGGGTCTGAATGCGGCGACGCGGTCGGCGGTGGTTCCGGTCTCGGTAAAGGTCAAGATGGCCTTGGAGCGGAGGGTGTCGGCGGTACGTGCGGCGTCGAAGGCGATGATCGAATTGATCTGGGCGTGTCGGCCTTCTTTGTCGATGATAGCCATGCGTCGGTTGCGGAGCATTTCGGTGTCGAGGTATCGTTCGGCCATTTTGGAGACGCGCGCCATGAATTTGACGGCTGCGACGGGGTAGTCGCCGACAGAGGTTTCGGCGGAGAGCATAACGGCATCCGTGCCGTCGCGGACGGCATTGTAGACGTCGGTGGATTCGGCGCGCGTGGGGTAGGGATTGTCGCGCATGGACTCGAGCATCTGGGTTGCGGTGATGACGGGTTTGCCGACTTCGTTGGCCATTCGGATCATGCGTTTCTGGGTCGTCGGGACGAGGTGCAGAGGCATCTCGACACCGAGGTCGCCACGAGCGACCATGATGACGTCGGTTTCGTCAAGAATCTCGTTCAGGTTGTCGACAGCTTCTTTGATTTCGATCTTTGCGACCAATACTGGGTTGCGTCCGGCGTCGGCTAGCCACTTTCGGACGGCCCTAAGATCGTCGCGATTTCGGATATACGAAAGACCGACGAAATCGACATCGGCTTTGACGGCGAAATCGAGGGCGGCGACGGTTTCGTCGGTGAAATAGTCGAGGGTTGATGTGTTGCCGGGTGCAGTTACCGCTTTGTCGGATTGGATTAGGCCGCCGCGGCGGACGGTGCAGTGGATCTCTTCGCCGTCGACTTTGTCTACTCGGAGTTCGACGGCGCCTTCGTCAATCAGGATGCTGGCTCTGGGTCTGATGTCGTGATGCAGACCGGCGGGCCACACCGTGCCGCGATGGGTTGTAGTTTGAACGCGTTCCGCGGTGAGGACGAAATTGTCACGGGTATTGACAGCTATCCCTTCGCGTCCGCTTTGTTTGACGGCTTGTTCGGGGTGCACAGTTCCGATGCGATATTTGGGTCCCGGGAGGTCGGCGAGGATGCCGACGTGGACACCGATTTGCTTCGCGGCTTCGCGCACTGCGGCGACATATTCGGAGTGATCTTCGGGACTGCCGTGTGAGAGGTTGAGACGTGCGACGGACATGCCTGCGCGGATGAGTTGCCGTGCTCGGTTTACATTCCCGGTAGCGGGTCCGATGGTGCAAACGATGCGGGTCCGCGGCAGGTTCTTTACGAAGGGTGGAAGTTGTTGCATGGGTGAAGCTAAATCTCCGAATGTGAACTACGACTCGATTTAATGTACAACGCGGATTGACGTGCGTCTTAGCCGTCGATGAAAAATGGCGTGATTCATCGTGATTTGGTTCATTTGATATGATTAAGTTAGATGGGTGCGCGCCGTCGCGCGTCTACTGGGAAACATGGGGGGAGCCCGAGATTTGAACACGTTTGAAGCTCTGCTCGCATTGCAAGAGATCGATCAGGGACTGTTGCGTCAGCGACAATCGTACTCGCAGATCGCGCTTGATTTGCAGGACAAAGCGAATCGATTGAAAGCCCTGCGCGAGAAGTGCGAACAGGCTAAGCGATCGCAGATGCAGACAGAGGTGGCGATGAAGCGGATGGAGTTGGAACGGGCCTCAGAAAATCAGAGTCGTGCGGAGATGGAGGAGTTGCTGTACAGCGGTACGGAGGTAACAAATCCTCGTGACTATTATCGGATGGAGTTGCGTTTACAGGAGCATGCAAACCGTATAGACGCGATCGATCAACGGTTGGATCCAATCAAGACGGCGGCGAATGAGGCGCGTCAGGTGCATTCGGACTTGCTAGTCCAACTCGAAGAGATGGAAGATGAGTGGGTGGAGCAGAAGCGCGTTGGGACCGATAAGCAAGCCCGGATTTCAGAGCAGTACAACGAAGCACTCAAGCACCGAAACGAGACGGCCGAGACTATTCCGTCGGGCCACTTGGGGGAGTACACGCGGTTGTTCAAGAGCAACGGCGGGATGGCGGTGACGATGGTGGAACGCGACATCTGCGTGGGTTGTTCAGAACGCGTATCGATGGGTGAATTGAACGTGCTCAAACAGGCCGATGATCCGATATTGTGTCATTGCGGGAAGTATTTGATCACGCTTAGCACGGACTGATCGGCGATGCGGGCCATCGGTTATGTCCAAGTTCTTGGAATCGTCAACGGCGAGGCGTCTCTGGACGACGAACGTCTCAAAGATATGGTCGGAACGGTTGCCGATGTTGCAGGATCGTGGGGCCAGATTGCTGAGATCGAGAGTCGCCTGAAGAATTCGGCCGAGGATCCGATTCAGCAGATCGTCGACTTTTGCCGCACGGGCGGGCACCGTCTGATGACGATACTTAGTCCGGCTTCCGAGAATTCATTGTTTTCCGCGGTAGAGGCGGAGTTGAACGCGTCGATAGGTACTGCGTTTCAAAGGCAGATTCCTGAAGAGTTTGGCGACAAACAGTTTGCGGAGTTGATGGAGCGTTTGGAAGGTCCGCATGGCCAACCGGCATTGGTGGTGATCCCGGACGCGACACACCTCGCGTCGGATCTGGAGATGCTGGTTGAGCGACTGCTGTATATCAGGCGTTCCGGTTCGGATGCGATCTGTACGGATATCGAGATGCCCGATCCGTTGCAGAGCGGTGAGGAGTTGTTGGGTCTGCGCGGCGAGCCGGACTGGTTGCGGAAGCGGATTCGAGAGAGGATTCGCGAAAAGGCTTCGCGAGGCAAGGTCCTCGGTCGGACGCCATATGGGTATCGGTGTGGTGCGGATGGGACGCTTAAGCCGGTGGTCGAGGAAGCGCAGGTGGTTAGACAGATTTACGACTGGTACATCGGCGAAGAGGACGAGGACGGCGAGGTGGTTCGGGATGGAATGGGAATGCGTTTGATAGCGCAGCGGTTGGCAGCGGATGGTGTTCCGACACGCACCGGCAAACCTTGGTCAACAGCTACGGTTTCGATCATTTTGAAAAACCGAGTTTACGTCGGGACCTACACGCGGTATGGATTCTTGGTGTCGGGCAACCACGAGCCGATAATTGGCCGATCGACGTTCCGCAAAGCGCAGGACGCGTTGGTGGTCAAGCAACGGCAGCGTCGGTTGTCGAAATCGGAAGATCCGTTCTTGCTTGGCGGGTTGTTGCGATGTGGTCAGTGCGGCCATGGTGTACCTGGTTTGACGAGGCGGCGCAGTTGGCGGCGGCAGGACGATACAACGGCGACGAGGACGTATCGATATTACGAGTTTTACGAGTGTCAACATCGGCGTGCGGCGAAGAATGGCGACGGGGGTGCGGTCAGGTGTCCCCGATGGCGTGCGGACGAATTGGATGGTGAGGTTCGAAAGGTTGTGGGTGGTTGGTTGCCGGAGACTGTGAAGCGGATTCGGCCGATCGAGACGGAGTTGTCTTTGGAGGCGAAACTGGAGAACGCCGAGAAGACATTTTTGAGCGAGGCTCGGGTAGTTTCTACGGGTCGTGGCGACTTGGAGAATCTCGAACCGTTCCTTTCGGAGATTAAGCGGATTCGCAGGTTAGTTGAGAAAGAGAATCGGGTTGATGAGCAAAATGGGTCAACCGGTAATGGGAAGGTGCCACGTGAGCGGATGACACGGGATTTGATCGCTGATGTCGTAGGTTCTGACGACGTGTTGAGGGCAAGGGAGGCTCTGACTGCTCTGGCGGATGATGTGGTTGTGAACGAAGATTCGGTGACGGTGCAGCCCAGGGTATCGGCGTAGGTTGAGGGTGTCCAGACGAACGCGATGTTAGTCTGAGGTCAAAGCGAGGCGGATGGGCGACCGCTGCGGGTCGGTGCGAGCCGGCCTTGTGGAGGAAAGTCCGAGCACCAACGGGCAAGGGCGCCTGCTAACGGCAGGGCGGGGCGACCCGACGGAAAGTGCAACAGAAAGAATACCGCTTTCGATGTGGGCTTCGAGCCCGGTTTCTTCGAGAGTAAGGGCGAACGGGTGCGGTAAGAGCGCACCGCGTCGGCGGTAACGTCGGCGGCAGTGCAAACCCCGCTCGGTGCAAGGCCAAATAGGGGGGCGTTAAGATGATTGTCCGCATCAGCTCCCGGGTAGGCCGCAAGAGGTCACGGGCGACCGTGATCGCAGATGGATGGTCGCACAGGGTTGGCGGTTGAGGGACGAAGGCTGTAAAGCCGTAAACCTCGCCGCGGTCTGGACAGAACTCGGCTTATAGTCCGCCTCGCTGGAGTTACTTGGCCTCATCAGTTCGGGCTTGTCAATTCCAACATTCGGTTGACGAAAACGTTGACCAGTTCGCGGTTTTCCTCGAATTGGTGGTCTTCCATCCAGCCGTGGTAGAAGTTCGAGTGGAGGGCTTCGGCGGCTTTGAAGTTTGAAAAAAGAATCGGCTCTTCAACTTCATCAGCGAAACGCTTGACGAACTGCGATATGGCGGCGTGTTTTTGAGCTCGGATGCCCCGGCGGTGCATCTCGGCGATTGCGACGTGGGACGCGGCGCCCCAGAGTTTTTCAGACGCTTGGAAAATGTCGTCGGCCTCGTATTCGCGATCAGCATCGCGGAGGAATTGTTGCGCCAAGTCTGTGTGTTCGGTTGCTAACATCGGTATTTAATCTCAATTCAATAATGAACTCGAGGTATGTTTGTCCTAATTGTACAGATTCACGCTGGCGAATAGTTAGTCGACGACTTCTAGTGTGGAGATGCGGGGGGCGTGGATGTCTAGGGAGGCTCGCATGAATTGGTAGACGGCGTCGGTCATGGGGACGCATTCGGGGCACTCTTCGTTGGTGCCGGCGTTGTATTTGACCTTCATGTAGTCGTCGGAGAGTTCGAGGAGTTCGAGTGAGCCGCCTTCGGAGGCGACCATGATGCCAATGTTGTCGATGACCATGTTGATTGCGGGGTCAGCGGTTTTCATTTTGGGGATTTCCTTGGGTTTTGGTGTCTGGTGCGATTCTAACGGAGGGTGCTCAGCCGTCTATACGGAGGTTGACGTTTGAGATTTGCTGTTGGATTTCGCCGACTACTTCGTTGCGTTTCTTGCCCCATCCTCGGTTGAGGGCTTCGATTAACCGGGCTTCGGTGAGGTTGGCTAGGGGCTGCGGCACGCGTAGGGAGCGTCCGATCTCGTTGGCGAGGCGGACGTCTTTGGCGCCTAGGTCGAGGTAGAAAGTGAATTCGGTGTCGTCGAAGTCTTCGGGCGGTCGTTCAAAACCTTCGAATGGGCGACGCTTGCCGCCGGTGCCTTCGTGGATGGCTTTAACGAGGACGTCGAGCTCGACGCCGGCTTTGACGCCTGCGGTTACGACTTCCATGCGCGCCATTCCGACCATGGCCCCGAAGAGTTGGTTCATGAGTTTGCAGATGGTGCCGGTTCCGAGACCGCCGCAGTACTGGACTTTGTCGCCCATGGCGTCGAGGGTGGGTTTAATGTGATCGTAGGCGTCACGATCTCCGCCGACGTAGACCGAGAGATCACGCTCCATGGCGCCGATTACGCCACCGCTGACAGGCGTGTCGAGAAACGTGATGCCTTGGTCGGCGTATCTCGCGTGGAGCGATTTGACCATTGCCAGTGAGTTGGAGGTGCAGTCGATGACGATAGTGCCTTCATCGACCCCTTCCGAGACGCCGTCGTCGCCGAAACTGACGGCGTCGACGTGTTGGGGCATAGGTAGGCAGGTGACGACAATGTCTTTGCCTGCTGCGGCTTCGGCAGGGGTGTCGGCCCAGTTCGCACCGTCTTCTAGCAAGTCGGTTGCGGCGTCTGGGTTGAGGTCGTGGACGGTGAACTCTTCGGCGGCGGTCATGATGTGTTTGGCCATGGGTTTGCCCATGTGGCCGATGCCGATCCATGCGATTTTCATTTTGGGGTCCTCACTGCATCCTTCTCTTTATTTCTCCCTCTGGGTGAGGAGGGGGTGAATGCTCCCGAGAGAAGGACGTTTGGTTTTGCGTTGTCAGTCTAATTGGCGTAGCCGGGGGTCGAAGCGGTCGCGGAACCAATCGCCTAGGAAGTTGAAGGCGAGTACGGTGAGCATGATGGCGAGTCCGGGGAAGAAGGAAATCCACCATTCGGTGTAGATGTAGTTGCGTCCTTCTGCGACCATGACGCCCCATGCGGGAGTGGGTGGGGGAATGCCGACGCCGAGAAAGGAGAGGCTTGCTTCGGTGAGGATTAGGGAGCCGAGGTGGAGGGTTGTCACGACGATAATGGTGTTGATGAGGCCGGGAGTGAGGTGTTTCCACAATATGCGCCAGGTACTAGCGCCGGCGACGAGTGCAGCGTATACGTAGTCGCGGGTTTTGAGGCTTAGGGTTTCGGCGCGGGCTTGACGGGCGACACCGTTCCAACTGAATATCGTGAGGAGGATGATGACGAGCGCGAACGATTGGCCGTACACGATGACGGTCACAAGCGCCACTAGGATGAACGGCACGGCGAAGGTGAAGTCGACGATGCGCATGAGTACCTCGTCGATGGTTCCTCCCACGTATCCTGCGAGTAGTCCAACGATCAATCCGAAAACCGTGCCCATAGATAGGACGATGGTGGCGATTAGGAGGGAAGTTCGGGCGCCGTAAATTATCCGGGCGAGGATGTCTCTGCCCAGCGGATCTGTGCCTAGCGGATGTTCGGATACACCACCTTCTTGCCACATCGGAGGAATGTTGCGGGAGATAAGGTCGTCTTTTTCAGGATCGTATGGTGTCAAGACCTCGGCGAATATCGCGGCTGTCAGGAGGAGAGCGATGAGGAACATGGGTACGAGCGGCCACGTTCGGATGATGCGCTTGAGGTTTTGCCCCATAGATTTTGAATCGTTGGCGTCGGTGTCGACTTGTGTGGGCGCCGAGACGGTTGTCGAAACTTCTCTCACGGATTTACTCGAGTCTGATGCGCGGGTCAGCGACGGCGTAAAGGAGATCGATAAGAAGCGCCATACCGGCGTACGCAAGGGTGATGACGCAGACGATGGCGGTGAGGACCGGGAAGTCGAGTTGAAGTACAGAGGTTACGGCGAGGCTGCCAAGACCGGGCCACGAAAATATCGTTTCAGTTATGACGGCCCCGGTAATCAGGCCTGCGAGAAGAAGCCCGGCGTAGGTAAGTGACGGGAGCAAAGCGTTGCGGAACGCGTGTTTCCAGATGACTCGGCTATCGTGGACACCTTTGGCGCGGGCGAATTTTATGAATTCGGAATCCAGTACTTCGAGCATCGCCGAGCGGGTCAGACGAAGGAAACTAGATGCGAAAAGCCATCCGAGCGTGATCGAAGGGAGGATGTAGTGTTCCCATCCGCCACGTCGCGCCACCGGTAACCAACCTAAATTGACGCTGAATATTAGGACGAGTACGATGCCGAGCCAGAATACAGGCGCGGCCTGCCCGACGAGTGCGAACGTTCGGCCGATGTAATCGAGGATCGAACCGCGCCGAAGTGCCGAAAGCACGCCTAGCGGGATCCCGGTGATCATCGCAAAAAGGAAAGAGCCGGCGGCAAGTTCAAGGGTTGCGGGGATGCGTTCGGCAACGACATCGAGCGATGGTCTGCGTTGTCGAATGGATTCGCCGAAATCGCCAGTTACGGCGTTTCCGAGCCAGATTACGTATTGTTGCCAAGTCGGTTTGTCGAGTCCGAGTTCGACTCCCCAAGCTTCCCACTCTGCTTTTGTGCTCTGTTCGCTTAGAAAAAGGTGGCGCGGGTCACCGGTTTGTCGAGACATGACGAAGACAAATATCGTCGTCGCGAGCAACAACACGATGCTGTAGGTGATGCGCCTTGCGAGAAACGTCTTCATATTTTCGGGTCTTCAAGCGCGAATCATTGGCTAACCGGTGTAGCAAACCCAGGCAGGCCAATTGGATCGTTGCCAAATTGCCGTGGCGGAGACGGTTATCGTCCGTCTCCGCCGCGAAGCATTACGGAGAGACCGCTAGGCGCTATCGGTCCAGAAGCATGGTCTCGAATGAGTTCGGACCGTTCTCGTTGTGGCGGTACGGTTTCCAGGTCAGGATTTCCGGACCTAAGACGTACCACTTTACGAGTTCGACGACCGGTACCTCAACACCTACATTTTGGACATAGTCCTCGATCTCGGTGTTCAAGGAAATGATCTGGTCACCTTGCGTGTTCCTGTCGAGCGCCAGGTACCTGGTGTCCCAGTCCTTCATGACGTCGTACGGGAATTCGACACCGGAGTTCCATCCTGCACCATGCCGCCATCTGCCGTACATGTTGCCGAAGAACCCGCCTTCAGCGCTGTTGATGAAGTGCCAGGGGATGTCGATCGATCGGTCGACCAGCGTCGGTCGCCTTGCCGAGTACGCAGTGTTTTCGATCTGGACGTCGATCCCCACGTCGCGCCATTGTCCAGCGATGGCAACACCGACCTCAGGATTGACGAACGGGCTGTCTGACGGTACCCAGAATCCCATCTCGAAACCATCGGGGTAACCAGCTTCTGCGAGCAACGCTCTTGCGCCCTCAGGGTCGTATTCGACGAACCAGCGGTCCTGCCAATGGGGAGTACTCTGTTCGTACCCGGTGTGGGTGTAGATTGGCTTGCCCAAACCGGTGAGGATGCTGTTGTTGATGAGTTCGCGGTTGATCGCCATCGAAAGCGCGCGGCGAACCATATTGGCGTTCTCATCATCGGGGCCGGTACCGATCCACGGGTGGTCATCGTCGGGTGTGTGCCCGGGTCGCGGCTCGATCGGCTCATCAGAAAGATGGTTGCGATCGGTCCAGAAGTTGCCTCCGAAGTAGATGGCTTGCCCGCCGAGGCCGGCGTTGATTTGCACACGTCGACCGCGCGAACGGTTTTCGGTATTGAGCACCAATGAGCTGGGGATCTGCGCCAAGTGGACTTCACCGGTAGCGAGTGCCGCGGCGGCCTGCGAAGGTTCGCGAATCTCAATGATCCTGAGCCGGTCTGCGAGCGGTGGAGCGCGCCAATGGTCGGTGACGGCATCCGCAACGAGTTCGTCGCTGCCGACGTGTTTTACGACGCGCCAAGGTCCGCTGCCATGCGGTTCAAGGATGGCTTGTTCTTCCCCAAGTTCGTCGAAGACCCGCTTGCTGTGGATTCCCACCTGGCCGTTTTCGTTCGCGATCAGGTAAAAGAAGTCGGGGTGCAATCGCTCAGGGTTAATGGTGCACGAGAATGCCTGATCGCTGATGGTCAGGCAGTCCCAAACGCCGGAACCGCTCGGCTCGCTGAACGTCGGAGCACGGGCAGCTCGGCTACCCTCTTTACCGGCATCGGTGAAGGAGTGGACCACATCTTCAGCAGTCAAGGGACCCCAATCGGTGTCAACACCACGGAACTGGACTCCTTCTCGAACATTGAAGGTGATGGAGTCACCGTCGATGGCCCAACTGGTGCCGATACCGGATTCGCCAGCGATTCCGTATGCGGGTGGAGGAGCGTCGCGGTCAGTCCGGAGCAGTGTTTCAGTGATGCCCCACACGTGGAGCTTCCAATATTCGGGTGAGGGCTGAGCAGATGGCAGGTAGAGCGGCGGCGGCACATAAACGGTTGCTACGTTGATTTCGCCACCGGATCGGCGCGGCGCTTCGACTTCGCGTTCGACGACGACGGTTTGGACGACGGGTTTCTCAACCTCGACGACCGTTTCCTTCTCGACGACGACGGTTTGGACCATCGTTTCGCCTTCGACGATTACTTCTTTCTCTACGACGACGGTTTCAACGACCCTCTCACCTTCGATGACGACTTCCTTTTCGACGACGACGGTTTGAGGAACGGCAACTTCGACGCGTTTTTCCACGACGACCGTTTGCACTACAGTCTCGGTGCTGCCACAGGCGAGGGCTGTGGCAGTTGCCAGGACCCCGACTGACGCCAGCAGGATTAAGCTGGCCCATCTATAACGGATGAATCGATTCATCTTGAATCTCCTTAATGGGATGAATGGCGCTAATCAAGTTCGGCTATCAGAATCGGCGGCGGGCGCGTCGATTCGAAGCCAAAGTCATGGCATGATGTTATTCGAATTCGGCACGTTTCGCCGTCCGATGCGCGGAAAATGCAATAAATTGCGTCTTAGGTACAGCATTCGAAGCACACGATGTGCGGATTGTGGTGATTACCAGTATTGACAGCGGAAGGGCGGTGTATCCTTTTTGCCAACAAATCCGTCAACACGGTTGGGTGTAGGTATCGAAAGTCGGTGCCACTCTGTGTTCGAAGATTTCGCGTCGAGGTCAACATGTACGAACTGGAAGTTGTGAATCCTGTGTCACCTCAGCGAGGAGAGGTGAGTGCGTTTCCTTACGCTTTGCGTCCGTCGACACTCAAAGACAAGGTGATCGGTTTAATGTGGAACGGGAAAGCGCACGGGGACGATGCGTTGAAACGGGCAGGTGAGTTGATCAAGCAGGCGGAGCCGTCGGTTGACGTTCGGTTTTATTCGGGGGCGTTGCCGTTTCCGGACCCGTTGAGGTCGAAAGCGATTTCGGAGATTGACGTCGCGATTGGATGTACGGCTGATTGAGGAAGCTGTACGTCGTGGCTTGTCTACGACATGGTTGAACTGGAGAAGGCGGGGATTCCGACCGTCGTGATCCTTTCGAACGGTTTCCAGCATGATGCGGATGCAAGCGCTAAGGCGTTTGGAATGGGGCCGATACCGCGGGTGGAGGTGCCTCTGGTCTATAACAACATCACGACTGAGCAGGCGGTAGCGCAGACGGATCCGGTAATTGAAGAGATTATGGATCTCTTGACGCGGGGTATCACCGGTGAGGAGATCGAGAATCAGGCGTTGCGTGATGCACAGGAGAAACGCTTCACTTTCAATGGTGAAGATCAGTTTGGCGCTCTCGACGCGTTTAACAACGAGTTCTTGGATCGCGATTGGGGAGACGGTTTTCCGCTAATACCACCGACCGACGAAAGGGTCGCGAGGATGCTGTCGGGAACTAGGTTGGATCCCGAGGATGTGGTTTGCACGTTGCCGCCGGGCAACGGTATCGTCACGGTTCAGAAGATCGCGGTCAATTGTGTAATGGCCGGATGCGAACCGGAGCATCTGCCGGTAGTGATTGCGGCTTGTAAGGCGATATCGAGCATGGAACCGTTCGAGGTGCGCGGGCTATTGATGTCGACATCGGCGGGTGCGCCGCTGATCGTGGTAAACGGCCCGATACGCAACGAGATCGGGTTGAACTATCGAAGAGCGACGCTGGGTCCGGGAAAGATGTCGAAGGTGAACGTGACGATCGGACGGGCATTCACGTTGACGCTTAAGAATGGAGGGCATTGGTACCCCGGGGTGTTGGACATGGATACGATTGGGACGCCGCGCAAGTTTAGTTTTTGTATCGCGGAGAATGAGGAGGATTCGCCATGGGATCCGTTCCATGTTGAGAAGGGTTATCGGCCAGAGCAAAACGTAGTGTCGATTTTCCCGTCAGGTGGAGAACACGATCACGGAAACCAGGGCGTGGATACCGCGGATGGATTGCTGAAGTCGCTAGCAGCGTCGTGTCCGGCGTCGAGTTCACATATCGCGAATCTGCATGGCGAGTTGGATGAATCGCCTGGTGGAGCGACGTTGATATTGTTGGCGCCTGCCCATGCCAGACCGATAGGGGAGTCCGGTTACACAAAGAGTGCTGCGAAGGAGTTTTTGCATCAACACGTCAAAGCACCGGCGAGCGAGATGGTGGCGCACTTTAACGTGCCGGAGAAGGTTCGGTACGAGTGGCGTTGGCTGTACGATTTGCCACCATGGGAGCAGGAGCGGGTGATGCTTCACGGGCAACACGATTCCAGCCGCTACTTCATCGTCTGCGTCGGTGCAGATGACCGGGCGAAGAACTTGATCATCGGATCAGGTACGCCGGGGATGGCGGAGGTGGCTGATCGGGCCTAGGGTACGAATGCGCTGATTCTAGCCACTTGAACCATTTTCGCGGTGTCGAGTGTAAGGATTTAACTAGGGCTACGGGCGGTGAAACGGACTTCCGTTAAGGTTATCTAAATGGCTCGGTAGAGTCTGTTGCTGGCGTCGGCGGCGACAAAACAGGAGATCGGGGTGCAGATTTGAGTTTAGGGCAGGAAGTGACGTCGAATAAAAAGGCGGGGTCTGATGTGGCTGTGTCGGTTCGGGGTTTGTATAAGGTGTTCGGGGGTGATGTTGATGCGGGGATCGAGATGGCTAAGGGTGGTGCGAGTAAGGATGAGATTCAGGAGGTTACGGGTTCGGTGTTGGCGCTTTCGGATGTTTCGTTTGATGCTTCGCGGGGTGAGATTTTCGTGGTGATGGGGTTGTCGGGTTGTGGGAAGTCGACTTTGATTCGTTGTATTAATCGTTTGATTGAGGCGGATCGTGGGGAGATTTGGATTGGGGAGGATGAGGTGCGGTCGATGAGTGACGATGAGTTGTTGGAGATGAGGCGGTCGAAGTTGGCGATGGTGTTTCAGCATTTCGGGTTGATGCCGCACCGGAGCGTCGTCGACAATGTGTCTTGGGGTTTGGAGCTGGGTGGAGTCGGTAGGCGTAGGCGGCGTGCGCGGGCGGTTGAAGCTCTTGAGGCTGTTGGTTTAGGTGGTTGGGAGCGGAACATGCCGGATGAGTTGAGCGGGGGCATGAAGCAGCGGGTGGGTCTTGCGCGGGCGTTTGCGATGGATGCGCCGGTGATGTTGATGGATGAGCCGTTTAGTGCGTTGGATCCGGTGATTCGTCGTGATTTGCAGGAGGAGTTGGTGCAGACTCAGGCGTCGATGCATAAGACGATCATTTTCATCACGCATGATCTCTCGGAGGCGGCGAATATCGGTGATCGGATTGCGATAATGCGTGATGGTGCGATTATTCAGTCGGGGACCCCGACGGATGTTGTTTTGCGTCCGAAGAATGGGTTTGTTCGGGATTTCACGAAGGATGTGAGGCAGTATTCGTTGATGACGGCAGCGGCGGTGATGGGTGAGGCGGTTCACGTGGTTTCGCATGATAGTTCGGCTTCTGCGGTGTTGGAGCGGTTGATTGAGGAGGACTTGAGTTATGCGCTGGTGGTGGATGGTGCGCAGCGGTACGTGGGGACTGCTCGTTTGCAACGGATAAGCTCGGCGGTCCGGCAGGGGGTCGAGTCTATTGGTGATGTGACGTTGACGGTTGATGAGGCGGTGAAGAGCGACACGGTGTTGGATGAGTTGGTGCCTTATGGGTTGCGTGCGGATCACTCGGTGCCGGTGTTGAATGACGATGGGATACTTATCGGCGAGATTGAATTGGAAGTGTTGGCTGAGGTGATGGATCCAAACACTGCGATCGAAGAAAACGGTGCGCAATAGCGAGTAAGGGAATCATTGGATGGATAGTCAATCAGGCAGTGAAACAGGCAGTCAATCGACCAGTCGGACGGGCGATCGGGCGGGCGATGAAACGGGCGATCGGGCGGGTGGCACACAGAATGGAAATTCGGTGATGCGATTGGTGAATCGGATCCCGCACTGGATTCGGTGGAGTGCGATACCGGCGGCGATCACGGTATTGATTATTGGGTTCGGCGGTGAGGGCGGTCGAGAGTTCCCGATCGACTATGGTCGGGATATCGGGTTGCGGATCGACCAGGTGATCGATTGGATGAATGTGAACTTGGATTTCTTCTTCAGTTTCGTCAAGACTGCGGTATTGAATGTGTTGGTCCGGCTTGAGGACGTGATGATGTGGATTCCTTGGCCGGCGTTCATTGCGGGTGTGGGCGTGTTGGGTTGGCGTATGGCGGGGATTCGCGTGGGTGTGTTTTCGGTAGCTTCGTTGTTGGCGATCGCGGTATTTGGGTTGTGGGACAGTGCGATGGAGACGGCGGCTTTGATCGTGGTAACGGTGACGTTGTCGATCGTGATTGCGGTGCCGATTGGGGTTTGGGCATCTCAGAGCGACCGGTTGGATGCGATATTGCGTCCGATTCTGGATGGGATGCAGACGATGCCGAGTTTTGTGTACCTTGTGCCGGCGATAGCGTTCTTGGGTCTGGGGAATGTGTCAGCGGTTTTCGCGACGTTGATTTACGCGGTTCCACCGGCAGTCAGACTTACGAATCTCGGCATCAGACAGGTACCGGAGGAGACGATTGAGGCGGCGACGTCGTTCGGTGCTACGAGTACGCAGTTGTTGCTGCGGGTGAAGATTCCGTTGGCGATTCCGACCATAATGGCCGGGGTGAACCAGACCACTTTGATGGCTCTAGCGATGGTGGTGATAGCATCTTTAGTTGGTGCGGGTGGATTGGGTGAGGATGTAAATCGAGCATTGGGACGGATCGAGCCGGGCAACGCCTTCTTGGCGGGACTTGGGATCGTATTCCTAGCCATCATCATCGATCGCATCACACAGGCGTTCGCAAGTCGCCAACGTGCAGCGATGGGTATCTCGGACGTGGGTGGTGCTACGGCTGGGTGATCGGTGGGTAATTCGCCTCTGTATTCGATTAGCGCGTCTTCGCTTAACTGCTGACGCACAGAATGAAAAAACCAAGGAGAGAAACGTTGCTTTTAAGAGCAAAGAAACAGATCGCTAATTCCGGCATATTGGCCCTTGTGCTACTGCTTGCTGGGATGAGCGTGGTCGCGATGGCCTGCGGTACTGAAACCGTTGAGGTCACGCGTGAGGTCGAGGTAATTCGAGAAGTAGAAAAAGAAGTGGCGGTCGAGGTTGAAGTTGAGGTCACTCGCGAAGTTGAAAAGGAAGTGGTCGTTGAGAAAGAGGTGGTAGTCGAGAAAGAGGTCGTGGTTGAGGTCACGGCTGAAGTCGAGAAGGAACCCATCATATTCTCCGACTTGAACTGGACATCGTCTGAGATTCAGGTCCGGGTCGCGAAGTACATCGTGGAACACGGTTACGGCTATCCGACGGACGCCGTCGCTGGTGACACGATTTCGCTTTTCGAAGGCCTGAAGAACAACGACACCGACGTCACGATGGAGATCTGGCTTCCGAACCAGCAAGAGGTTTGGGACGCTGCTCTGGAGAGTGGTGTAGTTGTCGACGTTGGCAAGAGCCTCGAGGACAACTGGCAAGGCTTCGTAGTTCCTCAGTACGTGAAGGATGCCAATCCAGGGCTCGTATCAGTTACGGACATTCCGGATCACGTGGAACTGTTTGTGACTCCCGACTCGAATGGCAAAGCTCGCTTTGTAGACTGCATTCCTGGTTGGGCGTGCGAGGTTGTGAACTCCGAAAAGATCGTAACTTACGGTCTTGAGGATCATGTTGAGCTCGTCAACCCGGGTTCAGGCGCGGGACTGTTCGCCGATCTTGAAGCGGCGTACGCTAGAGGCGACAACTGGTTGGGTTACCTTTGGGGACCGACCAAGCCTTCTGCTGAGCTCGACCTTTACATTTTGGAAGAGCCGACTTACTCAGATGCGTGTTGGGAGTCTGGTAAGGGCTGCGCATACCCGACCGCCGAGATCAAGATCGCGGTGCATGAGTCGCTCATCGAACGCGCGCCTGAATTGGTCCAGTTCTTCCGCCGTTGGGACTTTACGGCAGGGAGTCACATCGAAACCGAGGCGTGGATGACCGAAAACAATGAGACGACGGACGCTGCGGCGGTGTACTACCTCCAGAACTTCTCTGACATTTGGGAAGAGTATGTTCCGGCGGACGTGGCTGCTCGAGTCCACGACGCTCTTGCCCAAGAGGGTTAGGTTTCGCTAATCGCTAACGCGGTTGTAAGCCAGATAGTAATCGGCCCCGTCTGCCATTGGTTGACGGGGCCGATTGCGTTGTTGCCCGCCCCCCTGTGGTTACCCGCGTGCGCGGGTATGACGGTGGTTGATGCGGAGATCGCCGTTGCCCGCCCCCCTCTGGATTCCGGCTTTCGCCGGAATGACGGGTTTTCGCTGGAATGACGGGTTTTCGTCGGAATGACGGGGTTTTCGTCGGAATGACGGTGGTTTTTCCGCGGCTGCGTTTAGTTGAACTGGTCTCCCCAGGAGCCTAGCGTTAGGGTGATGGGGATGGTCTGGTCGTCGCGGAGGACTTCGATGACGATTTGGTCGCCGGGGGAAGTGTTGAGCATGATGTAGCTGCGGAGGTCGTAGATGTTTTGGATGGTTACGTTGTCGATGCGGATGATGACGTCGCCGTCGCTTTTGGGTTGTGAGACGCCGGTGTCGGCTTGGATGCCGGCCTTGTCGGCGGGTCCGTTGGGGGAGACTGCGGTTACGAGGAGTCCTCGTTGTTCTTCGTCGAGGTCGAGACGCTCTGCCCAGGTCGGTGTGAGGACCCAGGAGGAGATGCCGATTAGCGGGTATTCGTGGATTCCGTCTTCGATGAGGTTGTTGACGACGCGGCGGACGAGGTTGATGGGGGTTGCGAATCCGACGCCGCTGTTGATGCTGGAGATGCTTCGGATCTGGGTGTTGACGCCGATGACTTCACCGGCACTGTTCAGCAGTGGTCCGCCGGAGTTTCCGGGGTTCATGTCGGCATCAGTCTGGATGACGGCGGGGATGGGTATGGAGCTGGCTTGGGATTGGATGGATCTGGCGAGACCGCTGATGATGCCATGGGTCATCGAGAACGCCTGTTCGACGCCGAAGGGGTGACCGAGTGCGATTGCGGTCATTCCGGGTCTGAGATTTGCGCTATCGCCGACTTTGAGTGTTTTGATGGTGTCTGGGTCGGCGTCGATTTTGATGACGGCGATGTCGGAGATATGATCGCCACCAATGAATTCGGCGTCGAAACGGTCGCCTTCGAAGGTTTCGACGATGATGTTGGGAGGCGTCAGCAGGCCGGTAGTTGGCCTTACGACGTGGTGGTTGGTGACGATATGACCTTGGTCGTCCCAGAACCAACCGGCGCCGGTACCGTTGCCGCCGAAGAGTCCGGTTTCGAGGTTGATGAGCACGACGCCGCCGATGGAATTCTCCCAGATGTCCATCAACCGGTTCTCCCAATCTTCACGTTCGCTGGCGGCGCGGGTTTCTATGGTTTCGCTGGCGATTGCATCTTTCAATACGCCGTCGTCAAGAAGCTCGACGTCGCTGATTGGAACACCAAAGGCGTCGGTGGTGACAGGAGATAGCACTGGCGGGGAGATTCGCGCGAGTAACGCATCGGCTTCCGATGAGTCGACGGATCGATCGCCGGGTGATTCTTGTTGATCGTCAGAAACTCCGACGGCTTCGTTGGTGATCGCCTCGGCAGTCTCGATGAAGGCGGTTTCTGACGTGGGAACGGAGGAATCGGCAGGCGAAGTTGGTTCGGATTCCGATGTGCATGCGATGGCGAGGACTGCGATCGCTGCAAACAGTGAGATTGCGAGTGTTCGTCTGATCATGATTTTGCTTCGGTGCATCGGATATTCGGTGCATCCGATAAAGATTCTAAGTATGAGTTGATGTTACCGGTTGTCTCTTGGGAAGGATTACGCATACGAGTACGGCGGCGGATTTATGGGTGCCCTCACCCTAGCCCTCTCCCGCCGAGCGGGAGAGGGGATTGTGGGTGCCTTCACCCTAGCCCTCTCCCACCGAACGGGAGGGGGGATTTGTGCGTGCCCTCACCCTAACCCTCTCCCGCCGAGCGGGAGAGGGGATTGTTCGTGTTCATGGGGATACTGTGGTGATGTGTGGTACCGCCTCACCCCCTTGTTGGTTTCCGCTTCGCAGGTTTTCGAGATGGTGTCGTTCAAGAGGTTAGTGGCGCCAGCGGGAGGCTATGGGCATGCGGCGGTCCCGTCCGAAGGCTAGGCCAGTTACTTTTACACCGGGAGGGGATTGTCGTCGTTTGTATTCGTTTATGTCGACCATGCGAAGAATGCGCGCCGCGGTGGCGTGGTCTATGCCTTCGAGTTCTTCGAGAATCTCTTCGCTGGAGCGGCGTTGTTCGACGTATGCTCGGAGCAAAGGGTCGAGTTGGTCGTATGGTGGTAGCGAATCGACGTCGAGTTGGTCGGGATGAAGTTCGGCGGTTGGCGGTTTGTCGATAACGGACCGAGGTATTGGTGGGGAGTCGTCGATGCTGTTGCGGTATTCGGAGAGTTGGTAGACGAGTTGTTTCGGGATGTCTTTGATCACTGCGAAACCGCCGGCCATATCGCCGTACAGCGTGGCGTATCCGGTCGCCATCTCGGATTTGTTGCCGGTGGTGAGGACGAGCCAGCCGAATTTGTTTGCGATGGTCATCATCACGTTGCCACGGATGCGGGATTGAACATTCTCCTCGGCGGTGTTGGCGTCGTGTCCACGGAAGGTTTCGGCGAGCATCTGTTCGAAGGCAGCGTGGGCGGGTTCAATGGGTATTCGCCAGAGTGGGATGCTTAGGCGGTCGGCGAGGTCTTGGGCGTCGATGAGACTGCCTTCGGAGGAGTAGCGGGACGGCATACCGACGCCGACGATGTTTTCGGATCCGATGGCGTCGGCGGCGATGCAGGCAACGATCGAGGAGTCGATGCCGCCGGATAAGGCGATAGCGACTTTCTGGAAGCCGGTTTTGTGGATGTAGTCGCGAGTGCCGAGCGTTAATGCGGCGTAGACCTGTGAGACGTCGTCTTGGAATTTGGCCTCGGGCGAGGGGATTTCGGTTTTGGCGGCGATGTTGAAACGCGGCGCGACGAGTTTGGTCGGTTGGAACGATTTTTCATCGCACTCTTCGTGATGATCGACTGCCGATGCGTTGTCTTGCAACTCGATGTCGATGGCCGTGACTGCCGATTCGAATCGGGGCGCGACGGCGAGCGTTTCTCCTTGAGGTCCGGCGAAAATGCTGGAGCCGTCGAAGACTAATTCGTCTTGCCCGCCGACTTGGTTGGTGTAGACTGCGTAGGCTTGGTGTCGTTTGGCGAGATCCGTGACCAAGTTGATGCGGGTGTGGAGTTTTCCGATCTCGTACGGTGAGGAGTTGAGGGTGAGGATGAGTTGAGCACCGGCGACGCACTGGGCATCACCAACGCCGGGGTTCACCCAGATGTCTTCGCAGATGTTGACGCCGACGGCGATGCCGTTGATGTCGACGATCTGGCAGGTTGTTCCGGGGGTGAAGTAACGGAGTTCGTCAAAGACGCCGTAGTTTGGTAGTTCGTTCTTGTGGTAGATGGCGACGATCTGACGGTTGACGATGATGGCGGCGGCGTTGAAGATGTTTTTGATGTTGCCGTTTTCGTCTTCGTCGTAGTCAACGATACCGATCATTGCGGCAATGTTTGTGCAGTGTTGGGCCAGTTCGTCTAGGGCTTGGCGGTTGGTGCGAACGAATTGTTGGGATAGTAGTAGGTCTTCGGGCGGGTAACCGGTGATGGCGAGTTCCGGAAATGCGACGATATCGGCACCGATGCTGCGCGCTTCGTCGATCGCGGCTGCGATCAGCTTGCAGTTGCCTGCGATATCGCCGACGGTGGTGTTTATCTGTGCGGAGGCGACTCTGATGGTGGTCATATCCGCGGGTCACCTATTCTGCGCGCGGAACCGTTTGCGGGTCCGCGATTTGGCTTGTTGGAAAAGGCTCAGGCGTATACCGGGATTGCAGGGCGTGCGTATCCTCGTACGGTGGGCAAGGAGGATCGACCGGAAAGATAAAGATCGACCTCGCGCGCGCATTGGCGTCCGTTGGCGATGGCGTGGACGACGAGCGACTGCCCGCGTTGCATGTCGCCACACGCAAAGACTTTCTCGGTGCTGCTCTTCAAAGTTGGGTCGGTCTTAACGTTTCCGAATGGGTCGTATTGAACTTCAAGATCGTTGAGTAGACCGTCGTGTTGAGGATGAATGAAGCCCATGGCGAGGAGTACGATGTCGGCGGGCATTGTGAATTCGGATCCAGGTATCTCGACCATATTGGGGCGTTGGCCATCTTCGAAGACCCAGTCGACGCGGACACATTCGAGGTGAGTGACGTTGCCTTCGGATCCGACGAAGCGCTTGGTCATAATGTTGTAGTCGCGTTTTCCGCCTTCTTCGTGCGCGGAAGAGGTGCGGAAGACGTGGGACCAGTCGGGCCAGGGGTTGGTGCGCGATCGGCGTTCAGGTGGGCGAGGGAGGAGTTCGAGTTGGATGATGTTTTTGGCGAATTGGCGGTGCGCGGTGCCTAGGCAGTCGGCGCCGGTGTCTCCGCCGCCAATGATGACGACGTGTTTGTCTTCGGCGGTGAGGGTTTCCTCGGGGGAGAATTCTTGGCCTCGGAGACGGCGGTTCTGCTGGGTGAGGTAGTCCATTGCGAAATGGATGCCGTCGAGATCGCGGCCTGGGATCGGGAAGTCTCGTGGGACGGTTGACCCGCCGGCTAGGACTATGGCGTCGTTTTGTTCGACTAGCTCTTCGGCTGGGATGTCGACGCCGACGTCGGTGCTGGTTTTGAAGACCACGCCTTCGTCGCGCATCTGCTGAAGTCGGCGTTCGACGACTGATTTCTCGAGTTTGAATTCGGGAATGCCGAGGGCGAGGAGTCCGCCGAGGTATTCCGCGCGTTCGTAGACGGTCACGGTGTGGCCGGCGCGGTTCAGCTGTTGGGCGGCCGCGAGCCCGGCCGGTCCGGAGCCAACGACGGCAATCTTTTTGCCGGTGCGGTAGTCAGGTAGTTCGGGGGTTATCCATCCCTCTTGCCAGGCCCGTTCGGAGATCTGTTTCTCGATCATCTCGATCGTCACAGGTTCCATGTTGATCGAGAGAGTACAGGCAGCTTCGCAAGGTGCGGGGCAGATTCGTCCGGTAAATTCGGGGAAATTGTTGGTGGCGTGGAGTCTGGCGATGGCTTCTTGCCAATCGCCGAGGTATGCGAGGTCGTTCCATTCGGGGATGAGGTTGCCGAGCGGGCAGCCGTCGTTGCAAAAAGGGACACCACAATCCATGCAGCGTGCGGCTTGTTGGCGGGCGTCTCTTTCGTCCCACTTGAGGTAGATTTCTCGCCAGTCGTTTAGACGCTCGCGGTGATCGCGGCGCGGCATGGGTGCGCGTTCGAACTCTTTGAAACCGTCGGTGCTTCCCATGATGAGTTAGACCGCTCTCCCGGCGAGTTCTGGAGTGGCCACAGTTCCACCGTTGAGTGAAAAGTTGGTCGCGTCGTCGACTAGTCGCTGCCTAGCTTTTTGTTGCTCAAGTAAGATCCGGGCGTAGTCACGAGGCATTATCTTTTTGAACTGCTGGACGGTGTTTGTCCAGTCGTCGAGTAATCGTCGTGCGACGTCGCTGTCAGTCCAATGGAGGTGCTTCTCGATGAGCGCCTTGGCCTCGGATTCGTCGTCGGAGCCGGGTACGAGTTGCTGCAGGTCTGCCATTCCGTCGTTGAAGCGTTCGTGCAAGGAGTCGTCGGGATCCCAGACGTAAGCGATGCCGCCACTCATTCCGGCGCCGAAGTTTCTGCCGGTGGGGCCTAGAACGACGACGCGTCCGCCGGTCATGTATTCGCAGCCGTGATCGCCGATGCCTTCGACGACGGCGTTAGCGGCGGAGTTACGGACGCAGAATCGTTCGCCTGCGATCCCTCGGATGTAGGCCTCGCCGCCTGTTGATCCGTAGAGGGCGACGTTGCCGATGATGATGTTCTCTTCGGCGACGAATTTCGCGTCTTTGGGCGGGACGATTACGAGTCGGCCACCGGAGAGCCCTTTGCCGAAGTAATCGTTGGCGTCGCCGAATACCTTGAAGGTGACGCCTTTGACTACCCATGCGCCGAAACTTTGTCCGGTTGAGCCTTTGAAGTTAATGTTGATCGAGCCGTCGGGAAGGCCTTTACGCCCGAGTTTCGAAGCGATGCGTCCGCTCATCATGCCTCCGACGGTGCGGTTGCGGTTGCGGATGTCGATGGTCTCTGTGACGGTTGTTTCGCCGCCGTCTGCGATGGTCTGCTCGGTCAACTCGATGAGTTTGTGGTCGAGAGCGAATTCGAGGGCGTGGTCCTGTCCGGTGCACTGGTAGGAGTGGTCGCCTTCTAACGGTTGCGAGTCGACGAGGATTCTGGAAAGGTCTAGGGTCTTGGCTTTGAAGTGGTCGATATCGTCGCGCTGCTTGAGCATATCGGCGCGCCCGATCATCTCGTTGACGGTTCGGAAACCCATCTGAGCCATGCGATTTCGGAGTTCTTCGGCGAGCATCGTGAAATAGTTGACGACGGCTTCTGGCGTACCGGCGAACTTGGCGCGCAGTTCTGGGTCTTGGGTTGCGACGCCGACCGAGCAGGTGTTCATGTGGCACTTGCGGAGCATGATGCAGCCCATGGTTATCAATGCGGCGGTCGCGACGCCCCATTCGTCGGCGCCAAGAAGCGCGGCCATTGCCACGTCTCGGCTGGTCTTGATTTGACCATCGGTCTGGACAACGATTCGATCGCGCAGGCCGTTGGCTACGAGGACTTGCTGGGTTTCGCTGACGCCGAGTTCCCAAGGTATCCCGGCGTGTTTGATGGAGGATAGCGGAGACGCGCCGGTGCCGCCGGAGTCGCCGGAGATGAGAACGACATCGCCCTTGCCTTTTGAGATGCCGGCGGCGATGATGCCGACACCGGAACGGGCCACGAGTTTGACGTGGACGCGGGCATCGGGATTGACGTTCTTGAGGTCGTGAATAAGTTGGGCGATGTCTTCGATGGAGTAGATGTCGTGGTGAGGTGGTGGAGAGATTAGTTCGACGCCGGGGGTGGTACGTCGGATCGATGCGATATATTCGCTGATCTTGTGTCCGGGTATCTCGCCGCCTTCGCCGGGTTTCGCACCTTGCGCCATCTTGATCTGGAGGTCTTTGGCGTTGACCATGTATTCGGCGGTGACACCGAATCTTCCGGATGCGACCTGTTTGACCGCCGAGTTACGAGAATCTATTTCGTCGAAAGGTACGTATCGCTCGTCGTCTTCGCCGCCTTCGCCGGTGTTGCTTCGCGCGCCGATGCGGTTCATAGCAATGGCGAGGGTTTCGTGAGCTTCGCGTGAGATCGATCCGAGCGATATTGCTCCGGTGGCGAACCGAGGCAGGATTTTGTCGATCGGTTCGACTTCATCGAGTGGTATCGGCTGGAAGCTGCTTTCGTCGAAATCGAGCATCTGCCGCAGGGCGATGAATCCTTCAGGTTCTTCGTCCGCGGCGTCTTCGAACTGCTTGTAAATTGTCTTGCTATTGAGGGTGGACGCCGTCTGGATAAGCGAAATCGTCCGTGGGTTCCACATGTGTCTTTCGCCGGTGGCTCGCCACATGTAGAAGCCTCCGAGGTCTAGGCGGAGGTTGGATGGAATTTCGTATTGGGGATAGGCGCGTGCGTGGTTGGCTATGGCGTCAGCGGCGATCTCTTCAAGGCCGATTCCGCCGATGCGGGAGTTGGTCCACGTGAAGTATTCGTCGATTAGATCTTGTGAAAGTCCGAGCGCTTCGAAGATTTGAGCGCCGAGGTAGCCTTGCAGCGTAGATATGCCCATTTTGGACATCGTCTTCAAGACGCCTTCTTCGGACGCCCGGCGGTAGTTTTCCTCGGCGAAGTCTTGCAACGGCATGGTGCCATCGCTGGCGACGGATTCACGTATGTCGGCTAGAGATTCGAGTGCGAGATATGGGTTGATGCCGCTTGCGCCGTATCCGAAGAGGAGCGCGAAGTGGTGCACTTCTCTGGGTTCGCCAGATTCGACGAGGATGTCGGCTTGCGTGCAAGTCTTTTCCCGGATGAGGTGGTGGTGAACAGCTGCGGTAGCGAGCAATGACGGTATGAAGGTGTTTTCGGCGTCGATCCCACGGTCGGAGAGAACGAGGACGGTGTAACCGTTTCCGATGGCCTCGGACGCTTCTCGGCGAATTCGTTCAAGCGCGGATTTGAGACCTGCAACCCCATCGGCGACCGGGAAAAGTGTCGATATAGTGATGGTTCGCACGCCCGTTTTGGTCGACTGCTTGATCTGCGCCAACTCGGCGTTGCGCAGGATCGGATGATCAATACGCAATAGGCGCGCGTGTTGCTCGGTTTCGTCGAAGAGGTTGGGACGTCGACCGACCGGCACCGCCATCTGGGTGACGAGTTGCTCGCGGATAGCGTCGAGCGGTGGATTGGAGACTTGTGCGAAGTCTTGCTTGAAGTAGGCGAAGAGGTTCTGGGGTTTGTCGGAAAGAACGGCGAGAGGCGCGTCGTTGCCCATCGAGCCTTGCGGTTGGTGCGCCGTCACACCCATCGGACCGATGAGCATGCGCATGTCCTCTTGGGTGTATCCGAACACCATCTGGCGCATGGATATTGTCTCAAGATCGACTTGCGGCACGTTTTGTGGAGGGTCAAGATCTTCGAGCGTCAGGCGCTGATTGGAGAGCCATTCGCCGTATGGTTGGTTGGAAGCCAGCTTTTCGGCGACTTCCTCGGGTTCGATGATGCGCTTCTCTTCGAAATCGACTAGGAACATTCTGCCCGGACGGAGTCGAGAGCGGTAACGGATCTGGTCTGCTGGAATATCGAGAACGCCGGTCTCGGAGGCCATCACGAGGACGTTGTCGGTGGTCACGGAGTATCTGAATGGTCGAAGTCCGTTTCGGTCGAGGACTGCGCCGAGCATATGCCCATCGGTAAATACGATCATCGCCGGACCGTCCCAAGGCTCCATGACGCCGCCGTGATACTCGTAGAAGTCCTTGACGTTTTGCGGCATAGATTCATGGTCGTACCAAGCGGCGGGCATCATCATCGCTGCGGTGTGGTCTACGGATCGACCACCCATGTATACGGCTTCGAACGCGTTGTCGAGTGATGCGGTGTCAGAAGGTTCGTCCGTTTCGCAGATCGGCAGGATGTCGGAGATGTAGTCACCGAAGAGCTCGGATTCTAGGGTGAGTTCCCGAGCGGACATCCAGTTGCGGTTGCCGCGGACGGTGTTGATCTCGCCGTTGTGCGCCAACATGCGATAGGGGTGAGCGAGTTTCCAAGATCCGAGCGTGTTGGTGCTGAATCGGGAGTGGACCATCGCGAAGTGCGACTGGAAATCGGGATCCGATAAATCTTTGTAAAACTTGTCGGTCTGTTCCGACATCAACATGCCCTTGTAGACGATGGTTCGGGCGGAGAGGGACGGTATGTACCACTCATTGAGGAGGGCGTTAACGACCTCAGCGTCTTCGTCACTGAGAATTGCGCCGGATTGACTTTCAATTTCGTCGATGCGTGATCGAATGACCTTTTCGGTAGATTTTCGGATTACATAGAGCCTGCGTTCGAGCAAAGACTCGCCGATACTCTCAGGCGCTTCGAGGAAAAGTTGCGAGATATAGGGCATTCGTGCGCGGGCCCACACGCCGACGGCGTCGGGGTCGACTGGCACGCCGCGCCAACCCAAGGGCTCAATACCGTGTTCGCGGGCGCTGGTTTCAAGCGCTGTCTGACAAAATTCTCGGAGCTCTTTATCTTGGGGCAGGAAGCACATCGCGACCGCGTAGTTGGGCGATCCGGGCAGTTGAATACCGACCTCGTTGGCGACCTTGACCATGAATTTGTGTGGCATCTGCACGAGGATTCCCGCACCGTCGCCGGTTTCCGGGTCGCAACCGCATGCGCCGCGATGCCCGAGGTTGCGGAGAACTTCCAGACCTTGTTGGATGATGTCGTGTGATCCGTGACCGTCGATATTTGCGACGACACCAACGCCACAAGCATCGTGTTCGTGGCTTTTGAGATACAGCCCTTTTTGTTCCAAGCGACGAAACTCGGCGTCGCGTTCAGCAACGCGTCGCCGCATTTCATCAGTTGTGTTTTCCAACGTCATCGACCGTGTATCTCAGGAAGGTCAAACTTGAATCTTAATATCGTGCCCGCGAAATCGTTCGCCGGCCGCCGCAACTGTTAAAGAACGTCGAGATACCGATTGGTCTCGAAATCGGTCACGGTACGGTTAAATTCGTCCCACTCCAGGTATTTGTTGCGGCAGAAACTGTCTACGGCCCGGTCACCGAGGCTCTTTCTCAACAACTCGCTTTTCTCCGCGATGGTGACTGCTTCTTGGAGCGAGCTGGGTAATCTTGGTAAGGCATGCGACCCGGCGAAGTGAGTGTCGGTGATTGGCGTTGAGAGGGGGTAGTCGTTCTCGACGCCTTCTAGACCGGCGGCGAGCAATGCGGTAAATGCGAGGTAAGGATTGCACGCGGCATCCGGCGCTCGGTATTCCACTCGCATGCTGGCTTCTTGGCCAGGCCGAAACGCGGGTACTCGAATCAAGTCGTTCATGTTGCCGGCGGTCCACGAAGCAAAGATCGGAGCTTCCGAGCCTTGGACCAAGCGTTTGTAACTGTTGACCCATTGGTTCGTGATCGCGGTGATTTCGGGCGCGTGCGTAACTAACCCGGCGATAAATTTCTTGCCGATTTCCGAAAGGTGAAATTCGTCTTCGTCGGCGGAATAAAAAGCGTTGTCATCACCGCTGAACAATGACATGTTCGTGTGCATGCCTGAGCCGGGACGTTCGGAGAAAGGTTGCGGCATGAAGGTCGCATGGCCGCCCATTCGCGCCGCGATCTCTTTTACTACTACTCGGTAAGTGACGACCGAATCTGCCATCGTAAGTGCGTTGGTATGTCGGAGGTCGATCTCGTGTTGACCCTGCCCAACTTCGTGATGGCTGTGTTTAACAGGAATTCCCATCTTTTCGAGTGCCAACACGACTTCCCGGCGAAGTTCCGCTCCGCCGAGGTCAGGTGAAGTTTGATCGAAATAGCGGCTAGCGGGATTGAATCTCGCCGACGCGGTTGAGTTCTCGTGGTCCTCACCGTTGTTCAAGGTTGATCGCCTGCCCACGGTTTTGTAGTACTCGTCGCCGTCGTCAGCGTAGTAGAACTCAAGTTCCGGAGCGACGTAAAAGTTGTAACCAAGTTTTCGGGCTCGGCGCATCACAGATCTGAGAATATTCCGGCCGTCAGTAGGCAATGGTTGGCGATCGGGTGTGCTGAGGTCGCAGAACATGCTGGCGACGGCGTCTTGGCTGGGCCGCCAAGGGAGTATCTGCCAAGTAGTTGGGTCCGGCAACGCGACAGTGTCTACTTCGTCGCTGCGCGCAAGACTGTCGATAACCGCACCGTCAAAACTGGCACCTGAGTTGAGCACATGCTCCAACTCGTCGATTGTTATTGCGAAGCCCTTGACTGATCCGAGGATGTCTGTGAACCACAATCGGATGAAGCGAACGTCTTGTTGGTTCGCGGAACGTAGGACGAACTCTTTCGCTTCGTCGTCGAAAGTCGTTGAAGAGTGACTCTGAGTATTTGACGCAGTCTGCACGGTTTCGCCTTGGCGGTAAATCTGTTTGTTGTTAGGTGAAGCGAGCTTTAACTCGATTGCGGCGCGGAAGGACCGAATTTTGTGCGTCACCGAGCGGTTCGCGCGGTTACGCCTCAATCGCCGATCAAGAAAGCATGAATTTTATCAAATCTGCAGCCTCAGAGTTACGCTGCTCCTGCCATCGCTCGACCGCCGCTATTGCTGGAATTCGCACGAACTTCGGGTACGCTGAAGCGATATCCGACTCGCCACATCGTCTCAATCACGTTGTGACTAACGTCGTCGAGTTTGCTGCGCAGTCTTCGTACGTGAACGTCAACGGTTCGGGTGCCTCCGAAGTAGTCATCGCCCCATATCCGATTCAGGATGTCTTCGCGACGAAAAACGCGACCTGGATTGGACGCGAAGAGTTTCAGTAATTCGTATTCCTTGTACGTGAGCTCGATGTTGCGTCCATTTAGCGAGACGGCAAAGCTATTCACATCAATCGTCAGGTCACCGTGAACGATCATCGGCTCCGACACAATAGTTGCCCGTGCCCTGACGGCCTTGATGCGCGCCCGGACCTCTTTCGCTGACGGGTAGTTGAAGCACAATTCGATGTAACCGGAATTGAAATCGAAAAGATCGGCACAAGATTCTTCGGTAATCGCGACCACTGGTGTACCTTGCCCTGCGATCTCATTTGTGACTGCTATTGGTAGCGGAATTGACGAACCGATGCACCAGATCATCGCTACTTCATCGCGCACCGCGGGGTCATGCTCCCGGTCTTGTCCCCATGCAACATTGACAAAAACCAGAGACTCGTCTTGGAATCGCAACTCGTCGATCAGGGCGTTCGAGTGTGGGTCGTTGAACCCGTAGAGGATCAGCGTCGTCATGCTGGATGAGTCAATGTTGCGTAACGGTCGGCAGATAGGTTTCAGCAGGTTTGGGAGGCGTTGGTCGCCGGTTTGGCGGGCGCGTTGTGCGCGAGCGCGATGGAACTAGGATATTACAGTCGCGACTCAGCACCTGAACCTTCAGCGGCAGTGGCGGTTTGATGTTGGATTGATGCTTGGGAGTTTGTTGACGATGCACACCGCGATTTGTATGATTTAACGTTTAGCGGTTGTAACGCATCTGCCGGTCCTGCTTTGGCGCGCCTTTCATTAGTTGGCGCATGCATGGGTGAGTTCGGTGAGAAGGTTTGCGTTACGCGCCAAGCAGTCATGGAGAATGCGTTGCCGACGCTCAGCCAACTCGTAAGAAAGCCGCGCAAGCGGACGCGCAAGAAGCCGAAGACACCGGCGTTGCGCGCGATTCGTAACTCGTTCACTGGTCGAACTCGTGAGCTTCAAAAAGGCTCGCCTCAAAAGGCTGGTGTCTGCTTGCAAGTTCGCACCGTCACACCGAAGAAGCCGAACTCGGCGCTTCGCAAAGTGGCACGTGTGCGCCTTTCCAACAACGTCGAAGTTACGGCTTACATCCCAGGCGAAGGCCACAACTTGCAAGAGCACTCAGTGGTCCTGATCAGGGGCGGTAGGGTCCGTGACTTGCCGGGTGTCCGGTACCACGTAATCCGTGGAACGAAGGATACCGAAGGTGTCGAAGGCCGAAGACGAGGCCGCAGCAAATATGGGACTCCTCGCGGAGTTTGAACGGGGTGGTAGGTATATAATTTGTTGCTGAATTCGTAGAGAATCGCATAGGCAAAGCTGATCGGCGCTCTATTGTCGTCGAAATCCGTAGCGCCGAGCGGAAAATCAACACCTTAGTCTCGCGGTGTCGGCAGACGCGACACCTTCGGGACGTAGCCGAGATGGCATCTAACCCCGGTTAAGAAACATCGATCAACAAGCACGTATCGCGGCATCACGAAGCGAACCATAAGATGGCACGAAGACGAAGAGCCGAAAGGCGAACAACCCAACCAGATCCTCGCTATGGCGACGAGGAGCTTGCGCGATTCATTAATCGTGTGATGCTCGGCGGCAAAAAGAGCATTGCTCGCCGCGCGGTTTACGACGCTCTGGGTCTCCTAGGTCAGCGTCTGAATATGAACCCATTGGATGCGTTCCATCAAGCGATGTCGAACGCAACGCCGCTGTTGGAGGTTCGACCTCGCCGCGTCGGTGGCGCCACGTACCAGGTGCCGAACGAAGTTCGACCTGAACGTCGAGAGGCGCTTGCGCAACGCTGGCTAGTCAGTGCGGCACGGGCTCGTAGAGGGCAGCCGATTGCCCGAAAACTTTTCACGGAATTGTTGGACGCTGCAAACAACACTGGTGCGGCGGTGCGGCGGAAGGACGAATTGCAGCGAATGGCTGAAGCTAACCGGGCATACGCCCACTTCAGGTGGTAGACCGAGACGAATGTCGCCGACAAGCAAATTCGGCGCGTTTTGAATAGGACAGGAAAGCTAACACGTCACAGAAGGATTGATATCCAGCACGAACGCCGAAATTCGAACGGTGATTGCAGGCCTATCCCGAACCTAAGACCCAAAGGGCAATGACAACGACATCTAAAAAAAGAACCGCAACTGAACCGGCTTCGGACTCGAACGGCCGAGACCTTCGGAATCTCCGAAATACCGGTTTTATCGCGCACGTAGACGCCGGCAAGACCACGGTCAGCGAAAGCGTGTTGTACTTCACCGGCGAGACTTACAAGATCGGACGTGTGGACGACGGCACCGCGCTTTTGGACTATATGCCGCAAGAGCGTGAGCGCGGAATCACGATCACGGCGGCGGCGCAAAACGTCTCGTGGCGCGACCACCAGATCAACATCATCGACACTCCAGGTCACGTCGATTTCACCGCTGAGGTGGAACGAAGCCTGCGCGTGCTCGACGGTGTGACCGTCGTACTCGATTCGGTAGCCGGTGTGCAAGCGCAATCGTTGACGGTTTGGCGACAGGCCGACAAGCATCGAGTTCCGCGCATCGTATTCGTCAACAAGATGGATCGGATCGGCGCCGACTTCCAATACGCAGTTTCGACGCTGAGAAACCGCTTGTATGCGAATGCTGTCCCGGTCCAGATTCCGATCGGGCAGGAAGCAGATTTCCAGGGCGTTATCGATCTGGTAGACATGAAGGCTTTCTACTACGAGTGGGGAGACCCCTCTGCCGAGGTGGACCGAAATGGTCGTCTCGAGCCACGTGAAGCCGAAATCCCTGCGGATCACTTAGATTTCGCTAACGCCGCGCGGGAAGAGTTGGTTGCCAAGGTTGCGGAATTCGACGACGACTTGGCAGAACTTTACTTGATGGGCGAGGATGTGCCGGCAGACCAACTGAAATCGTCGATCCGTCAGGCGACGATCGACATCAACATCTTTCCGGTCTTGGCTGGCGCTGCGTTGCGTCACCGCGGTACTCACCAACTGCTGGACGCGGTCTTGGACTATCTGCCCTCGCCGATGGACTTGCCGCCTGCGGAAGGTTTCGAGCCATTGCAACCAGATAACAAGCTGGAGCGATACCCGAACGACGACGAACCACTGAGCGCGCTTGCTTTCAAAGTCATTTCCGACGAACACGCCGGTCGTTTGATATTCGTCCGCGTTTATTCAGGTGTGTTGAAACGGGGAATGACCGTCTACAACCCGTCAGTCCGAGGTCGAGAACGCATCGGACGACTGTTGCGGATGCGAGCTGATGTCCGAGAACCCGTTGACGAAGCGGGAGCCGGCGAGATCGTAGCGGCGATCGGACTGAAATCGACGAAGACTGGGCACACGCTTTGTGCGGTAAATGCGCCGGTAGCGATGGCGCAGATCCAATTCCCGGAACCGGTGTTGTCGATCTCCGTCGAAGCCGCAAGCCGTCACGACAAAGACAAGCTGACCGCCACGTTGATGAAGTTAGTAGATGAGGATCCGACTCTGATACTTTCGACCGACGATGAGAGCGGACAGCTCTTACTTGCCGGTATGGGAGAGTTGCATCTGGAGATCATTCTGGATCGCATGAGGATCGAGTACGGCGTCAATTGCACCCGGGGTCGACCGAGAGTCGCGTACCGTGAGACGATTGGCAAGATTGCGGAAGCCGAAGGTCGTTTCGTGCGCCAGACTGGCGGGCGAGGCCAATACGGTGTCTGCGAGATGCGAGTGGAACCATTGCCGCGAGGCTCAGGGCTCGAATTCGAGAGCGAGATCACCGGCGCGACGCTCAGCACCGAGTGGTACGGGTCGATTGAGAAGGGCTTCCGGGAGGCTGCACGATCTGGGATTGTTGCTGGTTACCCGGTCGTTGATGTCAAAGCGGTGCTCACCGACGGTGCGCAACACGACACCGACTCTTCGGAGATGGCGTTCCAGATTGCCGGTTCGTTGGCGTTCAAGGCCGCGATGCGCAAAGCTGCGCCGAGGCTGCTCGAACCCATTATGAGACAAGAAGTTGCGATGCCGGCCGACATGCTCGGCTCGGTTATCGGCGACCTCAACTCTCGACGGGCGAAGATCCAGTCAATGGAGACCTCGGAACCAAAGCCAGGGCAGGCGGGCATTGGTATTGTGACGGCGTACGTTCCGCTTTCCGAGACGTTTAACTATTCGACGGACCTGCGGTCATTGACCTCTGGGTTCGGAGATTTCAACATGGAACTCGATCACTACGACGTGATGCCGCAGCACGTCTTGGAAACATTGGATAGGTAGGCAATAAAAATGATGGCTACCGGCAAGATGCGCATAATGCTTCGTGGTTACGATGCACCCCTGTTGGAGCAGGCGACGGAGCAGATATTAGACGCGGCGACGCGAACGGGCGCGCAGATCTCGGGTCCGGTTCCGATGCCAACGCGGCGACGTAGATTCACCGTGATTCGATCCCCGCACGTTACAAAGGACTCGCAAGAACATTTCGAGCTTTGGCTGCACAAGCGGCTCGTAGACATTGTGGAACCTAGTTCCAAAACGATGGACGTCCTCCAACGATTGAACGTCCCGAATGGCGTGGAGGTCAGCGTAAAAGTAATTCAGTGAAGCCGTGGCGGCCACTAGGCGGCCCGCGGCTTGATGATTTGAACGGCGAGAGATGACGACGCAAGAACAAGAACAAGTGGTCAACGAATCGACGGTGGCGGATGACATCGCCGTTCCGGAAGCGCCGCAATCCATGACCGGATTGCTGGGGCGCAAGATAGGCATGACCACGATTTACGACGATAAAGGCCGGGCCAACGGAGTCACGATGGTCGAGGTCGGTCCGTGCGTGGTCACTCAGGTGAAGACCGAGCAACGCGACGGCTACCAAGCTGTGCAGGTCGGTTTCATGCGGGCGAGCAAAGTGAATATGCCGATGCGGGGTCACTTCGAGCGCTCAAACGGTAACTTCAGGCATTTGCAAGAGTTCAAAGTGTCAGATCTCGGCGAATATGAGGTCGGACAGGAGATACGAGCCAACGTCTTTTCGACGGGCGATGCGATCAAAGTGACGGGAGTGTCGAAGGGTAAGGGTTTCCAAGGCGGCGTGAAACGACACGGCTTCGCGGGCGGGCCTAAGACCCACGGCCAATCCGATCGTCATCGAGCCCCGGGGTCCGTTGGTGCCGGCACGTACCCAGGTCGCGTATGGCCGGGCACTCGGATGGCGGGGCACATGGGAGACCGCCGCGCAACCACTCGCGGGTTGTCAGTTGCGGGGGTCGATCCTGCCCAGAACTACATTTTGGTCAAAGGTTCAGTGCCGGGGGCTCGCAACAGCCTCGTCCGCATTGAGAAGCAGGACTGAATCAGGACTCGCCATGGAGTTATCAGTAAAAAACAGAAACGGCGACGTTGTAGACAGCGTCGATCTTAGCGACCGAGTATGGTCCGCGCCGTCTAACGACTCGCTCTTGCACCAGGTTGTGCAAGCGCAATTGGCGAACCGACGCCAAGGTACGCACGAGACAAAGACGCGCGGCCAAGTCAACTACTCCACTCGCAAAATACGCGCTCAGAAACACACCGGGCAGGCCCGTCTTGGCAGCCGAAAATCGCCCACATTGGTCGGCGGTGGAGTCATATTTGGCCCGCACAAACGCAGCTATCGTCAACGAGTGCCCAAGAAGATGCGCCAAAACGCGCTCCGCGTCGCGCTCAGCGAAAAGGTGCGTGAGGATCGTTTGACGATACTCGACGATTTCAACCTAGATACACCCAAGACCAAGCAAGTAGTTGAATTGGTTCAAGCTCTTGGTGTCACTGGCCGAACGTTGCTAGTTACCGAGGCGAACGAACCAGTTGTCGTGTTGTCCGCCCGTGGTGCCGATCGCGTTGAAGTGACCTTTGCTGACTGTTTGAATGTGGCAACCACAGTCGGTGCGGCGCACATCGTTGCGACTCGAGGCGCTGTCGAGCGCATCGATTCGCTTTGGGGCGACGCTGGTGACGAAGCTATTGACAACTCCGGAAATGCCGTGGAGGTGACAGAGTGAACGTCGCACGGACTCTAATCCGACCGGTCATCACCGAAAAGTCGACGCTTCTCAACGAAGAGAATCGCTACGTGTTCGATGTTGCCATGAAGGCCAACAAATACGATATTGCGCGTGCTGTCGAATGGGCGTTCGATGTGAACGTCGTTTCAGTGAATACCTACCGCCGCCGCGGAAAGATGAAGCGCCGCGGCTTCCGAGAGAAGAAGCGACCCGACGTTAAGCGCGCCATTGTGACGCTGGCGGCAGGCGACACGATCGTCTTGTTTGAGGGTGCATAGTCAACGGATTTCTCGATATGCCATTGAAAGAACACAAGCCAACATCTCCGGGTCGACGCAACAATGTTGTGGACGATTTTGCGGACATTACCAAGAAGAAGCCCGAGAAGTCGTTGCTTGCCCCGTTGACCAAAAAGGGCGGGCGCAACAACTCAGGACGAATCACGGTTCGCCGTCGAGGCGGTGGACACAAGCGTCGATACCGTTTGGTCGATTTCAAACGCGACCGCAGTGGCGTAGCCGAGGTTCTTGCGATTGAGTACGACCCCAACCGCAGTGCTCGCATCGCGTTGATCCAATACCAAGATGGTCAAAAATCGTATATCGTTGCGCCGCAAGGACTAACGATCGGTAGAAAGGTCGAGTCTGGGTCAAGGGCTCCGGATTTGCCAGGCAACACGAAGGCGTTGATGGACATTCCTCAAGGCACGATGGTTCACAATATCGAGATGACGCCGGGTAGTGGCGGCCAACTTGCGAAAGGTGCTGGCACCGGAGCACAGGTGATGGCCCATGAAGGTTCGTTCATATTGCTGCGGTTACCCTCCGGCGAAATGCGCCAGGTCCGTCAGGAGTGCAAGGCAACCATCGGGGTTGTTTCTAATCCAGACCACAAGAACATCAAGCTCGGCAAGGCTGGGCGTTCTCGGCACCGCGGGAAGCGGCCGAGTGTCCGAGGTACGGCGATGGCACCTGACGCACACCCGCACGGCGGTGGTGAAGGTCGTTCCGGTATCGGGTTCTCGAATCCGAAGTCGCCTTGGGGCAAACCTACACTTGGATACAAGACACGCCGCAACAAGCGCACAGATAAATTCATCCGACGAAGACGCGATCAACGCTGATTTAGTCGTTCAACACGGTCTCGAATCGATAGACGGGTTACAAGCATATGAGCAGATCAGTAAAGAAGGGACCATTCGTGGATCCCAAGCTGATGAAAAAGGTCGACAAGGCCAGGCGCGAAAGGGCGCGTGGTGCTATTCGCACTTGGGCGCGCGCGTCGACCATCATGCCGGACATGGTTGGCTTGACCTTCGCGGTACACAATGGGCGGACGTTCGTGCCGGTTCTGGTAACTGAGAACATGGTGGGCCACCGTTTGGGCGAATTCTCGGCGACGCGAGTATTCCGCTCGCACTCAGGAAACCGCTGAGGGAACTTAGATATGGCAATCGCACGAGCCAAGAACATCGGAATCTCCGCGAAGAAGCTGCGCCTTGTGATGGACGAGGTGCGCGGCATGAAGGTTGACGACGCGCTGGCATACCTGCGATTTATGACGTCGCCGAGCGCGGGGGAAGTCTTTAAGGTATTGCACGCGGCGGCTGCGAACGCTGAAAACAACGATTTGCAGGATCGCGAGGCGCTGGTTATCAAACGCATTGTCGCCGATCAAACGGTCACGATGAAGCGTTTCCGACCTAAGGCGCGTGGTCGTGCTGGGGCATTCAACCGCCCGACCTCGCTTATCACCATCGAGGTAGACGAGGCATAGGACAACGGCGGCCAAGCGTCGTCTAATTCCGAACGATCGGACATTTAATGGGACAGAAGATACATCCGATAGGATTTCGCCTCGGCATTTCGGCCGATTGGCGTTCGAATTGGTTTGCCGGGAAACCCGACGGTTACCGGGAGCTGGTTCAAGAGGACTACCAGATCCGTGAGATTGTCGCCCGCGAATATCAAGGCGAAGGCGCGATATCACGCGTTGACATCGACCGCGGCGGCGGTGAGATCAGCATCAACGTTTTCACGAGCCGGCCTGGAATCATCATTGGTCGCAATGGTCAGCGCATAGATCGTTTGCGTCATGTGATTGAACGCTCCACCGGTCGACGGGTCCGAATTTCGGCCAACGAGATTAAGGTGCCGGAACTTGACGCGAAACTGGTCGGCCAGAGTCTGGCGGAGCAGCTAGAGAGACGCATACCTTACCGACGCGCAGTGCGGATGTCCATGCAAAGGACGATGGATTCGGGAGCCGAAGGCATCAAAGTGGTCGTCTCTGGTCGTTTAGGTGGGGCGGAGATTGCCCGTGTCGACAAACAGATGGAAGGGCGAGTTCCCTTGCATACGTTGCGCGCCAAAATCGATTACGCGGTTTCGGAGGCGTATACGACCTTTGGCGTTATCGGCATCAAGGTTTGGATTTTTACTGGTGATATGCCCGCAGAAGGCCGTTTGCAACGCGAAGGGAATTCGGGTGTTTCCCCTATCGGACTGGGGCGCGCGCCGAGGCACCGCCGATAACCATCCCGTCATTTCGATTAAACGATTGAGGGCCAATAGAGATGCTACAGCCAAGGAGAACAAAATTCCGCAAACAGCACCGCGGAAAAATGAAAGGCGTCGCGAATCGCGGCAGTACGTTGGCGTTTGGTGACTTTGGCCTAAAGGCCGTAGACGCGAGTTGGGTGACGTCCCGGCAGATCGAATCGGGCCGACGTGCCATTACCGGTTACGTCCAACGTGGTGGTCAAGTGTGGATCCGCATATTCCCCGATAAACCCGTTTCGTCTCGACCGGCTGAGACTCGAATGGGCGGTGGCAAAGGCGCCATCGACCATTGGGTTGCACCGGTGCGACGTGGGAAGATCATCTTCGAAATAGCCGACGTTTCGGAAGCGGCTGCTCGCGAAGCATTGCGCCGGGCTGGAGCCAAATTCCCGATGGCGGTCAAGATCGTCTCCCGTGCGGACGAACTGTAAGCGCCATCGCGATCCGAAGTCCAACAGGTATTGATTACATGCATATCTCAGAAGTCAGGGAATTGAATAACGTCGAGCTCTATCGGGAGTTGTCCCAGCAGGAGCGGGCGTTGATGAATCTGCGTTTTCAAAAGACCACGCGTCAGCTGACGGACACCAATGCGTTGCGAAACACTCGCCGAACTATCGCCCGCATCCACACCGTCCTCAAAGAGCGCCAGATCGTGAAAGATCTGGGTCTGGACGAGGTCTCTTCATAGGTTTGGCGACAAGAACAAGCATTCAAGAGTTGAGGACATTCAATTAGATGGCAGGCATACGCAAGACGCGCGTCGGTACGGTGATCCGCGATAAGAACGACAAGACGATTGTTGTCGCTTATTCGTGGTCGCAACGGCACCGAGTTTACAAGCGCAGTCGGCGGCGCATTACCAAATTCGTTGCCCACGATGAGAACAATGATGCGTCGGTGGGCGACCGCGTCGTCATCGAAGAGCATCGCCCATTGTCGAAGACTAAGCGTTGGCGTCTGCGTCAAATCGTTGAACGCGTGGACGTGGTTGCGCCGGATGACGCTCCGTCTGAGGTTGGCGAACACGACGTTGCCATTGGAGAAGGGCAATGATCCAACGAGAATCACGCCTTCGAGTAGCCGATAATTCCGGCGCCCGAGAGGTTCTTTGCATCAACATGACCGGGTCCGGCAACCGTCGCTACGCCGGTTTAGGCGACGTTATTACCTGTGCGGTTAAAGACGCGCAGCCGGGTGGAGCGGTCGGTATGCACGAGGTCGTCAAGGCTGTCGTCGTCCGGACATCCAAGGAATACCGGCGAGTCGACGGTTCGTACATCAAGTTTGATGACAACGCCTGCGTGATCGTTGCAGACGACGGCAACCCGCGCGGGACTCGAATATTTGGTCCGGTAGCTCGCGAATTACGCGAGCGCGAATTCAACCGCATCGTGTCGTTAGCACCAGAAGTTCTGTAGAAGCAAACCAATGCCCAACAAAATCAAAAGAGGGGACACCGTCCTCGTTGTGTCCGGCAAGGACCGAGGGGAGCGCGGCAACGTTATCGCTGTCGACCTCAAGAAGCAACGCGTATTCGTCGAAGGCGTGAATATGGTCAAGCGACACATGGGCCGCCGACGCGGCGTCATGCAGACCGGCATCGTCGAAGGTGAAGCCTCGATACATATCTCGAACGTCGTGCTCGTTGATTCGGATACCGGCGAAATCGGTCGTGTCCGATGGCGAGAACTCGAAGACGGTACCCGCGTCCGAACGGTAAAGGGATCCCGCAATGGCTAATTCAAACGGTAGCGCAACGATGATGATGCCGCGCCTATTGTCGCGGTACCGATCGGAAGTGACACCGGTGCTCACGCGTGAGTTCGGGTACACCAATCCGATGCAGTTGCCAATTCTCGACAAGATCATCGTCAACATTGGGCTTGGCGAGGCGATCGATAATTCGAACTCACTCGATGCTGCCACTGGAGACATCGCGACGATCACCGGACAAAAGCCCATCGTTAACCGCGCCAAGAAGTCGATTGCGAACTTCAAGTTGCGTGAAGGCATGCCGATCGGCGCGTCGGTCACATTGCGTTCGCACCGGATGTGGCAGTTCTACGACCGCCTAGTCAACGTAGCGCTCCCCCGTGTCCGCGACTTCCGTGGCACCAGCCGCAATTCGTTCGATGGCAATGGCAACTACAGTTTGGGGCTCTCGGAGCAGGTTGTTTTCCCCGAGATTGACTACAATCAGATAGACAGGTTGCGCGGATTGCAGGTTGCGATTGTGACCACTGCCCGCACTGATGAAGAAGGCCGCAGGTTGCTCGAACTTTTGGGCATGCCGTTTGCGGCAGGACGATAATCTGCCCACTGAAAACTAAACCGCCGATAGATTCGGCACGAAAAGTAGACGAAAAAACCAATGGCTCGTAAGGCAATCATCGAACGTGAAAAAAAGCGTGCTCTTCTCGTGGAGAAGTACGCGCAACGGCGCGCGGAACTGAAACGGGTGGCGAACGATACCAGTCGTTCATTCGAAGAACAAATGGAAGCGAGGCGCTTGCTGCACCTGCTACCGAAAAACTCGAGCCGCATCCGACAACGCAACCGATGCTTTGCCACCGGTCGACCGAATGGATACATCCGTTTCTTCGGAATGTGCCGAATCGTCTTCCGCGAACAAGCCCATCTCGGCAACCTGCCCGGGATCCGGAAGGCGAGCCTTTAGACCACCTACCGCCGTCAGGCGAGTACATCGAGCCGACAACGTTATGCCAGTTACCGACCCAATATCAGACATGCTGACGCGCATCCGAAATGCCGTCATGTCCCACCACGAAACAGTGTCGATTCCGCACTCGAGGATGAAGCGTTCTCTTCTGCGCATATTGCGCGACGAAGGTTTCATCGAGAATGTTGAAACTCATCGAGACGGCGCAAAGGCAGATTTTGAAGTCAAGCTTCGTTACTACGAAGACGACGAATCGGTGATCACGGGACTAAAGCGGATCAGCAAACCAGGCCGTCGCGTCTACGTCGGCAAAAACGAGATACCGCGCTATTTTGGTGGTCGGGGTGTGGCGTTTCTATCGACCTCCAAGGGCGTGATGACATCGGATCAGGCACGTCGAACTGGCGTTGGTGGAGAGTTGCTCTTTTACGTTTGGTGATCTAGGGCGACCTGATCAAATCGTACGGGATATATCGAGATGTCTAGAGTAGGAAACAACCCAATTACGGTGCCGAACGGCGTCGAAGTAAATATCGCTGGTCGTGAGGTCACGGTCAAGGGACAATTGGGAGAACTCAGCCGAAATCTCCATGACGGCATCGACGTGGAGGTCGAAGACTCGAAGATCCTCGTGTCTCGATCCAACGAAACCCGCGACCAACGTGCGCAGCATGGATTGACACGCAGCTTGATCAACAATATGGTGGTCGGCGTCAGCGAAGGTTTCTCGAAACGGCTGATCATGTATGGCACCGGATACCGCGCCACTCAGAAGGGCGATGGTTTGGAGTTGCTGGCCGGATATTCACATCCGGTTGAGATCGAACCCATAGGCAAGAACTCGTTGAGCGTTGATGGAAACACTACGATCATCGTCACCGGACCCGATAAACAGGAAGTTGGCCAGCAGGCCGCGACGATTCGCGCGGTCCGCAAGCCGAGCCGATTCCAAAGCAAGGCCGGGCGAGTACCGCTATTCGGGATCACATACCAAGGCGAACAGCTGCGACTACGTGTCGGCAAGACCGTCGCGGGTGTCGGAGGTTAATCGATAGATGGCTAACAGGAAGTTCGACAATCGGCCTCGTTGGATACGCCACCGCCGCGTTCGTCGTCGAGTCATTGGTCTCAACGATCGACCGCGCCTCTCGGTTTTCCGAAGCAACAAACAGATCTACGCCCAAGTCATCGACGATGGAGCGGGTCACACATTGGTTGCGGCTTCTTCCATCGAGGTAGATAACGACATTGATGGAAAGATCGACACGGCCACTCGCGTCGGGACTACGGTCGCGAAACGCGCGATCGAGCAGGGCGTCAAAAAAGTAGTTTTCGACCGTGGCGGATATCAATACCACGGACGCGTTAAGGCATTGGCCGAAGCTGCCCGTGCGGAGGGCCTAAAGTTCTAACGATGGTTACTCAAACTAACACTCGCGAGAGAAGTTCAGACGGCGACCGTCGCGGCAGACAACGGCGGCGACCGCGACGTGATGAGGCACAGGAAGGACCGGAACTCTTTGAGCGTGCGGTCAAGATCCGCCGTGTCTCCAAGGTCGTCAAGGGCGGTAGGAACCTTTCTTTTAGCGCCATGATGGTCGTTGGCGATTACAACGGTCGCGTAGGTGCAGCCTTAGGTAAGGCAGCCTCGGTTCCCGATGCAGTCCGGAAGGGACGGCAAAACGCGGAACGAGCAATGGCGCCGGTCACGACCACAGGTGGCACGATCCCGCATGAGGTTTTTGCGAAGTACGGCAGCGCGAAGGTGTTGCTATTGCCAGCCAAACCCGGAACCGGGGTCATCGCTGGAGGCGGCGTGCGCGCCGTGATCGAAGCTGCTGGCATCCAAGACGTGCTTTCGAAGACCTACGGTGGTAGCAACCCGGTTAACACCGTTCGGGCCACCTTGAAGGCTCTATCGCAGCTGAAGGATCCGCAGAGGGAACGTGCTCGAAGGCTGGGGCTCGACAAGATCCACACACCCGAAACAACCGCGGAAACGGAAACTGCCGAAACGGAAACTGCCGAACCCGAATCTGTCGAAGCTACCGAGGTATCGACTGAGGTTCCTGAAGACGGAGCGACCGCGGAGTCTAGCGAACCTGTAGCCGAACAGGCGAGCGAAAGTGATTCAAGCGAGGTCGTTGCAACGACCGAACCCGTCGCTGATGTCGCAACCTCTGACAGCGAGAATGAACAATCGTCATGAGCGAGATAGTCATTAAACAAGTACGTAGCGGGATTGGGACGATACCCAAACAGCGTGCGACACTCAAAGCTCTCGGTCTTCGACGCATCAATCACGTCGTCACGAAGCAAGACACCGTTCAAGTACGTGGAATGGTCAAGAGGGTATCCCACTTGGTCGAAATCGTTTCTTGAAGCAAAGACGAGTCAACGAAATGCCAGGATTGCATCAATTGAAACCAGCCGTTGGTTCGCGCCGGAAGCGTAAGCGTGTCGGGCGCGGCGATGGCAGCGGTAGCGGCTCGTACTCCGGGCGTGGCAGCAAAGGTCAGCTACAGACCGGCAAGGTTCCGTTCCTTTTCGAGGGCGGTCAACTGCGTTTGGTCAAGCGCCTACCATTCATGCGCGGTTTCACCAATAAATTCCGCGTCGAATATACACCCGTCAACGTGGCCAATCTGAACATGTTCGAGGATGGTTCGCAGGTCGGCCCCGATGAGCTTGTAGCGAACCGCATCGTCCGCAACAGCGGAGTGAACATCAAACTTCTTGGTGATGGCGAAATCGGTGGGAGCGTCCACGTCACGGTGCATGCCTGTTCCGCCAGCGCACGCGCCAAAATCGAAGCCGCAGGCGGCAGCGTTACGCTCATTGGCGACGACGGTGCATCCGAAGCCACAACCTCGGACGAGTAAGCGAAGCAGCATCGGATAACCCCAATGCAGTCCACTGGAGCCCAAACCGGACGCGAATCCGCGCTACCGGCACTCTTCCGAGCTGTCGTCGATTCGTGGCGTGTCCCGGATCTGCGCTTCAGAATTCTCTTCACGCTCGGCATTCTCGTCGCGTTCCGGTTCTTGGCGCATGTCCCGAACCCGGGCGTAGACCTCGCACTGCTCGAACGAGCATTCGAAGCGAATCCGGTTTTCGGAGTTCTGGATCTCTTCAGCGGAGGCGCGTTGAGCCAACTCAGCATCGCCGCGATGGGTGTCTATCCCTACATCACCGCATCAATCATCTTGCAAGTCCTAACTCCGGTCATCCCGCAACTCCGAGAGCTTTCTCGCGAAGGTGGTGAAGCCGGACGTCGCACACTCAACCGATACACCCATTACCTGACGGTTCCTTTGGCAATTCTCCAAGGATGGGCTTTGCTCAACACCCTCGAATTGCAAGGAGCCATTACAGGTATCGGTCTTGGTGGCGACGAGTGGATGAACACCACAACAATCATCCTCTGTATGACCGCGACGACGATGCTGTTGGTGTGGATGGGCGAAATCGTTACCGAGAAGGGCATCGGCAATGGCATCTCGTTGATAATCTTCGCCGGCATCGTTGCTTCTTTGCCGCAGACTGCTGGTCAGATGTGGGCGCTTCGAGATCAGGCCTTCCAAGTTTCGATGTTGGTCGCCATGATGCTCATCATCATTTTTGTGGTTGTAATCTTCAACGAAGCCCAACGGCGTGTCCCAGTGCAGTACGGACGGAGCGTATTCCGCGGCGGCCAGATGTATCGTCAAACGGGCGCTTCTTTTATACCCCTCCGCGTTAACGCCGCCGGCATGATCCCGTTGATCTTTGCCTTTTCCATCGTCACCCTACCGGCGACTATCGCGACCTACCTCGCCGACCCAAGCAGCAGCAGTTTCACCGCCCAGGCCGCAAGTTGGGTCACCCGAACGCTGACGTTCACGAGCGATCCCTATTGGGCGTTGATATTTATCTTGACAGTTGGATTTACCTTCTTCTACGCACTAGTTGTTCACAACCAACAGAATCTCGCCGAAAACCTTCAACGAAACGGCGGTTTCGTGCCCGGTATTCGACCTGGACAACCGACGCGCGAGTATCTGATGCGCATCGTCCTGCGAATTACGTGGGCAGGCGCAATCTTCCTTGGCGTTATCGCTATCACACCTTGGATAGCAAATCTGATCACCAACTTGGAAGCGTCTTTGACGCTGATCCAGAGCACGAGCATGATCATCATGGTCGGTGTTGCTTTGGACACGATGCGCCAGCTCGAAGCGCAACTGATGATGCGCAACTACGAGGGATTCGTACGATCGTGATCGTCGCTTCCCGAATTGTTGAAGATTTGAGCGCGTCGTTCACTGGGAGGGACTGAGATGCGTATCGTGTTTCTGGGCCCCCCTGGCGCCGGCAAAGGGACGCAGGCAGCGATCCTGACAGACAAACTCGGGTACGTCCACCTTTCGACCGGCGATATGATCCGCGACGAGATGACTCGTGGCACCAAACTTGGCAAATTTGCCAAGACCTTTTACGACAAGGGCGATTTGGTTCCGGACCAGACGGTGATCGACATGATCAAAACTCGATTGGCCGATACCGAAAACGTGATCCTAGATGGATTCCCGCGCACCGTCGTCCAAGCCGCGTCTTTGGATGACCAATTGGCGACCGCTGGAGTGTCCCTCGACAAGGTCATCTTCTTCAACGTTGATGTTGACGAACTGGTTGACCGGCTCGAAAAGCGCCGCGAAATCGAAGGTCGCGTCGACGACGAACCGGAGGCAATTCGAAATCGCATGGGAGTCTACAACCGCGAGACCGCGCCGGTGGTCGACTACTATCGCGATGGTGGCCGAGTGATTGAGGTAGACGCCTTGGGCACGATTGACAATGTTCAAGAACGTTTGAAGGGTGCTCTTAGTTGAAGCAGAGCATTGAGCTATGGCTGGATCGAACGGAAACTGACGGTTCGGTTACAATTGCGAATGAAGTTGCGTTTTGAAGGATAGTCTCACGAGCAATACGGATACGGCTCGCCGTATCGTGCTCAAAAGTACGCGTGAACTGGATGCTATGCGATCGGCAGGCCACGTCGTGGCCGTCGCATTGAATGCGGTTTTCGATGCTTTGGAACCCGGTATAACAACCGCTGAGCTAGACGATATCGCACGGCGAAAGATTCGCGCTGAGGGAGCGAAACCCGCGTTTCTCGGTCTCTACGGTTTCCCTGGTGTGGCCTGCATCTCGCTTAACGCCGAGATTGTCCATGGCATTCCTGGGCCTCGCGTAGTCTCCGACGGTGACTTGGTGAGCGTGGACTGTGGCGCGATAGTAGACGGCTTTTACAGCGATTGTGCGCGTACTGCCGTTGCCGGCGAATCCGCCGACGAGGAAAGTACCCGCTTAATCGATGTATGCCGCGAGTCGTTGAAGCGAGGCATCGCGCAGTGCGTGCCGCACAACCGGGTCGGTGACATTTCGGATGCTATCGAGCAATATGTTCGTGACGCGGGCTTCGAACTGGTACGCGAGTACGTAGGACACGGTGTAGGGCGCGCGTTGCATGAAGCACCGCCGGTGCCGAACTTGGGCACCCCTAAGACGGGTCCGCTATTAATAGAAGGTATGACTATCGCGATCGAGCCGATGATAATGACTGGGTCTTGGGAAACCGAAGTCCTAGATGACGGTTGGACCGTTGTGACCTCAGATGGCTCGATATCAGCGCACTTTGAACATACAGTGGCGATAACCGCCAACGGGCCGGAAATATTAACTCAGGCTCGACAAGATTGATCTAAATTCACCGTCTGGTGCAACAATGGCCAAAAAAGAAGCAATAGAAGTCCAAGGGACGGTGACGCAAGCTCACCCGAACGCGTACTTCAGAGTGAAGCTGCCCAACGATCACGAAGTCCTGGCACACGCGTCTGGGCGGATCCGGAAGAACTACATCCGCATCCTGCCCGGAGATAACGTCATGGTGGAATTGTCTCCCTATGACCTTACGCGCGGCAGGATCACGTACCGTTTCCGGTAGATATCAAGCGAGGTAACTCCAACATGAAAGTCAGAGCTTCAGTCAGAGCGAAGCAACCCGGGAGCCGAGTCGTTCGGCGCAAGGGTCGCGTCTATGTAATCAACAAGCAGAATCCGCGCTTCAAGCAGCGGCAAGGCTAAGAATCTAAGGAGATTTGCAATGGCAATCATAGCCGGTGTAAACATATCCGACAATCTACGCGTCGTTATCGGCCTCACCGGAATCTACGGTATCGGCCCGAAGCGCGCGACTAATATTGCGGCCAACTTGGGCATCGCTTCAAGCACGCGCATGCGCGATCTCAGCGATGAAGATTTGGCGGCGATCAGGAACAGCGTCGAACGCGCTGGCATCGCGATCGAGGGTGATCTTCGGCGTGAGAACCAGATGAACGTCCGGCGGCTGGTCGAGATCCAGAGTTACCGCGGCCTGCGGCATCGGCGAGGATTGCCGGTCCGGGGTCAACGAACCAAGACAAATGCACGTACGAAGCGGGGCCGTCGCCAAACCGTGGCTGGCAAGCGCCGTGCGCCATCGCACTAGAAATAGTAAGAATAACTGCGGCTTCGTCGAGGCCGTTTCAAGAGTAGGAGCGACAATCTAGGCTATGCCGAGAACCCGTCGAAGAAGCAGAGAGCGGAAGTTTGTTCCGCAAGGTCGGGCGTACATCATTGCTACGTTCAACAACACCTTGATCACGTTCACAGATCCGAATGGCAATGTCGTTTCGCAGAGCAGTTCGGGAGCCATGGGTTTCCGAGGCTCACGTAAGAAGACGGCATTTGCGGCGCAACGCGCTGGCGAAACCGCCGCCCGTTCTGCGGTAACACACGGAATGCGGACGGTAGACGTGTTAGTCAAAGGTCCCGGGAACGGGCGCGAATCAGCCATTCGCGCTATTGCTGGTGCTGGTATTCGTGTCAGCTCGATTACTGACCAGACGCCGATACCTCACAATGGATGTCGACCACCCAAAAGACGGCGAGTCTGATCAGACCCGTTGTACTGCTGTCCGGCCGCATTTGCGCGGGTCATTCGGTAATCGTCATTCGAACTACCGAATCACGCCAATTCGAAGGATTGGAACACACTACCCAATTTAGAATCGATAAGTTAGCAGACGGCCCGTGTTCGACGGGCCCCGCTTCCGATTCTGGGAACAATTAAGTCGGAACGCTACGAGAAAACAGAGAAGGTAATGGCAAGAAACACAGATCCAGTTTGCAAGATCTGCAAATCACAAGGCGAAAAGCTTTTCCTTAAGGGCGAACGCTGCTACACGCCGAAGTGCGCAGTTGATCGTTCAAGGGACAGCTCCGGTCGCCGAGGCGCATCTGGACCTCCAGGTGGGCAACGTCGCCGTCGCCGTTTGTCTGACCACGGTATTCAACTCCGGGCGAAACAGAAAGCCCGGCATATCTACGGTATCTACGAGAAGCAGTTCCGCGGCATGTTCGACGAAGCTGCACGACAAGAAGGCGTTACTGGCGTCAACTTGCTTAAGCTGCTGGAACGCCGCCTCGACAATGTCATCTACCGCGCAGGTTTTGCGACTTCGCGTCCGCAGGCGCGTCAGACCGTCAACCACGGACACATTCAAGTCAACGGCCGAAAGGTCGACATCGCATCGTTCATCGTCAAACCCGGCGACGTAGTGTCATGGCGCGAGACGTCGAAGAATTCGGGCCTATTCAAGGCCGCCAACGACAACGTTGGCCGACGTCGACAAGCTACGAACTGGATAACGGTCGACTCCGAGAATCTGACGGCAGCGATCGACTCCGCTCCAAATGAAGATGATGTCGACACCACGATCGATACACGATTGATCACGGAATACTACTCAAGGAGATAGACGAGAGATATGATAAGCGGCATTCGCTCGCCAATCTCAACCACCGTCCAGTTCGCGGACGAGACGGAGGATTTCACCCCTCAACTCGAGGTTGTCGAATCCACTGAAACTTACGGCAAGTTCCAAATCGCGGGAATCGAGCGCGGTTGGGGCACAACTTTGGGTAACGGTCTCCGAAGGGTCCTACTCGGCGCCATGCCAGGAACCGCGATTACTTCGGCTCGCATCGTTGGACAACAGCATGAATACGGCTCAGTTCCGCACATGCGCGAGGGAATCGGCGAATTCCTCATCAACGCCAAAGGCATCCGAATCCGGGCGCGTGCCGAGACGACCCAAAAGGTCCTCACGCTTTACGCATCTGGTGAAGGTGAAGTCGTAGCTGGCGATATCAAGCCGCATAGCGTCTTCGAGATCGTGAACCCTGAACACCACTTGGCCACGCTGGACAGCGATGAAGGCGAACTCGTGGTTACGTTCGGGGTCGAAAAGGGCGAAGGTTACCTAGCCTTCGATCACGAGGATACCCCCGGTCACGGCGTGCTTCCGGTCGATGCCGTTTTTACGCCTGTGTTAAAAGCCAACTACGAAGTCGAAGGAATGTCAGGACGTTTGTCCGGGCGAGACCTTTTGACGATCGAGATCTGGACCGACCGCACGGTCGAACCAATCGACGCTCTACGAACTGCAGCGGACATCTTCAAGTCCAAACTCGACATGGTAACGGAGCAACCGGAATCTGAAGACCAACCGGCATCTGACGCCATGTCCGAGTTACTCGATACCGAGATCAAGGATCTTGGAGACCAGTTAAGCTCCCGGATCATCAACGCGCTTTCGCGTTACCCCATCCGAACTTTGGGCGAATTGATGCGTTTCACGCCAGACACGCTGAAACAAGAGGTACGAAACTTCGGCGAAGTTTCGTTCCGAGAGCTACGCGATTTCATGGTTGCCAAAGAGCTTTGGCCGCCTGAACATGAAGAAGAAGTAGAAGAGCAAATCTAATCTCTGGCGACCGAACCGGGAGAATCTGGACATCATGCGACATCGCCGCTCAGGACGAAAATTTGGAAGGGCGTCAGCCCCGCGCAAGGCCATGTATCGGATCATGGTCACCGACCTGCTACGGCACGAAGTGATTCGAACGACGCATGCCAAATCCAAAGAAGTCGCTCCGCTTGCAGAAAAGATGGTCACACACGCCAAGCGCGGTGACCTCCACAACCGGCGACAAGCTGCCGCGTTCATCACCGACAAAGTAGTGCTCTCGAAGACATTCGATGACCTAGCAGACCGCTATCGCGAACGCGACGGTGGTTATACGCGGGTCATCAAACTCGGTAAGCGCGCAGGCGACGGGGCCGAAATGGCTCTTATCGAACTCGTCGAATAACTTCCGTTGCGCGTGTCACACTCGACGGCGCGGACCCGACATGCGATTGGCGCTAATCGTAGAGTACGACGGCACCGATTTTAGCGGCTCGCAATTCCAACTCAACGCCCGCACGGTTCAAGGCGTATTGGAAGATGCGGCAACGACGATCTTCGGGGACCAAACCGGCCGCATCCGAATGGCGAGTCGAACTGACGCTGGTGTGCACGCGGCTGGACAGGTTGCGGCTGTCGATACCGTTACTGAGATGTCTAATGGAGAAATCCGTAACGCCATGAACGGCAATTTGCCCGAAGACGTTTGTGTCAAGCTGGTCCAGAGCGTGCCAGCAGATTTCGATCCGCGGCGCGCGGCATTCGCACGAGAGTACCGTTATGTCATCAACGATGGTCACGCACGTTCGCCGATTCGGCGAAGATACGAGTACTACGTTCATCGGCCTCTCGACGATGTGGCGATGGCGGACTGTGCACAGATATTCGTCGGCGTACACGATTTCACGTCTTTCGCCGCGGCTTCAATCGAGGGTAGTTCAAACGTCCGTGAAGTCGTGACCTCGAAGGTCAAACGGTCGGACGACGGACGGATCGTATTTGACATCCGAGCCAATGCATTCGTTCGCCAACAGATCAGACGCATGGTCGCCTCTCTTGTCGCCGTAGGTCACGGATCCCGAACGAAGGAATGTGTCGCATCGTTATTGGCAACGCCGCGCCGCGACGGTGCAACGCAGAACGCACCTCCGCACGGGTTAACGTTGCAGCGGGTGGTCTACGAGTCCAATCTCGATAATGGATCGCAGCTTGACGAATGAGTGTGGCCGGCGGTTGACATGTCGCGCGCCAACAGGGATGAAACTTGCGCCCGCGCAAATTAGAATCAATCTGTTATGCCCACGAAATTGAAGCACTACAACCCGAGCGCATCGGATCTGAAGAATCGATGGCGAGTATTCAACGCCGAAGGAAGAGTTCTTGGCAGACTCGCCAGCGAGATCGCTATGGTGTTGATGGGTAAGCACAAAGCCGACTTCGTTCCACATTTGGCGTCTGGCGATTTCGTAATCGTCGTGAACGCGTCGAAAGTCGAACTGACAGGTAAAAAGGCGGAGCAGAAGATCTACAAGCGCCATAGCCAATACCCGGGCAATCTGAAACAGATTCCGTTTACACGGATGATGGAACGGACTCCGGAACGCGTAATCGAGCTTGCGGTTCGCGGGATGCTCCCGAAGAATAAGCTCGGGCGCAAGATGCTGACACGTCTCAAGGTGTACGAAGGTCCAGAACACCCTCACACGGCTCAAGTGATCGGTTCCGAACGTGCCGAGGCACGCGACAAGGACGCAGAAATCGAGGCCTGAGAGATTTCCGCGCAGCGTTTGGTTGATGACCGCAATCCGAACCCGCAATAACTTCCGTATGACGAAACGGGCTTACATGCACCCAGCAGTGCAAAGCGGACGATTGAACATTGTCTAGACGATCTTCGCTCGCGAGCACAATCGATTCTGAGCGGCGATACGGCCGCGTGAGGAGCGCAATTTGACCACCGACAACGAAAATCATTACTACTATGGCACGGGAAGGCGCAAATCCTCCATCGCACGCGTCCGCGTCTACAACCGCGCCGGGGGAGTAACCCTCAACGGTAAGCCACTTAACGAAGTGATTTCCGTCGACGAGTGGCTGTCTGACGCTCTGATGCCCCTCAACGTCACCGAACTTGCGGGCAAGGTAACCGTAGTCGCCAAGACGCACGGCGGCGGGGTCCACGGACAAGCGGTCGCGTTTTCGCACGGTCTTTCACGCGCGCTAATCTCATTCGATCCGCAGCTGCGACCAGCTTTGAAAAGCTTCAAACTTCTGACGCGCGATCCGAGGATGCGAGAGTCCAAAAAATACGGCCTCAAGCGGGCTCGCAAAGCACCGCAATACACCAAGCGTTAATTCAACAGGCCGAATCGTATCTGTGCGCTGCGTGATTATCCGATGCTAATCACGCGGTGGAATCGCTCAACGTTGCATCGAATCCCTAGGATTTTCGCTATGGAAAATCGCACAATTCTTATTGGGAAGCTATGCATGCCTGTGTCTGCACGCAACACGATCAAGTCTCTGCGGAGCTGGAGCGCGGTGTTGGCAGGTGCGGCAATGGTCGCTGTCATTCTCGTCGCGTTGGCGAATCGGGATGGGCAGCAACTCGCAGCGCAAAATCCCGGTGTCCCACCGACATTTCCAGCAATCGTGTTTAACGGCTACGTGACCATCAACGGCGAACAACCGGAATACTCCGGATTCAAAATCACTGCTCGCATTGGGGACAAGTACGAGTCCCCGCCGGTCGTCGTCGGCTCATTGCCAAACAGACCGTATGGATACGCACACCTCGTAATTGCGCCAGATCCCGAACTTGACCTCTTCGGGTCGCAAATTGAGTTCTGGTTGGAAGATACCGTATTGTCCACTTCGACTGATTGGTACGCGGTGATCAACGAGTTTTCCGGCGAGATCTGCGGTGGTTGCACTTGGACGTTCCCGATTCGAAGAGAACTAGATCTCGATTTCCCCAACCTGCCGGAACCGACACCTACAGTTACGCCCACCTGGACGCCGTCTCCGGAGGTTCTCAATCCTGCGTTCTTCTCGGGCAGGGCTCGCACTCCCCGCGGCCCACTGCCGGACGGATCGGAAATCTATGTAACCGTCGGTGAAGATTTTCGGTCTCAAAACATCCATGTATTCGGCGGTGAATATTTCATCACCGTCAATGTCACTGACAAGAAATACCGCAATGCCCCCGTCGTCTTTTATCTGGTCGACCGAAATGACCCATCAGGTGCGCCGAGATTCTTGAAAGCTCTGTCGCCTCCCGGCGCGATGGTAAGCGGAGCCAACTTTGAGAACGTGTCCTTGGTGTTCCCAGACCTGCTCCCGACACTCACGCCGACTTCTACTCCTACACATACGCCGACGATAACGCCTACTCCAACGGCGACCCACACTCCGACGGTGACGCCAACCGCGACCCATACGGCCACGCCGTTGCCGACCGATACTCCAACGGTGACGCCCACGCCTACTCCTACCGAGACTCCCATTCCAACGCCTACGAACACACCGGCGCCTCCTACGCCGACGGTATTCGCGTCACCCACGCCAACAGACGTTCCGACCGCGACGAACACACCTGAGCCCACCAGAACGCCGCGACCTACAGATGCCGCTGGCGAAGCGACGAGAACGGTAGCAATAATCGCGAGCCCAACGCAGTTTGTTCCCGGTGCTAGTAGTGACGCAACGCCACAAACCAATGGCGAGAATGGTTCCGGTTTCTGCAACGCGTCGCCTAACCAAAACGGATCGATGGAAGCGACCATGCCATTGGGCATCGTTGCAATATTGGGCATCTTCGCGTGGCGCATCGCAGTGTCTCGCAAAGACGAAGACCAGTTTCTACAAACAGAAGATGACCACGTCCTGAATCGGGAATCATGAGGTGAACCCAGATGCACGATGACACCGAGCGTAACGCGATCCGTACCGAACACGCAGCGAACGCGCCTGAAAATATGGGCATTCAAAGACGTCATGGTGCCATGAACGTGCACAAATGGGTGTTATCGGTTGCGATCGTCACCGCGGCGCTAATCGGCGTGGCTACGGTATTCGTGGACACCCGTCACGATGCCCAGGCTCAGACACAGTTGCCACCGAACCTCGCAGCCGTGATCTTTAACGGCTGGGTGACGGTACAGAACTCCCCACTCGATGTGGAGGGCATGGAACTCACTGCCAAGATCGGCGATTGGGTTTCTGAACCAGTCGTCGTTGGCCAAGGGACTGCCGATGCCAACGGTTTCGAGGACCTGACCGTGAACCCGCCGAGCGAACTGGTCGGGAGCGAGATCAAATTCGTGCTGAATGGTACTGTTGAAGCCACAACCAGTTCTTACTATGCGTTGATCAATGACGATGGCTCCTTCTGCCTCACCTGTGAATTCGGATTCCCAGACTTCCGAGACATCATCATCGATTTCCCGTCTTTGCCAACTGGCGGCCCGCGTCCTCCGGCCAGTCAACCGGACCCAGGCGACTCAACGGTGACACTTTTCACCGGCCAAGCGTTCACATCTGAGGGTCTCGTACCTGACGGCTACCAAATCTTCGCGTTGGTCGGATCTTCCCCGGATGCCCTGCGGACGAACAACGTCACCGTTCTCGATGGCACATACAATTTGGCGGTCGACACCACCGACGAGAGCTTGAACGGTATGCCGATCAAGTTTTATCTGATTGACAAGGGTGATCTGAACAAGACGCTTGAGGCTGAAACGCAGGGCATATTCAACTCGGGGCAACCCACTGAAATGCGCCTATTCTTCCCTTCGATTTCGCCCACTCCCGAGCCGACCGCGACACCGGTCCCGCCGACTGCGACGCCTGAACCGACTGCGACGTCGGTCCCACCGACCGCGACGCCTGAACCGACGGCTACCCCGATACCGCCAACTCCGACACCGGTACCACCGACGCCGACTCCGGTTCCGCCAACTGCGACGCCGGTACCACCGACTGCGACGCCTGAACCGACAGCAACGCCCGTGCCACCGACTCCAGTGCCGCCCACGGCTACCCCGATACCGCCAACTCCGACACCGGTACCACCGACGCCGACTCCGGTTCCGCCGACCTCAACGCCCGAGCCAACCGCGACTGCGGTACCGCCAACGGCAACCTCGGTTCCGCCAACTGCGACTGCGGTACCGCCAACGCCAACGCCCGAGCCTGAAGAGACTGGCGGTTTCAACGCCACCCTGCCTCTCGCGATCATCCTCGTGCTCGTCCTCCTTGGCGTAGCAGGATACTTCGGATACCAGTACAGCCGAAGGTCTAACGAAGAACAGGTTTAGTTCGGACCGCGAAAGCCATTTATGGCATAACAAATGGCGACCGCCGGAATTAATCCGGCGGTCGCTGTGTTTTTGAGTAGATAGGGACTAAGCGCGTGGGCGCAATACGACCAACTGCCGGTCATCGGGCAAGTTGCTCCTGGTTACGCTGACGCGCGCCTGTGGTTCCTGACTCGTCTGATCGCCACCCATCTCGCCGCGCAGCGACTTCAACATCGGGCTAGGTTCGTTGCTGTCGGCATTTAGCCCATTCGCCAAGACCAATGAAGGGTCCAATGCTCCAATCAGAGACGAAAGCTCTTTGACATCCATCTCGAGCCGAGCCGCGTCCAATAGCAAGACGTCAACACGGCCAATGATCTGAACAGTCCGGGAATCGGGCGAAGCTTGAGGCCGTCCGAGCATATAGGTAGTCAAACCCTCCGCGTCGATCCGGAACGAAGTTACGGTCCTCTTCCCCTCTCCCGCCACCGGTAAAGCGATACCCCGCAAGCCCAAATCCCCGATCTCGTATTCTCCCGGATGCGAAATCACATCCGACCCACCAATTCGCCCCGACTTCCGAAAACTTGAATTGGCTGGCCGACTCCTCAACACCGCAGTCACGACCGTGTCATCCGCCGCGGAAGAGGGAACGAACGTCGCCTCCTCCTCATTCGCAGGATCACAAATGACCGTCCCGGAGGCAGTCTTGACTAGGAATGCTTTCTGTCCGTTAAGCGATATCTCCATCTTTCGTATCCAACTCCGGTTGTGGTTATGTGATCTGGTTCCGATATCGAGTGTACTTTTATGTAGGGCACTGCCGATTTCTCAACATGGATACTCACAACGTCACAATCTACTCAATTGGCCACAGCAACCACACATGGGACCGATTCGCGGAACTGCTAACGCCACACGAAATCGAACTAATCATCGACGTGAGATCTTTACCCCGTTCGCGTTTCGCACCGTGGTCGAATCGGAATCAATTCGAAGAAAACCTTAATCGAATGGAAATCGACTACGTGTGGAAAGGTGACTCGTTAGGCGGAATGCCACGAGGATCTGGACGTTCAACTAGGAAACATGACCGATCGGTTGATGAGTGGTACCAGACCAGATCGTCTGCCCCGGATTTCTTGGCTGCCATCTCGGACATTTCCCGTTTGGCCGCGGGGAAACGTTCAGCTGTCGTGTGTTCTGAAGGTGATCCAAGTCATTGCCACCGAACTTTGCTTTTGGCTCCGGCGTTCGCGAAACTCGGCGTCGAAATCCGCCATATCCACCCCAAAATCGTGGGTGCAACGTTCCCAACCGCGTTCAACCTCTGATGCCTGCCAGAATTGGCGTGATGATCGTCTCGTGATAGATTCTCTAAGTAGGGAGGCGCTCCCATCCATTGACGGGTGGCGTACTATGTCTCATGTCGGGACGGTCATCCGTAACCGTCAACCCTTTCTTTCGAAACATGCCTCTGCCTGAGCGAAGAAGCACCATACTGACCTTCATCGTGGACGACTACATATCGACCGCGGTGCCGGTTTCATCGAACGCGGTTGCAAGTTCCGCCGGCTTCAATGTCAGCCCAGCCACGATCCGAAACGAGGTCGGTGTTCTCGTCGACGAAGGCTACTTGCTTCGGCCCCATTCATCGTCAGGTGCGATTCCGGCCGAAAAGGGATACCGACATTTCGTCGGCGGACTGGATCTGACATCGCCTCCACCTGAGGGCTTAGTTACCATGCTGCAGCGGCAGGTCGATATCACACCAGATGATGTCGATGCATGGGTACGAATCGCCGCCTCGGTGATCGCCGACCTTATCGGCGCGCTTGCGTTCATCACTGCACCACGGGCAAAAATGCCTGACGTCAAACAGATTGAACTGTTGCGGCTACAGGACATGTTGGTAATGCTGGTACTCGTGCTCCAAGAAGCGCGCGTTTACCGCCGCGTGATCGAATTGGACCGAAGCGTCAATGACTCCCAATTGGAGCGGGCCCGTAACAAGGTCACCGCAGAAGTCACCGGAAAGGGCGTCCACGAACTCGCGGCGAACAAAGATCGCGAGGATATCGAGGACGAATTTGAACGGCAAGTATGGCACGCTACGGTCGACGCGTTGATGCACGCCGATTCCGTTCCTGGCGAGCGATACATGAGTGGTTTCGGGCATTTCATGTCAGATCCTGAATTGGCCGCGCAACCGGCAAAAGGTGCTCTGGCGATTTCTGCGCTCGAAAACGACGATGCCTTCGCAGACTTGATTTCCGGCGTCACCTACCGCAACCAACCAGTCGTTTCGATCGGAACCGACAACGTTCGGCCCGAACTTTGTGACTACAGCGTAATCATGTGCGGCTACGGCGGTGAAGTCGATGCCCGCGGCGTTGTCGGATTGATTTCGCCTATGCGAACAGCGTACGGTACGGCGATACCCACCGTTACGTTTGCCGCCGAAACGTTGGACGCGATGGTAAACCGTGGTTGAGCCAGTCGAATCCAACACCACCCCAAAACTCACTCACGATACCGAAAGAACGGCCTTAACCCGATGAGCGAAAAGCGCGATTATTACGAAGTGCTTGAAATTCCTCGCACCGCGAATGAGGAAGACATCAAGAAAGCATTTCGACGCTTGGCTTTGCAGTACCACCCGGACCGAAACCGAGAAGCGGGCGCAACCGAACGTTTCAAGGAGATCAACGAAGCGTACCAAGTCCTCAGCGATTCCGAGAGCCGCGCCCGTTACGATCGTTTCGGCCACCAAGGCGTCAACGGCAACGCTGGCAATGGCTTCGAAGGGTTCAGTGACTTTGGCGGTTTCGGCGACATATTTGAATCGTTCTTCGGCGGTGCCTCAGGCACACGCGTACGCCGCGGGCGAGACGTCGAGCTTGCATTGAGCATTTCCTTCCGTGAGGCGATATTCGGTTCAAACCGAGAAACCGACGTCATGCGGCGGGAAATCTGTTCCCGATGCAACGGATCACGCGGTGAGCCCGGCAGCCAAAAGACCACGTGCCAAACATGCAACGGCAGCGGGAAGGTACGCCGCGCGCAACGAACATTGTTCGGAAATTTCGAGCAGATCGGTGAATGTTCCACTTGCCGAGGAATTGGAACCCGGGTTGACCGCGCATGCAATCAGTGCAACGCGACCGGTGTCGCCAATAACCGACGCAAGATCTCAATTGACATCCCCGCCGGGGTTGACGACGGCAACCGGATCGTGATGCGTGGTCATGGCGATGTAGGCGAACTTGGCGGTCAAGCCGGCGACCTTTACGTCCGAGTCCAAATCGAACCAGATCGAGTCTTTACCCGCAGTGGCAACGATGTCCTCATCCGTGCTGAATTGAATGTTGTAACAGCGATGCTCGGCGGAGAGATCACCGTGCCGACATTGGAAGGCGACAAAACGGTCACGATCGAACCCGGCGTCCAAACGGGCAACCAGAGTGTGCTGACGGGATTGGGTGTGCCCCGGCTTCGCAACGATGGCCCGCGCGGCGACCAAATCATCCAATTCGCTGTAGTTACACCGCGCTCGCTGACCACCGAACAAAAGGACCTCGTCCGGCAACTCGGCGACACTATGCGCGCCACCGACGGCCGAGCACTCGATCCTGTTATCGTCGAAAACGATGTGACCTACGGGGCACGGTCCGCACAAAACGGCAGCGAAAACGGCATTTGGAGCTGGCTCAAGGGCGCATTTTCCGGACAGTAACGAGCGTAGACAAAGACGCTCAAAAACCTCACCCTCCCCGTTAAATGAGCTGGCAGGACGCCCCAAATGATCGCTGGCTCGAAATCAGCGTCGAATTACTTTCGGAATTCGCGGAACCGGTCACCCATCTCTTCTCGCGTTACGGCGACGAGAGAGTGTTCATCTCCCAATCCGGTGATTGGGATGCCGACGAAGTCGGACCAGATTACGCCCCGAACGACATCGTCACGGTATTTTGCTATCTGAAAATGGACGACACAGTCGCGAACCGTAAGAGCATGATCGAAATCGGTCTGCGACTCATGTCCGAACTCGCCGATGTTGGTCCGCATAAAGAACGCATCGTAACGGCCGACGAATGGTCCAATCAAACATTCCCTACAATCCGTGTCGGCGATCGAATCGTCATATCCCCGTCCTCTATGGATGCCGAGATGCCAGAGGCGCGTCCAACCGACGATGTACAGGTCTATCTGTCGCCAGGGCTCGCATTCGGCACCGGCAACCATCCGACGACTCGGCTCTGCTTAAACCAGATCACCATTGAAGCCGACGAGGGTGACCTGTCTGGAAGTCGGATCCTCGACATTGGATGCGGGTCGGGTATCTTGTCGATCGTGGCGCTGAAGATGGGTGCCTCCGGAGCTTGGTGCGTCGACATCGACGAGACCGCGGTTCGCGCCGTACGCGACAATCTCGTCATGTCAGGCGTCTCCGAACACTCTCACGTCCTGCAGGGTTCGGTCCCCAACCCCGACCTGCCGGATTCCAAGTTTGATTACGTATTTGCCAACATAACGTCACGGGTTTTGATCGACCTCGCCGAACCTGTCATCGACAATGTCAAATCAGGCGGCGTCATCTTGGCCTCTGGCATCATGAACGATCAGATCGATGCGGTCAAACAAGCATTCACGCACACTGGATCGTTGTCTATTTCTGACACGAAACAAGAAGGTGATTGGATGATGTTGCGAATGATCAAAGCCAGCGGTTCGTAGGGGGCGGTTACGAATGCACCGGTTTTACGTTGGCTCTAATCTTCCGGCCGGGTCAGCAATCGGCGCGCGTGTCGATCTACCCAAAGATGTCTCCCACCAAATCCGCAACGTATTGCGGCTTAGGGTCGGCGAATCCATTCAGATATTTTGCGGCGATGGCCGGGAATGGACAGCCAACCTGATACGTGAAGTCGATCGAAGGCAAGTATCTGCCGAGCTTTCGGCAGCGACCGAACCAGACGTCGAGATGAGCACCCAGGTGACTATGGTCATGGCCCTAAATCGTCCCCAGCGTTATGAGATTGCTTTGGCCAAATGCACCGAACTCGGGGCATCTGAATTTCGCCCGATGATCTCGGAACGCGTATTAAAGTCCGAAGCGACCATCGGCGCCAATCGCAAGGAAAGGTGGTGCCGCATCGTCACCGAGGCCGCCGAGCTTTCGGGGCGCGTGCGACTACCGATGATCACCGAAGCGGCTCCCATGTCGACCGTTCTTTCCGAGCTTTCGGCTCAAAACACCCCGATAATCTTCCTCTGGGAAGGCGCGAACGGACCAATGATGTCCGATATTCTTACCGATCTGCGCAAAGTCGATCATCTGCCCGAAAACTTGGCTCTCGTCTTGGGGCCGGTAGGCGGATTTTCGGAAAATGAAGCGATGCGCGCAAACGAGAAGGGCGCTATGCTCGCAAGCCTGGGTCCCAGAATACTGCGGACCGAAACCGCCGCCATCGCCGCGATGTCCGTAGTCGCACAATTCCTTCGGTAGCGCTTGGTATCGTATCGGACGCGCTACCCGATGATACGAAGCGGTCATCATGAGGCGCGAGGTTGCCCGAATCGTGCTAATATGCATCCGCGCTGCATCGGATTCGCGCGCATCGGCACTGAATAACCCGCAATGAACCTACGTCCAGGCCCAGCAAAGAAGGCGATCTTGATCGGCACCGATGGTGCGAGCATGGAACTCTGGCGTCGTATGGCAGCGTGGGGCCGCGCGCCCAACATGAAGAAACTCTTGGAAAACGGCGTCTCACGTCCTATGTTGGGCACACATCCGACGCTGACGCCTTGCGGATGGACTTCCCTTTTTAGCGGTAGTTGGCAAGGTACGCACGGCATCATGTGGTGGGGATCGCATCGCGAAGGCGAATCGATGAAGACGGCCCAATGGACAATGGCAGCCCACACGTCCGAATCTGAACAGATTTGGACTACCGCGGAGCGCGCTGGCAAGACTCCGATCATGATCAAACAAGAGATCACCTGGCCCGCCACCCTCGAACGCGGAATGCAGATTGAAGGCTCCGGACCAGGCGTCTCCAACTACCACCAGATTGCTGGTTACCACCTCTTCGTCTCTGGCAACTGGCGACCCCGCCCGGTCGGAGGAACCATCGACCCGGAAGCAACCGACCCTAGCCGTGGAGGGACTGATGCCCCTTACGACTATGTCGAACTCAAACCCGCCGCAGGTTGGACCAACACCCCGACTTCTTCGCTCGACCCGCTTGAGGCAACGGTTACCCTTACACCGTTGAAGCGCGGCCGAACAATCCTGCATCGGGGACACGAAGGGACGCCGCAGGATTGGAACGTACTGGTCTACGCGTCCGGCGATCATGGCTATGACCGAGTGTTGGTTGCCACGAATAAAAACGCTGCAAAGCCGTTTGCCAACCTCGGCGTTGGCGAGTGGTCCGACTGGCAACTCAAACCATTCGAAATTGACAGTGAAGAAGTAGAAGGCTATGTCTCATGCAAACTCATCACCTTGTCAAGCAACGCCGACAACTTTGAACTCTTCTTCCCGCAGATCTGGCCTCGACGCGGCTACTCCAACCCGCCCTCAGTCTCCGACGAGATCGACGAGAAGGTCGGCAACTTCCTCCAAAACCCCGCTCGCGACGCACTTGGCTTCGTCGACGACCGGACCTACATCGAACTGTGCGATTTCCATCACGGCCGCATCGCCGATATCGCTGAAATGCTCACTCGTGATCACGATTGGGACATCCTAATGGCTGAAACCCACGCCACGGACTACTCCGACCATTTCTTCATGGGCTCGGCGGATCCCATCAGCGGTGCATCGCAAGATGTGGTCGAACGCTGCTTAAACGGATTACAGGACACCTACGAATCTGCCGACAGGATGATTGGCAGATTGATGGCTCTCGCAGACGAAGACACAGTTGTATGCATAGTTTCGGATCATGGTGCGACCCCCAACCGCAGTGATCCGCCCGATGTCAAAGACATACTTGTCGATGCGGGATTTCTCGTCTTCACTGATACCCCATCAAACCAAGACGCCGCGCGGACGGGTCCATTCGGCCCGGGTGAAGTTCCCGACCGCGTCGATTGGGACGTGATGATGCAGAACAAATTCGAGGTCGATTTTGACGAGAGCATCGCCATCCCGATGAATTCGATCGACATCTTCATCCCGGTAAAAGGCCGCGACCCCGAAGGACACGTCGACCCAGGAGACTACGAGAAAGTCCAACGCAAAATTATCGACACTCTAATGTCCTATACCGATCCAAATACTGGGGAACACCCATTCTCCGTCGTCCTCAGTCGTCAAGATGCTGAGATGTTGAATATCTGGGGATCATCTGCGGGCGATGTCGTCTACGCCATGCGGCCAGAATTCGACGGCGTTCACGGCAAGCACCTGCCATCGTCCGTGTTCGGGATCGGTAGCCAACACTCAACATTCGTCCTCGCTGGGGCCGGTGTCCGAAAAGGCGTAGAACTGGAGCGCAAAGTACAAGTCGTCGACGTCGCGCCCACGCTCTGCCATCTGTTGGGCTGGCCAATGCCCGACCAGGTTGAAGGCGGCATCGTCTACGAAGCGCTTGAGGATCCTAATTGGTACCTCAAGGCGGAATAGGGTATGCTGTTGCAATACACCAAACTTCTCACTCGTGAGCAAACTCACAGGAATCATCCTCTGAAACGGTCCTAGGAGGGACGTCATGCTAAGAATTTGGATATCGAGATCAGGCGCAGCCTTGGCGTTCGCGCTGATGCTGTCCGCTATAGTCTTCGCCTGCGGTAGCGAAACGATCGTCGTTCAGACCGTCGAGGTCGAAAAAGTTGTCGAACGCGCGGTCCCGCAGACAGTCGTCGTCGAAAAAGAGGTACAGGTTGCTGGTGAGACCGTGATCCAGACGGTCGTCGTTGAAAAAGAGGTACAGGTTGCTGGTGAGACCGTGGTCCAGACGGTCGTCATTGAAAAAGAGGTACAGGTTGCTGGTGAGACCGTGGTCCAGACGGTCGTCGTCGAAAAGGAGGTACAGGTTGCTGGTGAGACCGTGATCCAGACGGTCGTCATCGAAAAAGAGGTCGAGAAAGAGGTACAAGTCGAGGTCACCCGTGAAGTCGAAGTCGAGGTCGTCGTAACCGCCACCGCCGAAGCCTACGGCGCGGGCGCAGGTGCCGAAACTTTAGCCGCGGCCACGGCAGTGGTTGAAGCACCGACGTCGCAATCGGGTAAGTTGGTTGTCATTTCGCCCGACATTGGAGCCGGTTGGTTCACAAGTTCGCCTTACGATGACTACACCAGCGACAACTTCGGTGTAGCGGACGCCATCATCTACGCCGACCCAGCGCCGGTACCCCAACGCGGCACATTCAATCCGGCGATCAGTATCGCCAATGGTTGGAAAGTGGCCGAAGATGGAAGATCAATCACCTTTAACATCCGCGACGGTGTGCAGTTCCACCACGGTTGGGGCGAGTTGACCGCAGAGGACGTCGCATGGTCATTCAACGACGCTCTCCGGGAAGGCAACACCAACTCCAGATCCGGTTTCGTCGGCGAATACCAAGGCTCGTGGGAAGCTGTTGACGACAACACGGTCATCATGCACGTCAAAGAAGGAGCGACGCTTAGCCCAGTGTGGCTACTCGAAACTTCGAACGTCTGGCGAAACACGCTGACCGCGACCTCGAAACGCGCGATCGATGAACTCGGCAAGGAGACCGGCGGTAGAAAGATCGGACAAGGTCCGTTCATGATGATCGAAGGCGAAGCTGACAACTTTATCGAGTTTGAAGCGGTGACCGAGCACTATCGAAAAGTGCCGGCTATCGAAGCAATGCGGATGGTTGCCATTCCTGAACCTGCGACACGGGTTGCGGCGTTCGTTAACGGCGAGGTCCACATCTCCGTGATGTCAGCGCAATTCGTGCTTGAGGCCACGGGACAGCTCGATGGATCTCGAGTTCAACCCTTGGGTGAAGGTCAGACGCTCCACATCTACATGGGTGGAAACTTCTGGCAGACCTCAGACCCGGTCGACCCTTCAACGGAGTTCCCACGCGAAGGCTGGAAGCCCGACGCCGATCACCCTTGGATCAGCGACCCTAACGACCCCGCATCAATGGAACGCGGAAACAAATTCCGCCGCGCATTGAGCATGGCCGTGGACCGCGCTGCCATTAACGAGGTCATCGGGCAAGGCCTATACCCGCCGCACTACACCTTCACTGGATTCACGAGCAACGACCCGTTGTGGAAACCCGAATGGGAAGTCCCGTTCGACCCGGAAGGTGCACGAGCCTTGATGGCCGAGGCCGGTGTTGAAGAGGGATTCACGATGCCGGTGTGGTTGACGCCAGACTCCGGTTCGCTGCCTTTCGACATCGCGGAAGCTGCGGTGCTGCAATGGGCCGCCAACTTGAACTTGAATGTTGAAATCGATGCGACCGCGTATTCCGGTAATCGACCGAAACTGATCGGTCGCACGATTGATATTCCGCTGTACCACCACATGAACTTGGGTTACTTCGACGAACCCAAGGGGCGTTTGATGACGGCCGCCAAAGGTGGGGCGAACCGCGGTATCGAACTGCCAAACGACCTCCTCGAGAAGACCTATTGGGCGAACTTGATTGAGACCGATGCACAGAAACGCATCGAGAACAACATCTTCCTCACGGACTGGCTCGCGGAGACTTCCTTGGTGATGTCGATGGTCCGACAAAGCCAACTCTACGCAGTTTCGCCCGAAGTAGCGGAATGGGCACCGTACACCGAAACGTTCGGCAGTTTCAACGGCGCAGATACGATCGTTCTCAGGTAAATCGAGACACGTGATGCCGGCCAGTCAACCTGCTGGCCGGCATCTGGTGGTCGCCCGTGATCGGGTTTCGTATTCAAGAAATCGGGTCGCCACCTTAAGTCGGAAAGAGGATGTCAACAGTCGCGACGACTGTTGAACAACGACCATGTGGCGAATTATTGTTAACCGACTAGCCTTCGGGGTCGCGATCGTACTGTTGATCACGATCGTCGTCTTTGGCCTGTCCCGCGCCGCTGGCGATCCTCGCAACATCTATCTCGACGAATACGCCACGCCGGAGGCTTGGGACGCTTGGGGTGAGCGTATGGGTCTAGATAAACCCCTCTACGTCCAATACGGCGTGTGGCTTTGGGATACCCTCCGCGGAGATTTCGGCGAATCCCTCTACTACAACGTACCAAGTATCAGATTGGTGCGAGAACGCGTCCCCAACACGTTGCAGTTGGGAGGCGTCGCGTTTGGCGTCGCGATCCTCATCGGAGTCCCCTTAGGCGTGATATCCGCAGTTAAACGCGGGTCAATCATCGATTACGGCGTTCGCGGGTTCGCCTTGCTCGGACAGTCGGTCCCTGTTTTCTGGATAGGAATAATGATGATCCTCATCTTTTCCTTGACGCTAGGATGGTTGCCGTCGAGTCGAAACGAAGGCTGGCAACATTTCATCATGCCGTCCATCGCTCTCGGTTGGCTACCAGCAGCCGGATTGATGCGCATCACGCGTGGGGCTATGTTAAACGTCCTTGACAGCGAGTACATCAAACTTGCCAGAGCCAAGGGTGTCTCCCCCGGCAAGATAATCTGGTCGCACGGTTTTCGCAACGCGATAATTCCACCGCTAACCATTGCCGCCCTAATCTTCGCCGCATTCCTTACAGGCACCGTCGTCATCGAGACCGTATTTGCATGGCCTGGCGTCGGCCGCCTCGCCGTTCAATCCATCAAAAACAATGACTTCCCCGTCCTCAGCGCCATCGTGATCCTCTTTTCATCCTTTTACATCCTGCTTAACCTCATCGTCGACCTCCTCTACGCCCAGCTAGACCCGAGAATTCGGTTGGATTAGCGGACAACCTAGATGTCCATCGAAGCATCATACGTGCCGTCGCCCCTCGACGACACGCTGCCGAGCAACCCGGTATTGCGGGCGCTGCGCGTCGGTTGGGGATGGTCGCGACGGTACCCAGTCGTCCCATTCGCGGTCCTTGTATTGATGCTCGTCTGCGCAATATTCGCCGAACAGCTGTCGCCGCATGATCCCTTGAGGGGCAACCTAAGAGCCGCATTCACACCGCCAATATTCATGGACGGCGGAACATGGGAACATCCCCTTGGGACTGATCACCAAGGCCGAGACGTCCTCAGCCGAGCCATCTACGGTGCTCGGATCTCCACGATCATCTCCACCGCAGTAATCCTCGCCGGAGGAATTGGCGGCACCGTTATCGGACTGGTCGCCGGCTACCGTGGCGGATGGGTCGACCAAGCCGCCATGCGCGCCGTCGACTTCACGCTCGCAATGCCGTTCCTCCTCGTCGCACTGGTAGTAGTGGTAGTTTTCGGCCAGAGCCTTGAACTCATCATTGTTCTACTCGTACTCTTCGGCTGGGACAACTTCGCCCGCGTCGTACGCGCCGAAACCCTCACCCTCCGAGAATCCGACTACGTCAGCTACGCCCGCATCCAAGGCGCTTCTCAAGCCCGTATCCTCTTCCGACACATCCTCCCCGGCGTCGTAGGAACCGTCCTCGTCATCGGAAGCCTCCGTGTCGGATCACTCATCCTCACCGAATCCACCCTCAGTTTCCTCGGTGTAGGCGTACCGCCTGACACACCCGCATGGGGCATCATGGCATCCGATGGCCGCCAACACCTCTCCAGAGCTTGGTGGATCAGCACCTTGCCCGGCGTCGCCATCTTCCTCGTCGTAATGGGCTTCAACTTCCTGGGCGATTGGCTCCGAGACTGGTTCGATCCGAGATTGAGGCAGCTGAGGGTGCAGTAATGGAGGATCGGCGTTAGTGCGGCTACTCCCGCTGCAACTCCCTGCGCATCAATTCTCCCATCGCCTCCGTTGGCGGTACCCCTTCGAACATGACCTTGTGGGCCGTCTCAGTGATCGGCATCTCGACACCCAACTGACGCGCGATCCGCAACGTCGCCCGCGTTGTCGGCACCCCCTCCGCGGTCTGACCTAAATACTCCAACGCTTCTTCGACATTATCCCCCTCCGCCAGCCGAGTGCCAAGCCGATAGTTCCTGCTCAAAGGACTGTAACAGGTCGCAAGCATGTCACCAATGCCGCTCAATCCGGCGAAAGTGGTCGGTTTTGCGCCGAGAGCTAATCCCAAGAGAGTTATTTCGTGTAACCCACGCGTCACATAGGCTGCTTTCAAATTCGATCCCAAACCTGACGCGTCGATGAATCCCGCTCCAATCGCAATGATGTTCTTCAACGTGCCACCCAATTCGACACCAATGATGTCGTCCGAAGCGTAGACGCGGAGACGTTCTCCGCTGGTCATCATCTGGACTCGCTCAGCTGTTTCGATCGAAACCGAAGCCGCTGTCGCAAGTGCCGGTAAACCGATGGCGATCTCAACCGAAAGATTGGGACCCGACAATGCGCAGATATTACTCATCGCTTCATCGACCGACACCGCGTGGTGAACCGAAATGTTCTCGGCGATGACTTCGCTCATCCGTTTCCCACTCTCGATCTCGAGCCCCTTGGTGGCACTCACAACGATCGTCTCGGGAGCAATCTCCGCAACATGAGCCTCGATGACTTCCCGCATCGCGACTGATGGAACGGCGATGATCACGCAGTCTACGCCGGACAACGCAATCCGTGGGTCATGAAGGACCGACATTTCGTCTGGGAACGTCATCCCTTGCAGGTAACGTTTGTTTTCGCGGTCGGCCGCCAACTCAGCTGCGCGCTCTTCAGTCCGGGCGAGTAGCCGCGTCTCGTTCCCTTGTCGCCCCAGCAACACGGCCAAAGCGGTACCCCAAGATCCCGCGCCTATGATGCCGATTGCGGAAATCGGATCAGGCTCCCTGACCGCCAGAGGACGACGTCCCCTCCGCGGCGTTTATGTCGAGGCGGTTCTCCGTTCCCTTGCGTAATCGGGCGATGTTTTCTCGATGGCTGAACAGGATCACGACGACCGTCGGAATTGCGAAGGCCAGATATTCGATTGGTTCCGCCAACACAAAGCTGTCGGTGATTGGAATATCGACGATCGCGATTACGATCAACGCCAAGATTCCCAGCGACGCTCCAATAATCGATCCGAGCGAAACATACCGCGTCAGCAACGCAATCGCCAAGCCGATCAAAGTGACAACACCGGCAGTAGGCGACAACACTACAAGCGCCGCCCAACCAGGGGAGATGCCTTTCCCACCTTTGAATCCCGCAAACACTGGCCAAGTATGGCCCAAAATGACAAATGTTCCCGCCATCCCATGTAGCAAGTAGGAGTCCGGCACAAGGATCAACGACACCGCGATCACCAAAGCGCCCTTCCCTAAATCGAGCGCGAATACCAAGGCTGCTGCCTTCTTGCCAGCGGTCCGCAACACGTTCGTCGCACCCATCGAACCGCTGCCGTGCTCACGCGGATCAACGCCTCCAAACATCTTGCAGACGATGAGGCCCACCGGTATTGATCCGATGAGATATGCTGCGGGTGCGATTACCACCCACGCCAACCATTCGTTCATTTGGTCTCAAGCAGTGTCACGATAAAGCATCCTGATCGGCGATCCCTGAAATCCGAAGGCATCTCGCATCCTGTTTTCCAAGTACCGCTTGTATGAGAAATGCAAATATTCAGCGTTTTTGCAGGTTATCACGAATGTCGGGGGACGTATGGCCACTTGCTCGATTGCCGATATGCGGACCCGTCTTCTACCGTGCGCGGGCAAGGGCCGATCACCGAGTGCCGTGTACAGCGTCTTTGAAAGTTGATTGGCTTCAACGCGTTTCGTGAATTGGGCAAAGGTGCGAATGATGGCGTCAGGTATCCGGTTGATTCCTCGGCCCGTGAGCGCCGAGGTTAACAACACTGGGGCACCAACGATGAACTTGAACCGATCCTTTATCTCGTCCATGGCCTCTTCGAATGAGGTTCCTACCTCCCTAGACAAGTCCCATTTATTGACAATGACGATGCCTGACTTGTGAGCATCGCGAGCATATCCGCCAATGTGAGTATCCTGGGCGGTGACGAATTCCTCGGCATCCAACACAAGGATCGTTACGTCTGATCTCTCAATCGCGCCGATCGTGCGTATGGCACTGTACTTCTCGATTCCCTGCTCGGTCTTCCCGCGCCGGCGCAACCCTGCGGTATCTAGGAACATCATCGGTCTGTTCTGATACTCGTACACGGCATCCACCGTATCCCGAGTGGTACCTGGGACCGCGCTTACGATCGATCGCTGCTCGTGAGTCAACGCATTGAAGATCGCCGACTTTCCAACATTAGGCCGCCCGGCGATTGCTACCCGGATGACATCCCCGGTTACCTCATCCTCGGGATCATCATCGACGTGTTCGAAGACCTCATCCATCATCTCCGCCACACCGATATCGTGATACGCGCTAATCGGAATTGCCTCTCCCATGCCCAACGAGGCGAAAGTGTACAGCTCAGCCAATCGCGTCGTGTTGTCGGTTTTGTTCGCCGCCAACACATACGGCTTCCCCGATCTCCTCAGGAGGTCTGCTGCGTCATAGTCTGAGGCCGTCACCCCCGCTGCCGAATCTACAAGCATGATCACCGCATCGGCCGTGTGGATCGCCCGTTCCGTCTGCGTCCGGACCTCATCCCAAAGTTGCAACTCTGCCGAGGGCACATCCTCGATACCCGCCGTATCGATCAGCATGAAGCGACGGTCGAGCCACTCCGCATCTACCGAGACCCGGTCTCTAGTTGTCCCTGGCGTGTCACTGACGATCGCGATCCGGCTGCCCGCGATGCGATTGAATAAAGTCGACTTCCCGACATTGGGGCGACCAACTATGGCTATTACTGGTAGCGACATCGTGATTGCTGTTGTTGAATTGTCCCCTCTCCCAATGGATGGGATTCCAATAGTCCCTTCTCCCTCTGGGAGAGGGTTAGGGTGAGGGCACGTTGTTAACTCTGGACGATGTGCTCCATTAACGCCATCTGTGCCCACATCCGGTTCTCGGCCTGTTGATAAACCACCGACGATGGATGCGACAGCATATCTTCAGAGACTTCCTCGCCCGGATGAGCCGGCATGTCGTGCAAAAACCTCGCCTGCGGCTTCGCCTTCTCCATCAACTCGGGATTCACCTGGTAACCCCGGAAATCCTTCAAACGCTGCGCCGTCTCCGCTTCTTGACCCATGCTCGTCCATACATCGGTGTAGACGAAATCTGCATTTCTGGTAGCTTCCACCGGGTCACGCATCTGAATCACACTACCCATCTTGGCGACATCTGATGTGTAACCTCCGACATCAGAGCGCAAGCCGTACGGCAGTTCATAGCCGTTCGGCGATGCTATCAAAATGTCACCACCCAACCCGGCCACCGCATACGCGAGACTCGCGGCAACGTTGTTGCCATCGCCGATAAACGCGACGCGCACATCGTCAAGGTAGCCGCGAATCTCCAACATCGTCATCACATCGGCCAGCGCTTGACAGGGATGCTCCCCATCAGTCAAAGCGTTGATCACCGGAATATCGCTGTTTTCACCGAACTCATCCAGCGTGGATTGTGCGAAAGTGCGAACCACAGCCATGTCTGTCATGCTCGCGATCACCTTCGCGACATCAGAGACCGGTTCGCGCTGGCCAAGCCCGACCTCCTCCGGCGAAAAGTAAACCGGTTTAGCGCCAAGCTTTTCCGCACCGATCCAAAACGACAACTTCGTCCTGAGCGACGGCTTTTCGAACAACAACGCCACCGACATCCCCTCCAACGCTCGACTCTCCGCACCGTTCTTGAGCTCGATCGCCCGGTACAGCAACGGAGATATCTCCGCCGGCGGGAGGTCTTTGAACCTTAAGAAGTGCCTGTTCATGTCGATGCCCTCACATCGCGCACAGCAAACCAAAAGCCGCGCAACAATACCTAAATTGTGCAACACGCGAAACCTCGACCAAAAAACCGGGATCCAACCAGAAAGTCGTAGACGCTACGTCATTCCAGCGGAAGCCGGCGCTCCAGCGGGCGGAACGCCCATCCAGAAGGGCATGGTGACGGATTAGAAGGATGTGGGAGCCGTCATCCCCGAAAGGGGTTCAAGCCGGAGTGAAGTTCGGTAGCGTGTAGTCGTCGCTGATCTTCGTGAAAACCACTTTCAACGCCATTCCGATGCTGAAATTCTCCGGCTCAGGATCCACTCCCACGATGTTCGCCGCCATCTTCGGTCCCTCTTCCAACTCCACAATGGCCGCGACATATGGCACTTCGCCCATGAATCCGGGGTGTGGCGGGATGTGGACGATGCCGAAAGTGTGCAAAGTCGCATTCCCCGAAGCCTTCACCCACTCAACGTCACCCCCCGGCGTTGCCAAACTGAACGCCCGCGGGTAGAACTGGTACTCGCCCGTGGCCTTGTCCCGTTGCAACCAAAGCTCTCCGTTCCGAGCACCTTCCCAATAGCGGTCAGATTCTGGCTGTGATACCGGTTCCGGTCGTGAAGGCGCATCAGTCGTCATCGTGTATTTCCTTCGCGGAGATGATTGCGTTTAAGGGTTTCAAACCGTGAGTAGATTGTAACCGCGCAGTGCGTCGGTTTGCCGACCAGCAACATACGTCCGCGACGTTACGGCGAAAAATCCTGTCCATCAACGATTACCCCCGTCACCGTCGCATCCCCGTCATCGCTAACCGAAACTCGAATCTTCAAATCCTGCGCCCGTTCGATCTGCCACCCGGTTCCCTCTGGCACGAAATACGTCCCGATCCCAAAATCGATCCTGCCGTTCGACTGCAATTGACCGCGAACGAAGACATCACCGTTCCCCTTCGGCACTCGGTCATCGTCCAGATACCGGATTGCCTCCCAGACCTCACCTTTTTTAGTCAAAACCACGATCACATCGTCTCCAACCGCGAATTCGGTCTTCACGTCCTCAGGAATGTCTGCAATCTCGTAGTCGAGAATCGCATAGTCGCCCTGCATTAGCGACCGGGGATCCACCGGCGCGCCTTGCAGAATGACCTCAGTTCCGGTGGCAACTGCATATTGTTTCAAGGCAGCGAACGCCACTAGGCCGATCATCTGCAACGCGACAACCGCGAAAAACAGCTTTGTTGCGGTGTTCGTCATGAAACGGTCGACCGGTTTCGAATATCCCCGATGATCCTACGACGTACTCTCTCCAGCCCTAATCCCATCGCAATCAACAACACGCCGGCAACGATGTAGGCCATCGCCTGATCCAGCAATCCCAACTCAAGCCCGATCTCGAAGTAGCGTGAGATGACAGTGATGCTGAAAAGTATGAACGCGATGTTAACCAAGTAGTTGCGATTGAACCGGATGCCCGCGTTAACCATTGCAACCACGGCAGCGATGATGACGGCATTGAAAGGCAACCAGAACCACGAGACTGATGCAAACAGCCCAACGAGCGTCAACAACGCGATACCGAATATCGCCAACACGCCGCTGACCTCCCATCGCCAGCGCGCAGATACTACTGTGTCTGTCGCATCCCACCTGTATCCGACGTACGTGACCACCCCTGAAACTGCAACGGAGAGCGCTATGGTCGCCCAATACTCGAGAGTTAATGTTGGCAAGTCCGAGTACTCCAGCTCCGACCACAGGAACATCGACCCGAGGATGTAAGTCGCGATCCCGGCGATCACAAATCCCCAGATTTCATAAACCCTCGCAAAATGCTGATACTCCGTCATACGCGCGTGTAACCTGCCAATCGCGAACAGGGCACCACCCACCAACATGTACGCGACAAGTCCCCAAAACCAAAGCGCGGCGTCATCGGATCCAGTTGTCGTCCACTCTTGCGACCGGAACCCAAGTCCGCTGAGCAGCAAGATAATCGATAGAACCAAGACGGCATTTGACCTCGTGGCATACGCGAGCGGTATGACTCCGATGAACCAAGCGATAACCAAGTTCGGATGATTGACATCCACATTGAACGACTGCGCAATCAGATGTATCGACGCGCCGAACAAAATCGCGCCGAGCAGAATGATCGCGATACCGGTGCGTGGAAATTCAAACCGATATGCCAGCGACCAACCGACAATGTACGAAGCAGTCGTGAAGCCTACCAACAGACCAATCTTCGCGAAACCAGATAACCCGTCCCAGTTCACCGCCACCAACCCGATAACACCGAGCCCCACAAGCACCGTGCCGAAAATGGCGATGATGCTCGAAAACCGGCTCAATCCGAACGCGCGACGTTGCACTTCCGTGGTCTGATATCGGTTGGCCAGCGTCTCCGCCAACACCGAGGAGATCAAACCCTCGGCACGCCACGTCTCGATCTCGCGCCGAATACTCTCTGCGAACTGAGGATCTAACCGCTCCGCGTCTGCTTCGCTGGGTGCGCCCTGTTCCGACATGTGCGGATTATATGTTTGCCCGATGTGTTTACCTGTTTAGGGCGCTGACAAGATCACCGTTCCCGTCGATGACAGGTAACCGCCAGTCCCATGCGCCACCGCCAAGTCGCAGTCTTCCAACTGCCGCTCGCCGGTCTCACCGCGAAGCTGACGAACTGCCTCGACGACAGTGAATATCCCGTACATTCCTGGGTGCGTATACGACAAACCGCCACCAGAAGTGTTTACTGGGAAATCACCCCCCGGTGCCGTCCGCTGGTTCGCAACCAAATCCGGACCTTCACCAGGCGCACAGAACCCGAGGTTCTCCAACGACACCAACACGGTGTAGGTGAACGAATCGTAGATCATCATCAGGTCCAGATCCGAGTGTGAAACCCCGGCCATGGACAACGCCTGCTCACCGGTGTTCCTGCCGAAGGCCCGCGTCAGGTCCGGCATCTGCGAGATCATCGAATGGTCATGACCTTCAGCCGCTCCCAAGATCGCGACGCCACCCTTGGCGCAGTCCTTAGCCCTTTCCGCGGTCGTCACCACGATCGCCGCGCCCGCGTCCGTCACCAGACAGCAGTCGAGCAGATGGAACGGCCACACGATCCAACGAGAATCGTGGTAGTCGTCGAACGTCGCCGGGCGGTCGTAGAAATACGCCTTGTCGTTCATGTTGGCCCACTTGCGAGTCGAAACCGCGATGTTGGCCATGGCTTCCCGCGTTCGGTCTTCACCGTACTGATGCATGTAACGCCGTGCAGCCATCGCATAAGAAACCGGCGGACCAATGATCCCATACGGACGCTCATACTGGTTCTGCGGCGTCCCAAGATTTGCCCCCAGACCGGCACGATCGTTACGACCCGACTGACCATGCGTAATCAACGCGACCTCGCAGTATCCAGCTTGTATCGCCGCGATCGCATGCGCGATGTGAATCACAAATGATGATCCGCCAACCGAGGTGCTGTCCGTAAACCTTGGCTGTATCCCCAGATACTCTCCCACATCCAACGTCGACCACCCAGCCGTCATCAGCCCATCGACATCCGAAAGCGAAAGCCCTGCGTCGTCCAACGCATTGATCGCCGCCTCGGCATGGTGCGCCAGAGGCGATTTGTCCGGAACATTTCCGATCTCGTCAGATTCGGCAACACCCACAATCGCAGATTGTCCAGAAAGCGCTTTCAGTTTATTGATGTTCGGCATGATGGATATCCAACTCCGTTAGCAACTCCGATGCACAGCCAGTGCGCAACAAGCATTTTACCCGCGCAGTGCCAAATGTAAACTTGAACCGCCAATTCAGGTACCCAAAAACTCTTCAGAAAGTTACGCCATGCCCGCTGAAAAAGGCGCTCCTCCCCAAGTCCAAGTTAAGTCACTCGACGACTACCTTGAGGTCATGTCCAAAGCCGTCTTCCAGAGCGGCATGTCCTGGCAAGTCGTCAACGCAAAATGGCCTGACACCAACGAAGCGTTCCAAGGCTTCGAGATTGGAAGAGTGGCGGCTTTGACCGAAGAAGAGCTAGAGGAACTCGCACACGACACGCGCGTCATCCGAAACCGACGGAAGCTCGCCGCCATCGCCCACAACGCACAGCGCATCATCGAACTCGACGCTGAATACGGCTACTTCATCGACTACCTCCGATCCCACGGCGACTTCTACGACGTCGTAAAAGACCTGAAAAAACGGTTCAAGTTCCTCGGCGACACCGGTTGCTACTTTTTTCTATATGTCATTGGCGAACCTGTCCCACCACACGACGAATGGATGCGCGTCAAAGAGGGCGCAAAATAGCGCCGTTAACCGTCATTCCGGCGAAAGCCGGCGCTTCAGCGGGCGGAACGCCCATCCAGAGGTGCGACGCTAAGGGCCATGACGCGCCAACCATATGAATGCACCCCCTCTCCCTATGATGAGTGAGAGCTCGGGTGGACCGTCGTAGGGGCGACCCTTGTGGTCGCCCATTCTGTGGTTCTCGTAGTCGCCCGTTCCCCGCAAGTGCTAAATTACCTACCAAACCACGCACAACGTTTCAACAGGATTCAACCGTGAAAGTCGTAGTAACCTCCATGCCTGGCGGCGTCGCCCCCGGCGAAGCCGACGATGCCGTCATCCGCGAACTCGAAGCAACATTCCCCGATGTCAACTTCGTCTGGTGCGAAACCGAGGAAGACCAGCTCATCGCCATCGATGACGCCGACGCCTACTGCGGATGGCCAACCCGCAAAGTCTTTCTCGCAGCCAAAAACCTCAAGTGGATACACTGTGCCGGGACTGGTATAGACGGCATCATGAAGATCCCCGAACTCGTCGAATCCGACATCCCCGTCACCAACTCCCGCGACTCCCACGTCAGCCCGATGGCCACGCACGTCTTCGCACTAATCACCTCGCTCTCGCAACGCCTAAACGAGATGCTTCCCCAACAATTGGCTCGCGAGTGGCGACCGGAAACCTACGGATGGCGTCAGATCGAACTCGAAGGCGCAACCCTCGGCATCTACGGGTTCGGGAACATTGGGCGCCGGGTAGCCAAACGAGCTTCGGGTTTCGACATGAAGGTGTTCGCCGTTGACAAAGACCCTAGGCCGTCCGAACACGCCGAAGAGGTCTGGGGCTTAGAAAAACTCGACGACCTCGTTGCCATGTCCGACTGGTTCGTCGTCGCCTGCCCCTACACTAATGAGACGATGAAATCCATCGACTACCGCCGCATCGCGCTGATGAAGCCGACCGCTCACATTATCGTGATTTCCCGAGGCGGCATCGTCGACGAGCAAGCCATGTGCGAATCCATCCGAGCCGGCAACCTCGCAGGCGCCGGCCTAGACGCCATGGCACCCGAACCCCCAGAACCCGACAGCCTCCTCTGGGACACCCCAAACGTCATCTTCTCACCCCACGCCTCAGCCCTAGTCCCCGACATGTACCTCGGCCGCCGAGAAGTCTTCAAAGAGAATCTGCGTCGCCTTCTGGCCGGCGAGCCATTCATCTACGAGTGTGACAAGGTGGCAGGCTACTGAGCGGACACGGATGAATGCAGACCAATCGTCGCGTCATTTCAACGCAGAGCTGAAACCGGGCGCAAATCGCGATGGTCAATTACAGTAGGTTCAAGGAAGATATTGATCAATAGGAACGCTGGTTGCACGATCACAGACTCAGATTAACCTTTGAGGGCCCATCAATCCACGAACAAGGTGTGTCGTTCGAGGATTTGGTGAGTACGATCTCGCACCTTCAACGCGCAATCAGTACGTTGATTCGAGAATCCGAGGGCGCTGACCCGTCATTGGATCACTCGACGCGATCGGTGATTGAAGCAACCAAACTGCGTTTGGTGAGTGGTTCCGAACGTTCGGCGACCACCGAGTGGGAGCTGTCACCGAGAACTTATTTCGATACGCCTCTTGACCAGCCAGGCGCGAGGGTAGTGCAGGCACTGTTTCATCTCACCAATGGTTCAAGCGGAGGGACGGTCAAAATATCTGCAACCGTCAAAGCTGAAATCGACGAAATCGGCAACGGTCTCTCGGACGATATAGATGTCGTAAGAATCACTTCGCCGATCAACAGTCAATCCATCGAAATCCGACGCTCGGAAAAAACGACGACGGTCACACCCGACGCCGAAGGAAAAAATCAATCTCATTCTCGGACCGAACCATTCGATTTGGAAGCTGTTTTGAACGATCCAAACCCTAAAGTATTCCGCCGCGACAAGGTCGTTGCAGCCAGTGAACCTTTCGACGTTGAGAAGTTCAACGAGATCATTCGCAAGGGCAGACGGGATACATGAACACAGCTTCGGCGTTGGTAGTGGTTGACACGAGTGTGGTATCCATCCTGTTCAACAATCGGATGAAATCCAACGCATACGTAGAATTCTTGGAAGGCAATAGAGCGTTCATCTCGTTCCAGACGCTGGAAGAGCGTTTGTATGGGGCCTATCTTGCCGGTTGGGAGAGCCGCCGAATGAACGAGTTGACGGCCCATCTAGACCAATACACGGTTATCTGGCCAAACTCCGAATTGGTCGAGATTGCGGCTCGTATTCGCGCTCAACGTGAGCAACAAGGACGAAGATTACACTTGGCCGACGCGTGGATCGCTGCCACGGCGCTCCTGCTAAATTGTCCCTTGGTCGCGGACGACAATGACTTTGCTGGCATTCCAAACTTGGAACTGCTCACCGTTTAGGTACTGGACACCACGCCACAACCTCCTACGCTCACTGCAAAGGCGAATAATCCGTCGGTGCCAGCAACCGGTTCTCAATGTTCTTCACGATGATCCCATCGGCATGGGACTCTTCGAAGACCTTCTGCCACTCCGGGTCAGCCCGAAAACTCGCCCAAGCCTCGGCGCGCTGGTTGTGGTCCTCGAACGCCACGAGATATACCAACTCATTGCTTTTCGGCCCAACATCATGCGTCCAATATCCGACATTCTTGATGCCGTGCTTCTCGAACAATTCCATCGTGTGGTTCGCAAACCGAGAATTCAGGTTCGGCAACTTCCCGGCAAAGCACTCGTAGATGCGTAGTTCATAGATCATGGCGTTGGTTCCTTGGGTCTGATTTGTGGCGAGACTAGAGTAATCGTATCGCGCAATCGGCTTGTAGCAGCCAGTACCAAACCTTAGTCAAACGCCGCGTGCTTACACCCATCACGATCTCCCGAACGACATCTCATTCTTCGTTCCGAGCCTTGCTAACCACAAATCAACCCGGACGCGAATAATGCGACTCCTGTCCCGCCGGGAACTTTCCTTCACCAACATCGTTCACATATCGCCGCACCGCATCCGTGATCGCTTCCGCGAAATCTCCGTAGTGGCCTGCGTGACGCGGCCTGAAAGTCGGATCCAATCCCAGCATGTCGTGGAAAACTTGGATTTGGCCGTCGCAGTGCGGGCCTGCACCGATGCCGATTGTCGGAATGCTTAACTGCGCCGTAATATCCTTCGACAACGCCGATGGCATCAGTTCCAAAACAACCGAGAACGCACCCGCTCGCTCCACCGCCAGAGCATCCTCAATGACTCGCTCGGCATTCGCGCCGCGTCCTTGCACTCGGTATCCCCCGAACGAATGGATCGACTGCGGCGTGAATCCAACATGCCCCATCACCGGTATGCCAGCCTCTACCAAAGCCCGGATTGTTTCCTGAACCGAAACTCCTCCCTCCAACTTCACCGATTGCGCACCACCTTCCTTCATCAACCGCGCCGCGTTTTTGATCGCCGTCGGAATGTCCGACTGATAACTCCCGAACGGCATATCCGCGACCACAAACGCTTTCTTGGCACCCCGAGTCACCGCCGCCGTCGCACGAACCATATCTTCCACCGTCACCGGAACGGTTGAGTCATACCCCAGGACCACATTCCCCAGACTGTCACCGACCAATATCGACGGAATTCCAGCGCTATCCACCAACAACCCATGGTTGTAGTCGTAAGCCGTCACCATCGGGATTAGCTCTCCCCGAGCCTTTGCATCCCGGAAGTAACGAACCGTCAAACGCTGTGGTGCTGCACACATAATCCAATTATCCACAATCGAACGGTTACACTTCACGCAGCAAAAAATCTCGAAACAGGTGAATGACAATGACTGACCTCACCAAAATTAAGGCCTTGACGTGGGACGTCGGAGGAACAGTATTCGACTGGCGAGGGACTATCGAAGATGAAGTCCGGCGTATCGCAATCGAACAAGAAGCCACGTTTGATATCGAGCAATTCGCGACCGACTGGCGCGTCTGGTCGTTCGATATGCTCGCGCGGGTCAACCGAGCCGAACTCACCTGGACGAACCTCGATCACATCCATCGTCAGATCCTTGACGAGGTCCTAGAAAAACACAACGCGATCACCCGGTCACCCGCGGAGCGCGACGACCTCACCGAAATCTGGCACCGCCTCCGAGCCTGGCCCGGCGCTGCCGACGCGATCCACCGCCTTAAGTCCCGCTACACAGTCATCGTCTTAACCGTCCTCAGCTACTCCATCGCAGTTGACTGCTCGAAACACAACGGCATCAACTGGGACGGTATCCTCTCCTGCGAATTCCTAGGTGCTTACAAAGGGTCTCCGAACGCCTACAACACAGCCATCCGATTGCTGCGCCAACAACCCTCCGAAACAATGATGGTCGCCGCCCACATGAATGACCTGAAAAACTCCCGGCGCGCCGGAATGCACACCGCGTACATCCACCGTGAAGGTGAATCGAACGTGTCACCGGGATACTCCGACATCACATCCGCCACCGCCGATCCCGAGATCGATTTCGTCGCAGCGGACTTTCCCGACTTGGTCAATAAACTTCTCGCGTAACTGGCACGAAGAGGGCATTACACTTCATGCAGGTCAATTCCCACAGCACACAGGGAGCACCCGCATGAAGGTCGCAACCCGAGACACCCTCTACTACGAACACTCAGCCGCTAACCCGGTAACGCTCCGAGTCGAACCGGGAGAATGGTTTGAGGTTCAGACCCAGATGAACCGCGGCCCCGACGCCGAACTCGTGCCCGACGACATCCGAGACCTCTACAACACCTACCGATCCGACTCGCAACCCACCGACCGTGGCAACGCGTCATCCGGATGCACCTACGTCGAAGGCGCCGAACCCGGACACATGCTCACCGTCCACATCGGCGAAATCAAGACCCACCCGGTCGGTTGGACCCGGTACGGCGGCTCGACCGGTGCAATGCCCGGCTACCTCGGACCCTCCAACATCGGCCCGCAATTCCGCATCTGCCGCATTGACGTAGAAAACGGGCAGATCATCTGGAACGACAAACTCACCTTTCCAGTCGAACCCATGCTCGGAGTCGTCGGCGTAGCACCCGAACGAGAGGCCCGAACCAACAGCTGGGCAGGGCAGTGGGGCGGTAACTTCGACATCCAAGAAGTCACCAACGGAACAAAACTCCACCTGCCCGTCTATCATCCAGGAGCCCTCCTCCACGTCGGAGACATGCACGCCCGACAAGGTGACGGCGAAATTTGCGGCGGTGGCGGCATTGAAACCGGCGGCTCCGTCACGATGAAGGTCGAACTCTCCCCGATGCCAAACGAGATGACTTGGCCTCGCATCGAAAACGATACGCACATCATGACGACCGGCATCGAAAAGCCGGCTGAAGACGCATTCCGCATTGCGCTCTCCGAAATGATCCTTTGGCTCGAAGCCGACTACGGAATGACCCAAGGCGAAGCCTTCATCTTCCTCGCCCAGTGCCTCGAAGCCCGCGTTACGCAGTTCGTCAACCCCACCTACTCCTATGTCTGCAAGGTCAACAAAAAGTACTTGGTCTGACGCCGTCCACTGTCCTGATTGAGATGCGTTTGCACCGGAGAAACTCATGCCGATAATCGATTACGCCGACGGCAACACTCAGGAATACCGTGCCGCAATGCTCGACGACATTCGGCGCAAAAAAGCCGCGGACCCAGACTTCACCGTCGTCGACATCGGGGGGCGCCACAACCCGTGGGCAGACGACGTCGTCGATGTATACGTCGATTTCTTCGAGTTCGAAACCGATAAACGACTCTACGTCGGCGATGTCAACAGCGAAGACATCTGGCGCCAGCTCGAAGCCGACGGGCCCTTCGACTTTGTCATAATCTCCCACGTCCTCGAAGACGTCCGAGACCCGATAACCGGCCTGAACTGGCTACCGCGTGTAGCCAAAGCCGGTTTCCTAGGCCTACCCGTCAAACACCGCGAAGTCGCCAACTCCAAATCCGGATACTGGCTCGGCCAATCCCACCACTACTGGATCTTCGGCGTCAAAAACGATGACAGCGGTGATCCGATCCTGATGGTCGTCCCAAAGTGGCACTGCGTCAACTACTTCAACACCAACACTCCATACACCGAACCGCTAGGCGAAGAGGACTCCAATCTCGGCCCCCGAACCCTTTCGTGGTTCGACCCCGACAAAGCCGGTTACGATCGAGAACTAGGCGTGATCTGGCAAGAAACCCTACCGTTTTGGGTTCCCGATTACACCCTGATGGTCCCTGAGCAAATTGAGCTACTGAGGACGGTATTCAAAGATGGCGTCTGACTTCGGGTTTTGGGGACTGACGATGGATGCCAACGATGTTGAATCGTTGGCCCGATTTTGGTGTGAAGCTACGGATTACAAAGTCACCGAATCACACTTACCATTTCTGGCTGTGCTCGGATCCGATAAACCCAACTACCCCCGCTTGCTGATTCTCCAAGTCTGTGAAACCAAAACAGCCAAGAACCGCGTACACCTTGAATTCAATACCGTCGACCTTAAATCGGAAGCAGAGCGAATCGTAGCCTTAGGCGCGACACTAATCGCCGAACGCGAATTCGGTGACACCCAATGGATCGTCATGCGGGATCCCGAAGGCAACGAATTCTGCTTGGTCAACCCACATTAACAACGAGTAACCACCAAATGCCAAAATCTCGCTCCGATCGAACTCAATCCCGCGAACTAATGAATCGCGCCAGACGCGTCGTCGCCGGCGGTATCTCATCCCAAATCAGACTCAACGAACCCGGCGGCGAACCCCTCTTCTTCGACCGTGCCCAAGGTGCTCTCATATGGGATGCGGATGGCAACGAGTACATCGACTACATCCAAGGTATGGGTCCAAACCTCTTCGGGCACGCGCCCGAATTCGTCTCGCAACAAGTCGCCGCGGACATGCGCAACGGTTACATCTTCGCCGCGCAATTCGAGCGCGAATTGGAAGTCGCCGAAATGGCCGCCGCCGCCATTCCCGTCGAGGACTGCACAGTTCGTTTCGCCGGCTCCGGCACCGAGATCGTGCAACTCGTCCTTCGACTCGCCAGAGGTTACACCGGCAGATCGAAATTCATCCGATTTGAAGGTCACTACCACGGCTGGATGGACAGCGTGAACCACTCCGTCCATCCACCCATCGATGAAGCCGGTGACGTCGATTCGCCACGGCTGGTGGGCGAATCGACTGGCATGGACCCCGGCGCCGCAGAGCAGGCGATACCGTGTCAGTGGAACGACATCGATCGCTTGGAAGACGCGTTTGATCGCAACCGAGGCGAAATAGCCGCGGTCATCATGGAACCGATCAACGCCAACACCAACTGCATCATGCCCGAAATAGGCTTCCTTGACGCCGCAAAAAAACTCGCCCATGAACACGGTGCCTTGATCATCTTTGACGAAGTGATCACCGGTTTCCGAGTCGCCTATGGCGGCGCGCAAGAACTCCTCGGCATCACGCCCGATCTCGCTACCTACGCAAAATCCATCGCCGCCGGTTTCCCAATCGCCATGCTTGCGGGACGACGCGAAATCATGGATATGCTCGGGAGCGGCGAGGTCTACCACGGCGGTAGTTTCAACTCCAACGTCATGTCGATCGCAGCCGCCCACGCCACTCTGACGCACCTCCAATCGAACGGCGACGCGTTTTACGCCGACTTGAATCGAAATGGTCAACGATTGATCGACGGGCTTCGGCGCGCCGGGATGGAGGCCGAAACCGATATCCATATTCAAGGCCTCGGCAGCGTATTTGGTATCTCGTTCAACCGCAGCGGAGACGTTATCCGCAATTATCGCGACCATGCCACGAAGTGCGATGACGCTCGCTACGCGCAGTTCGCGTCCGAGATGATGAGGGAAGGAGTCCGTCTTTCCTCAAACGGTCGGGTGCATATGTCGTCCGCTCACACCGAAGAACAGATCGAAGCGACCATCGAAGCCGCGCGGCGAGCGCTGTCTCGAATGTGAGCGACGCCCAAGATTGAGAATGTTTCGTAACAGTCGATATTGTTTCGACTCCGCTCACTTTGCCAAAATCAACATCACGCATCACAAAGGATGACGTGTTGGATGAGGATCTACGTGGTGCCTGATGAACGCAGGAATTTGGAGAAGGACGCTTCATGCAAGCAGAGTTTCCGTGGGGCTCGAGTTCCAACGTGTTGGCGCGATCGAGTTCTGTTCAAGAGGCTCCAAATCGGCGGACACGCTCGGGCTGTTTTGCAGCCGCACTGTGCGAAAACTACGATGAGCCCTCCGAAGTTGAGGCGATGTGCGACGACATCAAAGCACAACTCGACGGCGAAACACCCGATCTTGCTCTAGTATTCGCGTCGGCCCCTAAGTATCAGAACTTCGAAAATATTCTGCCCGATATTCACCGGCTACTCGGTCCCGAAGTATTGATCGGTTGCTCAGGAGCTGGCGTAATCGGCGCCGGACGTGAACTCGAACAAGGCCCCGGACTCTCCGTCCTCGCCGCAACGTGTGACACGTCCGCCATTCACCCATTCGCGTTCAGCGACAAGCAAGCCAGCGGCAAAGAAGCCACGCCAGAATCGCTTTCCGATGCCATCGGCGCTGATCCAGCCGATTTTGAAGATGGCCTGATGCTCGTATTCATCGACCCATTGACGGTATCCACCGAATACGCCTTGTCGATGCTCGATTCGGTTTACCCATCCGTGATGAAGTTCGGTGCTCTCGTCAGCGGTGGTCAAGAATACGGTGAAAACCGAATGTTCTTCGGCGATCAGCTGCGTCACCACGGCGCGGTCGGGCTACTACTCAAGCGCAACTTTGATGCCGAGACGATCATTTCCGGAAGCGAAGAACCGGTCGGACCGAGCATGGTTATCACGAAAGCCAGCCGCAACGAAATTCACCAATTGGACGACCGCTCCCCGTTGTCGGTCTTGGAAGAGGTGTTCCTAAACGCCGACCCATTGAGCCAGATTCGGATGAAGCGTACGCTCGTCGTTGGTCTCGAATCCAGTGGCGTTTTGTTGGATCCTGACTACGTAATGCGCAACATCATGGACATGGACCAAGAAACCGGGACCATGATGATTGGCGATCTAGTCGAAGAAGGCCAGGCACTCCGATTCCACGTCCGAGACGGCGAACTGGCATCGCAACGTCTCACTCAAAACTTAGCCAATTACGCGTCACACCTCCGCGACCGCGACGAGAACGTTGACGCAATGCTCTGTTTCAACTCGGTCGCTCGCGGCTATCGTATGTTCGAAAAAGACGATCACGACGCAAAGATCATTGCAGAAAACATCGGAAAAATCCCCGTCGCCGGATTCTTCTCAAACGGCGAGATTGCATCTAAGCGTGGCGGATTTTCCGTGTTGGGCGAAGAAGAAGAATTCACGACTCGGGTTATGGGCTATTCGGACACGCTTGTCATGCTGCGTGATCTGTCGCGGCACCGCGTTCGCGGCATGGCCGGAAGCGGAGCATCGACCTCCGCGAACGGTTAACCGATACACCTCCACCGGATCACAACTCTCGCAGCGGTTGCAGGACATCGATAACCGACGATACCTGCTTCAACGAACCATTCAACGTGTTCGGGTCAGTGCCCGACGGGCAACTAGTGGTCGCGCTGATGACGTAGTTGGCAAACGTTCCGAGAAGCGCCAGTACGACATCGCGCCGAAACGCCGCGAACGGGTAGTTGGACCGAATGCTTGGGCGCAATGCAGCGTGGTAGCCCACGATCAGATCGTCGAAATGACTATGAGCATCCTCCGGCGACATTGTCGTCGAAAGGAATTTGGCCACGTCGCTGCTCGCGCCGCTGTAAACCGCGTCTTGCCAATCGATCAAAACCGGCTTGAGCCCATCGTCCGTTCTGCGCAACATCATGTTGGCGGTGTGTAGGTCGCCATGTGTCAGTGTTCGAGGTCGGTCATCCAGTTCTTGCAAAACTTCCGACATGTTCGCCGCGAGAAAGTCGGCGACTTCGTTGACATTTCGGGTGGAACTCGGACGCAATACTTCCGAGGCGGTCAATTTCGCCCAATTCGGCGCGAATTGATCTACGTCTTCGTCGAAGATGTCGGCACGGTATCCGTCGCGCATCCACCATCTGGTGCGTGGCGATTCGTCGCCCCAATAACGGGAATGGATTTGAGCAAGTTTGAAGAGTGCATCGCGGAGGACCTTTGGCTCGAACTGTTGACGTTTGGGCAGATCGCCTAGGTCTTCGATCAGCAATGCTGTGGTCTTGGTAACGGCATCGTAGTGGGCGGCGAAAATGCGTGGTTGGAAACCGCCTTGCATATCCCGCAGCAGGTTGTACCCCCCGTAATCGCGGGCATAGGTTCCGCTAACGGCCTCCTGTTCACGATCCGACCTTAGTTTCGCCGGGATCTTGACGATTGCATGAGTCAAACCCATGGCGTGACCCGAAATCCCAATTCGAAAGACCTGCGATTTCTGTGGATTCCCTCCATCGAGCGACCAGTATCGACCTATGGTCGCATCAACAGCACCGTCCATCGCCAACAACGCTTCGCCGATTGGCGTCGGATCACCGCATTCGGCGGCGCGCTCGATGAGCGCCGTGATATCCATTCGCGGCATGCGCATACCGAGCGTCAACTAACCTCGCCGTCACACGCCATGATGGCTGTATCATCACACGCAGGAAACACAGTTGGAGGTATGCAATCGATGGCAAGATTCGAAGGCAAATCCGCGTTGATTACGGGTGGGGCACTAGGCATCGGAGGAGCGACCGCGCGGCGATTGGCTGCAGAAGGCGCAAGCGTGCTGATCGCAGATATCGACGACGGTGCCGCCGCGGCTAATGTGGCACGCATTGCCGAAGCCGGCGGCAATGCCGTCGCGGCACACATCGACGTGTCTTCTTCCGAAGATTGTCGGCGCATGGTTGACGAGGCCGTGGATGCTTTCGGTCGCTTGGACATCTTGGTACAAAACGCGTTCAGTGTAATATCCGGCGAGTCTCGAATCCACGGGGACGCCATCAGTGTCGAGGAAGAAGATTGGGACTACGGCATCGACGTTTTGGTCAAAGCTCTATACCTCGGCGCAAAGCATGCAGTGCCTCAAATGCGTGAAGTCGGCGGAGGTTCGATCATCAATCTCGCATCCGTGCACTCGCTCCTCCAAGAAACGGGGATGTTGGTCTACGAAACCGGCAAGGCAGCCGTCGTTGGGTTGACGCGGCAACTGGCAGTGCAGTACGGACCAGATGGTATCCGTGCCAACGCGATTGGCCCTGGTCACATAGTCGGGGAAGGCCTCTCTGAAATGTGGGCGGAAAATCCAACAGGTCACGCCTTCTTCGCCGACCAATATCCTCTCAGACGAACCGGCAAGCCTGAAGAGATTGCCGCCGGCATCGCGTTTCTATGTTCCGAAGACGCATCGTTCATCACTGGTCACACATTGATGATCGACGGTGGACTGACGGTACAACTCCAAGAGAAATTCGGATTACGGCAAGCCCACTACGCGCTCGAAAATCCTGACCATAACTTCACCTTTGGCGCGCTTGACTAACCTGTAGTCATCACACCTTTGTGGGCGATCTCGTTGAGAGGTTTCCGATCGTTCGGGGACTCACGTTCTTGCAAATCCTCCGGCAACGCTTCTCGGGGACCAATCCTCCCGGCTACAAAACCACACATCGCGGTGTAGTACTCGTCGGAAACGCCTAGCTTCTCGTGTACTGAGTCGTAGTCGATACCGGCCATGCCATGGGTGTAGATGCCAAGCGATCGGGCTTGGAGCGCCAATGCCATCCAAGCGGCGCCAGTGTCGAATTGTGAAGTCCGTGGTCTCCGACCTTCTTGTGTCTTGGTTTCCGCAAAGATGAAACCGATGAGCGGGGCTTTGCTTGCCCAGAGTTGGTTACCGGGCATCAGTATCGAGTCGAAAGTCTCGCGATCTGGCCCATCGGTCTCGTAAACGAACAACCACGGTTGACGATTGAACGACGATGGCGACCAGCGCGCGCCTTCGAATATCGATGCGATTTCGGCGCCGGTTAGCTGTTCGTCGGAGAATGATCGGGGCGACCAGCGGTTGATGAACAATGGATCGACATCGGCGCTGGCGATGCGCGGGTTTTCCGTGGGGGTCAATTCGTGATTCCTATCGGTTGGCGACTAATAATTGAGGTCGAATTTCGATTGTAAGTCGGTTGCATCATTCGGATGTCTGAGAACTCCGAAGTTGCGTCGAGGAAACTGGGTCCGAAAATTGGTGCTCAGGAATCTCGATCAGCAATTCTTCAAAACCTGGTGGGATGAACATGTCGCGGATCGTCTTGAAGTTGCCGTCAGCGTCGTGTCGCCCCCCGACGATAAAGCGCGAGCCCAAGTCGCGCAGCTCGCCCATCGCGTCCAGACTCGGCGTCCGTGATCCGCTATCGGTATAGAACCGGTCGTCGAAGAGCCTAATTGCGGTGTCGTAACCGATGACAAAGATCGTACCCGGCATCAACTGGGCTTTTTCCAAGAATGTGGCGGCGCGAGTGATTACGATGATGTCATCCGGCTGTTGAAATTGTTGCAATCGCCGGCCCAAGTCGGAGGTCGCTATCTCTGGTTTCTCGACGTTGCGGATCGAGATCTCGAAGCACGGCGTCAACGCTTTTGCAGCCACTGAGCCGCCCGCTTGGAGGAGCGCCCGGTGCGCCCGGTGCAGCGGTCGAAACGATCCGGCGAGCACAATCGCATCTTTTGGCGGCGTTTCCGACCAGCCGTGACTGACGCGATAGACGGCGAGGGGCCGTTTTCCGGTAACGACTGGTTCAACGTACGACGCGTTCGACAATTTCACCGTCCAAGAGATCGAGTTCGAGCCGCTCTGTGATGCCGCATGCATCGGCAAGCGCGTTGAGGACGATCGCGCCGCACAGTTTTTCTTCTTCTGCGCGCTCGCGTTCGCCTTTATTCATCACGATTGAGTAAGTTGCTCCTCGTTTTCCGTCATGCCATCCAATGTGCGCACGATTTTCCCCTCGCCGCAGACGGTCGGTAGCGATTGCCGCGGTGCATGACAGACCGATAACTCGATCTTCTGCGCCTTTCGATCCAGATAGTTTGACTGCCCGATGGTATGCCGTTTCAGCCATCACGTTCGCTTCGTTACGGGAAACGTGTTGCTCGGCTTCCTTACCGACATATCGCGCTAGTGCGGTCCTCGAGTAGGGAATCTGCGCGTCTAATACCGTACGTGAAGCCCCAGCGACCGAAAATAGGGCCGACACGGCGCTGGTCCCTGCTCCGGTAATCACCAAACAGGCCTTCGCTGAGGAGTCGTGGATCTGTTGCACGAGCGCGGTGACGTGTCGATCGTTCATGCCGCCAATAAGCCTCCATCTATCCCTACCATCTGGCCCGTCAGGTACGAGGCGCGTTCAGACAGCAACCAAGCGACAAGTTCGCCGGCTTCTTCGGGTTTCCCATACCGCGCCAAGGGCACCGCGGCTTCAATCCTTCGACGCACGTCCGCGTCGCCGCGGTCGACAGCACGCATCATATCGGTATCGATCGGTCCCGGGCAGATGCCGTTAATGCGAATGTTCATGCGGGCGTAATCGAGAGCCGCCGCCTTGGTTAATCCGGTAACCGCGTGTTTCGTGGCCGTATACGCTGGCCTCCTGATGTCTGCGCGCAGACCGTTGCGGGAAGAGTCGTTCACGATCGCTCCGCCATCTCCATGCTCGATCATCGCCTGAATCTCTGCTTTCATACATAGCCAGATCCCCTTAACGTTCACCTCCCAAGATCTGTCCAGCACTTCATCATCCATCTCGTGAATGCGGCCGGTGTCCAACAGTACACCAGCGTTGTTGAACGCGCCGTCGATATTCCCGAACGTAGCGATTGTGTGCTCGATCATGTGATGAACATCCGACGGATTGGTTACGTCGGCCCGCACGTGCGTTGCGTTGCCCCCGCGGGCACGAATCTCTTCAGCGACTTGGGCACAAAGCTCGGTTCTTCGCGCCGCAACAACGACGTTTGCACCGTATTGGGCGACGACTTCTGCAGTGGCGCGTCCGATGCCCGAACTTGCTCCGGTTATTAAGAGAGTTTTTCCGTCAAGCATTTCGACCGCGCTGACGAATGTTGGCTATGTCCGACATGGTTGTTTGTTGGTCCTTTTTCGTAGTCAGATTCGGTTCGGTTGATTTGACAAACACCGTTTGCGATGCTAGATTTACCCGCGTATTGTAAGCCGCGAGGCGTGATGTATGCTGTATACTCTGCGAAGTTGCAGTTGTCCATGACGCAATCGTGGATACTGTTGAACGACCGGTTGGGGCTTGATGCGGCGGGTCCGCGTCTTAAAGAACCATCTCCACCCGGACAATACAGGAGGTTCATTGCATGAAACTAACCTATCTAATCAAGCGGTGGGGATTTCTGCCCTTGATGGTGGCTGTTGCGGCAACCGCATTCGGACTTGCCTGTGGTAGCTCCGAAGAACCGGCGACACCATTGCCGGCAGCGCCGGCGAAGGCAGCAGCAGCAGCAGCTCCAGCTCAAAAAGCGGCGCCTGCAGCAACCGCACGACCGGCTGAAAAAGCCGCCGCCGCGCAAAAGGCTGCCCCGGCACAAAAGGGTGAGGCAGCAATGGACGCTGCCCCGGCCGCTACCGCCGCTCCGGCCGCTACGGCAGCCGCAGCCATGGCTCCTAAGGCCATGGAAGAGGATGTTGAAGTCGTTTACGCTGTCCGGTCGGTTGGTGCCGTTATCGGTCTAGCGACGGTTGGTCCGTATTCAGGTACGCCGACAGTCTCTGGTGGTGTGGAAGAGTACTTCTACGTCTTTGAAAACGGTGACCCGATGACGCCAGAATTGGTTGAGTCGTGGGACATCGACCCCGCTGGCACTCGCGTGCGAATGACCATGCGACAAGGCCCCGATGGCAATGGTGTTCCGTACAACTCGCCAGTCGGATTCGAGGACATGGACTTTGGCGTCGCTGACGCCGATAGCATCGTTCGATACTTCAATGAGTCGAACGCCACCACGAACCCCGACACGACATACGGAAACTCCGGCGACCTCGCCGCGATCTTCTTGGAAGCCAAGAAGGTTGACGATTGGACGGTTGAAATCGGACTGGTATCCCCGGTCTATTTCTGTCTGCCAATCTCGCAGTTCGGTTGCTTGAGCGCAGCACGAGGTCTCTACTACCTCGCGCACGCCGACTCCATGGGAGTTGAGTGGGCCCGCGAACACCACATCGCGACCGGCCCGTTCGTCCAAGGTCATTGCGTACCTGGCGACCGCTGCACGACAGAGGCCGTCGACAACCACTGGCGCGTCAAAGAAAACGACATCGACTTGTTCACGCAGATCCAGGTCTCCGAGAACAACACTCGAATTGCCATGCTCCGTAACGGAGAAGCTGACTTGGCCGCTTTGGACTTCAAACTCGTTCCTGGCGTAGTTCAAGAAGGCTACCGCTTCCTTGAGACAATGCCTGGTGGCTTCGTTGGACAGTCCATCTTATTCCCAGGTCTTCTTTGGGAACACTCGCACGCTCGCACTGGCGAACCGCTAGAGCCTTGGGCTTGCGGTGATGACCGTACAGGCGCGGCGATCGACAATGCTTGCGGATCTGGCCCGAACGAGGGTCCATACGAGCAGGACTACCCGTGGATCGGGAACCCTTGGGGAACTGAAGACGCTCCTTGCGCCGACGGTGACGGCCCTGGTCTCGAACGATGCGGCAACGCACCGTACGCTGACACGGACAACCCTCCGGGAATCAGCGACATGGAACAGGCCCGCCTGGTCCGCCTCGCCCTCTCCATCGCCATGGACCGGAACGAGATCAACAACGTCTTCCTCGATGGCAAAGGTACTCCCATCTACTCCGAGTACATGGGTCCTGAATACCCCGGCTGGGATGCTGACCGCAACACCGGCTGCTGGGACTGGATCGGTAACCGAGTAGATTGTTCGCCACTTGCCGCTGGAACACCGTTCGAAAATGGTGTCCCGTGGGAAACGCCCAACGGCGACCTCGTAATGGCTGACGCGCTCTTGCAGGCAGCTGGCTACCCGCTAGTCGACGGCAAACGACAAGGTATCGAAAACTTGACGTTGCAGGCCTACGTTGCTGAAGCTGGTGAAGTTGGACTTGAAATTGCCGACTACATCACCTCGCAGTGGGAGCAACTCGGTATCGAGATCGAGCAGTTGATCGAAGACTACGGTGGAGTTATCTCGCAGCGCATGCGCCGACGAGTCCAATTCCTCCCGGTTCTCAAGAACGGCGACGTTCACTCGAACGTCTACCCGCTTGACTGGCCACTGCCGACCGTTGACACGTCATCCAGCCGACCTGGTTGGGGCGTTGGCTTCGAGTCGCAGCCTGGTGGTAAGTGGCTGTTCGAGATCCTTGCTGAACAAGACAAGGCAGCTCGCGAACAGTTGCACCTGACTTGGGTGGACTACTCGATGTACTGGGTGCAGTACGCTGGTGCTTTCCAGGTGCCGAAAGGCATCGTTGCCGGCCCGAGAATTGCTTCTTGGAACGGTAGGCAACAGCACTACAGCAACGTTTCGACAAACCCAGAGTTCATCAGCCTGAGGTAGTTCTTCGAGACGAAGAAAAAATGTGGGCAAGGAGCCTCTTGATCCTGAACGGATCTAGGCTCCTGCCCTCGCTAGTCTGAGTGATGTCGGGGAGCACGGTTTTTCTGAAACCTTCCACCGTCATCGCTCGGGCAAGCAGTGTCGAATGGTCATTCGGCACGAGACGGAGCCTAATTGGTGGCTCCCCGAATCGAATAGATGATTTCGGACATCGCACAAAATGCATGTCCTGCGTTATGACCGACTACCGACGTCGACCCCGTTAAGAGGATGCAAGGGATCGTTTGGGATTAAATCCGGGAGCCAGCAATGTTTCGTTTCTTGGCAGGTCGCATATTAACTTCGTTGGTGTCAGTCTTTGGTGCCACGCTGGCTATCTTCATCCTCGTCCATGTCAACCCCAAAGATCCACGTGAGATCTTTGTGCCCCAGAGCGGCTATGGGTTGACACAAGAGAGCTGGAATCGCCTCGGCGACCGGCTCGGGTTCGATAAACCTGCCCCGATTCAATACATCGAGTGGCTGGGGCGCGTGTTTCGACTAGACTTCGGCGTTTCATTAGGCTTGCAGGTAGACGTTTGGGACATCATCAAAGGACGATTGGGTGCGACGGTGCAGTTGGGAGTAGGAGGGTGGTTGATTGCTGTGCTTATGGGTATCCCGACCGGTGTAATTGCGGCTGTGTGGCGGGGCGGCATATTCGATTACTTCGCACGATTCATAGCCTTGCTCGGACAGGCTGCGCCCGCATTCGTGACCGGTATCGTGATGATTTGGATATTCTCAGTTACGCTCCACGGGATCCCTGACGACAGTCCGTTTTCGTTCTTACGCATCTTTGCGATGCCGGCAGGCGGTCGAACACCAGATGAATTTGATTTCAGAGAATACGTGTTGCCCTGTTTGGCACTAGGTTGGGGTTCGGCGGCAGGGTTGATGCGTCTTACTCGGTCTTCAATGCTTGAGATTCTCGATTCGGAGTTCGTCAAAATGGCCCGAGCGAAGGGTGTTGGCAACACGACGGTAATCTTCAAACATGCGCTGCGCAATGCGTTGATCGCACCGATAACTTCGATGTTGTTGCTATTCGCGGGATTTTTGAACGGTGCGTTGGTTATCGAGATCGTGTTCTCTTGGCCCGGGATCGGTCAGGTCGCCCTGCAACAGGCCGTGCAAAATAACGATTTCCCATTGCTATTGGGAACAGTCATCGTTTTCCTAGCGTATTTCTTGGCCTTTGCGACGGTAGCAGATCTTCTCTATACGGTGATCGACCCTAGAGTGCGATTGAGATAACCGGTCATTGAGACGATCGTGCATATTTGAGGTAATTGCGCATGGCAACAGAAGTTGACAGGACGGAATCCGCGGCCGAAATGGCCGCGGTAGCAGACGACAGTGTTCGCATATACGGTCAGACCAGCAACCCATTAGCTAAGGGTTGGTTCTACCTCCGCCGTTATCCAATTATCCCAGTGGTAATTCTGATCGCTTTGCTGATCGCAGCGATTATTGGTCCCTATGTTGCGCCATTCCCAAGAGACAAGGGTTTTTCTCACGACCGCAACCTGGGGCTCTGGGAAAAATCGCGAGCTGCATACATCCCTCTGGGCGGGACTACGATCGCTGATCTTAGCTACCGACCTTGTGACTTAATCGACCCAAGTGCCACGCCGACATCCGAGAATATCGAACAGTGCGGGAAGTTGCACATTCTGGGTGCTGACCACACGGGACGGGACATATTCAGTCGGTTGCTTCACGGCTCGCGAATATCGATCGCGGTCGTCACCTTCTCGCTGACTTCCGGGATGATCCTTGGTACTGCGGTCGCGTTGTTCAGCGGATACTACGGCGGCATTCTGGACGAGTTGGTCACGAGATTTGTAGATATTTGGAACGCGTTGCCGTTCCTGATGGTGGCTATCGTCGTAACCCAGTTGTTCGGTGCGAAGGTTAATGTCTTGTTCTGGAAGGTGGACATGCTTCTTTTCGTACTCATGCTGGTGGCATGGGTTGGTTTTGTCCGCGTTATCCGGGCCCAGGTGTTTGTGTTGCGCGAGTTAGACTATGTAGCCGCGGCGCGAGTGGCCGGTGCCTCCGACATCCGAATCATTTGGCGTCACCTAGTGCCCGGTATTATGAACACCGTAATCGTGGTCGCTAGTTTGAACACCAGCGGTTTGATCCTCGCAGAGTCCACTCTCAGTTTCGTCGGAGCCGGTATTCAACCGCCGACCCCGGCATGGGGTGTCATGGCAAACGAAGGACGCGACTATATCCTTGAGGCTTCACACTTGACGCTGGTGCCCGGGTTCGCCATCTTCCTCGTCGTGCTTTCGATGAATTTCTTCGGTGACTGGTTGAGAGACCGGTTGGATCCACGGCTGCGGCAGGTAGCTTAGACCGTAATCAGGAGGTGCAGATGAACAAGAAAGCACTTGCACTCTTAATCGCTGTTTGGGCGATCATGACATTGTCGGCAGCGGGTGTAGCCTGTGGTGAATCTACGTCGCAGTTCGAAACCATCCAGACATTCGAAGCCGAACAAAAAGTCGTCAATGCAACCGCTACGGCGGAGGCCGTCATAGAGGCCGGCGGCGATCCGGATGCTGGAATCCAGGTCGGTACTGGTTCGATCGCCGCGCAAGCGCAAGCAACCGCGGCCGCAAAAGCCACCGCCGATGCAACGACTGGCAGCACCGAAGGGGGCAAGGCGGTCGGAACAGATGCCGGTTCAGAGCAAACCCAAGTTGAAGGTGAGGAGGCTGCGGAGGTCGAATTGCCCGAAGGCCCCGCGCTCGAAGGCGAGGCCACGGTAATTATGGCCGACACGGACGAATTCGATCCGCCGGTCATCAAGGTTAAGGTGGGGACTACGGTCACGTGGGAAAACCCGCGAGGCAGTCCAACGAGCGCCCGCAGTTTTGAAGGTGAAGCGGAAACTTGGGACACTGGTGAACTCTGGAAGTCTGCGTTCAATCCGGAAGTCTGTTGCGGCTCCCACACATTCGCTGTCGTAGGCTGTCACCGCTACCGCTCGGAGTTTTCTGGCGACACCGCAATCGGTGCGGTCTGTGTCGTAGAGTAGCTGTCGAGACGGATGGACCCGGAATTTCCACGCCCCTTTGGGTGCTGTGGACACACACCGTCATTCCGGCGAGAGCCGGAATCCAAAGGGGCCGGGCAACGCAATGCAAAGCGAACCACCAAGGTTAACCCCCCTTTAATTGGGAACTATATACGTGTGCTCGCAAATTGAATCGTCGCGAACGCTTCAGCGATTTATCAACACATCACCGCAAATATCACAAACGTATCGCCCCCTGATGTTGCCCGTGTTCATATCCATGAACCCTACTCCTGATTGAAAGTAGCGATGCTTGTCTCGCATCTTGCACCGTATCCAGCGAGCGATGTGACGGATGCCACGCCCTATCCATTCCAATTTGAAACGACCGAGTGCTACTAGTCCGAAGAATCCGACGATTGTCAGTGCCGCAAGTTTGCCCCAAATAGAGTCGGGCAATATAGCGTTCAGGATTTCAATAGCAGACTGTGCGATGCCGTCCAACGTCGACTACTCGGACTTCTGCTCATGCTCGTTCCACTTGCGTTCCAGGTCTTCGTTGAACTCGTCCCAATCGTCGGGCAGCGGGGTTTTCATGATGGTTCGTGCGAACTCTTGTGGTGTCATGCCTTCGGGCACGTCGATGGGGTCGGGCCATTCGAGATCGGATTTCTGCTTGGTCATGCGGTTACTCCTGTTTCCATTCTCGCACAGCCATGAATCGACCGCGCGGGACCGAGGATAACTCCGAAAACGAGATGCGCCGTGCTGTCCGACGACTTTGGGGTGGAATTCGTGATCATGGCATATCAGCATTGTCACGGTTTTTCTTATTCGCCGATTAGTTCCAGTTGGTGAATCGCGACGACATCAAAACCCAATTCTCGTTGCAACACACGCCATCACTCATCGGTGGCGTTATCGCTTTTGGACATGTTCCAAGTCTTATTCGCAGAATCAAGAGCCAACTTAATGAACGGGAGTGACAAAGGAATTTTGACAATTTCCATGCTGTTATCTGCATCCAACGTGGAGAAGGAGTACCAACCCCATGCGATGAGGAGTCCCCAATTCACCACCACCTCACCGACCAACTTGCCAAGTTCCGTGAACCGTCCAAAGATGTTCCCCAGCATCTTGAAACGTTCCCCCCAAATCTCAAAAGGCAATATCGCATCTTTTTTGCGTTGGTCACGCCGATAGTTATTGTCCAGTTCGTCTACCCGCAGTGCAATCTTCTTAGCCTTAACTTCAGGAGAATCTTCAACCTCGCCGAAGGCATCATCTTGTTTTGGCATATTTGCCTACCGTGCCCTGTTTTCTTCCAACAATGAACGGTAGTACTCTTCGATGAGACTGTTCGGGATTTCGGCACTCGGCAATTTCTGATCCCAAAGATTCGCGCCGCCATCATGCCACACTTGGTGCCAAGGTCCGCCTTCCATGTGCGCCATTTTCCATAGTTTCGAACCTGTGTAATCCCCGTAATTGTCAAATATAATATCAATCATTTTTCCCGCATCGCGATCTAAATTTTCTTGCCTATCGCCACGGATTATGTTCTGCACAGGTGATCTGCCCCACTTTTTGAGGTCGTAATATAGGTCCGAAATGACCGGGCCATCCTTCCATGCCAATACCCTTTGTTCGTCTCTAACTAATGGGCGACCGTGAAATGCCAACATCCATGCATGGCAGAAATAGACCAGTTTGATGATTTGCAATGGCGTGAATGCTTCGCCACGCTTGATTCCGCGTTCTATCAGGTTGTTCGCAATGGTTCTTGCATCGTACATACGCATATCTCCCGTATCTCGATCATATATCAAAGATTGACATTTATAGCGGAGTGAAAACATGTTTTCTAGAGTGTTAGATAAAATGCTTTGAGAGTTCCTCTCTCAAAGTTTATATTGAAATTCGTTCCGAATTCGCCCCGAATCTGATATCGGAGAATGGTTTATACCCACCTAGTCTGCGACGAGTTTTTTTGTAGGTCAACCGCTTACCTGCACCGCTGCGGGCCATCTTGACCATCTGATCTTTGGTGTCCATCGGGCGCTGGTTGTGACGACCTGAGAACTCGTCTACGTACCGTTGCAGGTGCTTCGGGCTTACGGCGTGGTACGTCCCGTTCAAGCCGCGCTTCATCAACGCCCAGTGGGATTCCATACCGTTGGTGCTGACTTTGTCGTTGACGTATTCGCCAATGGCGTGGTTGACCCGTGCGTGGTCTCGCGGCAATCCACGGTATGCGGCGGCTTCATCGGTGTACACCGTCGCATCCTCTGTAGTCCTACGCAAGACAAAGTCCTGCAACGTCGAAGTGTCGGCGCGTTCGATGACCTCGGCTTGGATTCGATTGTTCGACCGGTCTTTCAACCCAACGACGGCGGTTTTGCCAACCATGCCGCGACCAGGGATAGCCCTCCGCTTGTCGGCGTGCATGTTGCCTTTCTTGCCGCCGACTTAAGTCTCGTCAATTTCAACCTCAGCGTCAGTCTTGAGAGGCATGGCGGTATCCCACATCTTGCGGATGCGGTGAGCCATGTGCCATGCGGACTTCTGAGTGATCCCAAGGTCGCGGTGTAGTTTGAGCGAACTCACGCCCTTCAGATTGGTGGCGTACAGATAAAGAGCGATTGCCCATTTGCTCAACGGCAACTTGGAGTCGTGCATCACAGTGCCGGTCTTGACCGTGAAAGGTCGTCTGCAAGGATTGCAGTAGAAACCGCGACGCTTTGGGTTTTTGTTGCGTCTCACTTTGTCAGATTCGCAGTAGACGCAACGAACTTCACCGTCCCAAAAAGCGTCGATGAACCATTGTTCCGCCTTTTCCTCGGTGTCGAACATTTTAACGGCATCCATCAAAGAGATACCGTTTCTGTAGTGCTTTCCTGGTGCTTTCTTAGCCATTTCTGCGTTTCCATGTATGTTTGTAATTATAACTCCATGCTTGTCATATGTCAAGCGATTTATGTAGAGTTGTCCGTTGATTCGCAATGCTAGAACCAATTTTGTGTATAACTCATAAAACGCACTAAATTCAATTGGACTTTTTGATTTCAGCTTCAAATTTATATCGACATGAAGTCCATCGAAATTGGTCAGCATCATGTAACGGATCGATGCGACCTCCCCATGAACCAAGCTACTTGACCATAACTCTCGATCTGAACCCGTTCATTGACTTCGCAGCGAGGGTTTGATACCTTGGTGAGTGCCAAAACGACTTTCCATGCCTGAGTTCAATCGCATGGCTAGAGACACGGCGCATTCACGCGCCCCCTTGTCGGTTGAACCTAGGCGAAGGTCGTTTTGGCGAATAACCGTTGTCTAAGCCGTAAGGGGGTATCCAATGGCTGGTGAAGGTGGTTGGGGGGAAAACGCACAGTGGGATAAGAATGCTGTGCACATTGTTCTTCGTGGTACTGTTCATTTCGATAATCGTCGGCGCTATCTCGGATTGCGGATGATGGTCGAACTCACGACAAAGATGCATTCCTAAGAGGTCGGGAATTGAACGACGAGAACGACTGGACCAACGGTTGCCTTTTCAACTGGGGCGGTTTGGCTCTGTTGATTGTGGTTGTAATGCTGCTATGGACGTGGATCGGCGATTGCAGGGCTGGGAATTGATGACCAAACGCATCACGATTGTGATTGCCGTTTCGTTTGTGATAGCCGTTGTCATTTCCGCGAGCGTCGGATGTGGCACGTGGAATGCCGAACCGACTGAGGTATCGAATCTTGAACGCGCCCATCTTGACATCAAAAACTGGCGGACGCATACCGTAATTGCCGAGCAGTCTTCGACGGCTACGCCAATACCATCCGCCACGTCGATTCCTGAACCCACTGCCAAGGCAACGCCATTTCCTACAATCATCGTCACGGCAACTCCGTCACACACTCCGAGACCGACGCGAACACCTAAGCCGACGAGAACTCCAACACCAACCATCACCCCAACGCCAACCATCACCCCAACGCCGACACCCGTCAATCCCGCGGATAGCTTTGAGCCGTTGACCCCAGAAAATATGGAAAAAGCCTTGCGCATTGCTGGTTGGAGCGGCTATACATCCTACCCGTTTATCAACGGACGGCGTTTGGCGGGCAGAGAGGTTGGATGGATATCAGACGGACTGAAAGCCTACTTACCCGTGTCGTTCATGCATCGGTGCCTGGACGGTCTGGAATATCTGCCGCTTCGCGAGGAATTGGAAATACAGCGCGAGTTCTACGGATGGGATTCGCTTGAATTCATGCGTGACGGTTCAAAGGTGGATTATGACGACCAGAAGGGGATCAACCCCGATTATGTTGAGGATCAGAATTGGTATTCGGTGAGGTCGGTGTATCGGATCAACCCCGGCGAAGCAGTGATTGCATACATGGGCGTTAACTACGCAACATGTGAGCCGTACGTGCGGAGGCGTACTGAAGAAGGGGATATTATTGATTTCAGATTCGGTGAACGCATTGTGAATGAGGATGGGTCGTTGAGTTACAAACCGGGTCGTGGAGGAGGCACACTAGGCGAGTGGATCAGAATCGACCGTTCAGCAGCTTTCGACCCCATCACTAACGAGGAAATTGAACCTGGTCGAATCCGTTGCCGCCGTGACTGCGATTGACGAGACTTGGCGAATGCGCGAAAATCGGCGATGCGCCCGTAGCTCAGGGAATAGAGCGTCGTCATGCCAAGGCGAAGGTCGCGAGTTTGAATCTCGCCGGGCGTGCATCGCCGATTGCGGTCCATCTTAACTCGCGATTCACGCCAGATTTTGTCCGTACCGTCTCGAATATTCAAAATTCGATGCTACGCTCAAAAAAAGAGCAGTCCAGGAACCGCCTCTCTCTCCGCCTGCGAGCACACGTATATAGTTCCCCTTTAATTCCCCCTTGGGCACCAAGGAGGAGGGTAATGCACAGCGCCGCTTCGCTCACGCGAGCAAGGGGGCGATGTTGTCACCATCACCCGCCGCCGACAGGCCGGACGATCTCTAGCGTGTCGCCGTCGTCAATCACGACTTTTGCGTAGTCGTCTCGAGGGATCACGTTTCCGTTGTGAGCAACAGCGAGGCGGCGGCCGGCAAGTCCTTTATCGTCGAGATAATCCGCAAGTGAAATCGACTCGTGAAGTTCGAGTTCTCGGCCGTTGAGCGTGACTTGGATCGGCATCCTATGTTTAGCCGACGCGCAAGGTGATTCGAGCCTGCGTCGAGTTGAGTGAACTATGCTGCTTGTGAAACTGCGTCAATGTCGGGGTCTATCGAATTCCCTTGGCTATCGACGATGTTGGGTCGTGCGCCACTAACGATCGTTTCTTTAGTGACGATGCATTTCGACGCGTCAGGACAAGACGGTAAAGCGTACATGGCTTCCATCAAAACGTCCTCAACGATCGCCCGTAAGCCGCGAGCACCCATCCCTCGGGCTTGGGCGTATTCGGCGATGGCAACCATCGCGTCTTCCGTGAATTCAAGATGCACGTCGTCGAGGCCTAGCAACTTCTCGTATTGCGAAACGATCGAGTTCTTGGGCTCGACCAATACCTTGACCAATTGATCAAGTGTCAAGTCTGACAAACCGACGACCACGGGGATTCTACCGATGAATTCCGGTATGAAGCCGTAGTTGCGGAGGTCTTCCGGAGAGACGTCGGTTAGGTCCCGACCGGGACCGAAGTGGCGATCTGGCAGCGACGCGTATGCGTCTACGATGGCGTTGGTCCTGAAACCCATGCCGGTTCCTTCGCGAGAACGCCTCTCCCGCCGTCGGATCACCTGATCGATACCGTCGAAGGCCCCGCCGAGAATGAACAAGATGTTCTCGGTGTTGACTTGGATGAATTCCTGATGTGGGTGTTTGCGGCCACCATGAGGCGGAACGTTAACGATGTTTCCTTCGAGTATTTTCAACAATGCTTGCTGAACGCCTTCGCCCGAAACATCCCTAGTGATCGAAGGGTTGACGTCCTTGCGTGCGATCTTGTCTATCTCGTCGATGTAGATTATCCCCCGCTCAGCCCTCGCAACGTCCCCTCCGGCGGCTTGGAGCAGCCGTAAGAGGATGTTTTCTACGTCTTCACCAACGTAGCCGGCTTCGGTGATGGAGGTTGCGTCGACAATCGCGAAAGGGACCTTGAGGATTTGCGCCAAGATCTGGGCGAGATAGGTCTTCCCGCAGCCTGGAGGACCGACCAACATGATGTTCGTCTTCTGCAGCTCGATCCCATCATCGTCGGAACCGTTGTTCTGGCTAGCTAAAACCCGCTTGTAGTGGTTGTAGACGCCGACGCTGAGGACCTTCTTGGCCTGTTCCTGGCCGATGACGAACTGTTGGAGTTGATCGTAGATGTCGACCGGTTTGGTCGGGTAGACGTTGGTAGGTTTGGTTTCCTCGTCATCCGACCTCGGGGCTTGCGTGGCTTGACGGATTATGCCTCGGCAACGTTCGACGCACTCGTCGCAAATGAATATGCTGTTCGGACCGGCAATCAGCATACGGATCTCTTGCTGCTGTTTCTTGCAAAACGAGCATCGCTTCTGAACCCGTCCTCTTTGGATAGAGGTTCTATCGCCGCCGCTGTTCATGTGATCGATCCGATTTCGATTATCCGATGCTCCGTCGTTGAATATCTAAATTCACAGTTGCCTATGCTGCTCCAGCTTGAAGAATCCTCGCATCTCGCGGGTGTTCCGTGGCCGTATGGACTTGATCAACCAGCCCGTACTCAGCTGCTTGCTCCGCCGTCATCCAAAAGTCGCGATCGCTGTCTCGTGCAACCTGCTCGTAAGGCTGACCCGTGTGGTCGGCGATTATCTGGCGCAGCTTATCTTGAATGCGCAAGGTCTCCCGAGCGTGGATTTCGATGTCCGACGCCTGACCTTGCATGCCACTCCAAGGCTGGTGCATCATGATCGTCGCGTTGGGAAGCGCGTACCGTTTGCCGGCGGCGCCTGCAGCCAGCAAGACCGTGCCAAAACTGGCACACAATCCGACGGATATCGTTGAGACTTCGCATGAAACGAGTTGCATCGTGTCGTAGATTGCCATGCCGTCATACACCGAGCCGCCCGGCGAGTTGATATACATGTTGATGTCCCGCTCAGGATCGTCCGCCGCAAGGTACAGCAACTGGGCAACGATAGTGTTTGCTACCTGCGAATTGATCGGCGTTCCGAGAAAAATGATCCGTTCTTTCAACAGTAAGGAATAGATGTCGTAAGCGCGTTCACCGCGCGTCCCAGTCTCAATCACCATCGGAATGAGGCTCTGCGGGGTTTCAAGTTGTGCCATTCGTTTGTCGTCTCCGTTCAAGGTTTGGTGTGGATCTGACCGATGATCAAGGAGGTTGCCTCGTTACGCGGTCGCTGCTTCTGCGGGTGGGTCTTCGGACAATCCCCGCACCATGGTGATGACTTTCTCAATCGTACGTTGTCGTTTCAAAAAGTTCATCACTGAACGACGCGTCTCATCGTTGTCGTCGAGTCTTTGCTCGTCCGATGTGGCGTTCTCGTTCGCGCGTTCGATTTCGGCTGTGATGTCTTCCTCAGGAATCTCCAAGGCTTCGGCCTCGATCAAGCCATCAATGACCAATGCGTTCTTGATTTCCCTCTCCGCATAATCCTTGGCGCCGTTCACATCTTCTTCTGTGAGTTCGTCCACTGCGAACTGTTGGCCGTTTCGTGCCGCCATAGAGCGCCGTTGCTGAACATATCGTTCCAAGACGTGTTGGCTTTCATGCTCCACTACGATCGGCGATATCGTGAACTCGCATGCCTCGACCACTTCGTCGAAGAATTTGCTCTGGACTGAATTGACTAGTGTTTGTTCGGCGCGTTGCTCGAGTTGGTCACGGATGTGTTCAGTTAGTTGGTCCACGGTCTCTACGTCTGGCACCCCGGCAGAGACCGCAAGCGCGTCATCCATCTCCGGCAACACTTCTTCGCGAACGTCTTTTAGAGCGACCTCAACGTGAGCCGTCGTTCCGGCAAATTGCGGCGATTCGTGATCTTCCGAAACCTCAAACGAAAATTCTTTTTCGTCTCCGACCTCCATACCGATGACACCTTGGTGCATCCCCACGAAAACTTCGCCGTACGTTTCAAGATCCAAGTTGAGCTGGAACTGACGATCCGTGAAATCCCAAATCACCTTGTCGTCCGCAGAAACCTTGATGTCGATGGAAACGATGTCGCTCTCTTGGGCCGGGCGCTCTGCAGGAATTGAATAGGCTTGACTGCGTCGCAACTGCATCAACAGTGCGTCTACGGCTTCGTCCGTAACCTCATCCGGTTGATCGTTGTAACGCACGGACCGGTAATCGCTGAGGACGACCGTTGGCTGGAGCGGGACCGTTGCGAGGATAGTGACTGTCGGTTCGGTCTGCTCAACGTCAACTTTGGGCGGAGCGAACGGCGTGATTTCCTGCTCTTTAACCGCGTCACCGACGGCTTCGGGAACCAATGACTCCATGGCTTCTTCGACAAGATATTCCTTGCCGACGAAATTCTGCAAGATCGCTCTCGGCGCCTTGCCTTTGCGGAATCCAGGAATATCTACTCGTTGTGCGACCCGCCGTGCCGCGGCGTTCATATGCTTCCCGACGCGTTCAGGCTCGACTTCGAGCCGGAGCACTATTTCGCCGTTTACTGAGCTTTCTTGTGAAACGTTCAATCCGCACTCTTTCGTGTCGCGATGGCCAAGGTAGCGACCAACTTGCTACAAGATGCGCGTCAAACAGGGATTTCTATCAAAATCGACGCGTCACGACTCTTTCGATTTTAACTTATCGTCCGAATTTGCCCCATCAGTGGACGCGGCGGCCCACGATGTTCGCACGTTAGCAACGGTTGCTCAGTCGTCGACTTCGACCGAAATGTGCAACTCTTCGAGTTGTTCGGCGGCAATGGACGAAGGTGCGTCAAACAACGGATCCCAGGCCGATTGAGTTTTGGGGAACGCAATCACTTCTCTGATGTTCGACTGCCCCGCAAGCATCGCGGTTATTCGGTCGAGACCCAGTCCCATTCCGCCATGGGGAGGCGCACCATATCGGAACGCCTTCAATAGATGCCCGAATCTCTCTTCAATCTCGTGGTCTGGGTAACCGATCACATTGAAGACCTTCATCTGGACCTCGGGATCGTGGATCCTGATGCTTCCACTACCTAACTCGACTCCGTTGCAGGTCAGGTCGAAGAGGTCTGCATATACTCGTCCCGGTTCGCTTTCAATAAGCGGAATGTGCTCCTGCTTCGGTGCCGAGAACACGTGGTGTGCCGGCGACCAAGTTTCAGAGTCGTCATCCCAATCGAAGAGTGGAAAATCGAAAACCCACGCGAATTTGAACACGTTGGGATCAATGAGATCCAACCGTTCCGCCATCTCCGTGCGAAGCGCAGACAGTGCGTTGTTCGCCACCGTTTGTCTGCCGGCAACGATCAGCACCAAGTCGCCAGGCGAAGCTCCAACAGTTGAAGCGATTTCCTTGACGATTTCCAGAGACATGTAATTCTTCAGGGGCGATCGAATGTGGGTGTCCTCTATCGCGTCGATCGATGCTGCCGACTCATCGATGCCGATGTAGACAAGGCCTTGCGCTCCGGCGGCCCGCGCGACGTCGATCAGTTGATCCGTCTGTCGTCGGGTGTAGTCAGCGCAACCCGGAGCTACGAACGCGCGAATTGCACCACCTGAGCCGGCCACAGCTTGGAACACACGAGCGTCGGACTTGGCGGCAATATCGGTGATCGTGGACATCTCCAACCCGTACCGAGTGTCTGGTTTATCGGATCCATATCGCTCGATCGCGTCGTCGTACGTAAGCTTGGCAAACGGAGTCTCCAACCGCGCACTAGGGCGTACCTCTTTGACGATGCGTGCATACAGTCCCTCCACCAATTCCATCACGTCGTTCTGATGCACAAAGCTCATTTCAAGGTCGAGTTGCGTGTGCTCAGGCTGTCGGTCAGCCCGCAGGTCTTCGTCACGGAAACACTTGGCGATCTGAAAATATCTCTCTATGCCAGACACCATCAAAATCTGCTTCATCTGTTGCGGTGACTGCGGCAACGCGTAGAAAGAACCGGGTCGCACTCGCGACGGGACCACATAGTCACGGGCACCTTCGGGAGTCGATTTGATCAGGATCGGAGTTTCAACCTGCGTGAAACCATGCTCAGTAAGGTGATCCCAAATCAGATGCGTCACGCGATGACGCAGCCGCAGCCTTTCCAACATTTCGGGCCGACGGATGTCGATATATCGAAACGCCAATCGAGTCGACTCGTCCGCGTCAGTATCATCCTCGACTTCAAACGGCGGCGTCATCGAGCGGTTCAACACGGTTGAATCGTTGACGATCAACTCGATCTCGCCTGTATCCAGGTTCGGGTTCGCCGCGCCCGGCAACCTCGCCCTGACAGTGCCGCGGACCTGTATCACCCACTCACTTCGCATCCCCTCAGCAAGGCGATGCGCGTCCGGTGCGACCTCCGGGTTGAACACGACCTGGAGCAATCCGGTGCGATCGCGAAGATCGACGAAGATTAGGTTTCCGTGGTCTCGGCGACGGTGAACCCAACCGGCGACGTTGATTTCGTTGCCGATGTCAGAAGCGCGTGGTGCGCCGCAATCCGTGTCTTTATACATGGGGCATCCTTGGTTGAATGGATGATGGGAGTCGATGATTTCGCGGTCGAGTGTTCGAGCAGCACGTTCAGCGCAACGTCGGAATTGTCACTGCGGATTTGGACTTCGTCTGGACAAGCAATTCAAGTTTAGGAGCTTGACTATTCCCGGCCAGACCGTCGATTATCAGCCAGTTTCCACAACCCGGTGATCAACAGAGAGGCACCGACGGCTTTCAAGAAATCACCTGGCAGGTAGACGTACATCCCATCCATCAGCAATTTACCTTCGGAAGGCCAGCCGAAATCGCCGACCGCCAACCACACTAGCGCCGGTACGTACAAGGCAATCCCACCGATCACTGTGGCCCAAAGAGAGTTGGAACGACTAAGTCCGTACTGGCTGAGAGCACCTGCGATTCCGGTCATGAGCAAAAAGCCGATGAGATACCCGCCGGTCAGCCCGGTGACGTACTCCCATCCTGCCGCCGGAGTCGTAAAACCCCACGGCTGATTGGCGAATGCGAGGAATCCCAGAGCCCCGATCACGAGGTAGCCGGAAACGGAGATGAGTCCCCATCGGAATCCCATAACACCAGCCGCGGTCAAAATCGCCAACGTCTGGAGAGTCAACGGCGTCGGATTACCTGGGAGATAGAACCTGATCTTGCTGCAAACTACGATGAATGCAACAAATGCCACGGCTGCGGCGATGCGATGCACGAGTTTCGCATCTGGGAACAGCGAATCGAATAGCGACGGGCCGCGTTTCAGGGATAGCGACCGTTCGATCGCGGTGGGTTGGGCGACTGACGGCGTGTGCATTCGTCTATTATCTACTCTGCCGGAAGAGTCGACCAGACTGCATCGAGGTTAGCCATCGACCGGAAGGCTGTAGGTTCGCTTGCGAACGCCCAAAGAAACGAAGGTTTCAGTCCTCTGAACACCAGGCGTCTTGCCAACATGGTCTCGAATGAACTCGCCGAGTTTCTCAGCGTTGGGCAACGTCGCCCACGCGAATACATCGTAGGTGCCGGTGGTAATGCTGACCAAGGTGGTGTATTTGAATTCCGCCATCCGCGACGCAACTTCTTCGAGCATGTCGGGTTCGACTTGCATGCCGATCAAGACTTCAGACTGGTAACCCATCTTCTGTGGGTCTTGAACGGTCACGATATTGATCGTCTTGTCGCCGGTCAGTTTTTTGAGCCTCCGCCGTACAGTCCCTTCGCTCACCTTGACGCGTTTGGCTATTTTTGCGTTGGCGGCTCGGCCATCTTCATTTAATGCAGCGATTATTTGACGATCGATTGTGTCCATCCAGCGTTTGCTCCTTTACCAGTGGAATTGACCTCAATTGGCCGGTTGATGTGTCGCATCGTGCTGCGGCGGCAATCGCACGGCTTCGAAATTCGGCGCGCGACTGACAGAACTCGATGTCAGATCAACCCGTGGATACGATAACGTAGCACAAAGCTCAATCATATAGCGCGATAACGTAGAAATCCACCCCCGCCCGTGCCCATCCAGATTTTCATCGCCATCGGCGCGTTGGCTCGAGGAACCTGCGCAACTCGTGTAACGGTTGCATTACAATTTTAACCGCGAGGTGTTTCGGCTAACAACTGGATCGGATCCGCACCAGTTCCGACGCCAAGCGGAGCATGCCCAATAGTGGTTTTGCAAAAGAATAATCGCAACGGAGATTAGGAAGCATGATTAACGAGCAAAGTGCCGCCCAAAGCGCCGCCATTCTGTCGTTCACACCGGCCGCACTTGACAAGCTGGTCGAAGTGATGGCGGAACAGGATGCATCCGACTCATACCTTCGAATCTCCGCATCTGCTACACCTCAAGGTGGCGTCGAATATGCGTTCGGACTTGAAGACGAAGTCGGAGACGATGACACTTCAATTGAGGGCGGTTCCGTAAAAGCCCTCGTTGACGAAGGTAGCATCTCGTTAATTGCTGGTTCGAGCATCGACTACGTCGAAGGCTTCCAGCGATCGGGTTTCGTGATTTCGAACCCCAACTTCGCCGGCGGTTGCGCATGCGGCGGTGGTGGCTGTGGTTGCGGCGGATAACATGAACCGCCAAACGCGGTCTCTAAAACTCGGCGGTGATCAATTCGATCCGTCCGCCGTTACAGTCACGGGAGCAAACAGACGGTGACATACATAATCTCGAAAGGCTGCGTAGACGTCATGGACGGGTCGTGTGTAGACGTCTGCCCAGTGGATTGCATCTACTCGAAGCCCGGCGACAACATGCTCTACATCAACCCCGATGAATGCATCGATTGCGCCGCATGTGAACCTGTTTGCCCTGAGAACGCGATCTTCCCTGAAGACCAGGTGCCAGACGACGAGCAAGAGTTCATCGCTCTCAACTACGACTACGACTACGACAGCTCCGAACCGGGTAACAACACTTAACCGCTTTCGCGACGCGTTGCCAGGCGATTTTCGGTCGCCGGAGCAAAGTGTGCCACGGCAATAGGCATCGTGCCGTATCAGCCGATCGCTTGGAGCGCTTCCGGCAACGGCATTCGTAATGTTGTGAAGATCGGCGTCTCCGAGGCAGTGAACTGGGAACCCGGTACTTCTCTCAGATCCATCACCAAGGACACGAACTCCGAGGGATCGTCGGTCTCAAACGCCACGACGAACTCCGGGTCGTCAATACCAAACGAGTACGTGGTGTTGATCGTGATCCCCGGATAACCGTGTCCGATCCGAAAGTGATCGTTCATCATCTGTTGCCGTTCTTCGAGCGACAGACTATACCACGGACGAGTTTTGGTCATCGGATAGACGATGAAATATCGCTTGTCTTTCCGTTCGACCTCGGGATTTCCTCCGCCGTGTTTGTATCTTGTCTTGCGGCGGAGTGAGAGATAGGAGTGAGGTTGGTCAAAATGGGCGGCTGCCTCGGTACGGTTGATCGCAACCGCGGTCGAGTGAAAGGCCTCAATGCTGGGCGCACTCTGAAACAGCAGCAAGTCGACGTCAGAGCGAGTTCCGACCGCGCTGAAACTCGATAGCGGTGATCCCGTTTCCTTGCCGGCTTTTTGAATCGCGGTGACTAACTCTTCGCTCAACTGGGTCTTTCCACTCGGTTCAAGCAGGTGCCAAGACGGACGTGCCTTGAAAAAGGTGAATTTCACATAGTCGCCGTATTCGATGTTTGGCATGGTTTACTAGCTTGAACTGGGGTTTGGATCGAGTCACTGGACGACAATCGCCCGCGAATTTCCGACATCTGAAGTATAGAAAACCATGGGTGTTTCGATATTTCGACCACCGGTTCGTAAACTGGACAATCGACGTGTTTCGGCGGATGCGCCGGGTCGCAAAATTTCAACGCACCACGAAAATCTAAGGATTACACATGCCTAAGTTGGCTGTAGTTTCACTCATCGAGGACGATCAACCATTGAACACCATGGTCGATTTTGCGATCGAGCACGGATTCCAAGCAGTGGAGCTAATGGGCAAGTTCCATAGCGCAGAAACGCTATCTGAATCCGATCTTCGGTATCTGGAGGAGGCGTCTGATTCGCACGGCATCACGTTCAATCAGCACTACCTTCACGGTGCGTTGCCGGGATCCCATCGAACCAGTGTTTGGCGCGACACTCTCGCGAGTTTCGAACGCAATCTGGAGATGGTGCAGCGACTAGGAGGTCGAGTAATCGTGTTGCATCCAGGGAAAATCGACGTTCCCACGCTTGCGCGCCCGGAGGATGGTTCCGAACTAATTCGGCGCGAAGCGGTACGAAATCTCAAGAGATTCGTCCGAAGCGCCGCGCCGACCGCCGAAAAGCTCGGGATTACGATCTGCGTCAAGAACCTGAAACACGATCCGGGATACGTCCTAAGTTCGTACGAAGATCTGGCGTCGGTTATCGACGACGCAGATAGCGACAACGTCGGGGTCGTGCTCGACGTCGGTCATTGCATCATTGGCGATGGTTTGTCAGAAGCAATCAACGTGTTAGGCGACCGTATCCGCCACCTTCACCTTAACGATGCGATTGATGGCGTGGATCACGAAGAGATTGGGACCGGCACGCTGGATCTGGACGAAATGGCTCCGCTAATCTCAGGGGATATGAACATCGAGTTCGCGACGCTGGAAGTCGGCAAGGCGCCAGACAGTTACGGCGTTATTTTGCGAAGTCGCGAGGTTTTGAAGCGACGATACGGCAACGCTGTCAACTGAGCGATAAGGTTTTCGATGCGCCTTAAACCGCGCACTCGCCCTCGCCGCGTTCGAGCTTGTAAACCACCGTCTTACCCCAGTCCATGTAGGTCTGGATGTGCTCGCGGTCTAGGGGACCAATCTCGGCCTTCCAAGGAGCGAACATATCTTCGTATGGTTGAGTTCCGACGCGATCGACGAATGCGTTGAACTCTTCGCCGTCCTGGCGGTTCGCCTTGTAGTGATCGACGATTAACTCCAACGCTTCTCCGGCGCGCTTGGCTGGAACCCGAGCTCTCACCCGGTTGCCGACCCGTACGGGGCCATCGGTCGATTCCCCAGCAATGAAAAGCTCATACGCTGGCACCTGTCCGCCGGCGCCCTTCATCACTGCTCCGTGGAATCCGATGTTTGCCACATGGTGTTGTCCGCAAGAGTTGGGGCAACCGCTTGCTTTGATGTGAATCTTCGAGACTAGCGGATCCGAAACATCCATCGTATCCAACTTCTCGCCAAGGGCCTCGTTTAGGCCCATTGATGAGGTTATCCCCAGCTTGCAAGAGTCGGTACCCGGGCAGGTCACGATGTCACGAATCGTCTCGCGGCCGCTTGCTGCCATCCCGATCTCTTTGAGTGCCAGATAAACGTCGTACAACGACTCGGTTCGCACCCATCGGAAAACGATGTTCTGCTGTTGGTCGATTCGAGCCCGACCGCCGGCATATTTGCGGGCGATGTCCGCCAACGGTTGCCATTGTTCAGCGTAGATATCTCCGCGTTCCACGCGGACGAAGACGACGTTGAAGCCATCTTGTCGCTGCTCGTCAACTGAGGACGCTTTCCAGAAATCGTAGTCCGGATCATTTGCGGGTTCAGGCGTAGGGTTCGAGGGCACTGCCGGTGCGTCGATGGACTCGTCTTCGATGAACAATAGGGTTTCGAGATCGATCTCCTTGTTCGCCCAATCGCCTTTGAGTTCCTCCTGCACCAATTCACGGAACTTCTCGATGCCAAGCCGTTTGATCGTGTACTTGATCCGAGCGCGCATCAAGTTCTTCCGCTCTTCGTCCTGCCGGTTGAAAATCCGCAGCGCGGCTTCTGCGTGCCGAATAAAGTCCTCGACTGGCACGAATTCGCTCAAAGTCTCCGCCATCTGCGGCATGATCGATAGACCACCTCCAACGACGATCTTGAATCCGCGTTTGCCGTCACGCTCCCGGGCAATAAAACCCATATCGTGGAACGGGGTCATAGCCTCGTCGGCGTCTGAACCAGAAAAGGCAGTTTTCGACTTGCGCGGCATGTTCTGCGTCGTTGGATGTCGGAGGAAGTAGCGAGCGTACGCAGCAGCGTACGGGGAGACATCAAATACCTCGCTCTTCGACACGCCGGCGGTGGGGTGCGCGACGACGTTTCGAACCGTGTTTCCGCAAGCTTCCCGCGTCGTCAGTCCGACGTCGCCAATTTCACGCATCAAGTCCGGAGTATCGTCCAACGGAACGTGGTGAATCTGCACGTTTTCGCGGGTCGTAAGATGTCCTTTTTTGAGCGGAGCATATTTTTCGACGACTTCGCCTAGGACCTCCAACTGACGAGCGGTCAATCCGCCGAAAGGAGCTTTGATTCGAACCATTTGGCGGTCCGGTTGCCTTTGCCCATACACGCCTTGGCGGAGGCGAAATCGCATGAACGTCGTTTCTTCGAAATTTCCCGCCTTGAATCGCTCTTTCTGCTCTTCAAAATTGGCGATCTCTTCGCCGCTAATCAACATCACCCGAGCGCCAGCTTCGTCGGGTTTCCATTCGGTCTGTTCGGTCTCTACGTTTATGGTCACGATGTGTTCGCTCTTACAGATAACAACGCCTCGGCACGTCAAATTCGCCGATTAGTGGTAATCATACACCGCACGCCGAATCACCACCTAATGAAGCTGTCGTCGAAACACGAAATGTCGCCAGCAAAACGACCCTCTGATGATTCTGTACACTTTCGGTAAATTCAACACTTGCGCCCCTTAGTGATCGGCACCTAACGCGGATTGGAAATTGCAATGAACGCATCCGAGTTTGCAGGCATCCACTTCATGATGCCCACACCGTTCGCAACTGACGGCTCGGTCGACACCGGACCTATCGGCCGTTTGGTCGAAAAAGCCGCAAATGCGGGATGCACGGGCGTCGTCACGCTGGGAGTAATGGGCGAAGCCCATCGGCTTTCGGATCGTGAACGTGCTCCAATCATCGAAGCGGTCGTCGCAGCGTGTGGCGAACGATTAACCGTAACCGTAGGCATCAGCGGTCAGAGTGGTGCCCAAGCCGCGGACCGAGTTCGCGAAGCCCAGAGTATCGGAGCGACCGCGGCGATGGCGTCGCCCCCGACACTGGCCAAACCCAATGATGCCGGAGTGTTCAACTACTACCGTGCAATCGATGATGCGACGACTATCCCGATCGTGGTTCAAGACCTGCCCGAACAGACCGGCGTGCACATGTCAGCCGAATTCATAGCCAGATTGAATGCAGGGCTTTCAAACGCGAAATTCCTAAAACTCGAAGACCCACCGACACCACCGAAGATATCCGCGGTTCGTAGTGCGACTGGCGACAACATGGGTGTATTTGGCGGGTTAGGTGGCGCGTTCCTGTTCGAAGAGCTGCGACGAGGTGCCGTCGGAACGATGACCGGGTTCGCATATCCCGAAGCACTTGTAAAGATCTACTCGCAATTCGCCAAGGGAGAAATTGAACGTGCGCGCCAAACCTTCTACGGTTGGTTACCGTTGATCAGATACGAGAACACCGCCGGACTGAGTCTGTCCATACGTAAACACTTGATGGCTAGGCGCGGAATGCTCGATTCGCCGGCCGTGAGACCACCGACCCCGGCGATCGACGACCTCGGTATCGCCGAACTCGACGACATCCTCAGTGCCATGGCGCCGTTCATCGAATCTGAGATTGCGGGGGCAACAATTGCGGCTTGATGTGCCACCGCGACATGCCGCCAAACTAATTACCCATTAAGATAAACACAGATCGAATATATCACCGCTCTCCGCGACGAATTTCGAACGTCATGGCGGTCATCGATATCACTGTTCATATGCCGGATCCCAAGCAAAACGAATCTAACGACTTGGAAACGCGCACGATCTACTGCATGCACTGTGGCACCGCAGCTTCGGAAGGCGACTACGCATGTGATCGTTGCGGTGAACGCGTCTACGTCCCGGATCCGGCACGCGTACCGCCGTTGGGATTCACAAGTTGCATGAAATGCGCAACAGTTAACGAGGCGCACGCGTCATACTGCGCAGTATGTGCCACTGAGATCGACCAGAGTACGAGGATATCCCCTGAAGGCACGACAACGGATCGAGTTACATCGAACTCTCGCCGCGGAGCAGGTCGTGAAATGAATCAGTCCGCGGAGTCGCGAAGCGGTGGCTACAAGATCGGTGGCGGCACGTTCCGCCCTAGCCAATGGGGACTGCCACGAAGAAAACGTTCTGAGAGGAGCGATGGAGATCATCCACCGCAGGAAATCCAGCGTTGGAACTGGTCCGCATTCATTCTAGGCCCGATCTGGGGATTGGTCCACGGCATTTGGTGGTCAATACTAGGATTCCTTCCCCTTCTTCCCCTTCCACCGACCTGGAGGTCCATCGGCTTCATCGTGTTAGTTGGCGTGATGATAACCCTCGGTATTAAAGGCAACGAACTGGCTTGGCGCGCCCGCAACTGGGACAACGCCGAAAAGTTTCTCGCTGTTCAACAGCGCTGGGCGACGTGGAGCATCGTGTTTGCCATCGGTGCGTTCGTCGCAATCATCCTGTTCCTCGTCGGACAGGGTTAGACCGGGCAATCAGATCGCCTTGAATTCGATTTTTCCTCGTGATGCTGTGTATGCGAGGCATCGACGTTCTAACGATCGGCTGTAATCCAAGTTCGAAAAGGATGGTGTCGACATGATGATGGCGTCTTCACGGTTGTCGTGATAATACTTGTGCCGTATCCCAACGTCCGCGAATCCGTATTTCCGATACAGCGCCCGCGCAACCAAGTTGGATTTGCGGACCTCCAGCGTGGCGTTCGTCGCGCCGATCTTCTTCGCCTCGGATAACGTGGCGATCAATAGCAATTCCCCCACGCCCTTGCCACGTTCGCTCGGCCGAGTCGCGATCACAACAATGTGTGCCTGGTCCACCGCAGTCCAGATTCCAACCAATCCGACTATCTCGCTTGCCGCTTGCTCCGATGCTGATTTTCCAATCGAGGACGTGAATATCGAACGGAACTTTTTGGTCCAACCACCATTCCGTTCTTCTTCCGAATGGAGGGGCGAACCGTCAGCCCTGCGGTTTTTGATCGCGACGATGTAAGTGGTGTTTTCGCGCTTGATGTCCCTCGCTGCGGACGATTTGGGCGCTGAAGCACCGAATGCTTCTTTTACCACTTGATCGATCGCATCTGAATCTGCAATCGTCGCGTATCTGGCACCGTATGGGTTCACCAACGAGTCGCGCGTCGTCGAATCAAACCCGCGTTCGGATGCGCCTATCGTTATCGAAGGATTTGCCATGCCAATGAATGTAGTGAAATTCGTCCCGGCGCGAACCGCGGCTGGCGAGCGCGAATCCGCTTATCAATTCAATCACGACTCTAGCGCATGTTAAGCGAAACAACAGATCCGCCGGATTTCATCACCAGTACAGCCCGCCTTGACGTGCATCATTTCATCACAGTGAGCGATAATCCAGATTTGATCATTAACCCGCTCACAACAAGGCGTAGAATCAGATATCTATGAGTTTCTTACTCAACCTGCTGACACGGTTGACCGTGGTGTCCGCTGCGTCAGCAACCGCACCTGCCGCTGGAAGCGCGTCGATGACCGACGCGGACAATACCGGCGGTGGTTTCCACGTGCTGATGCGCATTATCCGCATGGCACTGGAATACAAGATGTTCATCGCCGTCGGATTGGTGCTCATCGTTGGCGCTTCGATTTTTCAGCTCTTCATTCCGTTGCTAATTGGCGACGGGGTCGAAGAAGTTGAAAAGATATTCAACTCTGAAAACCCTGACACCGACGCAATCAGGTTGAAATTGCTGACTATTGCCGGAATGCTCCTCGGCTCAGCGGTGCTGCGTGGCCTCTTCACCTACGGGCACATGTATATCAGCGAAAACTTGGCGCAACGCCTCGGTTACCGCCTCCGCATGCTTTACTACGAGAAGTTGCAGCGCCTTAGTTTCGCTTATCACGACCGCGTCCACACCGGCGACCTATTGACGCGAGGACTACTCGACATCGAAGGTGTTCGCGCTTTCGCAAGCCGCGGAATGCTCCGTGTCCTCTATCTCGCAATATTCGTCGGGACCGGCACCTTCTTGATGATGAGAGAGGATTGGCAACTCGCCCTGATCAGCCTCAGCTTCGTTCCGATCGCCGCGTGGAGGTCCATTGTCGCACGGTTGCAGACCTCCCAAGGTTGGAGGCGTTACCAAGAAGAGATGGGTCAGCTGACCAAGATCATGGACGAAAACCTTAAAGGAATTCGAGTCGTCCGATCCTTCTCGGCTGAGCCTTACGAGCTCGTCAAGTACGACAAGTCCTCCAACGAGGCGTTCAATCGTGCCTATCAATTGGTTACGGTTCGAGCTACGAATCTGTCGTATATCACGTTGGCCTTCTTTGGCGCAATGTCTCTGGTTCTGCTGGTCGGCGGACTTAAGGTTCTCGACGAAACGGACCCATTCTCCCTCGGCCAGCTCGCACAATTCCTAGCCTTCATGAGCATCATGCAAAACCCCGTCCGACAACTTGGCATGGTAGTCGCGGGTTGGGCGCGGGGCGCAACCTCAGGAAAACGCCTCTTCGAAGTTCTTGACCAAGTCCCAGAAATCGACGACAAACCGGGAGCAAAGGACCTCGTCATCACTGGAGGCGTCCTTCGTTTCGAACACATCGACTTCGCGTACATGGACCAGTTCGGAGATGAGCAAGTACTCACCGACGTTACTTTTGAAGCCCGTCCTGGTCACACCATCGGCATCGTCGGCCCGCCCGGATCCGGCAAGTCCACTCTCGCACACCTCATTCCGCGTTTCTACGATCCGATAGCCGGACGCATACTGATCGATGACCAAGACATCTCGGAAGTCACACTCGCTTCACTCCGACGCGCCGTCGGTGTGGTCGAACAAGACACGTTCCTGTTCACTACGACCATCGATAACAACGTCGCCTACGGCGATCCTTGGGCTGAGCACCGAAGCATCGAGAGCGCGACCTCGAACGCGCAGATGGGCGAATACGTCGAAAGACTTCCTAGCGGGTATGGAACACTGATCGGCGAACGCGGCGTCTCACTCTCCGGCGGCCAGCGTCAACGCCTCTCCATCGCGCGTAGCATCATGCTCCACCCCCAGATCATCGTCTTCGATGACTCGACCGCCGCGATTGACGCTGCAACCGAACAACGTATCCGAGCCGCACTTCAAGAAGTAACCGCCGACCGCGCAACGATCATCATTTCCCACCGCCTCAGTTCTCTCATGCACGCCAACGAAATCCTGTTCTTGGAGGGTGGCAAGATCGTAGAGCGCGGCTCTCATGCGGCACTCCTCGAACAAGGTGGCAAGTATCGAGATCTTTACGAATTGCAAATAAGGCCCGAGGATGACAACGTCCAATCCGGGGGTGAGGTTTAGCAGTGGCTAGTCCGGATACCGCCCAACGTCGCCAAACTCAAAGTGAGGGCGCCCGACCCGCGTGGGTCGACCAACGCAGGTCAACTGGCGACCTAGATGAACAGATATTCAGCGCCGCCTTTAGCGGTGACGTAATCCGACGTTTTTGGGGATTCGTCCGGCCATATCGTGGCGTTGTGGCTATCGGCCTCATCGCAGTTTTGCTATTCGCCGGGTCAACACTTGCGTTGCCGTGGATCGTACGAATCACCGTAGATGACGTGCTCGATATCCACTCGCGCGGCGACGGCAACCTACGCAACACGCTCTACGTCATGGTCGGCGCATTCTTTGGTGCGGTCGTGCTTCACGTCATCATGGGATACCTGCAAAACATGATCGTGGGACGCGTCGCCGAGCGTCTGCTCATCGATCTCCGTCGTGCGATGTACGAACACTTGCAGCGCGTCTCAATGTCCTTCATGGACAAGACCGAGGTCGGGCGTATGATGTCGCGACTCCAAGGCGACGTCGGCGCACTCCAGGAATTCCTCGAAACCGCAGTCACGAGCGTCGGTGACTTCGTCCTTCTTTTCGGCATCATCGTCGCCATGCTGATCATGGACTGGCGTTTGGCGTTACTCACATTCGCCGTTGTATCTGTTCTCGCCATCGCTCGTGCGATCTGGTTGCCGATAGCCAGACGCGCTTTCCTCTATTCCCGACAGACCGCATCGATCACTAGCGGCGCACTCGCAGAGAACATCAACGGCGTCCGTGTCGTTCAGGGGATGAGCCGGGAGCACGTCAATCTCGATCTCTTTAAAGAGAAGGCCGACGAACAACTTCGCGCCGCGAATCGTGCCGCGCGCATCGGCCTTGTCATGATCGCTCTCGTCGATACGCTTTCCGGGGCCGCGATGGCAATCATCATCGTCGTCGGTGGTTCGATGGTCATCAACAGCTCCCTCGAAATCGGTTCGATGCTCGCTTTCATCCTCTACACCCAGCTTTTCTTTGATCCCATTCGCTCCATAACCATGCACTACGCCGTATTCCAACGCGCCATGGCGTCCGGCGAACGCATATTCGAGGTATTGGACGTTCCCGTCGACATCAAAGACAAAGAAAATGCAGAACCGCTCGAAGACAACGACGGATCCGTCGAGTTCAACGATGTGACGTTCGGTTACCTAGAAGACGAACCGATACTCAAAAACATATCCTTCCGCGTCAATCCAGGAGAAACCGTCGCGTTAGTGGGACCAACAGGTTCTGGCAAGACCAGCATCACCTCGCTGCTCCATCGCTTCTACGACATATGGGAAGGTGAAATAAAGATCAGCGGCAAAGACGTTCGTGACATTGAACTCAGCAGCATGGGCAACAACATCGGCATGGTCCTCCAGGAACCGTACCTCTTCTCAAGCTCTGTGTATGAGAACATTCGCTACAACAAGCTTGACGCCACTCGCGAAGAAGTAGTCGCCGCCGCCCGCGCCGTCGGTGCGCACGAGTTCATTATGCGATTGCCTGACGGGTATGACACCGAGCTCGAGCAACGCGGCGCTAACCTTTCTCTCGGCCAACGACAGCTCATCTCCTTCGCTCGCGCCATCGTCGCGGACACCAAGATTCTCATCCTCGACGAAGCCACCGCCTCCATCGATAGCTACACCGAGTTACTGATCCAACAAGCCCTCGCTCGACTACTTGAAGGCCGAACCGGCATCGTCATCGCGCACCGACTCGCCACGATCCGCGGCGCCGATCGCATCATCGTTCTCCAAAACGGCGAGATCATCGAGACTGGCAATCACGATGAATTGATGGCCCACCGCGGTTTGTACGCACGCCTCTACTCGATGAACTACGCTTCCTTCGATGACATCCCCGACGAGCTGATCGCCGAGGCGACGGAATACTCTAGAACCGCCGCAACCTAACTGCGGTTCAGATCAACGGTCCCTGTCCAGCGTCCGTTGCCCGCGCGGCGCCCAAAGGCGCGCCGACGTGCGTCATGCCGCTCGGCGTTGCTCGCCGCCCTTGGGGAGTGCGCATGATGAACCCGATTTTCAATAGGAACGGTTCAACCACGTCTTCGAGGGTCTGAACCTCTTCGTTAGCAGAAGCAGCGAGCGCATTAATCCCCGCCGGTCCTCCGCCGTAGTTTCTGGCTAACGTCTCAAGGTACAACCGGTCCAGTCGATCCAGACCAAGTTCGTCCACGCCTTCGACATGCAATGCTTCGGCGGCTACGGCGTCATCAATCTTTCCTTCGCGTCGCACTTGCGCGTAGTCACGAACGCGTCGCAGAAGATTGTTGGCGATGCGAGGAGTGCCGCGTGAGCGGCTGGCAATAACGTTGGCACCAGGTTGATCGATCGCAACCGACAGTATCGACGCTGACCGAGTAACCACATGCGTTAACTCCTCGACGGAGTAATAGTCGAGGTGATACGTCAGCGCGAACCTCTCACGTAGTGGCGGGCTCAACATGCCAGCACGCGTCGTTGAACCGATCAACGTGAACTTCTGCAGCGGCAAATTGATCGTCTTCGCAAACGCACCGGAACCAGTAATGAAATCGACTCGGTAGTCTTCCATCGCCGAATACAGATACTCTTCAACGGCGTGCGACAAGCGGTGTATCTCGTCGATGAACAACACGTCGCCATGCTTCTGGTTCGAAAGGATGCCAACTACATCTGCAGGACGTTCCAATGCGGGCCCCGACGTGTGAACCAAAGTCGTATCCATCTCCCGCGCGATGATCTGCGAGATCGTCGTCTTGCCCAGACCGGGTGGTCCATGGAACAGCGCATGATCCAGGGTGTCGCCACGGTGCTTGGCCGCCTCGACCGCAATCTGGATGCTGTTTACGACTTGGCGTTGTCCGATATATTCGGTAAAACGGCGGGGACGAAGGTCGTTCATTCCCGGCGCTTCCGAATTGATCGACGCTCGCTCGCTTAGCATTTCAGCGGCTCCGCGCTCAGCCCTCGCCTCGTCGTCGTCCGCGCCGGTTACGATGCGCTCTCTTGCAGAATCAGGCATTCAGTGATGGGAACGAATCAGTTACTTTGGGCCGATGCCGTTGGCGTCGCTGGAGTGTTGCGGAAGACGTACCGGAGCAGTGCTTGTGGATCATCAACGAACGCATGATCACGACCGATCGCTTCGTCGACCATCGCGACCGCTTCGGTGTTGCGATACCCGAGATTCACCAATACCGCAATCACGTCTGTGCGCGTGCTGGGTATCCGACTGGCACGTTGGGCGGCAGTTTCGATCGGACGGCTAGCAGCTGCAGAAACCTTACCGCGGAGCGTCGCGACGATCTTTTGCGCCCCACGTTGTCCGATACCCGGCATCAACGTCAATGTCACCATGTCTTCGGTTTCAATCGCGTATGCCAGAGTCGGAACCGGCATAGTCAACGCGGTCGCTGCCCGCGCCGGCCCGATGCCCTCAACTTGAATGAACTGCTCGAAGAATTCTTTGTCGCCTGGATCTTTGAATCCGACCAAAATCGGCAACGGTTGCCGTTCCGAAACCGAGTAGAAGATGTGCAGTTCTATGGAGCCGCCAACGACGGGTTGCAGCGATTCTTGGACGAATGCCGGTAGCACCACCGAATACCCAACTCCCGATGCAGTCAGCACAACTACCCTCGGCGGATTGTCGTTGACCTGTAGGACCTCGCCTTTCAAGTAAGAGATCATCCTATCTCCACCAATTCGTTTATTTCTTGCGAACCTGTCACATGAACATGGCAGATCGCGATACCTACCGCATCAGCAACATCTTCCTTCGCGATCTCTTCCGCCAAACCCAACCGCATCGAGACCGCCCGTTTCATCTGTGCCTTATCTGCTCGACCGCTACCGGCGACGATGCTCTTGACCCGCGTCGGCTGATAGTGGTGCACCGGAATGTTGGCGTGGCCGGCCGCCAGGATCGCGACTCCGCGTGCGTGGCCCATGACTATCGCCGTTTTCAAATTCCGATAACGCGCGTGAAGATCCTCGATGGCGACTTCATCCGGCTCGAACTCCTCGATGATCTCTCCCAGCGTGTCGTTGATCGTCTTCAGACGAATCTCTAGTGCTTCGCTCGATTTAGTCCGAATCAACCCACCTTCAACCAATGCGACGTTACCACGGGCGTCTGCTGACACGACCGCGTAACCGGTCGTGGTGAGTGCAGGGTCGATACCCAATATCCGTCGATGACGTTCCATGATCCCCCGGCAACTAATCGTTGCTTAGCGTTAAGCCGATTTTAACGCCGAAACTGACCTCATTCGTCCCGAGCTTACGGATCATCGATCAAGTCCTGCAAGAATCGATATGCGGTTTCCAAAACGTTTCTCTTGGAACCCCATCGTCCCGCATTCAGGCAACTAGAATCACACCAAAACATACTCCAACCAAGGCATTCGGGCATGCAACCCTTCTACAACGAACAGCAACAGATGCTTGCGACTACGGTCCGCGAATTCGCAGAGAACGACCTGGCACCCCTCGCTGACGAGGTCGATACCAATGAGGAATTTCCCAAAACGCAGTTTGCAAACCTCGCCGAACTCGGTCTGACAGGCCTCCTGATACCGACCGATCTCGGTGGCGCCGGAATGGGATATCGCGACTTCATGGTCGTCCTCGAAGAGATCGGTGCCGTATGTGGCAGCACCAGCACGGTACTCATCACCCATACTTCACTCGGCTCCGAGACCATCAACCGCTTCGGCAACGAGAGCCAACGCGCCCAGTGGCTCCCTCACCTGGCAGCGGGGGAGAAGATCGCAGCGTTTGCCTTATCAGAACCGCAAACCGGTTCCGATGCCCTCGGACTTCAGACCACCATCACCGACGATGGCGAATCGTACATTTTGAATGGCACCAAGCTATTCATCACCAATGCGTCAGTCGCCGACGTCTTCGCAGTATTCGTCACTGCGGATCGCTCAGCCGGCTATCGTGGCGTCTCAGCCATCGTGGTTGAACGCGGCACTCCTGGATTTGAAATCAACGAGCAGCACGGCAAGATGGGAATGCGAGGTTCCGGAACCGCCGAACTCGTTTTCTCGGATTGCGCAGTTCCCAAATCCAACCTCCTCGGAAACGTCGGAGACGGTTACAGCATCGCACTCAAAATTCTCGACTCCTCACGCATCACCGTCGCGGCTCAGTGTTTAGGTTTGGCAAAAGGCGCGCTCGACCAATCCGTTGCGTACGCCAAGCAGCGTCACGCATTTGGGCGCCCGCTCGCGACAAAACAAGCCATCCAGTTCATGCTTGCAGACATGGAGACCGAACTCGACGCCGCCCGCCTACTCACGTACCGTGCCGCCGCCCTCTACGACGACGGTCTCCCGTACGGCACCGAGTCCGCAAAAGCCAAACTCTACGCCTCAGAAGTCGCTGGAAGAAACGTCGATAAAGCAGTCCAAATTCACGGCGGTATCGGCTATTTCAAACCAACCCCCGTAGAGCGCATGTACCGAGATCAACGCGTAACTCAAATCTACGAAGGCACATCCGAAATTCAGCGGTTAGTAATCAGCCGAGCTGTGATCGGCGAGATTTAGGCGGCACTCACAACTCGCGCACTGCGAGAATTCCATACATCGCGGTTAACGGTTAACGAAGTGAACGTCCGTCGTGGTTAGACCAATTGCCGCGTTCATGACGCATCTCTGCAACGATTCAACTGGCTTGCATGGCGGACGTTATCTCGGATTGACAAGAATCGTCGCTTCGATTTAACATAGGTTTGGTTGCGTATTGCGTCCTTGCCTAGGCGCGCGATTTCGGATTCAGATGTCATGCACTTCAACGTTTCGGGTCTGCTGACCGGTTCCGTGGGCGATGAAATCAGATTCCATTTCGCTCACGAGACTCTAGATAACGACGGACTGTCGTTTCGAGAAGTCGAAGCCCGCGGCAAACTGATGCGTACAGATCGGACGGTTTTCGCCGAAATGAAGGTGAAGGCGCAGCTCGATGCTGAGTGCTCAAGGTGTCTCGTTGACACCGTAACGCATCTCAGTCTCGACTTCGTTGAGGAATTCAAACCTCTCAATGCCGATCTGATGCATCGTGACCCGGGATGGTTTGACCAATACGAGACTACCGAGAACGACGAGGCGTTGACCATAGATTCAACTAACGTGCTTGACATATCAACCGCACTCTGGCAGGGTTTGAGCGCTGCAATGCCCATGAATCCGCTCTGCCGTCCTTCATGCCAGGGAATGTGCGCCGGATGTTCCGCCGATTTGAACCTCAACAAATGTGCTTGTCAGATAGCAAAGTCATCCTCCGAATTTCCCAGAATCCGAAATCTGCCGACCATTAACTAAGTACCAGGTGACATGCCCCCGCTTCCCAAGAAAAAGCACACACGAGCCCGCAAAGGCAATCGAGCAGCACACCACGCGATCGGCCTGCCGACGCTCGTCCACTGTTCGAGGTGTGACACTCGTATTCCTCCGCACCGTGTATGTCCGGAATGCGGCAACTACAAAGGACGCACCGTAAAAGGAAATTGGCCGAACGCCGACGTTTACAACGTAGACGTCGCTGATGCTTGATTTAGACGATAATAGGTTCGAACCGGATCCGCGACCAACAATCCAGTAGGGTTTCTCAGTTCCCACAAAACGGAGACAAAAATGACTACAGGCCTCTCAGAATCCACATACACCGCATTTGTGTTCCCAGGACAGGGGTCCCAAGCTGTCGGTATGGGTAAGGACCTATTCCTCAACTCCAGCGCAGCTCGGGAAGTTTTTGATGAGGTAGACGATGTTCTGGGACGGAAGCTGAGCGACGTCATGTTCGATGGCTCAACCGGCGATTTGATGCGAACTGAAAACGCACAACCGGCAATTCTCACGACGTCCATCGCCGCTTGGCGCGCACTAGAAGAAGCGACCGAGAGCATCGCCGTACCTGATATGACTGCTGGTCACAGTCTCGGCGAATATTCGGCCTTGGTTATCGCTGGCGTTCTGTCCATCTCCGACGCTGTCAAACTCGTTTGCGAACGGGGCCGATTGATGCAACTCGCCTGCGACGAACGCCCAGGCGGCATGGCCGCACTTATCGGTATCGACGAAGTCACTGTCGCAGAGATCTGCCGTGAAGCTGGCGTTGATGTGTCTACCGTCAACACTCCAGAACAAATCATCATTGCTGGTGAGCACCGCGGCCTAGCCGTTGCACTTGATATGGCATCTGCACGCGGCGCCAAGAAAGCCATCCCGTTGAGCGTAGGCGGGGCCTTCCACTCTGGATTAATGTCACCAGCTCAAAGTGGCCTCGACGAAGCGATCGATTCCGTCGAATTCAACGACCCGATGGTTCCCGTTATCGGCAATGTCGACGCTGAGCCATTGCACACCGCCGCCGATGTCAAAAACGAGCTTCGACGGCAACTCACTTCATGCGTCCAGTGGAGCAACGGAATCCGCCACATGCTCGACAATGGCGTTAACGAGTTCGTGGAGATGGGGAACGGCAAGATCCTCAGCGGAATGATCCGACGTATCGACCGCCGGGCTAACGTCGTAAACCTCGGCGAATACGATAACGTCTGCGACTACGCAGCTGCCTAACCGGCACCGCCAATACCGCCAATCTGATCGCGGAGTCGTTCGCAAGAACGCCCCGTTGTGCCAATGTCCACGCGACCGCCAAATCCCTCGCTTTCACGCGAACAAATGAACAATTGGTTGTCCGCTGCTTCAACCGCGGGTTCAGGATCGCGATCACCAAACTTGGCGGGCGACGAATCCAACGCCCCGGATTTTGAGGCAATACCCCGTGATAAGACGGGAGGGCGGGCCGCCGCGGTGCTATCCCTGTACGAAGCCGACCTGACCAACAGACCCGCGGCGCAATGTATCGACTGGGTTACATCAGAGATGCGGCTGAACCGCAAGCTGCGTCAATTTGCCTACTCAATCGCGGCTGAGGTCGAAGACAGACGGCCAGAACTCGACCGCCAACTGAATGGCTATTCGCGTCGATCGCCAATGTCTGAGACTCTGCCAGTTGTCCGAAATATCCTCCGAATCGCCTTAGCAGAGATGGATCTATTTCCCAAAACGAGCACCGCTGTCATCATTAGTGAAGCCGTGAAACTTTCGCAGATGTTCGACACTCAAGGAAGCGGAAGATACGTTAATGGGGTACTCGGCGCGTTGGTCCGGGACGGCGCGCGCGGTTGAACGCACGTAACACCTTCAGGCCGCTCCAAATGCTCGTCGATGCGCGGTATATAATTGCGCTTGCGTCATGACGCGATGATGTAACGGAAAACAGGTGATTACACCAGCTCGGGAGAGCACAAAACGATGTCAACAATTTTGGATCGAGTACGGGCCATCACGGCCGAAAAATTGAGTGTGGACGAAGGCGATATCACACCCGAATCGTCGTTCACCGAGGATCTCGATGCGGACTCGTTGGACGTCGTTGAGTTGATCATGGCGTTCGAAGAAGAGTTCAGTACCGACGATAACCAAGTCGAGATTTCTGACGACGACGCGGAGTCAATTCAGACGGTGCAGAACGCCGTTGATTACCTCGGCAGCAAGGGTGTCACTAGCTAACCGATTGTCAGTTAGCGACAAATGTCGACGCGCGCATTACTGATCGCGCGTGTTTGCCAGACAACCAAGTAGAGCGGCGCAGTCAATCTACGCCGCTCTGCCATTTGTTGGCAACTCACACAACGGACGGTGGTAGCCTTGGATACCGACATGGTTGCGGAAGAATCCAAGGTTGAAATCACGGCATCGGAACAACTTGCCGAAATAATCGCTGAGGTCGCGAGTTGCCATAAATGCCCTTTGGCACAGACTCGCAACAAGACGGTGCCTGGAGAAGGCTCAGCGACCGCCGAAGTCATGTTTGTCGGCGAAGGTCCTGGTCGCGACGAAGACGAGACTGGTCGTCCGTTCGTGGGTCGGGCTGGCAAGTTCCTAGACGAATTAATCGCGTCGTTGCCGATGCGCAGGGAGGATGTCTACATCGCCAACATCGTCAAGTGCCGACCACCCAACAACCGTGATCCCGAACGCGCCGAGGTCGATCAGTGTTCTGACTATCTTCGTCGACAAATCGAGATTATCGATCCACTCGTGATCGTGCCGCTGGGTCGACACGCCTTGGGTTGGTTCATGCCAGAACTTCGAATTACACAAAGCAACGGCAAGACATTCCGAAATAACAATCGAGTTTTGATGCCGCTGCTGCACCCGTCTTCCGGTCTTAGAAATCCCGAACACAAGCGCATGTTGCAAGAGGGTATCCACAACCTTAGGGACGCGATTTTGGAGGGAATCCGACTCCGAAATGAAATCGATCAACGCGCCCGAATTCCCGTCGATCGACAACCCGAGTCACCACGGAGCGCGCCGGCAGACGACTCGGAGACAGCGGACTCAGAGACGAACAGCGGATCTGAAAGAACGGTCGTAGAACAGGCCGAAGCGGTCGCATTGGCCGAGACGACGCCTGCAGATTCATCCGTCAACCTTTTCGAACGGCCCCAAACTCAAGACGAAATTCAGGCGGAATTGAATCGGCAGCGCGCGATCGACGCGGCAGAAGAAGCTGCCGAAGGTCAGACGGAAAAGTTAGTGGTTGATGATCGGCAAGCTTCCTTTTTCTAGCTGTGACAATCTCCGCCAAGATATGCATTCACACATCCGATTGCCCCTTGACGTACACGGAAATAGCAAACAACCGAACCTAAGGCTGATAAATGCTTGAAAACGATTTCGAATACGGTGAGTCCTCAGTCCGAATTATCCCATTAGGTGGGCTCGGTGAAGTCGGCATGAACATGATGGTTGTCGAGACTGACGACGACATGTTGGTGATCGACTGTGGCGTGCAGTTCCCGGAGTACAACACCCCGGGGATCGAACGGGTGATACCCAACATGGAGTACGTCCGACAACACCGGGACCGCATAAGGGCGATTCTGGTTACTCACGGGCACCTCGACCACATCGGCGGTTTGCCGCATCTGATGCGAACTGTCGACGCACCGATCTACGCGCCAAGACTGGCCGCTGAGATGATCCGACGAGAACTGAAGAAATCCGGCGGGCGGAGAATGGCCGACGTACAGGTAAATTCAGTTCGACTGGAGAGGGACTATCGCTTCGGCGAATTCAACGTCCAATGGATCGGCGTATGCCACAGCATCCCAGACTCCTGCAGCATCTACATGGACACTCCGCAAGGGGGCATCCTGCACTCCGGCGACTTCAAGTTTGACAATGAACCGATGCTCGGTTTACCGACGGACTACCAAGCCTTAAGCGAAATCGGCCAACGCGGCGTTCGCCTGTTGCTCTCCGACTCGACGAATGCCGAAGATGAGGGTTCTTCCCGATCGGACCGCATCGCGGCCGTCGCTCTTTACCGAGCCATCGCTGAAGCTAAAGGACGAGTGATCATCGCCAGTTTTTCGACTCAGATCGCCCGGGTGCAGATGGTAGTAGATGCCGCGTACGAGCTTGGCCGGCGTGTGGCGATCATCGGTAGAAGCATGATCGAAAGCAGCCGATTGGCGGAGGAAGTTGGCCATTTACATATCCCATCGGGGGTGAAAATCAGCATCAACGAAGCGAATAGCCTACCGGATGATGAAGTCATCATCATGACCACGGGTAGCCAAGGCGAGTTCGAAGCTGGAGTTTCCCGGATGGCTAGGGGCGACCATCGTGAGGTCAAATTGGTTGAAGACGACACTCTGATCCTGTCCGCGCGGACGATACCCGGAAACGAGACCGCCGTGAACGAAGTGATGAACAACTTGGCGCGGCGAAATGTGCGAGTGATCACGGCTGGTTCGAGACCCGTGCACGTTTCAGGTCACGCGAAACAAGACGAATTGAAAACGATGTTTAGCATCCTCCGACCGGAGTACTTCACGCCCATCCATGGCGAGTATCGAATGTTGAAGGCGCACAAAGAGATCGCAATCGACATGGGAGTGCCAGAAGACAACGTGAACCTGATTCTTGACGGTGATGTTCTCGAGCTGGATGTGGGAAGTGTATCCGTGGCTAATCGAGTTCCGTCGGGCTATGTCCTTATCCAAGGCCAAGGCGAATGGGACATCGACTCGAGCGTGATGGAAGAGCGCAAGTCGTTAGCCAGCGATGGCATTGTCATGGTGTCGATCGTACGAGATGAAAAATTAGTGGTCAGCAAGCCGCGAATCGTGACCTCCGGATTCGTTGATGCCTCGGATGAAGCACGATTGATCCGTGATGCTTCGCAAGCGTTAGCTCAAGCTATTGAACCGGTATTGGCCGATCTCGTAGATTGGAATGAGATGGACCGACTAGTTCGGGCGTGCTTGGGCCGATTCTTCTACCGTAGGACCAAGCGAAGGCCGTTGATTCTGGTGACCGAAATTGAGCTACAACCTGGACGCGCTAACTGATGAAAACGTGATCGACGACGAGACCGATTCTCGTTCGGACGAACGCGAGAAGCAAAGCAAGCGAACCAAGGGCAAAAACGCATCCAAAACGCAAAATCCAGACGGAGAATCGCGCCACAGTGAAGGAGTGATTTCCCGAAAATCACTCATCGTCCACGGGATTTTCTTCACTTTGTCGTTGGCGGCCGCGGTCGCGAGTTTCCTGTTCCGCGATGAGATCATGGCGACCGTGGGCTTCGGAGCCATGCCTATCGGTCTATGGGCAATACTCTTTGCCTACCTGTTGATCACCAACACGCGCTGGCTCATACGAAGGTACCGCGAGACAATCTCGTCCCTCGTCATCGTGCTCGGTGGCGTGACGGTGTTAGGGATATTCGACGCTCCTTTAGGCGCGACGACGGGAGCCACAATGGGTGGTCGCCTCGGCGAGATTCTGGCTCGAGACCCCTTCGAGTGGCATCGCTACGATCTCGTGCTGTGGCAACAGGCATTGGCCTGGTTGCGCGCGGGAGCATTGTTTACGCTTGGTGCCGCCGTTCAGTTCCCAACAGCATTCGGGATCACGATGAAAGTCATTTGGATCGGCACTCTGATGGCAGTTTCGGCCTCGGTTGGCTTGTTCATGATGGCGGGCGGGGCAGCCATGAGCGTGGCGAGCATGCGCAAGAAGTCGAAACCCGAGATCGACGCATCAACTGATCCACCGACGCCGGATCCGGAAGCCGATGCAGGACATGAAGACCCATTCGCATTTCAACGATATGCGAATGAGATATATCCGGAAGTCTCGAATGAACCTGAAGACTTGAACGACTCGGTCGTTGTGATGGGAAACGCTATCGTTCCGGATCATGACATTGACGAAGAAGAATATTCCGCAGATGAAGAAGATTACCTGATCGATTCAACTTCGAGGTTTGACCCCGTCATTGACTCGTCCCTCGAAGCGGACGATGAGATCGGTTTCATTGAAGTTGGCAGTTCAATCGGTGACGTCTCCGAGCCAATCCTCGATCAAGACCTCCTTGCGGCTACCGAACCCTTCGAGGACGGTGAGGCGCAGTCATTGGACGCGGATGCTGACGAAATGTTGCAGGTGATTACGTCAGGAGCGGCGATCGAATCAGCTATGAACGCGTTCCCGTGGCACCTGCCGACTTTCGAGTTCCTAGCCGACCCTCCCACGGGCGGTGTAGCGACGACTGAAATCAAAGCGACAAGTGATCTGATCGAGGAGACGCTCGCGGATCACAGTATCGCGGTGACCGTGGACCAAGTTAGAGTCGGTCCTACGGTAACGATGTATGGGTTAAAGCCCGGGTGGAAGGGCAGTGGGTCGCGATCCAACAACGCCCGTCAAAGGGTTCGTGTCGACACGATCCTCAATCGCGAGAAGGACATCGCGTTGGCATTGTCGTCGCCGAATATTCGATTTGAATCGGTGGTGCCCGGATCCTCGGTGGTCGGCATAGAAGTCCCAAACGCGAGACCAACGCCGGTGAATCTTCGCACGGTCATGGATTCAGAGGAGTGGTCCGAGTTCGTTGATGATGCAGCTTTGCCGGTCCCGCTGGGTATGGGTAGTGGCGGCAATCCAGTGATGGCCGATTTCTCAAAGATGCCGCACACGCTCGTCGCTGGCGCTACCGGTTCTGGGAAAAGCGTCTGCATGAATACGATCGTCACCGGCTTGCTGATGACGCGTACGCCCGTCGAGTTAAGAATGGTGATGATCGATCCGAAGCGCGTTGAGTTGACGCCGTACCAAGGGATTCCGCATCTTTACTCGCCAGTCATCGTCGAACCCGAGCGCGCCGTCAAGGCGCTCAAGGCGCTAGTCAAAGAGATGATGGACAGGTTTTCCACGTTGGAGGCGATGGGGGTGAAGAACATTACCGCGTTCAACGAGAAGAGCACTTCGAAGATGCCGTATCTGTTGATTCTCGTCGACGAATTGGCAGATTTGATGTTGACGGCTTCGAACGAAGTCGAGCAACTACTTGTGAGATTGGCGCAACTTGGCCGCGCAACTGGCGTCCATCTAGTGGTCGCGACCCAACGCCCGTCGGTAGATGTCGTAACCGGACTGATCAAAGCGAATTTCCCTTCGCGGATTAGCTTCGCTGTCGGATCGCAGGTGGACAGTCGGACGATTTTGGATGCCACTGGTGCCGACAAACTCCTCGGCAAAGGTGACATGCTTTACAAGCCGATCGACCTCAGCCAACCCGTTCGAGTGCAAGGCGCATTCTTGGCGGAGGAAGAGATCGAGTCCATCGTCGATTTCTGGAAAGAGGTCGGTGCTCCGCCATTGCCGCAACTCGACGTCGATGGCGATGAGGACGACAATAGTTTTTCGATCCCCGGGTTGTCAGAGGAAAATGGTGATGCGTTGTTTATGCAAGCGTCTTCAATGGCGAAGAGCCAAAAAACGCTATCGACCTCACTGTTGCAACGACGCCTACGCATCGGCTATCCCCGTGCGGCACGGTTGATGGATGAGTTGGAAGACGCCGGCATTGTCGGCCCAGGTGAGCCTGGGAAACCACGGCAAGTAATCGCGAGCGGTTGATCGACATTAGTGTTGCGAAGGGCGCAACACTCAATCCGCGCCTGGCATCAAAGCGCCCAGGGTACTCGTTCGGACATCGACACGACCGTCGCTGACGCAGGTCGCGTGACGTGGCTTTACAATGCTGGATAGCGGTCAATTCCAACAGACCGTTCCCGTCAGCAAACGTTTCATTTCGTGACGATCAAACCTCTATATCCGGACTTCGACGAAGGTTCAGAACCCGACGAAGATCCGGAAATCAAAGAACACCCGCCAGTCGATCTTGAGGGCGAATTTTCGAATTGCTTGATCTGCGGTTCGAATCTGGAAGGTTCTGAGGAATTTCAGCGACTACGCGTCTGCCTCAACTGTGGGTTTCACTACAACATTCCGGCTCGGATGAGGATTGAGGCTCTAATCGATCCTGGCACGTTCATCGAATCGCATCGCTGGATTTCGTCGATCGACCCGTTAGTATTCTCGCCGCGCGTGTCCTATCAGGTCCGAGTGTTGAACGACCAAGTTCGCACCGGATTGTCGGAAGCGGCAGTTACTGGCGTAGGGAACATTGGCGGTACCCCGTGCGCCATCATCGCCATCGAATTCGGTTTTCTCGGCGGAAGTATGGGTTTGGTGGTTGGTGAAAAAGTCGCGAGGATGATTGAGGAAGCGGCACGACAACGTCTCCCGGTCGTCACCTTCGCCAACAGCGGCGGCGCACGTCTTCAAGAAGGCCTTCTGTCGTTGACCCAGATGGCTAAGACCGTCGTGGCGTCTAAGAGCCTTCGAGAGCATGGCGTGCCGATGATTACAGTCTTGGCCAATCCATCTTCAGGCCAGATCCTGTCAAGTTTCGCGTCGATGTCGGACATCCGAATCGGCGAACCGGGTGCTCACATCGCTTTCGCCTCGTTGGGCACACTGCGAGAAGTAGAAGAGACACCGTACGTTGGTGAACATGCCAACGCGGAAACGATGCTGTCGCATGGCCACCTTGATATGGTCGTGAGTCGCCTTGAACAACGTGACCACCTAGCATTGATGCTTGGTCTATTCGAAAAAGGTCTCAAGTCCGATGTTGGACCTCGTCGCCGGTCCATCCAGTACCGTCCGACTCGCCACGATGCGTGGGAATCGGTGCGCTTGAGCAGGCGATCAGACCGTCCCAAAGCATCCAACTACATTCCATTAGTGTTCCGGAACTTTGTCGAGTTGCATGGCGACCGCTACGGTGCCGACGACGCGGGTGTGATGATCGGTATCGGTCACTTAGGGATTTTCCCGGTAATGGTCATAGCTCACGAACGATTGTCAACGGGCGATGATGATGTCCCGGACGACGATGCGATCACGGAATCGTTCACCGAGCGATTTGGCTATGCTGACTTAAACCGCGGTGGCATCGGAGTCAGCGGTTTCCGCAAAGCTCGACGGGCGGCTACGATGGCTGGCGATTTCGGGTTCCCACTCGTCGTGATGATCGACACACCTGGGCCGAAACTCGCCGTTGCGGAAGAATTGAACGGTTTAGCAAGCGAAATCGCGGAGATGATCAATGTGATGCTGGGCATCGAGACACCGGTGGTTTCAGTAGTTGTCGGCGAAGGTGGTTCAGAAGCGGCATTGGCGTTCAGCGTCGCCGACCGACTGTTGATGATGGAGAATACGATCTTCACGCCGATTTCACCGGAAGCCGGCGCAGCAACAGAACTTCGCGACCGAGCCCGGGCACCGGAGGTAGCCCGATCGCTCAGACTCACGTCGTACGATGCGTACTACATGGGGATCGCGGATCGATTGATCGCCGAGCCCGAAGGCGGCGCGAATCAGAACCCGACTGGTGCAGCACGAGCCCTGCGACAGGTGTTGATTTCAGAGATCGGTCAATTGAGTAAACGCAATCCCCGTGTGCTTGCCCGTCAACGCCAAAGAAGATTTCGGCACATCGGTGAATACAGCCCGCAATTCCGCGCCGCAGTGCGTTCTGAGTTGAGCTCTTGGACCGCGGCGGTAGGCGACCGTATGCGCCGTGTATTCGGGGGCGGATCACAAAAGGAAACCGACGAACCGACGACGGATGAATGAATCCTGCGCTGACCGCTATTGAAGTAGCCCAGATGCTCGGTGATAACATTACTTCCATCGTCTACGAGTGCGGTTACGTGATGTTCGAAAACCCATTCCCGTCCTTGGACAGTAAGACGCTACAGTGAATGTCTGGCGAAAGCGAAGAACCCGGCGAAAGTAGAAGCGACAGAGCGTGTCGGCGTGACGACGCACGCGCTCTCGACGGTGTGGTTCGGGCGGCTGTGGAACGTGGCGTGGTATTCCAAGACCCTTACACGGCCTACTTGGATCCTGATGTATTGATCGAAGCCGGCGCGTGGGTGGGTGCGGGTACTCATATTCTCGGGAACACTCGGATTGAACGAGACGCGCGCGTTGGTCCGAATGCGATAGTCGAGGACTCCACTGTCGGTAGAGGCGCAATCGTTCAACCGTTTTCGAGCGTTACCGGCGGTTCAGTCGTCGAATCCGGCGCAGTAATCAAACAACGTTCTGAGCTACGCGGCAGCGTCATCTCCGCTAACGCCGAGATCGGCCCCAACGCGTTGATTGAAGATTCCCAAATTGCTTTGAACGCCAAGGTTGGACCGTTCTGCCGAGTACGCGCGGGATCTGAAATCGGCGTCGATGCGTATATCGGAACGCAAGCGGAAATAAAAGCGAGCCGAATAGGCGATGGCTCAAAGGTCGGGCATTTCTCGTTCGTTGGTGATGCAGTTCTAGGCTGTGCTGTCAACGTCGGTGCAGGATCAGTGACGGCAAACCACGACGGTCTACAGGTCCAAGAGACCGTGATCGAAGACGGGGTGTCGATCGGAGCCGGATCTGTGCTCGTCGCACCGCTGCGACTAGGTAGCGGGGCGCAGACAGGTGCCGGCGCAGTGGTCACACGAGACGTAGCCGATGGCGTGTTGGTACTCGGAGTACCAGCGCGAATCATGGCGATGCATTAGAAATCGAATTGAAGAAATGAATTCATCGAGATTGATGCGGCACCAGTACGGTGACGCGTGGCCTGAACAGGCAGGATATGAAATGAAAGATGCGGACGATCCATTAAGCCGCGATAGATGCTTACACATGGTTGTGAGGTTGGGAGGACGCACCAATGCTTAATGATTGGGTGCCTTGGGCAGTACTGCTCGCTTCCGCCTTTGCCTATGGATTGATGACCCTCGCGTTGAGCGTGTTGCAACCACAAGGCCTTGCGGCGATGCTCGGAATGGCTTCGACCGAATCATCCAACGATGTGAATCCGGGCAGCGCAGGGGACTACCGGGCAACGCGGATTGTAGTGACGACGTTTAGAAGCGCGTCGTTCATTTCAATAGTGATCTCCGCGTACAATGCCGCGGGAACGATTTATTCTCCGTCAAATGAATTCTTGCTGCCTCTCGTCGTGGCGGCAGCGGTTTTGGTTGGCGTCGTTGCCTACCGAATGATGCTCAATCGGATGGCGAATGCGTGCTACGAAGACGTGAAGATTTGGTTGGCGCCCGTAATTTGGCCGGCGCGCTTTATTGGTCGCCGCATGAGGTTGAACCGGGTCGCGAACTACATGCAAGATGTCGAGAACTCTGGCGAGTCGACAGATGAACCGGCTGAAAACGTGATAAACGTTCTGCACAATCTGTCATCGAAAGACCTGCGAGCTGATGACGTCATGCTCCCAATTTCCGAGACCGTGGCGGTCCACGCGGACACACACCTCGACGACGTGGTCATGATGATGGATCAGCTCGATATCGACGACGTGGTCGTATACGACAAGACGGTTGATGAGGTATTGGGCACTATCGAACGGGCGGATGCGCTGCAAGGGTTGAGAGAAAATGGTGACGGCACGTCCGTCTGCCGAGAATGGATCAGTCACTCGACTTTTGCTGTTCCGCTGACGCAACAGGTGGCGACGCTCTTTGATGACTTCAGGGATCGAATGGATGAGACTGCGGTCATGCTTGACGAGGAAGGCAAGGTCGCGGGAATATTGACCTTCGCCAATTTGATGGAACAACTGCTCAGTGATGTCAGTTTGGCGAACGAGGGTTCAGAGGCGTAGAGCATTAGGTCTGGCAGGGCTTGCTGTGACCCTACGGTAAGCCGTATCGTCGATGTCTGCGGGTTTCCTTCTGCGATAGCACCAAGAGTTGTTTTCGCCTCGTCGGATACGAACCTGTAACCATCGGCCTCTGCGGGCAAACACGGCGCGTCCGAAACTAACTGTGATGTGAGTTATCAGTTGGTGGCGGCAGCCGCGATAACGGCACAGCATTCAACGTCCGGCTAACTTCGTGTTGCAGTAGACGGTTCGATACGAAGCACGTCAGCGCCCAATCCTTGATGAGATTTCGGATTGGCGCTTCAGGGCTCTAACGTCTCACAACTTTGAGCATCCGCTCCGAACCTGGCACGGACGGAGGGCAATGCTTTTCCCAACCCAAAAAGTCGGTACATTCCGCATTGCTCGCATCTTCACTACAAGCTCGCCTAAGCGGTAGATCGAGAAACCTGCCAAGGCAGCTTGTGCCTCAACATGTTGGACGCTTCGAGAGGTCGATAAGCGAAACAGAAACTGCGGAGGCACCTAGACGCGCAAAAGCACTCTAGAGGTTACGCACCTCTAAAGTGCTTGCGTTGGGGGTGATCAAAGCGTGAAGCCGATGTTTACCGGCTTCACGCTTCGAACGGTTCTACTGCCCGGGGGCGTCGCCCTTGGCGTTGACAACGATCAACGTAACCGTGGCTACGGACCCTTGGTCGCCTGTTGCGACGAGGGAGTTCACGCTGCCTGCGGTGTAGGTGCCGGAGTCGAGGGTGACTCTGACGGCGAATGCGCCGCTTGCATTGGCAGTTGCATTGCCGATCGAGTCATCGACGGTTCCACCCGGAACGGTAAGCGAAACTGCTTCGCCGCTGTTAAAGCCTGCGCCGAGGATGTCGGCTGGCGTGCCGGATGCTACGTAGATGATCGTCGGGATCGCGTATGTAACGTCGAGTGCCTGAAGGTCGGCGGAGTTATCCGAGCCTGGAGGGCCAGGTGCGCCTGGAGGGCCGGGGTCTCCGGGATTTCCTTGCGAACCTTTTGCACCTTGCTTACCTGGAGGGCCTGGAGGGCCTGCGAGACCTGGGAGGCCTTGGGCGCCTTGAACGCCTGGCAAACCTGGTTCTCCCGGTACACCCGGTGCTCCTGATTCTCCTGGTGCTCCTGGCTTACCTGGGTCGCCTGGAAGGCCTGGCTCACCCGGTGCTCCTGGTGCTCCCGCCTCGCCCGGTGCTCCTGGCTCACCTGGTGCTCCCGGTTCGCCCGGTGCGCCTGGTGCCCCTGGTTCGCCAGGGTTACCCGGTGCTCCCGGCAATCCTGGTTCCCCTTGGGGGCCAGCGCCGGCGAGGCCGATGATCGAGATAATGACTGCAATGACCGAGATTACGGCGATCGCCGTCAGCACTCGGTTCTCTTGCACGAAATCCATCGGGCTGCGCGATTCATTCATGAGGACCCGTCCTCCAATCTGATGGTGTCAGATTACTAGCTTGTCTCAAGCAATAATTGTCTTGATCGTTCGGCTTCAGGAACCCCTGATCGCCGTAGACCACGATGTTTGGCATCGAAGCACGAGCTCAGCCGTACTTCACCGTTCTCGTTCTTCGATGCACAATGAATAATGTTATGCCTGTTTAAGCGCGTGTGTCAAGACGGCTCGTGCAGCCAAACAGCGTATTCGAGTGCAATGATGAACGATCCTTGCCACGATAGGTGCATGTTACATGAAAGAACTCGTTCCGTGCCCGCCTTGCTTGGGTTGGATTGGTGACTTTTGCATCGGTGCTTCTATCGGCGCTTCGGGAAGCAGACTGATTGCGGGTTAGATCGATTGGTTTTTGGCCGTCAGAAGGCACCTTCGTAACGCGTAATGCATCACCGTGGGACGATTCGGCTTGGTTGAGTGGTATCCTTATCGGTTGAGCTAAACGAGTTAGCGGAAGTAGAAACAGAGAAAGAACGAGCTGGCAGAGCGGAGCAGAGGTTGATCGTGAAAAATCCCACTTGCGAAAACCGCCAGTATGAAAGAGATAAGATTGGACGCCCAAGCGAAAACGCAGACGATCGAGAAATTTCGCAAGCACGAAAAGGATACCGGTTCGGCTGAGGTCCAGATTGCAATTCTGACCGACCGCATCCGGGAACTTACCGAGCACTTCAAAGTGCACAAGCACGACGCCGCAGGACGGCGCGGTTTGCAGATGATCGTCGGGAAACGCCGACGGTTGCTCAGATACCTCGCGACAGAGGATGTTCGAAGGTACCGAACGCTCATCGAAGCGTTGGGCCTTCGCGGTTGAACGCTTGGCATTAATCGTCGCGCGCCGCTCCTACTGGATCGCACGCCGCCGCCGAATTGCCATTTTCCTGCCGTTTACCGAATGATCACACGCGCACGTTAAGTTCTATTGACCGCGCTCCGTACGATCACCATCGTCTCGCTGGCACCAACTAACCCAACTAAATCGACTATCTCGCGCGTTTTGCTTGATAACCAATGCGCGATCGTTGCGCTCCCACAAAAACAAGAATTGGCACCTAAACAAGGTTTGCTGAGAGAAAGAAAAGAGAAAGCTCAGAAATGACTCAAAAATTCGATATCGAGGTCGGAGGGCGATTAATGTCGTTCGAGACCGGAAACCTCGCGCCCCAGGCCGGGGGAGCAGTGACACTCCGCTACGGTGATCTTGTCCTGCTCGCAACCGCGACCGCAAACAAAACTCCGCGTCAAGGCGTCGATTTTCTGCCATTGACCGTGGATGTCGCTGAAAAAGCGTACGCAGCTGGGAAAATGCCCGGCGGATTCTTCAAACGCGAGGGGCGACCTGGTTCCGAAGCGATATTGGCCGCTCGATTGTGCGACCGCCCGCTACGTCCTCTGTTTCCCAAAAACTTCCACAACGAGACGCAGCTCATCATTACGATCCTCGCTGCGGACGAAGTAAATCCCCACTCAACATTGGGAATCGTCGGCGCGTCAGCTGCGTTGGCCATCTCGGACATCCCCTTCGACGACCCCGTTGGTGCATGCATCATCGGCTACATCGACGGCGAACTCGTCGTCAACCCGACGTACGAGGAACTCGAGAAATCAGCCCTTGAACTGACGGTCGCCGGAACGTCGGATGCCATCATGATGGTCGAGGCTGGCGCGAATTTTGTCTCCGAGGAGGTAATCCTCGAGGCATTGAAGTTAGCTCAAGACGTCAATGGTGAAATCGTTTCCCACATTAGAGACATCCAAGCGGAGGTCGGAAAAACTAAGTGGGCAGCACCCGAAGCGACCGAGGAAGAACTCGCTGCAAAGGCGGCGACGAGGGAGCGAGTCGGCAACGCAATCGTTGATGCACTCAATCTCGGCGGTGGCAAAGAGGCACGTGAAGAAGCTGTCAGCTCGATCATGTCCGAGGCCAAATCGGAACTGACATCGGGTGACGACGCGTTCGACGCAGTGCACGTTCAGTCCGAGCTGTATTCACTGGAGAAGGAAGCGGTACGCCAAGGAATTTTGGAAGAAGACCGACGTCCCGATGGGCGAGGTCTTGAAGACTTGCGAGCCCTTGACTCCGTGGTTGGCTACCTCCCGCGCGTGCACGGCTCGAGCATCTTCCAGCGGGGCGAAACCCAAGTTCTTGGCGTGTTGACCTTGGCTTCGGCCGCCGACGCGCAACGACTTGACAACCTTTCGCCGATTACGACGAAACGCTTCATGCACCACTACAACTTCCCGCCGTACTCGACTGGCGAGGCCGGTAGGTTCGGATTCACAGGTCGACGTGAAGTAGGACACGGCATGTTGGCCGAACGGGCGCTCAGCCCGGTGGTACCGGCCGAAGATGAGTTCCCGTACTCCTTGCGGTTGGTTTCAGAAGTCATGGCATCAAATGGATCATCGTCGATGGCCAGCGTATGTGCAGGTTCTATGGCGCTGATGGATGGCGGTGTGCCGATATCCGCACCCGTCGCCGGAATCGCTATGGGTCTCATCACCGGTGAAGACGGCGTTACCAAGGTCCTTACCGACATTCAAGGCGCGGAAGACCACGCCGGCGATATGGACTTCAAAGTCGCGGGAACCCGCGACGGCATCACCGCTCTGCAGATGGACATCAAGGTCAAGGGCATCACTTACGAAGTCATGTCCGAGGCACTCGAACAGGCTCGAAACGCCCGGCTTCAGATTCTTGAGCACATGGAGCAAACCATTTCCGCACCTCGAACAGATCTGCGTGACGGCGCTCCACGAATGACAACCATCAAGGTTCCGACCGACAAGATCGGCATGGTCATTGGTCCAGGTGGTTCCAACGTCCGAGGCATCCAAGAAGAGTTCGGCGTCAGCGTCGACATTCAGGACGACGGCAGCGTCACCATCGGTGGCACGCAGTCGGACAAGGTTCAGGGCGCCATCGACAACATTCGCACGATGACAAAGGGCGTTGAGCTCGGCGAACTGTATACCGGCAAGGTCGTCAAGATCATGGATTTCGGTTGCTTCGTCAACCTGATACCCGGAAAAGACGGCATGGTTCACATCAGCGAGCTGTCCGATACCCGAGTCCCCGACGTTCAATCAGTGGCCAACGAAGGCGATGAGTTGGAAGTCATGGTAGTGAACGTAGACCCTAATGGTCGCGTTGACCTATCAGTTCGAGCGGTCATCGACGAACGCAACTACGGTGACCACGATCGCGCACTCGAAGAAGCAGTGGGCCGACGCCGACCAGGCAATCGCGGCGGACGCGGCGGTTCTGACCGCGGTGGCCGCGGCGGTGGTGGTCGTTACGACCGCGGTGGCGGTGGCGGCGGCGGTGGCCGCGACAACTTTGATCGCGGCGGAGATCGCGGCGGACGGCGAGACGACTTCGACCGCGGTGGCCGTGGCGGTGGTGGTCGTTACGACCGCGGCGGGCGCGGTGGCCGCGACGACGGCGACCGAGGCGGCCGACGAGACAACTACGACCGCGGCGGACGCGGCGGTGGCCGACGTGACGATTTCGGCGACGGCGGCGACAACCGAAGGCCGCGTCGTCGCATGATCTCGCGCGACCGATAGCTTAAAATCTAAGCAACTAAATGCGGTTGTCCTAGATAACTGAAAGCAAACAGCACCCAAAGTTGAAATGACCGATATCACCGTCGCAGTTAACGGAGTGTTGGGCCGGATGGGCTCCACCGTGTTGAACGCGGTGGAGCAAGAACCAGGAATGGTTCCCGTCGGAGGAGCCGACGCGCTCGCCGGCGATGAGAAATCGGTCTCAACTTTGGGAGGCATGGATCTGCCTTTAGCGTCGAACCTCGACATCCTTTTCGGAACAGTCACCCCCGACGTCGTCGTCGACTTCACGAACGCTGAAGGCGGCAGTGCCGCGATGCGAGCATGTGTCGCCCACAAGGTTCGGTGCGTATCCGGCTCGACTGGCATGACGCCCGAAGAGCTATCCGCAATCGGAGATCTCGCTACTGAAGCGAACGTCGGCGTAATATCCGCTTCGAACTTTGCCCTAGGTTGCGTCGTACTCATTCACTTGGCACGTATCGCGTCGAGTTATTTTGATTACGCAGACGTAATTGAGAGCCATCACGAGATGAAGATCGATGCGCCTTCCGGCACCGCGATCTCGATCGTCCAAGCAATGCTCGAGGGTAAAGGCGGCGATTTCGACCAGAACATCGTCGAGAAAGAGCTCCTCAGCGGCACGCGTGGCGGATCGACTGGCGGCATCAATGTTCACAGCGCCAGAATGCCAGGCCGAGTTGCCCGACATGAAGTCGTGTTCGGAGCACTCGGACAAACTCTCACATTGCTCCACGATTCGATTAGCCGAGACAGTTTCATGCCGGGAGTCATGCTCGCGGTTCGGCGCGTCATGGACGAAAAATCGATGATCGTGGGGCTCGACAAGGTGCTTGGCTTCTCTGACTGAGACGGCCAGCCAGAAGTTTCAGATCACGCGATGAGCGGACCGCGTTGAAATTCGCTCCCAGGTCAAAGGAATTTGAGATGCGTGCATCAGATCTCGAAATCGCTATCGTAGGCGCAACCGGCGCAGTCGGTGCGGTTGCGCTCGAACTGTTGGCAGAACGCGGCCACCCGGCCGAAAAGTTACGACTTCTTGCTTCCAAGCGATCTCACGGGAAGCAAATCGGATACCTTGGTCAATCGTTGACGGTCCAGGAGGCCACACCAGAATCGTTTGTCGGCGTCGATGTGGCATTCATATCTGCTTCCTCCGAAGTGAGTTTGGCACTCGCCCCCGAGGTGGTCAAACGCGGAGGATTGGTGATCGACGACGGTTCAGCGTATCGCATGGATCCGAGTGTTCCATTGGTTGTTCCGGAAGTTAACGGCTCTGATGTCGAGTGGCACTCCGGCATCATCTCCATCCCAAATTGCACGACGACCCCATTGGTGATGGCTCTCGCCGGGCTCCGAGGCTTGGCCGAGATCAGCTCCGTTACGGTTTCCACGTATCAATCGGTCACGGGTACGGGCGCCGCGGCGAGGGAGGAGCTGCTTGATCAATCGCGTGAGATTTTGGGCGGCGAAGAGATGTCGCCCCCGAGCCAATATCCACATCCGATAGCTTTCAACCTACTTCCGCAGGTCGACGATTTCATCGACGAGGGGTACACGAAAGAAGAGTGGAAGATGGTTAACGAATCGCGAAAGATTCTCGGTGAACCCGAGTTGCGACTTACATCTACATGTGTCCGTGTCCCCGTTGAGGTTTCGCATTGTGAATCGGTTACGGTGGAGTTCCGCGATCCGATATCTGTTGAAGAGGCGCGTCTGGTCTTGGCCGAGTTCCCTGGAATTGATCTGTTGGATCGACCGCATGAATCGGTCTATCCTATGCCGTCAAACTCCGCCGGTGAAGACCAAGTGATGGTCGGTCGCGTGCGTCGCGATCTTGCACACGAGAACGGCGTGGTCTTCTGGCTTGCGGCAGACAATCTTCGCAAGGGAGCGGCCCTCAACGCGTTGCAGATCATGGACGAATGCGTTGCACGAGAGAGCGTTCGACCGCGCGTCGCCGCGACGGTGTGACGCTTTGACGAGACGCGAATTCTGCATTTCGAATCTGTTGCAAATGGCTTCGGATACAGCCGTCGTTGCAGTTCAATGCGGGCGTTTTGGTGTTCGCTCGTGTGATGTAAGATTCGATGCGTAAGGGAGTTTGAAATGGCAGAAATTGGTCGAGTTCTCACAGCGATGGTCACTCCGTTCACGGAAGATGGCGAAGTTAACTACCCACAAGCTCGCAAGCTGGCGAAGTCGTTGTTGGCGTCCGGCTCGGATGGATTGGTCATCGGTGGAACGACCGGCGAAGCACCTTCGATGTCCGACGAAGAGCGCCTGAAACTCTTCGCCGAGGTCAAAGATGCGATCGGAGATTCCGGCGCGGTCGTCGCTGGCACGACCGACAATAACACCTACCGATCTATCGAAGTATCACGCGAAGCTGAGGCCGTTGGAGCCGACGCGATCCTGATGACGGTGCCGGCCTACAACAAACCGACGCAAGGCGGATTGACCAAACATTTCATCGCGATAGCCGAGGCGGTTTCGATCCCCGGAATCCTCTACAACGTCCCCAGCCGCACGGCGCTGAACATGACGGCGGCAACCACGCTGAAGTTGGCAGAGGTCCCGAACATAGTCGGCGTCAAGGAAGCCAGCAGCGACGCCGACCAGATCGCATACGTTATCAAAGGCGCTCCCGACGGATTCAACGTTTGGTCGGGCAATGACAACGAGACCTTCTCGATTGTTTCGACCGGTGGTTACGGAGTTGTAAGCGTCGCGAGCAACATCATTGGCAACCAAGTCAAAGGTTTGATCGGTGCGGTTTTGGAAGGCGATATTGAACGAGCGGCCGGTGAACACCTGCGATTGTTGCCGATTTTCAACGCGCTGTTCTTCATCACCAACCCGATACCAGTTCGTTATGCGATGAACCGATCGGGTTTCAATGCTGGCCCGGCGCGTCACCCGATGCAAGCGGATGACGATGAGATAGCGGCATTCGCAGCGCAGTTCGATCCCATCATGGACCAATACCGGATCGACCTTCCAAACGGTTGATATTTTGATGATTGACGAGTCGCCTAAAAAAATCATCGAGGATCTTGGCGACGGGTTGATAATGCGTTCCGCGGTTCGCGAGGATGCGGATGCGCTCGCGAAGTTTTGCGCCAAAGTTTTTATGGACGAACCATTGGCCGATTCTTCGGGTTCGGGCACTGAAGCGTATTGGATCGCGAAGTGGATCCACGATCTTCTCGCCAAACCGCATCCGACATTGAATCCTGACGACATCATCATCGTCGAAGATGTCGAACAAGGACGTTTCGCGTCAACGACGACGTACTTTTCGCAGAGTTGGACCTACGACGGGGTTGAGATTGAGATCGGACAGCCTGAGATCGTTGGCACCCATCCCGATTACAGAGATCGAGGTTTAGTACGTAAACAGTTCGATGTGATGCACCGATGGGCATCGGAACGTGATCATCTCGTCCAAGTCGTCTTGGGCATTCCTAGTTACTACCGACAATTCGGTTACGAATACGCCTTGCCTGCTGAGGGTGGACGCTATACTCCGATCGCTTCATTGCCGCAGTGGGGTGATGAGAAACGCGAGTTTCAGCTACGCGATCCAACGGAAGACGACGTGCCCTTCATCACCGAAGTATTGAAGGACTCGACACATCGATCAATGGTGTCGCCGGTGTTTCGTGAGGACGAGGTGAAGTATTTCACGTTTGATCGCACCGGCCGGAGCGCGGTGTGTCACAAAACTGCGATTTTGTGCAAATCCGAAGATCAGGGACTCGGTGAGCCGATAGGCGTTCTCATGTACGCGATGGTTATCGAGATTGACCAAGGCATAATTCTGCGGATGGAGATGTCAGAGCCGCGATATTGGCGGGAAGCGTTACCTTCCTTGCTAAAAGAGATTCGAAATTTGGCCAAAAAGGCCGCTGAAGGGAATCACGACCCGGAGCGCGAGATTAAGTCGATACGGCAGGATCTGCAACCAGACCATCCGGCGTACGTTTTCGATGACGGGGCGTTGGGACACGAACCGGAACGCCAATATGGTTGGTACGTGAGGGTGGCTGACATTGCCGCCTTCCTGCGGAAAATCGCGCCGGCATTGGAGGCGAGGATCGAGTCTTCGTTGCACGCGGGCATCACTGGCGACGTTGAGATTCGCGTAGACCGCGACAGAATTGCGATCATTTTGGAAGATGGCAAGATAACTGGCGTCGATTATCAAGCGGCGGTTCATCGGGCAAAAGCATCTGGCGGGTGGGTCGCGTCTGCAAGATTTCCGGGTCAAACATTCCTCCCGGTTCTGTTCGGTATGCGATCTATTTCCGAAACGGTATCCGCTCACACCGATGTCAACTCTGGGTCGAAGTCATCCCGGCATTTGATGGAGACGTTGTTCCCCAAGAGGTCATCGGATCTCTCGCTTAATCTCACTTAAATGAGTTGTGGTTCAACGCGGCGCATTCGCGTCGTTACGGTCGGCGGCGGCACCGGTTCGTCGGTTTTGCTGCGTGGGTTAAAACGGTACGCCGATAGGATCGATATCACGGCGATCGTCACGACTTTCGACGACGGTGGGTCATCCGGCAAATTGCGAAACGAGTTTGGTGTTCCTGCGCTGGGTGATATCCGCCGATGCATCGCGGCGTTGTTACCGCCTGATCGCGAAGATTCCACGATCGGTTGGATGCTCGAGCACAGGTTAACCTCGGATGGCCTGTTGAATGATCACTCACTCGGCAACTTGATGTTGCTCAGCGCGTGGCAACGATCTGAGAGCCTTAGCGAGGCGATAGATTCGATCGCAGATTCTTTCAATCTGATTGGCCGCGTGGTACCGGTAAGTGATGAACCGTCAGACCTATGTGCCGAGTTGGAGGATGGCGAGTTAATTTGCGGGGAATCTGCTGTCGGCGAGCGGAACGAAGATCTGTTCGGTTCTTCGAGAATCTATCTTGATCCTCCTGTTATGGCGAATCCGGACGCCTTAGTGGCCCTCCGCGAGGCGGATGTTGTGATTCTTGGTCCGGGCGATCTTTTCGCAAGCGTAATTCCGAACTTGTTACCGGACGGAGTGATTGAAGCGATCAGCGAGAGCTCGGGCCGGATACTTCAGGTCTGCAACATCGCGGCCAAGCCGGGCGAGACGGTGGGGTATACGGCGTCGGATTTCGTGAAGTCCGTCAATCGCTATCTGGAGTCGGGTCGGAAAGGCGTCGACGCGATATTGGTTGATGAACAGGGGATCGGATCGTCGAAAGCTGATGGAGCGATCGCGATCGACGACAGCCTTTCCGACATCGTGGAGGTTGTTACGGCTCGAAATCTGTCCGACGATGTAGAAGCGCGCCATCACGACTCCGACAGGCTCGCGGCGGCGGTTTTAGAGTACGTCGACGCGGTTATCGGCTACCGTTGACGACCAAAGTGTCGTCGCGGTGAGGTCCGGTTGAAATCTCGGATGCCGGAATCCTGAGAAGGTCTTCGAGTTTGCGAACGTAGTTCTGTGCACCGTCGCAGAGATCGTTCCAATCAGTAACCCGTGTCGTCGATTCTGTCCAACCAGGCAATTCTTCATAGATCGGTTCGCATCGGGCCAAACGCCCCCGCTCGATTGGGAAATCTTCGATGACCTCCCCGTCTAGCGAGTACGCCGTGCAGACCTTGATGCGATCCCAGTTGTCAAGCGTGTCCAACCGCGTCAACACCATCGAAGTGAAGCCGTTGACTCTGGTTGTGTAGCGCGCAGCCACGGCGTCGAACCAGCCGACTCTTCTTGCTCGGCCGGTAGTCGCGCCGAACTCGCCGGCCATCTCCCGAATGCGATTACCTTCGTCGCCGTGGATCTCGGTCGGGAAAGGTCCCGCTCCCACTCGAGTAGCGTAGGCCTTGAATACCCCGATGATGCGTTTGAATGAGCTTGGACCGATACCGGTTCCAGTGAGAGCACCGCCAATGGTCGGGCTGGAGGAGGTGACGAAGGGGTAAGTCCCGTGGTCGATGTCCAGCAACGCTCCTTGCGCGCCTTCCATGATCACGTTTTCGCCCGAATCGATTGCGTTCGTGACGATCTCATCTGCGGACTTGATGTACGGGCCGATCTGGTCTGCCCAGTGTCTTGTCTGTTCCAACACCTCGGCAACATCGATTGGTTCGCCGCCATAGATCTTGGTGATGAGTTCGTTCTTGAACTCAATTATCGGAGGGAGGGTCAGCGTCAGTTCTTCGAGGTCAAGGAGTTCGCCAACGCGGACGCCCATTCGTGCGACCTTGTCGACGTACGCGGGTCCGATCCCCCTGCCGGTAGTGCCAATGGCCGCGGCTCCGCGCCGTTCCTCTTCCAACCTGTCAAGCAAGACGTGGTACGGCATGATGAGATGGGCACGGTCAGAGATTGCGATATCGCCGGGCAACCCATTATCTTTGACCATCGCGATTTCTTCGATCAAAGCGTCGGGAGAAATCACGACACCATTGCCGATGACGTTGATTGTGCCCTCGTAACAGATCCCACAGGGAATGAGGTGGAAAACGAGCTTTCCGTAGTCGTTTACGACGGTATGCCCGGCGTTGTTTCCGCCGGAAAATCTAACGACTACTGATGCGTCGGCGGCAAGGAAGTCGATTATCTTCCCCTTGCCTTCGTCGCCCCATAACCCACCGAGCACGGCGGTCGTCGGCATTCGGATTCCCCTTCGCGCAGATGTCCCGCCACGTCGCTTCCTCCGTGGTGGGACATCGGGCACGTGCATTTCGAGTGTGCTTAACAAACGAATTATATCGCGGAGAGACATCGCGATTTCGGTCTGGAACCACGGACGGCGATTACGTCACAAGCCTTCACTCGGGACGCGATTCGTGGCTACGGTAAGGATCGGTTTACGAGTGACAGTCCGCGTTCGAGATTTTGCGGCCAATCCGGTTTGGGATGACGAATGGTGTTGGTGCAGACCCGGAAGAGGCACACTGCTTCGCGTAGAGCGAGTTGGCTCGGCGACCAACGGAAGCGCTCCAACGCGCTGGTTTTGAATGCTTCGTAAAACGCAGCGTTGACGCGGTTTTTGCGCTTCGATCCGAAGTGCGCGGCCCATTTCAAATGGGCTAAACAGTTTCCAACGTCCAGCATCGGATCGCCGGGGCCAGCCTCCTCGAAGTCAACGAGCGCGATTCTGCCGTCCGCTAACTGGATCATCTGATCGTCGTAAAAGTCATTGTGGGCGATGTGTGTGGGTCGCCAGGATCGGACAAATGGATCCAAAACTTCGACAGCTTGATAGAATTCGCGCCGCGCTTCGGTATCTTCGCCGATCTTGTTCCGGAATGTCCTTCGTGCAGTCCGGTATGCCCTATGCAAATCGAACGATTGACCTTTCCCAGATTCGACCGGCCGAGCCCATAACGACTCTAAGCCTGCAAGCATGGGCTCAACGTCGGGCATTCGGCCCTTCAAAATCTGGCGTCGCAAATTCTTACCCGGAATCTCCGAGAACCAGAGCACCCCTCCTTCGTTCCAGCAACCGACTATTCGCGGCACGACGAAATCCGTTTCACCAATCAATTGATGGGCTGCCAACATACCTGTAACCGTCTCTGGTCGAACGACACGCGCGTACAGCTTGACCCTTCCGGCAATGTGCCGGAACACCGCCCGGCTCCTCGGCCTATATCGAACCAGTTGGACGCGCACTCGCCTAGGGCGCATAGCCAAAACGTGCTCGTTGACTAGCTTGACCGCAGTTTCCGGATCTGCCACTGTTGCTAGTGCTGGAAGGCGTTCATCTTCCGGATATCGACAAAAATCCGTATCTTGCCCGCGCTCGGTTTTAATCGTCAAGTGTTGCGAAGGTAGGTAGGCTTCCTGGTTATATTCCAAGAGATAACTTGCCATTGCCATCCGACCAACGCTGTGAATAAAATGGTGAACGCGAATCGTTTCAGGCGTGTGGCCCTGCTCGCCAAATTCAGATTGGAATTTCCCCCAAATCCAGTTGGCATCGAATAGTTTGGGTAGCTCAACCAATCCAGGATCTGGAGGGAAGTCAACCTGCGGATGAATAATGGGAGATTCGATATTAGTCGAGACCACTACGAACTGGTCTCCTCGCTATCGTCATCCTCGCTGTCATCATCATCGCTGTCATCGTCATCGCTGTCGTTGTCGGTCAGGAGCCCGGTGGTGTCGATGCCGTCGGAGTCGGTGCCGTCGTTATCGGTCAAGAGCCCGGTGGTGTCGATGCCGTCGGAGTCGGTGCCGTCGTTGTCGGTGAGTAGCCCGGTGGTGTCGATGCCGTCGGAGTCGGTGCCGTCGTTGTCGGTGAGTAGCCCGGTGGTGTCGATGCCGTCGGAGTCGGTGCCGTCGTTGTCGGTTAGGAGCCCGGTGGTGTCGATGCCGTCGTTGTCGGTGAGTAGCCCGGTGGTGTCGATGCCGTCGGAGTCGGTGCCGTCGTTGTCGGTGAGGAGTCCGGTGGTGTCGATACCGTCTGAGTCTGTCCCGTCGTTGTCAGTTGGAGTAGGCGTGTCGATGCCGTCATAGTCGGTGTACGGCGTGTGGATGCCGTCGTTGTCAGTAGGGATTGGCGTGTCGATGCCGTCGCCATCTGTCAGCGGGGTGTCGACCCCATCGTAGTCGGTGGCCGGAGTGAAGAAGCCGTCGTTGTCTGTTAACGGCGTGTCGATGCCATCGTGATCAGAGTTAGGCGTGTGGATTCCGTCCCCGTCAGTTCCGTCGATTACGTAAAGAAGCGAGGTGTCTATACCGTCGAGATCAGTCTCCGAATCGTCGTCATCGCGATCGAATTCGTCGTCATCATCGAACGACAGGGTTGGACGCGAGGGGAGCGCGACTTCGGCTAGCGCGTCGTAACTCGTAGGCAACGCGCTTGCCCAAATCAATGCGACGACCACCCCGACCGAAATTGCGAATCTCAAGTCTCCTCCTCCCAGATCGAATGACCACCTCCGCCACCCTCACCAACGTCATCGAAGGTCCGCACTCTATTATATCCCGTTGACGATATGTCGCAATACAACCCCCATTCCTGACGAAATCGGTAAACATCCATTGGTTGAATCATCTGGATCAACAATGAGGTTCTAGATCTGACGATCTCACTGTCCTTCCCCATTAACCTTGAGCGCCATCAGCCAAACAACCGAAACACGCAAAATGTCTACGCAACCAAAATCCCCAATCGTCGTTTCTGCCGAGATCGACGACAACGTGAAGCCGTAACGTTCAGGACCGAGATGTGGGTACCGGCAGTGACGGTCGTGATGATCCCGCTAATCCCGATAGTCGCCATAATCTGCTGGGTTTGGTGCGCGCCTCTGTACCGTGAGTACCACACGTTGGAACTTGATGAGGTGAACGTGAAGTCGAAACGCGGTGTCGTGTTCCGCAGCTAGACGAACGTTCCGCTCGAACGTATCACCGACGTTTCCGTACACCAAGGCCCTCTGATGCGTAACTTCGTCGTCTACAAAGTCAGTATCGAGAGTGCGGGGCAGACTCAATCGCACCGACGCAAAATCGTGAACAAGTGATGCTTGAAAAAGAGGGCTGATAACCCGGCTGCGGTTGCGCTAAGGTGGTTGACGCTTTCTTGCGTAGGCGTTATACTTACGGGTTACCCGCTGAGAGAATCATGCGTTTTCGCTTGGCTCAATCTGGTGGGTGCACCTAAAAAGTTGAATATCGATTCCGCATTCTCCGAGAACCGGAGCAAGCCGATTCAAGAAGATGGATCAAGCTACTAAGGGCACATGGGGAATGCCTTGGCGCTAGAAGCCGAACAAGGGCGTAGTGAGACTGCGATAAGCCACGGTCAGCCGTCTGGCAGGCTAAGCCGTGGATTCCCGAGTGGGGAAACCCGAGGCCGCGCGTTCGCGCGCGGTTTCATCTCGAAAGAGAGGGTAAGCGGGGGAACTGAAACATCTAAGTACCCCGAGGAAAGGAAATCAACCGAGACTCCCTTAGTAGCGGCGAGCGAAAAGGGAACTAGCCCAAACCGGGTGAGACTAAACGGCTCAGGAGCTTACGTCTCACGGGTGTTGTAGGGCTCGATTTGGAGGCTACCTGAGGCTTCCGAGGAGTTACAAAGCGCAACGATAGCTGAGCAGTACTGGAAAGTCTGGTCGAAGAGGGTGATAGCCCCGTAAGCGAAATCGTTGAGCCTCCTTTATCGAGTACCTGAGTACGGCGGGACACGTGAAATCCTGTTGGAACCTGGGGGGACCACCCTCCAAGGCTAAGTACTTCTAGCGACCGATAGCGAACTAGTACCGTGAGGGAAAGGTGAAAAGCACCCCAAGCAGGGGAGTGAAAGAGAACTGAAACCGTGTGCCTACAATCCGTTGGAGTCCACCTGCGGGTGGATGACAGCGTGCCTATTGAAGAATGAGCCAGCGAGTTACTTTGTGTGGCGAGGTTAAGGCGTTCAGCGCCGTAGCCGAAGCGAAAGCGAGTCTGAACAGGGCGTTCAGTCGCGCGGAGTAGACCCGAAACCGTGTGAGCTACCCATGGCCAGGCTGAAGCGAAAGTAACATTTCGTGAAGGGCCGAACCCGTTTACGTTGCAAAGTGATGGGATGAGCTGTGGGTAGGGGTAAAATGCCAAACGAACACGGAGATAGCTGGTTCTCCCCGAAATGCATTTAGGTGCAGCGTCGGGAATTACTTCGCGGAGGTAGAGCACTGATTGGGCTAGGGGGGGAAGACCTTACCAAACCCTGTCAAACTTCGAATACCGCGAAGGGTACCCCGGCAGTGAGACAGTGAAGGATAAGCTCCATTGTCGAGAGGGAAACAGCCCAGATCGCAAGCTAAGGCCCCAAAGTGTGTGTTAAGTGTTAAACGAGGTGGGGGCGCCCAGACAGCCAGGAGGTTGGCTTAGAAGCAGCCACCCTTTAAAGAGTTCGTAACAGATCACTGGTCGAGGGCTCCCGCACGGAAAATAAACGGGGCTCAAACACACCGCCGATGCTGCGAGAGGCGCGTTCGCGCGCCTCGGTAGGGGAGCGTTCCCAGCCGCGTTGAAGCGTGACCGTGAGGGCACGTGGAGTGCTGGGAAGTGAGAATGCTGGCATGAGTAGCGACAATGCCGGTGAGAATCCGGCACGCCGAAAGTCCAAGGTTTCCTACGCAACGTTGATCGACGTAGGGTAAGGCGGCCCTAAGGTAAAGCCAAATGGCGAAGCCGATGGATAGCTGGTTGAAATTCCAGCCCCGCCCCAATACCGATTGAGACGCAGGAGGGACGCGGATTGGTAAGCGATGCATACCACTGGATATGGTGTGTCGCCACCTGTAGGCCAGCGCGGCGAGTTAAAACGCGCCGCGCGTTATGAGCAGAGGGGTGGCTGGACCTTAAGGTACGCCTCGAGGAACATCGCTGATCCTATACCGCCAAGAAAATCTCCGACGTCGAGGTGTTGCGGCGACCGTACCGCAAACCGACACTGGTGGACAGGGGTAAATGCCCCAAGGCGTTCGAGACAACCATCGTTAAGGAACTCGGCAAATTAACCCCGTAACTTCGGGATAAGGGGTGCCGATGATGTATACGCGTTTACCGCGAAAAGCGTTGTCGGCCGCAGAGAACCGGCTCAAGCGACTGTTTACCAAAAACACAGGTCTGTGCCAAAGCGAAAGCTGATGTATACAGGCTGACGCCTGCCCAGTGCTGGTAGGTTAAGGAAGGGTGTGAGAGCTCCCGACCGAAGCCCCGGTAAACGGCGGCCGTAACTATAACGGTCCTAAGGTAGCGAAGTCCCTTGTCGGGTAAGTTCCGACCCGCACGAATGGCGTAACGACTTGAGCACTGTCTCAACGATGGACTCGGTGAAATTGCAGGACCCGTAAAGATGCGGGTTACGCGCGGCAGGACAAATAGACCCCGTGGAGCTTTACTGCAGCTTGACATTGGTTTGAGCTCAGGGATGTGTAGTAATAGGCGGGAGACTTCGAAGCTCAGGCGCCAGCCTGGGTGGAGTCGACCATGAAAGACCGCCCTTTTCTGCGTTTGAATCTAACCGTTTCTGGAACAGTGTCTGGTAGGCAGTTTGACTGGGGCGGTCGCCTCCCAAAAGGTAACGGAGGCGCACAAAGGTCACCTCAGGCTGGATGGAAATCAGCCTTAGAGTGTATTGGCATAAGGTGGCTTGACTGCGAGACATACAGGTCGAGCAGGGACGAAAGTCGGTCAAAGTGATCCTACGGTACCGTGTGGAAGGGCCGTAGCTTAACGGATAAAAGCTACCCCGGGGATAACAGGCTAATCTCCCCCAAGAGATCGTATCGACGGGGAGCTTTGGCACCTCGATGTCGGCTCGTCGCATCCTGGGGCTGAAGAAGGTCCCAAGGGTCGGGCTGTCCGCCCGTTAAAGCGGCACGCGAGCTGGGTTCAGAGCGTCGTGAGACAGCTCGGTCTCTATCCGCCGTGCGCGCAGGACATTTGAAGGGAGCTGATCCTAGTACGAGAGGACCGGATTGGACGAACCTCTGGTGTGCCGGTTGTGGCGCCAGCCGCATCGCCGGGTAGCTACGTTCGGAAGGGATAAGCGCTGAAAGCATCTAAGCACGAAGCCCACCCTAAGATGAGATGTCCCATCCTTTTTGGAGTAAGACCACCGGGAGACTACCGGGTAGATAGGCCGTAGGTGTAAGCGCAGAAATGCACTCAGCTAAACGGTACTAATCGGTCGAGGGCTTGACCATTAAAAATGCTTCATGTATCGGTTTGCTCCGATCATTAGCGAGATTGCGGAATCGGTTTCAATCACATGCTCGACTAGCGTGTCGCGCATTGAATTGCTCGGTGCGGGGTAGAGCAGTGGTAGCTCGTCGGGCTCATAACCCGGAGGTCGCAGGTTCGAATCCTGCCCCCGCTACCAACGCGCCGGCAATATGGCCGGTACGCGTAAAACATATCGCAGAAGCTCCTTGGTGATAAGAGCGCGATGGAACCACCCGTTCCCATCCCGAACACGGAAGTGAAACGTCGTAGCGCTGACGATACTGCACCGCGAGGTGTGGGAAAATAGGTCGTTGCCAGGGGGCTTTTACAATTGTTGATGCATCTTGTTCTGCATCAATATCCGGGAGAGGTGGCTGAGTGGTTGAAAGCGCCGGTTTCGAAAACCGGTATCTCGGGCAACCGGGATCGCGGGTTCGAATCCCGCCCTCTCCGCCATTCATCATTCCAAGCATGTCCACCAACGGATACGCTTCGTGATGATCGCAGACCCGATGCCGCCGCGGAGAGGTGCCGGAGCGGCTTAACGGGCACGCCTGGAAAGCGTGTGTGGGCTCAAACCCACCGCAGGTTCGAATCCTGTCCTCTCCGCCACCAATATTTACACTTTCAGGAGGGTTGACCGCGCCGTTCAAGGCGATTGGTGCGAAAGCGTAGGTAAAAGTATGGCAACTGACGTGAGCGTGGGGGTAATCGGGGGCGCCGATCAGGTTCGGGATGGACGAAGGCGGGGATGGTCAGAAAAGAGCCAACCGATCGCGATCGTGGGCATGGCGTGCCGGTTCCCTGGCGCGGATAGTGTCGAGGCATTTTGGCGGTTGCTGGCGAATGGGGTGGATGCGGTGATGGAGGGCGAGCCGGGTTCCGGCGTCGGCAGGATCGGGAGGCTGTTTGGGGAAGCTAAAGCCCAGAGCGAAGCTTGCCGGTTTGGAGCTTATCTCGATCAGGTTGACGAGTTTGACGCAGCGTTTTTCCGAATCTCTCCGATCGAAGCGCAGTTTCTGGACCCCCAACAACGGCTGATGCTGGAGACGAGTTGGCAGGCGTTGGAAGATGCCGCCATCGATCCAGAAGTATTGGTGGGCAGTCGAACCGGCGTGTACGGAGGCATCAGCAACAACGAGTATCGCCAAATGATCATGGAGTCGAGCGATACGTCGGAGCCGGCAGCCAGCCTGTACACGGTCAGTGGAACGTCGTACAACACGGCGATAGGCCGAGTTTCGTACGCATTGGGTTTTCAAGGACCCGCGATCGCTATCGATACCGCTTGTTCTTCGTCGCTAGTGGCGATCCACCAAGCGGTGACGGGACTCCAACACGGCGAATCGGATTTGGCGCTGGCGGGCGGGGTGCACACCATTCTTAGCGGCAGGCTGCTCGAGTTACGTGGTAATGCTGGAATGCTAGCCCCCGATGGTCGCTGCAAAACATACGATGCTGCAGCAAACGGTTACGTAAGAGGTGAGGGATGCGGGGTAATCGTGTTGAAACGGTTGAACGAGGCTGAGGCGGACGGTGATCGCATCTGGGGAGTAATCAAAGGCTCTGCGTTGAACCAAGACGGCGCGAGTCAAGGGCTTACGGTGCCCAGCGCCGAAGCGCAGCGGCTAGTCATCGAAGATGCTCTGACAATGTCAGGCGTCGAAGCGCAGGATGTCGACTACGTTGAGGCACACGGTACCGGGACGCCGGTTGGCGACCCCATCGAGATGGAGGCGCTGGGCGCGGCGTATGGCACGGATCGAGACGGATCGTATCCCTTGCTTGTTGGATCTGTGAAGACGAACTTCGGCCACCTGGAGTCAGCAGCCGGAGTTGCCGGCGTGATGAAGACAGTCCTGGCGATGAAACACGGCGTCATCCCAAAGCATCTGCATTTCAAGTCCCCGAACCCTGAGATCGATTGGGAGAATCTGGCGGTGCAGGTCACCGCGGAGGCGACCGATTGGCCGGATGTTGCAGGTCGGGAAAGATTGGCGGGGGTTAGCGGTTTTGGATGGTCGGGGACGAACGCACACGTGATCTTGGAGGGATACGGCGTCGCCAACGGAAACATGACAGACGAAGGCGCGTACACCAACCGAGGTGCTCCGATCGATGTTTCCGTTGAAACAACTGGTCCGTTGAAGGTTTCGCTCTCGAACCGCAGCGGACACGAATCTTCTCCATTTGCGAGTGCACGCAACACACGCGTTTTGCCGCTGTCAGGCAAAACCCAATCGGCAGTCAAGGATCTGGCCGCCGGTTATTTGTCGTGGTTGGACGCACACCTTTCTAAGGTCAACCTGGATCTGGCGGATGTTGCATGGACCGCCGGTGTGGGACGTAGTCATTTTGAATGTCGAACCGGGGTTACATTCGACGGTGACGATCTCGAGTCTTTGAAACAACGGTTGAGCGAAGTCGTTGCCGGAGATGACGTTGATCGGGCGATAACCGATAGATCTGTCGCTTTTGTCTACACGGGGCAAGGTAGTCAGTGGGTTGGGATGGGCGAAACGCTTTATCAACGAGAGCCAGTGGTCCGGGCGGTGCTCGACCGCTGTGAAGAGGTGATGTTAGCGGAGCGTGGCATTTCGTTACTGGATGTGATGTTCGGTCGACCCGAAGCCAAAGGTGATCTGGACGATACGGCCTGGACGCAGCCCGCGGTGTACGCGTTGGAGTGTGCGTTGACGGCTTTGTGGTCGACGATCGGAATTAAACCTAGCGTGGTGATCGGCCATAGCCTCGGTGAGTTTGCAGCGGCACAGGCTGCGGGAGTGTTTGGCCTCGAGGATGGCCTGAGGTTCGTAGCAAAGCGTGGAGCGTTGTTATCTTCAGTTCCGGAGCTCGGAGGCATGGCCGCGATATTTGCGCCGAAACAAGAGGTGGAGCGGGCGGTTCGCGACCTCAACGCGATCTCGGGCGAAGAGCGATTGTGCGTCGCGGTCGACAATGGAGTCCACCAAGTCGTAAGCGGCCCGGAAGGGGATATCGAGGCGATTTCGGAACAGTTCGAGGCCCAAGAGGTACGGGTCCGGCGTTTGCGAAATCAGGCGTTCCACAGCGCACTGGTCGAACCCGCTCTGAACGATTTGGAAGAGGCGTATGAGTCGGTTCCATATTCCGCGCCGGAGATTTCACTCATTAGCAACGTCACCGGACGGGTTGTCAGTGTTAACGACAAGCTTGATGGTGGATATTGGCGACGCCACGCCCGTCACTCGGTCCAATTTCAGTCGGGCATCGATACGATTGCCGACCTCGGGGTTGATCTTGTCATCGAGGTGGGACCTAACGCGGTTCTCGGTCCGTTGATCTCTATGGCGTGGCCCGAGGCGAACGCTGATGGCACAGCGACACAGGAACCGGTGGTTCTCGCCAGCCTTCTGCGGAATTACGATGGGTTGCCGCTTGAGAAGTACGACGATGGATTCGTGACGGCTGTTGCGCGAGCGTACGAGGCAGGATTGGCCATTGAGTTCAAGGGGCTGTTTGCAGGGGAGTCGCGTCGTCGGATATCGTTGCCTTCCTATCCGTTCCAACGGGATCGGTTTTGGGTCGATCCTCCCAAACGCCGACGGGAAAGCTCCGATCATCCCCTGTTGGGCGCGCGGCACGAATCACCCCGCGGTGAGGTCTCATACGAGACGAGGATGTTCCCCGATGACCCGTCATGGTTGAGTGACCATCGAGTTTTCGGTCGAGTGATCATGCCCGGCGCATTCTATGGCGCAATGGCGGCCGCGGTTGTATCAAAAGAACAAATCGCCGACGTCGAGGTGGAGGACTTGCAGCTGCACAGCGCGATGGTGTTCGCAGAAGACGACGGTGAAGAAGGCGGCATTGATCAAGGCCGATTGGTGCAACTGGTTCTGGAGGATGCTGAAAACGGGCTGACGAATAGATTCGAAATTTTCAGCAAGGGCGTAGGCGAGGAAGGATGGACACTACACGCGGCCGGCGGTCTGGCGAAGATCGACACCGCGGGGTCAAAAGAACGACCTGTGGACTTGGGAGCGTTGAAATCTCGGTTGCGGCCGCGTGAAGTTGGCGAGTTTTACTCGGAAAAATCGAGCCACGGAATCGATTTTGGACCGACCTTCAGGTCGGTTGATTCCTTGTGGTCGGGTGACGGCGAGGCTATCGGCGAGATCCGGATCGCCGAATCGCTGAAAGGCGCGAGTTTGGATGCGCACCCCGTATTGTTGGATGGTTGTTTCCAAGTTCTTTCGGCGGCCCGAGCCGACCAAGGATCTTCTAACGGAGACGACGACGGCGTCGCATATCTTCCGTTCGGCTGGGAGCGAATGCGGTTATCCGATGCGCTGCCGGACCGGGTCGTGTGCCACGTGAGTATCAAGGACCGGGCACGGGGCGCAAACGGAGACGAAGAAGCATCCGCGGTGGCAGAGACGTTCACCGGCGACTTGCGGTTGTACTCGATGGACGGCGTCAAGCTCGGCGATTTTGAAGGTTATGCGGTCAAACGGGCAACCCGCTCAGCATTGCTGGCCGGCACTGAACAGATCGACGATCTGCTCTACGAAGTCACTTGGCGCGACCGCGTATTGGAGGCTGGAACGGTTCCGGCTGATTTCCTGCCTACACCGGAGAACGTCGCCCTATCGTCAACACCATTCACGGATTACTTATCTGATCAAGGCGTAGACCCGGGCAGCCGAACAGCTTTACTAACCGACCTTGAGCGCTTGTCGTGGTCGTACGCGTTAGCCGCGTTGAAGCGTTTGGGATGGACGCGCGAGCGAGGGGATCGAATCGACTCAGAAGAACTGCGCCGTCGCTTCAATGTGTTACCAGAGCATTCACGCGTGTTCCGACGGATGTTTGAATTGCTATCAAGGGCTGGCGTCGTACGCGAAGATGCCGATGGCTTCGTTGTGGCGGTTGGGCAGGGCGACTCGTTGCCTGTGAACATGCCAGCCGATGGGTACGAGTTCGCCCAAGAAATGCTGGAGCGTTACGACCATGGATCGACGGAGGTGGGACTATTCAGCCGGTGCGCCGGTGCGCTGGCCGATGTGCTCACGGGTCAAGCCGACCCGTTGACGTTGCTATTCAGCAGCGGGTCACCGAGTGCCGCTGACCTCTATCTGGTTGCCCCGGTCGCCCAGGCGGCGAACAGAATGCTCAGTGACGCCGTTACCGCGATGCTCGCAAATTTGCCAGACGACCGGACGTTGAAGGTTTTGGAGGTCGGCGCCGGAACGGGTTCTGCGACAGCTTCCATACTGCCGATCTTGCCCCAAGGTCGATACGAATACGTCTACACCGACATCTCCGCTGGTTTCTTTGCCGAAGCGGAGAGTCGATTCGGGGGTGCGGAGTCTGCAATCGATTACCGCGTGCTCGACATCGAAAAGAGTGCAGTGGCGCAAGGTTTCCAAGCACATGGGTACGATTTGATCATCGCATCGAACGTGTTGCATGCCACTCGATATTTGAACGAGACTCTGGAAAACTGCTTGGAGTTGCTCGCACCATCAGGGTTGCTGGTGGCACTCGAAAACCTGCGCGGACAGGGTTGGTTGGATCTGACTTTCGGACAGCTAGACGGTTGGTGGCGGTTTGCTGACGATTATCGACCACACCATGCTCTCGCAAGCCCGGAGATCTGGGAGAAAGCACTTGACGATGCCGGGTTCGAAGGCGTCGCAGTCCTCGGCCCTGGCGAATCAGCCAACGGTCCGAACGGTGATCAGGCACCCGATCGCGGCGTCATCGTCGCTCAGGGCCCGGTTGACGTCGTAGAACCTCCCGGCACTTGGATCGTCGCGTCCGACCGATCCGGTTTCGCCTCGACAGTAGCTCGCGCGCTCGGCAGCCGGAACCAGCACGTCGTTGTGGCCGGCGATGAAACAACCTACCACCCGGTAGGTGCTGACCCCGAAGCGAACATCGGCCGTGTATCAGTCGACCAAAACCGCCGGGCGGATTGGAGGAAGTTGCTTGAGGATTTGCCGGAAGATTCTCCGGTCAACGGAATCGTTCATATGGTCGGCATGGACGGTCATGGCGCGGGCGCGACGTCCCACGAATTCGCCGAGGATGTCCGCCGCACCGGCGGAAGTGCGCTGGCCCTGACGCAGGCGTTGCTCGACGCCGATATATCTCCGGCAAAAGGGTTGTGGTTTGTGACTCGCGGAGGTCAAGCGCTAGAGCACATCAGCCAAGGCGAGATTTCTGGCGCGTTGCTGTGGGGTTTCGGCAAGGTCGTAGATCGCGAAGCGGCCCATCTGCAAACTCGAATGATCGATCTCGACCCGTCACAGCAGTTGTCGCCGGAAGAATTAGTCGACGAGCTCCTACACCCTGATGACGAGACCCACATCGCTTACCGGTACGGCCACCGCCAGGCGGCCCGATTGGTCAGAGTTGACGAGGTGCCGGAACGATTGAAACTGCCAGACAATCCGCTTTGGTTAGTGCAACCAGACGAAGATGGAGACCTCCAGCGGCTTACCGTCGATGAAATGCGTCAACAACCTTTGGCCGCGCATGAAATTCGGGTTGATGTCTTGGCAGCGGGACTCAACTTCTGGGATTTGTTCCGGTCGCTAGGAGTAATCGACGAAGGAATTTTGGGCGGCGAGTTCTGCGGTCGAATCTTGGAAATTGGTTCCGAGGTTACGAACTTCGGAATCGGCGACCTCGTCGTTGGGTTGGCGTTCGGAACATTCGGCTCACAGGTGGTGACCCATCAAGACATGGTTGCACATGCCGCCGGAGGGATGTCGATAACCGGTCTCGCAACCATTCCGACGGCGTTCGTTTCGGCGCAGCTATCGTACGACGCGACCGGCCTGAATGAACGCGACCGCGTTCTGATTCACGCCGGTGCCGGGGGCGTTGGGATGGCCGCAGTCCAACTGGCTCAAGCCGCCGGTGCCGAAGTCTATGCGACCGCTAGCAAACCAAAGCAGGATTTCTTGCGCTCCTTGGGTGTAAATCATGTCTTCGACAGCCGGAGCACAGACTTTGGTCAACAAATTCTCGACACTACTAATGACGAGGGTGTAGACATTGTTCTGAACAGCTTGACCGGAGAAGGATTCATCCCCGCGAGCTTGTCATGTTTGAAGACCGGCGGTCGATTTGTGGAATTGGCCAGAGTGGACATCTTGAGCGAGTCCGAAATGGCCGAGGTTCGACCGGACGTTTCGTACAAGATTTTGCGGCTCGACGAGTTGAAGGAACACCTTCCCGCAGAACCCGGAGATGCGCTCAGACGCGTAATGGACAAATTCGCCGCGGGTGAAATCGAACCGATCGTTCACACTCGTTGGTCCATGAACGAAGCCGGCCCGGCCATGAAATACATGGGCGCGGCCCGCCACATTGGCAAGATCGTTCTGGCGAATTCTCCCATCGAAAGGGGTAGGCTACGAGCAGATCGAACTTACGTCGTAACCGGCGGGCTAGGTGGCATCGGAACTCAAATAGCGCAGTGGTTGTCCGAGAATGGCGCTGGAGCGATAGTGCTCAATGGACGGAGGGACCCTGATCCGGATGCGGTAGACGCGATTGACGAGTTGCGACAGCAGGGGGCCAACATACAAATTGAATTGGCAGATGTCACGGACGCCGATGCGGTTGACAGCATGTTCGCACGCATCGAGGACACGTTGCCTCCCATCGGCGGGGTTATCCACAGCGTCGGGGTCCTTTCGGACGCTTCGCTGATGAATCAAAGTTGGGAAGGATTCGAACGGGTCTTATGGCCGAAAGTTCTCGGCGCATGGCATCTCCACCGCGCAACCTTGCACCGCGACCTCGATATGTTCGTCCTGTTCTCCAGCGTCGCCGGCGTGTTGGGCAACGCAGGCCAAGCGAATCACGCTGCCGCAAACGCCTTCTTGGACCAACTAGCTGCCCACCGCCGCTCGCTCGGTCTCGCCGGCCAAGCCATCGCTTGGGGCGCATGGTCAGACCTCGGCGAAGCGGAAGAACAAAGGGAACGAATCGCCGAGCAACTCGAGGCGATCGGCACCGGATGGATATCACCACGCCAAGGTATGCGGGCCTTTGATGCCATGTTGCGACAGAACGTGGCGAGTGGTGTCGTCGCAGCGGTCGATTGGGAGATCTTGGCCACCGCCCGAGAAGGTTCGCAAGCTCTGATCTCCGAGATGATTTCGGACTCCGACGATGCAACGGACATTGATGCCGTTCCCGCAGAGGATGTGCTGACCCGTTTGAGGGGCAATCCATTGACGCAACGCGAGGAGATCCTCATCGACTTTTTGCAGGACGAGTTGCAAGCAGTGATGAGGTTGCCTAACAAGCCGGCGACCCAGGTTGGGTTCTTCGATCTGGGAATGGATTCCCTCATGGCCGTCGAAATGAGAAACCGATTGAACCGAGCATTCGAAGGCGAGTACTCGGCGTCAAACACCATCGTGTTCGACTATCCAAACGTCGCCGAGCTGTCACGTCATCTTGCCGCAGAACTCGACGACCTCAGCGACGAACCACAGGTCTTCTCGTTGCCCGTCACCGCCGCGCCGTTGCCCGAACTACCTCCAGAACCCGCGCCAAGCGATTTGGACGGAATCGCGATCGTAGGAATGGCTTGCCGTTTCCCCGGCGCTCGCAACATCGATGAGTTTTGGCGATTGCTGGAGTCGGGCAAAGATGCGGTCACTGACGGACGCCCTGACGACGGCTCCTGGGACGGCACGGTCGGCGATCGACACGCCGAACGTGAAGCGTTGCGCAAAGGCGCTTTTCTCGATCGCATCGACGAGTTCGATTCGAGATTCTTCCGCATCTCTCCCATCGAAGCTCGAATGATGGACCCGCAACAGCGAATACTGCTGGAAACTACGTGGCACGCAGTCGAAGACGCGGGCATCGATTCCCAAGCGTTGAGAGGTAGTCGAACCGGCGTCTACGTTGGGATGGGTACCAGTGAGTACCGAGACGTTATGGCGGCGAAAGGCATTCCCGGCGACTTTCTCGGCACGACTCCCAGTGTCGCCGTCGGCCGAGTCGCCTTCGCATTGGGGTTGGAAGGCCCGGCCGTGCCGGTCGACCTAGTCTGCGCCGCTTCGCTAGCCTCTGTTCATCAGGCTGTGAAGAGCCTCGAACACGGAGAGGTCGATATGGCGTTGGCGGGCGGAGTAAACACGGTTCTATCTGCCGAAACTACCGAATATATGACTGATCTCGGCATTCTATCCCCCAACGGGGAAAGTAGACCATTCGACGCGGGCGCCAATGGATACGTCAGAGGCGAAGGTTGCGGGATGCTGGTCCTCAAGCGCCTTCGCGACGCCGAAGCCGACGGAGATCGCATCTGGGGCGTGATATTGGGTTCGTCCGTCAACCAGAACGGCTCAAGTGCCGGATTGACCGTGCCAAACGGTCCAGCCCAGCAACGCGTCATGCGAGACGCACTCTGCGCCTCGGGCGTCAATGCATCGGATATCGATTACTACGAAGCCCACGGCGGCGCGTCTCAGCTCGGAGATCCGATCGAGTTACAAGCTGCCGCCGCCGTCTACGGCGACCTGCGAACCCACGATCAACCGCTTCACGTCGGTTCGGTCAAAGCAAATCTCGGTCACCTCGAACGAGCCGCGGGCGTCGCGAGCCTCATCAAAGTCGTGCTCGCGATGAAGCATCGGATAATCCCGAAGCAGTTGAACTTCGATGTGCCGAACCCCCACGTCGAATGGGCCACGCTGCCGTTGCAAATCCCCACAGAAAACACCGATTGGCCAGATCGGCCACCCCGAGCGGCGATCAGCGGCTTCGCAATATCCGGCGCGAACGCTCACCTAGTCGTTGGTGGCTTCAACGCCGAGATCGATCCGTCCCCAGAATCCCGTGACGAGGCCCCGTCGCGTACAACGCGCGTGTTGCCACTGTCCGGAAGGTCAGAATCGGCGCTAAGAGACTTGGCGAGACTCTACCTCGAATGGCTTGATGCAAGAGCAGCATTTGACGAGACAAATGCGGAATCCACTCTCGACGACATGGCGTGGACGGCGGGCACCTGCCGGAGCCATTTCGGCCATCGAACTGGCATAGTATTCGAAAACCAAGAAACCTTGAGAGATGGTCTACATACCGTCGCAAACCTGGACGCCGACCCGAATAAGGCGGAACCGGCGGAGCATTCCCGAGTTGCCTTGGTGTATCCCGACGGTTTCGAAGATCGAATCGAAGAACTTCGGGATCTCTACGTTTCCGAACCAGTGTTCCGCTCGGAGATCGATCGATGTGACGAAATGTCAACGTCGGACTTCGAAATCTCGTTTGCAGATTGGATCACGAAGCCGCATGCATCTGATGCGACGCCGGACGATCCGGCTTGGCAAAAATCCTTGATAGACGCGATCGAACGCGCGTTGTCCGCGCTATGGTCGAGCGTCGGCGTCAATCCGAGCGTTGTGACACGCGGCGGATTAGAGACGCTCGACGACAAATCCGTCGATGGCGTAATCGACGCCTTGGGCATAAGAGGGTTCGCCGATGGCGTAGCTCGCGCATACGAAGCTGGCGTGCCAATCGATTTTCAAGGGATGTTTAGCGGCGAGAATAGACGCCAAATTTCGATTCCAAACTATCCATTCCAACGCAGGCGTCATTGGGTTTGAGCGCGTAGCAAGCGAACATGCGAAACACGTGTAAATCGGCCATCTAATGATGTTCATATCGCGATCGACGGATACTAACAATTACGCCTGCGCATTGGACGAAATCGAAGTGATAACGTTGTTTCGTTGACGTGGTATCGCGTATCGCGTTTTCAAGCAATCCGAAAGGAAATAAAAATGGCATCAACCGCAGATCGGATCAAACGACTGGTAAGCGAAAATCTCGAAGTTGACGGTCAATCGGTCGGTCCGGTCAGTGACCTCAACAGCAATCTCAGCGATCTGGGAGTCTCATCCGTCGACATCGTTGCATTCGGCAGATTAGTGGTCCAGGAGTTCGGCGTAAGTATGGAACCCGCCGATTGCGGCAAAATTCCCACCCTTCAGGCCTTAGTCGAATTCGTCGATGCGCAGGCGGCCTGAACCAACGGTTGATTGAACATCGCATCCTGCCGACGTTTAAACACCCGGCAGGACGCGACAAAATCTCGGCGCGCTCCGATCGTTGGAGCCGATTTGGCGTACCATGCATTGCCCCATTACCGACGATTGGTGGATGCCTTTTCGGAAGATCGACGAAATTGCAATCGAGCATGTCGACCTGAAGCCAAACGTCGATTTCGAAACTGAAGCGTACGGGTGGTTGAACGGCGAAGAGAGATCTCGCCACGAAAAGTTCATGTTCCCCGGTCCCAAACGGCGTTTCGTCTTGTGCAGGGCAGCGCTCCGACGGATCCTCTGCGATCGGTTGAATTGCTCCAACGATGATCTCTCCTTCGCAGTAACCGCTTACGGAAAGCCCTCCGCGCTCGTTCAAGGGCGCGCTGCAACAGTAAGCTTCAACGTAAGCCACAGCGGTAACTACGGTTTGCTGGCTTTCGCACCTTCAGGCTGGATCGGTGTGGACGTTGAAGAACGCGTTGCTAACAGACATCTCGATTTGCTCACGAAGACGGTGTTTGGTCCAAACGAACGTGAAGAGATCGCGGCAGTTCACGGCGAACAAAAAATCGAGATGTTCTTTAACCTATGGACAGTCAAAGAAGCTCTGATCAAAGCCCTCGGCGTCGGTATTTCTTTGGATACATCGAAGTTCGAGGTTCCGTATTCCATGCGCAAAGGTGCCAAACGTAGCTTGTTTGAGTTTCCACACAAACCCGGAACCACTTGGCAGATCGAAGACCTGAGTAACCAGCAGTTCGCAGCCGCGCTCGCATACGAATTGCAACCGTAAGCCTAACGTCAATCGCCCAAGGTCCAAATTTCACCGCAACAGACACGCAGGCAAAACACGCGCGAAATCTGATTGTTCAATTCAAATGCCCGACCGCGCCATGAAGCGCGAATGTTGATGTGACGACTTCTCCAACTAAATGGGAACTTCCCGAACCCAAGGATGTCCGCGATGTCCGTGTGGATGACCACACGACGATAAAACTGCGCCGCCACGGCAACCCATCCGGCCCAAGATTGGTGCTAAGCCACGGCAACGGCCTCGCGATCGACCTCTACTATCCCTTCTGGTCCATTCTCCTCGACGAATTCGACCTCGTCGTGTACGACCAGAGAAATCATGGCTGGAACGATGTTGGGAGGATGGAAGACCACACAATTCCAACATTGGTTCGCGATCACGACACGATCGTTCAAGCGATCGATGACCTCTTTGGAACGAAACCCAAAATCGGGGTATTTCATTCAGTATCTGGTTTGACGACGCTTCTGTCCCCGACCAAAGGCAGCCCATATGCAGCCAGAGTCCTTTTCGATCCGCCACTATGCAAACCAGGACGGAGCTATGCAGACTTCGAAGAAGCGGCGACAAGAACGTCCAAACTGATCAGGCAACGCGCTTATCGGTTCCGATCATTAGAGGAACTCTCCGATATTTTGCCCTACACGCCCAATTTCCAAAGGGTCGTCCCAGGAGTGACGGAACTATTCGCTCAGACGACGTTGCGCATGGATGATAACGAATCTGGGTACGTATTGCGCTGTCCGCGCGAGTACGAGGCGCGGATCGTCGAATATGCCGGCATTTATGCCGTGCTTGTCGACTTCGAAACGTATGTATGCCCAACCAAGGTTATCGGAGCCGACCCACTGTTACCGTCATCTTATTTGCCTACCCTAGAGCTGAGCGACACAGTAAACGTTGACTACGATTTCCTACCCGATGCAACCCATTTCCTTCAAATGGAGAAACCCGACGAGTGCGTCAACGCACTGCTCGAATTCATCGATCCGATCGTGAAATCACACTGAAGGCGAATGGTCGCCGGCGGCAAAGCTCGCAGACTCTCGACCGGCATTCGATCGCTATTTCGTACCCGCGACCGTGATCGTCACGATGTCCAGCCCGTGGTACTTTTGATGCTTGACCGACGACGCGTAATGGCGGAGCAATCGCAGCGATATGTCCGCCTCATCTACCGTTTCAGATTCGTCTCGAAGGTACGCAAGGCGATCCTCGATGTTGCTCGTATCCGAGACGGTGACAACCTCCAACTCAACATTTGGGCCATCTGGGCGCGCTGAAACGATCATGCGGGGTGGATCATCGTTCTCATGATCGGTGTGTGCGTTGGACAATATTTCCATTGTCTCTTCGCCCGCGGATCGCAATCGATCGGTCGATACTTCGTCCCAACCCATTTTGTCGCCAACGCCTCGTAGGAAATCGTCGACCCGTGGCAACGCGGAAACGTCCAACACCGCCTCGATACGTTGCGATCGCGGACTGGAGATCTCCAAAAACGCGTTGAAAGCAATAGCTGTGAATGCGCCCACCGTGATGCCGTTTCCGAGCAAAATGCCCCAAGGATCGGGCAATAAATCTGCCAACACGTTGTAGTGTTGCATCCCTAATCCGACCGCGAACGCGAGCCCGGCGATCATCGCTTTCTGCGTATCAAGCCCGGCACGGACGAGCGTCTGTATGCCTTCGATGAAGAGCAATCCGACGGCGAATATCAAGAACCCTCCCATCACCGGTTCCGGTATCGTGAGCAATGCGCCGTTCACCTTTGGGAAGAACGCCAACAGCAGGAGTATCGCAGCCATCACATATCCAACGGATCTTGCGGCTACGCGGGTGATATTTACCAACGGTACAGTCAAGGATGGATAGGTGGTTGGTGGTGGCGTTCCGGCGACTCCGGCCATCAGGATGCCGGTTCCATTGGCGTAGATCGAGCCTTGAATCAAACGGAAATCGGTCGCGCGCGGCTTGTTGCGCGAGATTTGTTGGACGACCATGCCGTCGCTGATATTTTTGATGGACTGGATGAGAGTGACGATGAAAAACATCGGCAACAGCGCCCAGAAACCTATGCTCGGCGTGAAGTCCAGACCAGGGAATCGCAAATCCGGAACACCGATCCACGGCGCATCAACAACCGCATCGACGTCATAAATCCCGAACGCCGCGCCGGTGATGCATCCAGCAATGATCCCGAGCGATATCGACCATGGACGCCAAAGTCTCGGAGCACGCATCACAAGAGCAGCGGTGGCGAAGACGGTGATCGCCGCGGCACTTGCACCAGCGACCGGAGGAGCATTATCAGGGACTTGACGGATTAGATCAATTGCGATTGGGAGTATCAGCGCGGCGATCAACATCAACACTGTGCCAGCCACAACCGGCGTGATTATTCGACGAAGCAACGGCAACCACATCGCGACGGCGTAATACAGAAAGGCTGAAACTACTATCAAACTCGCCAACATCGTCGGCCCGCCGTCATCCAGGGCAATAACCGAGACCGCTATGTAGTTCGGCGTTACTCCGCAAACAATTAAGTGCCCACCGCCGAATCGGCCGATCTTCACGGCCTGAAGCGCCATCATGATTCCGACAATGACCAGCGTCGCAAACGCAGCCCAGGTTAGATATTGGTCGTCCTGACCCGCGGCCCGCGCCGTTATCGCGACCACCAATATGGTCGGTGCCAAGACCAGCATGATGCCCTGAAGCGCCGGGCCGATCAACGCCGATGGCGGACACTTGTCGTCGGGCTCGTAACGTATCGCCGGATTCGGATTGTTCGACGCCACTTCAGACCTTCAATCTCATCCCTGTTTCGAATTGCCTGACCGGCAACCACCCGCGATATTCCTCAACCAACGGCACTTTCCCACACGGTTGGTGTCAAGCAGTCTACAACCACCAAGGATGCGTCCGCAAGCTACCGTAGCGTTGACGACTCGGTCGACCTGTCGAAGCACGCGTTATCAAGACTAAGCGAGGCGACCTTCGCCACATAGATTCGAACGAATGTGATGTTGTATGTTACGTTAATCTGATGCAACCGAATGGCGAAGCAAAACCTCACGTCGTTTGACGAGCGGGTTCGCCAGAAAAGTGACGATACGGATCTGAGTACTGTGAACGTTAATGAAGATTTGAAATACTGGGTGGCGTTTCACCGCATCCAGGGTATGGGACCGAAGAGATTCAATCGTATGGAGATGCATTTCGGCAATCTGGAAGATGCTTGGAACGCCGACAAGGGCGAGTTGCGAGACGCCGGAATCGGTGCTGCGCTGATCGAAGATATCGGTTCGACGCGCGAACGCATTGATCCCGATGCCGAACTAGATCGATTGGTGCGGAGCGGAATCCGCCCGATCCATCTACGCTCGGATGAGTATCCCGATCATCTTGCCGAATCGCCAGATGCGCCAGCGGTCATTTACGTCGCGGGCGATTTGGAACCGCGCGACAACAACGGCGTCGCCATCGTCGGAACCAGGAAAGCGACCGAGTACGGCATCGAAATGGCAACCGAACTCGCTCACGATCTGGCCAGTTTGGGCATCACCATCATCAGCGGTCTAGCAATTGGAATCGATACCGCCGCGCATCGCGGCGCCTTGAAGGCCGGCGGAAGGACTATTGCCGTTCTTGCCGGCGGGTTCGACTCCATATATCCACAACGCAATCGCGGCCTCGCTAGGCAGATCGTCGAGAGCGGAAGCCTAGTATCTGAGTACCAACTCGGCGTCCGCTCGAAACGCGACCACTTCCCGCGTCGCAATCGCATCATCAGCGGCCTGAGTCGTGGCGTGATTGTCGTCGAAGCAGCCAAAAAGAGCGGAGCGACTTGGACGGTGAAATGGGCACTGGATCAGAATCGAGAGGTCTTTGCGGTCCCCGGCAATGCCAATTCGCCACAGAGCGAAGGCACCAACTGGCTTATTCAACAAGGCGCTAAACTTACCACCCGCGCCGACGATGTCGTACAAGAGCTCAGCGCATTCTTCGGAGACCTCAAACCAGACGCCGATGCGAACCGCCGTGCATCGGCCGCGCACATCCGTGCGACGGTGACAAAGCCCAATGGTCGGCCCAACAATCGGAACATCGACGACCCCCGTCCTCGTGTCGAAGAGATCGAGACTTTCAACGAACTAGAACACACCATCGCCAATTCGTTGCGCGACGCTGAAGGCCCTGTTCACATCGATGAAATCGCCCGAACGCTATCATTGTCAGTAACCGAAACAATGTCAACGCTTACCATGATGGAAGTGCGGGGCATCGTTCGGTGCACCGAGGGCGCTCTATACGATCTGTCGAACCGACGCGCTGAAATCGGCGCGCCAAGATTGTTAGATGACGGACAACCTGCATAATTACTGATCCCCCTGGGGTCGAATTCGGGCTCCGGTAACGGGCTTTGAAAACTAGTGGAAGTGTGACGAATTGGCAAAGCGAACAAAGGCATCTGGCGACGACCTTGTGATCGTCGAATCGGCTGCCAAAGCGCGCACCATCGAACGCTACTTGGGTGATGGTTTCGCGGTAAAAGCCTCTGTTGGACACGTTCGTGACCTGCAGAAGTCAAAAATGGGCGTCGACGTCGATAACGACTTCGAGCCGAAGTACAGCATCGTTTCCGACCGCCGAAAGGTCGTCAACGAACTCAAAACCGCCGCCAAACGTGCGGGCAACGTGTATCTCGCCACCGACCCTGATCGAGAAGGCGAAGCGATATCGTGGCACCTCAGCGAAATCCTCGGCATCTCACAAGATGATGCCCGGAGGGTAGTCTTCCACGAGATAACCAGAGACGCGGTCATGGAGGCGTTTAATGACCCGCGCCAAATCGACCACCAACTCGTGGAAGCTCAGCAAGCGCGCCGCATCCTCGATCGCCTTGTCGGTTTCAAGCTCAGCCCATTTATCCGTAACAAAGTCGCCGGTGCCCAGTCCGCCGGCCGAGTCCAGTCTGTTGCACTGCGGTTAGTCGTCGATCGTGAAGAAGAGATCAACGCCTTCAAACCCAAAGAGTATTGGCTGATCTCGGTTGACCTCTCAAAGCAATCTTCGGACATCTCCGTTGGCGCGCGTCTCTACCGGATTCACGGTGAGAAAAAGGACCCCAACAAACCCGAGAACGAACTGCTACCCAACGAAACCTCGGCAACGGCAATAGCCGATGAACTCAAATCTGCCGATTACACGGTTACCAGCGTCACCAAACGCCAGGTAAAAGTCCGTCCCCGTCCGCCGTTCATTACCAGCACTCTTCAACAGCAAGCTGCTCGCAGCCTTCGGTTCAACGCGCAACGCACGATGAGCACCGCCCAAAGCCTCTACGAGGGAGTCGTCCTCGGCGATGGCGAACCGGTGGGTCTTATCACCTACATGAGAACCGACTCGACCAATCTTGCAGCATCGGCTCTCCAGCAAGCGCAGGCCTTCATCGAAGGCGAATTCGGCGACGGTTACCACGCCGGGCATCGGGTTTACCAAACCAGTTCTCGCAACGCTCAAGAAGCGCACGAAGCCATTCGCCCAACCTCAATCTCCAACACCCCTGACCGCGTATCGCGGTTCCTCAGCCAGGATCAACGTACGCTGTACGAACTCATATGGCGACGAACGGTCGCCAGCCAAATGGCCGACGGCATCGACGAACGCACCCGCGCAGACATCGACGCCGTCACGACAAACGGCAAAACTCACAAATTGCGAGCAACCGGCTCAGTGATGGTCTTCGACGGTTTCCGCAAGCTCTACATCGAAACCCGTGACGAAGATTCCGAGTCCGACGACGCGCGGCGCCTGCCACCGCTATTCGAGGATGAGTCGCTCGACCTGTTGAAGGTCAACAACGATCAGAAATTTACGCAACCTCCCCCTCGCTTCACTGAAGCCAACCTGATCCGAACATTGGAAGAACTTGGCATCGGAAGGCCTAGCACTTACGCCACCATTGTCGGCAGAATTGTTGATAGGAATTACGTAACGCGCGAACGGAACCGATTCCATCCCACGAAAAGTGGTATCGCCGTGTGCGCCATGCTCAAGCAGTTCTTTCCCGACATCGTCGATGTCGGGTTCACCGCGGGCATGGAGACCAAGCTCGACGACATCGCGAGCGGTGACTTGGAACGCGTCGAAATGCTGCGCGAGTTTTACTCCCCATTCGACGCCGCACTTGATCATGCCTTCCAAAACGCCCAGCGAGTCCGACGATCCGAATTCGACGTCGCCAGTGGCATCAAATGTGACGGTGGCACCGATCTCGTGGTCCGCAACGGGCGGCGAGGAGATTTCTTAGCGTGCCCCGAGTTTCCGACGTGCAAATTTGCGATGGACCTGTATCCCGGCGATGATGCTGACGGCGAAAAAATCGAAGAGTGGCAAGGCGAGTTCACACGCCGCATGTCGCAATGCCACGTCGCACACCCCGACGGCGTACCGGAACTTGAAAAGCGTGTCGAGCTCGGCTCAGGCGTCATCTGTGACGGCGGCGTCGAACTCGTGGTCCGCAACGGTCGTCGAGGCGAATTCATTGCCTGCCCAGAGTTCCCCAAATGCCGCGTCGCACTCGATCTTAAACCGGAAGACGAAACCGAACTCGCCGAATGGGACGAGAAACGAGTTCAGCGCATGCAAAGGTGCTTCAAAGAGCATCCCGAAGCCGCCAAGAAACGAAGCACGCGTTCAACCAGATCACGCAGCCGCTCGAGCAATAGCCGGGCGCGCACCTCTAGCTAACTCAACCCGACCTTCAACCTCTATGCTCCAACCCGGAATCGGAACGAGCATCTCATGACAACCGATCGTCGAGATCCGCGAGGTCTAAACGTCCCCGGCCTTTGGCATGTCGTCGGTAACACCGCATGGGCACCGATCCTTGACGAGTATCAGAAACACTTGACTTCGATTCGTCAACTAGCAACTCCAACAATTCGCAACTACATGAACGACCTCGCTGCGTTCATGAGATTCCAAGCCGAAGCCGGATCCCTCGACAAAATCAAATCTCCTGATCGTCGTGAACTTAGAAGTTACCTGGCATTCCTAGCCAGCAATGGATACGAAAAAGCATCAATCAGCCGCAAATTGACTGCGTTGCGCACATTTTTCGGATGGATGCAGGAGACCGGCAAAGTGGACCGGAACGACACCGACATGGTCGCCGCACCGCGTCAAGCCAAGAGACTTCCATACGTCGTGTCTGAAGCGGAAATCGAACGATTTCTAATGGCACCCGATACCTCCGCAACGTTGGGTCTGCGCGACCGCGCATTACTCGAGTTGATCTACGCCTCAGGAATGCGCGTCTCCGAAATCAATTCACTGAACATCGCCGATGTCGACCTCAAGTCTCGAGAGTGCCGGGTATTTGGCAAGGGAGCCAAACAACGCATCGTTCTGCTCGGCGAGACAGCCGCGCAATGGGCCGAAAAATATCTAATCGCATCGCGCCCTAAACTCGCAACTAGGCGTTCCCAAGACGCACTCTTCCTCAACAAACTCGGCGGCCGATTGAGCACCCGAAGCATCCAGCAAACCGTAAAACGCAACGCCCTCAAATCAGGACTCGACGCCAACTTCCACACTCACATCCTCCGCCACAGCTTCGCCACCCATCTACTAAACGGTGGTGCCGATCTCCGAGTCGTGCAAGACCTGCTCGGTCACGAATCGCCGTCCACCACGCAGATCTACACTCACGTTTCGGCAGAGCAAGCACGCAAAGTCTATCTCCGAGCCCACCCCGGTACAAACCTCCAGCGGCGTGCCCCAAGGCGAAAAGACCACAACACGTTATAGCCTTGAATCTGGCACGCGAGACATCGTCTCGCGTGCGGTGCGAACACCTCCAATATCGAATCCGGGATTCACGATGAGACGCATATTGGTCATAAATGGCCCCAACCTAAACAACTTGGGTAAGCGCGACGCCACGCAGTACGGATCCGTAACGCTCGCGGACATCGAGCAACGCGTATCCGAGCGCGCCAATCAACTCGGGGTTAACACTGCATTCTTCCAGTCCAATCACGAAGGGTCCATCATCGATTGGATCCAATCCGAATCCGCGGACGCCGACGGCATCATCATCAACGCTGGTGCATTGACGCAAGTCGGATACTCGCTGCTCGACGCAATTTTGGACAGCAAACTGCCAACAATCGAAGTACACATTTCGAACATTCACGCCCGCGAAGAGTTCAGACGCCACTCCGTCATCGCGCCTTTTGCCTTGGGCCAGATAGCCGGCCTCGGCTGGCGCGGATACTTACACGCCCTAGAAAGCCTCGTTGCACATATTGAGGAAAACTCCGGATGAGCGCAACCAAGTTTCGCTACCCTAACCGTGTTGCCGCACTGCGCTCGTTGATCAAAGAGCAAGAAATCGGCGGCATGTTGATCTCCGATCCGCACAATCGACGCTATTTCTCGGGCTTCATCGGCACCGCCGGGCTCCTCTTCATCACCGAATCCGACGCCATACTGGCAACCGATTTTCGGTACACCGAACAGGGAGCCGATCAGGCCACCGGCTTCGAAATCACGAAAATCCAAGGCCGCCTCGGCGAATGGTTCCCGAAATTGCTCGGTGAATTAGGCGTCGACAACATCGGCTTCGAGGCCGACAATCTCACCGTATCCGCCCTCAAGATGTACACAGACGCGATCGCAGAGAGCGAGATCGAAGTCAACCTCGAGCCAAAATCCGGCGACGCCGCCAAACTGCGCGCGATCAAAGATCCAGGCGAAATCGAGCTACTACAAAAAGCAATCGACATCGGCGATGCCGCATTCGAGGAGACCGCTGGAAAGCTGATGCCAGGCATGACCGAGAACGAGGCTGCATGGGAGTTCGAGAAAGCCATCCGTGAACGCGGCGCAGAATCACTGTCCTTTGACACCATCGTTGCAAATGGACCCAACGCAGCCCGACCACACCATCAAACCGGCGATTCCGAACTCAGAGAAGGCGAAACCATCGTCTTCGACTGCGGCGCAACCTACCAAGGCTACTGTTCAGACCTCACACGCACCGTGGTACTCGGTGAAGCCGACGACGAAGTCGCACGTATCTACAACATCGTCCTCGAAGCCCAAGAAACCGCAATTGAGAAAGTCGAAGCCGGCATCACTGGAGGCGAAGCCGACGCCATCGCACGCAAGATCATCGAAGACGCCGGCTACGCCGACAACTTCGGCCACAGCCTCGGCCATGGTCTAGGTCTGCAAGTCCACGAGGAACCCAACGTCGGACCCCGCGGCACAACACCGCTCGAAAACGGGATGCCGTTCACTATCGAGCCCGGCATCTACATACCCGGTTGGGGTGGCGTCAGAATTGAAGACGTGGTCGTCTTGGAAAACGGACGCGCACGCGTCTTGAGCCACGCCGCCAAGATGCGGTTTTGATACCAACCCAATCTCTCGAAACCAACCGAAACCAACTTAGCAAAGAAAGCTCCCACCAATGACGATTTCCTCCTCCGAAATTCGCCGCAATATGACCATCATGTTGGATGGCGAGATTTACCAAATCATGGAGTGGCAGCATCGCCAAGCCCCCAAAGCGCCGCCGACATTGACTCTTAAAGTCAGGCAACTAAGCACCGGCAACGTCTTCGAACGCAAACTCGCCGGAAACCAGAAACTTACAGCCGCTCCGACCGAGCGACGGAACGCCCAGTACCTGTACAAAGAAGGCGATTTCTACGTCTTCATGGACATGGAATCCTACGAACAACACCTCATCAGCGACGCGCTCCTTGGCGACGCCGTATATTTCCTACCCGAAGGCGGTCAATTGGTTTTGCTGATGCACGACGAGAAACCGATACTCGTCGAATTGCCCTCCGCGGTGAATCTCACTATTGCCCAAACCGAAGTCGGCCTGAGGGGCGATACGCAAAGCGGCGCAACCAAACCGGCCACCACCGACACCGGCCTCACTCTCCAAGTCCCACTATTTGTCTCCGAAGGCGACAACATCAGCGTCAACACCACCTCCAAGGAGTACATCGGCAGAGCCGTCTAATCGCCTTCACAACGTACTTCCCTTTGCAGATAATGGTGGCAGCCTGATGATGAACACCGCACCTTCGCCCCAAACGTCTGCCAACCAATCTCAACCGCGTTCGGTCTCCGAAGTTTCGCAACTCATCCAAGGGTTGCTAAAAAACGACCCGAAACTATCGAACATCACTATGATCGGCGAAGTATCCGGTCATTCGCAACCAGCTTCAGGACATAGTTACTTCTCCGTGCGAGACCGAGAAGCCGGACTCCGTTGCGTGATGTTCCGCTACGGCCGCGGACATCAATTCCTCGAAGATGGCGCATTGGTCCTATGCCAAGGCAGCGCAGGAGTCTACGCTCCTCGCGGCGACCTCCAAATCGTTGTCACCTCCGTCGAACCCGCCGGCGTCGGCGATCAACAAGCTCAACTCGAAGAGCTGAAACGCAAGCTGCGCGCCGAAGGCCTCTTCGACCCTTCGCGCAAGAGACCCATCCCGCAGTTCCCCCAACGCATCGCCGTCATCACATCCGAACAAGGCGCAGTCTGGCACGACATCCAAAACATCGTCCGGCGCCGCTATCCATTGATGGAACTCTTGCTCGTCCCCTCCGCCGTCCAAGGCGAACTCGCACCAGAAACCATCGTCGAAGCATTCGCCGAACTCCATCACTACGCCGAAACCGACTACGTCGACGCCGTAATCGTCGGCCGCGGCGGCGGTTCAGCAGAAGACCTCATGCCCTACAACGACGAGATGGTCGCGCGAACCATATTCGCAAGCCGCATCCCAGTCATCAGCGCCGTAGGCCACGAAACTGATTTCACCATCGCAGATGACGTCGCCGACCTTCGTGCCCCAACACCGTCCGCCGCCGCAGAGCTAGTTTCGCCGGCCATCGAAGGACTTAAACTCGAAACCGCAGATTTTGTCCAACGATTGATGCGAGGACTGTCCGGACGCGTAACGCTCGCTCGACAGCGGCTAGATCTGACCCAAGATCGGCTATCCGAGAACGCACCCGAAACCCAAAGATTCCGTGATCGCGTCGAAGAACTGAGGTGGCGTGCTCGAGATTCGTGGACGCGATACGCCGCAATGAAACGCGAAGCAATGAAGCGAGTCGAAGCCGAACTCCGAGCCTTGGGTCCCGACAACATTCTTGAACGCGGGTACGTCATGGTTCGGGGCGCCGATGGCAGCGTCGTTACTCGGGCCGCCAACATCCAACCCAAGACATTGCTGGAATTAACCTTCGCCGACGGCACTGCCGAAACTAAGGTCCAATCTGTAAACCCCAAATAACGACCAGGTACGCAAAAATGACCGACGAAAACCAATCGCAAAACGAACAACCGACATCGTTCGAAGACGCCTTCACCAGACTCGAAACTGTAGTCCGACGATTGGAAAGCGGTCAAATGTCGCTCGATCAGTCAACCGCGCTCTTCGAAGAGGGCATGCAACTCGCCAAAACCTGCACCGAAATGCTCAACGGCGCCGAACTCAAAATCCAGCGACTGCAAAAAGGCTTAGTCGAGCAGTTGAATTTGGTCGCGGACGACTAACCGTGGTCAAGGTCACACAACCCTCGGATCGTCGCCCATTGCGCATCGGTTGGTTCACCACCGCGAACGGACCCGGGTCACGCGGCATGTTCACCGCAGTCCTAAACGCGATCCAATGCGGACATCTGAACGCGCAGTTCGATTTCATCTTTGTCAACCGCGAACGCGGCCAAACCGGACCCACCGACAGTTTCTTAGACCTCGCTGAATCCAACGAAATCCCCACCGTAACCATCTCGTCAGCAAGATTCCGCCAGCAACGTAAACCCTCTACGTGGTCGGAACTGCGAACTGAATTCGACCAAGCCGTGTTGGCGCGTCTGGAGCGCTTCACCCCCGATGTCTCCGTAATGGCCGGCTACATGCTCTTTGCACCGGAAATAAGTCGCCAGATGTTATGCCTCAATCAGCACCCAGCATTGCCCGGCGGAACAATCGGGAAATGGCAAGACGCAATCTGGGACGTCATCGAACAGGATGCCGACGAGCACGGATCAATGATCCACATCGCAACACCCGAACTCGACCGCGGTCCCGTAGTGACCACATCCAGCTTCACCATCCGCGGTCCGAATTACGACCACCTATGGCACGACACAAGCCACCGCAACATAGCTGCCTTGCGAAGAGCGAATGACGAAAAACTGCCACTCTTCGCCGCAATCCGCGCAGCTGGCGTCAAACGTGAACAACCGCTAGTGGTCGAGACTCTCAAAGCGATTGCAGACGGTAATATTGATCTGACCGCGATCGGTCAAGATGGCCATTCAAACCCGGTGGATATGACCGAGCAAGTCGAAGCCGCCGTAGCAAGAAACCAGCCCTAACCCGACGACGCGTCCAACATCGCCGCAATCAATTCCCGCGTCGCAGCACCCGGGTCCGCCGCACCAAGTATCGAACGCACCACCGCCACGCCCGCGGCACCGCTCCCAAGGACTTCTCCAACGTTCTCAGTCGTGATCCCGCCAATCCCAATCACCGGCAGGCCAGTCTCTCGAACCACTCGCGCGATGATGTCCACGCCGTGCACCGCGCCACCAGGATGCGACCTAGACGCAAAAATCGTGCCAAGCACCAAGAAATCCGCACCCATCTCCTTCGCTCGCCGCGCACCATCCACACTATGAACTGAGCGCCCAACAAGCGAACGAGCTCCATAAGTCCGCCGAGCATCCTCGATACTCGCCCCCGCACTCTCCGAAAGTTGCAATCCGGCAACGTCCTGAAACAGCTTGATTGGCCGACTCGACGGATTCACGATCGCCAATGCTTTATCTCCGACCGCATCAACGACACCGTTGACCAACGCATCAAATTCGTCCGCACTCGCCTCTGGTGCACGGACCTGAACCAGATTCACACCGTTGGCAACCGCGCTCGACACAGCGTCAACTAACCGCGCAACATCGTTCCCGACAACGCCAAGATCGGTAACCAAGCACAACGTTGGAGTCGGAAGACGCAGGCGTTTCGGGTCCGACATACCTCTCCGCCCGTCCTAAACTACGCAGTTACGGCCAACGCCTCTTGCGGGCTGCTCGGCGACGCATCAGAAACCGGTATCCGACCCGCCAAGTAAGCCTTCCGTCCGGCTTCAACGCCCAATTTGAACGCTTCACCCATCAACCCCGGATTCTCAGACTGCGCTATCGCCGTATTGACTAACACCGCGTCCGCTCCCATCTCCAGCACCATCGACGCGTCCGAAGGAACACCCAAACCAGCATCGACAACCACCGGGACGCTCGATTGATCGATGATTATCGCGATCTCTTCCGCCGTGTGAACGCCTCGACCTGAGCCAATCGGGGAACCGAGCGGCATCACGGTCGAGCATCCCAGATCCTCGAGCTTCATTGCTAGCACCGGATCCGCATGGATATATGGCAACACGGTGAAGCCTTCACTCAGCAGCATCTTCGCGGCCTCATACGAACCAACCGGGTCGGGTAGAAGATGAGCCGGCTCCGGAATCACCTCTAACTTGATCCAATCCGAACCCGTAACTTCGCGCGCCAATCGAGCAATGCCTACCGCCTGCTCTGCGGTCCGCGCACCGGCGGTGTTCGGGAGTATCTGGTACCTGTCCCAATCCAATACGTCCAACAACGTCTCTTCATCGGGATCATCGAGATTAAGCCGACCGATAGCCACAGTGATTATCTCGGTGCCCGAAGCCACTACGGAATCGAGCAACTGCTGAGAAGAGCGGTGCTTTCCGGTACCAGTCATCAGGCGCGAACTAAAGGTTTTGCCCGCAATTACCAGTGGGTCGTCTGTCATGTTGAAGAAACTCGATTGTTTGTCTGATCGTGACGTAAATCCCTAGAACAAGTTGTGAGACTGTCCGCCATCTACATTGATGCACGCACCAGTAATTAGGTCAGCATGTTTGGAAGCTAGGAATGCGACCGTTGCGCCGATCGGCTCTGGCCATCCGAACTTGCCCATCGGCAGGTTGCGTGCCACAAACTCATCGACGAACTCTGGAGTATTGATCTCTTGGAATCTCTCCCAAGTGCCGCCCGGGAACAGAATCGATCCCGGCGCTACCGAGTTGACCGTCACGCCGGTCGGCGCGCTTGAGAGCGCAGCATGTTTCGAGAGCGCGATCATCCCAGCTTTCGCCACCATGTACGGGGCTGTTCCCCCGGCTTCGCGACCGTAGATGCTGGATATGTTGATGATCCGACCCCAACCGCGTTCCTGCATCCCCGGCAATGTCGCCTTTATCAATCGAATCGCAGAAAATAAGTTCAGGTCGGTCACCATAGCGAAATCTTCGACGGATGAATTGACTACGTCGCTAGTGCCCATGCTCCCACCCACGTTGTTAACTACGATGTCTGGCTCCCCGAGATCGCCCTTCATCCGCTCGACAACCTGCTCTGGTGCGTCGGCATTGGCCATGTCGACCACGTAGCCGACCGCATTAACTCCGATATCGGAAATTTCGCCAACCGTCGCATCGAGAGTCTCTTTTCCGCGGGCGCAGATCGCGACATCCACTCCTTCATTCGCCAAAGCGAGCGCGGATTGTCGCCCAAGACCTCTGCTGCCGCCAGTGATCAGTGCGCGCTTGCCTTTGATTCCCAGGTCCATTCTCGGTATTCTCCCAACGACGCCTCAACTCTGATGTCAACCCAGAATCGTCGTCGAATCTAGCGTGTTTCCATTGGAATCTAGAATACCGCACCCGTTGGTACCAGATAACACGAAAACTAAGATGCAACAAGCCGTTCCATGATCGGCGCGCAGAATGCATTTGTGGGTAAAATCGTTAAGCACGAGCCGTGGTGGACGACGCTGTTGATACTCGCCGTTGCGCGTTTACGAAACAGAATCGAAAAAACACCATGCTTATAATTAGGGCGTGCAGTCAAACGGGACTGCACGGTGATACCTCAAGGATTTCTAATTGACCACCACAGAGACGGATCAGACGGCGGGCCCTGGAAACGTCGCCGTATTGACCGACGACACTGATCAGCAACAAGATGCTGAACAACCAATTCCGACTGAACCTGAACAGAGCTCGGAAAACGGCGATGACGCAAACGGCGAAGTGGAAGAGCTGGATCTCGTATTCAGTTACCTGCCAAAGGAAGGGTTGAGGCGCGGCGACATCATCGACGGCATTGTGCTTGACGCAGCACGCGATGGTCTTCTTGTAGATATCCAACAGAAATCCGAGGGTTGGGTCCCGATCCGGGAAACCCGTCTACTCACCGAAGAAGAGGGTGATGAGTCGTTGCCGGATATTGGCGACGAAGTCATCCTTTACGTTTCAAGACCCGAAGGCCCCGACGGATACCCGTTGCTTTCCATCGACCGCGCACGCGGCGAACATGGGTGGCGCGACTTGGAAAAGGCGCGCGAAGCCGAAGAAACTGTAAAAGGCCGAATCATCGGATCAAACCGTGGCGGAGCGGTCATACAGGTCAAAGGCGTTCAGGGCTTTGTCCCGCTTTCCCAGCTCGTTGGTCCCGCACGAGATCTCTACGTCGGGGACGGCGCGCCTCCAAAGCCCGGATTCATCGGCATGGAGATCGATTGCAAAATACTTGAACTCAATCGACGTCGCAACCGCGCTATCTTCTCCGAGAGGGCCGCTTTGGAAGCCATAAACCACATGCAGAAGATGCGCCTTGTCCAAGAACTCGAAGAAGGCGACATTCGACGTGGACGCGTCGCTGGGATATCGAGTTTCGGTGCATTCATCGACCTCGGCGGTGCCGACGGCCTCGTCCACATCTCCGAGATGTCCTGGTCATCGGTAAATCGACCAGATGACGTAGTAAAACTCGGTCAAGACCTCGATGTACTGGTTTTGAAGGTCGATCGCGAGTCCCTGAAGATCGCATTGAGCATGAAGCGATTGTTGCCTGAACCTTGGGAAAACATCGAGAACCAACTCAGTGTTGGCCAAGTTGTTGAAGGTAAAGTCACCAAACTGGCGCATTTCGGTGCTTTTGCTCGGGTTGGCGAAGGAATCGAAGGCCTCGTCCACATCTCCGAGTTGACAAACCGCCACATAAAGAGCCCCTCAGAAGTGGTAAAAGAGGGTGACGTGCATAACTTCCGTGTGATACGAATTGAACCAGAGCGTCGGCGACTTGGACTCAGCCTGAAACAGGTTGAAGGTTCACAAGGAAGTTCGGACGCACGAGGTGGTTCGGACGGTGACGGGTCGAGCTTCGCCGACGGCGGGTTCGAAGACCTATTTGACGATTGATTTCGAACGGGCGCGTAGGGTGTCCGTGACAACCTGACTGAAGGGAGCGTTGAGCAATGCCCGACAGCAGTGAACGTGGATTTAACATGTTCTCAGCACCCGCGCGACGGGTGTTTGAGACCGCCCAAGAGGAGGCCAAGCGATACAACCAGCGGTACATCACCGCTGAGCATCTCCTGCTTGCTCTGCTCGGCGAAAAGGAAGGCATTGTCGCTCAGGTTTTCACTAACCTCAAGGTCGACGTGCGCGAACTGCGCACTGCACTTGAGTTTTCCATCAACCGCGAAGCAACCCCAGGCGAGCGACCGCCTAGTCTCGGACCACGCGCCAAGAAAGCCATTCGATTGGCAGTGGATGAAGCGCGCCTCGGCGAGCTGAACCGCGTCGGTACCGAACATCTCCTTATTGGACTGTTGCGTGACGGCGAGGGAGCCGCCGCCGACCTACTCGTTCAGAACGAGGTCACACTCGATCGCGTTCGTGACGAAACACAGAAGCTAGAAACCGGCACCAAACGTTCGAGGCGTAAGGGTGCGGACGACAAAAAACGCCGCACACCCATGCTCGACAGCATGGGCGTTGACCTCACCGAGTTGGCTTCGGACGGAAAGCTTGACCCGGTCATCGGGCGCGACACCGAACTCGAACGCGTTATTCAGATCCTGAGCCGCAGAACCAAAAACAATCCCGTACTCGTCGGAGACCCCGGCGTCGGAAAGACCGCCATCGTCGAGAAGCTGGCCACCACCATCGTTGATGGCGCAGTGCCAGACATGCTCAAGGGACGGCGTGTCGTCGCTCTTGACATGGGATCCTTGATCGCCGGCACCAAGTACCGCGGCGAATTTGAAGAGCGCATGACGAAGATCATCGCCGAACTCAAAGCCAACCAAGAGTGCATTCTCTTCATCGAAGAAATCCACACCCTCGTTGGCGCTGGTGCCGCCGAAGGTGCCGTTGATGCCGCCAACATCCTCAAGCCGTCTTTGGTCAGAGGAGAACTCCAGGTCGTCGGGGCCACAACCCACGACGATTACCGGAAGCACATCGAACGTGATGCTGCTCTGGATCGAAGATTCCGACCCGTCAAAGTAGAACCACCTGACGTCGAAGAGACGGTCAAGATCCTCCACGGCGTTAAGAAGCAGTACGAGGACCACCACCAACTCTCCATCGCCGACGAAGCTATCGAGATCGCCGCACAGCTGGCCGACCGATACATCGTCGATCGTCATCTGCCAGACAAGGCGATCGATCTAGTCGATGAAGCAGTCTCCCGCGTCCGCGTCAAGAACACGATGCCGCCACCCGAGGTGCGCGACTCCATTCGAGTTCTCAACGACATTCTGCGCGAGAAGAACGAAGCGGTCACACGCCAAGATTACGACGCCGCTTCTGATCTCTTTGAACGAGAGACCAAACAGAAGGCCGTGATCGCAAAAGTCGAAAAGAAATTCGCCGAATTCAACAAAGACAACATCAAGACCGAAGTAGGACCGGACGACGTAACCGAGGTCGTCTCGATGTGGACAAGCATCCCGGTTACTCGACTCGATGTTGTTGAGGTCGAGCGACTTCGCAATATGGAGGGCGAACTCCAGAAACGCGTTCTCGGTCAGGAAGAGCCCATCGGCATCGTGTCGAAAGCCGTGCGACGTGCACGCGCCGGGTTCAAAGATCCCAAACGGCCAATCGGCGCATTCCTGTTCTTGGGTCCCACCGGCGTCGGCAAGACGCATCTCGTCAAACAACTCGCCGAATACCTGTTCGGTGACGAGCGATTGATGATTCGCCTCGACATGTCTGAGTACATGGAGAAACACACCGTCTCCCGCCTGATCGGATCCCCGCCAGGATACGTCGGCTACGGAGATGGCGGACAACTCACCGAGGAAGTTAGGAAGCACCCTTACAGCGTCATCCTGCTCGACGAAATCGAAAAAGCCCACCCCGACGTCTTCAACACACTTTTGCAAGTGTTTGAAGATGGTCATCTAACCGATGGACAAGGTCGCAAGATCGACTTCAAGAACACGATCATCGTGATGACTTCGAACCTCGGCTCGAACCTCATCTCCAGCGGCTACAGGATCGGTTTCGGCACCGGCGAAATCTCAGACGGTACCTCCGAAGACGACTACCTCCGAATGAGGGATCGTGTGCTCGAGGAACTCAAGAATCCGAGGAACGGTTTCAAACCCGAGTTCTTGAACCGTATCGACGGCGTTGTGGTCTTCCGCGCCTTGGGTCGCGGAGACGTCCTTAACATCGTCGACCTGATGATGAGTGAGGTCGCCGAACGAGCCGAGGAACACGAGATGTCACTGCGCGTCTCCGATGCCGCCAAGGAATACCTCGCTGAAGTCGGTTTCGATCCCAAAATGGGTGCTCGGCCACTGCGCCGCAAGATCCAAGACGAGGTCGAAGACGTCATCTCTGAGATGTTCCTAACCAAATCGATTTTGGAAGGCGACATCGTATTGATCGACGCGTCCGAAGCCGAAAAGTCGGCCGACCGATCGATCGTGATAACGCCCGACGAAGAACATCGCAAAATCCTCGAAGAAACCGCGTTGGCCGCACAAGTCGACGACGAACCCGTGGCGTTGCCCGCCGGGTAATACCTGCTCATAGAGGTGTAACGACAAAGGGGGATTCGTGAACCACGAATCCCCCTTTTGCATAACTTCAGTTGCTTCCAAATCATGCGCGACATGACACTTAACCAAAAATCCGAGCGCTTGTTCGCCGCGATCACTTCGTTCGAGTCTGCGATCGTCGCCTACTCTGGGGGCGTCGACTCGGCGCTCGTCGCGCAGCTCACCCACGACCTCCTCGGCCCATCCAAAGCGCTCATCGTCACAGCCGTATCCGACAGCCTCGCCGATTACGAATTAGCAGACGCCCGGGCAATCGCCGAACAACGCGGGTGGAACCTCCGCACCATCGCAACATCGGAGATGGAAGATGAACGATATCTGCGGAACGATGGCCGACGCTGCTTTTTCTGCAAATCCGAACTCTACAACCACCTTGAACGGCTGGCATCAACCGAAGGTTTCCGGGTGATCGCCAACGGTGCAAATCGCGACGACCTTGGTGACTACCGACCGGGCATGAAAGCCGCCAAAGATTTCTCCGTCAGGTCACCTCTGTTGGAAGCCGACATCGGAAAAGATGAGGTCCGTGCATTGGCCCAAGAAGTCGGTCTTCCCAATTGGGACAAACCCGCTCAACCCTGCCTGTCATCCCGCATTCCGTACGGAACCCATGTCACCTCCGAAGCATTGAAGATGATCTCGAGCGCCGAAAAACACCTGCGTCAACTCGGTTTCCCCGAAAATCGAGTCCGCCACTACGGTGAAACCGCACGCGTTGAACTTCCATTAAACATGGTCACGGTCTACTCTGAACCAGCGACCAAGATGAAGGCCGAAGCCGGCATCATCGCCGCCGGTTACCGGAAGGTCGAACTCGATCCCAAAGGCCTCCGGTCCGGCAATCTCAACGAAGCTCTAAAATCCAAATGACAGACGACCTATGCGCACCTAGCGCCTAGCGAGTCCGTTGACTGTTGCCACACAGCGCCACTAGTTCATGACCCGTATCGCATATCTCGACATCATCGGCGGCATCAGCGGCGACATGCTCATTTCCGCGATGTTGGATGCTGGATTATCGCGCCAAGAACTCGAAACCGAACTCGCCAAGATCGTCCCGGATCCCTTCACGTTAAACAACTCCCAAACCACCCGCGGCGTAATATCCGCAACCCATACAGATGTCGCTCTTACGAACGGAGCCGATCGCAAATTGGGATGGCAAGACTTCGACACCTGCATCGACAATAGCGCATTATCCGAAACTGACCGCGCCAAAATCCGTGCCGTCTTCGACTGCCTAAGAGTCGCCGAAGCCGACGCTCACAATACTCCAGAAGGCGAATCGCACCTCCACGAACTCGGAACACTAGACACGCTTATCGATATCGCCGCCGCTGTAATCGGCATTCGTATCCTCGAGATCGACACCCTCTACGCTTCGGCATTACCGGCATCTTACGGAATGTCATCTAGCAGCCACGGCAAAGGCGCGTCGATCGCGCCCGCGACGATGTCGATCATCAAAAGCAACCAACTTCCAGTCCGCATATCAGGCGCAAATCTGCCGGCAGGGGAGAGCATTACCCCGACCGGTGCCGCAATCGTCGCAACGCTTGCAAGATTCTCTCCCGCCAATATCATCATCGAAAACATCGGATACGGCGCAGGCACACGCAACACAGACACCCCGCCTAATGTCGTCGGCCTCTGGCTCGGAAAATCCCAAAAGCAACGCGAATCACTCAACAAGACCGCCGACGACCTCGGCCTGGTCCATCAATCCGACGTCGTACTCATCGAGACAAACATCGATGACATGACTGGGGAACAATTGGGCTACGCAACGGAAATGCTCTTTGAAAACGGCGCCGTCGATGTCTGGACAACCCCGATCCAAATGAAGAAGTCGCGCCCAGCCGTGATACTCTCCGCCATCGTCAACCAATCCAAGCTAACCCAGATAGCCACCACCTTCTTCAAGCACACATCAACGTTGGGAATTCGCGTCAGACAGTTAGACAGAATGATTGCCCACCGAGATTTCGTGACCGCCGAAACCCGATACGGGACCGTCCGAGCAAAGCGTCGCAAAATCGACGGGATTATCACGCAAATTGCACCCGAATATGACGATTGCGCACGCATCGCATCGGAATTGGGCATCCCGATCCAAGAGGTCATGGATGCCGCAAAACGAGCTGCATCCAGTGTCCGCGACTGAAGATTCAACCTTTCCGCGCCATGAACAATCCAACCGCGTTCGAAAGATCTTCCCAACGGTTCAAATTAGGTCGTCGCATCTGTATCTACGGACGCGGCGGAAAGACTTCTCTCAGCCGAGCCCTCGGTGATCTCACCGGATTGCCCGTAATCGAATTGGACGCCGTTTTCTGGTTGCCGAATTGGGTCGAACGAGACAGCGAAGAGATGCTTCAGATCGTCCGTGAACGGATCGACGAGTCGCCGGACGGTTGGATCATCGACGGCAACTACAGCAAGATACGCCCGCACATCTTGCCCATGGCCGACACCGTGATCTGGCTCAACCTCCCTACTTGGAGCGTCACCATCCGCATCGCCAAACGAACCATTTTCAACATATTGCGGCGCAAACGAATCTGCGGCGAAAATTACGAAAATCCGTTGAACGCGATCGCGCCCAACTCCGTGATTTGGTTCAACGCTTTTGGCGGCAAACGATCCCAACAAAGGGTAGCGGAGGCGCTGCGGTCTTTCGAATCCGATGCCAACGTCTATGAAATCAAGTCCTACCGCGAACTACGCGATCTCTACCGGAATCTCAACGTCGACAAAAACGCGTACCTGACTTGAGGAAACGAGATACTTGACACGAACTCGATGGCATTGAACCGATGTGACAATCGATTTAACATCGGATAAGAGGTCACGTCCGGCTTCGTTCAGTTTTGGCCCCAGTGGCGCAATGGCAGCGCAGCCGATTTGTAATTGGCAGGTTGGTGGGTTCGAATCCCCCCTGGGGCTCCAAACGACATCGTTGAGCGCACCTGAATCGACCCGATTCAGCGCTTACGAAATTCGTAACTTGACAAGAGTGAAAACCCAATTGTGTTAATATGAAGGGTTGTGCAGGGATTGGGGAGCGGTCAAACCCAGCAGACTGTAAATCTGCCGCCTTGTGCTTCGTAGGTTCGAATCCTACTCCCTGCACCAGAGCAGGGCGTTAGGACGAAACTCGAGCCAAGAGAAGCCGAGCCCACATAGCTCAGTGGTAGAGCACATTCTTGGTAAGAATGAGGTCCCGAGTTCAAGTCTCGGTGTGGGCTCCATTCACTGTGGAGCCACCGTTGAGACAAACTGCAATGCCGGATATCGGCAAATCGGATTAAATTAAATCCCTTGAGGAAAGGGTAGGCATAGAGGAAAATGGCGAAGCAAGTCTTTGACAGGACCAAGCCGCACGTTAACGTCGGCACGATTGGGCACGTCGACCATGGGAAGACGACCCTCACAGCGGCGATCACGCAAGTTTTGGCGAACAACCCCGAGTTGAACGTTACCGCCAAAAACTTCGAAGACATCGACAACGCGCCTGAAGAGCGCGAACGCGGCGTCACGATCGCAACTACCCACACCGAATATGAGACCGCTAACCGGCACTACGCTCACGTCGACTGCCCAGGCCACGCGGACTACATCAAAAACATGATTACCGGTGCCGCCCAGATGGACGGCGCAATTCTCGTCGTCTCCGCAGCCGACGGACCCATGCCCCAGACGCGCGAGCACATCCTGCTCGCACGACAGGTAAACGTCCCGGCACTCGTCGTCGCCCTCAACAAGTGCGACATGATGGACGACGAAGAACTGCTCGAACTCGTCGAACTCGAAGTCCGAGAGCTACTCTCGTCCTACGATTTCCCGGGCGACGACCTTCCGGTAGTCCAAGTTAGCGCTCTCGACGCTCTCGAGAACGCCGAAGACCCTTCCAACAAATGGGTACAGCAGATCTACCAGCTCATGGAATCGGTCGATGACTACATCCCGATCCCAGACCGCCCCGTCGACCTGCCCTTCATCATGCCAATCGAAGACGTCTTCGGCATCAAAGGCCGCGGCACCGTCGTCACCGGCAGGATCGAACGTGGCAAGGTCCAGACCGGCGAATCCGTGGAAATCGTCGGCTTCGGTCAGACACAATCCACCGTCGTAACCGGTGTCGAGATGTTCCAAAAGACCCTCACCGAAGGCATCACCGGCGACGCCGTCGGCTGTCTTCTCCGCGGTATTGACCGCGAAGAGGTGTCCCGCGGTGCAGTGCTCGCCAAACCTGGAACGATCACCCCATACACCAAGGGCAAGGCACAGGTCTACGTCCTGACCGCAGAAGAAGGCGGTCGACGCACCCCATTCTTCTCCGGATACAAGCCGCAGTTCTACATTCGAACCACCGACGTCACCGGCGAAATCAAGCTGCCGGATGGCATCGAGATGGTCATGCCCGGCGACAACACCGAGATGGAGATCCAGCTGATCTACCCGGTCGCTCTCGAAGAGAACCTCCGATTCGCCATCCGCGAGGGTGGCCGAACCGTCGGCTCCGGAGTCTTCACCGAGGTCACCGCATAACCGAACTCGAAACCCATCGCCTGTGGTGACCGCGATACAATCGCGAACACCACAGGCGATTTTTGGGATTAGCGACACATCGCAACTCCCCAGATACGTAAACCCACATCGGAGCAATTGATATGGCAAGAAAAAACGCCGTCAGAACCTTGGTTCAACTCACTTGCGAATGTGGTTCCCACACGTATCACACCGAGAAAAACCGCCGGAACACACCGGATCGCATCACCCTACGCAAGTACTGCCCAGCGTGCCGCGCACCCAAACCGTTCCGCGAACAACGTCGCTAACCTTCACACAAACCAGGATCCGACATGGCACAGAACCGAGCCAGACCCGAACTGCGATTGGCGCCGACACGGCGCTTCTCCATCATTGGATTCTTCGGTGACGTCATCGGTGAAATCCGAAAAGTCACCTGGCCATCCCGCGAAGAAGCCACCCGACTTTGGCTCCTCGTCATCGCTCTCGCAGCCGTGATGGGAATCTTCCTCGGATCATTCGACTGGCTATTCGCCCGCCTATTTGCACTCCTCGCAGGTACCTAAAACTTGACTACCGCTCCACAATCAACAAGTGTGATCCCCAACACGGCTCACTGGTACGTGGTACACACCTACTCTGGCCGAGAAGACCGCACCTGCCAAAACCTCAAACAGCGCATCATCACGATGGACTTCGAAGACCAGATCTTCGACGCCGTCGTGCCGAAGCAAACCGTCGTCCAAATGACCGACGGCGAGACCAAGCACGTCGAGAAAACCATGTACCCCGGTTATCTCCTCGTCCACATGGTCATGAACGATGACAGCTGGTACGTAGTTCGCAACACCCCCGGCGTCACCAACTTCATCTCCGTCGAAGAAGGCGTAGAGGGCAGAGCGAAACCAACTCCGCTCACCGACGACGAAGCGCAACGAATGATCCAAGGTCCGTCGAGCGACAGCCCACAGGTCAACTTCGGCTTCGAACGCGGCGATGTCGTGATGATCAAAGACGGCCCATTCGCAGAATTCAGCGGCACCGTCGACGAAGTCCTCGGCCAACGCGGCACCCTCCGCGTCACCGTCTCGTTCTTCGGTCAAGACACACCCGTCGAACTGCCGTTCCTCTCCGTCGAAAAAGCCTGACCCCCATCAATCACATTCACAATCTCATCGGAAGTAGTTTCACGTGGCAAGGAAAGTAGTCGCAAAGGTAAACCTCCAACTCGCCGCCGGAGAGGCAACCCCTGCTCCGCCGGTCGGACCCGCATTAGGCCAACACGGCATCAACATCCCGCTCTTCATCAAAGAGTTCAACGAACGATCGCAGTCCAACCGAGGCATGATCGTCCGGGCAGCCATCGATGTCTACGCCGATCGCTCCTTCACATTCGTCGTTAAATCGCCACCCGCATCCGCACTGCTCAAACAAGCAGCCGGCGTCGAAGGTGGCTCACCAACTCCCAGCACACTCGTTGCCGGCACTATCTCACGTGACCAACTCAAGCAGATCGCAGAGACCAAAATCGAAGAACTCAACGCCAACGACATCGAAGCCGCAATGAAGGTCATCGAAGGCTCCGCCCGAAGCATGGGCATCCTAGTTGCCGACTAACCGCGTATCAATCGAAACGCCCACGAAAGTATCTCAACATGCCCCGGTCGAAGAAAAGCAAACGCTATCGCCAAATCACCACCGACCTCCCGGCCGAACCGGTCGACGCCAACGTCGCCGTTAAGCTGACACGCGAATCCGCCACTGCGAAGTTCGACGAAAGCATCGAGATTCATCTCGCTACACTCGCCGACCCGCGCCACGCCGACCAGCAGCTACGAGAAGTCGTAACTCTCCCACACTCCCTCGGCGACGTCGTCAGAGTGCTCGTCTTCGCCGAAGGTGAACCCGCAAGACTCGCAGCCGAAGCCGGTGCCGATTTCATCGTCGACGACGACATGCTCGACCGCATCCAAGGCGGATGGACCGATTGGGAAGTCTCACTCGCCACGCCCGACCAGATGCCCAAAGTCGGACGACTCGGACGCGTCCTCGGCCCCCGCGGCCTCATGCCAAACCCACGCAACAACACCGTCGTCCAACCCAACCAGCTCGAAAGCGCAATCAACAGCGCAAGGCAAGGACGACAAGAGATCCGCATGGACCGCCACGCAAATCTCCACGCACGCATCGGACGAAAGTCATTCACCGACGATCAACTCCTCAACAACCTCGCCGCCGTCTACGAAACCATCTCGAGAGCCAAACCCGAAGGCGTAAAAGGACAGTTCGTCAAAAACGCAACCATTTGCTCAGCTATGGGTCCCGGATTCAAAGTCAACCTGCCCAGCTTGGACAGCCTCACAGTTTCCGATTAAAATAGATAAAACCCCGTCATTCCCGCGGACGCGGGAACCCACAAAAACAACGGGCACCCAAAACAACGGAGTCAATCAAACAAAACCAATTCACGCAAAAAACGCAATCGCTAGCTGCAGACCGCGGGAGCTCTTCCACAGAGACCAAAGACAGACGATGTCGCCCGCCGAGGCTGATCGAAATACGGCCATCACCAATTCCAAGGCCAACTCAATCACTCCGCCTCGCGGCAGTCTGCAAAACCTCGAAAACAGCAGCCAGCCCGAGGCCTTTTGATTCCCGCCTCCAAAACCGAAATACAAACACAGCAAACACCCCCGAAAGAGCAAAAATAAACCCATGCCATCACAACGCAACACAAAGATGAAGGACAACCTCGTCGACAGGATGCGTGACAAACCCCTCATCGTCACCGCACGCTACTCCAACGTCAATGCTTCCCAGATGGACGAACTCCGGCGCAACGTCACCAACGGCGGCGGAAAAGTCTTCGTCGCCAAAAACACTCTCGTCAAAATCGCCGCATCCGAACTCGGATTCGACGACATCGACGACATCATCGACGGCCCCACCGCATACGTCGTCGCCGATGACGACATCGCCGGCATGGTGAAAGCCCTCAACGACTCCATCAAAGACCAAAACATCAACGTCGAAATCCTCGGCGGCATCATGGAGCAACAACTCATCGACGCCAACCGAGTCAAACAAATCGCCGACCTACCTTCACGCGAACAACTCATCGCCATGCTCGCATCAAACCTCAACGGACCCCTAATGTCCTTCGCACGCGTCCTCAACGCACCCGTGCAAAACCTCGCAAGCATGCTCGAACAAATCGCACAACAACGACAATCCGCCGAATCCGAGGCCGCATAAACCAACACCAACCAACAACAGCCCAAAGCCCTTAATTCCCCTCTCCCGCTCGGCGGGAGAGGGCCAGGGTGAGGGCACAAAAGAATAGCCCGAAAGGGCCAGGAGAAACAAAATGACCCTCACCAAAGAACAATTCATCGACGAAATCAAATCGATGTCCGTTCTCGACCTCGCCGACATCGTAAAGGCCATCGAAGAAGAGTTCGGCGTCAGCGCCGCTCCCGCAGCCGTCGCTATGGCACCAGGCGTCGCCGTCGCCGAAGCCGCCGTCGAAGAAGAACAGACCGAATTCGACGTCAAAATCACCGACATCGGAGCCAAGAAGATCAACGTCATCAAGGCCGTTCGCGAAGTCACCCCCCTCGGACTCAAAGAAGCCAAAGACCTCGTCGAGTCCGCTCCCGTCGTCGTCCTCGAGCAGATCAGCAAAGAATCCGCCGACGAAGCCAAAGAGAAACTCGAAGCCGCCGGCGCAGCCGTAGACCTCGTCTAACCAACACCGTCTGGCAAGACACCGTCCGGCAAGACCCCGTCTGGAAAGACCCCGCATAACACCGGCGTACGTCAAAACAACGAACGCCGGCACTACGGGACCCTCAACCGAGGTCTGCCCCAAAACGCAGCGAACACCACCCGTCCGGACCCTCTCCACAACCCGAGACCCCCGGGAACGCTCGCCGAGCGAGCTGTGCACAAACCACCGTCATTGCGGCGAAAGCCGGCGCTTCAGCGGACGGAACGACCGCCGAAAGAGGGAGGCATGCACAGCGTCCGTCATTCCGGCGAAAGCCGGGATCCAGAGGGGACGGGCAACGGAGAAGCACCACAGATCTCCGATCAACACCGTCCCACCAGCGATTGCGCAAATAATCCCAAACACCCCCACAACCTCCCCGCGACGAGAAACCCCACACTACGCTACACTTGAAACCAGCAGGTCCCCCAAAGTCTTCGCCGACGCTCCCGCTGGCGCACAAACTCAACACCACCCTCGGACCCGCCACTAGCCATCCCGATCCCGGCACGCACACCCATAACGGTTAACCCATACGTCATTCCGTCCTAACCGCCATAAGCCACCACCGCCAACCCCATACGTCATTCCGTCCTAACCCATACGTAACGCTGCCAACCTCATACGTCATCCCGTCCTAGCCCATACGTCATCCCGCCACCCCTCACGTCATCCCGGCGAAAGCCGGGAACCACCGTATACAAAACCCATGACCACCAAAAAAACCACCGCCCGCAAATCTCCCAAGGCCAAAACCGAAGAAGAAGAAATCGTCGAGGAGCCGCCCACCCCCTGCCAGCTCGAAGGCGCTAACTGCCACTGGAGAATCGAATCCCCCAACGGACCCGAATCCACCGGCGTATGCCGGAAATGCGGCACCAAACGACAATTCAGAAACTCCTTCGAATACTCATCATGGTACGGCGCAAAAGCCGCCGGTGGACGCGGACGAGGACGACCACGCAAGACTAGCTAGTTACCTTTCTATCAGTCTCGCTACCACTCCCTCATCGGCGTACCAATCATCTAGCGTGACATTGACCACGCACACCCTCGTCGGACTCGCGCGCCAAAACCTAATCTCAGCCATCAACCGATAACGAGCTTCCTTCGTTTTCGGTCGAGGCATGAGGTCGGCACCTTCCCTCGCCTTGGTCTGATCGTCTGTGGCGTTCTCTGACCCTTCGTCGCCTCGCATTAACCCGTGCATGCCAACCCGATGCCGGTCGGCATCCCATCCCTCTTGTCTCAATTTCGCTCATGCGGCGATGTGAGCAAACATATCTGATGCACGGCGAAAATCCAGCGCAGCTTGTCGGCTGTTAATGATCGAATTCAGACTACGAAGTGTTCATTCGTTCCATTGTTAATTGAGACAGTGTTGCAATTGAGAATATTGATACTGGGTATTAATAATCACCTACGTCATAGATTTAAATTAACATGAATTCCTCAGTTGCGACCTCTCAAGTGTAGCTGGAACGAGTGTGAATCTCGAAAACACGTACGCGGGAAGTCGACGGTAACGCGCGCTCAGATGCGATTATTTAGTGAGAATTCGAAGACATGGCGGAATTTCTGTAGCCTTGGCCGCCATATCATTAACTGCCTATGCGATCGCTTCGATATCCGGATTCACTTACGGACCGCCTGACATTGAAGATAAGTCATCGTTCATCCACGCTATGGACGACGAACAACAGCTGAAAGTCACTCCTGCGTTGCTGCCTGGACTGCCGAGCGACAGATCTCTCTTCCAGCGTTCGAGCGACCCAGCCGATTTTGATGTCAACGTGAGCGCAACCCGCAAAGACATCGACAACCATATTGGTTACTGGGATGTTGTCCTCACAAACCGCAGTCAGTCCGACGGTAAACTGGCAGTAGTCGCAACGTCGAGCATCGGCACCATCATCACCGAAACGACCGGGACGTGTGACGCTACGGACGAAGGTTGGTACTGCGAAGTCGCCGCTAACAGCGACCTCACCATCACATTCGCAACTTCGATCCGATATATCTGCGGCAACAACCGCGTTCGCATGACGGTCAACGCCGCTATCAATGGTCAGTCGATCATCCCCTCGAATCCGAGCCTGATCCTTATACATCGAGAATTCAACTGCCCAATAATCCGCATCGCCAATCCCCGATACGACACCGATGCCTCGACTGCTTCCTGGACCACACGAGTTGACCGCCGCAGACTAGCCGACGATCCCGGCATCGACATCTCATTCGGATCCGGCACAAGCTTCGACAATCTGCCAGCGGGATGTTCCGCTTCAGACTCCGTCGTCACCTGTCAGATTTCGTCCTTTGATAACTCACGAGAGACTTTCTCCGCAAACCAAACTCTAGGTCAAGAATGCAACAGCAGACAACACACCATCTCTGCCACCGCCCGATTCAACGACGATCACGCAGGCATACCCGTCTCCCCACAAAACGGCCTTTCGCTGAATGTGCCCAGCGTCGATCCATGCATCACCAGCGTCGAGATCGAACCGGACGATATCTCGGTGGTTACAGGTTCCACAACCCAAGTCGAGCTAACGATATACGACGGCGACAACAACGAAATGGATCAACTCCCCGACGATGCCGAACTCACTTGGACGGCTACACACGGCGCTATCGTCGCACAGTCCGACGCAATCGCCAACTACGCCGCACCTACATCGGCGGGTCAAGGCGTAGATCAAATCACCGCGCAGTTGCGATACGCGGGTAATCGCTTCACCGCAAACGCGACCGTCGCGGTAACGGAACTGCAGAATACACCGACGCCCACACCGACTCCGACTCCGACCGCCACGCCGACACCCACACCGACTGCCACGTCGACGCCCACACCAACCTCGACGTCCACACCGACCCCTTCGCCCACGCCCACGCCTACACCAACCCCAACAGCTACTCCGACGCTCTCACCGACACCCACCGTTTCGCCGACGCCGACGCCCACACCGACTCCGACTCCGACCGCCACGCCCACACCGACTACCACGCTGACGCCCACACCAACCCCGACGGCTACGTCGACGCCCACACCGACTCCGACCGCCTCGCCGACACCCACACCGACACCGACTGCCACGTCGTCGCCCACACCAACCCCGACCGCCACACCGACCCCTTCGCCCACTCCCACGCCTACACCAACCCCAACAGCTACTCCGACGCTCTCACCGACACCCACCGTTTCGCCCACGCCCACGCCGACACTGACCGCTACTCCGACGCCAACACCGACTCAGACCGTTACGCCCACGCCAACAGCGACACCGATCCCAACGGCTACGCCGACATCGACCTCCTCACCCACGCCTACACCGTCTCCGACCGCTACGTCCACGGCGACACCAACCCCAACCGCGAGTCAGACGTCCATACCAACGCCGACACGAGAACCCATTGAACTCGCAGCATCGTTCGATCGACTGACGGACGATGGTGCGACAATAACCTGGCATTTCGCAGAGTCAATAGACCGAGAGCCGTCAAAGTATGAAGTCAGTTGGGATCCGCTGACGACCGACGCTCCAGCAATGCCGGTGATCTTGTTGCCTGCCTACACCTCGTACACCATCCCGAACGTCGAAGCCGAAGTCAGATACGCGGTACATATTGAAGCAGTTTTCGAAGACGGAACCGTCTCAAGTGTCGATACAGCCATGTTGTTAAACGTTCCACGTAAACCCACGGCACGGGTGGCAGAGATTACCGAAACCAGTGTCAGCATGGAATGGGAGAAACCAGAGAACGAGACGGGCACGATACGCCGTCCAGTCAACGGGTATGAGCTGTCTTGGAGACGAGACGAGACGGGGTCCACCATTAACACCGCGAAGATCGGATCGGACGTTTTTTCATTCGATGTCGAGCAACTAACTCCCGGCACCACTTACTTATTGGATCTACGCGCGAAAAACCCACTCGGTAAAAGCGCAGCCTTCATTGAATCGGTAATGACATTGCTACCCGCAACCACGAGTACCCCGACAGTTACGCCGACCTCGACTCCAACGGCTACACACACCGCTACACCGACGCCGTCATCACCGCCGTTGGTCCTGAGATTTAAAGACCTGACAGATGACGGCATCACAGTCGAATGGACCCTAGAACCCTCCGACGAATCGTTGCTTGACCATTTTGAGATCAATTGGTCACCTCCGCCCGACGACCCGACAATCTTGCCGATCCGATTGCCGCCATCCGCCACAAAATACGCGATTCCCAACATTCAAGCCGAGATTCGATATGAGATTCAAGTTACAGCCGTCTATGACGACAACGATCGTATTACGGATAATATTGCCGCCATCGTGCACGTCCCGCGTCAACCCGAGATGATCAACGAAGAGGATGTACCCGCAACGGACACTAGCGTAACCATCGAATGGAATGAGCCTATCGACGAGACAGGGACGATACGACGACCAGTCTCGTCATACCTCTTCTCTTGGCAACGCACCAACCAACCTGGAACCGCCAAAACGGTTGAGTTGCCTAGCGACACTCGTTCGTACACGATCGAAAACTTGGAACCAGAAACCACGTATGAATTCGCGCTGCGCGCCCTGAATCCACTCGGTCGAAGCGAACCGTTGATCCGATCGGTCACAACCGGTCAAGCTCCGATTCCATCGACGCCGAACGCTGAACAGACGGTCACTCCTATACCGGCCGCAACCCCTGTTACCGATTCCGATCCAACTCTCCTACCTAGTCCTGGATCAACGACAAGAGTTACATCCCGGACCAGACGCGAAACCGACCCCGATCCACCAGAAGAATTCGACGCCGTTCACGGACGTAAAGGCATTGTGGCCTACTGGGACAACCCACGATGGGACGGTGGCACAGACATTCTCGCCTACTCCGTGGATTGGTACCCTGAACCTCCAACGTTTCCGATATTCATTCCTCCAACGGAACGATCCACACTTATCCCCGGGATGAAATCCGGCGTCAATTACCGTGTTCGCGTGCGAGCATTCAATCGACGGGACGACAGCATGCCAGCGGCCCAAAGGATCGAGTTGCAAGACACGTTGGTCAGGTTTCGTAGCTACGATCCGTTCAGCGGTTCGATCGCCAACGGTCGATCCACGATCTTGCAGAATGAAACTGAGCTTCCGGGATTCGAAATACATGCTGACACGGAGTCAATGTTTTGGGGCGACCAAATGTTCATCTCAGTTCGGCGGAATCCGAGGCCCTATCATCCGTCAGACTCTAAAAACTTTGAAGGATTCAAAACTAAATCTGATATATTCGAAATCACTCCGAGAATAGAATCACGTCGCAAACGATTTGACAACGAAGCCACGAAATATTTTTTCTCAGAATCAATTCGTATCTGCATTTCATCTGCAAATGAATTATCGCATCCGCACGCGCAAACTTCCGTAGCTAAATTGGCAATGGTCGGAAACCAAGACACGGCCGAAGCGATTTTCGACAGCACGCAATTTGATGGTGATGGCCTAACAAAGACATGTGCAAACGTGTCTCAGTTGGCGATAAACGAAATAAACTCGTTTGTTGTCGTGATTAAATCGCCAAGTGATATTCATGGGATGGTCGTCAACTCCCATCGACGTCCCAGATTCGCATTCGCGTCAGCTCTATTGCTATTTTTGGCCGGACCTTTGTTAATCTTGGCCGGAACCAATTTACTCAATCGCACATCACGCGCGGCGGCGGGTTCAACACCGGGTGAATCGCCAGCAACTTGCTCGGCTCCGACGACGGATTATTCGTAGCATGGCGCACCAACGGCTCGCACAAAAACACGTCGCCCGCCGGCAACGGGACCCCATCGTCCTCTCCATAAACCGCCGTCATCGAGCCCTCGATGCAAAACATCGTCTCCTCATGCGCCGGATGGTAATGGTTCGGCGTAAGCGTCCCCGGCGAAAAACTCAACTCCGAAAAATACGAACTCCGTGCCCCCCGGCTGTCGTCAACCATATCCACTCGCATCACCCCCGGCGCAAACTCAAACGCCTCATACTCCGACCGAATCAATACATTCTCCCCCGGCAATCCATCAACCACCTCGCCCATCTCAACCTCCTCCCGAACCACCGACGGATCCGGACTCATCGTCACAATCCGCGCCGGCGCCGAACCCGTGTTCTCCACCGACATCCCAACCCCCTTCGCCACCAACACACAATCCCCAGACGTCAGCGCATAACGCACCGATCCCTCGATAAAAGTCACATCACCCGAATAAATGAACCAAGACTCCTCATGCGAAACATTCGCCTGATACGGCGTCGAACCACCAGGCCGCAACCCAATCTCCAATACCGTCATCATCTCCGAACCCGTCGAACTATCCGACATCACCCGAATCTCAACATCCGAACACGGCGAACTAATCTCCTGCTCCCCCCGGCGATTGATACCCATATCCAACCTTCCTTTCCGTTGTGCGTTAACGACGATGCTGAAACTATCTTAATTTCAACCAACCATTCAGCCCCGCAAATGCTCCGTGCTGTTCATCAAATCCAACCCAAAACTCGGCGCACCATCAACCGTCTCCCGCGAAACCACCGTGATCCCCGTATTGCTCTGCGCAAAATACCTCACCGCTCCGATATGCAGCTCCAGGAAAACCGACAGCAAAGCCCGAATCGTCCCCCCATGCGCAACCAAACAAACATCTCCCTCAGTCTCCAAGATCCCCGACTCCGCAACGAAACGCCCAACCCGCGCCACCAGATCAAGCCAAGACTCGCCCTCCGGAGCCCTTCCGTATTCTCGATCCCAAGGGTCGACAACATCCGGAAACCGCTCCCGAATCTCCGCAATCTTCAACCCCCCAAACCTGCCCGTATTGATCTCCCGCAGCAACGGATCCTTCGAATACTCGCGACCCATAGCATCAGCCGTCATCGTGCACCGCGCCAGATCGCTCGAAATCACCCGCGCAAAATCATAATGCGCCCGAACATGCGCACCCACCAACTCCGCCTGCCGCATCCCCGTTTCATTCAACGGCGGATCCATCCAACCCTGCGACCGCCGATCCGCATTCCACTGCGTCTCACCATGCCGAATCATAACTATCCTGCTCATCGCAACTCCTTCGTCATTCCGGCGGAAGCCGGAATCCAGAGGCGGGGCATTGGGGCACTCACCTCCATCTAAATCCCTCCGCGCTTCAAATCAGGTCGAACCTGATGGTAATTCCGAGTATCGATGATCCGCTTCGCAATCCCAAGATCATCCAAAGTGTCGACATCGAACAAACTCAACAACCGCGGATCAACCCGCTCCACCTCATCCTCCGTCATGATCTGAACCGGATGAATCCCCTCCTCCAACACCCGATGCATCAGCGCAGTAGGGGAGCGCAACCCCTCGCCCAACGCATCCGCAGTCAACCCCCGCCAACTGTCCACCGGATACACCGCATGAAGCGGATTCAACCGATTTCCATACCGTACGAAAACCGCTGAATCGCGACCATGCCGCTCAACATGCGCCATCCTCATCATCTCGATAATCAACGCCCGCGAAAGAAATGGATAATCAGCACCCACCACGAACGCCAACGGCGTCGTCGCCTGCGCCAACCCAGCCGATATCGCCGACAACGGCCCCTCCGATCCCTCAACATCCGTCACCACATGCATCCCCAACGCAATCCCCAAATCCGGCACATCATCGCCCTGACCCCGACGTACCACCACGATCAACTCCTTGCACAAAGACTTCAAAGTATCCGCCACCCGTGCCAGCAACAACTTGCCACCCAGACCAATCAACGGTTTAGGCAACGCCAACCCCAGCCGCTGCGATTGCCCACCCGCGAGCACGATGCCCGTAAGCGATGCCGGATTAAACATCCCTCAACTGCCGCCCACGAAAACGTCCACGTGCCTCACAGCACCAACTCCACATCACCGTGGAACTTCGACCACGCAAACCAAAACGCCAGCTGCCCATCCAGCATCCGCAACCGCGTCCCCGCAAGTTCACCCTCGATACACTCCCCCTTTACCGCGTGCCAAACACTCCCCGTCTGCTCATCCCTCACCAGCCACGGCTCATACTCCGAATGCGGCACCGCGTCATCGCCAACTTCCTCTCCACCTTCCTCCAACGTCTTCTTCTCAACCACCCGATTCGGCCGGAATGAGTTCTTGGTCTCGCCTTCAAACGTCAACCTTTGTCCGTCAACAACGCGCTCAAACGCCAAATACGAAGCCGAAGATCGTTCATTCAACACGACAACCGGCACGCGACCCAGCTCGGTGTTCAACAACGGTTCCCGCTGCATCATGTGCGCCGAAAACACCTTGATTTCCCCCGAACCGCTACCACCTGCTTCCAGATCCACAACCCCCATAACCACATCCTTATCCGGCAATCGCTTGTCCCTAACCGGTTGCGTAAACAAACCCGCCCTCGTCGATGCGTAGTACCCCTCGAAAACATCCGTCTCCGGCGTCTCGGCAGGCGAAAGCATCTCCGAGTTCGGCCACGCGCTCGACCACGCTCCCCAAGTCGTATTCAAACAAGGTATCCGCTTCAATTGATGCCCAGCGTCCGGACCCATAATCGCCTCACCCGTGAACTGCAAATACAGACTCCCGTTCTCAGCCTCGAGCAACGGACTGTTCAACACCATCTGGTCCGTCGGCGCCAACGTAAAGGCCTCACCATCCGGCCCCACGCTCACATACACCCGCGCCGCGTATGTGATCGGCGACCACGTAACCGAAACCGGCAACTCCCCAAACTCCTCATTCGCCACCTCCCGCAGCGCCATCGCCGACAACGGATACGCAATCGTATCGCCACCTATCTCCAACCCAATCACCCGGTCATCCTTCGGTACCGCATCATCAGCTTCGTCTGCATCCAAATACGCAACATCATCCCAAGTCTTGAAACGCACCCCGCCTTGGATCGAGCGTATCTTCTCCGGATACGGGTGCGTCCTACCCGGCAGTTGCAAAGTCACCCGCCTCGCGAAATATCCCGACCGAAACGCGAAATACAAAGCAAACGCGGCCAACCAAGCCGACCACAAGATTCCCCACAACATCCCATAAACCTGAATCACGAGCGGATACAGCACCAGTGCCACACCGAAAAACACCGTCGCCGCGCGCACCTTCGGCTCCAACCTGACCAAACGCAGATTGAACCACTCTAAAACTTGCTTGATGAGACTTACCGTTGCAGACATGCTTGCTCGGATCGATGATGGACAGGACTAACAAGATTCTAGTCGGATATACTTCCAAACCGATTCACTCCCGTCCCGAATTCAAGGATCCCTCGATGGCTTCTCCACTAGCAACCGTGTCTGATGAACTCTTAGACCGCTATCGCGCCGTATCCAACGCTACCGTCCTCGGACAATTGCTTCGACGCGGTTACGAAAAGGTCTACATGCACGGCGTCGAAAGTCTAGCCAATGGTCGTCGATTAGTCGGTCGGGCCGTTACACTCCAATATCTCCCATCCCGACCAGACCTCGCCGAGCTCATTGCTACCGGCGAACACGGCGAAGGCTTCAACGAGACACCCCGCTGGCAAGCGCTCGAAGCACTAACAAAAGGCGACGTTTTAGTCGCCGACGCCATGGGAATGGCCAAGACCTCAACCGGCGGCGACGTCGTCTTCTCCCGCATCCTCACCCAAGATGCCGAAGGCCTCGTGACCGACGGCGCCGTCCGCGACGGTCACAAAGTCATCCGCTACGGCTACCCAGTTTTCGCCGGAGGCAGCACCCCAACCGTCGGCGAACCAAACATCCTCCCGTACCAGGTGAACGAACCGATCCAATGTGGCGGAGTGCTAGTCTGGCCCGGCGACATCATTCTCGGCGACGACGACGGCATCGTTGTTCTCCCGTCAGGATTGGCCGCCGAGATCATCGACGAGTGTGAACACCACGACGAAGTCGAAGAAGCGGTCCTCGACTACACCCAAAGAGAACGTATCTCGCCCAAACATTTCTACCCCTTCAACAAAGAAACCGAACGCATTCACCAAGAATGGAAGTCACGACAAACCAAGTAACCGCATCCTGACACCAACTATGCACAAAATCCGAATCACCTCCGGCGATGTGTCGCTGACCGCATCCCTCAATGACTCTCCCACCGCTAATCTGATCTGGGACGCGCTCCCCATCGTCGGCACCGTCCAAACCTGGGGCGACGAGATCTACTTCCCGATACCGGTCGCCGCATCGAACGATGAGACCGCGACTGAGGTAGTGGATAAAGGCGCAGTAGCCTACTGGCCTCCCGGCAACGCTCTATGCCTTTTCTGGGGTCCAACACCTGCCAGTCGTGGCGACGAAATCCGACCTGCGAGCGCGGTCAACGTGTGCGGCATGATCGAAGGCGATCCGACCGTGCTAGGAAAAGCACCGTATGGTGGGGAGATTCGTATCGAACGGGCGTAAACCACTGGCTGGCCCGCGACGCGCTCTACTCGTACCGCAGAGCTTCTGCAGGGAACACCTGCGAGGCCTGTCGGGCCGGCACATAGGTGGTTACCAAGGCGGCCACCACCGTGATGCCCACGACTACCAGAATCGAAATCCACGGTATGTTGAACGACAATCCTTGGTTGCTCCCGGATATGTCATCCAAGAATGACCACGAAATCAGCGCCCCGAGTGCCAACCCGAGCCCAGTCCCGATCACCGTGATGAAGATCGATTCCATCATGAACTGAATCCGAATCATCCTTGCACGATAACCGATGCAGCGCATGATCGCGATCTGCATCCGCCGTTCGTTCACTGCCCGCAGCGACAGCACACCTAGCGCCGCAACTCCGACGACCAACCCAAGTCCCATGAAACCCTGGAACAGCAAACTAAACTGTTCGTTCTGCGCGACACTGGTGCGAAGTTCCTGATCAGTGTCAACCGCCAACATGCTGTGATCCAGGAACACCGTCTGTAACGTCGCGGCCATTCGAGAGGGATCAACTCCCTCAGCGACGTTCATGCGATAGATAGTGAACGGTACCGGCTCGTCGGTCAGCTCGCCGAAAATCTGGTAGTCCGTGTATATCCCCTCAAAACCCGGAGCCGGACCGCCATCTGATTGACCTTCAATGCTCTCCGCGATGTCGTCAATTACCGCGATCACTGTTCGCTTGGCACGTCTGGATGTATCGGCCTCGCCGCCGCCAATAATCTCGATTTCTGTCGCATTGAATTCGCCGGAGGTGGTGTCTCCCGGATCCTCTAACTTCAACAGATGGTCGTTCGAAGGCACACCGGGCCCTTGGATATCGATTACGTGTTCACTCGCAATGACAGCGAGCGTTGGGTCTTGCGCAAGCGCGTCCCATACCGCGCGGGCCAAAACATCCGCATCCTCCGTGTCGATCCCGGAGGGCAAGAACGACTTATCCGCGGCGGTAATCTTCAACGCGGTTTCTTGGAAATATCCAGGCTCCGTACCGCGTATGTTCAATTCCAAAAATCGCGCTTCCTCGCCATCGATTTCGCGTGCGGCTGCCGTTATGTTGGCTTGGCCACCGATAAATGTGAAATCGCCAATGTTCAAGTCGGGCGATGCGGCGATCGCCGCATCTATGTCTTTAATCGGAAGATCATCGCTGATCTCCGCACGTACATCGAATCCGCCGGTCACGTTTTCGGGAGTCTGCAAGAGCGCACTGAAACTTTGGTTGAGGATCGAGAACGACATCAACACGAAGATCACGAGCGCAAACATCGAGACCGTCAACCCGGTTCGGAATCGATTGGCCACTGCGTACGCCACTGCCGGTTTCATGATTGGGCGAACAACCGTAAACCTGCCAAATGTTGTCTGGAGCCCTTTCACGATGATGTCAGAGTTGAACATGATGATCCAAACCGAGGACGCGACCATGAAGAAACCGGCAAATATGAACATTTCGATACTGGCTTCCAAGTCGTCGGTAATGAACTCGGTGAACCGTTGCGGTAACGCCCAAATAACGAGGATCAACACTCCAGCGGTGGTATATGCGACCCGGGAAGCTATCGCCTCTCGAATGCGGACGCGAACCATGATGGTGAGCGACAGCATCGCCAAACCGTAAATCGCCAGACTTGCTCCGATGTAAGCCTGCCAAGCACTTTCATTGACAAAACCGAGCGCGGTGAGCGCGATGCCGACAATCGCGTACGGCCAACCCTGTCTGAAGTAGGGGGCAAATATGCGGAAGAAGGCAGCGAGCAAACCGATAACCCAACCGACGACGAGCAACGTGAAGACAAGTTTGAGAATTGCGATCCCTACATCCTCGTGACGGCGCACAGACTGGACGAGACCAAAGATCACGTAGATCGGACCAAACACCCAGAGGACGAATTCGAGCAGTCGCCGAAGTATCGGTTTTGTCGTTGACGCGACGAACTCCTCGGGAAGGTTGCGAATTGCAACGACGATGTTCAACTTGCTAACTCGGTAAGCAGAAAAGATCACTGTCAGCAACGTGAGTATGAGACCGATCGAGAATGCAACCAGTATTGAGTAAATCGTGACGGTGAAATCAATCGAGAATGATTCGTCGTCTGCCGTGCCAAATGCATTGGCCATAACGACAACGAGCGCACGACTGACCAAAATGCCAACCGCGGTCCCAACCGCTGCGGCCCCGATCGCATAAGCGAGTCCTTCAAACGTAAACATCTGAACGAGGTGCCCACGCTTTGTACCAACTGCGCGCGCAATGCCCATCTCTTGTTGTCGCTCCGATGCCAGCAGAACGAATATCAGGAATATGAGGAGCAGACCTACGATCACTGAGAACGAACCGAAGAACGTGAAAAAGGTGAAGAACAGATTTCCGACTTGCTCCGCGATGTTGGTTAGGAAGACCTTGTAAGGAGAAGTGGAAAGGCGTTCCAACTGACCGATCGCAAACGCCAATTGCGGAAGTCCCTCGGAAAGCGCTCCCAGATCAGCGCCACTCAACACCCCGAAGAAAAGACCTAGGAACGTGTCACCGCCAAGAAGAACTCGGAAACGCTCAGTCGGTTCGTCCCGCTCAATTTCTGTGATGAATTCCTTGAGATCATCTTCGTTGTCGGAGCTGAGTTCGTTGGTTCCGCTCTTTTCATCGATGTAATTTTGGATTTCGGCGATTATGGTGTCTCTGAACGGCTTCATTCCAGCGTGCAGTTCAGCCGCCAATTCGGCGTCGGTGAAAACCAACGTCAGATCATCGACGATCTCTTCCGATTCGGTTTCCAAGTCGTAGTTGTCAAGATCCAATGACACATCGACCCGGTCCGCTGAGCCAGCGGGTTTGTCGTAAATGCGGTTGATCGTGGCGATTGACATGAGGACGCGCCTGTCGTTGGCAGCCATACCGCCTCGCTGCATGACTGCTCGTAGTTTGAAATCGAAACGTCCCAATGGTGAAACGATGGTCAGTATGTCGCCAACCTGGGCATCAAGTTGGTTGGCGAGAACCTCGTTTATCAACACCTCATCGTCGGCTAGCGACGCGAAGTCGATCTCCTGTCCATCGATCGAAGGATTGAGCAAAAACGGCGAAAGTCTGCTGTCGGCGCTAGGACCGCCGTCTGCTTGTGGTTTGAAGTTGCCGATGGCGCCATCGACGTCGAAGCCTCTTACCTCCGCTCGCGCTTCGGTTAATCGAGTTCGTTGGTTAAGAACCGGCGCCACTTCAGAGTTGATCGGCATGATGCCGTCAACGCGAGGATCGGAGTAGAGATTGACCGCGATCTCCTCGATCTCTTGTGGAGAGATGGTGGGGTCACCAAGATCGCCGAAAACCGGTTTGGTGATCCTCAAGTCGGTGTCGCCGACGCCTTCCAACACCGCATTGCGGATGCTGGCGGTGATCGTATCCCCGATGGCGAGCGAGGCGGCAACGATCGTAGAGGACAGCATCAACCCGACAATGATTAAGATGCTTTGGGTCCGACGTCGAGGAATGTTCCGCAGCGAAAGCTTGATCAGGAAGCGATTTCGAACCGCGATTATCGCGATCACGAGTACCAGTATCAACAGCGTCGCCGACAACCCGGCGGCCAGGTACTGCATTTCCAGACCAAATAGCGTTTCCATGATTTTCCTTAGATGTCTTCCCGAAAATGCAACGAAAGAAGAATCGTCATCGTTCGTTAGCGACTGACGCGTTCGACGGCATTTCGGATTGTCGGATCGCGTCTTGGAAACCGTGGTCGGTTATCTTGCCGTCGAACATCCGAATCGTTCGATCCGTAAGCAAGCCGACGTGCTGGGAGTGCGTGACGATGACGAATGTCTGACTCTGCTCCAGATTCAGCTTTCTAAGCAGCTCCATGATCTCGTCTTCGTTAGAAGAATCTAGGTTGCCGGTCGGCTCGTCGGCCCAAACGAGGGCGGGATCGTTTGCCAAAGCACGCGCAATCGTTACGCGTTGTTGCTGCCCTCCCGAAAGCTCTGACGGAGTGTGATCGGCGCGGTCTGCCAAGCCGACGAGGTCTAGCTTTTCCATCGCCTTTTTTGACGCCTTTGCCTGCTTGACACCGGTCAGTACGAGGGGCAGTTCAACATTTTCTTGGGCCGTAAGAACGGGGAGGAGGTTGTATGACTGGAAGATGAAACCCATCATTCGGGCGCGGTATTCGCTCAAGTCGTTGTCGGACATTTCGGCGATCACGTTGCCAGCAACGGAAACGTCTCCGCTTTCGACGGTATCAAGACCAGAGAGGCAGTTCAACAGAGTGGTCTTGCCGGAACCGCTCGGCCCCATTACAGAAACCATTTCACCCTTGTCGACCTTCATGTCAACCCCGTCCAAAGCCCGCACTTCGACATCTCGCGTTCGATAGACCTTCGTGACGCCATGCGCCTCAATGATCGGTTGCGTTTCCATGGAAGGGCTCCTCAAGATTCCTGCTCAAGAACGTTAAATGTGCAATGTTTGGCGGCAGGTGACCCTCTCAGATACGCTCAAGAATCCGGTTCAGTTTGCTCGCTTCAAACTAGGCTGACGACTACACGAAAGTATAAACCGGGGCATTTTCGCTAAACATCCGTCTCGGCGTCAAGGCAACGAGGTAGGCGGATACTAAACCTTGACGGCGCGGCAGACCAAGACTGGCCAGTGGAAGGCGATGTCGTCGTCGGATTTTTCTTCGATGCCATATTCTCGCTTCAGTTGGTCTGATGCGGTGATGAAATCTCCGCGGAGGGATTGAGAGGATTGTTCGGAGGTGCCGGACCGTTTCACCCAGTGGTTGAAGGTCATGTCGACTTGAGTTGCTTGGTTGTGAGTTATTTTGAATCTGGCGTCAGCGATAAGTGTTGACCATTGGGACGGTGACGGCGCGGCAACATGGGAAGGATCGCGCTCGGCTTCCACTCGTTGGTGCCATTGGGCGAGTTCTTGGTTTTCAGAAGTGGTGGTATCGCAGAGGAGGAAGATGCCGGCGGGTTTCAGGACGCGATGGACTTCCGACAGAAATTGAGGGATGTCGTGGAAATGATGCGCAGCAGTTCGGCAGGTTACGAGATCCATCGATTTGTCGGGGTAGGGAATGTCGTGGGCTTCGATGATTTCGAAGCGTACGTTGTGGATGTCGCGGTCATCGGCGATCTTCCGGGCTTGGTCGAGCATTCCTTCGGCGAAATCGGAGGCTATGACGGTGTTGCAGAACTCGGCGATGGCAAACGCCGTAAAACCGGGCCCCGTTGCGATGTCGAGCGCCAAATTGTACCGGCCCATGGCCGCCAACTCGGATATGATGCCCAAGCTGTCGCTCGTCGCGTGGGGGACGCTGACGGCGTAGTTCGCCGCCTGGCGGTTGAACTGTTCTTGAGCGTCTGCAGGTTCCGAACTCATGAGAGGTGCTTCATCATGAATTCAACCGTTCGATCCATCGAGGTTGTCGCCGCGCCTTCGTCGTAAACCTCGGGGCGATCATCGTTGCAGAACGCGTGCTGAGTACCGTCGTAGATGAAGAATTCGTTTTCGACACCGACGGCGGTTAATCCGGACTCGAGGCCGGGAACGGCATCGGTGGCGTCATCATGCTCGGCGAAGTGGCCTTGGATAGGGCACTGGATCGAAGCGGCATCGGGGAGTCCCGTCGGCAGTACGCCATAGAACGGAGCGCCAGCTTGGATTGCGCCGAGGGAGGCCAAAAGAAGGGTCATACCCCCACCCATGCAGTAGCCGAGGCATCCGATCTTGCCCGTGGAGTTTGCTTCATGGGATCGGAGATATTCCGCTGCGCCAACAAGGTCTTTAGACGCTTGCGGTATCTCGAGCTCGTGCATGAGCGTCATCGCATGATCAGGTTCCGTGGCAGCCTCGCCGTGATAGAGGTCCGGAGCTAGCGTGACGAATCCTCGGGCGGCGTAGCGGTCAGCCATATCCTTGATGTGCTGGACAAGCCCCCACCACTCCTGAATTACAAGCAAACCGGGTCCAGAGCCGGACTCAGGCAACGCTAGATAACCCTTAGTTTCGCCGCCGTTGCTCGGGTATTTGATCATCGAACCTGCCATAGTGGTATTCCTTCTCAGGTCGGGCGCAATCTGCCGACGCTCTTGCGAATTCTCATGGAATAAGGTTTAGCACATGGAGAAGCTGCTCAGCGTCGCGATCGGTGGTGCCGCCGGTGCAATGGCCCGCTACGGCACGGTCGTCATCTACCAAAGATATTCGCCGACAACGTTCCCAATGGCGATCCTCACGGTCAACGTGCTCGGTTCGTTACTCTTCGGCTTGGTCTGGGCATACGCCGAAGACCGTGAATGGGTGTCTGAGAACATGCGACTGCTCGTGTTGACGGGATTCTTGGGGTCTTTTACGACGTTTTCGACATTCGCGTTCGACGAAGCAATGTTCTTCCGGAGCGGCAGTTGGGCGATCTTCGTCGCCAATCTGCTCATCAGCAACGTGGCTGCCCTGGCCGCGGTGTTTGTGGGATTCCGAATCGGTAAGGTTTTCTAACCGCGAAAATCACGCAACGACCCCACGAATCCGCCAATCAATGCCGCGTCACGCCCATCTCGCTGTGCATTATCGTAGACGACAAAAACGCGTCCGTGTCGATGCTCCCAAACCGAGCCGGACTGTACATTTCGGTGTCGATCCTAGTGCCGCCGTCAACAACGTGCTCGGCAAGCAGCAACCCGGATACCGGATTATAGGCAAATCCGCCGGAGTGGAAATGCGCCCCAACGTAGAGACCCTTCACGCCCGGTACCGGACCAATTACCGGCTTGACGTCGTGCGCCAAGCTGATCAGACCCACAGTGTGGTAATCCCATTCAGCGCCTTCCAAAAGGGCGGTCCGGTCTATTAAATTCCCTTTGATGAACGGAAGCGCTTCTGGGTGCGGATCTAGTTCCGAGACGTCAAAATCGCGTCCGCGCATCTCGTAGGCTTCGTGATCAACGGAAGTTACTACCAGTAAGCGGTTGTCGTCTGTGGGTCGGACGTAGCCGTTGAGGATGTGATCGTTTACCGCCGGCAGCCGTGGCGGTGCGTCAAATGGCTTGGTGACGAACCGTTCGTGTACGAAGTTCTTGTAAGGAATTTGGAATCCTGCGTCGGCGAGGACATGGTTCGTCCAAGCGTTGACGGCGCAGACAACCGCGCCCGATTGGATGGTGCCGCTGGTGGTAACGACCTCGCGTACCGCGTCGTCGCGGATTTCAATCCCAGTCACGGTTTCGTGTTCTCGGATTTCTACGCCCATGTCCACTAGCTTGGCCTTGAGGGCAGAGACGTAGTGATGCGGTTCTGAGAACCCGGATCGGTGATCGAGAATGCCGTATTCGTCGCCCGTTGTTCGGAGGTCGGGGAATCTTTCACTAATCTCGGAGCCGCGGAGGACGTCAAATTGCCCTCCATTCCGGCGCCACATTTCGCGCAAGTCGGCACCCACGGCGAACACTTCTTCGGTGAAGAGATTGAGGCATCCGACTTGATGGAAATGGTAGCCATCGAGGATTCTGCTGAAACGCTCATAGATGTCAAGAGCAATCGCCCGGGCCCGCACCTCGGTTTGCGTCGCCATCAACATCGTGATTATCCCGCCGGACTGGAGACTCGAACCGCCGCCCACGCGACCCTTATCGATAACAGTGACTTGGTCAACACCCTTTTCAACCAGATGGAAGGCGGTGCTCAGACCGGTAACCCCGGCCCCGATGACGACGACAGATTGCGGTTTATTGGTTCGCATGGCGTAACCATTCTATTCACGCTTCTGCGCGCGGTCCTCAGAAATCGACGACTGCGGCGTATAATTCGCGCCGTAGCCACCAACGTTGGCGTGCGTTTCGCGATTTACTTAACGCGTGGGGGATTTGGGATGCCACAACGAATGACTTCATACCGACCACCGATCATGGGTACTACTCACATGGTCTCCGCGGGTCACTACTTAGCGGCATCCGCCGGGTATCGGATATTGGAGGAAGGTGGCAATGCGATCGATGCCGGTGTGGCTGCTGGCATAGCCATAAACGTAACGCTGCCAAGCGCAACGAATTTCGGCGGTGTGGCGCCCATTGCAATCTACGATGCCGCATCCGACGAGGTCGTGACCATCAGTGGACTTGGTCGCTGGCCCCGCGCGGCGAACATCGAGCATTTCAATCAGCATTACGGCGGTCAGATTCCTCCGGGCGTGTTGAGGACGGTTGTCCCGGCCGCGCCTGATGCGTGGCTGACGGCTATCGCCGAGTACGGAACGATGACCTTCGAGCAAGTCGTTACGCCGGCGCTTGAGTTGGCAGAGAACGGCTTCCCGGTGTCATCCTACCTTTGCGAAGGACTACAGACCACTGAGGACGATCACGAGGGCGGAGTGGCGATGTGGCCGTCAACGCGGGAAATCTACATGCCCAACGGTAGGGTGCCGCGGGTCGGAGAGATTCTGGTGCAATCCGACTTGGCGCGCACATTTCGTCGGCTGATCGAAGCCGAAAAAGGAAACTCGCACCTTGGCCGGGAAGCGGCGTTAAGGGCAGCACGCGACAGGTTCTACCTAGGCGACATGGCCGAAGAGATGATCAAGTTTTCGGACGAGCAGGGCGGATGGATCACGATGGAAGACTTGGCGGAGTTCTCGGTAAAGGTTGAGCCTCCAGTGTCGGGCGAGTTCCGCGACTACACGGTGTATACATGCAACGCGTGGTGTCAAGGTCCGGTAGTTGCCCAGACGCTCCAGATGCTCGAAGACGATGATCTGGCCGCAATGGGGCATAACTCGACGGAGTACATCCATCTGGTGACGCAGGCTCTGAACCTGGCTTACGCGGATCGTCACGCGTATTATGGTGATCCGGACTTGGTCGATGTGCCAATCGAAGGTATATTGTCCAAGGGATATACCCGGTCGAGGCGGGCGGATGTCGACATGATGAACGCACATCCGGAGATGCCTGAACCAGGCAACCCTTGGCCCTATCAGGGTGTATCCAGAAACGGTAGCGCTCCGGTGGCGATGGCGGCGGCTTCCGGCGGAAGGATGCAGGACACGAGCTACGTATGCGCGGTGGACCGATGGGGGAACGCGTTCTCGGCGACGCCGAGTGATCCGCTCGCGCCGAGTCCAATCGTTCCAGGCTTAGGCATTCAGATGTCGTCGAGAGGTTCACAGACATGGCTCGACCCCGAACATCCATCAGCTCTCCAGCCTTGGAAGCGACCGCGGCTAACGCCGAACCCGGCTATCTCATTCAAAGACGGCAAACTGTTTATGCCATTCGGTACACCGGGCGGCGACACCCAATGCACGTCGATGGTGCAGCTATTCCTCAATGTCGCGGTTCACGGGATGGATCCGCAGCAAGCCATCGAAGAGCCCCGTTTTGCGACGTGGAACTTCCCAAACTCATTCTGGCCTCACACTTATTTTCCGGGTCGGTTGGACCTCGAGGGACGGATCGATGCCGGCACGGCCGCAGAGTTGGTGGGCATGGGGCATGATGTTCATGTGCTCGACGACTGGACACCGACTGGCGGAGCGATGACCGCAATCAGAATTAATCAAGAATCGGGCGTAATGTCGGCCGGTGCAGACCCGCGCCGGGACAGCTACGCCATAGGAAGGTAACGAAACCAATAATGCCAAATCTAGATGAAAATCTCGCCTTCGCTTCCGCGACGGAGCTTCGGGCACTGATCGCCGAAGGTGAGATTACCTCCACCGAACTAACCGAGTTGTACCTGTCACGGATCGACAAGCTCGACGACCAGCTCCATGCATTCTTGACGGTGACGCCGGAGATTGCGCTGGATCAGGCGGCAAAGGCCGATGCGGCCACCGCGAGAGGCGAAAGCCTCGGACCCCTGCACGGTCTTCCGATAACGATCAAGGACCTGCAGATGACGAAGGGGGTTCGCACGACCGGCGGTTCTTTGGCTTACAAAGACCGGGTGCCGGATGCGAACGCGGCCTACATCGACAACATCTTCGATGCCGGTGCCGTGATGCTGGGCAAGACGAACACTCCAGAGTTCGGGCATCTCGGGACAAGTGACAACCGGCTTGGGCCCCCATGTGGCAACCCGTGGAATCCAGACCGTACCTCCGGTGGCTCAAGCGGAGGGGCCGGTTCGTCATTAGCCGCGGGACTCTGCGCGCTTGCTACTGGCGGAGATGGCGGCGGATCCATTCGTATACCCGCGAGCTTCAACGGCATCTACGGGATCAAACCAACGCAAGGACGTGTCTCTAGCTATGCGGGAACCGACGGTGCGCCAGCGGCGAACCTCTTCAGCCAGCAGGGGCCGATGTCTCGAACCGTCGCCGACTCCGCGTTGCTCCTCCAAGTCATGTCGGGATACGATCCTCGTGACGCAAGTTCGATGCGCGCACCAGTGCCTGACTTTGAAGCCGCTGTTGGTCGGGACATCGAAGGGCTGAAACTCGGATGGAGCCTCGGATGGGGCTACGCGGCCGTCGATCCTGACGTAGCTGTAGCCGCGGAAGCCGGTGCCAAGGTCTTCGAAGAACTCGGATGCACGGTTGACGAGTCCGACATCGTCCTCAATGCACCTTTCGACACCTGGTACGTCCTGTCGACATCGAGCGCCATCGCCGTGAACGGCCATCTGCCCGAGGATCAGTTGACTTGGTATGTCAACTACGGATTGGAGTACGGACGCAAGCTGAGCGTCGTGGATTACGGACGTGCTCTTGGCGAACGAGATCGGATGATCCAGCAGTTCTGGGACCAGTTCGACAAATTCGACCTCCTTCTCTCGCCAACCATGGCGACGACCGCATTCGAACACGAAAAATACCCTGAAGAGATCGGCGGGGAACCGGCGACGTGTATTCCGTGGTGGGGTTACTTGCCGCACACGCATCCGATCAACACCATCGGCTTCACCGCCGCCAGCGTCCCGTGTGGCTTCGACTCCGACGGGATGCCAGTTGGTCTCCACATCGTCGGCAAGCCCGGCGACGAAGAAACTGTACTCGCTGCATCGGCCGCCTTCGAGAAAGCGCGACCATGGGCGCACCTGAGACCGCCGGTTTCGTAGTTGATGTCGCAACGCTTCGAGACCCCCATACAAAAAAAACTGGCTCGCGAACTCTTCGATTTCTGGGAGGAGGTTTTCGGGCCTGAAGATCCCGACATTCCTATCGGCGTCTTCCTGGGGGAAGAAGCCGCGCATAACCGCCACGTCGTTTTGTTAGAACGCGATGAAGGCGTACTCGCGGGCACATGCGGCATCATGACGCCGCGCGCCAACCGGGAGTTCGCAGGCATTGGTGAAGTCGCTACACGGTCAGAGTACCGAGGGCAGGGCATCGCGAACCGTCTTTGTGAGCAAGCCCTTGGCGAGTTCGCCGAACAAGGCGGTGAAGTGGTTTTTCTCGGCACCGAGAATCCGGCTGCGGCGCGGATCTACCATCGTCTCGGCTGGCGACGAATCGCAAACTCGACCGTGTATGCCAACGTGACGAAAGACGATTCGCCCGAAGAATACCTGGCGGACTATTTCCGTACACCATCACCCGTAAACATAGTGTCCGGTGACGCCTCTCTCAGAGTGCCCATGATTCCTCTGCTGTTGACGCCGCACGACTGGCAGATTCTCGATGGCAATCTGCCCACGCCGATGATTTCCACTCGATACGCGGAGCAGAACTCCTGCATGGGCCTTTACCGCAAGTACCAATACCTACTCTCCACCCCTTCGCAGAGCGAAGGGGGACGTGAACGAGCGGAGCGAGATCGCAGGGAGGAGCCCGCCGAGTGGTTCGCGGCGAAAACTGATGATGGACGACTCGTCGGTATCGCCACAGCGTACGTTGACGCTGACAACGTATGCCATGTCGATGGGTTCGTACACACGCGGTTCAACGGTTCTTATGAACCCTTGATCGGTGCTGCCATCAAGTGGGGCGAACGACAAAACACCGTTCGGTTCGCCACGAGGCTTTCGGTTGAAGATGAAGAGAAACAAGTTAATTTCGAGAGTTTTGGGTTCAGACCGGGTGGAGAAGATGGCAAATTCTCGATTGGCGACCGTGACGTGCCGGCGCAATCGATGCTCCTAAACTAGCCTCTTCACCATCACGAATACCAGCACCTCGATCGTTTCGACGGTTCCATCGTCTCGCAACAGTGTCCAACGATCCATTACGGGGTCTCCGCATATCCGGTATCCCAGTCTGCGATATAACCGGATCGCGTCGTCGTTTTCGATCTCTACTTCAAGGTTGACTTCGTCCAGATTTCTTTCGGCGGCGATGGTTTCTACTGCGTTTATCAGTGCGGTGCCGATGCCGCGGCGTTGGAACGCCGGGCCGACGTCTAAAGCGAAAAGACGCAATGAACCCACCCTTTGATGACCCCAACCTCCAATGCTGACGGCGCCGACCGCCCGACCCTTCAAAACAGCCACCAGCATGGTGCGAAGTCCGCATTTGCTTTCCTCCAGCCGCCGTTGAAGCTGTGCGGCGGAAGTTCCATGGGCAAAAGACTCGGCCAATGATTCCAAGTCGCTTTCCGCCGCGATTCGGATTTCTAGCGCGTCCGCGTCTATGCCGGGCTGTTTAGGCATTCTCGGTGGAAGGGCAGGTTTAAAACCTTGCATTTACCCCGTCTCGTTCGTTTCGCGAAAGGGGCTGAAGGTCAATTCGGACACGTGATCAATGACGTAATCCGGCGGTTGGAGGTCGTCCGGGAATTGGAGGATGCGCCGTACCCATGCGGTTTGCATACCGAACCGTTTGGCTCCGTCGATATCGGCTCGGGGGTTGTCACCGACGAACAAGATTTGACCGGGAGACGTGAGACCTGTCATGTTCAATGCGTCGCGGAAAATTCTCGGATCGGGTTTCTTGTAACCAGCTGCTTCTGAAACGATGATGAAAGGGGCGAGTTTGTCAATACCTGCCGCCTCACAGGTAATGTGCTGAGTGGCGGTGGTTCCGTTGGTGACGATTCCCCACGGCACATTTCGCCGATTGAGGTCCGCGAGGAGACGGTTATTGTCCGGATCTGGTCGAACGTGTCGCTTCATCTCGGAGCGGTACCAAGGTAGCAACAGCTCCGGTTCGAGTCCCGCTTCAGGCCACTCGTTGACCCATCGTGCGAACATCGTATGGCGGTCAACATACCCGTCTTCGTCCCAGCGCACCATCTTGGCGACGGCTTCATCACGCGTCATCCATGTCGAGTCGCGAAGACGTTCGTCGTAGAAGTGAGAAGCGAATCGGATGAAGGCCGCTTCGCGATCTATGAGGGTGTTGTCTAGGTCGAAGAATACGCCTTGGACGGTTTCAGCCAATGTTTTCCTCCAATTTTCGCGTATCCATTAATCGTCGCATCCAATGGCATAATTCGGGGACGTCCCTTGAACGAGAGTCTGTCAACATGACTGCATCCAGTACCAAACCCGCCCTATCCCCATCGCTCTACCATCGCCGAATCATAGATGCCACGCAGCCCTCGATGGCATTCGACGGCGGCGATGTCGGGGAATGGCAGGCTCGGCTACGGCCTAAGGTGCGAGAACTTGTCGGTCTACCCGACGATGATCGAATACCGCTCAACCCGGTCTCTATCTGGAAACGAGAACATGCCCACGGTTCGATCGAAAAGATCGTGTTCGCCAGCGAACCGGGTTCAGATGTTGTCGCCTTCCTCTGCCTGCCGGCAAATGCAACTCCCCCGTATCCCTTCTTCATCTGCGTTCAGGGCCACACCACGGGGATGCACCACTCGATCGCGGTCGAGCGAGACGACAACAGCGTACCGATGGAGGTCGCCTGCGATCGAGACTTCGGATTGCAGTGCATGGCGAGAGGCATCGGCGCGCTTTGCATTGAACAGCGCTCATTCGGTGAACGCCGCGAGCTGGTTCAACAGCATGTATCTACGCATGGATGCCACGACGCAGCGATGCATGCTTTCATGCTCGGACGAACATTGATCGGCGAGCGCGTGTTCGATGTCGACCGCGGCCTCGATTTTCTCGAAACGCGGGACGACGTCGACGGGTCTCGGATCGGTGTCATGGGCAACTCAGGCGGTGGAACCATCAGTCTCTTTTCGGCTGCTCTCCTGCCCAGGATCACTCACGCCATGCCTTCCTGCTACTTCAACACATTCCGCGATTCCATCATGTCGATCTATCACTGTGCCGACAACTATGTTCCTGGTCTACTTCGATACGCCGAGATGGCCGATGTGATGGGGCTGTTCGCGCCGCGTCCTGTCGTTTTAGTTTGCGGTGCGGAGGATCCGATATTCCCGGTTGATGCAACGAGGCGCGCCTTCTCAGAACTGCAGGAGATTTACAGGGCGGCAGGCGCCGCTGATCGTTGTCATCTAGTAGTGGGGCAGGGCGGGCACCGGTTCTACGCCGAGGACGCATGGCCAGTCATGTTGCAAGAACTCCAACGTTGAGGTAGACCCGCCGCGATACTTCGACGAAACCTAGCTTCGCGGCCACGCGCAGCGAAGCGGCGTTGTCTTCCCCGGCGCTCCAAACGGGAGTACGACCAATTTCTCGAATGCGGTGCGCCACGATGCTCGCCGCCGCGGTGGCGAATCCTCTGCCACGCCATGCTTCATGGGTGAACACGCCGATATCGCCATATCCCGACGTCACGGCGTTCGTGTGGGCCACGGCAACCAGCTTGTTCTCCACCACGGCGCCGGCAACCACACCTTCCGTCAGTAAGTCCTCGAAAGTCGAGAACCCCATCCTTTGCGGATTGCTTTCATGCGCAGCAAGCAGGTCAGAATCTGTTAGGTCAAGCTGTCGTACCTCAGGTGTCGAAAACCCGATTATTCGACCTGTCAACGTGTGGTAGACATCGCCATAGTGATTGACTCGGACGTTTGCGTCCTGCTCAATGAGATCAGACAGCGGAACAGCCAGTTCGGCAGATACGTTCGGTGAGATAGGTTGCCGACCCCACTCCTTGAGTTCCCGCAGCAATGTCCAAACCGAATCAGGGCTACGTCCGAAGCACCACGGTTCTTGCGGCAAAGAATGTGATTGGACGATTACGCCGTCGAACCGCGCCAACGAACCATCGACGAACGCGGACGCAAGACCACGCCTCAGGAGGTGGGTTGGAATCGCGGACTCCGGCGAATCACCGATTGCATCTGCTACGAGATCGTGGTCATTTCGCAAATGCGAGAGACCCATCGAATCCTCCTACCCCTTTGAGGACAATCAGTCCCATTCAGGATGACGCGTCCTCGGCCTGCTCGGCGAAGTGACGCTTCAAGCGCGGATACAGCTTGCGATATCGCCGGTAGGCATCGTTGTATGCGTCCGTCGCTCCGGCATCGGGTTCAAGGCGATCAAGCGGCCGTATCCATGCCCTGCACGCTTCCTCAACCGAATCAAACTCGCCACCGCCGACGGCTGCAAGTATCGCCGCTCCATACGGCGCTCCGCCCGACGGTCCTACCCGAACAACCGGAACTCCAAGTACATCGGCTTGCATCTGACGCCAAACCTGACTGAGCGCGCCTCCGCCTACAGCCACCGACTCTGAAGCATCGATGCCCAAACGCCGCATCAACTCAAGTGAATCGCGCAGGGCAAAGGTAACCCCCTCCATCACCGCGCGCACTAGATGCCCACGCTGATGCCCGGCGTGTAAACCAACAAAGACTCCCCGCGCATTCGCGTCTGCATGAGGCGTGCGTTCGCCGGTCAGGTACGGCAGGAACGTTAGGCCGTCCGCCCCTGGCGCAACGCCAGCCGCCTCGGCCACCAACTCGTCATATGCGGGTGGCTTGCTTTGGGGGCCAACCAACGAACGACTGAACCACGCTAGCGCCGCACCGGCCGACAATACCACTCCCATCAGATACCAAGTGTCGTCAATGGCGTGGTTGAAAGAATGTATGCGCATTCCAGGATCGACGCGCGGGCGTTTTATCGGTGCAACTACCGCGCCGGATGTGCCGATGGAGGTCTGCATGGTGCCTTGCTCCACGACACCAGATCCGACCGCAGCCGCGGCGTTGTCAGCTCCTCCGCCAACGACTGGCGTGCCGACTCGCAACCCCAATACATCAGCTGCGTCTGCGGTGAGTCCACCTGTCACGCTCGCTGAACCTCTGACTGGCGGGAGAATCGCCGGGTCAATTTCCAGCGCGTCCATCATCTCCTCCGACCAGCGATTCCGCCGGACATCGAACAGCAACGTCCCCGCAGCATCCGATGGCTCAGTGGCTCGGATCCCGGTCATCAATAGCCGCACATAATCCTTGGGCAACAACACTGTGCGCACCGAGTCGAACAGATCGGGCTCCTCGTCGCGCACCCACAGCAGTTTTGGAGCCGTAAACCCCTCAAGAGCAGGATTACCCACGAACCTGCGCAATCCCGTCTTGCCCACTCGGTCACCGATGAAACGACATTGATCGGTCGTGCGAACGTCATTCCACAATATCGCCGGCCTAATAACCTCGTCCGCATCATCCAACAACACTGAGCTATGCATCTGGCCCGACAACCCGATCGCCTTGACGTCGGGAACGCCGGCCTGCGAGCACGCCGCACGGACCGCATCGACCGTGCCACGCCACCAATCCGACGGATTCTGTTCCGACCAACCAGGCTGTGGGACAGATAGCTCCTGCGGAGCTTCGGCCTCTCCGACAACCGTACCAGACTCATCGACGATCAATGCTTTAATCGCGGTGGTGCCAACATCTATTCCAAGGTAGTGCTGCGGCATTATTCTCTCCTATCCGAAGGCTACGGCATATCATAGACCGCACGCGGAAGAGGCACAACCAACAAGGGAGTCATGTGATGTACGTGGGAACGCAATTCGGAGCGCGTCATGAGACGGATATCCGGCAGCTGGCGCAGTTGGGCGTCGAGCACGTTGACGTACCACTCAAGGAGCATTGGAAAGAGTGGACCGTCGACCTCCTTGTGTCGTACCGGGAGAAATACGCCAAGTATGGGATCAACGTCGAGACCATACACTCACCCCTCGGCTCTAGGGACGCATTCACCAACGACATGACTTACCTGTTCCTTGGTCCCAGTGACGAGAAAGAACGCGAACTTGACAGCCTCTGCGAGATAATCCGCATGGCCTCCCAAGCCGGACTCAGAGGCCTTCTCTACAACATCACAATCCTCGGTCACCTCCGTACGCCACCAAGATACGGCCGTGGCGGAGCAAAGCTCTCATCGTTCAAGTACGCGGATCTCGACCAGTCGGTGCCGGAGTTCGAGGGCGGGGCAGCGGACGCTGACACGATGTGGGAGCGCATCGACTACTTCCTTTCCCGCATCATGCCAGTGGCCGAAGAGTACAAAGTCCAAATGGCATGTCACCCACAAGACCCCGGCATCAAGGACAACGAGTACCGCGGTGTCGCCCGCGTCATGGGTACCGTCGAGGGTCTAAAGAAGTTCGAGGCGATGCACGCAAACCCCTACCACGGCTTCAACTTCTGCCAAGGCACCGTCTCCGAGATGTTGGAGAATCCGGGCGAAGAGATCTACGACGTCATCCGATACTTCGGAAGCCGAAAGAAAATCTTCAACGTCCACTTCCGCAACATCAAAGGCGGCGTTCTCGACTTCGTGGAGGTCTTCCCCGACGAAGGCGATATTGACATGCTAAAAGCCGCCCGCACCTACAAAGAAGTCGATTACCCGTACATGCTCATGCCCGATCACGTCCCCGGCATCGACGGGGATGAAGCGAACCAAGTCGGCTTCGCCTACTGCTACGGCTACATCCACGCCATCATCCAAGCCGTGAACGCTGAGGTGTAGGAGCAGGTTTCAAACCTGCCCTTGCTGGCAACATCAGGAAACCAAACAATGCAATCCAAAGCAAAAACCGCAGAAGAATACCTAGCCGAGCTTGACGAAGACCGCCGAGAGCAACTCTCCATCGTCCGCAACGTCGTCCTCGAAAACCTGCCCGAAGGTTACGAGGAAGAAATGCGTTGGGGCATGATCTCGTACGTCGTACCGTTCAGCGTGTTGGCCGACACCTACAACAAGCAACCACTCATGTATGCTGCCCTGGCTTCACAGAAACGCCACATGGCCGTGTATCTGACGAATGTCTACGGCGACGAGTCGGTCGAAAATTGGTTCCGAGAGCGTTACCTCGCCACCGGCAAAAGGCTGGACATGGGGAAGTCGTGCGTCCGGTTCCGGAAGTTGGACGATCTGCCGCTCGAGTTAGTCGGGGAGGCGATCGGGCGGACTCCGATTGATGAGTTTGTCGAGGTCTACAAGCGTTCTCGCGAGGGTCGACGGAAATAAAACCGTCTGCAACATCTCGCCATCTTCCTCGACGAGAACGGGCGAGGGCAAACCTAGGCGTGTTGCCTGATATCCCGACGCTCGAACAGCACGAACGATAACCCGATCAGGACTGCCGACAACACCGCTAGCACCGCCGCGTCAGCCCAGTCCATCCCGTTGTTGAGCGGGTCGTTACCTAAGTAGTATTTGAACGGCGTAATCCACCCCAGTTCTGCGATACCGTGCGCTGCGAGCGCGTTTAAGAAATGGCAAAAAAGCGCAGCCCCGATCGCTCCGTAGATGGCGATAGACGTGCGACCAGTCCCCGCGCTCAACGCAAGCGCGAGCGAACCGAAGACGAGTCCCACAAGCGTCTGCAACGCAGCGGTAGCCGCGATGTTCCCGATCGACATCCCGAGATCGGCGACCAACGACCCGATACTTACACCTGCAAACGTCACGAAACCGACTACAACCCCGAACAGCACCAACGGAATCGTCTTCTCGAGCACGATGCGATTTCGGCTTATGGGGCACGCCAGCAGCAACCCCATGGTCCGCCGAGACTCCTCACCCGCCAGCGCGCCGGCACCCATCACCACAGTAACCAGGATTACAGCACCCGGAGCCATCAAACCGAACGTCTCGAGCGAATACCAGCCTTCCGGTGTGCTCATATCGCCGCCACCAAATAGAGTGACCAGATATTCCGGCAACTGATCAAACGTCGCCAGAGTCTCCTCCGGTATCGAGGCATACATCGGACCCATCAATACTCCCATCACCAGAAACATCGCCGCCGACGTGATCACCAACAGCGTCTGGTAGTCCGAAATCGTTTTCAGCCAAATCGACGAGACCCGAGCCGAGCCCGCTAGCCGTCCGATCATCCTGTTCAGCAAGGGATTGCCACGAATCCTGTCCAACATCGTCGTCCCAACGGATTGACCCTTCAAATCGCGTCGATTGAAGCCCACGATCGACGCCACGAATAAGAGAACGGAACCTCCGCCGAGCAGCCCCAAGTGTCCCCAAGCGATCCCGTTTTGCACCGGGTCGCTACCGTCGAAGTAATACCAAGGGAGAACCTTCGCCACGGTGTCACCACCGTCGACTAGAGGCAAAAACCCGACCCCGAAGAAAGACAGCACCATAATCGCCGTCGTCACACCGGCCGCTTTCCCTTTGTCTCCCGTCATCGCACCTATCGCCATCGCAAGCATCCCGTAAAACACACTATTCGCAAACAAGTGGACGGTGAGTGCCTCCACATCCAAACCGCCGATCTGAACCCCGAGCAAAGCCGCAATCGGATGCACCGGTATCCAAACAGCCACCGTCGCCAACGCTACCAGCAACACCATCGAACCAATCTTTGAAATCAACACATGAGTCCGGCTTTTGGGATTCGCCAACAATATGTCCATTGTCCCGTCACGTTCTTCACCCGCAATCGCCGAACTACCCATAGCAAGCGCCAACGCCGCCAGCACTACCGCGCCCCAGGTGCCGAACATCACGTTTATCGCCAAACCGCCCACATCGACGTCGTCACCAATCCCGATCAGTGATCGAAAAGCCTCCGGCAACGACGTGTACACCGAAAGGTCGATCTCGCGGTACGTCGACATCCCCATTAGCAATAACAACGAAACCGAAACCACAGCGATCACCCAGCCCAACCAGCGGTCGCTAACCGTCTTGACAAAAACGTTGACCTGCATCACTGCTGCTCCCCATCGCCCGCATCGTCATCGTGATAGTAGGTCAGGAATATCTCCTCCAGGTCAGCCTCGCTGGTCCTGATGTCCGCAACACCGTATCGCTGTGTAACAGTCGAAAGCAACTCGCCCATATCCCCGCCAAACGACATCTCGACCTGATTACCCTCCACAACAACATTCCGCACTCCCTCAACGCCTTCGAAAACCGACTCCTCAGCTTCACCGTCCAGCACAAACTCAACCTGCCGCATCGACTTCGACCTCAGATCAGCGACCGACTCCACCGTGATCAACTGTCCGTTCCGGATAATCCCCACGCGATCCGCAACGCGTTGTACTTCCGATAGCGTGTGGCTCGACAAGAACACCGTCCTACCCTCCGCCGACACCTCGCCAACCATCTTCTGAAACTCACGTTGCACCAGCGGATCGAGACCCGAAGTCGGTTCGTCCATGATCAGCAGGTCCGGACGATGCATGAACGCCTGAATCACTCCCACCTTCTGGCGATTGCCCGTCGAAAGATCGCCCACCTTCCTCGTCAAATCCGAATCGAGACGGTCGGCCAGTTCATCGACATACGACCAATCCACGCCACCGCGCATATTCGCAAAAAACGTCAGAGTATCCATGCCCGTGAGGTTCGGATACAGCGCAAGGTCTCCCGGAATGTACCCGATGTGCCGACGTATCGCGACCGCGTCATGGTGCGTATCCATCCCAAGAATCGTCGCACTCCCCGAAGTCGGCCGAATCTCATCCAACAACGTCCTGATCGTCGTCGATTTCCCAGCACCGTTCGGACCTAGAAAACCGAAGACCTCGCCCTTCCGGACATCAAGATTGACGTCCTCCATGCCCAAATGACTGCCGTAGTACTTCGTCAATTCGACGGTGTGTATCGCAGACTTTGCCGAGCCTGATTCCGACGTCATTTCTCCAGCCTCCTGATGAGAACTTAGGATACGCCACATGATTCCCTCGACAGCGGGAATCTGATCACGCGTACGAAGCAACCGGAGGCGATGCTTCGACGCTTACCCAGCGGCCACGGGCACATTCTCAGCCGAAATTACGACCTCGGCGTCGTGCAGGGCCCGGATCTTCTCTTCGCCATATCCAAGGATGTCACGCAAAACCTCTTGAGTATGTTCGCCTACGAGCGGCGTCGAGCCAACGACCATCGGCGTGCGGTTGAACTTGATGGCCTTGCCGGTCACCCACATGGTGCCGGCGACCGGATCAGGGACCTCCATCATGATCTCGCGTTCGGTCAAGTGCGGGTCGCGTGCCGCCTGCGCAGTGCTGTTCACGGGAGAGCAGGGGACACCGTGAGCGGCGAGGTGATCTGCCGTCTCTTGCATGTCCTCTCGTTGCGCAAACCATTCACTCAATCCAGCCTCTAAGGGCTCCGCATTCTCCGAGCGCAGCGCACGGGTGGCGAACCTCTCATCCGTCAGCCATTCAGGCTTCTCCGTCGCCTCGCACAGCCGCACCCACATGGCATCGTTCGTCGCCGCAATCACGATCCATCCGTCCTGCGTCTGGTAAGTACCGCCCGTGCCTCGACCATTACCCTCACGCGGCTGCTCGTACCCGTCGCCGAGATAGGCCGAGATGGGAATCTCGTTCACTGTGTAACCCGTGTCGGCGAGACAAACTTCGATCTCCTGACCCTCACCCGAGAATTCGCGCTCCCTGAGAGCGGCCAGCGCACCAATCGTTGCGTGAAGCGACGTGATGCGGTCGATGAGCGGGAAGAACGTGCGGATCGGCGGATCGTCCGGAAAGCCGGTCAGCGACATCAGTCCGCCCATCGCCTGGCCAATCGGATCGAAACCCACTCGCTCCTTATAAGGGCCGTACTGCCCATACGCCGACGCGTTGATCATGATGACCCGCGGGTTCAGCTTCTTGAGCTCTTCGTATCCGAATCCCATCACCTCTATCGTGCCGGGCCTGAAGTTCTGTAGGAAAAAGTCCGACTCCTTGACAAGGTCGCGCAGCACGTCCTTCCCTTCGTCGGTCCGCAGGTTAATCGCCAGGCTCTTTTTACCCGAGTTGTACTGCACCCAGTACGCGCTCTGGCCGCGGACGCGCGGGCCGTTCCGACGGCTTTCGTCGCCGCTGAGCGACTCAATCTTGATCACCTCGGCGCCCAGCCGCGCAAACATCAGCGCACAACGTGGCCCCGCCTGATAGCGTCCCAAATCGAGGAGCCTGAGCCCTTCCAGTGGTGTCTTCAAATCCTTCAAATCTATGACCTACCCTTCCGGTCCAAGAACGGCTTGAATCCCTCCAGTACCGGTGTCGGTGCCAGTTCATTTTTCTGGGCATTCAACTCGTTCTCGTAGTGCGAGCGCCAGCCCTCGCCGATATCTCGAATTAACAGCTGCTTCACACCTTGAACCATACGCGGGTCGTTCGCCGCGATCAAGCCCGCCAACTCCATCGCCTTCTCCATCAGCTGCGCGCGCGGCACCAAGTGATTCAACAACCCAATCCGCAATGCATCCTCGGCTCTTACGACGCGCGCCGTGAAGAGCAGTTCTTTAGCCATCGGCCAACCGACCTGCTGCGGAAGGCTCCAGGTAGAGTTGACCCGACCGTACTGAACCGCCAAGAAACGGAAACGAGTCACCTCGCAACCGACGCGCATGTCCAAGCTCGAGGCGAGCACCGCGCCGCCTCCGTAGGCGAGGCCATTGAGAGCGCCGATCGTAGGTTTCCTAGACGCGGCAATGTTCCACGCAAATTCGGCCCTCGCTGGGTCCGATGGCGGTGGATTATCCATCTTCGCCAACTCCGCCATTTCGTGGATATCCGCGCCCGCCGAAAAGGCCCGTTCGCCCGAACCAGTGAAGATGATCGCATGAACGTCATCGTCATCGTCGAGTTGCCCGACGGCCGCATTGATCTCGCTCGACAGCTTCCGGTTCATGGCGTTGAGAACCTCAGGCCGATTGAGCGTGATGACGCCGACATGCTCGTGGATATCAATAAGCAGATGCTCGTAACTCAATCGCCGCTCCGTTCGCCGCTAGTTGGTGCCATCACATGAACCGATCGAATACTCGACAAGATGGCTACGATTGGGAATCGTAGCACAAGGACCACCCCCCTTCGCACAGCGAAGGGGGCGCGAGCAAGCGAAGCGACGCGAGCGGGGGATGCCCGGGTGAGGGGGCGGGCGATGGATGCCTAGGCGGAGCCCAAAGAACCGGCAACGCTGCGTCGAATGCATGGGGGTGGGGATGATACACACGTAAATTCCCCTTCCCGACATCGACTAGAATTACCTAGCAAAATCCAAACGATCAACCCAGCTGGAAACATGAATTTCAACCCACAAGACCACATAGCGCCCATGGACCGCCGCGTGACGCTCTTCGAACGCGACGGTCAACCCGCATCCGCGGTTACGCTGTCCCGCACTTTCGACACCAACATCGGCGACCTCTGGGACGCTGTCACAACTCCCGACCGCATCCCTCTATGGGCCACCAACGTCACCGGCGACCTCCAACTCAACGGCCGCTTCCAAGTCCAAGACAACGCAAGCGGCACCATCCTCGAGTGCGAACCGCATTCACACATCGCCCTGACATGGGAATTCGCCGGAGACACCAGCTGGGTAGAGTTCAAATTCGCCAGCGAAGCACCCGACCAAACACGCCTGACCTTGACCCACACCGCCCACATCTCGCCGCATTGGGACACGTTCGGCCCCGGCGCTGTCGGCGTCGGCTGGGAGACGGCCTTCCTCGGACTAGTCCACCACATCGAACGTCCCTCCGAACCAAAACCCGATGAGATGGAATTCGTGACCTCTCCCGAGGGCATCGCATTCATCACCGAAAGCAGTGAACGGTGGGGACAAGCATCAATCGCATCCGGCACCGACCCCCAAACCGCCCAATCCGCCGTCAACCAAACCACCGCCTTCTACACCGGCGTTCCGATCTAGGGTTGCCCGCGCCATCCCCGTCATTCCCGCGGACGCGGGAACCCAGAGAACAACAAAACTCGCCGTTCCTTCGCGCCCAAAACCTACCTCGCGTACCGCCCCTCAATCCCCGGCAACTCCGGAAACGGCGCGTGCGGTCCAACCTGATACCAGTACGCCACCGACGCAATGTCATCCGCCAGCGGCTGATACCGACTATTCGGCTCTGGCCACCATCCCAACGCCTGAATCGTCACCCGCAAATCCTCCTCAAACCGAATCGGATCGAGGATGTGCCACCGATACAAGCTCCACTTCGGCGGACCCTCACTTCCTGCATGATCCAACACATTCCCGACGTAAGCCGTCGAATAAACCTCCGGGAACCCGTAACTTCCTAAGAAATAGTCCTCCGTCCCAGTACCGCAAATCGTCGGAAACTCCCCGTCGCCGTCCATATAGAACTTGATCTCACCCTCACCAAACCAGCCGTCCGACAACTGCGTCCAAGCCAAGAACGTCCCCACATACTGACCCTGACCCTTCACCCCGTCAAGGATCGTGTAATCAGGATTCGACCGATCCGTCACCGCCCGACGCCACTGCGCATGGAAATAACCCGCGTTCTCCGGCACCTCACTCTCCGCATATGTGATCTGGTAGAAGAGCCGAATATCCTCCTCCCACTCATTCGTAATCGTCACCCGAGCGTGACCCCGAAACGGCATCGGCCAGTAGCAGTTCAACGCCGACGTCGGATTGACAATCACCGCCAACGAATTCACCGGTGCATAGAGATCGTGCCCCACCGCAAAGAAATCCGTCAAAGGCACCTCCACCGACGGCGACTCCTCGCCATCCCAATAAAACCGCAACACACACCCACGCCCACTACCTCGCCATTCCCTCTGCGTCGTCATCCAAATATGCTGAATCACCCCCGGCCCATCAACATCCATCAAAGTAGTCGACTCCCCCGACCTCAACCAAACATAAGGCCGCACTTTCCACCCCTGACCCAACGCTCTAGCCGGCGAAGAAACCGACCACTCACCACCCTCCGGATCCGGCACCGCCATCCCACCCATTCCCTTCGCCCCCGTAGGATTCTCGGCGGAGATCGAGCGAGTACGGGCGTTCGTGATAAGCGGAAGGGCACCAAGGCCCATGTTCAAATTCGTTAGAGAGTCCACTTGACTGTTCCTCGTTTGGTGGTCAATTCGGAATTTGACGCTACTCTACTACGCAATGGAAACCTCACCTTCGCTTCAGCGAAGTGGACGCGGAATCGAAGCGACCCCAGGGAATGCCCTGGTCAGGGCGGATCGTCTGTTCCCGTTAACCGGGAAATGTCCGAACGGCAAAGGGACCGTCACACGCCCTCAACCCCTCCGCGCCGTCACCAGACGTGAGACCACAACCATCCGACACCCTCATGCGCGCCGTTTGGACCACCGCGGCGATACAAAGCGCAGGATCAAGTAACCCACAACCCCTGCAACGAGCGAAGCCCCAAATATCCCTATCTTGCTCTGGTCGATCAAGGCGTGATTATCGAACGCGATCCCCGACACGAAGATGGCGACCGTGAAGCCGATGCCCGCAAGCAACGCGACACCGAGAACGTGCCCCCAGTGTACCGTCGAAGGCAGTTGACCCAGACCCAACCGGACCGCCAGCCACGAAAAGCCGAGTATCCCAATTACCTTTCCGACCAGCAGCCCCGACACTACTCCAATCGTGACGTGACTGTTGACCGCTTCGAATAGCGTGTCGGACGTGAAGACGATTCCCGCGTTGGCGAGCGCGAAGAGCGGTAGGATCAAGAAACTCACCCACGGATGCACCATGTGCTCGAGCCGCACCAACGGCCCTTCGGTGCCCCGGCTAAGCTTCTCCACCTGCTGCGTGATCGCCTCCGCCTTCTCAGTGTCGCCCCGTTCCAACGCCAGCTCGAAATCGTGCAACAGCAGTTCCACCGCTTTTCGGTAGTCCTTGCGCTCCAGATCCGGCTGATCAGGCACGATCGCCGCCACCGCGACGCCGGCAAGGGTGGCGTGTATCCCCGATTCGAGCAAGTACTGCCACATCAACACAAACAGGATGATGTAGAAACCGAGCGAACGAATTCCCAAGCGAATGCATCCCCAAATCACGACGAACATCCCGACTGCGAGGCCCAGATGTAACCAGTCGATCGTATCCGTGTAGAACGTCGCGATCACGGCGATCGCACCCAGGTCATCGACCACCGCCAATCCGAGTAGAAAAACCCGCAACTCGGCAGGGATATGCTTGCCCACCAGTGCCAGCACCCCGAGCGCAAATGCGATGTCCGTCGCCATCGGAATTCCCCAGCCAATCGCACCGTCGCCCGAACGGTTGAAGAGCAGGTAGACCGCCGCCGGCACCACCATCCCACCGATCGCCGCGAACGCCGGCAGAGCCGCTTTCCTAAACGTCGAAAGCTCCCCGTGCCTAAGTTCCCGTCGAATCTCCAGCCCCACGAGGAAGAAGAACACCGCCATCAACCCATCGTTGACTAGATGCTTCAGATCCTCCGAAATCCCAAAGATGTGGATATCGAAAGCGATGTGCGTGTGCCAAAAATCCTCGTAAGTGTGCGCCCACGGCGAGTTGACCCAACCGAGAGCCGCCACCGCGCCCAACAACAGGATGATCGCACCGATCTGTTGGGTGTGGATGAAGTCCTGAATCGGCTTCCGGACCGCGTTGACGAGGTACGCCGGGGACTTCGGCGGCTCAGGAGCCTTGACTGCTTGAAGTTTTGCCAAAATCGCCTTCTACATCGAACTCGGACACTGTAGCTCATTCAATCCGTACGGCCACCTTAGAATCATACAAATCAACGCTTCCAACATCACCAAACACCCAAAATCACATCCCATCCGCGTAATCTCCGGTTCAGCCGGCCCACATGCAAATCCGCGAACTAACAAAACCCGACGCCCCCACCTACCGCCTCCTCCGACTGCGCGCCCTCAAAGAACACCCGACCGCTTTCTCCTCGTCCTACGATAAGCAAAAAGACTGGCCCCTAGCGCAATTCGCCGAGCGACTACCCGAAACCCCCGGCTCAACCGACTCCTTCCTCATCGGCTGTTTCGTTGAAGGCAACCTCGTCGGCTCGATCGGATTCTTCCGACAAGATGAACCCAAGAGCAAGCACTTCGGCACCATCGTCGGCATGCACGTTGCCGCCGAGCATCAGGGCAGGGGATACGGCCGCCGCCTCGTCATCGCCGCTCTGGAACGGGCACGTCGCACGCCAGGCCTCTCAATGATCCACCTGACGGTGACGACCACGAACAAACCTGCAATCTCACTCTATGCATCCTTAGGTTTTGAGATTTACGGGACAGCACCACGCGCCATGTTCGTAGATGGTCAATACCTCGACGAACACTTGATGGCGCTAAAACTCGATTAACCGCCCACCATCAACGCAGTACCCAATCAACACAACACCCGATCCTTCGCATCTTTCTCAATCCTTCGCATCCTAGTTCATACGTCCCCCCATCACTCCCTCCGCGCCAACACCAACGGATGATCCTCACTCTGTGCCAGCACCGGATCCCTCCATCCTGCGCCAGTCGACGATAATTCGAGCACCTCAAACCCCGCTTCAGGAACAATCACCAAGTATTCACCCAGCCCGAAGTTGCTCCAATACATCGTCACGCCATGGAAGTCAGGCTCCGTATAACCCGCCTCGCTTCCGTGACTCAGGGTGCACAGCAGATACCCGCCCGGCCTCAACCAATCGTGAATCCTCCGAAACAGCGCCGGATGCTCCGCTCGGGGAAGATGGAACACCGAGTAAAACGCAACCACCGCATCAAAACTAGAAGGCTCGAAATCCACCGACATCACGTCGTTGCAAATGAACTCGCCAACCGGCACATTCTCCCGGGCCCGACGCACCATCTCCTCCGAAACATCCACTCCTGTGACCCGGTATTGCTCGGCCAACGCCTTGGCGATCGGCACCCCTGAGCCACAACCAATATCGAGCACCGCAGCACCGTCTTCGAGTCGATCCACCAGACCCCGTATCTCAATTCCCGGCTCGGTCCTACGAGACTCTTCATACACCTCCGCACACGCGTCGTAGCTTCGCCTAACCAGCGCCCGGTAATCTGCCTCTGGGTCAATCGCAGGAATCATGTCGCCGAATATACACTACCAACGTCCATACGAACTAGAACGAAATCAACCCAAGGAACACCATGAAAGTCCTCGGCATATGCGGAAGCCTACGGAAAGAGTCTTGGAATCTCAAGCTCCTGAAGAACTTGATCGACAAGACCGCGGATAGGGGAGTGGAGTCGACTATTTTCGATTTAAACACCGTTCCCATGTTTCACACCGATGTCGAAGCTAAAGGCATACCGACTGACGCCGAAACCTTTCGTGACGCCGTCCGAGGAGCCGATGCCATCATCATCGCCTGCCCCGAATACAACGGCTCAATGACCGCCACCCTCAAGAACGCCATCGAGTGGCTCTCCAGACGTGGCAACTTGCTCACCAACAAAATATTCTTCATCATCGGCACCGGACCCGGCCGCTCGGGCTGTCCACGAATGCACATGCACGCCTCCTACAGCATCGAATCCGAAGGCGGATACGTCCTCCACCAACCCCGAGTCCTCCTACCCCACGTCGCCAACTTCATGGATGAATCCGGCGACATCACCGACCCGGAAGTAACCACCCTCCTAAACCAAGCCGCCGATAGCCTCATCGCGTTCACCGAACGGAATTCCAGCACCTAAAATCTGTCATCCCAAACCGTCACAACCCCATCGAACGATAGACCGCCCCGACGTCCAAATGGCGTCGCAGATGCGCCGCAAGCTTTTCGAACTCAGCGTCTTGGGAAAACGGTTCTACCTCGTCGGGAGGATCGAGACCCTTCATGCGCGCCAGATTAGTAACAATGGTTTGCGTGAATGCATCGTTCTTGAATAAGTCATGTAGATACGTTCCGAAGACGCAACCTGTGCTGTCCAAGAACCCGACTGCGTTGCCGCCATTTAACGACTCCATCGCCACCGACGTTCCCGCTGGTCCATTGCTCATACCGACGTGAATCTCGTACCCTGACACCTTCGAGTCGCTCGCACCAGCGAGCAGCCCGCGGTCCGCCGTAATTTTGGCATCGGTGCGCGTCGTTAGCTTGTCGCCAGCAAACGCCGTCTCAATATCGAGGATGCCGAGACCATCAGCAAATGGCTGGTCTGACTCAATGCCTTCCGGATCATGTATCGAATTGCCAAGCATCTGCAACCCGCCGCAAATCCCAATCAGTGCGCGCCCGTTCCAGATGTGCTCCCGGATCTTCGACTCGATGCCGGACCGTCTGACGAAATCCAAGTCCGCCACCGTCACTTTCGAGCCCGGCAATATCACGAGGTCAGGCTCGCCGAAATCGCTCACTCGTCGGATGTATCGAAGATGCACACCGGACCGCAGAGCGAGCGTATCGAACTCGTCGAAATTCGCGATGCGGGGCAACGCCACGACAGCTATCTCAACGTGGCCTTCCGCAACCTCGGAGTCTGAACGGCGCGCCTCCCGAGGCGAATCTTCCTCAGGAACATACACATCTGACAGGTACGGCACCACCCCGATCACATCGACGCCGGTGAGGACCTTCAATTGGTCGAGACCATCCCCCAAAAGACTCGGGTCGCCGCGGAACTTGTTGATGATGAAGCCTTTGACCAGTGCGCACTCCGCCTCGCTAATGAGCGCATTGGTCCCGTAGAGCGAAGCAAACACCCCACCCTTGTCGATATCACCGATGATGAAGACCGGGGCGTCGGCATACAACGCTACGGCCATGTTGACGATATCTCCCGCCCGTAGGTTGATCTCCGCCGGGCTGCCCGCACCTTCCACCACCACGATGTCATACTGCGCACGCAGTGAATCGAGCGACTCCTTGATGGTTGTCCACAGTATCTCGCGCCGCGTGAGAAAATCTCTCGCCTGTAACGTGCCGTTCATCTTGCCCATCGAAATGAGCTGCGAGGTCGCATTCCCTTCCGGCTTTAACAGCACCGGATTCATCTCGACGGTTGGCTCGATCCCCGCCGCCTCAGCCTGTACAACCTGCGCTCGTCCGATTTCAAGGCCGTCCGGCGTTACCCCTGAATTGCGGGACATGTTTTGGGCCTTGAACGGAGCGACCCGATACCCGTCCTGCGCGAACACCCTGCACAACCCAGTTACAAGCAGACTTTTGCCCACGGAAGACCCGGTTCCCTGCAACATCACAACCCGGCCGAGCGGTTGTGAGCCAGTGTCGTGAATACGTGTCATGAGTCCATCGTACGTCGCCATAGGGCATTGACAACATAGGCAACTGCTGGTAACGTGAATCGAGAAAGCCAACCAAAACTGGTGGTGCTCGACGATCGAGCACAGATAGGGAAAGCGGTGAGAATCCGCTGCGGAGGCGCCACTGTAATCGGGTAGCCCCTCGCTAGAGCCACTGTCCACGATGGATGGGAAGGCGCGAGATGGGTGATGATCCGAAAGCCAGGAGACCTGCCGGATTTGGCTGAGCAGTCGCTCTTCGCCATAGGGAGCGTCTCAGGTACAGGCTGGGTCTCAAACGAGAACCCAAGATCTATCCGGTGCAATCCCTGTCGCGTAATGGCGACGGGGATTTTTCTTTTGGGATCCGCAAGTTCCAGAGTGCCGCACCTGCGCTCTGAACGACGAAAATCGCGTGCCGGCAGATGGTCGGTTCGTCGCCGCGCGGGATGGCTGCGCGCCGTCTCGGAATTCAGCAACACACCGGTGTTGGTGAAGCTAGGCTTGGGATCGGCGGTACTGGCGGTCGTTGGATTGGTGTTGGTGATCGTCGCCGCCGCAGTTGGACCGTTCACCATTCCGCCGTCTCTGACCATCGGCATATTGCTCGAACATCTCGGGTTAGCCGAGACCACCGCTTCAGACGCCGAACGCGCCATCATCACCACGATCCGATTGCCGCGCATCCTGCTTGCGTTGGTCGTCGGTGCCGCTCTCGGTGTTTCCGGTGCCGTAATGCAGGGACTATTCCGCAATCCGATGGCCGATCCCGGGATCATCGGAGTATCCGCAGGCGGTGCGCTCGGCGCGGTGATCGCGATCACGCTCGGGCTCCACGCCGTGATCGCCTTGGCTCTGCCCGCAACGGCATTCGCCGGAGCCGCCGGAGCGCTCGCACTTGTCTACGTCGTGGCCTCGCTAGGCGGACGATTCTCCATGGCCGCACTCCTCTTGTCCGGTGTCGCGATTAGCGCATTTATCGCCGCCATCATCTCTGCCATCATCCTCTTCACCTCCGATCTACAAGCACAACGCGAGATGCTCTTCTGGCTCGCCGGGGGACTCGGCGCGTCCACTTGGACCGATATTCGCATCGCAACACCCTTAGTGCTGTTAGGAATCGCGATCGCGATCCTGCTGTCACGAGATCTGAACCTGCTTATGGTCAGCGAGGACGAAGCTCAAGCCCTTGGCGTACGCGTCGTCTTGACCCGCAACGTTCTGCTGTTGGCTGCGTCGCTAATCACTGGTGCCGCGGTCGCGTTCTCCGGAGCCATTGCCTTCGTCGGTCTGATAGCACCCCACACGCTACGACTAATAATCGGCGCCGATCATCGGGCGCTAGTTCCACTGAGTGCCATCGGCGGAGGATTATTCCTGCTCGCCGCCGACACGCTCGCCAGAGTCGTCGTAGCCCCCGCGGAAATCCCGGTTGGCGTCGTCACCGCTCTGGTTGGCGCACCATTCTTCTTACTCCTGTTGGCACGTAACAAGTCGCGCGCATCGATGCTCTGAGATTCGAAAGGCGATGAAATGAAATCAATTTGGAAAGCCGGATCCACCGCGATCCTGATCGCAATCTTCGTGGTCATGGCTCTGGTCGCGTGTAGCGCAGACCCGGAACCTACACCGCAACCGACTTCAACGCCCGAGCCTACGGCAGTTCCTGCTGCAACGCCAGAACCGACTTCAACCCCCGAACCAACACCCGTCCCGACGGCCACGCCAGAACCAACGGCCACTCCACAACCTACTGCAACGCCGGAACCGACGGCTACTCCCGTACCTGAACCTACCGCAGTTCCTTACCCTGCGGTGCCCGGCATCCTAGACCCGACTAACCGAGGTTGGCCGCGGGAAGTCGAGGTGGCGGATGAAGTGATTTCGATCGAAGAACCTCCAATGCGCGTACTGGCGTATTCGCTTGGTCACGACGAAATTCTCCTCGCGCTGATGAACGCCGACCGCTTCGCTGCTGTTGGGCCATTTACCGGCGACTCGGCATATTCAAACGTCGCCGACTTGGCGGCGGGTTTAACCACGTTTGAGTCTGGAGTCGAAAACGTTTTGGCCGCTGATCCCGATCTGGTTTTGGTCTCTCGATACACGGAGGCTGATGTTGTCGACCTAATCAAGGAAGCTGGCGTTACCGTGGCGCGCACCGTGCTCGACGGTTCGGCATCAGGAAACATCGCCAACATCCTCCTGATTGGATACATGCTGGGCGTTGAGGAACGAGCGCTCGAATTGGTGGCGGAAATCCAAGGCAAGTTAGATTTCGTCGCCGAACGCGTTCCGCCGCTTGGAGACGCGGAGCGACCGTCGGTCATCGCAACCACCAAGTACGCCGACTCGATCTACGTCGCGGGAAGCGACACAACCGAGGGAGGCATCGTCGAAGCAGGTGGCGGAATCAACGCAGCCGCCCGAGACGGAGTTGTAAGCCACCAGACGGTCAGTATCGAATCAATCGCCGCGATGAGTCCCGACGTGATCCTAATTGCCCAACCTGTCGAGTACGGAGCGAATGAATACCGCGACGAACTGCTGGCCCATCCTGCGCTTGTGGAAGTGCCGGCGATCGCTAACAACGAAGTGCACGTCGTCGATTCACGCAAATACACCACACTTTCACACTGGAATGTACGGGGTATCGAGCAGACGGCGCTGTTGCTCTATCCAGACCAGTTCGGCGACGTGTTTTTTGTCGATTTCGAGCCGTATAGCGGGGAGTGACGCGATGGCAGTAAGCGCAAACACAGTACCCATCATCGCCGATGAAGTGAGCGTAAGACTGGGTGAAACTCAGGCTTTGGACGCGGTCTCGATCGAAGCTACACCCGGCGGGATACTGGGTCTGATCGGACCAAACGGCGCTGGCAAGAGTACGTTGCTGCGCGTGCTTGCCGGGTTGACACAGCCCGATTCCGGCTCCGTAAGACTTGGCGACGCGCCCCTCCGATCGATGAACGCAGGAGAACGCGCTCGCCGAATCGCGTACATGCCCCAACACGACGCCAATCATTCCTTCACCGCTCTCGAAACGGTGCTCATGGGAAGATATCCGCATCTCGGCCGCTTTGAATTAGAAGGTCGACGTGACCGCAAAATAGCCCGCGCCGCCATGGAGCGGACCGAAACCGTCAGATTCGAAGGTCGCCAACTGGATCGACTTTCGGGCGGCGAACGGCAACGTGTCGTTCTAGCCCGCGCATTGGCGCAACAGGCGGACGTATTTCTCCTCGATGAGCCGTCGTCAAGCCTCGATCTGCGCTATCGGTTGTCGATTATGGAGACGTTGCGAAAAGAGATCGAATTGCGTCAAGTCACTGTAGTCGTCGCCCTCCACGACGTGTTCCTCGCCGGTCGATACTGCGACCGATTGGCATTGATGTCCGAAGGTGTCATTGATTCAATCGGCGATCCCAGTGATGTGCTAACGACCGAAAACCTAAGACGGGTCTTTGGCGTCGAAACCACCGTCCAACGCGACCCGGAAACCGGCAGCCCGCAAGTCTGGCTCGTCGGACCGACTCCATGAGTCGCCATCAAAAGCTGCGATCTATTAGCACTACCAAATCTCCGTCTGCGAGGAGACGATCATGACAGATACAACCGACGCGACAAGAGCACCCCAGGCGGTCAAAGGATCAAGAATCAAGAAAGGGCTTGTCGTCATCAACACGGGCAACGGCAAAGGCAAAACCACCGCCGCTCTCGGAGTACTTTTTCGCGCTTGGGGAAGAGAAATGCGGGTTGAGATGTTCCAGTTCCTCAAACATACGGGAGCGCGCTTTGGCGAGAAACGGGCGGCCGATAAACTCGGAATTCCCATCAAAGCGATGGGCGATGGATTCACCTGGCGCTCCAAGGACATGGATCAGACGCAGGAACTAGCGCGCCAACAATGGGAAAACTGCAAGCAGGCCATCCTATCCGATCAACATGACGTGATCATCCTGGACGAATTTACATACCCACTTCACTACGGATGGATTCCGGTAGATCACGTCATCGAGACGCTGAAGCGGAAACCTCAAATGATGCATGTCATCATCACTGGAAGATATGCGCCAGATAAACTTATCGAGTTCGCCGACCTCGTGACGGAGATGCGCGAGGTCAAGCACCCCTATCGAGAACAGGGAATCAAAGCTCAGCCCGGACTGGAGTTCTAAGGGTTACGTGGCTCATCGCCGCGGCGTTCGCGGTTCTTCGCGGCCCTAAACGCTTTTCGATCTTTGACGGCGTCCCAATGGGCCTTGAAGAATGTTGCGGCGGTTGCTAGGGCGCTACCTCCACCAGCGACCGCGAATACTTCTGACGATAAACGGCACACGGGAACTTCAGCCGTTCAGATCGCGGTTATTGAACCGCTGCAGGCCGATGGCGAATGATAGGACGGCGATGGCTATGAGGATTAGGGCGTGCCACGGCGTTATGCCATTGATGAATGGTTTGTCGCCGATGTAGTAGTGGAGGATGGAGATGTATTTGAGGTCGGAGAGGGATTCGATTATTGGAACGAGGATATTGATGAGGTAACCGATTCCGACGATGGCCGCCGGGATCGCAATCGCGAGGGTCTTGCTGCCAGTCCCGGCGCCGATGCTCAAAGCCATGAAGCCAGTTGCGTAACCGAGCAGCAAGAGGCTGATGGACATGAAAAAGAGTCCGGAGAGTGATACCGAGTAGTCCATGATCACGGCGCCGAGGATGATGGCGATAGCGATGGCTGCCACCGGGAGAACGCAGTCGACGATTAAGGCGAAACTCTTGTGGATGTAGACGGTGGTCCGGCTGATGGGATTTCCGAGGAGCTGATCGAGGGTGTGAGCATGTTCTTCACCCGCGACGGCTCCCATGCCTCGGTTAACGGCGAGGGCGATAATCAAGACGGGAGTGATGATGCCGTAAGGGTCGGCGGTGAAGAATCCTTCTGGCGTCGCGAACTCTTCCGCGCTGCCGATGAATCCTTGTATGAACTCTGGGAGTTCTTCGATCATGCCGGCGAAGCTGGTCGCGACGTCAGGGAACAAGAGGGCGACGTAGATGCCGATGATGAATTGACCGAGCGAGTAAAGGAGCATCGAGCGACGGCCGTCCCGCAGCGTTTTGAGGAAGATGTTGTTGTACATGGACGGATTCAAGCAACGCCTAATATACTGACTTTCATACTACACATCGGCACGGAGTGTCGAGTTGTAGCCCCACTCCGACAGGTCACGAAGACCGCATATCGAGAACCAAGAAGGTTACGTCAACAAAGGGGGATAGTGATAGAAAGATTGTTGCGATATGCCGAATAAGGTCCGTGAAGCGTTGAGGTTGGCTCGTGCCGAAGGTTGGTACGAAATTCGGACATCAGGCGGGAGCCACCGTCAATTCAAGCATCCGGACAAACCGGGCAGAGTTACTATCGCTGGACATCCACGTGATGACATTCCCCCCAAAACTTGGAACAGCATCTTGAGGCAACTGGGACTTAGATGATGGAAATGCCTAATAGTGTGACTTACCACGTGCAAATCGAGGAGGGACCGACTTCGTTTGGTGCTCAGATCGTGGAGTTGCCAGGATGTTTCGCGGTTGCGCCGACGCGAGCGGAAGTTATACGTCGTATCCACAAAGCGGCCAAGTCGCATCTGCGCTCGATGGTCGAGGACGGCGAAGAGATTCCCTTGCCTGCTGAGGTCTCAGAAGAAGAGTTTCAGTTGGTATGAGGGCTGTCGTCCTGTATTGTGCACGCGCGCGTCACAGACTCGCACCTATCAGATGCCTGGTGGATCTCGCCGAGTAGCCGCTACCGGGTTCGTTAATTGCCGACTGAGTAGTACTTCAAGAAAGCGTCTTCTAATGAGGCGTGTTGGCTCTCGAAGGTTTGGACGGGATATTTGGCGGCGGTTTTGATCAAAGAGTCCATAGCGCCTTCGCCGCTGACTGAAAGATTGAAGGTGCGGTTGTCAACGTTGTCGGTTACGGCTACGCCGACGAGGTTGTCGAAGGTCTCCGATGAGATGGGTTGAGTGAAGGTGATTTTGGCGGTCCAAAGACTCAATTCGGTAAGGTGAGCGACGGTGTCGATGGTCACCAATTCGCCGTCTCGGATGATGCCCACTCGATCGCAGGTGGCTTCAACTTCCGACATGGCATGCGAGGACATGAAGATGGTTTTGCCTTGATCCTTTTCCTCGTGAATCATCTTTTGGAATTCGTACTGGAGGAGGGGGTCTAAACCTGCCGTGGGTTCGTCGAGGATGAGGAGGTCAGGGTCGGTCATAAATGCTTGGACGAGACCGATTTTCTGTTTGTTGCCTTTTGAGAGTTCGCCAATTTTGCGTGAGAGGTCTAGTTTGTATCGATCGCAGAGTGCTTCAAGTTTGACCGGGTCGGCGTGCCGGAGCTTGGTGAAGTACTCGATGACCGTGGAACCGGTCATGTGGTCGTAGGTCACGAAGTCGCCTGGTAGGTAGCCGACGCGGCGGCGGATATTAATGCCGTCGTTTCGCGGCGACATACCGAAAACCGTAGCTCTGCCAGATGTGGGTCGAATGAAGTCGAGGATCAGACGGATGGTGGTCGTTTTACCGGCGCCGTTCGGACCCAGGAGTCCGAAAACCTCCCCTTCGGTCACTTCGAGGGAGAGATCTTGGATGCCGACTACATCGCCGTAATGCTTGGTCAGGTTTTCCAGCTGAATTGCTGAGTGTCCGCTGCCTTGCATTGGATTCGTCGCGACTATTGCGTGAGCAAGCCGCGGTTAACCGCCAACTTCCAGCATCCGCTCTAAGGCGACCAGCGCGTGTCTTTTGGTTTCGGAGTCGACTTGGACGACGTTGATACCGACGCCAGCCATGATTCCTTCGAGCACCCAGAGCACGTAGGCCGGGTGGATGCGGTACATCGTGGCGCAAGGGCAGACTACGGGGTCAAGGCAGAAGATCCGTTTGTCCGGGTTATCGTCACGGAGACGATTCACCATGTTGATCTCGGTGCCGATGCCCCAAGATGACCCCGCTGGTGCGCCCTCAACGGTCTTACGAATGAACTCGGTCGATCCGTAATGGTCGGCGGCATCCACAACCTCGCGCACACATTCAGGGTGAACCACTACGTTCACGTTAGGATCGTCGCGGCGCGCGTCTTCGATCTGTCGCACCGTGAATCGAGTGTGCACCGAGCAGTGGCCTTGCCAGAGGATGACCTTGCTATCGCGAATCTCCGATTCCGTCAAACCGCCCATCGGTTTGAACGGATTCCAGACCACCATATCTTCCGCCGGGATGCCCTTAGCCAATCCGGTGTTTCGTCCGAGATGTTGATCGGGGAGGAACAGGATGCGCTTACCGCGTTCGAGCGCCCAATCGTAGGCTGCATCGGCGTTAGACGATGTGCAGACCAATCCACCATTGCGCCCGCAAAGCGACTTGATCGACGCGGTCGAGTTCATATACGTGATGGGTATGATCTCCGCCATACCATCACTTCCTTCGCCGAGCACGTCCATAAGATCGTCCCACGCGTCCTCGACATCGTCGGTCGCCGCCATGTCGGCCATCGAGCATCCGGCCGCCATGTTGGGAAGTATTACGTTCTGATCATCATCGCTGAGCAGGTCCGCAGTTTCGGCCATGAAGTGGACGCCGCAAAAGATGATCCACTTAGCTTCCTTTGCCGCCGCGGCCTCTTTCGAAAGCAGATATGAGTCGCCACGGAAATCGGCGAACTGAATGACGTCGTCGCGCTGGTAATGGTGACCGAGGACCACGGCTTTGGTGCCGATCTCTTTGCGAGCGTATCGGATGCCGGCTTCGACCTGTTCGGGCGTCATTTTCAGGTAGCGCGTCGGAACCTTTTGCCAACGCACGCCGGACTGGAACTCTTGCTCAAGCGTTTTCGTGCGGAGATTCCCTTCGGTCTGACAGAACGCCGATTGTTCGAGTTCGGTGACCGGAATGATGGTCTTAGGTGTTGAATTGATGGAGATCATGGTGCCTCCTCGAGTTTTCAGCCGTTCAGTTTGTCGGCTGACCGACTAGCGACCACGGTGTCGCCTCGGTTACTTCGACGGTTATAGTCTCTCCGGTTCGGACGTTGCAATCGACATGCGCGCCATCGTCGATGTAGACGATCTTGTCGTTGCGGTTTCTGCCAAACATCCGGCCACGTTTGCGTCCCTCCAAAAGAATGTCGGTCGACGTACCCACTAACCCTGCGTGTTTCTCCGCTTGAATCGCACATTGTACAGCGTCGAGTCGCTGATGTCGTCGCTTTTTCTCGCTTTGAGTCACGGTATCCGGCAAACGACGGGATGCCACCGTACCGGGCCGTTCGCTATAAGCCGCAGAGTGAACCTTGTCGAAACGGACTCGCTCGACGATGTCGATCGTGTTCTCGAACTGCTCCTCGTCTTCGCCCGGAAACCCCACAATGACATCGGTAGTCAAGGTGATGTCGTCACCGAGGATGTCGCGGATCTCGTCGATCTTCTCCAAATACTGGTCCCGAGTGTACCCGCGTCGCATGTTGGCGAGAACCACATCGTCGCCCGCCTGGAAGGGGAGATTTACGGTTTCGCAAACCTTCGGAAGGTCGGCGATCGACTGGATGATCCGCGTCGACATGTCGTTTGGGTGAGAAGTCAGGAATCGGATGCGCTCGATGCCGTCGACATCTTGTATGGCTTCCATGAGGTCGGCCAAGTCTTTGCGGTCATCGAGATCGTGGCCATACGAATCCACGTTCTGGCCGAGTAACGTAATCTCTCTTACGCCGCGCTGAACGAGCATCTTGGCTTCGTCGACGAGTTCGGGCAGCAACCGACTCGTCTCGCGACCGCGACGATAGGGAATTATGCAGAACGTGCAGAACTTGTCGCACCCGTGAGTGATCGGGACGAACGTTGCTACCTTGGGGTCATTCGGGACCAGGTTTGCTAAGCAGCCATCTAGGTCGCCATTTTCAATTCCGTGCCGAAACGCAACCGTTTCGAGAATCGGATTGAAATCCTGCGGGCGTGCCCACAGATCAACTTGAGGAAAACGGCGTCGCAAATCTGCATCCGATGGCCCGACCATGCAACCCATCACCACGATCATGCGATCAGGATTTGCGTCCTTTACCTTCTTGAGCTTGCCCAACATCCCGGTCGCCGTGTCCTCAGCAGTTTGACGCACGACGCAAGTGTTCAGAACCACCACATCCGCATCTTCCGGTTTATCGCATTGGTCAAGACCGAGACCCGCCATGCCCGCGCCCAACCGTTCCGAGTCGGACATATTCATCTGACAACCGACGGTCCAAACGTTATAGGAGGGCATCGCGTTTTGGGGATTTGAGGAGATTCAAGGTTGCCAACAACCCTGTAAATTCAATTTTACGCCTTCCAAGGCGTAAATTGGAGTGGTTCTTAGTTCAACCAGATGTTGCCGTCTGGAAAGAATTGAGCCAGACGTCTCCGACCGTCTCTAACGGCAGATCGATCAGATCAGCGAACCGTACGCGGTCGCCACCAACGGTTCCAATCCGTGTTGCCGGAACGCCCGCTTTAGATGCTGCGTTCAACACGACCTCGGCATGCGTCGTGGCGCACGTAATGACGATGCGAGACTGAGATTCTCCGAACAACGCCGCCACCCAATCGTGGATCGTGGCATCGTGCATGATGGTTGCGCCGATATTCCCTTGAATCGCAGACTCGACCACCGCGACCGATACCCCGCCTTGAGAGATATCGTGCGCCGATTTCACCAAACCTTTCGCAATCAGCGAACGGCAAAGTTGCTGAACTCTGAATTCCAAATCAAGGTCAAGCAAAGGTTTGCCAGCGACTTCGTCGTGTAAAACGGATAGAGCTTCGCTACCGGCCAGACCGTTGATGTCGGCCCACGGACTGTATGCACCGATAACGACAACCACGTCGCCTTCATCTCTGAACGCCGAATTCGCGTGGCGTCCGACGTCTTCCAGGACGCCGAGCGCGCCAATGATCGGTGTTGGCTGCACAGCCGTCCCCGCGGATTCGTTGTACAAACTCGCGTTTCCGCTGACGACGGGGATGTCGAATGCCGCCGCCGCTTCAGATATTCCGGCGATAGACTCTTGCAGTTGGTATTGGATGTCGGGAGTTTCAGGGTTGCCGAAATTCAATCCATCGGTTAGCGCCACCGGCTCGGCACCAACGCACGAAAGATTGCGGCACGCTTCGGCGACGGCGATCGCTGCCCCGACACGGGGGTTCAGGTAGACAAGCCTGCCGTTACCGTCAGTGGATATTGCAAGTGCCCGTTGGGTGCCTTGGATGCGAAGCAGAGCGGCGTCACCACCCGGTGAAATCACAGTGTTGTTTTGGACCTGGTGATCGTACTGTCGCCACACCGTGTGTTTAGACGCGATATTCGGCGACGCGAGCAACTTCAAAAGAGCTTCGTTGGGAGTAATCTCCAATTCTGGCAGCGTCGTCAGATCAAACGACTGCAACTGTTCGAGCCACGTAGGCTTGGGCGAGTTGAATTGATATTCAGGAGCATCAGTCAAGGTCACCACAGGCGTCGACGAAGCCTGACGTGGTCCGTCACTGACGATCACTTGGTTACCCGCCTCGAAAGTGCCAATGATCGCCGCGTCGAGGTCCCATTTCTCAAAAAGCTCAAAGAGTCGCTCTTCGTGACCCGGTTTGACGACGAGCAACATTCTCTCCTGCGACTCTGAAAGCATCACCTCGTACGGCGACATCTCATTTTCCCGACGCGGCACCTCAGCGACATCGATGTTGAGACCAAGTTCGCTGCGTTCGGCCATCTCCACCGCCGCGCTCGTGATACCGGCGGCGCCACAATCCTGCATCCCGACCACGCCCGGGAGATTGATCGCTTCTAGGCAGGCTTCGATCAGTACTTTTTCTAGGAAGGGATTTCCGACCTGGACCGCCGAGCGCATCTCGGCCTGCTCCTGGAACGTTCGCGATGCCAAACCCGACGCGCCGTGGATGCCGTCGCGGCCAGTTTTTGCGCCGACAAGCACTAACAAATCGCCGGGAGCGTCCGCGCTTGCGCTCATTATCCTGGCGTCTTCAATGATGCCGACGCACATAGCGTTGACCAGCGGATTACCGGCGTATGACGGATCGAATACGACCTCGCCGCCAACATTGGGAACGCCGATGCAATTGCCGTAACCCGAAATGCCAGACACGACACCGTTCAAGAGATACCGTTGTCGTTCGTCATCTGGTAGGCCAAAGCGCAGTGAATTCATCAGCGCCATTGGCCGTGCGCCCATCGCGAGGATGTCGCGGACGATACCTCCAACGCCGGTTGCTGCGCCTTCGTATGGCTCGACCGCGGATGGGTGGTTGTGAGATTCAATCTTGAATGCGACTGCGTGGCCATCGCCGATATCTACGACGCCAGCATTTTCAGCGCCTGGGGCTACCAATAGACGGTCGGAAGTGTTGGGGAGAGTTCGCAGCAGCGCCTTGGTGTGTTTGTATCCGCAATGCTCGCTCCAAAGAGCACCAAAAAGACCGATCTCAAGCGGATTCGGCTCGCGATTCAAACGGTCGACGATGGCTTCGTATTCGGCGCGCGACAACGCGACTTCGTCGAGAAGTTCTTGCGAGATCGGCGACACGGCAATTAGGACTTACCAGCATCGACCGCGGCCGCAATCGATTGCCAAAGCGGATTGCCATCGGAACTGCCGAGTAACGATTCGCACGCCCTCTCCGGATGCGGCATCATGCCCAACACGTTGCCGCGTTCGTTCGTAATACCCGCAATGTTGTTGCGTGAACCGTTAGGGTTTGCCTCGGCTGACGCTTGATTTTCGGCATCAACGTAACGAAAAACGATACGGCCGCTAGCCTCAAGCGTCGCCAAGGTTTCGTCGTCGGCCTGGTAGTTTCCTTCACCGTGCGAAATCGGCATGGAGACAACATCGCCGGTCGAGAATTGAGACGTGAATGGCGTCGAGGATGTCTCGACGCGCAGTGTTCCGGGCGAACAACGGAACTCGAGATGGTCGTTGCGTATTAGTGCGCCGGGCAAGAGACCTGATTCGCAAAGGATCTGGAATCCGTTGCAGCTACCGAAAACAAATCCGCCGTTTGCAGCGAAATCTGTGATCGCCCCCATAACCGGGGAGTGCGCCGCGACCGCGCCACAACGGAGATGATCGCCGTAAGAAAAACCACCCGGGAGCAGTATTGCGTCGAAACCAGCGAGCTTGTCTTCGCGGTGCCAAACATATTCGGCTTGATAGCCCAAGACGTCAGACACGGCATAATGCATGTCGCGCTCAGACCAAGAGCCTGGGAAAACGACAATGCCGAACTTCATGTTGCGTTACGCCCTAGAGAAACGCAGAAAAATACCCGGGGAGAACGCGCCGAGATGCGCGTGCCGAGTGCTAAGCGTTTTTCTCAGTGGACTTGCGGCTCTTTCGCAGTTTGCCCGCGAGCTGCTTCTTGCGTGTGACTGACGGTGGCTCGAATGCTTTGCGCCGTCGTGCTTCGGAAATGATGCCTTCGTGCTGAACGCTCCGCGTGAAGCGTCGTAGCATCGCCTCAAAGCTCTCGCCCTCTCGGTTTTTTACCTCTACCAACTGAAATCACTTCTCCTGTGGTCAAACCCGTTGCGAACCTTCGCAATCGGTCTTCATCTACCGTATGAATGGTAACACTCTAGGCTCAATCGCTTCGATTGGAGACGTGCCATTCAAACGCCTCAAGCCCTTTACGCAATCGCGTGATTGTGCGTTCTCTGCCCAGAACCTCGATCGATTCGAAGAGTGGAGGCGCGATTCGTTTGGCAGTTACGGCTACTCGAATGGGTGTGAAGAGTTGGCCGGCCTTTAACCCGGTCGACTCGGTTAAGCCTCGGAGAGCTTGTTCTATCGATTCGCCGTCGAACGGTTCCACCTTCTCGAGCGCTTCGATGCTGGCGTTTAGGGATGTGACCACCATCTCCTCGTCCATCCTCCTCCCAATCATCTCCACCGGGTTCGGGTGTACCTCGTCAACGAAGAGGAAATCGATGAGCGCAACGACATCGGGCAACACCTTAATGCGTTCCCGCAGAACCGGCACCATCGCCTTCACAACGCTCCGATCGATGGGACGTTCGATTTCATCAAGAAACCCACCGTCTTCCTCAGGCCGTTCGAGACAGGGCATGATCATGTCGGTCAGGACATCCTCATCCGCCGTCATGATGTGCTGCTGATTCATCCACTCGAGCTTCTGCGCGCTGAACTTCGCCGGATGCGAGAGAATCCGCTCGACCTCGAAACGTGACGCGATTTCGTCGCGCGTCATGATCTCCGTATCGTCGCCGGGAGACCATCCCAGGAGCGCAAGGTAGTTCAACACCGCGTCCGGCGTGTAACCCGCATCCCGATACTCGAGAGCCGACTGCGCGCCATGACGTTTGCTTAATTTCGCTCCGTCCTGCGCGGTTATCAACGGCACATGAACGTACTTCGGGGTGGGAATGTCGAGAGCCTGTTGAATCAAGACGTGACGTGGGCAACTCGGTATCCACTCCTCGCCGCGGATGACATGCGTGATACCCATCTCGTAGTCATCGACTACGTGCGCGAGGTGATACGTCGGGAATCCGTCGGACTTCAGAATGACGAAATCCTGGAGCAGCGACAGATCGAATTTCAACCGCCCTCGTACCTCGTCCTGAATCTGCATCTCGCCATGATCTGGGACCTTAAAGCGCACGACGACATCGAGACCTTTGTCTCTGGACTCTTGGATCTGTTCGGCTGTTCGGTAACGCCCTCGATTGTCGTAGCCGGGAGCCTGCCCCGCCGCTTGTTGACGTTGTCGCAATGCCGCCAACTCTTCCGACTGCGTGTCGTCGTAGTAGGCATCGCCGGCGTCGATCAACTTCGCCGCGGCATCCTGGTAAAGTTGCAATCGCTCGGATTGTGTATACGGCGCGTGCGGACCACCGATATCCGGACCCTCGTCCAAATCGAGTCCGAGCCAATTCAGCGATTCCTTGATGTGCCACTCAGCATCCGGGTCATACCGATTACGGTCGGTATCCTCAATGCGGAGGATGAACTGGCCGCCAGTTTTGCGCGCCAGAAACCAGTCATAGAGTGCGGTCCGGAGACCGCCAATGTGCATCACTCCGGTCGGACTCGGAGCGAAGCGAACGCGTGCAGGTGTTGAAGTGCTCATACTTTCCAATTTAGACGATTCAACCGCCATACGTGGAACTTGACGGCAAACCGATCTGACTCAACACGGTTGCCAAGTCCTCCGGCAATGGAGATTGGAACACCATGGCTCGTCCTGAAATCGGGTGAGTGAAACCTAGGCGATGTGCGTGGAGGAATTGTCGACCCAGATCGATTTCCGGCAGATTGGTGCCGTAAACCGGGTCGCCGAGTATCGGGTAGCCGATGGCCTGCATGTGCACACGGATTTGGTGCGTCCTACCGGTTTCGAGTTTAAGTTCAACCATCGATAGCGCATTCCCTGCTACCGAGAATCCCGAGACAAATGCGAAACGGCTTCGCGCCGGTCTCCCGCCGTCGACAACGCTTTGGCGCGTACGAATCGTAGGGTGCCGCCCAATCGGCCGATCAACCACTCCCGCGCCCGGCGGCATCTTGCCAACCACCAGCGCCAAATAGCGCCTGTCAACTTCTCGCGCCTTGATCGCGGCTGACAGGGCAGTAGTGGCTTCGACGCTCCGACCGACGAGTAAAAGGCCCGAGGTGTCAGCATCCAGACGGTGCACGATTCCCGGACGCTCGACCGGTTCCATTTCCGCAAGCTCCGGGTAACGAGCCAAAAGCGCATTCACCAACGTCCCATCCGTCCGACCGGCGCCGGCGTGAACCGCCATTCCGGCCGGCTTGTCCACCACGATCACGTGGTCATCTTCATGGACAACTTCGATGTCGAGATTCTGCGGCGCTGGCGAAACGTCCTCCGATGCTTTGCCCGGCGGGTTAAATTCAACGCGGTTACCAGGACTGACCAGCGTCGAAGGACTGACTACAACAACGCCATCAATCGAAGCAGCGCCAGATCGGATTAATCGTTGAATCTCGGTGCGCGAAAGGTCCGTGACCTCGCCGCGGAGTAGTAAATCCAGTCTGATCGGCGCACAGCCGTCGTCGGCTTCAATTTCGTACGTCGGGGACATCGGAAACAACCCGTCGCAGTGTCCCATATCGCATCGCATCAGTGCACTGGTGACATCTGCCGGTACCGATTTGACTCGCGCTCGCTGAGGTGGCAACTGCGGAAGCCGCCTCATCTTCATCGCGGTTCATGAAGAAATACCAGACCATCAACACCATGCCAACCGATATGCCCGAATCGGCAACGTTGAATATCGGCCACGGCCCGACGTCGAGGAAATCAGTGACGTATCCCTGATTTAACCGATCAAGCAAGTTGCCCAAAGCACCGCCGAGTTGCAGACCGAGCGCAAGACGAAGAATGAATGATTTCGAACCTGTAGTCCAATAGACCCACAAGAGCACGCCGACCGCGAAGATTGCGACAAAACTCAATATGTTGCTGTGGCCTTGGAATAGGCTGAACGCGGTTCCCGTGTTGCGAGCGTGCGTAAACCGCAGGAAGCCTTCCGCCGGCCAAGATTCTCCCCAGTCCAACCACGCGACGATCAGCGATTTCGTGGACTGATCCAGCAACAGCACAACTAACGCCAAGACCCACAGCATCCAGCTCTTCCTGACCCAGAAATCCCACGCTCTGTATGCGATGCTATTCATCGTCGGTTGGGTAGTTTGGGCGGGATTTGCGCTCTCGTTTCGAGAGAGTGACGAGGGAAGGGCAGAATCGGGAGCGTCGTTCGGTGGAGTGTGCATGTCTGTGCAACATTTGAGTATATTGCCCACGTCAGTCTGCCCGCGCAGGTAAGATTCACACTAGTAACCAACCAACTCGATCAGATTGAGTTGCCGGAGCCAGCCCCGGAGCCAGAAATTAGGAGCCAGCCAAAAATGGAAGCGCGTGTAGATCTGCGTAGCGATACCGTAACCTTGCCGTCGCCCGAGATGCGTCAGGCCATTCATGAGGCGGAACTCGGTGACGACGTCTACGGAGACGATCCCACCGTCAACGACCTCGAAGCCAAGTCCGCCGAAATGCTCGGCAAAGAGGCCGGACTATTCGTCACCTCCGGAACGCAAGGCAACCTAGTCTCGATGCTCGCCCACTGCGGCAGGGGAGACCAGGTTCTCGTCGGCGACCGATCCCACATCTTCACGAACGAGGCCGGAGGCGCGAGCGTCCTAGGCAGCCTCTTCCTCTACCCAGTCAAAACCGACCGATTTGGGTTCTTGGAACCCGACCTGATCCGAGCCGCCACCACTCGCACCGACTACCACGTCCCACCGACCAAGCTGCTGTGTATCGAGAACACGCATAACCAATCCAGTGGTCAGCCGCTCTCGGCAGATCAGACGCAAGCGATGGCCGACGCCGCCCGTGAAGGCGGAATGACCGTACACATCGACGGAGCGCGCCTCTTCAACGCGGCCGTCAGCCTCGGAGTCGACGCCGCGGATCTAACCGCGCCAGCCGATTCGGCCACCTTCTGCCTCTCAAAAGGACTATCCTGTCCCATCGGCAGCGTGGTCGTTGGCAGCGAAGACTTCATCGACCGTGCGAGACGATGGCGCAAAATGCTCGGCGCAGGAATGCGTCAAGTAGGCGTCGTCGCGGGCGCCGGAGTCTACGCCCTCGACAACATGATCGACCGCCTCTCCGAAGACCACACCAACGCCAAAAAACTCGCTAAAGGCCTCGCCGAAATCGACGGCATCAGCGTCGACCCTGAAGCCGTAAAATCCAACATCGTCTACTTCAACATCCCACCCGGCAGCGGAGCGACAATCTCCGCCGAACTAAAGGAACACGGCATCCTCGTAAACGCCGGCGACCCCGTAATGCGAATGGTCACCCACTACGGCATCTCATCCGAAGACATCGACTACACCTTGGTCGCGATGCAACAGCATTTCAAAGAAGCCCTCGCAGCAGCCTAAGTGTTGCTTTATCCCGCGGAACAGGATATGCCGAAACATACGCAATCACCATTAGTCGATCCTACAAACTCCAGTCTTTCAGACGATAAATGGATTACAAATAAGTAGGATCAGTCCGTGATCCTTAATGATCGAAATTCATTGCGTTGGATCGCCATTCACTCCGTACTCCATTGCCCTTCGTAGTCCCACAAGTCTCCCACGTACTTCATAAGTACATGAGAGGGAATTTTGTAGTCGGCGATCCATTCTGAGCGATCCGTTGCCGTGCTGTCTACTTGTGTCTTTGTCATTCCGTCCGAGACACCTAATCCTTCCCAGTCGTCTACAACTGCGCCGGCCAGTTGAACCAAGAACAACTTAAATCTTGCCCTGTCGCGTACGGCAAAGTTTCGCAGAATGTCTTTGTCACGCTCGTCCTTGATGTGCGTGATCATATTTCCTTCAGCGATCTTCGCGCCATCTCGTTTTTCGATATCCTGCACTCCACCAGCCAGAGTGATTCCGACGAGTATCTTCTTATCTACGGGCTCCACATTCACATCTAAGTCTTCAGTCAGATGGCTCATATCCACTTTCATTTCTCTCCATCCTTTCTTCAGGCGGTACCAGTGCCACCAGTCGTCTAATCGTTGAAGACTCCTTAAAGATCCCAACAGGGCGAAAACGCCCTTAAGTCGAACGCCTTTGAACCAAGGCCAAAGATCTCTAACAGGTACCCCAATCCGATCCAATATCCCTAGGATCAGTCCTACAACAACCAAAAATAAATAGGTCACCACCGCCCACTGTCCTAGAAGCAGGTCAGGGAATTGATCGAAGAAAGTCATCACCGGGTGTTACTACGAGCGATGCCGTAGAAATTCTCGTTGCTTATCAGCCATATTATTCCCTAAACCTCCGCCAACGCCCCCAACACCCCCCGATTCCGCCTATTGACTTTCAGATCGGAGCCCATGCATGAGGTCGACCGCTTGCGCCCGCGCATTGTCGTTGGGATCGAAAAGTGCGACGAAGAATCCCGTGTCGGCGAAAACTACTCTTGCCACGGATATTTCTGACGTTTCGGTAAGCCGTAGAGATAGTGGTCGATGTTGAGCGAGAGGTCATGTGGTACGACGTCTTTTTCGTCCTGCGGCAAGCTCTCATAAAGGACTTTTCCTAAACCAGCAAAGTCTCCCTCGGTGAATTCGCCATCGCGCACGAATACTTTGTCGCGGTTTGGCGCACGCGCTTCGAGAGCATCTAGAGCTTCGATGACGTCATCAGCTGTTTCGTAGTCGCCGGATTCGGCATCAATGACTACCCGCTTATCGTTCACGGATTCACCCAACTCGCCCTTGATGCGGTCGTGATAAAACCGCTCGGCGCGTTCTCTAGCGAGAGCGTATTTGTTTATTCCGTCGGCATGATTGGTGATCTGTTTCCCACTAGTGCCCGATGAAGAGATCAAAGCATTTCACACCCCATACCCCTCCCCCCACCAACCCCGCAACCGCTCGCCAATCTGCCTCTCCGCTCCCAACTCTCCCGGCTCGTAAAACCGTTCCCCGCGTACCTTCTCCGGCAGATTTTCCGCCTGCACGAAATGCCCCGGAGCATCATGCGGATACTCGTAGCCCTTCCCGTATCCAATTCGGCGCATCAACCCAGTCGGCGCGTTGCGGAGGTGCATTGGCACCGGCTCATCGCGATTTGCCCGAACCTGCCCCAGAGCTTTATCGATCGCCAGATACGCGGAGTTGGATTTCGGCGCCGAGGCGAGGAATATCGTCGCTTCAGCAAGCGGGATGCGACCCTCAGGCATCCCCACGAAACTGACCGCCTGCTGAGCCGCAACCGCAACCGCAAGCCCATTAGGGTTCGCCAGTCCGATATCTTCCGCCGCCGAGATAACCAACCTACGGGCAATGAAGAGCGGATCCTCCCCGGCGTCGATCATTCTCGCCAGGTAGTAGACGGCTGCGTCCGGGTCAGAGGCGCGGATGCTCTTGATGAAGGCGGATATCGTGTCATAGTGCATATCGCCGAGACGATCGTAGCGGGACCGCTTCTCTATCGCCTGCTCGACGAGTTCGACCGTTATCGTTCGAGTGCCGTCTTCCTCCGCAGCCGAATCGACAGCAACCTCGAGCGCATTCAGCGCCGAACGCGCGTCGCCATTCGATGCCCGCAGCAAGAACGATCGCGCCTCATCATCCAAAGTTGGATTAACCGCAGCTAGCCCGCGCTCCAGATCCTCGAGTGCCGCGTTAATGATCGTGTTCATGTCGGCGTCTTCAAGCGGTTCGATGGTGTAAACGCGGGTTCGCGAGAGCAGTGGTGCATTCACCTCGAACGACGGATTTTCGGTGGTGGCTCCGATGAGGATGAAGGTTCCTGCCTCGACGTGGGGCAGCAACGCGTCCTGCTGAGATTTTGAGAAGCGGTGGATCTCGTCGACGAAAAGGATCGTGCGCGTCCCCGTCGAACCTATGCGATGCTGCGCGTCCGTGGCTTCGCTTCGGATGTCGCGCACCCCAGACGTAACAGCCGACATTTCAGCGAAGAAACTCTTTGTCACACCTGAAATCAGTTGCGCAAGCGTAGTCTTGCCGCTGCCCGGCGGTCCCCACAGGATCATCGAATGAAGCCGGTCCCGCTCAATCATCCGCCTGACGACCCGCCCCGGACCGACGAGTTTCTGTTGCCCGACGAACTCATCGAGATTCCTCGGCCGCATCCGCGTCGCCAGAGGAGCTTGGCGATTCAGTATCGCCTTTCTTCGATCATCGAACAACGTCATGACAGAACGTTAAACCACTTCTGGACATCGCCGCGCTTTGGAGCGCCGCGGGCGTGGGCTATTGGTCAGGATGCGAATCGACCGATCCGGCCAGTGACCGTAGGGCCGCCGCGACCACGTCGCGTTCTTCAGGCAATACGGTGCGCGGATCTAGGAAGTATCGTTCGTTTTCAATCCTGCCGGTGATCGGCGGATTGAAGTTTCGGAGATGTTCGCCAATCGCCTCCGTTGGCGAACCCGAGTCGATCATCAAGCGTTTTGTCGGCAAAGTCTGCCCGGGCGCGCTACCACCACCGATGGCACTCAAACCATCCACGACCTCAGAATCGATCTCCCGTGACCACCGCTTGGCAACTCGTTGCAACTCATCTACCGACGCCGACATCATGCGCAAAATTGGCAGTTCTTCGATCGCCGCACCGCGGATGTAGGAACGAAGCGTCGAGTTGAGCGCAGCGAGCGTCATCTTGTCGATACGAACTGCCCGCGCGAGCGGGTGTCGTGAAACTTGACCGACCAGATCGGAACTACCGACGATAATGCCCGCTTGCGGTCCGCCGAGGAGCTTGTCGCCCGAAAACAACGTGAGGGCAGCTCCAGCATCAACCGATTCCTGTACCGTCGGTTCATGTTCAATGCCGAACGCCGCCGTATCGATGAGACATCCAGAGCCAAGATCGTGGAGCACCGGAATATCGTGGCGATTGGCTACGTCAACGATTTCCGAAAGCGGGTCTTCGTGAACAAAGCCGGCGATGGCGAAGTTCGAGCGATGCACCTTCAGGATCGCCGAAGTGTTCGGACCGATCGCGGCATCGTAATCTCGGGCGTAAGTCCGGTTTGTCGTCCCGACATCCACCAAGTTAGCCCCCGACTGCGCCATCACATCAGGCACACGAAAACCGCCGCCGATCTCGACCGCCTCACTGCGTGAAACCAAGACATCGCCCCCGTGACCAGCAATCGCGCTCAGCGCGAGTAGGGCGGCGGCGGCATTGTTATTCACTGCGATGCCCGTTTCGGCCCCAGTCACGGTGCTCAAGATCGAGGAGATGTGTTGATGCCGAGAACCGCGCCCGCCGACTTCGATGTCGTATTCCAGATCTGAATACCCGAGCGATGCGATCTGTGCTGCTCTGGCCGCGTCTTCGCTCAACGGTGCACGACCCAAGTTCGTGTGGATGATGACACCCGTCGCATTGATCAATCGCGTCGGCGAAGGGGCCCACCGCCGAGAGGCGTCTTCGACGATATCGTCGACCAATCGTTCGATCGCATCAATTTGGGACCCGCTATCGCCGTTGAGTATCGAAGCGCGTATCGAAGCCACTCGCTGGCGCGCCTGTTCAACAATCAAGGGTCGAGGGTAATCCTGAGCTAGCTCGACAAGTGCAGGATCTGACAAAAGAGAATCGACGCTTGGTAGCGTCCGAAGTTGCGATGCTAAATCGCGTTCATCTTGAGGGTCTTTAGTCGCCAAATCGGTGATTTTTGGTGAAACCGCGTTGCGATTTCTACAAGGCGCAATTCGTATTACGCAGTTCACAAAGTAGTAAAATATTCTACTTGCGGACTTCGCATCGAACCGCTTTGCGCGCTCCGCTATGACCGTCGATGATCACCATAGCTGTAACAGGGGGTATCGGGGCCGGCAAATCAGAAACCGTCATCATCTTGGAGCGGTTGGGCGCCCGCACGGTGAACGCTGACCTGCTCGGGCACGCGGCATACGCCAAAGGCACCGCCGGGCACTCTGAAGTGCGGGACACTTTCGGTGAGCAAGTGATCGGGAATGACGGGGAGATTGATCGTAAAACCCTCGGGAACATCGTTTTCGCCGACCCGACCAAACGTCGAGCACTAGAAACCATAGTTTGGCGTCGCATCCGCGAGATGCTCGAAGAAGCGCTGGCACGAAATGCCGAAGGTGGTGTTGCGTTGACAGTGATCGAGGCGGCAGTGCTGTACGAAGCCGGTTGGGAAGTCCTAGCCGATCACGTCTGGACCGTCGAAGCGTCATATCATCAAAGGTTGGCGCGCATCATGGAAAATACGGGATTGCCCGAACGCGATGTCCGCCGGCGAATCGACGCGCAGCTTGCACCTGAAACCAGAATCAAACGAGCAGAAACGACAATCTGTAACGATGGTGATTTGACCCAATTGGAGCAACGTGTCTCCGCGTTGTGGGAAACGATCACCAATGAATAGCACCGAATGGATGCCCAATGGCGACTGAGCAGATTTACAACCAGACGATTATCGAGGAGTACGTCATCACTGATGAACCGTACTACCTCCCGCTAGCCGACGAGATCGAGATCTTTGAAGCCGCATACCATCAGCGTGTGCCAGTGTTGCTCAAGGGCCCAACCGGAACCGGCAAGACTCGATTCGTCGAGCACATGTCATGGCGATTGGGTGAGGAACTAACCGTCGCCAAGCCGGAGCCAAAGGCCGATGCAAGTTCCAACGGTCACCCAGAATCCCTGCCGCTAGTTACCGTGGCATGTCACGAGGACCTGACCGCGTCCGACCTAATCGGTCGCTACCTTCTCGACCGTGACGGGACGAGATGGCAAGACGGGCCTTTGACACGCGCCGTGAAGTCGGGTGGCATATGTTACCTGGACGAAGTCGTCGAAGCACGGAAAGACACCACGGTCATCATCCACCCGCTGACCGACCACCGTCGCACGTTGACGATTGACAAACTGGGTCTAGTGATCGACGCGGCCGACGGTTTCTTGCTAGTTGTGTCGTACAACCCCGGATATCAAAACGCGGTCAAAGACCTGAAACACAGCACCCGCCAGCGTTTTGTCGCGTTGGAGTTCGATTTCCCCGATGAAGAGCACGAGGCGCAGATCATCTCCCACGAATCTGGTTGCGAAGGCGAAAACGCCGCACTGCTCGCCGCGTTGGGTGGAAAGATACGTAACCTGCGAGAACACGGTCTGGAAGAGGGCGCGAGCACGCGTGTCTTGATCTACGCAGCCAAACTGATAAACGAAGGCATCAACCCCCGACGTGCGTGCCAAGTGGCGGTCACGTGGGGCATCACCGACGACGCACAAGTGCAACGCAGCATCGACGAGGTTGTTTCGTCGATCTTCCCGTGAAACAGCTCCCGGCATCCGAGTTCATGGCATACGCAAAGCGCAGACTGACGCGTCCGCACATTGGAGAGTTGCCTGGCGAAACCGCTCCGCCCGAGGGGTTAGATCCCGGATTGCCAAGACGCAGAGCCGCGGTTGCGGTACTGTTTACAGCTCGTGGGAAGGATTCCACGATGCTGCTCATTAGGCGGGCCGCTCACCGCGGCAATCATCGGACGGAATGGGCTTTTCCCGGAGGTGTTGCCGAACCCTCCGACGAATCTCTGCTCGCCACCGCGTTGCGCGAGACTCATGAGGAAATTGGGGTTCCGCAGACCTTGATCGACGCATGGGGACCGTTGCCGAAAGTGATTACCGGAACTGGCTTCGAAGTCTGGCCGTTCGCTGGTCAGTTGTGCGAAAATGCACACTTGACTATTGCGGAAGAAGAGGTTGGCGATTACGCATACATACCAGTTCTTCGTTTGGCCGATGCATCGGCGCGTCGGCAAATAACACTCATGCGAGACGACGTAACGCGCAGGTGGGACGCAATCGAGCACGAAGGCAGAATCATTTGGGGCGCAACCGCAAGGATTATTCACAACACGATGTCACATCTCGACATCGACGAGATGATCGATGACCCAATCAAATGAACACACGATGTTGAACGTACGGACGGAGCTTGGGAGCTTCCCATCGCCCGTCCAGTCCAACTTTGACCTCGCACGGGAAGCCCTCACGGGACGACTGGCAGACGACAAACTTGACGATTGGGCGCAGCTAGGACTGACGATCTCAAAGCGGACAGTGCGGTCGTGGGAAGCGGGCGCGGAACTTTTCAGCGCTTCCGCCAACGTGCAGCGCCAACTCCCGGCCGGACAATTCATAAGCTGGGTGAAGATCGGTGACCAGTTGTGTAGTGCCTCACCAAGTCTCGCAGTGGCATATTTTCGTGCCAGCCCCGGCGCTATTGAACGCCTTCGACCACGCTACATCGGCGATTGGGCTCAATCGTGCCGATCCCTCTATCGCGGTACCTGGAAATCTTCCGCTCTCGCGTGCAAGCTCTTCGAGGCGACGCCACAACTCTTGGAATCGCTATCGTTCGATGAACTCCGCCGTTTCGCCGAGTTCTTGGAAGAGGTTTCGCACCGGTCATACGACATGGCTGGCGACGCTCTCGATAAAGGCGCCGATCTGTTCCCGCAACTCGGACGGGACGCCGGTGCATTCATCGGATTAGCCAACACCGTCGCTGACAATTCTTGGCGGCACGTCCAGCCGATGTTTGACGCCGCTCAATATTCGCTGGTCGAGATGCCGCGCGAACAGCGTTCCAGCTTTATTTCGCTGGTCAATCGCCTCGCAACCAAAGAAGGCGTCGATCCATCCCGTGTCATCCGTGACGGTGCGCGTGCCATTGGCGGCGTCGGCCACGAATGGCGAGACACGATGATCGACCTGACCCACCGGATCGCAGCCGAAGGGTCGGCGGAGGCTTCCTCAGCATTTTTGACGACCGGCCCGCGTGTCCTCGAACGCGTCACCTTCCCCCAGCTCGTCGAGTGGCACGGGCGCGGAATGGAAATACTCGCCGAGAAACCCACCGCGGCAGAACCATATTTCAAGAACGAATCATCGCAGTCTCATGAGATGCTCGATGCGTTGTCGTCGAGCGTCGAGCTTGATCGAGTGCGCGAGATCATTCGCATGTACAGTCGCATGTTGGCAGGGCAGGAGATCGAAGTCCAGGCGGCCCAACAGTTGGTCGACAAGAACATCGGCTGGTTCCAAGGCGAACTACCGACGACCGAAGGCACGACGATCTATCTCCCCAAGGTCATCAATCGCCATCCGAGCAAAGACCGTAACTTCGCGTTTTACAAGGTCATCTCCACGCACCAGACCGGACACATCGAGTTCGGTTCGTTCCGGTTCAGCTTCGAACGACCGTCGTCGATGTTTACCGATCTGAGGCCGCAACTTATCGGCACCAATGGATCTGCCCTCGACGCGGTACCCACTGAGATCGCAGAAAAACCACAAGTCGAATCTCCAGCGACTAACAATGGCGCACCGACAAACGAGAAGGACGAAGACCACTCGCCGATCCCAATGAGCCGGTTCTTTGATCTATTCCCGGATCGCAAACTCGGCAACGACGCATTCACCATCTTCGAAAGCACCCGCGTTGATTCCAAAGTAATGGACGCCTATCGCGGCTTGGCAGTCAGCTTCAGATCGGTGCAAGACGATGCGTTGGGATCACGTCCCGACATGACTGAGTTACCGGCACGCGAAGCACTCGTCGAGTTCATGATCCGCATCAGCCTTGGGCAGTCTGCAAACCTAATCGCTCCGAAACGTTACATGGAAGTCGCGCGGAAACTGCGACGCCTAATCCGACTAATGCAGCAAGACGTCGCCATCGTCGAAGACGCTGCCGAAGCCACCATCCGGGCGTGCGCTTGGCTCACTGAGGTCAAAAACGAGGAGTTGAACGAGGACGAGTTCGATAATCTCGACGATGACGAGGAAGATGACGAGCAGCAAGAGGACGAGGACGAGGAAGACGACTTGCAGGGAATCATCCAAGCATTCATCGAGTCGATGCAACCCGGCGAAGGTGCGGGAGATGACGAAGAGTCGTCTGAACAGTCGGACGAGATGGATATGGGCGAAGACCAGGACTACTCTTCACCGCAAGAGGTCGATTACCGTGGCGAGTTCAAACCAGAACTCTCACAGCTGCTCTCGCAAGCGCAGATGCAGATGATGGACGGCGCCGAGTTCGCTGACGACGACATGGGCGAGATGACTCCGCTAACCCAGGAGCAGCTCGAGGAGATGATGAAAAACTCCGCAGAAGTCGACATCCAAGAAGGGCAGGACGGCGAAGAGATGTCGTCTGAACTCGCGGAGATGCTCGAAAACCTGCTCAAAGAGATGCAGCGTCGCGATCCGCAGGCTCAAAGCCAATCCTCCGGACCGATGCAACATGTTGACGAAGATGGCGGACCGCTCACGCCGACGGCTTCGGACCAATTCGTGTACGACGAATGGGACTTCCGAGCCAACGAGTATCGTCCGCGCTGGTGCATGGTGCACGAAAAAGAGATGAGCAGCGGTGACACCAGTTTCTACCGCGAGACTCTCCTCGAACGCGCTTCTCTATTGACGATGATCAAGAAGCAGTTCGAACTCGTGATGCCTGAGATGTACCGCAAGCAGAAACGGCTCGAAGATGGTGAGGAGCTCGATTTCGACCCGATGCTAGAGGCCGTCATCGATCTCCGAGTCGGAACCACGCCAGACGAGAAGATATATTGGCGGCGTAACAAAACCGAGCGCTCGGTAGCGGTCGCGTTCCTCCTCGACATGTCCGCTTCCACCGCCGAAGCCATCGAAGAGGCCAAGCGACCAAACGACGATTGGGGTGCACCCGATGACCCGGTCGAATACATGGTCTGGCTACGATCGCGACGAACCGAAGGCCTGCGAAAGTCTTACAAACGCATCGTCGACGTCGAGAAAGAGGGCGTTGTCCTCCTAATCAACGCCTTGGAAACCCTCGGCGACGACTACGGCATCTACGGATTCTCGGGATACGGTCGCGAAAACGTGGAGTTCTACGTCATCAAAGACCTCGACGAGAAGTTCACCGACGAGATACCACGTCGTATCGACCGCATCGCGCCGCTCCACGCTACGCGCATGGGGCCGTCGATTCGCCACGCCACGCAGAAACTCGCCAACCAAGATTCACGTTCCCGCTTCCTATTCCTCATCTCGGACGGTCGCCCACAAGATCGCGGCTACAGCCGAGAGGGCGTGGAGAAAGAGTACGCCGTGCACGACACGCGCATGGCGTTGATGGAGGCCAAGCGCGAAGGAATCGTCCCGTTCTGCCTAACCGTCGACAAACAAGGCCACGACTACCTCAAAGTCATGATGGACGACTTCAACTACGAGGTCCTTCCAGACGTCAGCATGCTCCCACAACGCCTGTTGATGCTCTACAAGAGATTGACCACCTAAGTTGGCGGCTTTGGTTTCAACACATTGAGGCCAAAATGGGGCGGAACAGACGCGGTTGTCGGACTTCGCTCCCATGTTCCTTTGATGAGAGAATTCGTCCGGCCCGTTGCAATTAGTAAGCTTTCAAATCAAACACGCCAAGTTCCCGCGTCCATTCTTGGGCGCGAAGATCCGTGATTCCACCCGCCGGTACAAAGGAGACCGCCGATATGAAGCTCTCTGCACGTAGTACCAAATCGAAACTGACCTCCTACTCGATGGCAATCGCAATAGCCACGTTTGTCGCCGTGATCGGCGCTTTGGGGTTGGCTACAGCCGCAAATTTCGGCGGCGCCACCGTCTTCGCCCAGGAACCCACCGGACTGATCAAGGAGATCACTCCATCGACGCGCAATCTGTCGGTCAATCCCGGTGACACGGTCTCGCTTTCGATTAACGTGATCGGCCTTCAAGACGTCCGCCAACAGAGCCTAGGTTCTGACGTCACATTCAACTGGTCGGCAACCGGCGGCGACCTGCCACCGAATAAAGATGGCAATACCTCGGTTCGTTACAAGGCACCTGACAACCCGGGTAACTACGTGGTCACCGTTTCGGCTACTTCAAATTGCAGAGGCACTTGTACCGCAACGATCGACATTACGGTCCGACGCCCGGGAACGGTTGACAGTGTTGCCGTGACTCCCGTGAATCCGCCCGGTGAGATTCCGACCGTACTCTCAGACGTCGACGGCAACCAATATGGGGTGTTCACTCCGGAAGAGGGCGGCACATTCACGGGCGATCAATTCTCGATTGCCGCATCGACCGGCATCGTGCCAAACGCCGAATACATCGGTGTCAGAATGTACGAAAACGGTTCGGCTTCCAATGCTGGCATGTCCGGCCATCGATACACGCTCGGAGGCACCAAATACAGCGTCGCCGTTATCGACAGCGAGCGCAATTCCGTCGCATCCTACCGTCTCAACGCCACCGCCGAGATTTGCATTCCAGTTCCGATGGAAATGCTGTCGCAAATCACGAACGTGGAAATGATCGCGACCAGCGACGACGGCACAGAACTTACCGTTCTCTCGTCTTCGGTACGTGTCGTGCCGACTCTGACTATCTGTGGGAACACCAGCACTCTCCCAGTAAACGTCGCCGCCGGCATACCAGGCACACCGCCGATGCCCGAACCTACGCCGGAACTAGAGCCGGCACTACCCGTAACCGGAGGCGCAGGGCCAACGTCATCCATCGTGTTGGCATGGGTGATCACAATCGGTGTCGCGTTAGTCTCGACTGGAATGTTCATCGCCTCGCGCCGTCGCCGGAAGAATTAACTTAAATTCCCTCCTGATCGTCTACCGAACGGGAGGACCCTCCGACTTCGCCGCTTATTGCCGCTGAAGCTCGAACATCGCGAGCAACTGGTCGGCCCATTCCCTGTCGACTCTGATGATGTCCTGCGTCTCGTTCGCCACCGCGTAGCGATGGTTACCGTCTGGCGTTACGTCGCCGATCACCATCGATGTGCGGTATACCTCGGTCAACAACTCGCGCACCTCCACCTCACGTCTGATGTGAACGTACGGCGCGTCACGGTCGACGCCGTACGGCACATAGTCAGCCAGATCGGTAACGTTGAGCACCTCTGCGCCGTCGATTACTGGGTTTCCGAAGTGCGTCAAATATTCGAGTATCACCTCGCCATCGGCAGCGTCCGTGCCCTTACAAGGCGCGTCTACAGCAGGTAGATCGCAGACCACCCACTCGCCACTCTCATCATCGATTGCGAACCCCGAAGTGACCTCGTTCTCTTCAAACAATAAGATTTCGGTGGCCTCCGACGGATCCATCGTGAAGAACCACTCGGGGTAGGGCGGTTCCTCAACTAGTCGGAGCATTACTTCACCCCATGAATAGTCGACTGTATAAAGCTGGTCGTAGCCGCTCTGGCTCGCGTAGTGGGCGCCGCCGTCCGGCGTTAGGTCACCCATCTCTACCGTAAGTTCGCGTTCATCCCTCAAACGGACCGTGATTGACAGCAACGGATTGTCCAACCCGTAAAGCTCCGGATTGTCAATGGTCTTTTTCAACTCTCGTTGGGAACGTGGTCCGCCGAGCAACTGGGTAATACCACCCCATCGGTACAGATCGGTCGGCACGTCGCTCTCGTCGTCGAAGTACCACCGGCGTTCGTCTTCGCGGAAATGCCACGAAGTCGCATTCTCGCCGCTAGATATCGAGATGTTGCGGAGATCGTCGGGCGAAAGCGTGAAGAAGAACGGCGGTTGCTCCGCGCGCTCTTCCTGCCCGAGTTGCTTGATCACAATCGATGCACCAATCGCGATCCAACAAGCAGCGATCACCAGAACCAATGCGAACCTTAGGCTCATGGGTCAGCGTCTTCTCCACCATGCCCAGATGCCCGCCAGAGCCACGAGTATCGGCATCAGCAACCAACCGCTCCAGCGCACGAAGTTCCGCTCCGAATCCGTTAGCACCAGTTCACGGAATGCCACCGTCTTCGGTCGCAGCGTGATGAGTTCGTAGTCATCCGCCAAATAGTTCACTGCATTGACGAATAAGTCACCATTCCGAGCCGAGCCGAAATACGCGTTGCTGGCAAAATCGGTATCACCGACCAGCACCATCTGCGTCGTAATTAGTTGATCGTTCTCGGTGCGCGGACTACCACCGATCTCCGATACCGCCTCTACCGATACCGCGATCGGGTGCGGACCACCCTTATCCTCATCAACCTGGAATTCGATGTTTTCAACATCGGTCTCCGCCCAACTGTTCAGCGTGCTAATCGCAACCAACTCCTGCCGTACATAGGGAATTCCGCTGTCCGTGATCGGGATCGTCTGCGGATCGATGGCATAAGAAAACGACGTCGAACCGGGCATATAGAGGACGTCAAAATCCTGCGTCAAAGGATGCTCCGGCAGTTGGCTGTTCGTGTTCTTTATCTGGAGGAACGACGGATTCGGAGCAACGTAACTCGCGGTGTCCACCACTGTTCCTTCGCCGACACCGATGCCGTAACGCGAAAGAAAGCCTTTAAACGAGTCGGGTGTGACCTCAGGCTCCAAAAGCAACAACACGCTGCCGCCACGCCGGTTGTACTCCAGCAATATGCCTTCTTCAGATTCCGTCATCTCATTAGTCGGACCGGCGAAGATCACGACGGCCGGCAACAGGGTCGGATCATTCGTCTGCAAGCGCTGTCCCAACTCCTGCATCGTCTCGTTCGCGATGGCATAGTTTTCACGTACCAACGCACTCGCAGCCAACGAATATCCGCCACCGCTCCGAGACGTGTCCAGCAAGTCCCGAACTGCGTGACCGCTGATGAATGCGACCGTTTTCTGCTTGATCTGATTGACGACCAACAAACCGGTGATGATGTCCTGCTCGGAGAATACGTTTGTGGTCTCGTTGGGGTTGAGCCCTGGAATAACCTCTGTCCGCCGACTGTCCGTCGCCTCAATCGCCAACGACGGGAAATGAGTAATCCCGTACTCGGCGGCAACGTTCGGTTCAAGTTCCGGGTCGACGAGTCTGAACGTCAACGGCTGCTCCGTCGAACGTCGCTTGAACTCGCTCAAGAGGTCCTCCGTAACGCGCCACGCCGCCTGTCGTTGCGGGGTGTTGCGACGGAAGAACGCCACCACGTCTATCGGCTCACGGAGGAGCGAAAGCGTGTTCAACGTCTGGTCTGAAACGATGAACTGTTTCGTGCTCGTTGTATCGACTCGGAGGAAGCCGGGAGGATCAGGTCGGTTCAGCGACCAATGGATCACGAAGTTGACCAACACGGCAATCGCGAGAAACGCGATCAGAACAATCGCGGTGTTCAAACCGTACCGACCGCGTCGCCCAAATATCGCATACCGTACCGCGTCGAACGAAATCGCGGCATCGACGAGAAGCACCACTAAGCCAATGCCCATGACGATGTAGGAATAAGTCTCGAGATCGCGCAGGAATACCCATGTCAGCGCGCCGAGAACCAAAATCAAAACGCCAGCGAGGGCCAGAGCTTGCCGCACCGATCGCGCACTAGCCATGATCCGCTCGCGCAGCGGGGTGTCGTCCACAAGCTCCGCCATCGTCGGGCGATTCTCTGGTACGTCTGGCATTTGACTGTCTTGCGTGGTCATGGAGATTCGGTTACTGTGATGCGCTGTGTCCCAATACGGTCAGCTTTAGCGCCATCGGCGAGTTTCCAGCGCAATCACCGTGAGCATCAAGAACACGGCTGTTATCGAAAGGTAGTAAACGACGTCGCCAACTGACAATATCCCGCGGGCAAAGTCAGCAAAGTGCCCCGACTCAGCGACGCCAAAGCTGTCAAGGTCGAATACGGAGAATGATGCGCCGAGTTGCAGCGCATCCAGAATCTCCGAGGTGATGCCGGTGACCCGGTCCGAAACAAAGTCGATGATCGTCAATCCGGTCAGCAACCCAGCGCCAACCACGAGCCCAACGATCTGATTCGGACTCAAAGCCGAAGCGAATAGACCGATCGCCAATGTTGCGGCGGCGTACAGCACCAACCCGAGGTAGCCGGTCAAAATCGGTCCGACATCCGGAATGCCGTAGACGAACAGAATGATCACAAAGTAGAGCGACAACACGAGCATCGCGAGAACCGTGATGAAAGCGGCAAGGAACTTCCCGACCACGATCTCGAACTCGCGCACCGGCGATGTGAGCAATAGCTCCAATGTCCCAATCTTCTGCTCCTCAGCGAGGAGGCGCATCGTGATCGCCGGCGACATGAAAATCATGAAAAATACCGCACCGGCTAGGAAACCTCGGACTGACGCTTCCGAAAAAGCGTCGGACACGGAGGCGACGAAAAAGAATCCTGTGATCGCGAGGAACGCTGCCGACACCACATACGCCATCGGCGATGCGAAATAGGTGCGTACCTCTTTGTTAGCGATATACCAGATGAAACGCACGGTTCAGCCCAAATCCTCTTCGGTAGTCAACTCCAAGAAGATCTCCTCCAATGTCAACGGGAGCGGCGTCAAATTCACCAGACCCCAACCCTGTTCAATCACTTTGTTCGCGATGACCTCAGTAGCTCGCGCATTCGGCCGTGCATCCACGATTAACGGCATTGTGCCATCGCGTTCCGCTCTCGCAACGCTCTCGGCTCGGTTGTCGCGGCGTGCATCGACCACCATCGGCAGGTCCCGCATCTCGCCAATCACCGCCCGCGGTTCCGCACCTCGGATCGTCAACTCGATCCGTTCGGAATGTTGGAGCCGTTCGGAAAGATGGTCCGGCCGATCATCCGCAACGATTCGGCCGTCGTGGATTACCAGCACCCGACGGCAAATCATACTCACTTCAGGAAGGATGTGCGAACTGAGCAGGAGCGTGTGATCCTCGCCCAACTCACTGATCAATTCCCGCGTCTCAACCACCTGTATCGGGTCGATGCCAATCGTCGGTTCGTCGAGAATCAGCACGTCCGGTTCGTGCAATATCGCTTGCGCGATTCCCGTCCGCTGCCGGAACCCCTTAGAAAGTTTGCCGACCAGCGCATCGCGATAATCGTTCAGGCGAACCGTATCGATGACCTTGGGAACCCGCTCATTGATCCACGACCGGTTCATTCCCCGCAAACTTCCCATGTAGTTCAAATAGTCCGTAACCGTCATATCCAGGTACAACGGCACCGTTTCAGGCAGATATCCGATGTGCCGACGTGCGTCGAGCGAGTGGGAAACGATGTTGTACCCGGCAACCACCGCGTCGCCACGGGTCGGTGGCGTATATCCAGTCAACACACGCATCGTCGTCGTCTTGCCAGCACCGTTCGGACCCAGGAAACCAACGATCTCACCCTTCAAAACCTCAAACGAAACGTCGAGAACTGCCGGGTAGGGCCCGTAGTACTTCGACATGTGCTCAAGTTTGATCATGATCTATGTTGCCTGCAACGGCTGTTTGGGTCGCTCAGCGTGGGTTCATATACGCACGCATCGACGCCAAAGTTTGAATCCTAGTCAAGCATAAAAGTTTAACAACCCGCGTGCCCGCATCGTCGGCAGACTTTTCCTTGGAATCAGAGAAGTTGGCTACAATCATCGGTAGTCACTACCCTCGGGAATCGGCATGGTGCCCGCACTTCAAGACCTCGACGATACGTCACGGCTCATATATCTGGATCACGCCGCTACAACGCCGGTTCGACCAGAGGTGCTCGAGGCGATGTTGCCGTACTTCAACGAGGCTTTCGGAAACCCATCGAGCCTATACGCCATCGCTGGCGAATCCCGGAACGCGATCGATGAGGCAAGGGCTCGCGTCGCATCCGTTTTGAACTGCCGCACCAGTGAAGTCGTCTTCACAGGCGGTGGCACCGAAGCCGACAATATGGCGCTCAAAGGAGTTGCCTCGGCGTTCGAAGAGCCAGGCGACATCATCATCTCCGAGATCGAGCACCACGCCATCATCCACGCCGCCGAGCAACTCGAAAAAGATGGTCACCGCGTCACTACCATACCCGTAGACCGCTATGGCGTCGTCGATCCCGACGATGTGTCCTCGCGCCTCGGCGACCGCGACGCCGTCGTCAGCATCATGTACGCCAACAACGAAGTCGGCGCGGTAAACGACATCTCGCAGATCGCCCGACGCGTGAAGCAGCACGCTCGAGAAAACCGCACCAACGTCCTGATGCATACCGACGCAGTCCAAGCATCCGGCAAGCTCCCGTTGGATGTCAAAGCCTTAGGCGTTGACCTGTTGTCACTCTCGGCGCACAAAATCCACGGCCCAAAGGGCGTAGGAGTCTTGTACGTGCGGCGCGGCGTAAAGTTGGACGCGTTGATCGCCGGAGGGGGACAGGAACGTCAACGTAGATCGGGCACCGAAAACGTCCCCGGCATTGTCGGCATGGGACTTGCGCTCGCGCTAGCCGAGAACGAACGCCAGCAATTCTGCGAACGCACTCGCCGACTCCGCGAACGCTTCTTGGCCGCCGTCACCGAACGTATCCCCGGAGTGGTCGTCAACAATCATCCCGAAAACTGCCTCCCAAACATCGCCCACATCTCCGTGCCCGGCCTCGAAGGCGAACCGATGCTCCTCGGACTCGACTTCAAAGGTGTGTGCGCCTCCAGCGGCAGCGCTTGCAGCTCCGCATCTATCGAACCATCCCACGTCCTCCTCGGAATGGGCATGAGCCACGAACTCGCCGCCGGCAGCCTCAGATTCTCCTTCGGCAAAGATTCCCAAGACCAAGACGTAGATTACGCAGTCGACGCGTTGTCGGGCGTTGTAAACCAACTGCGAGGGATGCCATCCATGTCGGTTCAACCCGCCGCCGTGTAATCCAAATTCCAAACGCTCCGTATGTATATTTGATACCTATACGACGCGATAACGGAGAACCAATCCAACGATGGCTAGCACAGAGCGCCCTGAAACCACGGATGAAGATGACGCCACCGCGCAAACGAGCGGCGAGAACTTCATCGAAGGCGATGCCGCTCGTGACGCACACCCCACCGAGGTCGCGGCCGCACTCCAATACGCCGAGCAGAACAAATACGACTACGGCCCGAAACTACGCGATGCCGATTTCCAATGGGAAATCAATGGCGTAGCAACGATGGACAACGGAATCTCTCGCGTCTTCATCGACTACACACCATCCGCGTCGTTCCGAGGTTCCTCGGGATCTGAATACATCGACGTCGATTCGTCCGGCACCGTTCTAGCCCGACGACAACTCCGCGTACCAAAACAAAATCTACCCGTAGTCCTCGTCGCGCTAACCGCGATCTCGCTCGTCGCCCTCGCGGTCGTCGAGGTGTTGCTCTGGGCGAACCCGTTCGAATCGGGTCCTGAACTCTACGTCGCCGGCCGGACGTTGTGGATCCGCGCTGAACAGCCGCGCGCCCAACCCTACGTCATCTACCAAGCGCCTTCCAGCCGAGGCGATGTCAACCAATGGGCAATACAGCCCGAAGGTCAAGGCACCGAAATCGTCATTGTTGAAACGGTGCTCACCAACCAGACTTCCGGAGCGGTGCGCATGGTAGTCGACGGTGAAGCGGCCGAACTACGCATCAAAGGAAGCATCGCCCTAAAACCCATCAATGTAATTGAACGTTCCTACATCGTCGAAACGAGCAACGACGACCGTTACTTGGACCCCGAATTCCGATCCATATGGGGCGGATTCACCCTCAACCAAGGCGAAGAACTTCGGGGACATATCGTCTTCGAAGCGCCTCTTGGTAGTGAATTTAGCGATTTCCGCTGGTTAGCCGGCGACACCGCAGTCGTCCGCTACGAATAGTTGCGCTATTCTTTCGGTTTCCGTATAATTCCGCCGCATGGCGTGTTGCACCGCGCCGAATTGTCTCGGCGCGCCTCAATTGCACACGAGTCAAACCACGTAGCGATTCAGCAAAGTAGAGATGAGCATTACTTACATTGGCGCTCGCGTCGGAATGTTCATCCTCGTCGTGTGGTTGGCCACAACCGTCATCTTCTTCCTCCCGCGCATCGCCAGCGACCGAAATCCGGTCCGAGAGCGGATGATTATGATGGCCGCCACCGGAAACCTTTCCACCGGAATGGAAAAAGTCGTCGCCGCATACGAGCGTGACTACGGACTCGATCAACCTCTGTACCTGCAATACATCCGTTACCTGAGCAGCGTTCTACGAGGCGACCTCAACGTCTCGCTGATCCGACACCCCACGACGGTAATGGACCTGATACAGGAACGAATGCCTTGGACGTTGGGATTGGTCGGATTCTCGATCCTCGTCGCATTCGCTTTGGGATCGCTTTCCGGCGCGACCCTAGCGTGGCCGGGAGCACCGGCGTGGTTGAAGGGTGTGCTGCCAATATTCCTGACGTTGTCACCTATCCCGTACTTCATGCTGGCATTTTTCTTAATCTTCATATTCGCCGTCAGGCACGAATGGCAGCCGGAATGGTGGCCGATGCTGCCGATAGCCGGTGCCTCAAAGGTAGGTACGATCTACGACGGATGGGACCTGGCACGAGTATGGGACGTCGTCAGACATTCGATATTGCCCGCATCGTCAATAATCCTTTCGCAAGTCGGGTTTTGGGCCCTGGGCATGAGGGGGATGATGATCACCACGGCGGGCGAGGACTACGTAACTCTCGCCCAAATGCGCGGACTGCGACCGGATCGGATCTTCAGCCAATACGGCATGCGAAACGCCATGTTGCCGCAATTGACGTCACTCGCCTTGGCCATGAGCCTCATCGTCTCCGGCGTGATTTTGGTCGAATACATCTTCCGATACCCCGGGATGGGCTCATTGCTCTTCGACGCAATCGCTGGGTTCGATTACTTCGTGATCTATGGTGTCGTTCTCGTGCTCATCATCTTCGTCGCCACCGCGACTTTGGTACTTGACCTCGTCTATCCACTTATCGACCCCCGAGTCCGGCGCGCTGCTTGATCGCTCAGTTCCCACGCTTCTAGGTTCATTCCAATGCAAGATCAAAGCGCCGAAACGGGTCAATCATCCGCCGCCGTACGTGCCTCCTCGGAAGCCGATGAAGCCCGCTCTTACAGCGCATGGTCGCAGATCTGGTACTACTTCCTTCACGAACGCATGCTAACGGCAGGGGTCCTGATGCTGGTCGCCCTGCTTGCTCTGTGGTTGATCGGCGGTCAGTTGGTCGACCCGAAAGGTGCGGAACCGATTTCCGGGCCCCAGGCCGCACCTCCACAAGCCAAATACTGGCTCGGAACCGACTTCAACGGCCGTCAAATCTTGCCCCTGATGATCCACGGCGCACCCTTGACCCTGCGCATCGGCCTCTACGCCGGCATCGTCGGACTAGGCGTTGGCATCATCCTCGGATTCATCGCCGGCTACATGCGAGGCACCGTTGATGCCATCGTTCGCATAATCTCCGATGTTTTCATCACGATACCCAGCTTGGCCGTCCTTGTCGTCGTGGCGTCCACGATAAAAGAAGGCGCTGGCCTATCCGTCAACGCCATGGGTTTGATCGTTGCTTCGTTAGCGTGGATGTGGCCCACTCGCGTCATCCGCGCACAAGTCCTGAGCATGAGGGAGAGCAACTACGTCGAAGTCGCACGATTGAACGGGATGGGCGACCTCGAGATCATCTTCCGGGAGCTGATGCCGAACTTGCTACCGTTCCTAGCCGCCAGTTTCGTCGGCGCAATGGCCAGCGGAATCCTCGCGGCGGTAGGACTCGAAGCGCTAGGCCTTGGCCCGCAACACGAACCCACACTCGGAATGACTATCTACTGGTCGATCTACTACGGCGCGCTACTCAGCAACTGGTGGTGGTGGTACGTTCCACCAACGATTCTCGTAGCTTGGATCTTCGTGACGCTTTATCTGATCGCGTCCGGTCTCGACAAATGGGCGAACCCGAGATTGAGGCAGAGCCTGTAATGGCGGAACCGGTACTCACCATCCGCGACCTGCGCGTCTACTTCAACATCCGCGCCGGTACTGTTCGTGCGGTCGACGGTGTGGACCTCGACATCGCCGAAGGTGAGAAACTCGGTCTGGTTGGAGAATCCGGTTCAGGAAAGACGACAACCGCTCTCGCGATCATGCGAATGATAAAACCCCCCGGTGAAATCGCGGGCGGCACAATCTCGCTCGACGGCCGCGATCTCGTAGAACTCTCCGAACCCGAAATGCGCTCCGTTCGCGGCAACGACATCGCCATGGTCCCTCAAGCCGCAATGAACGCCTTAAACCCCGTCCGACGCGTACGTGATCAGATGCTCGACGGACTTCGAGACCACGGCGTAAACGAATCGCGCAACCGCATGCAAGATCGCTTGACTACTCTCATGGCGCAGGTCGGTCTAAACGCGAACGTTTTAGACCTCTTCCCCCACGAACTCAGCGGCGGAATGAAGCAACGCGTCACCATCGCCATGGCCATATGCCACAACCCGCGCCTGATCCTCGCCGACGAACCGACAAGCGCTCTCGACGTCGTAGTTCAGCGCCAAGTCATGGAGACCCTGGAAGACGTCCGAAGCGAAATCGGTGCGGCAGTGATCCTCGTTGGCCACGACATGGGACTAATGGCCCAGTTCGCCGATCGCATCGGTGTCATGTACGCCGGAAAACTCGTCGAACTAGCAACCGTCGAGCAAATCTTCGCAAACCCGCGGCACCCCTACACGCGCCTGTTGATTTCCAGCCTTCCCGACACCGACGGCAAGAAACGACTCCAAGGCATTCCCGGATTGCCGCCGTCGTTGCTCGCAGTCCCGCCCGGATGTCCCTTCATGCCCCGATGCCCCGAGGCGATGGACATCTGCGGGGTCGAGGCACCGGAACTGATCGGTGACATCGACATTGTCTCGTGCCATCTACACACCGAGATGAGGGTGGCATGAGCACGATCGCACAAACGAACATGTCTCCCACTGCGAACACTGCCGCCTCGCCGTTGCTTGAACTGCGCAACGTCACACAGGTATTCTCCTCCGGCCCGATTTGGAAACGCGAGCATAACTACGCGGTCAACGACGTTTCCTTCAGCCTGACCGAAAAGCCCGCCTTGATCACCGCCGTCGCCGGCGAGAGCGGAAGCGGCAAGACCACGCTCGGAAGAATCATGCTCGGATTCCAGCGTCCGACCAGCGGGCAGGTACTCTTCTCCGGCAGAGACGTTACCGGAATGCGCGGAGGCGAGCGACGCCAGTACCGACGCCAAGTCCAAGCCATTTTCCAAGACCCGTTCTCCGTTTACAACCCCTTCTACAAGATCGACCACATCTTCACGGTCGCCATCGCACGCTTCAAATTGGCTTCGTCGAGCGACGAAGCACGCCACCTCATCGAAGAAGCGATCTCCGGCGTAGGATTGCGGCCATCTGAGACCCTCGGACGCTATCCCCACCAACTCAGCGGAGGCCAGCGGCAGCGCGTTATGGTCGCGCGATCCCTCCTCCTTAAACCACAAGTGATCATCGCCGACGAACCTGTATCGATGGTCGACGCCTCACTGCGGGCAACCATCTTAGAAACCCTCCGCGCCCTAAACCACGAACTCGGAATCGCAATCCTCTACATCACGCACGACCTCACCACCGCGTATCAGGTCGCCGACAACATCATGATCATGTACCGCGGTCACGTCGTTGAAGCCGGCGATGTTGAGCACGTTATCAACGATCCGAAACACCCCTACACTAGACTTCTCGTCCAGTCGATCCCAATGCCCGATCCCAGTCGCCGTTGGGCCGATATGAGAGGCGTTAACGATCCGCCCTTCGCTGGCACCGACGTAACGCAGCACATGTGCCCGTTCGTCAATCGATGTCCCGACGCACTCTCAGAATGCGCCCAAGAAGTTCCCGACACCTACGGCCTCGACGAACACCGAATCTCGAAGTGTTTCCTTTATCAGGACGCAGGAACCGTTCCAAATGCGGATATCGCCGCATATTTCAACATCCGCGACGCATCGCCTTCGAACGGCGATGCAACCGGTAACATGTGATAACGTGATTTGCACATTTGAATTCATACACCAAGGCAAATGAATCCACGTAAGGAGGGAACCCAAATGCCGAAAATCAAACGCATCGTGCCAATGCTCGTATTGGTCGCGATGCTCTCATCTCTAACCTTCGCACTAGCGTGCGGAACTGAGACGATCGTTCGCGAGACCGTCGTGGTCGAGAAAGAAGTCGAGGTCGTCAAGGAAGTAGAGGTCATTAAAGAGGTCGAGGTCGAGAAGGAAGTTGAGGTCGTCAAAGAGGTCGAAAAGGTCGTCGAGAAAGAGGTCGCCGTCGAGGTGACCCCGACTCCCGTTCCGCTCGGCTACCAGGACGTCCCCAGAAACCGGACATTAATAATGGCCGGTCTCGGTGGTGAGCACCCCGGTGCCTTCACCGACATCGAGAACTTCAACGCCCACACCGGTGGTCTCTCGCGTAGCGGTCTCTACCAGGCCGGCAGCGAAGGACTGTTCTACTTCAACATGCTCACCGGCGAACTCATACCTTGGATGGCCACCGACTACACGTACGACGACGACTACGGCGGCGTCACGGTCAACATCCGCGACGGTGTCGAGTGGAGCGATGGAACACCGTTCACCGCTCACGACGTCGCATTCACGTTGAACATGGCGAACACGAACGACAAGACCGACCGCCACGGCGCAGTCGCCCAGTGGACCAAAGAAGCCTCCGCAATCGACGATCTGACCGTCTACATCGAGTTTCTAGGCCCCTCGCCCCGATATGTGTGGGACCTTCTGATCTTCCGGGCCGACATCGGCGTTCCGTGGATCCCGAAGCACATCTTTGAAGATCAAGAAGACGTTTCGACATTCACCCACTACGACCCCGCAAAGGGTTGGCCAGTGGTGACCGGACCGTATCGACTTGTCCACACCGACGTTGAGAAGAAGATATGGGACCGACGCGACGACTGGTGGGGCGCCAAGATCGGATTCCACGACCTGCCACAGGTCGAGCGTCTGATCTTCCTCCCCGGAATGAACGAGATCACGATGGCACAACTGTTGATCACCAACGAGATCGACATGGCATTCTCGCTCACCGTACCGAACTACAAGGCCGTTGTCGCTCAGAACCCGAACATGACGTCTCACTACTACGGCGAGGCACCATTCGGCTATGAAGACTGGTGGCCGGTCGGTCTTGGTCTAAACACCAAGCGACCGCCGTTCGACAACAAGAACGTCCGATGGGCGATCTCCTACTCCATCAACCGTGAGGAAGTCATCGAATTCGGATTCGGTGGCGGTCAGATCGTCCAACAACTGCCGTGGCCGTACTACGCGCCCATGCAGAAGTACCACGACGAAGTCGCTGACCTCCTCGAAACCTACGACACCAGCGAGTACAGCCCCGACAAATCGGCGGCACTCATGGAAGGCGAAGGCTACACGAGAGACGGCGACGGATTCTGGGTCAAAGACGGCGAACGCGTGAAGATCCACATCGTGACCTTCCCGCAGCACCCGTCAACAACCCCGGCCGCTCCGGTCGTCACGCAGAACCTGCGACGAAACGGCTTCGACGCCAGCTTCTCGACCCCGACCGACTTCATCGACCAGATCTTCCAAGGTCACGCCGATGGATTCATTTGGGGCCACGGCTCGATGGTCGATCCCGAACCGGTACTCAAGGGCTACCGCTGCGAACTCGTGACCGAGGGCGACACCGGATTCATCGCGTACCCCGGTTTCTACCGATGGTGCAACGAAGAGTTCGATTCCTATGTCGAGCAGATGACCGCATTGCCAGAAGACAGCCCCGGAGTGCTCGAACCATACCGGAAGGCGATGGAAATCTGGCTCCCCGAGCTGCCCGACATCCCACTCACATCGACAATCATCACGTTGCCGATGAACACGACGTACTGGGAAGAGGACTCATGGCCTCACGACGACAACCAGTACATCCACGAAGGATTCTGGCACCGCACCGGCCTCCACATCTTCCTTAACCTGGAACCTGTGGAATAACCGCCTAGCCGATAAATCGGTAAACAAAACGCCCCTCGGTTTCCCAACCGGGGGGCGTTTTCATATCTTTCTCGCCACCGGAGGCTTGCATCGATCAGTACGCATCTAAAATCGCGTACAGAGCCCATGACCACCTCTACTCGTCAGACCCCCACGAATTCAACGCGCGCCAAAACCCGAAGCGCATCTCGCCGCAGAATCTCACCTGGTCGTCGCCAGTACCTCAAATTCAAGGCCAAACACGCCGACTCGCTTCTCCTCTTTCGAATGGGTGATTTTTACGAGTGCTTCGACGAAGACGCCCACACTCTCTCCAAGCTCCTCGATGTCGCACTCACTGCACGCGACATCGGCGGTGGACAGAAATCACCCCTCGCCGGCATCCCTTACCACTCCCTCGACACCCACATCGGCCGACTCGTCGCGTCCGGCCTAAAGATCGCAATCGCCGAACAAACCACCACCGAACCCAACGCCGATGGCATCGTCGATAGGGCAGTGGTCCGAATCGTGACCCCCGGCACCGTCCTCGACCAATCCCTACTCGAACAGTCCAAACACAACTACCTAGCAGCATGTGTCGTCGAAGGGCACCGCGCCGGACTGTCTTGGCTCGAAGCATCCACCGGTGAATTCGCCGCCATGGAAATCCCCGCCGCCAACGTCATCGACCATCTCGAACGCCTACAACCCGCCGAAATTCTCGTCGATACCGACAGCAAAACACTCCTCGACGACATCACCACCCCACCGTCATTCCCGCGGACGCGGGAACCCAGGGAGGAGAGGCGGCAGGATTTCCCCTCACTTGGTGACACCGTCATCCGATCTCTCGACGAGTCAATCCTCGACCCCGAACTCGCCGCCGACAGCCTGAAAAAACACTTCGGCACCGACAACCTCGAACCCTTCGAACTCAACGGCCATCCGCTAGCCACGATCGCCGCCGCATCTGCCATCGATTTTCTCGCCCAGACCCAAATCGGGCGTCTACCCTTCATCACCACCCTCCGGCGCCATCGGCCGGACCGCTACATGTACATCCCCGCGGCCGCCCTCCGCGACCTCGAAATCCTAACCCCAACCATCGACGGCGGACCAACCCTCTTATCTACCCTCGACACCACGCGCACCCCCATGGGCGCGCGCCTCCTTCGCGACTGGCTCTCGGCACCGCTAACCGACCTCGACGAACTCAACACCCGCCAACTCGCCGTCAACACCCTCGTCCACAGTGCAACCCTTCGCTCCTCCCTCGACCAGACCCTAACCAACACGCCCGACCTCGCCCGACTCGTAAACCGCCTAACCCTAGGCCAATCCGAACCCCGTGAACTCCGCGCGCTCTTCCGTGGACTAGACAAAGCTCCTACTCTCCGCGAACTCACCACCAACCAGTCAGAAGCGAAATCCATCTCGCCCCTCTTCGAAGGTGTCGCCTCTCACGACGAAGTCCGTGAACTCATCGACCGCGCCATCGTCGAAGACCCGCCGTTCCGAGTCTCCGACGGCGGCATGATCAAACCCGACTTCGACCACGACCTCGACAAACTCCGATCAACCGCCTCACGCGCCCGCGCCGGCATCGCATCCATCGAAGCAAAAGCTCGCGAAACCTCCGGCATTCCAAACCTAAAAGTAGGGCACAACCGAGTCTTCGGCTACTACATCGAAGTCTCCCGCTCCCACCTCGAAAAAGTCCCACCCGAATTCCAACGCCGCCAAACCCTCGTCAACGCCGAACGATTCATCACCCCCGAACTCAAAGACCTCGAAAACCAAGTTCTCCGAGCCGGCGACCAGATCAGCGATCTCGAACAATCCATCTACCGCCGCGTCTGCCAGCAAGTCGCCGAACACGCCGCCGCCATCATGCGAACATCCGCCGCGATCGCCAACATCGACGTCTGCCTCGCACTCGCCCGTATCGCAGCCGAAAACGACTGGACAATGCCGTTTCTTGACAACGGCGACCTCCTCAAAATCGACGACGGGCGACACCCCGTCGTCGAAGACGTCCTCGGCTCCGGCCGCTTCGTACCCAACGACATCGACGCTTCAAACTCCGAAAACCAACTTCTAATCATCACCGGACCAAACATGTCCGGCAAGTCCACATACATCCGTCAGGCCGCAATCCTCGTCATCCTCGCCCAGATCGGCAGCTTCGTCCCAGCAAAGTTTGCCCGCGTCGGCATCGTCGACCGCATCTTCACCCGCATCGGCGTCTCCGACGACATCGCCGGCGGACGCTCAACCTTCATGGTCGAAATGGTCGAAACCGCTGGAATCCTCAACCAAGCAACCTCACGCTCACTAGCCATCCTCGACGAAATCGGACGCGGCACCTCCACCTACGACGGACTCGCCATCGCCCGATCCGTAGCCGAATTCATCCACAACAGCCCCGCACTCGGCTGCAAAACCCTATTCGCCACCCACTACCACGAGATGACCGAACTCGGCGACACCCTCCCACGCGCCAAAAACCTCCGAGTAGCCGTCGCCGAAGAAGGCGACTCCATCCAATTCCTCTACCGAATAGTGCAGGGCGGAGCCGACCGCTCCTACGGCATCCACGTAGCCCAACTAGCCGGAATGCCCGCACCCGTAGTAGAACGCGCCCGAGAACTCCTAACCCAACTTGAAGCCCACACCAACAACACAGCCCCAGTTGACACACCTACCGACCATCTCCAACTAGACCTCTTCAACACTCCAAACAACACCGAATTCCTCCACTCAATCACCCAAATCGACACCGACAACCTAACCCCCATAGAAGCCCTAAACCGCCTCTACGAACTCAAAGAATCGGCCACCAAAGAACTCGAAAACTAGGTTTTCCTCCGCCAAACAACGTCATTCCCGCGGACGGGTGCTGTGCATAACCACCGTCATTCCGGCGAAAGCCGGAATCCAGAGGGAAAGGGCAACGGGGATGCGCACGTGATCTGACCGTGAATCCGTCGTAAGTGAGGTTGTGCACAGCACCCGGACGCGGGAACCCAGTGCGGAGAGGCGGCAGGGTTGCCCCCGCTCGCGGGGGAAATGTCCGGGGCCTGCCCCGTACCCCGATACGGGGGACAAAGGGGGAGTTACGCACAAATACAACCAGCCACGTATACTTATACAACAAATACGTATACGTGTGCGTGTTCAAAAAATCCTGAATCATGAAACGCAAACTCACGATCACCATGGATGAGGAACTCATCCCCATTGCAAAACGCTATGCACGTTCTCGTGGCGTCTCCTTGTCGTCGCTTATCGAAGATTCCTTGCGGGATGCCACTATCGAGCGATCGCAGTCGTTTGCTGCGCGGTGGAGGGGCAAGTTCCAACCGGCGGATCGAGATGACCCGCGCTACGACGCCCTCGCCAAGAAGTATCTCGAATGATTCTTCTCGACACCGATGTCTTGATCGACATCGCACTCGACCGCCAACCTCACTCTGATCCCGCATTCGAGGTCCTTGACCGTATTGAACGAGGCTTCGAACCCGCATCCATCGCCTGGCATTCGATCTCGAATCTCTACTACCTCGTCAAGCCAACACACGGCGACGCCACAACCCGCAACTTCATTCGGGAGTTAACCGAATTCGTGCAAGTCGCCCAAACCGACACCGCATCAATCCGATTCGCCACCCAACTCCCCATGACCGACTTCGAAGACGCCATGCAAGTAGCCGCCGCGCAATCATGCAATGCCCAGTACATCGTCACGAGGAACATCAGAGACTACCAACAATCCCCAATACCCGCCATCACCCCCCAACAATCGCTCCAACAAATCCTCTGACTGAGTCCCCTTCGCCACCTTGGACTTGTCGCGGCAACCCGGATTGCAGAACCCAACTCGTGATTCAGGTTGTCGCACATGCCTGCCGATACCGATTCACTGCCTCCGCCTAACTGTCCGCAGGAATTCTTGTATCTCCTCAACCCGCGTACTGTCGCCAGTATCTAGGAGCGTAAAGAGTTCGTCGAACTCATGCTCTAAATGCTCGAGTCTCGTTTGAGTCTGTTTCTGGCGCGATGACAATGTCCCGATCCACAATCCGATGCCGCCACCTGCCGTCAAGATCGTCAACAATGCCACAATCAAGGGCAGCGCGTCTTCCAGCAGATCTTGAAAGTCCATGATGATCTTGAACTAATCTAGCCGAATTTTGCCATGAAATATTCCGCTTGGACAAGCAAGCGTTGAAGCTCAATTCGATCATCAAGCGATTGAGATCGTTCGGCGGCGGTTAAAGTCACTCCGTGCGCCAATCGATTACGAACACTGTCGATCCGATCCTTGAGCTTTTTAATCCGATCGACGAGTTCAGTGAATTCATCTAGCTCCGTGTCCGACGGTCTACGAGCCGCGTAGGCCGGTGGTTCTTCTGTGACCACTACTGCAACCTTCCTTTTGATCGATGTAAATTCATCGTACACAACTCGTCAAGTTAATGAGCGTACTCAACGATACGTCCGCATGACGTTTCGGAGTTCTACCCGTTCAGTCTCTCACGCCAGCCAGTAACATCTAACATCACTAAAGCGCCAACAACACATCCCCTCTCCCGCGATTAGTTCCCTCCCCCTATTAGGGGGAGATTAAGAGGGGGTCGCAGGGTGAGGGCCCAAGGAAACAACCATGATCATCACCGACATCAAAGTCACAACCTTCAAATACACCTCCAACACCGTCCAAGACACCGACGGTCACACCCATCCCGGCGACCCCCACGACGCCACCACCGCGCTCCTCACCATCACCACCGAAGACGGCACCAGCGGCTACACCTTCGGCTCCCCCGACGCCCTCCGGCCGGTCATGATGGACAACTTCATCAAAAAAGTCCTCATGGGACAAGACGCCACCGACCGCGAGCGGCTCTGGCAGGCCATGGCCCGTTGGCAGCGCGGCTCCGGCGGATCATTCAACGACCGCTCCCTCGGTCTCGCCGAACTCGCTCTCTGGGATTGGTTCGGACGCAAGATCGACATGCCCGTCTGGAAGATCCTCGGCGGAATGCGCGACAAAGTCCCCGCATACAGCTCCACAATGTGCGGCGACGAGATCGAGAACGGACTCGCCACGCCCGAAGACTACGGACGCTTCGCCGAGTGGCTCATCAACCGCGGCTACTCCGCCATCAAGCTCCACACCTGGATGCCACCCGTCTCATGGGCGCCCTCCGTCAAGATGGACATCGCCGCCTGCGCCGCCGTCCGCGAAGCCGTCGGACCCGACGTCCCCCTCATGCTCGACGCCAACCACTGGTACTCCCGAACCGAAGCCTTCGAACTCGGCAAGGGTATCCAAGACCTCAACTACTACTGGTACGAAGAGATGATGGACGAGCACTCCATGTCCTCGTACGTCTGGCTCGCCGAAAACCTCGACATCCCCATCCTCGGACCCGAATTCGTCGAAGGCAAGTTCCACTCCCGAGCCGAATGGGCCATCCACGGCGCCGCCGACATCCTCCGCACCGGCGTCATGGACGTCGGAGGCATCGGCCCCTCAATGAAGATCTGCCACCTCGCCGAATCCCTCAACATGGACTGCGAAATCCACGGCGGCGGCCCCGGCAACCTAGCCGTCCTCGGAGCCTTCTTCAACGGACGCTGGTACGAACGCGGCCTCCTCCACCCCTTCGTCGACTACGACCAACCACCCGAATACCTAAACACCATCATCGACCCCATGGGCAAAGACGGCCTAATCCACATGCCCACCACCCCCGGCCTAGGCGAAGACATCAACTTCAACTACATCGCCAACAACACGATCAGCGAGCACTAGCCCCGTCATTCTTGGTTCCCCCACATCATTCCTGGCGCCCCCTCGTCATTCCGGCGAAAGCCGGCGCTTCAGCGGACGGAACGTCCATCCAGAGGGGCAGGGCAGGGGGAGGCGCACGTGATCTGACCGTGAACCCGTCGTAAGTGAGGTTGTGCACAGCTCCCCTTCGCGCAGCGAAGGGGACGCGGAGCGCAGCGGATGCACGCGCCACAACCCCAACGCCATCCCAAACGCAACTCCCCTCCGCCACCCTGTCATTCTGAACGTAGAGCCCCTCCGCCAACCCTGTCATTCTGAACGGAGCGTAGCGCAGTGAAGAATCTCCCCGCCGCCAACAACCATTCCCTCCCTTTGACGCGCGCGGGTAAAATCAGGGAAGAAACAGACTCAGCATGAGCTCAAAAACGCAATGACGACAACGACACAGCCGGACACCGCGTCTCTAACCAACGGCGCAACAGTTGGTCACGATCTCGACGCCGACCGCGAAAGTCTTGCAACTGCTTTGTGGACGAGCTTCGAATCCGAACCTATCGAAGATGGTATGGAGCATCCCGCGGAGACGATCATCGTGGATGCGTATCGATCAGGAGGCAGCCAACGACTGCTAGCTTGGCTGAAGAGTTTATCCACCGACGCTTCTCAACCGAGTTTTGCCGCATCGGTGCTCCGATGCATGGGACGTATCGATGATCTCGGAGATGTCCCATGGCGAGTTGGAGTCCTTCGCGAATCCTTGGCCATCGACAATGTCGAAATCAGAGATGCCGCGGTGCAAGCGGCCGAACTCTGGGCAGATGTCGAAGTAGTCGATGTTCTCCGCTCTCACTCTGAACCTGAGCCATGGATCCGGCAGTACATTCTCGATGTTGCTGATGACCTAACCAGTTGATACATGTATCTGGTTCGGAAGGTCACACGCGCAAAATGGAGCGGGGGCGAAGGATTGGCAGATGGCGAGATTCCTGCCGACGGCGTAACCGCCGACCTTAGAACCCAGAGAAACTCGTTATCCTTCTGGCGATGTCCAACCGACGCGCACGGCGAACTTGACGATTTGGCACTAGCCATCGCCGCAGGTCGCGATTTTTTGGACAAACTCGAGTTCGTCTGGTTAGACGATGATGAGTTGACGGACGATGGACTAGCACTGAACGATACACCGGGACGAACTCCTGTCACTGAGTTGTCCGAGTTGCACGTCGATGTGACTCAACTTGACTATCTACGCCTCGGAACCCTCGCTCGTAGCATTCATGCGGCTATTGAAGACAACCGTTACCGACGACTTACCAGACGTTCCGTAAAGAACCTCATCGCCGACGCCATCGAACAAGACCGCATAGACACAGATGCACTCAGCCCCAAACTACGGGAACAAGTGGAGGGTTAGCCCACTATCCGCATACACAAATGCGCCGTTTCTCATCTCACCCCCTCCTCCAGGGAGGCCTTTGCAAAAGTACGTCATTCCGGCGGAAACCGGAATCCAGAGGGGCTGGGAATGAGGTTGCAAAGTGAAACGCCAAGTCTAAACCCCCTCCAATTCCCCTTGGATCATCAAGTGGGAGGGTTGTTTTGCAACGGTCTCCCTTCAGAAAGGGGCAGGGGGAGGACCGCCGCCAGACGGAACCGCCACCGCAACACCCATCCAAATCCTCGAATTCCTCGTAGTGCCGAGACGACATCGCCAAACATCATTCCAACCATCCACGGACTCGCCGCTTCTCTTAACTTGAATTCTCATCCTGTCGATTCGACATCCCGTTGGTCTTCCGATTCCGCACCCGGAAACTCATGAATGCTCTCGAATTCTCTGTTGACGCGATGCCTCTAATTGTTCGGTAACTTGAATCCCTTGACGCATCTGCTCAGGTGTCAATGGGTGATTGTCTGACAAACGGTTAGCGAACTCGACTTCAAATTCAATCCATGCGAGTGAAACGTGTTGGATATTTTGGGATGAACATGTCGCTTCAAATAGCTTACGCGAGTGTGTCCCGAGGCTCTTGTCTGACATCTGCCTTGAAAAAATCCACAGCACAATGTCAACGATTTGTAACCCTGGGCTTTCTCGAGAGTCGATTAGTTCGAATTTGCTTTTAGAAATATCGGGGAACTCGACCGGCGTGTCACCGAACATGCTCGCGGTTCCTGGCGCTACACCTCTAAAAACCAAGTGCCAATCATGCAGGTTGGGACCAAACTGCTCCTGTTGATCGTGGATGATCTTACGTACTGGACTTTCCCAATCTTTAGCATCATGTGAAATTCCTTCGAATAACGGCAACAATCCGTATAGATTGGGCAAAAACCTGTAGTGGTCTTTTTTCTTTTGAGACCAGAACGAAAACTCACCGATGTTGTTGCGAGCCCAAGTCAAAGTTTCCACAATCAGTTGTTTGGCGCGTACGTCCGTGAGATTTGTGGCCCGTTGCAACACCTTATCAATGGTTTGAACGATCTTTAATTCGGATTCAGGTGATCTAACTGAGGTAATCGCTTCCCAATATAGCTGGACGTCGTCCAATTCCATAATGGACGCAAGCTGTAGCACCAACGCGAATCTGAGTACACGGACCGAATATGCGAGAGTAGAAGCTGCTGGATTTTCGCCGGGGTCGAAAAGCGCGTAGAAAAACTGGAACAACGCACTGTCTGGTTTGGCCACAAGCACGGGATGAAATCGCACCTGCGAACGTTCGATCAGCTCCAAGACACTTGGCGCTATCAAGTCAACAGCGTCAGCGCCGATTTCGCTTGCATGAAGATAGTCGAAACCGGATTCACGGGCGATGCCTCGCACTTCGTCGCCGAATTCAACATCGAAATCCACGGGACACGTCATCGCCACCGTCAAGAAGTAAGGCTGAGCGGGATCGAAGAGATTAGCGCCAGTGTTACCTGATTCATCAATAAAAGCGTACATCTGGATCCTCGTTGATTACCAAAATCCTTCCCATCCTAGTTCAAACCTTCTTCCCCCCATGCACACTAGGCTCCGAACACCACTTCCGCCGCAACAACCCCAACGCCCCCATCACTTTATCCTCCGGCAAACCCAGCAAATCCACGAGCACCCGACGATCCAGCTCCTTCCGACTCTCATCCCGCCAAGCCTCATTCGCCGGCAGGAACTCTCGATCCCGCATATCGTCGAAGATCGACCCCGCCACCTTCAACTGAGCATCCGACAACGCCGTCACATCCAAAGTCGGCATCGTCCGAATCGACGTTATCGGCATACTCCCACGACCAGCTTGTTGACGACTCGAATGCCACCAATAGAGCAATAATCCCAACGTCGAGTTGCACCAAAGCGTGTATGCAATCTCGCGATCGCGCGTGTCAAATTTCACGCTGGGCCATGACCTGCCGCCTATCGCTTGGTTTTCGGTAAAAGCAACGGAGAGGGGTTGGGAATTGAAGCGAAAATCGCGACTGTGATGGGCGTGACTTCTTGTCTCCCAAATCTCAGCAGCACGCGTGTGCATGTTGGGTTTGACCCTGCCCTCGCTGTCCGGCCGAACGATCAATCGCGTTTCTCTTTTAGCGTCGTGGCTCCACAACATCGGATAGGTCGGGACGCCACGGCGCATGGCGATGCGGTCAAATGCCGCCTGCGCTGATCGACCAGCGACATTCATGTCATGCAGCCCTACACGGCTGATTTGTTCTAACGTCGATATCGCAATGGGTAATCTGTCCCGCTTACTCATTTGCGGCAACCATAGATGACCCTGCGTCAACTGATGAGCCGTCTGTATAACGGAAAAATCCGAGACCCCGGCCGCTGACCAAGGAGTGTCCGCACTCAATGGTGCGTTGATAACTTCGCCAAGTTGTGCGTCGCCGACTACCAATGAGTTGCCACCGATTGGTCCGCTTTCGAACTGTCTGATATTCGGATCAGCAGCGAGGATAGAGATCGCTTTAACAAGCTCAAGCGACTCCATCTCGTTGTTTGGACGCTGGTCCAAAGACACGAATAGCCCGCGCCCATCCCCTCCGTTAGGTGATTGACGACAGACGATCAAAGTCTCTGCAATCCCGGTATCCGCTGAGAACGATTGATCTTGGGATTGAGCCGTCGCAGTGGTAATCACGACCACGTCGCGGTACTTCTTTGCAATCAATTCGCGAACTCTCTGCCAACTCGATCCCTGCAACGCAGTCATCGGCAGAACCAACGCAATCGCGCCGCCAGGTTTCACCATCCGATCAGCGAGCGCTACGAACCAAGACGCGATGCCAGCATATCCGTGTGCACAGGTGCCAGCGCCGTACTTCTTCTCCAACGCTGACATCTTGCGTTGCGTTTCCAAGTCATTGTCGAGTCCGCGGAACTGCTTGATGTAGTCCGAAGTTCTGTTGGCTCCCTCCCAATCCGATCCCGCACGCGTAAACGGCGGATTCATAATCACCAAGTCTTGACTGAACTGCGGCATATCCACCGCATCCGCCGCCTGTGCCGAGCCCGTCCCCGTCACCGCCGTCCCGCTGTGCAGCGAAATCAGCGGCCTAACCTCCCCATTGCTCGCCAACAGATCCAGCGAGCCAATCGACACCCCGCCGTTTTCCGTCTTGCCATACTGCGTCACGATCGTGCGGGTGCTTTGATAACGCTCCGTTGGATGCGACGACGACAGCACCGAAGCGGTCAGATGCACCGCCGACGGCAACACGTCCAGCGCTGTCAACGATTCTCCCATCATGTGCGAATGCAACTTCGACGGGTCACCGCCGGAGAACAAATGAAGCTGGTTCAACCGACGATACGCCGCATGGATCAACGTCCCCGTCCCGCACGCGTAGTCCGCAATCTTGAAATCCTTCACTCGCTCCGGATCGTCCCACGCACCATCGTCCGGCATCGCAAGGTGCGCCAATAGCGTCGCCGACTCTGGACGCGTGTAGAACGTCGCCAGAAACTTCCGGTCCGCAATCAGCCGCTGAAACACCGTGCCGATCAAGTCGCTCGAATCCGCAGCGCCCAGACTATTAATCCGTTCAGCCGCACGTGCCATCCTGTCCAACGCTCGCGACGCTAATCTGTTCGGAGAGATGATCTTCAACAACTCGATTGCGATGTTGAAGATCGACCAGTAGTTGATTTTGAGAATCTCGCGCCACTCTTGAACAACCAAGCCTTGAAGCAATTTCCCATCGGGCCGCAGTTCGTCTAATTGCTTCAGATTCGGATGTCCGATCAAGTTCATGTGGAACAGCAAAGCATTGATCATGATCGTCGCCGCCATACGCTCCGTCTGCTCGCTGTACTCCTGCTTCAACAGATCCGCGAAATCTTGTTTCAGGTTCGGATGCGCGCCCGTCGACTCCCGGATGATCGCCGCCGCCGATGATATGGCGCGCTCCAGAATCTCCACACTTCGCTGCACCACATCCTCAGGAGTCGATGCATACGTGATGAAACCTGCAAGGTCACGGATGTTCCCAGACACGAAACCGCTCTCCGGAAATCGTGAAAAACTACTCGGACCCGAACCGTTGTACACGCAATACTCGAACCGCGTCTTGCTCCGCAACTCCTCATCCAACCGGTCGAAACCCCGCACCTGACGCAGTTCCCTCGGAGACTTCAACGCAACCACCGCGTTCACCTCCCCATCCACACCAGTCACATCCTCATCCAGCTTCTCTCCCAACCTCGCAATCGCCTCATCCTCCAACGTCCGAGCTGGCAGATACTCATTCTCGATCACCACCGGCCGACCACCCTTCGGCAACACCAAAATATCCGGCTGACCCTGCCCACTCACAAACGCCCCCTTCATCTCGGCATGAACATCCCATCGCACATTCATGCGGTCCAACAACGTAGCAATACGCCCGTTCAGTTGAGTTTCGTTGATTGGCATCAGTTAAGTATTTCTATCGGATGTCTAGGCACCCTCGCCCAGACTAGCAGACACACGTCACTTCATAATTCTGCATGGCGAGAATCCACCCCTACCGCTCGCGAAGCGCAAGGGATGCCCAGCGCCGCGACCACCCCCAGCAAAATGAAGACGCCCCTTCGCGGGGACACCCAGACCACCTAACCAACACATCCATACCCTCAATCCATGTAGATTACACACCAGCCTCCAACGCCCTCAAATCCAAAAAATCCCACCCACTCACTTGACAAACACCACAAACGTAGTAATATTAAAACTGTTAACAACAAACATCGCCGTGCTGACGAGTGCGGACACCAATCTAGCCGTTGGACGGCAGGGAGTAAGCGTTAGATCGTGAAAGCGCAACACATAAACAGCGAGTACACGGGGTCCTGCGAGGGTAACCCGGATTCGCGTGTTCGTGGAAGCCATCTCTGGCGACGCCCCTCAACCGAGTTAGAGCCGGTTGCAACGTTCAGCGGTTCCGTTCGAAGCGATCGATGTAACAAGTCCCGGTCGCCGAGGGCTAATGCACCCTCGGCAACACGAGCCAGCAAGACATTCAATCAATGTCGCGCCAAGGGCCGGGTAAGCGGTCGTGAATTCGGCAGACGTCGGACCCTTGTCGCCAACGGGTCGCGGCTACGGCACGAGGATGTGCAAAACTACCCGATGGGAAGCGGCCGAGCTCAAACTCCAGGCCGTAACCCGGGTCCACGGTCTGGCAACGTGGGCAGTGACCGGACGAGGGAAGCTAGCAGTTCAATATCTCGCACAGCGCGGCGATGTTAACCCGAGCAGAACTTCAATACCTGAAGCCCGCTCGACACACATAACCTTCAACCCATACATGAAGAGGAAATGTCCTCATGGACAAAGAGGGCACTACTCGTTCAATTCAACGCGCCCTAATATAATTGCATCGGGCAACGGGCACACCGCTGCTGAATTCCACAGGAGATACCGCGATGGCGTCGACAACATGGGCCTTCTTCAAAGGACAACAAGTCCCACTGGAGGAAGCCAATGTACGTGTCGACACCCACGCCCTCCATTACGGAACCGCCGCCTTCGAAGGTGTCCGCGGGAACTGGAACGAGGAACACGGCAAGGTCTACATCTTCCGCCTCCGCGAGCACTACGAACGTCTGGTTCGCGGTTGCAAAATCCTCCGTATGGATATCCCATATTCCGTCGATGATCTTTGCCAAATCACCGTTGACCTGCTTGAGCGAAACGGCTTCGCTGAAGACGTCTACATCCGACCCCTCGCCTACAAATCCGAAGAAGCGGTCGCGAACCTAAAACTGCACACTTTAGCCAGCGACTTCACCCTGATGATCCTCCCATTCGGCGCCTACATCGAAGCCGAAGGAGCCATCAAATGCCAGACCTCGTCATGGCGACGCCCGGACGACTCCATGATGCCCACCGGCGTCAAGATCACCGGCCTCTACACGACCTCCATCCTTGCCAAAACCGAAGCCGTAATGGCTGGTTTCGACGAAGCCATCCTTCTCAACCACGACGGCTCGGTCTCCGAAGGTAGCGGCGAAAACCTCTTCATGATCAACAATGGGGAGATCCACACTCCCTTCGAAACCGCCAACGCACTCCTCGGCATCACCCGCGACTCGGTCATGACGCTGGCCAAAAAAGAACTCGGAATCGACGTTGTCCAACGTCGTATCAACCGAAGCGAGCTGTACCTCGCCGACGAGGTCTTCTTAACTGGAACCGCCGCTCATCTAACTCCTGTCGGCAGAATCGACAACCGAGACATCGGCGACGGCAGCACCGGACCATTAACCCAACAATTGCAAGACATTTACTTCGAATGTGTAACCGGAAACAACCCCGACTACATGGACTGGTGCACGGGGGTCACTCCCGGCGGCGGATAAAACCCGCTCGCTTCTGTCATTCCGCCGAAAGCCCGTCATTCCGGCGAAAGCCGGAATCTAGGGACGCGGGGTTGAAGCCCTAATGAGCGACCAGATCGAATCCGCCGCATCACTAATGGTGCGCGACTATCTCATCCTCGCGTTCCTCGTCAGCCTCGGCGCACTCCAAATCGCCGTCTCAATCAGCGGCATCAGAGGTCTCTGGGTGCTTCCGCACAGGAACTTAACCCGCGCATTCGGTATCCTACTCGTTTCAGTCGGTATCACAACCTACATCCTTTCTCCGCTCTGGGTTGAAGGCCCATGGGCCGCCGGATCCGTTGCCGACGGCACCTCCGCCGGTCGTGAGTGGGGCACCGCCACAATCAACGAAATATCAGCCGCCCGAAACGTCAACGACATCCACGGCGGCATGGCCGGCACCGCCTACGCAATAGTCTTCATGCTCTCCGCTGTACTAGCTACCACATTCGCCGCCATCGTCGGCGCCCTAAACGTTCGCATATCCAATTCCCCCTCCTTCAGGAAGGGGTCAGGGGAAGGCCAGACCGACGGCCTCGACGGCCTGAGACAAACCGATGCAATCTCGACCTTCGCATCATCGTCGCGCAACCTAATTCGCACCGTTAAAGCAGACGCCAACGAGCACCTGCTCACCACCCACAGCTGGAGCATCCCGTCACTGATCGCAAGGATGTGGCGAAATTAACTCCTTCGACACAGAGTTGATGCTGTGGATCAACGGCTTCGTCGGCACCTCGCCGACGTTCGACCACATCGCCAGAATCGTCGCCTCCGACTACCTGATGCCTCTGGCATTCTCCACGGTCATATTCGCCATCTGGTTCGTCGGCCGAAATCTGACCGAACGCCGACGCTATCAACGCGGCACCCTCTTAGCCGCGACCGCCATCGGCATCAGCAACCTCATCGTCGACATCATCGACTCTGCATACGACCGCCAAAGACCATTCGATGAACTCGGCGACTCCCTACAACTGATCTTCTATCGATCGACCGACCCATCATTCCCGGCCAACCCGATGGCGGTCGTATTTGCCATCGCAACGGGGGTCTGGTTGGTAGATCGTCGCATCGGATGGACGCTCATGGCCGGAGCCGCCATCTATTCCGTGATCCGGGTATACGTCGGAACGTTCTACCCAACCGACGTCATTGGAGGCGCTGTTATAGGAGTAATCTCGGCGCTGATCGCTTGGTTCCTTTTCGAACTCCTCAAGCCAATACCCGAACTTTTCCTCCGCCTACTCCGCGGCATCGGCATCGCTTGAACCTACCGCCGTCGTCTCCGAGCCGAAATCCTCCGGAACGCTTCGCCATACTCAAACGGCATACCTTCCGCAACCGACCGAGCGCGATCCCGGATCCCACGATCGGAACCTGACTGCCGTGTCAGACCTGGAACCTGACTGGCATGTTTACTCAAAGCGTCAATGCGATTGTCGATCGACGTCGTGATGTCAACGACCACGTTCGGCTTGTCCGCGTGCCAGAAGCAAACGTCGCTCACAATGTACGGTTCGAGGCCGTCTTTAAGTTGCTCGGGAAAGTGCAGATGATCCCTTGCATAGGGATAGACCGCGTCTTGAACCGTGATACCAGTGTTTCGGTGGTCCCGGTGGTTGAACCCGTCGAAACGGAAAGGATCGTGAGTGAAAATCACATCTGGACGATGAGTTCGAATCGCCTTGACGATGTCACCCAAAAATTCGCGATTGGCCTCCAACATCCCATCTGGATACGGCAACATCACCAGATTCGACACCCCGATCACCGCCGCCGCCTCCTCTTGTTCCCGCCGACGAATGTCAACGATCCGATCCGAAGTCATCCCCTCATCGTTGCTGCCGCTGCTGCCGGTGGTGCAAACAACGTACGAAATCTCGCAACCATTCGCCGCCCACAATGACGTCGTGCCGCCAGCGCCAATCTCAGCGTCGTCAGGATGCGCGCAAACCACCATCGCGCGCTCCGGTATCTCGTCGAACTGCTCCAATTGCGCCACAGGACCTTCCCGTTCTTCTATTCGGAATGCGTATCCAACGGACACACATCGGATTCATGATATCTGCGCACGTCCTCCGCGCGCCGCACGAATAGACTCGACTTAGTGAATGTGTGACACCCTGCGAGCCAACAATTGAACCTGCAATCGAAAGACCCACGAATCGCCGAGATCATCGCCGCCGAAGAACGCCGTCTGCGCGAGGAAATCGTCCTCATCGCATCCGAGAACTACACCAGCAAAGCAGTTCTCGAGGCCACAGGATCGGTCTTGACCAACAAATACGCCGAAGGCTACCCCGGACGACGCTACTACGCCGGCACCGAAAACGTCGACGCCGCGGAATCTCTCGCCATCGAACGCGCCAAGCAACTATTCGAAGGTGCAGAGCACGCAAACGTCCAGCCCCACAGCGGATCGCAAGCCAACATGGCGGCATACTTCGCCGCCCTCGAGCCCGGCGACCGAGTCATGGGCATGTCTCTAGATCACGGCGGACATCTCACGCACGGCTCACCCGTAAACTTCTCCGGCCGCATCTATGACTTCGTCCACTACGGCCTCGACGAAGAATCGGAGATGGTCGACTACGACGCCGTCGAGCGCATCGCTAACGAACTGAAACCCAAGATCATCGTTTCCGGCTACTCCGCCTACTCCCGAACCATCGAGTTCGAGAGGTTCGGCAACATCGCAGAGGACGTCGGCGCATTGCACCTCGCCGACATGGCGCACATCGCCGGTCTCGTCGCCGCGGGAGCCCACCCTTCACCCGTCCCACATGCAGACATCGTTACCAGCACAACCCATAAAACGCTGCGCGGACCCCGCGGCGCAATGGCACTGACAACCAAAACCTGGGCGCGGAAATACGATTCGGCGGTATTCCCACGAATGCAGGGCGGACCCATGGGTCACACAATCGCAGCCAAAGCAGTTGCCTACAAAGAAGCGCTGTCGGACGATTTCAAAACCTATGCCAACAGCATCGTCAGCAACGCCGCCGCACTGGCGGATGCGCTCTCGAACCGCGGAATGCGAATCGTCTCAGGTGGTACCGATAATCACCTCATGCTCGTCGACATGCGCGGTGTGAATGTCACCGGAGCCGCAGCCGAGGTCAAAATGCGCAGCGTCGGCATTGTCGCCAATAAAAACATGGTCCCGTTCGACCCCAATCCGCCGCGCGTCACCAGCGGCGTGCGCATCGGCGTGCCCTCAATCACTTCTCGCGGTATGGACACTGGAGACATGGAGACGGTGGCCGAGTTCATCGTCGAATCGTTGCGTGTAGAAGAAGACTCTTCGGGGCAACGCGACCTCTCCCAACGGGTGAAGAAATTCGCCAGTTCGTTCCCGGTCCCCGGTATCGATTCCTAGTGCCGAAGTGCGCTGCAAACGGCGTTGAGTTCAGTTTGAATACGCCCCGAATATATAATCGGGATTCATCGAATCCGTGCCATTTGCACGGATGATGGCGCGTTCATGAGACACCAAGTGGGTTGCAATTGAGAGACTACGAAATCGTGTGGATACTAGGCGGCGGAGCCGGCGAAAAGGAAGGCGATTCTTCAGCCGAAAAAATTCGCGCGCTTGTGGGGTCTCTTGGCGGAGAGGTCGGCGAAGTGAATCCTTGGGGGAAGCGAAACTTGGCTTACCCGGTGGAAAACAATACCGAAGGCTACTACATCGAAGCACAGCTTAAGCTCGATCCCGCCAGTTCTCCTCAGTTGGAGCAGGCCTGCAATGCCGACCGCGAAATTATTCGCCATTTGATTGTAAGGAAATGAACACCTTGCCATAACCTGTTGCTGATGAGACGTCGAAGATATCACGACGTACGTAGCAACTAGTATGGAAGGCAAATATTCCTGATGACGCTCAACCAGATACTTCTCATCGGCAACGCGGGCCGCGACGCCGAGTTGCGGTACACACCGAACGGCGCTGCGGTAGCAAACTTCAGTATCGCCGTCAACCGCCGTTACCAAGTACGCGACGAGATGCGTGAAGACACCGAATGGTTCAACGTTGCCGCTTGGGAACGGCAAGCCGAATTCGTAGCCGAACGCGTAAAACGCGGCACCCGCGTATTCGTCGATGGTCGACTCTCCACCCGGGAGTACACCGCCGGTAACGGTGAAACTCGTACCAGTCTCGATGTCAACGCGAACCGTGTAATCGCGCTGTCACCCCGAGACAACGCGGTAGAAAACGAAGGCGGAGCATACCCGACCCGAGACAACCGCCAACGCAACGAGAACACTCCGACATCGAATGGCAACGGCTCGAACGGTCACGTAACATCTGAGTACACCCCGGCGGCGACAACTCCGAACCCAAACGGCCAAGTCGCCGAGACCGACGATCTCGAAAACCTGCCTTGGTGATCTGCGATGAGCCTGAATTTAATACTCCTGATCGGCAACGCCGGTCGCGACGCTGAGCTGCGTTACACAGCCAGCGGTCGCGCCGTCGCCAGTTTCAGCATGGCGGTGAACCGCAGTTACCAAGTCAATAATGAATGGCAAGAAGAGACCGAATGGTTCAACGTTTCCGTTTGGGGTCAACAGGCCGAAAATGTCGCCAACAGCGTTCGGCGCGGCGCCAAAGTCTTCATCGAGGGTCGACTCTCAACGCGCGAGTACACGAACCAAGCAGGTGCAACGCGAACTAGCTTGGACGTGAATGCATTCAGAGTCATCAACTTGACTAGGCGTGAAGAAGGCGAAGAAGGTGGATATGGGTCATATCCTCCCGCTCCCGAAACCGCGCAGCCGTACGGTGGTGGACAATCCCAACAGCCAGCGCAAGCAGCGCCTTCAGGATACGAAGCTGGAGGTGGCTACAACCAACCCACCGACGGCGAAGATTTGGAAGACTTGCCTTGGTGAGGCATTACGTACGCGTATTCTTGACAAACAACCACCCGATAACCTCAACTTCTCACGGAGCAGCACGGAGACACAATGACAACAGGTTCTAGAACTCGACCGCCATTCGGCAACCGCCGTGGAGGCGGAGGTGGGGGCGCATTCGGACGTCGAAGGCGCGGCAGGAATGTCCTTAAAGCCGAGGAAATCGACTACAAGGATGTCCAACTGATGCGTCGCTTCGTCAGCGAGCGCGGCAAGATCGTATCCGGTCAACGTATCGGTGTGACCGCCAAAAACCAACGCCGCCTAGCTCGCGCCATCAAACGAGCGCAGCATCTCGCGTTGATCCCCATGGCTCCGGACCACGTTTACGTCACCGGAGCGGTCCAAACCGAAACGCCACGACCCCAAGAGTCCGAGGCTGTTGAGGGTGAATCGGCAGTCGAAGCATCCGAACAACAAGAAGCGGTCGTTACACAAGCCGAGGATACGGCTACCGAAGAAAGCTCCGAGGAAACGGTGGCTGCACCGGCGACGGCTGAGCCAACGGCAGAGACAGAGTCATCTGAAAGCGCGACTTCGGAAGATTAACAACACGACGGCATCGACCTTGCCAATCGAGTTGTGCCAAATAGGATCGAACTAAGTCCGGGCGCGTAAGATATTGTGTGTTCAACCGACGCCGATCCGTACTGAATGTTAGAAATGGCGAACGAACCGGAACGCAGCACATTCTCTCACGCACCATTGGGTGGCTACCAAGCCGGCCAACGGAGCATTACCAATCGTCGCGGCGTTTCGCGATTTGAGCTCATGCGACGTCGGGAACGGGCTGCCCTTCGTAACCGACCGTTCATCATCGGCGCGATCATCTTCGTGCTGCTGGTGCTCGCAATCCCCGCATACGGCTTTTACCGGCAGTACGTGGAACCACCAACCGAAATCGCGGTAAAGGTGGAAGACTCCGTCTACACCCGCGGCGACATCGTCAACTACATCCGATTCTTCCAAAGATTGAGCGAGGACTTGGGCGTCCCGTTTGAGTTAGGCACCTCCGCATTCGAAGCGATGCAGACGCTCCAATCAAACGAACTGGCGTACCACCTCGCCCCGCGTTTTGGCATCACAGTCGAGCAACACGAGGTCGACAATCAGCTCGAATCACTCCTCGGGTTTGTGGCCGATACGACTTCCGACGCCTCCATGCGCGAGCATCGTTCGAACGTCGAAGAAACTAAGAAGCAGTTCCTGAACCGTATCGGACTCGATGAAGGTGTGTATCGCGATTTCATCCGCAAAGGCATGTTCAAAGAACGCCTCCGAGACGAACTCGGGAAGACACTACCCCGCATTCAACCTCAGGCAGAGATCTACCAGATCGTCTTGCAAGACGTGAGTCAAGCAACTATCAACCGAATTGAACGAGACCTAGCGTCGGGTCGCACCGTAGGGGCGATTGTGTTGGAACTTTCCGAGGATCCAAACGTTCAAAGAACCGGCGGGTATATCGGATGGTTGCCGCAAGGCGTGCGAACCGACCTCGACTCGATATTGTTTGGCCACAAAACCAACGAGGATGGCTCGAAAGGCGAACGTGTACTTGCGCTGAATACGCTTAGCGGCGGACGATACGATGAGGCATCACGGCTTTGGACCGCGCATATAGTTTCCGATTTCAGCGAAGCCCGTGAGATTGCGGACGATCATTTCGACATCTTGGCAAACCTTGAAGTGGATCGCTACATCAACGAGCACCGATTCGAATTCGATACCGCCATCTCGTTGAACAGCGAGGTCTACGATTGGATCAACCGTCAGGTGCGATCCAACGCCATCGTGCCTACCGCGACGCCCGTATCGCCGTTCACATCGCTTGAAGAACTCAATCAATAGGCCGGATGCTGTTTGATGGCAATGGAACGGCAATTGAGTAGCCCTAGCGCTGCTGGCATAGGGTTGCTAGGCGCCGGTGTGGTCGGGTCGCAAGTCGCGCGGGTCTTAGTTCAGCCCGACTCTGATTTCGGTCATCTGCTCGCATTGAACGGAATCTTGATTCAGGACATAACGCGCCAGCGGGATGGTGTACCGTTCGACCTCTTAACAACCGACCCGGAACAGATACTGGGCGACGATCGAAACGACATCATCGTAGAAGTGATGGGCGGTGAAGAACCAGCGCACTCCTACATGGCCGCGGCATTGAAAGCCGGAAAGCACGTCGTTACCGCCAACAAGGAAGTCCTCGCGAAATACGGAGACGAGTTAACAAACTTGGCGGCGGAGAACGGCGTTACGTTGTCTTACGAAGCCAGCGTTGGCGGTGGAATTCCAGTGCTAGCGGTGATCCAAGACAGCCTTCGTGCAAATCGGATCGAGAGCATCCGAGCCATCATCAACGGCACCACAAACTTCGTACTTTCCTCGATGGAAGAATCGGGAAGTTCCTTCGAAGATGCACTCGCCGAAGCACAATCCCTTGGTTACGCAGAGGCCGATCCGACCGCAGACGTTGATGCTCACGACGCCGTATACAAACTGTCGATCTTGACCCGATTAGCGTTTGGAGCTTCAGTAAACCCGGAAGCAATCCATAGAGAAGGCATTCGAAACATCGGAGCCAAAGACCTCCGATATGCCGGAGCGCTCGGATTTACGATCAAGCTGCTAGCCATCGCTCGTTCCGAGTCGAGTGGCGTTCGGTGTCGCGTACATCCCGCGTTGGTGCCCGTCGAAGTGCCCATGGCCAACGTCAACGGCGTCCTAAATGCGGTGGAGTTGAACGGAGACTTGTTGGGGCCGCTTTGGTTGCAGGGCAGGGGAGCCGGGGCCGGGCCAACTGCAAGCGCGGTAATGGGTGATGTTCTGCGAATTGCCAAAACAATGTTTACCCAAAGCGGTAAAGGACAATCCACCAACAATGGATCAACCGCTCGCGAAATCGAACCGGACGTTATCGACATGGACGACCTTCGAGTTCGCTACTACGTGAGACTCGCGGCCATCGACAAGTTTGGCGTCCTCGCCAAGGTCGCAAACGTTTTCGGCGACGCACAGATCAGTATCGCCTCTGTATTGCAGTTCGATTCAGACGATGAGCGAGGTCTGGCCGACCTCGTCATAATGACTCACCCGTCCCGTGAAGCCAACATGCAGGAAGCGGCAACCCGTCTGCGACAATTAGATGTTGTCGCGTCGCTTGAAAATCTGATCCGCGTCGAAGATTACGACGAAGTTTAGCGGTCGACAAAAACAGCAGGTCACGTCGACCTGCGAATGGAGAGGAAACCGTGAACGGCACCGTCGGGGTCATCGAAAGATACAAAGAGTTTCTGCCGGTGAATACGGACACGCCCATTATCACGATGGGTGAGGGCAACACGCCCTTGGTGAAATCTACCAACATCGGTCCGTCCGTAGGTTGCGAAAATCTCTACTTCAAACTCGAAGGATCTAACCCGACCGGCTCTTTCAAAGACCGGGGCATGGTAATGGCCATCGCGAAGGCACTCGAAGCCGGCCGAAAGCGCGTGATCTGCGCATCCACCGGCAACACCAGCGCCTCCGCCGCAGCCTACAGCGCTCGATACAACCTTCAATCCTTCGTCGTCGTACCGTCGGGTGAGATTGCGCTCGGTAAACTCGCGCAAGCCATGGCGTACGGTGCTCGAATCCTCGCTGTCGACGGCAACTTCGACGACGCGTTGACAATGGTTCGCGATCTTGCCACGGAACTCTCGATCGAGCTGGTTAATTCCCTCAATCCGTATCGCCTTGAGGGTCAAAAAACCGCATCGTTTGAAATCTCAGATTCCCTCGGCGATTCACCCGACATGATCTGCATTCCGGTAGGAAACGCCGGCAACATCACCGCTTACTGGAAAGGCTTCACCGAGTATCGAATCAACGAGCGCATCACTAAACTCCCGCGCATGATGGGCTTCCAAGCCGCCGGTGCCGCGCCAATCGTTCGCGACGAGAAAATCGAAGACCCCCAAACGATTGCTAGTGCGATCCGCATCGGAAATCCCGCAAGCTGGCAACGAGCCGTTAATGCGCGCGATGAATCCGGTGGCAACATCGACGCAGTGTCCGATGCCGAGATCATCGAAGCCTACATCCGGTTGGCCCGCGAAGAAGGCATATTCTGTGAACCCGCCTCCGCCGCCTCCGTTGCCGGTCTCATCAAACTCGCTTCTCAGGGCGAAGACCTCAAGAATCTGACCGCGGTGTGTATATTGACTGGGATGGGATTGAAAGACCCTACAACCGTCGAAAATCATGCCTTGGTCGAACTAGAGTACGTCGAACCAGACGTCGAACAAGTCGCGGCGTTATTGTCCAAGGATGCCGCATAGCTATTTCTCAATGACCTTTGCCACAACCCCCAGGATCGTTTCACCGACGTTCGATGACCTAGCCGCCGACTGGAATCGAATCTACGCATCCATGCCCGCGAGTTCGGCATTTGATTCCTTGGAATGGAACCGAATTTGGTGGGAGCATTTTGGTGGCGATTCAAAACTCATGCTGCGCTCCGTTGTTCGCCCGAATGGCAAGACCGCGATCATTGCCCCGTTGCGACTCGACTCGAACAACGACGAGGGCGTCTGCACATTCCTTGGCGGAACAGATCTAGTGGACTATCTCGGGTTCAAACACGATGCCGAGTTGCTTACCAGCGATGTGCAAGACCTTCTCCAATCGCTCTACGACGATCCCGAAATATCTGCGCTTGTGCTGGAATCGCTGCCTGAAGATTCTCACACCATCCACGCCGTCAAAGAAGTGGCAAGTGACATGGGATGGGAAGTCCACATTTGGGACGAGGGTGTGGCTCCACGCGTCACTTTACCGTCGACCGTCGACGAGTATTTTGCATCGTTGACGAAGAAGCATCGCCACGAACTGCGCCGCAAACTTCGTCGTCTCCACAACGCCGGCGAGGTTGAGCAACTCGAGCTGACCACACCCGACGAAATCGAATCCGCAATGGACGATTTCATCAAACTTCACCGTGGCAGTTCGATCGACAAAGAGGAATTCATGACGCCGCAACGAGAGGCGTTCTTTAGAGAAATCGCTGTCACACTCGCGGAAAAAGACGTTACCAGAATCTACTTCCTCACCATCAACGGCGAAAAAGTCGCCACATCTCTCGCCTTCAAAATCGGCAGCACGAAATACCTCTACAACAGCGGATACCTGCCCGATCGTTCCTGGCTCGCGGTCGGTCTTTTGAATCACGCCATCAACATACTGGCGTCGATTCGAGAAGGCATCGAGGTCTACGATTTCATGCGTGGCGACGAACGATACAAATACCACCTCGGCGCGGTCGACCGTCATATCTACACAGCCCGGCTCGACAAGAAGACCTAGCGACTTGCTACGCGCTCGCCCGCACGTCGATCGAACGCAAACATTGGAATACCGATGCGAATCGCTGTAATCAGCGTGCACGGATGCCCGTGTATCCCGCCCGGCGGCACCGATGCCGGTGGTATGAATGTCTACGTTGACCGAGTTTCAACTCGATTAGCGCGTACAGGTCATGGCGTCCGCGTCTATTCCCGATCGCATCCCGGTACCGGCAACGTTGAAGATCAACGCGACTACGATTTGGTGCACTTGCCAGTCGGCAAGTTGGACGAGCGTAAGGAGCAACTTCCGGCACTTCTGCCCAAATTCGCCGCCGCCGTGAACAAAGACGCTTCGAGCAATCAAACCAAATTCGACATCGTTGCTTCCCACTATTGGCTGTCGGGAGTCGTCGGCTGTCAACTGGCCAGCGATTGGGAAATTCCTCATGTGACGAGCTTCCATACACTCGCCAGCATCAAGAAAAGTGTCCGCCCCGAAGAGAACGAACCCGAGATCCGATTCGTCAGTGAAGCTCGAGTTGCGCTAGATGCCGACCAGATCGTCGTTTGGACGGACGGCGAGGCCGCACACATGATGTCGGAATTCGGATTGCCGAAGGAGAAATTCGCCGTTATTCCGCCTGGTGTCGACACGAATGAGTTTTCGGTGCTTCCAACTTCGTCAACATCACGAAGTCGACGACGCATCCTGTACGTCGGAAGACTCGATGCTCTCAAAGGAGTCGATCTGCTCATCGACGCATTCGCGATCATCATCGAACGAGGATTTGATGTCGAACTGCAAATCGTCGGTGGCGGAACCGCCGACGAGTTCCGACGCGTACTAGGTCGCATCTCGAAACTGCGTTTGACGGATCGAGTCAAGCTGCCCGGCGCATTGCCGCAGTCCGATCTCCCAGCGATCTATTCAATCGCGGACTGCATTGTCGCACCATCGTTTCACGAGACGTTCGGATTGGCGGTCCTCGAAGCGGCAGCGTGCGGCACACCGGCTGTAGCAGCCGATGTCGATGGTTTGAAATCCATCGTGGTGAACAACGAGACCGGCTACTTGATCCGAGATCGGGACCCGGTCGTCTATGCAGATAAGATTCTCCAGTTAGTCGGCAACCAAAACTTGCGACATACGATGTCGGACGCGGCTCGAAGACGGTCGGAGACACTTTCGTGGGATTCCACTGTCGAAGGTCTCCTAGATGTCTACAATCGAGTAGTGGAAACACGCGCATCGGCAGCGCCTCTGCGATAATTACCGTCAAGCATCCCCATCGCCCGTGATGGAGTGGAGAGCAAACTGTGTATCTGCGCATTGAAGACCACGGCATCATCGGTGATCTCTACACCGCCGCACTCGTCGGCGTCGATGGCACAATCGATTGGTTCTGTGCGCCACACTTCGACTCGCCCTCGATCTTCGCCTCGATTCTCGATGAAGAAAAAGGCGGACATTTCTCACTGAGACCGGCCAATAACGATGTGCGCTCGACTCAGTACTACCTCCCCGAGACCAACGTTTTGGTCACGCATTTCACGTCGGACGAAGGCGTTGCCCAAATCGTCGACTTCATGCCGGTACGAACACGCGTCGCCGGCGATACCGACCACGTGCTCATACGCCGCATTACCGGCATCCGAGGCAATCTGCACATGCAGATCGATTGCTCACCCAGATTCAACTATGGCAGGGACGAACACGACGCAGTCTACGTCGGAGAAAGTGTTCGTTTCATCTCCCCGGACATCTCGATCGAATACTGGAGCACCATAAAACCGGAAATCATCGACAACGCCGTCAAAGTCGATTTCGAAATTCACGAAGGACATACCGAATACATCGTTATCGACGCCGTTGAGCACATCGAACGAGCCGACAAATTCGACGCGGAACGTATCGAGCTACTTTTCGACGCGACCGTTGATTACTGGAGACGCTGGATCAACAAATGCACGTACACCGGAAGATGGCGCGAGATGGTGCATCGCTCAGCGCTGATCCTAAAGCTCCTCACCTACGAACCTACCGGCGCATTCGTAGCCGCACCCACCACGAGCCTGCCTGAACACCTCGGCGGCGTGCGCAACTGGGACTACCGCTACACCTGGATCCGCGACGCAGCGTTCAGTGTGTACGGACTGCTCAGAATCGGCCTCACCGAAGAAGCTGGGCGTTTCATGGAATGGTTGGAAGCACGGTGCGCGGAGGCTGAAGAAGACGGCACCTTGAAAATCATGTACGGCATCGACGGTAGCCACGACCTCGAAGAGCACACGTTGGATCATCTGTCCGGTTACATGAACTCGCAACCGGTACGCATCGGCAACGGTGCCGCCGATCAATTGCAGCTCGACATCTACGGCGAGTTGATGGACGCCGTCTATCTTTCCAACAAATACCAAACGCCAATCTCCTACGATTTCTGGTCCTATCTGCGAAAAATCATCAACTGGGTCTGTGACAACTGGCATCGAGCGGACGAAGGCATCTGGGAAGTGCGCGGCGGCCGCGCACACTTCGTCTACTCAAAACTCATGTGCTGGGTCGCAATCGACCGCGGAATTCGTCTAGCCGCGAAACGCTCGTTCCCTAGCGACACCGAACGATGGGTCAGAGTACGCGACGAGATTTACGAGCAGATCATTAAAAACGGTTGGAGCGATAACGTCGATGCCTTCACTCAAGCCTACGGACGAGATGCGCTAGACGCCTCGAACCTCATCATGCCCATGGTCTTCTTCATGTCGCCGTCGGACCCGCGCATGCTCAAGACGCTCGACGCCATCCAAAGATCGCCATCCAACGGCGGTCTCGTCTACTCCAACCTCGTCTATCGATACAACCTCAACGAAACCGCTGATGGCCTAGAAGGCGAGGAAGGCACCTTCAACATGTGCACCTTCTGGCTCGTCGAGGCTCTGACCCGTGCCGGGCGATCCGACCCCGCACGTCTTGAAGAAGCCCGAATGATGTTCGAGCACATGCTCGGATACGCCAATCATCTAGGACTTTACTCAGAGGAGATCGGACCCAAAGGCGAGCATCTCGGCAACTTCCCACAAGCATTCACGCACTTGGCCCTCATATCGGCGGCCTTCAACCTCGATAGGGCGTTGGGTTCAAGAGCCTAATCGACGCCTACATCGAGGCCGAAGTACCGAACTTCAGAGTAAGTGCGATAACCCGCCGATTCGTAAATGCGCCGTGCCGGCGGATTTTCGGAATCGACATCCAAAACGAGCTCGGTCGCCCCGTGCGCGATCAATCGTTCGACCCCCGCGTTGAAGATCGTCCACCCCAGTCGCTTGCCGCGCATACTTGGGTGAACCCCGACCATCTCAACCCGTCCGGCGCCGTCGCTGAGGGTGATCCAGTTGTAGCCGGCCAGCTCGCCATTTGACGCATCCTCCAAAACGACTATCGGCGCAAAACCGTTCCGATCCTTATCTGCGGCAGTGCGATCGGAGATTTCATCGACAGTATTGGGGGAAAACCCCCAACTCCCAACGAAACATGCATTGTGAAGGTCAGTCACTGCGGCGGCCTCTACGGCATCAGACATATCGGCATTACGAATAATTAACTCGGGACTCGCAAAGGGCTCAGGTAGCTCCACATCTGAAACACCTACGCGCATCTTCAGGACGGTCCGGACGACCCCGAACTCCGCAACTTCGAGTGCATCAACGATCGCTTCCGATTCAATGTCCCGCACCGCAACGTGAATCTCGAACTGATCTTGATCCGAGAGTTCCTTGGCGCGTGCGACACCGTCTTGGAGCAACGAACCCAATACATCGTCGCGTCCCGCGACGGCTGCCAAACCCACGAGAATCCTGCCGATGTTCAACTCCGGCTCGACAAGCGAATAGCCGACAGGAGAACCATTTTCGTAACTGATCGACCACCGACCGAGATCTGGGTCCAAACGCGGACTGTCAAGGGTCGCGAGCAATGACGTTTCATCGTCGACCGGCCACTCGCGGTGACCATGTGGCCCAATCGCGCGCAAGATTTCGAGCAGTTCGGCCACGTGACCTCGGGAGATCGTTCGAAGTTCCATTTGTGATCCAGTTGTCGAGTAGGGCGTTTTGCGGATTCCGTAGCGTGTGGCATAATTGGTATGCACATCCAAAATGCTAATGCTACGAACGGGAGTAGTACCGCGTCGACGACGGCATCAGAGAGTATCCGGTAGCTGAAAAGGATACGCATCGTCTGCGAGAACTCGCCCTGGAGCACGCGGCCTCAAAATTCGATTCTCCGAACCGGACCAATAGGGCCCCGCGGATTGCCACGTTAACGGCTGCAAATGAAGCGGGTTGATAATCAAGGGGATCCTTGAAACTCAACCAATCTAGGTGGTATCGCGGGAGCAGTCTCGTCCTTTCAAATCAAGGGACGGGACTTTTTTATTTGACCAACTGAAACTGCACTAAGAAGTACGTGAGAAGAGACAACAGATACGACATGGGTAAGACACTTACTGGCGGCGACATAGTATGCGAGGCGCTTTTGAACGAAGGCGTCGATATCGTATTTGGCCTCCCCGGCGGCGCAATACTGCCGCTTTACGGTGTACTCGGCCGGTACCCTGAGCTCCGTCACGTGCTCGTACGCCACGAGCAGGGAGCGGCGCACGCAGCCGACGGTTACGCAAGGGCTTCGGGCAAAGTCGGTGTCGCCTTCGCTACTTCAGGTCCTGGTGCAACCAACCTCATAACTGGTCTTGCTACGGCGATGATGGACTCCGTTCCAATCGTCGCGATAACCGGTCAGGTCGGCCGTGCCGCAATCGGGACTGACGCATTCCAAGAGACCGATATCACTGGTGCCACTCTCCCGGTAACCAAGCACAACTATCTGATCACCCGAGTCGAAGACGTGGGGGCAACCGTTCACGAGGCCTTCCACATCGCCCGAACCGGAAGACCTGGTCCCGTACTCATCGACATCCCAAAGGATGTGATGCAAGAGGTTGGCACGTACGACTACAAACGCGATAGTCAGATCAATCTGCCCGGCTACCGAATACCAACCGTCGCGCCCGACGAACAAATCGACGCGGCTGTGAAGCTCATCAACGAAGCGGAACGGCCGGTGTTCCTGGCCGGTCATGGCGTCATAATCTCCCGTGCTTTTGATGAATTGAAAGAACTCGCCGAGAAAGCGCAGATTCCGGTCGTCACAACGCTGCTTGGAATTTCCGGCTTTCCCGAAAACCATCCGCTCCACGTCGGATTCCCGGGGATGCATGGTGAAGCCTACGCGAGCTTAGCCCTCGACGATTCAGACCTGATCATCGCCGCCGGAAGTCGCTTCGACGATCGTATCGTCGGCAATGTCAACGAGTTCGCAACGAGGTCCAAAAAGATCCACATCGACATCGACCCTGCCGAGATCGGTAAGGCGGTCCCGGTCGATGCCGCAGTGGTTGGCAACCTCAAACATGTGCTTGCACAGATGATACCCAAAGCCAATCGCGGCTCGCGGCCGGAATGGATAAGGCACGTCGAGCAACTCAAATCCGATCATCCCTCGTTGCACATCCCTGAGACCGGCAACCTTTCGGGCCAACACGTCGTCCGCGGCCTGTCGAACGTCACGAAGGGCAATGCAATCATCTGTACCGGTGTCGGCCAGCACCAAATGTGGGCCGCCCAACACTATCGATTCACACAACCCAACTCCTGGCTGTGCTCTGGCGGTCTAGGAACGATGGGCTACGAGGTGCCGTCAGCTATCGGCGCGCAACTCGCATTGCCCGAATCGCTCGTATGGTCGATCTGTGGCGATGGCGGATTCCAGATGACGATGATGGAGCTGGCGACCGCGGTCGAGAACCGATTGCCGGTCAAGTACGCAATCTTGAACAATAACCACCTTGGCATGATCACTCAGTGGCAGGAACTCTTCTACATGGGCGACACCCAAGCCGATGCTTACACCGCAAACCCCGATTTCGTGAAATTGGCGGATGCGTTCGGCATGAAGGGAATGCGCGTCGATGACATCGACGACGTTGAATCGGCGATTGAAGAAGCCAACGCGCACCCCGGTCCGGTTATCGTCGATTTCGTCATCGAAAAGGTCGAACACGTCTTCCCGATGATCCCTGCTGGCGGCAGCATCAAAGACCTGATGGAGGACACCAGAGTTTAAGATGTCCACGCAATCGAAATTCGAAGCTCGCACTGTAACCGCATTGGTCGAAGATAGACCCGGTGTCCTCGCCAGGATCGCTGGTCTTTGCCGCCGCCGCGGCCTCAACATCGCAAGCCTAGCCGTCGGTCGCTCGGAGAACCCAGGACTGTCGCGGTTGACCTTCGTGCTTGAAGGTCCGCCTTCAGTCGTCGATCAATGTGCGGCGCAACTGGAGCGGCTCGTCAATGTGATCGAGGCGCACGACATTACGAACATGAATCACATCTGGCGTGAACTGGCTCTCGTCAAGGTGAAAACAACCGCCGAAACTCGCGTCGAGGTCTTGGAACTTAGTCGAGTTTTCCGCGCGAACATCATCGACATCGGTGCAAACAGCGTCACGTTGGAGTTGACGGGCGGTCGCGAAAAAATCGACTCGTTGATCACGCTGTTGGACCGTTTCGGAATCATTGAGGTGATGCGGACGGGCCGCGTTGCGGTCCTCCGCGGTACCCTCTTCGAGGGCGAAGAAGACGGTCAGTTCCAATCCAACCGAAATTGGGCCAATGGAGTTCCCCACGAGTATCACATCACACCGGGCGTTTCCGGAAGCGTGTAATGGACCGACCAAGCAGTTAGTCCTTAAACCAAAACCTAGGAAGGTCAAAAAACCAAATGCCGAAGCTTTACTACGATGCGGATATCGACGATTCGCCGTTGCGCGACAAAACCATAGCCGTGATCGGCTACGGTTCGCAGGGACATGCCCACGCACTCAACCTCAAAGACAACGGCTTCAACGTAGTCGTCGGACTTTACGAAGGCAGCAGTAGCCGCGAGAAGGCCGAGGCCGACGGCCTGGAAGTGTTGAGCAACGCCGAAGCCGCCAAACGTGCCGATCTGATCTCGTTCTGCCTGCCGGACACCGTCCAGGGCGGGGTTTACCGGGATGATGTCGAACCGAACCTCTCTGCAGGCAAGACGCTCTTATTCGCCCACGGTTTCACGATCTTCTACGAACAGATCAAACCCCCGGCAGATGTCGATGTAGTGATGATCGCACCCAAGGCTCCGGGCCATCGAGTGCGTGCAGTCTTTGAACGTGGCCTCGGCGTACCATGTCTCGTTGCCATCGATCAAGACGCATCGGGCAACGCTATGGAAAACGCGCTCGCCTATGGCAAGGGTGTGGGTGGCGGACGCGCCGGCATCCTTACGACCACCTTCAAGGAAGAGACCGAAACCGACCTATTCGGCGAACAAGCTGTGCTCTGCGGAGGCGTGACCCAACTCATCAAGACGGGATACGAGGTTCTCACGGAAGCGGGATACCAGCCAGAATCCGCATACTTTGAAGTTCTTCACGAACTCAAACTCATCGTCGACCTTATCTACCAGGGCGGACTTGAGTACATGCGCTATTCAGTCAGCGAAACAGCCGAATATGGCGACTACAGCCGAGGTCCGGAGATAATCGACGATTCGGTGAAAGACAACATGCGACGCGTATTGGACGACATCCAATCTGGTCGCTTCGCACGCGAGTGGATCGCCGAGAACGATGAAGGTCTTCACCGATTCAAGAGGATGCGAGAGGAAAACCTAGCGCACCCGGTTGAATCAGTTGGCAAAGAGTTACGAGCAATGATGCCGTGGCTCGAATCCACGACCTAGTCAAATCAATCGATCAATAATGGCCGTTTCGGATGTTTCGGTGCTTACCGAAACCCAGGAGCGACAAAATGACCACGCAAACAGCAAACTCAGCAGATCAAGTAATCATCTTCGATACGACGCTGCGCGACGGAGAACAATCGGCAGGCGCGGGCTTGACCGTCGGCGAAAAGGTGCGCATCGCACACCAACTCGGCAAATTGAACGTCGACGTCATCGAGGCCGGATTCGCAGGCAGTTCCCCCGGCGACTTCGAAGCGGTTCGCCGCATCTCCCACGAGGTCGAAGGGCCGGTGATCTGCTCACTGGCTCGAGCAGTACCCTCCGATATCGAAGCTGCTGCACGCGCCCTTGAAGGCGCGGCAAAGCCGCGTATTCATACCTTCATATCATCGTCCGACGTTCATCTCATGCATCAGATGCGCCGAGACCGTGAGACCATCATGAACATGGCGGTCGATGCTGTCGAGAAAGCCAAATCATACGTCGAAGATGTCGAATTTTCGCCGATGGATGCCTCGCGCACCGCACCCGAGTATCTTTACGCGATCTTGGAAGCCGCAATCAATGCCGGTGCAACAACGGTGAACGTGCCTGACACCGTCGGATACTCAAACCCGGTGGAGTTCGGTGCCTTGATCAAAGGTGTTTTCGATAACGTCTCCAACATTGACAATGCGATCGTGAGCGTCCACTGTCATAACGATCTGGGAATGTCGGTAGCCAATTCGCTTGCGGCTATCGAAAACGGCGCTCGGCAAGTTGAGGGATGCGTAAACGGTCTAGGAGAACGCGCTGGAAACGCGGCCTTGGAAGAAGTCATGATGGCCATCGTGACGCGCCCTGACCACTACGGCGTCTACACCGGCGTAAATATTCGCGAGATAAATCCGACCAGCCGCATGATCAGCAGCATATTCGGCTTCCCGGTGCAGTACAACAAAGCGATCGTTGGACAAAACGCGTTCCGACATTCTTCTGGGATTCACCAAGACGGATACCTGAAGGAGCGAACGACCTTCGAGATTATGCGACCGGAAGACGTCGGATGGCGCGGCGAAACCTTGGTGCTGGGAAAGCTGTCGGGCAGAGCAGGGCTGCGCGCGCGACTGAGCGATTTGGGATACCAACTCACCGACGAGGAGTTGAGCAACATCTTTGTGGCCTTCAAAGATTTGGCGGACAACAAACGCGAAGTCACTGATGCCGACTTGGAAGCTTTGATGCGGGAGCAGCACCGGTACGCTGATACGAATCGCCGGTACAAACTCGGTAAGATTCGAGTTGTCTGTGGCAATGACGAAATGCCGACCGCCGAAGTTTCCATGACCACTCCAGACGACGATGGCCGAAAGGTATCCTCCGAAGGTACCGGTCCTGTCGACGCAGTCTGCAAAGCGATCGACTCAATCGTCGATATGGATGTGGAGTTGACCGAGTTTTCCGTTAGTTCGGTAACCGAAGGCATCGACGCTCTCGGCGAAGTTACGATTCGCATCTACCATGATGGATCGACCTACTCGGGCCGCGGCTCGGACACCGACATCGTAGTAGCATCGGCGAAGGCCTACGTGAACGCTATCAACCGGGCTTTGATGATCAACGAATTGGAGAGCCATCCCGTCTCCGGGACGGTTTGAGCATTATCCTGTTCGTCGATTCACTGCGTTCGAATCGACGAACGACCGGATTCATCGGATGATCCTATTGGGACACAGAACCGCTGTCACCGAAGTTGAGAGACGGCACCGGAGGACCAATCGGCGGACGTACGTCGTCGAGGTCTTGCTGATCTTCGCTGTATCGCTGGCGGTCGAGTTCGCATTGGATCGCCTCGGTGTCGCGGGGCTTTGGGTCGATCTTTTACTGGCGTCGTTGTTGCTGTTCCTAGTAGCGAGAGCGTTCGCCGGTCGAACCCACGATCTGGGTCGAACTGATTATTGGACGATTATCCCGTTGTTTATTTTCGCTGGTGGCTGGTTGACATCCTTCTTCTGGGCCGATGCGCCGCTGGCGATCGAGATCGCCTCCCATCTAGCATGGAGTGTGGCGCTCGTCAGCGTTGCGTTCGTCAAAGGCAATGAAGGCGAGAATAGATTCGGTGCGGCACCAGAAGATGCCATCGAACTTAAAGTGATAACCAACGTAGGTTGACGGGCGGCGTTGCCGGGCCGTGAGCCTCGCAAGGAAACATAACCGACAGGTGGTGAAAATGCCGAAGACGATGTTCGAAAAGATCTGGGACGCACATCTCGTTGCTGAACCGACAGGCGAACCCGCAATTCTCTACATCGACCTGCACTTGGTGCACGAAGTCACCTCGCCGCAGGCCTTCGAGGGTTTACGTCTCACCGACCGGACCGTACGGCGTCCAGATCTGACGATCTCCACGGTAGACCACAACGTCCCCACTGACGAAACGCGGTCCGAGGAAATCCGCGACCCGATAGCACGACAACAGGTCGAGGAGCTTCGAAGGAACTGCGCCGATTTCGACATAACGCTCTATGATGTTGATTCGAGTGGCCAGGGAATCGTCCACGTAATCGGCCCCGAACAGGGTTACACCCAACCTGGAATGACCATCGTTTGCGGCGATTCACATACCTCGACGCATGGCGCCTTCGGTTCCCTCGCCTTTGGCATCGGCACCTCCGAAGTCGAACACGTCTTAGCCACCCAAACCCTTCGTCAGCGTACACCGAAAACCATGGAGGTTCGCTTCAACGGCGAACTCCCAGTCGGTGTCTCCGCCAAGGACATGATTCTCGCCACCATCGGACAGATGGGCACCGCCGGCGGAACCGGCCACGTAATCGAGTACACCGGCGAAGCCATCCGTGCGCTAAACATGGAAGGTCGAATGACGATCTGCAACATGACCATCGAAGGCGGAGCCCGCGCCGGTATGATCGCGCCGGACGACACGACGTTCGAGTGGATGCGTGGGCGGAAGTTCGTTCCACAAGGCGATGCCTTTGATGCCGCTTGCGATGAGTGGAACCAATTGGCAACTGACGACGGTGCCGAGTACGACACGCTGGTCGAGGTTGACTGTGAAGAGCTCGAACCGTACATCAGCTGGGGAACCAACCCGGGGCAAGTAGCCAGGGTTTCTGATTTCGTGCCCGGCCCTGACGACTTCAATGATCCAGCCGATCAAGAATCCGCCCAACGCGCCCTCGAATACATGGCTCTGGATCCCGGGACAGCGATGCAAGACATCCGCCTCGACCGGGTATTTATTGGCTCCTGCACAAACGCTCGCCTCGAAGACCTCAGAACCGCCGCGGCGATAGTTGAAGGCAAACGAGTCGCACAAGGTGTGCGCGCCCAAGTCATGCCCGGATCCACACTTACCAAGTGGGCGGCGGAGCGGGAAGGTCTCTCTGAAATCTTTATCGATGCCGGATTTGAGTGGCGAGAGTCGGGATGCTCCATGTGTCTCGGCATGAATCCCGACATCCTCGTACCTGGTGAGCGGTGCGCCTCGACGTCGAACCGAAACTTCGAGGGTCGACAAGGTAAAGGTGGTCGAACCCACCTTGTTAGTCCAGCAATGGCAGCCGCTGCGGCGATTGCAGGCCACTTCGTCGATGTGCGCGATTGGGACTGACGCGGCAAACGCGCCAGACTGAATAATGACGAAACCACCAGAAGAATCGGATAACCGCGCCCCTGATGAAGGGGCGGATAATGCCGATCGGGCCAGCGGCATCTACCGCAGGCCACGTCGCCGCGAGGATCAAGACGTTCGAACCAGTGCGGCGGCTTCTGATGAGAACCGATCGGAACAGCCCTCCGACGGTTCGGAACCCGGTAGCAGCATCTACACTCCGCCAAGACGGCGCCGTGCCCGCCGAGATGCCGAAGACCGCAAACCGGGATTGTTCGGACGCCTCACCGGTCGCCAACGACTCGACGAAATACGCATCGCTAGATACGAGCCCTATACCTACGAGAGCAACGAGCAGAACCTCAAGTGGGTCACCGTCGCAATGGGATTATGGTGCCTGGTTCTCGTATGGCTCGCATTCACCGACTACAGCAACTCCCAGCGATACCAAGAGTGGATCGATCAAGGCATCACCGACATCCCTCCCAGTCCCGACCTCGCCCAACAAATCGAACCCGCAGGTTCCTACGCGCAAAGAGAAGGCGGTGAGGAGTTCAAATGCGCGTATGTGAGCGGCGGATTGCCGACTTCCGAGTGCCCGGATGGCGCATCCGATCCGATCAGAGTCTCCGAATTTGTCGATGAGCGAGGATTGGTTTGTTGGAACTACGACGACTACACACCAGACGCCACAATTGAGATTCCCGACGATGAAGCGGTCACTACCGGCGACGAAATCGAATCAACCGAAACAGTCAGAATCTGCACCGCGGTTTGGACATCCTATGGCCTTTTGAAGTTCGCCGACGAGGCCCGATTGGATTGTCCGAATGTAGATGCCATCGTTAAGTCGATATCCACTGGTGCGTCCGAATATCCGGGATGCGAACGGGCATTGAGATACGCCGAAGATTTCCAATCCAGCCAAGACCGATCGCGGCTTATCTGGCTCTTGGTCATCGCCGTCGTGATCGTAGTTGCCTTCCCCTACCTCTCACTCGTCCACCGCGCGAGTCGCAACCTGCTACCCCTCAAGTCCGAACAGCAAAAACACGCTCCCGAATGGGCAGTGTTGCATCACTTCATTCCGATCATGAACCTGTTCCGCCCCGGGCAAGTAATGATGGAGTTGTTCAAGGGCAGCGATCCCAATGTCGACACGGATGATGCGACGGCGTGGAAAAAACAGGGCAAGTTACGGGCGATCCTCGGTTTATGGTGGATCCTTTGGGTTGCGAGCTGGATATTCAACCCAATCACGGTGCCACGATTTGTCAACGCCCAAACGCTTCCCGAGTTGATCGAAGCCAATGACCTGCTATTATTGTCTGATGTTTTGTTAATTTTCCTTGGTATTACCGCGGTGTTGATGCTACGGCAGCTACACACGATACAAGAGATGAAATTCGAGAAAATCGGATTGATCACTGTCACACCGCCCCCTCCGGTGGATCCGTTGGCAGAGGCTCTAAAGAAACAAGAAGAGCAACAACGCGCAAAGGAAGAACGAAAGAATCGGCGTGGTCGATAAAGGCGAGATTACTCGCATTGGAAGGTGAGATGGATAAATTCACGAGATTGAGTGGTAGAGTCGCTCCGTTAAATCGGGTTAACGTAGATACCGACCAGATAATTCCAAAACAGTTCCTCAAACGAATTGAGCGGACCGGATTCGGTGAATACGCATTTTTCGATTGGCGGTACTTGGAGGACGGTGTCCCCAATCCCGACTTCATTCTTAACGAAGCCCGGTACCAAGGCGCGTCAATCCTAGTCGCAGGCCGCAACTTCGGTTCAGGTTCTTCTCGTGAGCACGCGCCGTGGGCCCTCAACGAGATGGGCTTCAGAGCAATCATTGCACCTAGTTTCGCGGATATATTTCGGAACAATTGCATGCAGAACGGCATGGCGCCAATCGTGCTGAGTCAAACCGAAGTTGACTACATAATGGGCAACGCGTTGAAAGGCGTCGGATACGAACTGACCGTCGATCTCGAGACGCAGACGGTATTCGATGACAGCGGTTTCTCGGCGAATTTCGAATTCGATCCCTTCCGTCGAAATTCCCTCTTGAAGGGTCTCGACGACATCGGTATCACGTTGCAAAACGGCGACGAAATCGACCGTTTTGAGGCGGTCCGCTCACCTCGTTGGTAAGAGCGTTCCCGTATCCGGGCGATCAAGCGGTGAACCCTCGCGTCTGAACGCGGCTCAATCCGATTGAAAACCCAAAACCAACATCCCAAAAAACGAAAGACACAAATATGGACATTCGAATAGCCGTGCTCGGCGGAGACGGCATCGGCCCCGAAGTGACTGCAGAATCCGTCAAGATACTTGACGCAATCGAACGCCGTTTCGATCACACTTTTTCATTCGTCATGGGCGCATGTGGCGGTCGAGCGATCGATGAATTCGGCACACCGCTTCCGGAAGAGACGTTAGACATCGTTAAAGGGTGTGATGCAGTGCTCTTTGGCGCGGTCGGAGGTCCAAAATGGGACGACCCGCAAGCGGAAACCCGTCCTGAAGATGGCATCTTGACGCTTCGCAAAGACTTGGACCTTTTCGCCAATCTTCGACCAGTGAAGGTTTACCCACAGCTAATCGACGCTAGTCCACTTCGCCCCGAACGTCTAGAAGGCGTTGACATGGTCATCGTACGTGAATTGACGAGCGGACTCTACTTCGGCAAACCCAAGAAACGCTGGGCCAACTCCCGCGGCCGTTCGGCGGTCGACACGCTCACCTATCGTGAACGAGAAGTAGAACGCGTCGCGCGTGTCGGATTCGAAATCGCGCGCAGTCGACGCAAACGACTCCACTCACTCGACAAGATGAACGTCCTTGAGACCAGTCGACTTTGGCGCGAGATCGTGACTGAACTTGGAGTCGAATATCCCGACGTTGAACTCATCCACATGCTGGCAGACAACGCTGCAATGCAACTCGTCACCAATCCAGCCGAGTTTGATGTCGTCGTTACCGAAAACACCTTCGGCGACATTCTCTCCGACGAAGCCGCGGTAATCGGCGGATCGATGGGTATGCTACCCTCCGCTTCGCTGTCGTCGATTCCTAAAGCCAATAACACCACACGCCGTCCGCGACGTGCCGGCAAACGCGCGCTATACGAGCCAATTCACGGCTCGGCTCCCGACATCGCAGGGCAGGGCGTCGCGAATCCGATCGCGTCGATTCTCTCGACAGCCATGATGCTCCGATACTCCTTCGCCCTCGACGACGAAGCGGACGCCATCGAAAGTGCCGTCGCCGCGGTGCTCGTGGACGGAGCCAGAACCCCTGACTTGGCCACCCAACCAGGCGAAGCCATCGGCACTTCGGACATGGGCGACGCCATCGCCGGACGAATCATCGGATAGCTGTTGTCACATTGCCCCGCCTCGTTCGTGGCGCGGTCACGAAGCTGGCACGCGGTCCTCGCGGTGCCCGAAGAACTCAGTCGATGGGTAGAAATCCTCCCAAGCCCAGTCGAACGAACTGATAAACGGCACCCGTTGGAGGACGTTGCCTGCAAGCGGCCCGGACACAGCCACCCCAGTTTCGACATCCCAAACTGATCCGGTCTGGTCATCCTCAATTCGCCGATCCGATTCAGATGCCGAGAACGTGAGAGTGTTTGGAGCATCCGCCGCTCCGGCACGTAGCTTGCGTGGGGAACGCAGGAATATGTGGCCTTCACGCGACTCCCAATCGGCCCAAGCAACGATTTCGTGCGATCCAACAGCGTGATTCACTACGCCCGCCTGTGCGACGCTTCCGAAGTAATACCCAACCGCTTCACCACCGATATCCACCCCCAAGACGAACGTATTCGCCGCCGGTTGGTGACCGTACGCGAACGTCGCGTTCCGCTCATCCACCAACACCAGAGTCTCCGGATGGCGCTTCTTCCAATTGCCGTATCGCAATACCTCCACCGGCAACAGAACCAGCGTTGCCCCTTCAAGCTCTCCTGATATCGCCGCGCCCCAAGGCTGCGACCAGATCGAGCTCGTTTCCCAGTCCCACCAAGTCATCGCCCCCTTGAATAAAGCACCTTCATTCCCAAATGTATAGGTCTTCTCCCCAATCCTCCGGTCATGCACGAGACCGGTGTAGCAAAGCGGTCACCAAGTCGCCAATATCGGCACCCCACCAACCACGTCGTTCACCATCTCCCGGAAACGCATCAGTCCAACCGGCATCGCTCTCGCTTCGCCGTTTATGTCGATTCCCATCACCAACTCGTCATCAGCCAAGGTCGACTCGCCAACCGAAATGTATTTCGGCGAATAGATCGGTGAAATCGCATCCCTGGGGAGCTTTTCCCTCTCATCGAACCCGGTGTCGATGCGCAGATCTAACGATCTGGTCTGCGGCTCGGGTCGCAACTCCTGATACGCCTCGATTTCGAAAGGCTCGAGAATACCCGTCAAATCTCCGACATCCGGCTCAGACGCACGTTCGTCACATGCAACACTCGCAACCACTACAACCGCGGTTGCGAGTGTTGCCAATGCTTTCGTGATCACGTCGATTTTGTCGCCAATGGAATGCTCGAAATGCGAATTATCGTCGATACTGAACTTTGGACGCGGTCGCGTCCCGTAATCACAAATCTAGAAGACCAACCTGAAACAAAACATGCTCCGAGACTTCCTTCCCGACCTCACCGACGAAGTAACCTCCGCCAAGATCGTATCTGGTGCGACGGTCTACCGCGACCGCTGGAGCATTCCGCACATTATCGCAGACAACAGCTACGACGCATTTTTCGCCCAAGGGTACGCAACCGCCGAAGACCGGCTTTGGCAGATGGACTTCGACCGCATGCGGTGCCTCGGACGCGCTGCTGAGTACCTAGGATCGTCGGCGCTCAATGAAGATACCCTCATGCGCCAACGCAATTTCGAGGCGGTGTCGCGCGCCGACTACGATCTCTGCAGCGACGACGCCAAGATCGCCCTTGACGCGTATACCGATGGTGTCAACGCATTTATCGATTCCAAGAACCCGCTGCCATACGAGTACCGACTTCTCGGCACCGCCCCCGAACCGTGGCAATCTTGGCACTGCATCCTCGTCTACAAAGTCCGCAACAGCGCCGAGGGTAGTTTCCAGGCCAAACTCTGGCGCGCCTCCCTCATCGCCAAGATCGGCGCTGAACGAACCGCGCGACTTTCACCCGGATACCAACCGGGGATGTACCTCACGGTGCCGCCCGGAGTCGTCTACGACGGTCCTGCACAGAACGCCGTCGCAGAACTCCGAGCGATCGTCAACGCAACCGCTCCGCTGAGGGAGGTCGATGGAGGATCCAACGGGTGGGCCGTCTCCGGCGACCTCACTGCGTCCGGACTGCCAATGGTCGGAGGCGACTCGCACCGCGGCCTCGAAATTCCCAACGTCTATTACCAAGTCCATATCCGCACACCTGAATTCGATGTCCTAGGTCACTCGATCCCCGGGATGCCGCTTGTTATGCATTTCGCTCACAACCGATACGTTGCTTGGGGCATGACACATGGCGGCGTCGACACCCAAGACCTGTTCGTTGAGCAACTTCGGCGCGGCGAAAGTGGTGTCGAATACCTGTTCCGCGGCGAGTGGCGCACCGCCGAACTTGCCCGCGAGTGCCTAAAGGTCCGCGCCGACGAATCCCAGACCATCGAGGTCGTCAGAACTCACCACGGCCCGATCATCGCCGGAAGCGTCGACGACGGATGGGGAATCGCGCTCGCCGATCCCGGTTCCAACGACGCAACACCATGGGTCGATGCCACTCTCGACGCGATGAAGTGCAAAAACGCCGATGAGTTTGAGCAAGCCCTCAGCGGTTGGACCGACCGCGTAAACAACTACCCCTATGCCGACATCCACGGCAACTTTGGTTACGCCCTAAAAGGCCGCATTCCGATCCGCAACGAGATCAACGGTTGGGGACCCGTCGAAGGTTGGTCTGGGGAAAACGAGTGGCAAGGGTACATCCCCGATGAAGACCTTCCGCGGTCTCGAAACCCAGAAACCGGATGGGCAGTAACCTGCAACCAACGCGTCGTAGGCGACGATTATCCCTACTTCCTGTCCGCGACCTTCGGTCCCGACTACCGAGCGCGCCGCATCATCACTCATATCGAGGAAGCCAAGGCCAACGGCGTGAAGGTCAATGTCGAAGACATGGCCGCATTCCACGGCGATACCGAGACTGTACCCGGAGCCAAACTTCTAGCCCGTTTGGCCGACCTTGATTCCAACGCACTTGGTAACGACGATGCTCGATCTGCCCTCGAAATCCTACGCAACTGGGACGGCAGACTCGATGCCGATTCCGTCGGCGCCGTCGTCTACAGCGCGTTCAACGACGAGGTGTCACTGGGCCTGATGGAACAAAACTACGGTGTTAACCCTGACGAGTTCGCGGACAAGCCAGATTTGAACGCCATCGACCATCTTCGCCGACAACTCAAACCAGCCTTTATCAACGCAATCGAACGCGGTGATGGGCGGCAATTTCTCGCACATGACACCACAGAAGGCAGTTTTCTCGCCGACAGTCTGACTGCGGCAGCCAACCAACTAGTACGCAGATTCGGCGCGGTCGACGCGGTCACCTGGGCCGAAGTGCACATCACAAAGCAATCGCACCCACTTTCGACAGTCTTCCCAGAAATAGATGACGAACTAGACGCCCCAGCTATAGGCACTGGTGGGGATGGCGACGTGCCATTCGCTACGGGGTCACGACCCTCATGGAACTTCCGAACCGGCTCCGGGCCCGTCAACCGATACTTCCACGATCCCGCGAACTGGTCCGCCGGCCGATGGGTAGTGCCACTTGGCGTTTCGGGAAACGTAGGTAGTCCCCATCGACACGATCAGCAGCGGTTTTGGGCAAACGTCGAGGGCATCCCGCAGCTCTTCGACTGGGACAGCATCGAGAAAACGGCGACCACAGTCCAGCACATTCGTCCCGTGTCACAGTGAGTAATTCGACGCGAACTCTCGTAATTCATCGTCAATGCAGTTGAAACGCACTATTGGTTACGAAATTCGTAATCGACGAATTACGGAATGAAATTGTCGTTTTATCACCGTGATGTGTTCATAGATGGGTCAATGCGGGATGTATTCGTCGATATAGACCAATCAATGAAACAACATGTATCGATCAAACGTCGAAAAACAGCGTCGAAAAACGTCACATCATTGCTCAACAAGATGTTTAATGGAAATATGGCGATTGAGTGATCGCCAGACCAGAAGACTTCCTTGAAAGGAGCATGACAAGTGAAACAGGCGTTGAACCAAGCTTTACAGAGGCTATCTCACGGCTTCGACACGAAGCTGGTGGGCGAGCGTGAAATGCAACACGCGACGCTATTGGGCGACTCGGTCGCGCGGATGCCGCACTACCCTGAACCCCGAAAACGACGCAATTCAGTCATCCCGACCTCGTCTGGAATGTATTTCTAAGCCAAGAAGTACTCCAGTCAAGGGCGACGAAGCATTCGCTTCACACCTCTGAAAATCAAGACGCCCCGCCAACCCGGCGGGGCGTCTTTGATTCAATCCTCGCCGCGTTTCATCTAACTACGGTCGAGAGTCTCCCCTCAGTGCCATTTCCTCTCATCCTCAACGGTCCTGACGCTCCCTCGCGTCCGCGTCACCGCAGGGCGAGCCTTGAGTGCTTGCTCGTCGACATCGATGCCCAACCCGGGTCCCGTGGGTAACTCGATGTACCCTTCCTCTGGTTCCAGATACCCAATCGTCACATCCCGCGAAACCGCTTCTACGCCGACCATGTATTCGTAGATCAAGAAGTTCGGCATTCCGGCCGACGCTTGGATCGCCGCTGCGCATCCAACCGATGTCGAGTTCCAACCATGCGGAGAAACGCCAATGTAGAACGGTGCCGCCATCGCCGCAATCTGCGTCAGCTCCCAGATACCTCCGGTGTTGCAGATGTCGGGGTTGATGATGTCCGCCGCCCGTGTCTCGCACACCTCGCGGAATCCCGCTCGGGTATACAACGCCTCGCCTGTCACTACCGGTATCGTCGTGTTCTCCTTCACCTCTTTGATCGAAGGAATGCTGTCAGGAGGGCAGGGTTCCTCAAACCAATATGGCTTCAGTGGCTCCAACTCGCGCGCCACGCGTATCGCGTTCATCGGCGCTAACCGACGGTGGACCTCGATCAATAACTCCACGCTCGGCCCCACGGCTTCCCGCACCGCGGCCACCGTCCGCACCGCCTCTTCCAGCGCCTCGCGTGGCGGATACTCGGTCCACGGCCCAGGGAAGGGATCGAATTTCAACGCCTTGAAGCCGCGCTCAGCGACCACTGTTGCCGCGATCTCTCCATACTCTTCCGGCGTTGAAGCACTTCCCGACCAACCATTTGCGTACAGCTTCAATCGCGGACGTACCGGACCGCCGAGTAAATCGTAGATCGGTCGCCCCGTCGCCTTGCCGACGATATCCCACAACGCGATCTCGATGCCGCTCACGGCGCAGTGCAGATCCATCCCTCCCCGCTTCGTCGCAAAATCCTCATGCACCACATGGAGGAAGTGCCTTATGTGAAATGGGTCCCGTCCCTCGAGATACCGCGCGAGTTGCTTAATGTGCTCCTCGACCTGCGTGTCACGATCCGCTTGGGTGTACGCTTCGCCCCAGCCAGTGATGCCTTCGTCCGTCTCGATCTTCACAAACAGGAAGTTCTTGCCCGCGCCCGGATCCCAGAGAAACGTCTCGACATTAGATACTTTCATCTCAGATGCATCCTTCGATTAACTCGACCTCGATATCGACTAGACGCAAGGTTAAGCGCTAACCTCAATCATTGCCACAACGCACTCCTGCTCCGAGAGCCGACCCAAGAAAACCCACCAAAATGCCGTTCCTGATTCCCAAGACCGTCCTCGCCAGCATGATCTCGCACGCGCTCGAATCCGATCCCGAAGAATGCTGCGGAGTCCTCATCGGAGCCGACGACAATGCCGAAGAGGCGAGACGCATCCAAAACGCACACCCCGAACCGATCCGTCGTTACGAGATGCCGCCCATGGAGCTAATGCGTGCCGAATCCGACGCCGAAGCAAAAGGCCGAAAAATCGTCGCAATCTATCACTCACACACCCACACGCAAGCCTACCCTTCCCAAACCGACGTTAATAACGCCGTTCAATCTTGGTGGACCGAGCCATACTACGTGCTCGTGTCCCTAGTCGAAAAAACTCGCCCCATCGTCCGCGCTTTCCGAATCTCCGAAGATGCAGCGGTCACCGAAGTCACGATCGCAACCGATGGCGACGCCTATGTCGAAGTGACGCGCTGATTCACGATCATCGCCGTCTCTTCGCCACTCCACTCGAATCAACCGTCGATGACGTGCGAAAATGATTAACTGCACTCGTCAAAAGCCATGACCACCAGATTTTGAGCTCCGAATCACCAAGACCTGAGAACATTCTCCGAGATCAGCCGATGTTGCTGATGGACGAACCCATTAATCCGTCGAAGTCAGCACCAAACGGCATCCAATCTCAGGTGCACGATTTTCGTTTCAAATGGCACGGCTATCAAGGCACCGAACCCCAACACTATCAAGCCCATTTCAACGAAATCTTTGAAATCGTCGGAGTCGAAAAACCGTCTGACGACCTAGAAAACCAAGATTTCGAATTCCAGAAATCCGCACCGACTCCCGGCGACCGCAACGGCGTTGCCGATGTCTTCACCGCTAGATTGGATCAGCTTTTCGACTGGATGAACGAAGGAAACCACATCGCCTCGCCTCCCATCAGACGTTTCAACGGCGGCCTCTTCGACGGCTCCAAAAACGAACTTGAGATCGTTACTTCCATCATGCCTCTGGTCCGTCAAGCTGAAGCCCTTGACTGATCGCAAATCGAGCCCGCCATCTTCGGAACTCTCTTTGAGCGCATCTGCAACCCCGAAAAACGAGCACAACACGGAAGACATTACACCTCCAGAGCCGACATCGAGACATTAGTCGAACCGGTCGTGATGACACCACTGCGTAGAGATTGGGAAAACGTCAAATCCTCGAACGGAACCGCCGACGCAGAACTGGCCGCGATCGCTGATGTAGTCAAAACGATGATGTGGCATCGAAAAAACATGACTACGCCTCGCGAGGACACTCCCGAACACCCTACCGACCTCGACGACGACACGATTCTGGAACGCCTGCTAGAACTCAACCTCTCCCGTGAGCGGGCATGAAGTCGACGGGCTTGCCCAAGCAATGATCGGGCGCAATCGCAGCCAGAGGGCGAACCCTACTGCTGTTGCTGCTGAGTCTGAATCCCCGCCGCGTCAAGTTCCGCTGCGAAGTGCGATGTCTCCAACTGTTCTTGCAATTCGAAGATCGAACCCGACGGCTCCGGGTGCTTGGGAAATGGCATGACAACTGGCACCGGTTCCAATCGAGGCCTGTTCGTAGCCTCGCCCCGCAACATGTCTCCCGTCCAAGCTTCCCAATCGGAGACTCCACTCAAAGGCCAAGCATCAGCGGCCTGATAGCCCATCAACAGCAATCGGCGCGGACGATCTGAGATGTTGGGAGCCGAACCGTGCAACGTCCGAACGTGGTGTATCGAAACGCCGCCGGCCTTGATTCGAATCGGCACCGCCGCTTCCATGTCGAAATCTTCGTCTGAGACCGCGCCGATGAAATACCCATCCTGGTGATGGCTCAACGCAGGACCTTTATGCGATCCTGGGATGCCCATGAGACACCCGTTTTCGATCTCCATGTCGTCGAAGGTCAGTCCGATCTCCAAGATGTCGTCGTTCGTCGCCGGATAGAAACCCCAGTCGGTGTGCCATTCAACTTGCGCACCACCGCCAGGCGCCTTCATGTTCAACTTCGTGTGATGCAGCTTGATGTTTGGCCCCAGAAGTTGCTCGATGATATCCAGTAACCCCTCCTTGCGCATCGCCGCCTCGTAAACCGGATGCCGCTTATGCGGTTCTTTGATGCGTCGCAACTTCGGTGACTCCGCGCTGTGACCAGCCGCAAAGTCCAGATCAAACATCTCCGTGTGCTCGGTCAACTCCGCAGACTGTTGAACATATTCGTCCGTGACCTTTCGTAGCTGTTCGACCTCCTCCATCGAGAAGACATCGTTCACTCCGATGAATCCGTTCTTGTGATACTCGGCTATCTGTTCGTCCGTTAGTCGGGAAGTGGTCGTGCCCATGGCTCCTAAGTCCTGTGATGACAGTGCGTCGTCTTTCGCCGCGTTTCTGATCGCCAACAGCATTGTGTGATCGTGCCGAATTATACGGTCAAATCACCGAACGCCGCTCAAACCGATTTGACGGCTGCCCGTAACGGGCGCGTGAGCGGACCCCGTCTTCCAATCACGATGCGATCCATACCGAGCCAATCCGCCATCAATCGAAGCTCGGATGCCAATTTACCAGCCACCACTTCCTCATCGCATCCCGCTTCCAAGAACGCACTCGGTACCCGCAGGACACTCGCTTTTCGGTCCGCCTTCAGATCTACACGAGCAACGAACCTGTTGCCCATCAAGAACGGCAACACATAGTAGCCGTACTTGCGCTTTTTGGCCGGCGTGTAGATCTCGATCCGGTACTCGAAATCAAATAACCATTCAAGGCGGTCCCGAAACCAAGCGACAGGATCAAACGGCGACGCGATGGCACAAACATCCAGCGGATCTAGCGGCGCTTCGATCCCAGTCACCGCAAACATCTCAGATTTAACGCCCTCGACACTTACTCGTTCCACCTCACCGGCTTCAATCAGGTGCTTGATCGCCGCAGATGCTTCAGTGCGTTTGATCCGGTAGTAGTCCGCGCAATCACCAATCGTGCCGATTCCGAGCGATCTGATCGCCAACCGCATCATCTCGCGGTGCGCCTTGATCCTGGTGAAAGACGGGACCGACAGTATCTCTGACGGAACGACACGCTCGAAGAGATCGTATCGGCGAGCTGATCTCAACCGATCCGAAACTGCCAAAACTCCTTGGTGCAGGGATGTCTCCAAAACGAGTTTCGCCGTCGATGTCGACCAGTGACGCCCGTACCGATCGCCTTTGTTGTCGATGTCTGCAACCTCGAGAGGACCTCTACGCTCGATTTCGTCGGTCGTCGCCTTGGCAATGCCAGGATGTTCCGACATCACTTCGGCCCACTGACGCCAAGGCTGCCACTCCGCCATCCGATGGCGGATCATCGGCAGGTGGTCCATCGGGACGAACGAGGCCACGTGCACCCCATATTCGAAAACGTTGCGAGTTTCATACGCGTAACGGTGAAGCATTTCCAGTGGGTATGCGCCAAGCCGGGAGAAGAATGGCATGTATTGAGCACGAATTAGAACGTTGATGGAGTCGATCTGCACAATATTGATCTGACGGACTACACGCTCGAAATCGTCAACATCAACGGTCCCAACTTCCGGGCGCGGAATCGCAAACCCTTGTGCTGCAAGCGCGATGCTGCGCGCCTGATCGATGCTGAATGTCCTTAGATCATTGGCCACGGTACATTCCAATCCGGATCCAGCACCGGGAACGATCGATCGTCCAGCATCTCTTTGCCCCGTCGTACCAGAGAATCGATCTCGTGATCGTCGAGCGTGTCGGCCAACATCTTGCGTAGGTCTGCTTCAGTGTTATCAAGGGTGGAGACGAACCCATCGAGACTTTGCAGTAGTTCGTCAGAGTAGGGCGTACCGTTGAATTCGAACATCACGGTGCGCCGCCTCGCCAATGGGTTAAATGTCAACCCGTGATCGACCGCCCAAAGTCGTCCGTCGGCGTCCAATAGGCAAGCGCCACCCTTGCGGTCCGCATTGTTGACAAGCACGTCGAACATTGCGATCGGCATGTAATCGTCAAGACGTTCGTCGCGCAGGTTGAAGTAATGCTTAGTGAAATCGGCGTCGATGAATAGCTGCACGCTACCCACACCATGAGGCCCCTCGCGCACGACAGTTGGTGGCACCCATGGCCACCCCAACTCGTCGGCCACGACATACGCTGACAACTCGCGGTTGTGCAATGTGCCGTACGGAAAGTCTCGCAACGGGCGTTCACCCGCCGCGGGTTTGTAGATGCCGTAAACCTCTTCGTCATCATCTGCCAGCCGAACAACAAACACGTAATTGGAACCGCCTGGGTGGAGTCCGATACCGGTGATCGGCCACTCGCTCAGCCGACGTTCGATCTCTTGCCGACTCAACCCGGCGACCGAGTCGGATTGCATATTCATGGCGCCGCGGCTCTATTTGCCGCAGTTTTCGTTGGGAATTTCAATCCTCATCGTCCGTGAGCTGGTCGATGATAGCGGCACCAAGATCGATGTCGTGACCATTGCGACGTTCGCAGACGTGGTCTTCATCTGGGTTGATAGCGATGTGGCAGTACGGGCAGATTGGCCGGCCTGCGGCGACAATGTCCATCCCGCGTTGAGCGATGAACACAGCTTGTTGATGGGAAAAACCAAACTGCAAAATGACGGGATCAGGATCTTCTTCGCCAGCCTCGATCTCTTCCAATCCGACCCCCGCCGCTGCGAAAAGGAAGACCTTCTTGCCCGAGTCGTACTGCATCGCGATGCGTGCCGCTTTGAATTCGACTTCCCCTTCCGAATCCGGCGGCATATCGGAAAGTGTCCGATCAGCGATATCGGCGTCTTGATCCATCTTCTCGAGCGCATTGCTCAGCGAGAAGGCGATGTTATACAGCTGCTCTTTTTCAAGCCAGACTACCGCCGATCCGCGTTCGCTGTTGGCGGTGATGTTGAAGGTTCGCTGTCCTGGCTCGCCAAAAGTCAGAACCTGCAAATCGTCAACAATTCCAAGGTGAGTTGAGTGCTCCAAACTGAGTGTCTCCTTGACGCCGAAGCAGGCGCGTTTCCAGCCTCGCCATCTTCGATGTCGTGATTGATTCTAGCAACTCGCAGCAAATGAGTACTGTGCACGACTATCGCCACTCCGGCGAAAGCAGGAATCCAGAGGGGCCTAGCAACCGTGGTCCGTGCCGAAACTCACTACCGTGCCGCAGTTCCGATAGTTACGCACAGAACCCAAAGCGGCATCACCAATCACAACAAATCTTGCGCGGTCAATTGACGTAATGTACGATTCCGAATTGAAACAGGTTTCAAAGGCGTGGTGGTCAACATGACCACTAATCGGAGACAGGAAGCCCGAATTCTTGATTTATCTGGACGGGAACACCTGACATCGCTCCGTAGCTTCTGGAAGAAAACGCTCCTCGGATCTCCGATTGGCGTCATTAGAACCAGACGGTGGCGAACCGATATCACGCACGTAATGAGTGGCGTAGATTCCTAACCGGACTGTGCAAGGTGGGTGGTACCGCGAGCGAAACGTCAGGTCAATCGTTGACCCGGCGGCCCGTCCCATCGATCAAGGACGTGCGCAGTGAATGAATTGACCGCACTCGAGCTGCCCGTCCTCAATCAGGACGGGTTTTATTTTGCCCGTAGGGAATCGTCGAGAAATGCAAACGACCGAAACAGCCAGCAGTCCCAGCAACGTAGCGCACGCCGCAAGCACGCGAACGGCTGAGATTTACGACACTACGCTGCGAGACGGTGCCCAGCAAGAGGGCATATCGCTATCGGTCGAAGACAAACTCGCCATTACAAAGCTGCTCGACGAGTTCGGCATCGACGTCATCGAAGGCGGGTATGCGGGAGCTACGCCAAAGGACGACGAGTATTTTCGACGTGTGCGAGATATGGAATTGCGGCACTCACAGATCGCCGCATTCGGCAACACGCGGCGCGCTGACGCCGATTGTGATGACGACATTACCATCCAGGCCTTGCTCCAAACCGAGGCTCCGATCACGACCATCGTCGGCAAGGCGTCCGAGTATCAGGTCCGCGTCGTTTTGGAAACGACCGTCGAAGAAAACCTAGCGATGATCGCCGACTCCGTGTCGTATCTCAAATCGCATGGGCGACGGGTGTTTTACGACGCCGAACATTTTTTCGACGGCTACAAAGACAACGCCGACTACGCGATCCGTTGCCTTCGATCAGCCTACGACGCGGGTGCCGAACGATTGATTTTGTGCGATACCAACGGCGGAACCTTGCCGTATGAGGTCGCGGAGATCGTCGGCGCAATCAAACAGGAATTGCCGGACGACGCAGTGTTGGGCATCCACACGCACAACGATACCGATACCGCTGTCGCCTCAGCAATAGAGGCGTTCAGAGCAGGTGCACACCAAATCCAAGGGTGCATCAACGGATATGGCGAGCGAACCGGCAACGCCAATTTGGTCAGCGTTATCGGTAACCTCAACCTCAAAATGGGAATCGACGCCGTCGGATCTGAGAAGCTGCCAGAACTCACGAGCGTCTCGAATTTCGTTTCCGAAATCGTAAATCGTCGTCCGTTCCCATACCAACCGTATGTCGGTATCAGTGCGTTCGCCCACAAGGGCGGTCTTCACGCCGCCGCTACTGAGAAATCCTCGGCCGCATACCAACACATCGAACCGAGTGTGGTCGGCAACGGTACCCGCATCACAATCTCTGAATTGTCGGGGCGCGGTAATGTGATGCGGTTGATCCGAGACTTGGGACTGGACAGCGAATTGACCCGCGACGACGCGCGGCAAATCGTCGAGCATATCAAGCACCAAGAGGCTCTGGGCTTCGCCTACGAAAACGCTTACGCATCGTTGGAGCTTGTAGTGCTACGTAACCTGCCGAACTATGAACCACCGTTCGAGCTCGTCGATTTCATGGTCATCGTGGAAAATCGCCGCCGAGCTTCTTTCGGCACCGGTTGGAGGGATGATGGTCGCGAACACCCCGTTTTGTCAGAGGCGACGGTGAAAATCCGGGTCGACGAGGAAGTTTACCTTGAAGCCGCCGAGGGCAATGGACCCGTGGACGCTCTTAACCGAGGCTTGCGAAAAGCCATCTCCGACCAACATCCCGAAATCAACAGCATCAACCTTACTGACTACAAGGTTCGCGTGGTGAACGAGACATTGGGCACCGGCGCTTCGGTTCGCGTGTCGATCGAATCGGCTGCTGAGGGGGAGGTCTGGCGCACTGTCGGCGCGTCGACAAACGTCATCAACGCTAGCTGGATGGCACTTGCGGACTCGGCCGAGTGGTGGCTGAATCACAAATTGAGGCAAAAAAGCGCCGACGCTTAACCACTGCGCTGCCTGCGGCGTGGATGCCACGGCCCGCGTCGCCAGAGTTTGTTGAGCTGACTGGGCCGTCGGAACTGTACGTTTTCGGCGATAAACCGCATCGTCGTCGGATGGGCGCCAAGCATGATGCCTCTCCAATCTCGAAGGTTCTTAAACGTTGCGTCGTTGTTGGCGTACGGCTGAGACCAACCGTCGAAATCACGCCATTTGCCATCCGAGGCGAGAATCATCACCTCGCCTCCAGCTTCTCGCACGATGATCACCGCTGCGGCAAAGTCCCAAACGGCCGCCGTACCGCCGATGGCGTATTGATACAACCCGGTCCCAACGCTCGCCATCTCGTGGGAAGCGCTGCCGGTAACTCGGACATCTCCCGCATGACCCCTGAAGCGGTTGTCGAATCTAAATGCGCTACGGGCGTTTCCTGGAAGAACCGACAACCGTCCGGAAACCGGTCTTCCCAATTCGTCGGTCGGTTCAAGGACACGCATCGTCTGACCATCGCGCTTGGTACCACCGTTCAATCGTGCGTGCACTACGATTCCACCGTCGTCCGATGTTGGCCATGGGCTCCAAACCGCTCCGGCGATCGGTGTTCCGCGATGCATCAGAGCCACGGATACCGCATGGGTCATCGAACCGTTTACGTAGTTTGCGGTTCCGTCGATGGGATCCACAGCCCAAACCAAATCCGCCGCTGGGTCAACTTCTTCGGTCTGGTCTTCCTCACCCAAGAACTGGTGCTCGGGAAATCGTTTTGTAACGATGTCGGAGATGATGACTTGAGAGTTCTTGTCAACATCGGTCACCAAGTCCCGCCCAGGTCTTCCTGTCTTCGATTCGATCTCCATCGGCGACGAGATCCGCTCCAACACGTAGGTGCCGGCCGTCGAAGCCGCTTCAACCGCGACCGCTTCGAATTCTTCGAGTTGTGCGTCATCGAAATGCTGCAACATCTTGCTCTGTGTCATGTGTTCCTTCGCGTCCGTTCCGTGGCGATGCATCTGACGGATTCGAACGCATCGTATCTTGAAGTTGGAATAGACTGAATCTTAATGAATGATGACACTTGGGGTAGTCGTATTCGCGAGGAGAAACTCGAGACGACGAGAAGAGATGAATAGCCAGCAATCGGTAAGAAAGCTCAAACGCGATCCAGGCATCGTTTCTCGCATGTATTTCACCATGCTGCTGATCGGAATCCTGTACGGTCTGTTTGCGTACGTAATGATGCGGCTTGGAATGCCACTAGCGTTCGTCGGTGTCATCGTCCTCGGATTTGCCGTTTTTCAATACTTCATGTCCGATCGCTTGGTGATGATGTCGACGGGAGCTAAAGAGGTTGCAGAAGACCAAGCGCCCAATCTCCATGCCATGATCCGTGAACTGGCGGATCGTTACGCCATGCCGATGCCCAAGGTCGCAATAATTGAATCCGCGATGCCGAACGCGTTTGCTACAGGACGAAACCCCAACAACGCCCTAGTAGCTGTAACCACTGGAATCCTCCAACGCCTGACTCGGCGAGAGCTCAGAGCCGTCTTGGGGCACGAGTTGGCTCACGTTGCGAACGGCGATATGAAGGTTCTGGCAATCTCGAACTTCTTCGTGACGCTGACAAGTTTCTTGATGACCATGTTCTTTTTCAACATGTTGTTCGGCAGGCGTGATACCGGAGGTGGTTCCGCACCATTTATGATCGCGTATCTGGTGACGATACTCGTTTACTTCCTCGGAAAGTTGCTTGTGTTGGCATTGACGCGTTATCGTGAATATGGTGCAGACCACACAGGCGCTGAAATCTCTGGCGACCCAGGTGGCCTAGCCGATGCATTAGAGAAAATAGCAATGGGCATGGATTACATACCGGATCAAGACCTCAGGCGATTGCAGACCGCTCAGGCGTTCTTGTTTGCCCCTGCACTCCGAGGATTCGCCGGCAATATGTTTTCAACACACCCGCCGATCGAGGAGCGCATCGCTCGACTACGCGATCTAGAGGTGGAAATGCGCTACGGGTACCGCAACTGATGGGTTGGTTCTCAGGTCGACGAAAGTCCGCAGATTCGCTTTGGGATTCGATGTCATCCGTCTCACGGATGGTCGACGGGTTCAAACGCGAAGGCGAGGCGGTTTCTCCGAGACGACAAGCGGGAATTGTGTACCGCCCCGACGACGAAGTTCCGATTTTGGCGGCGATATCCGATCAATTGGACGGAATCCTTTACGATGGTCCAGGTTCGACCAAGACGGCTTGGGAACTCAAAGACGACGAACACGGCATGCGCTGGGCGGTCCTCAACGACGGCAATTTCGCGGATCTCCTGAGTTCGGTGTTCACTGTAACCAACGCCATCCAGATGAATGGCGGGGGCCAAAACCTCCTTGCTGCCGTCTTCGAGTTCGACTTCGCCAATCACGCCGTTAACCCTAATTCGATGGTCGGTTCGGGTTTCGTCCATGCATATCTGATTTACCGCTACGACCGGAATAGCTACTACCCGTTTGTCCCGACTGGTGAAACCGCCGGCGAACGCGATCGCGAGGCTGAGCGGATGTTGGGCACGGCGGTGCGTGGGGCCGGATTGAAGACCGAAAACTCGTTGACCGAGTGGCTCGGCCTCTGGGGCATACCGTTTTAGCGCGTCGCGCCAGAGAATTGAACCCCTTACTAGCAGTAGCAGCTCCTGACGATCTAGTTCTGGAGCAACTGACCGTCGAATGCGACAACAACGAGATCGCATTCGAGCGCGTCGATGCCCAGTTTCCGCCAAACGCCACGGGTTTGCTGATCTACGCGCCTGACGACGCAACCTTTGACGAATCGTTCGACATTGACCTCTCGGAAACGGTGCAGCAGGCGATAAGTGCGAGAGTCCCAGTATTGGCGTCGGCTACTGGAATGCATCTTCTCAACGCCACACTGGATGGGAGTGGACCACATGAAACTGCCACTCATGCCCATGCCGTCACAGACGAACGAAGACGCAGTTCGATCTTCTTGGCGCCCGGCGCCAAGGTTTCATCGACCATCGGTGGATCGGGATGGCTGAGTATCCAATGCGACCACCGGAACGGAATCTCGCAGGCAGATCTGGCGATGGATCTAATGCCCTCAGCGATCGCTGATGATCGTGTCGTCGAGGCATACGAAATGCCCGGACACCATTGGGTAATTGGCGTTCAATGGGACGTTTTCAGCGCGAATCCTATGCCGCGCGGTTTTGATGCAATTTGGATGGCGTTTTTGGAGCGCGTAACAGGCGAATAGTGCCAAATATGGATGGAATTCCCGACTCTTTCGCGAATGAACGCGTCGTAATTCAAAGGGTTGAGAATTGGGAAAGTTTAGAATCTATCCTAGGTCAAACTCCGTTTTCGCGCGCCGTACGAAGAGTGAATCTCCGGCCCGCGAAAGGATCCAATCGGCGAATCTCTTTAAGGTGAAATCGGCATGGTAATCGGCTCTAACGTGGGCGACATTCGGACCATTGGCATCGAGGAGGAGATGCGATCTTCTTACCTCGATTACGCCATGAGCGTAATCGTGTCGCGCGCATTGCCCGACGTTCGCGATGGCCTGAAACCGGTCCAACGCCGCATTCTCTACGCGATGCACGACCAAGGCATGCGCCCCGGTTCGTCTTACAAGAAATGTGCCCGGTTGGTCGGGGATGTGTTGGGTAAATACCACCCTCACGGCGACTCACCAGTTTATGAAGCTCTTGTCCGCATGGCGCAGCCGTTCTCGATGCGCGAGCCGTTGGTTGATGGACAAGGCAACTTCGGGAGCGTTGATGGTGACCCGCCTGCCGCCATGCGCTACACCGAGTGCAAATTGGCCGCGATTACCGAATTCATGCTCGGCGATATCGACCGCGAGACCGTCGACTGGCAAGAAAACTTCGATCAATCGCTCCGAGAGCCATCGGTACTGCCCGCCCGGCTGCCCAACTTGCTCGTCAACGGAGCCTCTGGCATCGCAGTCGGCATGGCGACTAACATCCCGCCGCATAACGTCGCTGAAGTGTGCGACGCCGTTGTGACCCTTGTGCGCAACCCGAACGCAACCGTCGATGAATTGATGCAGCACGTGAAAGGCCCCGATTTCCCCACCGGCGCGCACATCTGGGGATCTGAGGGCATCAAGAATGCGTACGCGAGCGGGCGTGGTCGGATCGTCGTTCAAGCCACTGGCGAGATTGAAGATGTCGCCAGACAAGACCGCAAGCGCATCGTCTTCACCGAAATACCGTTCCAAGTCAATAAATCCACGTTGATCCAACGCATCGCTGAATTGATCAAAACGCGTCGCGTTGAAGGTGTGTCCGAAGTGCGTGATGAGTCTGATCGCCGCGGGATGCGCATCGTGCTGGAGCTCCGCCGATCCGCTTCGCCTGCGATTGTGATGAACAATCTGTACAAGCACACTTCGTTGCGCTCTTCTTTCTCCGTGAACATGATCGGTTTGGTCAAAGGCGCTCCCCGCGTTTTGAACCTTCGGCAAGTTCTCCAGTACTACATAGAGTTCCGAGAAGAAGTCGTCCGAAGGCGTGCCGAATTCGATCTCAAAAAAGCGCGCGCCAGGCTAGAGGTCTTAGAAGGACTTCGAATCGCGATCGATAATCTAGACCGGGTTATCCAGATCATCCGAGGATCCGCAGATGTCGAGGAAGCACGCGTCGGATTGATTTCGGAATTCAGTTTCTCGCTGGTCCAGGCCCAGGCTATTTTGGACATGCAGTTGCGCCGGTTGGCCGCGCTTGAGCGAGAAAAGCTCGAGAACGAGTACAAAGAACTGCTCGAGCTGGTGCAACGGTTGGAAGCACTACTGGCCGACGCTTCAAAGGTCAGCGCAGAAGTAATCAAAGAGACGCACCAACTAAAGCGCAAGTACGGCAGTGAACGGCGCACCGTTATCCACCAGGAAGAACTCGGTGAATTCAGGCGCGAGGACATCGAACCGCACGAAGATGTGGTCATCACTCTCACTCACGGCGGATACATCAAACGCGTCAAACTCGACACGTACCGCAAGCAACATCGGGGAGGGAAGGGCGTCAGCAGCCAGCGTCTGACGCGTGCCGACGACATTACCGGATTCCTTCAAGTTGCCGACACCCACGACACGCTGTTGTTCTTCACCGACCACGGCCGGGTTTACTCCTCCAGAGTGTTCGAGCTACCGCCCGACCAATCTCGACAGTCACGTGGCACCTTAGTACACAACTTGGGGTTCAACATCGGACCGGGTGAAACAGTGCGACAAATGATGGTTGTCAGCGACATGCATGAGCCCGATACCTATCTCGCGTTGGCAACAAAGCACGGCGATGTTAAACGAATGACGCTTGAAGCGTTCGCAAACATCAATCGCGCCGGATTGAACTGCTACAAGCTCAAGCCAAAGGAAGAACTCATTTCCGTGGCGATGGCGCGCGACGATGACGATTTGATCATGGTCACCAAAAACGGACAATCCATCCGGTTCCCGAGCCGTGACATCACATCCAGATCACGGATTGCGGGTGGAGTACGTGGCATCAGGTTGGACAAGGACGACGAGGTGGTGGGAATGGACGTCGTAGATGACGAAGGCTACCTGCTGATCATCGGCACTAAGGGTCGCGGAAAACTCTCGGCGCTCCGTCATTACCGAGTCCAAGGACGCGGTGGCAGAGGCATCATCACTCTGAGCATCACTCGTAACACGGGCGATGTCGCAGCTGCAACCGTGATCAACGACGCCTTACGCCGCGACGAGACCGGGAAACTGATGATCTTGACTTCAAAGGGACAGATCGTCAGGACTACCTTGGCCGAGATCCGTGAAACAGGACGTTCAGCACAAGGCGTAAAGATAGTGGCATTGGATCAGACTGACCGAGCCGCCGCGATTGCGGTTGCCGAGAAGACCTAGCGCCTCCACGCGGCGCGGAAGCATAGGCGCACCGCATCAAGTTACATCCAGCGAAACGTCCATGAACTGCCTAATGGCAGGTTGCGTCTTCGTCCCTTAATTCCGCATGCAGTTCTGAGCGCTTAAATGTTAGCCAAGTCAGGCCGTTGGATATTCCGATACCGGTATCTAGTAGTTGCCACTTGGGTATTGTGCCTGCTGGCTATGTTGCCAGTCGCAACACGAGTGCAGGACAAACTCCTGCCCGGCGGTTTTTCCAGCGAAGAGTATCAGTCGTACAACGCGCAGAAACTCATTACCGAGCGCTTTGACCTCAGTCCAATCTCCCTACTTTTCATAATCCACCATCAAAGCGCGGCACCGTATTCTCCTGAATTCGATCATCAAGCTCGAAGACTAATCGGGCAGATCGAATCGCATCCCAATGTTGCGAGCGTGCGATCTTATCTCACCGAACCTGGATGGCTATCCGAAGACGGTGACATGGCGTTGATCGAAGCTGGACTAGATCTGGAGATCGAAGACTCGCTCGTGGTTTTGGATGATATCTCGGGACGAATCGATCAGGTCGATCTCAACGTGGTGATGACTGGTGCGCCGCCGCTGTACCGCGACATCATATTCGCGAGTGGGGAAGATTTCCGTCGAGGTGAGTTGGTTGCCTTCCCTCTCGCGGTGATCGCTTTGCTGCTAGTTTTCGGCACAGTCGCTGCCGCGGTGATGCCGGCAGCCGTGGGTGGCGTCGCGGTGGCGGTGGGTCTTGGCATCGTGTACTACGTCGCCGATTTTCGTGATATGTCGGTTCTTTCGTTCAACATCATCACCCTTCTGGGCATCGGCATGGGCATCGACTACTCACTCTTCTACGTCAATCGATTCAAGGAAGAGTTGGCGAACGGTCTTTCGGTTGCCAACGCCATCGCGAAGACTCACGAGCGAGCCGGAACTGCCATTCTCTTCTCCGGCGTTACCAGCGTAATCGGTCTGGCATCATTGCTGCTCTTCGATCTTACGGTCTTGGATTCGATCGGCATCGGCGCCATCATTGTGATTGCAATCGCACTTCTGTCGGCACAGACGTTGATGCCCGCGGTTCTAAGCATCGTAGGGCACCGGATCAACTGGTTTCCGGTGCTGGGGTCTAGGCGATGGAGCGACGGCATGTGGTTGCGCATGGCGGACGGAGTCATGCGGCATCCGTTGCTGTTCTTGATCCCAACGGTCGTGTTGTTGGTCGCGCTCGCGGTCCCGTTCAAAGACATCCGCCCGGGCACCGTCGATGCCACCATATTGCCCAAGAGGTATGAATCACGACAAGGTTACGACCTGCTTCTGGAACAGTTCGGATGGGACATATCTACCGAATTGACTGTCGCGTACACGTTCGAAGGAGACCCATTCTCGGAAGATAACCTAACCGCGCTATATGCCTTTGGTCAGGCACTCGAAAACATCCCGACGGTGGAACGAGTTTCGAGCATCGTCAACTTGAGACCAACCCTCGGAGTGTCTGAATACCGTGAGCTATACACCCATCCCGAGGCGATCTACGATGCTGCAACGCTTCGACTCCTGAACGACAGCGTCCGCCAGGGCATTGCTCTGTTCTACGTCAGCAGTAATCTCCATCCCTTCACAAACGAAGCCCAAGCATTAGTGGGCGAGATCCGAGCTTTCGGTTCGCTCGGTCAATCGAACGTCTACGTCGATGGTGGCGCTGCACACGCCAACGACTTGATCAATTCCCTCTATGGTCGGTTTCCGATCGTCGCCGCCTTGGTGATCATGCTGACATTCGTATCTCTGATGATCCTGTTTAGGTCGATCGTCATACCCCTCAAAGCCGTTGCACTGAATGCTTTGAGCATCCTGGCAAGTTTCGGCGCTCTGGTGTGGATTTTCCAACAAGGAAATCTTAGCGGTGTGTTGAACTTTGAACCTCTGGGTGTTATTGATGCCACCACGCCAATCGTGCTGTTCGCGATACTTTTTGGTTTAAGCATGGATTACGAGATTTTTCTTTTGTCCAGGATTCGAGAGGCATACAACGATACCGGGAGCAACCGGGAAAGCGTGAAGCTGGGACTGCAACGAAGCGGCACAATCATTACGGGCGCAGGGTTGATCTTGATCGTTGTGGGTGCGAGTTTCGTGCTCGCTGAAGTCGTAAGCGTAAAAATGGTCGGCTTCGGGTTGGCATTGGCGGTCTTCATCGACGTGACTATCGTCCGGATTCTCATCGCGCCAGCACTCATGCGGCTGTTCGGCCGCTGGAACTGGTGGTTGCCGCACTGGATCGATCGACGATTGCCGAGGCTAACCGCGGAATGAAATCGATGGTCCGCAAAACACCGATGATTTTTATCACGTTGCTCGTTCTGGCAGTCACGGCCTGCGCGGCTGAAATCGAAACCAAGGCGATACCGACACCAAACCCGCCCGAGCCTACCCCTTCCCCGCGAGCGTTGGTGCTGCCCGACGATGATGCATCGCATCAATCCCCGATCGAGTGGTGGTACTACAACGGACACCTGCAATCAGACGAAGGAGATCAATACTCGTTTCACTTCGTGATCTTCCAAACGCAACGTGCCGATGAACATGAAACCTTCGAATTCGGACAGGCGGGCATCACCGACGTATCTTCTGCAAATCATCACGTCATCAGTTCACAGGGATTCGCCGCAATCGACTCAATGGAGAACGCGAAGACCGAAAACCTGCTCCGTTTGAACCTAGGCAATTTCGCTCTAGACATCGAACCCGACGGTTCGCACCTGTTCGACGCTCGAGACCTGCAATCCGGTACCGGAATCAAGCTACAAACGCTAGCACCCACATCCACGATGCTGCACGAAGGCGTCGGATGGATGGATTGGCCGTTCGGTTGGACCTATTACTACACTTATCCCCGCATGAACGCAGAGGGGACATTAACGATCGAGAACCGCGAGATTGAGGTCTCCGGCGAGGTTTGGTTTGATCACCAATGGGGAGATTTCTTCGTGGTTGGAAAACCTGCCGGTTGGCAATGGTTCGCACTGCATCTCGACGACGGACGCTCGTTGATGATCGCAGAAGTCCGTGGATCCAATGGGGGAGTGGTAGCGACGGACGGTACCTTGATTGAGCCTGGTTCTCCGCAAAAGGTGTTGGACGCTGAAAGCGACGGTCTGCAGTTGGACGTACTCGAGCACTGGACCAGCCCGCATACGGACGGCGAGTATCCATCAAGTTGGCGGCTACGCGTCGAGAGTGTGGGAATCGATGTGCAATTGGCACCTACCATCGCCGATCAAGAGATTCCAGCGATGCCATACGGAAATCAAGCAGCCGCGTATTGGGAGGGAAGAGTCGACGTTTTCGACACCGCGACTGGCCGTAACGTCGGAACCGCATTCGTCGAACTCTGCGGTTACGTAGACCCCGATCCGCTGACTTGGAGAAATGTCACGCCATAGTTGAGGAACTGCAACCTGACAACGGGGAGCACGGTTTTAGAAATGACGAGTGGCTATAATTCCGCGCAGGGGAGTGATTACCAGAAAAATGGCGAATACCGAGGTAACAGCGGATCTATTCCGAAACGCGTGGTCGAATTTCGCTACTGGCGTGACGGTGATTTCCACGAAGGAGGATGATGGCAGGGTCCACGGAATGACCGCCAACAGCGTCACGAGCGTGTCGCTTGAACCACCTCTGGCGCTGATTACTATCGCGCACGAACGTAATTCCTACCCCCTCGTGAAGCGAAATGGTCGCTTCGGTATCAGTGTCTTGAACGCGCGACAGCAGGGCATCGCTCGCCACTACACGGTTCCGGCTGAGATTAGGGAGACTCTGACCGCGCCTGAATTTGAAGCGCTGGGCGAGTCTATGGTCGTCACCGATTCATTGGCTGCAATGGATTGCCGAGTCGTCGATTCCGTCGAAGCCGGCGACCACACAATCTTCATCGCTAAGCTCGAGGCCATTAGGATCAACGAAGGCGACCCATTGCTCTATTTCCGCAGCAGCTTTGCCCAGATCGCGGACTGAAGGCGTCAAGACGCGGCAATTCGAATTTGCCGCTGAGTCGATGTTGTAAAATCGTAGAGTTACTCCTTATCGATTCGTCGTCCAACTGTGCCGAAAAGACATGTCTGACAACTACGCCATAGTCGCCACCGGTGGCAAACAATATCGGGTCCGCACCGGCGATCAGCTGGATGTGGAAAAATTGCCCTACCCTGAGGGAGACACGATCACCCTTGATGATGTGTTGCTGGCCTGCGTCGACGGCGACGTCGAGGTCGGAACGCCCACTATCGAAGGGGCTCAAGTGATCGCGAAGGTGCTTTCACACGGCAGAGAACGCAAGAAGACGGTCTTCAAATACAAAAACAAAACGCGCTACCGCATCAAGCGGGGCCACCGTCAATTCATTACGTCTTTAGAGATCACCGAAATCGAGGTCTAATCGACCCGTCATACAACTGCGGAGGCCACATCATGGCACACAAGAAGGGTTCGGGAACATCCAGGAACGGCCGGGATAGCGCTGGCCGACGTTTGGGCGTAAAGGCATTCGGCGGAGAGACGGTTACTGCAGGTTCCATCCTAGTACGTCAACGCGGCACTCGGTTCTTTGCCGGTGCCAACGTCGGCATGGGACGCGACCACACACTTTACGCCACTGTTGATGGCACCGTCCGGTTCGACTTCGCCCGCCAAGACAAAAGACGTATCAACGTCGACCTGATCGAAGCATAGATTCAGACGCCTAATTACGAGGACAACGCGAAATGAAGACCGACATTCACCCGACATATCACCCGGAAGCTAGGGTCATTTGCGCGTGCGGTGTTGAGGGCATGATCGTTGGCTCCACCAATGAAGAGATCCGCGTCGAAGTATGCAGCTCCTGCCATCCCTTCTGGACCGGTGAGCAACGCATCGTCGACACCGAGGGACGCGTCGAACGATTGATGCGTCGCTACGGCATGTCAGTTGCGGAATAGTTGCTCCCAACGGCGTTGGCCGGCGCATAAACCAGCGACATTTGCGTCGATCGAAAAGTCCTTGACCGCAAGATAGCGCGACCTCGATCCAAGGCCCCGATCAAATCGGGACGAACCGCGTGAGATGTCCGACCTAGAAAAATCCAACATTCCAACTCGGATGTACGGCGGGCAGGCGATCATTGAAGGGGTGATGATACGCGGCGCTCGATCTTGCGCTGTTTCCGTTCGACGCGCCGACGGTTCCATTCACCAAGAAAACATCCCGCTGTTGAGTTGGGCGAATGGGAAATTGCGCCGAGTACCCTTCGTGCGCGGAATCCTAGTTCTGATTGAAACCTTGGTGATCGGAATGCGAGCCTATACCATCGGTGCCAATCAGCAGATCAGAGATGCCGGGGATGATGACGATGCCGAGATCGGATCCCTGGGTATGGGCTTGATGACCGCGATAGCCTTCGTGTTCGGTATCGCATTGTTTTTCCTATTGCCGCTGTTCATCTCACGACCATTCGAAGAGCAGTCAGATTTCGTCGCCAACGTGATTGAGGGCGGGGCGCGGTTGGTCATCTTCCTCGTCTACATCTGGGCAATCGGCCTGATGAAGGACATCAAGCGGATGTACGGCTACCACGGCGCTGAACACATGACGATTCACGCCTATGAGCGCGGCCTACCCTTGATTCCCCGCGAGATCAGGAGATTTTCACCTGCTCACCCGCGTTGCGGCACATCATTCCTGTTAACCGTAGTTGTCGTATCGATCATTGCCTTCATGTTTATTCCGCGCGAGCAGCTGTGGATGCTCGTCGGATCTAGGATCGTTCTCATACCGCTCATCGCCGCGGCGAGCTACGAGTTCATCCGGTTCACCGGCACTCACACTGGCAACGTGTTCGCCGATCTAGTCGGAAAACCGAATCTTTGGCTGCAGAAACTGACTACCGCACAACCGGATGACGAGATGATCGAAATCGCCGTTTCCGCGATGCAGTCAGCGATCGAAACAGATGAACGTGAGTTCGCTGGCCAAGCCACTGTTAGCGCTGAGACGGGCTCCTGACCGCGAGTATGCCCCGATCAAACCTGCCGCGTCAACGCCTGCGTCGCGCCAGTTCCGTCCATACTTCGTCCATCGGGACACCGACCGACTCCAGTAGCGTCACGCAGTTGTAGAAAAGGTCAGCCATCTCCGGCGCTACTGAATCGCGACTTCCGTCGGCTGCCGCCAGTCCAGTTTCCCCAGCTTCTTCGATGACCTTCTGAGCCACACGCGATGTCCCCGATGCCAGTAGCTTTGCCGTGTAAGACCCTTCTGGCATGTTGACCGCGCGTTCGTGGATAATCTCAGCCAATTCAATAAGAATGCCCGGTCCCACGCGCTGCGTCGTTTCAGTATCCGCATCAATCGACTCGTGGAAGCAAGATTTTTCTCCGGTGTGACACGCCGCGCCGACCGGTTCCGCCAACACCACCAACGCATCTTCATCACAATCCAATTTGAGGTCGACAACGTTTAGGTAATCGCCCGAGGTAGATCCTTTTTCCCATAAAGTTTTGCGACTGCGACTGTAAAACCAGACGTGCGGACCCGTAATGGTGCGCATCAACGCCTCACGGTTCATGTGCGCGACCATCAGAACCTCTCGAGATCCCACGTCTTGAACTACCGCCGTCAGGAGGCCCCGGTCGTCGAATTGGATCATTTCATCGTTCCCCGCATCGCGTCGGTTCAATGGACTAGCCGCATGGGCAACCCAGACTCGGCCATGTGAGATTTCACGTCTTGGATCCGCAATTCACCGTAGTGGAACAGGGAAGCCGCCAACACCGCGTCGGCTCCGCCGTCGGTAACCGCGTTCACAAAGTGATCTAACGTTCCAGCCCCGCCGCTTGCTATCAAAGGGATCGATACCTGCGATGAAATTGTTCGCAGCAAATCGCAGTCGTATCCCGTTTTTTGCCCGTCGGCGTCCATGCTGGTCACGAGTAACTCGCCGGCCCCAAGTTCTGCGCCCATGCGCGCCCACTTTATGACATCGACTGCAGTCGCTCTCCTGCCGCCATGAGTGTAGACCTGCCACAACGCTTCGGCAATGTCACTGCCACCGTCAGATCGCTCGACCATCGCCGGTTCTTCAACTCGCTTCGCATCAATCGCCAGAACCACACACTGCGATCCAAACTCTTCCGCGCACTCCTCGATCAGCTTCGGGTTCGCCAAAGCGGCCGAATTGACGCTAACTTTCTCTGCACCGGCCTCCAGCATGCGACGCATGTCTTCGCGTGATCGAATCCCACCGCCCACAGTTAGCGGAATGAAGACTTCGGCAGACACGCGTTCGACGACGTCCACCATCGTGTTGCGGGCGTCCGACGAAGCAGTGATATCCAAGAAAACAAGCTCATCGGCACCTTCAGAATCGTAGAATCGTGCGAGTTCCGCCGGATCTCCAGCGTCTCGAATGTCGACGAAACTGACGCCCTTTACTACTCTGCCCTGATCGACGTCTAGACAGGGAATGACGCGGGTTGTCAACATGGTTGATCGTTGGGATGGGGCTAGTTCGACGGAGCTCGGCGTTTGCGATAGACATGCACGTAACGCTGGACACCCAAAGTGCGGCGAGTGATCGGCGTCATGTCGTTTTCCGACGCCCATCGATCAACCCGCGCAGCGTCGACTCGCTTCGATTTCGCCGGACCGTTATCACCTCGGGCATCAGTCGAGAACCAATCTGCGATCAACATCCAACCGCCGCCGGGCAACAACTGCGCCACCGAAGAAAACAGCCGCGCCGGGCTAGTTGTCTGGTGTAACGCATCGATGACGACAATGCCGTCCGTGTCGATTTCAGTTCCAGTCAAGTCATCCTCATCGACAAGCGTTAAATCCACGTTCGTGAGGTGGACTCGTCGCACTTCGATAGCAAGTTGATCAAGGGTCTCTTGGTCGCTATCAAGTGCGATTACGTTTCCGTCATAGACATATTTGGCGATCGGGATCGTGAGACCGTCGACATCGCCTCCCAAAACCGCTACGTGTTGCGACCGATGAATGGGCAACAGCGAGATAATGGCGTGCGGATCGATCTGGTCGTTGAACGTGTGCCAGCTTGCGGTGGGTCTCGTGGTCAATGTGGTTCTCTCACGTCCGATTTGTATTCAGCGTTGATTCGCTGATTGATTACTTGATTCTTGGACCGATTCGATGGCGTCCGCCAAATTCAGGGAACCGGTATATATCGCCATCCCGGTTATGGCACCAGCGGCACCGATATCACGCAGCCGCACGACATCTTCAACCGTCGCGATTCCGCCTGCAACCATAACTGGATATTCTATCCCGTTCACCACCGCGCTCACCGCATCGAAGTTCGGGTGGGACAACGTGCCGTCTCGTGCGGTGTCCGTGTAGATGAAGTTCCGGACCTCGCGGCGTTCGGACATTTCGACCAACAGATCTAAGGCAAGCAGTGACGTCTCGTTCAGCCAACCGCGAGTTCGCACCACGCCGTCTTCGGCGTCAACCGATACGCAGACGCGTTCTTCGCCGAACGCTTCCACGCTCGCTTGAACGGAGTCAGGGTTTTCGACCGCTGTCGTGCCGAAGATGACCATATTCACACCGATCTGGAACACCGCCTCAGCGTCATCGACGCTCCGTATGCCGCCGCCCATCTGAATCGGCACATCGACCGACCGCGCGACCCGCGCCACAGTCGCCGCGTTGATTCGTTGCCCATCTTTGGCACCATCGAGATCGATCACATGCAAGCGTTGCGCACCCATGTCAACCCAACGGAGAGCGGCATCCACCGGGTCGTTGTCGAACACAGTCTCCTGCGCGTAGTCGCCTTTGAAAAGGCGCGCGCATCGACCTCCTCGGATGTCTATGGCAGGGATTACTTGCATCGACAATTCACAGGCGCAGAACGTGCCTATGGCCTCCGCCGCGCATACGCTAGGAATTTGGAGTAGATTTCCAGACCTGATCGTCCGCTTTTTTCCGGGTGGAACTGCGTGCCCACAACATTGTCGTGGACTACCGCCGCGCAGACTTCGATGCCGTGCGGAGAGGTGGCCGCGATGTCGGAGGCATCGTCGGCAACGCAGTGATACGAGTGCACGAAATAGAAGTACGTGCCTTGTTCAATGCCCGAGAACACGGGATGCCTTGCTACCGAGTCGTCGCGGAAATGCACCTTGTTCCAACCCATGTGTGGAACCTTCATCTGACGCCCGTTTGAATTGCCAGTGACGTTTGAGAAACGCACCACGCGCCCGCGCAACACGCCAAGACCCGGCAGTTTGCCTTCTTCGGAGCTTTCGAATAGGATCTGCATCCCCAAACACACGCACAGCAACGGCCTACCTGACGAAGCGAAGTCCTGAATGGTCTCGATCAATTCGCGATCGACAAGCTGCTGCATCACTGCGTCGTTCGCGCCGACGCCGGGGAGTATCGCTGCATCAGCCGAAGATATCTCGTCGGCCGAGGTTGTGACTATCGGATCACCGCCAACTATCCGAACCGCCTTTTCGACGCTGTGGATGTTTGCAGCTCCGGTGTTGATTATTGCCAGGCGAAACTCGTTCAATTCTCACGCCTCGTGCCAGTGACTATCTCCGGAGGCAAGTCCCGATCAACGTATCGAGCCATCATAAAGATGCAATCTGAGAGACGATTCAACCAAACCAACAGCTGTTCATTTCTCATTAACCCGTCGTCAAAAAGGGCGACCGCAGCGCGTTCCAAATCGCGAACCTTGCAACGGGCGAGATCAAGTGCGGCCGATCTTTGCGATGCACCCGGAATGATGAACGCTCGCGGCAGTTCGACCTCATCCTCCAATCGCCGCAAGAGAGCGTCGAGATCATCGACATGCTCTTTCCCGATCGTCTGGAAGTGTTGACGTAGCTCGTCAAGGTGCGCAGTATCGGTCGTAAGCTCGGCGTTCGCGAGAAACATCAATCGCTGGTTTTCGAGCAGCGCGTCGTGGATGAAGTCGGAATTGCACAACGCCCGCGCCATTCCTAAAGCGCTAACCGCTTCATCCCCGATGCCGCTTGCTTCCACTCGCCGGCTCGATTTTGCGACGCGACCACCGTAGAGCAGCGAGGTTTCACCGCTGTCTCCAAGCTTCGTACTGATGGAATTCCTGACCAATTAGGTTGATATATCATGGGTACCGACGACTTTCTTGATTCTATGTCGTTTGAGGGTCGCAACTGAGACCTCACCCGAGACTCGACTAGCGAACGAAATCCTCCATTCCTAGAGCTCGAATCCAAACACCATGACCATCGCCGCCGAACACCAAGGCACGGTACCGATCAACACCGTGCGCGTGACGCCGAAAGCAGCATCCAAAGCTAAGGAATTCGCTCAGAAAGCGGGCCGGGAGCAGTGCGCTATCAAGATCGCAGTGCAGGGCGGAGGTTGTTCAGGACTCCAATACGTCCTCGAACTTGTCGACGCGCCGGAAGAGACCGACAAGGTAATCGTCGAAAACGGTATCGAAATCTACATTCCCAAACGTGCCTTCATCTTTTTGGCGGGGACAGTGTTGGACTTTTCTGATGGTCTGAACGGGCGTGGTTTCGAATTCCACAACCCCAACGCCAAACGCACCTGTGGTTGCGGCGACTCGTTCGCCGTCTAAAGTCAACGCCATGGGCAGCGCCGCGCCGCGCGGTGACGCGGCAATTCTCGAACAAGCACACTCCGACTACGCGACGCGCGGAGCGGCGTGTTTCAAACCGCCATTCGGGTCAACGCTCCGTCACATCGGCCCCGACGCTCTCGACCTGCTACATCGGCTCACCACAAATTCGTTGCTCGATCTTGCCGACGGATCGGCGCGGCGAACGATCCTCACGAATGAAAAGGGACGAATCATTGACGTTCTTTGGGTGATAAAAAGCTCGGATCATGAGTTGCTCCTAGTATCGGATGCACCGCACGCGACCGAGGTGATGGAGGGAATAGAACGGTTCACGATTATCGAGGACGCAGAACTGATCGATGAATTGGATCGGTGGAAACGTTGGTACGTGTTTGGTCCGAACGCGTCTCAAGTTCTCGGTGAAGTGTTGCCAGGACTAGATGTTTCTTCCGCTGACATCGGGTCGATCCGCGGGATTGACGTCGCCGAAGACGGAATGGCGTTGGCACTGCGAAATGACTCTGCCGGACCGATGTCATGGTTGGTAATCGCTGAGACAACAGCGGCAGAAGAGATCGACGCAAGATTTTCTCGCAATAGATTGAGTTGCGTACCGGAGGAAATCTTCAACCAAGTTAGGATCGCGAATCAAGAGCCGATCGCCGGAAATGAATTAACGCAAGAGGTGAACCCGCTTGAAGCGGGACTGATGCACCTCATTGATTTCGAAAAGGGCTGCTACGTGGGCCAAGAGGTGATCGCACGTCTCGATACCTACGATAAGGTGCAACGATCCTTGGTCGCGTTTACCCAAGAAATTGAAGCAAATAACCAGCGTCTAGTGACAGTGGGTGAACGAATCCAATCGAACGAGACCGCAAGAAACGTAGGTTGGATTACGTCGACAGGGCGCGACTGCATGAGCGGCGAGACAATTGGCTTAGCTTACTTGCGGAAACCGTACTGCGAGGTCGATGGCGCACTCACGACATCGCAAGGATCGACGATAACGGTATTTCCACGGACGCATCAAGCCCGTTAGCAACCCGGTGTGGGAACTGGAGCGGGAGACGGGATTCGAACCCGCGACACCCTGCTTGGAAGGCAGGCACTCTACCACTGAGTTACTCCCGCGCCGCACGAATTAATTGTACCAGTAACGCATTTTGAGACTTGGATTCAATGATTTGTAGAATTATCTGAGTCTGTAAGTTCAGAACCGACTGGCTCATAAATGAAGACCACTGGATTCCGCACGGTCGTGCTGGGCACGCCTTGGCGAAACTTGACATACTGCATCGTCGAAACCGACGAGGGCATAACCGGCATCGGCGAGGCGAGGGTACTAGGTAAAACCCACACCGTTTCCGAGTATCTGCGAGACGCCCAGCGCCATTTCATTGGTCACGATCCGTTTGACATCGAGGCGCTCTATCGCCGGATGACGCTACTGGATTTCGGGAAGGCCGGCGAAGTGGTCCACACCGGATTGGCGCTAGTTGAACTGGCTTTCTGGGACATCATCGGCAAAGCGTGTAATCAACCCGTCTACAAACTGCTCGGTGGACAAGTTGCTAACCGCGTCCAAGCCTACGCCAACGGTTGGTACACAGTCGAACGTGAACCGGAACAATTCGCCGCTGCCGCCCAACGCGTTATCGATCGCGGTTATCGAGCAATGAAATTCGACCCGTTCGGTAATGGCGATCTGGAACTTGAGCGCGAGGAATTCTACAAATCGCTAGACCTCATTGAATCTGTCGCCTCCGTTGCCGGTACCCGCGCGCAGATCATGATCGAGATGCATGGCCGATTTGCTCCCCATCAAGCCCGGGAGATTGCGCGCCATATAGAAAAGTTCAATATCGGCTGGATCGAGGAACCCGTCCGACCAGGGGACATCCCGGCGCTCCAATCGGTTCGACAACACACAGGCCTACCCATAGCGACGGGAGAACGTCTGTATGGGGCTCCCGAATTTCGCGAGATATGGGGCGCACAAACGGTCGATGTCATTCAACCAGATATCACGCAGTGCGGGGGCGTTTTGGAGGTCAAGAAGATCGCTTCCACGGCGGAGAGCTACTCGATCATGGTGGCTCCGCACAACGTGGGCGGCATCGTCTCGACGATGGCCGCTCTTCACCTCTGCTTGACGTTAAGGAACGTCAAAATACTTGAACATTTCAACGATTTTGCCGATCCGCACGTCAAAAATGCCGGCTCCAACTATCCCGAAGTAATAGATGGCTATTTTCCGATCCCTGACAAGCCGGGTTGGGGAATCGAACTGAACGAAGATTTCATCAGCTCGCAACAACCTGACTACACCGACGCCGGAGTTATCGCGGACCCGGGACTCAACATGTTCGAAAATTCCGATTGGGCCAAACGTGGACAAAGCGATTGAAATATCGCTGCAATCGTGTTTGAATACAACCTGCAAAACAGCCGAAAGCTAGAAAATCTAAATGCAAAAAGAAGCAGTATCTGAAGAAAACCATTTGATCAGCCCTCACGGCGGCGTCTTGGTCGACCTCCTAGTCAACGAAACCCGCGTCGCGGAACTGGACGCCGAGGTCGCCAACCTGCCGAAGTGGATCCTCACACCCCGTCAACTCTGTGACATTGAACAGTTACTCACGGGAGCGTTTTCGCCGCTCACCGGCTTTCTGGGACGTGAAGACTACGAGAGCGTCCGTGATGATATGCGGCTTGCGGATGGAACGTTGTGGCCACTACCAATAACTTTGGATCTCCCGTCCGAACCGGCAACCTCTCTTTCGGCCGGTGATCGATTAGCTCTCATGCACCCCGAAGGAGTCTTGATCGCCGTCTTAAACGTCAGTGATGTGTGGGTGCCGAATAAATCCGAAGAAGCGGCGAAGGTTTTCGGAACCGAGGATGATTTCCACCCGGGTGTTAACGCATTGATGAACCAGACCGCCGAATATTACGTCGGTGGATCGCTGGAAGGGGCAAGAGCGTCACAACATCATACCTACCCGGGTCTACGGCACACCCCAGCACAGCTTCGAGCAATGTTTCAATCCCTCGGTTGGTCCCGGATTGTGGCCTTTCAAACGCGCAATCCAATGCATCGCGCCCATGTTGAACTGACGCGTCGAGCCGCCGAGCAGGTCCAGGCAAACCTGTTGATCCATCCCGTAGTCGGCCTCACCAAACCAGGCGATGTCGAGTACCACACTCGCGTGCGGTGTTACCGCGCGGTGCTTGAAGGATATCCAGAAAACTCTGCGACCCTGAGTTTGCTTCAACTAGCCATGCGAATGGGCGGTCCCAGAGAGGCGGTGTGGCACGCGATCGTGCGCAAGAACTACGGATGCACCCACTTCATCGTCGGCAGAGATCACGCTGGCCCCGGAAATGATCGCGACGGTAATCCGTTCTACGGCCCGTACGATGCACAGACCTTGGTTGAGGATCATCGGGACGAACTCGGCATCGAGGTCGTCACATTTAGTGAGGTCGTTTACGACGGTGCCTCAGACCGATACGTCACGCGCGATGAGCTTGGCGACGATTCTGAAGTAATGAATCTGTCGGGAACCGAACTGCGAGATCGGCTCCAAACGGGCGCCGAGATTCCGGAGTGGTTTTCATATCCCAGTGTCATCCGAGAGCTGCGTTCGTCATATCCCGAGTTGGGTGAACGCGGCTTCACAATCCATATATCAGGTGGTAGCTCCGACGCGAATTCATCGCTCGGTAACGCGATCGCTGAGATTCTGCTAGAAGACGGATCGAGGCCCGTGACCTTGTTGGATGATCCAGCGCTGTCTGTCGACACGGTTAATCTCGTGGTCCGAGAAGTTTCTCGTAATGGCGGTGCCGTCATTTACGTGGGGAGTAACCACGCAAACGGCGCGCCTGCCACACCTCGGGATGCCGTTGCAGACAACAGTGTGTTCCTTTCGGTCCGACGTCAAGATTCACGGAATGGCGACGATCTCGCCGACGTTGTGCTCGCCGCCGGTTCATCCGCCGGGCAAGGAGCAGATTCAGTGATATCACGTTTGACATCGTTAGGATTGATAACTTGAACGTCGGGATGCGGACGAACTTTCGATGAATGTGTATACGGGTAATATAACCAGAAATCACTAGAAATGCGTGACCGAAGGAATAACGGATAGATCCATCGAAGAGAATCGAACGTAATCGTCTAAGGCTGGCCACTGGTAAATTGACTTTCAACGTTGATCATTTCGGAGGACCTTTGCCGAATGTAAGATTGCATAAGTGCTTGAGATATGCGAGCAACGGGGTAAAAATGCGAATTAAAGACGTATCGCTGAGAGAAGTGCAAGAAGTCTGGGAAACCAACCACAGATATTCCGCGGCGTCGCGCACCCCGGAGATGGTCGCTCTCATCGACTCCCTAGCCAAGATGAACGTAGGTCAAGCCAAAGCGATTGGATACGCTCAGGGAATGAATCCGGCCAACTTAAAATTACAAGTGCAAAAAGCAGCCAAAGTCGTCGGGAAAAATGTCCACGCTATCATCGACGAAAGCAACCAACGCGTAATGTTCTCCGTATTGGATCAGCCCATGCGCAGGAGAAGGCGCGCTAATTCTTAGGGCCAGTGCTTCGTCGATAATCATGCTTTCGGTTTTGGGCGAGGTTGTTCAATCACGGAAATCAACCGCGACTGATCAAACTTTCATCCGATTTGCTGACCAACTAGCAAACCTAATCCATAGGTAATCACGCCCGCAACCAAACCGACCGCCAGCATCCTTAGTGCACCGTAGATCTTACCGCTCCCGGACAGCCACCCCAAACTTCCACCGACCACCAAAAGTGCTGACGCAGATACGCACGCGCTGATTATCGTCGAAGTGGTGCCGCCCAAACCGATCAGATAAGGTAGCAACGGCACAAACGCGCCGCCAGCGAACGCGACCAACGAACTAATCGCCGCAACCGTTGGCGAACCGCCGAGATCATCGAGGTCGATACCCAGCTCTTCCCGTACGTGCATGTCCAACGCGGTGTCGGGATTACTCATGATCCGAGCTGCCGCCGTTTTAGATTCGTCGAGAGAAAGACCCTTGGCTCGGAGAATCTCTACAAGCTCATCCTCCTCCTCATCGTGCCAAAGGAGCAGCTCGACCCGTTCCCATCTAACCAGATTTTCATTGAACTCACGTTGCGAAACCACTGACACATACTCGCCGGCAGCCATCGACAACGCGCCACCAACCAAACCGGCAACACCGGCCAACACTACAATGCCAGGATCTGACGCACCAGCGGCAACACCGAGAGTCAGAGTTGTGTTCGACACTAGGCCGTCGTTTAGCCCAAGTACCGCGGCGCGCAACGCTCCAGAACGCGTCGCCAATGAGCCGTGCTCTACGTGTTCGCCTTCCGAAGTCGTCTCGTGGGAGAGACGATTCAACAAATCCATGCTCTCCACCGCTTCGGTGCGGAGATCGCGGCGGAGGAACTCATCGCTCGACGTGCTCAACGTTCGGCGGAAATGACCACGCAGAAAACCTGAGACGCGCGCCGAATTAAACACCTTCGTTGCGAGTTTAAACAGCGCAATCGAGATCGAAAACCTACCGATGCGGTGCTCGGAGATATCAGAAGAGATCGACTTCGACAATCGCGTTGCGATCTCGGTTTGGACCTCCTCAAGCCTTTCGAAATCGCGGATTTGTACCGGATCGTCGGATTCATCCGCCAAAAAACGATAGACGGCGGCGTTTTTCAGAGATGATCGAATAAGCTCTCGGGTTTGGACTGTATCAACCATCAAACGGTCAGACCTTCAATTCCAACCATTAAACCGATCCGTCCAAAATAACGTCGACGCACGCGGGTCTACCGGATGCAACAGCTTCGTCGATCGCAGGTTTTATATCTTCGGCGCGCTCAACGCGAATGCCCAGACCACCATAGGCTTCTGCTTGCGCTTTGAAATCGAAGGGTGTCGTGAAATCCATCGCGTTGTAGATTTCAGGTGGCGGCATCTCGTTGATGGTGTGATATACGTTCATGTTCACCTTCAAGATGCGATAGGCGGCGTTGTTGCAAATCACGTAGGTAACCGGGATGTCGTAGTTGACAGCAGTCCATAGACCCTGAACCGTCATCATCGCACTGCCGTCGCCGACGATGCCGATCGTCGGACTCTCCGGATTCGCGAGTTTCATACCCATCGTGGCTCCAATTCCCCATCCGATCGCACCACCGCGTGCGCCCATCATCTGGATATCGCTTCGATGCGCCAAACCTTGGTGCACCATGCCGGTCGAAGAGATCGCGTCGCTGAACACGTTTGCGCCGCGAGGTATCGCGTCACCGAGCGCCTTACCGAAAGCAGCAGTCGAGATCGGTGATCGGTCCCACCCACTCGCCGCCAGTTCCTCGAACGCGGCATTGCGAGCCCCGTTTTCAGCCGCAATCTTCTCGCCTCGCCGCTCCACCGCTTCGACCGTTTCGTCCGTCATCCGCCTTCTGACATCGATCTCGATCTCCGCCATTGCGTGGAGTGGTGAAGCCCAGATGCCGATATCCGTCGGCTCTTTGCGTCCGATCTGGCTGGCGTCCGCATCGATATGTATCAACGTCGTATCGGGTCCAACGAAGTTGCCCGATCGATAGAAGAAGTCTTCAAAAACCGGGCATCCCACGGCAAGAATCACATCGGCGTTGTCGACGGCAGCTAGACCTTCCTCCGATCGGAAGGAAATAGCGCCGGACCATAGCGGATGATCGGTCGGGAAGGGCATGTGCCCCGCAACGTGGCTATAAACGCGTGTGCCGATCGTGTCGGCAAGAGACGCGGCGGCTTCGATCCCACCGCTGGCGTAGACACCGTCGCCGACGATCATCAATGGGTTCGACGCATTCGCCAAGACTTTGGACGCCGTTTCAACAGCCGCCGGTTCCGGCCTAGGTTCGCCGTGAATTGCACTCGACGGTTCGGTATCGATGTCTGCGATGTCATCCATCGCGTTGCCCGACAAAGCGACGAAAACCGGGCCGGTTGGAGGTGTGCGCGCTTCTTGGAAGGCGCGGCGCATTATCGAGGGCACCTGTTCCGGATGCGTGACCTCAGCACTCCACTTCGCAAACGGCGCAGCCATATCGGCAAGATCGCTACGGACATTCGCCTCGTGACGGATGTCTTTGTTACCCGCAGTAATTACCACCGGCGAACCGGTCCGCCTTTGGTCGATCATCAGACTGAATCCGTTGGCGAGACCATTATCGATGTGCAGACTCACAAATCCGACCTCACCGCTCGCCCTCGCATAACCCTCAGCCATGCCGATGGCCACACCCTCCTGGACGACCATCAGATACTCGAGGTCCGGATACTCGTGCAGTATCCCGATGAACGGCGCTTCGCTAGTGCCGGGATTGCCGAATATGTACCGAACCCCCTCAGCACGCAGCATCTGCATGAAAGCGTGTTTGCCTGGTAGTTTGGGGCTCATTGTTACGTCTCCTCGTATTGGCAGTTTTTCATGCCCAGAGTTGGCCTCTATTGCTCGTTCGATGCATCCAACAGCACTCGCCTCAACTTGTCCGCCACGATCTGAACCTCCTCATCAGACAGGTTCAGAGGATCAACCCAGAAATCGGGGATTTCCTCAAGGAATGAGAGAATCATGATGCGGTTCGGCGCTTCCAACATGCGTTCACCGATAACGCTCTTGGGCGGGCCCCGCCACGCATCGTTCAGTTTGATCACTGCGTGAGGTATGTAGTGGTTGTAGTCGTGTACAACCTCGGCGTCGACGCCGGGGATCTCGATGATCTGATCCACCACCGACTGCATCAATCTCGTGTAACGCCGATTTTCTGCATCCTCGTCCTCGTTCATGAAGACTTCAACCGCGGCCATTATGCCGACAATCGATTCCTTCGACACCTTCTGGGCTCTGGCGACAGTCGCGTTCGGCGCGTTATTCAACTTGGCGTATTCGATCCACTCTTCGCTACCCAGCAAAAGGCCAGTAGCCTGCGGACCGCGTATACCTTTGCCACCGGAGAATGAGACCAAATCCGCGCCCGCCTCCACGAACTTCGTCAGGTTCTCGCGCGGAGGCAGCCGAGAAGCGGCGTCGCACAATAGCGGGAGACCTTTAGAGTGGGCGATGTCTACGAGCGTTTCGATCGGTAAAACGTTATCGCCGCTGTACGGCGATTCGAGGTGAATGATCGCCGCCGTTTTGTCGTTGATCGCGTCTTCGACTTCCTCCGCAGTGCAACCGCTTTGGTTGCCGACCTCAACGAAACGAGCTCCCGGTGTGAGATACAGATGGTCGTATCCGAAGCGATGGTTGCGTTGAATGATCAACTCGTTGGGGATGTCATCGGCGATCGGAAGCTGGAATATGAGTTCGGGATCGTCCTTCGCCATCGCCGCGGCGGTCTGGACAGTGAGACCGCCTGAAGCGCCACTGGTCACCGTGGCCGCGGGCACGCCAATGATCTCGGCGATCCGTTTGCCAGCCGCATCGATCAGTTCGTGCAACTCGACGAATGGATCGACCATCGCCATCATGGCATTCATGGCTTCCGGTCGGGGACGCGTCCCTGAGAACCTCGTAACCGGACCACCGGCATTTATCAGCGGCACAACGCCCAAGCTCTCGAGTATCTTTTCGCCGCTGCTGTAATCCATCATCGAAAACTAACCTTGTAACTTCGTGGAACGCGCAGCACCCAAACCGGGCAGGTTCCACACTTGCGTGAGTTTGGTGCAATTATCGTTGAAAACGCTGAGCGTGCGCACTCAAAGCGCAATTGTCGAGACGCGATGGCTGGCGATGAAATCTTCATCCAGTTCATATCCGAGGCCAGGTAATTCAGGCGCGGTCAATACCCCGTCGGCATTGACGAGAATCTCATGTTCCAGCCCGAACTGTTGAGCTTCCAAAGGCATCCAATATTCGTAGAAATCGCAGTTCATCACCGACATGACGACGTTCAGGTTTCCCGCGTTCATCAGCGAATTTCCAGCGGTTCCAATCTCGCAGTTGACGTTGAAACCTTCCGCCATCCCGCACTGCTTTTTCAATCCGGTGATGCCGATCTTCCGAACCGTGCCACGGATCGTTCGGGGCCAACCCTGTTCGAGCACACGAGCCGCGTCGTGAAATAGGAATTGCGCCGAGTCGCTCATGTTGAGCGGAGTCTTGATGGTCTCCGATAGCGTGCGGATCGCGCGGAAGTCATCCCACGGCACCGGATCTTCGAACCAGTAGAAGTCATTTTCGTCAAGTGCGCGTCCGATTTTCAGTGCGGCGCGGAGATCATAGCCGTTGTTTGGGTCGAGCATCAATCGCATCTCGTCGCCGACTTCCCGTCGCACGGCACCCACCATTTCGATCACCTCGTCAGTTGCCATCGCTCCGGGATGGATTTTGTATGCACGAAATCCCAGCTCAACCAGTTGCGCAGCTTCCGCAACGTAGCCCTCGACCGTGGAGTTGCGCGGCGGATACGTCGCGTAGACATCGGTTGTCCGTCGTGCGGTTCCAAGCATTTCGTGGACCGGCATCCCGGCAGCTTTACCGGCAGCATCCCACATGGCAACATCAACGTGAGACCACAGCGCGTGGATCGACGCACCGTGCCCGGCGAAACGCGGCAGTTGGTGCCAAAGCCATTCTCGATCCGCGACGTTCATTCCAACGAGACGATCACCGAACGCCGATCGGAACGAGTTGATTGTGGATGCGCCCCCACCGCCGCGGTCACCGATATGGGCATTGCCCTCGACGCCGGTGTCGGTGACGAGGCGTAAGACTCCCGCGGTAAGCTTGCCACCCATGCCACCGCGCGCGTCGTTGATGCTCAGGCGTGGAACCTCGAACTCGATCACATCGATCTTGGCTTCGGCAATCTTCATCGAGACATCTACCTTCGCTGCGAGATTTAGTATTCAGTGTTGGTGATATTAACCGGCCGACTGCAAAAAGAATCGTCCAAGCGCGTACTAGTGAACATGTCAAATTCAGATGCCAACCCCAAAATTCAAATATGGTGCGACTACATCGAGGATGTGCGTTCTACCCACAACATTCCGGGGTTAGCAGTAGGCATCGTATGCGGCTCGGAACTGGCATGGTTTCAGGGCTTCGGAGAGACCGAGATCGGTAACGGATCTGTGCCGACCGAGCGCAGCACCTTCAGAGTCGCCTCCAACACCAAGACATTTACGGCGACAGCGTTGATGATCCTGCAACAGTCGTCGATGCTGTCTCTGGACGACCCCTTGCTTTTGTACATCCCCGAATTCACGTCGGCTGCGGGAATCGCCGGCGACCTCGAGGACGTGACACTGCGACGCATGACCGCGCATTACGCCGGCCTAACGACCGAGCATCCCGCAACCGATTGGGACGCGCCATCCTTCCCCACAATGCAGACCCAGCTAGACCGCATTGATGAAGTCCAGATGGTCATTCCGCCCGACAGCGCCTGGAAATACTCCAACATGGCGTACGGATTCCTCGGCGAAGTGGTCAGTAGACTATCCGGCCAGTCTTACGAGCGCTTCGTGCAGTCGGAGATACTGGCGCCGCTCGAGATGGGAGAGACGACCTTTGATAACCGCGACATCGCTGATGCCAATCGCGTCGTCGGGTACAGTCAACCCGCGCCAGGATCAGAAGATCTGCGCGTGGCGCCGTACTGTGATCTGAACGGGATTGCGTCGGCAGGCCAGATGATGACGAACGTGGCCGATCTCACGAATTGGTTGGCGCACATCATGAGGACGGAGTCTGGCGACGGACCAAGGTTGATCGGCGGAAGTACGCGCCGAGAGATGCTGCATCCTGCATATCTTGACGCGGACTGGACGATTGGGCAGTGCGTGGGTTGGCGCGCCACTAGATCGGGTGATCGGGTGTATCACGGACACGGCGGCGGCATACACGGATTCGGCACGCAGACTATGTTTCACGCACCGTACCAAACGGGCGTAATTGTCCTGACAAACCTCTGGCCGAACGCGGTGTCGGTATCTTTGGCTCAGACCCTTCTTGATGCCGTGATCGAGGACTGGGATGATATGCCGAAGGTTGCAACGGCGGCCGCACACGAGGTCCCGGTGTCTGACGACTCTTCAGATTTGCGAGAGTACGAGGGCCTGTATTTCACCGAGCCAGGATTTTGGATGCGGATAACTGCCGTATCCAACGACGAGTTGAGATTCAGCGGACACAAGGCTTCAGCGTATCTTCTGCATGCTCCAGCGAGCGCCAAGTTGATGGCTGATGGAACGTTCAAGGTGATTGGGAATCGAGGCGCCGGTGAGAGTTTCGTTATCCGGGATGGCGAGTTCCGAATCGGTGGTTTCCGATATCGCTTAGTTGATCAGGTTTAAGAAAGGGCAGGAATGTCGAAGATCTACGAAATAGCCGACGGATTCGTCGATACCCTCGCGGAGTTGGACCCGATCGTGGCCACGTATCTCGGTGTGCCAGGTTACGACCATTTGATGCCCGACTACTCACCAGAAGCGTCGGAGCGGTCAGATGCCGCGGTACGCGATGTGATGAATCGAATTAAGGCCGAGTCGCCAGATTCGGTGCGGGAGCGCAGATGCAGTGAGACGGTGCAGGAAGAGATGACGGGTTCGATCGATCAGTACGCCGCAGGACTGCATTATTCGGGCATGAACATCCTTCATTCACCAGTTCAATCGTTGCGGCAGATTTTCGATTTGATGCCTCGATCTTCGACGGCAGATTGGGAAAACATCGCTTCGCGGATGGAGGGCATCGCCGATTCGATTGCGACTTATCAGGTGACGCTTGATGAAGGTATTGGCAAAGGGTTAACGGCTTCAAAGCGGCAGACTGCAGGATGTATCGAACAGATCGAGACCTGGTTCGGTGACGGCGACGCGGATCCCTTCTTTGATGGGATAGCAAAATCCGCAGATGCATCGGATGAGGTAAGCGAATCTCTGAAACGCAAGTTGGCGGACGCGGCGACTTCGGCGAATGCGGCCTATTCGGAGTTCGCGGTCTATCTGCGAGATGTCTACCTGCCCGCGGCGCGGTCGAGCGACGCGGTCGGTCGCGAGCATTACGCCTTGACTTCGAGGTCTTACAACGGCATCGACTTGGATTTCGACGAGACGTACGACTGGGGATGGGAGCAGTTGCGTTGGGTGCAATCGGAGATGCGCAAGGCAGCCGATCAGATCAAGCCCGGGTCGACGATTGACGAAGCGGTCGAGATTCTGGAGAGCGACCCGAAGCGTGCGATCGACGGCGAAGACGAATTTAGAGACTGGATGCAGAACCTCCAAGACGCGACGATCGACGAAATGAACGGGACCCATTTCGACATTGCGGACCCCGTGAAGAATATCGAGGCGTTGATCGCTCCGCCCGGCGGGGCATTGGCGATGTACTACACCGGCCCATCCGAGGACTTTTCGAGACCGGGTCGGACTTGGTACCCAACAGGCGGCAAAACATCGTTCCCCCTGTGGCGAGAGGTCTCAATCGCATACCACGAGGGCGTTCCCGGACACCATTTCCAAATCGCGACGACGATGACCTTGTCCGACCAATTGTCGCGTTATCAGCGATTGCTGGCGGGAACCTCGGGATACGTTGAGGGATGGGCGCTCTATGCCGAGAGATTGATGCACGAACTCGGGTATCTGGAAAACCCGGACTACTACATGGGGATGCTAGACGCCCAAGCGTTGCGATCCGTCCGCGTCATCATCGACATCGGAATGCACTTGGAAAAACGGATTCCTGAAGATTCCGAATACCACCCGGGCGAGGTCTGGACGCCCGATCTAGCATTAGAGTTCATGCGCGACCGAGTGCACTTCCCGCCGGAGTTCGTGGCCAGCGAAATCGATCGCTACCTAGGCATACCCGGTCAGGCGATTTCCTACAAAGTAGGTGAACATGTCTGGCTAGAATCTCGTCAAACAGCACGCGCAGCGCAAGGCACCTCGTTCAACCTGAAGAATTGGCACAACCGAGCGTTAGAGCTAGGACCGATGGGCTTGGCCCAGATGCAGCGCGAGATGTCTCGTATGTAACGAGCTTCAGAACGTGAAACCCATAACCCTAGAGCCGCGAACCATCCACATCCGGGCCGACCGCCGGCTGGTGTTTCAAGTCCTGACGGCATACGGAAACATGGGCCTCGATGGCTACTCATCCAAAGTGATGGATGACCACGGCGACAGGAAGTTGGTCGAATTTCACACGCCGCTCAAGATTCGGAACACGACGCACGTAGTGCGGAGCGTCGAGTGGGTAAAACTGACCGAACCGGAAAGGATCGATTTCTGGCTGGCCGAAGGATACGAAGACAAGTCGATCTTCGCGCTCAGCCTGTTGGAAGACGCGTTTGCGTTGGCAGACCGGGACGGATGCACCGAGATGACGTACGAGAGCCGGTATGCAGTGAATACGCCGGTCATTGGTTGGGTGGTAGCTAGGTTGATGATAGCCCCCGTGATGCGACGGCACATGGTCGACCATTTGGAGGATATTCGGGGACTGTGCGAGGCACGGGCGGAGAGGAGTCGGGTGTGGCCGTTTGAGGGGTGTGGGCATGATTTGAACTAGGATGCGAAGGAATTGAAATGATGGGGAGGATGAGGTGCCCCAAGGTGTTGTTACGTTGCGCGTTTTGGTCGATTAGTTGACTACAATTGGAGTTGTTTAAGATTGGTTTGAAGGAAGATTAAGAGATGTTGACTGCTGAACACAAAGAAGTGGCGATCGAGTTTCTTGCGACATCGGATGCGGAGTTTGAGCGAGGTGATGTGTTGCAGGGAGCCGAAAAGCTTTGGGGAGCCGCGGCTCATGCCGTGACGAGTGCGGCGTTGGCGCGGGGTTGGGATCACAGCAGCCATCGGGCATTGAAGAATGCCGTTGTAAGGTTGTCGGAAAATTACGCTGACCCACTTGCCCGGCAAGGTTTCATGGCCGGTTTTTTGGCCGCAGAAAAGTTCCATCGTCACTTCTACCACGACTCCATGGAGGATTGGGAAAGGGACATCGACGGTCCGCTGGTGCACGATTTTGTTCGTCGGGTTTTGGAAGTGGCTTAGGCGTAACGAGGAGTAAACGCGGCGCGCGAGCGCTTGAAATATGAAAGTAAAAAGAGAACTTATCGAACTGACGAAGGAACAGAGGGCGCAGTTGGAGCGATTGCGGAATATGCCGGATGAAGAGATTGATTTTTCGGATATCCCGGAAACGTTGAATTGGACAGGCGCAGTTAGGGGGATGTTCTACCGACCCCGGAAGGTTGAGGCGACGTTGCGGTTGGATGATGATGTGGTGTCTTGGTTTGAGCAGCGGTTTGGGGAGAATGATGGTAGGTGCGATGCCGAAGTGAATGATGCGTTGAGGGATTATGTTGTGCGCAGAGAACGGACGGCAGCGGTTGCGAGTTTGGAGCAATCTGATGCGGCGTTCAATAACGACGAAGTTGTGGAAGGGGCGTTGAAGCTGTGGGATGCTGCGGCTCACGCCGTTACTTCGGCAGCGGTGGAGCGGAAGTGGCCGGTTGGAGATCGGCGTTTATTGAAATCGGCGGCGGAACGGTTGTCTGGCGAAACGGGAGATCTGACGATAGCGAGTGGTTATGCGTGCGCGGAGGAGTTTTCGCGGCATCATTCGGTGGATTGGATGGAAGACTGGGAGCGGGATGCTAATCGGCCGTTGGTTAGGGGATTTGTTGAGAGGGTTTTGGAAGTGGGTTTTAATGTCTGATCCGGTGTTCCCGACGTCGGATCGATCTTCGTCTCTTGTGGGATAGGAATAGCCCGTTCACCAATGATTCACAGTCTCAATTGCCGATGCAGAATAGTTCGTTGAACTTTTCGGGGGTGTTGCAACTTCTTACTTTGCCGCGCATCTGTCCCAAGTAAGTTCTGGTTCGCCCGCGAAGTGCGGAACCTGCGTTGCATAGGTATTCATCCACATATCTTGTTTGACCTGTGGAATCAGCAATCGGTTTCATCACGGCATCCATCGAGTACGTCAGGAAGTGATCGAGCATGACCTGCGTTTTCATTTCATCGTCGTAATCGCTAAAAGCGTCAATTGACAGAGACTCGATGTGGTATCCGGAGATTTTCCGGCTCTGCCGCTTGACATGGCAGTTCGCCATCGATTTGGTTAGCTTGATCACGGGTACTACTCTGCCGCCTTTGGCGTTATTGACTTCGATCAGTTTTTCAGCGAATGCTTCGGGTCTTGTGATGTTGCTCCACTTTGAGCTTCCGGGTTCTGCGATTCGAATGCCATTAGTCACGGTGCGTATGGCAGGCAGTAACTGTATTTCGGGTCCATTGGCGTAAATGACCGTGACCGCCAACTTGCCTGCCGTTACGTCAATATTGCGGAAATGACCCTGAATAACTTCCTGTACGTGCTTGATTGCCTCCGATGGGGGTTGAGTGTCCAAGCCAGTTTGGTTCACGATCAGAAGTGCGTCGACGTCGCTGAGGCCAGTGACGTACGTGCCTCTATCGGTGGAACCGCCGAACTTTGTTTGCACCATCCCGTAGCCGGCACGTCCGAGAGCCCGACGAATCTCTTCAAGACGTTGTGCGACGCGCTGTCCGTTCCTGCGCTTGTATTCGGCAAGTAACTCTTCGCAGCTTTGATTGAAGTTGAATTGTGGCATCGATTTTCCTTACGACGGTGTTTGCAGTAGATAGACGGCATCTGACAACTGCGTGAGGGTCCCCTATTCGACGCTTCAATCTTCGAACACACGGCTTTTGTCGGCATCACTCTTGCGCGCATTGATGGCGCCCGGGCAAAAGACCTTCTTAAGGCGCTTGCAGTCACAGCATGATCGTTTCTTCATTCCGTTTTCGTAACATTCGGCATGTATTAATCCATTCTGGTCGCCAACACCAAACTCCAAAAACAAACCCAATTGGTATCCATAATCGCCTTGGACACGGGTCAATTCTTCCAACTTATACTCATCGTCACTTTGGGCACCACTGTTCGATTTTTTCACCTCCACCACTAGTGTGTTGCTGCCTTTGCATCCTCGTTTGTGAACAACTATGTCGGGGCGCCTATTCCGATCGTCGGAAAGCTTCTTGAGGTTATCGTCGAGCCGCTCGAGGTTATTGACACGGCGGTTGTATTCGCAATCTACTTTGAGGTCCTCGAACCGACGTTGCAAATGCTCGGCGAGTTTATGTGTGATGGATATCTCGTGCGTGTCGAGGCAAAGCAAATCAATGTCTTGACAGAAGAATTCACCCAACGCGTTTCCTACCTTCGCGTGTAACCCTGATGTCGTGTATTCCATGATGTTCCTGCTTAATCGGCCGATCAGATCGTGAAGCCTTCGAAGTGCGTTGAGTAACCGCCGATGCCGTCGCCAGTGAAGCAGTTGGTTCTTGGTTTCGAGAGCACGCGGGTGAAGATGGTCGGGGATACCAGACTGATATCAACAAGGCGTTGCGTGAGCATGTGGTGAGGACGGAGGGGGGGAAAGGCTGCGTAGGTTTTTGAACTGTGATTTATGTGATTTGAATGATGGGGCTGTGATTGGGTGGTTGGGCGCTGCTGGCAATGGATGGTTGTGTGGTTTGGGCACGAGTCAATCTGATTCATAGAGTCGCTTAACTGCTTTGGCGGACTCTTCAAGGCTTGGTGACAATGCTTCTTGAGTGATATTCAATAGGGTCAATTCTTCCTTCAATTCAACTTTGCGCCTGTTTGGAATCTCAAGTTCGTAGTGATCGTAGATTGGAATTCCACTGTTGAAACTTAAGACTTGGTTTCGCTCAAATCTTCGATGAAATGCCGAAATTAAGAAGGCACCGGATTGAGCGCGGATACGGCCAAAGCTTTGTTTAGGTTCAACGACGAGGACACGGAAAAAATCTCGCGGGTCGATATTAAGTTCAAAATAAGGTTTTTCTTGACGGATGAAGTGAAGAAAACGACGCAATGTCTCTTCGTATAATGACGGCTCACTCACTGGCTCACCCCTTGCGGCACTTTCGTTTTTGCCGAGCAATAAGTTCTGTTCTTCAAGGGCGAGCCGAGCGAAATTGGCTACCACGCTGACGGTGTCACTAGTGAACGGCTTGACCAGCGACTTGGGAACCGCAAACACATGGACACGCCCGGATGCACTACAAGGCTGATGCGCTTCGTCGGAGCAGTTGCCACAAGCATTGAACAAAGCCACTAACGGATTGCGAGTGATGTCAAGAAGTCTGGTAGGCAAACCATAATGTTGTGCCATGACGAGTTGGTCGATTGCAGAAGCCGATTCGCTGAATGCAGATGGTTGACGCGTAATCAACTCTACGAGCATATCACGTTCAGTATGTTGATACATCGGATGTCGCATTACACTTGGATTAAGGTCCCACCGCGCACATTTTTCGCCACGGAAATATAAGGTGATCCGGCTATCATACATAGATTTAAGGACGCGAACAGCGTTTAACAGTTCATTTATCAATTCTATCGTATCGATCCCAATCTGTGTGATGGTATCTTGATCTTCCATGGGTTGAAGGACACCTATATCTTCGGGCTTGAAAAGATCAGCGAACCATGGATTTGAAGCAGCCAATTTGGTATTTTCCAATTTAGCATCATGAAGTATTGCACCATTTAAAGTAGAGAGCCACAATTCGGCATGCCGCAAATCCGAATCAGTCAGGTTGGCATTTGTGAAGTCAGCAATTTGAAGATTTGCGTTTTGAAAATCCGATTTGTTAAGCTGAGCATTCATAAAAATTGCTTTGAATAAATCGGTGTTTTGAAATTCGGCACCAACCGCATTCGCATTCGAAAATATTGCTTCTCTCGCAAACGCTTTACTGAAATTCGAATAATATATATTTGCTCTATCGAAAGAAGCGTTATATAGAATTGCGTTCTGAAGATCGGCAATAGATACGTCGGCATTGGATAGAATTGCATGAAAAAAATTGATACCGAGTAGATCGGCTCTATTTTCGTTTATCCAACCGTTCGCATGAAATCTATGAGTAATGTCTTCACCTGATAAGTCGGGTCTTACGTCATGATTTTGAGCACGCCAGCGATTCCAAGAATCAATCCCGTACATTAGTTGGCTTAAATGTTCTGGATTAGACATTGTAAGTTTGATTGTAATCTGGCCTCAATCCGCCGACCAGATGATGAAGTCTTCGAAGCGGGTGGAGTAGCCCGCGATGCCGTCGCCAGTGAAGTAGTTAGTTATGGCTAAGGCTTCGCCTGCTTGTGTTAAGCCGCTGAGATCGAGTTTATCTGTGTAGACACCGTTAATGAAGAGCCAGCCCTCGTCTCCGAGAGCAATGACGCGGATGTGGTTGCTACCTAGCAGACGGGTCGAAACTTGACTGGAAAATTCCTCACCGAGAATCTGGGTATCTTCCGTGTCACCTGAACGCAAGTGATGGAACCAGTGCCCCGATCCTTGTACGGCGACGATATGAAACTCTCCACTGCCTGTGTTTCGAAATTCGAAGCCGTTGCTCCAATCTCCTTGCAATGATGCGTACGGATTGGAGAAATCTGCCTCGATGATGCCGTCAGATATTTGGATGAAGGTTCTCTGAGTATCAATGAGGCGGTCGCGTAAATTGTGGAGGATCGAACCAAGTCGAGGACCATAGACCTTTTGAAGTGATCTAACTGTAAAGTCAGAATATCTGGTCGCGGAGGTACCGGTGGTAGACGACACTACCAACCTGGTCTCGCCTGATCTGGTTACACCACTCAGGTCTAGTTCAGCTTCGAACTCACCGTTGAAAAACAAGAATCCTATTTCGCCGGTAGCGATTACGCGCACATGATTGGCAGCACCTCTGCCTGAATTGATGCGGGTAGAGATGCCACCGTCGATGTGCGTCGCCGTTTCAATGACCTTCCCTGAGGTCCGAAAATGGGACCAAAGCCCTGAAGAGTAGAAACAGATCGAATGTTGCCACAATTCAGCGTCTGTCTGTCTCGCACGCAAGATTACACATGGAGACCATTCCCAAGAAAAATCGCCAGTCGATCTAGGAATCACGCTTGGTGTTGTAAACGTTACGTCGACAATGAAATCAGCTAAGGTGGTGTCAGTGTTGACTGTTGCGGAAGCGAAACCCAAATTCGGTATAGCCTCTTCAACCTGAATGCTGCCTCGTTGCGGTCCTAGAACATAAGCCGAAGTCGGCGTCGGCACAAGTGTCGGTGGTGATGAATGGCCGGATTTCATCGCGGTCAAACGGCTAGACAGTTCATCAAACTTGATTGCGAATCCGATGCCTTGTGCAAAGTAGTCTTCGCCTTGTATGTCGCGTTGAGCCGAGGTGTTCATACCAACAACCTCACCATTCAAGTTCAGCAATGGGCCGCCGCTGTTGCCGGGATTGATTGGGGCGCTGGTCTGTATGTAAGAAACGGCGTCGATCGTGCGGAATGCGGAGATAATGCCGTCGGTCACGCTCATGCTCATGCCGAGATTGAGCGGGTGCCCAAGGGCGATTACTTCGTCTCCCACGCGCACGGATGTAGCGAATGGGAGCACCGTCAAGGTGCCAGCCGCGGAGACCTTAAGCAAGGCAATGTCGCGAGACGCGTCGGATGCGATGACTCGTGCTGTGAGGCGTGCGCCGTTGTCGAATACTACTGTTAGGCGGGACTGTGCGTTGATGACGTGTTCGTTTGTGAGGATGTAGCCGTCGGCATCGACTACGAAACCTGATCCGGAGCTGGTTGTGCCTTCGATGCGGACTACGCCTGCTCGGGCTTGTTCGACGACATCGGCGAGGTTGAGCGTCGTGTCGGGTTGGGGCGTTGCGGTTGGAGTTGAAGTGTTGGTCGGTGATGGTGTGGGTAGCACGATAGGCGTGAGGCTGATTATTGGAGTTGGTATCGCTGTTGGAGTAGGGGTTGGTGTGTCGGTGGGAACAGGTGTTGCGGTGGGAGGTGGTGTCGGAGTATCGGTAGGGATCGGTGTGGGTGTTTCGGTTGGTGTAGGCGTATCGGTCGGCACCGGCGTCGCTGTGGGAAGGGGCGTATATGTGGCTGTTGGCGTGTGAGTTGGAGTGGAGGTGGCGGTGAACGTTGGAGTAGACGTGTTGGTCGGGACAGGTGTCGGTGTGTCGGTTGGAGTCGGTGGCACTGGCGTATCGGTCGGCACTGGTGTAGGTGTCGGTACAGAAGTGGTCGTAGGTTGCGGAACCGGAGTCGGACTTGGTGTGGAGGCTAGTACTTCCATCGTGCCCGCGATGCCGGCGTGGACCGTTGCTTGGAAATCCGGCTCCGGAGTATGCGTCGCCGTCGGCAGTGCTTTTTCGACCGCGGCTTGAACAGTTGCGCCGATGTCAACAGTGGGTTCGGGCGGCGGCTGAGAGCAGGCGACTAGCAAGAATGCGACAGCGAGAAGAGATATTCGCATCGTTTTAAGCGTCAATCGCTGCATGGGGTTTCTAGGTTGATGACAGATGATCAACGCAACAGACAAATTTGAGCAGCCGCTAAGGATTCCCCCATCTCGAACACGCCTAAACAACCGCCTCGCCGCGGCGGTCGAGGATGCTTCGGGCGATCTCTCTGGCTTCGTCCAAGTTGTCGGCGAAGTGATCTTCGGGGACGTTCTGCAGGATGTTGAGCGCTCGCAACGTGGTGGCAGGAAGACCGTCTAGGGCCATCACGATGCAATCAGTTCCTTCGTTGGTGGCAGTATTGATCATTTGTTCAACTACGAGGGCTGCGCTGTCATCCACGTATACGGTATCTGAGAAGTCAAGGATGACGACCTCGTGTTCGCGGATGTCGACGCTGATCGTGCTGATCAATTTGGAGGCGGAAGCGACGGAGAAAGTGCCTTTGAGGGCTACCAAACCGACCTGTGCTGAGAACGCATCAATGTCATCAAGGTTCTCATAGTCGCCGAAGAAGACTTGGTCGAGGAGGGGAACGGAAACCACGCTGTCCAGCTCGAGGCGTTCATATTGTTTGGCGCTGGCAATACCTGCGGCGATCATGCCGACCGCGACAGCCGTGACGAGGTCCAGAAACACGGTGAGCCCAAGAGTCAGGAGCATCACTAGCAGGTGGTCCTTTTGGACGTGGAAAATTCTGGTGATGAAGCGCCAATCGATTGTGTCCCATCCCACCTTGATCAAAATGCCAGCAAGAACCGCGATGGGGATCGATGCGACATACTTCCCAAGGCCCATCACGATCGCCAACAGTATCGCGACGCACAACACGCCAGATAGGGGAGTCCAGCCTCCGGCCCTGACGTTGGCGACGGTACCGGGCGTTGCACCGGAGCCGGGAAGTCCGCCGATAAATCCGGTGACGATATTTCCAATCCCTTGTCCCAGGAGTTCACGGTCGGCGTTGTGTCGTGTGCCAGTCATCGAGTCGGCCACTAACGATGTAAGCAAAGTGTCCACGGACCCAACCAGCGCGATGACGATTGCGGGTTGGATGGCCCGGAGTAAGGTACCGGTCGAAATATCAGGGGTCACGAAATCAGGCAAACCGGTGGGGACCTGGCCGATAACCGGGGCGTCGGTGAACCAAAGCACTCCGAGCAACGTGCCGACGGCCAGGGCGGTCAGGGAAGCGGGAAGAAACTTGCTGAATCGTTCGGGCCAAAGCACTGCGACAGCAAGAGTCGTGGCGCCGATGATGAGCGCGCCGGGATTGAAATGGTTAATCAGGTCGGGCCAAGCGCGGATGGCTCCGCCAGGTCCGCCGGTGGCGATCTCGGCGCCTAGGAACGGGAGTGTCTGGGTCAGCAATATGATGATCCCAACTCCCGACATGAACCCGGAGATGACGGAGTAAGGCGTGTATTCGACGAAACGTCCGATTCGAAGCACGCCTATCAAGAGCTGAATCAGTCCGGCCATGATCACGATCGTGAACGCGGCGGCAAGGTTGTCGGCGTTGGCGGTGACGATGACGCCCATGGCCACGGTCATCGATCCGGTGGGACCGGAGATCTGGGATCGTGTACCGCCAAACACGGCGGCGAAGAACCCGACGGCGATCGCACCATAGATGCCGGCGACGGGTTCCAGACCGGCCGCAATGGCAAAAGCGAGGGCTACCGGCAACGCGATCACGGCAGACGTGACGCCGCCGAACACATCTCCCTTTAAAGTCTGGAAGCCGTAGTTGATGTTCAACGTGCTAGACTACTCGAACTCGAAGCAGTGAGGGAGTGCACACAATCGTTTCAAATCGAAATGCACATGGTTTCCAGTCGAAACCATCAGAGGTCTGTCCGACCGCAACGGAAATGACGTCAGGCAAACTAGGGATTGTCATCACTGTGACATCATTTGGCTATTCGGTCTTTCATCTACGTGTTTAATCACCGCGTTCACTATATCAAGTGTGGCATCAATATGCCGATGAACCGGGAATTTATGGCGGTTCGGTGGATGCCAGACGTTAGATTTCGAGCATCATGCGCTCTTCGGCGAAGATAACTGTTCCGCGGAACCGTTCGCGGATGTCGCCAATGATTCTTGCCATGGTTTCGCGAGCTGCCAAGTCGGGCGATGTGTGGGTGAGGACGAGGCATTTGACTTCCGCGGCTGCGGCCATGCCGGCTGCGGTCATGGTGCCGAGTTGTCCGTAGTTGAGACCCTTAGCTTCGAGAGTCGTTTGGTCGTTGGCGCAGTTGGCGACTAGGACGTCGGCGTTTTTGGCGAGCTCCGTTAATGATTCGCAATCGTCGGTGTCGCCAGTAAAGACGATGGACTTGCCGGCTGCGGTGTCGACGCGATAGGCGAGCGAGTCTAGGTAGGGCTGTACATGGACTGTCGAAACGGCGGTGATTTTCCAGCGTTCGTTTGTTAGAAAGCTGCCCGGTCCGATGTCTCGGGAGTAGACGACTGGTGGATCACGCGGCAAAGTACCGCCACGGTTCACGTAGACGTTCTGGCTGATTGGGAAGTGGACTCGGGCGTACCAGTCGTGTGCGAAGACACCATTCTCTTCGTCCAAGATGCCGTGAACGAGGCGTTCGGTCGGCGGCGGGCCGTAGATGTTCAGAGTATTTTCTTTGCCGATCGATTGGTCCCAACGGCAGAGCAAGAAACAAGGCAGGTCGACATCGTGGTCGAAGTGGTGGTGAGTGAAGAAGAGGTGGTCGATCTGGGTAGGGAAGAGGCCGGCTTGGACGAGTTTATGGGTCGTTGCCGGGCCGCAGTCGAACATCAGGAATTCGCCGTCGATTTCGAGGATGGAGGAAGAACCGAAGCTGAAGGGCGTTGGATGTGGTGTTCCCGCACCGATGATGTGGAGGGTCGCGGGCATAGTTGGCCGCCCATTTGACAGTTAAACGTCCAGCTTCATGAGTTCTTCGGCGTATATAACTTCGCCGTTGTAGACCTCTCGAATATCGCCGATGCCTTTTTCTAACGGGCCGTGTTTTGAGATGTTTGGACCCATGTGGACGAGGACGAGTTTCTTGACCCCGGCGGCTTCCGCCATGCGTCCGGCGCCAGTCGTGCCGCACTGTCCGTGTGCTTCGCCATCCTCGGCCATGACCTCTTGGTCGTCCCAGCACATGCAGAGCATAACGTCGGCGTCTTTGGCTAGGTTGATGACGGAGTCGCAGGGTTGCGTGTCGCCAGTGAATACAACAGACTTGCCGCCCTTGGTGTCGAGCCGGTAGGCGAGGGAGTCGAGATACGGCTGAACATGTTCGGCAGGCGCAGCCGTAACCTCCCACTTGTCCGCAGTGGCGACGGTGCCAGGACCAATGTCGCGAGCGTTGACGACGGGAGGTTTGCGTGGGAGCGTTCCGCCGCGGTTCTGATGGATCTTCTGGCTCAGCGGGTGATTTACGCGGGCGATCCAGTCGTGGGCAAAGATGCCCTCCTCTTTGTCAAGCACACCATGGGTGATGCGTTCCGTGAGAGTGGGGCCGTAAACGCTCAGCGTATTTTCCTTGCCGATCGACTGATCCCAACGGCAGAGGAGGAAGCACGGGTAATCGATGTCGTGGTCGAAGTGGTGGTGTGTGAAGAAAAGGTTGTCGATATCTGTCGGCCACAACCCCGACTGCACCAGCTTATGAGTAGCCGCCGGCCCACAATCGAACATGATCTTCTCACCATCGACATCCGCGACATACGCCGATCCGAAGCGCGTCGGTGTTGGCGTCGGAGTTCCGGCGCCTAGGATGTATAGGGAGGTGGGGAGTTTGGGGTTGGGCATGGGGGTAGTTTAGAGGGTGTTTTGTTGGATTGCTTTCCAGATGTCTCGACCTGCGCGGACGTAGTGGATTCTCGCGCGGTGGTGTCGGCGAAACTTTCGGGCCTCATCTTTGACGCTTGGGCTCCGCAGGACCGCGTCGGTGATTTTGGTGAATGTCAGGACCGGATAACGTTTGCAATCGATAGGCACGAGGTTGCATATCGCTGAGATGTTGTTGAAGTGGTCGAACGACCAACTGAGTTGCGAGATAGCTTCACGAGTTCTAGCGTTAAGGTTGGTTCGATCGGTTTTTGCTTCGATCAATACCGCTATGGGATCGTCGCTGTGTTCACATAATGCGACGATATCGCAGAATGGATTTCCGTCGATGATGTTGCCGACGTCTTCGACGCGGATTTTCAATTCATCGGCATCGAGGACGGCAGACGGTTCCGGCATCGATGTTAGATTCACTGGGCAACGGTCTTGGACGAAAGCCTTCTCGGTTTTCAGGACGCGTGAGGAACGAAACCGATGATTGATTTGCTCAATCCATCCCATTGGATTCTGCGGTTTCGCGGGCTTCCAATACGCGTTGTAGCCGATTGAATTGGCGGACGGTAGCATCGCTATGGTCGTCGGGACCATATTCGTATTCTTCACCCATGAAAATCTCTTTGACCACTGAACCGCCGTGTTCCTCGGAAAATCCGAAGCTGTACACGGCCGTTTCATCCTCGTTGAGATAGATGTCTTCTTCGCCTAATGCGCCTTCTAGGGAGAGCGCTTGTTTGCGAGCGGTTTCGTCGAGTTTGGATGCATTGACGAAGGCGCTCAGTTGCTCAACCATGTAGTGGCTGTGGGTAGTGATTAGCACGCGTAGGCCGGATCGGACCATGAAGGCTAATGCTGCCGCCATCTGTTGCTGCGCTTCGGGGTGTAAGTGGGCTTCGGGTTCGTCGATGATTAGGAGGTCGCCAATTTGGGCAAAGTGACGGATGAATAGAACTAACGGTGCAAGATCGGTAACCATCGAGGATGCGCTGGTCGTCGGTAGGCGGTTCTGACCTTCTACAAAAAAGAACTCCGTTATTCCTTCAGTTTCCTCTACGCCTATGCGACCCTTCAATACGGAATCCTCAATGACTGAAGCCACGCGTTCAATGTTCATATTGGTTCCGAAAGAAAACTTGACGGGAGTAAACCTTCGAGATGAGAAAACTGGTTTGCTTCTAATCCCGCGAATTGCGACCAACGAGCTTAAGAAATCCCTAGCGAGCAAATAATAATCCTGATCGCGGGCTGTGAGTTGAGCAGCCAAAAGGTGGCGGCTGTTCATTATGCCTGATCTGCCGGTGGGCACATAGTGGCTGTACACCAGATGATCCAAGACCGTTAAGGTGTAATTGGTCACTGATTTCAAAACTTCGCGATATATTTCTGGAACTTCGTCGACGGGATGGTGCCGCAATGTGGTCTCCAAATCGGATCCAATCCCGAAAAAGGTGTCAGCGACTTCAAAGGAAGCCAAGTTTTCGTCAAGAGATAACCTCAATCGTTTGGTGGTATCAGACCATGAGATCGACGGATGGTGAAATCTGCGAGACGAGCGATTCGATAATGCTTGCAAGGATTCGATTTCGAAATACCGTTGGATGAATATTTCGAACCTGGCGGCTGTCATACGGATCGTTTCGTTAACGAAACGGTGTAGAAAATCACGGGAGTCTTTGGCAAAAGAACCTATCCCGATATGCAGCGTTGCGTTTTCTGGAAATCGCGTTGATGACGGCTCTAATTTGGAGATGATTTCTTGGAGATTCACTGTGAATCTCTGCAATGATTCCGTTTCGATATAACTAAAACCCAATTCGCGAATTGGGTCCAGGTTCGATTGAGGTGGAACCGCTTCGTGCCGTGCCCGCAACAGTGCATGCATCAGCATCGCCAAGTAGGTCTTGCCGGTGTTGCTAGGCCCCACGAAGACAGTCATGGGTTTGAACTCGATGTTTTTGGCTTCGGCTATTGGGCCGAAGTTTTCGACGTCAAGGATCAGGTTGGGTCCGTGTAGGGAGGTGTCCGGTTTTTCAGTGGTAGGGATGGCCATGTTGTAATTCGTCGCTTGGGCGAAAGTTTAACAATCTGAGGTTGGTGGAATCTGGTTTTCGGTTGCGAGTGAGGTAGTTGAGGGACTGACGCGTGGATTCCGGCTTTCGCCGGAATGACGTTAAGAACCCCTCCGATAAGATTGGAGTCGTGGCCAAGCAACATCTCATACGGAATTTCTGCATCATCGCGCATGTCGATCATGGGAAGTCGACTTTGGCGGATCGGATGATTGAGTTGACGGGTGCGGTGTCGGAGCGGGATATGGTGGAGCAGCATCTGGATACGATGGATTTGGAGCGGGAGCGGGGGATTACGATCAAGGCGCAGGCGGTGCGGTTGGCGTTTCCTTCGGGGGATGGGAACGAATATCAGCTCAATTTGATCGATACTCCGGGGCATGTGGATTTTTCGTTTGAGGTCTCTCGGAGTCTGGCGGCTTGTGAGGCGGCGGTGTTGCTGATCGATGCGTCGCAAGGGATTCAGGCGCAGACGATGGCGAATGTTTATTTGGCGCTGGAGAACGATCTGGTGCTGATTCCGGCAATTAACAAGATCGATATGCCGAACGCTGAGCCGGAACGAGTGGCGGCGGAAATGGTGGATACGTTCGGTTTCAGCGAGGATGAGATGCTGTGGGTGTCGGGGAAGACGGGTGAGGGAGTTGAGGAGTTGTTGGAACGGATTGTGGAGTTGACACCGCCTCCGGTCGGTGATTTTGAAGAGCCGCTGCAGGCGTTGGTGTTCGACAGCAAGTACGACTCGTTCAAGGGCGTGGTGACGTATGTACGTGTGCTCGATGGGGCGATCAAGGCGCGCGATCGGGCGAAGTTCATGGGTTCGGATGCTCAAGGAGAGGTGTTGGAGGTCGGGTATTTTTCGCCGACCGTGATGCAGGCTCCGGAGGGATTGAGAGTTGGCGAGGTGGGGTACGTGGCGACGGGTATCAAGGAGGTGAGCGACGTGATGGTTGGGGATACCATGACGCTGGTTAAAGAGCCGGCGTTAGAGCCTCGGATTAAGTATCAAGAACAGAAACCGATGGTGTTTACGGGTCTGTATCCGTCGGATGCTAACGACTATGTGGAGTTGCGGGAAGCACTCGGCAAGTTGAGGTTGAACGATGCGGCGCTGGTGTTCGAACCAGAGTCGTCATCGGCATTGGGATTTGGATTCAGGTGTGGTTTCTTGGGGTTGTTGCATATGGAGGTAGTGCAGGAGCGATTGGAGCGCGAGTATGAGTTGGAGTTGATAACCACGGCTCCAAGTGTGGAATTTCAGGTGATGTTGAACGACGGGGAGATCATCTACGTTGAGAATCCGTCGAAGTTGCCTGAGAGGCGGGACTACGCCGAGATTTTGGAGCCTTGGGTGGACCTGTCGATCATCGTTCCGGCGGCGTACTACGGGAATGTGATGGAGTTGGTCACGAAGAAGCGTGGTGTGTTCAAGCGGATGGAGTACCTGCAGACCCAGGCGGCGGGATCGGGCAACGGCACGATGTCGGGTTCGATGAATGGAGCAGGTCGGAACGCGCGGGTGATGCTGGAGTATGAGGCACCGCTATCGGCGATCTTGGTCGATTTCCACGACATGTTGAAATCGGCGACACAGGGTTATGCGTCGATGGATTATCAAGCATCGGGTTATCGTGAAGCGAGCATGGTTAAGCTGGATATCTTGGTGAACCACGAGGAGGTCGATGCGCTGAGCAGTATCGTCCACTCGTCGGAAGCGGAAGTTACGGGTCGAATGTTGGCGTCGAAATTGAAGGAACTGATACCGCGTCAGATGTTCGCGGTTCCGATTCAAGCGTCAGTGGGCAGTAAGATCGTCGCGCGGACAAATGTCAAAGCGCTGAGGAAGAACGTGTTGGCGAAATGTTACGGGGGTGACGTGACGCGGAAGCGGAAGTTGCTGGAACGTCAAAAGGCGGGGAAGAAGCGCCGGGCGAAGATGGTGGGATCCGTCGAGGTGCCCCAGGAGGCCTTCATGGCGGTTCTGCAGCTAAGAAACTGAGTGTGATGGGGTCATCGCTCATTACTCGATCAACGTTTGGATTAGCGTGGCGATGGCCGATGCCGCGACGGTGGAACCGATCAATACACCGATCATCCACCGCGTCAGGCGAGTTTCAAGCTCTGCGATCTCCGCGCGCAAATCGGATTTAGTCGCGTAGTTTTGGAGTTCCTCGCGAAGTTCCGATCTCGTGAAGGGTTGTTCTGCCATTGTCATAAAAATGATTCCTATGTGGTGATGTTAGCACCTCTATGCATATCACATATTATAACGGATGTGCTTATGCGGGCTGCCGCTTTTCCGCGCCCTTCTGGTTTCCCGCGTGCGCGGGAATGACGTAAAGGCTTCCTAAAGTTGAGCGGCGAAGTCGACGATCATTTGGCGCATGGTCGGGTCTTTGGCTGCTTGGTGGAGAGATGCACCGAACATTCCTTCGGGTACACCAGCGTCGTACCGAGCGGCATCGACTGTTACGGCGTGTGTTGGGAGGTCATCCATGCACTCGATGATGGCATCGGTGAGCTGAATTTCGCCTCCGGCGCCGCGGCGTTGTTGGCTAAGGAATTCAAAGACGGAAGGTTCGAGGGCGTACCGTCCGATGATTGCGAGATTACTAGGGGCATCTTCGCGTTTGGGTTTTTCGACCATTTCCTCGATGGCGATGACGTTGGGTTCGACCGACGGTCCGGCGACAATGCCCTTGGTGTGAACGTCGTCCCAAGAGGTTTCGGTGACCGCGATGACGTTTCCGCCGTAGCGGTCGCGAACATCGAGGATCTGGGCGGTTGAGGAGTGATCTCCCCAAAGGATTTCGTCAGGCAGGATGACGACGAAGGGTTCGTCGGCGATGAAGTTTTTGGCGACGAGGATTGCGTGGCCGAGGCCAAGCGGTTCAAGTTGTTTGATCGAAGTGATGCGCGCCTTTGAGGAGATCTCGACCATCTGATCTGCAAGTTCGTCTCGCCCGCCTTGTCGAAGTTTTTCCTCGAGATCGGGCATTGAGTGGAAGTATGAACCGACGCTTCTGGAGTCTTCCACGATGGCAATGTCGGTGATGCCGGCTTCGACGGCGTCGTCGACGGCATATTGGATGAGCGGTATGTTGAGGACCGGAAGGAGCGCCTTTGGGACGCTTCGAGTCACGGGCATGAAGCGGGTACCCAGACCTGCGACCGGTATGACGGCTTTGGTGATGACGGCAATTTCGTTTGCACTGACCATTTGAATCGAGTCTAACCAAGTCATGTCAACCCCTCTAAAGGGATCGGGTTTCACTTAGCAAGGATACGTAAGTTGGAGGCATATGGTTTACGATTCAATGATGCGGTCGTGCCAAGCGGGGAGCTAGCGGTGCCCTGAACCTGCAATCCGCTCAGCAGGGCCGGATTCCTCGTGGAGGTTACGAAGTTCGAACCCCTGGCATTCTGTTCTTGGTGTTGAGAGTTGGGTTCTTGCGCGGCAGAGTCCCGTGAACCCCGTCAGGTCCGGAAGGAAGCAGCGGTAAGCGGTCCACTTTGGGCGACGCAGGGCGATCTGACTCGAGCCGAGGCGTTTGCTACGTTTGAGCACGGAGCCGAATTCGAGGTGCACGGCCGCATTACTGTTAACCAGCTGCGAATCTTCATCATGGCGCGCCGACGACTAGGCCAGCACTTTTTGCGTGACCGATCGGTCGCGCGAAAGATCGTTGACTCGGCAGGTATCTCGGTTGGCGATGTGGTTGTTGAGATCGGGCCCGGCGATGGCGCATTGACGAGTCTGATTGTCGAGGGGGTGAGTTACTGCGGCGGCTCGGTGGTGCTTGTGGAGTTAGATGTGAAGTTTGCCGAGCGTATGGCGACCCGGTACCGTGACAATCCAGATGTACGGGTGATTTCGGCCGATGCACGGGATGTCGCTTTGGAAGACCTGCCAGAGATGCGTGGTGGAAGGGGCTACAAGGTGATCGCAAACCTGCCGTATTACGCGGGAACGCCGATCGTGCGGGGCTTTCTTGAGCGCGAGTATCGACCTACGAGTATGACGGTGATGTTGCAGCGCGAGGTTGCGAGGGATATGTGCGCGCACCCGGGCAAGATGAGCTTGTTGTCACTGGCGGTGCAGATCTATGCGTCGCCTAAATTGTTGTTCACAGTGCCGCCGAGTGCGTTTCGACCGCCGCCGAAGGTTCATTCCACGGTTATTCAGTTGACGCCTTTGAGTGAACCATTGGTTTCGAGTGAGTTGGTAGACGATCTTTTCAAACTGGCAAGATCAGCGTTTTTGGGACGTCGCAAGCAGTTGCACAATTCACTGGCGAATGGGCTGAGCATGACGACAGACGAAGTGAAGGAGATGACGACTCGGGCGGGCATCGACAGCGAGCGACGGCCGGCTACATTGAGTATTGATGAATGGGTATTGCTGTTGGACGAGTGGCGGAAGGTTCGGGAAACCGTTGTTGCTGGTGTTGACGGGGAGTAGACGGCGGTGATCGTCGAACGGGCCTACGCAAAGTTAAATCTAACGCTGGAGGTGATCCGAAAGCGGGATGATGGCTATCACGATTTGGCTTCGGTTATCCAGACAGTCGACCTGCACGACACGCTGGAGTTTGGTGAGAGCGACGAGATCGATTTCGAGTGTTCGGATGCTTCGTTGTCGGGTGAGGGAAACTTGGTGTCGCGCTCGGCGAGGTTGTTGCGCGATAAGACGGATGTAAAGGCTGGAGCTAGGATCAAGTTGCGGAAGCGGATTCCCGTAGCCGCGGGTTTAGGTGGCGGATCGGCGGATGCGGCGGCGACTTTGCGCGGATTGAATCGTTTGTGGGGGGTGGGAATGTCGGCGTCGGAAATGGCTGAGGTGGCGGCTGAGGTGGGCTCGGATGTGCCGTTTCTCGTTGGCGGCGGGACGGCGTTGGTTGGCGGGCGTGGCGAAAGGTTGGAGCATCTGCCGGAACCAGAGATAGGAAGGTTGGTGATTCTTTCGCCAACCATCGCCGAAGACGATGCTGAATTGAACAAGACGACGCGGATGTTTGGGATGTTGAATCCTTCGATGCATACGACGGGTAGTCTGACCCGAAAGTTGGCGGCGCGGATGTTGGATGGTCACGATTGTCATCCGGCCTTCATGTTCAATGTGTTTCAACAGTTGGCTCCGCAAGCGTTTCCGGGTTGGCATGAGGCGTATGAAGGATTCACGCGGCTTGGGGCATCGGATGTCGTGTTGTCTGGCGCGGGTCCGTCGATGTTTGCGATCGCGCCGAGCAAGGAGGTTGGGACTGCATGGGCGTTGCTGGCCAAGGCGCGATTGAGATGCGAGGCGTTCTCCGTGGGCTTGGCGCCAAGGATCGAGATTGCGGCGAATTGATGACGCCGGTAACGGACATACTTGCTGGAATGTTGTGTGGCACATTGATGGGGTTAACAGCTTCGGCCCACGCCGCGGTGTTGTTTACGGTCAGACCTCCGCAGTTGCTCCAGCGACGAATCGCTGAGAATGGATCGACGAATCTGGTGACGATCATCGTGTTTGGGTTGGTTGTTGTGTGGACGACGGTGGGTGTTTTGTCGGCCTTGGTGGCGGATGCGGTGATTTCGGATGTCACGGAGTTGAGCGTGGTGCCGAGTTCGGAGTATCTCTTCGCGGTCGTGCTCGCGTTGGTTATTACCGGCGCGCCGGCGATGTTTTTCCTCAGGGATCGGTGGATGCATGGAGCATTCAGTTTATTGTTGGCGCTCGGGATATACGGTTTTTTGATACCGAATGCCGTAATTGCGCTGCAGAATCGGGCGTGAGAGGATTATGGCATCAATGAGGGAGCAGTTGTTATGAGCGGCAGGCACAGATTTGAGGGCAAGGTCGCGTTGCTGACCGGTTCGGCATCGTCTTCGAGAGGTGCGCGAATGGGATTCGGCGGATGCACTGCTTGGCAGATGTTGGTGGAAGGGGCGCGGGTGGTGATCACCGACATCCAGGACGATCGGGGTGAAGAGTCGGCGTCGGAAATGCGCGATGCCGGGTTCGAGGCGCTTTACTGCCGTCTGGATGCGACGGATGAATCACAATGGTCTGAGGTTGTGGCTCAGACGGTAGGAGCGTTTGGGCGCCTCGACATCTTAGTGAACCTTGCGGGAGCTCAGGATCGCGGGACGCTCTACGAGGTTGATGTTGATGAATGGCGCAAGGTGATGGAGATCAGCACGACCGGGATTCTGCTCGGGACGCGGGCAGTGATACCGGCGATGACTGAAGCGGGTGGAGGTGCCATCGTCAACCTGTCGTCGATGGCTGGTAAATTTGCCGGCGAATACGGTTCCGCATACGCGATGTCGCGTGCCGGGATGCTCCACTTCACGCGTGCGACGGCGATTCAGCTGGCGAAGTTCGGGATACGGGCGAACTCGGTTTTGCCTGGATGGGTTCACACCCCGTTCACAGAGCACATTTACGCGGAGGATTCGGAGCGGGAGTGGCGTTCGGAGCGAGTGCCGTTGGGTAGGTGGGGCGAGCCAGAGGAGATTGCGAACGCGATCTGTTTCTTCGCCTCGGATGAGGCTTCGTATATTACGGGATCGGAATTGTTGGTTGATGGAGGAGTTACGGCCGGGTTCAAGGGGAACACGATGCCGGATGATCGCTGAGGGAGAGCGTAACGAGGATTTGATGTCGCAATATCGTTGTGCAGGAACAATCCATGATAGTTTGTTGAATTCGAAGCAACAATCGACTTAGCAATGACCGAAAACATACGTCGTTACACCTTGGAATGGGATTGGCGACTTTTCTCTTTTATCATTCTGTTTTTGGGGTTGCCGAGCGTCTACCAGTTGTATCGGGTGCGTTTGATCGGCAACGAGATACCTGATAGCAGCGGATTGGCGATTGTGTCGCAATGGCAGTTCGTGGGGCTTGCGGTGGAGGTGTTCCAGGAAGCGTCGGTCTTAGCGATTTTCTTCTTTTTGGGTTCCCAATTGCGTCGAGGCCGCGCAATTCAGGTTGATCGCGCAAAGAGCGTGTTGTCGATCATTTTGGTTACGTCGTTGATCTTTTCTGTCGGAGTGTTCTTACTTCGAGATCAATTTATCACTCTCATCGGGACGTCAGATGATATTCAATCTCAGACCCGCGACTTTTTGGGCGTGAACATCTTCAGCGTGCCGTTCAGTCTGCTCGCCGCCGCGATTATCGTTCTGTTCCAGTCGTTGCGAATGCGCAGGTACGTTTTTCTGATGGCAATCGTCAACGTTGCGCTCCAATTTTTGTTGGACAGCATTCTGTTCGGCGGATACTCATTTTCACTCGGTGCCGGAGTTGTGGGTGTTGCCTGGTCGACCTTGTTTTCGAGCATCGGGCTGTTCGCGTTAGGCTTGATCCTGTTGGTATTGGATCCTCGAGTCACGCGGCAGAATCTCGTTACACGGCCGTCGTTTGCAGACGTGAAAGAATACCTACGTGTGGGTTTTGGAAGCGGAACTGATAGTTTGGTTCGGAACGTTGCCTATTTCGTCATGATCATTCGGATAGTGAACACGATTGGTTCAGATGAAATCGGAGGATATTACCTCGCAATCCAAGTATTGTGGAGTTTCATGTTGGTTCCCGTTCTTGCGTTGGCGGACACTGCAAAGGCATTGGTTAGCAACGTTTCGCACAATATTCGACGAGTCCGAGCCGTTTGGTACACCTCGATGGGCATCACGGCTTGCATAATCCTGATTTGGATCGGGTTGGTTCCCATTTTCCCGAGTTTCGCTGGATTCTTGTCTGATGACGAAACAACAGTCAGTTGGGCGATTACGGCGTTCAGCCTGTTGTTTGTGCCATATGTGTTGTTTTGCTTCAACACAGTTACCGATGGAGTGTTTTATGGAATCGGTCGCACCAAATACATGGCGTACCAGTCAATTATCACCAACGGGTCTGTGTATGCCATTGCCTTCTTGCTATACATGACGGGTATCTGGGAGCCGTCATTCGAAGGGGTGATGTTGCTGTTTTCGCTGGGTATCTTGGTGGATTCGGTCCTCACGATGCTCTTTCTGCTCAGGGCACTCTACTTTGAACCGTCGAGTGGTACCGAAACGGAATTCAGAGAATAGCCAACATACTCGCCTTCGAGAATTGCAACATAGGCTCCGATCCGGTTGGTATGGAACCAGGTGCTCGGGTTTAGGAATGTGTGATCATGGTACGGGTTGAGATGACCCACGCCATCCTCCTTTTTCCCGCTCGGTCTCCAAGAGGGAGAAACATGGAGTGGGCGCATTGGACTTCAAGGGGGGCGATAGTAAACCGGAATGGGCGACGGAGATGCCGCTTTTCAGGCGTTTTTCCGCCGCGGTACCCGGCCCTTGATTACCGGGCATTCCCCACTCGCTCGCGCCCTCTTCGCTTGGCAAAAGGGGTGGTACGGTGATCGAGACGATCCATCACATCATCACTTCCACTTTCACAACACGTTTGGATCCTCGCACTCTGCAGCGTGCTTTCCCTACACAACACCTCACACGTCTCGATCACCCATCTAACGGGCCTTCGCCCTTTCAACCGCTTGTCGCAGTGATCATGTCGGCCACTGTGCCTGCGTCCCGTATCAACCTTGCGTCGGATGTCGAGTGGCGCCTTCGAGACACCTGTTCGCGTCGGTTGACGGTCTGCTTTGCACCGGGCTGTTTTCACACCTCCTCGTTCCGGTTAGCCGCTTAGACTCGGCACGCCGGCACGTTTCATCGACCACATGTTCCAATCTGAACCGCGCCCGAAAGGCACGATTGTCGCAGAGCTGGATCCATGCAGATCACCGCTAACTGACCCGACCTCGGTCAATGCTGGTCGCAGAGGTGGTTGGAGGGAGCCAGCAGTCGATCTGCGCTTGCGACGGAGTGCCTCGACCAAGAGGACGTCCGTCTCCCATCAACCATCTCGCGCTAACGGAGATCGGGGATCTGATTTCGTCAAAGGCTTGCGCAACACGCGTCGAGTTCCGTGGCAGGTTCAGTCGGGTTTGACTTTGCAGAAGGTTTCACACCCCCAACCCGGCCTCGCCCCCTAGTGGGACCCGGGAAATCACCGGCATCCCTCGGAATGGTTCGCACTCTCGTGGCTTTCGCCCACGCCCTGCGTTCGCCTTCTGATTCGTATTATAGCACGTATGTATGTGAAATGCAAGTGTTGAACTAGGATGTGAAGGGTTTTGAAGGATGGGAAGGATGGGGGCCGCGCACTGCTACATTGCCCTCACCCTAACCCTCTCCCGCAAAGCGGGAGAGGGGATCGTTGTTGTGGGAGGGGGTATCGCTTCGATTAAGAGCGTGGTTACGGGCAGGGGTTGTTGTTGCCATCGTGATGCGGTATACCGAGTTGAATCACTGGCAGGTCCTGGCGATTTCACACTATGGGGTTCGGTGATTCGTTTTTAGGCGGAGGTCTAGAGTGCGGCTGCTGCGAGAGGTGGGATGTCTGCGGATGAGTTTTCGTATTTGACAGGTTCGGAGTTGTCGGTTGATGGGGAGTGACGCCGGGTTCGACTGCAACACGATGCCGGAGCGGGAGATAGGAGTTAAGCGGCAGTTGCCGTCGGGTTGTGGGATATCAAACCCGGCACGGAGTTGTGTTCCTCGTTTGTCAGACTGTCGTCAAGGTCTTGGATGCCTGCTAGCGTGATGGGGGGAGAGTCTGGAAATTCGGCTACGAGACGGAGTTTACCTCCCATACCCTCGACGTATTTGGTGAGGGTTGAAAGGAGTAGGTCAGTTCGTTTCTCGATGCGGGAGACGTTTTCCTGCTTGATGCCTAGTCGATCGGCTAGGGCGGACTGAGTCAATTGGCGCGCCTTTCGGAGAGACTGTAGGGACATCTCTTCGGCGAAAAGTTCGTCCGCGCGTTCTTTGATCTTCATGCGCTCGGCTTCTGGCATCGAAGCCAATATTCGTTCCAAGGTGACCATTGTGCTCCCTCTTTTAACTGAGCTGAGAAAGATGTTCGTCGAATCGATCGTCTGCTTTGCGAATCAGCTGTTGGTAAAAACGCCTCTGACTGACTCCAGATTTGTTGCCAGCGACAAGAACGACGGCACGCCTCACGGGATCAAACGCGAAGGCGACTCGCCAGACGCCACCCGCAGCATTGAAGCGAAGTTCTTTCATGTTGGCGTGCCTTGAGCCGTTTAAGGTGTCGACCTTAGGGCGTCGCATCGATGGTCCGATCCTGCCGAGAAGGTCTGCACTGGCTGCTAACTCTCGTCTCACCAGTAACGGCAGTTCCATGAATTCCGTCACGAAATCCTCGTGGAAAATTACTTTCCAAGTCAATAAAATTATGCTCTATAAAGCATATGCTGTCAACAGCATATGCGCGCGTTTGCCGTTTTCTCACTCCTGCAATCGTGAGCGAGAATCTGTTAGTCGTCGAGAACTAGATCGCAGCCACTGCTGCCTTGACGTCGTCGTAAGAAGGTTCGTTGAGGGGGGAGTCGGAGACCCATGACCACTGGACTTTGCCGCTGGCGTCGATGATGAAGACGGAGCGTTGGGCGACGTTGTAGCCTTCGATGCCGGCGAGGTTGGCGAGGCCGACGCCATAGGCGTCGACGGTTGCGCCGCCGAGGTCGCTGAGCAGCGGGAAGGTCAGGTCGTTCTGGCCGTGGAATTCGGCTTGGGAGAACGGCGGGTCGACGGAGATGCCGAAGACTTTGGCGTTCATGTCGTTAAACGCGGCAAGGGAGTCGCGGAGGGTGCACATTTCGGTTTGGCAAACGCCGGTGAAGGCGGCGGGGAAAAATGCGAGGACGACGTTGGAGCCGCGCTGTTCGCTAAGGGAGACCATCTCTCCGTCGGTGGATCTGAGGTTGAAGTCTGGTGCTTGATCGCCTACGTTTACTGCGGCCATTGTTTGCTCCGTTGCTGGTGTTGCAGGTGGGTTGATGTTGTGTTGGTAGTGTAGATTGACGTTAGCCATTTTACTGAATTCGAACTATCGTTAATTGAGAGATGCGGTTCGAGCAGTCGGAGACTGAGACAGAGATTGAGGAAGCAGAATTGAGCAAAGATATCGCGAAGAAGCGGATTTTGATTGTGGGCGCTGGCGCCGTCGGCAGTTACATCGGCGGTTGGTTAGCCCACACGGGTCACGATGTAGTTTTTGCGGATTCGTGGGCGGAACAGGTGGATGCGATCAATTCTGACGGGATCCGGATTGAGGGCCCGCACGAACCGTTTGTGTCCCATCCGCGGGCGTTCCATCTGCATCAGTCGCAGGCCTTGGCGTTGGAGCCGCAGTTTGACTTGGCATTTGTCGCGGTGAAGGCGTACGACACATCTTGGGCGGCTCGGTTTGCGGCGAGGTTTGTGAAGGACGAAGGGTATTTCGTTTCGTCTCAAAACTGTATGCCGGATAGCGATCTGGCTGACGCAGTCGGGGCCGACCGGTGTATCGGATTGATCATGTCGTCGATTGCGGTGCGGGTTGGCGGGCCAGGACTTGCCCAGCGTGCTGGGACGCAGCGTCGTCGCGATGTGGGTCATGTGGTGTTTCGGGCTGGAGAGCACGATGGTTCGGATTCGGAGCGGATAGCCGAGTTGGTCGAAATTCTGGATCCGATCGACGCGGGCAAGACGACCACGAATCTTTATGGTGAGCGTTGGGCCAAGCTCTGTCAGAACAGTATGGGTAATCCCGTGGTCGGATCGACGCTATGCGGTACGGCAACGATCGCTTCGTCCTCACGGGGACGGGAGTTGCAGATTCGGTTGGCGTCGGAATCGGCGAAGGTCGGCTTGGCGCTGGGGTTGGATGTAGTGAGTTTCGGCGGATCGGCACCCAAACATTGGATTGCCGCGTCGAGCGATGGCGAGGTCTACGAGGAGCTGGACAACCAGATGGCAGAGTCCGCCGGTGCGTCAACTGGTGATTGGCATCCGTCTATGGGTCAGGATGTTGCGAACGGTCGCCCTTCGGAGATCGATTTCATGAATGGCCACGTATTGCAGAAAGGTAGAGAAGTGGGGGTCGAGACTCCGGTTACGGCGTCGATTGTGGAGGCGATGCGGAGGATTGACCGAGGCGAGTTGCTCCCAAAGGAATCGAACATCGAAATGATCTTGTCGAACGCTGGTTATTGATTTGCGCTTCGACGTTTTGGCGACACTCGAGTATTGATTTCCGAACGATCTCAAATGGCAAACGCGGTCTCGCCGCGCGCAGAAACGCTGGTGGCGCTCGACTTGGAGACCACCGGTTTGAATTCGGCATCGGATCGGATTATTGACGTAGGTGCGGTGAAGTTTCGTGGCGATGAACAAATCGATGTCTTTCATTCGTTGGTCAATCCGCGCAAAGCGTTGCCGGAATTCATCGTTTCGCTGACGGGAATCACGCAAGCAGACGTGGATGCCGCGCCGGATTGGGAAACCATACGGGACGATCTCGACGAGTTCATCGGTGGCGCGCGTTTGGTAGGGCACAACGTGGAGTTCGATGTCGGATTCTTAAGGTCGCACGGCATCCGGGTCGAGCAGTTGTGCTACGACACGGAGCAGATGGCGCGCGTGACTTTGCCGCAGGGTCCGGAGTTCGGATTGGGGCGTTTGGCGCAGCGGTTCGACGTCTTGCATGATGATCCTCATCGCGCGTTGTCGGATGCACTCGCATCGAGGGATCTGTTTCTGATCTTTCTCGCGAAGTTCGAGAAATGGCCGGTTGGTTCGCTGGCGCGGATCGCGCAACTGGGATCAAGGGCTAGGTGGAGTGTCAGTGAATTAACGGGCAACATGGTGTCGGCGGGGGATGGACTCGATGATGCGGTCGGTCGATTGGGGATCGATGAGACTTCGTTGAGTGAACGGTTGCAGTTGCCGTCGAGGTTTGCTACGTCTGCTGAACCGGATGTTGATGCGGATGGCCAGCCCTCCGACGAGCATGTGGTTCAGACCGAGATGGCGTTTTTGCCGGGCGGCTTAGTTGAAACGACAATGCCGGCATTCGAATCGCGGGACGGTCAACGGGAGATGGCGGTTGCGGTTGCGCGTGCAATCGCGGGTCAAGAGAAGCTAATCGTCGAGGCCGGAACGGGAATCGGGAAATCGTTGGCTTATCTACTGCCAGCAGCGTTGATGGTGGCTGGTCAAGGCGGCAAGGCGGTGATCTCGACGAATACGTTGAATTTGCAGGAGCAGTTGCTAAACAAAGATTTCGCCACGGTGCAGGAGATCGTGCGCCGAGAGACAGGTGTCGAATTGGATGCGGTGCAGCTGAAGGGACGTTCGAACTACTTGTGTGTTCAGCGTTGGCGAGATGCGGTTACACAGCCCAACCATGGGCAGACGGATGCTCGTGTGCTTTCGCAGTGTTTGAATTGGCTTTCGGAGACGGAGACAGGGGACCGTGCCGAGCTGTCGTTGGGGTGGGACACTGGGGCGTTCAGTCGGCTTTCGGCAGAGGGATGTCCTCCGAGCATCACCGGCGGCGGGTTCCCGTGCCAGGGTCCGCCGTGTTTCATGCTGAAGGCGCGGGCTAATGCGCATCAAGCGGATGTCTTGATCGTTAATCATGCGTTGTTGCTCAGTGATATGACGGCGGAGAACAATATCTTGCCGCCGCATCAGGTTTTGGTGATCGACGAGGCGCACCACTTGCGGGATGTTGCAACGCGGCATCTAGGATTCGAAATCCGCGAGTCGCCGGTGATGGATGATTTGAGTGCTTTAACCCGGAGCGATGGGATGTTGCCTCGGTTGGTCCGTCTCGCGACGATGCGTGGCGGTGGTGATGAGGTATTGTCGTCGGTGCCGGAAATCCAACGGCGCATCGTCGAAGCGGCCGACAAGGCTACGCTCGACGTGAGCAGGATGTTCGATGCGTTGCGCGACTTGACGACGTACGCGACGCGGCGTGAACGAGTTCGTGAGATGCGGATATTGGGGATGACGCGGATCACTCAGGAGTGGCGTCGAGGCGTCGATGAGCATTGGGTTTCGCTGCATCCGGCGTTGAGCGCGGTCGTGAATGGATTGCACTCGTTGTTGGACCTGGCGGCATCGGATGGTCAACCGGATGCCGCGGTAATCAATGTGAATGCGTTGTTTGAGCGGCTTCGGGATGTCGATCGGTGGTTAATGTCGCTGATCGAGCAGCCGGATGACAATTTCGTTTACTGGAGTTCAGTGAATCAACGTCGCAACATGGAGTTGCAACTCAATGGAGCGCCGTTGGATGTGTCTGCCGAGTTGCGTGAGCGCTTGTTCAGCCAAGACCGGGCGCACGTATTGACGGGCGCAACGATCAGCGACGGAGGTAGCTTTGAGCGAGCCCAGACCACGTTGGGATTTGACGCCGATGAGACGCTGCACATCGGGTCGCCGTTCAATTTCAAGGAGGCCGCGCTGATTTTGGTGCCAGAGGATATCCCGCAACCGAACACGCCGGGTTACAACGAGGCGGTCACGAGTGCGATTCACGATATCGCAGTGGCGACGCAGGGGAGGACGCTGGCTCTGTTTACCGCAAATTCGGCTTTGAACACAACGCGAGACATACTGTTCAATCGGTTCAAGAATGCCGAGACGCAGGTGTTTGGACAGGGTCGAGACGGTCCGGCTTCGCGAGTGATGCAGTTGTTGAACGACTCTGAAGATGCCGTGGCGTTGGGAGCGATGAGCCTTTGGGAAGGGATCGATTTGCAGGATGCGTCGATCAATTCGTTGGTGATGACGCGATTGCCGTTTCCAGTTCCGCGTGATCCGATTCATGAGGCGCGTTCAGAGAATTTAGAAAACCCGTTCAATGGTTATTTCGTGCCGGAAGCGGTAACGAAGTTCCGTCAGGGTTTTGGCCGGTTGATCCGTTCACGGAATGACCGAGGGGTTTTTGTCGTGTTAGATAGACGGATCATCTCGAAATCCTATGGTCGTCTGTTCCAGAGATCAATACCTCAGGCCACGGTGCGACGGGTCACTTTAGGGACATTGTCAGATTATGTGGGGCGATGGTTGTCGGGAGTTCCAATTTGAGATTCGCACCGGCGTCGCAATTAGCCGAGGTGCCGCGGATGTCGACGATGACATTGGATATCGAGCCGTTCGATCTTGAGCAGACTTTGGATGGCGGCCAGGCGTTCCGGTGGCATTTGTTAGGAGACGCTTCTTATTGCGGGGTCGTGGAATCGCGCGTCGTGAGCATCGCAAGCGACGGGCGACGAGTGGTAGTTTCGTGCGACGCCGATGAATCCCAAGATGAGACGCGGGAATGTGCGGAGGACTATCTGCAGGCCGGTACGGATGTGTGCGAGGTTCGCAAAGTCCTCGGCTCCGAACCTGGTTTTGGAGAATCTGTTACGGAATCACCTTTAGTGCGGGTGATGCGGCAGGAGCCATGGGAGTGTTTGGCTGCCTTCATCTGTTCGCAGAACTCGAACATTCCCCGTATCAAGCAGATGGTGGCTGCCGTGGCCCGTTTGGGTAGACGGGTCGGCGAAGATGAGTGGGCTTACGAGTTTCCCGAACCAAGGATGGTTGCAGATGCGGGAGAGGCGTATCTGCGTTCGGTTGGACTAGGCTACCGTGCCAAGCACCTCTCACTCACGGCACGAGTGGTTGCGGGTTGGGGAGACGGCGCACTTGCTCGTCTCAGGACGGCGTCGTATTCCGACGCTAAGGACGCTCTGATGGAGTTACAGGGCGTCGGTCCTAAAGTGGCGGATTGCGTGTTGGCCTATTCGTTGGACAAGGGGGAGGCCTTCCCGGTCGACGTGCACGTTCGAAGAGCGGCGATACGTCTTTACGGCTTGGATGAGGACATCAAGTACGACATGGTCGGGGAGTGGGCACGGGATCGATTCGGGAAGTATGCGGCTTGGGCGCAGTTGTACATGTTTCGAGATGAGATCAATCGTCGGTCGACCGGTCGATGATGTGACGTCGCTCTTCCTCGGCGTTCGAGATGACACCTTGGATGCGGAGGGTAAGTAGTTCGTCCAGTAGCTTGCCGATCATGGGACCTTGTTTGACCCCCAGTGCGATTAGGTCGTCGCCATTCAGTTCAGCCCGGACGTGACGGAGGCGGTTTCGGAAATCGTGGAAACGGGATTTAACTTTGACGCTGTGTTCGACGGCGATGGCGGCTCGGATGGCGTCGTCTGGCACGCGTATCAGCGAGCGATACAGGTCGATGTCTGAAACATCGGTATATCGGCATCGATCTGCGACGTTGCGTGCTGTGGATGAGTGTTTGGCGGTTTCGGCCCAATCAGTCGACATCGACAACCGGTGTCGCAGCGCGCTCAACGTGTCCGGTGGCAACAGGTAGGCGAATGCGGCGAAGCGTCCCCTATCGGGCGCGTTCTTCGGTACGTGTCGGAGTGTGTCCGGTGGATATTCTGCGTCTATGCCGAGCGCATCTAGCAATCCGGTTGCTTTTGCGAGTTCGAGCAGGGCATCGAGTTTCTCGTGGCGAGTAAACCACAGACTGAATTCGTTGAATACCCTCTGCGGGGAGTGTTCAACCATGCGGCGAAGGTCATCACGAGCGTCGGAAAATGCCTCGGCGGTGGCGGATTCGAATCGGTAGTCGTATCTGGCAGCAAGGCGGACGCCTCGCAACATGCGGAGCGGGTCTTCTCGGAACGAATCTTCGCGGATGATGCGAAGGATGCCGCAGTGGGTGTCTCCTCGACCGCCGAATGGATCGATAAGTCCACCTAAGCCGTCCGGATGAACAGGCATTGCCATGGCATTGGTAGTGAAATCGCGTCGGGATAGATCCGTTTCGATGTCGTCGACGAGAGTGATCTTGGGGAGAGAGCCATGTGGTTCGTAGGAATCGATGCGCGCCGAGGCGATGTCGATAATATTTTGGTCGATTTTCAGTTTCGCAGTGTGATGCTGTGACACATTGACCAACCGACAGCGATCTTTGTTGGCGACAACGGAACTGGCGAAATCCTCCGCATCGCCGATGATCGAGATATCTGGTGACGTGGAGATTTCCGGAAGTTGAGCGACTAATTCTCGTACCATACCGCCGACCAAATAGATGTCGTTGGACGTCGCGGCGGCGATGCGGGAAATCGTCGATAGGCAACTAGCGACCTCTTCCAGAAGTTGACCTGAGCGAACGAGGGCAGCATACGCTGCCACCGGTTCGATAGGTTTTGGGGTATCTGCCATCACGTCAACGGTTTCCCGAATGATATTTGTCACGGCTTATGATGGTTTTGGGTTTGGTTTGGCTGGTAGAATCTCTTAAAGTTCAAGCAAATATCCGAAGGCATCGCGGTCATCAAGGAGTAAAGTAAGTCTCCAAAATCGACCGCCCGCGAGAAAGGTCGGCACGATATGACTAGCGACCTCCCGATCAAGATCGATGTATTCATCGACTACACCTGACCCTGGGTGCGCCAAGCTGGGATCTGGTTGTCCCGGGTGAAACAGGAGATGGGCGACGACCTCGATATTACGTATCGTAGTTTCGCGCTCGAGCAGGTTAACTCAAAGAACGGTCCGGAATGGAAGGCTTGGGAGCAGGGCCCCGACTATGAGAGCCGTGGGTTGTGGGCGTTGCGCGGTGGTATCGCTTCGCAGATGCAGGGTTGGGATGCTCACGACAAGTGGATGCTCGAGCTTCAACACTTCAAGTTTGTTGAGCGGGGCGACATCCGTGACCGACAACCCGTTGTCGATGCGGCCGAACGTGCGGGCCTCGATCTGGAACGGTTCGTAGCGGATCTCGATTCGCCGGACCGGCTTGCCGAGATTGGCCGCGACCACGAGGAAGCGATAGAGCAGGGGATTTTCGGTACGCCAACTTTCATCTTTGAGGACGGCACTGCTGCTTTCTTGAAGACGTTTACGCCGCCTGAAGATGAATCGTTGCCGGCGTTCGAGAACATGGTGGCGATGGCGCGGAGTCGTCCATATTTCGGCGAGTTAAAGCGACCTCAACCGCCGTGGCCGCAGGGCGTCGAGGCCTAGTCGTTGGCACCGGAGACGCAATCAGAAACGGACCTAGACGAGCTTGAAGCCAGGCTCGGAGTAACATTCATCAACCGTAATCTGCTCCGGCAGGCGTTGACTCACGAGTCGTACGTCAACGAGTGGAGCACCGAAATTGATCGAACAGAACTGCGTTCGTATGAGCGGTTGGAGTTTCTTGGCGATGCGGTGCTGAACTTCACGGTGGCTAACGCGCTGTTTGAACAGTCGGGCAGTGCGAACGAAGGTGAACTGTCGATGGGTAGGGCCGACATTGTTTGCAAGGATTCTCTCGCCAAGGCGGCGGATCGACTGAATCTTGGCGGATACATTCTGCGTGGCAAGGGAGAAACGGCGTTCAGTCCTAATATCCGTGACTCCGTGTTGGAAGATTCATTTGAGGCGATTATTGGCGCCATCCACATCGATCGAGGGTTCGATGCTGCCTGCCAGTTCATATTCGATCAGTTAGGTCATCAAATCGAGCATGTTGCTGAGCATGGAGTTGAAAAGGACCCGAAATCTGCATTCCAAGAGTTGGTTCAGGGTGCGGGTTTGAAAACGCCGCGTTACCAGACCGAGACCGCCAATGTCGACTCTAACGGCGAACCGCAGTATTTGGCGCGGGTGATGGTTGGCGGGCGACAGGTCGCTGCTGGTGTGGGTTTGAGCAAATCGAAAGCGGAGAAGAATGCCGCGGCGAAAGCGCGCGTACTTTTTGCCGATGGTATCCCTGATGAATTCGCGAAGTTGGCCGCACAGCGGGCCAGATCTGGTCGTGCACGTTTGAATTCCGAAACGACGGAGCCGCCAACGAAATCACGTTCTCAAAACTGGCGGCGCGTGGGCAATTTGTTGGGCATCTTGGGATTGCGCAAGGGTGATGAGTCGGCGCGGCGACGGTTGGTTTATCGACGATCTGACTAATTCCGTTTCGATTTAGAGCATGCTCCGTTTACTAGGGCGAAACAAAAAGACATCGGAATCGTCGCAAGAGACGCGTCGGTCTTGGACCAACGTAGTTGGTGGTGTGTTTCGACGGTCGCAGATCGACGCGGATTTCTGGGAAGACCTGGAGGAGGCACTAATCGTCGCTGACGTCGGGGTGTCGACGTCGATTGAGCTCGTGGAGAAGATTCAAGACGAGGCCAGGTGGCGGGGTGCACGCACGCCGGACACGGTTTATGAATTACTGCGCGCCGAGATATCCGGCATGTTGGCTGATAACGACGCGGCTGCCAGTTTCGACGAGGATGGGCCAGTGGCGGTGATGGTAGTAGGAGTGAACGGGTCCGGCAAAACCACAAGCATCGGCAAGTTGGCTCAGGCGGCAAAATCCGATGGTCGCGTGCCTTTGATCGCCGCAGCTGACACTTTTCGCGCGGGTGCAATTTCCCAATTGGAGATCTGGGCCGAGCGCACTGACACGATGTTTGTATCTTCATCCGCGGGCGCGGATCCCGGTTCGGTTGTTTACGATGCTCTGAACGCGGCCAAATCCCGCAAGGCAGATTTCGTCGTAATCGATACCGCGGGTAGGTTACATACCGCGCACAACCTGATGGAAGAACTGAAGAAGATGCGCCGAATTCTTGATCGTCACGCTGAAGATTTCGTTCCGCGGGTGTTGTTGGTGATCGACGGGAATACTGGGCAGAACGGGGTGACTCAAGCCAAGTTGTTTTCCGAGGCGGTGGGTTGCGATGGGGTGATATTGACCAAGCTGGACAGCACGGCTAAGGGTGGTGTTATCTTGGCGATTCGTGGCGAGATGGGGTTGCCGGTCAGATACATCGGGACTGGCGAGGGCGTTGACGATTTCGCGGTTTTTGATCCTCGGGCGTTTGCAGAAACGATCTTGCCAGCCGCGTGACTCGTGATGAGTGCGTTTGGCATCAGCAGATCACTGCGAGTTACCGAATTGAGTTTGTGAATCGATGTCTGATCTGATTTTCTGGCTCCTTACGCTGTACTTCATCGGTTTCGCCGCGATGCCGATTGCCTACATAGCGTTGCCGAATCTGACTGATCGCGGATTCGGACTTATTAGGCCGATCGGAATGCTTTTGTTCGGTTCTGCGGTCTGGATGTTGAGTCTGTTGGGGATATTGCCGAATGCCGGATGGTCTTGGTGGGTGATAGCTGTGATCGTCGCCGTTGCTGGTTGGGCTTGGGTGATCTGGCGCGATCGTTTTGGTTTGGTGCGGTTTTTGCGTCAACGATGGTTACATCTGGTATTGATCGAAGTGGTATTCCTGGTGTTCTTCGTGGTGTTTGCGGTTGTCAAGGCGATGGATCCGGACATTTCGCATACCGAACAGCCGATGGATTTGGCGATGCTGAACGCGGTTATCGGCGCCGCCCACGCACCGCCGACTGACCTTTGGTTAAGCGGATTTCCAATTGCGTACTACTATTTCGGGTATTGGATGTTTGGCGGGATCGCTCAGATGTCCGACGTGCAGCCGAGCATCGCCTACAACTTGGCCCTCGCATCGATCGCAGCGTTGTCGGCAGCGGCTATATTCTCACTGGTTTCGAATCTCGTCCGGCGCGATGGTGCGACGACGCTGCAGATGATCGCCGCGGGTTCGATTGCGACGGTTCTGTTGCTGGTGATCTCGAATCTGAACGGATTTTGGGAACTGCTGTCCTTCAGCGGGATCGGATCGGCGGGTTTCTATGAGTGGTTGGGCATCAAGGGAGTCGATCTCACGGAAACGGGAGGCGGATGGCGGCCACAAGGATTCTGGTGGTGGTGGGCGTCATCGCGAGTCATCAATCGTTTCGGCCCCGACGGCGGCGAACTCGATTTCACCATTCAAGAGTTCCCGTTCTTCAGTTTGATACTGGGCGATTTGCATCCGCATTTGATGTCGATTCCATTTGTGCTGACGTTGGTTTCATTGGCCGCAAACCTGCTGTTTTCCAAAGTCAGATGGGGCTTCGGCTGGTTCAAGCGAAATCTGTTGTCAACCGTAGTCATGATCGTAGCCATCGGATCGGCGGGATTCATCAATACATGGGACATGTTATGGATGCTGCTCGGGATCGGTGCAGTGGTTTACTTCAAGTCGTACCGGGACAATGGTCGGGGCCACGTGGCGGCGATTCGTTACGGCGTTCCACCGTTTCTACTACTCGCCGTGATCGGAGCCGCGTTCTTCTCGAACTACTACTTCGTAACGGCACAGAGCCAGATCCAGTTTCCGCCGATCATTCCAACGAGATACGCGACGCGCCCAATCCACTTCTTCACAGTTTGGGGCGGAATGATCGCGGTAATAGCCACTTTTGCTGGGGCGATCTTGGTTCCGGTGTTGGTCCGTGAGTGGGCCATCATGCGACGGGCAGCAGTTGGTTATGTCATGCCGCCCGTCGTGGGCGAAAAACTTCCTTGGATCGCCTCAATATCGTCGGCATTATTCCTTTATTTCGCTTGGATGGTTTCCCATTACGCGTTCAATGACAATGCGACAGGGGTTGACCTATTCTCTCGATTGCCGTTGTCCGCTCTCCTCGGAGTCACGTTTGTCGCGTTTTTCGTGACTACCTACCGTCGAGGGATGCGAGGTGCGGACGATGGCGCGCAGATATTGCTGGTGTTGTTGACGATCTCGGCGTTGCTGCTGTACGTCGCGGAGTTATTCAGGTTGCATGACTTTTTCGGCGGTCGGCACAACACGGTGTTCAAGTTCTACTACGAGGTCTGGATATTCATGGCCGTTGCCGGTGGATACGGCGTCTATTACTGGATGCGACGCCATCCGTCGTTCGTCGGCCGGTTGCGTTACGTGAGCGCGGTTGGTGTTTTCATCGCTGCGACGCTGATCGTGGTTTCCTTCTACTACCCGTTCGCAGCAACTGCGACCAAGTCGTCGGAGTCGGGCACTGAATTCACGCTTGACGGTATCAAGTTTCTCGAATCCAACGGCACGGCGATTCCGGAGGCTATGGACTGGATTCGAGAAAACGTAAGCAACAACGACGTGATCGTAGAGGCCTCGGGTACCAGTTACAGCAAATTCGGTCGCTTCTCTGGTTGGACGGGCAGACCGTCGATTCTCGGCTGGGCCCAGCATCAAAGTCAGTGGCGCGGGGGAGACGAGTGGTGGGTAGATCGCGAACGCGACTTGGAACGTATCTACAACAGCGATGACGATTCCGAGACGCTCGATCTGACTAGCAAGTACGAAGCAGACTACTTGGTCGTCAGTCCGAATGAACGCGAGAAATATACTGAATTAGATGTTTCGAAATTCGATCGCATTGGCAGCCGTGTTTTTGAAAATCACGAAGTGATTATCTTCGCCCTGGGAGAGTAGGCTTGGACACGGCACATATTCGACCGGATGAGAATGCGGGGAGGTCGACGGGAAGTGGCTCGGCGCGTGGAGGATGGGTCGACGGTGGTTGGACCGCGTTCTCAAAGGCTCCCCGGACGGTAGTTGACACCGCGAACCAACTCGCTTTTTCGTTCTCTCCGCGGGTTCAGTACACGATCTATGCGTTGCTTTTCCTCGTCGGATTAGGGATGCGGCTAGTCCGTTTGGGCGACATGGCGGTGCATCACGACGAGAGCCTGCACGGTTATTTCGGCTATCAAATCGCCATCGGCAACGAATACGAACATACGCCGTTAACGCACGGCATGTTTTTGTTTGAGTTAATCGCAGGCATGTTCTTCCTGTTTGGCGATTCCGAATTCACGCTACGTCTCGGCATGGTGTTGTTCGGATCAGCGCTAATCCTTGTTCCGCTGCTCTTACGCGGGCAACTTGGTGACATCGGCGCGTTGCTGACCTCGGTCATGCTGACGTTCTCACCAGCGTTGTTTTATTTCTCCCGCTTCGCGCGCAACGACATATTGATGGCGTTCTTCGTCGCGTTGCTGGTAGTCGCAATGTGGCGTTACATCGTAGAGCAACGATTCCGATGGTTCTACATCGCGGCGGCGGTGTTGGGATTGGCCATGGCGACGAAAGAGACGGCGTACATCTTTGTCGTTATTTTCGCGGCCTATTTCGCTTGGGTAACGCGGTACGAGATTCGAGATATCGTGTTGGGCCACATGAAGTTGAGCGAGATCAGTCCAGCTGGTCACATCCTAGTGTTGCTCGTTGGGTTATCCGCGCCGTTTTTTGCCCCGGGCATCGCAGTTTTCCAAAGCTTGATTGGATTGACTTTGGCGGCGGTAGAGGGCACCCCAAATGTCGCCACCGGTGCTCCCGATGGAACGGCGGCCAGGGCCGTGGCCGCCTTTGTGACGCTTTTCACATTCGGGATTGCAGTGGTAGTCGGGGCTTGGTGGAACTGGCGCCGATTCTGGGTGGCGTTGGCGATCTTCTGGGCGATCTACGCCGTGATTATGACGAATTTCGGGAGCCACTACCCGGGTGTGATCACCGGGGTGTGGCAATCGTTGGGGTATTGGCTCGCGCAGCATGACGTGCGTCGAGGGTCGCAACCCTGGTACTACTACTTCGTGATTAGTTCGATTTACGAATTCCTCCCGATGCTCTCGGCAGTTGGTATCGCGACTTACTACGCGATTCGAACCGGTTGGCGGTCAATCGGTCTGATCGCCATCAGCGTCATCAGCTTTGCGATCACGACGACGTTGCTTTACACGCAGTACTACCAAAACCCCGAACCGCCGTCAGACATTCTGATACTGCCATTCGCGATTTTGGCTTACGTGACGTTACTTTTCGTCCCATTGACCTTAAAGACGTCCGGCTTCGTTCGCTTCTTGATCTTCTGGTCGTTTGCCACGTTTTTGGCGTTTTCGGTAGCGGGAGAGAAGATGCCGTGGTTGTTGGCGCAGCTGACGATTCCATTCATATTCTTGGCTGGTCACGGTCTGGGTTCGTTGATTCGGTACATTGATTGGACCGCGGTTTGGCGGCAACGCGGCTGGATGACGTTCGCTTTGGTGCCGTTGTTAATGATCGCGTTGTACCGGCTGTTGTTCTTCCAGTTCTACGACGATTTCAACATATCGAACGCGCGCGACTTGGGTCAATTTTTCGAGTTGTGGGCGTTGATCGCGTTCTGCGGTGTCGGTGTGTTGCTATTGATTCAAACCGGCATGTCGCGGGGATTCCGACAGGTGTTTGCGGTGGTTGCCGTAGCGTCAGTGGTGGTTATGTTCGCATTCACGGTACGGGCAGGTTTTATCGCCACCTATCAACACGGCGACATCGCGAAGGATATGCTCGTTTACACACAGACGACGCAGGATTTGCACCAGACAGCCAAAGAGATTGACTTGGCCCGCGAACTTGCCTGGAACAAGAGCGAGTTCAGTGTGGCTATCGATACGAGGGACGGATTCGCGTGGCCGTGGAGCTGGTACCTTCGCAACTATGAAGGCGTCGGTTTTGTCAGCTTGGAGAGCGAAGGAGCATCGATCAACGATACGCGAACTGTTGCTGTGATCAATGCGAAGAACCACGACGCGGTCAAGGATTCTCTACCCGAAGGATTTGAAGAAGGGCGTCACATGATCCATCGGTGGTGGTTCCCCGAGGTATACAAAAACAAGACTCCGGCCGATGTCTGGAACGGTCTCACCAATCGTGATTTGCTGCGACCAATCGCTGACTTTTGGTTCCATCGCAAGCTGACTAAAGACATGGGTTACATCGACTCGTACGTCTATTTCCGTAATGACACCCCACAAGCCCCGCTTCGATAGTCGCGTAATGTCCGAAGCGATCCATGGGCCGCAATTGGCTTTCGCGAAGTGATCAAGAGCCGAGCGTTTTGGATCGGGCTCCTCGGTAGCGCCGCATTCTTGGGCATATTGGCTTTCTACTTCGTCGACTACGAAAAGGTGGGCGAGGTTCTCGTAAACGCCAACTATGTTTACACCGCGCCTGCGCTGCTGCTGTACACACTCGCTCTGTGGTTCCGGACCGTACGGTGGCGATATCTGCTGGGGCCGATAACCGGCGGCGAATCTAAACGGGCACTGTTCCCAGTGGTAGTCGTTGGCTACATGGCTAACAATCTGATACCGGTCCGTATCGGCGAGTTGATGCGGGCTTACTACCTGACCTTGCGCGAAGGCGTCAGCACGATGGCGACGTTCGGCACCGTGGCTCTTGAGCGTGCATCGGATGTGATCGCACTGCTCCTGCTGGTCGCAATCGCCGTTTTGTTTGGCGCGATAGGGGTGCAGTCTACCCTTGGTTCGTTGGCCGAAGACGTGCCCGGCGGGCTTCCGGTTTTGGCGTTCGGAGCGTTGCTACCGTTCATCGGGGTCTTTGCCGTGGTCGCATACGTAGTCATCGTTTCGCCGACCAAGGTTCGGGGGATGTTGGCGGCAATGTTGCGATTCCTGTCGCCGAGGTTACGGGCGCGCGTAGTAGGTACTGCAATGAACCTAATCGCCGGATTGACGGTGGTACGTTCTTGGCGTGGGTTGGTGAAGGTGATAATCCTCTCGTTGCCGGTCTGGATCTCCGAGATCGGAATGTACTACGTGATCGCATTGGGGTTTGATATTCGGTCAGCATTTGACAGTCAACTGCAATTTATCGCGGCGATCGTGGCATTTGGGACAGCAGCCAATCTGGCCGGCGTCTTGCCTTCGAGCGCTGGTAGTTGGGGACCCTTCGATTTCTTCGGCGCGGCCGCATTGACGGCGTTGGGATTGGACGCCGAGATAGCCGCGGCTTACGCGTTGACGGTACACGTCGTGTTGTGGGCGCCGGTGACCGTCGCCGGGGCACTGCTGCTGTTGGCGGATCGCACCTCAATGGCCAATCTGGCCCGCGGTGCACGAGCCGCTCGCAGACAGGGTGGAGGGTCCGAAAGTCACCAGGATGGGTTTCAGCAACGCCATGCGGAGATGAATCCATGAAGATTGGTATTGTTGGCGCTGGCGCGGCCGGTTTGGCCGCGGCATACGACCTTAGTCGGGCAGGAAACGAAGTAACGGTTTACGAATCTGCCCCGTTCATCGGCGGGCAGGCTTCGACGATACCCGTCGGCGGGTATCCGCTGGAACGGGGATATCACCATCTTTTCACCAACGACAGAGCGATATTGGATCTGATGGACGAGTTGGGCATTGGGGCGGCGATGGAATGGTATCCATCAAACGTAGGCACCTATGTCGACGGCGGGCTTCATCGCACCACGACCGCGTTCGATCTGTTGCGATTCAGTGCAATACCGCTCTTTGAGCGGATCAGAATGGGACTTTTCACACTCCGAGTGCAACGCATCAAAGACTGGCAGAGCTTGGAGCCGTATACCGCCGACGAGTGGTTGGGTGACAAACTCGGCGGCAAGGCATACGACGTGCTCTGGAACCCGTTGCTGCGCGGAAAGTTCGGACGCTTCTATGGCGATGTCGGTATGCCGTGGTTCTGGTCAAAGATTCACACTCGTTTCGCCTCTCGCGAAGGATTGCTAGCGAAAGAGGTTCTCGGTTACCCGACGGGAAGTTTCGACGTGGTATTCGACACCTTGGCCGACAAAATCAGGTCCCAGGGCGGTGAGATTCGCCTCGAAAATCCGGTGGTGAAGATAAGACCTCGCGAGGAGTCTGGAGATACGCAAGTCCATTCTGTCTTGGCCGGTAAAGAGTTGACGGAGTCTTACGACAGCGTACTGGCTACGGTCCCTTCGTTCTCAGCGCCGAGCATCATGGAGAATCTGCCGCAAAGTTACCTTGATCGCTTGAAATCCGTGCAATATCTGGCGGCGGTGGTCGTGATACTGGAGCTGGACCGTGCGCTGACGAACTTTTACTGGATGAACATCGCGTCCGACGATGTTCCGTTCTTGGGAATCATCGAACACACCAACATGTTGCCGCGTGAGTGGTACGACGGTCGTCACGTCGTCTATTTGACGAACTATCTGCATCGGAAAGACGATCTATTCCAGCTGCCAGCAGACGAGTTGATCGACCTGTATTGCGAACATTTGCCGAAGTTTAATCCGGCGTTCGAACGATCGTGGATCAAGGACGTGCACTACAACTCGGTCAGCGCGGCGCAACCGATTATCGGCACCGAATACGGCGCAAAAAAACCGTCGCATCGCACGCCGTTCGAGCGCGTCTATCTTGCCAACACGACGCAGATCTATCCCGAGGACCGAGGCACGAACTATTCGATCCGTATGGGCCGAGAAGTGGCTGAGATGATGTTGGACGATGCTAAGAAGGGATGGACGGGATGGGCGTCGAACTAGTGGGGAAGCCTGGTCCGTTCGATTTTCTCTGAGTTAACCTTGATGCGTGATTTGAAGACGAACGAGAGTTTGAATCAAACAGGAGTTTTTTGACGTATGGGAATCCTAGACGGCAAGGTAGCAATCATCACGGGTGCGGGCACTGGCATCGGCAAGGTTGCAGCGGATTTGTTCGCTGAGGCTGGCGCCGATCTGGTTCTCGCCGGAAGACGGCAAGCACCGTTAGATGAGGTTGCCGCTCAGGCTCGTGAGCACGGTGTTGAAGTTGAGGTACGGCCTACCGATCTGGAGGACGGCGATGCGGCAGCGGCGCTCGGAGCGTGGAGTTTGGAGCGGTTCGGAAAGGTCGACATCTTGGTCAACAACGCGGGACACAGCAGCCGAGTTAGGTCGATGAGGTACGTGGGTCCGGAAGAGTGGAACTCGGTCTTCAAGGTCAACGTGGAGGGCGTTTACCGATTGACGCAATCGGTATTGGCGAACATGATCGACCGGAATACGGGGACGGTAGTCACCGTATCTTCGATGGCCGCATTGAATCCTGGATTGTTGGGCGGTGCGCCGTACAGTGCGGCGAAGGCGGCGTCGTTGAACATGATCCGGGGAATGAACGCCGAGTTGACTAAATTCGGGGTCCGAGCGTGCGCGATAATGCCGGGCGAGGTCGACACTCCGATATTGGAAAACCGTCCGCGACCACCGGATTCTGATGATCGTTCGACCATGATGCAACCGGAGGATATTGCGCAGGCGATATTCTTGTGCGCCGCGATGCCACAAAGGACGATCGTGGAGCAGGTCGTAATGATCCCGACAATGCGCCGTGACGTCTCGCTCGACATGACCGCTGCCGAGATGGAAGGCGCCAAATAGTCGCCATCGAGGATCGTCATTACGCGCGCCAATCAAGGATGCTCTGTTACGATTCCATCTAGACGGAAAACTTGCCGGGGCGTAGCGATTTGTCACGCCTCTGCGCGCCTCGCGAGAATGCCGGAGATAGATTGACGACAACTCAGCAACAGAGTCGCCCGAAATTGCGGGATCGTATCCGCCGGGCACTTGAATCTCAACGCGCCGATAAGGACCGAGCTCCGAGCGTTACCGTTCTTTCTTCACTCCTCGCAGTCCAGGACGAGTTGCACTACGTACCGAACGAGGCGATCGAAGAGGTCGCGATTTTTTGCGATTCGACGATCAACGATGTTTGGAGTGTGGCATCGTTCTACACCAATTTCCGCTTCACTCCTCCCGGCCAGGCCACAGTCGACGTATGCTGGGGGCCGACGTGCCATCTGATGGGGGCGCAAAACGTGTTAGCGGCGGTGCAGGACGAATTGGGCGTCGACGCGGAAGAGACCAGCGAAGACGGCAAGATTACCTTGCGGTACAGCACCTGCCTGGGCGCGTGCGCTCAAGCGCCAGTCATCGCGCGGGACCACATATTGACGGGAAGGACGGACCCAGAAGCGGCTCGAACCTTCGTTTCGGATCTAAAACAGGAGCTCGAAAATGGTATCGCGCATTGAAGCACCTGTAGACACCTACGCGGTGGTGATGAGCCAGCAAACGCAGTATGCGTTGTTGCGGGCGCGCGCGCGGCAGCGATGGGACGACTTGGTGGCGGGGGATAGGCCTTGGGTGCGAGTCGGTTTCGGAGCTTCGGGCCAAGCCGCAGGAGCTCAGGCAGTATTCGACGCTCTCAAACCATTCGGCCCGGAAGGCTCGAATCAGATCAATCTGTCGATGGTTGGCGCGCACGGTCTCATGTACTTGGAACCGATCGTTGATGTTGTCGTTCCTGGAATCAACCGGATTTTGCACGCCAACGTCACGCCGGAAATGGTGCCCGACATCGTGGCGCACTTCGTTGACGGGCGTGACGAGCGCGCACTGCACGAATCGGCGTACGCGTACACCGGTCACCGCGACCCGTATGTCACACATCTCCCGGAATGGGACGAACTACCGGCTAACGCCAAACAGAGAAAGATTCTCACCGCCAATTTCGGGAACATCGATCCGCACGACATATTCCAGTACATCGCTCATGACGGATACGCGGCGCTCAACAAAGCGGTGCTCTCGATGAAACCTGAAGAAGTGGTCGAAGAAGTCAAGACTTCAGGCCTGCGTGGTCGCGGAGGAGCCGCATTTCCAACGGGATTGAAGTGGTCGTTCTTGGCACCGAGCCAGGCTCCAGTGAAGTACGTGCTGTGCAATTGCGAAGAGGGTGACCCGGGCGCGTTCAACGACAAGGGGATTTTGGAAAGCGATCCGCATCGGCTCATCGAGGGCTTGATCATCAATGGATACGCGACCAACTCCACGCACGGGGTGGTATTCATTCGTCAAGGTCACGACATTCCCATTGAGGCGACCCGCCGCGCGATCGATGAAGCCTACGAAAACGGCATTCTAGGTGAGAACATCTTAGGTTCCGATTTCTCCTTCGATATGGAGGTCTCGCTGACCGGGGATTCTTACGTTGCGGGCGAGGAGACGGCAATGATGGAGGCGATTGAGGGAAAACGCTCGACGCCGCGATACAAGCCCCCGTTCCCTGCGCAGGCCGGCCTTTTCCAAAAACCGACCAACATCAACAACGTCAAGACCATCGCCTACGTGCCCGGAATAGTGGCTTCCGGCGGAGACGAATTCAAGAATGTTGGCACCGAGTCGTCGTCTGGAACGGCACTCGTATGCCTGACCGGTCACATCAAGCGACCGGGGATGTACGAAGTTGAGATGGGATTGACGATCCGCCAAGTGCTCGAAGATATCGGCGGCGGCGTTGCGGAGGGCTCAGAGCGAATCAAGGTGTTGCAGACCGGTGGACCGCTGGGTGGCGTCATGGGCGAGGATGCATTCGATACGGAGATTGATTTCGATGCGATGGCGAAGTCGGGAGCCATATTGGGATCTGGCGGAATTATCGTCGGAGACGAAACCACCGACATCGTTGACCTCGTCCGCAATCTCATCGCATTCAACCAGTTCGAGTCTTGTGGCAAGTGTTTCCCGTGCCGGCTTGGAAATACGCACATGCTGGACGTGTTCGACAGGTTGTGCAAAAACGAGGCGAAACCAGGCGATATGAAATTGTTGGAAACCGTCGGCAACAATATGAAGATCGGGTCGCTTTGCGGTCACGGCCAACTCGGTTACAACCCGGTCTCTTCTGCCATCAACTACTTTGGCGAGGAGTTTGAGAAGCGATTCAACGGCGAGTTGGAAAAGTCAGGGCCATTCGGCGATGGTTCCATGATCTTGCCGAGTCGTACGCGCCCATGAACCCGAGTCCGACTAACGGCGGCGAAAGTAGATATGCCTGATCCCATCAAGTTCACGGTCGACGGACAGCAACTAGAGGCTGAGCCGGGGCAGACGATTCTGCAAGCTGCGCTAGATGCTGGGATCTATATCCCGTACCTCTGCTACTTCCCCCATATGAAACCTTACGGTGCCTGCCGCACCTGCGTGGTGGATACGGAGGCCAATGGTAGGAAGATGACGCTGGCATCGTGCACCGCGATGCCTATGCCCGATATGGTGGTGGAGACGAAAAACGAGTCGGTCAACGAACTGCGTCGCGGCATCATCGAATTGTTGATGTCGGAGCACCCCCATGGTTGTTTGACCTGCCATCGAATCGAGCTTTGCGGTCCACAAGACGTCTGTCAAAGGCACGTCGATGTCACCGATCGCTGCACGATTTGTCCAAAGAACGAGCGATGCGAATTGAAGGACACGGTCCGCTCGGTCGAGTTGGATCTCCGCACGCCACTCAATTACTACCGTCGAGATTTGCCGATCCATGCCGACGACCCGCTCTATGACCGCGACTACAACCTCTGCATCGTCTGCGCTCGATGTGTTCGCGTGTGTGAGGAAGTCCGAGGCGACAATGCGCTGACGTTGGTAGCGCGTTCCGGCGTGTCCCTAGTCGGGACTTCGCACGGCACATCTCTGATGGAATCGGGTTGCGAGTTTTGCGGCGCATGCATCGATGTCTGTCCTACCGGAGCGCTGGTGGAGCGTGAATACAAGTGGGAGAAGGCAAGCCGACAGGTCACCACTACATGCACCAACTGCGCCGTAGGGTGTCAGATGATCGCTGAGGTGAACAAATTCGACAAGATAATTCGCTTCCGAGGCGATGTCAACGGCAAGGTCAACCAAGGGCAGGCTTGCTTCAAGGGTAAGTTCGGTTATGACTATCCGAACCATCGTTCTCGTTTGAAGCGCGCCTATTTCAGGAAAGACGGAATCCTCACCAAGGCCAGTTTGGAAGACGCATTCAATGCCGGCGCGGAAGCTCTGTCGAAATTCGAACCACACGAGATCGCTGTCATCGCTTCGCCTCGGGGAAGCAACGAAGACAACTTCATCGCACAGAAGTTCGCGCGTTCTGCACTAAAGACCAATAACGTCGATCACGCTCACAACTTCATTGATGACGTAATGCAACACGTATCTAGTCGTTGGGACATCGGGCACACGAAGCGCTCGATCTGGGACATCGAAAACGCCAACTCGGTTTTGGTCGTTTCAGGAAACCCGACTGAGGATCAAAACGTCTTGGCGGTGCCGGTCAAACGGGCAGCGAGTCGTGGAGCCAAGATCGTTGTGATCGATCAGAGAGAAACCGAGTTGACGCGTTATGCGGATGTTTGGTTGCGGCCTCGGATTGAAACTGCACACATGGCCGTGATGGGCATCGTCCGCGCGGTGTTCGATTCGACTTTGGAACAGGTCGACTTCATCAACGAAAAAACGACCAACGCCGATGCGTTCAAAGCCGCCTTGTGGGACTACGACCTCGGTAGGATCGCGACATATTGTGAAGTCATGGTTGATGATTTCGCCGAGGCTGCGGCTGCGCTTGCGAGTAGTCGAGAGATGGCTGTTCTGCTCGGTGCTGATACGGTGCCCACGGTCAGGCATGACGCTTTGGTCGATGCGGTGATGAATCTGCGATTGCTCAACGGTACTGCCGACGGACCAGGCCAAGGGGTTTATCCGCTCTATTTCGGCGCTAACGCCCGCGGATCGGAGCAAGTAGGCTGTCGCCCATTGGATGCCGGGTCCCGTTTTGCAGCCCGGCTGTGTGACACATGGGGCGTCGATTTTCCGGCCGGTGAAGCTAAGGGCATAACCGAGATCCTTGATGGGATCCGTGACGGCAACATCAAAGCAGCGGTGGTGATGGCGGACGGCATCAATCCGACGGCCCGACAGTTGGGTGAATTGAATTCGTTGCTAGGCTCGCTCGACACATTGATCGTGTCGTCGGTGTTCGACAACGACATTACGTCCAAAGCCGATATCGTATTCGCGGCGGCGCCATTCTCGGAGCAGACATCGACGGTGACGAACATCGAGTCTCGGGTTCAAATCGTCAACAAAATGAATGAACCTAGGTTCGATGAACTGGCCGGTTGGGAGGTTTTTTGCGGACTTGCCAAATCGATGGGCAGCTCGGGGTTCGATTACGCAACGGCGAGCGAGATTTTCGATGCGATCTGCGCGACCATCCCCGAATACGACGGGCTGAGCCACGACGCGCTGTCAAACGGTGGCGTCATCACGACTTCAAATTCAAGAGACAGTCAGACGATGTCGAACTTTGAGGTTACGAAGCCCGATTTCTCGTCATTTGCCAGAGACGGCATTTACTTCGCTCCTGGTCGCGTTCTTCACCAACCAGATCGTGAAACGACGCTCGGCGAACGAAACTACCTGAACGTCGTCGACCGCGTCGAGAATATCGAGCTTCATCCGGATGATTTGGAGCCGCTCGGAATCACGGAGGGAGATACCGTCGCAGTTGTCAGAGAGAACGATGGCGAACTCCTCGCATCGGGTTTGGCGACGGTCTCAGATCACGCCTTGCGCGGCATCGTTCAATCGACGACCCTGTTCGCAGAATTGGCCACGTATATGGAAGAGTGCGAGTACCCGGACCCGTCTCCGACGGTGCCTAGCCTTGACGTTCATCGGGTGATTCTCGAAGTTGTGGCCAGAGATCGGGAATCGGAATTGTTGGCGGTCTAAAATCACCACGACTGAATGGTGTCCGCGGCTGAGACAGTTTAATCAGGTGGTAGAATCTTAAGAGAGCACCCGTCCGAATTTGGTGGGGTCGCGTGGTTTGACGTAAACGCTTGAGTGAAACAGAAACGGAGCTAACTTGATGGCACATCCGATCGATGTAAACGATGCCGATTTTCAATCCGAAGTTCTTTCAGCAGATATCCCGGTACTAGTTGATTTTTGGGCCGAATGGTGCGGACCGTGCAAGATGGTTGCGCCGGTGGTTGAAAAATTGGCCAATGATTACGACGGAGTAGTCAAATTTGCGAAGGTCGACGTCGATCAGAACCCGGGGCTATCTGGCACCTACGGCGTTCGTAGCATTCCGACGTTGCTTATCTTCCGAGATGGCAGCCCCGTTGAGCAGGTAGTCGGCGCAGTCCCAGAGAGCGTGTTGAAGGAAAAGCTCCAAGGCGTTCTGCAAATGGCTGCCTAATGTCCCTGAGCAATCAGAGAAGTTGAGAAGGGCGGTGGTAAATACCGCCCTTTTCGTTTGTTGGGACGCGATTGCACACAAATCCGAAACGAATTGGCTTTAATATCGTGATTTAGCAGCAGCGTGGGAGTGGATGGGTCCCGGTGGGCTTCACGGACTTCAAATCCGCTGGCGTGCACCCTTCGGTGTGCGCGGAGGGTTCGACTCCCTTGCACTCCCGCCACCGCATACTGTGATCGAGACCGAGTCAAAGGAAATTCCAGGAACCAAGCCATGAGATACGCAACGCTAGGAGACGGCGGCATTAAGGTGTCTAGGATGGCGTTAGGGTGTTGGCCTTTCGCCGGTGGCCGGGTTTGGGGACCCCAGGACGATAACGACTCGATCGCCGCGGTTCATGCCGCGCTCGATGCCGGCGTCAACTTTTTCGACACTGCAGAGGGATATTCGGACGATTCCAATTCGGAGGAAGTTCTCGGTCGCGCACTCGCGGGACGCCGAGGCGATGCTGTAATCGCAACTAAGTTCAGCAGAACAGATCAAGACCCGCACATCATCGCCGAACGGTGCGATGCGAGCCTGAAGAGGTTGGGGACTGACTACATCGATCTCTACCAGATCCACTGGCCAAACCACGACGTTCCGATCGCGGATACGATGGCAGAGTTGTTGAAGCTGCAAGAAAGCGGCAAAGTGCGGGCTTTGGGCGTCTGCAACTTCGCGGTACGGGATCTGACCGACATCCTCGAGTGCGGCGTGATCGTTACCGACCAGCTTCCCTATAACCTTCTCTGGCGCGCCCTAGAATTTGCCATCAAACCGACCTGTGTGGCCAACGATGTTGGCGTCATTTGCTATAGCCCTTTGCAGCAAGGGCTTTTGACAGGTCGCTACGCCTCTGCGGACGACGTTCCACCGGGATTATCTCGTAGCCGTCACTTCCACAAGGACCGGGAACAGTCCATCCACGGCGAAGATGGATGCGAAGAGGAGACGTTCGCCGCGATTGCGGCCGTTTTGGAGATCGCTGATGAGGTTGGTGAGCATCCGGCAAAGCTGTCTTTGGCTTGGGCCTTGGCACAGGAGGGGGTAACTAGTCTATTGGTCGGCGCGCGCAATCCTGATGAGGTGGCACTCAACACACCGAGTTTCGATTATGACCTCCCTGCCGATGTTGCGAACGCGCTGTCCGCTGCGACCGAAGAGTTGAAGCAGATTCTTGGTCACAACGCTGACTTTTGGCAGTCTCCCAGTCGGATGCGTTGATGGGGGCGGGGCGTACACGGAAGTCGCCTAGTTAGTCGAAGTGGATATTTACGTGCGAGAACTGCGACAATGTATTAGTAGTGGATGGGCGGTAGAGGTGAATCACGGCGGGTCGATCCAGACATCCTGACCAGCAGAGCATGACCGGAAATTCGAAAAAACAAAACCGCGACGAAACTTCCGTCGAGTTGCACGGCGTATTCGCCGGGTTAAATGAGGCGTATGCGACGAGCATCATGGACGGTGATACGGCGTCGCTTGCTTCCGATGGCGCCAACGGCGTCGAAACCGAATTCGAATACGACGGCCTTCTGTTGGACCCCTCGTTCGAGGTCAGCTTCGCTCCGGGCGTCAACGGTCACACCGACGAACCGATCGAAGAACCGCCTGCCGATGAAGTTGTAGTCGCGAATAACGGAAGCCTTGATGCAGAAGTCATAGAAGCAGACGAAGAGGAGCTGGCACCGGAGGTCGCAGTCCAAACGGGCGTCTCAGCCGAACAAATCGTTCGTGTTGAGCGGTTGATCAACGGCATACGGGAAGACGGTCATCAGGCCGCTGATATCGACCCGTTGGGCATGTTGCCGCGGTCAGACGATCATCTGCGTCCGGAACGTTTCGGAGTGTTGCCAGACACCTTGGCTGCGTCGTCTCAATTGCTCGCCGATGCGAACGACGAGATTCGCCAGTGGTTGGCTCGACCGACGATCGGCGAAGCCATTGAGGAGTTGAAGTCCTACTACAGCGGTTCAATCGGTTACGAGTTTGACCATATCCATAGCGTCGAGGAGCGCCTTTGGCTACAGAACCAAGTCGAAAACCAATCGGCCATGCAGTTTATGCCCGATTCCCAGAAGCGTTATCAACTTGAACTGTTGACCAAGGTCGAAGGATTCGAAAAGTATCTCCACGCAACTTTTCCTGGAAAACGTTGGTACAGCCTGGAGGGATTGGATGCGTTGATCCCGCTGATCGACCAGATAATCCTGCAATCGGCCTTCAATGTCAAACAGATCGTAATGGGTATGCCGCATCGCGGGCGTCTGAACACGTTGGCTCATCTGCTGGAGCAGCCCTACGAATCTCTGTTAACGGGATTCTTGGAAGGCAGGTTCGCCCACTTGGCGGCGATGGAAGCCGCTGGCTGGTTGACGGATGTGAAATACCACCTCGGTTCTCGCGCCGATGTCGACGTGAACCAGGATGGGATCACCGATATTCAGCTACGGCTATTGCCCAACCCCAGTCATCTAGAGATGGTCGATCCGGTCGTATTGGGTGCGGTCAGATCGACGCAAGATGCGGCCGCCGAAGGTGACGACCCGCACCTCGAGGCGATGGGGTTGTTGATTCATGGAGATGCCGCGTTCGCTGGCCAGGGCATAGTCGCCGAATCGTTAAACCTCGTCAATCTCGATGGATATTCGGTTGGTGGAGCGATTCACGTCATCGCCAATAACCAGTTAGGGTTCACCACCGAACCGGATGAAGGATATTCGGGCCAATATTGTTCAGACATTGCGCGGGGTTACGAGATTCCGGTGGTCCACGTCAACGCCGAAGACCTTGAAGCGTGTGCCCTCGCAGCAAAGATGGCGGTTTCGTATCGGTTGAAGTTCCGTAAAGAGTTCGTTATCGACTTAGTCGGTTACCGTCGACATGGTCACAACGAGAATGATGAACCGCGCTTCACGCAACCTTTGGCGTACCAAAGAGTTGCAAAGCATCCGACGCTACGCGAGAAATGGGCTGATCGGCTGATCGCCGAGGAAGTCGTCTCGCAGGCAGAAGTTGACGGATTTGTTGCGAGCACATTCGAAGCGCTGAGCACCGCGATGGAGGCCGTTAATGCGTCAGGTGCTGGAACTCGAAGACAGGAACCGCCGGATCTGGGATTAACGCCGGAAGGGATGCAAGGCGAGGAGTATCCAGACACGTCGATCGACCTGGAACGTTTAATCAAGCTCAACGGTGAGATCAGCGCAATCCCGGACAACTTCAAATTGCATTCCACGGTCCAACGTGTATTTGCCCGCCGAAACGAGATTGGTGATGTTGGCGAACTGGGCATCGATTGGGCACATGCGGAAGCATTGGCTCTCGGCTCAGTGATGCAAGACGGTATCTCCGTACGCTTGACGGGGCAGGATTGCGCTCGAGGAACCTTCAGCCAACGTCACGCCGTGGTTTGGGACATCGAGACCGGTCAACGATATTATCCGCTGAAACAAGTTGAAGGTGGCAGTTTCTCGATCTACAACAGCCCACTGTCCGAAGCTGGGCCCGTCGGGTTCGAGCATGGTTATAGCGTTTTTACGGAATCGAGTCTAGTCATCTGGGAAGCGCAGTTCGGGGATTTTGTCAACAACGCTCAGGCGATCATCGATGAGATGATTGTTTCGGCGAGGGAAAAATGGGGGCAACGTCCCAATCTTGTGATGCTTCTCCCTCATGGATATGAAGGGCAGGGACCAAACCACTCTCATGCACATCTCGAGCGCTTCCTGGACCTCGCTTCAAGCGGCAACATGCGTATAGCCAATCCGACAACGTCGGCGCAGTATTTTCACCTCCTGCGGTCTCAGTCGGCATTGCTCGGCGAATCCGATAGGGCACGACCGTTGGTTGTAATGACTCCCAAAAGCTTGTTGCGGCACCCACACGCAGCATCTTCGATCAATGACTTCACCGAAGGCAATTTCCGGCCGATCCGCAAGTTCACGTTGTCGAATTCCAATCCGGACGATGTCAAGCGGGTCGTCCTTTGCAGCGGCAAGATTTTCGTCGACTTAGCCACGCATCCGAGGATCGCCGATGTCAAGGACATCGGAGTGATCGTCCTGGAAGAACTGTATCCGTTCCCCGAGGAACTCTTGGTTGACGCGTTTGAGTCGTTCTCCAACTACAAGGATGTTGTCTGGTTGCAAGAGGAGCCGCGTAACCGTGGAGCATGGGACTTTGTCAGGACGCCGATCGCGTCGATCATCAAAACGGGCATACGCTACATCGGTCGCCCACGGAGCCCCAGTCCGGCCTCAGGTTCGAACTGGCTGCACCGGCGGCAGCAGGATCGATTGATACGTATTGCCTTAAATCTCGACCCAGCGAGTTAAGCCGAACCGTTTAGGAATTTGACAGGCGTTACCACATCACCACGGATAGGACACACGGATAAATGGAAGAGATAGTCGCACCAGATTTCGGCGAGTCGGTTTTTGAAGCATCGGTAGGGAAGTGGTTCAAAATCGCGGGCGAGACGGTAGACGTCGGCGAACCGATCGTCGAACTGCACACTGACAAGGCCGTCCAGGAGATAAACGCGGTAAAAAGCGGCGTCATTGGGACGATCTTGAAGGAAGTGGATGATGTGGTCCGACCGGGCGACGCGTTGTGCGAATTCAGTTCCGAATCCGCGGTGGTTACTGCTGACGTGGACGCAACCGTCGACGCCCAGCTCGAAGATGACGAGGTATCGACCCAAGAAGCCCAGACTCCGACTATTGCAGCGTTGACGGAAGAGGTGGTCGAGCTGGAGGAAGCTGCGGACCAAGACGACGGATTCGTCGAGATCCAGCTGAATCCGTTCGTTGAAGTCCCACCCACTTCGATACTCGAAACCGCTACCGAAGAGGTTGCAGAAATCGCTGAGGAAGACGACGGATCGGAATTTGAGGCCGAAGTCGAGGAAGCACCCGAATCGGAGGCCGATGACACCCCGTCCGTCGAACCTGCCATCGCTCCTCAGATCGCGGACCTACGCAGAATCGAAGACGGGCGACCAGTGCGCCGGGAACGACTCTCTCGCCGTCGCTTGACAACTGCTAGGCGCATGGCGCAGGTGCAGGCGGAAGCCGTGATGACGACGACCTACAACGAGGTCGATATGCACGAGGTCATCCGCATCCGGCGCGAGTTCGGCGAACAGTTCTTGGCCACGAACGGGGTAAAGTTAGGTTTTATGTCGTTCTTCGTGAAGGCGGTGTTGAATGGACTTAACGCATTCCCGATATTGAATTCGGAGTTGGATGGCGACGAACTCGTTTACAAGGAGTACTACGACGTTGGCGTGGCGGTAGCCAGCGACCATGGGTTGGTGGTGCCGGTAGTCCGAGACGCGGACCAGAAATCATTCGCTGAGATTGAACAGGAAATCCGCGGCTTCGCGGAAAAGGCCGGTAGTGGCTCATTCTCCCTCGCAGACCTTGTCGGGGGAACATTCACCATCACCAATGGCGGAGTTTTCGGTTCGATGATGTCGACGCCGATCCTGAATCCACCACAGGTCGGCATCTTGGGTATGCACAACATTGTCGATCGACCAGTCGTCATTGACGGGCAGATCGACATTCGGCCAATGATGTACCTAGCGGTGACCTACGACCATCGCGTCGTTGAGGGCGCGCACGCGGTCCAGTTCCTGACCACGATCAAGGAATCGTTGGAATCGGCAGAACTTTTGATGCTGGCCAGTTGAACCGGACTAACGTCCAACCTACAGGCTGAAGTTCGCCTCTGCCTTGTCGGCGATGTAGTTGCCGATCACCAGCGAAGACGTCGCGCCGGGAGAAGGTGCATTGAGAACATGGACCGCCGTCGCGCTTTCGTCGATGCGGAAATCGTCTAGGAGAGTGCCGTCTCTATGAACCGCTTGGGCGCGAACGCCGGAACCGCCTGGCGCGAGATCCGACTTTTTCAGCGACGGCATCAATTTCCGCAGGCTGTTCAAGAAGACATCCTTGCGCAACGAGCGATTCATCTCCCACAGCCCGACTTTCCAACTCTTTAGAGACATCTTCCAGAATCCCGGGAATGTTACGGTTCGACCAAAATCGACGAACGAAAAGTCGCGCTTGCGGTAGCCTTCGCGTTTCAGAGCCAAGACCGCGTTCGGGCCTGCTTCTACCCATCCCTTCATGGTCTGCGTCAGATGCACGCCTAGGAAGGGAAAAGATGGATCCGGCACCGGGTAGATCAGTCCCTTGACCATGTGCTCGCTCGACTTGGCGAGCGTGTAATATTCGCCGCGGAACGGGACGATTCTCAACCCCGGATTGACGCCGCTTATCGCTGCGATCAAATCGGAGTGAAGCCCTGCGCAATTGATGAGGTACCTCGTTTCGATCTCACCAGACGCGGTCTCAACGGTGTAGTTGGTACCGTCGGAGCCGCGACCGTTCGGGATGATGTTCTTCATTTCGGAATTGAACTGGATTTTCCCGCCGAGGGATTGCACCTTCTCGCTGTAGACATCGGCAACCTTGCGATAATCGACGATGCCGGTTTTGGGGGCATAGAGGGCTTTCGTGCCTTCGACAAATGGTTCGATCTCGCCCATCTCTTCGCGGTCGACGATTCTGAGACCCTCGACGGCGTTATTGGTACCACGTTCCCAGAGGTCTTCCAGTCTCGCTTCCTCGGCTGGATTGGTGGCAACAATCAACTTGCCACATTCCCACACCGGGATCTCGTTGTCGAGGCAGAACTGCGTCATGCTCGCGCGTCCTTCGACGCAGAACCGGGCTTTGAATGATCCTGGCTTGTAGTAAATCCCAGAGTGGATGACGCCGCTGTTGTGACCCGATTGCTGAGACGCCGGTCCGTCGGCCTTTTCGACCACCGTGAGCTTCAAGCCCGGTCGTCGCCGCAATAGCTCCATGGCTGTTGATAACCCGAGCAACCCCGCTCCGACCACGGTTACGTCCTGCCGGCCGTTATTCAATTTTCAAGCCTTTCGTTCAGAAATCGCGGGCGTCAAGCACGAGCTGCGAACGCAGTTTTATCGGCTCATCAACACTAACCCAAGTTTAGCAGTGGGGTTGTGGGCTGTTAATTGCCGAAGGGTTTTATGCTGGATGTGTTGTGAAACGTGAAAACACCTCAGAACGCCCGCGTCGCGTGAATTTATTTGTGACCTGTTTGGTGGACCAGTTCATGCCAAACGTCGGCATGAGCGTCGTCAATATCATAGAGGCGCAAGGGATCGAGGTGCATTTCCCACCCGATCAGACTTGCTGCGGCCAACCGGCGTTCAACAGCGGTTTCCGAAACGACGCGCGGCCCGTTGCCTCGAGATTTTTGGACATCTTCGAAGCCACCGATGGACCGATAATTTGTCCGTCAGGATCATGCGCCGCCATGGTCCGCAACTTCTATACCGATCTCTTTCGCGATCATCCTGATGAGCTGGCCCGTGCCGAGAAACTCGCCCACCGCGTCTATGAAGTGACGGAGTTCATCGTGGATGTTCTCGGCGTCGAAGACCTCGAGGTGCGCAAAGATATCGACGCAACCTATCACCGCTGTTGTCATCTGTTGCGAGAGTTGCACGTCGACGAGCAACCGACAGTGCTGCTTGAAAATGTTGACGGTCTGGATCTGAAGCCGATGGAGCGCGACGAAGTGTGCTGTGGGTTCGGCGGAGCGTTTTCGGTCAAGATGTCCGATGTCTCAACGGCGATGCTAGACGAAAAGTTGGACAACGTGTTAACGACGGGCGCATCGACGTTAATCGCCGGCGACACCGGTTGCATCATGCACATGCAGGGCGGACTACGACGGCGCGGATCCGATGTCCAAGTGGTACACATCGCAGAGCTCCTAGACAGCCAATCCGATATGAGCCGGACCGACCAACGATGAAATCAACAACGTCAGCATTTCGTAGCGTGGCATCTCAGGCTCTCGCCGATGTTCGATTGCAGCAGGCGCACGAAGTCGTCTACAACGGTTTTCACCGTGCACGATTATCGGCTGCCGGAGATACCGAGGATTGGGAGGCCCAACGCACCTTGGGCAAGGCGATTAAGGACCACACCATCGCCAACCTCGACTACTACCTGGATATGCTCGCCAACAACGTCGAGAAGAACGGCGGCAAGGTCTATTTCGCCAGCGATGCCGCGGACGCGAATGCATACGTCCGAGGAATCGCCGAGAAGAACGATGTCCAAACGGTAATCAAGAGTAAATCGATGGTCTCCGAGGAGATGGGACTCAATCATGTCCTAGAAGCCGATGGCATCGAAGTCGTTGAGACCGATTTGGGCGAGTACATCGTCCAATTGGCAGGTGAGGCACCGTACCACATCATCGCGCCCGCCATACACAAGACGAAGGCCCAAGTGGCAGACTTGTTGGCGGAAGAGTCGAAGACGGAACGGCGGGAGACCGCGGAAGAACTGACCCAGCAAGCGCGTGAAATGTTGCGAGGGGTGTTCCAGCGCGCCGACATGTCCGTAACGGGTGCGAACTTTGCCGTTGCGGAGACGGGTTCCATCGTGCTCGTCACGAACGAAGGCAACGGAAGGATGGCGACGTCGATGCCCCGTATCCACGTGGCCGCGATGGGTATGGAAAAGCTCGTGCCCTCAGCCGCTGACCTTAGCGCGATGCTGCGGATTCTCATCCGATCGGCTACTGGCCAGCGGATATCGGCATATGTGACGATGGTCAACGGACCGCGCGCGCACGATGAGGAAGACGGGCCGGAAGAGTTTCACCTCGTAATCATGAACAACGGTCGGGATCGGCTGCTCCGCGACGATTCGTTACGTGAGGCGCTGAACTGTATTCGATGCGGTGCCTGCATGAACTCGTGCCCGGTATACCGCAAGGTAGGCGGGCACTCGTACGGCTGGGTCTACCCCGGACCGATTGGATCCATCGTTTCACCTGTATTGACTGGTCTCAAGGACGGGGCCAAGTTGCCAGCCGCGTCATCGCTTTGCGGTGCTTGCCACGAGGCATGTCCGGTGAAGATCAACATCCCGCGTATGTTGCTCGAACTACGATCACAGTCAGCGGAGGGCGTACCCGATCCACTACAAAGGGCGTCAGGTTTCGGAGAACGGATGACGTGGAAGGCTTGGCAGAAGGGCATGATGAGCCGATCTCGATTCGAAGCTGGGTCGAGCATCGGAAAGTTGGTCACGGCACCATTTAAAAAGGACGGTTGGCTGAAGAAAATGCCACCGCCGGTCTCTGGTTGGACCGACAGCCGCGATTTTCCAGCGCCAGCATCGAAGTCATTCGGCAAATGGTTCGCCGAGCGTAAACGAGATTAGATTTGTCCATTATTTCGACGGTAGCTAAACAGAGAGGAAATCGTGAACGACAACAATTCTCCAAACATAGCGTTACCCGTGCCCAGCATCCCCAGATACATCATCGGCATCATCGTCGGCGTCGTCTCGGTGGTTCTCGGCGCATTCATTCTGACGGAACCAACTTGGTTGCGGATTCTCATATTGGTACTAGGCGTGATCCAGCTAATCGTCTCCGCCTTCCACACGCGGCAGGTGATTCGATACTTTTCCTCGAGATGACCTCCGAATAGTCAACCGATCATGGACCGCCACGAATTCTTATCAAACGTCAGCGCCGCGCTGGGGCGCGCTGGACCACCGGCCGATGTCGGACCTTCGCCGGTGCGCTATCCTGATTTGGCCGAAGCACAAGTCGCCGCAAAACATACCCGCAATGATGTCGCCGCAAGGTCGACCGAGCTACTTGATGACGCGGCAGATGCCATGAAGACCGCGGGTTGGAAGGTCCACCGGGCGGAGACGATAGAGGATGTTGGGGACCTCATCGCTGAGATATGCCGCGACATTGGCGCGGACACCGCATTGCGCTCCGGTCACGAAGTCTTAGACCAAGCCCGCATCGATTCAGCTCTGGAGCGATCAGGGGTCGATCTGCGAAACATGACGCTTGGAGACGAGATGTCGGAACAAGAACGTGCCGAGCTGAGATCGGCTCACCGGTCGAAAGTCTTCCAAACTAACGTCGGCATCACCGGCGGCGATTACGTGATCGCCGAAACCGGAACACTTGTCATCCACCCAAAGAAGGGCGTGTCGAGATTAACCTCATTGGCGCCGCCTGTCCACATCGCCGTCATCAAACGCGGGCAAGTGCTGCCATCGTTGGATGAGTTGTTCCTTCTAGAACACGTCGATCTCAACAGCGGTGACCGGCACGCGGCCATGAACCTCATATCCGGCCCGTCGCGCACCGGCGACATCGAAGCCACCATAGTGCACGGAATTCACGGCCCGACAGAGACTCATGTGGTGTTGGTCGGTTAAAACGGGGGCTAGCGTCGCCGTCCTTTGACGGAGACGCGCGGATTACGAAGCGATCGAAATTCGCAACGCCCGGCACGCCTGCTCCGTTGCCTTGGCAACGAGCGTCGCCGTATCGGACATGGCATCCTCAAGGGTCATGCAGCAGTCGAGGATGCTGAACGCGGCGTCGATCCCATGTTCGTGCACCAATTCGTAACCATCACCCAAACTGCCGGAGATCGCAATCGTTGGGATGTTGCGGGTCCTCGCACGTTGCGCGACTGCTACCGGCGCTTTGTTGAAGACGGTCGATCGATCGGTCTGCCCCTCACCGACGATCACAAGAGAAGCATTTTCAAGGCGAGATTCCAGATCCAAAGCATCAACCACGATGTCCGCGCCCGGACGCAGTCGGGCGTTGGCGAAGGCCATGAGACCGGCACCCAAACCGCCGGCCGCTCCGGCACCGGGGACTTCCATGACATCTTTGCCGAGGTCCCGCATAAGCAGTTCGCCGAAACGATGGAGCGAGTCGTCGAGGTACTTAACCATCGCAGCATCGGCGCCTTTTTGCGGGCCGAAGATTGCAGAAGCGCCGGTTTCGCCGCATAGCGGGTTGTTTACATCGCATGCCACGTCGATCGTCGCTTCTGACAAACGAGCGTCAAGCCCAGAAACGTCGATGCTACGCAAGTCGGCCAACGCACCGCCGCCACGGACTAGTTCGTCGCCATTGGCATCGAGCAGTATGGCACCGAGCGCCTGCGCCATGCCCGCTCCGCCGTCATTGGTTGCGCTGCCGCCGATCCCGATAATCAGGTGTCGATACCCGGCGTCAAGCGCGAGCGACATGAGTTGACCTACGCCATAGGTGGATGTGACGAGAGGGTTTCGTTCTTCGGGTTTCAGCAGCGCCAGGCCAGATGACCGGGCCATCTCAATCACGGCGGTACTACCATCGCCCAACGCGCCCCATACGACATCGATGGGCCATCCCAATGGGTCGTCTACGGTGGCAGTCATGATCTCGCCGTCTGACGCGTCCACTAGCGACTGCAACGTCCCGTCGCCCCCATCCGCTACGGGGACCAACTGAGTCTCCGCATTGGGCCACACCCGGAGCACGCCCTCGCGCATCGCTTGGGCAATCTCGATGCCGCGCAGACTCTCTTTGAACTCTTGGGGTGCGATGACGATCTTCATTTTCTTCTACCCATGTGAATGAATCTAGATTCTGACTCTGCGCGGCGGGACACGGCGAGCTTCCCGATGGACGATGTCGGTAACTTCATCCACCGCGGCTTCCAACTGTCCTTCATGATTGACAACTTGGTAGTCGAATATTGGCGATGTCGCTATCTCATCTTCCGCCGCCGCCAGCCTAGTTTTTATCTCGGATTGACTGTTTAGGCCTCGCCGTTCGATGCGCCGCTGCAACACGGTCATGTTCGGTGGGTGGACGAATATCATCAACGCTTCGGGAGCGATTTCTTTGATCCTCAACGCACCTTGCACATCAACCCGGATAATGACGTGATCGCCAGCCGCGATTGCGTCCCTGACCTGCTGTTTGGGAACGCCGTAGTAGTTGCCGAAAACCCGGGCCCACTCGAGCAGTTCATCCGTCTCTATCCGACGCTGAAATTCTTCAACGTTCAAGAAGTGGTGGTTGATACCTTCGCGTTCTCCCGGTCGGGGATCGCGTGTCGTCGCGGTAACTGTGAAGTGATAGTTCAGTCCGCGCCCGGCCATGCCTTCGATGATCACGTCCTTGCCAACGCCTGACGGCCCGGAGATGACGACGACGAGAGGGTTGTATTCGTCGTTACTGTTTACGCCATCGCTTTCAGTCAACGATGCCGCCCAACGATTGGAGTATGTCCCAAAACTCCGGGTACGAAATGCTTGCGCAACTCGCTTCAACGACGCGAATCGGCTCTTCCGACACCATGCCCGCGATACCCAAGGCCATCGCGATGCGGTGATCGTCTTGGCTTTGGTAGGTTCCGCCGGCGATCCGTCCGGAACCGACAATCGCTATGCCGTCTTCACGAGCCTCGGCCTCGACTCCTGCCGCAACCAGCCAATCGACGGTCGCGCTGATGCGGTCCGTCTCTTTAACGCGAAGTTCGGCGGCGTCGCGGATGATCGTTTCGTCCTCGGCCATCGCGGCCGCGACGGCGATGATCGGTACTTCGTCCATCAGCAGTGGCATTATGCTGCCCGCCAATTCGGTGCCGCGGAGGTTGCTCGTGGTCGCGACGACGTCGGCCACGGGTTCGCCCGCAACATCACGTTCGTCGACGAGTTCGATATTTCCGCCCATGTCTTGTAGAGCGGTGATCACGCCGGCACGCGTCGGATTGATGCCGACCCCCTTAATCACGACCTCCGCGTTCGGGTGAATGAGCCCCGCAACGATCCAGAAGGCCGCACTTGATATATCGCCGGGCACATCGACATCGACACAATCGATCTGAGATTCTCCGACCGCGACGTTCAAACCATCGACCTCGATATCTGCCCCCATAGCCTTCAGCATGCGCTCCGTATGATCGCGCGACGCGTCCGGCTGCGAAATTCGAGTCTTTCCTTCGGCTCGTAGACCGGCCAGCAGGATAGCGGACTTCAACTGAGCACTGGCGACTGGCAAGTCGTACTCGATGCCGTTCAACGCGCCACCGTCGAACTCGAGCGGTGCTAACGTGTTGTTTTCGCGACCTCGAATGACGGCGCCCATCTCCGATAGCGGCTTGATGATTCGCCCCATTGGTCTAGAGCGGAGCGAATCGTCACCGGTCATGGTCGATTTGAAATCGCGCCCGGCAAGTATCCCCGACATCAACCGCATCGTTGTGCCGCTATTCCCCGCATCCAAAACGTCATCGGCCGCGCGCAGGCCATCAGCTCCGGCACCTTTGACTACCAACGTGTCTCCAGCGTCGTCGGCACCCGTCGTCCGCACAATGTCCACGCCTAACGCGCGCATGATCCCCATTGTTGAGGTGCAGTCGTCGCCGGGCGAGAAATTCCTGACGGTCGCTTGGCCCTCGCCGATTGAATTGAGCATCACTGCTCGATGGGAGACAGATTTGTCGCCCGGTGCCACAACTTCGCCGGCCAATCTGCGGGGCCGACTAACCGTTAAATCCATATTCCGAATACCTTTGAATGTGAAAACGCTGAATGTTATGTCACAGTTTGCGGCGGTCGTACTTCGTCGGGTCGTCTTTGTCCTTCGAACCTCGGAATGCCTTCATGATGAATCCGCCCATCAGCATCGATGCGGTCGCTTCTCCGCTGCTCGGCAGCTGTTCGGCCGGAGCCGCGCTGGTCGGTGGCGCTGGTTGGATGCCGAGATCGAGCCGAAGACGGTTTTCCCACGCGTTGACTAGGATGTCGGCCAACGGTCCGTCTGGATCCCCGACATCTTCCTCGCTCTCCAACATCTGCTTGATGCCGGCGAGTTTGATATTGATCTGATCGATCCAGTAGATAAGCATGTCGCGATTGGTTGATGCCATGCCATTGACCCATGCGGGATCGTTGGCCATAGGCTGGCTCATCGAAACGAAGTCCTTACCAACGAACTTGCTGATCTCGTGCCACGAAGGCGAATCTGAGGCGGCATTCAGCGCGGCCGCGGCGACAAAAGCGGGCACACCGGAAACTGCCGCAGAAAAGCTGTCGTGCTCATCCGGGTCCATGAATAATGGCCGCGCCCCAAGGTCGTTGCAGATCGCCTGCACATCGCGCACCGCCGACGGTCGGCTGCGCGGATGCGGGATGATCGCATATGGCGCATGCGTGAACAGATAGGGCGAAGGTTCGTCGCGCCCGGTTGCATCGGCCTTGACTAGCGGATGACCGCCGACGAACGATGCGTTGCTCGGCAGCAACTCGTCCGCCCAATGAAGGATCGAGCGTTTGGTGCTGCAAGTGTCGGTAATCGTGACATCTTCTTTAAGGTACGGAGCGATGTTTTCCATCGTCTCGTATGCCCGATTAACAGGCAGGGAAATGATCACGACATCGGCATCGCGCACGGCCACGTCGAGGTTCCATTGCGCGTCGTCAACAGCCCCGATCTTTTCCGCCCTGGCGTGAACGTCTTGATCCGGATCGTAGCCGATGACCCGGTACTTCTTGCCGTGCTCGACCTTTAGGCCGAGGCCAATGGATGCGCCTATCTGTCCGACGCCTATTAACGTTACCTGTTTCATAGCGGTCTCTCAGCCTGTCTTATTGCAGCGTTGTGTTGTTTGGAGATGAAGATCAGCGGGTAGATCCCAACCAGAACAGTAATCGTCTCAGTCTTCATCAGTGTTGCGAGTGCGTAGGAATTCGTCGAGTTCATCGATCATCGCCGTCGGTTCCGGGTCGTCGGCAACGACTAACTCCGAGTCGTACCGCTCCTCCAGATTTCGAACGTATTCGACGGCTTTTGGCGTGTTGCGGAGCGCGTAGTCGACCCGCGTCGAAAAGTCTTCCGCTTCGCGCTCGAGTCCCGATGTTCCGACGGAGATGTTTGCGAACTTCTGGATCTCTTCGACGATGGCCAAGGTGATGGCCGGATTCTGCGCCCCTTGCAGGTAGCGCGGTGCGTGACCCCAGATCGACACCGACTTTATGCCGCGTTGCGCCAAAGCTTCGATCGTCGCTGATGTCATCCCCGACGGGCCTTCATAGTTGGGACGACTGTATTCGACATGACCATATTTCGGACCGAGGTCATCGTGAATCGTCGTGCTCATCACCACGGCCGACCGGGTATGCGGTACTTCGTCCAGCAGCGCGCCGACGGTCACCAACATCTCGACATTCATCGCATTGGCGACATCGGCAACCAGCGACGTATAGGTCCGCCATTTCAAGTGGGGTTCGTTGCCAATCAGGAACACGATATCGGGCGAATCTTCGGTCTCAGATTTGTGATAGAAAAACCCATTCTTGGGCCACACGAGCCGTCGCCCACCGTCGACCGAGTTTTCGACCACTGGTCGCTCCTCGGTGAAGATGTAGAAATCTTCGGCATCAATCTCGGCGAACTTTTCGGCCCCCAGTTCCTGCGTCATGTGATGGAGTGCGCGCGTCGCCGATTCGCCAGCATCAGACCAGCCAGACCAAGCGCATATCATCAACGTATTTTGGAGTTCGGGCTGTTCAGCGATCAGCAGCTGGTCACTCAAATTGATTGCTCCATCGGATCAAATAAGGGGATCGTGCGGCAAAGATAGTGCAAGTCTAGCATCTATCAGCCGTGGGACTTCTCGGCGCCAAAGCGATGCGGGCTACCAATCGTCGCCCCGCACAAGACCCCAAGAATCGATGAAATATGCATCATCCGATTGATGCAAGGGACGAATAGAGTATCGGCAGACGGGGCTAGAATCAACGATTGGCCGGAGGTCCCTGTATCGAGGGTAATGGGTCACCGCATCAAGTCCTCTATGCGAACGCATGGCAAATGAATTGCGGCGATCCCCCTCCGGCCATTTGAGATTGCGCAGGCGCGACCTCTGTTGTCAAATGATACCACCCGTGACATAACGCGCTACACCCCGGGAGTTTAGAGGATTTGCATTAACCAACTGATGCAAAAGGACGAATGGCGAACCGTCGGACGGGGTTAGGTCAATGATTGGCCGGAGGTCGCTGTGACGAGCGTAATCGGCGAAGTGTCCTAGACCACGTTACGGGTTGAGCCGAGCAAATAAGGATACCTCACCTCGCTCCGGCCATTTGAGATTGCGCAGGCGCGATCTCTGGTGTCAAATGATACCACCCGTTTTTAAGTGATAACTTCGCCTCGATTCGCGAAAACACCACTCCAAATGACCGCGAAACTGGAGCCAACGGTGGGGATCGAACCCACGACCTGCAGTTTACGAAACTGCTGCTCTACCACTGAGCTACGTTGGCAGATTGACGCGCTACGAACCTAATCAAAGCGCACATTCAATGTTAATTCAACGCTCGATCACACCCCGATTCGCTCGTCGTCGGGAATCGTCCTCCGCTCGACCTCGACCTCGTCGAACCAGTTCTCCAGATCGACTAGCAATTTGGCCGCGCGATCGGGATGTTCGTCCCACAGATCGTTCAACTCCAATGGATCATTGGCAATGTTGTACAGCTCCGGTCGCGGCGGGTTGTCAATTATCCGCTCTGGTTCCGGCCAACGCGCGATAGACGTGACGCGTTCCGGCTCGTACTTGTAGGCGATATCGAGCAGCACATAGTCATCCGCCAACTTCTGATCTGCTGGCGTTGCAGGTGCCAACGGAAGCGCGGGGCGTACCAGCTTCCAGTCCCCCTCGCGAACCGCAGCGTTGCTAATCCCAACCGGCGAATACGCGTTCATCTGCCAAAAGCGTCGCGGCTCAGTACGTGGTGTCTCGCCTCTCAGTTGCGGCAAGACTGAAGCGCCATCCAATCGTCGCATCTTGGCGACAGGTTTCGCCTCCGCCATATCCATAAACGTTGGCAACCAATCGATGAAGTGCGTGAATTGGTGATTCTCACCTCCGCCGTCAAGGCCAGACGGCCATCTAAGCACCATCGGCACCCGTACGCCGCCTTCAAGAACCGAACCCTTAGCACCGTTCAACCCGCAGTTGAATCGCGTCGTGTCTCCCGTCCCACCCGGCGGAACATGGTCCCACCGCACGCCAAACGCCGGGCCGTTGTCGCAGGTGAACATGAAGACTGTGTCGTCATAAAGTCCTTGTTGGCGCAGCGTCTCCGAGATCTGCTCAACACCTCGATCCATGACCTCGATCATGGCGTAGACGATCGCCACATCGACGGAGAAACCTGCCTCGATGTACGGCGTCACGAACTTTTGCGGTGCATGTAACGGTGTGTGCGGCGCGTTGTACATGACACTCAAGAAGAACGGTTCGTCAGCGTGACGTTCGATGAACGCTGTCGCTTCCGAGGTCAAAGCATCGGTCATGTATGTCCCATCCGACGGCACCATCGACCCATTGCAATCCATGTGATATCGCCAGTAATCGGCCCAACCACCTCTAAATCCAGCGAACTCATCGAACCCGCGCGCGTTCGGGTGATAGCGCGGATCGAGTGCGCCGTTGTGCCACTTGCCGATCAATCCCGTAGCGTATCCGTTCGCTTTGAACACATCACCCAAGGTCGTCTCACGCAATGCGATCCGGTCATAACCCAAGGTCTCCTGCGGCGTCACTGCCCCCGTCCTTATCGGATATCTTCCGGTCAGCAATGCCGCCCGCGATGGCGAGCACACCGGACTGCCGGTGTAGTTCTGGGACAGGCAGATGCTTTCATCGATCAGTGAATCCAAGAACGGCGTCCGGACGCGCCCTTCGCTGAAGGTACCAAAGTCGCCGTAACCCATGTCATCGGCCATTATCAGGACAAAGTTCGGTCGTTTCATAGTGGGTTCCTGACTGATTTGGCTATCGATTTTCTAGGTTCCTGTGGGACCGAAGCGCTCTGTTCTCACGTTTATCGGCGGGATGCCGAGTTCCACGGCGAATTGAGCTGAGTTCTCAACGAAATCGCTGGGTCCGCAGATGTAACAAAGTATCTCGCCCTCCGAAGCCGGGCTAATGCCGTCGAGAGTTGCGATCGCATCGCGCATCAAGTCGATGTCGACGCGCCGCCGCCTGCCAGTCCAGCCAGACGGTTGATGGCGAGTAAGCGTGTGCAACACCGATAAATTTGGATCCGCAGCATCCAAATCGCCCAATTCGCCGCGATAGATGATGTGATTATCGGTGCGAGACGAGTACAAAAGAACGGCGGGTACGCTATCTGCGTAGCCAGAAGCCGCGCGGTGCCGCAACATCGACATTAGTGGAACGACGCCTGAACCTCCACCGACCAGCAACAGTTTAGTGTTTGGCTTAGCGCGCCATGTGAAAGGGCCACCGATCGGTCCCCGTATCTCGATCTTGTCGTCGTTCTCTACTGCATAGTGGAAATAAGGGGAAACCTCGCCGTCTTCGAGCAGTTCAATGGTGATGTCGATGCAACTCTCGCGCTCCGGTGGCGATGCGATGGAGTAAGAACGCTGCGCCTGGTATCCATCCGGCGCAGTCAAGCGAACGTCGATGTGCTGACCTGCGACGAAACTGAATCCGCCGCGTTCTGGCTCAAGCATGAACGTCTTTACGTCTTCCGTCTCGTGCTTGATCGCCTTGACGGTCGCCAACTGCCAACCTTGTTTCAGCGCTGTGTTTGCCATCTGTTTCAGGCTCCGACTATGCGCCGCGATTGCGGTAATCAGGCGCCGCCATCAGGCGTTCAGTCACGACGCGTGAATCGCTGAGCCGAGATCGTATCGATTCCCACTGGTGTTTGCCACGCACCCGGTTCCAGTTGCTGTTGTCAGCGCCTTCCCAAATGATGTACTGGCTCGTTATGACCGTAGGCAATAGCCGATCATGGCGATGACTGATGATTTGGTACAGCTTCTCCAATGCCCAATCGGTCATCTGCTGGGCACCGAAGTCGTCCAGTATTAGCAATTCACAGTTTCGAACCGATTCGAATAGCGAGTAAAACGACGATTCGTTTGGTGTCGAGTACGTATGCCTTAGATTGTCTAGGAGATCAGGAACCGACCAAAAGGTGATCGATCCGCCTTTTTCAGATTGAACTTTGGCGATCGCAACCGCGATATGTGTCTTTCCGACGCCTGTCGGACCATGTAGATATAGCCACTTTTCGGGAACCTCGGCAAAGCTCCGAGCCGCGGCCAACGCCATCGCCAAGGAGGAGCGTTCGTCAGACTTCGATGCTGGGGCTCCGTCGGGGTCGAACGTCTCGAACGCCATGCGGTCCAACATCGTCCGTGGGATGTTGATACGCCGACCGTCGCCAGCTGTGTCGCCTCCCGTCAATTGCGCGACTTTCGATAAACCAGGATCATCCAATTTCAGCGCGATCCGCTCCGGCATCTCCGATATCGGTTTGGCGAGGACGACGACAGTTGGCAGTCGTCCGTTGAACCGGTGCGTCAGCAATTGGTCTACCTTCGAATCGATCCAATTATTCGCCTGTTGCGCCCCGAGATCGTCGACGACCAACACCGGTGCATCCAATAAGGAACTGAACGTGCCACCTTCCGCACCATCAGTGTCCTCGAAACGCTCGTTGCGCACCAAATCCGGGATGTCAAGCGCAGATACATACTTCGCTGGTGAACCGCGGTCGACTAATGCGTTGACGATAGAAGCAGCAAGATGGGTTTTGCCGGATCCTGCGGAACCTTCCAAGACCAACCACCCTGCCGGATCCGCGGCGAATTCCTTGGCCGTCTCCGTCGCGGCTTTGAATAGATTCTCGTCGACCCGTCCTTTGCGACCTTCTGGAATGACAGCCTCAAACGTCATCCGCTCAAGGTGTCCAAGTTGCGAATAGGTCTTAAGTTGAGATCGCGAAGTTTCCCGTACAGACTGACAGCTGCAAGGCACTACGGTCAGCTTGCCGCCGTTCTCACCCCCGGCCAAAACCCAAAGCGAGTCGTTGCAGCGTTCGCAGTCCGGTGCGATTTCGGAACGGTTTGCGGACGCGTTATTTGGCGCGTGCGCGACTCCGTTTCCGTTGCTCCTCCAAGTACTTTCGGAGCTCAGCCTCCGGAACGCGTCGGTCGTCTGCTCCTCCGGTTGTTCCGTCTGTTCGCTCATCGGGTATGCCTTCTCTTGACCAGCGCCTCAACACGCCGGCGACGAAAGACCAACTTCGGCTCTCGTTCTCAACGGCGATTCTAATGGCGCGGGTGATGTCGTCATCGGTGAAATCTTCCAATGCCGCGAGGATGCTCTCACGAATCATCGGCGATAGCAAGCCGATGTTGTCCTCGTACGCTCGAAACGCATCGGATGGCATCGATGATGCCGCAGGTGCGTCCCAATCGTCATCAGCATTCGTCGTCCCGACAACCGCCGACGTGATGGTCCCGTCCATCGCCGCGCGCTGGGCCGACTCGGTGTTGAGCATCAAACACGCATTGCCGTTGATCAATACCTTAGCAATTACGCAGTATTCGATGGCGGTATCGAGAGCGCGTTCCAGCGCCACAGTGTTAACGAATACGTTTGACAACACCCGGTCTCTTTGGAGATCTTCGACCGCGATGTATCTCGGGTACCCGCGCTGCCGTTCCAACAACCAGACCGCACGCAGCACGAGCTTGATGACGTCCGCGTCGTCGATGCTTGAAAGGACCCGCCCCAATACCGCATTCGGAACCCGCGTCCCGGCATAGTCGTCAGATAACGGAAATCCATTGATCGGTCGGATCGTCATCGTCCGACCATCAATCCATGCCCGGTTCAGTGACCGACGAGAACAATCCCCACTCGTCACGCACTGACATCTCGACTGTCGAGGTCGGACCGTGGCGATGTTTCGCGATGATGATGTCCGTTAATCCCCTAGGAAACACCTGCGTCGGGTTGCGTCGGTTCCACTCGTCCTCCGACATGTTTTTATCGTTCCGGTGGATAAACATCACCACGTCAGCGTCCTGTTCGATTGAACCCGATTCCCGGAGGTCAGCCAACTTCGGTTCGTGAGAGGATCGTTGTTCGACGGCGCGGTTGAGCTGGGAGACGGCGAGAACCGGTATGTTCAAGTCGCGCGCTATCGCTTTGAGGTGCCGAGAAATCTCACTGACTTCCTGCACGCGGTTCGCCTCTCGACCTGAAGATGACCCGCTGATCAACTGCATGTAGTCGACGATCAGGAAATCCAAACCGGTTTGCAACTTCAAACGTCTCGCCTTCGCGCTCAGTCCGCTCGCTGTCTGCAACGCAGCATCGTCCACATAAATACGCATATCGCTCAAATAACCGTAAGCATCACTGAGACGGTCGCGTTCCGGTGGCGTCAAATGGTCGTTGCGGATGTTCTGGATGTTGATGTGGGCGTGAGCAGCCGCCATTCGATGCGCCACTTGGTCGATACCCATCTCAAGACTGAAAATACCGACGGTCATCCCGTCTTTCGCAGCGTTGAGACCGACATTCAATGCCAGGGTAGATTTCCCGAAACCGGGCCGCGCCGCCAGGACGATCATGTCTGACCGGTGAAAACCACCGAGCACTTGATCGAGCGATTGGAAACCCGTTGCGATCGGTTGATTTGAAAGGTCGTTGCTGTCGGGCGCCGGTGGATCAAAAAACTCGGCGATCGAACGCGCATCTTTAATCGGAACAAAATCGGCGGAGTCGTGCTCTCGACCGACCTGGAATATCAGCTCCTCGGCCTGTTTGAGCGCCGCGTCGACATCTTTGATATTGGCGAGGTCGGTGCCAATTTCATGGATCCCGAGACCCACGTCACCGATCAGGCGAAGCATGAACGCCGCTCGAACTATCTTGCCGTAATCGGCGATGTGAACGGCGTGTGGCGTATGTGCCACCGCAGCGCTGAGATATGCGTCACCGCCGACGTCTTCGAGAATGCCCTTGGAATTCAGACGGTTGCGAACCGTCTCCTGGTCGATGCCGGTCGACTCGCCGAACAGTTCACAACAGGCCGCGTAAATCTCCCGGTTGTGCTCTCCGTAGAAGTGTTCGGGCCTTAGGTCTTGGACCACCCGGAGGATCGATCCGCCGTCGATTAACAGCGATCCGATGATCGAAGTCTCAGCTTCGAGATTTGCTGGCGGGCTTCCGTTTGGGGTTAGGGTGGGCGGTTCTTGCATTCGGATGTTTGGGTTCAGGAAATCTGCATTGAGGACGCGCAAGGTTCAACTGCTGTGAATCGAATCCTACCCTCAAATTCGGCACATTGCGCGCCGATTCCGGAAGAGAAATCGACACTATTGTCGATGTGTTGGACGCGCCTTAAAACGTCCAGAAGCGTCAGCTAACGGTGAACCAAGAGACAGCTTCTAAGCTGTCGGCGTCGGTATCTCCATCAGTCCGGCCCGGACCCCAGATAATGACGGTGCCTTCAGTCTTCATCGCGTTCAAACGATCGCGCAGCGCCTGTCGGAGCGTGCCCTCGCCTTTGCCGTGAATGATCCTGAATTGCGAGATGTTGCGAGCCAGAATCCGCCCGGCGATCAAACCGAGTGCGTCGACCGCTTGCGGCTCTCCCCAGTCATGCATGTCGATCTCGCCGCTCGCCAATATCTCGTCGGTAACCGCATATTGATCGGTCGTCGTTTCCTCTTCCTCACCTTCCACGATGTCGTCTGAAATGACGCTTAACGTAATCGTGGCGTCAATCTCATCCATGAAGCGAACCGGCAACGGGTAAGAACCAACCATCCTGATCTGCTCTTGCATCCGCACCCGTTTGCGTTCGATCTGCCTGCCGGTGAGTTCGGTAAGCCGGGCCGCAATCATTGCGCTGGTAACCGAACCGTAGAGACGACCCGTGGGGCCCGTCCTGACAGTCAACTCGACCGGATTCTCGGTCAGTTCTTTGGCAATGTCTCGCCACTCGTTGAGTTCTCGCAACCGCCGCTCTTCGGCTTCGGCACGCAGCTTCTCAGCGCGCCGTAGCTGATGTTCGGTTGCAAGGACTGCCACGCCACGCGGAATCAGATAGTTGCGGGCAAAGCCGTTCTTTACGTCGCGGATGTCACCGGCTCGTGCGGTCGGCAGGGCATCTTCAAGGAATAGGACCTTCATGTGTGGAATCTCGGTTTAATGCTCGTGCGACCGCGAATCTCGGGTTTATGCACGTCTTTCAAGCGTTTCCATTAGATTCTACATGCCCGAAAGTTCGCTCCCACCAAAAGCCGCGTCCATACACCCCGGCAACCCACCAACAGCGCACGTCTTAGTGCCTACCGGCAATATCGGCTACCATGCAATGAGATTCGATTCCCAAGCTTGCGAGCCAACCAATGAAGATAGTCGACATCCGAGCCTACCCAATTCGCATCGACACCCGCGCCGATGAAAAATCCGAAGGTTCAACACGTCCTCCTACCATCGAATTCGGGGACTATTACGTCGACCGTTCGGCATTCACATCCATCTACTCTCATCACCACGAAACCACCGTAATCCGTATCGAGACCGACACCGGAATTGTCGGTTGGGGCGAAGCGCAATCACCAGTCTCCCCGAACACCACCAAAACCATTGTTAACGATCTCGTCCGTCCCCTCATCATGGGCCGCGACCCCTTCGATATCGAAGCCATTTGGACTCGCAACTACGGCGCAATGCGAGAACGAGGTCATCCCACCGGCTTCTACATCGATGCCATCGGCGGAACCGACATCGCGTTGTGGGACATCGTCGGCAAGGCAGTCGGTAAACCTGTCCACAAAATCGCCGGCGGCAGATACCGCGACGAAATCCTCCTCTACGCCGGAATGGGTGGAACCGATCCCGAAAAAGTCGCCGATACCGCCGAGGAACACCTCGAATACGGATACAAGGCGTTCAAGCTCCACCTCCTCTTAGACGTCGAAGGCGTCGCCGAAATCGCACGAGCGGTGAGAAAGCGCGTCGGGCCGAAAATCATGCTCATGGTCGACACCCACATGCGACAGTCCGTTGCAAATTCCATCCTTCTCGGGCGCGAACTCGAAAAGCTCGGCTTCACTTGGCTCGAGTCGCCAACCGTCCCCGATGACATCCCCGGTCAAGCCGAAATCACCCGCGCCCTAGACATGGCCGTGGCAATAGGGGAGTGGACACGCACCAGATACGAAATGCGAGAGCAGTTCGAGCGCCGCGCCTACGACATCCTCATGCACGACATCGGTCGCACCGGCATCACCGAAGGACACCGCATCGCGACCCTCGCAGACACCTACAACATCCCCGTCGCACCCCACGTCGGTGGTGGCGGCATCCTATCCGTAGCATCAACCGTCGAATTCTCCGCATCATGCCCCAATTTCATGATCATGGAGCACTCCCACCACGCCAACGCCGTCAAGAGCCGCATCCTGAAACAACCATATGAACCCGAAAACGGCTACTACAGAGTCACCGATACACCGGGCCTGGGCGTTGAAATCGACGAGGATGCCCTTGAAACCTACGCCTTCACCAGCCGCTAGACGTGCGCCCAACTCCGTACATACTCGCCGTTGACATCGGCAGTTCCGCCGTCAAAGCCGGACTGTACGACGCCGAGGCCCGCGCTCTTCTGCACACACAAGCGTCGATTCAGCACCAACAACGCACCGCCGCCGACGGCACCCACGAAGAAGACGCCGCGACGATCCAAGACTCAACCGAAGCCGCCATCGATCGCGCCCTACAACTCGCTGGTGAAGATGCCGACCACATCGCCGCCGTAGGCTTCGACGCCATGGCAAGCACCATACTTGGCGTCGACAATCGACACAACCCCATCACTCCCGTCTTCACTTACGCCGATACCCGATCCGCACAAGACGTCGACAACCTCCAGTCCAACATCGATGTCGATGCCGCATACCAACGAACCGGCGTCATGCAGCACACCTCGTACGTTCCCGGTCGCGTCCTCTGGTTCCGACGTACCGAACCCGAAACCGCCGAGCGCATCGCCAGATGGACCGACATCACCACATTCCTCTTCACTCGGTGGTTTGGATCCACCAACATCCCCGCCAGCTACAGCGTCTCCGCGTGGAGCGGTCTATTGAACCGTCACACCCTCGACTGGGACTCGAACCTCCTCAACTCCATCGATCTCCAGGCATCGAACCTTCCACCACTCGCACCGTACAACCAACCGCAAACCGGACTCTGCCCCGTATACACCCTTCGATGGCCGCAACTCGCAGAGGTCCCGTTCTTCCTCGCCGTTGGCGATGGCGCAGCCGTAAACATCGGTTCCGGATGCACCGATCGCCGCAACGTAGCCCTAACCGTCGGCACCACCGGTGCCATGCGCCTCGTCGTCGACCATCCTGGCGACAATCCGCCTCCAACCGTGCCCAAAGGACTTTGGGGATACATCCTCCGCGGCGATCGCACCTTGTTGGGAGGCGCGTTCAGCGAAGGTGGCAACGTAGTTGAGTGGGCCGTCAACAACCTAAATCTCCCTCCCCTTGAAGAGTTGAACGAAAACCTCACTGACGCAACTCCTGACGGACACGGCCTAACCGTCCTACCGTTTATCGCCGGTGAAAGAGCTGTCGGTTGGTCTACAAACGCCAGCGGCGTATTAAACGGCGTCCGTGTCTCCACCACTGGACTCGACATTCTCCAAGCGCTGATGGAATCTGTCGCCTATCGCTTCTCCTTGGTCGCCGACCTCCTCCAAGGCGAAATGACCCAAGACCGCGTTTTCATCGCCGGTGGCGGCGCAATGACCAACTCTCCTTGGTGGCTCCAGACAATATCCGATGTCTTGCAAGGCGAGGTCCACGTTCCCGCGGAAGAGCAGGCAACCAGCCGCGGTGCGGCGATTTTGGCGCTCAATGCTATCGGTGAATGGAAAAGTCTCGCCGACTTGATGCCGGAAATCGCCAACGTCTACTACCCGCGCGAAGAGTTCCGAAAGACCTACCGCGCAGCGATCGATAGACAGGCCGATCTTTACTCAACCGTGATTGACCGATGATCTACTCCCACTTCGGCTGACGCGCCAACCAGAGCGTAATCATTCCAAATACAAAAATCCCGACGATAGTCGCAAACGCCAAGTCGAAACTCTGCGTGTCGTCGTGCACTCGTCCCGCCAACACCGGCCCGCCAGCAATCGAAACAATTTGTGCAAATTGATACAAGCCCATCAAACTCGCGTACTCCCTCAACCCGAACGTCTGCTGGACCACCAAAACAATCAACGCCCCTAACCCGCCGAATCCGAGGCTGTAGACGAAGATCCCGACGACGATGAGCGGGATGCCGCCGAATGGGAGGATCATCAACCCGACGCCGACAGCTTGGAATGCGGTGCTCAGGACAGTCATCTTCCGGGCGCTGAAGCGTTCGCTGGCGCGTCCAAAGGCAAGCTTGGACACGATGCCCATCGTGGCGATGAAGGTTACCGCCGATGTGGCGGCCGCTGGAGCAAAACCGTTCTCGCCAAAGTGTTGCCGGAGCTGAGTCAATACGCCTTGGTAGGTGAAAGTTGCCGCTACGAGTCCGACGAGAGTGAGCCAAAAAGCCCATGTCTTGACGGCTTGTTTGACGGACATTCCGGCACGGGCCGCGGCGGCGCTCGTAGACGGCCGCGGGCGGTGGGTCCTGCGCATCTCTACTTCGACGTCACGGGGTTTCTCGCGCATGAAGATCATAACGGCAATGGCGAGGCCGACCATGATGACGGCGAAGGTTATGTACGCCAATTCCCAACTGAACAGAGCGATGATGGTCGCGGCGAGTGGGGGCATGGTCATGCCGCCGAAGTTGTTGCCGGAAACGACGACGCCGGTCATGCGTCCCATCGAATGGGGAAACCACAACCCGACCATCTTCCCCGCAGGCAAAACCGTCGCCCCGGGAAAACCGGCGTACACCAGCGCCGACAACGTATACCAGTGCCATAACTCCGTTATCAACGGCCGCAACAAAAACCCGGCTGCGATCAATACCAACGACACAAACATCACCGGTCGAACTCCGAACCGGTCAGTCCAATACCCGATCACCGGAGCCAATATCCCCGAGATAAACGCAAACGTCAACGAAAGATTTAACTCTGTCTGATTCCACCCGTAGCGCGCCTGTAACGGCCCCGCAAACTCACCAAACGAATACTGCGTCATCCCGATCGACAAGCCAGTCGACAAAAACACCAGCAACGCCGCAACATAGCCGCGGTAGATGCGCCGGGTGGCGTGGATCGGCCTCGCGGCTAGGGACAGGAGATTCAATGCATGGCTCGGTGAAGCGGATGAGAAGTGTGAGATAAGGATACGCGACTAGTGACGGTGGTTGACCGCGCGGGTTCGAGTCTAGCGCGCAGTTGGGATTGAACCGAGATTTATCGGCGCGACTAGGGTCGATACTCTAGGATGAACTGATTGTGTTTACGCTTCTAATCGTCAAGCGGTATGCGACGACTGTCCTTGCCAGCGTGACGGCGTTGCTTGCATTGACGGCGGCTTTTGTTTCGGCTTGCACTTCGGATGACCCTACACCTGCGGTTACCGTAACGGCGACTGCTTCGCCCACCGTTCCTCCCACGCCGACACCGGAACCAAGTCCGACCTTTACTCCGACCGCGACTCTGGTCCCTACGGCTGCGCCGATCGCCAGTCCAACGTTCACCCCGCCCCCGACGTCAACGGATACTCCTACGCCGACGGCCACGTTCACGCCAACTCATACCGCCACGGCTACCCATACGCCGACCCCGACAATCACACCTACGTTCACTCACACGCCGACGCCAACCGCCACTCCTACGTCAACGGATACTCCTACGCCGACGGCCACGTTCACGCCAACTCATACCGCCACGGCCACCCATACGCCGACCCCGACGGCCACACCTACGTTCACTCCCACTCCGACGCTTACCCCCACTCCGACGCCGATGATCGACTATGACGTTGACGACGACGGTTTGATCGAGATCAGGTATCTAGAGCAGCTGGATGCTATACAGCACGATCCGGTCGGCACGGGGATGCCGAAAAACCTGTCGAGAGTTAAGCATCATCGATCCGCGTTTCCCTGGCCTGCGTTTGGGATGGGCTGTCCTGACGGCAAATGTGAGGGCTATGAATTGATGAGAGATCTGGACTTCAGGGATCTTAATAGCTATGCTTCCGGAACGGTGAATAGCAAATGGACAGATGGTGTGGGTTGGCTGCCCATCGGGCTTGGTGAACGGAGATTCAGCGCAAAATTCAATGGCAACGGTTACGCGATCAGCAACTTGTACATCAGTCGCCCTGGTGACTCCAAAACGGATCCCATTGGTCTCAACGCAACGGACTCTACGGGTTTGTTCGGTCGAACTACAGATGAAAGCGAGATTAGCAATGTGCGTTTGCTTGATGTGCAAGTGTTGGGGGTAGTTGCAGTTGGGGGATTGGTCGGATCGAATAGCGGGAAAATCGACGGCGTCGTTGTTAGCGGCAACGTGTCAGGGAAGTCGGATACCGGCGGTTTAGCCGGTATCAATCTCGGAGAGATCGTGGATAGCTCTGCGGATGTGCAGGTGTCGGGAGCCAACGAAATTGGAGGTCTGGTGGGGGTGAGCAATGGGCAAGTTTCGGGCAGTTCTGCGACCGGAAAGGTTACAGGAGATTCAAACGTCGGTGGGTTGCTAGGGTATAGCAGCGATTCCGGAGTTATTGTCGGAAGTCACTTCACCGGTAGCATGACAGGAACGCAACGCTTGGGCGGATTGGTCGGGCGCAGTGACGGCCAGATAATTGGGAGTTATTCTGCAGGAACAGTGTTCGGCAGGCGCGATGGGGCCACCCAGCCAGCAGGCAGGTTGGCGGAAACTCAAGCAGGCGGGTTGGCGGGTTCAAATCGGGGTTCAATCACCAGCAGTTACAGCAATTCCCAAGTGATAGGTCGCCACAGGGTAGGCGGTCTAGTCGGAGGTAACAACGGGACAATCATCGCCTCGTATGCGGCTGGCGACGTGTCTGGCGAAGATGTCGTAGGTGGATTGTTGGGAGTTAACTTTGAGGGCGGCGTGATAGTGACCAGTTACGCCGTTGGCAGATTGACAGAAAATCGTGAAGGTGGTGATGCGCTCGGAGGATTGGTTGGCAGCAATCATCAGGGAGGAACGGTCATCGACAGTTACTGGAACACTCATAGCACGATGCAGCAACCAGGCTTCGGTCGGGGCGCTGCTTTAGGAGCCAGAGGCGCGACTACGGCGCAGATGCAAAAGCCTACTAGCTACTCGAATATCTACAGCGGGTGGAATTTGGATGTGGATAATCTTGACGGCGATTTCGACCCGTCGACCGGGCGCGATGATTTTTGGGATTTCGGCACGGATGGTCAGTATCCGGCTCTGCAATTAGATTTCGACGGAGACGGCGTGGCGAGCTGGCAGGAGTTCGGAGATCAACGTCAGCATGTGCCATAGACGGTTACGGGATGCCCTGGCGATCAACAGCCTAAAATGGGGTGATTGTGTCTGACTTTGTACCTATCAGGTGGCCGATTACGGCTGTTTTGGCTAGCTTGGTATTGTCAATCGCACTAGCGGCAGTTTTTGCTTCTGCCTGCGTTTCTGGACCACCTACGCCAACACCCACGGCGACCCCTACAGAGACCCCGACTCCGACGCCAACGCCGACCGCGACCCCTACGTTCACACCGACACCGCCGCCCACTCCAACGCCGACCGTTACTCCCACGTTAACTCCTACGCCAACATCCACGCCAACACCGACCGCGACCCCTACGTTCACACCGACACCGCCGCCCACTCCAACGCCGACCGCCACTCCCACATTCACGCCGACGCCCACGGCCACCAATACGCCGACGCTCACTCCGACGGCGACCCCGACGGATACGCCTACAGCGACGGCCACATACACGCCGACGCATACCGCCACCGCGACGCACACGCCGACTCCGACTAACACGCCCACGCCGACGGCCACCCCTACGATCACACCTACACCTACGCCTACGGCAACACCGACAGAAACGCCTACCCCTACGCCTACACGGATACCATTCAACGACTATGACGCTGATGACGACGGTCTGATCGAGGTCCGGTATCTGGAGCAACTGGATGTTATGCGGCACGATCTTGATGGCGGAGGAAACGCGAGAGTGGAGCTAAACCTAGCGTCTTATCGATCCGCGTTTCCCAGGGCGATGTTCGGCATGGGCTGTCCTAACGGCAAATGTGACGGATATGAGTTGATTAATGATCTCGACTTCATGGATCGCCGCAGTTATGCGTCCGGCACCGTGAATAGCAAGTGGACGGAAGGTGTGGGTTGGCTGCCCATCGGGATCGCTGAAAAGAGATTCAGAGCCGATTTCAACGGCAACGGTTACGCGATCAGCAACTTGTACATCCGTCGCGAAGGTCTCGGTGATACAGGTTCAACCGGGTTGTTCGGCAAGGCAGGTTCATCGAGCGAGATAAGCAACGTGCGATTACTTGACGTGGACGTTTCGGGCCATGAATCCGTCGGTGGACTAGTGGGTACAGCCGAGGGCGAAATCCGTGCCGCCTACGTTAGCGGGAAGGTATCAGGCAATTCAGAGGTCGGCGGTTTAGCCGGCAGCAATCTCGGGGAGGAAAATCTCGGTGAGATCGTGAATAGCTCCGCCAATGTGTCGGTGTCGGGTGTCGAAAATACCGGCGGTCTGGTAGGGATTAACGATGGACGAGTTGCGAATAGTTACGCGACGGGCAATGTTTCGGGGCAAAGTAACGTCGGAGGGTTGCTCGGGTTTAACGGACGTTCCGGAAAGGTTGTCGGGAGCTACTTCAACGGAATTGTGACAGCAATAGAATTGCTTGGAGGTTTAGCTGGGCGGAATTATGGTGAGATCATAGGGAGTTATTCTGCAGGAACAGTATCTGGCAGTACCGGTGATTACGACAATGACATCGGCGGGTTGGTGGGATTAAATCATAGTCGCGGATCAATCACCAGCAGTTACAGCGTCGCGCGGGTGAGCGGTACCGAGCAGCTAGGCGGGCTAGTCGGGGTCAATCACGGAGGGATCAAATACAGCTACGCCTCCGGAGATGTGATTGGATCAGAACTTGTTGGAGGCCTAACAGCGTGGAATACCGGGACAATCTTCGCCTCGTACGCGGCTGGCCATGTGTCAGGCGAACGTGCAGTTGGTGGATTGAGTGGAGGTAACTCGGAGGGTGCCTTGATAGTGACTAGCTACGCCGTTGGCAGAGTGACAGACAGTCGTGGCGACGACAATTTGATTGGAGGATTGGTTGGCCGTCAATATACGGAAGGAAGGGTAATCGATAGTTACTGGAACACTCAGAGCACGCGCCAGCAACATGGCTTCGGCCGGGGACCTACTTCTGGAGCCAAAGGTGTGACTACTGTCCAGATGCAAAGGCCTGTCGGCTACACGGGCATCTACCGAGCGTGGAACGTAGACATTGACAATGCCGATGGTGATTTCGATCCGTCGACGGGACGGGACGATCATTGGGATTTCGGCACGTCAAGGCATTATCCCGCTCTTCTAGTGGATTTCGACGGCGACGGTTTGGCGAGTTGGCAGGAGTTTGGGGATCAACGCGGCAATTGAGGCCGTAGATGCCCAGGAAGTGGACTTAACGGGCGGTTTAAGTGATTGCGGGTAACGCGGGGTATCTGGTCGATCAAAGGACAATTCGCCGTGAGTGACGTAGCCTTTTAGCTGGGCGGTGGACAGCGGAGGATTCGGGTGAAATAGCCGTGTAAACTTTGGTAACTCACGAAGAACCATCAACCGAAAAATGGGGTCAATGTACTATGCGCACTAGCAAGATCAGAGCGGCGATAAACAATAGATCGAAGGTTTACGGCATAACCTTCACCTTCCCAGCGCCAGCTCTTGCCGAAATGGCAGGTTACGCCGGTTTCGATGTGTTGCATCTGGACATGGAACACGGCGTCTTCGATTGGAACGACGTCGAAGATATGTGCCGAGCCGGCGAAATCCACGGTATGACATGCACCGCCCGCATCCCAAACACCGAAACCGACACCATTCTGCGGGCGTTTGACCGCGGTCTCATGGGTATCTTGTGCCCCCATGTAGATAACCCGGAGCAGGCAGAACGGATCGCGAATGCGGCACGTTTCGGTCCCGAAGGAGAGCGGAGCTTCGGCACCTCAAGGGGACGGGAGTACGGAATGGCGGGGCACGAATCGCCGGACTACATGGCGGGTTTCAATGAGCAGGTCACAGTTGCGGCGCAGATCGAGACGGCGAACGCGGTCGAGACTATCGATGACATCCTGAAAGTCGGAGGCATCGATCTAATCGCCTTCGGCTCCAACGACTTGGCGCAGTCGATGGGTTTTCCGGGCTATCCGAACCATCCCGAGGTGCGTGCCGCCGAAGACCGCGTCCGTGAAGCCACGCACGCCGCGGGCAAGCTCCTCACCGAAGACGTCGAATCCGGTATCAATATGGTCCAATGGCTGCCCGACCAATGGGCTGCATGGCTCAGAGACGCCCGCGACTAACGACCGAGCCAAGGAATGATGTTGTGTAATGAACTTACACATACACAACGAAGGTACACAATATTGATGGGGCATGAGTCATGGCCAAGGTTCAGATGATGATGCCAGATACGGATAAATATATTTTCGTGCATCAGGCGCGGCGCGAAGGGATGTCTTTGAGCGCTTGGCTCCGCGCGGCGGCACATGAGCGCTTGGAACGGTCACAGAAGGACCAGAAGTTCAATTCAGAAGAGGAGATGCGGGAATTCTTCAAGCGTTGTGACGAAAGGGCCGGCCCTGGGCGTGAACCGGATTGGGAGGAGCATTTGAAGGTTATTAACGAATCGCGTAGCCGTGGACTGCCTGACGTTTGATGTTCGTCGACGCTGATGTTTTCATCTATGCAGTCGGACGACCCCACCCGCATCGCGACATCGCAATCGAGTTGCTAATCGACGCCCGCAACGACCGGGTCGAGTTGTTCACCTCTGCTGAAGTCCTCCAAGAGTTGCTTCACGCATACCACCCAGTGGGCAGATCCCAAACTCTGGCCGACGCGATGGCGTTAGTGTCTCGGACTGTGGCAGAAGTTTGGCCTTTAGAAATGGAAGATGTGAGCCTTGCGTCGAAACTTCGCGAACAGCACCCCTCTTTGAGCGTTCGGGACCTTTGCCACTTGGCATCGTGTCGTCGGCGCGTGGTGCGAGAAGTCATGACTTTCGATCGGGCCTTGCGCGGCGCGTTCGGCACATTTTCTTAACCCTCGAACGCATCAACTCACGTCGCCGCGATGACGTATCCTAGTCACCAATCGCGCAAATCGACGGGCGACCAAGGAGCCCACAAAATCATGCCATCCTCAACCTCAATCTCCAATCCCGCCGAACTCAAGTGGGAGCCAGTCCCCGGTTGGCCCAAGCTGCCCATGGGCGTCTCTTTCTACGGCGACGCGACCTCGGTTGCCGTCGACTCGCAGGACAACGTCTACGTCTTCAACCGAGGAACCGACCCCGTGTGCGTTTTCAGCCCCGACGGCGACCTCCTTCGGACGATGCTCCACGACACCGTCACCCGCCCCCACGGCATCGAAATCGACGGCGATGACAACATCTACGTGGTAGATGATGACGGTCACTACGTCCGGAAGTTCGACCAAGAAGGCGTCGAACAGATGACCATCGGCGTCCAGGGAGAACCATGCGAGTGGCAGGGCGGAGGTTACTTCAACCGACCAACCGACATCGCCATTCAGCCCGACACCGGCGAACTATTCGTCTCCGACGGCTACGGCAACTCCCGTGTTCACCGATTCGACCCCGACGGCAAGCACATGCTCTCCTGGGGCGAACCCGGCACCTACGACGGCCAGTTCAGCCTGCCCCACAACATCTCCATGCTCGGAAACGACCAAGTCATCGTCGCCGACCGCGAGAACTTCCGCGTCCAAATCTTCACCCTCGACGGGGAATACGTCGACCAGTGGCACATCCACCACCCGATGTCCGTCACCCAGGGCAAAAATGGCGATGACAAGATCTACATCGGCGATATGATCCAGCCGGCGGTTCAGCGAGGCGTCCCCGACCTTGGCGCACGCGTCTCCATCCTCACCGCCGACGGTCAATTGATCGAGCGATTGGGCAACCCCCAACCCGGCATGGGTGTAGACCAATTCACCGCGCCCCACGGCATCTCCACCGATTCCCAAGGCAACGTCTACGTCGCCGAAGTCGCCTACACCAACTACTACTCCAGCCCCGAGAACTGCGGAATGGACGAACCTCCAAGAGGCGAGATCGTCAGCCTTCGGAAGTGGCAGCCGGTCAACGGTGCGTGATTTTCGCCATTCACTCCGGTGTTACGCAACATGCGTAGTATCATGTCCTTTCGGGACTGGTGAAACAGTCTCGAAATTGACAGATACGTTTCAGAGCGAATGGCCGAATGAACACATCGGATTGGTTAGCCGCAGCCGGCATCGGCGCGTCGACCGTTACATTAGCAGCAGTTGGTTTCGGTGCCGTTTGGCTTCAACATAATCTAGAAAACTTGCGACTGAAACGTGCAGTCTTCAGGAGAGTAGTGGGCAACGCTCACGGGATACTATTCGATTGCCAAGATTTCAAGGAAACTCATGCGTTCAACGAAGCAGGGATTACGGCGTTCAACGAAGTCCGCTCCGCCTTCCCTGAAAAGGAAGTGCACCGCGCTTGGTCTCGGTGGTACGCGTCGAATGACATCGGTGACTTTGTCGTTCTCATCCAGGCTATGAGCGTTGCTTGTAAGCTAAGGCAATACCAAAAGATGCGGCCAGAGCAAGTTGGTGAAACAATACGATGCAGCTGTCTGCCCGTCGACCAGGGGGACCCGACCTGATATGACGAAGGAAAAACAGTCCAAAATCCATCCAAAATCCGATCGTCGGTACAACTGGTATCTTGATTTCAAAAAACGAGAGGAAGATGCCAAAAAAAGTGCCGACGACAAGCAGACTGTCGACGCCCGCACCGAGAGTTGACCTAAACCGATTACCGTACCGGCCGGCTCCCGCCCCCACAACAACGAATCTGACGCCCTAAAAGCCAAGGAGCACCCACTCAGTTATGCCTTACCTACCCATCCCATACTGGGCAAAACTCCCCCATCCGATGTCGTTCAAAGAAGCGACTTCGGTCGCCGTCGATTCCCAGGACCGCGTCTACATCTTCAACCGCGGAAACTGGCCAATGATGATCTTCGATGCCGATGGCAACTTCCTTGAGACGTGGGGGTCCGGCGAATTCAACCGTCCCCACGGCATCTTCATCGACGGCGACGACAATCTGTACCTCGCCGATGACGATGACCATGTCGTCGAGAAACGAACACCGTCGGGGGAGGTAATCTTCCGATTGGGTGAACGCGGAAAACCTGCGGCGTGGCAGGAGGGAGACCCCTTCAATAGACCGACCGATATCGTCGTGCACCCGGAGTCTCGAGACATATTCATCACCGACGGCTACGGGAACTCGAGGGTCCACAAGTACGATTCCGACGGCAACCACATCAAATCGTGGGGTTCGCCGGGCGCACTTGACGGCCAGTTCAGCCTCCCCCACAACATCTGCTTGCTAGGCGGCGACAAAATCGTCGTGGCAGACCGTGAAAACTTCCGCATCCAAATCTTCAACCTTGACGGCGATTACCTGGGGCAGAAGCACATGCATCGGCCAATCGCTGTCGCCAATGGACGGGACGATGACGACAGAATATACGTAGCCGAAGCCGGAGCACCGCCGGTCCAGGCAGGCGTACGCAACCTCGGCCAACGCGTCGTCGTTCTCGACACCGACCTAAACGAAGTCGACTCTTTCGGCGCAGGCCTGGCTGGCGAAGGCCACGACCAGTTCATCGCGTCCCATGGCATCGCAACCGACTCGTCGGGCGCGGTCTACATCGCGGAAGTGTCATACACAAACACCGGATCAAACCTCAACCCGCCGCGTGAAGTAACTAGCCTGCGGAAATGGGCGCCCGCGTAAGTCCCTCTCCCTTGATGCCCAACAGGGATTAAAAGGTGTTAGGGCAATTCATCACTGCACTCGTTCAGCTCGCCATCCCGCAATCTGCGCCGCATGTTCCTCATAGTGGAGGAACGTCCATTCGTCGATCAACTGACGTCTCGGGTGATCTTGACGGAAGTGACTGGTTGGCGCATTGGCGAGGGCATCGCGAAGGCGACGGTGAGTGGATTCGAGTCGCTCGATGATTTGTCGCGGCGACCTTCCAAGCATTTCCGAAACAACTTTCGCATTAAATTCGTCGACATCCGGTTCGGGGAAGTCGTAACCGTCGTCGGGCGTCTTAAGCGCGGTCATCAATAGACGTTCCCAGGCGCTGATGTGCCAAAGAATCTCGTTCACCGACCAATCACCGCATGCACCGGGAGTTGAGGCATCTTCGCTCCGAAGTTCGTTGAACGACGAGCGCAATCGTCTCCACGCATCATCGATGGCTAGGATGATCAGGCGTTTGGTGGTGTCTGGGTTTCGTTGATGCATGGGACTTCGCCACTTCTGAGAATACGATGGTATTCTTGGCGCAGCACTCATCTGCTTATCGTTTTCAATAAACACTCAGCTGGAGAAGAGCAATGTCGGAAGGACGAGTTCGAAAGTCCGGGGCGAAGGTGTTGTGGACACCGATAATCTCCTTCGCGGTTCTAGGTGCGCTCATATTAGGTGCAGTTGTGTTCGGCAACCTCGTCGTCGATCGCGCCGACGGTTGCCGGTCAGTTGGATCGGATTCACAAGCTGGCTCTTCGGACGATGCGACAACTTTGCTCGTTTATTCTGATCGGCACGACGCGTTGATGTTGTGTGATGTTCCTCAAGAAACCGTCGAGTACGATCCACCCGAACGAGACCGAACCGTAGTTTGGCTTGAAGATTCGTCGTCCTACCTTGAACCGGTTTACGCCGACAAGACGCATTATGAGGGAATTTTGAGGATCAAGGGCAGCGATTTAACTAGAGACGCGGCTCTGTTTCCGAGCGAAGAAAATTTCTCGTACGACGGCGATTTTGACGCAGTTCCCGTTTATGTGAAAGGCGAATTCAGCAGCCTCGAAGATTGTGGCGATTTCGGCGAAAATTCCTATGAAAGCGATGATCTCGACGGATTCGACGGTTCAGACATGTTCCATCCAGACAGAATTCAATCATGTTGGACCGAGATCGAGTCCGAAGTGATCGGCGGATAAACGAGCCAAGTGTCGTTCGAGTCCTACGCATTGTCGGCACCATAAGAGTTGCGCACCGCAAACATAGATGCCGTAACATGCATCACAATGCAATCGAACTTGACGCCTGCGGGCGGGGAGCAATGTCATGACTATCGTTGGCGATGGAGATTTCAGGTATGAAGTAGTGCCAGAGTGGCCAAAAAAGATGCCCGAAAGCTGGAAATTCGGCATGGCCTCGGATGTCGCAGTCGACTCAAAAGACCGCGTATGGGTCTTCGCCCGCGAACAGCACCCAGTCTCATGGTGGACCACCGACGGCGAGTTAGTCGGAAGTTGGGGATACGGACTCACATTGGGCATCGCACCAGAGTTCTTCTTCCGCGAACCGCACGGAATTTTCATCGATTCTGACGACAACATCTGGCTGTCGGAAAAGCAGCGCCACATCGTCACCAAACACAACCAGTCCGGCGACATACTCATGGAACTCGGCAATCGAGACTGGGCGGCCGTGACCAACACTTGGGATGGGCGGCACGGCGAACCCTTCAACTCGCCCACGGGCATCGCGATCGGTCCCAGCGGCAAGGTCTACGTCTCCGACGGCTACGGGAACCGCCGGATCCATCGCTTCTCAGCCGACGGCGAATTTGAGATGAATTGGGGAATTCCAGGCGATGGACCCGGCGAATTCGCACTAGTTCACAACGTTGGCGTCGATGAAAACGGTCGCGTTTACGGTTGCGACCGAGAAAACAATCGGGTTCAAATCTTCGACGGTGACGGAAACTACATCACTGAATGGACCGACGTGTCCGCGCCAGGCGACATCCACTTCCGGGACGGTTTAGCCTATGTCGCTGAGCAGGGCGGGAACCGAGGCGTCTCAATCTGGACCCTCGACGGCGATCTGGTCACGCGATGGCGCGGTGATGACGATGCCAAGATCCTAGGAGCCGCGCATGGCATCTGGACCGATTCCGGAGGTAGCATCTACGTCGCGGAGATCGGAACACCCGAAATGGGTCAACGCGTGCGCAAGTTCCAGAAGCTGTAAGAATCACTCATCTCAAAGAGGCTTCGACGAGTTCGCGCAAAACGTTGGCCAACAGAAACACGATCAATCCTAGTGCCAGAACCGCATTGTAACCAAGCAGTTTAGAGGCGATGCCTTCTTCGAGTGAAGCGCGCGCTGGCATTCGTCGACGTCGCCAAACGATGTAGAACATCCAGATCGCAAACGTTATCTTGACGCCGAGCACGATCGCCCATGCAACGGTCGCCTCACTACCCTCGATGCGTGAGAACATCAGGATGAGGCCCGAAACGATTAGCGTCACTACCGCGATCTCGATGATTTCGCGGTACGCCGGTGAAATCAGAGACATTGCGGTCGCCATCTTTGTCGGCTCTGCGACCGTCAGAGGGCGCAGGATCAAAGCGTGGAAAATGCTTCCTCCGACCCATGCGATGGCCGAGATGCCGTGTGCATAACGCACGATCACCAAGACCCAATCTCCAATGCCGATATCCGAGAACATGACCGATAAAAGCATACAAGCCGGTAACTCGAAGAACACGTTGTTAGTGGGCGCGATCAACATGGACTTGATCGTCGAGACCGAACGCATGGCGCGTGCCGGAGAGACCTTCGTCTGTGATCGCCTGTATACGTCCGGCGGCGGGAAAGCCGGAAATCAAGCGGTTGCTGCTGCACGATTCTCGGGCAGCAAAGGCGACGTAAAGATGATCGGACGCGTAGGCGACGATGGATTTGGTAGGGAGTTAAGCGAGTTCATGACCGATCAAGGCGTCGACATGAGCGGCGTGACGAACGACCCAGAGATAGAAACCGGAGTAGCGATCATTTTCATCGATCCGAGCGGCGAAAACTACGTCCACGCAATCTATGGAGGAAATGGCAAGTGTGGTCCGATCGAATCTCGGAAGGCGAAGGATGCGCTGACGGATGCGGGCGTGCTGCTAGTTCAACAAGAGATTCCGCTGACGTGCAGTTTAGAGGTGATGCGTGCGGCCCGCGAGTTGAATGTGCCGGTCGTGTTGGATCCGGCTCCGGCAATACCGAGTGACGACGTGCCAGCCGGGTTTTACGAACATGCGGACATCATCACGCCAAACGCGCTTGAGGCGGAAGCATTGGCAGGAATTCCGATCAACGACGTGACCTCCGCGGAACGCGCGACGGATCTCATTCGCGAACGATACGGTTGTCGTTGCGTCATCGTCACGATGGCTGGCGATGGCGTTTACGTAGCTTCCGACGAGTTGCGTGGACACTTTCCTCCGTTCCCCGTAGACGCAGTGGCTACCGTTGCGGCGGGAGATGCATTCGCCGGAGTACTAGGGCGAGCGCTCTGTGAAAGAAACGATCTGGAAAACGCGATTCAGTTAGCAATGGCAGCCGGAGCACTTTGCGTTTCCCGACCTGGTACCCAGTCCGCAATGCCGTACCGCGAGGAGATCTTGGAGATGGTGGCAGGTCGATAAAGGTGATCGGTGATCAGTAGGGCGGCGGTCCGTTAATTTCGGCAAGGGATCGAATCGACCCACGGTCCATGAGTTCGAGAATTCCGCGGTTCAGGCGCGCCGGGAGCGCGGGCCCTTCGTAAATCATCGCGGTGTAGAGCTGAATCGCAGACGCACCAGCGGCGAACATTCGCCATACATGTTCGGCATTCGATATGCCTCCGCAAGAGACGATGCTTACGTGTTTGCCAACAAGCGCCGCCGCTTCAGCGGTCATGCGTTCGGTGTTGTCGAGAAGAGGTGATCCGCTGAGTCCACCTTTGCCGACCTTGAGTCGCGAATCCTCAACGGGAATTGTGTTCGCAACCACGAGGCCATCAGCGCCAGCATTGACTGCGGTCTCTGCGAGTGCTAACGCTGCGCGGCGTTCATCAGCTTCAGTTGACCAAGGCGGTAGTTTTACAAGCAATGGGGTGTGCGAGGCATGAATCTTGCGAAGTTGCTCGACCAAATTGCGAAGTCTCGCCGGGTCGTGGAACACTCGCAGGCCAACGGTGTTGGGGCTAGATATGTTGAGTTCTATACCGGCAACCAATGGCGCGAGTCGCCGGAAGCATTCTGCGATCTCGTCTTCTAAAGATCCGGAGATGCTGACGAACGAACGATTACGATGGGCGCCCAGACGGGCGATCCTGGGTCGGACGCGCGCCAATCCATCGCCCGGAAATCCGAGCGAATTGAGAATCGCTGCACTTTCGGGAAGGCGCACCATTCGGCGCGGCGGATTGCCTGATCGTTCAGCCAGCGTAACCGTGCCACCGCTAACAAATCCGAAACCAAGGTCGAGCAAGGATTTCAGCACCCGACAGTTTTTGTCGTATCCCGCAGCGAGCCCGATGGGCGATGGCATTTCGACCCCGGCGACACGTGTGGCCAGGCTTGGGTCACCGATCATCGATCGGAATCCAAAGGTCTTCCACAAGTACGGAACGTGGAGCGCGTATTCGGATAGCGCGTGACTTTGTTCCTCGTCCAACGAGAAAATCAATGGCCTGACTATTCGTTTGTACACTCGTAGTTCGATTCGGTTTGGACAGACAAAACGGGAGTGACAGCGTAGAATCGATATGTTGCTGTGCGGTTAACATTCTCTCATATCGGTGATCCGTGGCAGCATGTAGCCCGCTGCGCGGTTTCGAGCAGAGCGCGAAAAATCTATAGAGCTTCAATCTGATGCAACTCGAATTCGAAAGAGGCGATGCCGACCAACCGAGCGGCCACGCGCTTGTCTATTTCCGCGACTCCAACGACCAAGATGCGATCGGTGTGACGTACGTCGTGATACTGCCGGTTCCGCTGGATATCGGCAAGTACATGCCGCCATTTCTCGCAGGTCAGGTCGCCGAGATGTCCGCCAACGTCATATCGTCGTTCGCGTTTCCTCCAGCGCCGGAACCATTCGACAGCGTTGCGGAGGCCGAGCGTGTCGCCGAAATCCGTGGGGATGACCTCGTCTTCGCTGGGACATTGAACTTCTCAGATGCTTTCGACATGATGGAACGTGTCAACGAGGCCAGCGCCGAATACGGACGGCTCTATACCGAGGCGCATGGTGAAGACGACGATTTGGATGCAGTGATCGAAGACGCTCTCGGCGGCAGTCAGAAATACGACGAAGATGACTACGACTTGATGTACGGCGAGATGGATGAAGCTGATCTTCTGACGGAGTTGTCGCAGCAGTTGGGTCGCATGCGCTACTCAGTTGAAAGTGGTGACCGTTCGATGGCCAATGAGACGGAGGCGACGATACGAGCGATCGGTCGCTATTTGCCTGCAAATCGTGAAGTCGCAAAAATCGTCGCGGCCGCAACGTCGACGTCACAACGAGCGTCCGAGTTGGCGCAACTATATGTCGAGCGTGCCTACTGTCTTTACCGCGAAGACTACTTGCGGCTAAAGAAGATCGACGAGGATATCGCGGGGATCAACCCCGAGGGATAATTTCCACGGATTGTTAGTCGGCAATGACCGACTTCAACTGATTGACCGTGATGTTTGCGCCGCTGGCAATCAGGACTACTCGTTTGCCTTTGATTTGATCGCGAATCGATTCTGCGCCGGCTAGCGACGTAGCGCCTGCGTGTTCGACCAGGGTGCGCGTTGTGGCGATCAATGTGACGATGGCTCGTTGGATCGCTTCTTCGGTAACTAACAAGAAGTCGTGGAGGTATTTTCGCAGCATCCCGACTGGGTAGTCGTACGCCGAGCCAGTGGCGAGACCCTCTGCGAGAGTCTCCATTTTGGCGTCGACGGTCGACCCTTGCATCTTTTTCCACGACAGATAGACCGAGGGAGCGGCTTCGGCTTGGACGCCGACGACTTTGGTGTTGGGGGACAAGGTTTTGGTAACGACGCTGGCGCCGCAAGCGCCGCTGCCCGCACCGACCGGGACCACGATGTAGTCGATGTCACTCAAGTCTTCGTGGATCTCGAGGGTGTAAGTGCCAACCCCGGCGACGAGCATCGGTTCGTTGGCCGGGTGGACGTATCTCATCCCTTCTTCGCGCGCCAAGTTTTCAGAGTGGGCTTTAGCTTGATCGAAGGTGGGGCCATGTTCGACGACGATAGCGCCCAAGCTCCGCATCGAAGCCATCTTTACAGGATTCGCGCCTTCTGGGACAACGATGGTGCACTTGGCACCGAATTGCTGGGAGGCGAAGGCGATCGATTGGCCGTGGTTGCCGGTGCTCGCAGTCACGAATCCGCGCGCGCGTTCTCCCTCCGAAGTTCTCGAGACCAGATTGATCCCACCGCGGATTTTGAATGCGCCGAGCATCTGCAAGTTCTCGTGTTTGACCCAGACGTCGGCGTCTAGCGCTTCACATAGTCCCGGTACGCGTCGCAATGGAGTGCGGTGAACGTGGGCCGCGATGGCGCGGCGGGCGTCATAAACATCGGAAATGGTGGGCTCAGGCAAAGAGCTTAATGACATTCGTAACCTCGGAAGAATTGCACGGTTGTTTAGTTCGATTCTAAGTGCGGTGGAATATACTGAATTTCATCTGCCGCACCTTTTGTCTCGGCACGAATCTCTAAAGCGAAATCAGTTGGCCACCACGGATTCCACCGACGGAACGACTAGGCTAACGCCTTCGAAAGCCGCGACAATCGAACCACCCGCCGCTGGCAGTGCACCAACCCCAGCGGTCAAGGTTAGTTGGGCGTCCCGGACGTTTGAGTCGATGAGGATTCGCGACTATCGACTGATGTGGATGAGCATGTTCCTGTCGATGGGCGGTTTCAACATGCTGATGCTGGTGCGCGGTATTTTGGTTTACGAGATAACCGGGGACGCCCAAAGGACAGCGCTCGTATCAATCGGTTGGGCTCCCGGATTGCTGATCATGTCGTTGTGGGGAGGCGTGTTGGGTGATCGAGTAGAGCGACGAATGCTGATCCAGTTGGCGCAATTGGCGAACGCCATATTCGCCGTGTCGGTCGGTGTGTTGATCATGACGGATTTGATCGAGTGGTGGCATTTATTAGTCGTATCCTCGATGCAGGGTTGCACATTCGCGTTGCAGATCCCTGCTCGGACGGCGGCGATGTCTCAATTGGTTCCGAAGAATCTGATCGGCAACGCAATGGCACTCAACTCGGGCGCAATGACGCTTATGAGCATCGCTGCTCCGGCTGTAGGCGGTGTGCTTTATGAACTGATTGAACCGCACGGCGTCTATTTCGTAGTCACGGTAATGATGGTCTTGGCGATGGCGTTCACCACCTTTTTGCCAAAGATGTACCCCGACCAGAATCAGTCGAAGACGAAGGAATCGCCACTCGTCAACATCAAACGGGGAATCCGATACGCGGCTAGGAACCGTCTCGTTCGGGCGCTCTTGATCCAATCTGTCGTAATCGCAATGCTGTCCATGCCGTTCCGCATGTTGGTTCCAGTGTTCGCGAAGGAACTCTACGGATCGGTGCCTAGCGAGGTCGGATGGTTGGCGACGATGGCAGGTATTGGTGGCATCGCCGCATCGGTCGGCGTAGCTAGCCTTCGTTCGGGGCAACGGCGCGGTTGGGTCATTCTTGCATCTCCGATAATCTCAGCGGTTTCCATATTCATGATTGGGATGATGCCGTGGTACTGGGTTGGTATGATCGTGTTTGTGGGCGTCGGATTTGGCGAATCTATTCGTTTCGCATTGGGTCAAGCGTTGGTCGTTGAATACGCCAATCCACGATATCGGGCCCGTATGACCAGCTTGTCGATGATGACCTATGGATTGATCCCGATCGCCGCGTTTCCAATCGGTTGGTTCGTGGACAACGTCGGAGTTGTCGAGACGGTCATCGGTATGTCGATAGCCCTATTCACGGCGGGCGTGGCGTTCATAATTTTCAGTACTTCGGTCAGGAATTTGCGGTAAAGATCGACTACGCCAGCTGGTTGTTCGGAATCTCGGTTGGTTGACCGATTAGCGTTTGATTTCCCGGAACGCGTTTTTCGAATTCTGCGGCCAGCTTTGGCAGCTCATTTGGTGGATTTGCGCGACCCTTATCGGCCGTTCTTGGCTATGGGAAGAGTTCACAAGCCTTGAATGCCGTCGAAAAAGACGCCTGTGCGGTTGGTGTAAACTTCGCTGATGTTCCGCGAAGTTCTACATGGCATCTAAAGCCGATAAGTCTGCAGTTCGTCATCTAAGACCCCACGCAGTTTCGACCCGCATGCGAGTTCGCGGTCGAAGCGTCGCGCGGCGGACGTTTCAATCTCTTGGAAATTCAGCGTATCGGCGATTCTGGTTCAGTTTGATCGTGTTGATGGCCGGCGTCAACATGCAGATGTTGGCGCGGGGTCAGCTGGCTTGGGACCTGACCAACGACACCTTCATGGTTGCGTTGGTGGGTTCGGCATTCGCACCGCCGATTCTGATCTTCTCGGTGTTCGGTGGGACGTTCGCGGACCGCTGGGATCGAAAGAGGATGATCCAGTACAGCCAATTTGCGATTTCTATCGTCGCTGGAACTGTGGGGGTAGCGATCTGGCAGGACTGGATATCGATCTGGTTTCTGATGGTTGCGGGTTTTGCCCAAGGAGTTTGTTGGTCGTTTATGATGCCGGCTCGCCAGTCGATAATCCCGCAGCTGGTGAGCAAGAGCGAGATTACGAACGCGATCGCGTTGAGCGCCTCTGGGATGGCGTTGATGACGTTGTCTGGACCGGGCCTCGGTGGATTGGCGTATGCCTGGATAGGGCCTGCCAACACCTATTTCTTGATTACCGGACTGATGTTGATCGCGTTCGTGATGATGGCTGGTGTCAAGATCACCGGAGAAGCAGCGGCGCTCAAGCGGAGGCAAGAGGCAGTGCTCAAGGAGGTCTGGGAAGGGTTGCAGTACTCGGCGCGCAATAGGACGATTCTGATTTTGTTCATTTTGCTGCTCGCGACGACGATGACTTCGATGTCGTTCCGATCGCTGATGCCGGCGCAGGTCGATATCATCTTCGGAGGTGGCCCGCGCGAACTGGGCATATTGATGAGCATGATCGGTGTCGGGGCATTACTGGGGTCGTTGTTTATCGCGGGACTCACGGATAACATGCGGCGGGGCATCGTGCTGTTGGCGGCGACTGGTTTGTCGGCGGCGGCGATCTTGGTTTCGACATTTGTGAGCATATTCTTCATCGCGATGATCGCGATGATGGTGCTCGGTTTGGGTGATGCAGGGCGGCGTTCTTTGAACGCGGCAATGTTGATGGAGCAGGCGGACGAGGAGCATCGAGGAAGGGTCATGGGAATCTACATGCTGAACTTCGGATTGACACCGATCGGCGCGATACCCCTGGGCATATTGGCGGAAGCGACCGATATACGAGTGGCCTTCGCGGTGGCGGGATGCGTGCTGGCTGCGGCAGTGCTTCTGACGTGGGTTCTTACACCGCGCATAAGGCGGCTGTAGTTTGACGATTGGAGTTGGTGGAGCAGTAGGATACGGCCGGAGCTACGCAAACCGGACGTTCCATTCGCTCGGCAACCCCAACTATCGCAAGTTTTGGATCAGCCTGATTTTCCTGATGGCTGGCATCAATATGCAGCATCTGGCTCGCGGGCAGCTGGCATGGGATTTGACGCACGACGCATTCTTGGTCGCGTTGGTCGGTGCGGGATTCGCACCCCCGATCTTGATCTTCGGATTGTTTGGAGGTTCGCTCGCCGACCGGTGGAATCGACGCCGGATGATTCAGTACGCGCAACTGATCGTCAGCTTGGTGGCGTTATTTGTCGCGATTTCGATAGTGATGAAGTTCGTGACGATATGGGTGCTGTTCGGAGCGGCGCTTACACAAGGCCTGTGCTGGTCGTTCATGATGCCGGCGCGCCAGGCGATCATCCCGCAACTTGTGCCGGACGGAGAATTGACGAACGCGGTGGCGTTAAACGCGTCGGGCATGGCGCTGATGACGTTGTCAGGACCCGCAATAGGCGGCTTGGCGTATTGGTGGATCGGGCCGGAAGCGACGTATTTCCTGATGTCCGCGCTGATGTTCGTTGCGTTCCTGATGATGACGAGAGTGAGGGTGGCGCGTCCCGATGCCGCTGCGCCCGGTCGGCGCCGTGAGAACGTGTTCAACTCGGTATTGGACGGCATACGGTACTCTGCTCGCAACAAGACGATTCTGGTCCTTTTGTTGTTGACGCTGGCGACAACGATGACTTCTCAATCGTTCCGCAGTTTGATGCCTGCGCAGGTCGATCTCGTATTTGGAGGCGGCGCGAAGGAGTTGGGGATATTGATGAGCACCATCGGCGTCGGTGCTCTGATCGGTTCGTTGTTCATCGCCGGACTGACCGAGAACGTGAAACGCGGCGTCGTGCTGTTGGTCGCCGGGGCCTTGTCGGCCGTTGCGATACTCGTTTCGACCTACGTCACAGTCTTTCTGATCGGTATCGTCGCGATGTTGGCCTTGGGGTTGGGCGATTCGGGTCGAAGAGCCTTAAACTCGGCCCTAATATTGGAGCAGACAGACGCGGAACATCGCGGACGGGTGATGGGGATCTACATGTTGAATTTCGGGCTCAGACCGATCGGGGCCATACCACTTGGAATACTCGCCGAGCGGACGAGTTTGCAGACGTCGTTCGCTGTTGCCGGTGCGGTGCTTTTGGTTAGCGTCATTTTGACTTGGATTTTGGCACCGAGAATCCGAAACCTATAGCGTTCTCGGAATTTTCGACTTGGAGATTAATCTAGATTCAAACGTAAGCTGACAATCTCCAAATCGCGGTCACCCGAGCAATAATGCCAATCCAAGTAATGCCAGACGCTCTTGCGTCCCGGGTTGCAGCCGGTGAGGTTGTTGAGCGACCGGCGTCGGTGGTCAAGGAGTTGATCGAGAACTCGCTCGACGCCGGTGCCAGTCGAATCGATGTTGAGTTGGAGGGTGGTGGGAGAAATCTGATCCGCGTTGTTGACGATGGTCATGGGATTCCGAGTGACGAGTTGGGGTTGGCGTTCGAGCGGTTCGCGACTAGCAAGGTTGATGAATCTAGCGATCTAGTAGCGATCCCGACGTTGGGATTCCGGGGCGAGGCGTTGCCCTCGATCGCGGCTGTGGCCGATGTCACGATGGTCTCGCGGAACGTTGAGGCCGAGAGCGGTGCCGAGTGTAACGTGTCGTTCGGTTCCGATCCGCAAGTCCTCGCGGCGGGCGCACCGTCCGGAACATCGGTGACCGTGCGCCAACTCTTTCGAAACGTCCCAGCCCGCCTGAAGTTCTTGAGCAGCCCTTCGGCCGAGGCGGCTAGGGTGGCGACGCTCGTTTCTCAATTGGCATTAATCCGGAGCGATGTCAAGTTCCGCATGACCGTTGATGGTGCGGTGCGCGTCAACACGCCCGGTGATTTCGACGACGCGGCGGCATTGGCTGCGGTCTACCGTGTAAGAGATCCATCGGCACTGGTCAACATCTACGCCGATCTCGATGCCGCGTTCAGCGTTGGTGGCGCAATCGCGATGCCGAACCTGCATTTTGGGCGGCGAACGCACATCACGATTGCGGTCAATGGTAGGTTGGTCCAGACGTATCGCCTCACCTACGCGGTGGAACGCGGATACCAAGGATTTTTGCCCGACCGAAGATTTCCGATGGCTTTGATAAAGGTCAACGCGCCGCTCGAGGACGTCGATGTAAACGTACACCCACAAAAGACCGAGGTCCGGTTTCGGCGTGAAGGGCTCATCTTCTCGGTCGTCGAGAACACGGTTAAAGACGCGTTGGGCAAACGGGCGGCGGTTCGGCAGTTTTCAGACACGCGGATCGAGTCTTCATTGACGACATCTCTCGAAGGCGCGTTCGCAATGCGTCGAAGCTCAGGCTTCGAACCCGCAACCGAGGTGCCGATTTCGAACGGTTCCGGAGAACAGCAGATCAACGTGAACGGGGATCAAACCCCAAACACCACAACTAAATCGCAATCGAACGAACAGTCCAAGTCCCAAAAGCATTCCTCGTCACAACCTCCCAGTTCGGCGAGACATCGCGACGTGCTGCCGTTGTTGCGGGTGCTTGGTCAAGCTCAATCGACCTACATCGTGGCGGAGGATGCGAGCGGCGTGTTTCTTATCGACCAACACGCGGCGCACGAGCGCGTGAAGTTCGAAGAGATACGCGCCAAAAGGGCACGTCAAGCGAGTGAATCTCAGCCCTTGCTTTCACCTCAGATGGTTGATCTGACACCACAACGTCAGGTCGTTTACAGCGAGGGGGCGCAATGGTTCGCGGATTCGGGCTGGGAGATCGAGCCATTCGGCGGTGGATCAGTGTTGGTTCGCGCGGTGCCTCAGGTCCTGGCGGAACGGGCTGCCAGAAGTGCCAACGCCGCGGAGACAGCACTCGTTCGAGTGTTAGACGACATGTCGCAGACTGATGAGCGACGTTCAAACGTTGATACGATGCCGTGGTCGGAGAGGTTGCTGGCTACGATGGCCTGTCACGCGGCGGTGAGGGCAGGGGACAGTTTGACGTTGGAGAGCTGTGAAGAGATCGTGCGGTTGTTGCAGGAGTGCGAGCATCCACAATCATGTCCGCACGGAAGACCGACGATGCTGCTGCTGACAGGCGAGGCGTTGGAGCGTGAGTTCGGGCGCCGGAAGTGAGCGATTCGGGGCTGAACCGATTCGAAGAATGGTAACTTCAACTTATGCTAATCATCTAGTTGTCGGCACCACCCCACGGCGGCGGCGGAGGTTCGGTTCCGTTCGCTTCGCAGTTGGCGACAAGTTTCCCATATTCGACAGCCTCTACACGCGCACTCTCGATAGCGCTCTCCATTTCAGCCTGCCGCGTCTCATCCCTCTTCTGCCTTTTTTCGATCAACCAATCTTCGATAGCGTTCGACAGCATCGTGATGCTCCTCATCAAATCAATTATCAACATCGATGTTACCACCGAGCCAGCGATCGACTGCACGTAGACGACTATGAAGCTGCCTTAGTTTAGACCACTCGATCCGACCGCAACAACTGTTTCATGAATGCCCCATGAGGTGGTACTGATCACCAGACCGTAAAAGATGACGAAGAACCGAACTCGCCAACGGCGAGGAAAGGTCCATATCGATTCGCGTCCGTTTTCATCGTTTTCATACAGTGTGGCTCGCACAAGCGGCGTCAAGACCATCACTCCAGACTTGTAAAGTTCAAATACGCGTCAGTGTTCATATAATACTACAAATGTAATCGTACGGTGTGTGAGGTGTCACAAAACGCTGACAACTTCGCGCCCTGCTCGCTCAACCGTTAGAATCGGTTGCAAGCACAGTCGCACACCCTTCTCACTAGGCATTCGTTGAGCATCGACGCCAATCACGGCGGCGGTTCAAATGCGGGATTAAACCCGCTCCGTCGTCTTCAGATATTCCTCGACACTATCAAGTTCGAACATTCGATCTTTGCTCTTCCGTTCGCGGTGGCGGCGGCGTTCATGGTGGCGGGAGGTTGGCCGAATTGGGTGCAGTTCGGTTGGGTTATCGTGGCGATGGTAACGTTGCGGACCTTTGCAATGGCCGCCAATCGACTGGTGGACGCGGCGATCGATCTACGCAACCCGCGCACCGCGGATCGTGCTTTGGCGACCGGAATCATCGGCAAACCAGAAGTGATCGGATACATGGCGGTCTCGGCGGTGGTATTCGTGGTCGCGGCTTGGCAGCTCGATCCGTTAGCTTTGCTCCTATCACCGATACCGATTGTCGTGGCGTTTACGTACCCCTATTTGAAGCGATTTACGTGGTTAGCGCATTTCGGTATCGGCGCAGTCTACGTGATCGTTCCGCCAGCGGTGTCGATCGCGTTGACCGGTACCATGCCGGCGGAGTTCGTGTTGCTAGGGGTCGCGGCGTTGTTCTGGGTTTCGGGTTTCGACGTTTTGTACGCCATCGCCGATATCGAATTCGACCGCGCGGACGGGCTCCACTCGGTACCGGCGCGCTTCGGTATAACGAGATCGCTGGTCATAGCCAAGGCGTTGCACCTCGTAACCCTCGTATTCCTAGTTCTATCGGTCTTGTCAGGAGGGAGCGGGTTTTTGGCTGCGTTCGGTATTGTCGTCGTGGGGGCACTATTCGCGTACGAGCACTCGCTGGTGAAGGAGGACGACCTATCGAAGCTGAATATGGCGTTTTTCACGATGAACGGCATCATCGCCGTCGTGTTCGCGATTTTCGTCGTTCTCGACGAGTTGCTGATCGGTTGACCACATGGCACGTTACATCGTAGGCATTTCGGGAGCGAGCGGCGCGCCGTACGTAAGGCGGGTATTGCAGGTTCTCGCTAACAGCGATCATCAATTGGACTTGGTAGTGACCCATTCTGGCGCCAAAGTTTTGGAGGTGGAAGAGGGAGTCAGGCTGACTGGAGAAGTTGGGGTCGATTACCGCGAACTATCTAGGTGGCTCAATTACGACATGACGAAACGCGACGGTTTCCAGTGGCACCATGCGGCTAACGTCGCGGCCGATATCGCGAGCGGTTCCTGTCACGTCGACGCAATGCTGGTTGCGCCGTGCAGCGGTGGCACATTGGCGCGCATCGCAAACGGGATGTCACAAAGCCTGTTGGAACGTGCGGCGGACGTTACGTTAAAGGAACGGCGACGGTTGATACTGATGACGCGAGAGACGCCGTTGAGTTTGATACACCTCCGCAACATGACTGCCGTCACGGAAGCGGGAGCCGTCGTACTTCCGGCATCCCCGGGTTTTTACCACAATCCCGATACGATCGACGACTTGATCAACATGATCGCCGGCCGCATCCTGTATCACCTGGGTCTGGAGAGCGACCTTCTCCAAGTCTGGACCGGACGTTAGCTACAGGCACCATGGCTTTCACCGACATGCAGTCATTCATGCGCGTTCTCGAGGCGCGCGGACTGCTGAAACGCGTAACGATCCCGGTTGACGCCGAGTTGGAGATTACCGAAATCACCACGCGGCTGGTGCGTGAAGGCGGCCCAGCGGTCCTGTTCGAGAACGTCGACGGTGCTTCGTATCCGTTGGTCGTGAATCTTCTCGGAACAATGGAGCGGATCGAGATCGGTTTAGGACGTCATCCAGAAGAGATCGGCGAAGGACTGATCACGTTCTTGGAAGACGTAAACCCACCATCGGTTTCGTCGATATGGCGGAACCGAGGATCGGCTCTCAATCTGCTTAATGTCCGACCAGGTCTCGCCTTGAGTTCGCGTGTGCAACAGGTAACCGACGAATCGCCCGATCTGTCGCAGATGCCGATACTCAAATGCTGGCCTGAAGATGGTGGGCGTTTCATCACCTTGCCACTGGTTCGGTCTCGGGACCCGGCGACGGGTGCTCACAATATGGGCATGTACCGGATGCAGGTTTACGACCAGAGCACTACGGGCATGCACATGCAGATTCAGAAGGGCGGCGCGTTCCACCACGTCGATGCCGAACGCGAGTCGAAACCGTTGGACATCGCAGTGGCTCTGGGAGGAGACCCAGCGCTGATCCTGTCGGCGATTATTCCGCTGCCTGAAGGTATCGACGAGGCCGGTTTCGCAGGCGTCATGCGTGGACGCGCGACTCCGATGACCAAAGCCAAGACGGTCGATGTCCGAGTCCCGGCACACGCTGAGTTCGTTATCGAAGGCCAGCTCCAACCCGGTGAAAGACGTCTAGAAGGTCCTTTTGGAGATCACTTCGGCCACTATTCGGGCGCCGCAGATTTTCCCGTCTTCCGCGTAAAGGCCATCACCCGAAAACGCAACCCGGTGTATCCAGCGACTGTGGTAGGCAAACCGCCGCAAGAGGATCGTGCGTTGGGCGATGCGGCGCAGCTTGCGACGAAACCGCTGATCCGACTGATGCGGAAGGAAGTGCGGGACATGTGGTCGTACTACGAGTCCGGGTTCCACAACCTACTCGTAGTGTCGGTTGACAGCCGCTATTCGCGGGAGCAGATGAAGACGGCATTCGGGATACTGGGAGAGGGACAGTTGTCACTGACCAAGGTTATGGTTTTGGTCGACGCGCGGACCGACCCGTCCGACATCAAATCGGTTGCACGGGCGATATCGCGCAATTTCCGGGTGGAATCGGATTTCCGACTGCTGGCCCGTACGGCGCAGGACACATTGGACTTCACTGGAGACGCATTCCAGCACGGCTCTAAGATGGTCATCGACGCCACTGGATACGGGCATGAACCGGAGCGCATCGACGGCGCCCAGTTGCGCTTCGATCCGACGTCGCTGTCGTCGGCAATCGTGAAGCACCGACTGCTCTGCGACAACATCTTGGTGATGCAGGTAAAGAGTGGTTATCCAGAGCAGCGAGCACTGTTGGAACGAGCGGTCAACGATCCGCGTGCGAGCGGGTTGAAGGCGGTAGTGCTAGTTTCGGACGACGTCAATATCGATGATGACGTCGAGCTGATCTGGGGGATCTTCACGCGGTTCGACTGCGCGTTGGACGTGGTCTTCACTGAGCAACGTTTCGCCGGGATTACGCCGATCTACAGCGGTGTAATGGGGATCGACGCGACTTGGAAGCCGGGTTACCAGAAACCGTTGGAGATGGATCCGGACATTGTGCGGTTGGTTGACGAAAAATGGGATCGCTATTGGGCTTGAATTTCGATCAGCTGGTCTCGACAAGCTGGTCCTTGACGAGATTTCGAGCGGTCTCAAAGTCGTCGGCACTGATCGATACGGTCGTGAATCCTTCGGTGCGATTGACGATGTGAAGGCTGAGGATGTTGATGTTGTTCCGGCGGAACCGATCTGCGATCTTCGCCAACGCTCCCGGTTCATCGCGCAGCCTGATCACTAACGATTCGTCCGAAATCGCTTTGTAACCAGCGTTGGCGATTACTAGCAACGCACCATGGTGATCGGCGTCTTCGGTTGAGATCACGACGACCCCTGACTCGTCTGAGCCTTCAGCGTCGATGCCGACGATGTTGATGCCCTGATCTGCGAGCAGAGCGGTGAGATCGGCGAGGACTCCGACTTCGTTCTTGACGTTGACGATGATTCTCTGCATTGGATAGTCTTGGTTCCTGTTCAGTTCCTTGGATGTGCGACGCAGTCCGCAATGGCGGCGTCGATCTTGTCGCGGGTTACGTTGGGTACGGTGATGATGTGTGCGAAGTTTTCGTACGGGGCCATCTGCCATTTGCGAACGACTTCGTCTGCCGGGCGTCTGAATACGACGGTGATTGAGTTCTTGTTACGCCAGGCTGGGATGCCGTGCTCGTTGAATTTCCCGACCGCGTACTCGGCGGTTTCAAGTGACTCGTGAACGATGTTTCGGAAACCTTCGAGTCCTTGTTGCTTAAACGCGTACCACAGCATGAGGGGTGTTATGGCGTTGCGGGAGCCTGAAAGCGTCGTGTCCATAGCGCCGACATACTCGATAGATCTGGCGACGCGTCCGACGTAGTCGCTCTTGGTCAGAACGACGCCGCTTGGGAGTGGTGATCCCATCATCTTGTGTCCGCTGATGGCGATCGAATCGATTCCAGCGTCGAAGCCGTACGGTTGCGGATCGTCCACAAAGGGCAGAATCATCCCGCTCAGTGCCGCGTCGGCGTGGATGTAGCTGCTCGAGATCGCGAGTTCTTCGATGATGTCGCGGATTTTGTCGAGATCGTCTACCGCGCCTTTCATCGTCGTTCCGATATTGGCCATCACGACCACTGGCAGGTGGCGATTGATGCGAATCGTCTCGCGCAGGTCCTCGTAATCAATCTCTCCGTTGTCGAGGCTGCGGATCATGATGTTGCGGTAGTTGAGCACCCGCAGATTCTTGCGGACGCTGTAGTGAGTATCCTGGGAGAAATAGACGACGGCTTCGGGGAACATCTCGCGAGCCATGTACAGTCCGTACATGTTCCCCTCCGTGCCGCCTGAAGTCACGTAGCCCCACGTCTCGTCTGGCGACAACCGCATGAGGTTGGCGAATGTTGCAATGACTTCGCGCTCGATTTCGTGCGAGTTGACACGGTATAGGCTGTCATGGAATGGATCACCGACATTGTTGATGCTGAATTCCAAGAATCGGAACAGCGATGAGTAGTCGAAGCACTGGTTAGTCGGATAGCCGAGTTGAGCGTCCGATAGAGCTTTCAACTCGTCGAACAGATCGTCGATCTGTTTTTGTGTTTGCGGCGGTGTTTCAGGCATTTGCCGAATTCCTCGAAAATCCTATTCGGCTAATGAGGCGTCAGATTCTGATGGTATCGAACGAAGCGCACCTCGTTAGAGGTATGTGGCGAAAGAAGTCCAGTGAATCTGGCGTGGGGCGTCGCACCGACGCTCAATTCAGTTTGGCGCGATGATAGAGAATAGACGTAGTGATATATCGCATCAACCGTCATTTGAGAAAGCGGTCCGCATATGGCGATGGCAACGACAACTCCAGACGTGGCGGCGACACACCCGACTAACGGCGCGGGTAGCAACGGCCACGTCGAAGTTCCAGATATCTTGATCTCCGACCCCGACCTCGAGTCGGTTTGGGAAAAGGTGAAACACGGCGAGCGATTATCGGCGGACGACGGTGTCAAGATTTTGGAGACGGACGATTTCTCGGCGGTCGGTTTGATGGCCGATTTCAAGAAGCGTCAGTTCTCCGGCGACAAAGTCTATTTCGTGCTTAATCGCCACCTCAACCCGACCAATATCTGCGTTCTGTCGTGCAAGTTTTGCGACTACGCCAAGAAACCGGGCGCCGAGGGCGCGTACGAGATGTCGATGGACAATATGCTCGACCATCTCGACGGCGACATTCGAGAGCTACACGTCGTCGGCGGACACCACCCGACTTGGACGTTCGAGTTCTATGTTGACATGATCCGCGAGCTCCACAACGCTCGTCCTGATGTTCAGATCAAGGCGTTTACGGCGTCAGAGATCGACTACTTCTGGAGGCGATGGAAGGTACCGCCCGAGGAGTCGCTGGCAATCTTCAAGGAAGCGGGGCTGTCGTCGATGCCCGGTGGCGGAGCGGAGGTCTTTTCGGACCGCATCCATAAACTGCTGCTGCCCGGCAAGGCGAAAGCCGATCGGTGGCTTGAAATCCACCGCATTGCCCACGGTATGGGCATAAAGAGCAACTGCACGATCCTCTACGGCCACGTCGAGACTTTCCGCGAGCGTATCGATCACCTCATATTGCTGCGCGAACTACAGGATGAAACCGACGGCTTCTTAGCACTGATTCCGCTCGAGTACCAAGTCGGCTACACGAAATTGCGACCGCGCCACACGCCGCCGATGGACGATGTCAAGATGCTCGCGGCTTCGAGGTTGATCCTTGATAACGTGCTGGCCATCAAAGCCTACTGGGTGATGCTCGGCGAGGCAACCGCGGGTATCGGCTTGAACTTCGGCGCAAACGATCTCGACGGAACTATCGGCAAGGAACGAATCGCCCACGCAGCGCTCGCCGACTCTCCGGCGGGTATCGCCCGCAAAAATATGGTCGCTTCGATCAAAGATGCTGGTAGAGTCGCGGTCGAGCGCGACGCACTCTACAACGAGATCGCAGTCTACAACTGAGATCCACTCGTCGGTGATGCCTAACGACCTTGAAACTCGATGGCGAATCGGGTTCATGCCATATCTGAATTCGGCCGTATTCTACTCGCGGTTAGAAGGGGATTGGTTTGACCTCGTGGAGTTACCGCCTCGCAACATGGCAGCGGCGATGCAAAACGGGGAGTTGGATGCCGGACCGTTGCCGATCGCAGAGGTCTTGCGGATGAAAGGCCAAATCGTCGAAGGCGGGTTAGGCGTCGCTGCGGACGGTCCCGCGCGTAGCGTATTGCTATTTAGCGATGTGAAGGCGGAAGAATTGTCGGGTAAATCCGTGGCCGTCACCGGGCACACCTCGACGTCGGTCCAACTGCTGCGGATACTTTTCGCTGACCACTGGGGTGTGGAAGATGTCAAGTTACTTGGGCCCGACGACGACTCTGACGCGGAGCTTCTGATCGGTGATGTCGCTTTGAGGGTGATATATGGAGGTGCGAGAAGGCGATTCGCCTACGATTTATCATTTGAGTGGAAACGATTGACGGGACTGCCGTTCGTGTTCGCGCGATGGGTGGCTCGCGGTGATGCGACGAGACCTGAACTCGGCAGATTCGCAGAAACCCTCCATCGGTCGTTCAACCATGGATTGGCTCACATCCACGAGATCGTGAGTCGAAAACCCGTGCCTATTATGTCCGATGACGATGTTGCGACTTACATCCGCGGTTTCACCTACGAAATCGGTGAAACCGAAATCGCGGCCATCGATGAATTCCAATCTCGGTTATCCTCACTTTCCGATTGGCGGCCCGAAGTGATCCCTTACATGTCCGAGAGATCACCCTCTGCGAAGGATGTTTCCGATGATTAACGACATTCGCACCAAAGTCCTGCGCGACGAGCGCATCGACTTCGAAGAAGGTCTTTACGTCCTCCGCGACGCCGATTTGCTCGAGCTGGCTCCTCTTGCTACGCATACGAAAAATCGTCACAACGTTCCAGATCGCGTGACGTACGTAATCGATACGAACTTGAACTATACGAATCTTTGCGACGCCTACTGCTCATTTTGCGCGTTCTATCGGACCGATCCAACGGATCCATCCGCTTACACCTATTCGGTAGAGCAGATTATGGAGAAAGTGGGCCGCGCCTCGGACAAAGGCGTCACGACGGTTTTGATGCAAGGTGGATTGAACGATGCTCTGCCGTACGAGTATTACCTGGATATGGTGCGTGAAACGGTGGATCGATATCCGAATGTGATGCCGCATTACTGGTCGGCACCTGAAATCTGGCAAATGTGCGACGTATCCGGCAAGTCGCCCCTCGAAGTGATGCAAGACCTTTGGGATGCGGGGCAACGAACGATGCCTGGTGGCGGCTCCGAAATACTCAACAATCGGGTCAAAGAGATCGTGTCGCGTTTCGCACCCAAGGACACATGGGTTCAATGGACCGAGATCCATGAAGCGGCGCATGCTGTAGGCTTCAAGACGACCGCGACGATGATGTACGGTCATGTCGAAACGGACGAGGACATTGTCGAGACCCTGCAACATATCCGAGACGTCCAAGATGTGGCCGACGCGAATGGTGATAACGACGGCGGGTTTACGGCGTTCATTCCATGGTCATACAAGCGAGAAAACACGGCGTTAGGCAAGCAAGTAGCTGAAGAGGCCGGCCCTAACCAATATCTGCGAATAATCGCATTGAGCCGGATATTTCTTGACAACGTACCGCACATCCAGGCGTCTTGGTTTTCGGAGGGGAGGAAGACCGGTCAAATGGCGCTGCAATTCGGTGCTGACGACTTTGGCGGCACACTGTTTGACGAAAATGTGATGCTTGCCGCTGGTTTCTACAACCGGACAACCGCGGACGAAGTACGAGAATTGATTTCAGATGCGGGTTTCAGGCCCGCCCAGCGATTGACTAACTACGAGATCGTGCGTGAATTCGAACGCGAGGTCTCGATACCGGTTGCTGCGACCGCATGATTCGCGCCGGGACAAAAGCGCTGTCGCGTCTCGTTGACAAGATCTCTCTCAACGTGACGAGTTCCGAAGACCTGTCGCATTTGATCGATGTTCGGCCGTTGCGCACCAACGAAGTTGAAATCGTAACGTCGGAGTTGAACCCGGCTCGCAATGAGTCGACTCATCGTGGTCGACTGAAGTTGCAGCATGACGGGTCTCTTGCCTACTTAATCGCGTGGATCGGTGAAACGCCAGTTGGTCACGGAATGCTGTTGTGGGAAGGTCCCGCTGGTTCGCCCAAACAACACATCAACGAGGAGTGTCCCTACGTGGAGGACCTGTGGGTGCGCAAGGATCTGCGTTCACGTGGTGTAGGTGCGCGCATGTTGGCTGAGATGACGATCCTGGCGATATCGCACGGTTACAGTTCGATTTCGCTTTCGGTAGGCGTCGACAATCGTCGGGCTATCAAGCTTTACGAACGAATGGGATTCAACACTACGCCCGCGCCGCTTTTCACGCTGTCCGGGATGGTCTCCATGGCGAACGGTGAGACGCATTTCTGGAGCGAAAAATGTCAGTACATGAGGAAGTCACTGGATTTCCGCAGACACAGAGAGGTTGAAAATGCCTGAAAAGGGAAAAATAGTTTTCGGACACAGTCCGGATGCCGACGACGCCTTCATGTTTTTCGGTTTGGCCGAAGGAGTGGTCAAGATTGAAGGTTACGAGATCGGACATCACATGGTGGATATCCAATCGTTAAACCTTCTTGCCGAATCGGGAGATTTGCCGGTAACCGCGATATCTGCGGCGCACTATCCCAAGATCGCTGATCAGTATCGGATCATGTCTTGCGGTGCTTCAGTAGGGCGGAACTACGGCCCGGTAGTGGTTACAGTACGTGACGATTTGAACCTTGAAGATTTGGCAGGCTGCACAGTCGCGGTTCCGGGCGAAAACACGACATCTTGGATGTTGTTCCAGATCTTCGGACCGGCCGGGGTGCGGCCGTTGTTTCTGGATTTCGATGAGGTAGAAGGAGCTGTCAAATCTGGTCGCGCCGAAGCCGGAATACTTCTGCACGAGGGCCAGATCCTCTTTGAGCAACGCGGCTTCAGGTCATTGCTAGACTTGGGCAAACACTGGTTCTCCGAAACCGGATTGCCGATACCGCTCGGCCTAGACGTGGTTAACCGTTCGCTCGGTGAGGAGTTGTGCACAAGCGTCGCTACGGCACTCCGATCGTCGATCGCATACGCGCATGCGAATGAGGATGCTGCTTTGGATTACGCGCTCGGCTATGGGCGCGGCATCGAGCGTGAAGACGGTCGACGTTTCGTGCGGATGTACGTCAACGACGACACGCTCGACATGGGCGACGAGGGGGTCTCTGCGTTACAGAGACTGTTTGGAATGGCGACAGCGAGCGGAATCATCGACGAAGTTCCGCCACTAGACGTTGTCCGCCCACGTTAGCGGGTAGCGTCACCCGCCGCCGACAAACCAATAACGCGGTCGTCTACCCGCGGTACGAGAACCGGCTACGGTCGATGTGCTCAAACTCGGACATGTTGCGCATTACTGCGCTAACCGCGGTGGTAGGTCGAGGCAAATCGAGTTCGTTGCCGGAATGTCGTAGATAGTCGACGACTTCCTGGGCGCTGATCTGCGGACGTTCCCGTCCGAGAGCAAGTGCCGCGGCACGTATTTTTTCGCGACGATCGATCTGCGCGGCCTGTTCTTCCGGTGTGCGGGATACGGATGGTCGAGTCGGGGTTGCTTCGCCATCGATCGAATCGGGCGGTTTGTGCGTGAATAGGACGCGTCCACCGATGCGATCGACTACGATCTGCAGGTCCATGTTGGCGCGTGCTGCACATTGCGTGACCAAATTACGGATCTGTGAAAGCTCTTCACCCGGCTCCGCGATGACGGCTCTGGCCCCGCCCGGCTCCAGTGAAAACATCGCCTCGTACAACGCTCGCACGTTTGGGCTTTTTGCTCTGCTTAGCAAAGCGGTACGGCGCATTTCGTTGAGATCGACTTCGACTATTTCTATTGGCATCGGCATTTCTCCATCAAACCTTTTCGGTCACCTGACCGTTGACGCTCGTTTGGAGCTTGGTCTTACAATCCAAAAATAAGTTCAACCAACAAGATTTTCATATCTTCTCTGCTTTTCATTTTACATGAACTATCCAGATGCAATAGTTCGAAATCGCGCCACTACCGTTTGAGGAACGAAGAATCCGGGATTTAGTTCAGTTTTTTTGGTGAAACTATGTATCTTTACGACATGCATTGAGACCCATCCAGAAACCTCGTCGTTAGAATCACAACCAACGGGATTCCGCGAGACTGAACGGAAAATCGCACAATTCGGGACCAGCGAATCGAAATGAATAGGCGGGAACAGACACATCTGCAATCACTGAACGGGCTGATCGAGCCTTTGGTTCAAAGTCGGGTGACTGCCGTTTTTGTCGTGATTAACGTCGCAATGTTCGTGGTGCTCAGCGTAACCGGAGGATCGACCGAAAGCGCAAACCTCTACCGATGGGGAGCGAAATTCGGCCCCGCCATCCAAGCTGGCGACTGGTACCGAATGTTGTCACCGGTAGTTCTTCACGCGGGGTTGTGGCATCTCGGGGCGAACACATTCGCAATGGTGTTGTTCGGTCCTCGTTTAGAACGTGAGTTTGGATGGTCCGCTTTTCTAGCAACGTACGTGGTTGCTGGCGTATGCGGCGTTGCGGCCAGTTATCTCGTTTCGCCTGCATTGAGCGTCGGAGCGAGCGGTGCCGTCTTCGGTATCGTAGGCGCCTACGGGGTATTCCTCATCCGCAATCGTAAAGACTTTGGAGTAGCGGCGAACCCCGTAATCTTGAATTTGGCGATAGTGCTGGTGATCAACATCGTGTTCGGAATGTTAGTTCCGGGAATTGATCAAGGTGCCCACGTCGGAGGGTTGATCGCCGGTGCCGCCATGGGTTGGGTAGTGAGTCCTCGGCGTGTCGTGACCATCGAAGACGATTTCTTTATCTTTGGCGCGCCAACAGTTCGAACCCGGTTCGCACGGGCGAAGTTTTCGAGGGTTCTCGCCGCGGGCGGTATCGGGTTGCTTGTGGCGTCGGTGATCGCTTGGTGGGTATCCAGTAACGCCAGTTACGATCAAGCGACGATGAGTCTCTACGCCTATTTTGAGTTGGTCAGCTAGTTAATCCTCATTTGGTCGCTTTGATCGAATAAAGGAACGGTATTGTGCCATGATTTTCGTCGAGTCGCCACCAACCGTCATCGTGGCGAGTCATTTGGGGATGCGCGCGGTAGCCAGAAACGGGGAACTCGTTTAATTTCTCGATCGTGAGGCCGGCATCAATGATTGCGTTAACGATTTCGGACATGCTGTGTTGCCATTCGTAACTGGGCGTTTCGATCACGTCTGAACCGGTGTACGCGCATCCTCCTCCCGCGTCATAAATTCCCTCCGGTTGCGGAAAGTATGGGTGAATCGGTTTCAGCGACTCAGAACCATCTGATGCCGGAATCGATTCGAAGATGTGCGACGTCGGGTGTCCGTCAAGGATGTAGAAAATACCGCCCGGCTTGAGAAAGCGCGCGACGATTTGAGCCCAAGCCGTCATGTCGGGCAGCCAACACAGTGCACCGATCGCGGTGTAGACGATGTCGAACTGTTGAGCGAGAATCTCGGGCAAGTCGTAAACGTTCGAGCGAATGAAACGCGCGGACAAGCCCAACTCGTCGCTTAGTTCGTTTGCCAGATCAATGGCAACATCAGAAATGTCGACCCCGGTCACGTCGGCCCCTAGCCGTGCCCAAGACATGGTGTCCATGCCGAAATGACACTGGAGGTGTAGCAGAGTCTTTCCGGTCACCGAGCCTATTTCTTCAATCTCGATGTCCGTTAGCGTGATTTTTCCGGACCTGAAACTCTCCACGTCGTAGAAGTCCGACGCCGCGTGAATCGGCGTACGTTCGTTCCAGTTGCGTCGGATGATGTCGAATTTCTCGTTCATGTCTCGATATTCGTGCGGTTGATGTCCAGCAATTTATATTCGGACATCCGAAAGTAAATACGTCTAAATGCTCGCCTTAATCGAAAGCATGAATGGTATATTGCCACGATATTCGTCCAATTCCCACCAACCATCGATACGTTTTCGCATCTGAGGTAACGCTTGGAAGAATGAATACGGATATTCATGCACGTATTCAATCTTCAAATCCGCTCCGATAAGGGCATTGACGATTTCCGACATGCTGTGTTGCCATTCGTATACCGGCGTCTTGATCGTGTCTGATCCGGTATAAGAGTTGCGTTCGCCGTCGTCCAACAGGCCGTCGGGATTTGGAAAATACTGGTTTTCGGTTTCGAGATCGTAGCCGCCGTCAGCGTTTTGCACCGACGCGAAGATGCGGCCGGTTGGATGCTCGTCGAGCATATAGAAAGTTCCGCCCCGTTTCAGATATCGGGCAATGATCTGCGCCCACATCGTCAAGTCTGGTAACCAACACAGTGCTCCCAAAGCCGTGTACACGACGTCAAATCTCTCTTGGAGTACATTCGGCAAATCGTAGATGTTTGAACGGATAAAGCGCACACCCAGTCCAAGTTCGTCATTCAATCCTTGGGCCACGACGATAGAGGCGTCCGACAGATCGACGCCGGTCGCCTCGGCGCCAAGGCGTGCCCAAGACATCGTGTCCATGCCGAAATGACACTGCAGGTGGAGCAGCGACTTGCCGGCAACCGAACCCAATTCATCGATCTCAATGTCACTCAGTGTGATTCGACCGGCTTTGAATCCCTCGACGTTATACAGATCTGACGCGACGTGGATCGGCGTTCTTTCATTCCAATTGCGACGGTTGATTTCGATGCGTTGATCCATGTTTCTCGGGCTCGTCGGCGAGTCAAGTAGGGCCGCAATGATACAAGAACAGGGGTGGTTCAACGAGTATCGATCACTGATTATCAGGTATAATTGATAAGCGTAAGGGGACGAGTGGATTCGACAGGGAGCGTACCGCAAGGTTGCGTGTCGTGGCGCCTGACCACGATAAAACGGGCAAAAACACAAACGGCGAACGAGAAGTCGCCCTCGCAGCTGCTTAATCAGCCGCGATGTCCGGTAGGAATCGTCCTCAGCGGTACTTATCGGGCACCGAAAATCTGAGGTGCGGATGTGCAATGCCGGTAGCACGTCCAAAGGTAACCGGCAACCGTGACCTGTGGCGGACGCCGTTGGCATCGTCCGGAAGCGGTATAAGCAACCAACGGCTACACACGTAGAAGCTTTGACGGGAAACTTTCTGGACGGGGAGTTCGACCCTCCCCCGTCTCCACCAGCGAGTTACGCCCGCGACGACAACGTCGCGGGCGAATCTTTCGTGACTCGCGAAGGACCACAATCGATGGCCGTGCGGATCCCAGACCGCGGGCGATTGTCACGCGAATCCCGCACGATCGACTTAAACGGCGAAGACGTCTCGTACATCTTGCAACGCAGCACTCGTCGCCGCCGTACCATCCAACTCCAACTCGATCCGGAACAGGGCCTCAAGGTGCTTGTCCCGCATACCTTGACCCAAAAGGAGATCGACGACTTCCTGATCCAACGTTCAGATTGGATACTCGAACATCGCGTCAATATCTTAGGCACTGAGAATCAAGTGGATTGGGGCAACGGCGGTACGACGATGTTGCGGGGACGGACAGCAAATGTCGTGGTCAAAGAGCGAGAATGGGACGACTTCGGCAGAGACCTACCTCCTACAGTCGCGAAGTCATTGGAAGGGGACACCGTTGAAGTGACCATACCACCGGGTATCCCAGCAGAAGAACGACCGAGAATCGTCCGGCGATGTTTAGAGGATTGGTACCGGCAAGAGGCGTGGGATCATCTCAGGTCGCGGGTCGGTGAATTCGGGAACGTCATGGGTGTCAAACCGAGCCAATTGAAGTTGAGCAACGCCAAAAAGCGGTGGGGCAGTTGCAGCGGCAAACGTTCCATCAATTTGAATTGGCGTTTGATTATGCTGGACGACCGCCTAATCGACTACGTAGTTGTTCACGAGTTGTCGCATCTGATCGAGTTGAACCATTCGGCTGATTTTTGGAAAGTCGTCGAGGGCGTGATCCCCGACTACAAAGAACTGCGGCGAAAATTGCGTCGACAGGCACCTTCGGGATTGGGATAGTCGAATTGAATTCGCCAGTTAAGGTGCCAAGGCGATAGTAACCCCGCCGCCAGCGATGCAGATCGCACCCAATGCCCGGGTCGGTGTAACTCGTTCTTTGAGTACGACGGCGCCGTAAGCAACCGCAACCAAGATTGAGATTTCCCTAAATGGCCCGACGTAACTGACGGGTGAAAATGTGAGAGCGGTTAGCACGAGGGTGTACGCGGCGAACTGTAGCAGACCGCCAACTACAAGGATCTTCCAGTGGCGCCGCGCTTCGTCAATGAACGCGTCGCGCGTTTCAATTCGCGACTGGATCGCCATCATCCCTATTCCGCCGCCAAGTTGTAGGAAGAACATGTACAACGCCGGTTGGACGTGTTTCACTCCTTGTGCGTCGACCACCGAGTAGATGCCGATGACCAATCCAGTGAGTATCGCCAGCATCCAAGCTGGGCGTACCTGAGATCGGAATCGTTTCACGGCTCTCCACCTCCTCGCGAACATCCACCACGAACGCACGGTCCGTTTGATCGTGGCTGTTTCGATGTCTGACATCGCGACAAATACGAGGCCGGTCACGATCAGCGCCGCACCGACAGCCGCCGGCCATGACATCGATTCGCCCACTACGAACACGCCCAGAATGGGGATTATCGCTAATCCGAGTCCGCGCGCGACTGGATACACGATCGAGAGATCGCCAGTGTTGTAGGCATAGCCCAGAGTGGCGAAGTACCAGATATGCAACACGATAGTCGCCAAGATGAACCACCACCCGGTCCCGCTTGGAAAGTCAACGATGAGGAAGTAGATCGCGAGCGGAAGGACGAGTATCGCCGACGTGACGGCCATTAACCCCGTCGTGACCGCGGGTCTGGTCGCCCGTCGAACCATCAGATTCCAAGAGGCATGAGCGAACGCCGATGAAACGACGAGCAAAATGGCTAACGGGGGCACGGTCGGTGGTTAGAAATGGCGCAACGAGGTCGATTGGGCTGGGGATAGACTACAATGCGCGTCGACGATGAATCCCATTCATTAGCCCTCGGAGCCTAGACAGATGCACTACCAAGACGAACGCACCCATGGATGCAGAATATCCGACGCTTGGACATATCGTGGCCTCAAGACGGTCGTCATGGAAAACGAACTGCTTCGAATAAGCCTTATCGCCGACAAAGGCGCCGACATGTTTGAGTTGGTCCACAAACCGAGTGACACTGATTTCATGTGGCGCACCCCATGGAGCGTTCGCAATCAGGCCTTGTGGGTACCGTCGACCGGTTGGGGCGAAGGGATATTCCACGACCTTTACATCGGCGGATGGAACACGATAGCACCAACAGGCGGTTTCCAGCAAGACTACATGGGCGCCGAGATAGGGCAGCACAATGAGACGAACATGATGCCGTGGGACGCGCAGATCGTCGAGGATTCGCCAGAGCGAGTCAAGGTGAAATTCTCCGTGCGAGCGGTGCGAACGCCGTTCTGGATCGAGAAAATAGTCTCGTTAGAATCCAACTCGCCAGTCGTTACGGTAACCGACACGTTGATCAACGAAGCCGAGGAGCCAGCTCCCGCCCAATGGGGTCAGCACTTGGCTCTTGGCGACCCGTTCCTGACGCCGAACTGCATCTTCGATTTCGCGGGCGGCGACTTCATCGTACCCGAATCCCCTGACGGCTCGGTACCACCCGGTTCTCGATTGATGCCCGACCGCACGGGTTCTTGGCCCATCGCCGAAGCTCCTGACGGGTCCGAAGTCGATCTCAAGGTGTTTCCGCCGAAGTCCGATCGACTTGTCGACTACCTCTCATTCAACAACCTCGCCGATGGGTGGTACGCGGTTACAAACCCGGAAAAAGGTGTAGGCATCGGTCTACGATGGGACAGCGATGTATTCAGATACCTCTGGTACTGGCAAGTCTTCGGTGGCCACAGCGGCTACCCGTGGTACAAGCGCACCTACAACGTCGGATTGGAACCGTTTACAAGTTTGCCAAGCGGGATGGCGGAGCCTGGAAGCGACGAATCGACTTCGATGATCTTTGAGCCGGGAGAATCGCGTAGCTCAACGGTGCGCGCCGTCATCTACGAATCCAGCAACGGAGTTACGGCAATCGAAGGCGATGGCAAAGTTGTACTGCGCCATTAATTGAGTCGACAGCGCCGTCAATACGGCGAGGGTTCGGTTTCCAACGATGCGGCCAGCTTTTCCCAATCGAACGGAGATTATGGAAGTCGCGGAAACTGGTTGTCGCTCACAATCGCCAGAATCGGTTCCAGTAAGACTTGAGGAACTGCAAGTAGGTCATGTTGACGTTGTAGCGGCTCAAGTATTTGCGATAGTCGACCACGGTCCAAATGATGGCGACGAGCAGAATGATCCACATGGCGGCTATCAAGATCATTGGCTAATTCACCACGCCACCATGCCGGTGTTGGTTGACGGTTCTAAGGGAGTAAACTGACTCGCCATCCCGTGTGTCTCGACGAACTCAGCCATCTCTAAGGTGACTTCCGCCAACCTCTGCTGGATAGCCGCACGATGCTGGCAGGCACGCGTCAGTATGGCAGGATTCCACCTTCGAAGGAACGATTAATGTGTTTCTATTTTTCACGCCTCTGCGAGCACCCGCGTGCCCGTCTTGTGTGCGTTGATCCAATCCCAGTCCAACGGGACTCCGATACCGTGCCCGGTCGGCGCGTAGACGCAGCCGTTTTCGTCAACTGCATCCAGATCATCTGAGTAGTTAACCCAGATCGGCGGTTTGGTTGTCCTGACCTTGGGATGCACTAGACCAAGTTCGTAGTAGTTGGTGTTGCGAACCGCCGACATGATGTGACGATGTACCGGATCGGGGCCGTGCGTCTCAACATCCAACCCCACGCTTTCACACGCGTGGAAGATCTTCATCGCGCCGGTTATTCCGCCGTCTTCGTGCGCACCGACTCTGACGTAATCTGTGCCGTCAGCCAAAACGAAGTTCATGTGCTGTTCAGGAAGGCGTATGTGTTCAGTTTGAAGCAACGGAGTTTTGATCAACTCACGCAGTTTGCGGTGCGCGAACGTGGAAACGCCACCGTCCATAAAGACGTCTTCCCACCAGAAGAATTCGGCCTCATCACATGCTTTGCCGAGTTTGAGAGCGTCACCAAAGTTTTTGACCTCGTTGGCCGGGTCGATCATAAGGTCCATCTCAGGCCCGACGGCATCCCGAACGGCCAATACATTATCGACCTCCCGTTTGATGTTTTCGCCAGCCAGCCCCCATCCGTGGATCTTGAACGCCGGGTAACCCATCTCCTTGCACGTCACCGCGAAATCCGCGAAGTCTTGAGGGGTGGTCAAACCGCCGTTCTCGTCTCCATGCAAAGTCGAGGCGTAAGCCGGCAACGGCTTGCGTTCCCCGCCTAGAAGCTGGAATAACGGCTCTTCGTAGATCTTCCCAGCGATGTCCCAAAGGCAGATGTCGACGATACCTAACCCGAGCGCGGCGGTGTGCCGCAACCCGCGCTTCATTGCGTTGTAGTGCACCTCGCGCCGCATCGCGTCTTTGCCGATAAGGTACGGCGTGACGGTCTCGATATCGGCGAGTGCATTACCCCGCCCGGCAGGGTACTCGCCCACCACTCCTTGATCGGTGTAGATGGACAGGATCGCGCCACCGGCCTTCATTGAGGCGTCGGGTTCGTAAACCATGTTGAACGTGTTGTAATCCTTGCCCACGTTCTCGAGTTCGTGCTCGAAGGAAATGACTTCGATTCGAATGATCTTTGCGGCCGGTCTCACTGTATCTGACTCCTAGGCGATTGCATGACGGGATTTGTTTCAGGTGTAATTCTATGCACGTTTCCGTAGGTATTCGATCAGTGTTCCACACGTTAGGCGCCAAACGTTAAGCGACTGTTGATCCAATGCGAGTTGCCGACATGATTCGAGTATGAGAGAATCGCCTCATCATGAAAGCACTGAGAATCCACGGCAATAAAGACATCCGCATGGAGGACCTTCCGGAGCCGAATCCCGGCATCGGCGAGGCGAAACTGCGGATCACCAACACCTCGATATGTGCCACCGACATCGAAGAGTGGCAGTACGGGCCGCTCTGGACGCAGCACGGCGGCCCCAATCCCATAAGCGGTCAGGAAATGCCGCTGATTCTCGGACACGAAATATCGGGTCACGTCGCGGAGTTGGGTGATGGCGCAGACGATTTGGCTGTCGGCGACCGGGTAGTCGTCAATAACGTGAGAACGTGCGGGGCATGTTTCTGGTGCATGAGGGGGTCTCAAGCAACCTGCAACAGTATGTGCGTGGCGGGCCTATCCGCAGATGGCGGTCTCGCCGAATACATGACGTGGCCGGCGAGCCACTTGATCAAGTTGCCCGACAACGTGTCGGATCGAGAAGCACCTTTGATCGAACCCGCTACGGTAGCGGTTCACGCGGTTCGAAGGTCCGGCGTCAAGGTCGGTGACAACGTTGCCGTGATCGGTTGCGGCACCGTCGGATTGCTCACGATGCAGGCATTCCGCGCGGCAGGCGCGCGCGTCATCGCCGTAGATGTCCGAGAGCAGAGCATTGCATTGGCGAAAGAACTCGGGGCCGACGAAACCTTGAACTCATCGGATCACGGCGCCCATGATCAATTGCTCGAATTGACCGGTGGAATCGGACCCGACATCGTCGCCGAAACTGCGGGCGCAGCCGAGACCCCCAACATGGCCATCGAATGGACACGACGGAGCGGCACTACGGTACTCGTCGGGATTTACTCCGCAACCCCCAAGTTCGACTTCAATAGCATCGTGGGGCAGGAGAAGACCGTCATCGGATCCGTAGCCGCGTCCCCCGGCGATATGGCGGCAACTGTCCAACTCCTCGCCGACGGCAAGCTGTCGGTGAAAGAACTGATCTCGGCGGTCGTCCCACTCGATCGTGTGATCCGGGACGGCTTCGAACGTATGCTCAGTCCGGAAAAAGACGTCTTCCGAATTTTGGTGACACCCAATGGGTAACACCCCTAGTGGCTATGCCCTTGGTCGTGCAGCCGCTTGTGGACCGCGTCGATAGCCTCGTTGAATGGCCGTTTGAGATAACCGATGTGGTCGTCTTCACCGTGATGGTGCGTGACGTGCCCGTGCGCATGCTGGCGTGAACTGTTGTCGATGTAGGTCAACGAACCGTGCATCAGCGTCAGCATGTACTTGGCCGTTGCCTCGTCGAACATGCTCCACGGACCACCAACCGAAACATAGACCGGCGATGTGTGCGAAAAGATGCCACGCTCCCAAACGTCGTAGTACCTGTAGCCCGCGTAGTAACCTGGGCCTCCAGCGCGTGCGGCGAGCCACGAGTTGCCGTCGATCGGGATCGACTCATTGAGGCTCAATTTTCGCGTCGGCCTATCTACCTCTGACGAAGCGACGACCTTTCCCTCCTGGATGATCTCTAGCTTGGACATCGGCACGACGCTCTCGGCCCAAGCGGACACCTCGACGGTACCGGCGCTCGACAGTTCGACGGTGTCACCTACCTCATATCCGTTGACGGTGAAATGGATGATCGGGCCGCCGCTCAAGACCGTCCGGCCTTTCGCTACGTTTCGGCACCAACTTTCGTAGGTGAACTCCTCGTCGTCGGGGATACGCACGTAGGTCCGGTACATCCCTACAGGAACGTCGCTCGACATCTTGTCGGTACCACCAACTAGAGGCAGACGATATCCGCAATTCAGATAGCGGTACCACTCGTTGTGCATGAACTCCTGCTGCTGAATCATTTCAATGGCATCGAGACGTCCGGTCGCGACCAACGCTGCCGGTTCGCCGTTCGGGAACGGAAAGTGTGGGTTGATGACGAACCCGCCCTGAGCGTGCGCCTCGTCCGCCCAGTAGCTCAGCGTCGTCTCCATCGGACCGCCGATCTCGGCCTCACCCGGCCCGTCGGAGCAGAAGGGCAAAACGGGATTCTTTAGACCCCAGAGAATCATATGCCCCATAAAGTGCTGTCGATTCTCCTGCGAGGTGTAGACGATGTTGTTGCCTTCACGCGTCACGCTCGGATGCCCGGTGAAATCCTCGACATTCGTGAATAGGCTGCCCCACTGTGACTGAAGCAGGTTGACGACGTTCAGGTCTTCGGCCTGCGATTCGAAGTGGCTTCCCTGCGTCGAGAGGAAGTGGACGTGCGAGTCGCCGGAGTACCACCCACGCTCGTTCATGTTGATCCAGCGCTTGAGACGCAACTCGAGCTCCTGTTGCCCGGGTGCGATCTCGAACTTGGTACGGAGCGGCTCGTATTCGTAGCCGCGGGCTGCATCAACGATCACCTCACCTCGCGGAAGCCAGCCCTGCGCCGAGCCATCGATGTAGGCGTAACTGATCTGACCAAGCCGGGTGTCGCCACCGACATCGATGTGCCACGTATCGAGATTGGAGTTGACTTGGTTGTGATGGCCATGCGGTTGATACGGCACACCGTCGGGAGATCTGAAGTGGATGCGGCACGGAACGATCTTCCCGGTCTCGTCGTCGACCACGCGCACCTTCACCCAGTTCTTGCCTGGTTCCGTCAGCGAAATGTGAATCTTTTCGGTGTCGACCGACCCTTTGTCCTCAACCTCACCCCACTTGACGCTGTCGATCGTCTCACCTTCGCTCGTAACTTCAACCGTTGCCGATGGCACGCCCGACAACTCAACGTAGGACGGACTTGACTTGGGGTTCTGAGGTTCGCCGAATCCTTTGTAGTCATCATCCAGGAAATCTTCGGCGGATTGCTCAGGGAGCGGATGAGCGTAGGTGCGCTCACCGCGGTCGATAGTAACGTCTAGGTCGAATGGTTTTTCAGCTTGCTCGGCCTCTTTGAGATGGACTCGAACCGGACGACGAGCGGCGCGAGAGAACGGATGCTCGTCAACGTGTCCAAGGGTCACGCCAGCGACGATGAAGCGATGACCCTGAGGCACAAACTCGACCGATTCAATGACTCGGTCAGGAGTCGGGTTGCGCCACGCCCACAGCCAGTACCATTTCGGCTGCGCCTGCACGACTTCGGTCTGACGCCTACCCGTCTCGTCGAAGCGCCCTTCGTAGCGCGGTATCAGCTGATCGCCTTGGTCGGTCACCGCAATATACGGATGCCCGACGCCATAGCGCGATATCCCTAGGCGGTCCCCTACGGCGCTGATCTCGTAACGCTCCCGGATCGGTAAAGTTACGGACTCGGCGTCTTCAAACCGGATCACATAGTCAGCGACGTGCACGCCGATCGGTCCGTTGGTAGCCTGCTCAGTCTCGAGCTGCCGGTGAGCGAACACAACGTTGTGCGCCGTCTTGCCGATCGGCAACGTTATCGATGAGTCGCCTTCTGCCAATGAGATATAACAGTTCCCTGATGATTCGCTGTCGGGCGATCCGACGGTGAAGGGGAGACCCCGCATGGTCTGCTCGCCCAACATCGGGTCTTCACCCGGTAAGCACTCCGTACCTGCGTCGCATAAAGCGGAAATGTCGAGTAGCTCATAGTCCATGGTCGAGTGACCTCCGTATCGCGGTCAGAGTACTATGCATGTTAGTCAATTCCTCAGAAGTATGCGCGGACCGCAGCATCGACCACAACTGGAGAGAAGATGTCAGACAGCATGAAAGCGTTGCGTTACTACGGTCGCAGAGACATGCGATTAGAGGAAGTGCCGGTCCCTGTGCCGGCTGACGACGAGGCGCGCCTCCTCATCTCCTACGCTTCGATCTGCCAGACTGACGTCGAACGGTGGTGGCACGGCCCGACCATGGCTCGATGGCGGACCGAGCCCAAGACCGTGGGCCACGAGACATCAGGACGAGTCGAAGCCGTCGGAAACAATGTTCGCGGCTTGTCAGTTGGCGATCGTGTGATGGTGAACAACATCCGGCCCTGCGGCGAATGCCACTGGTGCATCCTAGGCGCCCAATCGAGTTGCGCGAACGTCAATTCCGCCGGTTTTGCATTGGACGGTGGCTTGGCGGAATACATGGTCTGGCCGGAGAGTCACCTGATCAAACTGCCCGACAACATCCCGGATGTCCAAACGCCCCTAATCGAACCGACATCGGTCGCAGTTCACGCCACCCGTAGAACCGGCGTAAAGGTGGGCGATACCGTCGCGGTCATCGGATGCGGCACTGTCGGAATGTTAACTATGCAGGTCTTGCGCGCCGCTGGAGCCCGCGTCATTGCTGGCGACCTGCGAGCGCAGTCTCTCGAACTCGCTTTGAAACTCGGCGCCGACGCGGCGATAAACACTGGTGATGAAGACGCCCTTGAGCAGCTAATGGATTTGACCGACGGCGTCGGAGCGGACATCGTCGTCGAGACTGCCGGCGCAGTTGTAACGCCCCGCATCGCGATCAATTGGACGCGCCCCGGAGGAACCACGGTACTAGTCGGGATCCACGCGGATGCCGCCAACTTCGATTTCAACGAGATCGTAGGAACGGAACGGACGGTCATTGGGTCGGTAGCCGCATCTCCGGGAGACATGGAAAAAGGGATCCAACTCATCGCAGACGGCAAAATCCTCCTCGAGGAACTCGTATCCGCAGTTATCCCATTGGAACGCGTAATGGAAGACGGTTTCGAGCGAATGCTACGCCCGGAAAAGGATGTCTTCCGGATCATGGTGACGTCGGACTACCGACCCGATTAGTCATCAAACGACGCGAACGGAAAAGGATCGTTCTTGCTGACCTCAATCTGAGCCTCGCGTATTGACACGCCCCGGATGGTCTGATCGCCCCACAGGCTCTTCACGTACGCCAAAACGTCGACGATCTCTCGATCCGACAGTTGCTCGCCGAACGCTGGCATCCCAGATTTAAACCCCGGCAGATCCAGATATCCGCCGCCGAGTTTCACCTGCTTGTAAAGGGTGCCGTCGCCGTGATGCCAGGTGTGACCGCTTCCGTTCAATGGTGGTGGGGGTAGAGTCCCGTCACTCTTTTTGATGTTCCAGTGCGGCTCACCTTCACCCGATTGGCCATGACACGACGCGCAGTACGTCACGTAATTCTGCTTCCCACGCTCAACCGGATCGTCTGATTCCGCAACCGAACTGTCGTTTAGCCCATCATCTGAACCGCAAGCACTCGCCAACGAAATGACCACCATCCCCGCTAACAATATCCAGCGCCACCGCGTGGCCATTCTTCAACTCCTGATCGAATTCATTCGCCGCAAGACCTCAGTGCATATTCTCGAAGGGTAGCAGGTCGCTTCTGCGATAATCTACTAACCGCCGATCCAACCACACAGGAAACCGAGGTTGCCCGCGATGCATTACGCCGACGAACGAACGCACGGATGTCGGATTTCCGATTCCTGGACCTACCGCGGGTTGAAGACGGTCGTTATGGAGAATTCGTTGGTTAGGGTAATGATCCTTGCTGACAAAGGCGCGGATGTCTATTCGTTCGTTCATAAACCGACGGATACCGAGTTCATGTGGCGGTCGCCTTGGGGCGTTCGGGACCCGCGGAAGTTCGTGCCGTCCACCGGCGATCCGCAAGGAATGTGGCTCGACTACTACGAGGGTGGATGGCAGACCGCGCTCCCACATGGTGGTTACCCGGATCAGGTCTACGGCGCAGATTTCGGGTTACATGCCGAGTTGAACAATCTGCCTTGGGACGCGACTATCGTCGAAGATACCGCCGAGCGCGTAGCCGTCAACTTCAAAACCAAAGGCGTCCGTATGCCCGTCGCAGTCGATATGACGATGTCGCTCGATGAAGGTTCGTCGACACTCAAACTGTCGAAGACCGCGATCAATGAAGGCGAGGAATCGGTCGACATCGTCTGGCTCGAACACATCGCCATAGGCCCGCCATTCCTATCCGACCAATGCCGGCTCTACGTTCCCGATTGCAAGGTGTTGACACACCCCGAAGCGTTCGTCGATACGCAGAAACTGGTTTTGGGTTGGGAAGGTGAGTGGCCCATGGTGCCATCGGCCGATGGCGGGGAGATCGATTTTAGGGAAATGCCCGCCAAAGATGATCGCTCGCTGGACATGGCTTACATGACGGGTATGGATGAGGGGTGGTACGCAGTCCACAACAAGGAGTCGAACGTCGGTTTCGCGGTGTCGTTCCCGACCGATGTCTTCAAATACCTGTGGTACTGGCGCAACCTCGGCGGCGGTTGGGGATATCCGTGGTACGGGCGGTGTTACAACGTTGGTTTAGAACCCTGCACGAGCTGGGACAACCGCGGGCTAAAGCACTCGATGGAGAATGGCACATCACGGCCGTTGGAGGCTGGTGAGAGGTTGACAGTCGATATCACAGCGTCGGCGTTTGTTGGGGAGGGCGACGTTACTGGTGTTTCGTCGGACGGTGATGTGTCGCAAAGCTAGGTTCTGAGCGAACCCGGCACTCGGACGCAATATCATTAGCGGACACGTGACATCGAGCTAACAAGGACGCGAGGAAATCATGCGACGGCGAACGTTTGGAGATTCAGGGTTGGCATCATCGGTCATCGGCTACGGTGGCTGGCCGATGGGCAGAGGACAGTACGGCGATTTCGACGACGACGAGGCGATCGGCGCGGCCCACAAATCCTTCGATTCCGGCATCACTCTCTTCGACACCGCCGCCGTCTACGGATGGGGCTACGGCGAGAAGCTGATGGGCAAGGCGATCGCACCCTTCCGCAACGACATCGTGCTGGTCACTAAAGGCGGACGCGAATGGGTCCGCGACAATCCCGATCGGACCGCCGCGACCGTATCCATCAGCGACCGAGCAACCCTCTTACGTAGCATCGACGAGAGCCTAGAACGTCTCAACACCGATTACATCGACCTGTTCCTAATCCACTGGCCCGACCACACGCGTTCTTTCGAAGAGCCGATGAGAGCCTTGGAAGACGCCAAGGCCGCGGGCAAACTCCGGCATACCGGCGTCTCGAACTTCAGCCCTGAGATGATGGCGCAGTGTCGCGAACACAGCCCAATCGTCACCAACCAGATCGGCTACCACATCTTTGATCGTCGGGCAGAATCCGGCGTTATGCCGTTCGTCGAATCCAACGGCATGGGTATTATGGCCTATGGCACCCTGGCACATGGCTTGCTCACAGGTGCTTGGGCATCCGACCACGCATTCGGCGACGACGACTGGCGCGCCAACGGCGCCAACTTTGGGTTGGCATCGTTCGGGCCGGAGAACCTAGCCAAGAACGTCGCGGTAGTAGAAAAACTCAAAGACATCGCGAGTGACCACGGCAAGACGGTCGCGCAGTTGGCTATCGGATGGGTTCTGGCCAACCTAACTGTGACCGTTGCGCTTTGCGGGATGGTTAACGACTCAGAAGTCGAGGACAACGTAGGCGGCGACTGGGAGATGCCGGCGGAGGTCAAGCAGCGGATCGACGACTTGGTTATGGCCGAAGGCGCTGGTGTCGGCACTCCCGAAATGGAGATTGCGACGTAAGGTCGTTCTACGCGACGCCGGTCCCAGTTGCCCGCCGGGGGGACGCGTCCGCCGAAACCGCCGATGGTGAAGTGACGCGATCAAATAGATCGGTAACCTCAGCTGTCGGTTTGGGAGTCAACAGCGTCACCGCTACCGCAATCGGAAATGCCAATACGAAGCCCGGTGTTGCGAGATGCATGTCGAAAATCTGGTACGGGCCGCCCGACAAGCTACCCCAGAGCGAAGCTATCGCAGTGCCTGAGATCATCGCCGCCATTGCTCCCCACAAATTGAAGCGCCGCCAGTAAAGGGCAAGAATGGTCACCGGTCCGAACGCGGCTCCCATGCCGCCCCAGGCGTACACGACTAAGTCAAGCACCGATTCGGGATTAAAGATCGAGTAGAGTGCGGCTCCGACACCGATCACAACCAACAGCAGTCTCCCGAGCCACATTCTAGCGTCGGCCCCAATGCTGTAACTGTAGCGGCGAATGACCGGAAGATCGTCGGTCGCCACGGCGGAAGCGAGCAGCAACTGCGAGTCGGCAGTGCTCATCACCGCCGCGATCACCGCGACCAGCAGGATTCCGACGACGATCGGGTGGAACAAGGTGTTGGTCAGAACGAAATAGAGCCGTTCGGGGTCGGCGATTATCTCATCCAATACGCCGTTCTCGATCAGAACCGGCAGCGCCAACAGACCGACCGCCATGCTGAAGAAATAGGTGGCGGTTATCCAAGTCATTCCGATGTTCCGGCTGCTGCTGATCTTGGATTCGCTTTCGATGGCCATGAAGCGTTGCAGTATGCGTTGCGCTCCAAACACGCCAAGTCCCCAACCGAGAATCGAGAGAACGAATACCGGCAGCGGCGGTTCGCCCGCATGCTTGGTGAAGGGATTCCAAAAGTCGGGATACTCGACGCTGCTTCTGGAGAATGATCCGTCGGTGATGAAAAGGAGGGTGAAGGTTAGGATCAGGAACCCGGTGAGAACGAAGACGGCCTGAAATACGTCGGTGCGAGACACGGCTAGGAACCCGCCGATAAACGTGTAGGACGCCACCGCGATCAGCGTGACGATCACTCCAGCCTCGTAATTGAGACCGAAGATCGTGTCCAGCAGCTTGGCGCCCGCAACCAATCCCGAACTGACGTAGAAGACGACGAACAGTATTGTGATCAAGGCGGCAACGGTTCGCAGCGCGCCGGTGCGATCTCCGAATCTACGCTCAAAGAACTCCGGCGTCGTGAGCGAATCCTTGGCCGCGATCGTAAAGCGACGGAGACGTTTTGCCATGAATACCCATGCGAGACCCATCATGGCGACGATCGACACAATGATCCATATCGATTCGAGTCCGTGTTGAAATGCGAGGGCGGGTAGAACCAACATCGTCCACCCGCTGGTGGTAGACGATCCGGCGCTGAGCGCGGTGGTGATGCCCGATACGTTACGTCCGGCGAGAACATAGTCCGCCATGTTTCGCATCTGACGCGAGCGGTAAACGGCGATACCGATCACGACGGAGAAGTAGACGGCGAAGACCGTTAATACCCAAAGATTCAGCATTGTGACGCGCGCTATCCGGCTAGATAATAGGCTCTTTTCGAGTTGGATCGTGCGCCGGAATAACGCCGGTCACGTCAATATGGATTTTAAATTCCTCTGATTTGGACACTGATCAGAAACCGGGTTGAGCACTGATCGGTGCGACTAAACATACTGAAATCAAGTATCGTCTTACACAATCGCGTTTTATATCGCCGGGAGAGAACAACATGCTCATCATCGATACGCACACCCATGCCGGAAACAACTGGTTCGAGCCGATCGAGGTGCTCGAGTTTCAGATGGACCGCAATGGTGTTGACAAGGCATTGTTGGTCCAACATGGCGGGACGTTCGACAATGGGTATCTTTTGGATGAGGCGACCAAACGCGGCGACCGCTTTAAGGTCGCGGTTCTCGTCGACCCCGAGTCGGCCGACCCGCTCGGAGACCTAGAGCTACTAGCAGAGCAGGGTGCCGCAGGCATACGACTATCTCCCGACGCCGAATTCGTCAACGCCGGACCGTATGACATGTGGAAACGGACAGGCGAGTTAGGTTTAGTCGTCACTTGTCAGGGCGACCCGGCTCGGTTCGCGGCGGACGCGTTCGCGAAGGTCTTGGATGCTTGTCCCGATACGCAGGTTGTGATCGAGCACCTGGCAGGTATCGCCGCAGCGGACGAACCTTGGGAAGCGGATTATGAGAGGGCAATGAAGCTCGCAGAGCGTGGCAATACTACGATCAAAGTTCCCGGTTTGGGAGAGGTTGCCAAGCGTCCGTCTCGGTTGTTGCCGGAGCTGAAGTTTGAGGATGTTCCGCCGGTGTTCGAGATGGCGAAGGACGCTTTTGGTGTCGAGCGCATGATGTGGGGAAGTGATTTTCCTCCAGCGGCTGGTCGTGAGGGTTATGCGAATGCGCTGCGAGGAGTAATGGAGCACCCGGCGTTTGCGGGAGATGGTGAGTTGGAGTGGGTAATGGGTAAGGCGGCGGCGAGGGTTTGGTGTTGGTGATATGATCCTGTCTTGGCACTTAAGGGCCAACGGGTTTGTATTCGACATCAAACTTGGTTGCAGCCTCGTTTAAGCGCCGATCGCGAGTCCACAATTTGGTATCACCGTATGCGATAACTGAAGCCAAAAGATTAGCGTCGACGTAGCTTATACCGGTACCCATGAGTTGATGGTGTTCGATGAAGAACAGCACTTCCCCGTGCGTCGCCACGGTAATTTCCGGCAGTTTTGCATAATCCTGGAGGGTCCGTTGCCTGTTTGCCAAATTGCCCATCGCCAACTCGCCGATAACCATCGGATGCATCACAATCTGTTCGTTTTCCAACAACATCGACAGATGCTCGTTATTGCTGTGGAGATGGTCGACCCAAACCACAGTGTCAATCAACACCATCACTCACCATTTTCAAGCCATGGACGCCGGCGAGGGGGCACTTTGAGGTCCGGCATGGTGCCGCCCAGTTTAGCTAACCGCCTCGCCGCTTCGCGCTGAACGAGAGCGGTGAGACCGGCTGTCACCAGTGCCGAGATGCCTTCGATCCCGGTGCTCTCACGCGCTTCTTCGATCAACTCGTCTTTGACATTTACTGTTGTTCTCACTTCAGTCACCTCCCTCAGGTGCATCAATATGCGCATCATTATATGTCAATTGCGATGCTGAGGTTGTGGCTACTCCACCCTAACTCCCCGGGGGCAGGGAATACGCACTTACGACCAATTCGTCTCCTGCAACGACGCAATGGTCCCATCCGGCGCTCGCCAAGGAGCGGCATCTTTGCGCCAAGGGTTGGCGGCAAGCCACTCCTCGTTCATCGCCACACCCAAACCCGGTTCAGTCGGTAGCGGCAGATATCCATCTTTTTGCTGTGGAAAATCGCCGATGGTGGCGTCTTGGAACCAAGGGTGGATGCCGCCTTCTTGGATCATGAAGTTGGGGGTGCAGGCGTCGACGTGGATGGAGGCGATGGTGCAGAAGGGGCCGTATGGATTGTGCGGCTGGAAGCCGACGTAGTGGGCCTCGGCCATTGCGGCGATCTTCTTTAGTTCGAGGATGCCACCTGCTTGGACGATGTCCGGCTGGATCATCTTGACGATCTGGCGGGAGAGGAGATCGGTGTAGTCCCATTTGGTGAGATGTCGTTCACCGGTTGCGAGGGGGATGTTCACGGCTTCGGCGACGCGGGCTAGGGCGTCGAGATTCTGCGGTGGGACGGGTTCTTCGTAGACGAAGGGACGGTATGGTTCCATGGCGTTACCGATGCGAATGGCGTCTGCGGGAGCTAGCCGTCCGTGAACTTCGACGAGAAGTTCGACATCGTCGCCGACAGCTTCCCGGACGGCTTCGAGTTTCTTGATCGCGATGCGCTCCGCTTCAATGGGAATAAAGAGTCCGCGGTGGTCGAAAGGGTCGCCTTTGAGCGCGGTAAGGCCCTCTTCAGTGTGGCGAAGGGCGTTTTCAACGGCGAGTTCGGGAGTCAGACCGTCCCAGCGACCGTAACACCAGATCTTCTCCCGCATCTTGCCGCCGAGGAGTTCGTAGACGGGGACACCGAGGGCTTGCCCCTTGATGTCCCAGAGTGCAATCTCAATACCCGAGATCGCGGAGAGTTGGACAACACCGCCTCGCACGTGGAAATGATGGTAAAGCGTCTGCCAATGCTGCTCGATGCGACCAGGGTCTTTCCCAATAAGAACCTCCCCGAATTCGTCCACCATCGTCGCGACCGCCAGAGGACCGGCGGTTGCTTCCCCCCAACCTGTGATGCCTTCGTCGGTTTCGATTTTGACGAAGACGTAGTTTCGGGCTTGGCCGCGAGGGGAAGAGGAGGCGGGGATGGCGGTTACGTTGGTGATTTTCATTTTCGGGCCCTCACCCTAGCCCTCTCCCGCCTAGCGGGAGAGGGGACAGATGGTTGTGGCTATTCGTTGCATGTCATTCCGAGGTTAACGAGGAATCTGGGTGGATGCGGTTGAGATTCTTCGCTTCACTTCGCTTCGCTACGTTCAGAATGACCGATTGTGGTGGCGCTATGTTCGGGACTACGGGATTCGGGGTTGCTCGGTTCGGAATGACATGGTTGCTAGCGGGATAGGGGGCTGTTGGTGGCAATGTAGGGGCGGTTCGCGAACCGCCCCTACGGGTTGCGATTCAAATTCCCACCCGACTCCTTCCCAAAACGTCCGGGTTGATCAAGTTTTCGGGCGGATTACCGTTCAGCACGCGGAGGGCTTCTTCAGCGGTTCGACGTTCCAGTTCAACAGTAGAAGCCTGCGAGAAGAAGGCTGTGTGTGGGGTGATGATGATGTTGGGGGCGGTTAGTAGGGGGTGGTCGTTAGGCGGCGGCGCCGGTTCTACGACATCAAGACCGGCTCCTGCCAATTGGCCGGAGTTTAGGGCGTCGGCTAGGGCCTGCTCTTGGATGATTCCGCCGCGGGCGCAGTTGACTATGATTCCGCCGGGCATCATCATGGCGAGTTGGTCAGGGCCGATCATGCCTTCGGTTTCGGGAGTCAGGGGAGTGTGGACGGTGATGAAGTGGGAGCGTTTGAGGACGTCTTCGAAGGTCGTGATCTCGGTTCCGTCTATCGTCTGCCCGGGCTCAATCATGGGGTCGTAGGCGATGAGGTTCATCCCGAAGTTGGCGGCTTTTTCGGCGATGGCGCGCCCGATGCGTCCGTAGCCGAGAATGCCGAGGGTCGCACCCCTAGTCCGATGCATGGGTTGGTCGAGGACCACATCGTGCCAGCCGCCTTCTTTGACTTGGGAGTCGTGCGGTAGGAGGCGACGGTTCAGGGCCAGGATCATGCCGATGGCGTGGTCGGTGACCTCATCCATGCAGTAGTCGGGGACATTCGTGACGACGATGCCGAGCTCGGTTGCGGTAGGTATGTCGATGTTGTCGACGCCGATGCCATACCGGGAAGCGACCATGCATTTCTCGGCAGCCCTGAGGACGTTGCCAGTGACCTGGGCGAAGCAGAACATGATGATATCGGCATCGGTTGCGAGTTCGGCGAGGGTATCCTCGGAGGTGTCAGCGGCGACGATTGGTTCGACACCTGCGGCTCTGAGGACTTCGGATTCGACGTCGATGTTTGGCCAGACGTAGTCGGTTATTAGAGCTTTTTTCATGGGTGCGCTGAGGTGGTTTTGCGTTGATTGATTTTGATTAGGGTAGCAGTTTTGAAGTAAATTATCGTCATCCCGGCGAAAGCCGGAATCCAGAGGGGCGGGGCAAGGGCGCAGGCATGACCAACGCGCGCAGTCAACCACCGTCATCCCTTCGCGAAACGACCGTCATCCCGGCGAAAGCCGGGATCCAGAGGGGCAGGGCAAGGGCATAGGCTCGACCAACGCACCCAGCATCGCCACCGTCATAGAAGCAATCCCGCTCCCGACGTACACTGAACACCATGGCGACGACTAGAGCACAAACCGGTGTCTGCAACATCCCAAACCGGAGTATCTTCGAGGGGGACAACCTCGATGTGATGCGGGGGATGAATGACGGGTGCATCGATCTCATTTACCTCGATCCGCCGTTCAACTCGAACCGGGATTATGCGGCTCCGATTGGAAGCAGGGCGGCGGGTGCGGCGTTCAAGGACACGTGGGACTTGACGGATGTGGACGAGGCTTGGCACAACGAAATTGCGGAGACGGATCTGGCGCTTTACAAGATCATCGACGCGAGTCAGCACAGCCAAGGGAGCGGGATGAAGTCGTATCTGAACATGATGGCGGTACGGCTGTTGGAGATCGCCGCCGAATAGCGCGTTTCACCAGAGTGCCCCTGGCTTCCGCCTTTCTTCGTCTACTAGATCCTTGAACCAATCGCAGTAGGTGCGCGCGTCGATCCGTTTTGTGGGATGCGACTCTACGGCCACTCGCCATCTACTCCTCAGAACCGCAAGATCCTCATTGAATTTCTGGCTTCGCATGTCCATTCTTCTGTATCGTTCGATCATGTTTATCAAAGAAATCGAATCTCGATGCACAAGGAAAGTCACCGATCGGCACCGCGAAAGGATTTGACTCTCCAAGTCGAAGTAAACGTCGACCTTGTCAAATTCTGCTTCTGATGTTCTTGCTAACGCCTCCGCTGTTCCTTTGTTGGTGTGTCTTGGTCCACAAGACGCTAAAGCCAAGACTGCGAGCGATAAGAACAATGCGATGAGAACAGCCTTCCTCACTTCGGATACCCCTAACGGCGAGATCATTATGCGTCTTGTCACAGAAGCTACCCATCCGGCCGCTTCATTGACGCGTCAACGCCTCCATTGAAACAAACAATTTGAGTAATCAGCCCTCGGCTTCTGCGACAAGATCAGTATAAAAGGGACTAGTTTTGTCAGACGAACGATTGCCAGCCGTGGTTGTTTTGACGGGGATACCTTGGGTTAAGGCGGATCATTGGGATTTGGTGTTGGTCGACCAGTGATTCCGCTTCATTTGCGGTGGGTTGTTGTCGGACGTGAGTGAATTTGGTCTCGATCTATCGCCGATGGCGGTGAAGCTGGTGGAGCGGCAGGCTCGGAATGAGCTTGGGTTGATGGGTGGGATTCGGGCTATTGCTCGCTCGGATATTCCGAAGCGGACGGATCGTGAACCGGCGGCGCCGCTGAGCGAGTCGAAGGTCGTACTTTACGGGAGGCAGTGAGGGAACTGCAATGGCTGCGGGACGCACTTCTTGCCGTAGCATCTGGCGGTGGATCACATCATCGCGCGGTCGAATGGCGGGACTAACCATCTTGATAATTTGCAGCTGCTTTGCGGGCACTGCAACTCGTTGAAGGGAGATCGTCCGATGGAGTATTTGAAGGCGCGGTTGGCCCAAGAATATGCATGAAAATGCCCCCGCGCTGTTTCGGCCGGGGAGTTTGGATTTGCAGCGTTGTACAGGAACTCTGATGTTTTAAATACCTACAAATAACTGTCTGTGTTAAAATCGAACTGTGCTCGAATTGCCCGAGCTGATTTACCTTTGAGATTGAGGACGACGATGACTATTCACCCGATTTTGGCGGAGTTTGATCTCTTTGCACTTGGGGGCGAAGGCCTCGGAGGTTGGTTAACCGAGCGAACCGACTTGAAAGTTTTTGAGAGGTTAGCGAGAATCGACGCCGAACCGTTGAGTTTGGCTCAATTGAACCAGTTGCTTGTTTTCGGACGACAGGCCCCAATTTCTCAAGGTTTTTACAGCTATTACTGGATGCCTCAACCGAATCTCCATCCGTACGATGTGACGAATATTCCGGGATTCACAGGAAATGATAATGATTCATCTGAAATGATCACTTCATTGTCTCAATTCAAATGGGGCTTGTATCGAATTTTCGTAGACGCGTTGTTGTATTTCGGTAACGTAAGGACGGCGTTTCGTGAAATGAGAACGCTATCACGATCCGAATTGGAGTCTTTTTACGGTGCAAAACGATTCAATCCTGATCGCATGAAACGAAGAGGGAAGGTGTTGGATTTAGAGCCGATCGCCAGAGACAATCGGTACCTTATCGCCGAAAATGCCTGTAAATCGTTTGGCGAAGGAGATGTGAAGGAAAGTGATTTACGTGAAGCGCTTAAACTGACCTATGCCGAAAAAATTAAAGCTGGAAAGCGACGCGTAAGGGTTAAGGAGTTGATTAAAGACGGGACAAAAGCCGAATATGCGAATCGACAGGGCGAGTTCGAGTTTTCGATTGATGAGTTGCTAAACGATGAAGTTTCGTCTCAGGACGAAATCGATGAAAAATTCGAAAAGTTGTGGAAACGTTACAAACGAGCGAGGGCCGCGGCGATGAGTAATACCCATCATTATTTGGGCATGGTAAACGATTTGGACGTATACGTGGCAACCAGCATGCGGAACCGTGATGATTTTCGGAACATGGCGAGATTTTGTGGCGATGTGTTCGAAGATAACCGATTGGCTGATCTTGATCTTCGATATTTTGATCCGACGATGAGTGCGGCGCCCGGTCACGAAGACAAAGGTTTAATCGAATGCTTGATGGTGAAATGCGCCAAAGTATTGGTGTATTGTGCCGGTGACAAGGAAAGTTACGGCAAAGACGCTGAGGCGGCGATGGCGCTTAGTTTTGGGAAACCGGTGATTTTCTATTGCGATTCGGAAGAGAAAAGCCGATTTTATCGGGAAGTTCATCCGCTCAGCCGTTTGATTGAATTCAACACCGGTGTTGCTGTCGGTGCTATGGTGACAGATTCTGTTGATGAAGTTGTTAAGCTTCTCGGAAGATTGTTTATGAATCGCATGAGTTATGAACTAGAGCTTCACCCTGAAAGAAAGAAGTTTTTGCGATTGAAAGAAACTGTCACCGAATCTGTTGTCAGATTGCAGACTGATAACCAGATGCTGACGGAGACATTTTGGAATCACTATCACAATGTGTTGCCGACGAATTGATGTATGCGACGATTGTGGTGTTGAAGAGCTATCGGAATCAAAGTAAGGATTGCGTTCGCTGTCAATTAATGTGATCGCAATTGTTGAATGATGTTGTCGATGATATGCGGCGCCGTGCAGTCGATGTGAAACGAATCTTGCGTTGGGTTTGCCACTGAGCAACGTTTAAAGCGCGTGGTTCCAGATTTGGCTGGCAAAGGCGAAGGTTTGGGGTTGGCAGCCGGAGTGGATGAAGACGACTGGTGTGTCGGGGTCGACGTTGCCGAGTTGGATTTGGGCGATTAGAGCGGACATTGATTTGGCGGTGTAGGTTGGATCAAGGATGATGGATTCGGTTTGGGCTACTAGGTGCATAGCTTCAATGCCGAGATCGGTTGGGACGCCGTAGATTTTGGTGTAGCCGGTTAGGGTGGTGATGTCGCCTGGGTGTAGGGGAGTGTCTAGGTTTAGGAGCTCGGCTACTCGGGTTGAGCGGTCTAAGTAGAGTTCTTGGTAGTTTTCGGGAGTGTAGTGGGGTTGTGCTACGGCCGTTGCGGTCCAGGGTTTTCCGGTGTTGCGGGCGTAGAGGATTATGCCCGCAATGGAGCGTCCGCAGAGGCCCCAGAAATGGATGGGGTCGGTGGGTGAGAGGGGCTGCGTGGTAGACCCCGCCCCGGGGTTCCCGCTTTCGCGGGAATGACGGGAGGGCGTTTCGGAATGACGATAGATTTGATTGTCCAGTTCATGGGCGGTTTCTAGGAAGGCGATCATGCCGGCGATGTTGGAGAACGGGTTGTCGAGGAGGATCGTGGGGTTGCGTCCGAGATTGGTTTCTTGGGCTAGGAGGGTTGAAGCATAGGGTCGGGTTTCGTCTTTGGGAATGCGGTGGATGTTTGCGCCGGTTAGGTGGGCGATGAGCATGTTGCCTTGGATGGGTGCGTCAAGTTCGTCGAAGGCTACCCAGTGGTATTTCATGCCGGTCTTGGCACTGGCCGCAGCGGCTAGTCGGGCGTTGTTGGAGTCGTAGTGGTTGATGTTGACGATGGTGTCGATCCCGCGCTCGATTAGGTGTGCGAACAGGAACTCCATGTGTCGAGCTTTGTTGCCTCCGAAAGCGAAGCCAGTGGTGTCGTCGCGCTTGATGAATAGGGGAGGGACGGCTGTCATGTCCGCATCCATTGAGTGCGCGATGGCGGCGCGGAGGCGGGGCATCTCCTCGAAAGGTGTGTTCTTGCGTGCGAGAGGGATGCGGGGCAGTTCGGCGATGGCGTTCAGGATTTGATGGGGGCGCATGATGGGGTGAGAACTAGGATGCTAAGGATGATTAAGGATTTTAAGGATGGTTGTTGTTTGGGGTTGCAGTTGATCGTTGCGTGGTGGTCTGTAAGGTTTTTGGGTAGCGTAAAAGGGATCGGTAACGTGGTCAAACCGACATCAATACGCCTTCGTCTGTTGCTGCTGATGCGAGGTTTCTATCGAGGGTTGCTAGTTGGGCGTTGCGTCTGATGGCTAGTTCTAGGTACAGGGCGTCGTAGAAGGTTAGGCGATGGGTTCTGGCAAGCTGCATCGCCGCGTCAAAGTTGGGTTCGTTGTCGGTTTGGATGGGGAGGGTGTTGAGGTTTTCGAAACGATGGTTGGCATCGTCGGGACGGATGCGACCTCGTCGCTCTGCGGAGAGTAGGGCGTTACGAGTTTCGAAGTGCCAGAGTTGGAGGACGACCCCGCTTTGAGTCGGCAAGGCGTCAACAAGATCTATGAGGTCGATTCGGTTCTCTTCCTCGAGAAGCCACGCGATGGCAACAGAGGCGTCGATCACTATTGTCGTCAATAGCGGTGGCCTTCGTGCCTGAGGGCGAGAATCTCTTCTCTCGTCATCCCAGTGGGCTCCCAAGTTTTGCGTATTGCTTTAAAGCGTTCGACGGCGGCTTTTCGTTGGGCGCGTTCTTGGTCGGCGACGGCCGAATTGGTGTCGCTATCGCCGTGCCGTGCTTCTAGGATTTCCTCGGTCGACATTTTGATGCCGCCTAATTCGGAACGGGTTTTCTTGAGTCGTTCCATCGCTTCGAGTCGTTCGGAGCGTTCTTGGTCTGCCGCGGGGACGATATGCGCGATCATTTTGCCGTGTCGGGTAATTGCCACGGATTCGCCGCGTTCGACGCTCCTGAGGAGTTCGGCGAATTTGGCTTTTGCTTCTGTGGCTTGGACTTGGAGCACGGCGAGGTAGTTCTGACTTGTTGTTTCAACTTTATTGCAAATGAATGCAATAGCGTTGCCCTTCGCGTCTGGCGGCAGGGACCACCTATCTCGTCGTGCCCGTGTGTGTCCATTTTTCGCGCATTGCTTTGATGCGTTCGCCGGCTGCTAATCGATCAACCCGTTCTTGGTCGGCGGCGGGTACTAGATGTGCGATCTTTTTGCCGTGGCGGGTTATGACAATGGTTTCGCCGCGTTCGACGGTGCGGAGGAGTTCGGAGAATCTGGCTTTGGCTTCGGTGGCTTGGAACAGGAGCATGGTGTGGGTATTCTGAGTGGTTGTTGTAACTATATTGGAGTGAGTGGCTTAGTGGTTGGATTCCGGATATCGCCGGAACGACGGCGTCAGGTTTTGAATTGGCAGCCCTCCACAAAATGGTCGAAGAAGTTGGGGTTGGTCTCTAGTTCGATGTGAGTGATGGTCTGGGTTAGGTGTTCCATGGCGGCTCGTTTGGTGGCGTTGGTGAGCATGATGGTGGCGCCTTGGAGGGAGGCGTTGCCGATTTTGGTGATGCGATTCGGGTCGATGTTGGGAATGAAGCCGATGTCGATGGCGTTTTGGATGTTGATGTAGTTGGCGAAGCCGCCGGCCAGGTACAGGCGGGAGTAGTCGTCGGCGGATGTGCCGACGGTTTCGAGGACGATGTTCTGTCCGCAGTAGTTGGCGGCTTTGGCTTGGGCAAGGGCTGAGATGTCGGCGCGAGAGAGGGTTAGTCGGTTTTCGTGGTGGAAGGTGAATTCGTCGGAGCCGTCATTGAAGGCCCCAAGTTCGTTCATGATGTCGTGTCGTCGAAGTTCGGCTAAGAGATCGATGAGGCCGGAGCCGCAGATGCCGATGGGCGTGGTGTCGTTGATGGTGGTTAGGTACGGGTGGTCGACATTATTGATGAGGACGCGTTCTACAGCTCCGTCGTAGCCGGGCATGGCGTAGGTTACGTTTCCGCCTTCGAAGGCTGGGCCGGCGGGGCAGGAGGCGGCGTGGAGTTGGTTTTTGTTGCCGGCGATGATCTCGGTGTTGGTGCCGATGTCGATGAGCATGACGGTTTCGTCTTGTTCGTCCATGGCGATGGTGAGGAGGTCGGCGGCGACGTCGGAGCCGATGTGGGAGGCAATCAGGGGTCCGCTGTAGACATTGGCGTTGGGGTTTATGCGGATGCCGAGTTCGTGGGCCGGGACGTTGAGAGCGGTGGTTTCGCGGTGACCGTCGTTGAAATCGGTTTCGATGTGGGATTTGTAAGGTTTTTGGCCAATAGGTTCGACGTCGATGCCGAAGAGGATGTCGCGCATCGTGGTGTTTCCGACCGCAACGAGTTCAACGATCTGGCGTCGTCGGATCTTAAGTGCGCGGACCATCTCGCCGACCTCGTAGTTGATGGAGGAGATGAGGACGGCTTGAAGTTCGCCGCGGTAGGAGCCGGTCTCGTATGAGATGCGGTGCATGACGTCTGAGCCGCCGAAGCGTTGCGGGTTTTCGAAGGAGGCGGTGTAGAGGATGTCGCCGGTCTCGAGGTCAACCAGGTTCATGGCGACGGTGGTGGTGCCGATGTCGGCGGCGATGCCAAGGATTCGGCCGCGGTAGCGATCGATGACGCAGGGGCCATCGGGCCCTTTGAAGATGATTTGGTCGTCTTCGCGGACGGTTAAGGGGTCAAGCTCGATGTTGTCGGTGGCTATCGACTCGGTTAGGATGCGTGGTTGGCGCCGGAGGATGTTGAACTCGATGTCGGCTTCGATGTCGACAACGGTCGCTTGGCAGGCGAGGCGGTAGTTTTCTCGGAGGAACTTCTCGGAGTCCGTTACTGGGTCGAGGGCTTCCATGCCGCGCCGGACCTCAACGATGCACTCGTGGCACTCGCCGGTTCGGCCGCAAGAAGTGGGCACGCGGACCGCGAGGTCGTCGGCGTAGTCGAAGAGGGATTTGCCAGGTTCTAGGGGGAGGGAGGTTTGGTTGTGGATCAGGGGCATTGAATAAGGATTCTAAAGAATCTGAAGGATGGGGGTTTGACCGCGACCCATCTTCGCCCCGGGCATCCCCCGCTTTGTTGTCGGTCATTTGGGCTTCGCTCGCTTGCGCCCCCTTAGGCTGCGCGAAGGGGGCGGCCCCTATCGCCGCGCCCACCTCGGATTTAGTCGATTTCCCACGCGGAGCGGTAGTCCAAATCGCCGTCTTTGGCGGTGCAGATTGGTGGGTCTAGGGGGTTTTTGGTGAAGTGTTGGTTTGTGCAGCCGAATTTGGCGGTGCAGCGTGAGCGGGCGTCTTTGTATGGGCAGCGGGTGAGGCTTGAGTCTTCGGCATGCTGGGCGATGTCGGCGAAGATGTTTGCCATGCGGGCCATGCTTTTGCGCGCGGCTTCGACGTCGAGTTTGGGCGCTGGTGGTCGATCGTTGGCCCCATCCCCTTTGCCGCCATTCTGGGTTCCCGCGTCCGCGGGAATGACGTGATTGTCCACGGGAATGACGTGATTGTCCGCGGGAATGACTTGATCGTTCGCGGGAATGATGTGGTTGTGGTGGCCGTTGTTTTGGCCATTTGCCATGGCGGTGGTGCCTTGGGTTTTGTTTCAGGCGAGCTCTTTTTGGAGCGCGAGGAGGCTGACTGCAGTCTCTACGCAGTCTACGGCGTTTTCTCCGTAGCCGTCGGCGCCCATTTCGTCGGCGAATTCTCGGGTGACGGGTGCGCCGCCGACCATGATGCGGACTTCGTCGCGGAGCCCGATGTCTTCGAAGTATGAGATGGTGCGACCCATGTTGGGCATGGTAGTGGTGAGGAGCGCGGACATGCCGACGACTTGCGCTTCGAACTCCATCACGGCGTCGGCGAACTCCTCGGGGGCGGTGTCGACTCCTAGGTCGTGGACGACCCATCCGGCGCCTCTGAGCATCATGATGCAGAGGTTCTTGCCGATGTCGTGGAGGTCGCCCTTTACGGTTCCCATGATGACGGTGCCGATGGGTTCGATGCCGGACGCGGAGAGGATGGGTTCGAGGTGGGCCATGCCGGCCTTCATGGCGCGTGCGGCGACGAGGACTTCGGGGACGAAGATGACGTTGTCACGGAACTTGACGCCGACGATGGCCATGCCGTTCAGCAGCCCGTTGTCGAGGATGTGGTTGGCGGCGTATCCCTTGTCGAGGCACTCTTTAGTGAGGCGGTCGACTTCGAGGTTCTTGCCGATGATGAGCTGGTAGGCGATCTCCTGCATCATCTCGTCGGCGAGGTCCAGCGCTTCGCTGATGTGTTTCTGTTCGCCGGGCCGCGTGACCCATTCGAACTCGCGTTGTAGACCTTCGTTGACGATTGGCATGGGTGAAAGGGGTTGTTTGGCGGCGCGTATTTTTGATGCGCGCGTTAAATTACGGCGGTTTTCACGATTCTACATGTTGGGGATTATGGAGACGGCGGGTAAGTGTGCGATGAGGGTGGCGGCGACGTTTGCGGTTTGGCAGTTCGGTGTGGTTTCGCGCAAGGCTCGATACGTGGGTGTACTGCGGCATGATTTGACCGCTAAGGCACCGAGGCGAGCGATGACGAACTACCAGAAATTCAAAAGGCAATTGGACGACGGAGCCGGTCAAGCGCGGTCCGACTCATCGACGTGGGCGAACTAATGCCTAGGAGTCGGATCCTTCTACGACCACGATATTCGCCTTCGTCGCCCGTTGGCGAAGGTCGTTGAGGGCTGCGTATTCGGAGGAGTTGATGTACCCCTTTGCCGCATCGGGGCTGTCGAACTCGACGATGACGAAGCGCTTCGGCGTCCAATCTCCTTGGATTGCCTCAACGTTGCTGGTGCGCGCGAGGACTCGTCCGCCGTGCGCAGCGATGGCTGCGGAGGATTTTTCGGCGAAGTCGGCGTACGCCTCGGCGTCGATTATTTCTGCGTCTATGACTACGTAGCCCTTCATTGCATGAATCCTTTCATGTGAGCCGGAGCAAACTGCCCGCGGATTGGCCCGTTAGTGTGGGTGTCATTCTAGCTTAGTTATCTGGCACCTTGGTTGACGATTGGCAAGGAAGCTGGAAAGATACAATTGTCGCGAATCTCTTCTCGCTCGAATTTCGCATTCTACAGATTGTTTGTTACCGGTGCACGCGTCGATATTAACGGCGTCGACGTGAGTGGGTTCTTAACCAAATGACACCAACGGGGAGTAGCAAGAATGCCGCGTCAAGAGACACGCGTGCATTGTGCACAAGGGGGACGCAGCCACCAGTGGCGGGCAAGGTTGCAGGCATCGACATTTCAGGTGAGGGGTCGGGCGTGGTTGACAGACATTCCTCGCCCAGGTGCTCAGGAACTGGCCTGAGGTCGGTTGAGCCGGGTTCGGGGTTCCGGCCCTCGCCTAGGATTTCGAAATCTTCCTCGGCGGAGGATACCGGCCGCGTCCGCGAACATAGTCCGACCCGTAGAACTCCATTCCGTCCGTCTGCGTAGACGATGTATTCCTCACCAATTCTGAACGGGTACCCGCAAGTTGCGCCGTGATAATTCGTGGTGATGAAGGCAGTTTCGTTTAACTCGCCTTTCCATACGGTTGTTACCTTGAATTCGATGGCCGCATCACGAAAGAAAACACTCCCTGATGAGCCACACTCGGATCGGAGTCCGATTTTGCTGATGACCATACCGCGAAAGACCGCATCGCTGTCATCAAACGCTTCTGCAGGTCCGGTTGGGCCTTCGCACGAACAGGCGTGAACATTCTGGTCGTCTGCGAAAAGAGTGATGATGGCGATTAACGATACGGCGACGATGAATTTCCATGGTTTGGACAATTGCCATAGCCCTTCCAAAAACGTCAGGTGCGCAGATTGGTGTCGCTCTTAGACCTTAAACGGACCACCGTTTGCTTTCATGTCGACGGGTGGCAGTCCAATGCGTTCAATTAACGAAACTATACCGTGTTGCAAACTTACGTTGTACAGATCACGTATGTTTAAAAATACCGAACGATCCCTCTGCTGCTCCGGATTCCGGCTTTGACCGGAATGACGGGTGGTGTCAGTTCTCAGAGTAGTCCCAGTGTTCGGCGGCCCAGTCTTCTACGGCTCTTGGGATTTCGAGAAGGTTTTCGAGTTTGGTCTTTAGAGGGATGGCGCACTCGGGGGCGATTAGTTGGACGCCAGCGTCTAGGCATTTGAAGACTTCGGCTCGGACGTCTTCGGGGCCTTTTGAGTAAAGGGTGACCGGGTTGTTGAGATTGCCGACTAAGTTAATGCCTCCGTCGACTGCGTCCATGGCCTCTTGTGGGTCGTTTTTGGAGTCGAAGTGGAATGCGGCCATGCCGGTGGTGGCGATGTAGGGCATGCGATCGGTGGTGGCACCGCAGATATGGAGCATGATCGGGACGGGGAGGTCTTCGACGAACTCGTGATGGAGGTCCATAAGGAAGCGTCGGTAGTATTCGCCGCTTACTAGGTCTCCAGTTGCGTGGTCGGGAAGCGTCAGGACGTCGGCGCCAGCTTCGATCTGGGCGAGTCCGAACTCGATGGTGAACTGCTTCAACCTGTGGAGCATGTCCATGACCATCGGCGGGTCGTCGACGGTTGCGAGCAGGAACGGTTCGACCCCGAAGACGTGGTAGGCGAGTGTCCACGGGCCCATCGTCTTGCCGACTATAGCGACCTCATCGCCAAACTCCTGCTTGAGGAGGCGTATCGACTCGATGATCGTGCGATTGTCTGGGTGCTCGAGGAAGTCGCTCGGCATCTTGATGTCGTCGACGGTCTTCCATATCGGGTAAGACATTCTGACGGTTGGCCAGTTGTCTTTGCCTTCCCACTGCATCTCGCATCCGAGTGCGGACGACTCTTGGATGATGGAGAAGTAGGGCGCGATGGCGTCGAAACCGAGCTGCGTGTAACCGGTCGCGGCGAGACGAGCGTTCATCTCGGGGTCGCGGTTGGCGTCGGGGAACGGTGCTTCGACGAGGTCCATGAGCTCGACGGTTGCAACGTTCGTGGGGTTCGTTACGGGAGGGCGGTCAACCGCTTCTCCCCGGAGGGCGCGAAGGGTTCGCTCTCTGGCGGTGAGGGTTCCGGCGAATTTTGTGGATGGCATATTGGCCCTCCTTGTGTCGTCACTTCTGACGAAATTAAGTTTGCCGCATCAATTGCTCGCAAAGCCCAGGGTTTGGGTTGTCATCTGGCCGGCTAGGTCGGATTGTTCGAGCATGTTGTCGACGGCGCTGACGTTTCGGGCGTAGGGGAGTAGGAGCCGGGCGAATCGGTCGAGGCGTTCGCCGTGTTTGAAGCGGAAGCGGTCGCGGTCTTCGCCGACGCGTTCGCATTCGCCGTAGCGCATGTATCCGCCAACGACGGCCATGACGCGCATCTTGGGTCGGGCGAATTCGCCTTCGGCGGTGACGTGGTAGGTCCAGCCGAGTTCGTCGGAGTGTTCAGGAGTGACGGTGAAGACGAGTCGCGACTTGGTGTCGTTGACAGTGATGGGGCCGGTCGGTATCGGGTTGTTTTTCTCGACGGCTTCAGTGAAGGCGAAACGGAGTGGGCGGTCGTAGAACTCTTGGGAGATTAGTTCGGCTTGATTGGTGGCGTCGGGGGTTGGATCGATGTCGGCGAGAGCGCACAGGCGGTCGCGGATGGTTTCAATGCGATCGGCGGTGCCGTCGATCTGAGAGAACGTGTGGATGGTGAGGGTCCGGTCGCGCATGTATAGCCCGACGGTGATGTCGTGGAAGTGCGGATCGATCGCCACGAGTTCAATACATCTGCCGAGGGTTCGGAGAGGATCGGCGATGACGTTTTTGCGGGTTATTCCTTTTGAATAGGTGACGGCTGTTTCTCCTAATTGTTGATAGTTACTTTACCGCTTCGACGAGGGCTCGGATGTGTTCGGGGGTGGTTCCGCAGCAACCGCCGAGGATCTGGACCGGGATATCGGCGAGTTTCTCGTATCGTTCGGCCATGTATTCGGGCGATTCCGGGTAGATGATGTCACCGGCCTTGTAGACGGGGATTCCGGCGTTGGACTCGATGACGATAGGGCAGTCGACGACGGGTCGCATCTGCTCGGCGATCTCGATCATCTTGTCGATTCCATTGCCGCAGTTGGAACCGACGACGTCGGCGCCGGCTTCTCGGAGGCCGATCGCAGCGTCTTCTGGGGCGGTGCCCCACATGGTGAAGAAGCCGCGGGGGCCTTTGTCGAAGACCATGGTGGCCATGACGACGAGGTCGGTGTTTTCGCGGGTGGCTTTGATGGCGATTTGGGCTTCGTCGAGAACCATCTGGGTCTCGATCATGACTGCGTCTGCACCGCCTTCTTCGAGAGCGGTGATCTGCTCCACGAATGCGTCGTACATCTCCGATTCTGAGACCGCTCCGAGGGGTTCTATGAATTCTCCTGTCGGGCCGACCGAGCCGGCGACATGTTGGCCGGGTCCGGCCTGTGATTTGGCGAGTTCGGCGGCCAGAGCGTTCAGCTCACGGACGCGGTCTTGGGCATCGTAATGCTGGAGTCGGAACTTGGTGCCGCCAAAGGAGTTGGTTAGGACGATGTCGGAACCGGCGTCGAAGTAGTCGCGCGCCATGCCACGTATGGTGTCGGGCGCGTCGGCATTCATCAGCTCTGGGCAACCGCCGGATTCGAGTCCGTGCTGCTGGAGATACGTGCCGGTTGCGCCGTCGAAAACGAGAATTTCATTGTCGAGGCGGCTGAGGATTTCGTGAGTCGTTGAGACCTGAGTTGTCATGCGTCTATTTTACCCAGTCGTCGATTGCGCCTGGTTTTTCGACGCGCTGTCCGGCATCGTGGAGGTCGCGAATTCGTGCGACAAAGTCATGCGGCATACCTTTGTTAATGCGGTCGGCCACCCGTTGTGCGGCGGGTTGCGGGTCGAGGTCGGCTTCAATTTCGTCGCCCCATTCCCAAGCGTCGAGATAGGCGTCCGAGCCGTATGATCCATCCATCATGGCGACGGCGTCGGCGGCTTCCTGGAAGCGATGGTCAAGCTGGGTTGAGACGGTGGTTTCGTCATTTTCCGCCTTGATCTGGACGGGAATTTCTTTCCAATAAAGGATGCTTACTCGGGAGGGCATAGGGTCAACCGGGGTAGGAAGATGGAACGTTGTTCCGATTCTATGGAAACGAAAACGGAGGTACCGTCAAGGTTTTACGAAATCAGTTAACGATTGGATTTTGACGATGGGCAAATTTGGGTTAGACTATTGGCGCTAGGCAAGTTGGAAATCCAACGCGGCGGCTTCAAGCTGTCTATGTGACGGCGCATCAAGAGGTTGCGGTAACGCATACATGGAGGTCATGTATTGAAGATGAGTACAAGTAGAAAGTTCTTGCTGGCGAGTGCGGTGGCTATAGCCGCGCTGGCAGCTTGGGCCTGTGGCGAGACGGTGATTCAGACCGTCGTCGTCGAAAAAGAGGTCCAAGTACAAGGTGAGACAGTAATCCAGACCGTCGTCGTCGAGAAAGAGGTCCAGGTAGCGGGTGAAACCGTCGTCCAGACCGTCGTCGTCGAGAAAGAGGTCCAGGTAGCGGGCGAAACCATCGTCCAGACCGTCGTCGTCGAGAAAGAGGTCCAGGTAGCGGGCGAAACCGTAGTCCAGACCGTCGTCGTCGAAAAAGAGGTTGCGGTCGAGGTCGAAGTCATCAAAGAGGTTGAGGTGATGGCACCGCAACCTACGGCGACAGCGAGCTTGATTGGCACCATCGGAGCCCCGGATCCCAAAACCGAGGGCGGCGCCGCCGTAATCGGTAACGCAACAATCGGCCAACAGGTCGGCAGGAATGCCAACCAGGCATCCGACGCGCTCAAGAACTGGGGTGTTGCAGAGACGCTGTTCCGCCGCGGTGCGAGCGACGAGACCGTCCCGTGGGTCGCGACCGACTGGACCATCAGCCCGGACTTAACCACCGGTAGCGTAACTATTCAAGATGGCATCACTTTCCGCACCAAGGACAAGAGCTACGGCGAATTGACTGCCGAAGATGTTGCTTGGAGCATGAACGACGCCAACAACGCGACGAACACGACCTCGATCCATGGTCAGGCTGGCGACTTTGCCGGTCTCTGGGGTGAGTGGCGCGTCGTCGACGCAAACACCGTTGAGTGGAACTTCGCCACAAAAGCGGATGGTACTCCGGCGTTTGACGGAACTTGGAAAGACGACTACGTCAACCAGTCCGGTCAAGCATTCCCGGTTCTCTCCAAGAACGCTTTCGACACCGAAGGCGAAGACTTCGTACGAGACACCATCGTTGCTAGCGGGCCGTATTTGGTCGACACGTGGATTGCCGACGACCGAATTGTTTTGACTGCAGATCCAGATCACTGGAATTTCGACCCGAAGACCAGCACCATCATCATGGTGCAGGCAGGCGACCCGACCAACCGTGCAACGCTGTTGCGCACTGGTCAGATCGACACCGCCCAGCTTGAGCCCAAGGACGCGGCGAACTTGATCGTCGACTCGTCCAACTGGGGTCAGTCTGGTACCGGTGGCGCAGTCCAACTCGGTATCTTCTTCTCCGGAAACCTCTGGGAGACCACAGACGCCAAGTCAGGCGAGCCGCTTCCGCCTAAAGGCCCGTTCGTGCACGACCATGCATGGATTGGTAACTCCGACAGCGCATCCCACGGCGCCGACGACATGGAGCAGGCACGAAACGTGCGTTACGCCATGGCTATCGCGGTTGACCGCGATGCAGTGAACGACTCGTTGTTGGCCGGTCTCGGAAATGTTGTCGACATTGAGTACTTCGCCTCTTCGCACCCCAACTTTGCGAATGTGCAGTGCACGCAGGCCACAGGTGCAGCATTCACCGACGAAGCTCCCGCAGGCGATGGACCTTGCACGTACGAGTACGATCCGGTTCAGGCAGTGCAGATCATCAAGGCGCAAGACCCTGACTGGCGCAAGACCAACGTAGCATCCGACTTGGGCGACCACCGTTTCGAGGTCTCGGTCTACGCAGGTCCTGAGCTTGGTGGTGGCGCATCTGTTACCGGTGAAGTTGCAGACGCAGTTGCCGGTTACTGGTCCGACATCGGACTTTCGACCTTCTCGCTGAAGTTCACCTATGTGACCTTCCGCCCGACGGTTGTCAACCGGGCAAACGTTCACCCGTGGATTACCTCTTGCGACAAGGGTCGCGAGTCGAACCCGTGGCACTTCCCGAAGGGTCTGGTTCAGACCAGCCTGACGCGTGGTGGTTTCGCATGTGGCTTTGAGTCGCCGAAGATCCTCGAACTCTACGAGGGAATGGCGTCCGCAAGTGACACCGCTGAGGCGACCGACTTCGCGAACCGTTACCTCCAGTACGTCTACTACTGGAACCTGCAGCCCGGCGTTGTCGCCGTCCCGCAGGACTGGTTCTGGAACCGCAAGAAGATCGCATCTTGGCCACAGGACCGAGCAGCGGCAAGCGGTATCAACAACCTTTGGGACATCGAGCTGGCTAACTGATCGGCTCTAACCTGAATTCACGTCACCGGACGTTTCGGCACAAACCGATAAAGTCCGGTGACGGCAGAACAGTGCACCCTCGCGATTGACGAGTAGGCGTGGCACACGATGCCACGAACTGCTTCGTCGCGAGGGTGGATTGTCGAAAGGCGGTTCACGCGTGATGCATGCTATTGGAGTAAACTCAATTGCGCGCGAGGGCGTGAACTAGCAACTAATCTGACCATGCGTCGCTTTCTCATAAGAAGATTTCTCTTCATGATCTTGAGCACGGTCGCGGCGACGGCGATCGTCTTTTCGTTGTCACGTGCGGTTGGTGACCCTTTGTTGCTCTTCGCCACGTCTGGCTACGGCATTTCTGACGAAGCGGTTGCTGAGATTCGTAAGGAGCTCGCGCTCGACAGGACCTACCCAGAGCAATACCTTCTTTGGCTCGGACGGGTGCTGCGTGGCGACCTGGGGCAGACATTGGCATTCAAGTTGCCGGTTGCCCGGATAATTACCGAGAAGATTCCGCATAGTCTGCAACTCGGCACATTCGCTTGGGTATTTTCGGGAGTTATCGGTGTTGGTTTGGGAGTTCTGTCAGCGGTAAAAAGGGCGTCATTGCCGGACTATGGCGGTAGATTTCTCGCCTTGATCGGTCAGTCGATACCGATATTTTGGTTTGCGATAATTCTTATCTATGTGTTCGCGGTGTGGTTAGATTGGTTACCTGCAGGTTTGGCGGGTGATTCGACGCAGGAACCGTCACTTTGGCAGATGGAGTATCTCGTGTTGCCCGTGACGGCGATGACTTTGGGTGGATTGGCGGGTTATCTGCGCTTGACTCGGTCTGCGATGCTCGAGGTGCTCGATTCTGAGTACGTGAAATTGGCGCGTGCGAAGGGTGTCGCGACGTCTTATGTGGTTTGGAAGCACGCGTTTCGTAATGCTTTGATTCAACCGCTGACGGCATCGACGTTGGCCTTCGCTGGATTTATTGAAGGCGCGTTGGTAGTGGAGACGATATTTTCACGTCCGGGCATTGGCCAGATGGCGATCCAAGCTGTCCACGGTAACGACTTTCCGACGTTGCAGGGGGCGGTATTGATGTTCATCTTGGTTTATGTGATCGCGACATTCTTGACGGATATCGTTTACGCGTTGGTCGATCCACGGATCAGGTTCGACTAAACCAATCAGCAGTTACAAGCATCGAGACGAAACATTGGCGACTGACCAGAGACAAGAAGGCGGACTTGCCGCTGCGGAGGCGGTTCAGCAGTTGGACGCGCCGACGACCGGTCTTCGAAATGTTCGTCGCTCGATACCGTCTCAGCTTTGGTATGTCTTGCGACGTTGGCCGGTAATCCCGATCGTGATCCTGGTCTCGATCGCGTTCGTTGCGTTCGCTGCGGATTTTATCTCGCCGACGGATCCAGCAATTCAGAAGTTGAACTTTAACTTGTTGGCTCCGACTTGGGGTCAACCACATCCGGCGAACGATACCGCAGCCAACGAGGCCGATTTTGACCTGACAACTGATGAAGGTCTGATTGGCTACAAGATCGCCGCGAAGAAAGGATTCGCTCGCAACGAGTTCATCCTGGGCAGCGATGGACTGGGTAGGGATGTGCTTTCGCGCATCATTCACGGCGCGAGAGTTTCATTGAAGGTGTCGGGATACGCACTGCTGTCCGGTGTGATTATCGGCACGGCGATGGGCATCCTTGGTGGATATTACGGTGGGTGGATCGACGAGCTGCTGATGCGATTCGTTGATATATGGAATGCTCTGCCATTCCTGTTGGTTGCCATCATGGTGGGAGCCACCATCGGCGCGACTGAGACGACTGTGATCATCATCATCGCGATGATCGCCTGGCCGCCGTTCGTTAGACAGATTCGTGCCGACGTTCTTGCCATTCGGTCGCTAGATTACATCGCGGCGGCGCGCATCATGGGTGCGAGTAATCTGCGCTTGATGATGCGACACATATTGCCCGGTACCGTCAGCACCGTTCTCGTGATCGCGACACTGCGAGTGGGCGGATTGATACTGACAGAGTCGGTGTTGTCCTTCTTGGGCGTTGGAATTCCCGACCCCACTCCGACGTGGGGCAAGATGGTTGACGAGGGCTATCAGTACCTCATCAACGACGTCTGGTGGTCGTCATTCTTCCCCGGCCTGTCCATCTTCTTGCTGGTGATGGCGATGAACTTCTTCGGGGATTGGTTGCGAGACCGATTGGATCCGAGACTGCGCCAACTCGACTAAAGCATTTGGGCATTCGCTCCGATTCAAATGAGCGATGAAAAGCTGCTTTATGCTCAAGTCCAGAGGTTGACTATCTAGACAGTCTCGTCGGCCGGAGGGGGCGACGCATGGAGTCCGCTTTCGAGGCCTGATGCGACGCCGATTACGCTTGCTAGGCGACCTCCGGCCAATTCCCAACCGCAAATGGATAAATTGTCCGGTGTTGTGGGGTTCGTGGTTGTTTCCTGAGTTCCCGGGTGTGGGGGCATGACGAAGATTTCGCGGTTAGGGGTTAGGCCGTCGCTTATATACTTTCGGCGTCTATCTACAGCGAACGAGTGCGTCGGTTTTTGATGCACAATTGACTATCGGCGCGCACGGCGTCGTCTCAGCAAGCTAGTTTAAGGAGCGACTGAACATGTCGGTAGGATTTATCGGACTGGGTTACATGGGCCAAGGAATGGCGGACAATCTGCTCGCCAAGGGGGCGGATCCTGTCGTATACACGCGGACGCAGTCGAAGATCGAGGCGATGATCGATCGCGGTGCACAGGGGGCGAGTTCGTCCGCGGATCTGGTTTCGAAGGTTGATGTGGTTCTGGCTTGTCTACCGAGTGTGCAGACGTCTTTGGATGTGATAGTCGGCGAGATCATCCCGGCGTGTGAGCCAGGTCAGATTATCGTGGACCACAGCACGGTCGACATCGGAACCTCTCGAACATGTGCGGCGGCAGCGGAGGCAAAAGGTGCGATGTTCATTGATGCCCCGATTAGCGGAGGGCCGACCGGTGCTGCCGCCGGGACGCTGGCGATCATGTGCGGCGGTTCGGAGGAGGCATTTACCAAGGCATTGCCGTATTTCGAGTTGATGGGTGCGAACGTGCGCCACATGGGACAGAATGGCGCGGGTACGGCGATGAAGCTAATCAATCAGCTGCTGGTGGGAATCAACACGGTTGCGGCCGCCGAAGCATTCGCGTTGGCGAACGCCGCGGGTGTTGATATCGAGGTGGCGGGCGAATTGCTAAGCGTCGCTTGGGGCGGCAGCGCGATGGTTGAGCGCAGTACTCCGATAACCGCGGCTCGAGACTTTGAGAACTCGGCTGCGCCGGTCCGCAACCTCGACAAAGACATGGGCATCATCAAAGACTTGGCGAAGGCCGAGAACCTATCGCTGGAACTGGCGATCAAATCCGAGGAGCTATTCCACGCAATGATGGATAACGATTGGGGCGAGAACGACATCGCCGGTGTGTTGGAGATTATCGAAGCGCGATCGGCATGAGGTGTGGTGTAGCAGCTTGCTTCGGTCTGCTCTGGATGGGCGTCCAGCCCGCTGAAGCGCCCGCCTACGCGGGAATGACATTGTGGGAAAGGTCTGAAATTGGGTAAACACAGTATCGCGGTGATCAAGGGCGACGGTATCGGGGTCGATGTCGTCGACGAAGCACTGAAAGTCTTGCACGCGCTTGCGGGCAAGCACAACATCGAATGGGAGTTCGCCGAATTCCCGTGGAGTTCGGAGTACTACTTCGAGCACGGGGAGATGATGCCGTCGGACGGCGTGGAGCAGCTGAAGGGATTTGATGCCATATTCCTGGGCGCGGTAGGGCATCCGGAGGTGCAGGACCACATTACGCTGAATGGACTACTTTTGCCGATCCGGCGGGCGTTCGATCAGTACGCATGTGTGCGCCCGTCCGTTTTACTGCCCGGCGTCGAATCGCCTTTGAGCAACGTCAAACCCTACGATATCGACCTCATCGTCGTGCGTGAGAACACCGAAGGCGAATATGCCAACGTCGGCGGTTTCCAGTATCGAGACTTTCCGGACGAGGTAGCGGTGCAGTCGGCTGTATTCACCCGGAAGGGGTGCGAGCGAGTAATTCGCTACGCGTTCGAACTATGTCGTGAGCGCAACAAGAAGATGCACGTGACGTCAATCACTAAATCGAACGCGCAAGGCTACGGCATGGTGCTATGGGATCGGACATTCGATGCGGTGAAGGTGGAATACCCGGACATCACGACCGATTCATTGCTCATTGACGCTGCGTGCATGGACTTTATACGTCGACCTCAGAATTTCGACGTGGTTGTGGCTTCGAACCTCTTCGGCGACATCTTGACCGACATCGGAGCAATTATCACTGGTTCGATGGGGTTGGCGTCGAGTGCCAATCTCGATCCGACGCGGACGAGTCCATCGATGTTCGAGCCGACGCATGGGAGTGCGCCAGACATTGCTGGAATGGGTATCGCCAACCCGATGGCGCAGATTCTGACTTCGGCGTTGATGTTGGACCACTTAAGGGAGAATGATGCGGCTGATGCCGTGCGCAGCGCGGTCGAGGATGTGTTGAGCGAAGGCGAGATACTGACACCCGACTTGGGTGGATCGTCTACTACCACCGCGGTCGGAGATTCGATTGCGGCTATGGTTTCTTGAACGATCAGAATATTGAGGCAATACGTTGAATCCGCTAGATAAAGTCGCAATCGGAAATCAAGGTTGTGAAGTTACGCAACTCGGATTAGGCGGCGCGCCTCTGAGCGGCATGGTGCTTGGCGACGGGGTTTTCGGAGGGACAGTGAGCGACGAGGCTCGTCGGATCATCAGACGGGCCCATGAACTCGGCATCAACTATTTCGACACGGCACCGCTGTATGGTTCGGGAAGGAGCGAGGTCAGATATGGCGCGGCGCTCGCAGGCATCGACCGCGACAGCTACGTCATTTCTACGAAGGTTGGACGCGTGTTGGAGGTGTACGAGGGCGGCATGACCGCAGCAGAATCGCCAGACAATTTCGCCGACCACTACGCCGTCGATAGTTGGACGCGGGACGATGTGTTGCGGTCGATCGAGGATAGTCTGGAGCGGTTGCGGACCGACCACGTCGAGATCGTGTTGGTTCATGACCCGGATACACAGCCGTATGGCGAGAAACAGGCGGTCGAGGAGGCTTTCCCGACGTTGATCGAGTTGCGGGAGCAAGGCGTGATCAAGGCGATCGGCTGCGGAATGAACGAGTGGCAAATGCCGGCGGCGTTCATACGTCGGTTCGACATTGATGCGGTGTTACTTGCAGGACGATACACGCTGCTCGACCACGATGCCTATCCCGAGTTCTTGCCGTTATGCGTCGAGCGAGACGTTAAGATTATCGTCGGTGGGCCCTACAACAGCGGCATTCTGGCTCGCGACCTCGATGGCGATGTGACATTCAACTACGAAATCGCACCGCCGCATCTCGTCGAACGAGCGCGCATGTTAGATGCGGTTTGTCGTCGGCACGATGTGGATTTGAAGGCTGCCGCCTTGCAGTTCGTGCTGGCGCATCCGGCCGTTGGGACCGTAGTTCCCGGCGCGCAGTCGGTGCCGGAGTTGGAGGAGAACTTCGCGTTGGTAGGGCAGACGATACCGGGCGACGTCTGGGCTGAAATGAAGGCCGAGGGTTTGATTCCGACGGATGCGGTTACGCCTTAAGGGGTATAGCAGCCGATTTCATTGGATCATTAATCTTGCAGAAGGGGATGCCGAATGACACATGAATTCATCTATGATGGTGGGGCTCAAGTCGGAGTGCGGATATTTGATAAGGCTGACGAGGTTGATCGGCTTCTCAAAGCACTGGACAACAATCCTTTTTCGCAGATGGAAGTCCGATTGATGGCAATGTAGGTAGGAGTCGATATTCCCGGAGTTTGGAATTGGCGATCGGTCGGCACCGATGACGCAGATGTTTACATCTATAGGGATGCGGATGCGTGATACATTAGTTGCTATAGGCAGGTAAAAAAGCAGAAGGCATTCGATGAACGATCAGGAAGAAACAGTTGTCGATCCTTTGGACTTCAGGGTGATCGATGTAAAACCCCTCGACGGTTTCCGGATCTGGATCCGTTTCAACGATGGCACGGAAGGCGAACTGGATCTAACTGAATACGCAGAGAAGCGATGGTTTCAACCTTGGCAAGATCGCCGCGTTTTCGAAAATGTGTGGATACCACCCCATGGAGGCGACATTCGCTGGGGAGATGACCCCGAAGAGTCCGATATGGGTTTCTGTTTAACTTGGCTCTATACCGAGTTGAACGACGTATCTTGGGATGAAGTTCTTGAAAACGCCAAAGTCCAATTGATCAATGCCTGAAATCTGCCGTTTCGACGGAATCAGCGTTGTCATATTTTGGGATGACCACAACCCACCCCATTTCCATGCAGATTACGCTGAATACGCGATCGAAATCGACATCAGAACACTTGACGCGAGGCAAGGCCGACTACCGCAACGTCAACGACGTAGATTGCTGAGGTGGGCACGTGAACATCAGTCCGAACTGATGGATGCATGGGAGGCCGTCAGCACTGGGAACACGCCCATTAAGATCGCACCGCCATCGAGGTGATCCAAACCCAGAAGGCTTTAGTGCTCCTCCATGTCCACATGCGTCGCCACAGGCGTGCGACCTACTGCGAAATCGAAATCGCAGCCGTGTTGGGCTTGCATGACGTGGCGGTTGTAGACGTGCATGTAACCGCGTTCGGGTTGCATGTGGGTGTCAGGTTCGGAGGCTTCGAGGTCAGCTTGCCGCCTTCTTAATTCGGCGTCGTCGACCAGGAGGTCGAGGCGACCACCATCGGCGTCTAGAGAGATCATGTCGCCGTCTCGGACGAAGGCTAGCGGCCCTCCGATGGCGGATTCGGGTGCGACGTGGAGGACGACGGTACCGAATGCGGTGCCGCTCATGCGGGCGTCGGAGATGCGGACCATGTCGCGAACGCCTTGTTCGAGGATTTTGCGCGGCAGCGGCATGAAACCGGCTTCGGGCATGCCCGGGCCGCCGATGGGACCGGCACCTTGCATCACAAGGATGTCGTGTTCAGTTACATCGAGATCCGGATCGTCGATCCGTCGATGGAGGTCTGCCGGGCTGGAGAACACAACGGCTCGGCCGGTGTGTTGCAACAGGTCAGAAGATGCCGCGGAGCGTTTGATCACCGCGCCGTCGGGTGCGAGCGTGCCTTTGAGGATTGAAATCCCGCCATCCGGGTACAGGGCGTGGCCTGGATCGAGGATTACGTTGTCGTCATGACATTCGGCGTCGGCGACGTTTTCGGCGAGGGTTCTGCCGTTTACGTTTACGCAGTCTTGGTTCAGCAAGTGCAGTATCTTCTTGAAGAATGCGGGCGCTCCGCCGGCATAGAAGAAGTCTTCCATCAGGTATTTGCCGGATGGTTTGAGGTTCGCGATTACCGGGACTCTGTCCGAGAGTTCTTCCCACTTGGCGAGGGGTAGTTCGATGCCTGCCCGTCCAGCGATGGCGGTGAGATGGATTATGGCGTTGGTGGACCCGCCTAAGGCGAGCAAGGCGAGGGCGGCGTTTTCGAAGGCTTTTTCAGTCAAAAGTTCGGACGGTCGGGTTTTGCGCCGAACGAGGTCTACGGCGACGGCACCGGCGCGTTCGGCGAATACCCGGCGTCGTGAGTCGGCGCCAGGGATGGCGGCGCCACCGGGCGGTGTCATGCCGAGGGCTTCGCAGATCACCGACATGGTGCTGGCGGTGCCCATGACCATGCAGTGTCCGGGCGATCGGTAGATGGCCTCTTCCATCGAGTCGTATTCGGCTTGGGTTATGGTGCCAGCGCGCAGTTCTGACCAGTAGCGGCGACAATCAGTGCATGAACCGAGCTCTTCGCCTCGCCAGTTGCCTTTGAGTTGCGGTCCTCCAGTGACGATGATTGCTGGGAGATCTGCAGAAGCGGCGCCCATGAGCATCGCCGGAGTAGTTTTGTCGCAGTTCGAAAGCAGGACTACGCCGTCGATGGGCAGACCGCGAATCATTTCCTCGACGTCCATGGCCATGAGGTTGCGGTAGAGCATGGACGTGGGAGTGAGAAAGAACTCCCCGAGAGAGATGGTCGGGAATTCTAGGGGGAAACCTCCGGCGGCAATGACGCCGCGTTTGACGTGTTCGGCGATGACGCGGAGGTGGGCGTTGCAATGTGTAGCTTCGCTCCACGAGTTGGCGATGCCGATGACGGGTTTTCCGGCGAAGGAATCTTCATCCCAACCTTGGTTCTTAAGACCGGATCTGTGAAGGAAACCCTCGAGATCGCGGGGGCCGAACCATGCCTCGCTGCGAAGAACTTTGCCGTTGGAGTTGGTCATCAGTGTCACCTACCTTTGCGCAGCGAAATTGTACAGGGCAGAGGTTCGTTTAACATCGACCGAGTGAGCGCCAAACGTTACATATTGTTGGGGGCTGTAGTTGGAGCCTGCGTGGCGATCGGCTTCAGTCTGGCATTGTGGTTTCAGTTCGACGCGGCAGGAACTGAAGTGGTCGTGATCGCGTCGTTGCCAGCGTGTGTGGTTTTAGGCGCGCTGTTCGGATGGATTTGGTGGCGGATGTTGGGCCGCGAATGAACCGAGCGCAGGTGTTCAGCGCCCACCGAAGAAACGCTTCAACCGAGCGATCAAGCGTTCGATCGGATTGCCGGAATAAGCGGGTCTACGCGATCGCGGGCTTTTACCATCTTTCCGATCCTCGACGCACTTGACGCAGGTGCAGTAGGGCGGATGTTCGTCGCGTGCGTAGTTCCAACGGTCCATAGTTAACGATGACTCTTGGGTTTACCTCTATGGCTACCAGTCTATCTGTCGTTTGAGTTCATCTAGGCGGGAGCGTTCTTCGTCGGATGCGTTCTCGTAAAATCCTTCTAGGCCGGAATACTCGCCAGTGTAGGTAGGGTCGCGGCGTTCAAGGAACGAATCACGACCTTCTTGGGCGTCTTGCGTCGTGTGGAGGAGTAGGGAGTTGATTAACGATTGGATGTTCCAGGCCTGTTCGACAGGTAGGTCTGCGAATCGGTGGACGAACTCCTTCATCTTGATCGTGGCGAGTGGCGGCATTTCCGCGATGCGATGGGCGATTTCGAAGGCGCGGGCCATAAGTTGGTCGGGCGGAACCGCTTCATTGACGAGTCCGATTCGGACGGCTTCTTCGGCGTCGACCGTTGTGTCGGCGAGGAGCATATTCATCGCATCGACGTGTCGAAGTTGTTTGAGCAGGAGTGTTGCTCCAGGACCAGCACCGACCCAGCCACGGGAAATCAGACCGAAGCGGAAGTTGGCTTGTCCGATGGCGGCGACGCGGATATCGGTGGAGGCAAGTAGGAGGTAAAGTCCGGCGCCGACAGCCCAACCGTTGACGGCGGCGATGACGGGTTTGTGTATGCGTGGGAAATGGTCGGCCATGCCGCCGTCGATGCCGGATTGCATTCCATTGATGTAACCGGCGGGTTGCCGAAAGATGCGCTCCAGCGACAGGAAGTGGTGTTCTTCTTCGGAGACGTCATCGCGTAGAGACAGGTCGTGACCGCCACAGAAATGCCGGTCACCTTCCCCGGTTATGACGATCGCTCTGACGGCTCGATCCTCCCAAGCGTTGCGCCAAGCGTCGGCGAGCTCGAGCGCGTGAGCTTTGTCGATGGCGTTGGCTCGACGAGCGTTGTCGAGGGTGATGATCGCGATGTGACCGTCGGTTTGGTAGCGGATGCTCATTTTTGGGTATCGGGCGCGCAGTGGTTCTTCTGGTGTTGTCAGAATGGCGGTAGCGATGCAAGGAGACGCTCAAAATTTCCGCCACTGGCATCTTGACATATATAGTAACGATGTAACATAATGCTGATGTGTGTTGTGATCTTAGGCATAACTATAAAAGAAAAGGATGAAACATTGTTGGCAAAGACGAATACATGCGCCGTTCACGGAGTGGATGGACATCTGGTCGAGGTTGAGGTGGATATATCGCCGGGAGTCCCCCGATTCAATATCGTCGGATTGCCCGATTCGTCGGTCCAGGAGTCGCGCGAGCGAGTGCGCGCGGCGATTAGGAATTCAGGTGCTGAGTTCCCATTGCGGCGGATCACAGTTTCGCTGGCACCGGCGGACATCAAGAAGACGGGACCGTCCTACGATCTACCTATCGCCATCGGAATCTTGGTTTGCAGTGGGCAGATTCCGGATGCGGTCAGCAAGTCGCTGTTTTTGGGCGAACTCGCGCTCGACGGTAAGTTGCGGACGACGCATGGGATGTTGCCGATGTTGCGCGAAGGCAAGGAGCGGGGATATGACACCGCGTTCGTGCCGCGCGTGAACTCGAAGGAGGCGTCTTTAGTCCCCGGAATCGATATACGACCGGTGGAAACTTTGCGCCAAGTCGTAGAGTATCTTCGCGACGAAGCAGACCTACCGTCGGTACAGAGCGGAGGCATGTCGGATTTCGATGGGATAGCTCCAGTCCGGACAGGATACGATTTCCGCGACGTGCGCGGCCAGGAGCAAGCGAAACGGGCGTTGGAGATCGCAGCGGCCGGGAATCACAACATCGTATTGATGGGAGCGCCGGGGTGCGGAAAGACTCTCTTGGCACGGTGTCTGCCTTCGATCTTGCCGCCCATGACGGCCGAGGAGGCATTGGAGGTCACGACGATCTATTCGGTTACCGGATTGCTGCCTTCAGGGAGTCCACTGATCACGCACCGACCTTTCCGAGCCCCGCACTACACGATTTCCAATGCGGGCCTAATCGGCGGAGGGAGCATACCGCGACCGGGCGAGGTGACGCTTAGCCACCGGGGGGTGTTGTTCCTTGATGAGTTGCCGGAGTTTGGGAATGCGACTTTGGAGACCTTGCGTCAACCACTCGAAGATCGGACGGTAACGATCAGCAGGGCGCGGACAAGTTCAACGTTCCCGGCGAGTTTCATGCTGGTGGGCGCCATGAATCCCTGTCCATGTGGTTATCACGGCGATTCTCAACAGCCGTGCACTTGCGGCGAACCGGCAGTAGCGCGTTATCAGCGACGGATCTCGGGACCGTTGATCGATCGCATCGACATGTTCGTCGACGTTCCGCGGGTCGAATATGAAAAGTTGATCACGCCGCCGGTGGAAGAAGGGTCCGCATCGGCGCGGGAGCGCATCATGGTCGCGGTACAGCTACAACATGAACGATTCCAAGGATCGACCGTGATGTCGAATGCTCTGATGGGTCCGGTCGAGGTTTGGGATTCGTGCAAGATGTCCGACGACGCGAAATCGTTGTTGCAGAGCGCGATGAAGCACCTAAGAATGTCGGCGCGATCGTGTCACCGAGTGTTGAAGGTTGCACGGACGATAGCGGATCTCGAGCAGACACCGTTGATCGAGAACCACCATTTGGCGGAAGCTCTCATGTACCGACACAAGACATCTTCTTGAACCATACATACGGCCGTCGTGTGCGAAACCTCTGGCTTGACGGACGAACGTCTCGAACTTACCGTCAATAGGTTGAGGTTTCGCGCCACGGCCAGTAGAGGAGCCAGACTTTGCCGACGATGTCTTCCGTTGGGACGTAGCCCCAGTTTCGGGAGTCGTTGGACTGGTCGCGGTTATCGCCCAAGACGAAATACTCGTGGGGCGGCACGATTACGGGAAAATCGAGATGATTCTTGGGGGCGGTGTGGGAATCGGTATAGCTAGTCGTGATGTTATTGACGATTACGGTGCCGTTGTCGATGTCGACTTTGTCGCCGGGAAGGCCGATGACGCGTTTGACGATCTTCTCGGTTCCGGGTTGCTGCGGTTCGAAAACGATGATGTCGCCGCGTTCGGGACCCGCGAATACGAAGTTCGGTTGACCGTAGAGCGATACGCCCCAGAAACCGATCGCGCCGAATCGGTTGACCAAGACGCGATGATTTTCCATGAACGTCGGCTCCATGCTTGGGCCGTTTACAGTGTAGGTAATGGCGACGGTGCGGATGAACACGATCACGAGCGCGGTTATGATGAACATCTCTGCGACGTCGCGTAGCTGTGACCAGATGTGGTGCGTCATATCCTAAGCAATTCTATTGCCATCCTCAGATACGCCAATCCGACGAGATTTAGATGCAGACCCCTGAACATTTGGTGTTGGCGATGGCGAAGAATGGCGACGTCGACGCCTTCAATCGTCTGGTCGCCGTGTACCAGGATTCCGTGTACGGGTTCAGCCTTAGTCTGACAAGGCACTCAGCGATCGCTGACGACGTGACGCAGGAGACCTTCATCTCGGCATTTCGCAGTATCTCGAAGATGCGGGGGAGCAACGTGAAGGCTTGGTTGTTACGGATCGCTCGCAACAAGGCGTACGACCATTTCAGGCGTCAGAACCGTCGTCGCGAGCTATCGGTTGACGACGAAGACTCGACGTTTCGTGAGCGCTTGCCGAGCGACAACCCATCGCCTACGGACATGGCGATCAATTCGGAGCTGCGGGAGGCGTTGGAGCATTGCGTCGGTGCTTTGAGCCACGCGCATCGTGAGTTGATCGTGCTGATCGACGTGCAGGGTCAGAGTTACGACGACGCGGCCGAAGTCTGCGGTGCGAACATCGGTACGGTGAAGTCGCGGTTAAATCGCGCCCGTCATCAGGTTCGAGATTGTCTACGGAGTTTTCCCGGACTGTTGTCAGACAGGTTGGCGACCCGGGTTTCGTGATGATGTCAAGAATGGAACAAACAAGGCATGCGCAACGTCATTTGAATATGGACGCATCGCGCAAAAGACCAAATTCCAATCGCTCGAGGTTCGAATTGAAGTGGGGTGACGTGCCGTGATCGATCGGTTGCGAAGAATGGTTCGCGGTCCTGATCCCATCGAGGATCTGATCACCGCTTACCTTGACGCGTCGAGCGATTCTGAACTCGAACGCGTTGAGCAACGTCTACGCGCGTCTGGAGTGGACGTCGACGAATTGCGAACCGTACGCGAAACGTCTCGGCTCTTGCGATCGATTGACACCGTCGAAGCGCCGAGATCGTTTGCACTAACACCAGAGACTCTAGCCGATAAGGGCTATTCGGATGCCGAGACCGACAAAATTCTTAATCCGCAATCTGGTTGGGGTGGGCTAAGGCTGCGAAGCGCCTCAGTGTACGTTCCAATTGCGATCGTCGCGGTGGCGCTGGCCAGCGTTGCGGTATTGACGATCGGCGACATTTCGGATTACGTGACTGACCAGTTCGAATCGGATGGCGTACTTATCCAAACCGTCGTGGTGGAGAAGGAAGTCCTAAGCGATGATGCGGCGTTTGCCCGCGCACCCGTCGAATCCGGCGAACCGGTCGAACCGGGAATGTCGAGTCTCGCAGGAGAACCAGGTTCGCTAGGGCTTGTTCAGACCGTGGTAATTGAGAAAGAGGTGGTGGTGGTACACACGGTCGTCGTCGAAAAAGAGGTTCAGGTCGCTGGTGAAACGGTGGTGCAAACGGTCGAGGTCGAGAAGATTGTGGAGAAGGAGATCGTCGTCGAACGCGAGGTCATCGTTGAGGTGGAAGTGGAACGGGTTGTGGAGGTCGAGAAAGAGGTAATGACAGAGGTAGTGAAAGAAGTCGAGGTGCACCCGACTCCAGTCGCGGCGCGCGCGGAGACGGCTGCCCAGGCGATGCCGATGGCGGAAGCCGATGACGATGAGGAGACTCCAGAGCCGATTCCAACCGAAATCCCGTGCTACATTCCTCCGACCGCGACGCCAACTCCGACGGGTTCTCCGGAGGCATCGACTACGCCCGAACCCACCGCCACGATGCCACCTGTTCCGATTTGCACGCCAACTCCGACACCATCCCCCACGCCGACCGCGACGCCGACACCGACTCGTTAACAGCTCGCTCGCGTCGTTGACGATAATCAATGGTTGGCATGGAACAAAGTAGAGTCGCGGTTCGTCTTTGTTTACAGAAGCCAATTCGATTGGCGACTACGATCAAGTGATTAGAGAGGAAAAAACCAATATGTTGATCACAAGGAAACACATCGGGATTGCGCTGGTCGCAGTGATCGCCGTCGTAGGTTCGACGGTCTCAGTGCTGAGTCTGAGCGCCCAAGATCCGGCGACGGCTACACCCGTGCCGCTGAGTTCTGCGATTGCCACGGTTAACGCCGAGCTAGCTGACGACGTCACGTACTGTGATTTTCGATCCGACGGTATCACGGTTCAGGGATCCGGCGTCGTGACGTTGCCGGCAAACATCGGCGTCGTCGAGTTGGGCGTGGATGTGACGGCTGAAACGGTGGTCGAAGCTCGCAGCACGGCGGCATCTTCGATGCAGCTTGTCATCGATGCGATCAAGGAACAGGGCGTCACAGACGATCAAATTACGACGACGCGATTGAATATCCGACCCGAGACGACTTGGGTTGAGGAAGATGTCCAAGTCGGCGAGGGACTCACCGGACGCAGGAGCCGTCAAGTCATCACCGGATACCGGGTGTCAAACCGGGTTCGCATCGAGATCAATGTAGATGAGGCGTCTGAGGAAGGCACAGACGAAGATAGCAACGGCGATGGTTCCGACGATATGGAAGGCGCGGATGAAGATGCGGACATTCTCAGTGCCGTGATCGATGCTGCGGCTACCGTCGGTGGCGACAACGTTCGGATAGATTCGATTTCGTTCCGGGCAGATCAATCGTCTGAAACGGTCGACGAGGCGCGTAATTTGGCTGTCCAAGACGCGTTGCATCGCGCGGAACTATATGCTGAGGCGTTCGGCGTTGAAGTCGGCGTGTTGCTGAGTGCGAGCGAAGTGGTCGCTTCCACTCCGGTGTTCCCCGACGTGCAATTTGCGCGGGCAGAATCGGCCGCGTTTGATGGCGCAAGCACACCGATCAGCGCAGGCGATGTCGAGGTCCGTGCGAGCATCACGGCGAAGTTCGCGATTGCTCAACCGGGCTGTGTCGACAACAAGGTTGTTGCGGTCGACAAGGACGCCGACGGGGATACCGAATAATCCAAGAATCGCTAAGTTAGAATCCGATAACGCACGCTCCACGGCATGGGCTGTGGGGCGTGCTTTGGTTAATGAAATGGTATTGAGCGACAAGAGCATACGGGATGAGATCGCTTCCGGGCGCATCGGAATAACCCCGTTCAACTCAACGGATGTCCAACCGGCCTCCGTTGACCTTCATTTGGACGACAAGGTACTGGTATTTCGTAACTCGACAGCACCTTACATTGACCTCCGCGAGGCCGTACCGAATCTGAACGAGATGGTTTTGATTGAGGACGATGAGCCGTTTATTCTTCATCCCGGCGAGTTTGTTTTGGGAAATACCCTCGAACGGATCAGTCTCAGCGACTCGGTTGTAGCGCGGTTGGAAGGCAAAAGTTCGCTTGGTCGAATCGGGTTGCTCATCCACTCCACTGCCGGGTTCGTGGACCCTGGGTGGGATGGACATTTGACGCTCGAGTTGTCGAATGTTTCGCGGTTGCCTCTGACGCTTTACAAAGGTATGCCAATCGGACAGATCTCCTTCCAATATCTTTCGACACCGGCGGAGAATCCATACGGGTCTGAGGCGTTACGGAGCCGATATCAGGGGCAGACAGAGCCTACGGCGTCACGCGCTCATCTGGGATTTGACGAGAACCGGCGGGGGTAGGGGTAACTTGTGTCCCCCCATTGTCCTTCGGACATTTCCCCCGCTAGCGAGGGATCCCCAGGTGTTAGCTCCAGTGGAAATCGGTCTCGAATTCGGGTTTGCCGTGGACCTTGTCCTGCCGAACGCGGTATAGCTGACCGCCGCGGTTTGAGATTGAATGGTACGCGGGCGGATCGTTGTCAGTGATCGGGTCTCCGGTGCCGAATGTGGCAGTGGTTACGTAGATGTCGGTGAGATCTGCGCCGCCGAACATTACCGCCGAGGTTTGAACGGCCGGGAACTTGATGCGACTCATCTCGGTGCCGTCGGGGTCGAACTGGATTATCTGCGCGCCGCCCCAAGTAGCCGACCACACGTTGCCATCGCCGTCGACCGTCATTCCGTCAGGGATGCCTTCGCTCGGGTCGAGTTTGACGAGGATCCGGCGGTTCGTGAGTTCCGACGTCGCGGCGTGGTAGTCGTAGGCGTAGATCTCGCCCGCCAGCGAATCGGTGTGGTAGAAGACGGTTAGATCGGGTGAGAAGCCCATTCCGTTGCTGATGCCGAGTCCGTCAGCGATGAGTTCGTGGGAACCGTCAGGGTTGAAGCGGAGAAGTTCGCCGCGAGGCGCGTCCTCGAAGTAGCTGCCGGCGTAAAAGCTGCCGTCGGGGCCGGCGGTGACATCGTTGAACTGCATCCGCTCGCGCATCTCCGGCTCGTGGTGCAACCACTGCCAGTCGGAGTCGGAGCGCCAGAGCATGACGCCTTCCCACGTCCCGAACGTCAGGCCGCCGTTCTTGTTGACGGCCGCACCGCCGACGAAGATGCCGTTGTGAATCGTCTCGTTTACATTGGTTGCAGGATCGTAGTTGAAATACCGACCGCCGCGGATGTCGGTCCAATAGAGGACTGAGGTCTTGGGTTCCCAAACCGGACCCTCGCCGACCAGGGCCTGTTCGTCAACAATCATCTCGATCTGCATGTCTGACATTTGGTTCTCCTAGTGCAACACAGTTGCGTTCCGCTTAGTTCACAGTGGATATTATCGTTGTTGCACGCAAACAGATGAACCCCTGACATTTCTAGCCACGCTGTCACGCCAAACCATCCAGGAATCCGCTCCGCCGCATCGTTCTGAGCCGCCCTGTCACCCAGAGCCGCCCTGTCACTCAGACGCGCCCTGTCATTCCGAGCCACCATGTCACTCAGACCCGATCTGTCACTCAGAGCCGCCTTGTCATTCCGAGCGGAACGAGGAATCTCAAGACCGAACACTGATCTGCCGCCTGAGATTCTTCACTCCGCTGCGCTACGTTCAGAATGACATGAGTGCCTGTTAGGAATGGTATGAGTGTTAGTTCGAAATGGCATGACAGTCCGTTCGGAGGACGTGATTGCCGTTCAAAATGACATGACTGAAGGAAAACGGTAGCATTGGAAAACCCTGTCAATTCCGTGCAACCACAACGTCATTCCCGTGTAGCCGGGAACCACACGAGGAACAACCATGACCCAAAGCCAATATAAATCCCTGGCGCCGCGTTACACGTGGGCCGAGACGTTGGAGGAGCAGGAGGCGCAACTGAAGGCGAACCCGCTGTTGAAGCGCATGATCGCATCGCGGGAGGCGAAGGCTGGCGATCCACACCGGCCGATTTACCACTACGTCAATCCCGAGAACACGCTGAACGACCCGAACGGGTTGTGTTTCTGGCAGGGGCGTTGGCATCTCTTCTATCAGGGATACCCGCCGGAGGACCCGCGGGTGCATTGGGGTCATGCGGTCAGCGACGATTTGATCCATTGGCGGGACTTGCCGTATGCGATCTATCCCGATCCGGAGGAGTGCTGTTTTTCAGGTGCGACGCTGGTCGAGGATGACCGGGTGATTGCGATGTATCACGGCACGCAGGTTGGGAACATGGTGGCGACGTCGAGCGATCCGCTGCTGCTGAATTGGGAGAAGGTGACTGGGCAGGCGGTGATACCGACGCCCCCGCAGGACGGCTCGGCGCAGGAGTACACGGTCTTCGATCCGTGCATCTGGAAGAAGGGCGACTACTACTATTCGCTTTCAGCGGGAATGTTGCCCGACGGGCCGGGCGGGAAGCGGATCGCCGCCGATTTTCTCTTCCGCTCGACGGATCTTGCGACGTGGGAGTATCTGCACCCGTTTACCGAGGACGACCGCTTCACTCTGGTCGGCGACGACGGGGCATGTCCGTATTTCTGGCCGATAGGGGACAAGTGGATTCTGCCGTTCTTCAGCCACATGAGCGGCGGACAGTATCTCCTCGGTGACTACGACATGGAGCGCGACAAGTTCGTCGTGACCAGCGCCGGGCTATTCAACTTCGGCGCATCGACACCATCCGGCGTCCACGCACCATCTGCGACGCCCGACGGCGAGGGCGGCGTCATCATCATCCACAACATGAACCCCGGCTACCCGTCCGAAGGCTGGAACCAGATCATGTCGCTGCCACGTCGAGTGACGCTCGGCGATTACGAAGACGAGTTAAGGATCGAACCAGCGGGCGATGTCGAGTCGTTGCGCGGCGAGCACACTTCGATAGGGGAGACGGTCCTACCCGCGAACGAGGAACTGGTGCTGGACGATGTATCGGGCAACGCGATGGAGCTGGTGTTGGAAATCGACGCCAAAGACTCGCCGATGGTAGAACTGAACGTGTTGCGGTCGCCGAACCGCGAGGAATACACGCGGATATCGTTCTTCAAAGAGCGCGGCTTCCGAATGCATCGCGACCTTCCCGAGAGGGGGGCTTTGCTGGCGAGCGGCGCGCCAGCGGTGCCGAAGTTCGGTGCACCGAGAAAAGTGCCCGTCCTGCAGAGCATCGTGTCGCTCGACACTTCCTACTCGTCCACGCTCCCCGGCGCGCTATCGCGACCGCCGGAAACAGCGCCGATCATCCTCGAAGACGACGAGCCACTACGCCTACGCGTTTACATCGACAAGAGCATCGTCGAGACGTTCGTCAACGACCAGCAGTGCATTGCGGCGCGGGTGTATCCGGGTAGGGAGGACAGTGTGGGTGTATCGCTACGGGCGCAGGGATCCGACGCGGTGTTGAAGTCGCTGGACGCGTGGCAGATGTCGAACGTCTACGCGTAGGGGTGCTGCTCCCGTCATTCTGGCACCACCCGTCATTTTGGTGATACTACCGTCACTCCGGCGAAAGCCGGAGTCCAGAGGGGTGGGGTGTGGCAAGTACCATTGAAGTCGCGGGGGAGTGGCGGAATGGTAGACGCGCATGCCTTAGGAGCATGTGGCTTAGGCCGTGCGGGTTCGAATCCCGCCTCCCCCACCAGAGAGTGGGAAATTGCAGCGATTCCCTCGTCTTGAAGTTCGGATCGTAGAGGAATCGAAAAGATAGGATTGTGATGGGATGAGTGCGATGCAAAACCAGACGAATCGAAACAAATCAGATTTTCGTTTGACGAGGATCTGGGCTCGAAACTTCAAGAGCATTCGTAGCCTAGACCTTGAACTTGGTCCGTTGACGGTGCTTGTTGGACCGAACGCGTCCGGCAAGAGCAACGTCCTTGATGTTCTGCGTTTTATTAAACACGCGCTAAGAAGGGACCTCGATTCGGCGATCGCTTCCAGACAAGGCATTGCCGCCGTCAGGAGGTCGAATCCTTATGGCGGCACGCGCGATGTCGAGATAGGGTTCGAAGTCGAACGGGGCGATTTCCGATTGCGGTACGGTTTCGTGCTGGGAAGCCGTGCAGGCGTTTACCGCGTAAAAAAGGAGTTCGGCAACTTCACATTTACCGACAACAGACATACAACAGACGAGTTCGAGGTTAAAGAAGGCCGAGTCGTAAAACCTAAAGGGCATGAGATTGATCGATTCGAGACGTCCGAACTCGCATTGCCGATATTAACGCGAACACTATTTCGGTTCATGGTCGAACAAGTTGACATTCGAAGAGAATTGAACCGAACCTATAACGACTTGAACCGTCTTCTCAGTTTCTTTTCCAGGATGCAGTTTTATAGGTTGTTTCCTGACGCTATGCGCCAACCAAGTAGACCTGCGGAATCTCGCTTATTGGCCGAAGATGGAAGCAATCTGGCATCCGTATTACGAGCGATGGTAAAGCGAAAATCTCGATATCTTGATGAGATCAAGAGTAGTTTAGGACAGGTTGTGCCTGGGCTGAAAGATCTGGTAGTTCAACAGTCAGGCGGTTTCTTGGTCGTGAAGTTGCGACACGGCGTCGGGGATGGCAACAGCCGCGAATCTATCTTCGATCTGACTCAAGAATCGGATGGTACTGTCCGACTATTGGGTTTGCTTACGGCGTTTTACCAAGACGTACCTAATTCATTGATTGGCGTGGAGGAGCCGGAGTTAACGATTCATCCGGGCGCGTTGCCGGTGCTCGCAGACGTGATGGTTGAAGCGTCAACTCGGACGCAGGTCGTGGCTACGACGCATAGTCCTGATCTCATTGACCGACTGCCAATCGAATCGCTGAGAGCAGTTGAGATGCGTGACGGTTGTACCGAGGTTGGGCTTGTTTCTGAGACGCAATCCAGAGCCGTCGAGACTGGTCTTTTCACTAGTGGTGAATTGCACAGCATGGAAGGGCTGGTTCCGCGCAGATGAGGAACTCTAGGCGCACCATCGTGCCGATCGTGGAAGGAGATGGAGAAGCTGAGGCGGCGCCCGCGTTGTTGCGGCGAATTCTCCACGAACGAAGTGATTACTACCACATTGATGTGTCACCTCCTAAAGTCACAAACGGCAAGGGCAGACTCATCAGACGACTTGAAGACTTTTTGGGGTATGCAACGATCACCGATGGATGCGCCGCGATTCTCGTGCTTGTAGACGCGGACGCCGATTGTCCAGTGGAGCTCGCCGTTGAGTTCGCGAACCGCGCACGATCTATCAATGTACTAGTTCCGACCGCGGTAGTCTGCGCCAAACGCGAATACGAAAGTTGGTTTCTCGCATCTGACGAAGACTTTAACGGCGACGCTGAGGAATACAACAGGGCAGAGCAATGGCTCAATCGAAGATTCGCGGCGGGGTTGACGTACAAGAAAACGAAAGACCAAGTACGGTTTTCGGCGACGATGGACATGGACGCGGCGTTCCACGCCTCGCGGTCTTTTCGTCGCCTGTGCAACGCTGTCGATGAACTAGTCCATTTCGTCGATGCTGGCGAAGTAAAGACCACTCCCGGCGCGTGAAACGCATCGACTCGGAAGCCCAATGACTGCCTCAGCGTTAAGAGGCGATAAACGACTGCGAATGTCCGACGGGCAGTACTATTAGACATTGGCGAGGGTGGAATGGTAGACGCGCATGCCTTAGGAGCATGTGGCTGCGGCCGTGCAGGTTCGAATCCCGCCTCCCCACCAGAGTCGATTGAATCGAGAACCTTCACCCTGAGATTCGTTCTCGCCATATGATAAAAGTGTCTACTGAAGGAGCAGTATGGAAAAGGTAAGATTCAACAAGCACGAATTCGATACTGAGCATGAAGCAATTTGCTCGGCACTCTTCGACAAGTACGGATGGAGATGGGAAAGAGCCAAACAAGCCTACGGTGGATGGCGTCCCGATTTCACCCTCAAAGGGAAGACCGTCGTGTTGGTCGAATGCAAGAGTGGTCTTGAATGGGACGATGTTAATAGGTTCAAAGAATTGCAAAGGTATGAAGATGCAGTGCGTGGCACTAACTGCGAAGTGCTTCTCATACCCGGGTGTCCCAAGAAAGTGACGGGTGTTAAGGGATACGAAATTACTGCTCTTGGGTATTTGTATGACGGAGAAGTGTGGTCGTATGCAGAATTAGGAACGTGGTCTGGACAAGTGGGCTTCTGTCACCGCGGAAATTCTTGGAAGGATAGGATGTCAGGAAAAGACGCGGATCGTTCGTGGGGAGATGGGAAGCGACCCAACATAGAACTGGATTGGCATTCCGCGATTCAGGCTTTCAGAGGCAAAAGGGTGTCTTATTTCAAAGAGTCTGTGGACTCCGAGATTGAGCATTGGGATACGTCGAGCGAACAGCGGTCGCCGCGATAAATACCATCGAGAGCAGGAAGCGGTGGAATGGTAGACGCGCATGCCTTAGGAGCATGTGACTGCGTCCGTGCAGGTTCGAATCCCGCCTCCCCCACCAAACATAACAAGGAAGGATATTCCGATGAGGTTGCCTTCCGACCTTGGTGGCAACACGCCTGAACAACGTACGGGAGTGAACCGCTATATGATGATCAGTGCCGTCAAAACAGCCACTCATCAGCTCGATAATTGGCGCGATCAGACTGGAATGCGCGGCGTGGTCTACTCGGAAGTAGCGTCGGAGATGGCATTGACACAACTTGGTCGAGAATCTTGGTTGATGGTGAGAAACGGTGTAGACGAGTTCTACAGCACAACGACATCATCGGGTTTGAGAGCCATACGAACATGACGAGAATAATACATTGGTACAGTGCATGCTAAACGATCAGCAATTCACGTTCATTGCAAGGTTCCATTAGTTGCAACCGGCTAATATTCGTGAAGTTCATGCCGTCTGGTCCGGGCTGGCAGAAGGTCGGTACCGATACCCAGTTGGTTGATCGGCCGTTTGTAAGACTGAATCCATCGTGTTGAGCTCCGCTGCGAATAGTTCTGTGGAACCTTCCAACATAATCTTATTCACGACGGCGACGAACGCAGGATCCCCATTTTCGGGATTCGGTGCCTGACATCTGAGCAACGGAGCTTCTGGAACTCCTGTGAAGTCGATTCTCCCAGTCATACGATTTACTTCTGTCGGTCCCAAAATCTGTCCGCCAAAACCTTCGGAATCTAAGCAAAATCCGATCGATGGGGTGACTGGAAACCAGACTATCGTGGGACGCGCGTCAGTTTCGGCTGTGCTAGCTGACATAATCTTGTTCGATGTCAAGAACATCCAGGGACCAGTAAACATCACTGGGCGAAGGAGATAGTGCGTTAATACCCCTGAAACGCTTTTCACGAGCTCGTCAAACACCTTTACGTCTTGATGCGAGGTTAAACGCTTGTATTCCGAATCCGCTTGATTTTGCGTTAAGCCCGAAATACGTCGGGAAGTGTCAACCATATGTTGGATTTGCAGATTACATGCCTGAGACCTAACGTAGTGCAACGCGATAATGTCGTAAAGATCCCGTCCAACGTCCGCACGGGTAATTGTCCCGGAGCTGAATCTGTGGAGTTTGTCTTTGAAATCGTTCTCGCGCTTCGTGATGAAATCGTCCACGGCTTCCGAGCAATCGACATCAAAGAATCCGACGCCCCTCGTGGATCGTGGTGATGGGCGGTAACTGTCCGTTGTCAAATACCAAGTTTCTCGGGAGTTGGCTTGGTGGCCCGGAAATGAGAAATTCCGTAATAGCTGTTTTTGTACTTGATGCTGACCCATTTTCTCACATTCCTAATTCGCTGGTTTCATCAACGATCCGCAGCGTGATGGTCTGTATCTCGTATCACACCGAGGCTAATTGTCTTGAACATTAATTCTAACTCGTCGGTCGAGATGAAACACAATCGCCACTGGTCGTTGACGGAAATGCTGTGCTGATCGGCATGGTCGCGGCGCAACGCTTCGAGACAGTGCCGCCGTCGATGTGGGCTGCGAAGCTATGCTACGTCCAAGTCGACTCTGCCGGGAGATTTCGGCGTTTGGTTGGCTGCGCGCTCTGTACGGAGTTCACCATAGGCTCAAGGTCTAGCCTCAGCCCCAAGGAACGGGTTGCCATCAGCAGGGTTTCGACAGTAGGGTTGCCGTCTTCCGACAGCGCTTCGTAGAGGTTTCCTCGATTCATCTCGTCAGTGACCTTTTACCCTTAGCAAAACTATGGCTGCCTCTGAAGGAATATCGGGGCGCGTGGTTCGCGCTTCTTTTCACGAAACCATCACTAAGAATCAACTAGACGCATGCGCCGCGATACTCAAAACCCTTCCTGAATGGTTCGGCGATGCCGAAGCGGTCTCCGGATACCTGAATGATCTCACTATTCTTGAAACGTACATAGCCCAACGTGAAGCTGAGATTGTCGGATTCGCCGCAATTAAACGAAAGGGGACTCACGTCACCGAGATCCACGTTATGGGTGTCGCACGGGAGGTACGACGCCGGGGAGTGGGACGAGCGTTGATAAACCGGATGGTAGATGATTTGGCACGTTCAGGAATCAAATGGCTAATCGTGCAGACGCTTGGTCCATCGGATGCCGAATCGGCGTATGTCGAGACGAGGGCGTTTTACGAAGCGATGGGTTTCGTGGCGCTTCAGGAGTTTCGACAAGCGGGTTGGACGGGTCCAACTTTGGTCATGGTTCGTACGCTATAGGACTGTGTATGCTGGCCGTATTTGCGTTGCGTCAGGTCCGCGCAGGCGCCTCCACAAGTGGTTCAATATTGCTAGTGTCAGTGGTGCTGCGCGCCACCCCGATGTCGTACATTCGCTGGAGGTTGAGCCAGTAGTCGGGCGTGGTTCCTACGGCCCGGGCTATGGGGAGAGCGGTATCGGCGGTTATGGAGCGGCGGCGTTTGATGATCCGGTTTGCGCGGATCGGTGGGATGCCGATCGTCTTGGCTAGGCGGTACTGGCTGATGCCGAGTTCCTCAATGAACTCTGCAAGGTGCTCGCCGGGGTGGATCGATTCAGGGGTGCTCACAGTGCTGCCTCATTCATTGGTAGTCCGGACATACCTTCTGCTCGTTGCATCCGCGTCACCTTTCGTGACGAAATGTGACGCGGGCTACGGCGGAATCGGCGCTACCGGGAAACTAGGAAGTTCGGTCGGTTGCGCGCTCTGTGTGGGGTCCGCGACGGCATTGAGATGAAGCCTCAGCCCCTGGCAGGGGCTGCCTTCTCTAGGGTTGCGAGAGTAGGGTTGCCGTCTTTCGATGGCGTGTCTTGGAGTTGCCTCGCGGTCCAAACAGATTGATTGGCGATCATTTTTTTGGGAGGTGACTTCACAGCGGCTAAACCGTATGCTCCCTACGCCGGGCCGTTGCCAAACTGGAAGAAGTTGACCAACTCCAGACTAGCGATGAGGAGTCTCCAATGAGAAAGGGCGCAACGGAATCGTGACCTATTCGGGAGTGGTCGCGTTGGCGTACATCGAGATTTTCCCTTCTCCGTGCTCGCCCAATGCCCGCACCCGGTAGGTGTACTTGGTGCCCGGACTCACGTTGCTGTCTGTCCAGGTGGCGCTCGTGCTACCCGTGTTCTGGTTCACCACCTCGAACTTTTTTTCTGTCTCTTGGGCACGGCGCAGAATCTTGTACCCGGTCACCGTCGCTCCGTTGCTGGGCGCCTCCCATTTCAGCGTAATCGTGTCATTTGCGGAGGCCGTGGCCGTCAGTCCGGTTACCTGCCCCGGTTTGGGTGCGCGGGGAGTGGTCACGTTTGCAAACGGCGAGATTTCGCCTTCTCCGTGCTCACCCAATGCCAGCACCCGGTAGGCGTACTTGGTGCGCGGACTCACGTTGCTGTCAGTCCATGTGGCGCTCGTGCTGCCCGTGTTCTGGTTCACCACCTTGAACGCTTTCTCGCTGTTCGAGGCACGGCGCAGGATCTTGTACCCGGTCACCGCCGCTCCGTTGGTGGGCGCCTCCCAGTTCAGCGTTACCGTGTCATGGGCGGAGGCGGTAGCGGTCAGTCCCGTTGCCTGGCCCGGTTTGGGAGCGCGGGGAGTGGTCACGTTGGCAAACGTCGAGATGTCACCTTGCCCGAACGAGCCCAATGCCCGCACCCGGTAGGTGTACTTGGTGTGCGGACTCACGTTAACGTCTGTCCAAGTCATGCCCGTGTTGCCCGTGTTCTGGTTCACCACCTTCAAGGATTTCTCGCTCTTCAGGGCACGTCGAAGGATCTGATACCCGGTTACCGCCGCTCCGCCGCTGGGCGCTTCCCATTTAAGCGTTACCGTGTCATGGGCGGAGGCCGTAGCCGTCAGTCCGGTCACAATCATCTCCGGCGGCTCGACCACGTTAGCTATGGTTATCGCTACGTCGAGCGTTGCGTCGAGCGTTCCATCGGAGGCGGTGATGGTCACCGAGTAGGAACTCTTCGTCTCGAAGTCAGGCGCCGACTTGAATTTCAACACACCGTTGGTCAAGGTGAAGCTGGTCGCGTCCGTCCCGCCCAGGTTCAGTGTAGGCGTCTCCCCTTCGGGGTCAGTCGCTGTGTACTCGCCCACATCGTCGGAGGAGTTCTCCTCGAAATCCACCGCCGACAATCCCTCGATCACCGGTGCTTCATCCACGTCAGTGACAGTGACGGTTATCGGCAGCTCGGTTGTCAGGGCTCCGTCGGATACTCGCACAACGACGTTAAATACACCATCCTTGTCGGCATCGACCGGGTTTTCGTAGTCAGGTTCGGTGTTATAGTGCAGCAGGTTCAGCGCCGCGTAGCAAACCTTCCCGAGAATTTGGATATGCTCGTAGGTGAACGCCTCGCTGTCTTCGCCCGTGAAAGAGAAGGTCATTGTGTCGCCCTGAGGTTCCGTGGCCCCGAAGTCGTACAAGTAGTGTCCATACCCCTCTTCCACAAATAGTTCTTCCTTCTTTTGTGTGAATTTGGGAGGGTCATTGCCATCGGTGACCGTGACCGTAACCGAGCGGGTGTCGCTCTTGTCGTTTGCCGTCGCCTTGACCGTCACCAGATAGGTGTTGTTGCTGTCGGCGTCACCGGGCGAATCGAAGTTGGGTGGGGCTTTGAAGCTGAGGGCGCCTTCGGCACTGATGCTTAACATGGCCGCGTCTGTGCCCCCCAACGACCAGACGATGCTGTCGTTCTCCGGGTCCGTCGCCGTGTACGTCCCTATAATGCCCGCGCCGGGCACAATTCTGGGAACGGCGGGGTGGCAGAGTCGTCCCTCCTGGCAGCATTGAGATCCCGGTGTGCCGTGCTCAGCAATGCTGGGAGCCGTGGGTCCGTCCGTGATCGTCGGCGCCTCGTCGACGTCGGTCACCGTTATCGTGACGGCCTGGGTGTCGCTATCGCCGTTTGCCGTCGCCTTAACCGTCACCAGATAGGTGTTTTTGCCGTCGGCGTCGCCCGGCGATTCGAAATCAGGCGGGGCATTGAAGCTGAGAGCACCGCCGGAACTGATGTTGAACTTGGCTGCGTCCCTGCCCTCCACTGACCAGGCGATGCTGTCATTGTTCGGGTCCGTCGCCGTGTACGTCGCCACAACGCCCGGGCCGCGCTCGGCAAAGCTGGGAGCCGTGGGGCCGCCGGTGATGGTAGGTGCGCCCGCGGGTGGACTGTTCTGAACTTGCCAATCTACCATGTGGTCCGCGTCGTGGTCCTGTCCCGTATGCGCTAGCAACGCGTTGGTGCTATTGGTGGAGCGGATTGTGCCGCCGTTCAGCTCCAGGGTGTTGGCCAGGATGGCGATGCCTTGGGTAGAGAGGTTAGGCTCTACCACCTCGTGGGCTAGGATCAGGTTAGTCGTGCCGCTGCCGCTCTCGTAGTTCACCCACTTCTCGCCGTAGTCCGGATCCATTTTGATCTTCAGGCGCGGCTCGCCGGACACTTCGACCGCCTCGCTGAAGGTCAGGGTGGTTCGGATGGTCTCGCCCAAGCCATAGGTGTTATCCACCCAAGGCACGGACGTCACCGCCACACCGGTCACCGACGGCTCGCTCTGGCCGAACGCTGCACCGGGGTTGAGCGACAGGGCGGCCAGCGCCAGCAGTGTGCCGGCAATGGCGAGTAGCGGCCAGCGACGCGATAACGGCGTCGGAATTGGGGGCCTCAAACCGTCACCTCTCGCATGAGGTGGGCGCAGGATTCCGGAATTTCGACGTGAGAGGTTCGCGGTGCCGGACGATCGGGTGCGGGTGAAGAGGCCAACGCACCGTAATGGGCTAGCTGACCTCGGAGGTACCGGGAATAGTTACCTTGCGGCGACCACGAGGGCAGTCGGCTGTCATCCATATCAGTAAAGTTTTTCAATAAAAACTCCCAAAATGTCGTTCTGTCACGAAAAAGCCCACCAATAAGCGGGCTAGATTGAGTTAGAGCGCAAACCCTCAATTAAGTATCTCCATAATGGCCGAAAATTTCAAGATTTTCGTGACATTTTTCCGACAACGTGGCTGGCTGTCGTGTCGGATATGCAAAAAAGCCGAATCCAGGGACGCTCAATTGTGCCTGTTGGGAAGGGGCGAGATTCACCGGGGGTTGAGAACATTGAGCCGTCGGCGAGTTGCGCAGCGGTTGCCCGGTCTGTCTGGCGAACGGATGACAGTCACATCCATGTCCAAACGGTTGAGTGCGGCGAAAGAAGAAATGACATGTAATAGCACGCATAATCTTTAAATCGACATGAATTTATCACCAAAAACACTGTTACACTGTATTTCCTCACTCCGCCGAAATGGTGAACAAGACCTCCGGCCTGAGTGAAAAGAAGAAGGAGCTTTCTCTATGGAAGAGCGCACCGGCCACTCTCCTCGCCCCCGATTCTGGGCTGCGAAACGTTTCCGAGAATCCGGATCTGCGGCTCGTCCGCTGTTCTTGGTCGGTGTCCTTGCATTGATTCTCGCCCTTGGTCTGAGTCTGACGTTGACCGGTGGGGACACGGCTGCCACCGACGGCTCGGCACCGGCGAAACCCGCGAAGCTGCGGATCGATGCCACGGAAGGTTCGTTGGAGGTAACGGTGGACTGGGACGTCGTCGATGGGGCGGCCGAGTATTTCGTGCGCTGGCGATTGGGAGGTTCGGGGAACAAGCTGAACGAGGGAGTGAAGACGGAGAGTACCGAAACCGACATCACCGTCGACGACTACGGCGACTGGGTGGTGCGTGTTCAGGCCTGCAACGATTCCGGCTGCGGTCCTGCCAGAGCGCGTCAATTTGAGGTCGTTCCCGCTCCTGCGCCGACATCCGAGCCCACCGCCTCCCCGACATCCGAACCAACGCCGACCGCAAAGCCCACAGCCTCGCCGACATCCGAGCCTGTGCCGACATCCGAACCGACATCGACGCCCGAACCCACACCTACACCCGAGCCTACAGCTGCGCCTCCGGTGAAACCGACTGGCTTGCGGGTTTCCACCCAACCGGGCTCTCTTGACGTGTCACTGGACTGGAGCGACGTTGCCGGTGCGAACCGATACGCGGTGCGATGGCGGTTGGCCCAAAATACGCGTCTTGGAGGTGAGAAGGATGCCCAGAGTTCCGACGCGGCGTTATCTCTCCCGAGCCATGGAGATTGGATAGTAAGCGTGGTGGCCTGCAACGATCAGGGCTGCGGAGATGCCCGGGCGCGAACAATCCGATTGGCAGCCACGCTCAAACCTCCGGCCAAACCTCCGGCCAAACCAACCGGCTTGCAGGTGACCACCGAGCCCGGATCGCGTGACGTATCGCTGGATTGGGACGACGTCGGCGGCGCGACCCGATACACGGTGTTGTGGCGGGCGACCCGAGATGTGCGACTTAGAGGGGAGAAGAGCGTCAAGCGTTCCCGCGCGACGATAACCCTCGATGACAATGGCATGGACCGACGCGAGTGGATAGTGAGCGTGACGGCCTGCAATGATGATGACTGCGGAGATCTGGAGGCGCGATTGATCCGTTTGGAAGCGGCTCCGATAGAACCGACTCCCACCCCGGAAGCGGTTCCGATAGAGGCGACTCCCACGCCGGAACCTCCGGCCAAGCCCGTTGCCTTGCAGGTGTCCACCAAGACGGGCTCGTTGGACGTGTCGGTGGACTGGACGGATGTCGAGGGAGCGGAGCGATACGCGTTGCGATGGCGAAAAGAGGAAGCCGACGCGGAATTCAACGAACGTGAGTATGTCGACGAGTCCGACGCCGAAATCACGTTGGACGACTACGGTGAATGGGTGGTACGTGTGGAATCGTGCAACGACGGCGGTTGCGGCGAAGCAGAATCTGTGCAGTTCGCGACGCGGCCGGCGAAGCTGAGCTACATGCAGGACTGCTACCGTCGGACCCTGAAGATAACCGGCATCCAAACCAACACGTTGGACGGCGGAGTCGAGATTAGGTGGAACAACCCGGGTGATTCTTCCATCACGAAGTATCAGTACCAGGTTCAGCAAGGCAGAGGGTTTAGGCACGGGCTCGACGATTGGACCGACGTCCCCGGCTCCGGCCCCGAGACCACGTCGTACAGTGTTACCGGGCTCGAGAACGGAAAGTTGCACACAGTTCTTCTTCAGGCTGTGGCAGGGAGCCGAATCTACTGCTTCGAGCGGTTGGCATGGGTTATACCGAGCGATCCGAACATCGATCCTCCTACCGGCTTCGGGCTCGGCCGCGTGTCCGGCGAGAGCCGGAAGGTCACCTTCACCTGGGACAATCCGCAGGACGACAGTATCACCAACTACGAAATTATGGTTTTCAGACAGTTCTTCGGTGGTTGGAACACCGTTTATTCCGGAAATGTTAAGGGACAGGGGGACAAGCTGTCTACCACCGTTGATCTCTCGTACTGCGATGGTCGCAGTTACGAGCAGTTCCGGATGCGGGCCGAGCACGACAACTCCATCGGCCCTTACTCGGTGACGCACTCATTCAACGTAGGTCAGTTCGGCACAGCAATCGGCGAAACGCTGAACGGAGACCCTGGCGAGGACTGCATCTTCGGTGGCCAAGGCGATGACACGCTGAACGGCCGCGACGGCCTAGATCGGTTGTATGGCGGCCCCGGCGTTGACACGTTGAACGGCGGCGACGGAGTGGACTGGTTGCATGGCGATGACGGCAATGACAAGCTGTACGGAAATCAGGGGGATGACGTGCTGTTCGGCGGCAAAGGCGCTGATGTGATGCACGGCGGAGATGGCCACGACCAACTGTGGGGAGACAGCAGCTCGTCGACCGGAGCAGGAGATGACACTCTCATCGGAGGGCCCGGCGACGATCTTTTATGGGGTAGCTGGGGCAATGACAAGCACTACCCTGGCCCAGGCAACGACTCCATGTACGCCGCAGCCGGAGCCAAGACATTCTATTTCGAAGCCGACGCCGGCGACGGTATTGGCGATAATCGCATCGATTTCTACAGCATGGGACCTGGAGACGATCACGACGCGATTTACCTTTGCGGGTCTGCGACCGTTCTCCCGACCTATACCACCCCTGCATTCGTTGACGGAGGGTTCAGCTTCGACGTCTATTTCGAAGACGAGAAAAAGGGCACGGTCAGGGCCGTTTGGGTAAAGGGTTGGGCCTCAATTAACATCCACACCGTGACGACGAGCACCCATGCGGGTTGCGAACCGCCCTCGTAGGGGTGCCGAAAGGTGACTGCAGGTCACGATCGCGCCAACACTGCCTGCCCGAACGGGGTGTCCGCCAATCGCCATTGGCCGGAGAGTTTGCCGCCGTCTATGATCAACTCGGTTCCGGTCATGTAACTGGATTCGTCGGAAGCTAGGAAGAGGACACCGTAGCCAATCTCTTCGGGAGTGCCCATTCGGCCCATCGGCCTGTCGGACGCTTCGGAATCGCCTATCTGTTGGGAGCCGGCGTGGAGCATCTGGGTGTCGATGGCACCGGGATGGACCGAGTTGGCCCTGATGCCGTCGCGGGCGTACTGGATGGCGGTGCATTTGGCGAGCAGGTGGACGGCGGCCTTAGAGGCGTTGTAAGCGGCGGACCAGGCTTGTCCCACCAGCCCGGCGCCAGACGATATGTTGATGATCGACCCGCCACCGGCGCGTCTCATGTGCGGGATGACTTCCCTGGTGCCGAGAAATGTGCCCTTACCGTTTACCGCCATCACGTGGTCCCACTCTTCGACGGTCGTCTCTTCCACCTTGGCGTAGTGCGCCGCGGCCGCGTTGTTAACCAGTACGTTGAGCTTTCCATATCGGTCGATGACTTCGTTCACGCCTTCGTCCCAGTCGGTTTCGCTGGTAATGTCGAGCCTTTGGAAGAAGATGTCACCGCCGGACGCGGCGATGTCGGCGGCGGTTTGTCTGCCGTTTTCTTCGTCGATATCGGCGATACAGACCTTTGCGCCTTCTCGGACGAAAAGCCGCGCCGAAGCGGCGCCGATCCCGCTCGCCGAGCCGGTAATGATGGCGACCTTGCCTTCAAGCCTCATGGTTTGTCGGGTTCCTTGGTACGTGGTTTGGGTTACGGGGGGAGTCTATCGGCAACGGAGAATTTATGCCTTCGGCAATGGAGGAGCCATGCTTGTGGCAAGGAAGAATCCTCGTCGTTCTGAACAAAGAAACCATGTCATTCTGAACGCAGTGAAGAATCTGGCGCGGAGAGATTCCTCGGCTACGCTCGGAATGACAAGGGACTGGGAATGACATTGGGTTGCGCTTGGAATAACAGGATGGAGCAGATGGCTACAATACCAAGGCATAGGTAATTGAGAGAAAGCGAAGCGTGAATCGGAGCAACAACAATGGCTGGAAAGACATCCGAAAAGTCGATGAGTTTCGAGGAGCGAGTAGCCGCGGCGAAGGCTGCAGGAAAGCCAGTGTTGCTGAGCGGAGGCAACCCGCAGATTGCGAAGGGCGACGGCGACGCTCCGGTGCAGGCGTATATTGCGGCGATGCCGGAGTGGAAGCAGGATATCGGGCGTCGGTTGGATGATCTGATCGTGCGGGAGGTGCCAGGCGTCAAGAAGGCAGTGCGGTGGAACTCGCCGTTCTACGGAGTCGAGGGCATGGGATGGTTTGCAAGCATGCACGTCTTTACGCGGCACGTCAAGGTGACGTTTATGAATGGTGGTTCATTGGACCCGTTGCCTCCGCTGGTGGGTAAGAGCCCGGAGGAGCGGTGGGTGAACATCCCGGAGGATGGTTGGGATGAGGATCAGATGGCGGAGTGGGTGCGGCAGTCGGCGGTGTTGCCGGGGTGGGATGGGTTTTGAGGGTTGTGACGCGTTCCGATTGATGGTCATTCGTTGACTGAATCCAAGTAAGTATCAGCACCGGATGCAAGCAGGCTGGTCAGGTGCGTATAGAGGTAGGTGACGCCTTGGTTGAGGTATCGGCGGGTGGCGGCGGCGTTGCCGGCGGAGCCGGAGGTTTTGTTGGCGGCGGCGATGGTGGAGAAGACGGTGTCCATGGCTTGGCGGACTTGCGGGGCGTCGGGTCGTCCGGGGTAACCGAGCGATTGGGAGAGGTCTGAGGGGCCGACGAAGAAGACGTCGACTTCGGAGACTTGCACGATTTCGTCGACGTTTCTGACGGCTTCGGCTTCTTCGAGCTGGACGCAGACGAGTGTCTGGTTGTTAGCGTGTTCGGCGTACTCGGACATGGACATGCCGTATCCGTATGAAGCTGATCTGGTGCCGGCGGCTAGTCCGCGTTCGCCTAGCGGATGGTATTTGACGGCTTCGACGGCTCTGCGGGCGTCATCGGCAGTGTTGACGTGGGGCACCTGCACACCCATCACGCCGCGGTCCATCAACTGACCAATGGCCTCGAATGAGTTGACCGAAGGTCTTGCGATGGGAGTAACGCCCGCGGTTTCGGCCGCCATGACCATGAGTTCGACGCTCTCGATGCCAATTGAGCCGTGTTCGCAGTCGATGAGCACCCATTCGAAGCCAAGTCGTCCGACGATGTCGACGATGTGGGGAGACGGAATCATTATCGACACGCCGAACGCGGGTTTGCCGGCGAGGAGTTTGCGTTTCATGGGGTTGGGTGTCATTGTGTGTATCAGCCTAAAAGATCGATTGCTGCGGCAACGGTTTGAGCCGTTGACGAGGCCCGCCGACTGATATTGATGTGTGGCAGATCGTGGGAAACGGGAACGGGAGGTGGAAGATCGATGTATGAAGCCCCGAATCGGCATATAATCCCGTCATCGCAACGGCACCGAAAAGGTAATGAACATCTCAAGCACTTACGACACGATCATAGTGGGTGCCGGTTCGGCCGGGGCAATTCTCGCAACGCGGCTGACGGAAGATTCTGACCATTCTGTGCTGCTGATCGAAGCGGGTCCGGACTACCCGGATTTCGACGAGATCCCGGACGATGTCAAGTACGGCTACGGTCATACGGATCAACCTTGGCGTAGGGCGCACAGCGATCATCGATGGACCTTCGTGGCGCGTTACACGGATGAGGCGATGCCGGGTCTCATACCACGTGGCAGGGTAGTGGGCGGATCGAGCGCGGTCAACGGGCAGATTTTCCTGAGGGGCGTCCCGGCGGACTATGACAACTGGTCATCTTGGGGCAACGACAGGTGGAGCTTTGAGGAGTTGATGCCGTTCTTCCGGATGGTCGAGACGGACACCGATTACGCCGGTGATTTCCACGGGTCGGAAGGCCCGATCATTGTGCGGCGGTTCAAGCCCGATGAATGGAATCCGGATCAAAGGGCTTTTTACGAAGCGGCGCGCGCCAACGGATTCCCAGAGTGTCCAGACCACAACGCGCCAGACTCTACCGGTGTGGGTCCGACGCCGTTGAACAATCCCGGCCGAGTGCGTTGGAGCACTGCGATCGGCTATCTCAGCATTGCACGAGAACGCCCAAATCTCACGATACAGCCGGATTTCTTGGTACACAAGGTGCTCTTTGATGGTAAACGGGCGGTTGGAATCAGGGGAGAAGTGGGCGGTGAGGTCGTGGACTTTGAGGGCGAGAAAATAATCTTGTCAGCTGGTGCGATTGGCTCGCCGCATCTTTTGATGCTTTCAGGCGTGGGGCCGACGGAGAAGTTGGCATCAGTCGGTGTGCCGGTGTTGCATCACCTTGCCGGCGTGGGAGAGAACCTACGCGATCATCCGCAGGTCAGGACGGTTTGGCGAACGCGCGACGGCTTCGAGCAGCCGGTCGGTATACCGGGCATGCAGGTAACTCTGCGGTACACCGCGAAGGGCTCGCACCTGACCAACGACATGCTCATCCAATCGATCTCGCGCAGCCCGATTGACATCCGGCCGTATCGAAATGAAGCGAGTGACGAGTTGGGCTTTGGGATGGTCGTCTGCATCGACCTCGCCGTCGGGACGGGGAGTCTGTACCTGCGAGACAGGGACCCTCACATTCAGCCATTCCTTAACTACAACTACTTGGAAGACGATTTCGATACGGCGCGGTTGCGGGAGGGTGTACGGATAAGTCTTGGTTTCGCGGAGCACGAGAAATGGGGACGTTTGGCGAAGGAGCTTGTGGATCCGACGGATGCGGACCTTGAGTCAGACGAGTCGTTGGATAACTGGATCAGGCGACGGGTTGCGACCAGCCATCATGTATCCGGCACCTGCAAAATGGGGCCAGATACGGACCCGATGGCCGTAGTTGACCAGTTCGGGAACGTGCGGGGGTTGAAGAACTTGAAGGTTGCGGACGCGTCGATCATGCCGGACTGTATCCGTGCGAATACGAACGTGACCTCGATGGTGATTGGGGAGCGGGTGTCGTCGTTTATCGCGGAAGGGCTGTAGGCGAGAGGCGGTCACTCGTAGCGAAAGCAGCTCGTTACGTGGTCATTGACGAGCCCCGCGGATTGCATGAAGGCATAGCAGATGGTGGGGCCGACAAAATTGAAGCCGTGGGCTCGGAGGGTTTTGCTCATGGCACGCGATGCGTCGGTTTGGGCGGGTATGTCGGCGAGGGTCTGGAAGGTGTTTCGGATGGTTTCGCCGTTGACAAAGCTCCAAAGGAACTTGTCTAATGAGCCGTGTTCCGCCTGGATGGTTAACGTTGCGCGGGCGTTAGTGATGGCGGAAGCGATTTTGGCGCGGTTGCGGATGATGCGGGTGTCGGCGCGGAGTCGTTCACAATCTTCGTCGGTGTAGGCGGCCACTGTTGCGATGTCGAACCCGTCGAACGCGGCGCGGTAACCTTCGCGGCGGTGCAGTACCGTTCGCCATGAGAGTCCGGCCTGCGCGCCTTCGAGGACAAGGAGTTCGAATAGCGCCCGGTCGTCGTGGATGGGGACGCCCCAATCCTCGTCGTGGTATCGCTGCATCAGCGGGTCGTCTCCGGCCCATTCGCAGCGCGAATCAGTTTCAAGTTTCATGCACTGGAAGCGTACTACGGTGTGCGATAAGGGTGTGATCTTGCTAGTCTTTTAGTGACCGATTGACGCAGTTTACGCATGGGCGGTAACTATGAAATGGAAGCAGCACGAATCTGAGGATGCAATCCTGGAGCCGGGGCTGCATGAGGGCGATGGGGTCGTAACGCGTCGCAGATTCTTCGACGGCGCATCGAACCTGCCAGCGCGGATTGAGGTTTGGGAGTTGCCACCCGGCGCGAGTGAGGGTAGCCACGTGCATGAGGGCGACGATACGCTGGAAGAGTTCTACTACTTCATTGCCGGCAGAGGAGTGATGTGGTTGGATGGCGAGGAAAAGGTGGTCGAGGCTGCGACGCGGTCCTGGCGCCACCGGGTGTAGACCACGGTTTCAGATGCGTCGGCGATGACACGCTGAAGCTGGTCATCGCGTGGGGTAAACCGTCAACATAGATGGATTAGGAGGCGCGAATGTTAGACATCAATGATCTATTCCCCAACGGCCTGAGCATTCAGGACGCCATCGATATGCTGCAACCGGTCGCGATTTACGTGATCGGCATTGCCGTGTATGCAGTATTCGTGTTCAATTTCTATCGCTTCGTGGCGCTACGCGACATGTTCGCCTTTGATGTCTACCGCTACGAAGAGTCGCGTCATCGGGCGCTTCGGAGTTTCCTGCACGTCGTTGCATACATCCTGAAATACTTGATCGTGTTTCCGATGTTCGCTTTCTTCTGGTTCGCTGTGCTGACGTTGATGTTGACGTTTTTGTCCGAGGGCAGAGATATATCGGACACGTTGTTGATCGCCTTGGCGGTGGTGAGTGCCATCCGCTTCTCGGCGTACTACGACGAAGATCTGTCGCGCGACTTGGCGAAGATCCTGCCATTCGCCTTGCTGGCGCTGTTTTTGATCGATGCGTCGTTCTTCAACTTCGGCGATTCGTTGGAGAAGCTTGAGGATGTCGGCGACCACGCGGAGGCCATTGTTTATTACTTGGTGTTTCTGATCGGCTTGGAACTGGTGCTACGCTTCGGATTCGGTTTCAGCGTTTGGCTATTTACGAAGCGGCCAGTGCGAACCAAAGCACGTCCCGTCGGCAGAGGTGACGATTCCGCTGCTGAGATGGCCGACGAAGCCGTCGCGTCCGAAGAGGATGGCGAAGTCGCTGATGAGGGGACGGCGCGGGAATCATCAGAATGACGGGAGCTGCATGAATTACGTGTTTCTGTGTTTACGGTAAGATTAATGGGCAGTAGGTATTCGAAGGGCGACCGTAATGCAGGCAAAGAAAAAGAGACTGACGCTGGACATGGACCCCGCATTTCAACGTCGACTGAAGGCAACGGCGGCGCTGAAGGGCGTTAGCATGCGGGAGTACTGTTTGAGCGCGATTGATCGAGAGTTGGATGGGGATGAAGTTGACGGATCAACCGAGGAAACAACACGCAAACCCGATCACATAAGGTTCGCAGAACTCCGGAAGGAGCTTTTCGGCGACCGAGTGTTCCCCGGGAATTCGGCTGATTTGCTTCGTGAGGCCAGAGCCATTCGCGACGCACAGATGGAAAACTGGTAGTGAGTGAATCTGTCGTCGTAGACGCAAGCCTGGTCTTCAAGTGGTTAATCGAGGATGAAGACTCGGACAGAGCACATGAAGCCCAGCAGCATTGGGTTAACAATCGTGTGAATCGGATAGCGCCGCATTTCATGCCGATTGAAGTGACCAACATTCTTCTGCAGCGTGTAAAACGGTCGGATCTGAGCATCGTGGAAGGGACGCGAATGGTTGAGACGTTGCTGTCGTCGGATATCGAGCTCTACCACACCCCCAAACTCAATAGTCGTGCGCTGGAGTTGGCCCATCAACTCGGGCAAGGTGCTGTTTACGATTGCCACTACTTGGCTTTGGCTGAACTCCTCGATTGCGAGATGTGGACCGCGGATGAGAGGTTTTACCGATCTGCGAGTCTTGGAGCCTCGAGATTGCGTCTGTTGAGTGAGTTCGTTGCGCCGGCGTCGTAAGCCGCTGTACGCGGGGTGTCGCTAGGCGATGCTTGGGTTCGCAAAACTGAAGGTTCGCATTGATCACGATCAGGGAAGAAACGATGTCGGCGCTTGCCGAGTACGCGGAGGTATCGATCGCCTTTATGGTCGAATCCCGGTATGTGGCGACGCCGAACGAAGGTGATGGCGGTTGGATATTGACCGAGGAAGCGGTTGATTCGCCTTGGGTCAAGGATTACGACGGTGGGGAACCGCCGACTCGGTGGTTGCGGTGGGACACTACGAATTGGCGAATGTTGCCGGCGTTTGCGGGTAGTGAGCGGGTCGGTGGTGCAATTGTTGTTCACGATTCGCCGGAATTGAATTTCCTTGAAGGTCGGAAAGATCTGGCGGCGTTGTGGGATATCCGAGTCGCGCCTGAGTGGCGAGGACAGGGCGTCGGGACGGTTTTGTTCAAGCGCGTTGTCAGCTATGCCCAAAACGTGGGTTGCGTCGATCTGAAGATCGAGACACAAGACATCAACGTGAAAGCTTGCGACTTTTATGCGAAGCAGGGGTGTCGGTTGGTGGATGTCATTCCCGATGCGTACCCCGGTTGGCCCGAGGAGGTGGAGTTCAACTGGATGCTGGACCTAAGACCAGTTTCATAGTCGGGGTGTATGACGTTGTCCGGTTTCGATGGGTCGGAGCAGAAAATCCCTCCTGAACGGCGTTCCCGGGTGTCGGCAATGGCGTTCAGATGCACGCCAACAGCCGATGATCGATGATCCTGAGGTGTAACATGCATTTAATGGACGTCAATTGTCGGCCAAAGGGGGACAACACTTGACTCAAATGTTGGCGCGTTTGAGCGCGCGAAGACCGATCGTCATGATCGGCGCATGGATAGTTTTAGTTGTTGTTGCTCTGGCAATTATCGGGCTGCTCCTCGGATCTGCCACGACCACCGAACTGAAGCTCAGCGGCGGCTTTGAGTCGGCACAAGCAACTACTGCTTTGGAGCGGCTGCGCGGCGGACCTGAACCGATAACTGAAGTCATCATCATTCAGTCTGAGACGTTGACAGTCGATGATCCGGCGTTTATGGCGAAGGTGAATTCGGTTTTCCAGGAGATCGCGGGGCTGGGCGACGAGATCGTTGGAGAGGGTGCGGTCAACTACTACATGCTGAGCGTGTTGGCTCCCGAAGCCGCCGAGAACCTGGTTTCCGCCGATCGGCGGACGACGTTGATGACGGTACCGATTGCGGGCGAATTCGACGAAGCAGCGGTCAATGTTAAAGAGGTGATCAAGGTCGTTGAACGTGCGGATGAAGCGGACGATTTCAGAGTATTAATCAGCGGCGCGGCGAGCGTTTCGTACGAGACGAACGAGTTTGCACGCCATGATCTCGAGCAGGGTGAACGAGTGGGTATTCCAGTTGCCTTGCTCATCTTGCTGGCGTTGTTCGGCGCCGTCGTTGCGGCATTGATACCGATCGGATTGGCCATCATCGCCATCGTCGTCGCCTTGGGATTTGTCGCCATCATCGGACAGTATTTCGACTTGGTCTTTTTCGTGACCTTGATGATCACGATGATCGGTTTGGCGGTTGGGATCGACTACTCGCTATTCATCATCTCGCGCTTCCGCGAAGAGTTGGATCGGGGATTAGGTGTGCAGGAGGCGGTGGCCCGGGCGGGTGAGACGGCGGGACGTACCGTGCTGTTCAGCGGATTGACGGTAGTGATTGCGCTATGTGGCATGTTCATAATCCCGATGGGTTTCTTCCAATCGCTGGGACTGGGAGCGATATTGGTTGTCATCATCGAGATGGCGGCGACTCTGACTCTGTTGCCGGCGATACTGGCGCTGCTGGGCCCGAAGATCGATCTGCTATCGATACCGTTCTTCCGTCGGAAGGGCGGCGAAGTTTCTCACGAACATCGCGAGCATGGTTTCTGGGAGCGCACGACGGTTGTCGTTACCAAGGTGCCGTGGCTCAGCTTCTTGATAGTGGCCGCGCCGATGGTTGTCGCGATCGTCTATTACTTCCAGATCGAGACCGGGTTGAATGGCGTTGAGGCGTTGCCCGATGGTTCGGTAACCAAGGAGGCGTTCGTTGTCTTGGAGGAGGAGTTCGCGTTTGGTCTCGCCAGCCCGTCAGATATCGTTATCGAGGGCAACATCGGCGATCCTCAGGTGCAGGGAGCGATCGCAAAGTTGACGCAGCTTCTGGTCGAAGACCCGAAGTTCCCGATACCTCCGCTGCTGGATCCGTCGTCTTCAGGCGAAATCGCGTTGATCAAACTCGCGTTGCCCGGCCATCCCACGGGCGAGGACGCAGTCGCGCTGATGTCGGTTCTTCGCGATGAACATATACCGGCCGCGTTTTCGGGCGTTCCTGTGGAGGTGAACGTGGGAGGGCAGAGCGCTACCTCGGCGGAGATCTTCCAAGTCGTCGACCAGTACACGCCGATAGTTTTCGCGTTCGTGCTGGGCTTCAGCTTCATCGTGCTTCTGCTGGTGTTTAGGTCGATAGTGATTCCGATAAAAGCGGTGATCATGAACCTATTGTCAGTGGGCACCGCCTACGGTCTGTTGGTACTGGTTTTCCAAAAGGGATTCGCCACGGATTTACTCGGTTTCCAACGTGCGGAGGTGATTGACGCGTGGATCCCGTTGTTCTTGTTCACGATTCTCTTCGGACTGTCGATGGACTATCACGTATTCCTGTTGAGCCGGGTCCGGGAACGCTTTGACCAGACCGGAAACAACACAGAGGCGGTGAGTTACGGATTGCGTTCGACGGCGAATCTGATCACAGGCGCGGCATTGATCATGGTGGCGGTGTTCGGAGCGTTTGCGGCTGGAAAAACGATAATTAATCAACAGGTCGGGTTTGGTCTTGCGGTGGCGATCTTGTTGGACGCGACTCTGGTCAGATCAGTGCTGGTGCCGGCGAGCATGGAGATGCTCGGCAAGGGCAATTGGTACCTGCCGTCTTGGCTGCAATGGCTGCCTGATCTGCGAGTTGAAGCAGAAGAGTAATCTACGATACTTAGTGATGAAGACGTCACTGCTCCGATTACAAGATATACGTAAGTTGCGATGAACATACCATCCGATTACATACCGGGCTATCAAAAGGCCCGATCTGTCGATGAAGAGGTTGCGAATAACTACATCGCTCACACCAACATCGGCGACCCGGTAATGGATGCGGTGGTGGAAGAGTTGGCATCGCTACCTCAGGATCAAGTGCACCGTTTCATTCGCGCCGGCATGGAGGAGGACCGAGAAGGTCTACAAAAGGCGCCGCAATTGTTGCGCGATTTTTTCGTTGATGCGCCGCAGCCTGACCCGGACTGGCTAGACCGCGACGCCTTTGGCCCAGGTATCCGCGCTTTTCAGAGGAATTCCACCCTTGTCCTGTCGGCTTTTGTGACTGGAACGCTGGTAGACGGGTTTTCGACACTCATCAGCAGGTCGTTCGTGCAAACCGGGCGCATTTTCGACAATGGCGTTTGGCGGCTCAAACAAAACAACCGGCACCAGTTAGAGATCTTCTGGCCCGGCGGGTTGTGGAGGTACGGAGAGGGGTGGAAGCTGTCTGTCCGCATCCGGTTCGTCCACGCCCAAGTGCGTCGGCTGCTTGGGGCGACTGCAGAATGGGAGCACGACAATTGGGGAGTGCCGATCAGCGCTGCACACGTAGGATACGCGGTCGCTTGTTTCGCCGCGCGCTCGGTCGCACATTCGGAGTCTCTAGGTGCTCGATACAGCGAAGAAAAACGCGCCAGCTTCCACGATGTTTGGCGCTATTCCGGTTACCTCATGGGTATTCCCGAATCCATACTATTCACCAACGAAAGCGATGCCCTGCACTTGTACCGGATCGGGTCGATGTGTGAGCCACCTCCCACCGAAGATGCGATCATCATGACGAACGCGCTGATTAACTCAGCTCCGCTGGTCGCTGGCATCGTGGATACGGAGGCGCGGAAGAAACTGGTGAAGAACGTCATCTACCCGGTTTCCAGAGCCCTAATAGGTGATGACCTGGCCGACCAATTGAACTTTCCCAAGAGTAGGCTTCCATTCACCTTGCTATCGTTCCGGCTGGACCAGCGCATTAAGCGGATAAGAGCAAGGTTGCTGAAGGAAGAGGCTACGAACTTTCTGACGCTTCTTGAGGCGTCGGCCTTCGACGACAGCGGACTGAGTTACAAGTTGCCCGACCATGCGCACGCTGAACGATCCGGAAAGTGGTGAGCGGTTGAAAGCCTCAGGCGTTTTCGAAGGGGTTGGGTATCGTCACTCCGAGTTGCTGTTGAGTGCCGGTAAGCGAAAATTCAGAGCGATGTTTCGATGAATTCAGCACCGTCGATCGTATCGACAGACCATTTGGTTGACAACTACGATGCGATAGCGTTTGATTCGTATGGCGTGTTGGTTGACGGCATCGATCCGTTGCCTGGTGCGATTGAGTTGACGGATCGGTTGTCTGAGTCGGGCAAGCCATGGGTACTCGCCACCAACGATGCGTCTCGATTGAACGCGAGCCGCATAACGGTGATGCGGAGCCAAGGATTCACAATCGGTGATGAACAGGTGATTTCGGCCGGTTCGCTGCTCCGCCGATTCTTCGAGGAGCGCGGAATCGTTGGGATGGATTGCATCGCCACCGGTCACGGCGAGGCGGTGGAGTTCGTCCGAAATGCGGGTTGCAACCCGGTGCCGTTAACTTCGGACGACGATCATGCGGCGTCGTTGGTAATCGCAGGCATTACCGGATACGACTGGGCGGAAGCGACATCGGAGATGTTGACTTTGATAATTCGTCGGATGGACGCGGGAAATCCGCTTCATTTGGCGGTTCCGAACCCTGACGTTTTGTATCCGGACGGACTGGATCGCTTCGCCATCGGACCTGGCGGTTTGGCAGAACTACTCGAAGTTGCGGTTTCAAGGCGATTCGGCGATGATCCTGCGGTCAAATTCGCGAAGCTTGGCAAACCTTACAAGCCGATGTTCGACGCCATCAAGGAACGACTGAACGGTTGCCGTAAGGTGGCGTTCATCGGTGACCAGCTGCAAACCGACATCGCGGGCGCCAATCAGGCCGGTATCGACTCCGTCTTGGTCGGAACTGGTATCACACGATGGGAGACCGCCAACGATCTGTTAGACGTGCCTGACGGGTTAATGCCGACTCTGCTGTTACCTTCGATGAAGTGAACGGTAGGGGTGATTGAAGGTTGATCCTCATCGCCTATGATCCCCGCTTGGCCGTCAAGTGGAAGTGATTCGTAGCGGTGGATGTTCGTATAATCCACTAAACTTGCGTATGCTTCGATTCGGGTCGTCGGGAAGTGAATCTGCCCGCCCAAAACCGTGTCGTTGAACGAAATAACAGCTTGGGAGCGAAGATCGTGGCAAAGTTATCTGGCGGTGAAGCGCTAGCCAAATCATTGGTGAGAGAAGGCGTCGATGTCATTTTCGGGTTGCCGGGAGTGCAGATGTATGGCTTGATTACCGGTATTCGCGACGAACCGGGTTTGCGGATGATCACCGCGCGGCACGAGTATTCGACGACGCACATGGCGGATGGCTATGCCCGTGCGACTGGGAAGCCGTCGGTCGCCATGGTGGTGCCCGGCGTTGGTCTTTACAACGCGGGATCTGGGATCGCGACAGCGTACGCGCGTTCGTCGCCAGTGTTGCTTCTCGCCGGAGAAGTACCCCGTGGACAGATCGGCAAAGGGCTCGACGGATTGCATGAAATCGTCGATCAATCCGACCTGATGAAGCCGGTAACGAAATATCGGAAGTCGATCTTGCGGCCTCAAGAAGCACCGAGCGCCGTCAATGAGGCGTTTAAGCAGATGCGATCTGGTCGTCCGCAACCAACGTTTATCGATATGCCGCCGGAGGGTATGGTCGAGCGGGAAGAGGTGGAACTGTTAGAGAGTCAGCCCGGCGAACGGGCGACGGCCGACGATTCGCTGATCGAGCAAGCCGCGCGCGATATTCTCAACGCCAAATCGGCCGTGATCTTTGCCGGTGGCGGCGTGGCGAGATCTGATGCGTTCGATGAACTGGTCCAATTGGCGGAGTTGACGGGTTTACCAGTCGTAAACTCAGCGGGCGGGAAGGGCGTCATCCCGCATTCGCATCCCAACAGCATCGGGTCATGGGTCGGGGCTGAAGGCCCGATAAAGAGCATGATCGACAACGCCGAGGTGATCGTCGCCGTCGGCACTCGTTTCACGCCTAGGAATCCGGTAGCAGGTGGATCGAAGGTGATCCAGATAGATCCGGATGAACAGATATTGGGTCGGGCGCACCCCAACAAGGTGAAGCTCCAAGGCGATGCCAAGGCTACCCTGACTAAGCTCAATGCCGCGTTGGATGATTTGGGTTGTGATCCTGAAGCTATGGCGGCGCGTCACGCTTTCGACAAGGCGGCGTTGCAAACCTACCGCGAAAACGATCGCCGCGAAGATGCCGCGTACCCGTGGCTGGTTGCTATCCAAGATGCCTATCCAGAAGACGCGACGGGCATCTGGGGTATGACGCAGTTGGGTTACTACTCGCGCCAACACTTTGAGGTCGATCGCCCGTGGTCATACATCGACTCTGGTTACATGGGGACATTGGGATACGCGTATCCGACGGCACTTGGTGCCAAGGTCGGCGTCCCGGATCGACCGGTCATATGCGTTGTGGGCGACGGTGGATTCATGTATGCGTCGGGCGAAATCTCAACCGCGGTCAAGTACGGGATTAACGTCGTCGCGGTGGTGTTTAACGACGGAGCCTACGGCAACGTTGCCCGTGATCTGGATCAAGATTTCGGCGGTTCGTATGAGGCTGATTTCGTCAACCCGGACTTTGTGGCGATGGCGAAAGCTTATGGAGCCGAGGGATTCTTGGCGACTAATCCAGAGGAATTGACGACGGCAATCCGCGCTGCGTTGGAGGTTGACGCGCCGAGCATCGTAGAGGTGCAACTCGGACGATTGCCACGACCAAAGGCGTGGACGGCGCGGGCTCCCTGGACGACACCGCAAGAAGGGCTGTTGCCTTAGGCAACTGGATCCCTTAGTCGAGGGATTCGCGAAGACATATCGTCGTCCGACAACAACAACGCCGTCGCAGTTCAGGCGACTTCAGTTAGCGATGCCCGGTTGAGCACGCCGACGGGATCGCGATTTGTCGTCGGACGCGCATCAAGTCATTGCGACAGGTTTGATCGTTCCCATATGATTTGGCGCATTGCCTTGAATGGCTCTTAATATCGGTCTCTTCATCTAGGAGAGGAGTAGCCCTGATGTTGTTGTCAAAGAACGAGTGTCCGAAGTGCAATCGCGGAGTAATGCGGTTGCAACAAGATGTTTACAGCACTTATTTCACGTGCGTCACCTGCGGTGCTTCAATCGTCACGCGTTGCCCACATTGCGAAACTCCGAGTATTGCCGTTAACTACAGCGATAAAGGACCGGTTATTTACTGTCGGGCGTGTGAATGTTCGAATCGTGATTTGGCGGCATCCGAATGCAGCTACATTCCGATCGTAGCTCCGGTCTAAACACTTGTCGATTCACCCTCGGACATCAAGGAGAGGGTGAGCCATCGTCTCGAACTTCAAGTCAAATCGTCTAGATGGGCGGCAACCAAAACATTCCATTCGGTCCAACCGCCGCGTGATGTTTCATTAACGATGGTGTAGACGCGGTTGGGCATACTGTGATGAGCGTTTGGTACTCGATCCGGGAGCCGAATGGCCTGTACAGTTCTACAGGTTGTCAGATGCGCTAGGCAGGGCGGATTATCCCACAGGCGACGCGGTCGCCGGTGTCGGACTCCTCTTCGCCGTAGGCATCGGGCTTTGCGTGGATGATGATTGCGGATCCGTCGGCGTCAAATATGGAGTGGCGTGGTCCAGGGTCCAGAGTGAATCCAACCGTGAAGAAATCGGCTCGCGCGAAGCCGTCGGATGCGGCATAGATGTTGGGCAAGTCCCCGCCATGGCCTCGGGTCCCTTCGCCGCGCTTCCACGATGGATGAATGAATCCGTGTTCCGCATCTTCGGGGTTGAAGTGATCGCCGGCGGCGCTAAAGTCGGGTGTGCATGTACCGACCTCATGCACGATAAAGGCGTGACCGCCTGGGCTCAGGCCGTTCACTTCGGCAATGATCAATACTCCAGTGGCCGTTTGCCGGAAAGTAACAGTTCCTACCGGTTCGCCATTTGGCGATTCCAAGGCGGCCTCGGCCATCAGGTCTGGAGTTGGTTTATGGGTTTCGCCGGACCGAGCACCGATGAAAAACAGTCCGACGGCCAGTAGGATTACGACGGGAGTTAAGGGCACGGCTATGAGAATAGCCCGATCGAATCTTCCAGGCATTTTGGTCACCTTTTGAGCCGAGCACAACTATTGCGACGGTGTGTCCTTTTAGTTCTCTTCGCCGGATCACAGCTTCATGTCTTTGTTGCTGCACGGGGATCGTGAGACGTAGCAAAGACACTCATGATGATACTTGATATCACAAAAATGTGATTCTTACGTTAGGCAAGTACAGGATCGTCTGTTAAAGGGTGCCTGAGAGTTGAATCTAGGTGAGGTTGCCGCACGGCGATCGTGGTACGTCGGGCGGCATCGGTTTCTTAAGAGCGTCTAGGTGATCGCTGTCAAGTGGTCCGAGTGCCAACGTTCCCACTTGGTCCATCCGCCGTTAGATGTTTCGCTGACGATGGTGTAGGCGCAGTTGGGCATCCTGGGGCGGCTACGGTAATCGAACGCGCGTCCGGCCACATGGTCGAGGATAACGCCGATGGTTCCGGCGTGTAGGAAGCCGACGACGCGAGCGCAGTTCTTCGATTTGGCGTCTTCCATGAGTTGATGAAAGCCATGTTGGACGCGACTTGAGAATTGGTCTGGATTTTCCCCGCCGAACTGGGAAAAATCCAATTCGACCCGGTGGTTGACAACGTCGTTCTTGAAGGCGACTGATGCGTCTTTGATGCGTCCGACGTCGATTTCGTTGAGGTCTGTTATGCGATTGAAGCGGCGAGAGGTTAGATCTGCGTAGGTCTGGGCGGTCTGGATCGCGCGGGGCAGGTTGCTGGAGTAACACTCGTCGAACTCGACATCCTTGAGCGCGTGCGCGACGGAACGTGCCTGCTCAAAGCCGAGTTCGGTTAGGCCGTGATGTGGTTGGTAGAGGCCGTCCTCGCCAACGATTGTTTCGCCGTGTCTTACTAGCCAGAGTTCCATGTTGAATAGCTTGTGATGGGTTTGTGAAGAGGTGGTCGGCGCTAATTCACTTACAATTAGCCGCCAAAGGTCTATTCTGCAACAATCGAATGTTGACGCGTTTTAACTCGCGATCGATATCGTCGAAAGGGTCAATGTGATGAAACCTGATGGAACGGTACAGATCGGATTTATTGGCGCTGGTTGGTGGGCGACCGCGAACCACATGCCGGTTTTCGCCGCGCGCGACGATGTTGAGATGACGGCGGTTTGCCGATTGGGTGCGGATGAGCTTCAAATGGTCAAAGAATCGTTCGGCTTTGTGCACGCCACCGAAAACTACGAGGAGTTGCTGGAGATCGACGGGTTGGACGGCGTTGTCGTCGCCACGCCGCACTCGATGCACCATGAGCACGCAATGGCCGCGCTGCGGCGAGGTCTGCACGTGATGTGTGAAAAGCCGTTAGCCACAAACGCGACCCACGCGAGGGAGATGGTCGCAGAGGCCGAAAAACAAGGCGTTCAACTGCTGATTCCGCACGGTTGGCACTACGCTCCGTACATCCAAAAGGCCAAAGAGATCATGGATCAACAACCGGTGGGCAACATCGAGTTCGTGATGTGTCACATGGCTTCGCCGGTCCGGAGCCTATTGGAAGGGAAGCAGTTTCTTGCGACCGGTGGAGGCGCAGGTGACAACATGTTCGAGCCTGGCGCCGATACTTGGGCTGATCCAGTGATGGCGGGCGGCGGTTACGCTTTGGCTCAGATGACCCACTCAGCAGGAATGGCGTACTGGATGACGGGGTTGAAGGCCGAGACGGTATTCGCATTCAACTCCGCTCCGACCGCGAAGGTTGAGTTATACAACGCGTTTTCAGTCGGATTTGAGGGCGGTGCTATCGGCACGTTCTCGGGGGCCGGCGCGTTGCCCCAGGATCAGACCTTCCAACTAGACATACGAGTGTTCGGCGATGAGGGCGCATTCGTCCTCGACGTAGACCGCGCCAGGCTCGAGGTCCAACGTCACGACGGCGACCACATCGTGGTTGATGTGGGTGACGACGCGGGAGAGTACTACGGTGGTGGCCCGCCCGACAACTTCACGGACATCGTGGCAGGCAAAAACGTTACCAACTGGGCACCTGGTTGGGCAGGTATGCGGGCGATCGAGATGATCGATGCTGCGTATCGGTCGGCAATCTCTGGCAAAACTGAAGCGGTTTAAATGACAGGGAACGCAATTGGGAAAAGATAACGGTACTTGTCGGACGATACTGGTGGTCGAAGATGACCCCGGTCTTCTGGCGACCCTCGAGTTCAATCTTGAAGCATTGGGTTACCGGGCTCTTTCAGCGTCGGATGGAGCGACGGCGCTCGACATCCGCCGATCCAACGCGGTCGATTTGATCATCTTGGATCTTTCGTTGCCAGTGATGGGTGGAATGCAGGTGTGCAAGGCGTTGAGGGAATCGGGGGATACCGTGCCCATTGTCATGTTGACTGCCTGGCACGAGGAAGGGCAGCGCGTCGACGGCCTAGACAGCGGTGCTGACGATTACGTGACCAAACCATTCAATATCCAAGAGTTGATGGCACGGATCGCGGCTCAACTTCGCCGAGCACAAGAATTCTCCAAAGTTCCTGCAGCCACTGGTGGCAGGGGGCGTCACATGATCGAATTAGGCGACATGGAGATAGATCTGGTGCGGCGCAAGGTGGTGCTCGACGGCGATGACCTCAATCTGAGAACTAAGGAGTTTGATCTGTTGGTCCATCTGGCTTCACAGCCAGGAAGGGTGTTCTCCCGGTCGCAGTTATTGGAGGGCGTGTGGGGCGAAGACGGTTCCGGCGAGTCGCGAACAATCGATGTGCACGTATCTCTTCTCCGGCGCAAGTTGGAAGATGACCCGGCGAATCCTAAGCGACTGGTCACCGTACGAGGTGTCGGTTATCGCTTCGTGCCATGAACGATGCCCGATCTGTGCCGAATCGTTGATTTCCTCCCGCTCAAGTGGCGGTACGCAAGTGTGGCTGCGGTACCGTTAACCGTTGGTTTTGCTCTCTATGGTTTCATTGGAATTGCGGCGGTCGCGGTAGGGGCGGTATTCGCGGTTGTAGCGGTTTGGTTCCTTGCCAATCGTCAATCTCAGTTTTTCTGGCGAACCGCGAATGGTATCTTGCGAACGCAGTCAATCGATCGGGCGAATCGATTGACGACCTACGGTCCGGCGGAGCAACAACGCATCGTCAACGCAGTGAATCGCCTCGCCGACAGCGTCGAATCGATCTTGGCAGAATCAGATCTCAACCGTGCGTACCACGAAACAATTCTCAACGAGTTGACGATCGGGATATTGGTTGTGGACGAGAACGGGATGTTGCAGTACGCGAATCCCGCGGTCTGCGCCACGTTAGATTTCACCTATGACGAAGTGGGAAATGGTTTAACCACGCTCGCGTCGAAAGTCAATGTCTACGAAATCAATGAAGCCGCGACAACGAGTGCAACGGCTGGGGAGACGGTTGTCCTCAACTTGGAACTTTACGACTCGCAACGCCATCTAGAGGTGATTTCGCGGAGTCTACCGACTGACGACAGCGGGGCCCGACGCGCGATCGTGATCATCAACGACCGGACGGATGAGATTCGTTTGGGAGTTTCGATGCGCGAGTTCATTGCTAATGCGTCTCACGAGCTTAGGACGCCGATTGCGTCGATCCAAGCATCGGTGGACACATTGAAGATGGGTGCTGCGCTAAAACCAGACGCTGCAGCCGAATTTCTCGATCGCATCGACGACAGTTCGCAACGGATGGCGGCTCTGGTGAGCGAAATGATGGACTTGACGATGCTTGAGACCGGACGATCTCCGTTGAATGTGGAGCTAATAGCTCTGTCGACCTTGATTGATGGTGTGTTCGACGCCTACGGGCCGCTTGAGCTAGAACCGATCCACCAGTATGAATTAGCGGTCGACGAGGGCCTCCCGCAGATTTCTGTAGATCGGGCGAAAATCGAGCGGGCGATTGGCAACCTGCTCGGTAACGCGAAGAAATTTACACCACCCGGAGGTCGCATCCGGCTATCCGGACGAGTCGACGATGGCTTAGTCGCAATCGCCGTTCAAGACAACGGCGAGGGTATCGATCCGGACGAATTGCCGTATATCTTTGAGCGGTTTTACAAATCTCCGCGTTCGAGCGGTGATCGAACCGGGTTCGGCTTGGGCCTCGCAATTACGAAAAACATCGTTGAGATGCATCGTGGAAGCGTGGAGGTGGAAAGCGTGGTCGGTGAGGGTTCGAAATTTACGGTCAGATTGCCGATTCCGTGAAATTAATCGGCATCAGCATCTCAATGTAAATCGCGATTAAAAGTGGTGTTGCATCGTGATTCTTGAGGATGAACACAAAGTGTGTTCACTCCCAAGAAGATCCCAGTTTGGTATCAGGAGATCCGAAACACGATGCAGTATCAATTTACTAGGCACCTGGCGAGCGCTAAGGGCCTGCTTATCATCGGCATGTTGTTGCCGTTCGTGATGATCGCTTGCAGCAGCGATGACCAAACGCCACAACAGCCTGCGACGGCGCAACCTGCGGCCCAAGCAGAAAAGGCTGCTACAGCCCGACCGTCGGACCCGGCGGCAAAAGCTGCTCCGGCGGAAAAAGGTGCGGCCGCACAAGCTGGACCGCTCTCTGGGGAGATCGTCATCGACGGATCCTCGACGGTGTACCCCGTGACGGTGGCTGCTGCGGAAGACTTCCGGAAGGATCACCCGCAAGTCCAGATCCCGGTCGGCATCTCCGGCACGGGCGGTGGCTTCAAGAAGTTCACGGCTGGCGAGACGGTGATCTCCGACGCCTCGCGACCGATCAAAGATTCTGAGCGTGAATTAGCTGCCGAGAATGGCATCACCTTCATCGAGTTGACGGTTGCTTACGACGGACTTTCGGTTTTAGTGAACCCGGACAACGACTGGGCGACCTGTTTGACCACCGACCATCTGAACGAAATCTGGAAGCCCGACAGCGAGATCTCGAACTGGAACCAGGTCGACCCGAGCTTCCCGGACCTCGACATCGTGCTCTACGGACCAGACGCCGACTCTGGCACGTTCGACTACTTCACGGAAGAGATCAACGGCGACACCGGCGTAATTCGCGACGACTTCTTCCCGGCGGTTGACGACAACGTGCTGGTGCAGGGCATCGCGGGTGACCGCGGCGCGTTGGGCTACTTCGGTTACGCCTACTACGTTGCGAACGCCGACAAGCTGAAGCTCGTGGGCGTCGACCCCGGTGATGGTTGTGTAGAGCCCAGTGAAGAGACGATCAACAACGGTTCGTACACGCCTCTCAGCCGTCCGCTTTACATCTATGTCAACATCCCATCACTCAGCCGCCCCGAAGTCAGAGCGTTCATAGATTACTACCTTGCGAATGCCGCTGACCTCGCCGCGAGCGTTGGTTACGTCGGTCTACCTCAACCGCTGTACGACCAGATGGAAGCCAAGGTTGCGAACCCGACTCCAGATGTCAAACTCGTCATGCCCGAAGCTTCGAAGACGTCGATCACGCTTGAGGGCGAGATCGTTATCGACGGTTCATCGACGGTGTACCCCGTGACGGTTGCAGCTGCTGAGGATTTCCGCAAGGATTACCCAGCAGTGCAGATACCGGTGGGAATTTCCGGGACCGGTGGTGGCTTTAAGAAGTTCGCTGCTGGCGAGACGGCAATCTCCGATGCCTCACGACCGATCAAAGACTCCGAGCGTGAATTAGCCGCCGCCAACGGTGTCGAATTCATTGAGCTGACGGTCGCGTACGACGGACTCTCCGTGTTGGTGAACCCAGATAACGACTGGTCAACTTGTTTGACGACGGACGAGTTGCACGAGATCTGGAAGCCTGACAGTATGATCTCGAACTGGAATCAGGTCCGCTCTGACTTCCCGGACCAAGAGCTCGTTCTCTACGGTCCGGATGCCGACTCGGGCACTTTCGACTATTTCACGGAGGAGATCAACGGCGACACGGGCATTATCCGTGACGACTTCTTCCCGGCGGTTGACGACAACGTCCTGGTGCAGGGCATCGCGGGCGACAAGGGCGCGCTTGGGTACTTCGGATACGCCTACTACGTTGCAAACTCCGACAAACTCGAACTCGTGGACGTCGATTCCGGCGAAGGTTGTATCGAGCCTAGTGAAGAGACGATCAACAACGGCGACTACTCGCCGCTTAGTCGTCCCCTCTTCATCTACGTGAACATCAAGTCGCTGCAACGAGAAGAGGTCAAGGCATTTGTCGATTTCTACCTCCGCAACGCTGCTGATCTGGCCGCCAGCGTTGGTTACGTAGGACTGCCCCAGCCGCTTTACGATGCCGGTCTGGTGCTACTGAACAACCCGGTGCCGGACATCAGAGAGATAGGCGATGCCGAGACTGCGTTGATGGTCCCGGAGCCGTTCGTGCCTTCTGGCCCACTTTCCGGCGAGATCGTGATCGATGGTTCGTCCACGGTCTACCCGGTCTCAGTCGCCGCGGCTGAAGACTTTCGCAAGGAGTACCCGCAAGTCCAGATCCCGGTCGGCATCTCCGGCACGGGTGGCGGCTTCAAGAAGTTCACCGTAGGCGAAACGGTCATCTCCGACGCCTCGCGTCCGATCAAAGACTCCGAGCGTGAAGTGGCTGTCGAGAATGGCATCGAATTCATCGAACTCACGGTCGCCTTCGACGGTCTCTCGGTGCTCGTGAATCCGGACAACGACTGGGCGACCTGCTTGACGACCGAACAGCTCAACGCGATCTGGAAACCGGACAGCGAAATCACGAACTGGAATCAGGTCAATCCGAGCTACCCGGACCGCGACATTGTTCTCTACGGGCCAGACGCCGACTCTGGCACTTTCGACTACTTCACGGAAGAGATCAATGGCGACACAGGTGTGATCCGCGACGACTTCTTCCCGGCGGTTGACGACAACGTGTTGGTGCAGGGCATCGCGGGCGACCGTGGCGCCCTCGGCTACTTCGGCTACGCCTACTACGTTGCGAACACCGACAAGCTCAAGCTCGTCGGTGTCGACGGTGGTGCAGGTTGCATCGAACCGAACGAGACGACGATCAACGACGGTTCTTACTCGCCTTTGAGCCGTCCGCTCTTCATCTACGTGAGCGTGGCTGCGCTCGAGCGTGAAGAAGTCCGAGCGTTCATCGACTTCTACCTCCGCAACGCTGCCGATCTCGCGGCGAGCGTCGGTTACGTGGGTCTGCCTCAGCAGATGTATGACGAAGCGTTGGCGCTAGTGGAGAGTGCCGCCACCAACGGAAGCGCAGTTCAACGGTAAATGGACTCGACGGGGTGGCCATTCGATTGCGACCTCGTCGGTTAGCTACTACAATCTGAAATGTCTTCTACTAGCGCCATCGATACCCTCCGCCAAACGGGATTTCTTCGCGAACGGACGGTTTTCGACCCTGGATCGAAAAATCAAACGTTGTCGGAAGGCGAACGATGGCGCTAGTAGAACGAGGAGCTTTCCGAGTCGACCATGACCAATTGTCGACGGATCCACTAGACGGTGTGCAAGAGCGTTCTAATATTTTGTCATTGAGAATAGACGAAAGCCGATTGGCCAGTCATAGGGCACGTCGGCATTTCGAAGAGTCGGCGATCCTTTGGGTGTTGCGTGCTGCTGCTTTGATCTCCGTACTGGCGACGATCGGCATCGTCGCGGTGCTCGTTTCTCAGAGCATCGGATTCTTCCAAGAAGAGATCTGCGTCCTAAACGAAGGTGAGCCGATCAAGCCATGCGAACCGGGCGTCAACGGAACTCTGACGCACGTCGGCATTGTTGATTTCCTAACCGGCACTAAATGGTCGCCGTTGTTCAAACCGTACCGAGAAGTGGGGCAATCTTTCGGCGTTCTTCCGTTAGTCACCGGTACTTTCCTGGTCGCCGCGGTTGCGGGAGTCGTTTCTTTGACATTGGGTATAGGGGCGGCGATATTCCTCTCCGAATATGCACCGGAAAACGTCAGGAGGGTTATCAAACCGATACTGGAGGTGCTCGCCGGCATACCGACGGTGGTGTACGGCTACTTCGCATTACTGACGCTCGGTCCGGCTTTGCGCCTGGTCATCGGTGACGACAATTTGGGGACGTTCAGCGCTTTAAGCGCAGGACTAGTGATGGGCATCATGATCATGCCGATGGTCACGACGCTCAGCGAGGACGCCATGATCTCGGTGCCTCGCTCGCTTCGAGACGCGGCATTCGCACTCGGTGCGACACGCTTTGAGGTTGCGACCAAAGTCGTCGTCCCGGCGGCGTTGTCAGGGATCGTGTCATCGTTCATTCTTGCGGTCTCCAGGGCGGTGGGCGAGACGATGATCGTTTACCTCGCGGCTGGCGGACGTCCGATTCTCACCTTCAACCCTCTCGAAGCCGTTCAAGCTATGACCGCATTTATTGTCAACGTGGCGCTCGGCGACACACCACACGGCGAGATCGAGTACTACACGATCTTCGTTGTTGGTCTCCTGCTGTTCCTAATTACGCTCGTGATGAACATCGCTGGGCGCTGGGTGGTGCAGCACTTCCGGCAGCAGTACGAGTAGCAACACGCACCGACCACTTTTCATTCCGAACCTCAGCAGGCAAAACGAATGGCCCTTCGATCTCAAAGCAGCACCCGCAAGACCTACCGATTGGCGCGTGACAACGTTTTCGCCGGACTTTTCGCGGGATCGGTAATCATCGGAGTGTTGGTGCTTGCTTGGTTGCTGATCGAGGTTTTCATCGACAGCGTCGGTTGGCTAGACTGGCAATTTTTGAGTAGCTACTCGTCGCGGCACCCAGACCAAGCGGGTGTGCTAGCCCCGATCGCGGGGACCTTCTGGATCATCATTCTCACCGCATTAATGACGGTGCCGGTTGGCATCGCTACCGCGGTATACCTTGAGGAGTTCGCGCCAAACAATCGGGTTACGCGCTTGATCCAGCTGAATATCTCAAATTTGGCTGGAGTGCCGTCCGTTGTTTACGGATTGCTGGGTCTGGCTATATTCGTGCAATACCTTTTCGATGGTCAACGAAGCCTTTTGGCAGGCGCGCTAACGCTCTCGTTGCTGGTGATGCCGATCGTGATCATTGCATCGCAAGAGGCGATTCGCGCCGTCCCGCCCAGCTATCGAGATGCGGCGTATGCGATGGGCGCAACCCGTTGGCAGGTTGTGAAGATGGTTGTATTGCCGCAGGCTTTTCCCAGCATGATGTCCGGCATCATCCTCGCGATGTCTCGCGCGATCGGTGAAACGGCGCCGATCTTGGTGGTGAGTTCGCTCGTTTTCATCACCTACGTGCCGACATCGCCGTTTGATCGCTTCACCGTGTTGCCATTGCAGATCGTATCCTGGGTTTCGCAACCACAGGATGATTTCCGTCACATCGCAGCTGCGGCGATAATCATTCTGCTCATCATGCTGCTGTCGATGAACGCAGCGGCGATCTACATCCGAGCCAAGTTCCAGCGCCGTGCCGAATACTGAGCCCTCGAATCGGGAGTCAGTGATCAGAGGGTAAGGTCGTCGAACAAGGTGGCATTGGGTATCTTCTTGAGTACCTCGGGATCAGCCTTAATCTTGGTCGAACGACTGCCGCCGCCTAGGATTACGTATGGTTGCTCGAGCAGAGATGCATCGATGTAGATAGGAATCTCGGGCGGTAGGGCGAGGCAAGTGACGCCGCCGATCATCATGCCTGTAAGCTCGGAGGTCTCTTCGGGTTTTGCGAAAGACGCGCGCTTGATACCCATCAATTCGCAGACCTTGTGGTTCACGTCCAATCGTTTGTCGGCCCGGACGACCGAAGCCGAGTGTTTCTTCGCACCACGTTTGCTGGCAACGACGATAGTGTTGCCGGAGGTTTCGATAGGGAAGCCATACTTTTCGCAGAAATTGTGGGTGTCGGCGAAATCAGGGTCGATCTCGACGATTTCGTAATCTGCCTCGATGCTGTCGAGAAATGAGACGACTCGTTCTTCGATTTGGCGGCTTGGATCAGTCAATGCTCACCTCGGGTTGCTGCTGAGTTGAGAAACGTTATCTTTCCTAGCGTATTATTTTGAATGACATGACATGCTGGATGATCAATACTCGACGAGAAAACTTTGAGATCACGCGCGAGCGGGGTTTTGACCTTATCGGCGTTGATGCGCCCAACTCGCGCAAAGCGTCTCAAATGGCTCAAGGCGATCGTCTGGTGTTCTATATCCGAGACGATCGTAAGTTCGCAGCTACCGCAACGGTCGCTGGGAAAAGTTTCCGCGACGGGTCGCCGATTTGGAAGCACCATTCGAAGCGAGAACGGTTTAACAACCGAGTAAACATCAAGCTTGACGCGTTGCCTTCCGAAAACGACTGGGTCGATGCGCGTCAGTTGGGGCCGACATTGGAGTACGTCAGGCGATGGCCACCGGAGATGTGGGACCTCGCGTTTTTCGGGATGGTCCACATACTCTCGAAACGAGACTTCGATCTGTTGGAAGGCGAGCTTTGTCGCTATGTGGATGATGACGAATCGATCGAAGACATGTCTGAGCTTTCGGTGGCGGCCACCACCACCGAATCGGACGACGCGGAAGAATGATCGTACCGCTAAGCCGCGATCGGCTCGGCCTCGGTAACACCGTCAGTCAAGACGAATCCGGTCGTTGAGACGCTGGACTTCATGCGTGCGGGCGCTTCATCAACCTCGAAGTTGGCGGCGTACAGGTGATCTAGTACAGTCATGTCGTCCGCGCTGATATCGGCGATGTCGCATGCTCCGATGTACTCTTCCAGCATTGCTTCGGAAGTAATTGTCGGTGTGCAGGACGCCACGACCTCGGACGCCAAACAGAATCGAATCGCTAATTGACCGATGGTCGCGTCGTAGTTTTCGAGCAGAAAATCGATGCGACTGAGTTTGCGGATCGCAGACCGCATCCACATCAGACGCCGGTACGAGCGATGGTCAGTTGAACCAAACGGCGTTTCTTCAAGGACAGTGTCTTTAGTGTGGGTGCCGTCCAGCATCCCGGATGCATGGGGAACTCGGGTGAATACGCCGACCTCGTTTTGAACTGCGGCGTCCAATATTGCACGCGCCGGATCTTGCTCAAGCAGCGAGTAGATGATCTGCGCTGGCACGCGGCGTTCCGCGACGGCCGCGATGCCTTCTTCCTGCCAACCCAGATCGGGTCCAACAGCCACGGCGTAGTTGCGAATCTTGCCCGCATCTGTGAGCCGCTCAAGCTCTTCGAACGTGTCGTCGCGACGGATCGCTTCGAGACGAGGGTTGTGCATCTGATACAGGTCGATGTAGTCGGTATTGAGGCGCTGCAGGGAGGCGTCACATGATTTTGAGATTGCTTCCGGCGACCAATCGTGGGGGCGTTCGCGATGGCCGGAACGCGGCGCGTCGAGATCGTAACCGAATTTGGTGCCGATCTCTAACTCTTTCAACTCTGAACGACTGAACGCGTCAGCTAAGACCGTTTCGCCGTAACCGTCTCCATAGGCCGGAGCGGTGTCGAAAAATGTAATGCCGAGGTCACGCGCTTTGCGGAGCAGATCGACGCCGAAGTCTCGGTCGGTAACTCCCCACCACGTTGTCGCGACGCTCCACACACCGAAACCGACTTCAGAGAGTGCCAGATCGGTAGATTTGAGATGTCGATGCTTCATGCTGCCAGAACGGGTTTCGCAGAGGTTCCCGAAAGCAAGAGTCTAATTCTTTGCGCGCGGTCCACCCATTCTGGCTCGGGTAATGCGAGTTTGGAGCCGGCAATTTCGGCGGCCGGTTCGATTTCAACCCAAGACTTGCAGCCTTTGTGATGCGGTTCGACTGTCAGGTGGATGGGCGTGGGAAGCGTGTAGGTTTTGAGCACGATAAGGTCGGCGGCGTGTCGGGGTTTCCAAGCAATGCGCTTAGTTACGAACTCGTCTGACCAGATATGAAATTCCGACAGCGCTTGCAGAGCATCCGCATCATTAACGCGCAGCACGTCGACGACTTCAGCGTATGCTTTGAACACCACGGTCTCCGGTGCAACGGAGTCCTTCGAATCGACGAGATGTTGGAAATTCGGTTTGAGCAGCAAGTCAGCTTCGTGGAAATGGGTAGGGTAGAGGAGGAATCGACGGTGCGGTAGTTCGAAGTGGCGGTTGGTTTCGCGGATGCCGCCTTTTCGGAGCAGGAACAGTTGGTCGCCTGACGCGAGTGCGTTGATGGTTGCGGACCATTCTTTGAGTGCGACGTTGAGTTGCATGGGTGTTTCACGGATCGTCGTCTGGCCGTATTCGATCAAACGGAATCACCGTTTCGACTTGAGCGCAGTTCTCTGAGTTGCTCTTCGAGCTGGCGGACACGTTCTTCGGCGGTATGCCGTGCGGTTATTTCCGCGTCGATAGTCGACAGGCGTTCACGAGCAGTCTGCGAGTAATCCCGTGCTTCGGCGTCGAATATTCGGAACACACCGTCAACCCATGCGAGGGTAAGACCGAGGGCGGGACTGAAACCTTTCGGATGTCCGTCTGGTTCCTCGGTTATCGGAAGCAATTCGTATGCGCCGTCTACCAAATGCTCGCCGACGAGAGGATCGCCGTAGAAATCGCCACCGGTAGCGTCGAATCGCCAGTATTCGGGGATGCCCATCGAGGCGTAGATATCGCGTTTACGCGTCAGGTCGTTTCGTGCGGTGCTAACCGAAGCCAATTCGAGGACGAAATCAGGCTGTTTACCAACTTCCCAAGGGAGATAGCCCGCGTCTCGGTCTCGGATCGCTGGTTCTTCCACGCCAAATGCTACGTAAAGGTCGGGTTGCAGGCGACGGTTTAGGTTGGATGGATCGTAGCAAAGGAAGGTGCTGGAACTGATGAACACCGTTTGATTGGGTTCTCTTCGCATTAGCGCGTCTCGGATCGTTGCGACCAGGTCTGTCAGCGGTAATTCTTGCTGCATGGCGTCGGGAGGTGGAACCATATCCCAATCCAACGCCGCGATCTGCGCATCGTAGGTGGATTGGCGGTTGTAAGGAATGAAAGTTTCGGTTAATGTCATCGCGCCCTCCCGCTTCGGGGGGATTCGCATGTGATGTTGTTTTTTGATGTTAGCACGTTTGGTGTTGTTGCTTGTTCAAACGAATCTGGAAAACGGAATACCGTGTCGAAGTGAACGATTGTGAAACGTCTCCATATCGACGCCAAGTATCTCCGCCAAACATTCTGCAACTAACCGTACGTCCTTCGGCTCTGTCCATTTGGCACGGTTCTTTTTGAACGGCTGAGGATAGGCGTCAGTCTCTAAAACGATACTGTCCACCGGGACCCGACGTGCCACGTCTTGGAGTTCCGGCGACCTGAGCAATGGTTTGGCGAAGGAGATTTTGAGACCGAGATCGAGGACTTTGCGGGCGTATTCGTAGTTGCCTTGGAAGTAGTGGGCGGCGCCTCCGAGGCTCCCGACGTCATGTTCGGCGAGGATGGATAGGGCGGAGGCGCGAGCCGTGAATACACTGAGATCGTCGAGGTGTTCTCGGACGTGAAATACGACTGGGAGGTCGTGTCGTTTGGCGATTTCAATTTGGGCCGCGAAAGCGTCCTCTTGCCATGTGTGGTCAGGACTGTTGGGCATGTGGTCGATGCCGATCTCGCTCATGACGGTAACGCGATTGTGTGAAGCCATGGCGTCGAGGGCGGCGGTGTCTTCCGGCGAGATCGGCGCATCGAGGTCTGAGGGATGGATGCCCACTCCAGCGTAGATATTTGGGTAGGTTTCGGCGAGACGGATCGCTTTGTGGGAATCGTCCACAGTAGTTCCCGCTGCGATGATGGTCGTCACACCGGCTTTCTCGGCGCGTTCGAGCATGCCGTCAACTTCGGACGGGTCGTGCTGTTGGATGTGGGTGTGTATATCGACCAGCATCACGGGCATTCGGTTTCGTTGCCGGTGTCAGACTCAAGCACGCGTCTAAGTGTGACTGCGACATCGTCGCCCCAGCTTTCGATTTCGTCCCACTGTCGATGATCGCCTTGCGGCGCGACGCGGAGAATGTAGTCGATCATGCGCAGCCAAGTTGGGAGGTTTCTTCGCGAGTAGGCGCCCCGGAAGGTGCCTGTCGAGACGATGTTGAGTTGGATTTCTTCTTGGATGAAGGCTTTTTCGATCCAGGCGTCGTGTTCCTCGCGCAGTTTTCCGGGGTGTTTGACGTCGATCATACCTACGCTGAACAGGGCGGTAGGTATGTCACTCACGCGTTCTCGATGGACGGCGAAGAGGAGGGTCGGTTCTGGGAGCCACTTACCGGCGTAAATCGGGGACCCGACTACCAAGGCGTCGTACTTGGTGATGTCGATTCCGAGATTGGCTTGCAGAGTGTCGGTGTCGAATCCAGCGGCAGTGATACGTTGTCCGATGCGCGTTGCGATCTCGGCGGTTGAGCCGTGTTTCGTTCCATACGTCACTAGAATTCGTGCCAATTCGATGCCCAAACCTCAGGTGTCATTCAACGATAAACGACAGCCGATTGCGCCAAGTTGCGGTGTGAATGTAGAGTTCAATCAATCGAATTCAATGCCAATCGAACGATCGACAGGAGTTTGTGAGATGCGAGCAGGATTTGGACAGTTCAGCACGCCGAGCCGAGAGTATCTGCGGTTTGCCGCGCAGTATGGCGTCAAGGATGTGTTGCTGAACACGCCACAATTGCCGGATGCCGGTGGCAAGTGGGCCGTCAACGACCTTGTCAAACTGCGGTTGCAGGTCGAGAGCGAGGGATTGCAGTTGATGGCGTTGGAGAATGTTCCGACCCATTTCTACGTTGAGATCATGTTGGGTGGTCCGAATCGTGAACGGCAGATCGACAACATGATCCAAACCGTGCGGAACATCGGCGCTGCGGGTATCCCGATATTCGGTTACAACTGGATGCCCTCGCATGTGTGGCGGACGGAACCGGAATTGATAAGAGGCGGCGCGCTCGCGACGGCGTTCGACTATGACGAGGCGCTGAAGATGCCGAACACGCATGGTCGCGAGCATACGGAAGAGGAGATGTGGGAGCGGTTGGAGGAGTGGATTCGGATCATCACGCCGGTGGCAGAGGAAGCGGGGGTAAGGTGTGGCATCCATCCGTGCGACCCGCCGGTAGAGAAACTCGGTGGCATCCCGCAACTCTTCAGGTCGTTCGACTCCTACAAACGATTGATCGAAATCGTCGAATCGCCCTGCAACGCGATCGAGTTCTGCCAAGGGACGTTCTCCGAGATGGAGGATGCGGCTAATGGCGGCATCTACGACATGATTCGCTACTTTGGGGAGCGCAAAAAGATACTTTACGTCCATTTCCGCAACGTGTCGGAGCCGGTACCGAAGTTCCGCGAGGAGTTCATCAACACCGGCCACGTCGACATGTTTAAGGCGATGCAGATCTATCACGAGGTCGGCTACGATTCGTTCTTCATCGACGACCACGTGCCGCAGACGTTTGAGGACACGCCTTGGGGCCACCGCGGCCGTGCGTTCGCCAACGGGTACATTCAGGCGATGATCGAGGCTGTTACGAAACAGAGCGTGGGATAAAGAAACCCTCTCCATTGACGCCCAAAGGGGAATCAATGGGGGTTAGGAGATTAACAATGGCAGATTTCAAAGACGCGGTTCGAAGTGGGTTGATCGAGTACATGGAGGGGTTGGAGAAGGCATTGGATGGTTTGAGCGAGGATGAGTTGCGGTTTCAGCCTGCGATCCACGCGAACTTCATCGAGTGGATCGTGTGGCACATGGCCCGCGTCGAAGACCGTTGGGTCAATCTCGTGCTCCGGCAGGACGACGATATTTGGGTCAAGGACGGCTGGTACAAACGCTTCGGCATGGATCCCGACGACTACGGCCGCGAGGACACAGCGGAGATGATGCGTGCGATGCCTAAGACCGACATCAACGAGATGATGGAGTACTATTGGGCGGCCCGCAAAGCGACATTGGCACATCTCGATCAGATGCCGGTCGAGGACCTCGACAAAGAGTTTTATCACCCGCGACGGCAGGTCGCAGTGAGCGGCGCTTGGGTGTTGGGGCACATCTTAGTGGAGGAAGCTCAGCATCTTGGTCAGATCGCATACGTGCGCGGGATCATGCGCGGAGTTGACCGTTAGAAAGAGGACAAAGCATGCAACCATTCCTACAAGCCATCGATAGCGGTGTCAGAGAACATTTCGAAAAGTTGAATCGCGCTTTGGAGGGATTGAGTGATGACGAGCTGTCTTGGCGGCCGACACTGGAGTCAAACGCCATCGATTGGTTGGTCTGGCATATGGCGCGTGTCGAGGACAATTTGGTCAATGTTGTCCTTCAGAACCGAGACCCGATCTGGGAACGCGGCGGTTGGAGCGAACGTTTGAACATCTCCTACGAAGGCGCTGGCGCGGGGATGACCATGGACGAGATACGCGATATGGGACGCATCAACGTCCCGAAGGTCATGGAGTACTACCAGTCGATTCGCAACGAAACATCGGACTACTTCGAGCACGTGATGCTCCAAGATGATCTTTCGAGAGTCATCGACCACCCGAAATTTGGCGGTTGGACCGGTGCTGCGATTCTGGGGCGATTGCTATGCGAAGAAGCTGAACACCTAGGGCAGATTGAGTATCTGCGCGGGATGATGAGAGGAATGAACAAGTGATGCAACCATTCTTAGTCGCCATCGATTCTGGTCTAAATGAAGCCTTCGCGAAGTTAAAGAAAGCGCTCGACGGACTTTCCGAGGATGAGCTCCACTGGCGTCCGGCGTTGGAGTCGAACACCATCGATTGGATGGTGTGGCACATGGCTCGCGTCGAGGACAACTGGATCAACATGCAGCTTCGCAAGTCCGAGTCGATTTGGGATCGCGATGACTGGGCTGCGCGTTGCGGTGTCGAAGAACCGACCAACGGCTTTGGCCAGGGGGCGGAGGACATACGTGCGATGCCAGCATTCGATGTCCCGAAGGTTATGGAATACTACTCCGCCGTGCGGAAAGGCACATCCGAGTACTTCACCAACGAGATGCAGGAGTCGGATCTGACCATTGAGATAACGCACCCTCGTTACGACCCGGTCAACTACGCGTGGGTGTTGGGGCACTTGCTATGTGAGGAAGCAGAGCATCTCGGGCAGATCGAATATCTACGCGGGATGATGCGGGGGTTGAATAAGTGAACTAGGATGCGAGTGATGATGAAGGATGGGAAGGATCCGGGATGAAGCCCTTCTTGCAGATCGTCGATGCGGGTCTTAACGAGGTTTTAGGGGATCTGAAAAATGCGTTGGATGGTCTCGACGAGTATGAGCTGCATTGGCGACCGACGTTAGAGTCGAACTCGATCGACTGGATCGTTTGGCATATGGCTCGGACGGAAGACTATTGGATCAATACCCGTCTCTGCGAGCGGGAGACGGTATGGATCGGGCAAGGTTGGCGGGAGCGTGTCGGAGTATTTGTGGAAGGGACCGGATACGCTCAGACGTTGGAGCAGATACGTGAAATGCCGGAGCTTGACGTGTCAGTTGTGATGGAATACTACGGGGCGGTTAGAAAGCGGACGTTGGATTTCTTCATCGATGAAATGGAGGAGGAGGATTTGGGGAGAGTTTTAGGGTTTATAGGTGCGGAGCCGATGACTGTTGCGGGAGTGCTTGGCCATTTGTTGGCAGAGGTGGCAGAGCATCTGGGGCAAGTGGGCTATATTCGGGGGATGATTAGGGGGATCAACAAGTAGCCTTTGATTTGTGAAGGGAAACAAAAATGACTGAGCCAAGAATGCCCCAACTCCAGGGCAACCCCATCTGGTTCGCTCTGGCTACTCCTGATCCAGCCGGAGCCAAAGCGTTCTATACAGGTCTCTTCGGTTGGGAATGGGCGGATGTTCCGATGTCGGGTGGCGATACTTACCACATGGCGATTCGCGGCGATGCGAATATCGCCGGCATGTCTGTCGATAATCATGCTCAAGGCGTCGCCGGTGTGTGGATAAACAGCGTTTATGTCGAAGATGCCGAAGAGATAGCCAAGAGGATTGAGGCCAATGGCGGTCGCGTGCTATCCGGACCGAGCAATGCCGGCGGTTGGGGCGTGACCGCGACGGTTGCGACGCCGGAGGGCGCAGTTTTCGGTCTCTGGCAGAGCTTGATGGGCTACGGTGCGGATGTTTTCGCCGAGCCAGGTTCGGTGTGTTGGATCGAGTACCACACGCAAGATCTCGATGCGGCTACGGGTTTTTACTCTGAGGTATTCGGTGCGGGATTCGACAAGATGATAGTTCCGGCTAACGATGGCTCGGGAGCGGAATTCACGCTGACGATGCTTTCAATCAATGGTGAGCAGATGCCGTGTGCCTTCGCACAGTTGCCCGATGAATCGATACCAGCGAGTTGGGCAACGTACTTCATGGTCGAAGATATTCACTCGTCGATCGCGAAAGCGCAGTCGTTGGGTGCGGAGTTCGTGCTAGGGGTGATTGATGTCCCCCCGGGATCGCTGGCGGCGCTCACAGATCCGCAAGGGGTTCGGTTCAGCCTTTGGCAACCGGCAGGGTAGTCGGTACGCACGCCTTCGATTTTTCCGCCATCGAGACAACGGCGGTTGACGGTTCCGTTTTATCCTGAAGTTTTGTGTTGGTATGGGTTCAGTTGGGAATCGTGCTTAGTTAGGGGAAAAAGTTGAGCAATTCTTCGAAACCAGTTCAAGGGACGCCGGTGTGGTGGGACTTGGCATCCAAGGATGTTGACGCGACCAAGAAATTCTATTCAGGGTTGCTCGGTTGGGAGTGGCACGATCTGATGTCTAGTCCGCAAGGCGTGTTTTCGCAGGCACAGTTGGGAGATAAGGTCGTCGGTGGTGTCTACACCTACAGCGAAGGGATGCCTCTGCCCGAAGGTCCGCTGATGTGGGTGAACGCGTTCTGGGTCGACGATGCCGACGCGGCGATGAAACGAGCGGTGGAGAAAGGCGGGTCCGTGATCATGCCGGCGTGCGACGATCCTGCCGGTGGTGGTAGAAAGTCCTTGCTTTTGAACCCAGAAGGTGCTCCGTTCGTCGTGTGGAGCGGCGACAAAGGCGTTGAGAATGAGGCGTGGGGCGAAGTAGGTGGTGTCGTGTGGACTGAGTACTACACTCGAGACGTTGCGAAGATCAATGAATTTATCGGTCACGTGTTCGGGTCGCGGTATCAGCGGGTGGACCTCATGCTTCCACCGTCGGATGACAAAGATGCGGAGGGCGAGATCGAGTATGAGTATCACTGGCTCAAGATCGATGGCGTCGAACCGGATCGCGGCGGGATGATGCACATGGACGAGAGTTGGGGCGACATGGCGTCGCACTTCATGGTCTACTTCCACGTCGAAGACTGCGACGCGTCGGCCGCGAAAGCCGAAGAACTTGGCGGGAAAATCTGCGTCCCTCCCACAAATATCCCACCGGGAAGATTTTCGGTGTTGGAGGATTCGCAAGGCGCGACGTTCAGCATCATGTCCATGCAACCGATGGAGTAACCACTTAATGAAGATGGGATGCGCCAGTGTCATTGCGACGCGTCCAAATCGACAACACACTTAGGCTAGAAAGGCCAAAATTACATGCCGAAAATTGAAAGTTACGCCCAAGGAACCCCGTCGTGGGTCGATCTATCGACCTCCGACCAGTCAGCGGCGAAGGATTTTTACGCTTCGTTGTTTGGGTGGGACTACGAAGACAACGATGCCGGTAACGGAATGATCTACTCCATGGCCCGAATCGGTGGTTCTCCCGCAGGCGCAATCGCCCCTCAGCAGCCGGAAGAAGCCCAGCAAGGCATACCGCCGCACTGGAACGTCTACATCACGGTGAATGACATCGAAGCCGTTGCCGAACGAGTGCCCGCGTTGGGCGGAACCGTGCTCATGGCTCCAATGGATGTGTTCGATGCCGGGCGCATGATCGTCGCACAGGATCCGGTCGGTGCGGTCGTCATGTTTTGGCAACCGTTGCAACATATCGGAGCAGAGGTACGCGACGAGCATGGTGCGCTGACTTGGACGTTGGTTATGACTACCGACAAGGACGCGACCGCGACTTTTTACTCCGAATTGCTCGACATCGAAGTGGCGAAGGACGCAATGCCGTCTCCGGGCGGCGGAACTGTCCACCAATTGCTGGTTGATGGGCAACCTGTAGCGAGCGTCATGAACATGTCGCAGGACATGGTCGATATGGGAATACCATCTCACTGGGAGGCGTACTTCAGAGTCGACGACGCGCAGGCAGCGTGTGATGCGGTAACTGCGAACGGGGGAATGGTTTACATGGGACCGGCGGATTTGGGACCGATGGGAACAATCGGTTTCATGCAGGATCCGCACGGCGCTCAGTTCGGTGTTCAGTCACCACCAGCCGGATAGTCGAACAGCGAAGGGGAATTTGAATTGAAGATCGAGAGTTACAAACAGGGCACACCGTGTTGGACTGATCTTTCGACAACGGATCAGGACGGCGCCAAGGAGTTTTACTCCAAGATATTCGGTTGGGAATATCAGGACATCCCCATGGGAGACGATCGAGTCTACTCATTAGCCCAGCTTGACACATCAGACGCAGGAGCGATATTCACGCAGGTGGCTCAGGAGTCTGAGGCAGGAGTCCCGCCGCACTGGAAGGTTTACCTCGCGGTTGATGACATTGATGCGACCGCTTCCCAAGTGTCTGATCTTGGTGGAACGGTCATTGTTGATGAGTTCGATGAGGACGAGTCTGGACGGATGATGTTGGCGCAAGACCCAACCGGCGCGATGATTCAGTTCTGGCAGGCGAAGGCAAACATCGGTTGCGAAGTGCGAGATGAACATGGCGCGTTGACTTGGGTCGAGTTGTTGACTTCGGATCAAGAAGGCGCGGGGAAGTTTTACACAGAGTTGCTTGGGATTGGTCTGGACATCGAAACGATGCCGACGCCTGAAGGCGACCCGTACCACATGTTGATGACCGAGATGGGGCCGGTGGCCGGCATCATGCCATTGCCCGACCATCTCGTCGAAATGGGAGTGCCGCCGCACTGGGAGGTCTACTTCCGAGTAGACGACGCTAATGCGGTCGTCGAGAAGGCAAAGTCCTTGGGTGCGGCGGTGCTTTTCGGTCCCGAGGTGTTGCCAATGGTTGGCACATTCGCGGTGATACAAGACCCACAAGGCGCGGTATTCGGCATTCAGCAAGCACCGACGATGTAATTCAAGATCAACCCGTCCGATGCCGCTACTCGACCAATATGAACAAGGAACGCCGTGTTGGGTCGATTTAGCTACATCGGATCTCGGCGCGGCGAAGGAGTTCTACTCAGGACTGTTCGACTGGAACTGCATCGACGAGCAGATGGACGACATGGGTATCGGAACCTATTCGATGGCGATGGTGAACGACATTGCGACCGCGACAATCTACGAGCTAGGCCCAAACCAGCTCCGGCCAGTCGCCAAACCCGCGTGGAACGTCTACGTCGCAGTCGATGATATCGAAGCAACTCTGCAAATCGTTCAACAGAACGGTGGTATCGTCGTAGTCGACACCACAGATGTCGGTAGCGCTGGGCATGTAGCCGTGATCGAAGATCCGACGAGGTGCCAAACCACGTTATGGCAAACCGACGAATTTCAAGGCAACCTGATCAGGGCAGAACCAGGTGCAATCGCATGGCTCGAGCATGTAAGCACCGACCTTGAGCAATCGGTTCGATTCTATGAAGACGCGCTCGGTGTAAGGACTGTCACCGCGGCGCAAGGCGGCCTGGACAGATACACAACGTGGATCGTCGACGACAATTCGGTGGCTGGCATGTTTCAGTGGCCTGATGAGATGATTTCGGATGGCGTTCCATCGATGTGGTTCGTCTACTTTCGGGTAACCGACCTCGACGCCGCGGTGGACTACGTGGAAGCAAACGGTGGCGAAGCAACGGCCGGCGAACCGGCAGAGACGGCGCTCGGCAGGATAATCGTGTTGCGAGATCCGCAGGGAGCCGACTTCTGCGTCGTTGAGCCGACGAGTTAAGGCGTCCACCGTCTTGGTCTGAGATACTGGATCGCGAAAACCAAAGTGATGGGCAGGGTGCGCCAGTCGACCACGTCCATGGACAAGAGCACAAGAATTGCCACAATACACGAATCTCAGCCAAGGAACGCCGTTTTGGGTGGACTTGAATTCGCCCGACATCGAAGCGTCAATGTCGTTTTACGCGAAACTCTTCGGCTGGGGCTACGATGAAGCACCGGGAGGAGTCGCTGGGCAGCGCTACGCTTGGGCGAAACTACCATCTGGATATCCTGCGGGAATTGCTTCAACCGGTGGACAGAAAATCGCGTCTGGTGCAAAGTCGCAGTGGAGTGTTCAACTTCTGGTGGATGACATCGAGGAAGTCATAAGGCGGACCTCGGACATGGGCGGTTCTGTGGTTCAGGCTCCGTCCAAAGTGGAAGAGTATGGGATTAGTGCTGAGATCGCCGACCCGACGGGCGGGAGAGTGAACATCTGGCAGGCATTTCAGTCGGGCCCTACCATCAAGCATGAGCACGGATCGATGCAGTGGTGCGAGTTGATGTCGCCTGATCCGGAAGCAGCCGCGGCGTTTTACCGGAATTCATTGCAGGTGAGTACTGACCCGATGGAGATGCCGGACGGTTCGGTTAACTCGATCGTCAGCACCGAGGATGGGCCGGTGATGGGCATCAGCGCGCTCGGTGGGCTTTCGGACGAGCTGATCGCGCGCCTCGGTGGTCCGACGTGGATCGTCTATTTCAATGTCGATGATGTTGATGCGGCAGTCGAAAGGGCGGTCGAGCACGGAGCCGAGTTGCCGGACCCGCCGTGGGACGTGCCGGGAGTTGGCAGAATGGCGTGGATCTACGACCCGCAAGGGGCACTGCTGGGATTGATCACACCTTCTGGATCGTAGCGAATTGCCGGGTCCGATTGCGTGTAACATTTCAGGCGTTACACACAATCTGCGGGGGCGCGGTCAATGTCAACAGCCAATTTCGGGGAGCGACTAGCTGGAAAGGTCGCCATCGTGACAGGCGGCGGGGGAGCGATGGGAGGCGCGCAAAGCCGATTGTTCGCGGCGCACGGCGCTGCGGTCTGCGTAGCCGATTTCAACTTGGAAGCGGGAGAGGCGGTTCGTAACGATATCGTCCACAGCGGCGGCATGGCTATCGCTCACGAGTTGGATGTGCGAGACGAGGCCGCGTGGGAGGCCTGTGTTAGCGCCACAGAGGAGGAGTATGGGCCCGTCAGCATCCTCTGCAACAACGCCGGTGCCAACTTCCGAGTCAGTTTCGATGACCAGACGCTCGACATGTGGAACATCATCATGGACACGGGCCTGACCGGCGCGTTTCTGGGCATAAAGGCTGTTGTACCGTCGATGCGACGCGCTGGCGGTGGGGCGATCCTTAACATGGGCTCGTTAGCATCGATTCGTCCCGGAGGCGGTTCACCGGCATATGCTGCGCAGAAGATGGGAATGGTTGGGTTGAATCGCGCCGCGGCCGCCAGCTACGCTAAGGAAAACATCCGCTCCATCATCATCTCGCCTGGCCATGTGGATACACCGTTCATCCGCGGAAACAACCCGCACAGCCCGAACGATGAGACGACTAGTATCGACAATCCAGAGAATCTTCAACGGCGAGTTGCCGGAACACCGATGGGACGGATGATGATGCCGGAAGATTTGGCGAATGCGTTTTTGTTTGCCGCTTCAGACGAGGCGAGCGGAGTCACCGGCTCCATGATCACGGTCGACGGCGGTGCGGCTTTATGATTGAAGCATGAGGGTTCTTATAACTGGGGCCAGCGGCTACATCGGTCAGGCATTAACGAAACGACTACGTGGCCGCGGCGATGAGATCGTTCACCTAGTACGTCGAGAGCCTAATCCTGATGCGGATGTAGAGGAGGTGAGGTGGGACACATCGGACCCCGATTCAGTTGACGTTGAGGATTTGGGACGAGTCGACGCAGTGTTCAACCTCGCCGGGGCGGAGGTGGCGAAGCGCTGGACCAAGAGTTATCTCGAGTTGATTTCGAGTAGTCGGATCGTGACTACCCAAACATTGGTTGAAATCTGCAGACGGCTGGCGACCCCGCCGAATGTCTTGATAACGACGTCGGGAGTTGCGATCTATGGGGATCGCGGTGACGAACAGTTGACCGAATCGAATGCGCGGGGCGAGGGTATTCTCTCCGACATCGCGGTGCCATGGGAGGCAGCGACTGAAAGTGCCTCGGATTTCGGGGTGAGAACGTCGACCGTGCGGTTCGGAATCGTGATGAGCGGCGATGGAGGGCCATTGCCAGTGTTGGCGAAACCATTCAGGAAGGGATTGGGTGGTCGACTTGGAAATGGTCGGCAGTGGACGTCATGGATTCATCTGGACGATGCGATATCGGCATTGCTGTTTATCGCTGGCGAGGAAAGTCTGGAAGGTGCTGTCAACGTTGTTTCGCCGGGAGTGGTTCGGAACATCGAATTGACGCGGGCGATCGGCGATGCGTTGGGCAAACCAAGTTTTGGTTGGTTGCCGGCTGTATTGGCTCGGATAGTTATCGGTAACTACGTTCAAGAGCTGGCGATCAACAGCGCACTCGTGATACCCGAGAAGTTGATGCAGGCGGGATTCGAATTCGAGCACCCGGATTTGCGCGATTGTTTGCGGCGCGAGATCGGCGTCAGAAATCCCCAATGAGAAACCACCAATGGTGGCCATTCTGTCTCCAGTCAATTGAATACGTTGACTACAGGGTCGTTACCGATTGAATACTGCGGTGTTTCGGAACCAAACGGCTAGAGAAGGTCGATGAACTCGTCTCTAGAGACTCCTGCGTCCTTCAATAGACTAATCAACAGTCCTCTGCCAATGCGCTCCGACACCAGCAGATTGTGTCGCTCCTGGTGACGCAATACGATGTGACTGCCTTTTCCTCTTTTCGGCGATACGCTATATCCGATTTTGCGCATCGCTGAAACAAATTCTCTTCGGGATACACTCGGTAAGCGCGGCATTCTAATGCGTCAAAGAAACGTTCGCGAACCAACTGTTCGCAACCGGAAAATCAACCGATTCATCATCGTTCAGCACCTCGATAAACAGAGCGATACCTTCTTGGATATTCGCCAACGCTTCATCGACAGTGTCGCCTTGGGTGTGGCAACCCGGTAGTGACGGGCACGAAGCTACAAAAACACCGTCCTCGTCTCGAGTCACGACCACCTGAAATTCTTTGACTTGATTGATTCGAGAAAGGGCTTCATGCTTGAGCGTCATGGTGTGATCGTCCTTTTCATCGCGGTCCGCACCCGTTTGTGACTAAACCAACTAGTACCTCGAATCTAACATGTGCGCCCGGTTTAGAGTGGATCGCTGCGCGACGCGGAACTCGCAATTGAGGTTGCCAAATCGGACGGCTCAAAACCATCGCGTCACACACATCGAACACGAAATCATCAGCCACGTCATCGCCGATCGCGCAAGAGTCCCGTTGGGGACCGTGTTCTGGTTAATCACTATTCGCCACGCGTTTTATTTGTCCGTGATGTTGCCTCATGTCCTGACCCCTACTAGATTCCCCTAGGGCATTGAGGGGTTGGAATCAGCTCTGAGCAATCATCTGACGCAGAACATAGGGCAGAAGGCCGCCGTGTTCGTAGTATTCGGCCTCAATGGCGGTATCTACGCGTGAGAGGACCTCGAAGGATGTGATTGAACCGTCACTGGCGGTCGCCGTAACACTCAGGTTTGCGCCCGGCTGTAGAGTTCCCTCCACGCCTTCGATCGTGTAAGTCTCTGTACCGTCGAGCCCTAGGGACCGTGCGGATTGGCCGTTCGTGAATTGCAGCGGAACTACACCCATACCAACAAGGTTCGATCGGTGAATGCGTTCGAACGATTCCGCGATGACAGCCCGGACGCCCAACAGCATCGGACCTTTGGCCGCCCAATCTCGTGAGCTTCCGGTGCCGTATTCCTTACCGGCTAGAACGATTAGCGGGACGCCATCTGCCCGGTAACGTTCGGCGGCGTTGAAGATGCGCATCGTTTCGCCAGTCGGGTGGTAAACCGTCCAATCGCCCTCATATTCTGGAGTAAGTTGGTTGCGGAGTCGGATGTTCCCGAACGTGCCGCGCATCATGACGTTGTGATTGCCGCGGCGAGAGCCGTAAGAGTTAAATGCTCGCCGGGGAACGTCGTTGGCAATGAGGTGTTGGCCTGATGGAGCAGACTGCGGAATGCTACCCGCGGGGGAGATGTGGTCGGTGGTCACTGAATCGCCGACGCTGACCAAGACGCGGGCTTTTTCGACGCCTTCGCGTGGCTCGGGTTCGAGCTCAAAGCCTTCGAAGTACGGCGGCGGTTGAATGTAGGTGCTGCCGGTTTCCCATTGGAATAGCTCACCCGTCGCTGTCTCGAGTTCTTGCCACTGCTCAGGCCCTTCGTAAACGGCGCCGTAACGGTTGTTGAACTGGTCAACACGAACAGCGCTGGCGACGGTCTGTGCGATCTCGATCTGGCTGGGCCAGATGTCGGAAAGGAAGACTTCGTTGCCATCTTCGTCAATGCCGAGCGCATCGCGGTTTAAGTCGACATCGATGCGTCCGGTGAGGGCGTAGGCCACAACGAGCATCGGTGATGCGAGGTAGTTGGCTTTCACTTGCGGGTGGACGCGACCCTCGAAGTTGCGGTTTCCACTAAGGACAGCAGCAGCGACGAGGTCGTGGTCGGTAACGGTATCTGCCACTTCCTGCGGTAACGGGCCGGAGTTACCAATGCAAGTTGTGCATCCGTAGCCGACGGTCTGGAAACCAAGCGCCTCCAGGGGATCGGTTAGCCCGGCGCGGTCGAGGTAGTCAGTGACTACTTTCGAACCGGGTGCCAAACTGCTCTTAACCCACCACTTACGCTCCAATCCGCGTTCGACGGCGTTACGCGCAAGCAACCCGGCACCGACCATCACGGATGGGTTCGAGGTGTTGGTGCAGCTGGTAATGGCGGCGATGACTACTGAACCGTCTGTGACATCAGCGCCATTGGCTGAGGCGTCCGGAAAAGCGTCGCGGAAGTTACCGGCAACATTGCTTAAGGTAACGCGGTCCTGCGGACGCTTGGGGCCAGCCATGCTGGGTTCGACGTCGGCGAGGTCGAATTCGATGGATGTGGTGTACTGCGGATCGTCGGATTCGGACGGGGTGAGGAAATTCGCTTTAGCGTAGGCTTCGACTAGGGTGACGGTTTCCTCCGAGCGGCCAGTGCGCCGGAGGTAGTCGATAGTCTGGTCGTCGACGGGGAAGAAACCGCATGTGGCACCGTATTCGGGTGACATATTTCCTATAGTGGCGCGATCCGCGACGGGCAATGTGGCGAGGCCTGGACCGTAGAACTCGACGAATTTCTCTACCACACCGACATTCCGGAGCACCTCGGTGATGGCGAGCACGAGGTCGGTCGCCGTTGCGCCGTCCGGCAAACTGCCGCTCAGTTTCACGCCCACGACTTCCGGTACGAGCATGTAGTAGGGCTGTCCGAGCATCACGGCCTCGGCTTCGATGCCGCCGACGCCCCAACCGAGAACGCCGAGGCCGTTGATCATGGTGGTGTGCGAGTCGGTGCCGACGCATGTGTCGGGAAAGGCGAAGGTCTCACCTTCGAATTCGGTCGTGAGGACGGTCGAAGCTAAGAACTCGAGGTTGACTTGGTGTACGATGCCGGTTCCGGGCGGCACGACGAGCATATTGTCGAATGCTGACTGCGACCACTTGAGGAGCTTGTATCGTTCGACGTTGCGCTCGAACTCAAGGTCGATGTTTCGTGCGAGTGCCCCTTCCGACGCGAAATAGTCGACTTGGACCGAGTGGTCGATGACGAGATCGGAATGAACGGAGGGATTGATGATGCTCGCGTCGGCGCCTTTGGCGGCGACGGCGTCTCGCATGGCTGCAAGGTCGACAACGACGGGAACGCCGGTGAAGTCCTGCAAAGTGACTCTGCCCGGCATGTATGGGAACTCTTTCGGCGGAGCTTGTTCTGGCGACCACCCGGCGACTAAGCGGACGTCGTCCTCGGTCGCGGGGCCGATGTGAGCGTTACGGAGGGCATTTTCCAGCAATACGCGGATCGAGAACGGCAACTTCGATATGTTGCACAGACCAGCATGTTCAAGGGCCGCTAAGTCGTAGTACGCGTAGCTGCGTCCGTTGACTTCCAGATTCTTGACGGCGTTGAATGGTGCTGGTTTCATGCGCTACTCGCGAGTTGGGATTGGCTCCTATGAGTGGTAGGGGCACTCGAATCTAATTTAACAGCGAAACAGCGCCAACGATTGTGGCTTATCATTTTCAGCGCAGAACATGAGATTATCGAGGCCGATCTGAAAGGCGGAACGCGAGAATGGGACATCCCAAAGACCAACTAATCTTCGTCGGAACGTATACCAACTTGGGTGCCAAGGGGATTTATACGTGCAAAATGGATGGGGCGACCGGTCGATTGACTGAGTTGTCGGTTGCGACGGACAGCGGCCCTAACCCGTCTTTTGTTACCTTGCATCCCAACGGCAAGTACCTCTACTCTGTCGCCGAGGTCAACGATTTCGAAGGCGACGATGCCGGTGGTGTTCACGCATATGCGATTGGTGCCAATGGCGAGCTTTCGCTCATAAACAAGGAATCGACCAAAGGGACTGGCCCTTGCCACCTAGTGGTCGAGGCTAACGGCAAGTACCTATTCGTCGCCAACTACGCCGGCGGTAGCGTCGCCATGTTCGAGATCAACGATGACGGCAGTTTGAACAAGGCCTGCGACTTCCACCAACACGTTGGCGGCAGCATGGTTCAAGCAGACCGTCAAAACGAACCGCACGCCCACTCCGTAACAATGGCGCCGAGCAACAACCAGTTGATCGTCTGCGACCTTGGCTTGGACAAGGTGCTGGTCTACGACATCGATCACGACGCCGGGAAAATCGTCCTGAACGACGACGCCTCCGCCGATTCTAGGCCGGGCGAGGGCCCGCGACACTTCGCCTTCCATCCCGACGGCACTGCCGCGTTTGCGATTAATGAGATCGGATTGACCATCAGCGCCTATGACGTTGAAGCCGGTACCGGCGGACTGACCGAATCCCACTGGGTCGGCACCGTGCGACCCGATGTAGTTTACGCCGATGGCAACAGCACCGCCGACATTCACGTCTCGCCAGATGGTAGGCACATCTACGGCTCCAACCGCGGTCACGACACTTTGGTCATCTATGGCTGGGACCCTTACGCTCGGATGCTTTACTACATCGCCAACGAGTCGACCCGCGGCAACACCCCACGGAACTTCGCCATCGATCCTACCGGAACTTGGGTACTCGCAGAGAACCAAGATTCGGGCACCATCCACACCTTCCGCCGCGACGCCGATTCCGGCAAGTTGACCCACACCGGACATATGATTTCGATACCGGGGCCAGTCTGTATTCAGATGATGGATGCTTAGAGCGTGCGGACATTTGGAATCTCGCATTCGTGTCATCGCGAACGGAGCGCATTCGCAATCGTGTCGCTCTGAACGGAGCGCATTCGCAGTCGTGTCATTCTGAACGGAGCGCAGCGGAGTGAAGAATCTGAACCGGCAACGATAACGGGAGTCACCGAGATTCCTCGCTTCGCTCGGAATGACACGGATCTCCACGGATCCCAACATGGATATCCACGGACCCAAAATGGGGTCTTGATCCGGACGATAACGTCCAGTTAACAAAAAGAAAGGCAATCACCTTGGCATCAAACGATTACCGGCATCGGCCGGAGGTTCAAGCGCGATCCGTTGAGGTTCTCTACGACGATGGAGTTCCGTTCCGAGACCTCAACAAAAACGGCAATATCGACACCTACGAAGACTGGCGACAGCCGGTTGAGGCACGTGTTGCCGATCTGCTTTCTCAAATGACGTTGGACGAGAAGGCTGGGATGCTGATGATTGACCAATTGAACGCCGATGCAGGCGGTCGGGTCCCGCTCTTGGCAGGCAAGTTGCTCTTCGAGGAGAAGATGACCCGCTTCATTCTCCGCAACACCGTGACGAACTCGCCCGGGGACACTGGCCACCCGTTCTTCGGTGCGCAGGTGACGCCGTACGAAATGGCGCAGTTCACCAACGCCGTGCAAGAGATGTGCGAATCTACGCGTCTCGGAATCCCGGCGATCTTCAAATCGAACCCACGCAATCACTTCGAAGAAGGCGGGATGGGTGGATTAGATGCCTCCGTTGGCGCATTCTCCGCCTGGCCTAAAGAGGCTGGTCTTGCGGCGACGCGTGACATGGACCTCATCGGCGAGTTCGCTCGAACGGTCGCAAGCGAATGGACAGCACTCGGCATTCGCGGAATGTACGGATACTGCCTCGATCTTTCGACCGAACCCCGGTGGTTCCGCATCACCGAGACCTTCGCGCAAGATGCCGACCTCGTAAGTGAGATCGCCACGGTTCTGGTCAAGGGCATCCAAGGCGAATCGCTCGACCATCGCGGCGTCCAAGTCACGATGAAACATTTCCCGGGTGGTGGACCTCAAGAAGGTGGCGCCGACCCACACTTCGAGTTCGGAAAGTACCAAGCGTATCCGGGCGACAATTTCGACTACCACTTCAAGCCATTCGTCGCCGCCATCAAGGCTGGCGTTTCGTCGATCATGCCGTATTACGGCGTACCGGTGGGGCAGAAGTACATGCCGAACGACGTCGGTATGTCATTCTCCGAGGGCATCACGACAGAGTTGTTGAGGGAGAAGCTAGGCTTCGAAGGCAACGTCAACTCCGACACCGCAATCGCCACAACGATGCCATGGGGCGTGGAGGACAAACCCGTCGGCGAACGGGTAGCGATGGCGATCAACGCTGGAGTGGACGTGCTGTCCGGCTTCAGCGACAACCAGCAGATGATGGCTCTAATCGACGCAGGCACAATCTCCGAGCAGCGTCTCGATCAAGCGGTGAGCCGATTGCTGACCGAACAGTTCAATCTTGGCCTGTTTGAGAATCCCTTCGTTGAACCGAACCGAGCAGGATACATCCTCGGCAGCCGCATTACGCAAGCCAAGGCTGACGAAGCACAACGTAAGGCCATCGTCCTCCTCCAAAACCGCAACAACGTGCTGCCATTGGAGATGCCGTCGCCGAAACCTCAGCCAGACCCGTTTGCTTTGCCCGGCTTTCATCAAGATCCGACCGACGAGCCAGAGATTGTACCTGTTACCAAGCAAATCTACGTCATGGGTATGGATCCGGAGGTGGTTGCAGGTTCCGAATGGAACGAATATGAAGCCGTCTTTGGCGACTACGATGCCGACGCTGGAGAATCCAGACCAAGCGTCCCCGAAGGCACGGACTACGCCATCATTCGCATCGTAGTCGGCAACAACAGCAGGATTGGTGGCGGATTCCTGCCCGTTCCAGACCCGGAAGAGCTGGATATGATCGCCTTCTCCGATATGGAAAAGGCCAATTCGTGGACGGTCACGCCTAGCTTGGCCGATATCAACGGCGTCATGTCTGAAATCGGAGCCGACCGCACGATCGTAGCGATCCGCTTCCGCCAACCATTCGTCGTGGACGAAGCAAGTGGCCTCAGAGACGCCGGTGCGGTCATAGCCACCTTCGGGTCAAGCGATGCGGCATTGATGGATGTACTGACCGGCAAACACTCGCCACAAGGCAAACTACCCTTCGCCCTGGCTAACAGCGCGGAAGCCATCCTCCGACAGGACTCGGACGTGCCTGGCTATGTCGAGGAGGACACGCTGTACCCGTTTGGGCACGGGTTGGGTTACTGAGGGACTGCCGATAGTCGACCAAGTGCTTTCGAATCTGACCGTAAAATCAAAGGACTATGGTCAACTTGCAAGTATTGAACATTCCAGACGAGTTGTATCAACGTATTCGTTGGTTAGCCGCCAAACGGAACTCCTCGGTCAGTTCGGTGGTCCTTGAAGCAGTTGATCGTGAGATACGGCAGGAAGAGTGGTGGAATCGTTGGGGCTCTCTCCCGACATTCGATGGCGAAGTTGATTCTGTCGCCTTGATTCGGGAGGTCCGCGAAGAGAACGATCGGAAGCTGACTGAATATTGGGATCAGTGAGAAAGCGAAAATCGCACTTGATGCTAACCCATTTGCTCCCAATCTTCATTGCAACGGCAACCAAGGCTGCCACCAGTGCGGCGAATCTGTAAGACGTATCTCATCGACCCATTTGACCCAGTCGTAGCCGCGTCTTCCCGGCGCGACGAGGCGCACCGGCGCGCCGTGTCCGTGCCACAATGGCTCGTTGCCAACTCGAGTCGCCAACATCAAGTTCTCGAACTCCGACGACGCGTATCGTCGAGTGTAGCCCGTAACCGAGTGCACGATGCAACTCTGCGCTTCGAGATTCATCCCTGCCGCCTCGAGAAGCTCTAACAGATTCACGCCACTCCAAAATTGGTGCGAGTACCAACCGCCCGTGCAGTCTAGCGTCGCTTCGATTTCAGAGAATCCGGTGCCCAAGCCGCCGTTCTCTAGATCGAGAAGTGTCAACGAGGTTGATGTGCCGTCGGTATCCGTGATCTTCAGCCGATATCGAGCGGTGTCGATGTCGACTGGTTTGTCGTTCAGCCAAGATGTAGTAGGGAAGCGGTTGCCTTCGTATGAGCGTCGTTCGTGAGAGCCGGTGAAACGTCGGTCGGCACCTAGGGTAGGGATTGCCCGGATCGCGTTCTCACTTACCACCCAGGCTGCGGTGCCCGCGGCGAGGACAGAGCTAAACCGCAAGACTTCGCGTCGTTCGGCGCTGTAACCGACTCGGAACCGGGCGGTGTAGACCCATGCATGCCAGGCAATAAACGGCATGATGGCGGCCCCGGCATAGATGTGCAGGCTCATGCCAGTGACTCCCTCGACCGACCAGAATCCACCAGTGCTCCAGACCACACCGATGCTCAGCGTCATCAGAAGGAGCACCGAAACGATGATCGCAACGTTACGCGGCCTACCCCTCGACGGTCGTTTGAGCGAACGTAAGGCCAAGACCGTTTTCCAACCTAAAACGGCGATGATGCTGTAGCCAAGTACGCTGTGAATCTGCAACACGATCTCGTTGCGTGCGTTGCCGCTCATCAATCCGACCGCGCCGGTTACGAACTCGCCTGCGACGAGAGCGAGGAGAATGAGATTTACCCACTTATGACGCATCTAGGCCCTCTAAGTGGGATGGTACGTGAAAGGTGGAAGCGTTTAGACGTCATCCATCTTTGCTGGAGTCATGAGTTCCCAGAACTCGATCTCTTGGCTCTCGATGTGGTCCCGGACTTGCCCACCGACCTGTAGAGCTTCCGATGGGATGCTTCCCCCCGACATGTAAGGCGATTCGAGCTCATCTTGCGTCCACTCAAGCACAACCTGGTCGGGTTCGCCGGGAACCGTTCCGGCGTTGAAATAGACCGTACCCGTGGTACGACCGGCCGCCTCGTAGATTTTCTGTTGCTTCTGAACTAGTGAAGCCACGAGCTTGCCTTGGCGGTGCTTGGCTTTGTAGACCCGTCGGAGCATGTACATTGAATATCCTCGTACGTTGGTTGTGTTCTCCATGAGAACCTGTTATCGGCTCAAACAAAACGCATTTCAAGCGTAGCGGTTACCATAATATGCTGAATTCCCTGTCCTATTCCCACTCAATCCGTCAACACCTTGAAAATAGGCATCAATCGAGAAAACGCGCCCGGTGAAAACCGTGTAGCGGCATCTCCGGATCTGGTGTCCAAACTGGCGTCTGCTGGGCACGATGTTACCGTGCAGAGTGGCGCGGGAATCACCGCCGGGTTCCCAGACTCGACATATCAACAAGAGGGCGCTTCGCTCGCAGATTCAGCGTCCAATATCGCCGAGTCGTCCGAATTACTGCTCCATGTTGGCAAACCTTCCGATGATGAAATTGGCGCGACGCGTAGCGGATCTGCGCTGGCGACAATCCTGGATGCTCGACGCGATACCGTCACCATCGACGCGCTCGCTAACGCCGGCGTAACGGCGTTCGCCATGGATCTAGTGCCCCGGATCGCGCGGGCTCAGAGCATGGATGTACTGTCCTCCCAAGCTTCCATTGCCGGTTATAAATCGGCATTGATGGCGGCAAATGCCTTGAGCCGATTCTTCCCGATGATGATGACCGCAGCCGGTACGATTCCTCCCGCGCGCGTTCTGATCCTAGGCGCAGGGGTCGCCGGATTGCAGGCCATCGCCACAGCAAAACGCCTCGGTGCCGACGTCTACGCTTTCGATGTTCGAGCGGCTGCTGGCGAACAGGTGCAGAGCCTAGGCGCGAAGTTCATCGCACCTCTCGACAGTGACGATGCCGAAACTGCGGGCGGCTACGCCCGAGCCCAAACGGACGACGAAAACGCCCGTCAACGCAAGTTCCTCGCCGAACACATTGTACGTGCCGATGCCGTGATCACGACGGCCGCAATCCCCGGACGAACGGCCCCTTTGTTGATTGAGACCGAGACCGTCGAAGCCATGAGGCCCGGTAGCATCGTCATCGACCTAGCGGCTGAGACCGGCGGGAACGTCGAAGCGACCGTTGTCGGAGAGGATGTTGACGTTAACGGTGTGACTGTCAAAGGACCGGTCAACGTCCCATCATCAATGCCATATCATGCCTCGGTGACTTATGCCCGTAACTTGGAATCGCTGATGACGCTCATCATCGGTGAAGATCTGGCTTTGTCAATCGATTTTGAAGACGAAGTCGTTGATGCAATGTGCGTAACCCACGACGGTGAAGTCCGCGGACACACCATCGGACGATGAATACAGGAGACGAAAATGTCGATTGAAGAACTCCTAATCGCGTTGGCCGTCTTCGTCTTGGCCATTTTCGTCGGATACCTAACAATCACGCGGGTCCCACCGACCTTGCACACGCCTCTGATGTCCGGTTCCAACGCCATTTCAGGTATCGTGATCGTCGGCGCAATCATCGTTGCTGGATCGGTCGGAGGGTTGCTCGGTGCGGTCTTGGGAGTGGTGGCAGTCGCCTTGGCGACCATTAATGTGGTTGGCGGGTACCTCGTGACTGACCGGATGCTGCGCATGTTCCACCGCAGCGATGAGGAACGTCGTTAAGCGCGAATCATGGAGATTTCCTCAACAACACTCGATAATCTGACGCTTGGAGCGTACATTGTCGCGTCGGTCCTGTTCATCACCGGACTGCTCTGGCTGCGGTCGCCTGAAACGGCACGTGCCGGAAACCGGCTCTCTGCTTTGGGGATGCTTATCGCCGTCGTGTTCACCGTTATCGACCGCGACATCGTCCGGTACGAGTGGATCATCGTCGGCTTAATTGTGGGTGCCTTGATCGGGGCAATCGCCGCCCGACAGGTTCAGCTGACCGCCATGCCACAAATGGTCGCTATCTTCAACGGATTCGGTGGTGCAGCATCGGCGGTCGTGGCGGGCGCACAGATCCTCAGCCAGAACGACACCGGCGACGTCGACCGCGTGGTCAGCGTCACCGTCGCATTATCCGTATTGATCGGCTCGTTGACCCTCACGGGCAGCCTCATTGCCTTCGGCAAATTGCAGGGCATCGTCGCGACGCAACCGGTACTGATACCGCTTCGACACGTCGTCAACGTGATCCTAGTCATCGGCAGTTTGACCATGGCGGGATTGCTCATATTTGATCCCAACCTCGAGTGGGCGCTTATCGCCATGGCCGTCATTGCGCTAATCGTTGGCGTATTGATCGTCGTCCCCATCGGCGGCGCCGACATGCCCGTTGTCATCGCGCTACTGAACTCTTACTCTGGATTGGCGGCTGCGGCAACGGGTTTCGTGATTGACAACCCGATGCTCATCATTGCCGGTTCCTTGGTCGGTGCATCCGGGCTCATACTCACCCGCATCATGACTCGGGCGATGAACCGCTCGTTGGGTAACGTGATGTTCGGCGGATTCGGCGTTGCAGATTCGACGGGCGGCGCAGCCCCTGGAGCGAACGCGATGGATCGACCGGTGCGATCTGTCAACGCTGCTGAGGCCGCGATTCTCCTCGGGTACGCCGACTCAGTGATTTTCGTTCCCGGATATGGTCTCGCCGTTGCGCAGGCGCAGCATCAGGTTCGAGACCTGGCTGACATGCTCAAAGAACGCGGGGCAGGGGTCCGATACGCGATCCATCCCGTCGCCGGCAGGATGCCCGGGCATATGAATGTCTTGCTTGCGGAAGCCGACGTCCCGTACGACGAGTTGAAGGATCTCGACGAGATCAACGACGACTTCAGGCGAGCTGACGTTGCCGTAGTGGTCGGAGCGAATGACGTGACAAATCCAGCCGCGCGAACCGACCGCAGCAGTCCGATCTACGGCATGCCGATATTGAATGTGGACCAAGCACGATCGGCAATCGTGTTGAAGCGGTCAATGGCATCTGGATTCGCTGGTGTGGAAAACGAGCTTTTCCACATGGAGAACACAATGATGCTCTTCGGCGATGCAAGAGCGTCCGTTGAGAGCCTGCTATCTGAGATGAAAGAGCTCTGACCTCGGTTACGAGAGGGAAAACCGGTATGAAAATCCACGGCGTAGGCCAAATCTCGATTTCAGTGACTGATGTCGACAAGGCGGTTGAGTTCTACCGTGACACGCTTGGCATCAACTTCCTGTTCCAAGTCCCCGGCGCCAATCCGATGGCTTTCTTCGACTGCTCCGGAACTCGCCTCTACATCAATCAACCTGAGAATCCCGAGCAAGCCGGTACCTCCGTCATCTATTTCCAAGTAGATTCGGCAAAAGAAGCTGCTAAGGATTTAGCCACGCGCGGCGTCGCCATCGAATCCGAACCTCATATCATCCACCAGACGGAAAACTACACACTGTGGATGGCCTTCTTCCGCGATCCAGATGGCAATCTCATGGCTGTTATGAGCGAAGAAGGCGGTTTGATGGGGTAGGTGCGACGATCACCAAGTCGTCGGAACCGACCGAAAGTTCACTTGCGGTTCGAGAGAAGAAGCCGTAATCCCAGCGCGACCAGCACGACGGCGAACGGGATCCAGATGTAACGGGGCGATAGTTCGATAATGTTGAACGCCCAGAGTAAAACCCACACGCCGATCACTAGGAACAGCACGCCGCAACCGATTCTGGGCCATTGGTTGTTTTTCTTCATTCCAAATCCGAACTGGGAGTAGTAGACGCGAATCGGCGGTCTTCGACGGTCGGGAAGCCTCGGATCATCATCAGAATCATGCCGGGAGTTCAATCTGTCTCGGCGGGTTGCTGTTGCTGCGCTTCTTCGTAGGCTCTAAGTTCAGGGATAGTTAACCCGCGGCCTTCTTGCTTGGCTTTCAGCCAACGCCTGAACGACTTTTCGCTTTCGCGCGAACGCCAACCGACGAGAAGTGCTTCGACCAAGATGTCCTCGTCCAAATCCGGCCAGCGGATCGCATCGCCTTCGCCTTCGAGATGCCAATTGTCTCTTTCGGCTTGTGTGGCGTGAACCAACCGCGGGTACCAAGATAACGGCGCGCTGACAACGCGTCCATCGGCTAGCTCAGCGGTAAGGGATTCGCTTGAGCAACTGATATCGACCGCCAGTGCTTCGTTAGTTTTCGGTGCCGAAATGGCCATACCATTCCTCTAAGATCAAATCGTGGTTACTTTCTATTATCCGCGTAATTCGCCGGATTTCTGTGCGACCGAATCCACCATCGTCGGCCAACTGCGTCGGGGATAACCAAAACTTCGCATGATTGCGGTCGCGTCGAACATGCACGTGTGGCGGCTCGGTAGCGTCCCGCGAATAAAACCGGAAACGATACGGTCCTTCGCTGAAAACGGTTGGCATAGATTAGTGGATTGATTTGTCTTTTCGGACCTCCTTGCTTGAATGGGAGGAGAAAAATATCGAACATCCCTCGAAAGTGTTCTTCAATTTGGATCAAAATCGAACGATTCCGAACCGATGCGCGTCGGCGTCACCAAGCCCCATGCAGATGATCAGGCGGCGTCATCGGCTCCTTGTTCCAGAGCGTTTCCAATGTGTATCGAGGCTCCCAACCCAAAATCCGACGCGTCTTTTCGCTGTTGAATTTGTGGTGTGGAGTTTCCGGGAATGTGAAGAACGTCTCGCATCGGGAGGGCAGACGTTCGAGCGGAACTTCCAATGCCGCTTGGATCGCCGTACCACAGTCCGTCCATGCGGTGGTGAACGGCGTCATGTCCTCGTGATAGGTAGCCTCGGGCACGCCTCTGCCCATGCCCCAGTTCCATGTGTGGCGCATGTTGTAGTAGAGCATCGTGATCACGTAGATGCCATACTGATCGCTGAAGACTCGGCAGATCTCCTGACCGAGCCCCTTCGAGTGCGCGTAGAGACGCGTGCCGAACTGCGGCGGCATGTCGGGATTGAGATCGAAATCCCAGTTCTCGTACGTCTCGCCTACTAGTTGGAAATGCGGTCCGGTGTTGATGACTCGTTGGATGCCGTGCACCCGTGCCGCTTCCATCATGTTGTAGTTGCCGCGGGTGCTCACATCGAATGCCAGCTTACGGTCTTCCCGCAGCACCGAAAGGTTGATGATCGCGTCGCAACCTTCTGCCGTTGCAACGACACCATCGAGATCGTCGGCACTGACCTGTCTGAATTCGCCGTCGAAACCATCATCAGGCGGGTTAATGTCGGTCAGTATGATTTCATGGCGGTGCTTCAATGCCTTGACCACCCAAGGGCCAAGCATTCCGCATCCTCCGAGAATGAGAACTTTCATCGTTCGAGTTCCTTCCAAAGTGACATGGAGGCTAAAAACCCAGCGTCATGGCGGCCTTCGCCGTGGTGTAGCGCTGGTTGACCATTGACGATTGGATGTGAATGTCTTGCCATGGTTCGATGTCCGCTTCCAAAGCGGCAATCACGGCACGACCGAGGTCTTGCGAACATAGCGGGGCGTCGCCTGAGCCTTCGCTGACCGAATCCGGACCACCGTCAATTAGTGGCCATCCGAGCCTGAGATTGACGACTTCGAACTTTCGGTCCCTGGCGTACTCTTTGCAAATGATTTCGACGAGATGAGCGCACAGCAGGTTGATATCGCTCGCCACCGGTTTGCTACGCCATAGCTCGGTGACGACCAAATTCTCTTCATAAGCATCCATCAATCGAAGAGTGCTGAGATTGATCACCCGCTTCACGCCGGCATTGGCGGCTGCCCAGAACAGGTTGTAGGTTCGACGTGTGTAGTAATCGAGATGAAAGCTGACCGGCATCTCGACCTCGTCCTGATAGCCGACATTGATGATGGCGTCGATCCCCGCAACCAACTCATCGGTCGCTTCGTCATGCTCGAGCGAACACACGACGACATCCTGCTCATCGTATGGTGCCATCGAAGTAAGCCGAAGATTGTGGCCAGAGTCGGCGAGTTGATCGACGACGGCACGGCCGATTGCAGTTGGCGATCCGTTGATTAAGACATTCATGGGCATCGTAAAGGTTGCGGGTGTCGGGTTCTGCGAAGATGATATCGCGTGGATGATGCTGATGCTACGCTGATAATCCATGATCTCCAATCTGAAACGCATTGAACCGTTCGAGGTGGTTTAGAGATGTGTGGACGCTTCGGACTCTTCACTGACCTCGCCGAGCTGGTCGAACTGCTCGGTTTCGAGGTGGCGATGCCGCCGGACGCTTATGTGCCTAGGTGGAACATCGCACCCACGACTCCCGTGCTGGCGATCAACGAGACAGAAGGCGCCCGAACCGGGGCAATGATGCGCTGGGGTTTGATACCGATCTGGGCCAAACCAGATACCGCTTTCAAGCGTCCGATGTTCAACGCCCGATCCGAGACGGTCGCCGAGCGACCGATGTTCAGGGATTCCTTCACAAAAAGGCGTTGCCTAGTCCCGGCAAACGGCTTCTTCGAGTGGCGACGCGACGGGAAATCCAAGAAGCCGATGTGGATCTACGATGCCGAGGCGCAACTCGTCACCTTCGCAGGCATCTGGAGCCGGTGGCACGGGCCCGATGGCATCGTCGAGTCTTGTGCCATTTTGACGACCGCGCCGAACTCCTTGATGGAGCCGATCCACCATCGCATGCCCGTAATCCTCGACGAGGATTGGGCCGCCATATGGCTCGACGACGCGGCCGACAAGGCCGTACTGCTCGAAGCCCTGAAGCCGCGCGAGTGGGAGACGATGACCATTCGCGAGGCGAATCCGGCTGTAGGCTCCGCCCGAAACGAAGGCCCGCACCTTATCGAACCGCAAAGCACGCTGTTCTGATAGCTGACCTTGGGCGTGCCGTCTGTCTGTGAAAAATTGAAGTGCTACTTCAGAAATACATGAAAAACTGAAGTGATCATGCAAAAATACATGATAATATGAAGTAATGCTTCAGTATTTCATCAGATGATGGATCGATGTTCAGCAGAAATCTACAGCTGCCGCCCTCGGGAAAAGAGTCGTTTTTCCTCTGGGGACCGCGGCAGACCGGAAAGACGACGCTCCTGCGTGAGCGCTATCCCGGTTGCAAGTGGCTCGACCTGCTGAAGAGCGATGAATACGTCCACTACTCGGCACATCCGGAAAGACTGCGACACGAGATCGAAGCTGAAGGACCGCGACCCGAGAAGCAGATCGTGATCGATGAGGTGCAACGCGTCCCCGAACTGCTAAACGAAGTGCATTGGTTGATCGAGAACCACCGGCTCAAATTCGCGCTCTGTGGTTCCAGTGCGAGGAAGGTGAGACGCGGGGGAGCCAATTTGCTCGGCGGCCGGGCGTTCAGGTACGTGATGCACGGTTTGACCGCCGGCGAACTCGGCCGCGAGTTCGATCTGGACCGGCTGCTCAACCACGGATACCTGCCCCGGGCGTATGAGTCCAGCGAACCGACGCGAGTGCTAGACGCCTATGTGGCCGACTATCTGGAACACGAGATCGCCGCGGAAGGATTGGTGCGTCGTCTTCCCGTATTCGCTCAATTTCTCGACGCCGCGGCTTTGAGCGACGGTGACAACGTCAACTACACGAACATCGCTTCGGACTGCGGCGTTTCAAACAACACCGTCAAGGGCTATTTCGAGATCCTCGAAGACACGCTGCTCGGTACTTGGCTACCGGCATATCGACGCCGTGCCAAGCGCCGAGTTGTTAAGTCTCCTAAGTTCTACTTCTCCGATGTGGGTATCGTCAATCGGTTAGCGCGGCGCGGCGCGTTGATCGCTGGCTCCGAGCAGTACGGCAAAGCGTTCGAAAACTGGGTCCACCACGAGTTGGCCGCGTACATCAGCTATCGAAATGTCGACGCCAATTTGACGTATTGGGGACTGACTAGCCAAACCGAAGTCGACTTCTTACTCGATGATCTCTCGATCGCAATCGAAGCGAAATCGAGCGCCAACGTCGGCAATCAACATCTGAGGGGGCTACGATCCATAGCCGTCGAGTACCCCGAGATTGCCCAACGCGTCGTCGTTTGCCGGGAGCAACGCGCGCGGTTGACCGACGACGGGATACTGATCCTGCCCGCCGAACGCTTCATCGAACGCCTTTGGGGCGGCGACCTGCTCGGTTGACCCGACCCTCATCCGGTAGCGCGGACCGATTGCCGGCAAGAGCGACACGGTCATCCAAGCCAAAGAGCGCAGCAGAGTTGCCAACCAACTATATTTCCCAATCCGGTTGTCACATTACCGTGTCCGGATGCGACCGGGATTTCGCAGTGATTCCGCTTCAAATGTGGTGCGCGGCAACTGATGACCCCCGTATCGACAAATACGCAATCCACGATTCATCGAAACAGTCGTCAGATGGTTAGTTGGTGGTAAAGTCGTATCCAATTGAGGTGCGACGAAGGGAACGAAAATTACAGTCTGGAGGAGACGCGATGGCGATGATTACGGTGCCTAGGATGGGCGGTTTAGCGCTGATAATTGGTTCGGCGCTTTACATCATTTCGACATTTTTGTCACCGGGCGTCGTGATTGACGGGGCTGCTGCGACAGATCTATATGCCTATGTCGACGCCATCGGTGATGCTCCGCTGTTGGCCGGGTTTGCGTCAATGTTGGGAGCCGTGGCGGCGCTGATATTGCTGTGGGGATTGGTGGTAATGTGGCAAACCGCGCAGAGTCCTTGTGCTTTGGACACGTTCGTGAAATTCGGGTTGGCGGGTGTCATGCTCGCCGTGATCTCCTTGTTGATGTCCCAAGCATTCACCTACGCGACTTCGCATGTCGTCGAGCACGGCATCGGGCTCGGTTCCGGCGCAGACCAGGAGGAGGCCTTGAGAGCGATAGGAGTCCACATGCAGTCGGTCGCCGGGGCCACCCGGGCGATGGCTTCTGTTGCAGGTCTGATCGGGTATCTGGTTCTCGGATTTGCGCACGCCAGGAAGTTCAAACCGGGAGCGTACAGGGTCTTGGCGCTGATCGTCGGCATCGGAGCAGTCGTCTCGCTGATTGGCTTGGCCTTGACCGAGCCATTCCATGGACTCATCGATACCTTGTCGCCGATTTTCATGGCGCTGTCGTTGCTGTATCTGGTCTGGTGGATCGTTATGGGGATCGGGGTTTATCAAGAGCGCTTCGGCCTCCAAATCGGTGTAACGCCCGAGCACTAGCCAACTGCGACGGCGGTACTTCCCACGTCGCACAAGGCCATGCAGACGCGATTGTGCGGTAAACTGCCGCCATCGCTACCGCTTCAACACGAACTGGGGGTCACGTCATGGGTAACGCGCCAATCATCGAACGCATTGAGCTTTCGAGATACCGCATCCCGACGTACGACTTGGCGACCGATGTCAGTTTCGCCATGGGGCAGTTCTACCAACCCGGCGCACACGGAACAAGAGGACGGGTCGGCATCAAGATCCACACCGACCAAGGCGTTACCGGCGAATACATGAGCGGCGCGCCCGCGACCTACGAACAAATCCTCATGTTCGTCAACTTCCTGATCGGGAGAAGCGCGCTGGAAAGAGAACGCTTCTACAACCAGGCGAAATCGATCCTCAGAAAGAATGACCGTATGGGTATCGGCCCCATCGATGTCGCGCTCTGGGATCTCGCCGGGAAATACCACAACGCACCCATATATCAGCTCCTCGGCGGCCACCGAAAGAAGCTGCCTTGCTACGCCAGCACCTATCACGCCGACCGAGAACCCGGCGGCCTCAGCAGCCCTGAAGCATACGCCGATTTCGCCCAGCAGTGTCTCGAGATGGGATATCCCGGATTCAAAATCCACTCTTGGGGCGAGGTCGATATTAAACGCGAGATCGACACCGTCCGCGCCGTAGGGGAGCGCGTCGGTGGCAAGATGGCGCTCATGACCGATCCGTGCTGTGTCTACGACACCTTCGCCGACACCTTGGCGGTCGGACGCGCCTGCGACGACTACAACTACTACTGGTACGAAGACCCGATGCGCGATGGCGGCGTCTCACTCTGGGCCCACAAACAGCTGAAGAAGATGATTAAGACCCCGCTTCTCCAAGGTGAACACGTCCACCTGGTCGAGGCTCACACCGACATGGCCATCGCAGAAGCCACCGACTTCTGGCGCGCCGACTCCGATTACGACGGTGGTATTACCGGCGTCATGAAGATCGCCCACGCCGCCGAAGGGTTCGGCATGGACCTTGAACTCCACATCTCAAGCCCTCCTCATCGTCACTGTATGGCCGCCATCCGCAACTCCAACTTCAACGAAATGGGTCTCGTACACCCCAAAATCGTCGAGATCGGACCCAGCCTCTACAAATCCGACTACGCAGACCAGATCGACTCCATCGACAAAGACGGCAACGTCACCGTCCCTGAAGGGCCCGGCCTTGGCGTCGAATACGATTGGAAAGGCTTAGGCCAGTACCGCGTGGACACGGTTGTGATCAAATAAAGCGCCTCGAAATCACCCGAAACGCCGCGCGCGGGTAATGGCTACCGCCGCCATTCCGCGATGTTCCACAACTCGCTGTCCCAAGCGTTTATCCGCACGCCCTTCAGCGTGTCGAGGTGCGCCGATACCGATCCGCGGTTGACCAGCGGAATCTCGACGTAGCTTTGAACGTACAAATCATTGAGCCGCTTGATCAATTCATCGCGTTCCAAGCCAGTCGGCGTCTCAGCCAACTGTTCGTAGATGTCGTCGTAGTCCGGATCGCAAGCCCGCGCGATGTTCCCTTGTGACCAATTGTCCTCGCGGGTTGGCACGTGTTTGCAGGTCAAATCCGACAGATATGATTGCGGATCGATGCTCGGACCATTCGCATACATCTGCACGTCGGCAAAGAACCTACGGTACGTCATCGCCGCGTCATCGATCGGATCACCACCGAAGAATAGCGCCGCGTCGTGATGCGTGATCGTCACATCGATTCCGATCTGCGACCACCACTCGCTGATCAATTCTTGGGTCGTCTGCCGCACATCATTGGTCGACGTCTGGAAAACAACAGTCAGCGACGTCCCGTTGAACTCTCGGACGCCGTCGCCGTCGGTGTCTACGGCACCCACACCGTCCAACAGCCGATTCGCTGCGGCGATGTCCTGCGTCAGGCAATCGTCGTTCGCCGACGATACATAGTTCGGAGGCCCGGTAATCAGATTGCATGTCGCTTGGCCCGCTGCGCCATAGAGGTCGGCAACCAGCTGCTCCCGGTCGATCGCCAAGGACATTGCTTCACGAATTTCCGCGTTCGACAGAAACGGATGCGCATTGTTTCCGTTCATATATTCCGACCTATCATCGCCCAACGCCGGATCGGGATTGGTCTGATTTAGGACGACGCGTTCCACCAGGCTCGAGAACGCAACGACCGTTGTACCGTCGCCCATCCCCTCGAGACGATTCAATTCGTCGGGCGCGATCTGAAGATTCCACGCGTAGTCTGTTTGGC